>NZ_LGQW01000015.1:3959417-3959640 GCF_003116035.1 Azospirillum sp. TSH64
CAGGCGCAGGTCGGCGGTGACCACTGCCGGCAGCTTGAGATTCACCGTCTCCAGCCCGCCGTCGATCTCGCGGGTCACCGCGACCGTGCCGTCACCGGCGGCGATCTTCGATGCGAATGTGCCCTGGCCCCAGCCGAGCAGGGCGGCCAGCATCTGGCCGGTCTGGTTGCAGTCGTCGTCGATGGCCTGCTTGCCGAGGATGACGAGGCCGGGGGCCTCCTTC
>NZ_LGQW01000015.1:3959650-3960524 GCF_003116035.1 Azospirillum sp. TSH64
GCGTGGCGACGTCCGCCACCTTGATGCCGGCCTGGCGCTTCGGCGGCTCCGTCACCTTCACCGTCTTCAGGCGCGGCGTGACGTCGACGCCGAGGCTGTCCGGCGTGACGGTCTCCAGCGGCTTCTTCTTCGCCTTCATGATGTTGGGCAGCGAGGCATAGCGCGGCTCGTTCAGGCGTAGGTCGGCGGTGACCACCGCCGGCAGCTTGAGCTCCACCGTCTCCAGCCCGCCGTCGATCTCGCGGGTCACGGCGACCGTGCCGTCACCGGCGGCGATCTTGGAGGCGAAGGTGCCCTGGCCCCAGCCGAGCAGCGCCGCCAGCATCTGGCCGGTCTGGTTGCAGTCGTCGTCGATGGCCTGCTTGCCGAGGATGACGAGGCCGGGGGCCTCCTTCTCGACCAGCGCCTTCAGGACCTTGGCGACGGCCAGCGGTTCGGTCGTCACGTCGGTCTGCACCAGGATGGCGCGGTCGGCACCCATCGCCAGCGCCGTGCGCAGCGTCTCCTGGGCCTGGGCCGGGCCGACGGACACCACGACGATCTCGGTCGCCTTGCCGGCTTCCTTCAGGCGCACGGCTTCTTCGACGGCGATCTCGTCGAAGGGGTTCATGCTCATCTTCACGTTGGCGGTCTCGACGCCGCTGCCATCCGCCTTGACGCGGATCTTCACATTGTAGTCGACCACTCGCTTAACGGGGACGAGGACTTTCATGGGTCGTATCCTTTATGCGGCTCTGATGTCGGCGAGGAAGCGGTCGATCTCCCGATGGAGGGACATCAGCGATTCCCCGTTCCGGGCAGGCGGGCCAGCAGCTCGCCGACGATGCCGCGGCGGAAGACCAGCACGCAGACGACGAAGATGCAGCCGATCACC
>NZ_LGQW01000015.1:3960534-3960655 GCF_003116035.1 Azospirillum sp. TSH64
CCCGAGCTTGGTCCGCTCGATGGCGAACCAGGTGCCGAGGCATACCAGAAGCGAGGCCACCACCACCCAGCCGCGGTAGGTCGGCAGATACATGAAGCCGAGGTTGGTGCCGCCCTTCAGC
>NZ_LGQW01000015.1:3960665-3960787 GCF_003116035.1 Azospirillum sp. TSH64
GTTCATCCCGTCAGGCATGTCCGGTCCCCCCCGTGCCCATATATGCTTCCATCACCTGCGGGTTCTTCGAGACGACCTCGTAGGGCCCCTCCGCCAGGATCTCGCCGCGGCGCAGAACGGTG
>NZ_LGQW01000015.1:3960797-3961035 GCF_003116035.1 Azospirillum sp. TSH64
AGCGCCGATGTTGTCGCCGGCTTGCCCGGAGTCGAGCAGCTTGCGGAACATCTCGACGCCCGTCACCGTCGTCTTCACCGTCGCCTTCAGGCCGACGATTTCGACTTCCTCGCCGACCTTCACGATGCCGCGCTCAACACGGCCGGTCACCACGGTGCCCCGGCCCGAGATCGAGAACACGTCTTCGATCGGCATCAGGAACGGACGGTCGACCGGACGCTCCGGCTGCGGGATGTAC
>NZ_LGQW01000015.1:3961045-3961352 GCF_003116035.1 Azospirillum sp. TSH64
GCTGACGCCCCAGCAGCTTGCCGGTCTGAAGATCACGCCGCCGGCCAACAGCGACGTGGATTTCGACCTGACCGTCACCGCGATTGCCAAGGATGGTAGCGCGCCGGTCGCGACGGCGACGCAGACCCTGCACGTCACCGTCGACCCGGTCACCGACACGCCGACGCTGAGCGTCACCGCGGCGAGCGGCAATGAAGACACCGCAATCCCGCTGTCGATCACTCCGGCCCTGACCGATCTTGACGGGTCGGAAACGCTGACGATCACCATCAGCGGCATCCCGGCGGGCGCCAGCCTCAGCAACACG
>NZ_LGQW01000015.1:3961362-3961758 GCF_003116035.1 Azospirillum sp. TSH64
CGCCGCCGCCAAGTTCATCCAGGCCGCCTACAAGGCCTTCGTGGACCTGGACTGCGCCATCGTCGAGATCAACCCGCTGATCGTCACCGGCTCGGGCGACATCCTGGCGCTCGACGCCAAGATGAACTTCGACGACAACGCCCTGTTCCGTCACAAGGACGTGGAAGAGCTGCGCGACGAGGCCGAAGAGGATCCGTCGGAGATCGAGGCGGCCAAGCACAGCCTCAACTACGTCAAGCTCGACGGCAACATCGGCTGCATGGTCAACGGCGCCGGCCTGGCGATGGCCACCATGGACATCATCAAGCTGTATGGCGGCGAGCCGGCCAACTTCCTCGACGTCGGCGGCGGCGCCACGAAGGAGCGCGTCACCGCGGCCTTCAAGCTGATCCTGTC
>NZ_LGQW01000015.1:3961768-4147420 GCF_003116035.1 Azospirillum sp. TSH64
TGGAGACCAAGCCGGCCGAGTAGCACCATACTTGTCCGAATGGACGGGATGGCGCACAGTTCGGTGGTCCAACCAAGATCACCGACAGAGGCCCCATGTCCGCCGTCGACCGTTCCGCCGCCGCTCCCGTTCCCGCCATGACGAAGGGGGAGCTGGAGGATCTGATCCGCGAGGGGGTTCCGCTGGTCGGAAACTTCGGCGTCGTCGTCGAAAGCCTGGGGGCCGGCACGATCCGCCTGCGCCTGCCCTACAAGGACGATTTCGTCCGTCCCGGCGGCACCGTCACCGGCCCGGCGATGTTCGGGCTGGCCGACGTGGCGCTCTACGGTGCGGTGCTGAGCCTGATCGGCCGGGTCGAGCTGGCAGTCACCACCAGCATGACCATCAACTTCCTGCGCCGTCCGCCGCCCGTCGCCATCATCGCTGAAGCGCGCGTCCTGAAGCTGGGCAAGCGGCTGGCCTATGGCGAGATCCTGCTGTTCTCCGAAGGCGATCCGGAGCCGGTCGCCCATGTCACCGGAACCTACTCGATCCCGCCGCATGACCCTGTCACCGTTGCGGTATCTCATTACCGTACCGATGAAGCCTCATAAAAAGTCGTTTCAGATCAATGGGTTTGCCAGCGCGGTATCTTATTACCGCGATTGCAAGTCATTGAAATAAAAGGATAATTTTTCCATTGACAGAGGCATGCTCCGGCCCGTAGAAAACCGTCCGCTTCGGCGCCCCGGTATCGGCGGCCAGCCGATCCGTATTCGAAGAAACGAGTGTGGCGATGAAGACCTTCAATCTGAAGCCGACCGAAATCGAGAAGAAGTGGTACGTCGTCGACGCCGACGGCCTCGTTCTCGGCCGGCTTGCCAGCATCCTGGCGAACATCCTGCGTGGCAAGAACAAGCCGACCTACACCCCCCACATGGATTGCGGCGACCACATCGTCGTGATCAATGCTGAGAAGGTGAAGCTGACCGGCAACAAGCGCGACGCCGACATCTTCTACTGGCACACCGGCTATCCGGGCGGGATCAAGGGCCGTTCCAAGGGCCAGATCCTGGACGGCAAGTATCCGGAGCGTGTGATCGAGAAGGCCGTGGAGCGCATGGTTCCGCGCGGTCCGCTCGGCCGCCAGCAGATGACCCACCTCAAGGTCTATAAGGGTGCCACGCATCCGCACGATGCGCAGCAGCCGGTCGCCCTCGACATCGGCGCCCTGAACCCGAAGAATAAGCGGAGCGCGTAAGCATGGCCCAGGTCACCACCACCCTCTCCGGCCTTAAGGAACTGACGGGCGCTGCCGCCACCGCGACCGTCTCCGAGGAGCTCGCCGCTCCGAAGCTGGACGCCCAGGGCCGCGCCTATGCCACCGGCAAGCGCAAGGACGCCGTCGCCCGCGTGTGGATCAAGCCGGGCTCCGGCAAGGTCACCGTGAACGGCCGCGACCAGTCGGTCTACTTCGCCCGCCCGGTGCTGCGCATGATGATCGCCCAGCCGTTCGGCGTGACCGAGCGTTCGGAGCAGTTCGACGTGGTCGCCACCGTTGCCGGCGGCGGTCTGTCGGGCCAGGCCGGTGCCGTCCGTCACGGCATCTCCAAGGCGCTGACCTACTTCGAGCCGGCCCTGCGCCCGCCGTTGAAGGCCGCCGGCTTCCTGACCCGCGACGCCCGTACGGTCGAGCGTAAGAAGTACGGCCGCGCCAAGGCCCGCCGCAGCTTCCAGTTCTCGAAGCGCTAATCCCTACACGGGCCTGCTGCTTTACGGTACAAGCGAGGGGCGCCCCGGAAGGGGCGCCCCTTTCTTTTTGCGCTGTCATCACGCTTTCGCTTATCCCGGATACAGGTTCCACCCGTCTTCAGATCGTCTTCAGCGAAGGACATTGCCTCCATGGCCTCGACCAGCATTCTCGGCAGCACGTCCGGCGGTTCGAAAATCCGCGTCGGCATCCTGGGCGCTTCCGGCTACACCGGCGCCGAACTGGTGCGCATGCTACTGCGCCACCCGAACGTGGAGATTGCCGCGCTGACCGCCGAACGACAGGCCGGCAAGCCGATGGCGGAGGTGTTCCCGCATCTGGGCGGCTATGGCCTGCCGGATCTGGTGAAGATCGAAGAGCTGAAGTGGGACAATCTCGACTTCATCTTCTGCGCCCTGCCGCACGGCACCACGCAGGAGGTGGTCGCTGGCCTGCCGAGCGGGCTGAAGGTTGTCGATCTGTCCGCCGATTTCCGCCTGACCGACCCGGCCGAATACGCCACCTGGTACGGGCATGAGCACCGGGCCGTCGACCTGCAGAAGGAGGTCGCCTACGGCCTGACCGAGTTCAACCGCCAGGGCGTGCGCAAGGCGCGGGTGGTGGCCAATCCGGGCTGCTACCCGACCTGCTCGCTGCTGCCGCTGCTGCCGCTGCTGCTGGAGAACCAGATCGAGCCGGGCGGCATCGTCATCGACGCCAAGTCCGGCGTGTCGGGCGCCGGCCGCGACGCCAAGCAGGCCAACCTGTTCACCGAGGTGTCGGAAGGCTTCAACGCCTATGGCGTCGGCCATCACCGCCATATGCCGGAAATCGAGCAGGAGCTGCGGCTGGCCGCCGGCCGTCCGATCACCGTCTCCTTCACCCCGCATCTGGTGCCGATGAACCGCGGCATGATGGCGACCATCTATGTCCGCATGGCCGATGGCGTCACCGCCGACGATCTGCGGGCGACGCTTGCCGCCCGCTATGCCGACGAGCCCTTCGTCGGCGTGACCCCGGCCGGGGTGGTGCCGGCGACGCGCCATGTCCGGGCCTCCAACCACAACCTGATCGGCGTTGTCGCCGACCGTGCCCCGCGCAGCGCCATCATCGTGTCGGTGATCGACAATCTGGTGAAGGGCGCGTCGGGTCAGGCCATCCAGAACATGAACGTCATGATGGGGCTGGGCGAGACGACCGGCATCGATCAGGCGCCGCTTTTCCCGTAATCGGCTACCGCGAAAGGATAGGTGGGGGGCTGTGACAGCGTTGTGGCCCCCTGTCCGCACTGTTGCACAGAGGCACCAATCGGGATTTGCTTTGGCCTGTCAATGCGAAATCAGGTGGTGCCTTAAGCCTTACGGTGCTTCAATCCGGCCCGTCATGCACGACTTCGGTACGACCTGATGACTGGCCTTGTCCGCGCCTTCAACGGCATCCTGCCCACCGTCGACCCAACCGCGTTCATCGCGGAAACGGCGGCGGTGATCGGCGATGTCGTGATCGGGGCGAACAGCAGCATCTGGTACGGCTGCACCGTGCGTGGAGACGTCAACGAGATCCGAATCGGCGCTCGCACCAACATTCAGGACGGCACCGTGATCCACGTGGCCTCCGAAGGGCAGGGCACCTACATCGGCGACGACATCACCGTCGGCCACATGGCGTTGCTGCACGCCTGCACGCTGGAAGACGGCTGCTTCATCGGCATGAAGGCCTGCATCCTGGATGGGGCCTATGTCGAGTCGCGGGCGATGGTCGCGGCCGGTGCTCTGGTGACGCCCGGAAAGCGGGTTACGTCCGGATTTTTGTGGGCCGGCAGCCCTGCTAGACCGGTTCGCGAGCTTACGGAAAAGGATCTCGCGGTTTTTCCTGTGCTCAGCCACCGTTATACGGATTTGGCAGAATCATACCGGAAAAGCTGCTATGGAAGTGGAGCATAGGTCAAGGTACAGGTACGGTTCGGCCGAACGGCTGAGGTGTCGGAACATCGCCGCACACCACATGTTGGGAAGGTCGCTGCCGCGCTTGCACGTGGGCCGTTGCTTCGATTGATACGTTCATCCCCCGCAGGCACTCTGATGGGGAAGGGTTCTGGAAGGGAGTGAAGACAATGAAGACTATTGTTCGCGCGGGTCTGGCTGCCATCCCGGCCGCCATCGTCGCTTTCGGTTTGTCGGCGGCCGCCAATGCCCAGGACGCGAGCCTGGTCGGCAAGGGCACCCAGTGGTGCAACCCGGTCATCGGCTGGACCGGTCAGGTGTCGGAAGGCGTCGCCGCCCGCACCGCTGACGGCGGCTACGTCATCCATCAGGGCAGCTATCCGTGCCCGCCGGCCGCTGCCGCTCCGGCTCCGGCCGCCGTTGCCGCGGTCCAGAGCGAATATCTGGTGTTCTTCGACTGGGATAAGTCGAACATCACCCCGGCCGCCGATCGCGTGATCGGTGACGCGGTGTCGGCCATCCTGAAGAACGGTGGCGCCAAGATCCACGTCGTCGGCCACACCGACACCTCGGGTTCGCCGGCCTACAACCAGAAGCTGTCGGTCCGTCGCGCCGACGCGGTCAAGAAGGCCCTGGTCGCCAAGGGCATCCAGGCTGCCAACATCACGACCGAAGGCAAGGGCGAGAGCCAGCTGCTGGTCCAGACCGGTCCGAACGTCCGCGAGCCGTCCAACCGTCGTGCGCAGATCCTGCCGCGCCTGCTGAACGCTCCGTCGTCCTAAGGACGGTTGGCAGGGGGCCGCTCCGGGGGTTTCGGAACGGCCTTCCCGCCTGCGGAAGAAACCGCAGGAAAAAGGCCGCGCCGGGCTTCCCGGTCGCGGCCTTTTTCTTTTCCAACTGTCAGCGTCGTCCGCGCCTCACCCTGCGGTCTGGGCCGGGTCCTGTTCCGGCTCGCCGGCGGTCAGCCGCAGGGGCACCACGCCCGCCCACACCGGGTGGGCCATATCCTCCGGATCGTCGGCGGGCGGGCCGGAGCGCCGCTTGGCCGACGCCTCGGCAATCGGGAAGGCCAGAACCGACGTGGCCTTCAGTTCCTGCACGTTGGGCGCCCGCACCTTGGCGCTGCGGCCCGGCTCGATCTTCTCCATCAGCGCATCGAGGGCAGCACGCTTCTCCGTCTCCTCCGACACCAGCCGCGGCCAGCCGAACAGCATGACCGAGCGGTAGTTGACGGAGTGATGGAAGGCCGAGCGCGCCAGCACCCAGCCATCGATCAGCGACAGCGTGATGCAGGCCTCGCCCCCCTCCTGCAGCCGGCGGATCATCCGGCTGGACGAGGCGCCATGGATCATCAGCTCGTCGCCCACCCGCCAGGGAACCGTCGGGATCACCATGGGGGAGGGGGACCCATGGCCCTTGATGGCATCGTCGACGAAGCCGACGTGGCAGATCGGCGCCTCGTCGATGATGGCGTGGATCTGGGCGACCTCATGGCTGCCGCGGTCGCCCAGACGCACCGGGCGGGTGCGCGGAGTCTGTGCCAGAGCGGCGGAGGAAACGGCGGCGGCGGAATCGTTGAGGGCGGAATCGGCGGGAAGGCTGGTCATTGTCGTGCTCAAGGCCGGACTGTTGCGGTGCTGCAGAATGGCCGGCAAAATGGCCCCTTTGAAAGGTCCGGAATGTCGATTCCATAGGGGCCAATTCCAGAGACCGCTTTGCTTGACCCTCGCGAGGATCGCCATGGCCCGCTCGGCACGTCCGGTTCTGTCCAGCCTGGGGCCGGTGGCGCTCGACCGGGACGGGGCGGAGCCGCTCCACCGCCAGCTCTACCGCGCCTTGCGTCAGGCGGTGCTGGACGGCCGTCTGCGCCCGGGTGAGCGCCTGCCGCCCAGCCGGGCGCTTGCCACCGAATGGGCGCTGTCGCGCAACACGGTGGTCACCACCTATGACACGCTGCTGGCGGAGGGGTATGTCACCGGCCGGGTCGGCGCCGGCACCTTCGTCGCCGCCTCCCTGCCCGATGCGGCACCCGGCGGTGCCGCCGGCCGCGATGAGGCGCGCCGGGGCGTCGGGCTGTCCGCCCGCGGCCGGGCGCTGGCGGAGGCGCCATCCATCGCCCGCGACCGGGTGGGGCGGCCCTTTGCGCTCGGCACGCCGGACCTGGAGGCCTTTCCCTTCGCCCTGTGGGCGCAATTGATCGGCCGCTGCTGGCGCCATGGCGGGCGGGCGCTGGCGACGGAGCCGGACCCGTTGGGCTACGGCCCCTTGCGGGCGGAGATCGCCGCCTATCTGCGGGCGGTCCGCGCCGTGCGTTGCGAGCCGGAGCAGGTCGTCATCGTCTCCGGCGCGCAGCAGGGGCTGGC
Source organism: Azospirillum sp. TSH64 (assembly GCF_003116035.1). Classification (GTDB taxonomy): domain Bacteria; phylum Pseudomonadota; class Alphaproteobacteria; order Azospirillales; family Azospirillaceae; genus Azospirillum. The sequence continues at coordinate 3,967,804 of NZ_LGQW01000015.1, forward strand.
GCTGATGGCGCAGCTGCTGCTCGACCCCGGCGACGCGGCCTGGGTCGAGGAGCCGGGCTGGCCCGGCAACCGCGCAGCATTGCTGGGCGCCGGGGCGCGGCTGGTGCCGGTGCCGGTGGACGGGGAGGGCATCGACGTCGCCGCCGGCATGGCCCGCGGGGCGGATGCCCGGCTGGCGCTGGTCACCCCGTCCCACCAGTTCCCGCTGGGCGTGACGATGAGCTTGGCCCGCCGCCTGCGCCTGCTGGATTGGGCGGCGGCGCGCGACGCCTGGATCGTGGAGGACGATTACGACAGCGAGTTCCGCTATGCCGGCCCGCCGCTGGCCGCTCTCCAGGGGCTGGATGGCGCCGGCCGGGTGATCTATGTCGGCAGCTTCAGCAAGGTGATGTTCCCGGCGCTGCGGCTCGGCTATGTCGTCGTGCCGCCCGATCTGGTGGAGCCGGTGCGCGCCGCGCGCCGCCATTTCGACGGCGGGACCAGCGTGGTGCCGCAGGCAGCATTGCACCGCTTCCTGGCCGACGGCCATTTTGCCTCGCATCTGCGGGCCATGCGTTCGCTTTACGCCGCCAAGCGCACTGCCATCCTGGCATCGATAGAGACTGCCTTCGCCGGCTTTGCCACGGCCGAGGCGGGCGAGGCCGGCATGCATGTCCTGCTCCGCCTGCCGCCGGACTGCCCCGACCATGTCCTGGCCGGGCGCGCCGCCCGCATCGGCCTGACCACGCCATGCCTGTCCGGCTATTACCGCGCTGATGCCGAGACCGCTGACGCGGTCACCGGCAACGGCTTCCTTCTCGGCTTCGCCGCCCACGACCCGGCGGCACTCGACCGCGCTGTGCGCGATCTGGCGCGGCTGGCGGTCGACATGCCGAACGGCTGACGCGACCTCGCCATTTGCTCCGCCGCCGGTCACGACGATGAAGGAACCATGCATCGCCTTCCTCTTGCGGCATACGCTCAAAGCGGTACGTACGATCAGGCCGCCCGCAAGATCCGTCGGTGTCGCTCCATGTCCACTCCGGATTGCCGCGCATTCGAACGGAGCCCCCGGCACCCTCGCTGAAGGGTGTACGCCTTGGTTTCCGCCATCCCGCCTATCCGGAAGTCAGGGGTTGCCGGACGGCCGTCCGGGTGAAACCTTCGACCCTCTGGCTTGTTTCCGTCCCGTGTTCCCGCGACACGTGTTCCGTCAATCGCTTCTCGAAAGTGCTGGACTCATGATCGATCGGCAGGACCGGCTCTGGTACAAGGACGCCGTCATTTATCAGCTGCACATCAAGGCGTTCTTCGACGCCGACAATGATGGCATCGGCGATTTCGCCGGCTTGACCCAGAAGCTGGACTACATCCAGGAGCTGGGTGTGACGGCCGTGTGGCTTCTGCCCTTCTATCCATCGCCGCTGCGCGACGACGGCTATGACATCGCCGACTACACCTCGGTCAACCCGACCTACGGGAACCTGGATGACTTCCGGCGCTTCATGGAGGAATGCCGCAAGCGCGGTCTGCGGGTGATCACCGAGCTGGTCATCAACCATACCTCCGACCAGCATCCCTGGTTCCAGCGCGCGCGCGAGGCGCCTCCGGGCTCCAACCACCGCGACTATTATGTCTGGTCCGACAGCGACCAGAAATACCAGGGCACGCGGATCATCTTCTGCGACACCGAGAAGTCCAACTGGACCTGGGATCCGGTCGCCAACGCCTATTACTGGCACCGTTTCTATTCGCACCAGCCCGACCTGAACTTCGACAATCCCGAGGTTCTGGAGGAGGTGCTGAAGGTCATGCGCTTCTGGCTGGACATGGGGGTGGACGGGCTGCGGCTCGACGCCATTCCCTACCTGAAGGAGCGCGAGGGCACCAACAACGAGAATTTGCCGGAGACGCACGACGTCCTGAAGGCGATCCGCGCCGCGCTCGACGCCGAGTATCCCGACCGCATGCTGCTGGCCGAGGCCAACCAGTGGCCGGAGGACGTGCTGCCCTATTTCGGCGATCCGGAGAAGGGCGGCGACGAATGCCACATGTCCTTCCACTTCCCGCTGATGCCGCGCATCTACATGGCGGTGGCGATGGAGGACCGGCATCCCATCGCCGACATCATGCGCCAGACCCCGGACATCCCGGCCGATTGCCAATGGGCCATCTTCCTGCGCAACCATGACGAGTTGACGCTGGAGATGGTCACCGACACCGAGCGCGATTATCTCTGGAACTTCTACGCCGCCGACCGGCGCATGCGGATCAACCTGGGCATCCGCCGCCGCCTCGCCCCGCTGCTGGAGAACGACCGCCGCAAGATCGAGCTGCTGAACAGCCTCTTGATGTCGATGCCCGGCACGCCGGTGCTCTATTACGGCGACGAGATCGGCATGGGCGACAACATCTATCTCGGCGACCGCGACGGCGTCCGCACGCCGATGCAATGGTCGATCGACCGCAACGGCGGCTTCTCGCGCGCCGACCCGGCGCGGCTCTATCTGCCGGCGGTGCTCGACCCGATCTACGGCTTCATGGCCGTCAACGTCGAGGCGCAGTCCCGCAACCCCTCCTCGCTGCTGAACTGGATGAAGCGGCTGGTGGCGGTGCGCAAGCAGCGCCAGAGCTTCGGCCGCGGCAGCTTCGCGCTGCTCTATCCCGGCAACCGCAAGGTCCTCGCCTACATCCGCAGCCTGGAGACCGAGAACGGGTCGGAGATCGCGCTGTGCGTCGCCAACCTGTCGCGCTCGGCCCAGGCGGTCGAGCTTGATCTCAAGAACTGGAAGGGCCGCATCCCGGTCGAACTGCTGGGCCGCACCGTCTTCCCGCCCATCGGCGACCTTCCCTATCTGCTGACCCTGCCGGCCTACGGCTTCTACTGGTTCGCCCTGACCGCCGAGGCGGAGCTGCCGACCTGGCACGAGACCCCGCCGGAGCCGGTGCCCGACCTGCTGACCGTCGTCGTCCGCGACGGCTGGCACAGCCTGACCACCGGCAAGGCGGCGGATGAGCTGGGCCGCGATGTCCTCCAGGGCTTCCTGCCGCAGCAGCGCTGGTTCTCGGCCAAAGACCGCCGCATCACCCGCTCGCACGTCACGCTCGCCGCCCAGCTTCCGGGGCCGGGCGAGGGCTTCATGCTGGTCCGGACGCAGGTCGGCCTCAGTGGGGTCGGCCTGGACGGCGACGCCGCGGAGCAGAGCTATTTCCTGCCGATGGCGATGAGCTGGGAGGATGGTGCCGGCGGCACCGGCTGGCCGCTCCTGCCCTACACGCTGGCCAAGGTGCGGCGCGGACCGCGGACCGGCGCCATCTACGATGCCGTCCAGGCCGACGGCTTCGCCCTGGCGCTGATCGAGGCGCTGCGGCGCGGCGACACGCTGAAGGCGACCGCCGGCGAGGACAGCATCCGCTTTACCGCGACAGAGGCTTTGGGCGCCATCGAGCTGTCGCCGGAGCCCGAGGTGCGGCGCCTGGGCGTGGAGCAGAGCAACACCTCCGTCCTGGTCGACAGCCAGATCGTGCTGAAGGTGCTGCGCCGTCTGGTGGAGGGCGAGCATCCCGAGGTCGAGATGGGCCGCTTCCTGACCGAGGTCGGCTTCGCCAACACCCCGGCCCTGCTGGGCACGGTGGAGCAGGTCGCCGCCGACGGCACCCCGACCGCCCTGGCGGTGGCGCAGGCCTTCGTCCGCAACCAGGGCGACGGCTGGGCCAGCACGGTGGAGGAGCTGGAGCGCCAGCTGGAGGACATCCGCCTGGGCGTCGCCGGCAGCACCGAGGACGCCGCCGAATCGGGCGAGCCCTTCGGCATGCATCTGGTCATGATGACCACGCTGGGGCAGCGCACCGCCGAACTGCACCGGGCGTTGGCGCAGAGCACCGGCAATCCGGCCTTCGATCCCGAGCCGATCGCCGCCGGCGATCTGGCGAACTGGGCCGATGCCGTCCGCACCCAGGCCGAGGCTGCCTTCGCCGCCCTGCCGGGGACGCTCGACCGCCTGTCGGCGGACGTGCGGACCGACGCCGAACAGCTGCTGGCCCGCCGGGCCGAGGCGATGGAGCGCATCTCGGCGCTGGCGTCGATGCCGGCCGGCGGGGTCAAGACCCGCATCCATGGCGACTATCACCTGGGGCAGGTCGTGCGGGCGCAGAACGACTGGTACATCCTCGACTTTGAAGGGGAGCCGGCCAAGACGCTGGAGGAGCGCCGCGCCAAGTCCAGCCCGTTGCGCGACGTGGCCGGCATGCTGCGCTCCTTCAACTATGCGGCCTGGGCGGCGCTGTTCCGGCTGGACAGTGCCGGCGAGGGGGCCAACAGCGGCGACAGCCCGGCGCTGGCCGCCGCCCGCGACTGGGAACGCCGCAGTGTCGACTCCTTCCTCGACGGCTACCGCACGGCCATCGAGGGCTGCCCGGCCTGGCCGGAGGCGGAAAGCACGGCGCGCGGCCTGCTGACCCTGTTCCTGCTGGAAAAGGCCTTCTACGAGATCGGCTACGAGGCGGCGAACCGGCCGAGCTGGATCGGCATCCCGGTGAAGGGTGTGCTGGGCCTTCTCGACGATGCCGACGGGGCGGGCGCGAAGGAATAACCGGACAAATCCGCGGCGGGCATGGTGTGACGAAACCGCCGCGGGTATGTTCACGTCCGGAGAAGGCGTTCCGGCGTCGGCCGTCATTCCCGCCTTCGCGGGGATGACGGCGTTGGGACAGGTATGGTCCACGAGACGACAGAGCCTCCACGAAGAAGGGCACTTGGCCAATGGCGAGCGACATGACGACGGACACCCGCAAGGACCAGGCGCAAACCGGCGTCTCCGAAAGCCGCACCCCCGAACAGCGCGCTGCCGACCATCGGGCCGAGGCCCTGCGCGCGGCGGCGGACGCCATCGCGCGGGCCGACCATGGCGATCCCTTCGCCGTGCTGGGCATGCAGCAGGAAGCGCCCGGCCGTCCGGTGGAGGTCCGCGCCTTCGTGCCCGGTGCCGAAAAGCTGTGGGTGATCGACAGCGCCACCGGCGAGCCGGCCGGCGAGGCGGAGCGCATCCATCAGGACGGCTTCTATCTCGCCGTGATGCCCGACCGGACGGAGCGTTTCCGCTACCGCCTGCGCGCCCAATACCCGCTGGCGACCCAGGAGTTCGAGGACGCCTATCGCTTCGGCAACATGCTGGGCGAGCTGGACGTCCATCTGCTGGCCGAAGGCACCCACCTGCGCAATTACGAGAAGCTGGGCGCCCACCCGCGCGAGGTCGACGGCGTGGCCGGCGTGGCCTTCGCCGTCTGGGCGCCGAGCGCCCGCAGCGTCAGCGTCGTCGGCGACTTCAACAACTGGGACGGCCGCCGGATGCCGATGCGCCGGCGCGTGGAGGTCGGCGTCTGGGAGATCTTCGTGCCCGGTGCCCATGCCGGCCAGCGCTACAAGTTCGAGATCCGCGGGCCAAACGGCAACCTGATGCCGGCCAAGGCCGATCCCTACGCCTTCCAGGCGGAGATGCGCCCGGCGACCGCCTCGGTCGTCCACGGCCTGTCGTCCTACGACTGGCGCGATCAGGAGTGGCAGAGCCGCAAGCTGGCCGCCTCCGAGCGCACCGCGCCGATCTCGATCTACGAGGTCCATCTGGGATCCTGGGCGCGGGTGCCGGAGGAGGACAACCGTTTCCTGACCTATCAGGAGCTGGCGGAGCGGCTGATCCCCTACGCCAAGGACATGGGCTTCACCCACATCGAGCTTCTGCCGATCACCGAGCATCCGTTCGACGGTTCCTGGGGCTACCAGCCCATCGGCCTCTATGCGCCGACCGCCCGCCACGGCTCGCCGGAGGATTTCAAGGACTTCGTCAACGCCTGCCACCGTGCCGGCCTCGGCGTGCTGCTCGACTGGGTGCCCGGCCATTTCCCGACCGACCCGCACGGGCTGGGCGATTTCGATGGCACGCATCTCTACGAGCATGCCGACCCGCGCCAGGGCTTCCACCAGGACTGGAACACCCTGATCTACAATTTCGGCCGGACGGAGGTGCAGAACTTCCTGCTGGGCAACGCGCTGTTCTGGCTCGACCAGTACAAGCTGGACGGGCTGCGCGTCGATGCCGTCGCCTCCATGCTCTATCTCGATTACAGCCGCAAGGAAGGGGAGTGGGTTCCCAACAAGTTCGGCGGGCGCGAGAACCTCGAATCCATCGCCTTCCTCAAGCGGATGAACGAGCTGGTCTACGGCCAGCAGCCGGGTGCCATGACGGTGGCGGAGGAATCGACCTCCTGGCCGATGGTGTCGAAGCCGACCTACCTCGGCGGCCTCGGTTTCGGCTACAAATGGAACATGGGGTGGATGCACGACACGCTGCATTACATGCAGAGCGATCCGATCCACCGCCGCTACCATCACCACGAGATGACCTTCGGGCTGATCTACCAGTTCTCCGAAAACTTCGTGCTGCCGCTCAGCCATGACGAGGTGGTGCATGGCAAGGGCTCGCTGATCAACAAGATGCCGGGCGACGATTGGCAGAAATTCGCCAACCTGCGCGCCTATTACGGCTTCATGTTCGCCCATCCCGGCAAGAAGCTGCTGTTCATGGGCGGCGAGTTCGCCCAGTGGCAGGAGTGGAGCGAGGCGCGCAGCCTGGACTGGCACCTGCTGGACCAGCCGATGCACCGCGGCATGCGCGACCTCGTGCGCGACCTCAACGGCCTCTACCGCGAGCTGGAGCCGCTGCACAAGACCGACTGCGACCCGTCCGGCTTCGAGTGGATCGAATCGAACGACAACGAGAACTCGGTCTTCACCTTCCTGCGCAAGGCCGACGAGTCCGGGCACATCGTCATCGCGGTGTGCAACTTCACCCCGGTGCCGCGCCAGGGCTACCGCGTCGGCGTGCCGCTTCCCGGCCGCTATGTCGAGCGGATGAACACCGACGATGCGAAATACGGCGGCAGCGGCATCGGCAACCCCGGCGGCGGCGTCTATGCCGAGGAGATCCCCTGGCACGGCCGCACCCACTCGCTGGACCTGACCATCCCGCCGTTGGGCACGCTGATCCTGGAGCGGACGGCCGAGTAGCGTCTTCCGCCCAACCCGCACCGGCTCCTCCAACCCGACACCCATCCCTTCTCCCCCCTGGGGAGAAGGTTAGGATGAGGGGGTGCCGAAGGCACGGCCCCGACTTGTACGGGATACTGCACTGTCGCGACCTCGTTCGGTTCGTTCCCGATCTGACCGGTGCGGTGCATTTCACACCCTCTTCCGAGACGGCAGAGGGCGATCATCGCCAAATGCGACCACCCGCCCATGTTGCCAACCTCCCTTGACGCCGCCGGGGGGAGGCTTTCTTATTGGATCCCTTGTGTCTTTTCGGGGAACCGGTGAGGCGTGCGCTGGCTGATGGTCGACAGGAACCCCGTTCCCTCCCTTGATGACGCGTTGCGGACCCAGCGGGAAAACCGCAAGGTGCGGTGCTGCCGAGAGTGTGGAACACTGGAACAGGCCCCGAAAACCGTTTCATCCTGTTCCAAACGTCCCATCCGCTGGCCTTCCGACCGGCGACCTGCCGGATCCCCCGTCCCATCGCCGGCCCTGACCATCACCTCCAAGACATCCACCACACAGGCCGCCCGCTGATGCCCCTCTCCCCCGCGCGCACCCCGGTCTGGCCCGGCAAGCCCAATCCGCTCGGCGCCACTTGGGACGGGTTCGGCGTCAATTTCGCGATCTTCTCCGCCCATGCCGAGCGGGTGGAGCTTTGCCTGTTCGACAAGACCGGCCAGCGCGAGGTGGAGCGGGTCACCCTGCCGGAACACACCGACGAGGTCTGGCACGGCTATCTGCCCGACGCCCGGCCCGGCCTGCTTTACGGCTACCGCGTCCATGGACCGTACGAGCCGGAGGAGGGGCACCGCTTCAACCCGAACAAGCTGCTGATCGACCCCTATGCGCGGGCGCTGTTCGGCGGTTTCAAATGGTCGGACGCCCATTACGGCTACCGGGTCGGCTCGACCAAGGAGGACTTATCCTTCGACCGGCGCGACAACGCCCGTGGCATGCCGAAATGCCGGGTGGTGGACGGCGCCTTCACCTGGGGCCATGACCGCCACCGCCGGGTGCCCTGGACCGACACGGTTCTCTACGAGACCCATCTGCGCGGCTTCACCATGCGCCACCCGGATGTGCCCGCCCATCTGCGCGGCACCTTCGCCGGCATGTCGACCCAGAATGTCGTCGAGTATCTGCGGGCGCTCGGCATCACCTCGGTGGAGTTCCTGCCGGTCCAGGCCGTCGCCGACGAACAGCATCTCGTCACCCGCGGCCTGACCAACTACTGGGGCTACAACACCATCGGCTTCTTCGCGCCGGAACCGCGCTACATGAACACCGGCGTCCTGTCGGAGTTCAAGACGATGGTCGCCCGCCTGCACGAGGCGGGGATCGAGGTCATCCTCGACGTCGTCTACAACCACACGGCCGAAGGCAACCATCTGGGGCCGACCCTGTCCTTCAAGGGCATCGACAATCTCAGCTATTACCGGCTGATGCCGGACAACCCGCGCCACTACATCAACGACACCGGCACCGGCAACACGCTGGATTTCAGCCACCCGCGCGTGGTCCAGATGGTGATGGACAGCCTCCGCTACTGGGTGACGGAGATGCATGTCGACGGCTTCCGCTTCGACCTCGCCACCGTGCTGGCGCGGGAGCCCTACGGCTACGATCCCGGTTCGGGCTTTCTCGACGCCGTGCGCCAGGATCCGGTGCTGGCCGACGTGAAGCTGATCGCCGAGCCGTGGGACGTCGGTCCCGGCGGCTATCAGGTCGGCAATTTCCCGCCGGGCTGGGCGGAGTGGAACGACCGCTACCGCGACACCGTCCGGCGCTACTGGCGCGGCGACGACGGCATGCTGCCGGAACTGGCGGGCCGCATCGCCGGCTCCGCCGACCTGTTCGAGAAGCGCGGGCGCCGCCCCTGGGCCAGCGTGAACTTCATCACCGCCCATGACGGCTTCACCCTGCACGACCTCGTCTCCTACAACGACAAGCACAACTGGGCGAACGGCGAGGAGAACCGCGACGGCCATTCCTCCAACTGCTCCTGGAACCATGGGGTGGAGGGGCCGACCGACGACCCCGCGGTGACCGGGCTGCGGGCGCGGCAGAAGCGCAACATGCTGGCGACGCTGATGCTGTCGCAGGGCACGCCGATGATGCTGGCCGGCGACGAGCTGGACCACAGCCAGGACGGCAACAACAACGCCTATTGCCAGGACAACGACATCACCTGGCTGGACTGGAGCCGGCGCGACGGGGCGCTGGTGTCCTTCGTCCGCCGGCTGGTCGCGCTCCGGCGGGCCCATCCGGTGCTGCGCCGGCCGCTCTTCCTGCATGGGCGGGAGGTGGCGGAAAACGGGCTGAAGGACATCGTCTGGTACAACGCGCAAGGGGTGGAAAAGACGGCGGAGCATTGGCGCAACACCCAGGCGCGCTGCATCGTCCTGCTGCTGAACGGCCGCGCCGGCACCCATGTCGGTCCGGACGGGCAGCCGCTGTCCGACGGCGTCCTGCTGATCGTGCTGAACGCCCATGCCGACACCCTGACCGTGACCCTGCCCGACGTGCCGGGCGGCCGTGGCTGGCGCTGCGTGCTGGACACCCGCATCGACGACGGGGCGGGAGACGAGCGCATCCATCTGGCCGGTCGGTCGGCGCTGGTCGACGGGCGGACGGTCCTGGTCTTCACCCTGGTGGAGCAGCCGGGCATGTGAGGAGCTGGACAGGAGACGGGGCATGCGGTGCCCTGCGATCCTTTGCCCACTGTCCCTCTGCCGGGCGGAGATGCTACCGCGACGGGCGGAGACAACGTGTGTTACGCTGTGCGGCGCGTTTCCGTCACAGCCGCAGCGGAGCTTCGGGTAGGACGATGCCGGATTACGATTTCTCGCAGGTCGACGCCGCGATCATCGACAGCCAGCTCAACACCGCGCGCGTGTTCCGCGACGTGCTGATCCGGCTGGGCTTCCGGCGGGTGGAGCTGTTCGATTCGGTGAAGGCCGCCGCCGGCCTGCTGGGGTCGGTCATGCCCGATCTGGTGCTGGTCGATGCCGACGGCGAGGATTCGGAGGCCTTCCACTTCATCCGGGCCCTGCGCAACGAACCGACGGTGCCCAACCCGTTTGCCTGCGTCATCGTCACCACCTGGGCGCCGACCCCGGCGCTGCTGACCCGCGTCACCAATGTCGGCGGCGACGACCTGCTGATGAAGCCGGTGTCGCCCAAGCAGGTGCGCGACCGCATCGTCAGCCTGATCGAGTCGCGCAAGGGCTTCGTCGTCACCGCCGACTACATCGGACCCGACCGCCGCAAATCGCCGCGCGAAGGGGCGCAGGTTCCGGTTCTGGACGCTCCCAACACCTTGAGGCTGAAGGCGACCGGCCAATGGACGCAGTCGGGCGCGCGCATGCTGCTGAACGAGGCGGTCGCCACCGTCACCACGCAGAAGCGGCTGCGCGCCAGCATCCAGGTTGCCTTCCTGGTGGAATTCGCCCTGGTCGGCTTGGCGCGGCAGGCTCCCGACCGCATGTCCATCGACCATGTCGGCCGCATCGGCGGCTTTCTGGACGATCTGCTGCGCCGGCTGGGCGATGACGGCGACCATGCCCCCGTCGAGGCGGTGGCCCGTGCGATCAAGACGCTGGCCGACAAGGTGCGCGCCACCGCCGAAACCGGTCCGGTTGCCGCCGACGACCGCGACCAGCTGCAGGCGCTGTCCCGTGCCCTGATGCAGGCCGTCGATCCCGACCGCGCGCTGGAGGCGATGACGCACGAAGTGTCGTCGGCCGTTGCCGGCTACCGCAGCCGGCTGGAGCAGATCGCCCAGGCCAAGGCCGCCGCTGCGGCGGCGCTGACGGCCTCCACCGCCGCGGCGGCCGACGAGGGCGCAAATGAGGGCGCGACCCGGCCCGTCGCACTGTCCGCCTCGTTGCCGGCTGCCGCCGGCACGGCCCTGTCTGCCGGCTGATGGGAGCCGGCTGATTGGAGAGCGCCGATGGCATAGGCCGCCGTGCGGCATTGACGCCGGCCGTTGCCGCCCCAATCCCTAAGCCCCACCCTTCCTTCCGTACAACCCGCGGGGACCCTGCATGAGTGCTCTCGACCGGCTGGCCGATCTGCTTGGACTTGAACCCCACTATCACGACATCTGGGGCAACCGGCGGGAGACGTCCGCCGCCACCAAGCGGTCGCTGATCGCCGCCATGGGGTTGCAGGCCGCCACGGACGGGGAGGTCGCCGACAGCCTGCGCACGGTCGAACGCCGGTCCTGGAGCCGTCCGCTGCCGCCGGTCCTGATCGGCGGGGAAGGGCAGGGGATCGGTCTGGATGTCGCCCTGCCGGCCGGCCTGGACGAGGCCGCGCTGGTGTGGGAGCTGACGCCGGAGGGGGGAACCGCCCAGGGTGGCCGTGCCGCGGTCCGCGACCTGGCCGTTACCGACCGCACCACCCTGGACGGCACGGCCTATGAGCGCCGTGCACTGGGCGCCCTTCTGCCGGTGTCCCTGCCCATCGGCTATCACCGGCTGGACCTGCATGTCGAGGCCGGTGGCGGGACGGGACTGTCGGGTTCCACCACCCTGATCGTGGCGCCGGAACGCTGCGTGACGGTTGAGGAGCTGGTGCCGGCCGGCCGCAGCTGGGGCATCGGCCTGCAGGTCTATTCGCTGCGGTCGGAGCATGACTGGGGCATGGGCGATTTCGCCAACCTCGCCGGCTTCGCCGAAGTCGCCGGGCGGCTGGGCGCCGGGCTGGTCGGGCTGAACCCGCTGCACGCCCTGTTCCCGGCGGACCCAAACCACATCGGCCCCTATTCGCCGTCCAGCCGTCAATTCCTCAACATCCTCTACATCGACCCGGCCGCCGTTCCCGAATTCGCCGGTGCCGACGATCTGCAGGCCCGGATCGCGGAGCCCGCCTTCCAGACTGCGCTGGCGTCGGCCCGGCAGGCGGAACTGGTCGACTACCCCGCCGTCGCCGCGCTGAAGCTGCCGCTGCTGGAGGCCCTGCACGTCCGCTTCCGTAGCCTCCCCGACGACCACCCGCGCAAGGCCGCCTATGCCGCCTTTCGGCAGGAGATGGGGGCGGCGCTCGACCGCCATGCCCTGTTCGATGCCCTGCACGAGCATTTCTTCCGCCAGGACTCCGCACAGTGGATGTGGCGGAGCTGGCCGGCCGCCTTCCAGGACCCGCAGAGCGCCGAGGTGGCGGATTTCGCCGCGACGCACGCCGACCGCGTCGATTTCTTCGCCTGGGCGCAGTTCGAAGCCGACCGCCAGCTGGGCGAGGCTGCGGCGCGCGGTCGCTCCGCCGGCCTTGCCATGGGCTTCTACCGCGACCTTGCCGTTGCCGCCCACCCCGGCGGCGGCTCCGCCTGGGCCGATCCGGCGATGCTGGTGCAGGGCGCCAATGTCGGAGCCCCGCCCGACCAGTTCAACATGAACGGCCAGAACTGGGGCTTGGCGCCTTTGTCGCCGCTGGGCCTGCGCGAGTCCGCCTACCGCCCCTTCATCGAGCTTCTGCGTGCCAACATGCGCCATGCCGCAGCGCTGCGCATCGACCATGTGATGGCGTTGCAGCACCTGTTCTGGATTCCGGAGGACGGCAGCCCCGGCGCCTATGTCGCCTATCCCTTTCACGACCTGCTGCGCATTGTGGCGCTGGAGAGCCGGCGGAACCGGTGCGTCGTGATCGGCGAGGATTTGGGCACCGTGCCGGACGGCTTCCGCCCGGCCCTGGAGCAGGCCGGCATTCTCAGCTACCGCGTGCTCTATTTCGAGCGCACCGCCGACGGCGGCTTCAAGTCCCCCGGTGAGTATCCGGCCGGTTCGATGGCGACGGTCAGCACCCATGATCTGGCACCCTTCAAGGGCTTTTGGACCGGCCGCGACCTCGACTGGCGCAAACGGCTGGGCCTTTATCCCGACGATGCCAGCCGCGACAAGGACCGCTGGGACCGCGGTGTCGACCGCTGGCGCCTGTTGCAGGCCCTGTCGCGGGAGGGGCTGCGCCCGGACAGCTATCCCACGGAGGACGGCGACCAGCCGTTCCGCATCGCGCTGTCCGCCGCTGTCCACGCCTATCTGTCGCGCACGCCATCCCGCATCGTGATGGTTCAGATCGAAGATGCGCTGGCCGACGACGAGCAGCCCAACCTTCCCGGCACGGTGGACCAGCACCCCAACTGGCGCCGCCGCCTTCCCCGCAAGCTGGAGGAGTTGGAGGCTGACGAAGACCTTCGCCACATCGTCGCCCCGATGACCGGTATCGTTCCGCGATGACGACAACCGCCGCCGGCCTTGGGAAAAGCGGGCCGGCGGCGGTTGTTGGAAAAAAATGCATCGGGATCGAAAAAAAGCTCTTCACAGCCCGGCACATGGTCGCTATAAACCCGCCCACACCACGGGGCACGGCGAACGAGCCGCCCCGGTGACGGTCTGGGGGATCGTCTAGCGGTAGGACAGCGGACTCTGACTCCGCCAGCCTAGGTTCGAATCCTAGTCCCCCAACCAACCTTTCCTAGAAATCATTGCACATCAGGCACTCAGGGCGAAGCCAGCAGGCTGGTCCCCCAACTGCGCTATCGACGGTTCGGCGCCCTTCACGGGGGAGTGCCGAGGATGTCGTTTGGGGTCCATCTCTACCGTCGGCCTCGACGATCATCACGCCGTCATCGAAGCCATGGTGCAGTGGACGCGGCCGGTGATACTGATCGCGCTCGCTGCGGTGCTGGCCTTCATCTCCCTCACGCATTCCGTCTTTTGGGGGTCGATGGCCTACACGCTGATCGGCGGTACGGCGGTTGGCACCTGCTGTTCCTACCCGTCTATATGCGACATGGTTCCGCGGCGGCGGTCAGCGACAGGTCAAGCTCCCATGCCTGTCTGGGAGTAATCTGAAGGGCGTTCGAGGTGGTCGTTTGGCAAGAGGGGCCACCTCAAGGTCCGTCCTTCATCCTGGGCGAACCAAGCCTATCCGACCGGCTGGGGATGGGGACCAGCCCTAACTCTGGAATAGGATCGCGTTGCCTTCGCCACGCGGATCGTGGGCGCCGCTCAAGGTGCCGGCATCGGTGAGCCTGATGGCTCCCGCCTGACCGAAGATCGGCGACAAGGCAGGAAGGGGCGCCACCTCATGCCCCAGAGCGGAAAGAGTCCCTATCGCGGCCTCACCCAGGGACGCCTCGATCTTGAGACTGTCGCGGCTGTCGGAGAATGTCTTGCCCAGAAGGAAGCGGGGCTGGGCGAGCGCCTCCTCGGGCGTCATGCCGTGATCGATCAGGCCGGTGAGCAGCACGGACAGGGTCTGTGGTTGGCCGTCCGCACCCTGGGTGCCGTAGAGAAGGTGAGGGTTCCCGTCCTTGAGGGCGATGCCGGGATTGAGGGTGTAGAAGGGGCGCTTGCCCGGCTCGATCCCGTTGCGGTCGCCGGGGACGGTCGAGAATGCCGCGCCACGGTTCTGCCAGAGGATGCCTGTGTCGCCGATGGGGACACCGCTGCCCCAGTCGAAATAAGTGCTTTGCAGGACGCTGGCACAGCGTCCCTGCTCGTCGGCCGCGGCGAAATAGACCGTATCGCCGTGCCGGTAGGGATGGGGCCAGGGCAGGGCACGTGCCGGATCGATGGCGGTGGCCTTGGCGGCCAGACGCTGCGGATCGAGGAAATCATGGGGGAGCGGTTCGGCACGATCCGGATCGGCGATCAGCGGCCGGTCGAGGAAAGCCTGCTTCACCGCCTCGACCAGCAGATGGTAACGGAGCGGGCTGGTGGGAGGCAGTGCCGCCAGATCGAAGTGGGAGAGGATGCCCATGATCGCCAGCGTGGATAGCCCCTGCGTCGGCGCTGGCGGCGCCAGCAGCGTCAGCCCGCGATAGTCCAGGCTTGCGGAGGCCTCGTCGCGCGTCCGGGTCGCCGCCAGATCCGCGGCACGGAGAGGAGAGCCGGCGGCGGCCAACCCCTCTGCCAGCTGCCGGCCGAGCCGCCCGTCATAGAAGGACCGGTAACCGTCCTCCGCCAGCAGGGAGAGGCTGCGGGCGAGGCCGGGCTGCCTGAAGAGGGCGGCGGGGGCCGCGGTGAAATGCTCCGCGAAGCCTTCCCACTGCGGGATCTCGGCGCGGCGGAAATCGAACCAGAACTGTTGCGAGCGGCTGGGGACATAGCCGTCCCGGGCCAGGGCGATGGCGGGGGCGAGGAGGTCGGCGAAGGGTTGGGTGCCGCCCCAGAGGTCCGCACCGTAGGCAAGGGCATGGCCCCAGCTGTCGACCGCGCAGGCCGAGGTGACCGTCGAGGCCGGTCCGCGCAGAGGGATGGCACCGTCATAGACGGGCAGGGTCTCCGCCGCCTGTCCGATGCCGAGGAAGCAGCGCTGCCGCCCCTGCCGGTCCGCCACCAGCCAGACGGCGTCACCGCCGATCCCGCAGAAATGCGGCATGACGACCGACAGGCAGGCGGCGATGGCGACCGCCGCTTCGATGGCGGTGCCGCCCCTTGCCAGAACGGCGGCTCCGGCTTCGGAGGCCAGGGGATGCGGGCTGGTGACCATTCCGGGCCGGGCGGCGTTCATCTCTTTCCCCCTCTGGTGGAGCCCGGCCGTCGCTGCGGCCGGGCCTGTTGCCCGCTGTCAGTTGGTCTTGTAGGCGAGCTTGCGGTCGGCCGGCGGCTGCAGGAACCGGCGGGTGAAGACCTGGTCCGGCTTGGGCGTGGCGGTCAGCTGATAGCCTTCCACCACGATGCCGATGGAGCGGGCGAGGCGGGCGTCGTCGACATCGCCGAGGCCGAGCCTGTCGACTTCGGGCGAAACGATGAGATGCTCGTAGGAGAAGATCATGCGGGCGCGTTCAAGGTCTTCCTTGGCCAGATTGTCGTATGCCAGGACCGCCTTCAGCCCGGCGGCCGGATCGCCGCCGATCTCGACCGCCGCCTTGTTGACCGCGCGGACGAGGCCGGCGACGGCGGCCGGGTTGTCCCGGATCAGCTTCTGGGAAACCATCATGCCGTTGGAATAGAGGTCGAGGCCGAAATCGCCGAACAGCAGCCAGTTGTAGTCCTTGGCCGGATCCTGGCGGTTGTTGATCAGGTTGAACCAGCTGGTGATGTTGAAGACCAGGGCGCCGTCGATGTCGCCCTTGATCAGCATCGGCTCCTGCAGGTTCGGCCCCATGTTCTCGATGGCGACCTTGGTCATGTCGACCTTGTTGAGCGTGCCGAGCACGGTGACGAGGCGGGTGGTCGGGGTGCCCTGGGCGCCGCCCAGCTTCTTGCCGACGAGATCGGCGGGTGTGGCAATGTTGGTCGCCTTCTTCGAGACGATGGCGAAGGGCGGCTTGTTCCAGAGCTGATAGACCATAACCGGAATGTCGCCGGGGCGGGTCGCCGCATTCTGGATGATCGCGTTGATGTCGCCGAAGCCGGCGTCATAGGCGCCCGACATGATGCGGGTAACGGTGGCCGCCGACCCTTCGCCCTGGTCGATGGTGACGTTCAGCCCCTCCGCCTTGAAATAGCCCTTCTGCAACGCCAGCAGGAACGGCGCGTCGGAGCCCTGGGTCTTCCAGCCGAGCGTGAACTTGATGTCGGTGTCGGCCGACGCCGTCCCGCCCAGGCAAAGGCCGAGCGCAAGCGTCGCGAGAAGCTTTTTCAACATGGGGAGGCTCCGTTTCGGAAGGATGGGTCAGGCGGAGGCAAAGCCCTGGCGGCGGGTGGCCCAGCCGGTGACGTGCGCCTCGACGAGCGAGAAGGCGACGTAGAGCAGGATGCCGAGGGCGGCGAGCAGGAAAAGGCCGGCGAAGACCAGCGGCACGTCGAAGTTGGAGGAGGCCGTCATCATCACATTGCCGATGCCCTTGTTGGAGGCGACGGTTTCGGACAGCACGCTGCCGACGAAGGCGAAGGTGACGGCGATCTTCAGCGAGGCGAAGAAGAAGGGCATGGTGCGGGGCAGGCCGACATTCCACAGGATGTCCAGTTTGCTGGCCCCCAGCGACTTCAGCACGTCCTCCAGCTCCGGCTCGGTGGTGGCGAGGCCGGTCGCGATGTTGACGACGATGGGGAAGAAGCACATGGCGAGTGCCGTGAGGATGGCTGGCGTGGCACCCGATCCGAACCACAACACGAAGATAGGCACCACCGCGACCTTGGGGATCGAGGAGAAGCCGATCAGCAGGGGATAGACCGTGTCGTAGGCGGTGCGCGAGACGCCGATGGCCGCCCCGATGACCACCCCGACGGTGACGCCGAGGACGAAGCCGATCATCGTGGTCCAGAGGGTCTGCATCACATGCGGCCACAGGATGCCGAAGCGCGCGGCCAGCGTCGCGAAGACCTGGGTCGGGCGCGGCAGGACCAGGTCGGAGACCTGGAGGACGAGGCAGAGGATCTCCCAGGCGGCGAAAAAGCCGAGGATGAGGAGGGCGGCCCAGAGGCGGCGGCGAAGCTCGTAGCTCATGGCTCAGGCTCCCTGGATCGCGGTGTCGCTGCGCGCATCGATGATGAGGTCGCGCAGGCGCTGGTTGAGGGCGACGAAATCGGCGTCGAAGGTCATCTCGACCGTGCGCGGCCGGGGGAAGACGACGGCGCTATCGTCGATGATGCGGCCGGGACGGGCGCTCATCACGCAGATGCGCGAGGCGAGGAAACCGGCTTCCTTCAGATCGTGGGTGATCAGCAGCACGGTGGGTTTGCGCGTCAGCCAGAGTGACTGCATCGTCCCCCACAGCTCCTCGCGGGTGAACTGGTCGAGCGCGCCGAACGGCTCGTCGAGCAGCAGCAGGCTCGGCTCATGGATGAGGGCGCGGCACAGGTTGGCGCGCTGCAGCATTCCGCCCGACAGTTGCCAGGGATAATGGTTGGCGAACTTGTCGAGCCCGACATCGGCCAGCAGGGCATGCACCCGGTCGCGGAACTCCGTCCTGCGCTTGGCGCGATAGTCGGAGCGGAAGGGCCGCACGATCTTCAGCGGCAGCATGACGTTCCGCTCGATGGTCAGCCAGGGCAGCATGGTCGGGTTCTGGAAGGCCATGCCGATGCGCAGCGCCTTGGCCCCCACCTCGCGCCCGCCGACGATGACGGCCCCCCGGGTGGGGTTCAGCAAGCCGGCCGTCAGCCGCAGGATCGTCGATTTCCCGCAGCCCGACGGCCCCACCAGGGCGACGAATTCACCCTCGGCGATCCGAAGGTTGGTCTCCTGCAAGGCCGCGACCGTCTTGCCCGGCTTGCCGAACGAAACGGCGGCCTGCGAAAGCTCGACGGCTATGGCCGGGGCTATGGCTGGGGAGATGGACGGGTGGCCTTGCGGGAGGGCTTCGGATCGGGACATGCGGCGTACCTCGTGGCGGATCGGTGAAACTGTATGCAACGGGTGCGCCAGTTTCGTTGAGGGGCCAAGCTCCACGGAGGAGAAGCCGCAAACCGGCTGACAAAAAGTGCATACAGTTTTTGCATGCACTTATTTTATGCATGTGCACGGAGCTGCTGCATTCAAATGCGGCACTTGGCGAGTTGCATTCCCAACCGGCCTCGCTTATGGAAGGCGGAGCAGGCGGGGGCGGTGATGGCCGAGGAAAAGCGCGAGCAGAAGCGTTCAGGGAAAACCGGTGGCGACCGTGTCGCGGCGATCTGCACCGCCTTGCGGCGCGCGATCATCGAGCGGGCGCTGTCGCCGGGAGACCGGCTGCCCGAGGATTCGCTGGGCGAACGCTTCGGCGTCAGCCGGACCATCGCCCGCAGCGCGCTCGGGCAGCTGGCGGCTGAGGGGCTCGTCGATCTGCGCCGGAACCGCATCGCCGTGGTCGCCGTGCCGTCCTTCGAGGATGCGCGCGACATCTTCGACATCCGGGTCGATCTGGAGCGGCAGGTCGTCCGCCATCTGGCCGGCAAGCTGACCGAGGCCCAGGTCAAGCAGCTGACGGCGATTGTCGAGGCCGAGCATCAGGCCCGGCATGGTGCCGAGGGGATTTCGATCCGCCTTGCGACGGAGTTCCATGTCCGGCTGGCGGAGATGACCGGCAAGCCCGTGCTGATCCGCTACGTGACGGAGATCTGTTACCGCGCCGGGCTGTCGCTGGCGGTCTTCAGCCGGCCCCATTCGTCCGAATGCGCAGTGAATGAGCATCTGGAACTGATCGAGGCGATCCGGACCGGCCCCGCCGACAAGGCCTGCGCCCTGATGGACGAGCATCTGGAGGCCGTGGCCTCCCGCGCGCTGCTGCAAAGCTCGGGCGCCCGGAGCCGCGACCTCATGGATATCCTGGCGCCCTACACCGAATAAGGGCGCCAGGACCGGCGGTCGGCAGCTTAACTCAGCGGGCGCAGGAGGGA
The DNA here is from genome assembly GCF_003116035.1 of Azospirillum sp. TSH64. GTDB lineage: Bacteria > Pseudomonadota > Alphaproteobacteria > Azospirillales > Azospirillaceae > Azospirillum. Next base: position 3,987,139 of record NZ_LGQW01000015.1, read on the forward strand.
TCGAGGATCCATTCGGCGCTGTCGTTCCAGACATCGGTTTCGACGATCAGCCCGTCCCGCACCACGAAGCGGTCGACATAGCGGTTGTTGTCGAAGAGCGTACCGTCCGGCCAGGCGCCATACAGGTAGCCCAGGCTGTAGACGATGGTTTCCGTCTCGCCCGGCACCACGTCATAGCGCTCGATCCGCTTCTTCACCCATTTGTAGCGCGCGGCATTGAAACCGGTCGGCCCGCTGGGGGTGTCGAAGACGCGATGCCCGGTGAAGCGGCAGATGAAGCCCGGTGCCACGTGTTTGGCCGCACGCACCGGATCGGGGGCCATCGACGCCTCCAGATAATCCCTCACCGCCTGCAGATCGCGTTCAGTCGTCTCACTCATCTGGACCTCCGTAAGTGTCGGCATATTGGTATCAAAACTGCATGCGATTTCCGCATGCAAACGACACGCCGGATTTCGAAATGCCGCAGACCAACAGTTTCGATCTTCTCCTGCGCAACGCCCGGTTCAGGGGAGGGCAGGGCTTGCAGGACATCGCGGTCAGGCAGGGACGGATCGCCGCCATCGGCCCCGACCTGACGGGCACCGCCGTCCTGGAAGAGGACATCGGCGGGCGCCTCGTCCTGCCGGGGCTGGTGGACACCCACATCCATCTCGACAAATCCTGCCTGCTCTGCCGCTGCCGCGATGCCGGCGGCGGGCTGAAGGGAGCGATTGCCGCGGTCTCCGGCCTGAAGCGGGCATTCACGGTCGAGGATGTCTACCAGCGCGGCGCCCGCACCCTGGAACGGGCGATCACGCAGGGCACCATGCATATGCGGGCGCATGTGGAACTCGATCCGCTGGTCGGCCTGCGCAGTTTCGAGGCAATGACGCGGCTCAAGCGCGACTATGCCTTCGCCATTGACCTGTCGATCTGCATCTTCCCGCAGGAGGGGATGACCAACGACCCGGCGGTCGAACGGCTGCTGGTCGAGGCGCTGGCGGAGGGGGCCGATCTGCTGGGCGGCTGTCCCTACACCGATGCCGACCCGTCCTTGCAGATGGAGCGCCTCTTCGCCCTGGCGGTGGCGCATGACGTCGATCTCGATTTCCATCTGGATTTCGATCTCGACCCCAGCTGGTCGCATCTGGAGGAAATCTGCCGGCGGACGGTGGCGGCGGGCTGGCAGGGGCGGGTCGCCGTCGGCCATGCCACCAAGCTCGCCGCCATCGACGATGCCGCGCTGGAGCGGATGACCGCGCTCCTGGCCGAAGCCGGCGTGGGGGTGACGGCCCTGCCGGCGACGGATCTCTATCTGAATGGGCGCGATCAGAAGCACCGGGCGCCGCGCGGGGTGGCGCCGGTCCATCTGCTGGCGGACGGCGGCGTCACCGTCTCGGTCGCGACCAACAATGTCCTGAACCCGTTCACGCCCTTCGGCGACGGTTCGCTGATCCGGATGGGCAACCTCTATGCGAACCTGATGCATCTGGGGCCCGAACGGTTCGGCGATTGCCTCGACATGGTCTCGATCACGGCCGCCCGGCTGATGCGCATTGCCGACTACGGCATCGCGGTCGGCGCACAGGCGGATTTGATCGTGCTCGACGCCGACGACGAAACCGACGCCTTCGGCGGCATCGCCACGCCCCTGATAGGGTTCAAGCGCGGCCACAAGAGCTTCGTCAGACCCGCCGCGACGCTGGTGAGATAGCGGCCGATTTCCCGCGGCGGCGGGCGCCGGCAAGGCCGATGGCGGCGCAGAACACGACGCCCGCGGCCAGGCTGGTGTGGCCGCTGAACATGACGAGGCCGAGGCCCCAGCCCTGCCAGTCCAGCAGGACGCCCAGCGCCAGCAGCATGACGCCCGTTCCCGCGACCCGCAGAAGGCGCGTCGCGGCCGGCGATAGCGGACCTCCGAACAGGTCGTGCTGCTGGCGCTCCGTCGCCAGGGCCAGCGCCGCGAAGGCGGCAAGGCAGAGCGCGAAGGACAGGAGATGCATCATGAGCGCCCCTCCTCCAGCGCGCCGCCGATAACGCCGCCCCGCCCCTTGGTGGGCACAGCCCGCGGTTTCGGCCGATGGCGGGCGGTGCGCAGTGCCAGCACGGCGTGGAGCGCCGCCAGTGACAGGCACATCAAATCCATGCCGGCGAACACCCAATCGGCCTCGGCCACGCTGTGCCACAGCGGCCGGTCGGTCGTGACGGCGTTCAGCACCGGAAGAAGCGCCAGCAGCGCCGTCGCCGCCCACAGCTGTTCGATCCAGGCCGTCTTGGCCGGGCGCAGCACGGCATGCGCCAGCGCCAGCGCCCAGACCGCGAAGAACAGGTGGATCTCCCAGGCCCCCCGGTCCGCCAGTCCCGCCGGCAGCAGGCGGTTGCCCCAGAGGAAGGCCGTCATGGCGACCGACAGCCCGGCGATGCTGGCGATGTTCAGCCGCTCGACGATGCGGAAGCCAATATGGGGCCGCTCGGGATCGGCCAGCTTCTGGCGGCGCTTCACCGTCCACATCACCAGACCGGTGCCGACCATCGCCGTGCCCATCAGGCTGACGAGGAAATAGAGCCAGCGTGTCACCGCGTCGCTGAACCGCCCCAGATGCAGGGCATAAAGCACGCCGCGCGTCTCCGCCGCGGCCCCCACCCCCTCGCGGGTCTCCAGCAGCCGGCCGGTCGGGCCGTCGAACAGCATGTATTGTGGGCTCATCGAGACGCGGCCGGCCTCGCCGCGCGCGACCGCCACACGGGCGGTGCTGTCGCCGGAATTGGTGGCGGTGACGCGGCCGACGGCGTCCTGGCCCCAACGCTCCTGCGCTTGGCGCACCATGTCGGCGACGGAGGCGAGCGGGACCGCCTGTCCGCTGGGCTTGCCCGGCTGGATGAAGGCGTTCAGTTCGGCGGTCAGCTGCTGGCGCTCGGCCTGTGTCGTGATCGCCGTCCGCTCGCCCCAGGGCATGTAGAGCGCCATCAGCGTGACCAGCCCGGTGTAGGTGATCATGGCGTGGAAGGGCAGCCCGAACACCGACAGCGCATTGTGCGCGTCGAACCACGACCGTTGCCCCTTGCCGCCGCGGAAGGTGAAGAAATCGATGAAGATCTTCTTGTGCGTGATGACGCCGCTGACGATGGCGACCAGCATGAACATCGCCGCCGCCCCGGCGATCCACCGTCCCCACAGCACCGGCATGTAGTGGAACTGGAAATGGAAGCGGTAGAAGAAATCGCCGCCCAGCGTTTCGCGCGCGGTGACCTTGCCGCCGGTGGCGGGATCGAAGGCGGCCTCCGCGAAGGAGCGGCGGCCGGACGCCGCCCCCGCTTCTCCGGGCGCCAGACGCCAGAAGGCGTAGACGCTGTTGGTGCGCGCATCCGGCAAGCGCATGCTCCATTGCGGGCTGCCCGGCGCGATGGTGGCCAACTCGTCGGCGACGCGCTGGGCGACCAAAGCAGGGTCGGGCAGTTCCGCCTGATGCGCCAGTTCCGGCCGCATCCATTGCGACAGCTCGTCCTTGAAGTAGGACACCGTTCCGGTCAGGTACATGACGTACAGGATCCAGCCCATCAGCAGGCCGGCCCAGATGTGCAGGCCCGACATGCTCTGGCGGATGCCGCGGCCGGCGGGACGCTGTTCCCTTTCCCGCCTTACGTTGTCCGTCTTCACAGGACCTCTCCCCTCACCAGACCGACCATGCCGCCAGCAGCAGCGGGGCCGCCGCCGCCAGCAGGCCGGCCCAGGCCCGCAGCGCGCTGCGCGCCGCGAAGACCCAGACGACCGCCGCCGCATAGATCGCGAAGCTCGCCAGCATGCCGGTCAGCACGGCCTGCGGCTTGCTCATCGGCAATGCCAGCGCCGCCACGCTGCCGAGCGCCGCCAGCGCATAGCCGCCGAACAGCGCCGCGACGATGCGCGAGGCGACCGGTGCGGCGCGGCGGACAGGGCCGATCCGCGGCATCATTGGTGCGGCGCTGCCGCCGGGCCGGCGGGAAGCGGCGGCAGGCCGTCGCCGTGGACGTAGGTGACCGTGGTGGCGTAGCTCACGGCGTCATAGCGTTCCGGACCCTTGGCGCCCGGACGCTCGCCGGGGCTGCGGTCGGTCAGGCTGGCCTCGGCGACATAAGTGCCCTTCCACGGCAGGTCGAAGCCGACGACGCCCTGTTCGTCGGTGTAGCCCTCCTTGGCCCAGCCGGACTGCGTCACCAGCGACACCTTGGTCTTCGCCTTGGGCTGTCCCTTGAAGAACAGCTTGAAGCGGCCTGGCTCGCCGGCGGGAACCAGATCCAGGGGCAGCTTCGGCTGCTGCTCCTTGAAGCCGGTGATCAGGCGCGCCGACGGGTGGTACCAGTTGGCGGTCTCCTTCCCGTTGTCCTTGCCCGGATAGAGCGGATAGAGCGGGTCGTCGGCGACGATGGCGTCGCCCTCGCCGGCCTTGAAGGGCAGGGTAAAGCCGGTTGCGGTCTTGGCCGCGTCCACCGTCTGCTCGCCTTTGGCCGAGACCAGCGTGGCGGCCGGCTTGACGAATTTGTCGAGCAGGCCGGGCGACGCCTCGCGCAGGTTGTCGCCGAACTCGCCGAAGCGGATCACCGCATTCTGGCCGTCGGGCTGTTCGATCCAGATCTGGTGGGCGTTGGCGGGTGCCGCGAGGCCCAGCAGGGCGACAATGGCGATGGACAGTCTGGTCATGATCACTCCGGCTGGATCGGGGGGTGGGGATCAGAAATCGGCGGAGGCGGACAGCAGCACCGTGCGCGGCGCGCCGACGGTCACGTAGGTGCCGGTGGTCAGCCAGTAGTTCTTGTCGAACAGGTTCTCGACATTGGCGCGGAAGGTGACCGGCGTGCCGACGACCGTGGTGGCATAGCGCGCGCCGATGTCGAAGCGGGTCCAGCCGTCGAAGCGCAGGGTGTTGGCGTCGGTCAGGTAGGAGCCCGAGGTGTAGATCACCCGCCCGTTGAGGGCGAGGCCCTGGACCCACGGGGTTTCCCAGTCCAGCCCGGCCGACAGGGTCTTGTCCGGCACGCCGGCGGCGTCGTTGCCCTGCACCGCGGCGACGGCGGTGCGCGTCAGCTTCGGGTCCATGAAGGCGGCGCTGGCCATGCCGCGCAGGCCGGGCAGGATCTCGCCATAGACCGACAGCTCCAGGCCGCGGTTGCGCTGCTCGCCGTCATAGGCCAGCTCGTTGGCCGCGGTGCGGATCGAGTTCGGCTTGGTCAGCTGGAAGACCGCCGCCGTGGTGGTGATCGTCCCCCAGTCGACCTTGACGCCGGCCTCGTACTGCTTCGACTTGAAGGGGGCCAGCACCGCGCCGGTGTTGGCGTAGCCGGCGCCGACCACGGTGCCGCGCGTCAGCCCCTCGGCATAGTTGGCGTAGAGCGAGACGTTGGACAGCGGCTTGACGACGAAGCCGGCCAGCGGCGAGGTCGCGCTGGCATCGTAGGTGCCGGTCTGGGCGCCGGTGGCGGTGCTGAAGCTGTCGACATGGACCTTCTGGCGGCGGGCGCCCAGCGTCAGCATCACCCGGTCGTCCAGCACCGACAGCGTGTCGGCCACCGCGAAGCTGGTCAGCGAGGTTTCCGCCGACTTGCGCGCGGAGGTGCGGGCGGCGGTGACGGCCGGCAGCGCCACCGGGTTGTAGATGTTCGACAGGGCGGAGCCGGCCGACTGGATGTAGGCGTTGCCCTCGTCGCGCTTGAAGCCGGTGTAGCCGACATTCAGCTGATGATGGACCGGGCCGGTCGCGAAGCGCCAGCGGGCGCCCGCGGTGCCGCTGACCGTGCGGGAATAGGAATCGTAATAGGCGTTGCGGACCGTGAAGTTGCCGAGCGCGTTCACTGCGGTGGTCGAGCTGGGGAAGGTCTGGTCGTTCTCGCCCTTGCGGTAGCCGATGCCGGCATAGGCGGTCAGGCTGTCCGTCAGGTCGACCTCGATGTTGGAGGCGACGGTGACGTCCTTCTGCACCAGAACCGTGCCGGGATACCAGTTGCTGCGCGCGTCGGGCGGGGAGGGGATGGCGGTGGTGGCGGGCAGGATGCTGATCTGCGGCCGGAAATTGTCGGTGTCGTCGCGCTGGCTGATGGCGTCCAGCGACCAGCGCAGCCGCTCGCCGCGGTAATCGACCGCCAGGGCTCCCAAGCCGGAGCGGAGGTTGCCGCCGTCGACCGACGCCTCGCCGTTGCGCATCAGCCCGTTGAAGCGGACGCCCCATTCCTTGGTCTCGCCGAACCGGCGGCCGACATCCAGATGCACGCCGAGATTGGCGTCGCTCATGTAGGTGGTGGTGACGCGGGTCAGCGGTTCGTCCCCGGCGCGTTTGGCAAGGATGTTGATGCCGCCGCCGATGCTGCCGCCGGGAGAAATGCCGTTGACCAGCGCGCCGGGGCCCTTCAGCAGCTCGATCCGCTCGACGATCTGCGCCGGCACGCGGTTGGACGACACCAGGCCGTACATGCCGTTGAAGCCGACATCGCCGGACCCGACGGCATAACCGCGGATCTGGAAGGTGTCGTCGAAGCCGTTGCTGCCGGTGGTCAGCCGGACGGAAGCGTCGTTGATCAGCGTATCCGCCGCGGTGCGCGCCTGCTGGTTCTCGATCAGGTCGGAGGTGTAGTTGACCGTGCTGAAGGGCGTGTCCATGACGTCGCCGCTGCCGAGCAGGCCGACCGATCCGCCGCGCGCGACCTGCCCGCCGGCATAGGGCTGCGCCAGACCGCCGGTCATCAGTCCGGCGTTGGCCGTCACCTGGAGGGCCGGCAGGGTCGTGCTGTCCGGGGAAATAGCCGGGGCCGCGGCGCTCTGCGCGACGACGGCATAACCCGACGCCGTGCGCGCGATCCCATGGCCGCTGCCGGCCAGCAGGCGGCGCAGGCCATCCTCCACCGTGGTGGCACCCTTCAGGCCGGGCGAGGTCTTGCCCCGGACCATCGCCGGATCCGCCTGGACCGTCACGCCCGCCTGCGCGGCGAAGCGGCTCAGCGCCTCGCCCAGGGGACCGGCGGGAATGTCGGCGTTGACGGTGGCGGCCGTCGTCTGGGCATGGGCCGCGGAGACCGGGAACGCGCCACCCGCCAGAACCGCGGCGGCGAGCCCGGCCGCGACGGCCGCCGGACGCAGGCCGGACCTGCGGGCGTCAGGCCCGGCCGAGCGCTCGCCACACGCAATGGTCGTGCAACGGGCATCTGCCGTGCCGCGAACTAGTTTCATAGTATCGGTTCCCCTGCCTGACGATGGTTGCAGCACGACACCGCCGACCGGCACGGTTCCCCCCAGGCCAGTCGAACGTGTGACTTATATAAGAGAATGCATATCATTCGCATCGATAATGCGAATCGTTCGCACTATAGTCATCGACTCTTGGCCGGTGCAACAGATGTTTGGCTCGATTGGATTTTTCCGGGGAACCGGGAGCAGCCTATCGCAATGCGCGCACCGTCCTGCCGCCGCAGGTGGCGGGCGCAGGAGCGCCGGACCCCCCATCCCGCCTTTACAGCGCCGGCCCAATGATCTTATCTCCGCAGCATGGATCGTCGCAGGCTCCAGTTCTTTGTCGCGCTCTGCGAGGAGCTGCATTTCCACCGTGCCGCCGCGCGGTGCCACATCACGCAGCCTGCCCTCAGCCAGCAGTTGCGGCAGCTGGAGGACGAGCTTCAGGTCCAGCTGGTCCACCGCAACAAGCGGCGGGTTTCCCTGACGAGGGCCGGCGAGTCCTTCCTGGGCGAGGCCCGGAAGATCCTGAACCAGATGGATCGAGCCGCACAGCTCGCGCGCCAGACCGACCGCGGCGAGATCGGGCAATTGTCGGTCGGCATGACCGCACCGGCGCTCTACATCGTCTTCCCCGAGATCATGCACCGGTTCCGCACGGCCTTGCCCAATTTCGGCGTGAACGTGCATGTCATGACGACGTCCGAGCAGGAGGAGGCCCTGAGGGCGGGGGCCATCGATGTCGGCATCTTCCATCCGCCGCTCGACGACCAGTCGCTGTCGTCGCACCTCATCGCGCGCATCCGTTTCAATGTCGTGCTGTCGGACCGCAACCCCCTGGCGGAGCGGCCCCGCCTGCGGCTGGAGGATCTGTCCAGGCAGCGCTTCATCATCTTCCCGCGCGTGATCGGTCCGCGCCTGTACGACGAGATCATCAGTCTGTGCCAGCAGGCGGGGTTCAGTCCGGAGCTGATCCTCGAAGCCTCGCCTGCCCAATCGATCATCGCGCTGGCCGCCGCCGACTTCGGCATCGGCCTCATCGCCTCCGATCTCCAGCAGTTCGCGCGGCCGGGTGTCGTCTACCGCCCTCTGGACGGGCCGGCTCCCTATCTGACGCTCGGGGTCGCCTACCAGAGCGACGACACATCCCCGGCGATCCAGACATTCCTCGATGTCGCCGCGACCGTCGGTGAACTGGTCTCCTGAGCGAACAGCCTCCGGCACGATCTCCGCCGGTAGAAACAAGGCCGGTGAAAACTTCTCCTTATCAATCGATCATTTTTAAAAGTTGGACCTACTCAGTTCGTTGGCCCTATCGTTTGCATAACGGAGGATCAAGCCAATGAAAGTCTTCATGATTGGGGAAGCAGCCAATCACAAGGACAAGCTCGGCGCTTTCCTGACGACACCCTGCGAGATCATTTCCCTTCCCCGTGAGGCCGCCCACTCGCCAGACTTCGATTCGGCGATCACCGCGGACGACGTGGTCGTGTCTTTGCGTTTCTCCCGCAACGATGGGTCCGTTCCGGATTTTCGACTTCTGCATGTGCCGGGGGCCGGGCTGGACGGCATCGACATGGCCTCCCTGCCGTCCGGAGCCAGCCTGTGCAACGTCTTCGAACATGAGATTCCCATCGCCGAATTCGTCATGGCGGCGATGCTGAACTGGGAAATCCGTCCCGATGCCCTGCGCGGCTCCTTCGCCACCGACAGCTGGTCCGACGTCTACCGGGCGCGCGTGCCGCATGGCGAGATCCACGGCCTGACCCTGGGGCTGATCGGCTTCGGCCGCATCGGGCGGATGATTGCCCGGCGGGCGGCGGCCTTCGGCATGCGCATCCTCGCCGTGGATCAATTCGCGGCTGACCCCGACGGTCTGGCCGAGGCGATCCTGCCGCCGGACCGCCTGCCGGAGATGCTGGCGCAGTCGGATTTCGTGGTGATCGCCTGCCCGCTCACCGACGAAACACGCGGGCTGATCGGAGCGGCCGAACTCGCCGTCATGAAGCAGACCGGCGTGCTGATCAACGTATCGCGCGCGCCCATCGCCGACGAGGAGGCGCTGTACGGCGCCTTGCAGCGCCGGACCATCGGCGGTGCGGTGCTCGACGTCTGGTACGGCTATCCGGCCGGGGCGGACGACCGGGTGGCGCCCGCGCGCTTCCGCTTCGAGGATCTGCCGAACGCGGTCTGCACCCCGCATTCCTCGGCCTGGACCACCCGGCTGCCCGAACGCCGCTATGCCTTCATCGCCCGGAACATCGACCGGCTGATTGCCGGCGAACCGCTGCTGAACCTTGTGCGGGCGCCTGCTCCGGCAGCGCGGCCCGCCTTCCAGAACACGAGCTTCCCATGATCCGAGACACCGAGGACCTCGCCCGCCGCAGCGCCGGCGTGCCGATCAAGATCACCGGCGTGAAGACCTTCGTCGTCAACGCCGAGATGCGCAACTGGATCTTCGTCAAGGTGCTGACCGACCAGCCCGGCCTGTATGGCTGGGGCGAGGCCAGCCTGAACTGGAAGACGCGGGCCGTCACCGGCGCCGTCGAGGATCTGGAGCCGACCGTGCTCGGCCGCGACCCGCGCGACATCGAGCAGTGTGTCCGCGCGATGAACAAGTTCAGCTATTACAAGCTGGGCATGGTCGGCGTCACGGCGATCAGCGGCATCGAGCATGCGCTGTGGGACATCTTCGGCAAGAGCGTCGGCCTGCCGGTGTGGCGCCTGCTGGGCGGCAAGGTCCGCGACCGCGTGCGGGTCTACACCCATCTCGGCCTCGGCGAGATGAAGTCGGTGTACGAGACCTTCGACATCGGCTCCCTGAAGGAGCGCGCCGCCGCGGTGACGGAGAAGGGCTACGACGCGCTGAAGGTGGTGTTCATCCCCTACGGCGCCCACAGCGCCCCGGTCCCGGCGCAGCGCCATGTCGGCAAGATGATGCAGGCGCTGCGCGACACGGTGGGCGACGGCGTCGACATCATGATCGACTTCCACGGCCGACCCGGCTCCATCGCCGCCGCCATGGGCTACATCCGCGAACTGGAGCCCTACCGGCCGATGTTCTGCGAGGAGCCCGTCCAGCCCGGCGACACCGAGGCGCTGCGCCGCATCGCCGAGCAGGCCGACTGCCCCATCGCGTCGGGCGAGCGGCTGGTAGGACTGAGGGAGTTCATGCCGGTCTTCGCCCAGAAGGCGGTGCACATCGCCCAGCCCGACCTGAACCACACCGGCGGCCTGCTGGAAGGGAAGAGGATCGCGGCACTGGCGGAGGCGGAGCTGATCGGCATCGCGCCCCACAATCCCAACGGCCCGCTGGCCGGCGTCGCCGCCCTGCATTTCGACATCTCCACCCCGAACTTCGTCATCCAGGAGGAGATGAGCGGTGCGGTGCCCTGGTACGACGACGTCGTGCAGACGCCGATCCGCCGCACCGGCAGCCACTGGGAGGTGCCGGACGTTCCCGGTTTCGGCATCGAGGTGAACGAGGATGAGGCGGCCAAGCACCCCTTCAAGCCGGAGGTGATGCACACGACCTCCGCCGTCCTGGACGACGGCACCATCGTCGATTGGTAAGCCGCAATCGGTAAGGCGCTGCCACTCTGCTTCATCGGACGGATTTCCATCATGAGAGACTTCAACACCCCGGGCGACGTGTTCAACGCGCTGCCGTCGCGGGTCGTCTTCGGGGCGGGCGCGGTCGACCGCATCGACGGAGAGGTGGAGCGGCTGGGGGCCGAACGCGCGCTCGTCGTCTCCACGCCCGGCCGCAGCGCCATGGGCGGGCGTGTCGCCGACCGCCTCGGCAGCCGCTGCATCGGCATCCTGCCGGAAGCGATTTCCCAGGTGCCCATCGAACTGGCCATCCGGGGCCGGGCCAGGGCGCGCGAGATGGGCGCCGACTGTCTGGTCAGCGTCGGCGGCGGCGCCTCCATCGGTCTGGGCAAGGCCATCGCGCTGGAACTCGGGCTGCCGATCATCGCCGTGCCGACCACCTATTCCGGCTCCGAGATGACCGGCTTCTGCGGGATCACCATCGACGGCGTCAAACGGATGCACCAGAGCCTGCGCATGCTGGCCGGTACCGTCGTCTACGATCCCTCGCTGACGCTCGGGCTGCCGGTGGACGTCAGCATGGCCAGCGCCATGAACGCGCTCGCCCATTGCGTCGACGCCATCTACACCCCCACCATCAGCCCGGTGATCGTGCCGGCGGCGATGGAGGGCGCTCGGGCGATCATGGACGCGCTGCCGCGGGTGGCCGCCCGTCCGGACGATCCGGAGGCGCGTGCCGACCTGCTTTACGGCGCCCATCTCGCCGGTGCGGCGCTGGCCGGAGGCTTCGCCCTCCAGCATGGCGTCGCCCATGTGCTGGGCGGCACCTACGGCGTGTCGCACGGATTGTCCCATGCGCTGGTGCTGCCCCATGTCGCGGCCTACAATGCGCCCTTCGCCCCCCAGGCCATGGACCGGCTTGCCGCCGCCATGGGGGTGGCAGACGTCGGCGCCGCCATCTTCGACGTGATGGAAACGGTCGGCCTGCCGACGCGCCTGACCGAGGTCGGCTTCTCCGCCGACCGGATCGCGGAGGCCGCCCGCATCACCGTCGAGACCGACAACCGATACAACCCCGGACCGGTGACCGAGGAGGCCGTGCGCGGCATCCTCGCCGCGGCGGTGGAGGGGCGCCGCCCAGGGTCGCATCCGGGCCGATAGGGGCCGGCGCTGGGAGCCGAACCGGAGCAGAGAACGCAAAAAAGGGAGGAACCACCATGACGATCAAGCCCACCATGACGATCAAGCGCAGACAGTTTCTGGCAGCCACCGCGGCGGGCGCCCTGGCCGTCCCCTTGGCCGCCCCCTTCATCTCGAAGGCGCATGCCGCGGAATTCGCCTGGAAGTTCGGCCACGGCTTCCCTGCCAGCCACCCGCTGCACGTCCGCGCCGTCGAGGCCGCCGAGCGCATCCGCAAGGAGACCAACGGCAAGGTCGACATCGCCGTCTTCCCCAACAGCCAGCTCGGCGGCGACAGCGACCTGCTGGCGCAGGTCCGCTCCGGCGGCATCGAGTTCTTCAGCACCGGCGGGCTGATCCTGTCCACCCTGGTCCCGGTAGCCTCGATCAACGGCATGGGTTTCGCGTTCAAGGATTACGACGCGGTCTGGAAGGCGATGGACGGCCAGCTCGGCGGCGTGATCCGCAAGGGCTTCGACAAGGCCGGCCTCCACGCCTTCGAGCGCATCTGGGACAACGGCTTCCGCCAGATCACCACCGCCACCAAGCCGATCACCGGGCCGGCCGATCTGGCGGCCTTCAAGATCCGCGTCCCGGTCAGCCCGGTCTATGTGTCGCTGTTCAAGGGGCTGGGCGCGTCGCCGACCAGCATCAACCTGGGCGAGGTTTACGCCGCGCTACAGACCGGCGTGGTCGATGGGCAGGAGAATCCGCTGGTGGTCGCCGACACCGCCAAATTCTACGAAGTGCAGAAATTCTGCTCGATCACCAACCATGTCTGGGACGGCTCGTGGATCGTCACCAACGGCCGCTCCTGGCGCGGGCTGCCCGAGGATCTGCGCCAGATCGTCAGCCGCAACCTGAATGACGGCGCGCAGCAGCAGCGCCAGGACATCGCCGGCCTCAACGAGGCGCTGCAGAACTCGCTTTCGCAGAAGGGTCTGACCTTCAACAAGGTCGATCCGGCGCCGTTCCGGGAGGTTCTGCGCAAGTCCGGCTTCTACGGCGAATGGAAGGCCAAATACGGCGAGGAGGCCTGGAACGCCCTGGAAAGCTCGGTGGGGGCCCTGACATGACGGCGGTGGTGGATCACAAGTCCACCGCCGGCCCGTCCGCTGCCGGTCCTTCCGACGGCGCCAGCCCGTGGCTGGCGCAGGTCGACCGGCTTCTGGGCTGGCTGTCCGAATTGCCGGTGGCGCTTCTGGTGGCGGCGGAGGTGGTGATCCTCTTCACCGGCATCGTCGCCCGCTACGTACTCCACGCTCCGATCACCTGGTCGGACGAGCTGGCGTCGATCCTGTTCCTGTGGCTGGCGATGCTGGGGGCCGTCGTCGCCTTCCGCCGCGGCGAGCATATGCGGATGACCGCCTTCGTCAACTGGGCGTCGCCCCGCGCGCGGGCCTTCCTCGACGTCTTCGCGGTGGCGGCGGCGCTCTGCTTCCTGCTGCTGGTCATCCTGCCGGCCGGCGAATTCGCCTGGGAGGAGCTGGAGATCACCACCCCGGCCTTGCAGATCTCGAACATGTGGCGCGCGGCGGCCCTGCCGACCGGCCTCGCGCTGATGATCGCGACGGCCCTGGTCCGGCTGGCACGGGTGGGCGATGTCCGGCTGGTGGCGGGCGCCCTGGCGGCGGTGGCGGCCATCGCCGCACTGTTCACGGTCCTCCAGCCGGTGCTGGCCGATCTCGGCAAGATCAACCTGCTGGTCTTCTTCGTGGTCGTGGTGGCCGGGTCGGTGTTCGCCGGCGTGCCCATCGCCTTCGCCTTCGGGCTGTCGAGCTTCGGCTATCTCGCTTTGACCACGAAGGTGCCGCTGCTCGTCGTCATCGGCCGGATGGACGAGGGCATGTCGCACCTGATCCTGCTGTCGGTGCCGTTGTTCGTCTTCCTCGGATTGCTGATCGAGATGACCGGCATGGCCCGCGCCATGGTGGCGGTGCTGGCCAACCTGCTCGGCCATGTGCGCGGCGGCCTGTCCTATGTGCTGATCGGTGCGATGTATCTGGTCTCCGGCATTTCCGGATCGAAGGCCGCCGATATGGCGGCGGTCGCCCCGGTGCTGTTCCCGGAGATGAAGAACCGCGGCGCCAAGCCGGGCGATCTGGTGGCGCTGCTGGCCGCGACCGGCGCGCAGACCGAGACCATTCCGCCCAGCATCGTGCTAATCACCATCGGCTCGGTCACCGGGGTTTCCATCGCCGCTCTGTTCACCGGCGGCCTGCTGCCCGGCCTGCTGCTGGCGGTGATGCTGTGCCTGGTCGTGCGGCACCGCTACCGCAACGAAGACCTGTCGGGGGTGCGCCGGCCGACCGGCAGCGAGCTGGGCAAAAGCCTGGTGGTGGCGCTGCCGGCGCTCGCCCTGCCTTTCGTGATCCGCACCGCGGTGATCGAGGGCGTCGCCACCGCGACCGAGGTGTCGACCATTGGCATCGTCTATGCCGTTGCCGTCGGGCTGCTGGTCTATCGCCGCTTCGACTGGCGGCGGGTGGTCCCGATGCTGGTCGAGACCGCCGCCCTGTCTGGAGCGATCCTGTTCATCATCGGCACCGCGACGGGGATGGCCTGGTGCCTGACGCGCTCCGGCTTCTCGACCGATCTGGCCCACTTCATGGCCAGCCTGCCGGGAGGCTCCTTCACCTTCCTGGCGGTGTCCATCGTCGCCTTCATCATCCTGGGCAGCGTTCTGGAAGGCATCCCGGCCATCGTGCTGTTCGGCCCGCTGCTGTTCCCCATCGCCCGCGAGATGGGCGTGCATGAGGTGCAGTATGCGATGGTGGTGATCCTCGCCATGGGTTTGGGCCTGTTCGCCCCGCCCTTCGGCGTCGGCTTCTACGTCGCGTCTGCCATCGGGCGGGTCAACCCGGACGAGGGCATGCGCCCGATCATGGGCTATCTGGCGGCGCTGCTGGCCGGACTGGCGCTGGTCGCGGCCATTCCCTGGATCTCGACCGGCTTCCTGTAACCCGTATCGTCGGTCTTTTGGCAGGTTGCTCAAGCCGGCTCCGGTTCACTCCGGGGCCGGCTTTGTTTTTGGGAGGCCGGTCAGCGCTGCGAGACCTATCCGGCCGCCGCAGCGTGCAGGCGGACGTCGGCGAGCAGGACATCAAGCTGTTCGTGAAGCCCCGGCTGGGCGCCACGGTGGACATCCCAGCGTTGTCCGACTGGCTCGGCCGTCAGCTGGCGCCCTACCAGAACCCGCGCTACATCGCGCTGGTGGAAGGGTTCGAGCGCACACCCAGCCAGCGCATCATGAAGCACCGCCTGTCGCCCGCGGTGAATGACAGCTGGGACCGTCAGGCGGCGCGGTAAGGCTGCCCGGCATCGTCTTCGCCTCCGTCGTCGAAAACGGACAAAGCCGGCTGTGAGGCACAGCCGGCTTTGTCGTGTAGCAGGGAGGCAGAAGCCCCGCCCTCAGCGGGTCATGCGCGGCTCCGGCAGGCCCTGGACGCCGGCGTCGAACATCAGGACCCGGCCGCCATGGGGGTCCTCGGCCAGATCGGCCGGGCCGCGGCTGAGCGAGGTGACCAGCATCGTCCGCAAGCCCTCCCCGCCGAAGGCGCACATGGTCGGCTTGCGCATCGGCACCTCGATGCGGCGGTCGAGGTCGCCGCGCGGGGTGAAGCGCTTGATGCAGCCTTCGTCCAGGCAGCAGATCCAATAGCAGCCGTCGGCGTCGACCGCCGCACCGTCCGGCCGCCCGACCATCGCCCGCATGTCGATGAAGGGGCGCCGGTTGCCGGCGGTGCCGGCCTCCGGATCGTAGTCCCAGGCCCAGACCATCCGCACGTCGCGGTGGGTGTCCGATGCGTAGAGTGTCCGGCCGTCCGGGCTGAAGGCGGAGCCGTTGGGGATGACGAAGCCGGTCAGCCCGGTTTCCACCAGCCCCTCGGCGCGGGTGTAGCGGTACCACGCGCCGGACGGGTCGCCCTTGGCGATGTCCATCACCATGGCGGACACCCACAGCCGCCCCTGCCGGTCGCAGCGCCCGTCGTTGAAGCGCATGCCCTCCGTCGGGAAGGGGCTATCGGCGAGGCGGCTGAGCACCGCTTCGCCCCCCGCCTCGGGCAGGTCGGCATCGAAGAGGCCGGTCTGGCAGGCGACGACGGCACCACCGTCCGGCCGCAGCGCGAGGCTGCCAACCGGCTCCGGCAGCGTCCAGTCGCGCCGCACGCCGCTGGACAGATCCAGCCGGTGGATGCGGCGGCCGGGGATGTCGATCCAGGTCCAGCTGCGGCGGTCGGCGTCCCAGACGGGATTCTCGCCGGTGCCATTGCGCAGGTCCGGTTCGATGACGGCATCGAGACCGATGGTGGTGACGGCGGTCATTTGGTTGCTTTCACCGGTCCGCCCGAAACGCCCGCCCGTTCGGCCCGCCAGCGCTTCACCAGCGGCAGCAGCATCGTCAGGATGGCGACGGTCAGCAGCACCGCGGTGATCGGCCGGCTGTAGAGGAAGTCGTAGCTGCCGCCCGAGAGCGACAGCGCGCGGCGGAAGTTGGCCTCGGCCATCGGTCCCATGATCAGCGCCAGCACCACCGGCGAGGCCGGGAAGTCCCACTTCTGCATGAAGTAGCCGGCGACGCCGGCGGCCAGCATGATGCCGATGTCGAACAGGCTGTTGTTGATGGCATAGGTGCCGACGACGCAGAGCGCCAGGATGACCGGCGTCAGCACCGACTTCGGCATCTGCAGGATGCGGCCCATGAAGCGCAGCGAACCAAGCCCCAGCACCAGCATGCCGACATAGCAAAAGATCATGCCGGCGAAGAGGGTGAAGACCAGATCGCCGTGTTCCTTGAACAGCAGCGGACCCGGTTGCAGGCCCTGGAGCGTCAGGGCGCCCAGCATCACGGCGGTCACCGCGTCGCCGGGGATGCCCAGCGTCAGCATGGTCAGCAGCGCGCCGCCGGTGCAGCCGTTGGCGCCGGCCTCGCAGGCGGCCACGCCGCCCAGCTCGCCCTTGCCGTAATTCTCCGGCGTCTTGCTGAAGCGCCGCGCCTCGTTGTAGGCGACATAGGCGGCGATGTCGGAGCCGGCACCGGGAATGATGCCGATGACGATGCCGAGGATCGAGGAGCGCGACACGACGCCGAGCAGCGACTTGTAGGTCGCCCAGGGCGGGATGATGCGGCCAAGTGCTGCCGCCATGCCGAGGCGTACCTTCGGGTCCTCCATCGACTTGAAGGCTTCGGCGGCGGCGAACAGCCCGATCATCACCGGGATGAAGGGGACGTTGAACAGCTCGGTGTAGCCGCCGGTGAAGCGCGGGAAGCCGCCCATCGGGTCCATCCCGACGGTGGCGATCAGCAGGCCGAGGAAGCCGGCGATCAGCCCCTTCACCACCGACTTGCCGGAGATGCTGGCGATGATGCTCAGCCCGAAGACGGCGAGCGCGAAGCTTTCGGACGCGCTGAACTCCAGGGCGAAGCCGGCGAGAACCGGCGCCAGGAAGATCAGCACGAGGATGCTGGCCATGCCGCCGAGGAAGGACGACAGGGTGGCGGTGCCGAGTGCCACACCGGCCATGCCCTTCTTGGTCAGTTCGAAGCCGTCCATCGCGGTTGCGGCGGCGGCAGGCGTGCCGGGGATCTTCAGCAGGATGGCGGTCACCGAGCCGCCATAGACGCCGCCGAAGAAGACGCCGGAGATCATCAGCAGGCCGGACACCGGGTCCATGCCGAAGGTGAAGGGCAGCAGGATGGCGACGCCCATCGTCGCGGTCAGGCCGGGAAGGGCGCCGATGACGATGCCGAGTGCAACACCCACCAGGGACAGCAGCAGCGCCATCGGGTTGGCGGCCAGCGTCGCGACGCCGTTCATCAGCATGCCGAACTCATGCATGGCGGCGCTCCTTGGCGGGAGTGAGGCGGGACGACGGGGTCATTCGAACAGGCTCCCGACCGGCAGTGGCACCTGGAGGGCGCTCTGGAAGGTGAAATAGATGACGGCGGTCACGACAACGGCGATCACCGGATTCCACAGCGGGCTGCGCTGCCCCATCAGCCACATCAGGGCTGCCATGTAGACCACCGTGGCGACGGCGTAGCCGACATACTCCATGGCGTAGAGGCAGGCGGCGGTGGCGAGGATGCCCAGCGCCACCCCGGCATAGCCGGCGACACCGACCGGCGGGGTATCGTCGGCGATGGTCGGCATGCGCAGCGTGTTGGCGATCAGGATCAGGCACAGCACGATCAGCACGGAGGCGTGGATGATCGGGAAGCGGGCCGGGCCGACGTCGGCGGCCAGCATGGTCTTGGGGAAATCGCCGGTCGATGCGATGGCGGCGGCGGCCACCGCGATCAGCACGACCGCGATGACGAGATTGGCGATCTTGGTGGAGAGGGGCGCGCCGGCCCCGCCGCCCTGGACAGGTGCGTTGCTCATCAGTCGGACTCCTCGGAAACGGAACGCCGGCCCGGCGGCTGCCGGACCGGCGCGTTTCCGTGTTACTTGGCCATGCCGAGCTTGGTCATCAGATCCTTGAAGAAGGCGTTGTCCTTCTGCATGGCGGCGCCGAACTCCGGACCGTCGGCATAGGCCCAGGTCAGGTTCATCTTGGCGAGCTGCTCACGGAAGGCCGGCTCCTCGGCCGCCGCCTTGCTGGCCTTGCGCAGGGTCTCGACGACCGGCGCCGGGGTCTTCTTCGGAACGACGATGCCGCGCCATGTGGCGACCGACAGGTCGATGCCCTTCTCCTTCAGCGTGGGCACGTCCGGGAACGCCTTGGAGCGCTCGTCGGCCATCACCGCCAGCATGCGGAGCTGGCCGCCGGCAACCTGGCTCGACACCTCGGCCGGGCTGACCGACACCGCCTCGATGTGGCCGCCCAGCAGGGAGGTCACGGCCGGGTTGGCGCCGTCGAACGGGATGTGGTTGAAGGTCAGGCCGGTCTTGTTCTGCAGCGCCTCGGCGGCGAGGTGCCAGATGGCGCCGGTGCCGGAGTTGCCGATGCGGACCTTGCCGGGGTTGGCCTTGGCGTCGGCCAGGAACTCCTCGATGGTCTTCCAGGGCGCATCGGCCTTGACGGTGATGGCGCTCGGCTCGGCGTTCAGGCGGGCGATCGGGGTGAAGTCGTCGACCGAGAAGCGGGCCACGCCCATGTGCGGCAGCAGGGTGATCTCCACCGTGCCCATGCCGACCTTGTAGCCGTCGGCGCGGGCGGCCATGATCTCGGTCAGGCCGACGGCGCCGCCGCCGCCGGTCTTGTTGACGACGCCCATCGCCTGCGGCAGGTGCTTCTTGGTGGCGTCGGCATAGGCGCGGGCGACCAGATCGGTGCCGCCGCCTGCGGCATAGGGAACGATCAGCTCGATCGGCTTGGTCGGGTAGTCGGCGGCCTGCGCGCCGGCAATCAGGCTGGCCGTGGCCAGGACGCCGACGACGGCGCCGGTCAGGAGGCGATAGCCCTTCATAAACGTTCTCCCTCGAATTTTGCTTGATGGGGTGCGGATAAGGAAAAGCGGACGGCTTCGCCGCCCGCGTGAAGTCAGCGCGGGTTGAGCGCGGTCCAGGACGCGACGAAGGCGTCGGCCCGCTCGGCGATCTCAGCTGCGGTCATGCCCGGCTTGTAGAGCGCCGATCCCAGCCCGAAGCCGGCGACGCCGACCTCCAGGAAGGGGGCCATGGTGTCGGGGGCGATACCGCCCACCGGCAGCAGCCGGGTGCCGGCCGGCAGCACGGTGCGGATCGCCTTGACGATGGTCGGGTTGATCTGCTCGGCCGGAAACAGCTTCAGCGCGTCGGCGCCGGCCGCCAGAGCCGCGAAGGCCTCGGTCGCCGTGGCGACGCCGGGGACGCAGGCCAGTCCGGCCGCCTTGGCGGCGCGGATCACCGCGGTGTCGGCATGCGGCATCACCACCAGATCGGCGCCGATCTCCTTGAGGCGGGCGACCTGCGCCACCTCCAGCACGGTGCCGGCGCCGACCAGCGCGTCCTGCGGCAGGATGCGGCGGATGGCGGCGATGCTGTCGAACGGATCCGGCGAGTTGAGCGGCACCTCGATCAGGCGGAAGCCGCGCTCGTAGAGGGCGCGGGCGGCGTCCTCGCATTCGGCGGGCTTCAGGCCGCGCAGGATGGCGACCAGCGGCAGGGCGGCGAAGGCGGCGTCGAGCCTAGCCTTCAATGTGTCTTCAGACATGTGTGTCCTTTCCGGCCGGCGGCGCGATCAGGCCGGCGGCGATGGCGAACTGGAACAGCCCCTTGGGCGCGGTGTTTTCGAGCCGGGCGGTGGGCTCGATGCCCAGCAGGGCCAGCCCCTGGACGTAGCGGCGGCACAGCGAGCCGTCACCGATCAGCAGAAGCGGCCGGCCACTGCCCAGCGCCGCCCCCATCCGGGCGAGGCCGGAGACCATCTCGTGCCCGATCAGCAGGCCGGACAGGAAATCCTTCAGCAGTTCCGGCGCCATGCGGCGGGTGATGCCGAGCGTGCGGGCGGCGAAGATCTGGTGCGACAGGTCGCCTGGGCCGCTGGCCTGCGCCGCCCGCACGCCGTCGGCGAAGGCCGCGTCGCGGGCGTCAGCATCGGCCTCCACATCCGCCGGCATCAGGCGGCCGAGGATCGAGTGCTTGGTCAGCACGGCGAACAGCTCGCCGGTCATGTAGGTGGCGAAACGGGTCATCCGCCCGTCCTCGATCTGCACCCATTTGGAATGGGTGCCGGGCAGCACCATGCAGGCCTCGCGCGCCCAGTCCGGACGGTCGGCCAGCACGCCGGCGATCTGGATTTCCTCGCCGCGCAGGATGTCGGGCGGTGCGTCGGGCGGGGCGTAGGTGACGCCGGGGGCGATGAGGATGCGGACGCCGGCGGCACTGTCCACCGCGATGGCGTGGCCGGCCAGCGTGCCGGTGTCGGCCGGGCAGGCGACATAGGGCGCCTCGGCCCAGCCCTGGGCGCTGCCGACCATGCCGCCGGCCACCACCGGGACGCCCGGAGTGCCGGCCAGCCAGTCGCCGCACAGCTCGGCGAAGGCCTGCTCGAAGCCGGGCAGGCCGGGCTGCGGCAGATTCTGGATGCCGTGCGCGTTGGCGCGCTGCTCCAGCACCATGCCGGCGCCGTCCATGAGGAATCCGCGCAGACTGGAGGTGCCCCAGTCCAGCGCGATCAGGGCCGCCCCGTCGCGCTTCCGTCCTGTTTCCATCCCAATTCCTTCGATATCGCATCGGCGGCCGCGCGGACCACCGGTCCGAGTTCAGCCATCCGTTCGTCCGGCATGTAGGGCACCGCGCTCGCCACGCTGATGGCGGCGACCACCTGGTTGCTGATGTCGCGCACCGGCGCGCCGACGCAGCGGACGCCGATCTCGTTCTCTTCGAGGTCGAGCACCCAGTCCCGCCGCAGGAAGCCTGCCATCAGCTTTTCGTATTTCGGCCAGGGCAGCGGCCCGGGCCGTCCGCCCACCGTGTCCGGCGCCGTCGCCACCGCGTCGTGCAGCGCACGCCAGCGCGACGGCGGCATCCCCAGCATCAGCGCCTTGCCGATGCCGGTCGAGGCCAGCGGCATGCGCAGGCCGACGCGCGAGCGCATCTCCAGCCCGCGCGTGCTCGGAATCTTGTCGAGATAGAAGACCTCGTCGCCGTCGACCACGCCGAGATGGACGGTGTCGCCGGTGCGCTGGGCCAGCGCCTCGATGTGGGGCCGGGCGAGCGCCACCAAGGGCCGCTGCTCCAGCGCCCTCATGCCGAGTTCGATCAGCTTCGGTCCCAGCAGATAGCCCTTGTAGGGGACATGGTGCAGGTACCCCTCCGCCACCAGGCTGTTCAGCATGCGGTGAACGGTGCTGCGCGGCGTGTTCAGCCGGGCCGCGATGCCCTTCACCTCGGTCGTGCCGGTCGCCACGCACTCGATGGCCGCCAGCCCGCGGAGCAGGGTCTGCGTTCCGGCGGCCTGCCGCCTTTCGGGCGTGGCCGGGTCGATCGCGTCAACGGGCTGGGTCATGGGGTCGGTTCTGGTGGGCATTCGTGTCGCCTCGGTGACGGGACCTTAGTGGCCACGTTGTATGTTGTCAAATCTAACGGCAATGATGCCATATAGTGAGACATCTATAAAGAAGGCAATATGACGCGCCGGTACGGCCAATCTTGACCCAGCCATGGTCAGCTCCTAACATCCTGATGATATTGAGAGTTGTATCTCAATATTTGAGACATTGTTTGCGTCGAGCGCGGGCCGCACCGCGCTTCGCGGTTTTCAACACGAGTGAAGGAAGGGCTCACGCATGTTCGATGATCTGAAAGGCCGGCGCGTTCTGGTGACGGGGTCGTCCCAGGGAATCGGTCTGGCGGCGGTCGAGGCGTTCGCCCGCCACGGCGCGCTGGTCGGCATGAACGGCCGCAAGGCGCCGGCCGACCTCGACTCCACGCTGGCCCGGCTGAACGCGCTGGACGGCGAAGTCGCCTTCCTGCCTGGCGACGTGTCGTCCAGCGAGGGTGCAAAGCGTCTGGTCGAGGATTTCGTCGCCCGCTTCGGTGGCATCGACGTACTGATCAACAACGCGGGCGGTCTGGTCGCGCGCAAGCCGCTGGAGGAGATCGACGACGAATTCTTCGACGCGGTGACCGACCTGAACGCGCGCTCCGCCCTGATGGTCACCAAATACGCGCTGCCGCACCTGAAGGCGTCCGCCACGCAGAGCGGCACCAGCGCGTCGGTGATCCTGGTCGGCTCGGTCGCCGGCTACACCGGCGGCGGCCCCGGCGCCGGGCTGTACGGTGCGGCGAAGGCGTGGCTGCACAACATCCAGAAGAACTGGGTGGCCTTCCACACGAAGGACGGCATCCGCTTCAACACGGTGTCGCCCGGCACCTTCGACACCGCCTTCCACGCCGACAAGGACATGGACACCAAGGCCCGGATCGGCGCCGGCTTCCCGATGGGCCGCTTCGGCAAGCCGGAGGAATGCGCGCCGACCTTCCTGTTCTTCGCCTCGCATGCCTGCAGCGGCTACATCACCGGGCAGATCCTCGACGTCAACGGCGGCCAGTACATGCCCTGAGCCGGCTGGCTACTCCCTCCGGCCCGAAGTTTCGGCCAATCGGCCGCTCCGGGCCGGCAGGGCAGGGGCATCGTCGCGCAGCACGACGTAGATCGCCGGGATGACCAGCACGGTCAGCAGCGTCGAACTCAGCAGGCCGAACAGCAGCGAGATCGCCAGCCCCTGGAAGATGGGGTCGGTCAGGATGAAGGCGGCGCCGATCATCGCCGCCACCGCCGTCAGCAGGATCGGCTTGAAGCGGATCGCCCCGGCCTCGAGGACCGCCTCCCGCAGCGGCAGCCCGCGGTCCCGAAGATGGCGGATAAAGTCTACCAGCAGGATCGAATTGCGCACGATGATGCCCGCCAGGGCGATGAAGCCGATCATCGAGGTCGCGGTGAAGGCGGCCCCGAACAGCCAGTGTCCTGCCACGATGCCGATCAGGGTCAGCGGCACCGGCACCAAAATCACCAGCGGCAGCCTGAAGCTGCCGAATTGCGCGACCACCAGCAGGTAGATGCCGAGGATCGCCACTGCGAAGGCGGCACCCATGTCGCGGAAGGTGACGTAGGTGATTTCCCACTCGCCTTCCCACAGCAGCGTAGGCCGGCTCTGGTCGTCGGGTTGGCCATGCAGCAGGATGTCCGGCGCCGCCGTGAGGCCGGCGGCTTTCCAGTCGATCCGGTTCAGCCGCTCCTGCACCGCCAGCATGCCGTAGACCGGCGCCTCGTAGCGTCCGGCGAGATCTGCCATCACCATCTCGGCAAAGCGGCCGTTGCGGCGGAACAGCGGATATGACGCCGGTTCCCGCGCCATGGTGACGAGGTCGCCCAGCTCGACCGTGCCGCGGGCGCCGGGCACCGGCGTCGCCAGGATGCGCTCCGACAGGAACAGGCCCGACTTCGGCAGCCGCACCGATATCTCGATGGGAGTGCGCCCGGCGCCGCGATGCGAGTAGCCGACCGGCACGCCGCCGACCAGCGCCTGCAACGTGTCATAGACCGCCTGCTCCTCGACGCCGTGGAACTCCAGGCTCTCGCGGTCCAGCGCGAAGCGCAGCCGCTCGCCGGGCGCACGCACGGTGTCGTCCACATCGACGATGAAGTCGACGCTGCGGAAGGCGTCCCGGACGATGCCCGTCGTCTTGCGCCGCGTCTCCGCATCGGGACCGTAGACCTCGACCAGCAGGGTGGAGAGCACCGGCGGGCCGGGCGGCACCTCGACGACCTTGAGCGAGGTGCCGTCGGGAGCGGCCAGATCCCTCAGCCGGGCCCGGATGTCGAGCGCGATGTCGTGGCTGCTGCGGTGGCGCTCGCCCTTGGGGGCGAGGTTGACTTGCAGGTCGCCCTGCTCCGGCTGGTCGCGCAGATAGTAATGGCGCACCAGACCGTTGAAGTTGAAGGGCGAGGCGGTGCCGCCATAAGCCTGGACGCTCGCCAGTTCCGGCAGGTCGGCGATCGTCCGGGCGGCGGCCAGCAGCACGCGCCCGGTATCCTCCTGCGCCGCCCCGCGCGGCAAATCCACGACGACCTGGAGTTCGGACTTGTTGTCGAAGGGCAGCAGCTTGACCGCCACGTCCTTGGTGTAGAAAAGCGCCGTCGAGGCCAGCGTCGCCACGCCGACCACGAGCAGGAATGCCCAGGCCCGGCGCCTGCTGCGGATGACCGGGCGCGCGACGGTGAGGTATAAGCGGCCCAGCAGGCCGCCCTGCTTATCGCCATGCCCGCCGCCCTGTTCATCGCCGTGCCCAGCCGGGGCTTCGCCCGGCCGCAGCTTCACCATCAGCCAGGGCGTCAGCACCATGGCGACGAAGAAGCTGAAAACCATGGCGGCCGACGCATTCGCCGGGATCGGGCTCATGTAGGGGCCCATCAGGCCGGACACGAACATCATCGGCAGCAGTGCGGCGATCACCGTCAGGGTGGCGACGATGGTCGGGTTGCCGACCTCCGCGACCGCCTCGACGGCGGCCTGCACCTTGCTGCGGCCGTCGCGCATCGACCAGTGCCGGTCGATGTTCTCCACCACGACGATGGCGTCGTCCACCAGGATGCCGATGGAGAAGATCAGCGCAAACAGGCTGACGCGGTTGATGGTGTAGCCCATCAGCCAGGACGCGACCATGGTCAGCAGGATGGTGGTCGGGATGACGATCAGCGTCACCATGCCCTCGCGCCAGCCGATTGCCAGCACGATCAGCGCGACGATGGTCACGGTGGCGAGCGCCAGATGGAACAGCAGTTCGTTGACCTTCTCGTCCGCCGTCTCGCCGTAGTTGCGGGTGACGGTCAGCGTCAGGTCCCTGGGCAGCGGCCCGGCCTGGATGGCCTGCACGCGGTCGAGGACGCGCCCGGCGATGGTCACCGCATTGGCCCCGGCGCGCTTGGCGATGGCGATGGTGACCGCCGGCGTTTGGACGAGCCCGCCCTTGCCGTCGGGCAGCAGGTTCCAGGCCGTGCTTTCGTCCGGCCGCGAGCCCATAACGATGTCGGCCACATCCTTGACATAGACCGGGCGCCCGTCGCGGGCGGTCACCAGCAGCAGGCCGATGTCGGCGGTCCCCTGAAGCGTCTGTCCGGCCAGCGCCGGCAGGCTGCCGCCCTGGGCGCGCACCGAGCCGACCATGAAGGCGCGGTTGGCGCTCCTCACCTTGTCGACCAGCTGGTTGAGCGTGACGCCGAACAGAGCCAGCCGCTCCGGATCCGGTTCCACCCGGATCTGGTCGGGATGGCCGCCGGCGATGAAGCTGCGGCCGACATCCTCCACCTGCACCAGCTGCGCCAGCAGCTCGTCCGCCACGCCATACAGCGCGGTGTCGGTCCAGCGCGACGCCGCGTCCGGCCGGGGCGCCAGCGTCAGGGTCAGGATCGCCACGTCGTCGATGCCGCGCCCGACGATCAGCGGCTCCGGAATGCCGAGCGGGATGCGGTTCAGGTTGGCCCGCACCTTCTCGTGGACGCGCAGGATCGCGTCGTCCGCCGAGGTGCCGACGAGAAACCGGGCGGTGACGACGACGCGGTCGTCCAGGGTCTGGCTGTAGGTGTGCTCGACCCCGTCGATGCCCTTGACGATCTCCTCCAGCGGCTTGGTCACCAGCTCGACCGCGTCGTCCGCCTTCAGCCCGTCGGCGCGAACCAGGATGTCCACCATCGGCTCGCTGATCTGCGGCTCCTCCTCCCGCGGCAGCGAGAGCAGGGCGACCGTGCCGACCACCAGCGAGGCCAACAGCAGAAGCGGGGTGAGGGGCGAGCGGATGAAGGTCCGCGTTAGCACCCCGGAGAGTCCGAGCGTCATCATGCACCGTCCGGGCGGACGATCACGTCGCCGGGCCTCAGGCCGGACAGCACCTCGATCCCGCCGAGCTGGTTGCCGACCCCGGGGATCGCACCGCCGACCTGCACCGGCACCTCCGTCCCGTCGGCCAGCCTTACGAAGTCAGTGCCGAAGCGGCGCAGGAGATAGCCGGGCGGAATGACGAATGCCTGCCGCGTGCCGGTGGCGACGTAGACGCGCACACGCTCGCCGACAAAGAAGTCGCCGAGCCCGCTCACCGTGGCGTCGGCCACCACCTGACCGCCGGACATCTCGGGATAGACCTGACGGACGGTGCCGCGCTTCAGGTCGAGCGGCTTCGCGTCCGGCGCGGCCTCGCCGCCGGGCGGCATCACCGGGGCGAGGCCGCGGTCGCCGACCAGCACCGGGTCGCCCTCGTGCATGAAGCGGGCATGGCGTTCGGGCAGGCGCAGGCGCAGCACGTAGGTTTCCGTCGCGATGCTGGCGACCGTCTCGCCGGGCATCACCACGGCGCCGTCGATTGCCTTGACCTGGAGGATGCGGCCGTTGGCGGGGGCGGACACCGCGCCCTCGCGCATCTGCTCCACCACCACCGCCCGCTCCGCCGTCATGGCGGCGATCTGGGCGCGGGCCACGTCCACGGCGGACTGCGCGTCGTCGAGCCGCTGCTGCGTCCCCGTTCCGCTCGCCCGCAGCTGCCGGGCGCGGTCCAGCTCCAGGCCGGCCTGATGCTGCTGCGCCTGGAGCGCCTGGATGCGCGCGTCCAGCGCCGCCAGTTGCAGCGGCAGCTTCGGGTCATGCACGGTGGCAACGACCTGACCCATGCTGACCTTGTCCCCTTCCTTCGCCGTCAGATCGGCGATGGTGCCGCCGATGCGGGTGCGCGCCAGCGTCTCGTGGACGCTTTCCACGGTGGCGAAGACGGCCTTCAGATCCTCCACCATAAGGGCGCGCACTGTGAGCCGGGCGGCACCGGCGTCGGCCTGGGCCAGCGCACCGGACAGCGGAACTGCGGCGAACAGGAGCGTCGCGGCCAGAAGGAGGCCGGCGGGTCGACGGGGCATGACGGCCACCTTGACTGGGATGGATAAAGCACCTCTTGACCATTAAATAAGAATAATCTAATTTAGTGTCAATGAATGAATTGGACCGCAGCCATGTGAGTTCGGCGGCGCGCCTGCTGAAGGCGCTGGCCAACGAACGGCGCCTCTCCATCCTCTGCCTGTTGGGGCGCGGGGAACTCTGCGTCGGCGACTTGGCGGACGCAGTCGGGCTCAGCCAGTCGGCCTTGTCGCAGCATCTGGCGAGGCTGCGTGCCGAGGGCCTCGTGCGGACCCGCCGCGACGGGCTGACGATCTTCTACAGGCTGGCCAGCGCCGAGGCGGCTGCGGTGATCGAGGTGCTGGCGGGCCTGTATTGCGATCCTGTGCCGGAGGACTCTCCGGCTTCGGGCCAATCCTTGCATCGGGAGACATCGACATGAGCATCGACCGCATCGTGATGGCCTTCGCCGGGACCCTTGTCCTGCTGAGCTTGGCCTTGTCGCATCTGCACAGCCCGCAGTGGCTGTGGCTGACCGCCTTCGTCGGCGCCAACCTGTTGCAGGCCGCCTTCACCGGCTTCTGCCCGCTGGCGGTCGTCCTCAAGCGGCTGGGCGCCAGGGCGGGCGCCGCCTTCACCTGAGCCTATGCAGCTGGGGTCATGGCCAAGACGATCCGCATAGACCCTGAGGCCGCAGTCAGCCTTCGCCTGAACCGAAGGCAGACTGCGGCAAAGCCGCATTGTGACGTTCCGCCGCATCGATCAAGCTTGTCCCAGCTACGGAGGCCAAGAGGACGGGAGGACGGAGCATGGCTCTGCTGGATCGCGACAACGCCGAAGCCGATGGCAAAGGCCCGATGGCCGGGGTGGACCGCCGGCTGCTGGTGGTGGCGCTGTCCCTGGCGCTGCTGACCCTGCTGGCGGTTCTGGACCAGTACCGGCCGACGCCGGGATCGGCGCCTCCGATGGAGTGGCAGATCCCTGGCGTGGAGCTGCCGCGGACGGTGCCGATGGCAAAGGCGCCCAGCCCGCGCCCGGACGAACTGCTGGGCGCCGACTGACGGGGTTGCCGGTCAGCCGGCCGGCGGGCTGTCGCTCCCGTCGCCGAGCGGCCGTTCCATCAGAACGCCGTCCAGCCAGCGGCCGAACTTGAAGCCCACGGCGGGCAGGATGCCGACAGGACGGAAGCCGCAGGCGCTGTGCAGGCCGATGGAGCCGTGGTTGGCGCTGTCGCCGATCGCCGCGATCATCCGGCGGTAGCCCGCCGCCTCGCACATCTCGATCAGTGGGTCCATCAACGCCCGGCCGATGCCGCGCCGGCCCATGCCGTCGGCGACATAGACGGAATTCTCCAGCGTGAAGCGGTAGGCGCTGCGCGTGCGGTACAGGCCGGCATAGGCATAGCCGACCAGCCGCCCCTCGCACTCCGCCGCCAGATAGGGCAGCCCGCGGCCCAGGATATCGGCGCGGCGGCGGGCGATCTCGGCCTCGTCCGGCGGCACCTCCTCGAACGAGGCGGTGCCGTGCAGCACATGGCGGGCGTAAAGGGCGGTGATGGCGGGAATGTCGGCGTCGGCGGACGCCCGCACGGTGATGGCAGGCCCGGTAAGGGAAACCATGTGGATCAGCTCCGGTCAGGACGGTCGGCGGGAAGAAGAAGGGCGCAGACGGTCGCCAACCCGCCGCCGACGCCGAGAAGCGCGAAACCCCAGCCCCAGCCGGCCACGCCGGCACCACCGGCCCGGTCCAGCATCAGACCGACCGCCAGCGGTGCCGCCCCGCCGGCGCCGAAGCCCAGGATGGAGCGGACGGCGAGCGCCGCCCCCAGGCTGCCCGGCTCGACCGATTCGGTCATCGCCGTCGACAGCACGGGGGAGTCGCCCAGCGCGGAAAAGCCGTAGAGCGCCGCCACCGCCAGGACCAGGGCCAGCGGCATCCCGTCCATCCAGCCGATGGTGAAGGAGCAGGCGGCCCCCAGCACGCCCATCGCCACCAGCACTGCCCGCCGGCCCAGCCGGTCGGATGCGCGCCCCATCAGCAGCGACGAGAGGAAGCCCGAGATATGGATGGCACCGGCGATCCACAGCCCGCGCATGCCCGCCCCGTCGCCGCCGGCGCCGGCCAGACTGGCGGTCAGGAAGGCCGGCAGCCACGCCCACATGCCCAGCAGTTCCCAGCAATGGGCGGTGTAGCCGGCGGTCAGCAGGAAGGACCGGCGGTCGGACAGGAAACGGAAGGCGCCGCGCAGCCGCCGCGCTCCCCCGCCCGCCACCAGATTGGGCCGCCCGAGCAGTCCCGGCGTGGCGAGCAGCGCCGCCAGCAGCGGCCCCAGCCCGCAGGCGATGAAGGCCGCCTCGTAGCCGAACCGTTCGGCCAGCCCGGCGGCCACCGCGATGGAGGCGAAATAGCCGAGCGACCCCGCCGCCAGCAGCCAGCCCACCGCAGCACCGCGCCGGTCCGCCGGCACGCCCTGTGCCACCAGCATGATGGAGGGGGCATAGGTGCCGCCCTGCGTCAGCCCCATCAGCGCGAACAGCAGCAGTCCGCTTTCCGCCGAGCGGGCGAAGAATGCGAAGGCGATGCCGGTCAGCGCCGTCGCCCAGCTGGCCCACAGGAAGACGCGCCTGGCGCCCAGGCTGTCGGCGAACCAGGAGGATCCCACCAGCGACAGGGCGTAGCCGACGTTGAAGGCGGTCTGGATCGACCCGGCCTCTCCCGCCGACATGCCCCAGGCCTGCATCGCGGGCACGAGCGCGCCGGCATAGACCATGAAGGACAGCGAGGTGGCGAAACGGCTGGCGCAGAGCAGCACGAACCAGATCGGCCGGGGCGTTTGGGCAGGGGCGGGAGTGGCGATGGCGGCGGTCGTCATGCCCACACCGTCGCGGAGGGCCGGGGAAAAGGCAAATTTATTGATCTGATCGGAATCATAAGGAAGACTGGGGGTATGCGCGGCCTGAACCTTGACCAGCTCATCACTTTCGCGACCGTCGTCGAACATGGTGGCTTCACCGAGGCCGCCGGGCGGCTCGGCCTGACCCAGCCGGCGGTCAGCATGCAGATCCGCAATCTGGAGGAGCGTTTCGGCGTGCGGCTGGTGGAGCGGGTGGGCAAGCGCGCCCTGCCGACCGCGGCCGGCCGCGACCTGCTGCCCTTCATCCGCCGCCTGCGCGAGGAGATGGAGGCGGCATCGGCCGCCATGGGCCGCCACCGCGCCGGGCAGGTCGGGCGCGTGCGCATCGGCACCGGGGCCACCGCCTGCATCTACCGCCTGCCGCCGATCCTGACCGCCCTGCGCAGCGCCCATCCCGGGCTGGAGATCATCGTCGTCACCGGCAACACGCCGGACATCCTGGATGCGGTGGAGGGCGGAACGCTGGATCTGGCGCTGGTCACTCTGCCGGCCGGCCGCCCCGGCCTGTCCATCGAACCGGTCTGCGCCGAGGAGCTGGTCTGTGTCGGCCCCCGGGGCGACGCGCCGCTACCGGAGCGGACCATCGCCCCGAAAATCGCCCCAGAAATTGCCCCTGCGGCGCTGGCGGACGAAACGCTGATCCTGTACGAGCGCGGCGGGACGATGCGGGCGGTGATCGACGGCTGGTTCATGGCCGGCGGCATCCAACCGCGTCCATCGATGGAGCTGGGCAATGTGGAGGCGATCAAGAACCTCGTCGCCGCCGGGCTCGGCCGGTCGATCCTGCCGTCGGTCACGGTGGCAGGGCCGCAGGATTGCGACCGGTTCGCAGTACAAGCTCTGACGCCGCCATTGGTCCGCACCCTTGGGTTGGTGTTGCGGCGTGACAAAGTGCTCGATGCCGGCGTGCGGGCAATGGTGAAGGCAATCACCGATATGCGGTAACGACATCGTCTGCATTTTGGATATCGCAATCGTCCGGAATATTGCTTTTGGAAGGTTTACAGCGGCTTTGGGCATTGCGCACTCTCGACGAATGAGCGTTTCGTTTTTCTTTGGGCGCCTATGACCGAACAGCCGTCCGTCCCGACCGAGCCCGCCGATAACCGAACGGGAGCCGGGCCGGATTTGCCTGCCCCGCCAAAGACAGATGTGCAGGCAAGGCTGGAGGAGCTTGAGCGCGAGAACGCCCGGCTCCGGTCGGCGCTGTCCACCGCCCTGTCCACCACCCAGGACGGCCGCGACGATCTGTTGACGGTCACGGCGCTGAACGAGGATTTGCGCACCGCCTTCACTGCGCTGGAGCGCAGCCGCGCCGCCCATGCCGACAGCGAGAGGCGGCTGCGCGCGATCCTGGACAGCGCCATCGGCCACGCCATCCTGACCCTGGATCCTGCCGGCCTGATCACCAGTTGGAACCCCGGCGCCGTCAACATCCTGGGCTGGAGCGAGGAGGAGGTGCTGGGCCGGCCGGCCGACATCCTGTTTCAGCCGGAAGAGGTTGCAGCCGGCGTGCCCGACGCCTTGCGGGTCCACGCCCTCGCCGAGGGCCGCATCCGGGAGGAACGGCCTGTCCGCCACCGGGACGGCTTCGCCGTTTGGGGCGCGCTGACCATCCTGCCGCTCCAGGGCGACGAGGAGGGATTCCTGTGGATCCTGCATGACCGGTCCGACGAGCGGCGGATGGAGGAGGCGATTGCCGACGTGCGGCGGCGCGCGACCGACATCCTCGACAGCATCGACGAGGCGCTGGTGGCGCTGGACTGCGAGTACCGCGTGATTTACCAGAACCGCCGCGCCGAACAGCTCGACCATCAGCCGCTGTCGGCGGTGCGCGGCCGCCGCCTGTGGGAGGTGTGGCCGCAACTGGCGGGATCGGACCTAGAGGCGCTGTGCCGCAGGACGATGACGGAGCGGCAGCCGACCGCCATCGAAAAGCGCTTCGACGGCGAAGACACCACCTTGTGGCTGGAGGTCCGCTTCCTGCCGACGGCGGAGGGGGTGGGCTGCTTCTTCCGCGACATCACCACGCGCAAGCGGGCGGAGGAGGAGGCCCGCGCCTCGCACGAGCGGGCGGTGAAGATCCTGGAAAGCATCAGCGACGCCTTCTATGCCGTCGATCACGACTGGCGCTTCACCTACATCAACCGCAAGGCCGAACAGGTCTGGGGCCGCTCGCGCGACACCCTGCTGGGCCGCCGCGTCTGGGAGGCCTTTCCCAAGGTGCTGGGCAGCGAAGCCTTTGAAGCGCAGAAGCAGGCGGTCTGCGAAGGCCGCGAAATGACCGTCGAGGTGCTGTCTCCCACCATGGGCAATTGGCTGGAGGCCAGCATCTATCCCAACGCCGACGGTCTCTCGGTCTATTTCCGCGACATTACCGCCCGCCGGCAGGCGCAGCAGGCGCTGTTGCAGGCGAAGGAAACGGCGGAGGCCGCCGATCTTGCCAAGGGCAAGTTCCTGGCCGCCGCCAGCCATGACCTGCGCCAGCCGTTGCAAGCGCTGCTGCTGTTCGTCGACGTGCTGAAGCCGCATGTGCAGGGCAGCCAGGGCGCCACCGCGCTGATGCATCTGGGCCGCGGGCTGGACGCGCTGAAGGAGTTGCTGGACAGCCTGCTCGACATGTCGCGGCTGGATGCCGGCGTGGTCCAGCCCAACATCGAGAATGTGCCGGTCGCCCCGCTGTTCGACCACATCGCCGCCTCCTACCGGCCGGTGGCGGCGGCCAAGGGGCTGGAACTGCACGTCCTGTCCTGCAACGCCGCCGCCCGGACCGACCGCACCCTGCTGACCCGCATGGTGCGCAATCTGGTGGAAAACGCCCTGCGCTATACCGAGAGCGGGCGGATCGACATCGAATGCCGCCGGGCCGGCGGGCGGCTGCTGATCGAGGTGCGCGACACCGGAATCGGCATCCCCTCCGACCATCTGGAAAGCATCTGGGAGGAATTCCATCAGGTCGGCAACCCGGAGCGCGACCGCAACCGCGGGCTTGGGCTTGGGCTGGCCATCGTGCGGCGGCTGTCGCTGCTGCTGAACCATCCGGTGGACGTGACCTCGAAGCCGGGGCAGGGGACCAGCTTCGTCATCGCCCTGCCGCTTGGCCGCAAGGTCGAGGCGCCGGTGACCGCAGCGGAGGCGGCGACCGCCGGCCGCGGCCGCTTCGCCGTGGTGGTCGACGACGATGCCATCGTGCTGCTGGGGCTGGAGACGATCTTCCGCGACTGGGGCTATCAGGTGCTGGTCGCCGGCTCCGCCCAGAAGGCGGTGGAAGGGTTGAGCCGCATGGGCCGCCGCCCCGACCTGATCGTCGCCGACTATCGCCTGCGCGAAGGGCGCTACGGCACCGAGGCGGTCGCCCGCATCCGCGCGCTGTACGACGATCCCGGCAGCGCACCGGTCCCCGGCCTGATCCTGACCGGCGAGACCGGTCCCGAATGCGAACGCGACGCCGCCGCCCACGGGCTGGGCATCATCCACAAGCCGGTGACCCCGCGCCAGCTCAGCCACGCGTTGGGCGAATTGCTGGGCGCGCCCTGACAGGGCGGGGCGCCGCCCCCGCCTTCCTCACCCCCGCCCATCCAGGAAGGCGCTCAGCTGCTCGCCCGCCTGGATGACGTGGCGCACGACGATGTCGCAGGCGGCGTCCGCATCGCCGGCACGGCAGGCCGCCAGCAGGGCGTGATGCTCGTCCTGGGAGCGGGGATGGTAGCCCAGCGCCGAGAACTGGAAGCGCAGATAGCGGTCGGCGGCGGCGAGGTGCTGCTCCACCAGCGCCAGCAGACGCGGCCGGCCGGCGCGGGAATAGAGCGTCATGTGGAAGCGCCGGTTCAACTCTCCCATGCGGCCGGGATCGGCCTCCGCATCCATCTCCGCGATCAGCTCCGTCGCCAGGGCAAGGTCGTCCGTCGTCAGATGCAGCAGCGACAGCCGCAGGGCCGCCGGCTCCAGCGCCGCCCGGATGGCGCCGATGTCCGCCGAATCCTCCGCCGAGATCTCCGCCACCACCGCGCCCCGGTGGGGATGGAACTCGACCAGCGCGCGGGCCTCCAGCTGGCGCAAGGCCTCGCGCACCGGCATGCGGCTGACGCCGAAGGCGGCGGCGAGATCCTCCTGGCGCAGCGGGGCGCCGGCCGGAAGAACTCCCTCAAGGATTGCCTCGCGCATCGCCGCCTCGACGAACTCGGTCGCGGTGCGGAAGCGCGGCCGGTTGCGGGCGATCAGCGCGGCCAGATCGGGAGCCTGTCTGTCTGACGGGTGGGACATAGGGGACCTGAAAAGTGGGAAAAACCGCTTGCCTGGATATTGGATCCAATTTACCTGTCGGTTCCTCTCCTGTCCATCCATGCGAAAGGACCGGCCATGACCGGCTCGTCGTCCGCCAAGCGGACCGCCTCCACCGCCCCAGCTCCCGGCCGTGGCCTGTCGCCCTCGGCGCTCGCCACCGGCGGTCTGGTGGCGCTGGTCGGCTATGCCAGTTCGGTCGCTGTGGTGATCCAGGGGCTGGCGGCGGTCGGAGCGGACACGGCGCAGATCACCTCCGGGCTGGTGGCAGTCGGCTTTTCCATGGGGCTGTCGGCGATCTGGCTGGCCTGGACGCAGCGCAAGCCGATCAGCGTCGCCTGGACGACGCCGGGCATGGCGCTGCTGGCGGCGACCGGCCCGGTGGCCGGCGGCTTTCCGGCGGCGGTAGGGGCCTTCCTCACGGTCGGCGGGCTGATCATGGTGGCGGGGCTGTGGCGGCCGCTCGGCCGCTGGATCGCGGCGATCCCGAAGCCGCTCGCCAACGGCATGCTGGCCGGGCTGCTGCTAAAGCTGTGTCTGGCGCCCTTCATGGCGATCGGGCAGGCGCCGGGGCTGGGACTGCTGGTGCTGGCGACCTGGGCAATCGTCGGGCGCTTCGCCCGGCTCTATGCGGTGCCGGCGGCGGTCGCGGTGGCGCTGGCGGCGATGGCGATGAACCCGCCGGTGTCGGGCGCGCTGCCAGCCGATCCCTGGCCGACCCTGTCGCTGGTCGCCCCGGCCTTCACCTGGGAGGCGCTGGTCGGTTTGGCCCTGCCGCTGTTCGTCGTCACCATGGCGTCGCAGAACATTCCGGGCCTGGCGGTGCTGGCAACCTTCGGCTACACGCCGCGGGTGCCGCCGGCCTTCCTGGCGACCGGCTTCGCCTCGGCCCTGACGGCGCCGCTGGGAGCGCCGACGGTCAATCTGGCGGCGATCACCGCGGCGATGTGCGCCGGCCCCGATGCCGACCCGAGGCCGGAGCGGCGCTGGCAGGCCGCAGTCACCGGCGGTGTCGGCTACATCGCGCTGACGGCGCTGGCGGCGGTCACCGCCACGCTGGTCACCCGCTCGCCGCCGATCCTGATCGAGGCGGTCGCCGGTCTGGCGCTGATCGGTGCCTTCGGCGGCTCGCTGCTGGCGGCGGTGCAGGCGGAGGAGGAGCGCATCCCCGCCTTGGTCACGCTGCTGGTGACCGCGTCCGGCCTGTCCTTCTTCGGGGTCGGATCGGCCTTCTGGGGCCTGCTGTTCGGCGGGGCGATGCATGTGCTGCACCGGTGGCGCCCCGCCAAAACATAAGCAACCTCAGCCCTGCTCGATCAGGTCGGCGCAGGCGTTCACCGCGGCGGCAGCGTAGGGGCGGATGCGCGGCGGGATCTGCGACGGGTTGATCCCCGGCCCGAGGATGCCGACGCCGACCGGCTTCATGAACTGGAGTTGCAGGTCGATCAGGCTGCCGATGACCGCATGGCCCATGACGTTGCCATGCTCGGTCTCGCCCCGCTCGATGATGCCAAGAGCGACCGCGCCGGCGACGTCCTCGCGCATCAGCAGGCGCTTGATCGCCAGAGGCTTTTCCATCGAACCGGGAACCCAGACCTCCGCCACGATGCCGAGGCCGCGGCTGGCGGCGACGGTGCGCGCCTCGTCCAGCATCTCTTCCACCTCTTTGCGGTGGAACCGTCCGAGCACGATGCCGATGTTGCTCACCCTCTGCGTCTCCTATGGTCGCGGTGTCACGTCCGCCCAAACTGTCGCGTCGCCGCGCAAAGCGCAAGGGCCGTCGCGCGGCACCCGGAAGGAGGCCCCTGTATGGAGATTTCCTTCCGGCTTTATAAAGTTGCCTGGATAAATCGCGCCGCTTTGCGGTGATGTCCAAGCGTCCGGAAAGCAGACCGGGGGAAAAACCTTATGGATAGGCCCACGCTCGTCGTGCAAGCTGTTGCCAAGTGCGACAGGCCGTCGCATGGCGCTACAATTCAGAACAAATTGGTCGCCGCCTCCTTTCTTACGACCATGTAATATTGCGGGTATGGCGCAATCGCGGGATCCGGCCGATGGACCCCGCGGTGGTGCCGGCAGAGCGATCAGGCGAATCCGGAACGGCAATCATGTTGAAAGGTGCGATCGAATACGCGCCGTCGACCTTCGAGGAGCGGGGGGCCGCGGTGGCCTTCACCACGCCGCTGCTGTCCCAGACCCGCGTGCGCCGCGGCGAGCGGTCGAAGCTCGAAGTGCTGATCCCCAGCCTGTCGCAGGGCATGGGCATCTATGTCGTCGCCTGGAAATCGGTGCCGGAGATGGTGTCGATGACCATGCACGACCGCTACCTGCACGACCTGATCGTGCGGGAGGAGTCCTGC
Source organism: Azospirillum sp. TSH64 (assembly GCF_003116035.1). GTDB lineage: Bacteria > Pseudomonadota > Alphaproteobacteria > Azospirillales > Azospirillaceae > Azospirillum. The sequence continues at coordinate 4,023,909 of NZ_LGQW01000015.1, forward strand.
TCCCCGTACGAGATCCGCCGGGCGACGCTGAAGGCGGCGCGGCGCGGGCTCGCCGGGCCGAAGGCGGCGCAGGCCGCCCGCCGCGCGCTCGACGAGGATGAGGAGCAGGGCACCCTCACCCATTATCTGCTGATCCTGTCGATCCTGAAGGCGGTCGGGCTGGAATCGCCGGAGATGCTGAAGGCCGGCATCGACACCGACGAGGGCCAGCGCCTGACCCGGCAGCTGATGACCCGCGCGGCGGAAAGCCTGCGCATGGACGCGACACTGCTCTATGCCCGGCTGGCCGACATCGCGGCCGTTACCGCGCCGGTGGGGCTGGCGCACTCGCCCCGGCCGGGCCGGCTGACGCGCGGGCTGAACGACCTGAAGGGCTTCCGCGACGGTATGATGGACTGGGCGCGGGACGTGCCGAGCGATGCCGCCCCGGTCGCGGAGTTCTGCGCGGAGGTGGCGCAGCACACCATCGACATCGGCGAGAAGGTGCTGGGCGATTTCCACCGCCGGATCGAGGCCATCGGGCCGCTGATGCGCGACTGGGACGACGCCTTCATCCGCGTCCGCACCCAGGCCGCCCGCATGGCCTGGCTGCTCGACGGCTGGAGCCACATCACCGGGGCGTGGGAGGTGGCGCAGGCCGAGGACCACCACCAGCAGGCCGCCACCGTCAACGATTTGTTCCGCATCCTGCCGCTGCTGCCCCGCCGGGAATCCAGCCGCGATTTCGTCGAGGATTCCAAGCAGGTCAAGATGGCCCACCGCCGCTCCGTCCGCATGCTGGAGGATTGGCGCACCGGCCAGATGGACATCGATGCCATCCGCCGGATCGAGGCGGTGAAAGCCCGCGCCCCATGACCGGACCGGCGGACGGACAGGGCGGGGGCGACCGCCTGCCGGGGCTGGAAAGCCGGCTGTTCGACATTCCCGAGGACAAGTTCATCGAGGTGGTCCGCCTGCTGGAGCGGGTGCGCGACCACCCCGACGTGCGCCAGACCTTCGCCGCCATCCGCCCGCGGCTGGTCCAGGTGCGCCCGAGCCGCCGGCCGACGCTGAAACGCGTGCTGTGCATGCCGTTCGAGGATGTGCTGGAAAGCTTCAACGGCCTCGACGTGCCGGTGGGCCGCATCGAACGGCGGGTGATCGACCCGGTGTGGCGGCTGGTGACGGAGTGCGGCGACCGCGCCCTGATCGACCAGCTCGACCGGCAGGTGCAGGAGACGGCACCCGGCAATCTCAATGCCCTGCGCAACATCGGGCGCCGGCTTTGGCCGATGGCCGCCCAGGCCGTAAGGGGCGCTGTCGGCGCTGCCGGGGAGCCGGATACCGGCCGTCAGGCGCTGTGGCGCGTTCTGCAGGGCGACGAGGAGATGCGGCGGCAGCTGCTGGACGTCGCCGCCTTCCTCGAGATCGGGCTGACGATCGAATCGCTGAAGGACACGCTGGCGCCGAAGCCGCTGGCCGTTCTGGACGACCCGCATGTTGACGCCATCGAGCAGGCGGCCCAGGCGGTGGCGCGGCAATCGGCCGGGCTGGTCTATTACCTGCTGCTGGTCGCCGCCTCGCGCATGGCGAACCCGGCCGACCTGCTGACGGTGCTGAACGATCTGGATTTCGGCAAGGCGCGGCGCGAGCAGCCGGCGATCTTCGCCCAGCTGAGCGGTCTGGTCGTCACCAATCTGGAGGAGCGCTCGGCCCGCCTCGAAAGCAAAGACGGCGGCAAAGGCGCCGGCACCGGGCCGGGTGCGGCTGCCGTCGCCATCGCCCCGGAGGAGGCCGTCGCCATTGCCGAGCGGCTGGTCGCCAGCATCGACACCACCTCCGCCGTCATGGATGTCCTGGCCGACCCGGTCTATCGCGAGCGGCTGGATGCGGTGAAGGCGACCGTGCGGAGCATGGTGGCCGGCGCCGTTCTGGACACCGCGCCCGCCGGCATCCTGACCGCCGTCCCGGCCCCCGCCGCGAATGGCCGTCCCGCCCCGGTGGACGAGGACGCCCAGGCCGCCGCCGAGGACCACGCCCGCGCGCTGCGCCGCTGCGAGGGGCTGGCCGGTGCGCTCGGCCTGCACGAGCCGCTGAAGGACGCGATGGCGTCGATGGAGAAGGGGCTGACGGCGCGGGCACAGGCCCTGCTGGCGGACTATCCCAAGGCGGCCGGCGACCCGGACGATGCCGAGACGGCGGAGATGAACCTGTTCTACGCCCTGCGCCTGCTGGAGCTGGTCGCCGGTCCCGCCAAGGCCGACCGGCTCCGCACCGCCATCATGGCCGCGACGGGAGAGTTCGCGGAGGAGTAGGGCATGCCCCGTCTCCTCACGAGGTCGCCCTCACGAGGTGGCCGGCAGGGCGTCCCGTGCCTCGCCCTCCTCGGCGTAGCGGCGGGCCAGGACGGCGCAGACCATCAGCTGTATCTGGTGGAACAGCATCACCGGCAGCAGCACCAGCCCAGCGGTGGCGGGAGCGAACAGCACGCCGGCCATCGGCACGCCGCTGACCAGCGACTTCTTCGATCCGCAGAAGACGATCACCGCCTCGTCGGCGCGGGAGAAGCCCAGGCGGCGGCTCAGCAGCGTCGTGCCGACCAGGAAGACCGCCAGGATGGCGCAGTCGATCACCACCACCATGCCCAGTGCGGCCGGCGGCACCTGATGCCACAGCCCGTTCACCACCGCCTCGCTGAAGGCGAGATAGACGACCAGCAGGATCGAGCCGCGGTCGGTGAAGCGCAGCATCGTCTTGTGCCGGGCCGCCCAGGCGCCGATCCAGCGCCGCAGAAGCTGGCCGGCGACGAAGGGCAGCAGCAACTGCGCCGCGATGGTCTGCAGCGTGTCGAGCGACAGCGCCGATCCCTGCACCTTCAGGAACAGCGCCACCAGCAGCGGCGTCATCAGGATGCCGGAGATGTTGGACAGGGTGGAACTGCACACCGCCGCCGCCACGTTACCGCGCGCCATCGAGGTGAAGGCGATGGAGGACTGGACCGTGGAGGGCAGCAGGCAGAGGAACTGCACGCCGATGGCGACGGCCGGCGGCAGCAGGCTGTGCGGCAGCGTCTCCACCACCGCCCAGCCGATCAGCGGGAAGGCGGCGAAGGTCAGGCTGAAGATCAGCAGATGCAGGCGCCAGTGCGCCATGCCCGCCACCACCTCTTCCCGCGGCAGGCGGGCGCCATGCAGGAAGAACAGCAGCGCGATGGCCGCCTCCGCCAGCCAGTGCACGCCCTGGGCGAACTGCCCCTGCACCGGAAGCACGGTCGCCAGCCCGACGGTCGCCACCAGGGCCAGGGTAAAGCCGTCCATGTTGGGCCGAGGCACGCGGATCATTCGTTGGTCCCCCAAATCGATATCACTGGCCGGATATAACGCGTCGGCTTCCGTTATAATCGTCTTCGCCGCTCTGGAATACAGTATCCAACATGCATGGCAGCCTTGAATCGATTGGGGAAAATCGGGCTGCCTCCTGTGGTTTCCACGATGCGGAAAGTCCGCCGCGCTCTCTTGGGCCAGCCAACCGCCTGACCCTGAACGGCTTTTCGCTGTCCTCAGTACCCCCTTGCCACCCGCTGTGCCATACGGTAACGTATGGTCAAAGAACGGATGATTTCCCAGGGGAGCGATACGTCCATGCTGTCCAACCAGTACCCCAGCCTGAATTTCGACCTCGGTGAGTCGGCCGACATGCTGCGCGATTCGGTGCGGAGCTTCGCCGCCAACGAGATCGCCCCCCGCGCCGCCGAGATCGACCGCAGCAACGAGTTCCCCAACGAGCTGTGGCGCAAGATGGGCGACCTCGGCATCCTCGGCGTGACGGTGGAGGAGGAGTATGGCGGCGCCGGCATGGGCTATCTGGAGCATGTCGTGGCGATGGAGGAGGTGTCCCGCGCCTCCGCCTCTGTGGGTCTCAGCTACGGCGCCCACTCCAACCTCTGCGTCAACCAGATCCGCAAGAACGGCAGCGAGGACCAGAAGCGCCGCTACCTGCCGGGGCTGATCTCCGGCGAGCATATCGGCGCCTTGGCGATGTCGGAGCCGAACGCCGGGTCCGACGTGGTGTCGATGAAGCTGCGGGCCGAGAAGAAGGGCGACCGCTATGTGCTCAACGGCACCAAGATGTGGATCACCAACGGCCCCGACGCCGACACGCTGGTGATCTATGCCAAGACCGACATCAACGCCGGTCCGCGTGGCATCACCGCCTTCCTGGTGGAGAAGGGCTTCAAGGGCTTCTCGGTGGCGCAGAAGCTGGACAAGCTCGGCATGCGCGGCTCCAACACCGGCGAGCTGGTGTTCGAGGATTGCGAGGTGCCGGAGGAGAACATCCTGGGCGGCGTCGGCCGCGGCGTGAACGTGCTGATGTCGGGCCTCGATTACGAGCGCGCGGTGCTGTCCGGCGGTCCGCTCGGCATCATGCAGGCCTGCATGGACGTGGTGATCCCCTATGTCCACGACCGCAAGCAGTTCGGCCAAGCCATCGGCGAGTTCCAGCTGATGCAGGGAAAGATCGCCGACATGTACACGATCATGAACGCCGCCAAGGCTTATGTGTACGCCGTCTGCAAGGCCTGCGACCGGGGCGAGACGACCCGCAAGGATGCCGCCGCCGCCATCCTGTTCTCCGCCGAAAAGGCGACCTGGATGGCGCTGGAGGCCATTCAAACGCTGGGGGGCAACGGCTACATCAATGAGTATCCGACCGGCCGCCTGCTGCGCGACGCCAAGCTCTACGAGATCGGCGCCGGCACCAGCGAGATCCGCCGCATGCTGATCGGACGCGAACTGTTTAAAGAGACCGCGTAAAGCGGTTCGGCAAGGCACAGAGAGCATCGAGGGAAAGGGACCGACCACCATGACCGACAGCATCGTCATCGCCGCCGCCGTCCGCACGCCGATGGGCGGCTTCCAGGGCGACCTCATGGGCCTGACCGGCCCGCAGCTGGGCGCCGTCGCCATCCAGGCGGCGCTGGAGCGCTCGGGCCTCGCCGCGGACGCGGTGGACGAGGTGTTCATGGGCAACGTGCTGTCGGCCGGTCTGGGCCAAGCCCCGGCGCGCCAGGCGGCGCTGGGCGCCGGGCTGCCCAAGGGCGTCGGCTGCACCACCATCTCCAAGGTCTGCGGCTCGGGCATGCGGGCGGTGATGTTCGCCCATGACGTGATCAAGGCCGGCTCGGCCAAGGTGGTGGTGGCCGGCGGCATGGAAAGCATGTCGAACGCCCCCTACCTGCTGGACCGCGCCCGCGCCGGCTACCGCATGGGCCACGGCAAGGTGCTGGACCACATGTTCTTCGACGGGCTGGAGGATGCCTACGAGAAGGGCCGGCTGATGGGCACCTTCGCCGAGGAATGCGCCAGCAGCTACAACTTCACCCGCCAGGCGCAGGACGATTTCGCCATCGAAAGCCTGAACCGCGCCCGCAAGGCGGTGGAGGACGGCTCCTTCAAGGCGGAGATCGCGCCGGTGCTGGTCAAGGGCCGGAAGGGTGACGTGCTGGTCGACACCGACGAGCAGCCGGGCAAGGGCGATCCGAAGAAGATCCCGACGCTGAAGCCGGCCTTTGCCAAGGACGGCACGGTGACGGCGGCCAATGCCTCGTCGATCTCCGACGGCGGTGCGGCGCTGATCGTCACCACCCGCAGCGAGGCCGACCGTCTCGGCCTGCGCGTGATCGCCGAGATCAAGGGCCATTCCAACCATGCCCAGCAGCCGGCGCTGTTCACCACCGCCCCGGTGGGTGCCATGCAGAAGCTGTTCGAGAAGGTGGGCTGGTCGGCCCGCGACGTCGATCTGTTCGAGATCAACGAGGCGTTCGCGGTGGTGACCATGGCGGCGATGCGCGACCTCGATCTGCCGCACGACAAGGTGAACGTCCATGGCGGCGCCTGCGCGCTCGGCCATCCCATCGGCGCCTCGGGTGCCCGCATCCTCGTGACGCTGCTGGCCGCGCTGGAGAAGTACGACCTGAAGCGCGGCGTGGCGTCACTCTGCATCGGCGGCGGCGAGGCGACGGCCATCGCGGTGGAGCGGGTGTAAGGCATTCCCGCCCCTATTCCCCCTCTCCCCCCTGGGGAGAGGGGGCCATAAAAAGATGGGAGGACCAGCATGCACCTGACCGAAGAACAGACCATGGTCCGCGACATGGCCCGCGCCTTCGCGCAGGACCGGCTCGCCCCGACCGCCGCCGAGCGCGACCGCAGCGGCGCTTTCCCCAAGGCCGAACTGGCCGAGATGGGTGAACTCGGCCTGATGGGCATGCTGGTGCCGGAGGAGTTCGGCGGCGCCGCCACCGACCATGTCGCCTACGCGCTCGCCATCGAGGAGATCGCCGCCGGCGACGGCGCCGTCTCCACCATCATGAGCGTGCACAACTCGGTCGGCTGCATGCCGATCCTGAAGTTCGGGACGGACGCCCAGAAGGACCGTTTCCTCAAGCCGATGGCGCGTGGCGAGATGCTGGGCGCCTTCTGCCTGACCGAACCGCAGGCCGGATCCGACGCCTCGGCGATCAAGACCCGCGCCCGGCGCGACGGCGACCACTGGGTATTGAACGGCACCAAGCAGTTCATCACCTCCGGCTCGCAGGCCGATGTCGCCATCGTCTTCGCGGTGACCGATCCGGCGGCGGGCAAGAAGGGCCTCAGCGCCTTCATCGTGCCGACCGACACGCCGGGCTATCAGGTGGCGCGGACGGAGGAGAAGCTGGGACAGCACTGCTCCGACACCTGCCAGATCGTCTTCGAGGACTGCCGGGTTCCGGCCGATCTGATGCTCGGGGCCGAAGGCGCCGGCTACAAGGTGGCGCTGGCGAACCTTGAGGGCGGGCGCATCGGCATCGCCTCGCAGTCGGTCGGCATGGCGCGCGCGGCGCTCGACCACGCCGTCCGCTATGCGCAGGAGCGGCAGAGCATGGGCGTGCCGATCATCCAGCATCAGGCCATCGCCTTCCGCCTCGCCGACATGGCGACCCGCGTGGAGGCGGCGCGCCAGATGGTGCTGCATGCCGCGAGCCTGCGCGATGCCGGGGTGCCCTGCATGAAGGAGGCGGCGATGGCCAAGCTGTTCGCCTCCGAGATCGCGGAGAAGGTCTGCTCCGACGCCATCCAGATCCATGGCGGCTACGGCTACCTCAACGATTTCCCGGTGGAGCGCATCTATCGCGACGTCCGGGTCTGCCAGATCTACGAGGGCACCAGCGACATCCAGCGGCTGGTCATCAGCCGTGCCCTTGTCCAATAACCAGCCCAGTAACCAGCCCAGCAATCAAGACCGCCAAACCGGGAGGAAGACGGCATGACCGTCCTGAAGAGCGCCCTGAACGCGCGCTCCGCCGAGTTCCAGGCCAACGCCGACGCCATGCAGGCCCTGGTCGACGATCTGCGCCGGAAGGTCGCCGCCATCCAGCAGGGCGGCGGAGCCAAGGCCCGCGACAAGCACCTCGCCCGCGGCAAACTGCTGCCGCGCGAGCGCATCCGCCAGCTTCTCGACGTAGGCTCGCCCTTCCTCGAGCTGTCGCAGCTGGCCGCCGATGGCGTCTATGCCGAGGACATCCCGTCCGCCGGCATCATCGCCGGCATCGGCAGCGTCGCCGGGCAGGAATGCATGATCGTCGCCAACGACGCGACGGTGAAGGGCGGCACCTACTACCCGCTGACGGTCAAGAAGCACCTGCGCGCGCAGGAGATCGCGCAACAGAACAACCTGCCCTGCATTTACTTGGTGGATTCGGGCGGCGCCAACCTGCCGAACCAGGACGAGGTCTTCCCCGACCGCGACCATTTCGGCCGCATCTTCTACAACCAGGCCAACATGTCGGCCGAGGGCATCCCGCAGATCGCCGTGGTGATGGGAAGCTGCACCGCCGGCGGCGCCTATGTTCCGGCGATGTCGGACGAGGCGATCATCGTCCGCAACCAGGGCACCATCTTCCTGGGCGGCCCGCCGCTGGTGAAGGCCGCGACCGGCGAGGTGGTGTCGGCCGAGGATCTGGGCGGCGCCGACGTGCATTCGCGCACCTCGGGCGTCACCGACCATTACGCGATGAACGACGCCCACGCCCTGGCGATGGCGCGCCGCGTGGTGTCGAACCTCAACCGCGCCAAGCACATCGACCTCGACCTGCGCGAGCCGGAGGACCCCGCCTTCGACCCGCGCGAACTCTACGGCGTCATCCCCAGCGACGCCCGCAAGCCCTTCGACGTGCGCGAGGTGATCGCGCGCGTGGTCGACGGCTCGCGCTTCAACGAGTTCAAGCCGCTCTACGGCACGACGCTGGTGACCGGCTTCGCCCACATCTTCGGCTATCCGGTCGGCATCATCGCCAACAACGGCATCCTGTTCAGCGAATCCGCCCTGAAGGGCGCCCATTTCGTTGAGCTGTGCTGCCAGCGCCGCATCCCGCTGGTGTTCCTGCAGAACATCACCGGCTTCATGGTCGGCCGCAAATACGAGGCCGGCGGCATCGCCAAGGACGGCGCCAAGCTGGTCACCGCGGTCGCCTGCGCCAAGGTGCCGAAATTCACCGTCATCATCGGCGGCAGCTATGGCGCCGGCAATTACGGCATGTGCGGCCGCGCCTACAGCCCGCGCTTCATGTGGATGTGGCCGAACGCCCGCATCTCCGTCATGGGCGGTGAGCAGGCGGCCGGCGTGCTGGCCCAGGTCAAGCGCGACGCCATGGAAGCCCAGGGCAAGCCGTGGTCGACCGAGGACGACGAGGCGCTGAAGGCGCCGATCCGCGCCCAGTTCGAGCGCGAGAGCCACGCCTATTACGCCAGCGCCCGGCTGTGGGACGACGGCATCATCGACCCGGCCGACACCCGCATGGTGCTGGGCCTCGGCCTGTCGGCCTCGCTGAACGCCCCGGTGCCGAAGACGCCCTTCGGCGTCTTCCGGATGTGAGGGAGGCGAGCATGAGCGACATTCTGATCGAGGTTGCCGACACCGGCGTCGCCACCGTCACCATGAACCGCGGCGACGTGCACAACGCCTTCAACGAACAGGTCATCGCCGATCTCACATCCGCCTTCCAGAAGGTGGGCGAGGATCCGGCGGTGCGCGTCGTGCTGCTGCGCGGGGTGGGCAAGAGCTTCTCGGCCGGGGCGGACCTTTCCTGGATGAAAAAGATGGCCGGCTACTCCCGCGAGGAGAATCTGGCCGACGCCATGGGCCTCGCCACCATGCTGCGCACGTTGGACGAATGCCCGAAGCCCACGGTCGCCGTGGTGCAGGGACCGGCCTTCGGCGGCGGCGTCGGGCTGGTTTCGGCCTGCGACATCGCCATCGGCGTCGAGACCGCGACCTTCGCCCTGTCGGAGGTGCGGCTGGGCATCATCCCCGCCGCCATCAGCCCCTATGTCATCGCCGCCATCGGCGAGCGCGCCTGCCGCCGCTATTTCCTGACCGGCGAGCGCTTCGGCGCGGCGGAGGCCCACCGCATCGGCCTGCTGCATGAGTTGACCAGCGCCGACGGGCTGGAGGAGGCGGTGGCGAGGACGGTCAAGAACCTGATGGACAGCGCCCCCACGGCGGTCACCGCCGCCAAGGAGCTGATCCGCGCCGTCGCCCGCCGGCCGCTGACCGACGACGTGGTGCGCGACACGGCGGAGCGCATCGCCCGCCAGCGCGCCAGCGCCGAAGGCAAGGAGGGCGTCGGCGCCTTCCTCGACAAACGCACCCCGTCCTGGCGGAGCTGATCCACATGTTCGACAAGATCCTGATCGCCAACCGCGGCGAAATCGCCTGCCGGGTCATCCGCACCGCCCGCCGCCTGGGCATCAAGACCGTCGCCGTCCATTCGGAAGCCGACGCCAAGGCGATGCATGTCCAGATGGCCGACGAGGCCGTCTGCATCGGCCCGGCCCCGGTCGGCGAAAGCTATCTGCGCGGCGACGCCATCCTCGACGTGGCGAAGCGCACCGGTGCCCAGGCCATCCATCCCGGCTACGGCTTCCTGTCGGAGAATGCCGGCTTCGCCGCGGCTTGCGCCGAGGCCGGTGTCGTCTTCATCGGCCCGCCGATCGAGGCGATCCGCGTCATGGGCTCCAAGGCGGAATCCAAGCGGCTGATGGCGAACGCCGACGTGCCGCTGGTGCCGGGCTATCACGGCACCGACCAGGACTTCGCCACCCTGTCGGCGGAGGCGGACCGCATCGGCTATCCGGTGCTGGTCAAGGCGTCGGCCGGCGGCGGCGGCAAGGGCATGCGCGTGGTGCGCGCCGCCAACGAGCTGTCCGACGCGGTGGCCGGCGCCCAGCGCGAGGCCAAGGCCGCCTTCGGAGACGACAGCCTGCTGCTGGAGAAATATCTCGGCCGGCCGCGCCATGTCGAAATCCAGGTCTTCTGCGACACCCACGGCAACGGCGTCTATCTGTTCGAGCGCGACTGCTCGGTCCAGCGCCGCCACCAGAAGGTGATCGAGGAGGCGCCGGCCCCCAACCTCCCCGACGACCTCCGCCGCCGCATGGGCGAGGCCGCGGTCGCCGCCGCCAAGGCGGTGAACTATGTCGGCGCCGGCACCGTCGAGTTCCTCTATGAGGATGGCGGCTTCTACTTCATCGAGATGAACACCCGCCTGCAGGTGGAGCATCCGGTGACGGAGAAGATCACCGGGCTCGATCTGGTCGAGTGGCAGCTGCGCGTGGCTGCCGGGGCGGAGCTGCCGCTGCGCCAGGAGCAGCTGACCCGCCGGGGGCATGCCTTCGAGGCGCGGCTCTATGCCGAGGATCCGCAGCGCGACTTCCTGCCCGCCATCGGCAAGCTGGTCCGCCTGCGCCCGCCGGCCGAGAGCGACCATGTCCGCGTCGACACCGGCGTCCGCGAGGGCGATTCGGTGACGATGTATTACGACCCGATGATCGCCAAGCTGATCGTCTGGGACGAGGACCGCGACAGCGCGTTGCGTCGCCTGCGCGTGGCGCTGGCCGAGTATGAGGTCGTCGGCGTCACCACCAATGTCGCCTTCCTCGGCGCCATCGCCGGCCATCCGGCCTTCAAGGCGGTGGAGATCGACACCGGTTTCATCGAGCGCCACCGCGCCGACCTGCTGCCGCCGCCGGCCCCGGTGGCCGACAAGGCGCTGGCCGCAGCGTCCCTGTCGGTGCTGCTGACGCGCCGGAAGGAGGCCCAGGCCGCCCTGCGCGCCCGGTCGGACCGCTATTCGCCCTGGCTGCTCGCCAATGGCTGGCGGCTGAACGAGGAGAACCATTACGACCTGCGCCTGATGGACGGCGACACCGTGCGCGAGGTGACGCTGCATTTCCGCAGCGACGGGTATGAGGTTGCGGTGGATGGCGGCAAGCCGATGCCGGTGACGGGGGTCAGCCTCGCCGATGGGCTGCTGACGGCGACGCTGGACGGCATGCGCACCCGCGCCACCGTGGTGCGGCAGGGCTTGGACATCACCGTCCTGATCGACGGTGCGGTGTCCCGCCTGACGCTGGACGACCCCAGTGCCCGCGCGGCGGAGCAGGAGGGCGGCTCCGGCCGCCTGACAGCACCCATGCCGGGCACCGTCGTCCGCGTGCTGGTCGAAGCCGGCCAAGCCGTCGAGGCCGGCACGCCGCTGATGCTGCTGGAAGCGATGAAGATGGAGCACACCATCAAGGCCCCGGCCGCCGGCACCGTCAGCGCGGTGAATTTCGCGGCGGGCGATCAGGTGTCGGAAGGCGTCGACCTGCTGGTTCTCGACATCGCGGAGGCCTGACCATGCAGCTGCCGAAATTCGTCCGCATGGTGGAGGTCGGCCCGCGCGACGGCCTCCAGAACGAAAAGTCCATGGTGCCGACCGCGGTGAAGGTGGAACTCGTGAACCGCCTGTCCGGCGCCGGCCTCGCCGTGGTGGAGGCGGCCAGCTTCGTCTCGCCCAAATGGGTGCCGCAGATGGGCGACAGCGCCGAGGTGCTGGCCGGCATCGCGCGGAAGCCCGGCGTGCGCTATGCCGCCCTCACCCCCAACCTGAAGGGGCTGGAGGGTGCCTTGGCGGCCAAGGCCGACGAGGTGGCGGTGTTCGGCGCCGCCTCGGAAAGCTTCAGCCGGAAGAACATCAACTGCTCCATCGCCGAGAGCCTGGACCGCTTCGCCCCCGTGATGGAGCAGGCCAGGGCGGCGGGCGTGCCGGTGCGCGGCTACGTGTCCTGCGTGCTCGGTTGCCCCTATGAAGGGGAGATCGCGCCCAAGGCGGTGGCCGAGGTGGCGGAGCGCCTGTTCGCCATGGGCTGCTACGAGATCTCGCTCGGCGACACCATCGGCACCGGCACGCCGACCAAGGCTCAAGCGATGATCGCCGCGGTGGCGGAGCGGGTGCCGGTCGACAAGATCGCCGTCCATTTCCACGACACCTACGGGCAGGCGTTGGCCAACATCCTGGCGGCGCTCCAGATGGGCGTGGCGGTGGTCGACAGCTCCGTCGCGGGGCTGGGCGGCTGCCCCTATGCCAAGGGCGCCAGCGGCAACGTGGCGAGCGAGGATGTGCTCTACATGCTGGACGGCCTCGGCATCGAGACCGGGGTGGACCTGGACAAGCTGATCGCGGCCGGTGCGTTCATCAGCGACGCCATCGGCCGCCCCACCGCATCGAAGGTGGCCCGCGCTCGTGGTTGTGCGTGAGGGAACCTTCGGCAACGAAGGGCCGCGTCTCCGGCAGGGGGCGCGGCCCTTTCGTATTTGGGGGGGCCGCAATCCGCCTGGAATGGTCATCGTTCGGTGCTATCCTCTCAAGCATGGCAGCGACGGATCCCATACTCGCCCGCTTTCGGGCCGATCTGACCCGGCTTTATGGACCAAGGCTGGCCCGTGTCGTGCTGTTCGGGTCGCGGGCGCGGGGCGACGCCCGGCCTGACTCCGACTATGACGTCGCGGTGTTTCTGTCCGACCTGACCGACCGCTGGGAGGAATCCGACCGCATCGCCGGGGTTGCCGCGGACTTGCTGGACGAGACCGGTGCGGTGATCCATGCCATGCCCTATCGTGTCGATGCCTATGCCGAGCGCTCCCCCCTGATGCATGAGATCCGCCGTGAAGGACGAGATCTGTGACGCCTGAGGCAGCGGGCTATCTCGAAAAGGCACGACGCTGTCTGGAGTACGCGCGGGTGAACCTGAGCGTCGAACTGGGCAACGATGCGGGACGCAATGCCTATCTCGCGGCTTTCCATGCCGCCCAGGCACTGATTTTCGAAAGTACCGGGCGGATCGCCAAGACCCATCAGGGCGTACAGGCAGAGTTCAGCCGGCTGACCAGGGGCGATCCCGCGATTCCCGCCGACCTGCGCCGCTTCCTGTCGCAAGCCTACAACCTAAAGGCCGTTGCCGATTACGAGGCCGGGCCCGATGCGGAGGTGCCGGTGGATCGGGCCGTTTTGGCTCTGGCCGGAGCAAAGCAGTTCGTGGGATGGGTGGAACAGCGCCTCTCCCCATCGTCCGGATATGCGGCATCCTAAATTGTACGTACTACAAACTTGACCCTGCGGCCTGCCCGGCGCATCATGATTTTCGTGAAGGATGGTGCCGAAAAAGCAGCGTTCCCACGACGCCGACCGGCCTGACGGCCGGCCGGAACCACGGCTGGAGTTCGAGTGGCAACGACCCACGGCCGCTTCGCGCGCGCCGCTCCATGACCTGTTGCCCGTCCGGCTGAACGGCGGCGGAGCCATACCCGGGTGGCTCCGCCGCCGATTGTTTTTGTGCCGATTGTTTTTTGGGCAATCTCCACGATCCCGACCCGTTCCGGCCATCCTCCCGCCTCATTTCTGTCACGTCCTGTCGCCCCGCCCATCTTCAACGAAGCGGTTGGCGAGCAATGGATTTGACCGGTTTTCATACCACTTTTGAGCAAAGAGCCTCGAGATCCTCCGTGGATTCACTCGAAAATCAAACGAAACTTCAAAAAATATTGATGCGCTTTCGCAAAATGGGGGTACAGGCTGTGGCTTTAACGCGCCATTAACCAGACTGGATTGAGTTTAGGGACATCAGACGCGGCCAACTCCAACCAGCACGCGAAGTTGACTTCCAGGCTAGATGGAAATGGTTCGTCCCGTGTTAATGCCGTTATGTCCGTTCCTCCTGGATTTGAAAGGCCCGCCCCCATGACCGTGCCGGCAGTCCTCCGCGATGTGGCGCAGTTCGGCGCCTACGCCGCCGGCCGGGGCCGACATGCGGGCCTGCTGGTCGCGGTCCTGCTGCTGGCCGGTTGTCCGGCCAACACGGCCGGGCCGGGATGGGGTGGGGCGGATGTGACCTCGGCCAACCCGAACGCCCGTGCGGCAACCCCGCCGGTGCCCAGGCAGAAGCCGGCCCGCAAGGTTCCCGACGCCGCCGCGCTGGCGCCGGCCCTGCCGATGCCGCAGCCCGGCCCGCCGGTCACCACCGGCGATCTGGCGACCGCCCAGTCTTCCACCCAGGCCTCCACCCATCTGGCGGCCATCGCACCCGATACCGCTCCCCAAGCGGCGACCGCCACGGCGAACGCCGCCGCGGTGCCGGCCATGGGGGGCATGTCCACCCCGCCCGCAACCACCAACGCCGACCCCGACAGCCTTGTCGGGCTGGACGAAGTCCAGACTCTCAAACTCCTGGGGTCCCCCGTTGCACGGGAAGAGGCGCCTCCCGCCAAGATCTGGCGGTATGCCAAGGGCGATTGTACCCTCAAGGTCTTCTTCTTCATGGATATGACCTCGTCCCAGGACTTCCGCGCCCTCTCCTACGACATGAAGAGCAGCCAAAATGTCCCTGACGCCGACCACCGATGCTTCGCCCAACTCCTCGCTCAAGCTGACGCAGGGCGCCCTGTCCGCCCCGGGTTTCAGTAAGCCGGAGTCGAACAAGGGAATGTCCGCGATGACCGATCCGACCATTGCCCGCATCGCTCTGGTGGACGACGACGACCTGTTCCGTGAGTCGCTCAGCCTCAACCTCGGCGACGAGGGCTACGAGGTCATCACCTTCGACCGCGGCGAACCGGCGCTCGATTTCTTCGCCGAGGGCGGGTCGGTCGACATCGTCCTGCTGGACTGGCGCATGCCCAAGCTGGACGGCATCGACGTGCTGCGCCAGATGCGCGCCCGCGGCATCGCCACCCCGGTCATCTTCCTGACCGTGCTGTCCGACCAGATTTATGAAGAGGCCGCGCTGGCCGGCGGTGCGCTGGACTTCGTGGAGAAGTCGCGCAGCCTGTCGATCCTGCTGAAGCGCATGCGCCTGATCCTGGACGGCATCAAGGGCGACGGCGCCAAGGGCTCGGAGGATGCGGAGGCCGGCGGCAACGCCACCAGCCACCGCCTGGGCGAGTTGGAGCTGCGCCTGGACAACAGCCGCGCCCTCTGGAAGGGCAAGCGCATCGACCTGACGCTGACCGAGTTCAACATCGTCAAGCTGATGTCGACCCGCCCGGAAGAGGACGTCTCCTATCGCGAGATCTACGACCTCGTCCACGGCAAGGGCTTCGTCGCCGGCTACGGCCCGTCGGGCTACCGCGCCAACGTTCGTGCCTTCATCAAGCGCATCCGCCAGAAGTTCCGCTCGGTCGACGCCAGCTTCGCCTGCATCGAGAACTATCCGGGCTTCGGCTACCGCTGGGGCAAGGGCGAGAACGCGGCCAACCAGGGCCGTGACGAAGACGGTATGGGCGAGGATATGCTGATCGATGGCGCTGCTGCCGATTGACCTTGCGATGCGGGCGCCCCGACGGGCGTCCGCCCGCCTGCTGTGGCTCTGGCGCTCGATGGCGAGCCGCCTGCTGCTGCTCACCCTCGTCTTCGTCGCCGTGCCGGTCCTGCTCTACGACCAGTTCCAGCGGGCCGACGAGGCGTCGCAGCAGCTTCTGCTGAAAAGCGCCCAGCGCCAGGGCGAACTGATCGCCCGCGCGCTGGAACCAGAACTGCTGGGCGTCGACCGCACGGCCCTTCCCAGCCTGAGCATCGCCCTTGCCCGCTACGGCGACGACCGCACGCGGCTGAAGCTGCTGGTACGCCCGCGGGTGGCGGCCACCGGCAACGCCACCACCGCGTCCGGCGCCAAGGCCGGGCCGGAACCCTTCTTCTACGTCGCCGCGGCGCCCAGCCTGTCGACCGCCGACATCGACGCCGAACGGCGCCTGCTGCTCGAACAGGGCGTGCTGGACCGGCTGGGATCGAGCTGCGCCGGCAACGCGACGCTGGCGATGCGCGTCCCCCATGCCGAAGGCGGGGAGGAGGTGCTGTCCTCGATCACCCCAATCAAGACCAGCTTCGGCTGCTGGGCGCTGGTGACCAGCCACGCGACCGAAGCCTACATCTCCTCCTCCATCGGCCGCCCCTATTGGAGCACGCCGGCGGTGCAGGCTGCCGCGGCGATCTATCTGGCGATGGCCGCCCTGGTGCTGGCCGTGCTGGCCGGCATCTGGCGCAACCTGAACCGCTTCGGCGACCTGGCCCGCCGCATCGTCGGCGGCGAGGACGTGCCCGACCAAGGTAGCGGCAACGCGTCCTTCGCCGCCCGCAACACCGTGCCGGAACTGGCCGGCGTGGCCGAGGATTTCGACCGGCTGGTCTCCACCCTGCGCGACAGCGCCCAGTCGCTGCGCCGCGCGGCGGAGGACAACGCCCACGCCTTCAAGACGCCGATCGCCGTGATCCGCCAGTCGGTGGAACCGCTGCGCCGCGCCCTGCCGGCGGAGAACGCCCGCAGCCAGCGCGCCCTGACGATGATCGAGAAGTCGCTGGACAAGCTCGACGGCCTCGTCTCCTTCGCCCGCCGCATGGACGAGGCGGCGGCCGACCTGCTGGCCCCGGCACGGCGCCGCGTCGACCTGTCATCGCTGGTGGAACGGATGGCCGGCGGCTACACCGGGCTGCTGGCCGAACGCCGCCTGCACATGCGCTCGCGCATCGATGCCGGGCTGGTGGTGCGGGCCAGCGAGGAGACGCTGGAAACCATCGTCGAGAATCTGGTGGAGAACGCCGTCAGCTTCTCGCCCGCCGACGGGACGGTCAGCGTCCGCCTGACCCGCGTCGGGTCCTGCACCGAGCTTGTGGTGGACGACGAGGGGCCGGGGGTCGATCCCGCCAATCTGGAGCGCATCTTCGAGCGCTACTTCTCCCACCGCGAACCCGGCCGCGGCATGCCGGAGGACGAGGCGGCGGCGCATCAGGCCGGGGCGGCGCATTTCGGCATCGGCCTGTGGATCGTCCGGCGCAACATCGAAGCCTTCGGCGGCCGTGTGCGGGCCGAAAACCGTCCGACCGGCGGCCTGCGTATGACGGTGACCCTGCCGCTGGCGGCGTGAACGGCCACGCTGCCGGCAAACAGGCTTCGGAAGCCGAATGGGTCCAGCCGCTGTGGCTATGGTCCGGCATGGCTTGGCGCCGATTTTTCCGCTAGGATCGGGGCCGCCAGCCGAACAGCATTCCGAGCCGCCGATGGACCGCAGCCTCGATTCCACCGATATCAAGATCCTGCGCGAGTTGCAGGATGACGGACGCCTCAGCAATGTCGAGCTGGCCCGCCGCATCAACCTCAG
The DNA here is from genome assembly GCF_003116035.1 of Azospirillum sp. TSH64. Lineage (GTDB taxonomy): Bacteria > Pseudomonadota > Alphaproteobacteria > Azospirillales > Azospirillaceae > Azospirillum. The sequence goes on from NZ_LGQW01000015.1 coordinate 4,041,393, forward strand.
CCCGGCCGCCTGCCTGGAGCGGGTGAAGCGCCTGCAATCCGAGGGCATCATCCAGCGCTATGTCGCGCTGCTCGACCCGCATCGGCTGGAGGCGGGGATGCTGGTCTTCGTCGAAGTGGTGCTGGACCGTACCACGCCGGACAATTTCGACGACTTCAAGGCCACCGTCCTGCGCATGCCGCAGATCATGGAATGCCACATGGTGGCGGGCGGCTTCGATTATCTGGTCAAGGCCCGCGTGCGCGACATGAACGAATACCGCCTGTTCCTGGGCGAGCTGCTGTCCACCGCCCGCGGCGTGCGCGAAACCCACACCTACGCGGTGATGGAAGAGGTGAAGAGCGTCACCGCCATCCCGCTTGACGGGCTGTCCAACGGGCCGTTGCGCGGCTGAACGGTCAGACCATATAGCTTTTTCCAAATTGCATAATACTTTGGGACCGGTCCGCTTTTCCGGAGGCATTTTGCGACGAACAATGCCTGCCGATTTCGCGTCGCCGTTGCGCCCGAACGCCGAGTTTGTTCGCTTACCGACAAAATGATGCGGCATGCCGCTTGCAGCGCAAGCTCCGGTCCTGGAGGCCGACCGATGCTTTCATGCTGCTGCTATCGGTTCGCCACCATGCCCGACCGACTTGTTCGAGGCTATGGCTGGAGCGGAACCGCGTCATGCGCGTCAACACACCGATCACCGACCGAGAAGTTCATTTGACCGACGGGGTTCCTCTGGTGTCGCGCACCGACACCGGCGGGCGCATCACCTTTGTGAACCGGGCTTTCGTCGAGATCAGCGGCTTCGACGAGCATGAGCTGATCGGCGCCCCGCACAACATCGTCCGCCACCCCCACATGCCGAAGGAGGCCTTCGCCGATCTGTGGGCGACGGCGAAGATGGGGCGGCCCTGGGAAGGGCTGGTGAAGAACCGCACCAAAGGCGGCGATTTCTATTGGGTGCGCGCCAACGTCACGCCGGTGTTGGAGGATGGCGCCCTCACCGGCTTCATCTCCATCCGCTCCAAGCCGTCACGGGACGAGATCGCAGCGGCCGACAGGCTCTATGCGGAGATGCGCGACAACCGGGCGGCTGTGGACCTCCGCGGTGGCGGGCTGTACCGGAAGGGGCCTCGTCGCTGGCTGGACGCTGCATGGACGAGCATGACCGGGCGGCTGCTCGGTGCTTTCGTGCTGCTGATCGCGGCGATGATTTTCGTGGGTGGCTTGGGGCTGGAGGGCATGTCGGCATCGAACGACGCCCTGACGCGCGTGTACAGCCAACGTCTGGCTGCCGCCAGGATTAGCAACGATATCCTGACCCGTATGGCGGACAACCGGCAGATCATAACCAGCCTGATCATTGAGGTGCGGGATGGCGCCCAACCGGCGGTGATCAAGGATCTGCTGTCCCGGATCGAAGGCAACATCGCGGCCATCACGGCGGTCTGGGCCGAATACAGCGCCTTGCCGAAACTGCCCGAAGAACGGGTGTTGGCCGACCGTTTCTTCGAACTGCGCACGAAATACGTGAAGGACGGACTGCGGCCGACGATGGAGCATATCAAGGACGGCGATTCGCTTGCGGTCGAACGGGATGTCCGGACGGTCGTCACGCCGCTGTTCGCAGCGGCCTTCGAAGCGAACCGTGACCTGCTGAACTTCCAGATGAAAAGCGCCGGGCAAGAGGTTTCGGAGGCGCAGAGTGACTTCTCTGATCGGTTCATGGAGACGGCGGCAATCGTTTCCGCTCTGGCGGTCGCGTCCGGGCTGATCTCCTGGGGGCTGCTTCTGACCTTCCGGAGGCCGCTGAAATCTTTTGAAAGGACGTTCGCCCGCATTTCCCGTGGAGATTTCGTCAGCCCGGCTGAAGCCATCGGCGTGCCGGAATTCCGGCGCGTGGCATCGGAGCTGAACGCGATGAAGGCGAAGCTGGCCTACGGCATCCACGAGAAGCACGAGACCGAGCTGCGCCAGAAGGCGGCGACCCGCCAGGCCCTGCTGGAAACCTGCAAATCCATCGAAGGCGACCTGGATTCCACCTGGATGGGCGTGGAACTGGCGAGCCGGCGCGCCGGCGACGGCATCGAGCACCTGATGAAGGCGCTCGGCGTCGTGCGTGAGAACACCGTGGTGGTGTCGGCCGCGTCGGAGCAGGCCAGCTCCAACGCCCAGTCGGTCGCCGCCGCGACGGAGGAACTGAATTCCTCCGGGCAGGAGATCGCCCGGCAGGCCGCGCGCTCCAGCGAGGTGGCGCGGCGTGCGGTGGACAGCGCCCGTGGCTCCGCCTCCGCCATCGGCCGGATGGAGATCGCGACGGAGGAGATCGCCAAGGTCGCCACCCTCATCAACGAGATCGCCGGCCAGACCAACCTGCTGGCGCTGAACGCCACCATCGAAGCCGCGCGTGCGGGGGAGGCCGGCAAGGGCTTCGCCGTCGTCGCCAGCGAGGTCAAGCAGCTTGCCAACCAGACCTCGCGTGCGACGGAGGACATCGCCCGCCAGATCGAGCAGCTGAAGCATGCGGTCGGCGGCAGCGTCTCGGCCATCCAGACCGTCATCTCGGTGATCGAGGAGATCGACGAGGCGGCCACCGCCACCGCCGCCGCGGTGGAGGAGCAGTCCGCCGCCAATGCCGAGATCGGGCGCAGCGCCACCAACTCCGCCGGCGGCGCTTCCCAGGTGTCGGGCAGCGTGCTGCGGATCCGCGACCAGACCGACGAGATCACCGGCATCGCCACCGACGTCAACCGCCGCATGACCGACACCCAGGGCGCGGTGGCCGACCTCAAGCGCCGGCTGGTCATCGCGCTGCGCCAGTCTGTGGCGGGCGACCGTCGCATCTCCAACCGCATCCCGTGCGAGGAGCCGATCGCCATGACCGTGGCGGGCGACCGCCGCACCGTCACCATGCTGGATCTGTCGCTGGACGGGCTGCTGATCGACAGCAAGGGGCTGCCGGAGCTGCCCGAGCAGACACAAGTGACCGTGACCCTGCGCGATGTCGGCGATCTGCCGGCCATCGTCGCCGGAACCAGCGATCTCGGCCTGCATCTGGCCTTGGACGACCTGTCGGACGCCCAGAACAGCCGTCTGGAAAGCCTCTACAACGCGATGGTCGAGGCCGATTCCGCCATCATCGCTACCGCACAGGACGCCGCGGCGGCCCTGGGCAAAGCATTGGAGGGGGCGCTTGCCAACGGCGGCATCGGCGAGGAGGCCCTGTTCTCGACCGAGCTGTCCACCATTCCCGGCACGGAGCCGGAGCAGTGCCTCGCCCCCTTCACCGACCTGACCGACCGCCTGTTCCCGGCGATCCAGGAGCCGATCCTTGCCTCCAACCCGCGCATCCAGTTCTGTGCGGCGGTCAACGTCGTCGGCTACCTGCCAACCCACAACAGCCGCTATTCCGATCCGCAGCGGCCGGGCGACGCGGTCTGGAATGCCGCCCACTGCCGCAACCGCCGTGTCTTCGCCGACCGCTCCGGCCTTGCCGCGGCGCGCAACACCCGGTCGTTCCTGTTGCAGGCCTATCGCCGCGACATGGGCGGCGGCCAGATGGTCCGCCTGAAGGAGGTCGATGCGCCGATCATGGTGCGCGGCCGCCATTGGGGCAATCTGCGGCTGGCCTACATGCCGTGACCGCTCAGGATTGCGGCTGCGCCGCCGGCACCAGCACGTCGGCGCAGATCGCCCGCACCACCTCGGCCCGGTCGGCCGCGGCGCCGGGGGCGAGCAGGCCCTGGCCGAAGGCGAAGGCGTAGAACAGGTAGGCGCGGGCGAAGGCCTGGTCGGCGGGCAGGCCGAGCGCCACGAACAGGCCGGCGACGCTGTGCAGGCGTTCGCGGTCGACCTCGGCGATGACGCCTTCCGCCTCCGGCGCGCGCCGGGCCCAGTCGCGCACCGCCAGCTCGATCGCCATGCCGCGCGGCTTGTTGCCGCCATAGAGCGCCAGCAGGTCGCGCAGCTGCTGCGCCGGTTCGCGCCCGTCCAGCCGGGTCTGTTCCTTGATCGCGGCGATGCGGCCCAGCTTCCAGCTGTCCAGCAGGGCGCTCATCAGCTCGGTGCGGTCGCGGAAATGCCAGTAGAAGCTGCCCTTGGTGACCTTCAGGGCCTTCGCCAGCACCTCCACCCGAACCTTGTCGACGCCGCCTTCGGCCAGCGCCGCGAAGGCGGCCGCCAGCCAGGATTCGCGGTTCTTCGTCTTGGATTCCATACCCGTCCTTCGCGCTCTTCCCATTGCCGCAGCCGCAGTCCCGAACGCGTTCTATACCCGAAAAGAGGGGGCCGTGACTATTCGCCCTGCTGCATCTGGATCGCGTCGGATGCCCGGCCGCGGTAATGGATGTTACCGTCACCGTCCAGGAAAGCCCGGTCGCCGGTCAGGTAGTAGCGTCGGCCGTGGCGGAAGCGCTGGGCTGTGCGGTCCGGGTTGTTGGCGTAGGATTCGAACCAGAACAGCGGCGAGTGGTCGACGTCGATCGCGATCTCGCCGGCACCACCCACCGGCGCCTCCCGCCCGTCTGGGTCGAGGATGACGACGCGGAAGCCCGGCATCGGCCGGCCGAGCGAGCCGCTTGCCGGCTGGACCGCATCCGCGCCGTCCGGTCCTTCGGACTCGTGGCGTCCGATGCCGTCGGGATCGTAGCGGTTCACGATGAAGATGCCGGTCTCGCGCTGACCATACTGGTCGAGCAGGGGAACCTTCACCGTCCGGTTGGCCCAGGCGATCAGGTCGGGCGGCAGCGGCTCGCCCACCACCGACAGGATGCGCAGCGCGGTCTGATGCGACACGCCGGGGTCGGCGCCGTGCCAGGCGCGGATCTGCGACGGGGCGGCGGTCAGGTTGGTGACGCCGAACTTGGTCAGCATGCGGTAGCCCTGCCGCACATCGTACGGCCCGTCGCAGAAGATCGTCGTCCGTCCGAGCAGCAGCGGCCCGACCAGCCCGTAATAGGCGCCATAGGCCCAGCCGGGATCGGCCATGTTCCAGTAGATGTCGTCGTCGCGCAGGTCGAGGCCGATGCGCATGTACTGTTCGATCCCCGACAGCGCCTTGACCGGCAGCGAGACGCCGAGCGGCGTCGGCTCGGATTCCGAGGTGTAGATCAGGGCGAAGGCGTCGCCTTCGCGGTAACGCGCCACCTCGGCCAGCGGCGCGGCCTCGTGCAGCGACGACCAGAAGGGCACGGCGTCGGGGCCGAAGGCCTCGTCGCCCTCCACCGTCACCACCGGGCGGGTGTTGTCGCGCGGCACCTTGCGGCGCAGGAAGCCGTTGGTGACGATGGCCCGCGCGTCGCTGTCGGCCAGCCGGTAGGCGACGGCCGAGGCGGTGTAGGTGGTGAACAGCGGCATGTAGACACCGCCCAGCCGCCAGATCGCCAGCGCGGTGATCAGCAGTTCCGGCCCCTTCGGCAGCAGGACCGCCACCCGGTCGCCCGGTCCCACCCCCATGCCGGCCAGCACGGTGGCGAAGCGCGCCGAATCCCGGGCCAGCCGGGCGAAACTCAGCTCCGTCGTCTGTCCGGCGACGCTTTCATGCAGCAGCGCCGCCCGCGCGCCGTCGGCGGCACGGACATGGCGGTCGCACAGCAATGTCGCCAGCGCGATGGAGTCGCCGCGGTATTCCGGCCGCAGGAAGGCCGACGGCCTCACCATCAGCACGGGCGGTGAGGGCTGCACGGCCACCGGTGCCGCGGTCTCCGGCGGCTGGGGCGGGGCAGGGGGAGGCGGCGGTGCCGGCGGACGGTGGCGCAGCGCCGCCAGATCGCCCAGCGCCATCAGGTCGGGACCCAGGTGATAGCGCTTGCTGCGACCATCCTGCTCGACCAGCCCGTCGCGCGCCAGCGCCATCAGCAGCCGGTGCGCGGTGGCCTTCGACAGCCCGACCCCCGTCATCAAATCGGCCAGCCGCGCCCCGTCGGTTTCGGCGTCGGCGACCGCGCGCAGCAGCGCGATGGCGCGCTCCAGGCTTTGGGTACCGCCCGCCGCGCCCGGAGTGGAGGGGGGAGTGGCTGGAGCGGGGACGATGTCGGCGTGACTGCTCATGAGGTCCATCATATGGACCGTAAGGCCGCTTGCCGCAACAAAAAACATGCAGTGGCGGAATGTCAGTGTTGAAAACAGACCGCACCCCGGTATATAGTGAGGAAGTTGCTCATGAAACGGTCCACAATATGGACCCCGCCGGCCACCAAAGAGCCGGATCGTGACCCCGAGAAGCGGTACCAACAGCAACGGAGGAGGAAATGTCAGGCGCGCCCGTCGCACCACACCCCGGCCCTGGCCAGAATTCCCCTGGCCAAAAGTCGCCCACCACCCAGGCGGAGACCATCTTCGAGGCTCGGGGCGTCAATCTGCGCTTCGGGGGCGTCCATGCGCTGACCGACGTCAGTTTCGGCATCCGTAAGGGCGAGTTGTTCTCGATCATCGGTCCCAACGGGGCCGGCAAGACCTCGATGGTTAACTGCATCTCCGGCCGCTACCGGCCGACCGACGGCAAGGTCTATTTCAAGGGCCGCGACGTGACGGGGATGACCCCGAACCACCGCGCCGCCCTCGGCATCGGCCGCACCTTCCAGAATCTGGCGCTGTTCGGGCACATGACCGTGCTCGACAACATCATGGTCGGCCGCCACCATCTGCTGAAGAACAACTTCCTGACCGGGTCGCTCTACTGGCTGACCGGCGCCAGGAAAGAGGAGCTGTCCCACCGCCGCGAGGTGGAGGAGATCATCGACTTCCTCGAAATCCAGCATGTGCGCAAGGCGACCGCCGGCACGTTGTCCTACGGCCTGCGCAAGCGGGTGGAGCTGGCCCGTGCCATCGCGTTGAAGCCCGACCTGATCCTGCTGGACGAGCCGATGGCCGGCATGAACCTCGAAGAGAAGGAGGACATGGCCCGCTACATCGTCGACCTCAACGAGGAGTTCGGCATGACCGTGGTCATGATCGAACACGACATGGGCGTGGTCATGGACATCTCGCACCGGGTGATGGTGCTGGAATTCGGCAAGAAGATCGCCGAAGGCAAGCCGGAGGAGGTCCTGGCCGATCCCCGTGTCCGACGCGCCTATCTGGGCGAGGACGACGAGGAGGAGGCGCCGGTCGCCACCATTCCTCCGGCCCGCAAGGAGGTCGCGTGATGTCCAGTACCGCTCTTCCCGATCTGGCCGTCAACGACACCCTGCCGAAGCTGCTGGCCCTGCATGCCCGCGAGCATGGCAACGACATCGCCATGCGCGAGAAGGATTTCGGCATCTGGCGCACCTTCACCTGGAGCCAGGTCCATGCCCGTGTCCGCGCCTTCGCGCTGGGCATGACCAAGCTCGGCGTCGTGCCGGGCGAGGTGGTCGGGCTTCTCGGCGACAACCGTCCCGACTGGGTGATGGGCGAGATCGCCACCCATGCGGTGCGCGGCTACAGCCTGGGCATCTACCGCGACGCGCTGGACGAGGAGGTCGCCTACCTCATCACCTATGCCGACGTGAAGGTGGTGTTCGCCGAGGACGAGGAGCAGGTCGACAAGCTGCTGAACCTCGCCGAGCGGCTGCCGACCCTGCAGCACATCATCTATTCCGACCCGCGCGGCATGCGTAAATACCATGATCCGCGCCTGATGCCGGTCACCGAACTGGTGGCGATGGGCGAGGCGCTGCATGCACAGCAGCCGGACCTCTACGACCGCATGGTCGCCGCGACCAAGGGTGAGGAGGTCGCCATCCTCTGCACCACGTCCGGCACCACGTCGAACCCGAAGATGGCGATGCTGCCGGCCGGCCGGCTGATCCGCCATGTCGCCAGCTACCTGTCCGCCGATCCCAAGGGTCCGGAGGACGATTACGTCTCGGTCCTGCCGCTGTCCTGGATCATGGAGCAGGTCTATGCGGTCGGCATGGGCATGGTGTCGCGGATGCGCGTGAACTTCGTCGAGGAAGCCGAGACGATGATGCACGACTTCCGCGAGATCGGGCCGAGCTTCGTGCTGTTCGCCCCGCGCCTGTGGGAGCAGATCGCCGCCGACGTGCGCGCCCGCATGATGGACGCCTCGCCCTTCAAGCAGAAGATGTACGATCTCGGCATGAAGCTGGGGCTGGAGGCTCTGGCGAAGGGGCAGCGCTCGTCGATGGCCGACGCGATCCTGTTCAAGGCGCTGCGCGACCGGCTGGGCTTCACCAACCTGAAATCGGCGGCGACCGGCGGTGCCGCGCTCGGCCCCGACACCTTCAAGTTCTTCCAGGCGCTCGGCGTCCCGCTTCGCCAGATCTACGGCCAGACCGAGACGATGGGCGCCTACACCGTCCATCGCGGCACCGACGTCGATTTCGACACGGTCGGCGTGCCGTTCGACAGCGGCATCGAGGTCAAGGTGATCGAGCCCGACCACAACGGCGTCGGCGAGATCGTCACCCGCCACCCCAACATGTTCGCCGGCTATTACCGGAACGAGAAGGCGACCGTCGCCGACATGCGCGACGGCTGGATGCACACGGGTGACGCCGGTTTCTTCGACAAGAAGGGCCATCTGGTCATCATCGACCGCATCAAGGACATCGCCACCACCGCCCAGGGCGACCGCTTCAGTCCGCAATACATCGAGAACAAGCTGAAATTCTCGCCGTATGTCGCCGAGGCGGTGATCCTGGGCGACAAGCGCGACTATCTGTCGGCGATCATCTGCATCCGCTTCCCCATCGTGTCGAAGTGGGCGGAGAAGAACCGCATCGCGTTTACGACCTACTCCGACCTGTCCTCGAAGCAGGAGGTCTACGACCTGCTGCGGGCGGAGGTGGAGCGGGTGAACCAGACGCTGCCCGAGTACCAGCGCATCTCCAAGTTCCTGCTGCTCTACAAGGAGCTGGACGCCGACGACGGCGAGCTGACCCGCACCCGCAAGGTGCGCCGCGGCGTCATCGCCGAGAAGTACGGCACCATCATCGACAGCATCTATGCCGGCCAGCCGAAGATCGACGTGGACACCACGATTGCCTTCCAGGACGGCACCAAGCAGCGGATCCGCACCACCCTGACCGTCATCGACCTGGCCCCGGCCGCCGCCAAGGCGCCGCGGCAACCGGTTGCGGCGTAACGCCTATGCAAACAGGAAAAGCCCCTCTCCCCCCCGGGGAGAGGATGGGTGAGGGGGATCCGTCTGCCGGACGCTCCTCGCCAAGCAACCCCCTCACCCCGACCCTCTCCCCGGGGGGGAGAGGGGGATTTGGATCCCACATCGGCGAGGCCACGCCATGACCCTTCTGTTTCAGCTTCTCGTCAACGGCCTGATCGTCGGCGCGCTGTATGGCGTGGTCGCCATGTCCTTCGTGCTGATCTACAAGGCCAGCCGCATCGTCAACTTCGCGCAGGGCGAATTCCTGCTGATCGGCGCCTGGACCTGCTGGTGGCTGCTGACCCACTGGCAGCTGCCCTTCTGGATCGGCTTCCCGATCACGCTGGCCTTCATGCTGGCCTTCGGCGTCATCCTGCAGATCGTCGTGCTGCGGCCGATGATCGGCGAGCCGATCATCTCCGTCATCATGGTGACGATCGGCCTGTCCATCGTCTTCCAGGCGGCGATGAAGTGGATGTTCGGCGTCTTCGCCAAGCCCTTCCCGCCGATCTTCGCCAGCCCCACCGTCAACCTGTTCGGGCTGGAGGTGCAGACCGTCTACGTCATGTCGCTGCTGATCTCGATCCTGATCATGGCGGGCTTCGGCTGGTTCTTCAAATATTCGCGGACCGGTCTCGCCATGCGGGCCACCGCCTTCGACCAGCAGGTGGCGCAGTCGCTGGGCATCTCGGTCCGCCACATGTTCGCGATGAGCTGGGCGATCTCCGCCATGGTGTCGGCGGTGGCCGGCGTCACGGTGGGCGTGGTCAACGGCGTGTCGTCGGCCCTGTCCTTCTTCGGCATCAAGGTGTTCCCGGCGGTGATCCTCGGCGGGCTGGACAGCGTCATCGGCGCCGTGGTCGGCGGGCTGATCGTCGGCGTGCTGGAGAACATGGCGCACTACCTGGACAGCCAGTGGCTGAACTGGGGCAACATGTACGAGATCGCACCCTTCTACGTCCTGATCGCCATCCTGATGATCAAGCCCTACGGCCTGTTCGGCACCAAAGACATCGAGCGCGTGTGAGGCCCCCATGGCATCCGTCAGCATCATCCCGAGCGGCGATTACAAGACGTCCTACGGGTCCGACACCACCATCTTCCCGACCAGGACCAGCCGCAACTTTGCGATCCTGGGCGTGGTCCTGCTGCTGGCCTGCCCGGCCTTCATGGACCGGTACTGGCTCAGCCTGCTGATCCAGATCAGCTATCTCGGCATCGCGGCACTCGGCCTGAACATCCTGGTCGGCTTCACCGGCCAGATCTCCATCGGCCATTCCGCCTTCTTCGGCTTCGGCGCCTTCGCCTCGGCCTGGCTCAGCAACAGTGTCGGCGTCCCGGTGGCGCTGGCCATTCCGCTGGCGGGCGTGATCACCACGCTGGTCGGCCTCTTGTTCGGCATGCCGGCGGCGCGGCTGAAGGGCCTGTACCTCGCCATCGCCACGCTGGCGGCGCAGTACATCCTGCAAGACTTCTTCGCCCGTGCCGACTGGTTCACCGGCGGCACCGCCGGCACCATCGCCGAGCCGCTGACCATCTTCGGCTTCGCCTTCGATACCGACGAGCGCTTCTTCTACGTGGCGCTGGTGGCGCTGGTGGTGATGTACATCCTCGCCACCAACCTGATGCGGACCCGCGACGGCCGTGCCCTGGTGGCGGTGCGCGACCATTATCTCTCCGCCGAGATCATGGGCATCAACCTGACGAAGTACCGGACGATGTCCTTCGGCATCTCCGCCTTCTACGCCGGCATCGGCGGCGCCCTCTATGCCCATTACCTCCAGTTCGTGTCGGTCGAGGGCTTCACCATCCTCTTCTCGATCCAGTTCCTGGGCATGATCATCATCGGCGGGCTGGGCTCGATCATGGGCACGCTGATGGGCACCGCCTTCATGGTCTTCCTGCCCGAGGCGATGCAGGCGCTGACCAAGCTGGTGAGCGGCACCGCCCTCGATACCGCGCTGAATTTGAAGGACAACATCGCCTTCCTGCGCGAGATGTCGATCGGCCTCGTCATCATCCTGTTCCTGGTGTTCGAGCCCGACGGGCTGGCCCACCGCTGGAAGCAGATCAAGGCCTACTGGAAGCTCTATCCCTTCTCGCACTGAGTGCCGACGCTTTTGCCGATCAACAAACAGAACAGACTGGGGAGTCAACGCACCATGTCGATCAAGACCGCGCTCTTCGCAACCTCCGCCTTCCTGCTGGCGACCTCCGCCACTGCTTATGCCGACATCCCGGTCGGCCATCTGGCGGACCAGTCCGGCGCCACCTCGGACGTCGGCGTGCCCTATGCGCAGGGCGTCGCGGACGCGCTGGCCTACATCAATTCCAAGGGCGGCATCAACGGCACCAAGCTGGCGGTCGACAGCGTCGATTACGGCTATCAGGCGCCGCGCGCCATCAGCCAGTACAAGAAGTGGTCGTCGGGCAGCGACAAGATCGCGGCGCTCCAGGGCTGGGGCACCGCCGACACCGAGGCGCTGACCGGCTTCGTCGGCAAGGACGAGATCCCGGCCTATTCCGGCTCCTACTCCGGCCACCTGACCGACCCGACCGGCAAGGGTCCGCACGGCTCCAAGCCGGCGCCCTACAACTTCTTCTACGGTCCCTCCTATTCCGACGCGCTGCGCGGCATGCTGACCTGGGCGGCGGAGGACTGGAAGAAGCAGGGCGGCCAGGGCAAGCCGAAATACGTCCACATGGGCGCCAACCACCCCTATCCCAACGCGCCCAAGGATGCCGGCGAGCAGCTGGCCAAGGAGCTGGGCTTCGAGGTGCTGCCGGCCGTGCAGTTCGCGCTGACCCCCGGCGACTACACCGCCCAGTGCCTGACGCTGAAGCAGTCCGGCGTCAACTACGCCTATCTCGGCAACACCGCCGGCTCCAACATCTCTGTGCTGAAGGCCTGCCAGACGGTCGGCGCCAAGGTGCAGTTCATGGGCAACGTCTGGGGCATGGACGAGAATGCCGCCAAGGCCGCCGGCTCGGCCGCCGACGGTGTGGTGTTCCCGATGCGCACCGCCGTCACCTGGAACGGCGACGCGCCCGGCATGAAGACGCTGAAGGACATCTCCAAGATCTCCGACGCCTCGGGCAACGCCTACCGCCCGGTGCACTATATGGCCGGCGTCTGCACCGCCTTCTACATGAAGGAGGCGATGGACTGGGCCTCGGCCAACGGCGGCGTCACCGGCCCCAACATCCGCAAGGCGATGTACCAGAAGAAGGACTGGGTGCCCGCCGGGCTGGAGGGCGTGTGCGTCCCCTCGACCTGGACCGACACCGACCACCGCGGCATGACGGCGGTCAACATCTACCGTGCCAAGGTGTCGGGCGAGACCGGCGCCGGCGTGGACGAGCTGGTCAAGGCCGGCACCATCAAGCTGGAGAAGCTGACCACCGTCGACGTCCCGCGCAAGCCGGAATGGCTGGGCTGGTAAGCCGCTGAGTACCCGGCGCCCCCGTACGTCATCGGCGGGGGCGCCCCCAATCTTTACGAACAGTTCAGGTGCCGCATGCTGAACACCGCCACGGCCGCTTCGACCAACGCTTCCGTCGCACCGCCGGTCACGGCCGCGAAAAAGCTGATGCTGTCCGTCAACAACATCGAGGTCGTCTACAACGACGTGATCCTCGTGCTCCGCGGCCTCAGCCTGGAGGTGCCGGAGGGCGAGATCGTGGCCCTGCTCGGCGCCAACGGCGCCGGCAAATCGACGACGCTGAAGGCGATCTCCGGCCTTTTGAAGACCGAGGACGGCGAAGTCACCCGCGGCGACATCACCTTCAATGGCGAGCGCATCAACGGCATCGATCCCGACCAGATCGTCCGCAAGGGCATTTTCCAGGTGATGGAGGGCCGGCGCATCATCGCCGACATGACCTGCCTGGAGAATCTGCGCCTGGGCGCCTACACCCGCCGCGACAACGGGGTGAAGGACGATCTGGACATGGTCTTCAGCTATTTCCCCCGGCTGAAGGAGCGCACCGGCCTCGCCGGCTACCTGTCGGGCGGCGAGCAGCAGATGCTGGCCATCGGCCGCGCGATGATGGCCCGGCCGAAGCTGATCCTGATGGACGAGCCGAGCATGGGCCTGTCGCCGCTGATGGTGAAGGAGGTGTTCAGCATCGTCCAGCAGATCAACAAGGACCTTGGCGTCACCATCCTGCTGGTGGAGCAGAACGCCCGCATGGCGCTCCAGGCCGCGACCCGCGGCTACATCATGGAGAACGGCAAGGTCGTGCTGGACGGCACCGCCGAAGAGCTGCGCAACAACGAGGATGTGAAGGAATTCTACCTCGGCGGCGGCAATGAAGAGCGCAAGAGCTTCAAGAACCTGAAGAGCTTCAAGCGCCGCAAGCGCTGGATTTGAGGGGAGTGGCGGGGCGTCGCATCGCCGACCCTCCCGCCGCCGATGCCAAAACCTGATCGGCCGACCCCTGAACGGACGAACGACCATGACCGATTTCTACGACGACCTCGAAACCCGTTCCTCCGACCGGCGCGAGGCCGAGCAGTTCGCGGCATTGCCTGCCCATCTGCACCACGCCAAGGACGCGGCCCCCTATTTCCGCCGGCTGCTGGCCGACATCGACCCGGCGTCGATCCATGACCGCAACGCGCTGGCGACCCTGCCGGTGACGCGGAAATCCGACCTGATCGCGTTGCAGCAGGCCCACCCGCCCTTCGGCGGATTGGCCGCCATGGAGATCGGCCGGCTGGCCCGCGTCTTCGCCTCTCCCGGCCCGATCCACGATCCCGAACCGCATGGCGTCGACCCGTGGCGCAGCGCCCGCGCGCTGTTCGCCGCCGGCTTCCGCGCCGGCGACCTCGCCCACAACTGCTTCGCCTACCACCTGACCCCCGCCGGCTCGATGTTCGAGACGGGCGCGCACGCCCTCGGCTGCGCCGTCATCCCCGCCGGCACCGGCAACACCGAGATGCAGGCCCAGGTCGTCGCCAGCCTGAAGCCGCGCGGCTATATCGGCACGCCCGACTTCCTGAAGATCATCCTGGAGAAGGGCGACGCGCTGGGGCTGGACGTCTCCTCCATCCGCATCGCCGCCGTGTCGGGCGGCCCCTATCTGCCCGACGCCCGTGCCTTCTACGAGGCGCGCGGGCTGGACGTCATCCAGAGCTACGGCACCGCCGATCTCGGCATCGTCGCCTACGAGACCCCGGCGCGCTCCGGTCTGGTGGTGAACGAGGGCTGCATCGTCGAGATCGTCCGTCCCGGCACCGGCGACCCGGTTCCCGACGGTGAGGTCGGCGAGGTGGTGGTGACCATCTTCAACCCGGCCTATCCGCTGATCCGCTTCGCCACCGGCGACCTGTCGGCGGTGCTGCCGGGCACCAGCCCCTGCGGCCGGACCAACATGCGGCTGAAGGGCTGGATGGGCCGCGCCGACCAGACCACCAAGGTCAAGGGCATGTTCGTGCACCCGAGCCAGGTCGCCGAGGTGCTGCGCCGCCATCCCCAGATCGCCCGCGCCCGTCTGGTCGTCGGACGCCAGGATGCCAGCGACACCATGACGCTCCGCTGCGAGGCGGAGGAGAGCGGCGAGGGTCTCGCCGCCGCCATCCGCGAGACCCTGGCGTCGGTGACGAAGCTGAAGGGCGCGGTAGAGTTCGTGGCGCCGGCAAGCCTGCCCAACGACGGCAAGGTGATCGACGACACGCGGGGCTGAACGGTCGCGGCGGCCAACCCGCCGCGACCCCCTTATCTTATTTCAGCACTCGGCGTCGGCCTGCGGCATCAGCTCATACTGCGGCTTGTAGCCCGGCTGCGCGCGGACGCGGTCGGCCCAGGCCTTGACGTTCGGATAGTCCTTCTCATCGATCCCGGATTCGCTCAGCAGGTCGATCCAGGGGAAGGCGAAGATGTCGGCGATGGTCAGGCGTTCGCTCTGGATGTAGCTGTGGCCGGACAGATGCTGGTCGAACAGCTTCAACCCGCTGGCCGCCGAGCCGTCGAGCCAGGGCAGGGCGTTGGCATCGCCGTTGAACTTGCGCACGGCGCGGGCGCGCTGGACCGGCAGCAGCACGTCGGCCAGCCAGCTCAGCCATTCGGCGAGGCGCAGCTTCTCGGCCTCGTCGCGGCCGCCGAACTGGCCGGTCTGTTCGGCCAGATAGGTCAGGATCACGCTGGATTCGGAGATCGAATGGTCGCCATGGACCAGCGTCGGCACCCGGCCGAAGCGGTTGATCGCCTGATACTCCGGCGACTTCTGCTGACCGGCGCGCAGATCGAGGTGACGGTACTGGAACGGGATGCCGGCCAGCCGGAAGAACAGCGCGATGCGGGTCGCGGGCTGGGAATTCACGTTGCCGTAGAGGATGAAGGGCGCGGTCACGATCTCTGTCTCCCTGATTTGTGGGCCCGAACGGGTCGGGTCCGGCGTTGCCGGGAGGATGGCCTCAACCGCCCCGGCCGCGCCAGCGGAAAGCGCTGATGCGCTCAGCCGATCCGCCTGATCGCCAGTCCCGACGCGGCGATGCGGAACCCGCCGTCCGCCGTCTGCTCCACCGCGTCGCCGCCGTCCAGGCGATAGCTCTTGCCCTCCGGCACCCAGCCGGCGGGGCCGCGGAAGGTCACCATCTGGATGTAGCTGGTCGTCTCGACCACCGCATGGACGCTGCCATCCTCGGCCGTCGCCTCGAAGCGGTCCGTCTCCATCTCCTGACGCATCGGCATCGGCCTGTTTCCTCCCGCTGTCCACGCCCTGTCCGCCTCTTGCCGCGGCGCCCATAGCCTGCCATGGCGCCGCCCCGGCAAGGCATAAGTTTAATTTGGGTCTTCCGCGAGGAAAGCTCGTTTGCCGGCCTCCGC
Source organism: Azospirillum sp. TSH64 (assembly GCF_003116035.1). Taxonomy (GTDB): domain Bacteria; phylum Pseudomonadota; class Alphaproteobacteria; order Azospirillales; family Azospirillaceae; genus Azospirillum. Next base: position 4,057,320 of record NZ_LGQW01000015.1, read on the forward strand.
CGGGATTTCTATCGTCCGGCCATCGCAACGATGCAGAGGGAGGTCGGAATGATCGGAAGGCGGGGGTTCCTGGCGGCGACGGGCGGGGTTCTGCTGCTGTCGGCGGCCGGGGCGCGGGCTGCGGAAACCGGCAAGAACAAAGGCGGGAAAGCCGCGGGAAGCGATGCGTTCGCAGCGCGCATGAGCGAGCTGGAGGGACGCACCGGCGGCCGTCTTGGCGTCGCGGTGCTCGACAGCGCGAACGGCCGGCTGCAGGACTGGCGCGGTGACGAGCGGTTCCCGATGTGCAGCACCTTCAAATTTCTTTTGGCCGCTGCCGTCCTGAAGAGTGTGGACCAGGGCAAGGACCGGCTCGACCGGCGGATTGCGGTGACCAAGGCCGATCTGGTGCCCTACGCGCCCTTCTCGGAGACGCGGCTGAACGGCACGCCGCCGACATTGGCCGAACTGTGCGAGGCGGCGGTGACGCTCAGCGACAATGTCGCGGCGAACCTGCTGCTGCCGGGCGTCGGCAACCCGGCCGGCCTCACCGCCTTCCTGCGCGGCATCGGTGACAAGGTCACGCGGCTGGACCGCAACGAGCCAAGTCTGAACACCGCCATCCCCGGCGACCCGCGCGACACCACCACCCCGGCCGCCATGGTGCGCAGCATGGAGCGGCTGCTGGTCGGCGACGTGCTGCGCCCGGACTCGCGCAAGCAGCTGACCGACTGGATGGTCGCCAACAAGACCGGCGACAAGCGTCTGCGCGCCGGGCTGCCGGCCGGCTGGCGGGTCGGCGACAAGACGGGGACCGGCACCAACGGCACCGCCAACGACATCGCCATCCTGTGGCCGGAGGGCCGCGCGCCGCTGCTGGTCGCCAGCTACCTGACCCACACCGCGAAGGACTTCAAGCAGCAGGACGCCATCCATGCCGATGTGGCACGGGCGGTGGCCGGCATGATCGGCTGAGGCAGGGTCGGGGGGCAGGTTCAGAGAGGGGAGGTGGGCTGCGGATGCGGCGGCACCGCCCCCGCCCATCTGACGATGGAGCGGACGGCGTTCAGGGCGTTCACATTGTCCTGAATGTGGAAATGCCGCCGCAGCTCGACGACGGCCGCCCATTCGCCGCTTTCGTGAAACGCCCTCTGGATCGCGGCGGCTTCAGTCTCGCTGACGCTGAACATTCCAACCTCATGGCCGACCCGGCGGCCCTCTGCATGGATCATGCCCTGACGGCGAGTCCGGTTGCAAGTCCGGCAGCGGGGCCGTCGCCCGATCAGGCGTTCGCCATTTCGGCATCCGGCTCCATGCCGCCGGACTCGTCGAAGTAATCGCCGGCCACGTCCGGTCCCCATTCCTGGACCAGCGCCACCTTCTTCTGCTTCAGCACCTCGACCCGCTTCTCGGCGCGGCTGACCTCCATGCCGGCGACCATCGGCGGAATGCCGTAATAGATGCCCCAGCCGACGGCGGCGGCGCTGTACATCACCAGCCAAGCCAGCGGGTCGGCGAAAATCTTCGCGGCGGCGCCGATGGTGTGCTGGTGCTTCCACAAATCGATGGCGAAGGGCATGCAGCCGCAGAAATTCAGCCCACCGACGGTGATCGGCGCCGATTTGTCGGGATCGCGGTCGACGACATAGGCGACGATGGTCGGGATCATGCCGATTCCGAACAGGATGGTCGTCGGCAGCACGATCAGCGCCGCCGGCACGATCAGCAGGATCAGCGTGAGGGCGCCACCCTTTTTCTTCTTCTTGCGCGCCATGGCGATCCCCCCTCGATTCAGACTTTACGCGTTCCGGTCAGAAGGCGAAGAACAGGATGATGCCGGCAACCAGCAGGGTCGACAGCAGGCTGGACACGATGGCGGCGACCTGCCGGCCCGACGTCTCGATGATGGAATTGCGGTCGGCGATGGTGTGGCGGATCTTGTCCATCTCCGCATCTGCCTCGCGGTAGGCGATCTGCGCCGCTTCGAATTCCAGCCGGTCGCGGCGAAGCGCATCGGGATCGTCGACCACCTTCAGCAGTTCGGTCAGCCGGCCGTTGTGCGCGGCGGCGTCCGCCATCTTGCGCACCTCCTGCTGCTGCGGCCGGTTGTGGAAGCGGCGGAAGGCGGGGTCGAGCATCGCCACCACCCAGCTGGCCAGATGGGTCAGCCCATCGACGCCGGTGCGGGCCTGGATGTCCGACAGGATGGTCAGCATGGCGATGATGCGCCGCATCGGCTCCACCCCGCTGCCGAGCTGGGTGAACAGCAGCTCGTCCCCGCGCTTGTGACGGGCGCCGAGGAAGGCGGCGATCTGCCGGTCGATGGGGTCCTTGTGCCGTTCGCCCCCGGCGGCGATCCAGTCGAGCGCCCGCAGCAGCTCGGCCGGGGTGGTCGGCAGCTGCTTGACCACCAGAGCGCTCATGCAGGGCATGGTCGGGTTCATCTCGTACAGCACGCGCTCCACCCCCAACCCGTGGCTGGAGCGGTCGAGGAAGCCGCGCAGCTGGTCGAAACTCTGGACCAGCGGCACGAATTCCGGCTTGAAGTCGGCCTGGACGTTGACCCAGAACATCGGCAGCTGGTTGGCGAGCACCTCGGCCACCGCCTGGGGGGATTCGCCGCGCATGAAGGCGTCGGCCAGCATGGTGGCGATGCCGTCCGGCATCATCGCCCGGCCGCGGTAGCGGATGGGGGCGGCAGGGTCGAGCGCGATGCAGACGCGGGCCACCAGCCGGTCGCCCTGGGTGCCGCCCTTGCCGCTGGAGGCGGTCTGGATGGCGTGGCTCACCGCCTCCGCCCGCACATCGTCGCCCATCGACCGGCGCAGCCACTTGTCCAGCTCCCCGCTTTCGATGACGGAGGCGGCGGCGGGGGCATGGCGGGCGAAGGCGCGGGCCAGCGTGCGGCAATGCCAGTATTCCGACCCCTGGAATTCCAGCGGCCGGGCGGCACGGCGGGAAATCTGCGGCTGCTTCGGGCTGAGCCGGCGGCCGGCCACCCACAGATCGAGGTCGTTCAGGGTCCAGCGCTGCTTGGGGTCGTCGACCAGCAGGCCGCGCACCACCTCGTTGATCGCCAGCGGCAGCCGGTGCTGCTGGACCAGCGCCGGGTATGAGCCGCGCTCCATCTTCGCCTGCAGCACCGCCTCGTCGTCCAGGCCGGACAGCGGGTTGCGGCCGAGCGCCAGGATCAGCAGGGTGACGCCCAGCGAATAGAGGTCGTCGGCCATGGTGCCGGTGCCGCGCCCGGCCGGGTTGGCCATGCCGCGCTCGATCGTCTCCAGCAGCACCGGCTGGCCATAGCCGGGCTGGGTCGACACGCAGTCGCCCAGCATCAGCGCGCCGGACGCGAGATCGCGGTAGAACAGGTTGGTCGGGCGGATCGCGCCGTGGACGACGCCGCGGCTCGACAGCTCCTTCAGCGCCGACACCAGCGGGTGGACGATCTGCCGGGTCAGCTGGTCTTCCGGCATCGGATCCAGCGTGTCGGTCAGCGACCCCATCAGCCGCTTGCCGCCCGGCCGCTCGAACACCAAGCAGAAGCGCCGCCCGCGGTCCTGCGGCCAGTCCACCAGCCCCCAATCGAGCAGCCGCATGTGGGTGGCGTTGTCGAAGCTGCCGACGGTCGAGCAGATGTCCATCCGCGGCAGCACCGACGCATGGCAGATGATGGCGAAGGGCTCGATCCGCTTTTCACGCAGCGCCTTGGCGGTGAAGGCATTGCCGCCGACGGCGTTCAGCAGCGGGATCGGCGCGCCCGGCTGGATCTCGTAGCGCTCGGCGAGCTTGACCGGTTCGGCGTTCGCCATCGCTGCCGTGGCGGCTCCCATCATACCTGTCTGGGCGTCGGATGGCATGAACGGCGGATCCCCGGGGCGTGCGAATGTGCGCAGGCCTTAGGTGGCGTCAAAAGGGCAAACAAACCCTTAACATGCGCGTGCGTAACACTATCGGATTGGACGGAAAAGAAAAACCCCCGCCGGGTTGGGCGGGGGTTTTCCGTGCGGATAAGCGCGGGTGAAGCCTCTCGGCTCCGCCTTAGCCGTTCTTGACCGCGACGTAGGAGCCGGGTGCGTCTTCCAACGCGGGCAGGGCGCCGTCGCCGGGCTGGCGGGCGGGAACCTTGCCGTTGGCATACTGGCCGACCCACTTGTTCCATTCCGGCCACCAGGAACCGGCGGTCTGGGTCGCCTTCTCCAGCCACTCGTCGGAGGTCTTGGCCAGCTTGTCGCTGGTCCAGTAGCAGTATTTGTTGGCCGCCGGCGGGTTGACGACACCGGCGATGTGGCCGGACGCACCCAGCACGAACTTGACCGGGCCGCTGAACAGCTGGGCGCCGCTGTAGGTGCTCTTCCACGGCGCGATGTGGTCCTCGCGGGCCGACAGGAACAGCGCCGGCACCTTGACCTTGCCGAGGTCGACCGGAACACCCTTCAGCGTCACGGCCCCCGGCTGCGCCAGCATGTTCTTCTGGTACATGTTGCGCAGGTAGAAGCTGTGCATCGCCGCCGGCATGCGGGTGCTGTCGCTGTTCCAGTACAGCAGGTCGAAGGGGAAGGGATCCTTGCCCAGCAGGTAGTTGTTGACGACGAACGACCAGATCAGGTCGTTGGCGCGCAGCATGTTGAAGGTGGTCGCCATCTTGGCGCCGTCGAGATAGCCCTGCTCGGCCATCTGCCCTTCGATGAAGGTCAGCTGCTCCTCGTCGATGAAGATCGACAGCTCGCCGGCCTCGGCGAAGTCCAGCATCGTGGTGAAGAAGGTCGCCGACTTGATGCGGTCGTCCTTCTTGACCGCCATGTAGGCGAGCGTGGAAGCCAGCAGCGTTCCGCCCAGGCAATAGCCGATGGCGTTCACATCCCGTTCGCCGGTCGCCTTCTCGATGGCGTCGAGCGCCGCCAGCGGGCCTTCGACCATGTAGTCCTCGAAGCCCTTGGCCGCCAGCGTCTCGTCCGGATTGACCCAGGACAGGACGAAGACGGTGTGGCCCTGGTCGACCGCCCACTTGATGAAGCTGTTCTTCTCGCGCAGGTCGAGGATGTAGAACTTGTTGATCCAGGGAGGCACGATCATCAGCGGACGCTTGTTCACGTCCGGCGTGGTCGGGGTGTACTGGATCAGCTGCATCAGGCTGGTCTGGTAGACGACCTTGCCCGGCGTGACCGCGATGTTCTTGCCCAGCTGGAAGGCATCGTAGTCGGTCATGGAGATGCGCAGCTCGCCCTTGCCGCGCTCCAGATCCTTCAGCAGATGCTCCAGCCCCTTGACCAGATTCTCACCGCCGCTCTCGATGGTCGCGCGCAGCACCTCCGGGTTCGTCATGACGAAGTTGGAGGGCGCCATCGCGTCGACGAACTGGCGGGTGTAGAAATCGACCTTCTTGGCGGTGTGGTCGTCCAGCCCCTCGACCTGATTGACGGTCGACTGCATCCACCGGGCGCTCAGCAGATAGGACTGCTTGATGAAGTCGAACAGCGTGTTCTCGTCCCAGGCGGCGTCCTTGAAGCGGCGGTCGTCCTTGGCGGGCGCGATGACCGGCTGGGTTTCCTGCCCGAAGAAGCGCTGGGTGGTGCGCTGCCACAGGGTCAGGTAGTCCTGCCACAGCGACATCTGCGCCTGCATCAGCTTGGCCGGGTCGGCCATCATGCGGGTGGTCATCTCAAGGAAGGCATGGCCGACGCCCATCGGATCCGGGCTCTTCGGGCCGGCGCCGTCGGCGGCCTGACGGGCGAGGAACTCGGAGACCAGCCGCTGGCTCTGCTCGGCGATGCGGGTCATTGCCCGCGACATCTCGACCGGATCGGGCAGCTTGACGTCGGGCACCTGGGGGGAAGCCGGGTTGGAAGCCTGAGGGGGGGCCTTGGTCTCGGCCATGAGCACGGTCCTTCTTCTTCTGTGCGGGTGTCGCGTCGTCTCGGTCACGTCGCCTGTGTCGCCTAGGGTCCGCGGGATCGGGCTTGCGCCAGATTGGGCTTTGGGCCTTGCGGACGGACGGCTATACAGGCTGGCAGGCGATGGTCTTCAGGAAACGGTGTCTGGCGGGCAGTCTCTGGGGGCGGTCTGCACCATGTCGCTGTGGGTGGCGTCGCTGTGGGTCGCGTGCGGCGGTCGGGCTTTATGGTGCGGTGCAGGAGAAATCCGGAACCTCTCATACACCGCAGATGTGAACATTTCATTTCAAGGATCGTCGCACAAGTGTGGCGTATCGGCCAGACACGGGGAAGGATGATGGTGACGGGCAGTCAGGGTAACGGTCGGGGTATCGCTAAGGCCGGGCGGGCGTTCAGCCTGCTAATCGTAGCGATACCAATGGTTTTCGGGCTGTCGGCCTGCAGCGACCGCATGCTCGACACCGGCCCGCTGGGGGCCATCACCGGCGAGGCTTCGCCGGTCAGCGACAATTCGTCGCCCATCCGCAGCATGACCGGGGAGCGGAGCGAGTACCCCAACCTGGGCACGGTTCCGCCGCGGCCGACCGACCTGACCACCGAGGCGCAGCGCCAGCAGGCGATGGACCGTCTGGCCCAGGACCGCGCGGCATCCCGCCGCACCCGCGAGCAGACCGAGGCGATCCAGGTGCCGGAGCCGCTGCCCACCCCGATGGCGGTTCCGCCGAGGCCGGACCTGCGCGCCGGCAGGAGCTGAGCTTTCCGGCCAAAGAAAAAGCCCCCGGCCGGACGGTCGAGGGCTTTTGTCTGTATTGGGGCTGCCGGGGTGAGGGGCGGCCTCACCCCCTGCTCATCATTCCTGGATGAACGCCTTCACGTAGGACTGGCGCAGCGGCTGGATCAGGTAGTCCAGCGGGGTGCGGGCGGACAGCACGATGCGGGCCTCCACCGGCATGCCGGCCTTGATCTTCATGTGGCGGACTTCGTGGCTGTCGGCATCCTTCAGGCGGATGCGGGCCAGGTAATACTCCTGGCGGGTCGCGTTGTCGGTCAGGCGGTCGGCCGACACGTAGGACACGGTGCCGTCGATGGTGCCGACGACGCGGCTGTCATAAGCGGTCAGCTGGACCTTCACCGGCAGGTCGACGGCCATCGACTTGATGTCCTTCGGCTGGATGCGGACTTCGGCCAGCAGGGCCTTGTCGTCGGGGACGATGTCCAGCACCGGCTCGTTGGCGGTGATGCTGCCGCCGACGGCCGGGTGGCCGTACATCACGACATTGCCGGCGTCCGGCGCCTTGACGGTGCGGTTGTCCAGGCGGTTCTTGGCGTCGCGGATCTGCTCGGCCAGCTTCTGGGCGTCGCCGCGGGCCTTGTCCAGCTCGACCAGCACCTTCTCGCGGAAGTCGCTGCGGCGGCGGACCAGATCGCCCTGAGCATCGACGGCCTGCTGGCGCGACTGCGACATGCGGGCTTCCAGCTCATGGTCCTGGGCGTGGAGCTGCGCATTCTCCTTCTGCGCTGCCACCAGCTTTGTGCGGGTGGAGTTGCCGCGGTCCAGCAGGCCCTGGGTGATCTGGATGTCCTCGTCCGACAGCTTGATCTCGCGGGCCAGGAAGGCGCGCTGCTTCTCCAGGCTCTGCACCTCGTCGCCCAGCGTGGCGATGCGGTCCTTGGTCAGCTTGGCTTCGGTGTCGAGCTGGGTGCGGCGGACCTGGAACAGCTTTTCCTGGTTCAGCATGGCGTTCTCGACCGCCGGCTCCTTGGCGCGGCGGGCGGCGAGAGCGTCCGGCCATTCGATGGCCGGCTTCTCGAACAGCTCGGCCGACAGGCGCGCTTCGGAGGCCAGCGTGTCGAACAGGGCGGCGTTCAGCATCTCCAGCCGGGTCTGCGCCTCGGTGCTGTCCAGCCGCATCAGGACCTGGCCGGCCTCGACCCGGTCGCCCTCGTTGACCATGATGGCGCTGATCACGCCGCCTTCGGTGTTCTTCACCACCTTGCGGCCGGTCTCCGGCGCCAGCGAGCCCGAAGCGCTGATCGCGCTGTGCAGGGGGGCCACCGCCGCCCAGCCGGTCATGCCGCCGAAGCCGACCGCCAGGACCAGGAAGCCGCCCAGCAGCAGGCCGCGGGCATTGGTTTCCGGCATCGCCGCCCGCAGCGCATGGATCGAGGTGATGGTCGCCGTCTTGCGCGACGGCTTGCCGGCGGGGGTCTCGGGGCCGTTGTCGGAAGAAAGCGGGGCGGGGAAGGTCGTGGTCATCGTGGTCATGGGACTTCCTTGGCTCTGTCGGGTCTGGCGTCAGCCGGATGGTCGGTCTTGGGGGCGGTGCCGGCGGTCAGCCGGCGGCCCCTGCCGTGGCGGCGGCCGGACCCTGAGGGCCGAGATTACGCAGACGGGCGAGGTTGACGGCGCCGGGCTGGGCCTGCTGCTGCTCCGGACGCGGCAGCTCCATCGCCATGCCGTTCTTCAGGACGTAGGTGTGGTCGGACATGTCGACGAAGATCGGGGCGTGGGTCATGACGATGGTGGTCGCCCCGCGCTCCTTGCTGGCCGCGACGAAGGCGCGGACCGCCTTGATGCCCAGCTCGTCCAGGCCGGCGGTCGGCTCGTCCAGCACCAGCAGCGGCGGCTGGCCGAAGGCGGCGCGGGCAAGGCCGATCAGGCGGGCGCTGGCGCCGGTGATCGGGGACAGCGGGTCGTTGACCTCGGTTTCGTAGCCCATGGGCAGGCTTTCGACCCACTCATGGATGCCGACGGCCTTGGCAGCCTCCTCCACCTGTTCGCGGGTGGCGGTGGTGAAGCGGGCGATGTTGTCGGCGATGCTGCCGGGCAGAAGATCGACCTGCTGCGGCAGGTAGCCGATGCCCTGGTCGGGGCTGTCGGGGGTCAGGGTGGCGACGGACAGGCCGCCCAGCCGCACCGTGCCGGCCGACGGCAGGGCGACACCGGCCAGCAGGCGGGCCAGCACCGACTTGCCCGAGCGGTTGGGACCGGCGATGCAGACGGTCTCGCCGGGCTCGACCGACAGGGTGACGCTGCGCAGGATCGGCTTCTGGTCGCGGGGGGAGACGAACAGCAGATTCTCGACGGTCAGGCGCTCGCTCTCGACGGGCACGGAGGGACGCTCCGGCTCACGCGACAGGCGCTTCAGCAGCGGCAGCAGGCGGCGGACGGCCTGGGCGGAGCGGACCAGCCCGCCCCAGGCGCCGGCGGTCTGCTCGATCGGGGCGAGGCCGCGGCCGACCAGCATCGAGGTGGCGATCATGCCGCCGAAGGACAGGTGCTGTTCGATCACCAGCCAGGCGCCGATGGCGGTGACGGCGATCTGCAGGACCATGCGGACCCACTTGGTGGCGGCGCCGATGGCGGCGCTGCGCTCATAGCCCTGGCCCTGCATGGCGCTGGCGGTCAGGAAGTCGCGGTTGACGGCGTCCAGCGAGGCGTTGCCCATGCGCAGGCCGCGCACGGTGTCGGAGCGCGACGCCAGCGCCTCGAACAGCTTCTGGGCGCGGCCGGCCGGCAGCTTGCTCTCGTCGTTGATGTCCTTGACGGCCACATAGCCGATCCAGCCCATCACCGCCATGATCAGCATCGACACGACCAGCACCAGCGCCAGCATCGGGTGGATGACGTAGATGCCGATCACGTAGAGCGGGGCCCAGGGCAGGTCCATCAGCGCCGGCAGCGACGGACGCGAGAAGGCGCCCTTCAGCTCGATCAGGTCGGCGAGCGGGCCGTTGTCCGGGCGGCCGCGGCCGGCGGCGTCCAGCGCGTCGGCGGTCAGCCGGCGGCGCCACCGCACCTCCAGCGCGTTGCCGGCACGGGCCAGCAGGCGCGAGCGCACCATTTCCAGAAGACCGCTCAGCGTCAGCGCCATCACCACGATGACGGTCAGCATGGCCAGGGTATCGTAATTGCCGGACGGGATGGCGCGGCTGAACACCTGAAGCGAATAAAGCGGCATGGCAAGCATCAGCGCGTTGATGGTGGCGCTGAAGATAAATGTACTAACAAGTATCCTGGTGAAATAACCGCGATTGAATGAGGCTTCCGGCTTATCATTGCCGGGCTGTCGCATAGAGTTAGACTTGGTCGAAACAGGCATAAAACAGCCCTCCAATTGTCACCGGTCGGCGCAGTGCCCACTGGATGCAGGCGAGACCAGAAGACGCGATCTTGGTAAAGGGGACCTTAACATTCGGGGACGTCACAGGATTGCCACCGGATGCCACCACTTTTGCGCAGAATTACCTCGGTTTTGTTTGTTCCTTCGGGGGTGACTTGGTGCCGGTGCTTGGCGGAAGAGGCATGACCTATGGCCGGTTGGAGGGGACGGGCATTACCGCTATCGTGCCCCTGCGGCGGTTTCCTGCGGCGGTTCCGCCGGTCCACCCCAACCACAGCCGGAGATGACGATGGAAGGGCGCAAGGTCCCCTCGGTGGTTTTCAAGACCCGCGTGCGCGACGAGAGCGTCGGCGGACCCAACCCGTTCCGCTGGCAGGACGTGCAAAGCGACGAGCTGTTCAAGGGCAAGCGGGTGGTGGTGTTCTCGCTGCCCGGCGCCTTCACGCCGACCTGTTCCAACGAGCAGTGCCCGGCCTTCGAGCGTCTCCATGACGACTTCAAGGCTCTGGGCATCGACGAGGTCTATTGCCTCAGCGTCAACGACGCCTTCGTCATGTTCCAGTGGGGCAAGAGCCTGAACCTGCAGAAGGTGAAGCTGATCCCTGACGGGTCGGGCCATTTCACCCGCCGCATGGGCATGCTGATCGACAAGGACAGCCTGGGCTTCGGCTTCCGCTCCTGGCGCTATGCCATGGTGGTGAAGGACGGTGTCGTCGAGAAGTGGTTCGAGGAGCCGGGGATCAACGACAAGGGCGAGAACGGCGATCCCTACGGCGAATCCTCGCCGGAGACCGTGCTCGCTTACCTGCGGAGCTGAGCGGCCCGATTCGGTGCCCGGCCGGCCCGGCTGCCGGGATGATTTCGGAATGACGGTACAAGGCCGGCGGGGCGAGGGCTCCGCCGGCCTTTTCCATGGCTGCCCGAAGTGCCGCCGCCTCCTGCCACCGCCGCCTGCCGCCGGGGTTGGGTTGCGCATGGTCCTGCATGTGCGTGCATCAGAAATCTCTTAAGGCTTTTTGTTAGACATTCCCTGTTCTCTTGCTACCTTCCGCAGAGGTTTTGGCGGATGGGGTGCAGCAGGTGGCAGAAAATCGGCCGCTCCGGTGTTTTCTGGTTGCATGTTTCATGGCGGCGTCGGCGCTGCTGTCTCCCATCGGCACCGCTCCGGCCAGCGCCGATGCCACCGCACCGCCGCTCGCTCCGCACAATGTGGTGCTTGCCAAGAGTTCGGCATCGGGGCTGGCTGCCGGCGCCTTCATGGCGCTCCAGTTCCACGTCGCCCATTCGGGCGAGATGGCCGGCGTCGGTCTGGTGGCCGGCGGTCCCTATCTCTGCGCTGCCGAGAATCCGCTTCTGGCGGCGGCCTGCATGCAGGGCAATCCGCTCTGGCCGCGTGGCCAGCCGCTGTACGAGGCGGCGCAGCCGCTGGCGGCGGCCGGGGCCATCGACCCGCTCGACCGGCTGGCGCAGGCGCAGGTCTACCTGTTCAGCGGCCGCGCCGACATGGTGGTGAACCGCAAGGCGGTGGAGGAGGCGGAGGCCTTCTATCGGGCCGCCCATGTGCCGGCGAACCAGATCCGGATGGAAACCGGGCTGGATGCCGGCAACGGCTTCATTGCGCAGGGTGGGGTCAACGACTGCAACGCCAACCGCAGCCCTTATGTCAATGCCTGCGGCGACTATGACCAGGCCGGCCGGATCCTGTCGCACATCTATGGCGGGTTGAACCCGCCGGCTCCCGACATGCCGGCGGCCATTCCCTTCGACCAGACGCCGTTCGGCGATCCGGACCGCACGGGGCTGGCCCCTGCCGGCTATGTCTATGTGCCGCCCGCCTGCGGGCGCGGAGCGGCCTGTGCCGTGCACATCGTCTTTCACGGATGCCGCCAGTCCGCGGCCGAGGTCGGCGATGCCGTGACCACCGGCGCCGGCTTCAACCGCTGGGCGGCCAACAACAATCTGATCGTACTCTACCCGCAGCTGTCGCCCCGCAATTCCGCGGACCCGATTGCCTGCTGGGACTGGGTCGGCAGGACCGGGACGGAATACGCGACGAAGGGCGGGGCGCAGATCGCCGCTGTCCACGCAATGTTGACAACCCTTTCAGGGCAAAGGTGACCCTTTTCATGACCATTTCAAACAAAGCGATTCTCAAGACCGCGTTTGCGGCGCTCCTCGCCCTGGCGCCGCTTCCCGCGGCAGCCCAAAGCGCTGCCCAGATCAGGCTGTCTGACCTGAAACTGAAGATCGACCCGGCCCAGACCACGGTGTCGGGCATTTCGTCGGGCGCCTACATGGCCGGGCAGTTCCAGGTCGCCTATTCGGGGCTGGTCAAGGCGGCCGGGCTCGTCGCCGGCGGTCCCTACGACTGCGCCGAGGTGTCGACGGGCGGCGTCGCCACGGCAATCGTGGCGCTGAAGCGCTGCATGGACGTGGCGATGGGTGCGCCCGATGTCGATGCCCTGGTCGCCAACGCCAAGGCGCGCGAGAAGGCGAAAGAGATCGACCCGCTGTCCAATATGGCGCAGTCGAAGATCTACCTGTTCAACGGCGACGGCGACGTGACGGTCAAGCGGCCGGTCGCCGATGCCACCGACCGCTTCTACAAGGCGCTGGGGGTGGCGGAGGCCAACCTGTCCTATGTGAAGCTGCCGAAGGCGGCCCATGCCTACATCACCGACGGCTATGGTGCGGCCTGCGACTTCATCCCGAAGGAGGGTGAGAAGAGCGAATACATCAACAACTGCCAGTACGATCAGGCGGGCGCCATCGTCCGCTTCTTCTATGCCGACGCCAGGATCCCGAACGCCCCCGCCGCGGCCCGCCAGCCGCAGCTGTTCGACCAGGCGCCCTTCGTCGGAGACCCCAGCCGCAGCGGCATGGCCAAGACCGGCTACATCTATGTTCCGGAGGCCTGCGAGGGTGGCACGCAGACCTGCCGCATCCATGTCGCCTTCCACGGCTGCCAGATGGCATCGAACCTGATCGGCGACCATTTCGCCGTCAATGCCGGCTACAACCGCTGGGCCGACGTCAACAACATCGTCGTGCTGTATCCACAGATCGACGGCGGCGCCAAGCCGACCTCCAACCCGAAGGCCTGTTGGGACTGGTTCGGCTACACCGGCTACGATTTCGCCCGCAAGAGCGGCTTCCAGATGACCGCGGTGCGCAAGATTATCGGCGCGCTCGCGGGAGAGTGACTGTCCGCTCCATATAAAAAAGCCCCTCTCCGGCGGACCGGAGAGGGGCTTTCCCTTAACCCTGGGCGATCAGGCCTTCAGGATGCCGCGGCCGGCGAAGCGGGCGGCGACGCCGAGCTGCTCCTCGATGCGGATCAGCTGGTTGTACTTGGCCAGACGGTCCGAACGGCTGAGCGAGCCGGTCTTGATCTGGCCGCAGTTGGTGGCGACCGCCAGATCGGCGATGGTGCTGTCCTCGGTCTCGCCCGAGCGGTGCGACAGGACGGCGGTGTAGCCGGCCTTGTGCGCCATGTCGACCGCTTCCAGCGTCTCCGACAGCGTGCCGATCTGGTTGACCTTCACCAGGATCGAGTTGGCGACACCCTGTTTGATGCCCTGGGCCAGACGCTTCGGATTGGTGACGAACAGGTCGTCGCCGACCAGCTGCACCTTGCTGCCGATGGCGTCGGTCAGCGCCTTCCAGCCTTCCCAATCGTCCTCGGCCATGCCGTCCTCGATCGAGATGATCGGGTAGCGGCCGGCCAGATCGGCCCAGTAGGCGACCATCTGTTCCGGCGACAGCGACTTGCCTTCGCCGGCCAGCTCATACTTGCCGTTCTTGAAGAACTCGGTCGAGGCGGCGTCGAGCGCCAGCATGACGTCGTCGCCCGGCTTGTAGCCGGCGGCCTCGATGGCCTTCATGACGAAGCCGAGCGCCTCGTCGGTCGAGCCGATGTTGGGGGCGAAGCCGCCCTCGTCGCCGACATTGGTGTTGTGGCCGGCGTCCTTCAGCTTCTTCTTCAGCGACTGGAAGATCTCGGAGCCCATGCGGATGGCGTCGGCGCCGGTCTCGGCGCCCACCGGCATGATCATGAACTCCTGGATGTCGATGGGGTTGTCGGCATGGGCGCCGCCATTGATGATGTTCATCATCGGCACCGGCAGCAGCGAGGCGAAGGCGCCGCCGACATAGCGGTAGAGCGGCAGGCCGGCATCTTCGGCGGCGGCGCGGGCGACCGCCAGCGACACGCCCAGGATGGCGTTGGCGCCGAGGCGGCTCTTGTTCTCGGTGCCGTCCAGGTCGATCATCGCAAGGTCGATGCCGCGCTGGTCGTCGGCGTCCAGGCCGGCGAGCGCGTCATAGATCTCACCGTTGACGGATTCGACCGCCTTCAGCACGCCCTTGCCGCCGAAGCGGGACTTGTCGCCGTCGCGCAGCTCGACCGCCTCGTGGGCGCCGGTGGAGGCGCCCGACGGCACCGCGGCGCGGCCGAAGGCGCCGCTGTCCAGCGCAACGTCGACTTCCACGGTCGGGTTGCCGCGGCTGTCCAGGATTTCGCGGGCGTGAATCTCGGTGATGACGCTCATGATCGGTCGATCCTTCGAGGAATGGCAGCCGCGTTGTCTCGCAGGCCGCGTTTTAAGGCGCGCAGGCTTGATAGCCCCGACGTCCGGGCGATGCAATATCTGCTTCGGCTTACAACCCCGCGCGGATGCGCGGATTCGAGCCGGAAATCAGACAAATCCCTCCACCATCGCGGCGAATTCGGCCGGACGTTCGGCATGCAGCCAGTGTCCGACGCCGTCGATCATGCGGATTTCCGCCTTGGGGAAGTGGCGGCGGATGGCGTCGTGATGCTCCGGCCGGATGTAGTCCGACGCGCCGCCGCCGATGAACAGCGCAGGCCCGTCATAGCGGGCAGCGCCGAAATCGGGGAAGCCGATCAGCTTGCCCATGTTCGCGCCGATGGAGTCGAGGTTGATCCGCCAGGAGAAGGCGCCGTTCTCCAGCACCAGATTCTGCATCAGGAAGGAGCGCAGCGGCGCCTCCGGCACGGCGTCGGCCAGCTGCGCCTCCACCTCTGGCCGGCGCGTGACCCCTTCCAGCTTGGCGGCCTTCATCGCGGCGACGAAGGGGGCGTGGGTGTGGGTGTAGGCGACCGGGGCGATGTCGGCGACCACCAGCTTTTCCACCCGCTCCGGATGGGCCAGCGCCAGCGCCATGGCGGTCTTGCCGCCCATGGAGTGGCCGACGATGGTGGCGCGGGCGAAGCCGCGATCGTCGAGGAAGCGCAGCACGTCGGCCGCCATCTCCGGATAGCTCATGCCGTCGGCCCAGGGCGCGCCGCCATGGTTGCGCAGGTCCAGCGCATAGACCCGGCGGGATTCGCCGAAGCGGCGGGCCAGGGTCTGCCAGTTGCGGGCCGAGCCGAACAGGCCGTGCAGGACCAGCATCGGCGTTCCGCCATTGGCTTCGCCGGCTTCCAGATAGGTCAGGGGGAGGGCTTGCTGCTGCGGCATGTCGGTGCTTTCGGCCTGTGATGTCGGAAGATGCGTTCTGGACGAATGCGGGCCGCGATCCTATGACGAACGCGGCTGCACCGCTAGGATGCCGCCGGGCATCATCCGCATCACAGAAGCGACCCTGCCATCGTGTTCCGTCATATCCTGTCCGTCGGCGGCTTGACCCTTGCCAGCCGGGTGCTCGGTTTCCTGCGCGACGTGCTGACCGCGGCGCTGCTCGGCGCCGGGCCGGTCGCCGACGCCTTCTTCGTCGCCTTCCGGCTGCCGAACCATTTCCGCGCCCTGTTCGCCGAGGGGGCCTTCAACTCCGCCTTCGTGCCGCTGTTCTCGGGCAAGCTGGTGCAGGACGGGGCAGCATCCGCCCGCCGCTTCGCCGACGAGGTGATGACCCTGCTGGTCATCGTGCAACTGGTGCTGCTGCTGGCGGTGCTGGCCTTCATGCCGCAATTCATGACGGTCTTCGCCCCCGGATTCGCCGACGAGCCTGAGAAGTTCCGGCTGGCCGTTCTGTTCACCAGCATCACATTTCCCTACCTGCTGCTGATCTCGCTGGTGTCGCTCTATGGCGGCGTGCTGAACAGCATGAGCCGCTTCGGCTCCGCCGCCGCCGCCCCCATCCTGATGAATTTGTGCCTGATCGCGGCGCTGGTGATCGGCACGCCGCTGATGCCGACGGCCGGACATGCGCTGTCCTGGGGCGTGCTGGCGTCGGGTGTCGCGCAGTTTCTCTATCTGGCCTGGGACGCAAGGCGGGCCGACATGACTCTGCGGCCGGTGATGCCGCGCCTGTCGCCCGACGTGAAGCGCTTCCTGAAGGTTCTGGGGCCGGCGGCGCTGGGGTCCGGCCTGACGCAGATCAGCCTGTTCGCCGACACGCTGATCGCGTCCGCCTTGCCGACCGGGGCGGTGTCCTACCTTTATTATGCCGACCGGCTGAACCAGCTGCCGCTGGGCGTGATCGGCATCGCCGTCGGGACCGTTCTGCTTCCGGAAATGTCCAAGCGGATCAAGAGCGGCGACGAGGCCGGCGCGGTCGACAGCCAGAACCGCGCCATCGAGCTGTCGCTGGTTCTGACCCTGCCGGCCGCCATCGCCTTCCTGGTGGCGGGCACGCCGATCCTGTCGGTGCTGTTCCAGCGCGGCGCCTTCGGCCCGTCGGATGCCGCGGCTTCGGCGCTTACCCTGCAAGCCTATGCGCTGGGCCTGCCGGCCTTCGTGGTCATCCGCAGCCTCGTCAACGGCTTCTATGCCCGCCATGACACGGCAACGCCGGTGCGGGTGGCGCTGGCGGCGGTCGGCATCAATGTGGCGCTGAAGCTGGCGCTGATGGGGCCGCTGGCCCAAGTCGGGCTTGCGGTCGCCACCTCCGTCGGTGCCTGGGTGAATGCGGGGCTGCTGGCGCTGCTGCTGCACCGCCGCGGCCTGTTCCGGGCGGATGCGCGGCTGACCCGCAACCTGCCGCGGATGGCCATCGCCGCCGTCGCCATGGCCGGCGCCCTGTGGCTGGCGACCGAGCGGCTTGCCCCCTGGTTGGGTGCCGCCGGCATGGTGGAGCGGCTGGGCGGCTTGCTGGTGCTCGCCGTGATCGGACTGGCGGTCTATGCCGTCGCTGCGGTGCTGCTCGGGCTGGTGCGGCGCAGCGACCTCAGCCGTCTGCGCCGTCGCCGGGCGAAAGCCTGATCACCCCTCGGTCTGCAAAGGCCGCTCCGGATCGGCGCTCCATTCCGACATCGAGCCGTCATAGAGCCGTACGCCCGGCACGCCGGCGATCTCGCTGAGCGCGAACCAGGACACCGAGGCCAGATGGCCGGTGTTGCAGAAGGTGATGGGCTGGTCGCGCAAGGGCAGGCCGGCTTGGTCGGCCATCGCCTTCACCGCCTCGGGTGTGGCGAAACGGTGCTCGGCGGCGGAGAAGAGCGGGGCGATGTCCAGGTTGACGGCACCCGGGATGGTACCGGGGGCGCGGGCCTGCGGGCTCTTGGCCTTGCCGGCGAACTGTTCTGCCGACCGCGCATCGTGCAGCGGCACGGCCCCGGCCGTCACGGCGGCTTCGACATCCTCCACGGTGGCGCGCAGGCCGGCGCGCGGATGGGTGGCGAAGCTGGTCGGCTTGCGCACCGCCGGCTCGGGCGTCACCGGACCGCCGGCGGCGACCCAGGCGGCGAAACCGCCGTCCAGCACCGATACCGCGTCATGGCCCAGCATCTTGAAGGTCCAATAGACGCGGGTGGCGTTGCCCATGTCGGACGCGTTGGCGCCGGCCGCAACCAGCACCACATGGTCGCCGTTGCCGATCCCCAGGCCGCCGATCAGCCCCGCCAGAACTCCGGGTTCCGGCAGCATCCCGGCCCCGCCGCCGACCACAGTCCGCCAGCCGGACGTTGCGTAGTCGGAATGAACCGATCCCGGAACGAAGCCGCCGGCGGGCGGGGTACGCACGTCGAGGACGACAATGCCGGGGCTGTCGAGCGGGCTTTTCAGCCAGGAAGCGTCCACAAGCGGGGAAATGCTGCTGTCGGTCATCAGGGTGAACCCGGTTCCGGTTGGTCGATAGCCTTGTCCTGCCGTGATCGTTGCTCAGTCGCAACGGGTCGCCCGGCGGGCCGGCGGACACCCGCCGAGGCGGGCAGGCCGACAGTGTGGGCGAAGCGCCGGTGCGGGAAAAGCCTAATCTTGTCGCAATCCAAGTCGGTCGGTGGCGTTGCCGGCTAGCCCGTCCGGGGTGTAGGATGTTCCGTTCGTATAGGAAGGCGCCCCCTTGCGGCGCGGGAGCTTGGACAGCCATGGCCAACATCGACGACCTGCTCGGCGCGCCCGATCCCAACGACGGCGACGCCTCGTCCTTCGCCATCGGCGATGCGCCGGTGGAGATCAAGGTCGTCATCGGCACCGCCATGCTCCGCGTCCGCGACCTCCTGAAGCTGGGCCGCGGCGCCGTCGTGGAACTCGATCGCCATCTGAAGGACCCGACCGACGTCTATGTCGAGGGCGTTCTGGTCGCCCGCGGCGAGGTTGCGATCATCGACGACAAGATCGGCGTCACCCTGACCGACTTCATCAAGTCAAGCCGCGAATGGAAGCGCTGACCGCACCCTTTTCCGTTGCAGCGCTTTCCCTTTATCGATGCTTCATTCGGTAGCAGCCCCGCTTGCGCTGGCGTCTTGACGGCGGGCGATGGCTTCTGGTGTCGTTGTGTCCGGTCGTGGAAACTGCCGTCGCCGACGGCGTCGCCGGCCCGGAGAGCGAAGCCATGTCCCACACCGCTGTCTCCCCCTGCCTGCCGCGCCATTTTTCCAATCCCCATGCCGACCATGAACGGGTCTATGGCCCGTCGGAACGCGCCATCCTCAGCCGTGCCGCCTTCGAGGAGGCGATGGCGGAGATCGGTGCCTGGCCCGGCTACACGCCCACCCCGCTGCGCTCCCTGCCGGGGCTGGCTCGGGAGGCCGGGATCGACCGCCTCTGGTACAAGGACGAGAGCGCCCGCTTCGCGCTCGCCAGCTTCAAGGCGCTGGGCGGGGCTTACGCCGTGCTGCGGCTGCTGGCGCGGGAGGTGACGGCGCGGGTGCCCGGCGTGCCGGTGACAGCACTGGATCTCGTCGTCGGCCGCTATGCCAAGGTGACGCGGACGCTGACCGTCACCACCGCCACCGACGGCAACCATGGCCGGTCGGTCGCCTGGGGCGCGCAGGTGTTCGGCTGCAATTGCGTGGTGTATGTGCCCGCCGCCTGTACGCCCGGCCGTCGCGCCGCCATCGAGGCGTACGGGGCGAGGGTGGTGGTGGTGGACGGGCCGTACGACGATGCGGTGCGCCGTGCCGCCGCCGATGCGGCGGCGCAGGGCTGGTTCGTCGTCTCCGACACCTCCTACACCGGCTATATGGACGTGCCTCGCGACGTGATGCAGGGCTACACCGTGATGGTGGAGGAGGCGATCTCGCAGCTTCCCGCCAGCGAACGACCGACCCACGTCTTCGTGCAGGGCGGCGTCGGTGCGCTGCCCGCCGCGGTCTGCGGCCATCTGTGGGAAAGCTGGGGGCGCCAGCGCCCGCGCTTCGTGGTGGTGGAGCCGCACAGCGCCGACTGCCTGTACCAGAGTGCCGTCGCCGGCCGGCCGACACGGGCGCAGGGCGACCTCGACACGGTGATGGCCGGGCTTGCCTGCGGCGAGGTCTCGCTGCTGGCCTGGGCGATCCTGGAGCGCGGCGCCGACGATTTCCTGACCATCCCCGACGAGGGGGCGGTCATCGCCATGCGCAAGCTTGCGGACGGCGGGCAGGGCGGCCGTCCGGTGGTGGGCGGTGAATCGGGTGTCGCCGGGCTGGCCGGACTGCTCTGCGCCGCCGCCCACGAGGAGGTGAGGCTGGCGCTGGGCCTCGTGCCCGACGCGCGGGTGCTGGTGTTCGGGACCGAAGGGGCGACCGATCCGGAGGTCTATGAGCGGATCGTCGGCCGCTCGCCGGAGGCGGTCGCCGACGGGCTGCTCAGCGCAGCAGGTCGGTGACGATGTTGGCGCCGTCGGCGGCCAGCCGGTCGGCGGTTTCGCGATGGTCGCGCGCGCCGGAGAAGCCGCCCTCGGCCTTCACCCGCTCGATCCAGCTCTGCGAGGCGCCGAGCGACACCAGCCGCTCGACCATCATCTGGGTGGAGCGCAGGGTCATCCGCCCATTCTCCGCCATGCGCGGGGCATGCACCATGAATTCCGCCCGCGGGGCGGCGTAGCGCGGATAGCCGGCCAGATAGAGGCCGACGCACATGCTTTCGCAGGACTCGCCGTCGCGCACCCGCGTGGCAACCGGCCGCCCGCCCTTGCGTTCGGCCAGGACGGCGTCGATCATCCGGTAGCCCGCGGCGGTGAAGCCGCCGGGGCTGGACAGCTCGATCACCAGCGGGCGGCGGGCCGGCAGGGCGTGCAGGGCGTCGAGGAAGCTGCGTTCCGCTCCCGGCGTGATGATGCCGTCCAGCCGCAGGACGGTGACGTCGCCCTGGTCGTTGCGGGACATCGCCGCATCGGGAAATTCGGAGGAGGGTGCTGCGGGCACCGGATTGACGGTGACGGGGCCGATGGCGGCCGGGGCGGAGCCGGCCGGGTTGAGCGACAGTCCGTTCGGCTGGGTTGCGGCATGGCCGACTGCGGCACCCGCGATCAGCAGGGCGCCCAGACCGGCACCGAACCCGACCCTCCGCAGCAGCTTCCGCACCGACATAATACCCTCCAGCACTCGACCCACCCAGCGTGGCGGTCAAAGCTTGCCCGAGTGTTAACGGCATGTCTGTGGCGGGCCACACAATGTGGGTAGTGGCGAGGGTAGGAAGGCTGCGGCGCGATAAAGCGTGCGCGCGGGCGCAAAGGGCGTTAGAAGAGACAGGATTCCAAGGGTATGGCCGGGGCGTCCTCAACGGGGCGATGCCCGTCCCATCCCGTGCCGTGAACGTCGAAGAGCGGAACGATGTCGTACATCCAGGGTGAAACGGGCGATTGGGAAGTCGTGATCGGGCTTGAGGTCCATGCCCAGGTGATTTCGAACGCGAAGCTGTTTTCCGGCTCCGCCACCGAATTCGGGTCCGCGCCGAACAGCCAGGTCAGCTTCGTCGACGCCGCGTTCCCCGGCATGCTGCCCGTCATCAACGAATATGCCGTCGAACAGGCAGTGCGCACCGGTCTGGGCCTGAAGGCCGAGATCAACCTGCACTCGGTCTTCGACCGCAAGAACTACTTCTACGCCGACCTGCCGCAGGGCTATCA
This sequence comes from Azospirillum sp. TSH64, assembly GCF_003116035.1. Lineage (GTDB taxonomy): Bacteria > Pseudomonadota > Alphaproteobacteria > Azospirillales > Azospirillaceae > Azospirillum. The sequence goes on from NZ_LGQW01000015.1 coordinate 4,078,546, forward strand.
GATCAGCCAGTTCCTGCAGCCCATCGTCGGCAAGGGCGAGATCGTGCTCGACCTGCCGGACGGCACCAGCCGCACCGTCGGCGTCACGCGCCTGCATCTGGAACAGGACGCCGGCAAGTCCTTGCACGACCAGCACCCGTCAAAGACCTACATCGACCTGAACCGGTCGGGCGTGGCGCTGATGGAGATCGTGTCGGAACCCGACATGCGCTCCTCGGAGGAGGCGGGCGCCTATGTGCGCAAGCTGCGCTCCATCCTGCGCTATCTCGGCACCTGCGACGGCAACATGGAGGAAGGCTCCATGCGCTGCGACGTCAACGTGTCGGTGCGCAAGCCGGGCGACGCCTTCGGCACCCGCTGCGAGATCAAGAACGTCAACTCGATCCGCTTCGTCATGCAGGCCATCGAGTATGAGGCGCGCCGCCAGATCGAGATCATCGAGGAAGGCGGCAAGATCGACCAGGAGACCCGGCTGTGGGACACGACCAAGTTCGTGACCCGCTCCATGCGGTCGAAGGAAGAGGCGCACGACTACCGCTATTTCCCCGATCCCGATCTGCTGCCGCTCGAACTCGATGCGGCGTGGGTGGAGGACATCAAGAAGACCCTGCCCGAACTGCCTGACGACAAGAAGACCCGCTTCATCGAGGACTACAAGCTGTCGGTCTATGACGCCGGCGTGCTGGTTTCCGAGAAGTCGAAGGCCGATTATTTCGAGGCGGTCGCCAAGGGCCGCGATCCGAAGCTGGCCTCCAACTGGGTCACCGGCGAGCTGTTCGGCTATCTGAACAAGGCCGGCAAGGAGATCGAGGAAAGCCCGGTGTCCGCCGAAAATCTCGGCGGCCTGATCGACCTGATCGCCGACAACACCATTTCCGGCCGCATCGCCAAGGAAGTGTTCGAGACGATGTTCGAAACCGGCGAGAAGGCCGCCGACATCGTCGAGAAGAAGGGGCTGCGCCAGGTCACCGACACCAGCGCCATCGAAGGCTCCATCGATGCCGTGCTGGCCGCCAACCCCGACAAGGTGGCGGAGTTCCGCAGCGGCAAGGACAAGCTGTTCGGCTTTTTCGTCGGTCAGGTGATGAAGGCGACCCAGGGCAAAGCCAACCCGGCCATGGTCAACGAAATCCTGATGAAGAAACTGAAAGGCTAATCTGCCTGTCCCTGTCGGCGGACGGAAATCGCCGTCTTGCACGAAAGAAAGCCTCTCCGTTCGGCGGAGGGGCTTTTTTCTTGGGTGCCACCCGCCGTTACGGTAAAGCCGCAGTTGAATTTTCCCGGTTTCCGCCGTCACAGTGCTTGGAAACGGTGGAGGAACCATGGCGGCGGAGCCGGTGATGGTGGCGCTGGCGGCTGGTGCTGTCGGCGGTCTGCTCGGGGTGTTGCTGGGCCGGTATACCGGTCGCCGGGCGGCGCGCCATCCATCGTCGCCGCACCCCGCCACTCCTGCCGGCGCCCGGCCGGGGCATGGCTTCCACGAGCCGGATGTCGGCGAGCGGCTGGAGATGGCGCTGGAGGCCACCGGGGCCGCGGTCTGGGATGCCGATCTGATGGCCGGCACCTGCTGGTGGTCGGACACCTTTCCGCGCATGCTGGGCTTTCGCACGCGCCCGGCGATGCCGCCCGATTTCTGGGAGCGGCGACTGCATCCGGAAGACCGCGAACGGGTTCTGGCCCACATCGCCTCGCATCTGGCCGGCGAGACCTCGGCCTACGCCTACAGCTACCGCCTGCGGCACGAGGCGGGCGGCTGGGTGTGGATCGCCGCCAAGGGCCGCGCCTTCCGCGACGAGACCGGGCGGGCGGTGCGCTATGCCGGCATCATGACCGACATCACCGAGGCCCGCCGGCAGGAGGAGCGGCTACGCGCCAGCGAGGAACGGCTGCTGAAGATCATGGAGGCGGCCCCCATCGCGGTGAACGTCACCACGCGCGACGGCCGCTGGCTGTTCTGCAATGCCCAGTCCGTGCGGCTGATGGGCCGCGACCGTTCGGAACTGATGCGCACCCCGGTGGCCGATCTCTATGCCGACCCCGCCGACCGCGATGCGCTGATCGCCCGATTCGACCGGGAGGGCGCCTTCCGCAATGCCGAGATCCGGTTCCGCCGGCCGGACGGCAGCGTCGTCTGGGTCCTGTCCTCGTGGAACAGCATCGAACTGGACGGTGAGGCGGCCCTGCTGACCTGGCTCTACGACATCACCGACCGCAAGGCGGCCGAGTCGGCGATGATCCAGGCCAGGGAGGAGGCCGAACAGGCGCTGGCCGACCTGCGGGAGGCCCAGGAGAGCCTGATCCAGGCCGAGACCATGGCCTCGCTCGGCCAGCTGGTGGCGGGGGTGGCGCACGAGATCAACACGCCCATCGGCATCGGCCTGACCGCCGCCAGCCACATCGGCGAGCAGGCGCAGGTCCTGCGCGACCGGTTCACCGGCAATGCGCTGCGCCGGTCGGAATTCCTCGAGTTCCTGGATGGGCTGAGCGAGAGCAGCCGCCTGCTGATGGCCAACATCGACCGCGCCGCGTCGCTGGTGCAGAGCTTCAAGCAGGTGGCGGTCGACCAGTCCTCCGGCGACCGGCGGGTGTTCGAACTGGGCGGCTATATCCAGGAGCTGCTGTTCTCGTTGCGTCCGCGGCTGAAACGCACCAATCTGCGGGTGGCGGTGGAGTGCGACGACGAGCTGACGATGGACAGCTTTCCCGGCGCGCTGGGGCAGGTGCTGACCAATCTGGTCATCAACGCCGTCGTGCATGCCTATGGCGATGGGGATCGGGGTGGGGATCGGGGCATTGATCGGGATGGCGATCGCCTGGCCGGGACGCCGGTCGGCACGATCAGGATCACCGCGCAGGCGGATGGGGGCGAGCGGGTGCGGATCGACTTCATCGACGACGGCGCCGGCATCGCGCCGGAGCATCTGTCGAAGGTCTTCGACCCCTTCTTCACCACCAAGCGCGGGCAGGGCGGATCCGGCCTGGGGCTGCACATCGTCTTCAACACCGTCACCGGCCCGCTGGGCGGCAGCGTGTCCGTCCAGTCCTGGCCGGGGCAGGGGACCCGCTTCACCATCCAGCTGCCCCGCGAAGCCCCGGCGATGCAGCCGGCCGTCGCGGCGGAACCGGCCCTGGGCTGAACCCGTGGCGCAGCCCTGCGGCAGGGCGGCCGATCAGGCCCAGGTCCGGTTAGGCGCAGGTCCGGTTAGGCGACGTGAAGTTCGTGGAGTTGCAGATGCTTGGGCCGCCGGCCGCGGCGCTTCGGTGCCGCGAAGCTGGCGAGCGCGCCGTTCTCGCCGCGCAGCTCAGCGGTCAACTCCTGCACGCAGCGCTGGAGCAGTTCTTTCTCGCGCTGGTCTTCGCGATCGGTGATTTCTAGGCAGCTCAGCTTGATCTCGACGAGGTCGATCAGTGTTTCGGCGCAACGGCGTGACAGGGTCATGGCATCCTCCACGGCGACGGGGTGCGGCGTCACTGACCGGCGGGGCACTGTCGGGATCAGCCCCCACGCGACCGAGTCGTTCTGCACCCGGGCTTTTTATTGCTCATGGTGGCATCATAAGCGCCTTCCGTTAAAAAGTACCTAAAATTTTATACAGATTTGTCCCTTCTCTGCGATTTTCGGGAAAAGCGTTTTTTTGGATTTGTAAGCGTTGACAAGGGTACGGCCGGCCGTTAGAACCGCTCCCACGCCAGCGGTGACCCACGGGAAACCGCACTGGCTGGAGGGGTGGCCGAGTGGCTGAAGGCAACGGTTTGCTAAACCGTCATAGGGTTTAAAGCCCTATCGTGGGTTCGAATCCCATCCCCTCCGCCACCGCGTAATTAAATCAATACCTTAGTCGGTGATTTTCGCGTCCGTCGGGGGCTCAACCACTGGCGAACCGTTGTATCTGTGCCGGTTTTTGTGCCCTCCCTGTTTGGCACGTACCCCAGGTAAATCTCCGTCGTCTTCGCGTTGCTGTGCCCGAGATGCTCGGACAGCGCGCGATGACCGCCTCTACATTCATCCACTCCGGCGGATTGCCCGCATCCCCTGGTTCGACATTCTGCGGAAACGCGACGGCGAACGGATCGCCGTCGGCTTCTGAAGAAAAGAGTGGCGGGCGAGGCGGCCTGAAGCCCATCGCTTACCGCGTCAATCCCCGGCGAGGCGGCGGCGGGCATAGGCAGCGGTCAGGTAACGGCTGACCAGCGCCTCGAATTCGGCCGCTTTCATGCCGCGGATACCCATCGCCTCCAGCACCACGGTCCGCTCTCGACGGTTCACCTTGTTGTAGATGGAAAAGCCGATGCGGTTGGGCAGGGGCGCCTCCTCATGTAGCGCCAGCACCAGCGCCAGCCGTCGCGCTGCCGAAACCTGCATCCCACCCACATCGGTCCAGGCAACGGGCTCCCGCAGCCGTGCCGATATCAGGGCGTCTGGCGTCAAGGTCATCAACGGCGCTTTCGTCTTGTGGCGGACCCAGGCCGCATAGCCCAAAGCCATGCAGATTCCCACACCCGCCACCGCCCCGATGAATGCCTTCGTCCCCTGATCGGTGCCGAGGCCGAGTTCCCGCCCAAAGACGGTGGTGCCGATGGTGAAGGCGGCGAACAGCGCCGCGATGAAGGCCATGGCCCAGATCATCGGCCTGCCGTTCTCATAGAGCACCGTGTGCTCCGCAGGAACGGCGGCGACAGCGGCCTCCAGTTCCTCCCGGTTCAGCCGGTGCGCCTGCCGGGCCTCGTCGAGGTAGGCTGCGGTCAGCGCATGGCAAAGCCCGCTCCAGTCGGTGAACAGCCGGTGTGGAAGGCTGGTGTCCTCCGCCGTCGGCGTGCGGGCGGCACGGGCCAGCAGGCGTTCGTCGAGCTGGACGCCAAGGGTGCTGATCCGCAGGGCGGTCCGCGGATGGCTGTCGGTCGGATGGGGCTGGCACTCGTCCAGATGCGCGGCGGGATTTGGGAGGCCATCTTCGACGCGCCGCAGGATTTCGGCCATCATGTCCGGCCCGGCCGTGTCGGGGGCGGAGAAGGCGTCATTGAGCGTCTCGAAGATGGCCGGCGCCAGTGCCGCGTTGCGAAGCAGCGCAAGGGGAACGCTCTCCGGACCGCTGACCAGGCTGGCCCGGCGGTCGGCCTCCAGCTCGCGCTGCCGCCTGTGCTGGGCGACAGAGAGATCGAAGCTCTCCAGCGTATGGAAGCCGAGATGCAAGGCCGGAGCAAGCATGAAGCCGCCCGTCCCGGTGCGCTCGCCAAGTGCGGTCAGGGTCCGCCACAATCCGGCATGGATCGGAGCGAAGCGGCGGCTGTAGGTGGTATCCCCGCCCGAGAAATGGGCAAGCTCATGGCCGATGACCGCCGCGAGTTCGGTCTCGCCGATCAGCGGCAGGCAGGGGGCCGGCAAGTGGAGGGTGCGGCCCGACAGCACCCGCTCCCCGCCGAGCGGCCGGACCGGTGCCTCGGTGACGAAGAAGCCCTCGGTCAGGCCGATCAGGATGCTGTCCGGCATCAGCGCCTCGTGCCGGGTCGCCAGATCCTCGACGAAACGCCAGAGGCCGGGCGCCTCGTCCCGACTCACCACCAATCCGCGGATGTCGAGCGGCTCCACGGTGTAGAGATCGAAGACGCGGCGCATCGCGATCACCGCCATCACGGCACTGTAGGCGGCGAGCCCCGCGAGCATCACGGCAGCAGCGAAGAGTTTGACGCTGCTGGTCGACAGATGGTCCCAGAACCACAGGCTCGCCGCTTCGAACAGCGACGCCGAGACGCTGGCGATGCTGAGGCCGACGAGCACGGCAGCGAGCGCGAAGGGCAGGCCCCGCCTCAAACGGTCGAAACTGCGGATCAGGGCCTCGCGCGAGCGTCGCGCCCGCAGGGCCGAGACGCGTGCGGCCAGCAAGCCGGACAGCCCGGCAAGGAAAGCCAGCAGGCCGCCGGTCATCGTGCCCCAGCTCAACGGGTAGCGGATCCGCGATACTTCGGCGCCCTCTTCCATTGTGTCGATGGCTCTGCGGACTCCGGCGACGGCCATCGAGACCGGCATGCGGCGGCCGTCCGGGCCGCCCATGGTGACGAAAGCCGATGGAGTCTTCGCTTCCATTTGCTGAAGCTGTGCCAGAACCTGCGGCAATTCCTGTCCGGCCTGGCGGTACTCGTCGAGCGTCGCGGCGGCCCGCTGTTCCTGCCAGATCCCGAGCGCCACGAACGACAGGGGAAGGATCAGCAGCCAGATGACGCGAACGAGCCACAGAGGGAAGCGAATGGCACGCCGGACGGTGCCAGCCATACCGCTGGAAGCAACTGCATCGGCCACGACCGATCTCCCATTTATCTATGTATCGCGTGGGAGGATCGCGTAATGCGCGCAACAGGGCCAGCCGCCCGGAGGGGGTAGCAATTTCACGTCACGCCGGAAAGAACACCGCCTTTCCGGCATGACGACCGGATACCGGACGTTTGAGACGATCAAGGGGGCGGCGCGGTGATCCCACTGCTGCCATCAGATGGCACCGTCTTCGGCCAGTAGATGGCGCTTTTCCTCAAGGGCGTGGATGTCGTCGAGGAGCGATGCCGGAGGCGGGCGACATCCACATGCATGGGCGTGTTCCAGATGCCATTCGACACGCTGCTGTCGTGTCGCCTTCGCTGGCATGGGATGCGCTTCGTGCCAGTTTCTGTTCATGGATGCCCCTATTGACTGCAGAGCAATTATGCCCGCCGATAGGGCCGGCTTCCATTGGCTCCAGGCATGCTGAATATCATGCCGCAGGTCATCTCTGTGCCTGACATGGCGTCGAGAGGCCGGGAGCGACTTCGCCGGCCATCCGGTTCTGAAGGTCGATGGGCAGTCGATCGCCGGCATCTTCCTGCCTTACATCTCCGGGTGGCCAGCCTCGTCCGGCGGTCAACCCTTCAGACAGCTTGCCATGAAGGCTTTCCGATCGTCCCCACTCTTCCCGACCGCGTCGGCGTTGCACTTCTTCATCTTGTCCTGCTGAGCCGTCAGCGGTTTGGCAGGTTCGGCGGCTGCGGCCGGCTTGTTCGAGAGGCAACTGCTCATAAACGTCTTGCGCTCGTCGCCTTTCAGGCTTTTGGCGGTCGCATCGGCATTGCAGGCCTTCATCTTTTCCTGCTGCTTCTCCTGCTGCGGCGTGGCCGCAGTCGACGCACCGGAACCGCCAGCCAGCGTCACGGCCATGGCGGCAGCTGCAATCACGTACCTCAGCATCTCAAGATCCTCCCAGGCACGCCGCCTCGCACGAGGCATGTCGCGACCGGTGGAGGATCGCACGGGCGGAATCGACGGGCCAACGGGTGCATCCGGCCAGTGCAGGTCGGCTGGATGCGCCCGTCGCCCAATTCCCCCTATACCGAATTGCGTGGGCTTCGCCCATGTCTGCCGCGCTCTCTGCGCAGGTGGCCCTGACCGGCGGCGGAGGGCTAAGGCCGGACCGGCGGCGGGGGCCCCCTCCCCGCACTGGAGAGGGCTTCCGCCGCCGGTCCAACCGCCGGTCAGGCGACCCGCTTGTCGCGGAAGGCCTCGATGGTGCGCATCACGCCGCGCAGTTCGGCCAGACCCTTCAGACGCCCGACGAAGGAATAGCCGGGGTTCATCGTCTGGCCGATGTCGTCGCCCAGCAGATGGCCGTGGTCGGGGCGCATCGGGATTTGGGCATCGGCACGGCCGGCCTGCCGGCGGCGGGCCTCCTCGTCGATCATCGCCGCGGCGACGCCGATCAGGTCGGTGTCGCCGCCGAGATGGTCGGCCTCATAGAAGGAACCGTCCGGCTCGTGCGTGGTGTTGCGCAGATGGACGAAGTGGATGCGCGGGGCGAACTCCTTCGCCATCGCCACCAGATCGTTCTTCGGGTTGGAGCCGAAGGACCCCGTGCACAGGGTCAGCCCGCAGGCCTCCTGCGGCACGGCGGCGAACAGCGCCCGCACATCCTCCGCGGTGGACATCACGCGAGGCAGGCCGAAGATGGGGAAGGACGGGTCGTCGGGGTGGATGCACAGCCGCACTCCCTCCTCCTCGGCGACCGGCGTGATCTCGCGCAGGAACTCGATCAGGTTGGCGCGCAGATCCTCGACGCCGATCTCCTGGTACAGTTCCAGCATGCCGCGGAAGCTGTCGCGGTCATAGGCGAAGTCGCGGGCCGGCAGCCAGTCGATCAGGTTGCGCTCCAGCTCCGCCACCTGCTCCACCGACATCGCCTCGAACCGCGCCTTGGCGGCGGCGACATGGGCGGGGTCGTAGCTGGCCTCCGCATTGCGGCGCTTCAGCACGAACAAATCGTAGGCGGCGAAATCGACGCTGTCGTAGCGCAGGGCATAGCCGCCGTTCGGCAGCCGGTGCATCAGGTTGGTCCGGCTCCAATCGGTGATGACCATGAAATTGTAGCAGATCACCGGGATGCCGGCCCGCGCCACATTGCGGATCGACTGCTTGTAATTGTCGATCTTGGTCTGGAAGTCGCCGGTGCGGGTCTTGATCTCCTCGCCGACGCCGATGCTCTCCACCACGTCCCAGGTCAGGCCGGCGGCCTCGATCATGGCGCGGCGCTTCTGGATTTCCTCGGGCGTCCAGACGCTGCCCTGGTTCATGTGATGCAGCGCGGTGACGATGCCGGTGGCACCGGCCTGACGGGCCTTCTCCAGGGTGACGGGATCGTCCGGGCCGAACCAGCGCCAGGTTTCCTGCATGATGATGTCCTTTCGAATAGGGGTACGGTGGGCGGAAGCCGCCCTTCGGTCAGGGGGTCGCGAGGAAGCCGGTCAGCGTTTTGGCGACGCCGACGCGCATCAGGCTGTCGAGATGACGGACGACCGCGGTGCGGAAGGCGTCCTCGGCGACCAGTTCGGGGTCGAAGATGTCCTCCACGGCGAACAGTGCCGCCGCCAGGGCGCCGGCATCCTTGCCATGGGCGCCGGCGATGCCGGTGAGCAGTGTCGCCATCGGATCGGCGACCGCATAGGCGGCACCGGCCTCGTTCTTCTGCGCCAGGAAGCGCATCCAGGCGGCGACGGCCAGCGGGATCACCCTCGGCGCCTTGCCGGCGGCGAACAGCTCGCGTGCCGGTTCCAGCAGGCGCGGCGGCAGCTTCTGCGAGCCGTCGGAGGAGATCTGGAGGGTGCGGTGGCGGATGCCGGGGTTGCGGAAGCGTGCCTCCAGCGCCGCGGTGTAGGCGGGGATGTCGGTGCCCGGAACCGGGGGCAGGGTGGGGATCAGATCCTCCGCCCACAGGCGCCGGACGACGGCCTGCAACTGCGGGTCGGCCATGGCTCCGGCGATGGTCTCGATGCCGGCGATCACCGACAGGTAGGCCAGCAGCGAATGGGCGCCGTTCAGGCAGCGCAGCTTCATCAGCTCGAACGGGTGGACGTCCTCGACCATGATGGCGCCGGCCTTTTCCCAGGCCGGGCGGCCGAGCGGGAAGCGGTCCTCGATCACCCATTGCTTGAAGGGCTCGCTGACCACCGGCCACGCGTCTTGGCAGCCGGTCGCCTCCTCCACCGTGGCGCGGTCGGCGTCCTGGGTGGCGGGGGTGATGCGGTCGACCATGGTGCAGGGGAAGCCGACCTGCCCGGCGATGTAGGCCGCGAGGCCCGGATCGCACAGTTCGGCGTAGCGGACGACGATGCCACGCACCTTGATGCCGTTCTGGGCGAGGTTGTCGCAGACCAGCACGGTGAAGGGCGCCACCCCGCCGGCGCGGCGGCGGCGGATCGCCTCGGCCAGCAGCCCCGGCACGCTGCGCGGCTTGGCGGGGTCGGCAAGGTCGGCGCGGATCAGCGGATGCGCCTCGTCCAGCGCGCCGGTGGCGGCGTCCTGGCAATAGCCCTTCTCGGTCACCGTCAGGGTGACGATGCGGATCTCCGGCTTCGCCATCAGCGCCAGCACGTCATCCAGCTGGTCGGCGGTGGCCATGGCGTCGAGGAAGGAGCCCATGACGCGCAGCCGGTCGCGGTTCTCCTCGCGCACCAGCAGGGTGTAGAGGCAGTCCTGCGGCTTCAGCGCGTCGCGGATCGCCGGCGACAGCGGATCGACGCCGACGATGCCCCAACTCTTGTCGCCGGTCGCCAGAAGATCGTCGGTGTAGGTGGCGAGATGGGCGCGGCAGAAGGCGCCGAGGCCGATATGGACGATGCCCGGCGTGACCGCGGCGCGGTCGTAGGCGGGGCGTTCGACCTCCGGGGCCAGACGGTCGAGGGTGGCGGTGGAAAGGCGGGTTTGTGAAGGACGGGCCGCCAGCAGGGCGGTGTTCGCGTCGGGCATGATGGGCTCCGGGTCGCGGCGGTCGCTGCGGTCTCCCTGTCCGCTGCCGCCCCAGGGGGGCGGCAGTGCGGGTGGGCCGGTGCACCGTCATTCTCTAAAGGTGGTGGTGGTCGATTGGACCTCCGGGGCGGGGCGCCCCGGAGTGTGTGGGCGGAGTGGGCGCGGAGATCAGACCTCGATCCCGGCCGGGGTCATGCCCGACCCGGTCTTCGGCAGGATGAAGTGCATGATCGCCAGACCGACGAGGTAGAGGACCGAGGCGATGCCGAACAGCACCTGATAGTTGCCGCCGGTCGCATCCAGCAGACGGCCGACGCCCATCGAGACGAACATGCCGACGAAGTAGGCGCAGAAGCCGCCGATGCCGACCACCGACCCCACCGCGTTGCGCGGCATGGTGTCGGACACGATGGTGTAGACGTTGGCCGAATAGCCCTGGTGGGCGGAGGCGGCGATGCCGATCAGCAGGACGGCGACCCACATGCTGGACACGGTGGAGGCGAAGAACACCGGCAGGACGCACAGGCCGCAGACCAGGAAGGTCAGCTTGCGGGCCCGCAGGGGCTTCACGCCGCGCTTGATCAGGTGCGAGGAGAACCAGCCGCCGCCGACGCTGCCGAAATCGGCCATGGTGTAGATGATGATCAGCGGCAGCATCGCCCCGAACAGGTTCACGCCATACTGCTTGTTCAGGAAGCCCGGGACCCAGTTCAGGTAGAACCACCATACCGGAGCCGAGAAGCAGGTGCCGACGATGTTCGCCCAGGTGCCGCGGTAGCTCAGCAGCTTGATCCAGGGAATGTTCTCCTGCGGCAGCACCGGGTCGCTGCGGATATAGGCCAGCTCTTCGGCCGTCAGCTTCGGATGGTCTTCCGGCTTGCGGTAGATCAGCAGCCAGGCGATGACCCAGAAGAAGCCGATGCCGCCGGTGACCAGGAAGGCGGCCTGCCAGCCATAGGCGACCAGCAGGATCGGCACCAGGATCGGGGCGACGACGGCGCCGACGTTCGATCCGGCGTTGAAGATGCCGGTGGCGAGTGCCCGTTCCTTGGCCGGGAACCACTCCGACACCGCCTTGATCGAGGCCGGGAAGTTGCCGCCCTCGGTCAGGCCGAGGCCGGCGCGGGCCATCTTGAAGCCGAAGACGCTGCCCATGAAGGCATGGACGCAGGCGAAGAAGCTCCAGCCGGCGACCGCCGCCGGCAGGCCGATGCGGATGCCGATCTTGTCCATCAGCCGGCCGCAGCCGATGTAGCCGAAGGCGTAGGCCAGCGAGAAGGCGGCGACGATGTCGCCGAAGTCGGACTCGGTCCAGCCCATGTCGCCCATCAGCGTGGACTTCAACAGGCCCAGGACCTGACGGTCCATGTAGTTGATGGTGGTCGAGAAGAAGAGCAGGCCGCAGATGGTCCAGCGGTAGCGGCCGATGGCCTTGCTCACCGTGACCGCCGCTTTGCCTGCCGCTTGGCCGATGCCGCCGGCCCGGTGGGCCGGTTCCGCCGACTGGCCGGGTCCGGCGTCGGCAATGATCTGTTCGCTCATGATAGGCGTCTCCAGCCAGGACGCACGCCGCCGCCCGGTGTTCGCACACCGGTTCCCACCAGGCACCGAGCCTTCATTGGGCGCACCGATGGCTTCGCGCGGGAGCCGTCCTTCGGCAGTCCCACAGCGTCGCCCGGCGGCGGTCGCACGTTTCAGAACTGTTTCCTGGATCAGTCAGGCCATCGTCGGGAGCGGTGCCGCTTGGGAACCGTTCATGGCGTCGCATACTACCATTCCAGTTGCTGGTATGGTAGTTGCGCCGGCCCTCGTTGGTCAACCGCACCATCTGCGGCATATCGTCAGGCGAGGACCGCCCGAATCCAGGCCTACCTTGGTATGTTCGATTGGACTGGACGGCATTTGGGACAAACCCCAATGTACTGTCTCAGGAGCTTCGTAAGAGGATGATCGGCGGAATTTCAATGGCTGCATAGATCACAACCGCAGACTACAGGGAAGGGCCGCAGGTGGAGGAACCCAGCGCCACGGGAACGATTGTAACCGCACTTGCCGGTGGCGTCGGGCTGCTGGCGCTGATGACGCTGCTCTACGGAACAATCCTGTATCGCCTGGGGGATCGGCCTTGGCTGCGCCAGCTTTGCCTGGGCTTGATGTTCGGAGCCGGCGGCGTGGCCGCCATGCTGCAAGCGGTCCCGATCCTTCCGGGTGTTTATCTGGATGTGAAGACGGTGCCGGTGGCGCTGGCCGCCCCCTTCGGTGGGCCCTTGGCCGCCCTCCTGGCCGCCGGACTGGTGTCGGCCGGCCGAGTGGCGGTCGGCGGCGCCGGCATGATGCCGGGTGTGATCGGGATTCTCGTGGCCGGAGCCGCTGGGCTGCTGGTGCGGCGGCTGGTTCCCGTGCCGGGCTGGCGGACCGCAAGGCTGCTGTTCGTGCTGGCTCCGGTCGCGGCCCTCCACCCGCTCAGCATCTTCGTGCTGCCCTGGGAGGTGGCGCTGCCGACCTTCGTCACTGGCGGGCTTCCCATCGCGCTGTTCACGATGGGCGGCATCCTGATGCTGGGCACGATGCTGGGACGCGAACGACGCCGCGTCGAAACCGAAAAAATGCTGCGGGACGCGGCCTTGAGCGACCCGCTGACCGGTCTGGCGAACCGCCGGGCCTTTTTCGCCGCCATCGACCGCATCGTGGCCGGCGCGCTGCGCCACGAGACGCCGGTGTCGCTGCTGATGCTGGACATCGACCATTTCAAGGCGGTGAACGACACACGCGGACACGACGCCGGCGACGCGGTGCTGGTGGCGCTCAGCCGACTTCTCCAGCGCAGCGTGCGGCAGAGCGACCTCGTCGCGCGCTTCGGCGGCGAGGAATTCGCCATCCTGCTGCCCAACGCGCCGATCGATGGGGCTTCCCTGCTTGCCGAACGCCTGCGCTGCGCCGTCCGCGATCTCGCCATTGCGCAGGACGGCGCGGTCCTGCATGTGACGGCCAGCATCGGCGTGTCGACCCTCGCCGCCGGCACCGACCGCGCCGACGCCATGATCAAGGCGGCCGACATGGCGCTCTATCGGGCCAAGCAGGGCGGCCGGGACCGGGTCTGCCGCCATCAAGAGGCCATCGTCAAGGAACCGGTGCCGGCTGCGGAGTGAGGCAGTTGCGCGTTCGCTCGGATAGTTCGGGGATGTTCCGGACCGGACCGGGGTAGCGACACGGCGCGATGGATCACTGGCTGCCTGCACGTGCCGGGAAACACACCAGCGATAAGGTAGAATTATCTCTCCCTGCCGATGCCGGGCGCGTCGGCTCCCAAGGGAGGGAGCGATCATGGGATGGGATCAAGCGCAGGCGCACGGCGCGTCCGGCCGACGGATCACGGGCAGCGCGCATCGAGACCTTCTGTTCGGCGGGAGCGGCAACGACACCATCGTCGGCCATCGTGGCAACGACTATATGGAAGGCGGCGCCGGCAGCGACCGCTTTGTCCTCGATCCCGGAGATGGCTGGGATTGCATCGGCGACTTCCAGGGCGGTCTGGGCGGCGATCTGCTGGATCTGCGCGGCTGGGGCGGGATCGGCAGCCTGGAGGATGTGCTGGCGCATTCCCATCAGGACAGCGACGGGCTGGTCCTCGATTTCGGACCGCGCGACGGGGTCAAGCTGATGGGGCTGTCACGGGACGATCTGACGGCCGACAATCTGCGGCTGAATGCCAGCCGTTCGAAGGCGGACGCCGTGTTCGCGGCCTCCGACAGCGGTCATGGCGACGAGTTGTGGGGAACGGACGGGCGCCGGGCCTTCCTTCTGCGGGACATCGCCCCGGGGACGGCCTCATCGGATCCGCAGGGCTTGGTCGAGGCGGACGGGCACGCCTATTTCAGCGCCGACGACGGCGTGCATGGCCGCGAGCTGTGGATGACGGACGGTACGCCGGGCGGCACCCGCATGGTGGCCGACATCCATCCGGGTGCCGCGGGCTCCGGGCCGACTGCGTTGACCGTCGTGGACGGCAGGCTGTACTTCCAGGCCGACGACGGACAGCATGCGACGGAGCTGTGGGTCAGCGACGGCACCGCCGCCGGGACCCATATGGTGAAGGACATCGCCGACAAGCCGGCCGGTTCCTTTCCCTACGATCTGACGGCGGTCGGGGACGAGCTGTTCTTCTCCGCCACCGACAGCGAGCATGGGCGGGCCCTGTGGCGGTCCGATGGAACGGCGGCCGGAACGGTGCTGGTGAAGGACTTCTTTCCGGGAGGATTCGATCCGCCGGTGCCGCTGCCCATCTTCCCCGGTCATCTGACGGCGGGCGGGGAAGAGGGACAGCGGCACCGGCTGTTCCTGACGGGCTGGGACGGCACCGGCTCCTACAGCCAGCTGTGGGTAACCGACGGGACCCTGGCGGGGACAGTCAAGCTGCTGGAGGGGCTTGGCGAGGATCCGAAGAGCGGGCACACCCTGTCTCTCGCCATGGCGGGAGACACGCTGTTCTTCAATCGGGGCGATGACCTGTGGAAGAGCGACGGCACGCCGGCGGGCACGGTCCTGGTCAAGGATTTCCCGTCCCTGGGCTTTTCCCGCTCCAAGCAGTTCTTCGCCTTCGACGATCAGGTCGCTTTCGTTGCCGGGAGCGAGCAGAACGGCTACGAACTCTGGACGTCGGACGGGACGGAACTGGGAACGCGGATGGTCAAGGACATCGCGCCCGGCCGCGCCGACGCCAACATCGCGAACATCACCGTCGTGGACGACACGCTGTTCTTCACCGCCGATGACGGCGTGCATGGCGACAGCCTGTGGCGAAGCGACGGCACCGCGGCGGGCACGCGGATGGTCACGGACAAGGCCCACCACACGGGTTGGACGCAGCCCACCAGCCTGGATGTGGCGGGCGGCAACCTGTATTTCAGCGCGACCGATTCCACCCAGGCAGCGGCCCTGTTCCGCCTGGATGTGGACAGGGGGGTGGTGACGGAACTCGCCGGTGCGCAGCCCTTCAGCCTGCCCAACGGTAGTGTGCAGGTCGTCGGGGTCTGACTGTTCCGGCAGCCGGTTTCACAGCAGGGGCAGGTCGCTGCCGCCATTGACGATGTCGACGGTGCCGGAAATCAGGTTCTCGCCGTAAAGCGCCTCCAGGTCGATGCCGCCGGCCGGGCGCACCGGGCGGATGGCGCGGAGCCAGCCGGCGATGGCCTGCTCCTGGCGGCGGCGGATCGCCTCGGCCTCCTCCACCGTCACGGCCTGGAAGGACAGGCTGTCGCCAGGGCGCAGGCGGCCGGCGCGGGCAAGGTCGGCGGAGATCACCGTGGCGATCTTGGCATAGCCGCCGGCCGTCTGGTGGTCGTTCAGCAACAGAATCGGCTGCCCGTTGCCCGGCACCTGGATGGAGCCGGTGACCAGCCCGTCCGACGGAATGTCGGCGGAGCCGCGATGCTCCAGCGCCGGGCCCTCCAGCCGCAGCCCCATGCGGTCGGCTTGGCTGCCGACGTGGTAGGTCGCGGACAGGAAGGTCTCCAGCGCCGTTGCGGTGAAACGGTCCTCCTGCGGTCCCGGAACGACGCGCAGCGGCCCGGCGCCGTAATCGGGCGGCTGCGGCAGTTCGACGTCCGGGCCGTCCGGGGCGGCGTCCAGCGTGAGCGGCAGCCGGTCCCCCTCGGCGAGCGGCCGGCCGCCGAGAGGGCCGATGCCGGCGCGCACATAGGTGGACAGGCTGCCCATCACCGGTGCCAGCGCGAAGCCGCCAGCCACCGCCAGACAGGCGACCGACGCCCCTTCCACCGCCCCCAGCCGCAGCACGTCGCCCGAAAGCAGGGTGTGGCTGCGGTGGGACTCCAGCGGTTGCGGAGCAGCACCGTCGCGCTCCAGCGTCAGGGCCATCGGGCCGACCGCGGCGATGCGGACCGATGGCGCATCCACCCGCAGGGCAGGGCCGAGCAGGGCGATCTCCAGCCCGGCCGTCCCTTGCGGATTGCCGACCAGCGCATTGGCGAGCCGCAGCGCCACCGGGTCGAGCGCGCCTGCCACCGGCATGCCGAGTTCCTGGAAGCCGAAGCGTCCCAAATCCTGGACCGTCGCGAACAGGCCCGGCCGCACCACCGTCAGAAAACCTGTCATCACGCCGCCCTCAGGCTGGCGGAGTCGAAGCGTCCGGCGGAAGCCGCCTCGGCGATGCCGTCGAAGGCCGCGCGGTCCACCGCCTCGAAGCGCACCCGGTCGCCGGCCGCCAGCAGCACCGGATCGGGCCGGTTGCCGTCATAGAGCGGCACCGGGCAGCGGCCGATCAGGTGCCATCCGCCGGGGCTCTCCCACGGATAGACGGTGGTCAGCCGGCCGGCGACGGCGACGGAGCCGGCCGGAACCCGCACCCGCGGCTCGGTCCGGCGCGGCCGGTCCAGTTCCGCCGGCAGGTCGCCCATATAGCCGAAGCCCGGCATGAAGCCGAGCATGTAGACGAAATACTCCACCGACCCATGCAGCGCCGCCACCCGCTCCGCGCTCAAGCCGAGCTGGTCCGCCAGCTCGGCCAGATCGGGGCTGAGGTCGGGGTCGTAGCAGACCGGCAGCCGCCACAGCCGCCCCTCCGCCGGCGCCGTGCCGCTGCCGGCCAGCGCCGCCTCGACCGCCGCCTGCATCTCCCGCCGCCCGGTGGATACCGGGTCGTAGACCACCAGCAGCGAGCGGAAGGTCGGCACCGTCTCCACCAGCCCCGGCGGCGGGGCCGCCTTCAGCCGGGCGTGCAAATCCATGACGCGGGCGTTGGTCGCCCGGTCGATGGTCTCGCCGAACTCGACATTGAAGGCGGTGTCGCCGGCACTGGTGAAGCGGACTTGCACGTTTTCCTCGTTAACCGATCATCATCGACGGCAGCCACGACACCATGCCGGGGAACACCCACAGCAGCGCCACCATCACCACCATCAGCAGGAAGAAAGGCAGGCTGGCCTTGCCGATGGTGAAGATGTCCTTGCCGGTCATCGATTGCAGGACGAACAGGTTGAAGCCGACCGGCGGGGTGATCTGCGCCATCTCCACCACGATGATGATGTAGATGCCGAACCACAGCAGGTCGATGCCCGCCCGCTGCACCATCGGCAGGATGACCGAAGTGGTCAGCACGACCATCGAGATGCCGTCGAGGAAGCAGCCCATCACCACGAAGAAGGCGGTCAGCGCCACCAGCAGGGCTGCCGGCGACAGCTGCATGGTGGTGATCCATTCCGCCAGCAGGCGCGGGATGCCGGTATAGCCCATCGCCACCGTCAGGAAGGCGGCACCCGCCAGGATGAAGCCGATCATGCAGCTGGTGTGGGCGGCGCCGAACAGGCTGTCGCGGAAGGTCGTCCAGTTCAGCGTGCCGGTCACCAGCGCCAGAACCAGCGAACCCAGCACGCCGATGCCGGCGGCCTCCGTCGGGGTGGCGATGCCGACATAGATCGAACCCAGCACCGCGGCGATCAGCAGCATCACCGGGATCAGCGCGCCGGTGTCGCGGATCTTCTCGGCCAGACTCTGCGACGGTTCGGGCGGCGGCACCCGGTCGGGGTTCAGCAGCGACCAGCCGCCGACATAGAGCATGAACAGGCCGGTCAGCACGATGCCGGGAATGACGCCGGCGATGAACAGCCGGGCGATCGACACGTCGGCGGCGACGCCGTAGACGATCATGATGATCGACGGCGGGATCAGCAGGCCCAGCGTGCCGGCGCCGGCCAGCGAGCCCAGCGTCATCATCGGGTCGTAGCCGCGGCGGTTCAGTTCCGGGATGGTCATGCGGCCGATGGTGGCGGCGGTGGCGGCCGACGAGCCGGACACCGCGGCGAAGATCGAGCAGCCGATGATGTTCACATGCATCAGCCGGCCGGGCAGCCAGCCGGTCCAGGGCGCCAGCCCCTTGAACATGTCGGACGAGATGCGGGTGCGGAACAGGATCTCGCCCATCCAGATGAACAGCGGCAGGGCCGTCAGCGTCCAGGAGGTGCTGGCCCCCCAGATGTTGGTCGCCATCACCATGCCCACCGGCCTTGCGGTGAACAGCGCCATGGCGACGAAGCCGACGCCGGCCAGCGCCAGCGCCACCCAGACGCCGGCCCCCAGCATCAGGAACATCGTCACGACGACGACGATGGATGCGGTCGTCTGATCCATCGCTCAGCCCTCGCTCTGCATGCCGGCATGCTGGTAGGAGGCTTCCCGCCCCTGCAGCACGGCCAGCAGATCGTCGATCAAGGCGATGACCAGCACCACCAGACCCACCGCCATCAGCGCCTGCGGCATCCACAGCGGGACCGGCAGCACGCCCTGGCTGAGATCGCCGAAATCGTAGGACTCATAGGTCATGCGCACCCAGTACCAGGCGAAATAGCCGCTGAGCGCGGTGGCGAAGCCCAGGCAGAGCAGTTCGAAGATGCGGCGCGCGGTGCCGTGCAGCCGCTCCACCAGCACGCCGACGCGGATGTGCGCGCCGCGGCGCAGCGCCGGCCCCAGCATCAGGAAGAAGGATGCCGCCATGCAGTAGCCGGCAAGCTCGTCGGCCCCCGGCACCATGCGGTCGAACAGCCGCGATGCCACCTGCGTCACGATCAGGACGGCGATGGCGGCAAGAAGGACCGCGCCCAGGATCTCGGCGGCGCGGTAAAGGATGGACAGTGCGGTGCGCATGGCGCAACCACCTCCTGCGGTCGGGACGGAGCGAAGGGGCGTGGAGGGGGCCCGGCCGGCCGCCTGTTCTGGGGCGGAGCCGGCCGGACACATCCGGACCGGTTACTTGCCGAAGGCGGAAATGATCGCCTCGCCGTCGGCACCGGCCGCCTTCGTCCATTCGGCGGTCATGGTCTTGCCGATTGCGGACAGGCCTTCCTTCAGCTTGTCGGACGGCAGCAGGACCTTCATGCCGTTGTCGGACATGGTCTTGTTCAGATCGGCCGTCTTCTTCTCCCACTCGGCCCAGCCGGTGGCCTCGGCCTTCGCCGCGGCGTCCTGGATCGCCTTCTGGGTGCCGGCGTCCAAACCCTTCCATACCTCGGTGTTGACGAACACCATGTTGCGCGGCAGCCAGGCCTGCACGTCGTAATAGACCTTCACGAAGTCCCAGGCCTTGGTGTCGACGCCGGTGGCGGCCGACGTGATCATCGCGGTGACGATGCCGGTGCCGAAGGCCTGCGCCACTTCGGCCGCCTCGATCTTCACCGGGATGGCGCCGCTCAGTTCGGCGATGCGGGTGGTGGCCGGGTTGTAGGCGCGGAACTTCTGGCTCTTCAGCCCGTCGACCGACTGGATCTCGTCCTTCACGTACAGGCCCTGCGGCGGCCACGGAATCGAGTAGAGCAGCTTCAGGCGCTGGCGCTCCAGCTTCTTCTCCAGATAGGGCTTGGAGACCTCGTACAGCTTGTGGGCGGACTTGAAATCGGTGGCGAGGAAGGGCACCGAATCGAGGCCGTAGAGCGGATCCTCGTTCGCCCAGGAGCTGATCAGCACCTCGCCCAGCTGGGCCTGACCGGACTGGACCGCGCGCTTGATCTCCGGATGGCGGATCAGCGAGCCGTTGGAATGGACGGTGATCTGGATCTTGCCGGCGGTGGCCGCCTTCACGTCGTCGGCGAATTGCTTCACCACGATGGTGTGCAGGTTCGTGTCCGGATACGGGGTCGGCATGTCCCAGGTTTCGGCAAGCGCTGCCATCGGCCCGGCGGCGACGCCCAGCCCCAGAAGGCCGGCGACGACCGGACCGGCGATCCGGCTGACGAGATGGGAATGCAGCGTGTGAGCGGTCATGATGTTCGCAAAGCCCCCTGTTGTTGCCCGATGCGGCATCCGCCGGCCTTCTGGCCGGTCGGAGGAGAGCGGCAGCCGCTCCCCTGATCCCGCCCTTGATCGGACTCCAAAGGTTCACCGTTCCGGACCGTCCGTCAAACCCCCTGTGAGGCCCGGCGGGAAAAAAGTCAGCGCCGCCCGCCGCTTATCGGCGGCAACC
Organism: Azospirillum sp. TSH64; assembly: GCF_003116035.1. Lineage (GTDB taxonomy): Bacteria > Pseudomonadota > Alphaproteobacteria > Azospirillales > Azospirillaceae > Azospirillum. The sequence continues at coordinate 4,098,771 of NZ_LGQW01000015.1, forward strand.
GCACCCGCCGGTCAGTAGATCAGCTCGTTCTCGCCGCTGCCCTCGGCCAGGACCAGCTCGCCGCGGGCGGCCAGATCCTTCGCCAGCTGCACCATGTACATCTGCGCCTCGTCCACGTCGCGGACGCGGACCGGTCCCATCGCTGCCATGTCCTCGCGCAGGATCTTGGCGGCGCGCTCGGACATGTTGGAGAAGAACAGGTCCTTCAGCGACTCCGACGCCCCCTTCAGCGCGGTGCCGAGCTTCTGCTTGTCGACCGTCCGCAGCATCGTCTGGACGCCCGAGGGGTCGAGCTTCGACAGATCCTCGAAGGTGAACATCAGCGACTTGATGCGCTCGGCGCTGTCGCGGTTGCGCTCCTCCAGGGCAGCCATGAAGCGGTGCTCGGTGGTGCGGTCCAGCCCGTTGAAGATTTCCGCCAGCATCTCGTGGCTGTCGCGCCGGCTGGTGCGGGCGAGGTTGGTCATGAACTCGGTGCGCAGCGTGCGCTCGACGTCGTCCAGAACCTCCTTCTGCACCGCCTCCATGCGCAGCATGCGCATGATGACTTCCATCGCGAAGCTTTCCGGCAGCTGCGCCAGCACGCGGCCGGCATGGTCGGAGCGGATCTTGGACAGGACGACGGCGACGGTCTGCGGATATTCGTTCTTCAGGTAGTTGGACAGCACCGACTCGTTCACGTTGGTCAGCTTGTCCCACATGGTGCGGCCGGCCGGACCACGGATGTCCTCCATGATCTGGTCGACCTTGTCCTTCGGCAGGGTCTTCAGCAGCAGCCGCTCGGTCGAATCGAAGGAGCCGACGACGGTGCCGCTCGACGACATCTGCTCGGCGAACTCGACGAACAGGCGCTCGATCAGGTTGGCCGATACCGTGCCCAGGTTGGCCATCACCTGGGACAGCTCCTTGATCTCCTCGTCGTCCATCAGGGAGAACAGCTTGGACGAATGCTCCTCGCCCAGCGCCAGCATCATGATGGCGGCCTTTTCCGGGCCGGTGAGGGTCCGGTAGTCCTCACGAACCTTCTGAGCCATTGCTAACCTTCACGATGCTCGATTCCAACGATGCGCGATAATTGCGGCAAACATCGTTAACAAACGATAAGGAAGAGGCTGGAGACATACGAAAACAGGCATTTCGGAACCGAATCCGGACAGGGACGGTTGGAGGTTGCATCCCCGTTCTTGTGCGAAAGGTGGCTTTCATGCCCGTCCGTGCCGCCCTTCTGCTGCCCTGCCTCGTGATGCTTATGCCGGCGTCCGCCCTGGCGGAACGGGCGGTGACCGCCGAGGGCTCCGACTGCCGGGTGTGGGACCAGTATCCCGACCGGCGCAAGACCGTCCGCTGGTCCGGCGCCTGCCCGGACGGCTGGGCCAGCGGGCCCGGCGTGCTCAGCTGGTTCCATGACGGCCGCTACGACGGGCAGGTGGAGGGCACGCTGGTCGACGGGCGGATGGAAGGGCAGGGGCGCGTCACCTGGCGCGACGGCCGCCGCCTCGACGGGAATTTCCGCGACGGTCTTGTCTCGGGGCAGGCGACCCATGTCTGGGCCGATGGCCGCGTGTATGAGGGGGAGTGGCAGGACGACCGCCGGACCGGTTTCGGCACGCTCACCTTCCCCAGCGGCAACAAATATGTCGGCCGGTTCCAGCGCAACCGCCCGACCGGAGAGGGCGAGTTCGTCACCGCCGACGGCCGCCGTTACCGCCCGCGGGTCGACGCCCGCGGCACCGTCGGCGCCGGTGCCGCGCTGGACCGCCCGCCGCAATCGGCCTCCATCCCGGCAGCGGCGGACGCCGATCCCAGTCCGCCACCGCCGCCGGCCCGCGCCGCCCGGCCGCAAAAACTGGAAGACTGGCTGAACCGTTCCGATCGACTCCTTCGCGACAGTTCCCGCTGACGGCTTGGCCCCCGCACGCACCGCATACGGCCATATGTGAAAATGGATTTACAGAAATATGCCATTCCTGTAACTCTGTACTCACAAGGGCCGTGCCGACGCAGTCGAGGGGGATCGGGGGATGGAGCCGCCCATTCAGACGGGATCGCTGCTGATCCGCATGCAGAACTGCCAGCAGCAGCTTCCGGCCGCCCTCGCCAAGGTGGGGGAGTGGGCGCTGGCCTATCCCTTCCGCACCGCGACCCTGAAGATCGGCGAGCTGGCGGCGGCGGCGGAAGTGTCGGTGGCGTCGGTCAACCGCTATGCCCGCTTCCTCGGCTATGACGGCTTTCCGGAGTTCCGCGAGGATCTGCTGCGCGCCTTCGAGTCGACCTTCGCGCCGGTGGAAAAGCTGCGCGTCGCCGTCCAGCGCGACACCTCCAACGCCGAGATCATGCGGGAATCGCTGGCCAGCGACGCCGGCAACATCGCCCGCACCATGGATCTGCTCCAGCCCGAGCAGTGCGAGGCCGCCATCCGGCTGATCCGCGAGGCTGGCCGCGTCGTGGCGCTCGGCCTCGGCGACAGCGCTTATCTCGCCCTGTTCCTGGCCGACGTGCTGGAGCCCTATGTCGAAAATGTCCGCGAAGCCATCGAGTTCGCCGGCACCGAGCGCACCATCCGCCGGCTGTTGACGGTCAGGCCCGGCGATCTGGTGATCGCCATCACCTCGCCGCGCTACTCGCGCCGGACCATCGAGCATCTGCAGCTGTGCCGGGAGCGCGGGGCCAAGGCCATCGCCCTGACCGATGCGCCGGACAGTCCCATCGTGCCGCTGGCCGACGTCACCCTGCTGGCCGGGGCCGACCATGGCGTGCGCCACAGCTCGCCCACCGGGCTGATGGCGCTGATCGTGGCGCTGGGCACCGCGCTGTCGCGCTCCGGACCGGACAGCGTCGGGCAGGCCGCCGACGTCGCCGAACGCATCCTGCCCTACCTCCACGTCGTGCCGAAATCGAACCGCCCGACGGAGTGATCCGGGCCGATCAACCGGGGCTTCCCCCTCCACGCGCCGAAGAAGTTGAAAAGCGATGACGATCTCCTATTGGAACGGGCGTTACCTGCCGCTGGACGAGGTCCATGTGTCGCCGCTGGACCGCGGTTTCCTGTTCGCCGACGGCCTCTACGAGGTGACCGCGGCCTACAATGGCCGCCTGTTCGAGCCGGAGGCCCACATCGCCCGCCTGCAACGCGGCATGGCGGAACTGCGCATCGACTGCGTGCTGTCGGCCGGCGACTGGCTGGGCATCATGGAGCGGCTGGCGGCGGAGTCGGGCATCGACGGCGACCTGACGGTCTATCTCCAGGTCACCCGCGGTGCCGCGGCCAGCCGCGGCCACGCCTTCCCGGCCGGCGTCACCCCGTCGGTGTTCGGCATGGCCAGCCCGCTGAAGCGCCCGCCCGCGGCGTGGCGCGACCAGGGCGTCGCCGCCATCACCATCCCCGACATCCGCTGGGGCCGCTGCGACCTGAAGACGGTGGCGCTGCTGGGCAGCGTGCTGGCGCAGCAGGCGGCGACCGATGCCGGCGTGGTCGATGCGCTGCAACTGCGCGACGGTCTGGTGACCGAAGGGGCCGCCACCAACATCTTCGTGGTGAAGGACGGCGTCATCGCCACCCCGGTCAACGACAACCGCATCCTCCAGGGCATCACCCGCATCGTCATCCTGCGGCTGGCCGCCGAGGCCGGCCTGCGGCTGGAGGAGCGCGACATCCCGGCGGCGGAGCTTGAGGCCGCCGACGAGATCTGGATCGCCAGCACCACCAAGGAGATCACGCCCGTCACCAGCCTGAACGGCAAGCCGGTCGGCAGCGGCGCGCCGGGCATGGTCTGGCGCCGCCTGTTCTCGCTGTTCGCCGAAAGGCTGGGGCGATGAGCGTGGCCGCTGCCGCGAAAGATGTCTACACCGCGCCGGCCCTGCTGTCGGTCGAGGGGCTGAGCGTCGCCTTCGACGGCGACAACGGGCCCCTGCGCGTCGTCGACGATGTCAGCTTCACCGTGGCGCCCGGCGAAACGGTCGCCATCGTCGGCGAATCCGGCAGCGGCAAGTCGGTGACCTCGCTGACGCTGATGCGTCTGGTCGATTATGCCGGCGGGCGCATCGTCGGCGGACGCATCCGCTTCAAGGGTCGTGACGGGCACGAGCGCGACCTCGCCACGCCGCCGGCCGAAGCGCTGACCGACATGCGCGGCAACGACATCGCCATGGTCTTCCAGGAGCCGATGACGTCGTTGAACCCGGTCTTCACCATCGGCGACCAGATCGCCGAGGCGGTGATGCTGCACCAGGGGCTCGACCGCAAGGCGGCACGGGCGGAGGCCCTGCGCATGCTGGAGAAGGTGCGCATTCCCGAACCGGCACGGCTGCTCGACCGCCACCCGCACCAGCTGTCGGGCGGCATGCGCCAGCGCGTGATGATCGCCATGGCGCTGTCCTGCAAGCCGTCGCTGCTGATCGCCGACGAGCCGACCACGGCGCTCGACGTCACCATCCAGGCGCAGATCCTGCGGCTGATCCGGCTGTTGCAGGACGAGATGGGGATGGGCGTCATCTTCATCACCCACGACATGGGCGTGGTGGCCGAAGTGGCCGACCGCGTCGTCGTGATGTGGCGCGGCCGCAAGGTGGAGGAGGGGCCTGTCGAGCGCATCTTCCAGGCGCCGCAGCACCCCTACACCAAGGCGCTGCTGTCCGCCGTGCCGAAGCTGGGCGCGCTGCGCGGCCAGGACCTGCCGGTGCGCTTCCCGCTGCTGGTGGTCGATGACGCCAAGGCGGAGGCTGCGCCGCCGGCCCCGCCGCCGGTGCAGGACACCGTGCGCGCGGCCGACGCCCCGCTGCTGGAGGTGCGCGACCTCACCACCCGCTTCGACGTGCGCAAGGGTATCTTCGGCTCGCTGAAGGCCCGCGTCCATGCGGTGGAGAAGGTCAGCTTCGCCGTCCGTCCGGGCGAGACGCTGGCGCTGGTCGGCGAGTCCGGCTGCGGCAAGTCGACCACCGGCCGCACCATCATGGGTCTCCAGGCCGCCACCTCCGGAACCATCCGCTTCGACGGGCTCGACACCGCGACGCTCGATTCCAACGGTCAGGCGAAGCTGAAGGAGAAGATCCAGTACATCTTCCAGGATCCCTTCGCCTCGCTGAACCCGCGAATGACCGTCGGCTTCAGCGTCGCCGAGCCGATGCTGGTCCACGATTATGCGCCCGCATCCAGGCCCGGCCTGTCGCGCCGCCGCGCCGTCGAGGAGCGGGTGGCGGAACTGCTGACCCAGGTGGGGCTCAAGCCGGAACACGCGCGCCGCTATCCGCACGAATTCTCCGGCGGCCAGCGCCAGCGCATCTGCATCGCCCGCGCCATCGCCTGCGACCCCAAGCTGATCATCGCCGACGAGGCGGTGGCGGCGCTCGACGTGTCGATCCAGGCGCAGATCGTCAATCTGCTGATGGAACTCCAGGCCAGGCGCGGCCTGTCCTACCTGTTCATCAGCCACGACATGGCGGTGGTGGAGCGGGTCAGCCACCGCGTCGCGGTGATGTATCTCGGCCAGATCGTCGAACTCGGCCCCCGCCGGGCGGTGTTCGAGAATCCGCAGCATCCCTACACCCGCCGCCTGATGGCGGCGGTGCCCGTCGCCGATCCCAGCCGCCGCACCCGCGACCTGCGGCTGCTGACCGGCGAGATTCCGAGCCCGATCCGCAGCATCGGCGACGAGCCGCTGGTGCAGCCGCTGGTGCCGGTCGGCGAGGACCATTTCGTCGCGCGCCACGCCGTGGGCGGCGACTTCTGAGTTTGCCGATTTCCGAACCAAAAAAGCAGGGAGCCTACACGTGAACCGCTTCGCCCTTCCGCTTCTCGCCGGCCTGCTCGCCGGCACCGCTCTCGCCGGCCCGGCCTTCGCCGCCAAGGATTTGGTCGTCGGCCTGCCCGACAACATCACGACGCTGGACCCGGCCGACATCAACGACACCCTGTCGCAGTCGGCCAGCCGCACCATGCTCCAGGGCCTGTTCGGCTTCGACAAGGACATGAAGCTGGTGCCGCTGCTGGCGGAAAGCTTCACCGTCAACGACACCGCCACCGAATACACCTACCGCCTGCGCAAGAACGTCACCTTCCATGACGGCACGCCCTTCAACGCCCAGGCGGTGAAGACCAACTTCGACCGCCTCGCCAACCCGGCCAACCGGCTGAAGCGCCAGAGCCTGCTGGCGATGCTGGCCGAGACGGTGGTGGTCGACGACACCACCATCACGCTGAAGCTGTCGCAGCCCTTCGGCGCGCTGAACAACAACCTCGCCCATCCCGGCGCGATGATCCACAGCCCGAAGGCGCTGGAGACCTTCGGCAAGGAAATCGGCCGCCACCCGGTCGGCACCGGCCCCTACAAGTTCGTCAGCTGGGAAGCGGACACCCTCAAGGTCGAGAAGAACGACAAGTATTGGAAGCCGGGCCTGCCGAAGATCGACCACGTCACGCTGAAGAGCGTGCCGGAGAACGGCAGCCGCATCGCCATGCTCCAGACCAACGAGGCGCAGTTCATCTATCCGCTGCCGCCCGAGATGGTGAAGATGGTGGAAGCCAACAATCAGCTTGAGCTGATCGACGCCCCGTCGATCATCGCCCGCTATGTGGCGATGAACACCATGAAGAAGCCGTTCAACGACCCGCGCGTCCGTCAGGCGCTGAATTACGCCATCGACAAGAACGCCTACGCCAAGGTGGTCTATCGCGGCTATGCCGGCCCGCTGGATTCGGCGATCCCGTCCAAGCTGGGCTTCCACGTCGCCCAGCCCAACCAGTACACCTACGACCTCGCCAAGGCGAAGGCGCTGCTGGCCGAAGCCGGCTATCCGAACGGCTTCGAGGCCGAGATGTTCGGCCGCAACAGCACCAACTTCATCCGCGGCATGCAGTTCGTCCAGCAGCAGCTGTCGCAGATCGGCGTCAAGCTGACCGTCACCCCGCTCGAATCCGGCGTCGAGACCGCCCGTGTCTGGGGCGTCGAGAAGCCGGAGGACGCCACGGTGCAGATGCAGTATGGCGGCTGGTCGGCCTCGACCGGCGACGCCGACTGGGGCCTGCGCCCGCTGCTGTGGGGCAAGGGCTTCCCGCCGAAGTTCTTCAACGTCGCCTACTACAAGAACGACACCGTCGACGCCGCCATCGAGACCGGCATCGGCACCGCCGACACCGCCAAGCGCGCCGAGGCCTACCGTGTCGCCCAGGAGCAGATCTGGAAGGACGCGCCCTGGATCTTCCTCGGCGTCGAGAACCTGCTGGCCGGCAAGTCGAAGAAGCTGACCGGCTTCTACTACGTCGCCGACGGCGGCCTGCAGATGGAAGAGGCCGACCTGCAGTGATGTGAAAAATCGCCCTCTCTCCCCCGCTCTCGCGCAAACTTCGTTTGCGCTGACGCGACAGGCGGACCTTCGGTCCGCCGATAGCGGGGAGGGGGCATCTTTTCTCTGCCTACCCAGGACCTCTGCCCCATGCTGAAATATCTCGTCGGCCGTCTTGCCGGCATCCTGCCGGTTTTGCTGGTGATCTCCGTCTTCGTCTTCGGCTTCGTCCATCTGCTGCCGGGCGATCCGGCGCGGCTGGTCGCCGGGCCGGATGCCACCCAGCAGGACGTCGAACTGGTGCGCCAGGATCTCGGTCTCGACCAGCCGCTGTGGGTGCAGTACGGACGCTTCCTCGGCAATGCGGTGCAGGGCGAGTTCGGGCGGTCGATGAAGTCCAAGCGGCCGGTATCGCAGGAGATCGGCGAGCGGTTCCTGCCCACGCTCTACCTCACCATCGTCGCCATGGTGTGGGCGACGCTGGCGGGGCTGCTGATCGGCGTGGCGTCCGCCACCAAGCGCGGGCGCTGGCAGGACCATGTCGGCATGATTGTCGCGGTGTCGGGCATCGCCTTTCCCTCCTTCTGGCTCGGGCTGCTGATGATCGACCTGTTCTCGGTCAAGCTCGGCTGGCTGCCGACCAGCGGCTACGGGACGTGGCAGCATTACGTCATGCCGTCGCTGACGCTCGGCCTCGGCGTCGCCGCTGTCATGGCGCGCTTCACCCGCTCCGCCTTCATCGAGATCGCGCGCGAGGATTACGTCCGCACCGCGCGGGCCAAGGGCGTGCCGGCCCGGCTGGTGGTGTGGAAGCACACGCTGCGCAACGCGCTGATCCCGATCATCACCATGGTCGGCCTCCAGTTCGGCTTCCTGCTCGGCGGGTCCATCGTGGTGGAGACGGTGTTCTCCTGGCCGGGTCTGGGCCGGCTGCTGGTGGATAGCGTCAATTACCGCGACTACACCGTCATCCAGGCGGAGATCCTGCTGTTCTCGCTGGAGTTCATCATCATCAACCTGCTGGTCGATGTGCTGTACGCCTTCGCCAACCCCGAGATTCGCTACTCATGACCACGACAGACGCAACCGCCGTGGCTGTGAGCCACGAAGCCGTCCGCTCGCCGCTGCGCGAGTTCTGGCGCAAGTTCCGGCGCAACCGCACCGCCATGGCGGCCGGCTTCTGTCTGCTGGCGCTGGCGCTGGCCGCGGCGGCGGCACCGTTGATCGCCCCCTTCGACCCGGCGGCCTTCGATTACGACCGCATCCTGGAAGGCCCCTCGGCCGACCATTGGGCCGGCACCGACGCCTACGGCCGCGACATCTTCAGCCGCATCCTGTGGGGTGCCCGCATCTCGCTGTCGGTCGGGCTGCTGTCGGTGCTGCTGGGCGGGGTGGCCGGCGTGGCGCTGGGGTTGATCGCCGGCTTCCGCGGCGGCTGGATCGACAGCCTGATCATGCGCGTCTGCGACGTGCTGCTGGCCTTCCCCGGCATCCTGCTGGCCATCGGCATCGTCGCCATCCTCGGGCCGGGCATCGAGAACGTCATCTATGCGGTGGCGATCTTCAGCGTCCCCGTGTTCGCCCGTCTGGTGCGCGGCAGCACGCTGTCGCTGAAGCGCGCGGTCTATGTCGATGCCGCCCGCGCCATCGGCGTGCGCGACCGGCTGCTGATGGTCCGTCACATCCTGCCCGGCACGCTGCCCAGCGTGATCGTCTATGTTTCCATGCGCATCGGCACCTCGATCCTGACGGCGGCGAGCCTCAGCTTCATCGGCCTCGGCGCCCAGCCGCCCAGCCCGGAATGGGGCGCCATGCTGGCCGACGGGCGCAGCTACATCGGCGTCGCCAGCCATGTCACCTTCTATCCCGGCCTCGCCATCTTCCTGACGGTGCTGGCCTTCAACCTGCTCGGCGACGGACTGCGCGATGCCCTCGACCCCAAACTCCGCTGAACCGGCGAGACGCGCGCGGGCCTTCGGGCTCGCCTGCGGCCGGCTGACGCCGGGGCCGCGCAACGCCATCACCGACGTGGCCGGAGTGCGCGTTGCTCACGTCACGCTCGATGACGGCGCCGTCCAGACCGGCGTCACCGCCATCCTGCCCCATGCCGGCAACCTCTACCGCGACAAGCCCGTCGCTGCCGCCGAGGTGCTGAACGGATTCGGCAAGAGCGTCGGGCTGATGCAGGTGGAGGAACTCGGCGCGCTGGAAACCCCGATCCTGCTGACAAACACCCTGTCGGTCGGCACCGCCTCCACCGCGCTGGTCCGCCACGCCATCGCCGCCAATCCCGACATCGGCCGCAGCACCGCCACCGTCAACCCGCTGGTGATGGAGTGCAACGACGGCCCACTGAACGACATCCAGGCGCTGGCGGTGACGGAGACCCACGCCGCCGCTGCGCTCGCCGCCGCCCTGTCGGAGCCGGACGGTGCCGAGGTCGCGGTCGGATCGGTCGGGGCCGGGCGCGGCATGTCCTGCTTCGGCTTCAAGGGCGGCATCGGCACCGCGTCGCGCCGGCTGAAGCTGGACGGCAAGCGTCATCACCTCGGCGTGCTGGTGCTGGCGAATTTCGGCCGACCCGGTGAGCTGCGCCTGCCGGACGGCCGCCGCGTCGCCCCGCCGGCGAAGGACGATGCGCCGGAGAAGGGCTCCGTTATCGTCATCGCCGCCACCGACGTGCCGCTCGACCACCGCCAGCTGCGCCGGGTGATCCGCCGCGCCGGGGTCGGGCTGGCGCGGGTGGGATCCTTTTGGGGCCATGGCAGCGGCGACATCGCGCTCGGCTTCACCACCGCCAACCGCATCGACCATGACGAGCGGGCCGACATCCTGGCCCTGCGCATGGTGAACGAACACCGCATCGACAGGCTGTTCGAGGCGATGGCCGACGCGACGCAGGAGGCCGTCCTCGACGCTCTCGCCGCCGCCACGCCGGTGGTCGGCCGCGACGGCGCCACCCGGCCCTGCCTGTCCGATACGCTCACCTCCGGGAGCACTCCGTGAAGATCTACATCTCCGCCGACATCGAAGGGGTGGCCGGCGTGGTCTCCCAGCAGCAGGTGACGCCGGGCAATGCCGAATACGAGCGCGCCCGCCGCCTGATGACCGCCGAGGTCAACGCCGCCATCGACGGCGCGCTGGAGGCCGGGGCCAGCGAAATCCTGGTCAACGACAGCCACGGCCCGATGGTCAACCTGCTGCCCGACGAACTGCACCCCGCCGCCGAGCTGATCCTTGGCCGGCCGAAGCCCATCGGGATGTTCGCCGGGCTGGAGCCGGACGCCGCCGGGGTGATGTGCGTCGGCTTCCACACCTCCGCCCGCCAGTACGGCATCCTCGCCCACACCACCAACAGCTTCGCCTTCGGCCGCGTCCGGGTGAACGGGCTGGAGTTGGGGGAGGCCGGCAATTACGGCGCCTATGCCGGCGAGATCGGCGTGCCGGTGATCCTGCTGAGCGGCGACGACCGCTTCGCCGCCGAGATGGCCCCGCTGTTCCCGGACGCCGAGCAGGTGGTGGTCAAGCAGGCGCTGGGCCAGCGCGCCGCCCGCTCCGTCGCCCCGTCGGTCGCCCGCGACCGCATCCGCGAGGCCGCAAGCCGCGCCGTCCGCCGCGCCGGAACCATCCCGCCCTTCCGCGTCCCGCCGCAGGCCGACGGTGCGCCCTACCGGCTGGAGATCGAGATGAACAGCCCGGCGCTGGCCGATCTGGCGTCGCTGATCCCGGTGTCGGAGCGGCTCGATCCCGTTACCATCCGCCTGCCGGCCGCCAGCATGGCCGCAGCACTCGGCTGGATCAACACCCTGTCCGCCATGTCGGCCACCCTGCGCTGAGACCCGCCCCCATGACCCTTTCGCACCCGCAGCCCTTCGCCCTTGCCATCCATGGCGGCGCCGGCACCATCAAGCGCAGCGCCCTGACCCCGGCGCTGACCGAGGGCTACCACGCCGGCCTGCGCCGGGCGCTGGCCGCCGGGCATGAAGTGCTGGCTGACGGGGGCAGCGCGCTGGATGCCGTCACCGCCGCCGTGATGGCGCTGGAGGACGAGCCGCTGTTCAACGCCGGCCGCGGCGCCGTCTTCACCGCCGAGGGCGTGCAGGAGATGGACGCCGCCATCATGGACGGCCGCGACCGCGGCGCCGGTGCGGTGGCCGGCCTGTTCGGCCCGCGCAATCCCATCCTGGCCGCCCGCGCGGTGATGGAGCACAGCGAGCATGTCCTGCTGATCGGTGAGGGCGCACTGGATCTCTGCCGCCGCCAGGGTCTGGCGATGGAGGAAGCCCCCTATTTCTTCACCCAGCCGCGCTGGGACGCCCTCCAGGCCGAGCTTGAGCGCCGCCGCTCCAACGCCCCCGACGATGGGGACGAGCAGCGTCGCCACGGCACCGTGGGCGCCGTCGCCCGTGACCGCGACGGCAACCTCGCCGCCGCCACCTCGACCGGCGGCATGACCGCCAAGGCCAAGGGCCGCGTCGGCGACAGCCCGGTGATCGGCGCCGGCACCTTCGCCGACAACATCACCTGTGCTGTCTCCGCCACCGGCCATGGCGAGCATTTCATCCGCCGCTGCGCCGCCCACGAGATCGACGCCCGCATGCGCTGGGCCGGCCAGACCCTGGAGCGCGCCGCCGGCGACGTGGTGGACGAGCTGGGCGTGATCGGCGGTTCCGGCGGCCTGATCGCCATCGACCGCGACGGCCGGGTGGCTCTGCCCTTCAACTGCTCCGGCATGTATCGCGGCGCCATCGGGCCGGAGGGGCTGCCGATGACCGCGATCCACCGCGAGGAGTTCCGCATCGGCTGACCCCTCCGACGGGGAAGTCCCCTCTCCCCCCCGGGGAGAGGGTTAGGGTGAGGGGGACGCGCTGCGAGGATTCCCAAGTATCGCGCACTCCCGGCTCCCGCCAAAGCCAAGCTGTGCATCCCCCTCACCCCAACCCTCTCCCCGGGGGGGAGAGGGGGATCACTTTTCCCCCGCTGGACAGGCGGGGCCGGCGATCCACGTTGCTGCTTTTCCAGTGCAACAGCCGGAACGGAGGATGGCGGCATGCGTGCGATGGTGATTTCACGGTTCGGCGGTCCCGACGTGTTCGAGCTTCAGGACCGGCCGCGCCCGGTGGCGGGTCCGGGCGAACTGCTGGTCCGCGTGGTGGCGTCGGGCACCAACCCGGTGGACGCCAAGATCCGTCAGGCCGGAAGCTGGGCCGGCATCCCCTTCCCGGCGGTGCTCGGCTATGACGTGTCGGGCGTGGTCGAGGAGGCCGGCCCCGGCGTGACCGGCTTCAAGGCCGGCGACGAGGTGTTCTACACCCCGGAGATCTTCGGCAATCCCAACGGCAGCTATGCCGAATACACCGTCGCCGCCGCGTCCATCGTCGCGCACAAGCCGCCCAGCCTGTCCCATGTCGAGGCGGCGGGCATCCCGCTGGCCGGCGGCACGGCGTGGGAGGCCATCGTGCGGCGTCTGGCAGTTCGGCCGGGCGAGACGGTGCTGATCCATGGCGGGGCCGGCGGCGTCGGCAGCTTCGCCATCCAGTTCGCCAAGGCGGCCGGCGCCCGCGTGCTCGCCACCGCCAGCAAGGCCAACCACGAGGCAATGCGCGATCTCGGCGCCGACGTGACGCTCGACTACCGCGATGCCGACGTGGTGGACCAAATCCTGCGCGAGGCGGGCGGGGCAGGGGTGGACGCGTCCTTCGACACCGCCGGCGGCAATGTGCCGCTGAGCACGCAGGTCACGCGTCCCTTCGGCCGCATCGCCACCATCCTGCCGCCGACCGGCGACCTCGATGCGCTCTATGTGAAGAACCAGACCCTCTACGGCACCTTCCTGACCCGCGAGGGCACCCGCCTGCGCGAGATGGCGCCGCTGTTCGTGCGCGGGCAGGCCAGGGTGATCGTCGATGCCGTCCTGCCGCTGGAAGAGGTCGGCAAGGCGCACGAGCGGCTCGATTCCGGCCACGGCCGCGGTAAGATCATCCTGCAAGTGGGCGCCTGACGCGAGGTCGGGCCGGGCTTTCGAAGGACGGTCGCGGTGTATATCTGGCTTATCGGGCTGCACGTCACGGCGGTGACGCTCTGGATCCTGGGGATGTCCGCCGCCGCCATCCTGATCAGCGCCCTGGACCCCACGACCGCCGTCGAGGAAGGACCGGCCCGCCTGCTGCGCGCCTTGGGCCGCTGGGAGCGCCGCGTGACCTCCCCGGCGATGGGGCTGGCGTGGCTGCTGGGCATCACGCTGGTCGTGGTCGGCGGCTGGGGCTTCGAGCCGTGGCTGGTGGCGAAAGTGGTCATCGTCATCGTCCTGTCCGCCCTGCACGGCAAGCTCGCCGCCGGGTTGCGCCGGCTGGGCGAACCGGGGGCGCGGCCAGTGTCGCCGCTGCTGCGCTTCTCCCCGCTGGCGGTGATCGCCGGGGCCATCGCCATCGTGACGCTGGTGGTGGTGAAGCCCTACTGAACACGGTATGGTGTTGGGACCGGGAGGGGCCGGCCCGTTCGACCCCGCGCCCGGCCGGTTCGGTTCCAGCGCGAAAGGACCCGCCATGGCCGTCGCCAAGACCACGATCTGCCTCTGGTTCGACAAGGACGCCGAGGCCGCCGCCCGCTTCTATGCCGAGACCTTCCCCGACAGCGCGGTGACCGCCGTCCACCGCGCCCCCGCCGACTACCCGTCCGGCAAGGCGGGCGACGTGCTGACGGTCGAGTTCACCGTCGCCGGCCTCCCCTGCCTCGGCCTGAACGGCGGTCCGGCGTTCAGGCATAGCGAGGCTTTCTCGTTCCAGATCGCCACCGACGACCAGGAGGAGACCGACCGCTATTGGACCGCCATCACCGGCAACGGCGGCCAGGAGAGCGCCTGCGGCTGGTGCAAGGACCGCTGGGGGATCTCCTGGCAGATCACGCCACGCGTGCTGACCGACGCCCTGGCGGCCGGCGGGGAGGAGGCCAAGCGCGCGTTCGAGGCGATGATGGGGATGACGAAGATCGACGTGGCGGCGATTGAGGCGGCGCGGAGGGGGTGAGCGGGCTTCAAGGGTGCGTGCGACTTCTGACCCAAAGTGCAAGCTTCGCCAAGACCGTTTTGTGCAAAAACAGATTTTTGCGGCATATGATTTTGGCGTAATATGAGCGCGCTATTTTTATTGTAAAATGTGAAGGGGCTCTTGTGCTTCTAAAAACATAATTCCCTCGCAATTATAATTATTTTTTATTCTATAGGAGTATAAATCTTGAAAAGAGCTAATGATATTAAGCAAAAACTTGCATTTTCTCTCATTAAGTACAAGAGTCTTTGTGATGAAATGAGTCGTTCGCAGAGGCATAATAAGGATCTTGCTTTTGTTGGGCAGAAGGTCGGTGACATATTGAGTGGATGCAGAGAGTGCTTTGACTACTGTGCAAAGGACTTGGCGGATAGTTTCTTGGTGCAGGGTAGCGATAAAAAATTGGTGATCCAATATGCCTCCGGAAAAGCAAAGGCGTATTTTCCGTTCTTTGAGACTCAGCTTTTGAAGGGCGCTCTATTTTATGAGCTAATTTTCGTCGCTCCAGAGTTGTATGCTCATCTTTTGGGTTTGGCAAAAAAGATCGCAGCAAAAGAAGTTATAGCTGGCACCGTAATTGGCTATGATTTATGTGAGATGTTAAATGATATTGTGAATTGTAAAAAGCACGACCAAATTACAGTTGCAAAAGTTCGAATCAATTCAGCAACGCACGTGACTTTTCCAGATGGCGGAGAGATTATAGTTTCTCCGATGTTTCCGTTTACAGATAGACCTGACTTCAGCGCGGATGTTGACGCGCAGCCAATGGTCGGTTCAGAAGGGGTAAAAATAAAGTATGCTTATGAGTACAGAATCTCCCATAACAACTGGGAGGTGGGGAGATTTTGCCTATATTCAATTCAAGCGGTTAGCTTGATAATATCTGAAATTTACCAGAAGTTTTTCGAAATTTCTTATGATTATATTGATCCGTGGGAGACAATTAAGCCAGAGAACGTGAAAAAAGGCGAGCATATTTTGCGATTGCTCTCGCCAATTGTTAGTCGTCCTCTTCGGATCGTTCTTCTTTTGGATGATATGGAGTCCGCAAATATTGAGATGACATTTGAGGGGTTGATAGATGCGGATGATTTAATTTCTGTTTCTCTGGCGAAAATTTTCATGATTATATTCGAAAATCACTTTAACTATTATGTCTTTTCTGAGTTAACTAAATACGTTATGGAGAACTGGGAAAAATTTGACCCAAACGATCGAGTGCCAAAATATTTCGAGATGGAGAAATCATTTTATCAAGAGAAAAATATTACAATAGATGATCTAGAGCAAATAAAATTTAACAAGATATTGTTTGGTATTGGAATCAAATTTTGCTGCAATGAGAGCATACCGCAGCAACAAAAAATGGACGATCAGTCGCTCTATGCTGCTATTTCTATTATAGATAGTGAATTAATAAACTTCAATTTATATACTGACTCATTTGGGCGGCTAGTCCGTTGCAATATTCAATAATTTTCCGGTGATCTGCCTTTATTCAGAATTTATTGCAGCATATATTCGACGAAATGTCGAGTTTTCGTCACGACTCCAAGGTCGGTCTGACTGTTTATACTCTATTCAGAGCTTAAGATTAAGGGAGATCAAGTTACGCTTTTGGCGTCTGAAAGCTCCCTACCCCACCCCCACATCGTCCCGGATGCACGCCACCGAATGCCCCGGCGCCACCTCGCGCAGCGCCCGGGCTTCCGGTTCCGCACAAGCGGGCAGCGCGAACGGGCACCGCGTCCGGAAGACGCAGCCGGACGGCGGGTTCATCGGACTCGGCACGTCGCCGTCCAACAGCATGCGGGTCTTCGGCGCGTCGGGGTCCGGGTCGGGGGCGGCCGACAGCAGGGCCATGGTGTAGGGGTGGCGCGGGCGCTCGTAGAGGCTGTCGCTCGGCGCGATCTCCATCAGGCGGCCGAGATACATCACCGCCACCCGGTCGCTGATGTAGCGCACCACCGCCAGATCATGGGCGATGAACAGCACCGCCAGCCCCAGCTCGCGCTGCAGATCGCCCAGCAGGTTGACCACCTGCGCCTGCACCGAGACGTCGAGCGCCGACACCGGCTCGTCCGCGACGATGAAGTCGGGCTCCACCGCCAGCGCGCGGGCGATGCCGATGCGCTGGCGCTGGCCGCCGGAGAATTCGTGCGGGAAGCGGTCCATGGCGTCGGCGCTCAGGCCCACCTTCTCCAGCAGCGCCGCCACGCGGTCGCGGCGGTCGGCGCGGGTGCCGATGCCGTGGATCGTCAGGGCCTCGCCGATCACCTCGCGCACGCGCTGGCGCGGGTCGAGGCTGGCATAGGGGTCCTGGAAGACGATCTGCATGCGGCGGCGCTGCGCCCGCATCTCTGCCGTGCCCAGGCCGGTGATCTCCTGCCCGTTGAAGCGGATGGAGCCGCCGGTCGGCTCGATCAGCCGCAGGATGCTGCGCCCGGCGGTGGTCTTGCCCGATCCGGATTCGCCGACCAGCCCCAGCACCTCGCCGCGGTTCAGGTCGAAGGACAGATCGTCCACCGCCTTCACCCAGCCGACCGGCCGTTGCAGCAGCCCGCCGCGCACCGCAAAGCGCTTCTCCAGATTGCGGACGCTCAGCAGGGGCTGTTCGGTAACGGTATCGGTGCTCATTGCACGTCTCTCCAGCGGCGGCAGCGGGCGGAATGGTCGGGGCCGACCGGCTCCAGAACGGGTTCGGCGGCGAGGCAGGCGGGTTCGGCCAGCGCACAGCGCGGGGCGAAGGTACAGCCGGCCGGGCGGTTCACCGGGCTCGGCACGCTGCCGGGGATGGCGTAGAGCCGGCCGCCGTCGCCTCGGCGCTGGCCCAGATGCGGCATGCAGGCCAGCAGCCCGCGGGTGTAGGGGTGCCTGGGCGATTTCAGCAGGGAGCGGACATCGCCCTCCTCGACGATGCGGCCGGAATACATCACCACCACCCGGTGCGCCACTTCGGCCACCACGCCCAGATTGTGGGTGATGAACAGGATCGAGGTGCCGGTCTCCTCCTGAAGCCGCCGCATCAGGTCGAGGATCTGCGCCTGGATGGTCACGTCGAGCGCGGTGGTCGGCTCGTCGGCGATCAGCAGGGTGGGGCGGCAGGCCAGCGCCATGGCGATCATCACGCGCTGGCGCATGCCGCCCGACATCTGGTGCGGATACTCGTCCAGCCGCCGCTCCGCCGCCGGGATGCCGACCTTCTTCAGCATGGCCAGCGCCTCGGCCCGCGCCGCCCGGCGGTCGAGGCCCTGGTGGTAGCGCAGCGCCTCGCCGATCTGGTCGCCGACGGTGTAGACCGGGTTCAGCGAGGTCATCGGCTCCTGAAAGATCATGCCGATCTCGTTGCCGCGGACGCGGCGCATGGCGCGCTCGCTGAGGCGGGCGAGGTCGCGCACCTGCCCGTCGCGGCCGCGGAACAGGATCTCGCCGCCGGCGATGATGCCCGGCGGCGTCGGGATCAGCCGCATCGCCGACAGGCTGGTCACCGACTTGCCGCTGCCGGATTCGCCGACGACGGCCAGCGTCTCGTTGCGGCGCACGGCGAAGGACACGCCGTCCACCGCCTTCGACACGCCGGGATCGGCGGTGAAGTGGGTTTGCAGGTTGCGGATGTCGAGCGTGAGGTCAGCGTCCATGACGGGATCCCGGAACTTGGGCTAACTGAGACGGATCAGCGGGTGCAGCCGCGCGCCGGCACCGGCCAGTCGCCGACGACTTCGCCGTTGCGGGTGATCGCCATGCGGTCGTGCAGGTTGGTCACCACGCAGACATGGTTGGGCAGGATGCGCACGCGGTCGCCGATCTGCGGCTTCGCCGCGCTCCGGCTGAGGTCGACCACCGCATGCTCCTCGTTGACGCGGACGATCACCGCGTCGGAGTAGTCAAGGATCAGGCCGTAACCTTCCCCCACCGACGGGGCGACGCGGTCGCTCGACAGCGTCTTGCTGCCGCAATCGAGAACGGCGCGGTCGGGGGTGGGGCGGCTGACCACGGTGGCGTGGACATGCACGGCGCACTCGTCCAGCGTCGCCACCCCGGCGCCCACCGTGGCGCGGTCGTGGTAGATGTAGGTGCCGACGCGCAGCTCGGTCACGCCGGGAAGCTCGTGGGTGTCCCAGCAGCCGGGGGTGCCGCCGACCGACACCGTCTCCACCGCGATGCCGGATCCCTCCAGCAGGGCGCGCGTCTCGGTGACGAAAGGCACGGTGCGGGGGCCGCGCGGGTAGGTCATCAGGCCACGGAAGCGGGTCAGGCCGTTGCCGGCGGCGCGGCGGGCCAGCGTCAGCACCTCGTCCGGGGTCTGCACGCCGCAACGGCCGTCGCCGCTGTCGAACTCCACGAGGATGCCGATCTCGACGCCGGCCTCCGCCGCGGCGGCGGCCACGGTGTCGAGGGCGACGGCGTTGTCGAGCGCCACCGTCAGCCTGGTCTTGCCGGCCAGATCCGCCAGCGGCGACACCTTGGCGGCGCCGACGATGGGGTAGGTCAGCAGGATGTCGGCGCAGCCGGCCTCGGCCATCACCATCGCTTCGCTGATCTTCTGGCAGGTGATGCCGACGGCGCCCAGCTCGATCTGGCGCAGGGCGAATTGGGGAAGCTTGTGGGTCTTGATGTGCGGGCGCAGCGCCAACCCGTGCCGGTCGCAATAGGCCTGCATCTTGGTCAGGTTATGCTCGACCCGGTCGAGGTCGATGACGGGGACGGGGGTGTCGAGATCGTCGACGCGCATGGGACCGCTCCGGAACACGAATTCGGGGAATGGGCCGATCCCGGCGGCGGCGCCATGGGATCGGCCATGTACTCTGAACCTTACGCCGCCTTGTTTTACGCTTGGGGCAGGACGGCGATGCAGTCGATTTCGACCTGGATGTTGTTCAGCTGGCAGCCGATGGTGGTGCGGGCCGGCGGCTCGGTCGGGAAGAATTCCGAATAGAGCGCGTTGTATTCCTGGAAGCGGCCGAGGTCGCTGAGGTAGCTGTTGACCTTCACCACATGGGCGAGGTCGGTGCCGGCGGCCTTCAGGATGATCTCCAGATTTCGCAGGGTCTGGCGCACCTCGCCGGCGAAATCCTCGGGCAGCGCGCCGGTCTCCGGATGGTGCGGCCCCTGGCCCGACACATAGACGAAGCCGTTCGCGACGATGGCGTGGCTGTACTGGCCGGCGGGCTTCGCACCCTTTTCGGCGAAGATCGGCTTGCGGTTGGTCATTCGGTCCTCACAGGTTGAAAGATCAGGCGCGGGCCAGGGCCTTGCCCGGACGCGCGCCGGTGTGCCCGCCGTCGCGCAGGACGAATTGTCCGGCGACGAGCACGTCGGTGATGCCGTGGGGCGGGCGCGTCGGGTCCTGGAAGGTCGCGCAATCCGCCACGTCGGCGGTGAACAGGGTCAAATCGGCCACCATGCCCGGCCGGACCAGCCCGCGGTCGGACAGGCCGAAACGCTGGGCCGGGACGGCGGTCATGTGGCGCACCGCATCCTCCAGCCCCAGCCCGCCCTCGCCCCGGATCGCGCGGGCGAGATAGCGCGGGAAGCTGCCGAAGGCGCGGGGATGCGGCTTGCCGGTCTCGCGCGGCAGCCCGTCGGAGCCCAGCATGTGCAGCGGGTGCGACAGCGCGGTCTCCAGATCGGCCTCGGCCAGCTGGAACATGACGATGTTGGTGCGGCCGCGGTCGGCGCGGATCAGGCGGACCAGCGTGTCGAAGGGCTGTTCCTTCGCCACATCGGCTATTTCGGTCAGCGACAGCCCTTCCAGGGTGCGCAGGTCATCTGCCGAAACGCCGCCGATGCGGACATTCTCCCAGCCGATCAGGCGGATCTTGGATTCCCAGCCGGCGTCATTCGGCGCCTCGCCGTTCTCCACCGCCCGGCGCAGAGCCGCCAGCCCTTCCGTATCGGCCATCCGCGCCAGCAGCGCCTCGACCCCGCCGGCCAGCGCCGAGGGCGGCAGCAGTTGCAGGATGGTGCTGGAGCCGGCCGGGTAGGGGTACATGTCGAAGCTGACGTCGGTGCCGCCCTTGCGGGCGATCTCCAGCCGCTCCACCGCCCGCGGCAGGCTGCCCCAATAGGGCCTCCCGGCGGCTTGCAGGTGGGAGAGCAGGCCGCTCGCTCCTCCCGCCTTCAGCAGGTCGAGGAACTCGTCCACCGAGGCGATCAGCCCGCCCTCGTAGGAGCGGACATGGGCGGTCAGCAGCGCTCCATGCTCCGCCACCACCTCCGCCAGCCGCACCAGCTCGGCGCGGTCGGCCCAGGCGCTGGGCGGATAGACGAGGCCGAGCGACAGGCCATGTGCGCCCTGGCGCAGTTGGTCGGCCAGCAGGGCCGCCATCGCCTCGCGCTCGTCCGTCGTGGCGGCGCGGTTCTGCCAGCCCATGACGGCGAGGCGCAGGGCCGCGTGGCCGACCAGCGAGACGAGGTTGATGGCGGTGCCGCGTCCGTCGAGTGCTGCGCGGTAGCCAGCGAAATCGGCGAAGGTCTCCTGGGTCGTCACCGTGCCCAGCAGGTTGCCGAAATGCTCGCGCAAGGGGGCGCCGCTGTCGGGGCTCTGCGGGTAGAGGCCGAAGGAGCAGTTGCCGACCACCACGGTGGTGACGCCCTGCGCCACCTTCTCCGGCCGGCCGGGCTGGCGCAGCTGGATCAGGTCGTCGTGGCAATGGGCGTCGATGAAGCCGGGGGCGAGGAAGCGCCCCTGCGCCTCCAGCGGTTCGGCGTCAGCTGAGTCCAGCATCGGGCCGACGGCGGCGATGCGTCCGCGCTCCACCAGCACGTCGGCCGGGAACCAGGGGGCGCCGGTCCCGTCGATGACGCGGGCGCCCTTGATGAGGAATGTGGCACTCATCTCACTTCGCCTTCTGGAGCCGGGGGTCGAGCGCGTCGCGCAGCCCGTCGCCGACGATCTGGAGCGACAGAACGGTCAGGACGATGGCGCAGCCGGGGAACAGGATCAGCCAGTCGGCCTGCTGGAAATACTGCTGGGCGCTGGCGATCATGTTGCCCCAGGTCGGCGTGGTCGGCGGCACGCCGACGCCGAGGAAGGACAGCGCCGCCTCCGTCAGGATGGCGTAGGCGAAGATGAAGGTGGCCTGCACCAGGATCGGCGACATCAGGTTGGGCAGGATGTGCAGGAAGACGATGCGCGGGGTGGAGGCCCCCAGCGCCGTCGCCGCCTCGATGAAGGGCATCTCGCGCACCACGAGACAGGCGGCGCGCACCACGCGGGCGACGCGCGGGGTGTAGACGATGCCGAGCGCCAGCACGACGTTGTAGAGCGACGGCCCCAGCGCCGCCATGAAGGCGATGGCGAGCAGGATGTCCGGGAAGGCCATCAGCGCGTCGGTCAGCCGCATCAGCAGCCCGTCGAGCGGCCGGATATAGCCGGCGGCCAGCCCCAGCAGCGTGCCGAGCAGCGTCGCCACCACCACCACCAGCAGGCCGACCAGCAGCGACAGCCGGGCGCCCAGCATCACGCGGGACAGCACGTCGCGGCCATACTCGTCGGTGCCGAACCAGTGGGCGGCGGACGGCGGCTTCAGCCGGCCGAGGATGTCCATCTTCATCGGGTTGAACGGGGTGATCCACGGCGCCAGCAGCGCCACCGCCAGGATCGCCAGCATGATCAGGAAGGACAGCACCACCAGCCGGCGGCGGAACAGCTGGCGCAGCAGCAGGGCGGCCGGCGACCGGCTGTTCTGCGGCTTGGCCGAGGAGGGAAGGGGGACGTTGCCGTGACCGGCGGGGACGCTTGCCATCGAAACCCTCCCTCTCAATAACGGACCCGCGGATCGACCACGGCATAGAGCAGGTCGACCGTCAGGTTGATCAGCACATAGATGGCGGACACCACCAGCAGGGCGCCCTGGATCACCGGATAATCGCGGCGCAGCACGGCCGACACGATCAGGTTGCCGACGCCGGGCAGGCCGAACACGGTTTCCGTCACGATGGCGCCGGCGATCATCACCGCGGTGGTCAGGCCGATCACCGTCAGGATCGGGATCATCGCGTTGCGCAGCGCATGCTTCAGCACGACGACCAGCGGCGGCAGGCCCTTTGCCCGCGCGGTGCGGACGTAATCGTGGCTCATCACGTCCAGCATGCTGGTGCGGGTGAAGCGCAGGATCAGCGCCGAGTTGGGAATCCCGAGTGCGATGGCCGGCAGAACCAGATGGCGCATGCGCTCCAGCAGGTCGGCATCGGGCGGGCCGTAGCCGGCGACCGGGAACCAGGCATGGTCGACCGCCAGATACTTGATCAGCGTCAGCCCGATCCAGAAGCTGGGGATGCTGGCCGCCAGCATGGCGAGCCCGACCGCGGTCTGGTCGACCAGACCGCCGCGCTTGGCCGCCGACAGGATGCCGACCGGCACGCCGATCAGCATGGCGATGCCCACCGACATCATGGTCAAGAGCCCGGTCAGCTCCGACCGTTCGGCCAGCGCCTGCGCCACCGGACGGTTGAGGAAGATGGACTCGCCCAAGTCGAAGCGGACGATCTGCCCCAGATAGAGCAGGAACTGCGTCAGCAGCGGCTCGTCGAGCCCGAGCCGGCCGCGCAGCGCCGCGATGTCCTCCGGCGTGGCGGAGGAGCCCAGCATGACGGCGGCGGGATCGCCCGGCACGACGCGGGCGATCAGGAAGACCACCATGGCGACGAGCAGCATGACGACCATCATGCCGGCGAACCGGCGGACGATGTAAACGAGCATGGTTGCGGTCCCGGACCGTAGCAGGAAGTATCGCCTGAGCGGAGTCCCCTCTCCCCCCCGGGGAGAGGGTTAGGGTGAGGGGGACGCGCGTCGTGAATTTGCAAGAATTGCGACGCTCTGATCGTTCCCCGATCCACGCTGTGCATCCCCCTCCCCCCGACCCTCTCCCCGGGGGGGGAGAGGGGGGTGGCTGGGAAAGTGGTTTATCCCGACCCTCAGCCCTTCAGGTCGGTGTTCCAGAAGAACGGCCAGGGCGTCGGGGTGTAGCCGGTCAGCTTGTCGCTGCTGGCGGCGAGGTTGTAGAACTCGCCGACCTTGATGCTCGGCACCTCGCTGTAGAACAGCGATTGCAGGGTCACCCACTTCGCCTTGCGCGCCGCCGGGTCCATCTCGCGGTTGAAGGCGGCCAGCGCCTCCTTCTTGGCCGGGCTGTCCCACCAGCCGGGATAGCTGGGGTTCAGCACGGTGATCAGCGACGGTTCCGGCACGAAGGTGTGGTAGGTGAAGAAGGAGTCCCACCCCTTGTCGTCGCCGCGGCGTTGCAGCAGCGTCGCCCAGTCCAGCACCTGCAAATCGACCTTGAAGCCGGCGAGTTCGAGCTGGGCCTGGGCCACCATGCTCATCTTGTACAGGAACTCGTACTGCACCGAGGTCATGATGCGGATCGGCTCGCCCTTGTAGCCGGCGGCCTTCAGCAGCTCCGCCGCCTTGCCGGCCGCATGGTCGCTGTAGGGCTTGGCGCTGGCCGCATCGTAATAGGGCGTGCCCTGGGCGTAGATCGACCCTTCCGCCTGGACGAATTCGGGATCGCCGAAGCCGGCCAGCAGCATGTCGTTCGGCTCCAGCGCCGCCAGGACCG
Organism: Azospirillum sp. TSH64; assembly: GCF_003116035.1. GTDB lineage: Bacteria > Pseudomonadota > Alphaproteobacteria > Azospirillales > Azospirillaceae > Azospirillum. The sequence continues at coordinate 4,122,661 of NZ_LGQW01000015.1, forward strand.
CCTGACGGACCTTCGGGTTCGCCATCACGCCGGTCTTGGTGTTCATGATCATCAGCGGGAAGCCGAACGGCTTGACGATCACCGGCTTGACGCCGGCCGCACCCTTGATGCGCGGCAGGGTTTCCGCCGGCAGGCTGTCGGCGAACTGGTACTGGCCGGCCAGGACGCCCGACACGCGGGTGGCGGCGTTCGGCACCGGGACGAAGCGGACCTCGCCGATGTTGGCCTTGCGGCTGCCGGCATAGCCGCTGGGCGTGCCGGCGGGCGAGGCGTAGGCGTCGTGGCGCACCAGCCGGATATACTGGTCGGGCTTGTGCTCCAGCAGCTTGTAGGGGCCGGTGCCGATCAGCGACTTCAGGGCGCCCGGCCCGTCGATCACCGACTTCGGCACGATGGCGGCGGCGCCGTTGTTCATCGCCAGCAGCGCGGTCAGGGGCGCGAAGGGCTCCTTCAGCGCGATGACGACGGCGTCCGCACCCTTGGCGGCGATGCTCTCCACCAGCGGGGCGACGGTCTTGCCGCGCGGCGAGGCCTTGGTCCAATGGTCGAGCGAGGCGACCACGTCGTCCGCCGTGACGGTGCTGCCGTCATGGAAGGTGACGCCGCTGCGCAGCGGGATGGTGTAGGTCTTGCCGTCCGCCGACACCTGCGGCAGGGCCGAGGCCACCAGCGGGGCCAGCTTCCAGTCGCCGTCGAAGGTGAACAGCGTCTCGAACATGTGCTGGGTGATGATGCTGACGAGGTCGGACGTGGTGCCGACCGGGTCCAGCGTCGGCGGCTCGCCGATGGTGGCGACCGTGACGACCGATGCGCCGCCCTGCTGGGCCAGCGCAGGGGTGGTCCAGCTTCCGAGAATTCCAGTGGAAAGCCCGCCTGCGGCCAGCGTCGTGCCGAGGGCGGTGTTGAACAGACGTCGCGTGATCCCTGTCATTTCCGTCTCCCGAACCGTTTGTCCGAAATATCGGACGTCGGTCTTGTATTCCAGACAAGCGAACGGTATATCGGACAAAGACCGCTGGCAAGCCGAAAATCCGCGTGCTAATCGGTTGTGCGACGACCAGGGAGCGTGGATCGATGAAAAGCGGCGAAGCAGCGGTGAAGCAGGCCGAGGAGAAGCAGTCTGCGGAAAAGCCGACGGGCCGCGCCCGCGGCATCGACCGTGTCATCGCGCTGATGGAGCATCTGCACGACCGGCGCGCTCCGACGCGCATCGCCGACATCGCCCGCGACACCGGCACCCCGCGCTCGACCATGTACGAGTTGGTCAACACGCTGGTGGAGGCGCGCTGGCTGGAGCTGCGCGACGGCGACGGCACGGTCTATTTCGGGCCGGCGATGCATTACTACGGCAGCGATTACCTCGACAGCGTCGACCTGATCCGCAAGGCGCGGGTGGAGGTCGCCCACATCGCCGAGACGGTGGGGGAGACCGCGCAGTTCTGCACGCTGGACGGCGACAAGTATCTGGTCGTGCTGAATGAGCCGGGGCGGCGCATGTTCCGCATCAGCTCCGAGATCGGCATCAAGGTGCCGATCCCCTGGACGGCGTCCGGCCGTCTGCTGGTCGATCACCTGGATGCCGAGGAGATCCGGCGCTTCATCCCGTCGGAGGATTTCACCCTGCCCGACGGCCGCCGCATCGCCGAGGACGAGTTCCTGGAGGACATGCGCCGCGCCCGCACCCAGGGCTATGTCCGCACCACGGCGCTGGTCGACCGCTTCACCACCTGCCTTGCCGCCCCGGTCCGCGATCCGTCCGGCCGCTGCATCGCCACCATCTGCTTCGTCGTCCCCGCCGACACGACGGAGGAGGCGCAGCAGGTGATGATCGACACGCTGAAGGCCAGCGCGGAGCGCCTGTCGCCCGGCCGCTGATACCGGTGCGGAATGGGCGCCGGGCCGTTGTCATTTGACGACCGCGCACCACATGTTTTAAATGGGGGCAGACAGCGAGCAGTAATAGCGCTGCGAAAGCCCCATAATCCCCGATAGAGCGCTGCGAAACGTAAATCTGCTTTAAGAATTGGCTTCATCGCCGTCTTTCGCAGCGCTATGCTGCAATGCGAAAGAGCCAGTACAGCAATGTGATGTCTCCTCTTTTGCGCATGCGGGATCGTGTCAATATCTTCCTCAACAGGCCGCGACACCGGCCGCCGGAATTCAAAACCCGATACTGAAGGAAGACCGCCATGACCCCGTATGATGTCGAATCCGCCAAGTTCGCTGCCAAGTTCGCCATTGCCCGCATCGTTGTCGGCGCCATCCTGTTCGCCGCCGTCGCCGCGGTCGCCCAGATGAACCCGAACGCCATCCTGGCCGCCGACGAGGCCCGTGCCGCCGTCGCCCTGGAGATGGTCAAGACCATGCCGGTGACCGTCGCCGACGCCGCCCACTGAGCGCATCACGGTCCGCAGGCCGGGCCGGTGGTGCAACATTGACGGCTTGCCCCTGTTTGCTGGGACTGATACCCGGCTGACAAGGAGGCGCCGATGCCCCGCACCACCGACCCCGCAGACGGTCAAATAGCAGACGGCCAAGTTACAGGCGGCCAAAGTACGGACGGCCGAGCGACCGGCGACCGCCAGTCCGGTCAGGCCCAGGTGCCGAAGCCGCCTTCCCGCGCGGAAGTCGAAGAGATCAGCCGCTCGCAGGAGTATCTGACCGACGACTGGACCGGCGACGGCGGCGGCAAACCCCCGGGCGACCGGCAGGGCGACCGCAAGGACGGCTGAGGCCGCCGTCCTCGTCACAGCAGTCCCATTCCACCGAACGGGCTGGAAGCCGGAGGGATCCGACGGCTTCCAGCCCGTTCGTCTGTCCGCATGACGCCATCGGGATCCGAACGGCGTACATCCTCCGCCCTCAGGCTTAAGCTCTCTGAGAGATGGACGAATCCGGGAACTTGCAGTCCGCGCTCCTGTCGAAGGAAGTCCCCCTTCCTGAACCGGAGAGACTGGGATGCGCAACCTCCTCACCACTCTGCTGCTTGCAGCCGCCCTGTCGCCCACGGCAGCCGCTGCGCAGGCCGTCGGTGCAGATGACGGCGCTGCCGTTTGCCGGCCGGGTGACAAGGGCTGCGCGCGGTTCGTCGGCGACGAGAAGGGCGGCGTGCCGAAGCGGGGCGGCGCCAAGCAGGCGGTGATGATCGGCGCCTCAGTCTTCATGCTGACCCCGTGGCAGGCCGAACGGGAGCGCCGCTGTCTTGCGCTGGCCGGCTGGGCCGAAGCGCGGGGCGAGGGCGCCGACGCCATGGCGGCCGTCATGTGGGTGGTCGCCAACCGCGCCGCCTCTGCCGATCAGCCGTCGCTGCCCTGCCGCGTCGTCGTCGCGACCGGCCAGTTCGAGCCTTTCGCGGCGCCGCCCGTCGAGCCCGCCAACCGGAAGACGGCCAAGGCGGTCAAGGCAAAGGGCAGGCAGGCGGACAAGGCGGCCCGGCAGGCGAAGGCCGAGCAGGCGAAGCTGGCGGCCGATCCGCGTGTCGAAACCCGGCGCATCCTGGCGGAGATTCGCCGGCAGGCCGCGGTGATCCGGGCGGGCGGCATGCCGTCCTGGCCGAAGACGCGCCTCGCCCCCGACCAAGAGGCGTTGCGCACCGCGCGCGGGCTGGCCTGGAACCTGAACGACGACGACCTGCCCGATCCGACCGCCCGCGCCTCGATGTTCTACAGCCCGCCGGCACAGGCCGCGCTGCGCCGCCAGAAGCCGGAATGGGCGGAGGCGCGGCTGAAGACCGCCTCCATCGGCGGCCATTCCTTCTACCGCGCGCCGACCCCGCCCGAAGAGCGCACCATCGCCACCCTGGTGGCAGAGTTTGCGGAGTAAAGTGCCGGGGCAGGCGGCCTCCAGCGGAAATGGCCGGGCGGATATCCGGTCCGGTTAAGTCGATATTCTCTGTCAAGTACTTGACCCAGCGGACCAGACCGGATTTGCAGGGGTGATGTTTGTATTTTTCATCATGCGGAAAGGCCGGTGCCGAATTGCTGTAGATCAATCGCTCTCGTCTGTCGACCTCCTAGGCTGTCTCCGTTCCACGACATCAAAGGGAGAGAAACGATGAAAGCAATCGATCTGATGACGCCGCGGGTCATCACCATCGGCCCGGACGCGACCGTCGCCGATGCCGCCCGGACGATGCTGGAGAATCACATCAGCGGCCTGCCGGTGGTCGATGCCGCCGGCAAGGTGGTGGGGATCATCAGCGAAGGCGACCTGCTGCGCCGGGTGGAGCTGGGGACGGAGCGTCACCGCTCCTGGTGGCTCGGGCTGGTGTCCGGCGGCACCCTGCCGGCGGAGGATTTCATCAAGTCCCATGCCCGCAAGGTCGCCGACGTGATGACCGCCCACGTCACCACGGTGGACGAGAGCGCCTCGCCCGAAGAGGTCGTGCGGGTGATGGAGACGCGGCGGATCAAGCGCGTGCCGGTGGTGCGCCACGGCGCCCTGGTCGGCATCATCAGCCGCGCCAACCTGTTGCGCGCGCTGGCCAGCGTCTCGCCGGAAACGCCGGCCGCCGCGGCTGACGACCGCGACCTGAAGGAGCGGGTGGCCGCCGCCGTCAAGGAACTGTCGTGGGACTCGCGTTCGCACGACGCCATCGTCGTCCGCAACGGCGTCGTCCAGCTCTGGGGCTTCGTCAGCAGCGTGTCGCAGCGGGACGCGCTGCGCATCGCGGCGGAGCGCGTCCCCGGCGTGAAGTCGGTGGAGAACAACATCCAGGTCGTCGACCCCGCCGAAAGCGGCGCCTGGGGTCTTTGACGTAAAGGATGTGCCGGGGAAGGCGCGCGGTCAGATCTTCCCCGGCAGCCGCGCTCCGACCAGATGGGTCGCCTGCGCGCCATACTCATAGACGGCCTCCTGCACCGTCCGGGCCGACAGGGTGTCGGGGGCGGTGCTGGGAAGCGGCATCTCCGCCTCCGGCAGTTTGCCGGTGATGTGCTCGGCCAGGCAGCGGCCGAGCACGGTGCCGGGGGCGATGCCGCGGCCGTTGTAGCCGCTGAAGCCGATGACGTTGCGGTCCAGCCGGTGGAAGCGGGGCAGATTGTCCTTGGTCATGCCGATCTGGCCGTACCATTCGGATTCGAACCGCACCGGCCCCAGCTGCGGGAACAGCGCGGCCAGCGAGCGCAGCGCCCAGGCGCGGTGGACCGCCGTTCCGGTCCCGCGCAGCGCGCCGACGCTGCCGAACACCAGCCGGCCCCGGCGGTCGAAGCGGTAGGAACTCAGCACAGACTTGGTGTCCCACACCCCCTGGCGTTCCGGCAGGATGGCCTTCTGCATCGCATCGGACAGCGGCTCCGTCGCCAGATTGAAATAGGGCAGGTGGACCTGCTCGGTGCGCAGCTGCACCCAGGGGCCGATGCTGTAGGCGTCGGTGGCGACCACCACCCAGTCGGCGGTGACCGATCCGTCCGGCGTCTTCACCTCCCACCCGGCTCTGGTCTGGCTCGCCGACTGCACGGGGCTGCCGGTGAAGATGCGGGCCCCCGCCGCGATGGCCGCCGTCGCCAACCCGCGGGCATAGGCCAGCGGCTGGATGGTGCCGGCGCGCAGATCCAGAAGCGAGCCGGTGTAGGCCGTGGTGCCGACCTTCTCCGCCGTCTCCTTCGCGTCCAGCAGGCGGACCGGTGCGCCGCGCTTCTGCCAGATGGCCGCCCGCTGCTCCAGTTCGCGCAGGCCCGCCGGGCCGACGCCGCAATGGAGCGTGCCGCTGCGCTCGTCCTCGCAGGCGATGCCGTGCCTGGTGATCAGGTCGAAGACGGCGCGCGGCGCGTTGCCCAGCAGCTCGATTAGCCGCTCGCCATAGACCGGTCCCAGGGTGCTGACCAGCTGGTCGGGCATCACCCACATGCCGGCATTGACCAGCCCGACATTGCGCCCGGCGCCGCCGAAGCCTATCTCCACCGCTTCGACAACCACGGCGCTGACGCCGCTTTCGGCCAGATGCAGCGCCGCCGACAGGCCGGTGTAGCCGGCGCCGACGATCACCACGTCGGCCTGGACGCTGCCGGACAGCGGTGCTGTCGGCGGTGCCGCCGGTGCAGTGCGTTCCCAAAGCCCATGCGACCGCGGATCGTTCAGCATCCCCTGAGGTCCTTTTCGCGTCTGTTCTGTGCGCCAGTCATTCCCGGTGCGAAAGATTGACTTGCCTACCCCCTTCGGCAAAATGATCTTTGCTCAACCAGTCATTCCATTCCGGAATGAAATCCGCCGAGCCCCTGATGCAGAGACCCCGATGCAGAGCCCGCGCCGCTTCCTTCCCTCCCTGGCCCTGCTCTCCGCCTTCGAGGCGGCGGCGCGCACCGGCAGCATCACCGCGGCGGCCAAGGAGCTGTCGCTGACCCAGAGCGCCGTCAGCCGCCAGATCAAGGCGCTGGAGGACCTGCTGGAGGTCGAGCTGTTCCACCGCGAACGGCAGACCATCCGCCTGACCGCCGGCGGCGAGTATTACGTGCGCGAGGTGCGCGACGCCCTGCGCCGGATCAGCACCGCGTCGCTGAACCTGCGCGCCAACCCCTATGGCGGCACGCTCAGCATCGCCATCCTGCCGACCTTCGGCACGCGCTGGCTGGCGCCGCGCCTGCCAAGCTTCCTGGCCGGCAATCCCGGCATCACCATCAATCTGGTGACGCGGATGGCGCCCTTCGATTTCCGTCTGGACCCGGTGGATGCCGCGATCCATTTCGGCCGGCCGGACTGGCCGGGCGGGGAGATGGCGCTGCTGCGCCGCGAGACGGTGATTCCCGCCTGCAGCCGGAGCCTGCGCGACCGCTTCGATTTCCGCCAGCCCGCCGACCTGCGCCTCGCCCCGCTGCTGCACCTGACCAGCCGTCCCGACGCGTGGGAGCGCTGGCTGACCCTGCACGGCACGCCGGCCGATGGCGTGCACGGCATGCTGTTCGACCAGTTCGCCACCGCCTCGCAAGCGGCCATCGCCGGGCTGGGCGTGGCGCTGCTTCCGCTGTTCCTGATCGAGGAGGAGTTGCGGTCGGGCCAGCTGGTGCCGGCGCTCGATCTGCCGATGGAAAGCGAGAACGCCTATTACGTCGTCTGGCCGTCGGAACGGGCAGGCTATCCGCCGCTGGCCGCCTTCCGCGACTGGATCCTGGCGGAGACGGCGGAGTGCCGTACCTCCGGCAGGTCATGAGCTTTCCTCATGATGTCGGGAAAAACAATCGCAATCCATCCCGCCGCTTCGTTGCTATATCAGCAGCCTGTGAAGGGCCGCGCAGGTCCGGCCAGTCAATGCGAGCGAGATTTGGAATGAGCGTCCAGACGATTACCAGCGCCGATCTCACCAGCCCCGATGCGATCCGCACCCTGTTCTCGACATCCATGTCGGAGATGTATCGGACGGAGGTGCCGGCCTACCAGACGCTCGTCGAGCTGGTGGAGGAGGTGAACGCGGCGCTGCTGGCCGCCGATCCGGCGGAGCGCCATCGCCTGGACGCGGCCGGCGGCCTCAATCGCATCACCGAGGAACGCCACGGCGCCATCCGCCTCGGCACCGCGGATGAGCTGTCAACCATGCGCCGGCTGTTCGCGGTGATGGGCATGCAGCCGGTCGGCTATTACGATTTGTCGGAGGCCGGCGTCCCGGTCCATTCGACCGCTTTCCGCCCGGTGGACGGGGAAGCGCTGAGCCGCAACCCGTTCCGCGTCTTCACCTCGCTGCTGCGGCTCGACCTGATCGCCGACGAAGCCTTGCGGCAGGAGGCGGAAAAGGTGCTGGCCGCGCGCAGCATTTTCACCCCCGGCTGCCTTGCCCTGATCGAAAAGGCCGAGGCCGACGGCGGGCTGGATGAGGAGGATGCCGGGCGCTTCGTTGCGGAGGCGCTGGAAACCTTCCGCTGGCACAGCCGGGCCAATGTGCCGCTGGATCTCTACAACCGCCTGCACGACGCCCACCGGCTGATCGCCGACGTGGTGTCCTTCAAGGGGCCGCACATCAACCACCTGACGCCGCGCACGCTCGACATCGATGCGGTCCAGCGGCTGATGCCGGAAAAGGGCATCGCGCCGAAGGCGGTGGTCGAAGGCCCGCCGACCCGCCGCTGCCCGATCCTGCTGCGCCAGACCTCCTTCAAGGCGCTGAGCGAGCCGGTCGATTTCCAGGCCAGTGACAGTGAGGGGGGCGGCTGGCGCTCCGGCGTCCACACCGCCCGCTTCGGCGAGATCGAGCAGCGTGGCATCGCCCTGACCCCGAAGGGCCGGACGCTCTACGACACGTTGCTGCAGGATTCCCGCCGCCTCGTCGCCCCGGCGGCCGACGGCTCCAACGCCGCGCAGTACATGGCGGCCCTCCAGGAAGTGTTCGCTCCCTTCCCCGACAGCTGGGACGGGATTCGCCGCGAGGGGCTCGGCTATTTCAGCTATTCCCTGACCGAGGCCGGGCGCCGCACCCCGCCGACGCCGGGAGCCGATCTGGAAACGCTGATCGAGAGCGGCGCCGTCCGCTTCGATCCCGTCGTCTACGAGGATTTCCTGCCGGTCAGCGCCGCCGGGATCTTCCAGTCCAACCTGGGCGACGAGGCCCGGCAGGATTTCGCCGCCAGCCCGAACCAGCAGCGTTTTGAAGCCGATCTGGGTGCCGCGGTGCTGAACCCGTTCGACCTCTATGCCGAGATCGAACGCGCCTCCATCGCCGCCTGCCTCGCCGCGAAGTGAGTCAGACCTGTATGGCGGCGGGACGGAAGGCGCCCGCCGCCAGCCAGTCTTCGAAGGCTGCCGGCGCCAGCGGCCGGGAAATCAGGTAGCCCTGGCCGAAGTCGCAGCCGTGCAGGCGCAGCCAGTCATAGGCCTCCGCCGTTTCCACCCCTTCGGCGATGACCAGATAGCCCAGGTCATGGGCAAGGTCGATGGTCGAGCGGACCATGATCTGGTCGCTGCGCTCGTCGGCGATGGAGCGGATGAAGCGCTGGTCGATCTTCACCGCCGTCGCCGGGATGTCCTTCAGATAGGACAGGGCGCTCTGGCCGGTGCCGAAATCGTCGATCTCCACCTCGATGCCCAGGCGGCGCAGGCGGAGGAGCTGGCGGTCGACCTCCGCCCGGTCGGTCATCAGGGCGCTTTCCGTCACCTCGAAATCGATCCAGTCCGCCTGCACGTCATGGCGCGCCAGCAGGGCTTCGACCCGGTCGGTGAAGTCGCCGCTGCCAAGATCCAGCATCGAGATGTTGATCGACACCGGCAGGTCGATGCCGCGCTGGCGCCAGTGCGCCACCTGCGTCAGGACGGCACCGATCACCCATTCGGTCAGAGGGCGCACCAGCGCCGTGCGTTCGGCCAGCGGCACGAACTCGGCGGGCGAGATCGGTCCCAGTTCCGGGTGGGTCCAGCGCAGCAGTGCCTCCGCCCCGATGCAGCGGTCGGTGCGCAGATCCACCTTGGGCTGATAGGCCATGTGCAGCTGGCCGTGTCCGTCCATCGCCTCGGTCAGGCTGCGCAGCAGCAGGAAGGCGCGGTGGGCGGCGCGGTCCTGCTCCTCGTCATAGGCGCACCAGGGCTTCTGCGTCTCCAGCGACTGGTGGGCGGCGCTGGTGGCGGCCCGCAGCAGCTCCACGCTTTCCACGGGGCTTTCCGCCGCAATGTCCGACCGGTGCACGAAGCCGATGCCGGAGGACGTGGCGATCGGCACGCCCTGATACTGGAAGGGGCTGCGCACCGCAGCGCTGATGCGGTCCAGCGTGGCGGCCAGATCGCCGTCGCCATCGGACAGCAGGATGAAGGCGAATCGGGCCGGCGACAGGTGATAGAGCCGCGTGCGGTCCGGCAGGCATGCGGCGATGCGGCGGGCGCAATCGACCTCGAACGCGTCGGCGCAGACCTGCCCCAGCACCCGGGTCAGTTCGGCATATTGCTGGGACGCCGCGGCATCGATCACCACCGCCGTCCCCGGCAGCGTGGCGGGGTCGTCCGCCAGGGCGTCGGCCAGGGCATCGGCGTCTGCCAGGAAACGGAAGCGGTTCGACAGCGAGGTGACCGGATGCAGGTAGCCGACGGCGCGCCGCGCCTCGATATGCGCCATCGTCATCGCCGACAGGTCGCGCAGCGCCTCCTCCTCCTCCGGCGTCAGCGGCGGGCGCGGCTGGTCGTCGATCACGCAGATGGTGCCGAGCGCCAGCCCGTCCGCCGTGCGCAGCGGGGCGCCGGCATAGAAGCGGATGTTGGGATCGCCGGTCACCAGCGGGTTGTCGGCGAAGCGTTCGTCCTGCCGGGCGTCGCCGATTACGAGCAGGGCCTCGGAGTCGAGCGCATGGGCGCAGAAGGCATATTCGCGCGGCGTCTCCTGCACCGGCAGTCCGACCCGCGACTTGAACCACTGGCGGTCGCGGTCGACCAGCGAGATGAGCGCCACCGGTACCTTCAGCAGCTTGGCGGCCAGACGCGTGATCTGGTCGAAGGCCGCCTCGGCCGGCGTGTCGAGCAGCTCGTACCGCTGGAGCATCGCCAGCCGATCCTCTTCACGGACTGGAACCGGCGGCAGGCGCTTCGCCTTTGCGGGCGTCATCTCGGTGGTCATCCTGTTCCGGGCACTGTCGTCTTCAATAGTTCCAGCGCCGAACTTGCCGTCAAGTTCGGAGAAACGCCAATGAGAATGGTGCAATGCGGCATGGACTCAATCGTCGATCTCCAGCCCAGCTTCCCGCCGTCCTATCGCCGTTCAATCGCCGCCAGCGCCGTCACGGTCAGTTGTGCCAGCACCATGCGGTCCACCATGCCGAAACTGCGCGGCGCCGTGTCGATCAGGCAGACGGAGCCAAGTGCCAGCCCCTGCCGGTTGATGATCGGGGCGCCGGCATAAAAGCGGATGTACGGTTCGCCCAGCACCAGCGGGTTGTGCTGGAAACGCGGGTCGCGGGCGGCGTCCTCGACCACCATCGGCAGGCTCTGGCGGATGGTGAAGTCGCAGAAGGCGACGTCGCGCGGCGTTTCCTGGACGGCCAAGCCGCGGCGCGCCTTGAACCATTGCCGGTCGGCGTCCAGCAGCGACATCAGCGCGATGGGCACGCGGAAATGATCGCAGGCCCAGGAGACCAGATCGTCGAAAGCGGGTTCCGGCTCGCTGTCCAGCAGCCCGGTGCGGCGCAGCGCCTCCAGCCTCGCCGCCTCGTCATCGACCGGGACGGCGCCGCGGCCGACGCTCTGCGGGACGGCCCCGCTCGCGATGGTCTCCTTCAAAAGCGTCATGGGCTGGGCTCCGCGGTCATGTTGGATGGTTGGCTCCCCGGCGATGGCGCAATTCTGTCAAGAGACAAATAATTCGCCCGCCCGGCAAATATGATTATTGAGGAGATTCGGTTAAGAACTCCTTCTTTTTACGCATGGGACGAATCCTGGATCTGTTGGCTTTCATATTATTTCAGAAGGCATAGTCATATCCGACGTTATGATTGTCTAATGGACCGCTGCCGCCCGACCCTTGTTGCGGTTCGCGCCGTCCGGCCCCGACCATCGACCTGTGGCATGGCTGTTCTGCGGATGCGTCCGCCGGCTTTCTGCCAAGCCCGTGCAACGATCGGGTGGTTCCGGTGTTTCGCGCTGGGGAGCGGGGACGCTCTCCCACGACAGGGAGCGGGGACGCTCCCGCGCGGCAACGACCGGGCCCTTGCTGATCGCCCGGCATTTCGGTCAGGAGCGTCATACCATGCCGGACGACCAGCATCGCAGGGACGTCGTCGATCTCACCGGACAGGAGGCGGACGGCCAGGCCGGGCGCAGCGAGCGCGGACAGCCGGCCGCGGGCGAGGATCGCAAGAAGCCGGGCTTCATCCGCCGTCACCCGGTTGCGATCCTCGCCGGGCTGGTGGCGGTCGCCCTGCTGGCGGTGGCCGGCTACATCTATTGGCAGCGCAACATCCACCCCTACGAGTCGACCGACGATGCCTTCGTCGACACCCGCCAGTTCCCGGTGGCGGCGAAGGTAGGCGGCTATGTGACGGAGGTGGCGGTCGGCGACAACCGGCATGTCAATGCCGGCGACCTGCTGTTCCGCATCGACACGCGCGACTACCAGACGGCGCTGGATCAGGCGCAGGCGCAGATCGACTCCGCCCAGGCGGCGATCACCGGCTACGACGCCCAGATCGACGCCCAGCGTGCCCAGATCGAGCAAGCCAAGGCGGAGGTCTCGCAGGCCGAGGCCGCCGTCGGCTTCGCCAAGGAGGATGCGGCGCGCTACCGCGACCTGCAATCCCGCGGTGCCGGAACGGTGCAGCAGGCGCAGCAGTCCACCGCCACCCTGCAGGAACAGCAGGGCAAGCTGACCAGCGCCAACGCCGCGGTGATCGCCGCCGAACGGCAGGTCGGGGCGCTCCAGGCGCAGCGGACCAGCGCCGTCGCCGATCTGGCGCGGGCGAAGGCGCAGCTGGCCCAGGCCCAGTTGAACCTGTCCTACACCGCCGTCACCGCCGCACAGCCCGGCCGGGTGGTGCAGCTGAGCGGGGCGGTCGGCCAGTTCGCCCAGGCCGGCCAGAGCCTTGCCATCTTCGTCCCCGACGACATCTGGGTCACCGCCAACTTCAAGGAAACCCAGATCACCGACATGCGGCCGGGCCAGCCGGTGGACATCAAGATCGACGCCTATCCCGGCCGCAAGGTCACCGGCCATGTCGACAGCGTGCAGCCGGGCTCCGGCACCGCCTTTTCCCTGCTGCCGGCCGAGAACGCCACCGGCAACTATGTGAAGGTGGTGCAGCGCATTCCCGTGAAGATCGTCGTCGACCAATGGCCGGACGGCGTCTCCATCGGCCCCGGCATGTCTGTCGTGCCGCGGGTGACGGTGCGATGAGCGCCGCCGCGGAAGGTGCCGGCGCAGGCGCAGGCGGCTTCGATGCCTCGCAGAGTGCCGCCGGCGGCCGCAACCCGTGGCTGATCGCCGTGGTGGTCTCCATCGCCACCTTCATGGAGGTGCTGGACACCACCATCGCCAACGTCGCCTTGCGCTACATCTCCGGCACGCTGGCGGTCAGCGCCGACGAGGCGTCGTGGGTCGTCACCTCGTATCTGGTGGCGAACGCCATCGTGCTGACGGCCAGCAGCTTCATCGCCAAGCGCTATGGCCGCAAGCGCTTCTATCTGGCCTGCCTCGGGCTGTTCACCGTCAGCTCGCTGGCCTGCGGCTTCGCCTGGAATCTGGAATCGCTCCTGCTGTTCCGGGTGCTCCAGGGCTTCGCCGGCGGCGGCATGGTGCCGATTTCGCAGTCGATCCTGGCCGACAGCTTCCCGCCGGCCAAGCGCGGGCAGGCCTTCGCCATCTTCGGCATCGCCGTGGTGGTGGCGCCGGTGGTCGGGCCGACGCTGGGCGGCTGGCTGTCCGACAACCTGTCCTGGCACTGGTGCTTCCTGATCAACGGGCCGGTCGGGGTGATGGCCTTCGCGCTGGTCAGCTTCCTGGTGCAGGAACCGAAATCCGCCATCGAGGAACGGCAGCGGCTGAAGCGCCGGGGCATCCGCATGGATGTGATCGGCTTCCTGCTGGTGGCGACCTTCCTCGGCTCGCTGGAGGTGGTGCTCGACCGCGGCCAGACCGACGACTGGTTCGCGTCGGGTTTCATCATCACCTTCGCCGTCATCTGCGTGGCGTCCTTCTGCCTGATGATCCCGTGGGAGATGACGCGGGAGAACCCGATCCTCGACCTGCGGATGGTGGCGACGCGGCAGTTCGGCTCCTGCTTCCTGGTGATGATGGCGACCGGCGCCATCCTGATCGCCACGACGCAGTTCCTGCCGGAGCTTCTCCAGCAATATTACGGCTTCACCGCCACATGGGCCGGACTTGCCCTGTCGCCGGGCGGCATGGTGACCATGGTGATGATGCTGGTCGTCGGCAGGCTGGCCGGGCGCATCCAGCCGAAATACCTGATCGCCACCGGCGCCACCATCGTGGCGCTGGCGATGTGGGACCTGACACGGCTGAACCCGGACTCCACCTTCTGGTTCTTCGCCTGGTCGCGCATCTATATCGGCATCGGCCTGCCGCTGATCTTCATCCCGATCACCACGGCGTCCTATGACGGCATCCCGCGCGACAAGACCGACCAGGCCTCGGCCCTCATCAACGTCGCGCGCAATGTCGGCGGCTCCATCGGAGTGTCGATCGCCCAGAATGTGCTGGCCTTCCGCGAGCAGTTCCACCACAGCCGGCTGGCCGAGCATATCGTGCCGTCCAACCCGGCCTATCAGCGGACCATGGAGCAGGCGACCAACTACTTCTCCATGGCCGGCGGCGAGGCCGGAGCGCGGGAACGGGCGATGGCCTTCATCGGCCAGCAGGTGCAGATGCAGACCGCCTACTGGTCCTACATCGACGTGTTCTTCGCGCTGATGCTGATCTCCGCCTCGGCGGTGCCGCTCGCTCTGATCCTGCGCAACGTCAAGCGCTGACCGGCAGGCGCCCGTGCAAGGGTCTCTCATTCCCTCATGCTTCGTGATAGACAGCGCCGGTTCCCGCCCGTGACCGGATGAGGTCTCCACCCATGAAGCGCCCGACGATTTCCGACCTCGCCAAGGCGGCGGGCGTCAGCGTCGCCACCATCGACCGGCTGCTGAACGGCAGGCACCCCGTGCGGGAGGAGACCGCCCGCCGCATCTTCGAGGCGGCGACAGACATCGGCTTCCACGGCGCCAACGCCATCCGCCAGCGTACCCTGGCCCAGCAGCCCGACTATCATCTCGGCTTCATCCTTCAAAAGGAGCGTCACGCCTTCTATCAGGAGTTCGCGGCGCGGATCGAGGAGGTGGCGCGCAGCCATCCCGACCGCCGGCTGCGCGCCACCATCCGCTTCGTCCAGTCGACATCCCCGGCAGAACTCGCCGAGCTGATCCGCGGCATGAAAGGGAAGGTGAGGGCGGTCGCTGTCACCGGCATCGACCATCACGACGCCACCGCCGCGGTGGCCGAACTGAAGGCCGCCGGCATCCCGACCTTCTCGCTGCTGTCCGACTTTGCCCAGGGCGTGCGGGAAGGTTACATCGGCACCAACAACCTGAAGGCCGGCCGCACCGCGGCGTGGCTGATGTCGAAGATTGCTCCGCGGCCGGGGCGCATCGCCGTCTTCATCGGCGCCTTCCGCTATCACGGCCATGCCCTGCGCGAGACCGGGTTCCGCAGCTATTTCCGTGAGTTCGCGCCCGAGTTCACCCTGATGGACAGCATCGTCAATGTCGAGACGCGCCAGCTGACCTACGAGGCGACGCTTGGCCTGCTGGACCGGCACGACGACGTGGTCGGCATCTATGTGGCGGGCGGCGGCATGGAGGGCGCCATCGCCGCATTGCGCGAGCTCCGCCGGCCGGACGAGGTGACCTGCATCGTCCACGAGCTGACGCCGGAATCGAGGCAGGCGCTGCTCGACCGCCATGTCTCGGTGGTGATGGCGACGCCGCTGCCGGCGCTCTGCGCCGACCTGATCGAGATGATGGTCCACAGCATCGAACACGGCATGGCGGAGAATCCCGGCCAGCGCTTCCTTCCCGCCCAGCTGTGGACGCCGGAGAGCCTGTAGGGAAAAACCTTCTGGCGCCATGATGGAAAACCATCATGATGTGCTGCAAATTCTCTCATGTTTGACGGCGATCCGGCCGGCTGGCGCGTTGACCGGACCGTGCGCGATGGTGAATGCTTCCCCTGCCAATCAAGAGCAGAAACGGCCGGGAGGAAGCGCGATGACGGATTCGGAACCCTAGAGTTTGGTTTTCCGTGTGATTCACGCTTCAAGCGATTCCGCTTGAAACAATCACACTCCAGCCATTTCCGGCGGCCCGCCAGCGGGCGGCCCCCCAAGAACCGAAAACCGCAATCGACCCCGGTGACCCGCCCGGGCGCGGCGCGCAGGACTGCGCGCGTGGCCCCGCTCGCCCACCGAACGACATGAGGCATTAAAACAATGACCGTCAGACTTGGCATCATCGGCACCGGCGCCATCGGCCGCGACCATGCCCGGCGCATCGAGCAGGTCCTGGCCGGCGGCAAGATCGTCGCCCTGACCGACGTCAACCGCGAGTCCGCCGAAGCGGTGCGGGCCGACATCGCCCCCGATGCCGAGATCTTTGAGACCGGCGAGGAGCTGATCGCCTCGCCGCTGGTCGATGCGGTTCTGGTCACCTCCTGGGGCGCCAGCCACGAGCAGTATGTGCTGGCAGCCATCGCCGCCGGGAAGCCCTGCTTCTGCGAAAAGCCGCTCGCCACCACCGCCGACGGCGCCAAGCGCATCGTCGATGCCGAGGTGGCGCGCGGCAAACGTCTGGTCCAGGTCGGCTTCATGCGCCGCTACGATGCCGGCTACATCGCGCTGAAGGAGGCGGTGACCAGCCGCACCGGCGCGCCGATCATGGTCCATGCCGCCCACCGCAACCCGACGGTCCCCCAGCATTACGTCACGCCGATGGCGATCCACGACACGCTGATCCACGAGATCGACGTGTTCCGCTGGCTGCTGGACGACGATTACGTGTCCGCCCGCGTGATCTTCCCGCGCCGCGCCGCCCGCAGCCACGGCAAGCTGCGCGACCCGCAGGTCGTGCTGCTGGAGACGGCGAAGGGCGTCGTCATCGATGTCGAGATCTTCGTGAACTGCCACTATGGCTACGACATCCAGTGCGAGGTGGTGGGCGAGGACGGCATCGCCCGCCTGCCGGAACCGATGGCGGTGCAGATGCGCCTGAATGCCAGCCTGCAGAACCCGATCCTGACCGACTGGAAGGATCGTTTCATCGCCTCCTACGACGTGGAGCTTCAGGACTTCCTGAAGGCCGCCGCCCAGGGCACCGCCACCGGCCCGACCTGCTGGGACGGCTATGTCGCCGCCATCACGTCGGATGCCTGCGTCACCGCGCAGGAGCGCGAGGGCGAGGCCGTCGCCATCACGCTGCCCAGCCGTCCGGCGCTCTACAGCTGACGGCCGCCTGTCCGGCGCACGGGGCCACCGGTCCGTATCCATTGCCATCGCCAATCCGACGACCGGATTACAGCGGAGCTGACCCATGCCAACTCAACGCGGTCAAACCGAGCGCGAACTCGACGTCATTTCCATCGGCCGCTCCTCCGTCGACCTTTATGGCGAACAGGTCGGCGGCCGGCTGGAGGACATGCAGAGCTTCGCCAAATATGTCGGCGGCTGCCCCACCAACATCGCGGTCGGGACATCGCGCCTCGGCCTGCGCTCCGCCCTGCTGACCCGCGTCGGCGACGAGCATATGGGGCGTTTCATCCGCGAACAGCTGATCCGCGAAGGCGTCGACACCAGCTGCGTCGTCACCGATCCGGAACGGCTGACCGCCCTGGTCATCCTGGGCATCCGCGACAAGAAGACCTTTCCGCTGATCTTCTACCGCGAGAACTGCGCCGACATGGCGATCTGCGAGGAGGATGTCCGGGAAGACGTCATCGCCTCGGCCAAGGCCGTGGTGGTCAGCGGCACCCATTTCTCCACCCCCACGACCGAAGCCGCCATGCGAAAGGCGATGCGGCTGGCTCGCGAGAACGGCACAAAGGTGGTGTTCGACATCGATTACCGCCCGGTGCTGTGGAAGCTGACCGGTCACGGGCTGGGGGAGGAGCGCTTCGTCGCCGACGGCGGCGTCAGCGCCCTGTTGCAGACCATCCTGCCCGGCTGCGACCTGATCGTCGGCACGGAAGAGGAGTTCCACATCGCCGGCGGCAGCACCGACACGCTGGCGGCGCTGCGCCGGGTCCGCGAGTTGACCGGCGCGACGCTGGTGTGCAAGCGCGGCCCGATGGGCTGCGTCGTCTTCCCCGCTGCCATTCCCGACAGCCTGGAGCAGGGCATCCGCGGCCCCGGCTTCCCGGTCGAGGTCTACAATGTGCTGGGGGCCGGCGACGCCTTCATGTCGGGCTTCCTGCGCGGCTGGCTGCGCGATCGTCCGCTGGAGGAATGCTGCGCCTTCGCCAACGCCTGCGGCGCCTTCGCGGTGTCGCGCCACGGCTGCGCACCCGCCATCCCGACCTGGACGGAGCTGTCCTACTTCCTGGCCAACGGCAGCCCGACGCCGCGGCTGCGCGAGGATGCCCGCCTTTCGCACATCCACTGGGCGACCACGCGGCGCCGCGACTGGCCGGAGGTGATGGCCTTCGCCATCGACCACCGCGCCCAGTTGGAGGCGATGGCGGCGCGGCTGGGCGCCGACCCGGCGCGTATCGCAGCCTTCAAGCTGCTGGCCCTACAGGCGGCCCAACAGGCGGCACGGCAGGCCTGCGACGGCCGCGACGGCTTCGGCATGCTGCTGGACGGCATCCACGGCCAGGACGCGCTGGATGCCTTGACCGGGACCGGCGCCTGGATCGGCCGCCCGGTGGAACTGCCGGGGTCGCGTCCCCTGCGCTTCGAGGGCGGCCCCGACATCGCCGTGACCATCCGCGAATGGCCGGCCGAGCATGTGGTGAAGTGCCTCGCCTTCTACCACCCGGACGACGAGGAGGCGCTGCGCTCCGAGCAGGAGCGCCAGATCCAGACCCTGTTCGCCGCCTGCCGCGCCACCAACCACGAGCTTCTGCTGGAGATCATCCCGCCGCGCGGCATGCCGGCCGGCGACGACACGATTTCCAGTGCGCTGGAACGCGTCTACGGGCTTGGCGTCCATCCCGACTGGTGGAAGCTGCCAGCGCCGGCCAGCCAGGAAGCCTGGAACAGCATCGCCGGCACCATCGACCGGCATGACCCGCTGTGCCGCGGCGTGCTGATCCTCGGCCTCGACGCGCCGGAGGAGGAGCTGAAGGCCGGGCTGGCTCTGGCCGCCCGCCAGCCGGTCTGCAAGGGCTTCGCCATCGGCCGCACCCTGTTCGGCGCCGCCGCCGAGGCGTGGCTGGCCGGCAGCATCGACGACGCGGCGGCGGTCG
Source organism: Azospirillum sp. TSH64 (assembly GCF_003116035.1). GTDB lineage: Bacteria > Pseudomonadota > Alphaproteobacteria > Azospirillales > Azospirillaceae > Azospirillum. The sequence continues at coordinate 4,141,514 of NZ_LGQW01000015.1, forward strand.
CGGCGATGGAGGCCGCCTATGGCCGGCTGATCGCCTTCTGGCAGGAACAGCGCAGCCGCCACGCCGCCTGATCCTCGCACCATCGCCAAAAACAACAGGGGCCGGACTGGCCCCGGTAGGGAGAAGCCATCATGGACAGCGTGCGCCTCACCGTCGCCCAGGCCGTCGCCCGTTATCTCAGCGCCCAGTATGTCGAGATCGACGGCCGGGAACTGCCGCTGTTCGCCGGTGTCTGGGCGATCTTCGGCCACGGCAACGTGGCGGGCATGGGCGAGGCGCTGCATGCCGCCCGCGATGTGCTGCCGACCTACCGCGCCCACAACGAGCAGGGGATGGCGCACGCCGCCATCGCCTATGCCAAGGCGCAAGGACGGCGCCGCATGATGGCCTGCACCACCTCCATCGGGCCGGGTGCCGTCAACATGGTGACGGCGGCGGCGCTGGCCCATGTCAACCGCCTGCCGGTGCTGCTTCTGCCGGGCGACGTCTTCGCCACCCGCGCCCCCGACCCGGTGTTGCAGCAGGTCGAGCGGTTCGAGGATGCCACCGTCAGCGCCAACGACTGCTTCCGCCCGGTGTCGCGCTTCTGGGACCGCATCACCCGCCCCGAACAGCTGATCCCCAGCCTGCGCCGCGCCCTCCAGGTGCTGACCGACCCGGTGGAGTGCGGGCCGGTGACGCTCTGCCTGCCGCAGGACGTGCAGGCGGAAGCCCATGATTTCCCAATTTCCGTCTTCGAGCGCACCGTCCGCCGCACCCGCCGTCCGGAGCCCGACCGCGACGAGCTGGCCGCGGTGACGGCGGCCCTGCGCGGCGCGAAGAAGCCGCTGATCGTCGCCGGCGGCGGCGTGTTCTACAGCGGCGCCTGCGACGCGCTGGCCGACTTCGCCAAGCGCCGGGGCATCCCGGTGGTGGAGACCCAGGCCGGCAAGGGTGCCCTGGTCTGGGACCATCCCAGCAACGTCGGCGCCATCGGCGTCACCGGCTCCAGCGCCGCCAACGAGCTGGCGGCGGAGGCCGATCTGGTGCTGGCGGTCGGCACCCGGCTCGCCGACTTCACCACCGCCTCCTGGACAATCTTCGCCAACCGCGGCGCCCGTCTCGCCGGGCTGAACGTCGCCGCCTTCGATGCGGTGAAGGGCGACGCCCTGCCGCTGGTCGCCGACGCGGCGCGCGGGCTGGCCGCCCTCGACGCCGGGCTCGGCGACTGGTCGGCGCCGTTGTCCTGGCAGGCTTTGGCGCAGGAGCGCACGGCGGTGTGGACCCGCATCGTCGACCGGGTGACCGCCGATGCCGGGCTCGACCTGCCGACCGACGCCCAGGTGCTGGGGGCGGTCAACCGCGCCGCCGGCAGGGACGGCACCATCGTCTGCGCTGCCGGCGGCCTGCCGGGCGAGCTGCACAAGCTGTGGCGCAGCGGCCGGCCCGGCGGCTACCATCTGGAATACGGCTTCTCCTGCATGGGCTACGAGATCGCCGGCGGGCTGGGCGTCAAGATGGCCTGCCCGGGCCGCGAGACCTTCGTCATGGTCGGCGACGGCAGCTACATGATGCTGAATTCCGAGCTGGCCGTGTCGGTGGCGATGAAGCGCAAGCTGATCGTCGTCCTGCTCGACAACCGCGGCTATGGCTGCATCAACCGCTTGCAGAACGCCTGCGGCGGCGCCCCCTTCAACAATTTGCTGCGCGACACCCATTACGAGACCGAGACCCTGCCCGACATCGACTTCGCCGGCCATCTGCGCGCGCTGGGTGCCGTGACCGAGAAAGTGACGGGTGTTGCCGAGCTGGAACAGGCGCTGGAGCGCGCCAAGGAATCCCCCGTTACCTACGCCATCGTCATCGACACCGACCCGCTGCCCTCCACCCAGGAAGGCGGGGCGTGGTGGGACGTGCCGGTGCCGGAACTCTCGACCCGTCCCGAGGTCGCGGCGGCGCGTGAACGCTACGTCGCCAACAAGGCCCGCCAGCGCCGCTGACCGCGCCCCTCTTCCACAATTCCCACCATCTTCTTCCGTCTTGGGAGCATCCGATCATGACCGTTCGTCTCGGCGTCAATCCGATCGCCTGGAGCAACGACGATATGCTTGAGCTGGGCGGGGAAACGCCGCTGGAGCAGTGCCTCGCCGAAGGGCGCGAGGCCGGCTTCCAGGGCTTCGAGCTTGGCAACAAATTCCCGCGCGACGCCGCCGTGCTGCGCCCGATCCTCGACGGCTACGGCCTGTCGCTGGTGTCCGGCTGGTACAGCGCCGGCCTGCTGGAGCGCAGCGTCGCCGAGGAGATCGAGGCGGTTCAGCCGCACTTGGCGCTGCTGAAGGCGATGGGCTGCCCGGTGATGGTGGTGGCCGAGACAACCGGCTGCGTCCATGGCGCCCGCGGCACGCCGCTGTCCCAACGCCCGACGCTGGAGTCCGGCCAGTGGGCGGAGTTCGGCCGCCGCATGGCGGCGTTCGGCGATTACCTGCGCGACCAGGGCACGCCGCTCGCCTACCACTACCACATGGGCACGGTGGTGGAGACGCCCGACGAGATCGACCGCTTCGCCGAGGTCACCGGCGACAGCGTCGGCATCCTGCTCGACACCGGCCATTTGACCTTCGCCGGCGGCAACCCGCTGGACCTGATCGCCAAATGGGGCCGCCGCATCAACCATGTCCATTGCAAGGACGTGCGCGCCGACGTGCTGACGCGGGCCAAGGCGACCGACAGCAGCTTCCTCGACGCCGTCATCGACGGGGTGTTCACCGTGCCGGGCGACGGCTGCGTCGATTTCCCCGCCGTGCTGAAGGCATTGAAGGACGCGGACTATCGCGGCCAGTGGCTGGTGATCGAGGCGGAACAGGACCCCGCCAAGGCCCATCCCCTGACCTACGTCACCAAGGGCCGCCGGCATCTGAGCGCGCTCGTAACAGAATACGGCCTGTGAGCATCCAAATGACCAACATCGTATCGCATTTCATCAACGGTTCGCGGATCGATGGCACCAGCGGCCGGCTCGGCGACGTCTACAACCCGGCGACCGGCCGCAACAGCGCCAAGGTGCCGCTGGCGACCGCGGCGGAGGTCGACCGCGCCGTCGCCGCCGCCCGTGCCGCCTTCCCGTCCTGGTCGGCCGCCACCCCGTTGCGCCGCGCCCGGGTGATGTTCGCCTTCAAGCAGCTGCTGGAGCAGAACGCCGACCGGCTCGCCAGCCTGATCACCGCCGAGCATGGCAAGGTCCATTCCGACGCGCTGGGCGAGGTGGCGCGCGGGCTGGAGGTGGTGGAGTTCGCCTGCGGCGGCCCGCATCTGCTGAAGGGCGAGGTGGCGGAGAATGTCGGCACCCGCGTCGACAGCCATTCGCTGCGCCAGCCGCTGGGCGTCGTCGCCGGCATCACGCCGTTCAACTTCCCGGCCATGGTGCCGATGTGGATGTTCCCGGTCGCCCTCGCCTGCGGCAACTGCTTCATCCTGAAGCCGTCCGAACGGGTGCCGAGCGCGGCCCTGTTCATGGCGGAGCTGCTGACCCAGGCCGGCCTGCCCGACGGCGTCTTCAACGTCGTCCATGGCGACAAGGTGGCGGTCGATGCGCTGCTGAGCCATCCCGACGTGAAGGCGGTCAGCTTCGTCGGCTCGACTCCCATCGCGCAATACATCTATGCCACCGGGGCGGCCAACGGCAAGCGGGTGCAGGCGCTGGGCGGCGCCAAGAACCACATGGTCATCATGCCCGATGCCGACCTCGATCAGGCGGTGGACGCGCTGATGGGGGCGGCCTACGGCTCGGCCGGCGAGCGCTGCATGGCGATCTCGGTCGCCGTGCCGGTGACGGAGGCGGTGGCCGACGCGCTGGTCGAGCGGCTGGCCGAGCGGGTTCGCGCCCTGAAGATCGGTCCCGGCACCGACCCGGCCTCGGAGATGGGGCCGCTGGTCACCCGCCAGCACCGCGACAAGGTGCGCGGCTACATCGACCTCGGCATCGAGGAGGGCGCCAAGCTGGTGGTCGACGGCCGTCGGGTCGAGATCGCCGATCCGGAGTGCGGCGACGGCTATTTCCTCGGCGGCACCCTGTTCGACCACGTCACGCCGGACATGCGGATCTACAAGGAGGAGATCTTCGGCCCGGTGTTGGCGGTGGTGCGGGTTCCCGACTACCGCACGGCGGTCGACCTGATCAACGCGCACGAGTTCGGCAACGGCACCGCCATCTTCACCCGCGACGGCGACACCGCGCGCGCCTTCGGGGCGGAGATCGAGATCGGCATGGTCGGGGTCAATGTGCCGATCCCGGTGCCGATGGCCTTCCACAGCTTCGGCGGCTGGAAGCGCTCGCTGTTCGGCGACCATCACATGCATGGGCCGGAAGGCGTGCGCTTCTACACCCGGCTGAAGACCATCACCAGCCGCTGGCCGACCGGCATCCGGTCCGGCGCCGACTTCGTGATGCCGACGATGACGTGAGCGGGAACATATGATCCGAACCGTCCGCGCCTGAACCCAACACGGCTTCGCCAGGGGGCGGAGACGCATCGCGAGACCATCCGGCACCACAGAGGGCGACCATGAGCAAGCTGCTGTTGCGCAACCACGCACCGGACCCGGCCGGCCGGGTGCACCATGTCACGCCTGAATCGGCGGGCTGGTCGTGCATCGGGTTCGACCTCTACCGCCTTGAGGAGGGCATGACCGTTTCCGGCGAGGATGCGGACCGCGAGACCTGCCTGATCTTCGTCGCCGGGCGCGGTGCGGCGACGGCCGGCGACCGGGACTGGGCCGAGCTTGGCGACCGCATGTCCCCCTTCGAGGACAAGAGGCCTTATGCCATCTATCTGCCGCAGGGGACGCCGTGGCGGGTCAGGGCCACCACCGCGCTGGAACTGGCGGTCTGCACCGCGCCCGGCCTGAACGGCGGGCTGCCGGTGCGGCTGATCCGTCCGGAGGATGTCGGCGCCTCGGTCCGCGGGCAGGGCAGCAACACCCGCCATGTCTTCGACATCCTGCCCGAATCGCAGCCGGCCGACAGCCTTCTGGTGGTGGAGGTCATCACCCCGGCCGGCAACTGGTCCAGTTATCCGCCGCACAAGCACGACGCCGACGACGGCACGACGGAGACCCAGTTGGAGGAGACCTATTACCACCGCATCGACCCGCCGCAGGGCTTCGCCTTCCAGCGCGTCTACACCGACGACCGCTCGCTGGACGAGGCGATGGCGGTGGAAAACGGCGACCTCGTCATGGTCCCGCGCGGCTACCACCCGGTCGGGGCCGCCCACGGCTACACCGGCTATTACCTGAACGTGATGGCCGGCCCCCGCCGCGCCTGGCATTTCAACACCGCCCCGGAACATCGCTGGCTGCTGGCGCCGGGCTGACCGGGGGCCCGCGGTCACGGTCCCGGCAATGGAAAAGCCCCCGTCCGGCAGTTCGGACGGGGGCTTTTCAAACAGATCGACTTGCCGTCCGGCGGCGGCGTGGCTCGCCTCAGAGGTCGCCGAGCGACCGGTCGATCTCCCACACCAGCCGGTCGGCCAGCTTGATCGAGCGGGCGAGGTCGGCGGGGCACATCCCCAGGCCGGGATCCTCGACCACCGGGAAGCTCTCCGCCTTGTCGAGTCCCAGGCCAGTCGCGGTGACCAGCACCTCGTAGCTGCGGTTGTCCTCGTTGAACAGGCATTCGGTCTCGAAGCCGCGGGCATCGCTTTCGGCCCACATGATCGCTTTGCTCATGGTCTCGTATCCTGACTTAAAGGGTTTCGTTACTTGGCGAGCGCCGCGTCCTTGCGGGCGGCGGACTTGCCGGCTGGCTTGACTTCGACCGGTGCGGCGTCCTGGGCCGACGGCTCGACATAAGCGCGTCCGTAATAGCTGTCGACCAGCAACTGCCTGATCTCGGCGACCAGCGGATAGCGCGGGTTGGCGCCGGTGCAT
>NZ_LGQW01000015.1:4147430-4547257 GCF_003116035.1 Azospirillum sp. TSH64
ACGGCTCTAGGGACGCTGACGAACTCGTCGGCCGGTGCAGGCATGCTGGTTCTGGCCAACAATGGCAGCAGTTCCGGCCTGTACCAGGTGGTCGACACCAACGGCGACGGACAGGTGGCCGCCACCGAGGTCCGGCTGCTCAGCGTCTACAACAGCACGGTGCTTTCGCTCTCCGACGTCAACCTCGGTTGATGGCCGGATCAGGGCCGGCATTGCGGCTGTACCGGGGGAAGGCGGGCGTTCCTCCTTCCCCAGCCGGCCGCAAATCTGCTATGGCCGCGGAACCGGGCGGACTCTGGCCTTTTGGTTTCCCGTGCGATTCACGCTTCAAGCGATTCCGCTTGAGCCGATCGCACTCCAGGCCATGCCCGGGTGAAAGGAGTGGGCGCCATGTGGCCCCTTGACTGGATCCGCCGTTCCCTGCCGAGCACCCTGCGCGGCAAGCTGCTTCTGGTTTCGCTTGCCGTGGTGGTTCTGCCCATCTCGCTGACCGGTTACCTGCTGGAACGGGAGGGACGGCAGGCGCTGGTCCGGGAAAAGTCGGAGAAGCTCTTCGGCCTGACGCGCCTGCTGGATGCTCATCTCGGCCCCGGCTTCGATTCCCTTCTGACAGATGCCGGTGTCGCGGCCGGCGACCGCGATGCCGCGATCCGCGCCCTTTCGGGCCGGCTGACCCCCTTCACCGACATGGTCGCCGGGGCGAATCCCGGCGTGGGCGTCGGCTATTACAGCAAAGCGCTCAACGCCATCATCACCTATGGGCCCAGCCGGGACTACAGCGCGACGGTCGGCACCACGATACCGCCGGAGCATCCGGGCTGGCATGTGCTGGAAAGCGGCAGGCAGGCGGTCGAAAGCGGCCGGCAGGTGCGCGGCTTCATCCTGAACGCGATGCTGCCGATCCTCCGCGACGGCGGCGTGATCGGCTACATCTGGGCCAACGAGCTTTCCGACGATGTGGAGCGGCAGGCCGCCGCCATGGACCGGGCGGTCCTGACCGTCAGCCTCGGCGGAATATTGCTCGGCCTTGTGCTGACACAGGTGCTGACGCGTGGGGTCGGCCGCGACATCCGCCAGATCATCGACGGTCTGTTGCGCATGCGGAGCGACCTTGGCGACGCGATCCGGCCGCCGCCGGGCGAGGTCGGCGCCATCGCGGTCGAGGTCAACGCCATGGCCCGCGCCCTGCTGGACGCCAAGTCCCTGACCGAAAACATCCTGCACAGCATTGCCGACGGCGTGATCGCCGTGGATCGGGCCGGGCAGGTGACGGCGCTCAACCCGGCCGCCGAGGCGATGATCGGGGTGAATGCGGCCGAAGTGATCGGCAGACCCTACGAGTCCCTGTTCAAGCCGGATGGCCGTTTCGCCAGCCCGCTGCTCGACACGCTGAAGACCGGCCGGCAGCATGTCGGCGTGGCGCTGGATTTTCCGGGGACCAGACAGACGCTTCATCTCACGGTATCGAGCAGCGTGCTGCGCGACAGCCATGGCGAGGCCATCGGCGCGGTGGTGGTGCTGAAGGATTTGACCGAGCAGCAGCGGCTGCGCACCCAGATCATGCGGGCCGACCGGCTGGCGGCGTTGGGCGAGCTGGTCGCCGGCCTCGCCCACGAGGTGCGCAACCCGCTGACCTCGATCCGCGGCTTTATGCAGTTCCTCGAAAGCTCCGACGATGTCGCCGAGTGGCAGCGCTATGCCCCCCTGATCGTCCGGCAGGTCGACAGCCTGAACCGCCTCGTCACCGAACTGCTGGAGTTCGGCCGGCCACGCCCGCCGGCCTTCCTGCCGGTGCAGTTGAACGATCTGATCCGCGAGGTGTCTTTGCTGGCGGGGCGCAGGTCGAACGCCCGCATCGCCCTGCATCCCGCCCCTGGCCTGCCCCTGGTCGAAGCCGATGGCGAGGCGCTGAAGCAGGTCATGCTCAACCTGATCATCAATGCGGTGCAGGCGACCTCGGAAACCGGAGGCATCGCCATCGCCACCGCCATGGCGGCGGATGGCCGCGAGGCCGTCGTCACGGTGAGCGACGACGGCGAGGGAATCGCGCCGGAGAACCTCGACAAGGTGTTCGATCCCTTCTTTTCGACCAAGCCGCAGGGGACCGGGCTTGGCTTGGCGATGGCGCACCGGATCGTCGATGCGCATCATGGAACCATCGCCATCGCCAGCGTGCCGGGTGCCGGCACGACGGTGACCCTGCGGATTCCCATCCTTCACAACCGGACGGTTGACGCATGACGACCCAGTTCCCTGCCATGCAGACCATTTCGGCGCCGGCCGTCCTGGTGGTGGACGACGACGAGGCGATCCGCGAAATGCTCGCCGCGGTGCTGACGCGCGACGGGCTGTCGGTGACCGCAGCCGCCGACGGGGTGGAGGCGGTCGCCGCCTTCGCAGCGCAGCGCCATGCCGTGGTGCTGATGGATGTCCGCATGCCGCGGATGACTGGGTTGCAGGCGTTGGCGGAAATCCGCAAGCTCGACCGCTCCACCGCGGTGATCCTGATGACCGCCTATGCCGAGGTCGGTGCCGCGGTCCAGGCGATCAAGGACGGCGCCTTCGACTATGTCATCAAGCCCTTCGACATCGCGGAGATCCTGCTGCAGGTCGGGCGGGCGTTGCAGATGCGCCGGATGCGCGACGACATCGCCACCCTGCACCGCGAACTGTCCAGCAGCTACCGCACCGACCGCATCCTGACCGCCAGCCCGCGCATGAGCGAGCTTCTCCAGACCATCGCCAAGGTCGCCAAGAGCAACGCCACCGTGCTGGTGACCGGCGAGAGTGGAACCGGCAAGGAGCTGGTGGCGGCGGCCATCCACTACAACAGCCCGCGCAATGCCGGCCCCTTCGTCAAGGTCAACTGCGCCGCGGTGCCGGAGGGGCTGCTGGAAAGCGAGTTCTTCGGCCACGAGAAGGGGGCCTTCACCGGAGCGCAGGCGCGCCGCCGCGGCCGCTTCGAGCAGGCCGAGCACGGCACCCTGTTCCTCGACGAGATCGGCGACATCTCCCCCAGCCTTCAGGTGAAGCTGCTGCGCGTGCTTCAGGAGCGCGAGTTCGAGCGGGTCGGCGGCACCGAGCTGGTGCGCACGGATGTGCGCGTCATCGTCGCCACCAACCGCAACCTTGAGGAGATGGTCCGCCAGGGGTTGTTCCGGCAGGACCTCTATTTCCGGCTGAATGTCGTGACCCTCAGGACCGTGCCGCTGCGCGAGCGGCCGGAGGATGTCCGCCTGCTCGCCAGCCATTTCCTGCAACGCTTCGCCGCCGAGAACCGGATCGAGGTCAGCGGCATCGACGAGCAGGCGATGGAGCGCCTGCTGGCCTACCGCTGGCCGGGCAACATCCGCGAACTGTCCAACGCGATGGAGCGCGCGGTGGTGATGAGCACCGGTGCCATCATCGTCACCGAGGATCTGCCGGAGCAGATCGCCGGACAGGCCGGGGACAGCGAACCGACAACCGATACCGACAGCGACGGCGCTGCCGCCCCGTCCGCCGCCGGCAGCCTGCGCGAGCAGGTCAGCCGCTTCGAGGCACGGGTGGTGGCCGAGGCCCTGGCCCGCAACGACGGCAACCGGATGAGGACGGCCCAGCAGCTGGGGATCAGCCGCCGCTCCCTGCTCTACAAACTTCAGGAATACGGCATTTCCTGAACGGCCGGTCTGAAGGGGCTGCTGCGCAAGAATTTGCGCAGCACGCACAAAGTTGCGCACCGGATCGGGCGGCCGGGCCGGCATTCTCCCGGTTCCGACCGGCGGCGGGTGCCGAACTCCAAGGCGGATGCTGGATTTCTCCGTCATCCGGCCTGGAGCCGGCCGTTGGCACATCCATTGCAATTGTATGGATATATCGGCCGGCTCAGACGGTCCACGGCACTGGCCTGGATGTCGCGGGTCTCCCGATCGCAGCGCTATGAAACAAGAATGAGCGCGCGGTCCACCTTTCAAGGCTCCCGTCAGGGATCCCGGGGCGGGCTCCGCGCCCGCGGGGCTGCCGGCGGAAATCGATCCGCCGCACCCCGACGTCCAAGGGAGACGTCGAATGAGTAAAGTGCGAAAGCTGGAAGAGGCCGTCGCCATGATTCCCGATGGCGCGGTTTTGATGATCGGCGGGTTCATGGGGGTCGGAACGCCGCCCCACCTGATCGATGAACTGCTCCGCCAGGGCAAGCGCGACCTGACGGTCATCGCCAACGACACCGCCCGCCCCACCGTGGGGATCGGCCGGCTGGTCACGGCGAAGGCGGTGCGCAAGGTGATTGCCAGCCACATCGGCACCAATTCCGAAACCCAGCGCCAGATGATCGCCGGCGAGACAATGGTCGATCTGGTGCCGCAGGGCACGCTGGCCGAGCGGGTGCGCGCCGGCGGCTTTGGCCTCGGCGGCGTGCTGACCCCGACCGGCGTCGGCACGGTGGTCGAGGAGGGCAAGCAGCGCATCGAGCTGGACGGCACGGTCTATCTGCTGGAGACGGCGCTGAAGGCCGATTTCGCCCTGATCGCCGCCAAGCGGGCCGATTATCTGGGAAATCTCGAATACGCGCTGACGGCGCGCAACTTCAACCCGCTGATGGCGATGGCGGCCGAAACGGTGATCGTCGAGGCGGAGGACATCGTGCCGGTGGGCGTCATTCCGCCCGACAGCGTCGTCACCCCGAATGTGCTGGTCGACTGCCTGGTCGCCAAGGAGCGTCGCCATGGATGAGAAAACCCTGATCGCCAAGCGCGTCGCGCTGGAACTGCGGCCGGGCAACCTGGTGAATCTCGGCATCGGCCTGCCGACCATGGTCGCCGCCCATCTTCCGACCGGCGTCAACGTCTTCTTCCAGTCGGAGAACGGCATCGTCGGCATGGCCCCGGTGCCCGAACCGGGGGCGGAGAACGAGGATCTGAGCGATGCCGGCGGGAGTCCCATCGGTGCCGTTCCGGGGGCCGCGTCCTTCGACAGCGCAATGTCCTTCGGCCTGATCCGCGGCGGGCATCTCGACGTCACCGTGCTGGGCGGCCTCCAGATCGACGAGGAGGGCCGGCTCGCCAACTGGATGGTGCCCGGCAAGATGGTGCCCGGCATGGGCGGTGCGATGGATCTGGTCTCCGGCGCCAAGCGGGTGATCGTCGCCATGCAGCACAGCGCCAAGGGCACGCCCAAGATCGTCAAGCGCTGCGAACTGCCGCTGACCTCGGTGCGACGGGTCGACCTGATCGTCACCGAACTGGCGGTGATCGAGCCGACGGACAAGGGGCTGGTGCTGCGGGAAGTGGCACCCGGCGTCACGGTGGCCGACGTGCTGGCCCAGACCGGGGCCGAGCTGATCGTCCCGTCCGCGGTGCCGACCATGCCGGTCGGCGCCTGACCGCCGTTCTTCACGCATCGGCCCATTTTGATCGCGGTCCATTTTGATCGTTGGGGGGAACCGTCCTCCCCGCGCCGTCCGGCCGTGCAGCCGACGGCGCGGGAACGGCCCCCTCGTGCCGGAGACCCGCCATGAGCGTCACCACAGCCCCCCCGCCGGCGCCGGAGACCAGCGCCCGCTTCAACCCGATCACGCCGATTTCCCGTGCCCTGACCTGGCTGGTCAGCCGCTATCTGCCCGACCCGCTGATCTTCGCCATCATCCTGACCGTGCTGACCTTCGGCTTCGCCTGGTGGCTGACGCCGAGCGGGCCGGTCGATCTGGTGCGCATGTGGGGCAACGGCTTCTGGAACCTGCTGGCCTTCTCGATGCAGATGGCGCTGGTGCTAGTCACCGGCCATGCGCTCGCCAGTTCGGAGCCGGTGCGCAACGTCATGGGCCGGGTGGCCTCCATCGCCAGGACGCCGGCCCAGGGCGTCATGCTGGTCTGCTTCGCCGCCGCGGTGACCAACGTCGTCAACTGGGGCTTCGGCCTCGTCGTCGGCGCCATGTTCGCCCGCGAGGTGGCCCGCCGCGTGCCGAAATCGGACTACCGGCTGCTGATCGCGTCCGCCTATATCGGCTTCATGACGTGGCATGGCGGCTTCTCCGCCTCGGTTCCGCTGGTCGCCGCGACCAAGGGCAACCCGATGGAGAAGACCGTCGGCCTGATCCCGATCTCCGACACCATCTTCACCACCTACAATGTCGGCATCACGCTGGCGCTGATCGTCGTCCTGCCGCTGATCTGCTGGATGATGCACCCGAAGCCGCATGAGGTGGTCGCGGTCGATCCCGCCCTGCTGAAGCCGGAACCCTCGACCAAGCGCGTTCTCGGCCCCGATGCCAGCCCGGCCGAAAAGCTGGAGGAGAGCCGCGTCCTCGGCTTCGTCGTCGCAGCACTCGGCATCGGCTACCTGTTCCTGCACTTCCAGGCCAAGGGCTTCGACCTCAACATCAATACGGTCAACCTGATCATGCTGGTGGCCGGCCTGATCCTGCACGGCACGCCGATGGCCTATGCCCGCGCCGTCGCCAACGCCGCCCGCGGCACCGCCGGCATCATGGTGCAGTTTCCCTTCTACGCCGGCATCCAGATCATGATGGAGCATTCCGGCCTGGGCGGTCTGATCACCAACCTGTTCGTCGACATCGCCAACAAGGAGACCTTCCCGGTCCTCGCCTTCCTGTCGTCGGGCCTGATCAACTTCGCCGTCCCGTCGGGCGGCGGCCACTGGGTGGTCCAGGGTCCCTTCATCATGCCGGCCGCCCAGCAGCTCGGCGTCGATCTCGGCAAGGCGGCCATGGCCATCGCCTATGGCGAGGAGTGGATGAACATGGCGCAGCCCTTCTGGGCGCTGCCGGCGCTCGCCATCGCCGGGCTGGGGGTGCGCGACATCATGGGCTACTGCGCGACGGCCCTGGTCATCACGCTGCCCATCTTCCTGATCGGCCTCTACTTCTGACCATTTGCAACCGACCGGCCGCCGCGCTCCACCGGATGGGCGCGGCGGCCTTCCTTCCTGCAAGACACACTGTTCCGGAGGAGTCCTCCATGACCGAGATCGTCATCGCCAGCGCGGTCCGCACCGCCATCGGCAGCTTCAACGGCGCGCTGGCATCCGTCCCCGCCCATGAACTCGGCGCCGCCGCGATTCGCGAGGCGCTGTCGCGCGCCCACACCGACGCCGCCGAGGTGTCCGAGGTGGTGCTGGGCCAGGTGCTGACCGCCGGCCAGGGCCAGAACCCCGCCCGTCAGGCCGCGGTCAAGGCCGGCATCCCGGTCGAGAAGACCGCCTTCGGCATCAATCAGGTCTGCGGCTCCGGCCTGCGCGCGGTGGCGCTCGGCTGGCAGGCGATCCGCTGCGGCGACGCCGAGGTGATGGTGGTCGGCGGCCAGGAGAACATGAGCCTGTCGCCCCACCTCATGCATCTGCGCAACGGCACCAAGATGGGCACCGCCGAGATGCTCGACAGCATGATCCGCGACGGGCTGTGGGAGGCGTTTAACAACTACCACATGGGCGCCACCGCCGAGAATGTCGCCCGCGCCTGGGACCTGAGCCGCGAACGGCAGGACCGGTTCGCGGTTGCCTCGCAGCAGAAGGCGGAGGCCGCGCAGAAGGCCGGCCGCTTCCGGGACGAGATCGTGCCGGTCACCATCAAGGGCCGCAAGGGAGATACCGTCGTCGATACCGACGAGTATCCCAAGCACGGCACCACGCTGGAGGCGCTGGCCAAGCTGCGCCCGGCCTTCGCCAAGGACGGCACCGTGACCGCCGGCAACGCCTCCGGCCTCAATGACGGAGCCGCCGCGCTGGTGCTGATGACGGCGGAGAACGCCGCCCGGCGCGGGCTGACTCCGCTGGCCCGCATCGCCTCCTGGGCGACGGCCGGCGTCGATCCGGCGATCATGGGCACCGGGCCGATCCCGGCCTCGAAGCTGGCCTTGCAGAAGGCCGGCTGGTCGGTGGACGACCTCGACCTGATCGAGGCGAACGAGGCTTTTGCGGCGCAGGCGCTGGCGGTCAATGCCGGTATGGGCTGGGACGAGGCCAAGGTGAACGTCAACGGCGGCGCCATCGCGCTCGGTCATCCCATCGGCGCGTCGGGCGCCCGCATCCTGGTCAGCCTGCTGCATGAGATGGGCCGGCGCGATGCCCGCAAGGGCCTCGCCACCCTGTGCATCGGCGGCGGCATGGGCGTTGCCCTCTGCGTCGAGCGCGCTTGATCCCCTCACGAAACGCGGAGCCGCCGATACCGACACAGGGCGGCGGCTCCGCGACCATTTGTACCCTTTTGAAGGATAGTAGTATGGCAGAGATTATCGAGGTGTCCGTCACCCTCCACATCGCGGTCGCCGACGCCTCTGACGGGCGGGCCCTCGCCCTGCGGGCGGCGGAGCATTTCAGCCATGTCAGTCACGCCCAGATCGCCGCGTTCAACGAGGTGAACCGGGTCCATTCCGCAGACCATGGCACCGTCGAAGCGGTCACCAGCATCGTCGCCGGTGCGGGCCGCGGCTCGTAACGTCGGTCCGGCCACCGGGAACGGCCTCTGGGAACGGCCCCTGGGAGCGGACCGGGGGCAGGCCGGAAAGAGGGAAACAGAATCATGCGTTTGTCGGAGCTGCCGTTGCGGTGGCGAATCGGATTCCTCGCGTCGCTGTCGATCATCGCCGCCGGGCTGGTGGCGGCGGTCGGCGGCCATTTCGTCAACCGTGCGCTGGTCGAGCAGCGGATGAACAGCGTCCGCTTCATCGCCGAGAGCGGCGGCAGCATCGCCGCCCGCTTCCACAAGCTGGCGCAGGACGGCGCGATGAGCGAGGAGGACGCCAAGGAGCGCGCCAAAACGGCCATCGGCGCGATGCGCTACGCCGACGGGGAGTATCTGTGGATCTGGACCTCGCAGATCGTCAACGTCATGCATGCCAACCCGGCGCTGATCGGCAAGAGCGGTGCCGAGATCCGCGACCGCAACGGCGTCTACGTCATCCGTGAGGCGGTGCGCGGCGCGTTGACGCCGGTGCCGGAGTTCGTGACCTACGAATGGCCGCGGCCCAACGACCCCAAGGGGCCGACCTATGAGAAGCTGGCCTATTCGGTCCATTTCGAACCATGGGACTGGGTGATCGGCACCGGCGTCTACACCGACGACCTGCGCTCCGCCTTCGTCGGCATGATGACCGTGTTTGGTCTGGTGGTCGCCGGGCTGTCGGCACTCGCCCTTCTGCTGGGCTGGGCGGTCGCCCGCAGCGTGACGCGCCCGCTGTCGCGCGTGCATGGCGTCATGCTGCGGCTTGCCGACCATGATCTGGACGCCGAGGTGCCGGAGCGCGGAC
Organism: Azospirillum sp. TSH64; assembly: GCF_003116035.1. Classification (GTDB taxonomy): domain Bacteria; phylum Pseudomonadota; class Alphaproteobacteria; order Azospirillales; family Azospirillaceae; genus Azospirillum. The sequence goes on from NZ_LGQW01000015.1 coordinate 4,156,670, forward strand.
GGCGGGACGAGATTGGCGGCATGGCGCGCACGCTGGAGGTCTTCAAGGAGAACATCCTGCGCAACCGCCAGATGGAGCAGGAGCGCCGCAGCGCCGCCGCACGGGCGGATGCCGAAAAGCGGGCGGCGGTGGTCGATCTGGCGAACCGGTTTGAAAGCCGGGTCGGCCGCATCGTCGAGCAGCTCGGTCAGTCGGCCAGCGGTTTCCAGCAGACCGCCTCGCACCTGTCCGGCGCGGTTCGCAAGGCCGAGCAGGACTGCACGTCGGTGGCCTCGGCGTCGGAGCAGGCGTCGGTCAATGTGCAGGCGGTGGCGTCGGCTGCCGAGGAGATGTCGACGGCGATCCGCGGCCTGTCGGGGCGGGTGGTGCAGGCGGCCCAGCGGTCCAAGGTGACCGCCGAGCGGGCGGAGCAGGCGCGCGGCCATCTGGATGCGCTGTCCACCGCCATCGAGCAGGTCGATCAGGTCGTCGCCTCGATCAACGCCGTGGCTTCCCAGACCAATCTGCTGGCGCTGAACGCGACCATCGAGGCGGCCCGCGCCGGCGAGGCGGGCAAGGGCTTCGCCGTGGTCGCCAGCGAGGTCAAGAATCTGGCGAGCCAGACCCATGCGATGACCGAGCAGATCGGCCAGCAGATCGGCACCGTGAAGGCGGCGTCGGACCGGACCGTGGAGGCGATGCGCGGCATCATCGGCCAGGTGGAGCAGATCGACCAGTCCGCCGCCGAGATGGCCGCCTCGGTCGAGCAGCAGAGTGCGGCGACCGACGAGATCAGCCGCAATGCCCAGCAGGCCGCCCTCGGCACCAACGAGGTCTCGCACAGCGTGGTCGACATCCAGAAGGCCGAGCGGGAGAGCGGGGTGGCCGCCGGTCAGGTCAAGCAGTCCGCCGACACGCTGGCGACCGACGCGGCCCTGCTGAAGCGGGAACTCGACACGTTCCTGGCGGAAATCCGCGCCGCCTGAAACCCATTGGGTCCGTGATTGCATGAACGCCCCGGTTCGCAGGAGCCGGGGCGTTCGTGCGTCTGGACTGCGGACGCAGCAGGTCAGGTGAACCAGTAGCGCGTGAGATGGAAGAACAGCGGCGCCGAGAACACGACGGAATCGAGACGGTCGAGGACGCCGCCATGCCCCTCGATCATCGTGCCCCAATCCTTGACGCCGAGGTCGCGCTTCATCGCCGACAGGACGAAACCGCCGAAGAACCCGGCCGTCACGATGACCAGCGACATGCCGGCCGCCTGGAGCGGCGAGAAGGGCGTGATGACGTGCAGGCCGGTGCCGATGGCGACGGCGGTCAGCCCGCCGCCGACCAGCCCCTCCACCGTCTTGGACGGGCTGATGCCGGGCGACAGCCGCGTCTTGCCCCACAGCTTGCCGAAGACATATTGGAAGACGTCGCTCAGCTGCGCCACCGTCATCAGATACAGCAGCAGCAGGGCGGGGGGCAGGCTGTAGCCGGGGATGTCGAGCCACAGCAGGGCCGGGGCATGGCTGGTGCAATAGACCGCCAGCATCAGGCCCCATTGCGCCTTGGCGGTGCGGGTCAGGAAGTCGGTGGTGTCGGCGCCCAGAACCGACAGCGACGGCAGCGCCATGAACACATAGACCGGGATGAAGATCGAGAACAGCCCGTACCAACCGATCCCGACCAGCCAGTATTGCAGCGGCACCACCACGAAGAAGGACAGGAACAGCCCGGCATGGTCGCCGCGCCGGGTCGGTGTCAGCGTGATGAACTCGCGCAGCGCCAGATAGGAGAGCAGGGCGAACAGCACCAGCGTCACCACGCTGCCCAGCAGCATCGCCGCGGCGAACAGCGCCACCATCACCCACCAGGAGCGGATGCGGGCGTTCAGGTTGCGCACCGTGTCGCGCCCGGCCGGCGTCTTCACCCGGTGGGCCAGGACGGCGCCGATCAGCGTGGCGACGACCAGCAGCCCGAGGGCGGCGCCCGACAGCCAGAGGAACAGCGGCTCGGTGGTCGTGAAGACAGTCATCACTGAGTTGATCACGCTGCTCATCGGGTGGTCCGTTGGTCGGAAGGTTGGGAAGCCGGTTGGGAATTGGACTGCGCGTTGGACTGGGAGGCGGGCCGGGACAGCGACACCAGCGCGTCGCGCGCGCGTCCCAGGAATGCCGCCTTGTCCTCGCCCTCGACCCCTTGCAGCGGCGCGCCGAAGCGCATGGTGCAGATCAGCGGCACCAGCAGCGGCATGCCTTTCGGCATCACGCGGTGCAGGTTCTCGATGAAGACGGGGACCAGCTCCGCCGTCGGCACCCGTTGGGAGAGGTGGTAAAGCCCGCTCTTGAATGGCGCCACGGTGCCGTCGCCGCGCGTGCCCTCGGGGAAGAGGATCAGCGACTGCCCGCTTTCCAGCACCGCCGCCATGGCGTCCATCACCTCCGCCGTCGCCTTGCCGGTGCGGTCGACCAGCAGCGCGTTCAGGCAGCCCACCGCCACCGCGCGCCGCAGGGCCGACCCCCCCCAATAGTCGAGTGCGGCCACCGGATGGGTACGCGCCCGCAAATTCGCCGGCAGGGCCGCCATGACGGCCAGCGTGTCGAGATGGCTGGTGTGGTTGGCGAAATAGATGCGCGGGACATCGGCGGGAGCGCTGCCTTCCCAGCTTGCGCGGGCGCCGACCAGCAGGCGGGTCAGCCCGAGCAGGCCGTGGCGGAGCGCCGGTTGGAACAGGGGGATCATGACCGGACCTCCGGCTTGAGGGCTTCCAGATGCTGGGAATTCAGGCGGCGGGCGATGCCGAGCGTGCGCGTCGCGACGGTCAGCAGGCTGCCGGCCATGATGATCCAGGCCGCCGCGAGCAGGCTGTAGCGCGTGCCCCACAGCGCATGCTCGACCGCCTGGGCGATCAGGGCGACGGTGAGGGCGGCCATGCGGCGCTGCTTGGCCATCACCCCGCCGAAATCCTGCGCCAGCCCAAGCGCGCCCCCGAAGGTGCGGACATAGGCGGTCATCATGGCCGCCAGCGCCGCCGCCCAGCCAAGCCAGGGCAGGCCGGCGGCATATCCCAGCGGCACCAAAAAGGCGGTGTCGGCGACACGGTCGGGGATCTCGTTGTAGAGCGCGCCGACCGGCGATCCCTTGCCGCCCTCAACCGCGACCATGCCGTCGAGCAGGTTGCACACGAGGCGCAGCTGGACGCACAGCGCAGCACCGATCCAGGCCAGCACACCGCCCTGCAGCAGAAGGGCGCCGCCAATTGCCGCCCACACCGCCGACAGCAGCGAGATCTGGTTCGGGGTCACCGGCGTCGTGGTCAGCCACGCCGCCAGCCGTTGCGCCCAGCGGGCCGACCGGGTGGCGATGGGGCGCCGGTCGGCAGCCGGCTTGGCGGCGGCATTGGCGGCGGTTGCACTGTTCTCCATCATGCAGGCTCCTTGGCTGCGGCCTCCGCGGCGAACCGCGTCACGGCGGGATAATCGGTCTTGCCGGTGCCCAGCAGCGGGACGGCGTCGATGTGCAGGATGTCGCGCGGAATGGCGATCTCGGGGGCTCCCCTGGTCCGTGCGGCGGCGACCAGCGCATCGCGGGTCAGCGTGGTGCCGGTGGTCGCCAGCACGATCCGCTCGCCGCGCTTGGCATCGGGCAGGGCGACGGCGGCATGGGTGGCGTCCGGATCGGCGAGTCCCGCCAGCTCTTCGACGAGGCCGAGCGGGATCATCTCGCCCGCCACCTTGGCGAAACGCTTGACCCGGCCGACGATGCGGATGAAGCCGTCGGCGTCGATCTCGACGATGTCGCCGGTGTCATGCCAGCCATCGGCCGGCGGCTGGATCACGCCGGGACGGTCGGCGTGCAGGTAGCCCTTCATCACGTTCGGCCCGCGCACCCGCAGCCGCCCGCCGGCATCGACGCCGGGCACCGGCACCAGCTCTGTCTCGATGCCGGGCAGGGCCTGTCCGACGCTGCCGGGACGGAAGCGGGCCGGGGTGTTGACGGCGATCACCGGTGCTGTTTCGGTGGTGCCGTAGCCCTCCAGCAGATGGACGCGCAGCCGCTCGGTGTAGACGCGCCGCGTCTCGTCCTGGAGCCGCTCTGCCCCGGCGAAGACGAGGCGCAGCGAGCGGTAGTCGTAGGGATCGGCCGACCGCGCCCAGGCGTTCAGGAAAAAGTCGGTGCCGAACAGGACGGTGGCGTTGGTCTGGTAGACCAGTTCCGGGATCAGCCGGACATGGCGCGGATTGGGGTAGAGCACCGTCTTCACCCCGTTCAGGATCGGCAGCAGCATGCCGCCGGTCAGGCCGAAGGAGTGGAAGACGGGCAGGCAGTTGAACACCACGTCCTGCCGGTTGAAATCCACCACCGACGCCACCTGCGCCATGTTGGCGAGCAGATTGCCATGGCTGAGCGCCACGCCCTTCGGCGGTCCCTCCGACCCCGAGGTGAAGAGGATGGCGGCGATGTCGTCGCTGGTCCCCTGCGGCGGCAGCAGCCGTTCCGGTGCCAGCAGAGCCGCCAGGGCGCGCAGCTTGTCACCCAGCCGCAGCCCGCGCTTGACCTCTTCCAGATGGATGATGGCGTGGTCGGCGGCCAGCGCCTCGACCAGCGCGCCGAGGCGTGCCTTCTCGATGAACTGGGCCGAGGTGACGATCCGGCGCACCCCGGCGGCGCGGCAGGCGGCCTTCACCGCATCCGGACCGGCGGTGAAATTCAGCATGGCCGCCGGCCGGCCATGGGCGGCGAGGCCGAAGAACACCGCCGCCGTCGGCGAGGCGGTCGGCAGCAGCACGCCCACCGGCTCGTCCGCTTCCGTGCCGCGCGTCAGGATGCGGCCGAGCACCAGGGCGCGGGCCGCCAGCGCGCGGTAGGACAGGGTGGAGAAATCGCCGTCCTGCACGGCCTCTTCCCGCGCCCCGGCCTTGGCCCGGGCGTCGAGCAAGGCCAGCATCAGCGTTTCCTGCCGCGGGCGGGCGGCGAAGACGCTCTCAGTCATCACGCGCGACAGCCAGGATTTCAGAGCGGCGCGGCGCTTCTTGCCGACCAGACCACCCACATCGGGGGTCGTCACTGGCGGCAGCACGGTGATGGTGATGCGCGGGAACAGGCCGAGCCGCAGCCGGCCCTTCATCCGCGACAGGACCGAGCGCTGGGCGCCCTCGATGCTGACCGGCACCACCGGGCAGCGCGCCTTGTCGGCCAGCATGCCGGGGCCGCCGTTGATCTTCATCAGCGACCCGGTGACGGTGATCCGCCCCTCCGGGAAGATGCAGACCTTGTCGCCGTCGGCAAGGGCGCGGGCCAGAATTCGGGTGCCGAGCGGGTTGGTCGGATCGATGGTGACATGGTCGGCGATTGCCAGGAACGGCTTGACCAGCGGGTGCTTTGCGATGTGGGTGTCGACCGCGAAGCGCATGCCCGGCAGGAAGGCGGCGAGCAGAGCGCCGTCCAGGAAGGACTGGTGGTTCGGCGTCACCACGGCGGCGCCGTCGAGCTTGGTCAGATGCTCGGCCCCGCGGACCTCGACACGGAAGGCCAGCCGGAACAGGCCGCGGAAGACGGTGCGCATCAGCGCCCGCGCATCGACGGCGAGCGCCATCACGACGGCCACCGCCATGCTGGCGCCGCCCACCGAGGCGACCGTCAGCGGCGAGGCCCCCAGCGCCAGCATCCCGGCGGCGACCGCCGAGCCGGCCACCATGTAGAGCGCGTTGATCACATAGGCGGCGGCGATGACGCGGGCACGGGCGCCCGGTGCCGCCCGGTGCTGGATCAACGCATAGAGCGGAACGGCGAAGGCGCCTCCGGCGGCGGCGATGACGAAGAGGTCGGCCAGCAGCGGCAACGCCCAGGGCTGGGCCAGCAGGGCCAGCGGCGACAACGGTTCTGCCGCCGGGACGGCCGGGGTCAGCAGGGGCAGGGCGGCGCCGGCCAGGGCGGCGATCAGACCGGCCAACGCGGCGCGGCCGGCATCGGCGGTGGACGGCGTGCGGTGGCTGAGGCCGGCATACACCGAGCCGGCGGCCACGCCGATGGCGAACACCGCCAGCAGCAGGGTGGCGCCGCCGCTGTCGGTTCCCAGCGTCTCGCGGGCGATGGACGGGAATTGCGCCATCACCACCGCGCCGACGCCCCAGAACACCGAGATGCCATGGATCGCCCGCATCGACGCCCGGTCGCCGGCGACCGAGCGCAGCACCCGCACCGTCACCGCCAGCGGGTTGAGCCCGACAGCCACCGCCGGATCGGCATTGCCGGCGCGCGGGATGAACAGCGACGCGGCCAGACCCAGCAGTGCGGAAGCGCCGAGCATGCCCGGCACCGCCCAGGGATGGAGCAGGGCCAGCGAGCCGCCGGCGATGGTGCCCAGCAGGATGGCGACGAAGGTTCCGGCCTCCACCAGACCGTTGGCGGCGGTCAGTTCGGACGGGTGGAGCAGGTCGGGCAGCAGGCCGTACTTGACCGGCCCGAACAGCGTCGAATGGGCGCCCATGCCGACCAGCGCGATGATCAGCACCGGCAGGTCGGCGGCGACGATGCCCCAGGACGCCAGCGCCATCAGCCCAATTTCCGCCAGCTTGACGATGCGGGCGATCACCGTGCGGTCGTAACGGTCGGCCAGTTGGCCGGCGGTGGCCGACAGCAGCAGGAAGGGCAGGGTGAAGGCGCCCGCCGCCAGGGTCGAGATCATCGCGCCGCTCAGCGCACCCTCGCCGGACACGCCATAGACTGCCAGCACCGCGATGGCGCCGCGCAGGACATTGTCGCCGAAGGCGCCGAGGAACTGGGCAAGGAACAGCGGCAGGAAGCGCCGCGACGCGAGAAGGGCGGAGGCGTTCATCGTCCGGCTCCAATCCTGGAAATTCCGGTGAGGATCGCGTCGGCGATCGGGTCGGCGAGGCTGGAGAGCGATGCCCTCTGCCGGCCGTAAACCTGCGACTGCACGTTCAGCACGATGGCGCCGATGACGATGTGGGACAGCGCATCGCGGTCGGCCGGCACAATGCTGCCCTCGGCGATCCCGTCGGCGACGATGCCGCAGATCACGTCGACCGGCGTCTCCTGGCCCTGCGGCACCAGCGGCAGCGATTCATGCTGCGACAACAGAAGGAAGCGGGTGCGGTCGGGGGCCGCCTCGGCCAGATGGAAGGCGTGACGGATGACCCGCCGCAGCCGCTCCGGCGCCGGGCCCTGGCCCGCCGCCTCGCGCAGGCTCTGCGACATGGCCGTGTATTCCGCCGCGAACAGGTCTGCCGCCAGCTCCTCCTTGCTCGGCCAGTGGCGGTAGAGCGCTCCCTCCGATACCCCGGCGGACCGAGCGATGTCGCGGACCGTCGTCGCCTTCACCCCCTTCTGGGCGAACAGCGCGATGGCGGCATCGCGGACCTTGTGGCGAACGTCGGTGGACATGACGCCTCCATGTGAATGAATGTTCACTCACAAGGTGACGAGGCCACCTCACGGGCGCAACGGCAAAAAAGTATAGGGTGCGGCGGTCCCGGCTCAGCTCATGGATATACCACCTATGAGCTGCCATGGTTCGCCTCCCGCCATCCCGATCCGTCCTTGTCGAACGCCCACGAACGATGCAACGCTAGGGGGTAGCGATGCAACGTTGGATGATAGTATGACGCCGGTTCTCCAGTCTCTGACAACCCTTCCGTCATATTTGCTCTTCGCCGTCGTGATGCTGGGGTTCCTGCTGCTGTTCATCCTGGCCTACACCGCCGTCACCCCGTATCGCGATCTGGCACTGGTTCGTCAGGGGAACACGACCGCCGCCCTGACCCTGGGCGGTGCCATGATCGGCTTCGCCCTGCCGCTGATGAGCGTCGCCTCGCACACCACCAACATCGTCGATCTGGCGGTGTGGGGCGTGATCGCGCTGGTGTCGCAGCTGTTGGTCTATGTCATCGGCTCTCGCGTGCTGCTGCCGGATTTCCGCGCCGGTGTCGAAGCCGACCGCACCGCCTACGGCATCCTGCTCGCCAGCCTGTCCATAGCGGTCGGGCTGCTGAATTACGGCTCGCTGACCTATTGATCCGAGGAAAGGCTTTCCGATGAAGCGCTCGCGCACCGTCGCGGCCCTGTTGCTGGGCGGCATCAGCCCGCTCCTGTTCGCCTGTGGCGAGGACGGCCCCGAAGAGGCGACCGTCTATCCCTCCGTGGAAGCCTGCACCGCCGAGAAGCCGGCGAGCGACTGCGCCGAGGCCTTCACCGCCGCCCGCCAGGAGCATCTGGCCGGCGCCCCCCGTTTCGCCAGCCGGGAGGCCTGCGAGGCGGAGATGGGCGATGGTGCCTGCACTCCGGCCAATGAAGGCATGGGAAGCGGCACCGGGAGCATCTTCGTTCCGGCGCTGGTCGGCTTCATGATCGGCCGCAGCCTGACCGGCGGCTACGCCCAGCCGGTCTATTTCGACCGCCAGGGCTATGCCCGCAGCGGCAACACCCGGATCGCCGAGACGCCGCTGCCGCCGCAACGCCGGGACGAAATCCGTCAGGGCAGCGGGGGCGTGTCCTCCAGTTCCGGCTCCTATTACCGGCCGGGCTCGGGCAATTCGGGAAAGTCCTTTACGGTCACCACGAGCGGGCGCAGCGCCGGCTTCGGCTCGACCGGGTCGTCGCGCGGCTTCTCGGGGAGCTGAGGCGATGGAACGTGTCCGGACGGCCCCCCGCCCGCAGTGGCAGGCCAAGCTCGACGAGATCGGCTTTCCCTTCCACACCGACGCCGACGGCACGGCCTATTGGGACGAAAGCGCCTACTGGCGCTTCTCCCTCGCCGAAATCGAGACGTTGGAGGAGGCCGCCGAAGAGGTCTACCGGCTGTGCGAGAAGGCCGTCGGCCACGTCGTGACGCGCGGCCTGTACGAGGCGGTCGGACTTCCGCGCTGGGCGGCTCCCGCCATCGAGGCGAGCTGGAAAGAGCGCGACGGGCGGGACATGGCGCTCTACGCCCGTTTCGACTTCGCCTGGGACGGTAAGGGCGGGCCGCCGAAGGCGCTGGAGCTGAATGCGGAAACGCCGACCTCGCTCTACGAGACCGCCGTCGCCCAATGGTGCTGGCTTCAGGACGTCCATCCCGACGCCGACCAGTTCAACAGCCTGGAGGAGGCCCTGGTCGAGCGTTGGCAGGCGCGGATGCAGGCCTTCCCCGCGCTGGCATCGCAGGCCGAGGCGGTGCATTTCGCCTGCCTGATGCCGCATCCGGAGGACGAGGCGACCATCGCCTATCTCCAGACCCTTGCCTTGCGCGCCGGCATGACCACCAAGGCGATGCCGATCCAGGCGATCCGCTACGACGACGCTTCCGGCTGCTTCCTGGACGATGCCGGCCTGCCGATCCGGCAGCTGATGAAGCTCTATCCGTGGGACTGGATGATCCGGGAGGAGACCGGCCGCGAACTGGTGACCGCCGCCGCGCAAGGGCGGATCCGGATGATCGAGCCGGCCTGGAAGATGGTGATGGCGTCGAAGGGGCTGTTCGCCCTGCTGTGGGAGCTGAACCCCGGCCACCCCAACCTGTTGCAGACCTCGCTCGACCGCACCGGCTTTCCGGCGGGGGCTACGGTGGTGGCGAAGCCGCTGCTCGGCCGCGAGGGCAGCAATGTCAGCATCGCCACCCTCGACGCCGCCGGCTTGCCCATCGGTCAGCCCATCGCCCAGACCGAAGGACCCTATGTCGACGAGGGCTGGGTGTACCAGTCCTTCACGCCGCTGGCGGAGGCCGACGGCAACCATGCCGTCTTCGGCGTCTGGATGGCCGGTGGCAAGCCCTGCGGCCTGGGCATCCGCGAGGACCGCGCGCTGATCACCGGCAACACCAGCCGCTTCGTCCCGCACATGATCGCACCGCCCTGAGGACGTCTGAGGTCACGCGCCGCGGAAGACAAGCTCGTCGGCGATGATGGCACCGCTCGCCTGCATCAGGTACAGCCCGATGTGGTGGGCGACCGCCTGCGGGTGGGCCGCGGTGTCGGGCAGGCCGAGGCTGCGGGCGGTGTCGAGCGGCAGGTCGTAAGTGGAGCAGCCCGGCTCATACACGACGATCTCGCGCAGCGGTCCGGTCATTCCGTGGTTGCGCGCCGACAGCAAGGCCTGCACCGCCTGAAGCACGCAGATGTCGGTGCAGATGCCGTCGACCACCAGCGTCTCGATGCCGTTGGCGGTGATCCAGTCGAACAGCCGGTTCTGGCCCGTCACGAGGTCGGTCGTGCCGACCACGCCGTTGATGCAGTCCTTGCGCATCAGCGTGACGCCGGGGGTGCCGTCCAGCCAGGACAGTTCCTCGACCAGATTCTCCTCGCCGGTGCCGGCCTCGCAATGGGGCGGGTAGGGGTATTCGGGCTTGCCCGGCTCATGGGTGTCGAGGAACACCGCGATGGGATGGCCGGCCGAGAGGAACAGCCGGTTCGTGCGGTCGATCTCGGCGATCATGCAGGTGACCTGGGCGTTGGCGACCGGCGGCGCCAGATTGCCGCCGCCGATGGCGGCGAACCCGTTCACCGGATCGACGTCGAGCTTCCCAACCCGCTTGCCGGCCAGCGAGACGCTGGCGCTGCGCACCGGCAGCGCGGCGGCGACGGCTTCCAGAGCGGCGGCGGGGCCGATGGCGAAATTTGCGATGGTCTCGGTCATGGCGTCTCTCCTGCGGGTCAGACCAGCACCGGGACGTTGGCGACGCCCTCGGTACCGAAGATGGCGCGGTAACGGGCGACCTCGGAAGCCGGCCCGGTGGCCTTCTCGTAATTGTCGCTGAGCTTGACCGCCCCCTTCCAGGCGCCGTCCACCTCGACCGCGGTCACCTTGCAGACCAGGCTCAGCGGGTCGAGCCCCTGGCCGTTGCGCGGGTGGCAGTTCCGGAAGTCGGAGGTCAGCAGCGTGCCCCAGCCATAGCCGTCGCGGATGCGGCCGCCGAAGGTTTGGTGGAGGGTCACGATGTCCTCGACGTCCAGCCCGTCGCTGAACAGGACGCGCTTCTCGCGCGGATCGCGGCCGTGGCGTTCCAGCCACGCGATGTACTCCTCGCCCGCCGCCACCGGCTCCTTGCTGTCCACCCGCATGCCGGTCCAGTCCGCCACCCAGTCCGGCGCGTCCCGCAGGAACTGGGTCGAGCCGAAGGTGTCGGGCAGGAACACCAGCATCGAGCCGCCATAGGTCTCCTGCCACAGCCGCAGCACGTCATATTGCGCCACCCGCAGCTCTCCGTCGGTCCGCGCCAGTGCCGCGACCGTCGTCGGCAGCTCGTGCGCGTTGGTGCCGATGGCTTCCAGATCGTGCTTCATGGCGAGATGGGTGTTGGAGGTGCCGATGAAGCGCGGACCGAGTTCCGCAGCCATCGTCTCCACCACATACTCCTGCCAGAGGAAGCTGTGCCGCCGCCGCGTGCCGAAATCCGACAGGCTGAGATCCTCCAGCGGGCGCAGCCGCTCGATCTTGTCCCACAGGCGGACCTTGGCGCGGGCGTAGAGGATGTCGAGTTCGGTCTCGGTCATGCTGGCGAGCGCTGCCCGCGTCTTCAGCTCGTTGATGACGCTGAGGGCGTAGATCTCCCACATCGTCGTCATCGCCCACGACCCTTCAAAGTCCAGGCGCCACTGGCCGTCCTCTTCCGACAGCCGGTAGTCGGGCAGGGCGAAATCCTCGGCGAGCCAGGCGACGAACTCCGGCCGGAAGATCCCGCGCTGGCCATAGAAGGTGTTGCCCTGGAGCCAGACCGCTTCCGAACGCTTCAGGCGCAGCGTGCGCACATTGTCCAACTGGCGGCGCAGTTCGGCCTCGTCGATGATCCGGGCCAGCTTCACCGAGCGGGTGCGGTTGATCAGGCTGAAGCGGACCTTCACGTCGCGGAAATGCCGCCAGATGAATTGCAGCATCGCCAGCTTGTACCAGTCGGTGTCGAGCAGCGACCGGACGATGAAGTCGGTGGCGAAATTGTGATTGTGGGCGCGGCTGCTGAAATTGACGAGCATGGCTGAAACCTCCTGTTCTCGCTGACCGGGTCACAGCCCGTAATGGTTGGTGACCGGCAGGCGCCAGCCCGGCCCGTAGGTCCGTTCGGTGACGACGACGCCCGGAGGGCTCTGGTCGCGCTTGTACTGCGCCCGCGCCGTCAGGCGGGCGATGCGCTCGGCATAGGCGGTGGAGATCGGCTGGCCGACGGCGGCACTCGCCAGTTCGGCGGCACGGTCCGCCCCGTTCAGCCCCTCGACCATGGTGGCGAGCACCGCGTCGAGATGTTCGTAGGCGCCCAAGGCCTGCTCGTCGGTCTGTCCCTCGCGCAGTTCGGCACTCGGCGGCTTGGCGATGATACGGTCCGGCATCACGGCCCCCTGCGGGCCGAGCAGTCCTTCGGGGCGGTGCGTGTTGCGCCAGCGCGCCAGCCGGAAGACCACCGTCTTGTAGACGTCCTTCAGCACCGAATAGCCGCCGCACATGTCGCCATAGAGGGTCGCATAGCCCACGCTCATCTCGCTCTTGTTGCCGGTGCTCAGCACCATCAGCCCAAGCCGGTTGGACAGGGCCATCAGCGTCATGCCGCGCGCCCGCGCCTGGACATTCTCGAAGGTGGTGTCGTCCGCCGGCACCGGATGGCCCTCGAAGACCGGGGCGAGCATGCCGTCGAAGGCGTCCATCGCCGGCGCTATCGGCACGGTCAGCAGGCGGGTGCCGAGCAGGGAAGCGGCCCGTTCGGCATCCTCCATGCTCTCCACCGAGGTGTAGGGCGACGGCATCCGCACCGGCAGCACGCGCCCGGCGCCCAGCGCGTCCACAGCGACGGCGGCCGACAGGGCGCTGTCGATGCCGCCCGACATGCCGAGCACCACGCCGGGAAAGCCGTTCTTGTCCACATAGTCGCGCAGGCCCAGCACCAGCGCCCGATACATCGCCTCGGTCTCGTCGGGATAGCCGTTCGGCAGCATGCCGAGCACGTCGCCGCGCCGCAGGTCGATGCCGCCGTCCTCGCCGCGCTCCAGCGTGATGTCGAACTCGCACTCCCGGAAGCCGGCCTGGGCGATCACCAGCCCGGCCCGGTCCATCGCATAGCTTCCGCCATCGAACACCAGGCTGTCCTGTCCCCCGGCCTGATTGACGTAGAGGATCGGCAGGCCGGTGGCCTTGACCGTGCGCCGGCCGATGGCGAGCCGGACCGCCTGCTTTCCGGTCCTGAAATGCGAGCCGTTCGGCACGATCAGGATCTCGGCCCCTTCGGCCGCCAGCGCCTGGGCGACCTTGCCGTGCCAGAAATCCTCGCAGATGCCGATGCCCAGGCGGAAGCCGCGGAAATCGACGGGCGCGGGCATCGGGCCGGGGGCGAAGACCCGCTTCTCGTCATAGACCTCGTCGTTCGGCAGCGTGTGCTTGAGCACGATCTTCATCGACCCGTCGGTCTCGATGAGAAAGGCGGCGTTGTAGGGCAGGGCGGCGCCGTCGAGCGGTCCGCCGACCAGCACCGCCGGCCCGCCGTCGCCCCGCATCTCACCGGCCAGCGCATCGAGCGCCGCGCGGAAATCGCGCCGGAAGCCGGGACGCAGCACCAGATCCTGAAGCGGATAGCCGCTGCCGAAGCACTCGCTGAACACCAGCAGGTCGGCCTTGCCGCGATACTGCGCGCGATGGCGGCGGACGATGTCGAAATTGCCCTGCAACGCGCCGACCGTGGGGTTGGCCTGGACGCAGACGATGCGCAAGGTGGAAGAGGTGTTGGTGGAAGAGGTGTTGGACATGGCAAAGCTCCTTTGCCGAATGCCGCCGGTCTGTCCGGCGGGCTTGATCGTCATGGTGTGATGCGACCCTGACCATGGGAGCGGACTCCGGTCCGGTTCAGTTGTTGGACTGGGCGATCAGGGTCTGGATGATGTGGTAGTGATCCTCGAACATCCGTTCGGGATCGATGTCGGCAATCGGCATCCAGCGGGCCGATCTGGCGTCGTCGCCGCCGCGCACCTTGGGGAATCCCTCGTCGGTCGGCTTGAGCTGGATGAGGAAGGCCTGCGTCACCGTGCGCCCGCGCGTCGAGCGGTAGGGGTGATCGAAGATCTGGCTGGCGCGGATGCCGCCCTCCAGGAAGCCCACCGGAATCTTGAGCTTCGTCTCCTCCCGCAACTCCCGGATCATAGCGTCCCTGATCCGCTCATGCTGCCCGACGAAGCCCCCGGGCAGCGCCAGCAGGCCGCGCCCCGGCAATCCGCGGCGTTCGACCAGCAGGACATGGCCGGACAGAACAACCACCGCATCGGCGGTCAGGAATGTGGGAGGGTAGGGGGCGTTGGCCCAGCCCGCCTTGTATTTGGCGATGTAGGCGCTTTCCTCGGCCAGCCGTTTGTACTCGTCGGTGCCCGCGAACTCGGCCAGGAAGGCGGCGACAGTGGCGGGCAGGGCCTCCTTCCACTCCTCCAGCGCCGCCGCCGGGTCGGTGAAATAGGCATCGCGGATCGGCGTCGCCGAAATCCCCCGGACATTCGCACACTCCACGGCGCCCCATTGCGGGAACATGCGCAGATAGTAGCTGCTGTGGTCCTTCGCATGACCGATCAGCCCGATTTTTGGGGGCGAGCCGTCGGCAGGCCGGTGGTGCTGCACGGCGACGCCGTGCACTGCGGCCTGGACATCGCGGATCCATTCCAGGTCGTTGTAGCGGTCGATGAGGGGAAGCACGGTGATGCGCCCGCACTCTTCCGGCGTGAAGGCGCCCTCGATGCAGGCGCGTACCTCTTCGAAGCGGAAGGGATTGCGGTGGCTGCGCGCCTGACGCGACGATCCGACCAGCACGATCAGATGCCGGCCCAGCGACAGGGCCCGCTTCATGACGGTGAGATGGCCGATATGGAAGGGGCGGAAGCGGCCGACGAAGACCAGGAAGTCGAAGCCTGAGGCGCTCTGCGCGCCGGGGGCCGCGGTCTTCTGCGGCAAGGACAGGGTGCCGGACTCGCGTCCGGTCGGAGAGACGGTGGTCATGCTCAGCAAGCTCCTTGCTGAAAGAGTGCCGCAGTCTATCTGCGGCACACAAACGATACGGGCTCGGCGGACATTTCTCAAGGCCCCCAGATATGCTCTTTGGGAGCAATACGGTTGGCCGAGCCGCATGGCTGCCCAAAATCTATCGCTCGCCTGTGCCGCCCACCTCGCGGAACCAGTCGGCATAGGGTGTCGTACGGACCATGTGCCGGTTCAGGTCCGGCGCACCATCGGGCCACCAGACGGGTCCGCGCTCGCCGAGCGCGCGCTTGGCCTGATCGACGGCAGCATGCGCCGCCGCTTCTCCATCGCTGTCCCCGGCCCGTCTCGCGGTCGCCACGGCCCGGCGGGCCCGCATCAGATCGGCAACCAGGCCGGCGCGGGCCTCGTCCGACAAAGCCGGGTTGGCCGTGCGCCACAGACGTCCGCGCACGACGATGTAGCGGCCATCGGGGGTGGTGAGCGGGCTGGGCTTGGTGGACAAGAGAACCTCCGACGCGTCTGCCGAATGAACAGCACAGGCGTCGAAACGGACCGCGCTCACACCGGTTCGGCAACCTTGCCGGCCGTCAGGCTTCGCAGGCCGGCGAGATCGGCCACGGTCCGGCAGCCGAGCAGGGCCATGGTCCGGTCGAGCTCGTCCCGCAGGATCGACAGCGCGTGCTCCGCTCCCGCCTGCCCGCCGGCGGCAAGACCGAACAGCGGCGCCCGGCCGAGCAGGACCGCGGCGGCCCCGGCGGCCAGCAGCTTTGCGGCGTCGCTGCCGCGCCGCACCCCGCTGTCGGCCAGCACCGTCAGCCGGTCGCGGACCGCGTCCACGATCCGCGGCAGAACGGTGAGCGGCGACGGCGCGCAATCGAGGTTGCGGCCGCCATGGTTGGACACCACGATGGCCTCGACCCCGGCCGCCGCGGCGCGCAGCGCATCCTCCGGCGCCAGCAGACCCTTCAGGATGATCCGGCCCTGCCAGCGGCGGCGCAGCTCCGCCACATCGTCCCAGTTGACCCGGTCGCACAGCCGGATCGGGTCGTGCGCCGCGGCGTCGGTGATGCGGGTGCGGAACTGCTCCGGATAATGGGCGTATCCGGGCCAGCCGCCGTTGGCCAGCAGGCGGAGCAGCACCCCGCCCGCCCAAGCCGGATGGCGTGCCACATCCAGGGCGCCGCGCAGGGACGGCTCGACCGGAACGGTGAATCCGTTGTGTCGGTTATACTCGCGCTTGGGCGAAACCGAAGTGTCCACCGTCAGGATCAGCGTGTCCACCCCGCAGGCGGCGACGCGGTCGAGCAGGGCGTGGGTCAGGCTGCGGTCGCGCCAGACATAGAGCTGGAACCACAGCTCGGCCCCGGACTCCGCGATCGCCTCAATGCTGGTGATCGACTGGGTCGAGACGCCGAAGGGAATGCCGGCGGCGCGGGCGGCACGGGCCAGCAGCACCTCGCCGTCATAGCGGACCAGACCGGCGGCGGCGGTCGGTGCGACGACGAAGGGCATCGGGCGGTCGCGGCCGAACAGAGTCGCGCCGGTGTGGCGCGCACTGCAATCGACCAGCACCCGCGGCGTCAGTTCGGCCTGGGCGAAGCTGTCGCGCAGCCGGCGCAGGGAGGTTTCATCCTCGGTGCCGCGGTCGATGTACTCGAACAGGCCGCGCGGCAGGAACCGGCGGGCGCGCAGCCGCAACTCGTCGATGTTCAGGCATGCCTGGTGGGCCGCCATGGGATCACCGCCTCCCGCGGGGTGGGGCCGCTATCGGGAATAGCTGCCGAATTTGTGGACGGAAATGGAAGCCGCGGCCACCTGGACATGGCGGGCAAGCTCCTGCTCGACCTGCTCCGGCGTCCAGCGCGTGGCCGGGACCGAGATGCTGAGGCCGGCCACGGCGCGGCCATGCTCGTCGGTGATGGCGGCGCCTACCGAGATGTCGCCCATCACCGTCTCGTTGATCAGCAGGGCATAGCCCTTCTCCCCCGCTTCGCGCACGCGGGCGCGAAGCCGGTCGGGATCGCAGACGGTGTAGGGGGTCAGCGGGCGCAGGTCGGTGCGGGCGAGGATCTCCTCCCGCTCCTCCTCCGACAGACGCGACAGGATCGCGGTGCCGGACGCCGTGTAATAGGCGGGCAGCCGGCTGCCGACCATGAATTCGATGTTGACCAGATGCTTGCCGGGGAAGCGGGCGACGAAGACGATCTCGGCGCCGTCCAGCTCCTGCAGGTTGGTGGTCTCGCCGACGCTGCGGCTGATGTCGAGAAGATAGGGGAAGGCCTTCTCGATCAGCTCGTTGGCACGCAGGTAGTTGTAGGAGAACTGCAGCAGCTTCGGCGTCAGCGCATAGTTGCGCGTGCCGTGGACGCGGCGAAGATATCCCAGGACCTCCAGCGTGTAGACCAGCCGCTGCGCGGCGCTGCGGTCCAGGTTGGCGGCCCTGGCGATCTCCGACAGCGGCATTTGCCGGTGCGGCCCGTCGAAGGCGTGGAGGATCTGGAAGGTCTTCTCGGTCGAGCCGACGAACAGCGAGGAGTCGCGCGGATCGGCCTTCCTGGCCTCCGGTTCCACCATCATTCCGGCCACCGTCATTCCGGCCGCCGTCATTCCAGCCGAAGTCCCGCCCGGCTCGGTCATGGCCTCTTCCGCCTTCGGCTTCCGTCCTGCTGTCCGCGTCATCGCCAATTCCCCAAGACAGTCTCCATCCCGCCGGACCCCGGCCCTGTGCTTTCGCGCCAGGGTCCGCCATCTCCACGCTAACGCATAGCATCCGGCGAACCGAATGCCACGCGCCGCGCGGTTGCCTCCCATCACACCGGCTGGGCAGCCGGCATTCCCTCGTAAGTGACCAGCAGGCGGGACAGCTCGCGCCGCAGCGACTGCTTCAGCGGCTCGCCGGGCTCGCGCAGCGGTGCCAGCATCGCCGGGGCGTTAACGCCGATCAGATCCATCACCGCCTTCATCGGGCCGGGGTTGGTCTCGGCGAAGGCGAGGTTCATCATCGGGATCAGGGTGCGGTGGATTTCCAGCGCCTTGTCGAGCTTGCCCGTCGAGGCGAGGTCATGGATCAGGCGCCACGCCCGCGGCAGCAGATTGGCCGTCACCACGATGCCGCCACGGGCACCCGCCGCGACATGCAGCGGGAACAGCGTGTCCTCGCCGCTCAGCACCGCGAAGGAGGAGTCCACCCCCGCCACCGTGCGCAGGAAATGGTACATGTCGGTGTTGCAGGCCTTCATGCCGACGATCCGCTCGTGCCGCGACAGCTCGTGCAGGATCTCCGGATCGATGGCGATGCGGGTGCGGTAGGGGATCTCGTAGATCAGGATCGGCACCGGCGATTCGTCGGCGTAGCGCAGGAAATAGTCGCGGATGCCGGCCTGCGTCGGGTTGGTGTAGTAGGGGGTCAGCACCAGCAGACCGTCCACCCCGGCGGCGGCGAAATCGCGGCCTGCCGACAGGGCGTCGTAATAGCCGGTGTCGAGCACCCCGGCGATCACCGGCCCGCGCTTCTCGCCAGCACCCGCCATCGCCTCGACCGACAGCTCGGCGAAGCGGATGCGCTGGTCCTTCGCCAGGGCGCCATACTCGCCGGTGCCGCCGAGCGGGACCAGCCCGTCGATCCCCTGGCGGAACAGCCAGGAGAACAGCGCCTTGGAGGCGGCCACGTCGATGGTGCCGTCGGCAGTGACCGGCGTCGGGGTGGCGGGCAGGATGCCGCGAATCTTCGTGGCGTTGAGCATGTCTTGTCCTTGGAAGAAGCTGGTGGTGAAGGCGGTTGGGGAGCCGGCCTCAGCCGGCGAGGCTGCGGCGGCGCAGACGGTCCGCGACATAGATCAAGGCGGCGACGAACAGCAGCAGTCCGGTCGACACCGCCGCGATGACGGGGGAGACCTGCAGCGTCACCTCGTCCCAGAACTGCTTGGGCAGCGTGGCGCTAAGCCCGCCCGAGGAGAACAGGGAGATGGTCAGCTCGTCGAAGGAGGTGGCGAAGGCGAACAGGAAGGACGACAGCATGCCGGCCCCCAGGATCGGGAAGGTGACGTGCCGCAGCGCCGCCACCGGCCGGGCGCCCAGGCTCTGCGCCGCGAGGTCGAGCCGGGTGTCGTAGTTGCGCAGCACCGCCATCATGGTCATGACCACATAGGGCACGGCGACGACGGTGTGGCCGATGACCAGACCCAGGATCGTGCCGACCAGACCCATCTGGGCGAAGACATAGAACATGCCGACGGCGATGATCATGCGCGGCACGACGATGGGCGACAGGATGAAGGCCAGCATGGCGCCCTTGCCCCGCATCTGGCTGCGCACCATCAGGAAGGCGGCGGGAACGCCGATCGCCATCGACAGCAGGCCGGTGCCGAACGCCACCACGATGGAGCGCCACAGCGCCTGCATCCAGATCGGCGAGTCCAGCAGCTGCTGGTACCATTGCAGCGTGAAGCCCGACGGCGGCCAGGCGAGCCCGCCCTTGCCGAAGGACAGCGGGATCATCAGGAAGGCGGGCAGGCTGATCAGCACCAGCAGCAGCCAGACGAAGGCGGTCAGCGCCACCGGACGCTCGGACCGGCCGCGGAGCGGATGGCGGCGCGGCACCAGGCCGATCAGCGCATCGCTGGCGGAGCCCAGCGCGGCCAGCACGCGCCCGCCCAGCCGCCGCATGGCGGTGTCGCGGTTGCGCACCGCGGCACTCTCGCCGGTCAGCGACGCGAAGCCGAAGACGCGGTCGTACAGCACGAACACCACCAGCACGACCGTCAGCAGCAGGACCGAGATGGCGCCGGCCAGACCCCAGTTCAGCGTCTGCTGCACCTGATCGATGATCAGCTGGGTGATCATCGTCTCCTTCCGGCCGCCCAGCAGGGCGGGCACGATGAAGAAGCCGATGGCAGACACGAAGACCATGATCGCCGCAGCGGCCACGCCCGGGAGCGACAGCGGGAAATAGACGGTCCAGAAGGCGGTGCCGGGCTTTGCTCCCAGCGTACCGGCGGCGCGCGGCAGGGTGCGGTCGATGTTCTCCATCACCGCCAGCATGGTCATCACCGCCAGCGGCAGCATGGCGTGCACCATGCCGACCAGCACCGCGCCGAAGCCGTAGAGCAGGTCGGCCGGGGTGTCGATGATGCCCAGCGACATCAGCGTGCTGTTGACGACGCCGTTGCGGCCGAGGATGACGACCCAGGCGAAGGCGCGCACCAGGAAGCTGGTCCAGAAGGACAGCAGGACCCAGAAGATCAGCCGGCTCTTCGCCGGCCCCTTGGCGATGGAGATCAGGTAGGCGACCGGATAGGCCGCGACCACCGCGACAACCGTCGTCGCCAGCGAGATCTTCAGCGTGATCCACAGGACGGTGATGTAGAGGCTGGAGGCGAACAGCTGGGCATAGGGCGCCAGCGTGAAGCCCTGCCCGTTGTAGACGCTGAGCGCCAGCAGCTGCCCGACCGGGAAGACCAGGAAGGCGACGAGCAGCAGCACGAGCGGGGCGCCCATCAGCACCGGCTTGCGCCAGGCGGGCGGGGGCGAGTGGCGTTTGGCGCCGGGGGCGTGGGTCATGGTCATGGACTGTCCGGCCATCTCACGCCGTCCCGGCCGCGCGGGCGCTGTCGGCGATCACCACGGCATCGCGGCCGCTCCAGGACAGCGTCAGCACGTCGTCGATGCGGACCGCGTCGTCCTCGTTGCGGGTGGGGAAGGCGGCGACCAGCGGCGGCAGCTTGCCGTCCAGCGGCTCCATATAGACCTTGGTCAGGCTGCCGGTGACCATCACCTCCGACACGCGGCCCTGAATCCCGTCGGGAACGCTCCCGCCCTTGCGGGCGACCGTCAGGTTCTGCGGACGCACCATGACGCGCACCTCGCTGCCCGGCGGCAGGTCGTTGCCGTTGGCGAGCGCCCGGCCGGACACGCCCTGCGTGCCGAGCCCGATCTCGACCTCGTCGCCGCTGCGGCTGCGGAGCGCCGCGGGCAGGATGTTGGATTCGCCCAGGAAATCGGCGACGAACAGCGAGCGCGGCCGGAAATACAGGTCGGCCGGCGTTCCCAGCTGCTCGATCCGCCCGGCATTCATCAGGCAGATGCGGTCGGACATCGTCATCGCCTCTTCCTGATCGTGGGTGACGTAGACGACCGTCGTTCCCAGCTCGCGGTGCAGGCGCTTGATCTCCAGCTGCATGTGCTCGCGCAGCTTCTTGTCGAGCGCGCCCAGCGGCTCGTCCATCAGGATGATCGACGGCTTGTAGACCATGCAGCGGGCGAGCGCGACGCGCTGCTGCTGGCCGCCCGACAGCTCGCGCGGATAGCGGCCGGCGATCTGCGGCAGATGCACCATCTCCAGCGCCTCGAGCGCGCGCCGCTTGGCCTCGGTCGCCCCGACCTTCCGCATCTTCAGCGGAAAGGCGATGTTCTCCTCGATGGTCATGTGCGGGAACAGCGCGTAGTTCTGGAACACCACGCCGATGTCGCGCTCATAGGGCGGGGCGTAGGTGACGTCCTGCGAGCCGATGCGCACGCTTCCCTCGTCGGGCGGCACCAGCCCGGCCAGAAGGCTGAGCAGCGTCGTCTTGCCGGAGCCCGACGGACCGAGCAGCGTCAGGAATTCGCCGTCGGCGACGACGAGATCCGTGGGAGCCAGCGCCACGAAGTCGCCGTAGTGCTTGGCAAGACCCTGGACGGAAAGGCTGGAAGAAGACATGCGCGCCTCCTCGCGAAGGGGTGGGGCCGAAGGGGAATGGGGGCGGAAAGGGCGGGCAGGGGACACCGCACCGGCATCCCCCGCCCGCGTTTCCTCAGCTCAGCAGCCAGGCGTTGTAGCGCTCGAGACCCTTCTGCTGGTTCTTCAGCCAGTAGTCGGCGTTGATCTGCACGCCGCGCTCGATGTTGGCCGGGAAGGTCGGGCAGTCGGGAGCGATCTTGGCGTCGATGTACTTGAAGGCGTCCGGCTGGGTCACGCCGGCCGGGAAATACTTCACCAGTTCGGCCTGCCGCTTGGGGTCGGAGGCGAACTTGATGAACTGGCGGCAGGCGTCGGCGTTCGGGGTGCCGGCCAGGATCGACCAGCTGTCGAGGCCCCAGATGTTCTGGTCCCAGACGATGCCGACCGGTGCGCCGGCGGCGATGGCGGCCTGCGGACGCGACACCCAGGTCGGCACCATGTCCACTTCACCCGACAGCAGCATCTGCTCGACCTGCGCGCCGCTGGTCCAGAACACCGAGATGTCCTTCTTGATGCGGTCCAGCGCCTTGAAAGCGCGGTCGAGGTCGCAGGGATAGACCTCGGCGGTCGGCACGCCGTCGGCCATCAGCGCCTGCTCGATGGTGTCGAACGGATGCTTGCGCAGGGCACGGCGGCCGGGGAAGTTGGCGACGTCGTAGAAGTCCTTCCACGAGGCCGGCGCCTTGCGGCCCTTGAAGGCTTCGGTGCGGTAGGCCAGAACCGTGGTGTAGACGTTGGTGCCGACGCCATATTCCGACATGTACTGCTTGGGGATCGAGGCGACCGCCGGGTCGGCCTCAAGCCCATGCTTCTCCAGCAGCGGCTTGTCGCCGCCGGTCAGCATCAGGATGGCCGGCTGGCTGATCTTCGCCATGTCCCAGGTGTAGGACTTGGCTTCCACCATCGAGCGGATCTGCGCGGTCGGCTCGGCATTGGCCTGGACGCCGACCACTTCGATGCCGGTCGCGGCGGTGAAGGGTTTATAGAAGATTTCGCCATAGGCCTTGGTGTAGATGCCGCCGTCGTCGCGCACGACGATCCGCTTGTTCTGCGCGCGGGCCGGGCTCCAGATCGCCGGCATGGCAAGCGCGGCCGTGCCGGCGGCGCCGGCTTTCAGCAGGGTGCGGCGGGACCAGCCGGATTGGCGGATGCTCATGTCGGAACTCCTCGTGGTGAGCCGGAACGGCGGAAGTGGGAACGGAAAGGGCCTCAGCCCGGCGGCAGCAGGCGGCCGGGATTGAAGAGATTCTGCGGATCCAGCGCCTGCTTCACCGCGCGCATCAGCGCCAGCTCGGCGGCAGGCTTGTAGCGCGCCATCTCGCCCAGCTGGACGCGGCCGACGCCGTGCTCGGCGCTGAAGGTGCCGTTCAGCCGGGCGGCCTCGTCGTTCACCGCATGGCGGATGGCGGCGGCCAGAGCCTCGCGGTCGGCAACCGCGTTCCAGGCATCGAAGGTGAAGAAGGGGATGAAGTGGACGTTGCCGTCGCCGAGATGGGCGACGACGATCGACGGCAGGCCCGGCACCAGCGCCCGCACCGCGGCATTGGCGGCGTCGATGAAGGCGGGCACCGCCGACAGCGGCACTGCGCAGTCGGTGGTCAGGCCGACGCCGGCCTTCTTGTTGGCCTCCGACACGCTGTGGCGCACCTCCCACATGGCGTGGCGCTGGGCCTCGCTGGCGGCCAGAGCCGCGTCGGTCAGCAGCCCGTCGCCGAAGGCGTCCTCCAGGATCAGCTGAAGCTCCATGTCCAGCGCGTCGCCGTCGCTGTTGTCCGACAGCTCGATCAGCACATGCCAGTCGGCCGAAGTCTCAAGCGGGCTGCGGCGGCCCGGAACCTGCTCCACCACCAGATCGAGCTGGAGGCGGTTGATCATCTCGAAGGCCGACAGCCGGGCGCCGCAGCGCTGCTGCACGCGGGTCAGCAGGGTCAGCGCATCGGCGGGATCGGCCATGCCGACCCAGGCTACGGCATGGCGCGTCGGCAGCGGATGCAGCTTCAGCGTCGCCGCCGTGACGATGCCCAGCGTGCCTTCCGACCCGATGAACAGATGCTTCAGGTCGTAGCCGGTGTTGTTCTTGCGCAGGCCGTACAGGCCCGACCAGATCGTGCCGTCGGCCAGCACCACCTCCAGCCCCAGCACATTGTCGCGCGTGTTGCCGTAGCGCAGGACCGAAGTGCCGCCGGCGTTGGTCGCGATGGTCCCGCCGATCTGGCAGGAGCCCTCGGCGCCCAGGCTGACCGGATAGAGCCGGCCCGCCGCCGCCGCCGCTTCCTGCACGGTGGCGAGCACGCAGCCGGCCTCCACCTCCATGGTGCTGTTGACCGGGTCGATGCTGCGCACCGCGCGCATGCGGGCCAGATTGAGGATGACCGGGGCGGGGCCGCTTTCCCACGGGGTGGCGCCGCCGCACAGGCTGGTGTTGCCGCCCTGCGGCAGCAGCGGAATCCCATGCCGGGCGCAGCAGCGCACCACCGCCGCCACCTGTTCGGCATTCGCCGGCCGGACGAGGCAGAGGGCCGGCCCGCGGTAGCGCCCGCGCCAGTCTTCCGTCGCCGCGTCCAGGTCGGATTTGGATGTCAGAACGGCGTCGGCGCCGATGAGGCCCGACAGCTCAGCGATCACGTCCACACGCGATCTCCTTGATCTGCATAGTGTTTGCTTGTAATCGCTATTCGATTACAACAACTGGAATATGATAGCGCGTGATTGGTGAGCCAACAATCCACTTTTTGCATAGAGACCGAATTTTTGGATAGACGACGAAATTTCCGGGATGGAAGCGAATGCCGGTCGGCCCTGGTATCACCGGACCGTCGTCCGTGCGGCGGCGCGCACACTCGACCTGCGGTGGCGACCCTGCCATTATCCTGTGATTGCGTGGTGCAACGGGGCGGTCCAGCCCCCAGGGCGAGAGTTGATGAGCCTTTCGAGCGATACAATGCCTGTCAGTCCGTCGACGGGGGCGAAGCCCGGCCGGAGCCGGTCGTCCACCCGCCGTTTCGTCGTCATCGACTGCGAGACCACCGGTCTATCGACGGCCGGCGGCGACCGCATGGTCAGCTTCGCCGCCATCGAACTGGCGGATGCGGTTCCGACCGGCCGCAGTCTCAGCCTCATCTTCAACCCGGGTCGCAAGTCGAACCCGCATGCGCTGAGGGTGCACGGGCTGCCGGACCATCTGCTTCGCCATCAGGATCCGTTCCACAGCGTCGCCCGGGACATTCTCGGCTTCCTGCAAGGCGCGGTCCTGGTCGGCCACAATGTCGGCTTCGACATCGAGTTCCTGCGGCACGAGTTCCAACTCTGCGGCATTCCCTGGATAGCTGGACAATCGGTCTGCACCATGCAGCATGCCAGGGCGCAGGTGGCGGGGCGTGCGTCGCTCGATGCGGTGGCGACGCTGTTCGGCATCGATGTCGGAATCCGGGCGCGCTTCCACGGCGCCTTCGTCGATGCCGAGATCACCAGCCGCCTGTTCCAGAAGATGATCCTCGGCAGTGCGGAGATGCTGGCAGTTCCCCATCTGGCGCCGACCAACCAGATCGATCCGCCGCCGCTGGTCCGGCAGCCCGCGGTTCCCATCACCCATGGCATCGCCGGCTATGCCTTCGCCGTCACCGGCGACCTGACCGGCCTGTCGCGCGAGGGGGTGATGGCCCGCATCCAGGTGCTGGGCGGACACTGGCATCACAGCGTCCGCAAGGACACCGACTATCTCGTCGTCGGCCATGCCCCCGGCGCCACCAAGCTCGACACCGCCGCCGCCCGGCGCGCCAAGTACGGCAAGCCCGACACCATCGACGAGGCGCAGTTCTTCGCCATGGTCGCGGCGTCCGGCACCCGCAAACGGGCCTGACGCCCGCCCGGCGTTTTTTAATCCCGTGCTTAGCGCCGGCCGGCGGACGTGATAGGACTGGGTGCACCCCAGTGTTTCAACCGCCGGAGAAACGGCATGGCGCGGTGGCTGCGGTCCACCCGATCCGTTTCCGAAACAATCGAGTACGCGCGCCGCAACCGGCCCTGTAGCGGTCGCATAGGCGGGGGATGGAACAGTGGAACAGGGCCGGAAAACCGTTCCATGGCGTTCCATCCGTTCCATCCCCCTCCCATGAGGCTGGCCGTGTCAGGCCGCGCGGACCTCTCCGATGAAGGCCTGGATCCGCTCGCGCAGCCGGTCGGAATCGTGCGACAGGCTGTCGGCGGCGCCCAGCACTTCCGTGGCCGCCTGTCCGACTTGCCCAGCGGAGCTGCTGACCTCGGCGATGTTGCCGGTCACCAGCTGGGTTCCCTGCGCCGCCTGCTGGATGTTGCGACCGATTTCCTGGGTGGCGGCGGTCTGCTGCTCCACCGCCGCGGCGATGGCGCCAGCGATGGAATCGACGTCGTTGATGGTGCGGCCGATGGTCTGGATCGCCGTCACCGTGCCGTCCGTCACCGTCTGGATCTCGGCGATCTGGCTGCCGATCTCCTCGGTCGCCTGGGCGGTCTGGGTGGCGAGCGCCTTCACCTCTTGCGCCACGACCGCGAAGCCCTTGCCGGCCTCTCCCGCCCGCGCTGCCTCGATGGTGGCGTTCAGCGCCAGCAGGTTGGTCTGGCTGGCGATGTTCTGGATCAGGCTGACGACATCGCCGATCCGCTGGGCGGCCTCGACCAGCCGGGCGACCAGCGCGTTGGTCCGCTCGCCCTCCTGCACGGCGTTGCGGGCGATGGCGGCGGCGGCGTTGACCTGCCGGCCGATCTCGCCGATGGAGCTTCCCAGCTGTTCCGACGCCGCCGCGACGGTGGCGACGTTGGCGGAGGACTGCGCCGTGGTGGCGGCGACGGTCGCCGCCTGTTCCGTCGTCTGCGAGGCGATGGCGGTCATGGTCTCGGCATTGCCGCGCAGATGGCGGGCGGCCGTCGCCACCGCCTGCACCACGTCCTGCACATCGGCGTCGAAGCGGTCGGCCAGCGCCCGCATGCCGGCCTGCCGGTCGCGTTCCGCCTGCAGCTTCTGCGCCTCGCGCTCCTCCTGCAGGCTGCGCATGGCAAGGCCGTTGCTCTTGAACACCAGCAGCGCGCGGGCGAGCAGCCCGACCTCGTCCTTGCGGCCGGCGCCCTGGATGTCGACGGCGAGATTGCCGTCGGCGATGGCCGTCATGTCGGCGACCAGCCGGTGCAGCGGCCGGACGACGAAGACCACGATGATGGAGCCGAACAGGCCGAAGGCGACCAGCAGCCCGACGCCGGTGACACCGTACAGCCGGGTCATGACGCTGGAGGACAGCGCCAGCGCCCGGTCCTCGGCGCGCTTGGTCTCCCCCAGGCTGTGCTCCACCCGCTCCGACAGCGCCAGGTTCAGCTTCTGCCGGACCGGGCGGCCGACATCGATCGACACGCGGATCGCGCTGTCGGTGTCATAGGCCCGCGCCAGCTCGACCGCCTTCTGCGACACCCGCTCATACTCGCCGACGATGGATTTGATCCCGGAGATCGCCTCGCGGTCGGCCGGGGCGTCATAGGCCGCGGCCAGCCGGTCGATGGCGGTCAACGCCTTGCCGATGTTGTCCTTGTAGGCCGCGAAGGCGGCATCGATGCGCTCGCGCGTGCCGGCGACCAGCGCGTTGGATTCCGCGTCCATCGCATCGCCCATGGCCGATTGGATGGCCAGCGCCGCCGACAGCCGCCCGGCGACCACATCGGTCACCCGGCTGGTCGAGGCGGTCAGGTCGACCAGTGCCGATCTGGCGGTCCAGACCACGCTGCCCATTACAGCAAGCAGCAGGACCGCCGGGATGAGCAGCTTGTGAACCAGTTTCCGATCGGAAAACCAGGCGTGCAGGGCCATGGGACGTCTCTTTCCAAGGGCTATGGAGTGGATCGGGGGCGTTCTGCCCAAGGCAACCGGTGGCAACGGGAGCAGGAAGACCCCAGCCCTAATAATTGCTATGCGATTGCATTGACTGAAATATGATAGACAATAGTTTGTGTCCAAACAAACGGTTTTTCTTGCCAACCGTGTGCCGCAGACAGGACCGCTGCAATCAAAGCGGTAGTGATTTGTTAACCCAACCGGGAGTCGGCAGCGGCAGATTGCCGCGTGTCACTGGAAACAGTGTGGGCATCCGTTATGATCGCGCGGCCATATCCCACGCCCGATGCGTCATTGAAGCCCAGCATGCCAACCGACACACCGCTGTCCGACGACGCAGCCCTCCCGCCCGCGGTCGTGGCGGAGGAACCGGCGACCGCGCCGTCCGTGCTGATCGTGGACGACGAGGAAGGCATCCGCAATTTCCTGTCGCGCAGCCTGGAGCGGCGCGGCTGGCGCGTCACCACGACGGGCAGCGCCGAGGACGCGGCGCTTCATCTGGAGCGGCACTGTGTCGACCTGATCATCCTCGACATCGCCCTGCCGGGGCAGTCGGGCCTCGACTGGCTGAAGGAATTGCAGGCGGCCGGTTTCGGCGGCGACGTGATCCTGATCACCGCCTTCGCCGACATCGACACCGCCATCGAGGCGCTGCGGGCCGGGGCGGCCGATCTGATCCTGAAGCCGTTCCGGGTCGAGCAGATCGTCAGCGCCATCGCCCGCTGCATGGAGCGCACCCGGCTCCAGCGCGAGAACTTCGTCCTGCGGCGTCAACTGGCCAAGCGGCGCGGCACCACCGACGAGATTGTCGGCCGCTCGGCCCCCATCCTGCGCCTGCGGGCGCTCATCGAACGGGTGGCCCCTTCGCCGTCCACCGTGCTGATCGAAGGGGAGTCCGGCGTCGGCAAGGAGCTGGTGGCGCGTGCCCTGCACACCCGCTCGCACCGGGCAGAGCGGCCCTTCGTGGCGCTGAACTGCGCCGCCGTGTCGGCCGATCTGGTGGAGGCGGAGCTGTTCGGCCATCTGCGCGGCGCCTTCACCGGGGCCAAGGAGGCGCGCAAAGGGCTGTTCTACTACGCCCATGGCGGCACGCTGTTCCTGGACGAGATCGGGGAGCTGCCGCTGGCGCTGCAATCGAAGCTGCTGCGCGTACTGGAGGAGCGCCGCATCCGTCCGGTCGGCGGCGAACAGGAGCTTCCGGTGGATGTCCGCGTGGTGGCCGCGACCAACCGCGATCTGAAGGCGGAGGTTGCCGCCGGCCGGTTCCGGGCGGACCTGTTCTATCGGCTTGCCGTGATGACCCTGCGCGTCCCGCCGCTGCGGGAGCGCGGCGACGATGTGGTCGAGCTGGCGCGCCGCTTCATGGGGGTGCTGTCGCTGCGCCTGGGGGTTCCACCGCTGGACATCGACCCGCCGCTCGAAGCGGCGCTGATCGCGCATGGCTGGCCGGGCAATGTGCGAGAACTGCGCAACCTCATGGAACGCGCCCTGCTGTTCGGCGAGTTTCCGCTGGAAGACCTGGGACTGTCGGTCTGTGTCGCCCAGGAGGGGGCCGGCGCCGATGCGGCCAGCGGGCAGACGCTGGCCGAGGTCGAAAAGCGCCACATCCTCGCCGTGCTGGCCGATTGCGGCGGGAACCGGGCGCGCGCCGCCGCCCTGTTGGGGGTGTCGCGCAAGACGCTCGACCGGAAGTGGGCCGAATGGGGCGTCTGAGCAGCCTGCGCGCCGCGCTGGACGAGCGTCTCACTCCCCTCACCGGATCGGTCCGCCACAAGCTGCTGGCGCTGGTCCTGGCGCCGCTGCTGCTGGGCATGCCGGCCCTGCTGCTGATCGTCTGGTACTGGGGCACCCAGGGTTATAACCAGCTGCTGATCAACAAGGTCAGTGCCGATCTCGGCACCGCCCGGCAGGTGTTCGACCGCATGCAGGGCACGGTCGGCGACGGGCTGGCGGCGCTCGCCGCCTCCCACCGCTTGGCGCTTGCGCTCGACGGTCAGGACGGCGGCAGGCTGGAGGCGCTGCTGGACGAGACCGCGCACCGGCAAGGGCTGGACTTCCTGCTGCTGCTCGATCCGCAAGGCCGGGTGCGGGCCGGCGCCGGAGCGGCCGGGGCTGACCGGTCCGGTTGGACGGTGGTTCGCTCGGCCTTGCGGAGCGACAGCACCCATGGGCTCGACGTGCTGGAGCCGGAGCATCTGGCCGCCATCGACCCGTCCCTGGCGGCCCGCACCCTCATTCCGCTGGTGCCCACCCGCAACGCCGCCTCGACCGCCCGTAGAGTGGAGGACCGTGCGCTGACCATCCACGCCGCCGTGCCGATTTTCGGGCTCGACGGCGGGCTGCTCGGCGTGCTGGAGGGCGGCATGCTGCTCAACGGCAGCCAAGCCATCGTCGACCGCATCAACACCGTCGTCTATCAGGAGGCGTCGCTGCCGCTGGGCAGCCAGGGCACCGCCACCCTGTTCCTCGACGACACCCGCATCGCCACCAATGTCCGCCTGTTCGAGGGGGAGCGTGCGCTCGGCACGCGGGCGTCGGCGGCGGTCTACCGCCGGGTGATGGGCGAGGGCAGGGTGTGGCTGGGCTCCGCCTTCGTGGTCGACGACACCTATGTCTCAGGCTACGAGCCGCTGCTCGACACCGGGGGTCGGCGCATCGGCATGCTTTATGTCGGCTTCCTGGAAGCGCCGTTGCAGGACGCGCTGTACCGTGCCATGACCGGGCTGGTGCTGGCGTTCCTGGCGGTTTCCGCGCTCGGAACCCTGGCCGACCTGCGCTTTGCCCAGGCGATTTTCCGGCCGCTCGAACGGATGAACCGGGTCATCGCCACCATCGAGGCAGGCGACGAGACGGCGCGCGCCGGGCCGAACCGCAGCCGGGACGAACTCGGGCGGCTGTCGCGGGCCTTCGACCAGCTTCTGGACTCGCTGGCGGCCCGCCGGCTGGAGTTGCAGCGGTCAGCCGAAGATCTCGACCGCAAGGTCGCCGAGCGCACTGCCGAGCTGGAAAGCGCCAATGCCACACTCCGGCAGGCCAGCCGCCAGCTGGTGCTGAGCGAGAAGCTGGCCGCCATCGGCCAGTTGACCGCCGGGGTCGCCCACGAGATCAACAACCCCGTCGCAGTGATCCAGGGCAACCTCGACCTGCTGGGCGAGGTGCTGGGCGATGCCGCCGCACCGGTGAAGGACGAGATCCGCCTGATCGACGAGCAGACCAGGCGCATCCAGACCATCATCGCCAAGCTGCTCCAGTTCGCCCGGCCGGGCGACTATGCCGGACAGGCGGAACCGGTCGACGTCAATGCGGTGGTCCTCGACTGCCTGCTGCTGACCCGCCACACCATGGGGCGCCGCCGCATCGCGGTGGAAACCAGCCTGACGGCGACGGTCCCGGTCGAGATCAGCCGGGGCGAGTTGCAGCAGGTGCTGGTCAACCTGATGGTCAACGCCGTCCAGGCGATGCCGGACGGCGGCACGCTGACCATCGAGACCGCCGACACGCGTTTCCCGGAGGAGGGCGAAGCGGGCGTCGTCCTGTCGGTCCATGACACCGGGCACGGCATCGCGCCCGACTGCCTCGGGCGCGTCTTCGATCCCTTCTTCACCACAAAGAAGTCCGAGGGGACGGGACTGGGCCTGTCGATCAGCTTCGCCATCGTCCAGCGCCAGGGCGGCCACATCGCCCTGGAAAGCCGGCCCGGCCTCCGCACCACCTTCACCGTGGCCCTGCGCCGGAAGGCCCGCTTCCCCGGCCGGCCCGGCGAACCGGCATCCCCATCGGTCCTGTTCGGCGACGAGTGAACCGGTCGCTCATTCCCCCTGTGCAAGGAAGGGGTTGCCGCCGATCCGCTGGAATCCCTCGTCGCCGACCAGGATGTCGAGGGCGAAGGAGGCGAGGTCGTCCGCCACCGGGTCGAGGCCGGGTGCCTTCTCCATCAGGAACAGCTTCAGATAGCCGTTGCAGGACTCGCAGGTTTCGGCCCGCGCCGGATCGTTGGACCCGCTGCCGGACTCCTCCCCCGCCTCGATCAACCGCAGGTCGATCCGGTTGCCTTCGCCGCAGGCGACGCAGGCGCTGCGGACATGGTGCCATGCCGTATGGCAGAGACCGCAATGGAGATAGCGCAGCCCGCCGATCTCGCTCCCGGTGTGGATCACGCCGGCAACCGGTGCGCTTCCGCAGACCGGGCAATGGCCGGCCACCGCCGAGGCGGAGATCGCATTGGCCTCCAATCCGCCGGCGTGGCGGGTCCAGGCGACCTGAAGGGCGGCGACGATGAAGGGTGCGCCGCCGATGTCCTCCCGGTTCGCCCCGCC
This sequence comes from Azospirillum sp. TSH64, assembly GCF_003116035.1. Taxonomy (GTDB): domain Bacteria; phylum Pseudomonadota; class Alphaproteobacteria; order Azospirillales; family Azospirillaceae; genus Azospirillum. The sequence continues at coordinate 4,188,459 of NZ_LGQW01000015.1, forward strand.
GGTCAGCAGCCGCGCGGCCGAGGCGTTCAACGCCTCCCCGTCGCCCCACGGCAGATCCTCCAGCGCGTTCTCCGCCGTCGCCGGAAGCGTGCCGCGCAGCAGGCTGCGCAGCTGTTCGAGGTCGGGAAGCCATCCTGTCTCCGGCGACGCCACGCTTGGGATCACGGCCAGCTCATGCTGGGCGTCGCTCAACTGCGCCATGAAGGCCAGCCAGGAGGACAGACGGTGACCGGGGGCGAGGCTGCGAAGACGCCCGGCCCGGCGTTGAAACAGTAGGGCGGCATTCGGCAGGCGCACGGGGGACGGCGACCGGCCGGGCTCCAGTCCGGCGGCGGCCATGGCTTCGGCCATCGCTCCGCTGACGGGAGTGGATCCTTCGGTAGCAGCGGCGTGGCGGTGCTGGGACATGGGGGGCCGTTTCTCAAAAGGTTGCGCCTGCCGTCCGCTGCAATTTCCGTACAAGTCGGTTGAGCTGCCTTTCCACAACGGAAGGCACCAATCGGCCCACCTCTTATGTGGACATTCTGTCCCTCCGATCCGGACAGAATGTCCATAAACCTGCTGAAGCCATGACGGAAAACCACAGGGATTGAGGGCTTTTCCGGACTGGCACGGAACCTGCCTTGGGCGCGCCCAGAACAGCGCCAATCCGGGAGGAACCATGCAGCTCAGTCGTCGGCAATTCATGAAGGGAACGGCGGGGGGAATTGCGGCCTCCAGCGTGGCCGCGCTGGGGTTCCTGCCGTCCACCGCGCTGGCCGAGGTGCGGCAGTTCAAGCTGGCCCGCGCCAAGGAGATCCGCAACACCTGTCCCTACTGTTCGGTCGGCTGCGGCCTGCTGATGTACAGCCTGGGTGACGGCGCCAAGAACGCGAAGGCGGAGATCGTCCATATCGAGGGCGATCCCGACCATCCGGTCAGCCGCGGCTCGCTCTGTCCGAAGGGCGCCGGCCTGCTGGACTTCATCCACAGCCCGAACCGCCTCAAATACCCGGTGGTGCGCGAGGCCGGCAGCAGCGAGTGGAAGCGCATCTCCTGGCATGAGGCGATCGGGCGCATCGCCCGCCACATGAAAGACGACCGCGACGCTAACATCGTCGTCAGGAACGACCATGGCGTGACAGTGAACCGCTGGGTGTCGACGGCGATGCTCACGGCCTCAGCCTCGTCGAACGAGACCGGCATCCTGACGCAGAAGTTCATGCGCTCGCTCGGCATCGTCGGCACCGACGCGCAGGCCCGCGTCTGCCATGGCCCGACCGTGTCGGCACTGGCCTCCACCTTCGGGCGCGGGGCGATGACCAACACCTGGGTCGACATCTCCAACGCCGACTTCATCCTGGTGATGGGCGGCAACCCGGCCGAGGCGCACCCCGTCGGCTTCAAATGGGCCATCGAGGCGAAGAAGAGGGGTGCCCGGATCGTCGTGGTCGATCCGCGCTTCAACCGCTCCGCCGCCGTGGCCGACGAGTATGTCCCGATCCGCGCCGGCTCCGACATCGTGTTCCTGGGCGGCGTCATCAATTGGCTGATCGCCAACGACAGGATCCAGTGGGAATACGTGAAGGCGTTCACCAACGCCTCCTACATCGTCGACGAGGGCTTCGGCTTCGAGGACGGCCTGTTCTCCGGCTTCGATCCGGACAAGGGCCAGTACGACCGCAAGAGCTGGAACTACGAGTTCGACGAGGCGGGCAACGCCCGCACCGACCCGACGCTCCAGCATCCGCGCTGCGTGTGGAACCTGATGAAGGCCCATTACGCGCGCTACACGCCCGACGTCGTCGCCGACCTGACCGGCAGCCCGAAGGACGGCTTCCTGACGGTCTGCCGTTACCTTGGCGCGACGTCGGCACGCGATAAGGTCGGCACGATCCTCTACGCGCTCGGCTGGACCCAGCACACCGTCGGCGCCCAGAACATCCGCACCATGGCGATGATCCAGCTGCTGCTGGGCAACATCGGCATGCCCGGCGGCGGCGTGAACGCGCTGCGCGGCCACTCCAACATCCAGGGCCTGTCCGACCTCGGCCTGCTGTCGACCAGCCTGCCCGGCTATCTGACGCTGCCGAACGAGAAGGCGCATCCGACCCTCGCGGCCTATCTGGCGCAGACGACGCCCAAGGCGCAGCAGCCCGGCCAGCTGAATTTCTGGAGCAACACGCCGAAATTCTTCGTCAGCCTGATGAAGTGGTTTTGGGGCGACAACGCCACCCGGGACAATGACTGGGGCTACGACTGGATCCCCAAGTGGGACAAGATGTACGACGTGCTGCAGGTCATGGACCTGATGCACAACGGCAAGATCAACGGGCTGATCGTCCAGGGCTTCAACCCGCTGACCTCCTTCCCCGACGCGCGCAAGACCGCCGCCTGCTTCTCGAAGCTGAAATACATGGTGGTAATCGATCCGATCGCCACGGAGACGGCGTCCTTCTGGCGCAATCACGGAGAGATCAACGACGTCGACACCGCGGCCATCAAGACCGAGGTGTTCCGCCTGCCGTCGACCTGCTTCGCCGAGGAGGACGGCGCCATCGTCAATTCGGCGCGCTGGCTGCAATGGCACTACAAGGGCGCCAATCCGCCGGGCGAGGCCAAGACCGACCAGGAGATCATCGCCGAACTGTTCGTCGCGCTGCGCGACCTCTACCGCCGGGATGGCGGCAAGGCGCCGGAACCGATCCTCAATCTCTCCTGGCCCTACCGGAACCCGCTGGAACCGACGCCGGAGGAGTTGGCGAAGGAGCTGAACGGCCGGGCGCTGGTCGACATCCCCGACCCGAAGGACCCGACGAAGTTCCTGATCCGCAAGGGCGAGCAGCTTCCGGGATTCGCGCTGATGCAGGATGACGGCTCCACCCTGTCGGCCTGCTGGATCTTCGCCGGCTGCTGGACCCAGGCGGGCAACCAGATGGCGCGGCGCGACAACTCCGATTCCGGTCTCGGCAACACGCCGGGCTGGGCATGGGCTTGGCCGGCCAACCGCCGCATCATCTACAACCGCGCCTCCTGCGACCCGTCGGGCAAGCCCTGGGACCCGAAGCGCACGCTGATCGCCTGGACCGGCGAGCGCTGGGCTGGTGCCGACGTGCCGGACTTCAAGATCGACGCGGCACCCTCCAGCGGCATGAACCCCTTCATCATGAATCCGGAGGGCGTCGGCCGCCTGTTCGCCACCGACAAGCTGGTGGACGGCCCGTTCCCCGAGCATTACGAGCCGATGGAAAGCCCGCTCGGCACCAACCCGCTCCATCCGAAGGTGGTCACCAGCCCGGCGGTGCGCATCTTCCCTGCCGACAAGGCGCGGCTCGGCACCCATGACCAGTTCCCCTATGTCGGCACCACCTACCGCCTGACCGAACATTTCCAGTTCTGGACCAAGAGCGTGGCGCTGAACGCCATCGCCCAGCCCGAACAGTTCGTGGAGATCGGCGAGACGCTGGCCGCCGAGAAGGGCATCCGCACCGGCGACACCGTGAAGGTCAGCTCGCGGCGCGGCTTCATCAAGGCGAAGGCGGTGGTGACCAAGCGCGTCAAGGCGCTGACGGTCAGCGGCAAGACGATCCATCAGGTCGGCATCCCGCTGCACTGGGGATGGGAGACGGTAGCGCGCAAGGGCTACCTGTCCAACACCCTGCCGCCGGCCGTCGGCGACTGCAACACCCAGACGCCGGAATACAAGGCGTTCCTCGTGAACGTCGAGAAGATCGTGGGAGCGTAACGCCATGACCTCGTCATCCCTGGACATCCAGCGCCGCTCGGCCAGCCCGACCGCGGCGGCCGAGGCCCGGAACCCGGCCGAGATCGCCCAGCTCATCGACGTGTCGGCCTGCATCGGCTGCAAGGCCTGTCAGGTCGCCTGTTCCGAGTGGAACGAACTGCGCGCCGATATCGGCACCTGCGTCGGCGTCTACGACAACCCGACCGACCTGTCGTCGCAGGCTTGGACCGTCATGCGCTTCGCCGAGGTGGAGGAGAACGGCAAGCTGGAATGGCTGATCCGCAAGGACGGCTGCATGCATTGCGCCGAGCCCGGCTGCCTCAAGGCCTGCCCGTCGCCGGGTGCCATCGTCCAGCACAAGAACGGCATCGTCGACTACAACCAGGATCAGTGCATCGGCTGCGGCTATTGCGTGTCCGGCTGCCCGTTCAACGTGCCGCGCCTCAGCCCGAAGGACGGCAAGGCGTACAAGTGCAACATGTGCTCCGACCGCGTCGCGGTCGGGCTGGAACCGGCCTGCGTCAAGACCTGTCCGACCGGCGCCATCCAGTTCGGCTCGAAGGAGGACATGAAGGAGGTCGCGGCCACCCGCATCGCCGATCTCCAGAGCCGCGGTTTCCAACATGCCGGCCTCTACGACCCGCCGGGCGTCGGCGGCACGCACACGATGTATGTGCTGCACCATGCCGACAAGCCGGAACAGTATTCCGGCCTGCCCAACGATCCGTCGATCAGCACGGCGGTCGGCCTGTGGAAGGGCGCCTTGAAGCCGCTGGCGACGGTCGGCATCGCCGCTGCCGGCCTGTTCGGCTTCTTCCACTATATCACGGTCGGTCCCAACCGGGCCGATGACGACGCCCACCAAGACGCCAACGACGACGCGAAGGTAGGCACCCGCGAGGAGGACCGGTCATGACGGACAAGGCTGAAAATCTGGCCGCACAAAATCCGGCGAAGGAAAAGCTGATCCAGCGCTACAGCGCCGCCGAGCGGATCAATCACTGGGTCGTCGCGGTCTGCTTCGTGCTGCTGGCGATCTCCGGTCTGGCCTTCTTCTACCCGGCTTTCTTCTGGCTCACCGGCGTATTCGGCACGCCGGAACTGGCACGCATCGTCCATCCCTTCGTTGGGGTGGTCATGTTCGTCGCCTTTGGCCGGCAGTTCTTCCGCTACTGGCACCACAACCTGCTGAATCGCGAGGACATCCGCTGGATGGTCGCGGTGAGGGAGGTCATGAAGGGCAACGAGGTCGGCGACATCGGCCGCTACAATGGCGGCCAGAAGGCGATGTTCTGGATGATGGTCCTGTGCATGGCAGCATTGCTGGGTTCGGGCGTGATCGCGTGGCGGCCTTATTTCGCCGCCTCCTTCCCGATCCCGGTCATCCGCATCGCCCTGCTGGTCCATGCGACGAGTGCCGTGGTGCTGATCTCCTCGATCATCGTGCATGTGTATGCGGCGCTTTGGGTTCAGGGCACGATCCGCGCGATGGTCGAAGGCGTTGTTACCCATGGCTGGGCCAAGAAGCACCATCCGCGCTGGTATCGCGAGACCACCGGCAGGAAGGTCTGAGCCCGAGGAGACTGACATGCCGCTCGACATGCTGACCGATCCTTCGTACGGATCCGCCTTTCCAACCGTCCACCGCACCGCTGTCCTGCGGCTGGAGCAGGGGCGGGCCGAGGCCTGCGACGACCTTGTGATCGAGGAGGTTCCGGTCGCGCTGGTCTATAACCGCATTTCCCATGCGGTGATGCTGGCTTCTCCGGAGAATCTGGACGATCTGGGGCTGGGCTTCAGCCTGTCGGAGGGCATTCTGGCCGGTCCGGACGAGCTGTTCGACATCGCCGTCAGGGAAGGCTGCGATGGGCTGGAGGTTCACATGGACATCCCGCTGGAACGCTTCATGGCCCTGAAGGACCGCCGCCGCAGCATGACCGCGCGCACCGGCTGCGGCCTGTGCGGGGTGGAGAAGCTGGAGGCGGTGGCAAGGGTCAAGGACAGGGTGGTTCGCGGCGAACCCGTGCCGGTCGGCGCCGTGACCCGCGCGCTTGCCGGCTTCGCCGAGCACCAGCGCCTGCACCGCCTGACGGGCGCGGTCCATGGCGTCGCCTGGGTCGATCGGGTGGGTACCATCACGGCGATCCGTGAGGACGTCGGCCGGCACAATGCGCTCGACAAGCTGATCGGCTGGATGGCCCGCACGGGAATCGATGCCACCGACGGCTTCATCCTGACCTCCAGCCGGGCCAGCTTCGAAATGGTCCAGAAGGCGGCGGTTGCCGGCATCGGCTGCCTCGTCGCCATCTCCGCTCCGACCGCGCTTGCGGTGCGGCTGGCGGAGGGGTGCGGTTTGACGTTGGCAGGCTTCGCGCGTGACGAGCGCATCGTGGTCTACAGCCATCCCGGCCATTTCATCGTTTGATGGCCAGGGATCGCAATTGCCGGTTCTTGCAATCGGCAAAACCGAACGCCCCGGTTCGATGGAACCGGGGCGTTCGGTTTGGTCAGAAAAAGCCGGGACGCGGCCGATCCCGTCAGCACCGACCCGACGACGTCGGCGACTCCTGCTGCCGCAACGCCCGCGATGCCAGCAGTTTGCGTGGGATATGGCGAGCCAGCCCCATGGCGATGCCGGTGCCGTGCAGCGTCGCGGTGGACAGAACGAAGCCCAGTCCGTAGAGGAGCGGCTCTGCGGTCTGCGGCATCTCGGTGCCGTGAGCATGTCCATGCAGGACGGCGAAGGCGCCGACCAGGATCGCGGCGGCGGCGACCGGCACCCGCCTGTTCAGCAGCACCAGCAGCCCGAGCACCGCCACGGAGGCGGCGATCCCGGCCTCCACCGCCGGCAGTTCGATCCCGGCCATCCCGAGCGCGGCACCACCGGACAGCATGGCGATGAAGGCAGCCGGCAGCATCCAGATGGCTCGGCCACCATTCTGCGCCGCCCAGATACCGACCGCCACCATGGTCAGCAGATGATCGATGCCGGTCAGCGGGTGGAGCACCCCCTGAAGGAACATCGCATCGCCGGCATGGCCGGTGTGGGCAGCGGCCGGCAGAGCCAGCGTCGCCGCCAGAACGCCGGCGAGGCCGGCGGAAAGCAACCTGTTCATCGAACGATCTCCTAAGGGGTTCGGCCGGCCACGTCGCCCGTGTCAGGCGAGCAGGGAGGCCTTCAGGTGCCCTCTCCCGGCCTCTGCCTCGTCGACCTGGCGAAGCAGGTCGAGGGTGACCCGCGCGTCGGCTTCGTCGACGTGGGAAAGCGCGAAGCCGAGATGGACCAGGACCCATTGGCCGATCTGACCGGTCATGTCGTCGCCCGGTTCGGCGATGCAGGAGAGATTGACTTCCCGCTTTTCGCCCAGGATGTCGGCGACGGCGAGCATCCGTCCGGCATCCGCGATGGCGATGATTCTGGCCGGTACTCCCAGGCACATGGTCGGGCTCCTTCTCGTGCCGTCATGCCACTTCCAATTCGACCAGCGTCAGGTCGTCGCCGCCGCGGGGGGACAGGCGCAGGCCGCCGCAGACCGGGCAGGGGGAGAGACGCGTCGGAACCTCTCTCTCGCTGGAGCAGTCTTCACACCAGACCAAACCGGGCGGCTGTTGAATGTCCACCGTCGCTCCCTCGGCCAACGTATCGCGCCTGACCACATCGAAGGCGAAGCGAAGGGCCTCCGGATCGACGCAGGCGAACCGCCCCACCGCCAACCGGATCCGCGTGACCCGCTGGAAGGCGTGGCGCTGCGATTCCTCCCGCAGCAAGTCGATCAGGCGTTCGCACAATGAAAGTTCATGCATCGTCCTTCTCCACGATGGGAGCCGGAAGTCCCGAGCGGCAAAAAAGCATCGGTTCAAGAGACCTGCAAGGCATATCACCGACACTTGACTGCTGCAAATTATAAATAGGGAAAACACGAGTTTTCTTAAATCAAGACTGATCAATAACAAATTTCTATGGTGCGATAATCAATATTTATTCAAAGATGATCAGCGAATATTGACGGTGAGCCGGAATGCCGCATGTCGTTCTGCGGCGGCTTGGCGCAGAATCGGGCAGCGGGTGCTTGGCTGACCTCGCCGCCGGATTCGATGCTCCAGGACCGGCCGCGCCAATGGTAGACCGTAACGGACCGTCCAGCCGGTGCCCACACCCCATCTCCCACAAACTCGCCACAGCCAGGGTTCGGGCCATATCATGGAACATGCAACCGCCTGTAGCGCCCCGCAGCCCGCCGCACTTTCCCTGGCTCACCCGCTTTCCCATCGCGGAGTCCGGCATGTGCAGGCGATGATCCGCACGGAGTCCGGCTTCGACCGACGGGAAGAGAAGATCGTCGACGAGGTGCCGGTCGGGCTGGTCTATGCCGACGATCTCTTCGCCGTCATGCTGGCGACGCCCACCGACCTGGAGGATTTCGCCACCGGCTTTTCCCTCAGCGAGGGGATCGTCGGCAGCGCCGGCGAATTGGCCGTCACCGCCATCGATGAGCTGACGGACGGTGTCCGCATCCGCATGCAGTTGCCGGTGGAGCGGCTGGCTGCCCTGCTCAAACGCAAGCGCAACCTGATGGGTGGGTCCGGCTGCGGCCGTTGCGGCACCGACAGTTTCGCCGAAACCCTGAGACCGCTTGATCCGGTCCGCTCCGCCGCCCGCATCGAACCGGACGCGATCATCCGTGCCATGGCGGCATTGCCGTCGGGGCAGAGCCTGAACCGGGAGACTGGGGCCGTCCATGCCGCCGGCTTTGCCCGCCCCGATGGCGAGCTGGTGGCGGTGCGCGAGGATGTCGGCCGGCACAACGCGCTCGACAAGCTGATCGGCGCGCTCGCCCGCGCCCGGATCGACACGACCGGCGGCTTCATCGTGGTGTCGAGCCGCTGCTCCTTCGAGATGGTTCACAAGACCGCCGCCGCCGGCATTCCGCTGATCGCCGCCATCTCCGCCCCGACCTCGCTGTGCGTGGGCTTCGCCGAAACGGTTGGGGTGGGCGTCGTCGCCTTCGTGCGGCAAGGCCGCCTCACCGTCTACGCCGTCCCGTCACGGGTCGCGATGCCTGTCTGATCGGGGGGCGGAAAAGCCCGCGGGCCGGTTCATCGCCGGCCCGCGGGCTTTTCATTTGCATGCGCGGTCTTTTCAGCGTGTCGCCGCCGGCTGCCCCATCGACGGCAGCGGCTTTTGCGACGGCAGCGGGGTCAGGCCACCGAGGCCCTTGCGGTAGATCAGCCAATAAATGCCGCCGACGAACACCGATCCGCCGACGATGTTGCCCAGCGTAGCGAACAGCAGGTTGTGCAGGATGCCGCCCGCCGTGATCGCCGACATGTCCAGCCCGGCCGGCACATGGCCCGTCACCTTCAGCAGATAGGCCAGCGGCAGGAAATAGAGGTTGGCGATGCAGTGTTCGAACCCGGCGGCGACGAAGGCGGCGACCGGCAGGGTCAGCGCCACGATCTTGTCCGTCACCGTCCGGCCGGCATAGGCGAGCCAGACGGCGAGGCAGACCAGCAGGTTGCACAGGATGCCCTTGAAGAAGATCGTCACAGCGTCGGGCGCGATCTTGCCGATGGCGAGCTTCAGAACGGCGGCGCCGACCGCACCGTTGTTCATCTCGGTGTGGTGCGACAGATAGATCAGGAAGACGAGGCCCATCGCCCCGACCGCGTTGCCGATCCAGATGGTCGCCCAGTTGCGCAACACCTGCGCCGTGCTGATCTGGCCGTTGGCCCGCGCCATCACGATCAGGCAGTTGCCGGTGAACAGCTCCGCCCCGCCGACCATGACGATGGCGAGGCCGAGCGAGAAGACCAGCCCGCCCAATATCCGCTGGACGGCGAAGCTCAGCGCCGGATCGGCCAGCACGATGACGAAGAACATGCCGCCCAACCCGATGCCGCCGCCGGCGACGACCGCCAGCATGAAGCTGGGCAGGAAAGGCATCGTCGCCTTCTTCACCCCCAGCTTTTCGACCTTGTCCTGGATCTCGGCGGGCGAATAGGCGTCCATGCCGAGGACCGGCGTGTCTTTCGATGCAGGATCCGCCATGGCGAAATTCCTCCACTTGTCTTGAGTTGCCTTGAGGTCCGGATCAGCCCACCGTCTCGTAGCCCTCGAATCCCTCGCCGCGGACCAGCCGGTCGTGTACGGCCTCCACGGAATTGCGGATGGTGGGTGTGACAGGCGCGAAGAAGCTGGTGTCCTGCGGCTGGATGCCGAGGAACAGGATTTCCGGCACGGTTTCCCGCAGGCTGTCGATCAGGAAGTTCAGCGGGATGGCGTGGGTGGTGACCATGAACTGCTCAGCGACGCTGTCCTGCCCGATCAGGCGGACTTCGCCGGGCGGCAGTTCCATGTCGGCGGCATCGACGATCAGCACCCGCTGCGGCGCCAGCTTGCGGATGTGGTGGGTGTGGTTCTCCGGGACATCCTCGCCGTCCACCACGGTCCAGCCGGGGGCCGGCTGCTCGTCGAGCAACTGCGCCAGCAGCGGGCCGGCGCCGTCGTCGCCGCGCAGGACATTCCCAACCGTGAATACGACATCGGTCATGACAGCCGTCTCCCCATCAGATAGATCGCGGGCTCACGCCGGATGGCGTCCAGCGCGGTGCGCAGCCGGTCGAGCCAGGCCGCCACGTCGGGCGGGGCGGTGGGCAGCACCGCTTCGACGGCCGCCATCAGCAGCCGGACGTGGGTGCTGTCCACCGTGATCTCGCCAAAGCGCAGCAGGCCCGACAGCTTGCGGTGCGCCTCCTCATTGTCCTTCAGCGCGTCGAGAACGCGGTCGAACACCGCGGTGGTGCAGCGGAAGGCCGGCTTGAAGCAGTCGAACACGCCGATGTGATGCCCGATGGCCAGCGAATAATAGACCACCTGCCGGGCAGCCTCCGGGATGTCCTCCTTGCGTTCCAGCACCTTGGCGTTCAGTTGGTAGAAGACGACCTCCGGCGCCACGCCCCGGCCGGCGCGCAGGCCGGGAATGGAGCCGGGATCGGCTTGTGCGGGCGTGTTCATGGCGCTTCTCCCCGGGGCGCTTCTCCCCGAATGGCCCGCTGCACCACGTCGGCCAGCCGGGCGATGATCTCGGCGCGGCGCGGATCGCGTTCCTCGCCGATGGCCTCCAGCATCCGCTCGGACAGGCTGAAGGATCCCGGCGTGTGCGCGTGCCCCTCCAGCAGGGCCATGAACTCCTCGGCGATGTCGCGGCCCTGGCGGTAGCCGGCCATCCGCCGTGCCTCGCGTTCCAGCCGGACCCGCAAGGCATAGGGGATGTCGGGATGGGGCAGGGCGGCGGTCTCGCCGGCGGCCTCGACATGGGTCTCGGCCTTCAGCTTCTGCTCCAGCAGACCGAGCGCCACGGCAAAGCCGTGGATGGTGGCGGCCGGCGTCGGCGGACAGCCGGGGATGTAGACGTCCACCGGAACGATGTTGTCGGTGCCGCCCCAGACGCAGTAGAGGTCGTGGAAGATGCCGCCGGTACAGCCGCAGGCGCCGTAGGACACCACGATCTTCGGATCGGGCGCCGCCTCGTAGGCGCGCAGCGCCGGCATCCGCATGGAACGGGTCACGGCGCCAGTGAACAGCAGGATGTCGGCATGGCGGGGCGAGGCCACCACCTTGATGCCGAAACGCTCGGCATCGAACACCGGGGTGATGGACGAGAAGATCTCGATCTCGCAGCCGTTGCAGCCGCCGCAATCGACGCGATAGACGTAGGCGGAGCGCTGGATGTTCTTCAGCAGCGCCTTCTTCATCGTCGCGATCTGCTCGCTGGTGGAGACCGGCGACATCTCCGCCACCAGGGTCTTGGGGTCTACGGGGACGTTCATGGCGTGGTCTCCAGTTCCTTGGCCGGCTTTCCGGTTTTCGAGAGGCCGGCTTCCATCTGCCGGGCGATGCCCATGCCGGCGATGTGATGGACATCCTGGGCGCGCTTGCAGGCCGGACAGGTCGCGGCGGTCAGGCGCAGCCGGTCGGCTTCCTCAGCACTGCGGGCCGACTGGCTCAGCAGGCGGGCGACGTAATCGACCTCCTTGGCCGGGGCGAAGGGCTTGCCGCAGCAGGCGCAGTCGGCCAGCGTGAAGACGGCCTTGCGCGTCAGGTCGGCCTTGCTGCCGACCGCCAGTTCGAAATCGTCGGACAGGCGGATGGCGCCGGTCGGGCAGGATTCCTCGCAGCGGCCGCAGAAGACGCAGCGCCCATAATTGATCGACCAGGTGCGGCTGCCGGCGGCGGTGTCGGTCTCCATCTGGATGGCATTGGCCGGGCAGGCGACGGTGCAGGCGGCGCAGGCGATGCAGTCCTCCGCCTTGTGTTCCGGCTTGCCGCGGAAGTCCTTGCAGACCGGCATCGGGGCGAAGGGGTATTTGACCGTCGCCTCGCCCGTGCGGAAGATTTCCTTGAGTAGCTTGAGCATATCCGCCCCCCGTCACTTCAGCGGTGAATCCGTGCGTTCGCGGCAGTAGCGCTCCATCTCCTTGTAGGCGATGGTCTTGGAGCGCTTCTTGCGCACGTCCACCACGGTCACGCGGTCGGTGCAGGAATAGCAGGGGTCGATGCTGCCCACGATCAGCGGGGCGTCCGACACCGTATTGCCGCGCAGCATGTAGCGCAGCACCGGCCAGTTGTTGTAGGTCGAGGCGCGGCAGCGCCAGCGGTAGAGCTTCTGGTTGTCGCCGGTCATCGACCAGTGGATGTCCTCGCCGCGCGGCGCCTCGGTGAAGCCCAGCGCGAACTTGTGCGGGACATAGGTGAAATCCTCGTTCAGCACCGGGCCGGCCGGGGCCTTGTCCAGCAGCTGTTCAATGATCCACAGGCTGTCGAAGAACTCGGCCACCCGCACCAGCGTGCGGGACAGCACGTCGCAGCCCTGTTCGACATGGACCGGTATGTCGAGCAGCTTGTAGCCGGCGAAGGCATGGTCGGCGCGGGTGTCGCGGCGGTGGCCGCTGCCGCGCACCACCGGCCCGACCGGGCTGTAGTCGCGGGCGATCTGCGGGTCGAGCCGGCCGACGCCCTTGACGCGGCCGCTGACGTTGGCGGTGGACAGCAACACGTCGACCAGCCGGGTCACGTCGTCGCGCAGCTCGGCGACCAGTTCGCGGGTCTTTGCCTGCTGGTCGCCCAGGATGTCGCGGCGCACGCCGCCGATCAGGTTCAGAGCGTAGGTCTTGCGCGCGCCGGTCAGCAGTTCGGCCAGCGTCATCGCCTTCTCGCGCACGCGGAAGAACTGCATGAAGCCGGTGTCGAAGCCGATGAAATGGCAGACGAGGCCGAGGTTGAGCAGATGGCTGTGCATCCGCTCCGTCTCCAGCAGGATGGAGCGGATGGCCTGGGCCCGCGGCGGCACCTTGATGCCCAGCGCATTCTCCACCGAACTGGCATAGGCGACGCTGTGGGCGTAGCCGCAGATGCCGCAAACGCGGTCGGCCAGGAAGGTGACGTCATTGTAGCCCATCCGCGTCTCGGCCACCTTCTCCATGCCGCGGTGGACGTAGAACATGCGGTAATCGGCGTCGATGATGTCCTCGCCGTCGACGAACAGGCGGAAATGGCCGGGCTCGTCCGACGTGATGTGCAGCGGCCCCAGCGGGACGACGCGGGTCTCCTGCTTGGCCTCGTTGATGAACTGGTAGGTCTCGTCGTCGCTGGTCGGCGCCGGGCGCAGCCGGTAGTCCATCGAATCCTTGCGCAGCGGATACAGCTCGTCCGGCCAGTCGTCGGGCAGGACGAGGCGGCGTTCGTCCGGCAGCCCGACCGGGCGCAGGCCGAACATGTCGCGCACCTCGCGCTCGCCCCAGACGCAGGCGGGCACCCGCGGGGTGACGGACGGGTATTCCAGCGTGTCGGCCGGCACCTCGCAGCGCACCACCACATGGCACTTGTCGCCGCCCTCCATGGACAGGACATAGTAGACGGCGTAGCCGCCGTTCAGCGGCCGTTCGTCGTTGCCGACGACCACCGACAGCCAGCCATTGTGGTCGTAATAGAGGCTGGCGACGACGTCGGGCAGCGAGACCGGCTTGACCGTGATGGTGACCTGGGATTCGGTCTGCCAGGATTCGTCAATGATGGCGTGGGGCAGGCTCTCGCGCAGGGAGGCGATATAGCCGCTCCCGACCCGGTCCGGAGTGATGAGGTTCATTTTGAAATCTCCGTCTGCGAGAGGCTGCCGGTCACCAGCTGTCCGCCGGCGCGAACCGTGTCGTATGTTTGCCCGTCGTATTTTTGCCAGGGGGCGGCCACCACCGGGCGGCTGTCGCCGTTCATCACCACCGTCGTCGCCTGCTGCACCAGATTGGACAGCGGCTGCGGCACGGCGAAGCCCAGCGTCAGCACCAGCACCGCCAGCACGCCCAGCGGGGCGAGCGCCTTCCAGCCAAGGTCACCCTTGGCCATCGTCTCCGGGCTCTTGCCCAGCACGCTGTCGGCGACGATCTTCACCAGACCGGCGATGGTGATGCACAGGAACAGCGCGCACAGCGCCATGATCCAGCCATAGCCTTCGTTCAGCCCGGCCATGAAGACCATGAATTCGCTGACGAAGATGTTGAAGGGCGGGAAGCCGGCCAGTGCCAGGGCGCAGCCCATCATCAACAGGCCGGTGGCGGGCGCCACCCGCAGCACGCCCTTCACCGCCCGCAGGTCGCGGGTGCCGTATTTCATCAGGACGTTGCCGGCGCTGCAAAAGAACAGGGCCTTGGTGACGCTGTGGTTGATCGCGTGCAGCAGGGCGGCGGCGATGCCGAGCGGCCCGCCGACGCCGAGCGCCACGACGATCAGCCCGACATTCTCGATGCTGGAATAGGCCAGCTTGCGCTTCAGATCCTGCTGCACGAAGAACAGCAGCGACGAGACGCCTACCGACAGCAGGCCCAGCGTCAGCAGCAGCATCTGCGGGAAGCCGGTGCCGACCGTGCCGACGGTGATGACGTAGAAGCGGATGACGATCAGCAGCGCGCATTTCAGCAGCACGCCCGACAGCAGACCGGACACCGGACTCGGCGCCTCGGAGTGGGCGTCGGGCAGCCAGGCATGCATCGGGAAGATGCCGGCCTTGGTGCCGAAGCCGATCAGGGCGAAGACGAAGGCCAGCTTGACCAGCATCGGGTCCAGCTCGGCGGCATGGCCGACCAGGGCCGTCCACAGCACCGCCTGGTGCGGGTCGGCCAGCACGTCAGCGGCGTTGGAGAAGACCAGCACCGTGCCGTAGAGGCCGAAGGCGACGCCGACCGTGCAGATGATCACGTATTTCCAGGCGGCCTCCAGCGAGGATTTCTGCCCGTACAGCCCGACCAGGAAGGCGGAGCCGAGCGTCGTCGCCTCGATGGCCGCCCACATCATGATGATGTTGTTGGCGGTGACCGCCAGCAGCATGGTGAACTGGAACAGGCTGAAGAATCCGTAATAGATCCGGACCTTGCCGGCGTCGATGGCGCCGGACTCCAGATCGTGGCGGATGTAGGCGATGGAATAGAGGCCGGTCATCAGCCCGACCACGCCGACCAGCATCATGAAGACGGCGCCGAGCGCGTCGACGAACAGCCAGTCGCCGAAGGCGGAGATGGCGCCGTTCGACAGCACCTGGATCAGCGCCGCGATGCTCAGCAGGAAGACATAGCCGATGGAGCCCAGATGGATGCGCTCCAGCAGCGTCACGCTGCCCGTGTCGGTCGCGAAGGCTTCGGGCAGGGAGTCTCGGAACCAGGGCAGGGTCAGCAGGAACAGCGCCACCGCCAGCGGACCGATCAGCAGAAGTGGGGGAAGGATCGAGGGTACCATGGCGGTCATCCCTTCAGGCTCGTGAGCTGGCGCGCGTCGAGCGTGTGCAGCGTGTCGAAGATCCGCGATCCCAGCGCCGCCATCACCACCACCGCGAAGATGGCGTCGGTGGCGATGCCGATCTCCACCAGCTCCGGCGCGTTGGGGGCCAGCAGGGCCAGGGTCAGGTGCGACCCATTCTCCATCAGGCAATAGCCGAACACCTGCTTCAGGATGTTCCGCTGCGCCACGATGCAGGCGAGGCCGATGAAGAAGAGGGCGAGCGACACCGCCAGCGCCGGCTTGATGGCGTCCGCCGCCGGCAGCGTCACCTTGGACGCCACGACGAAGCAGAGGATGAGGGCGACCGCCGCGCCGACGATGGACAGCGCCGTCGGCATCACCGCACCCGTGCCGATGGCCGGGTCGCTCAGCCGGCGGAAGGCACGGTACATGATGGCCGGGACCAGGATGACCTTGGTCAGCAGCGCGGTGAAGGACCAGAGATACAGCTCGCCCGACCCGGTGGCCCCCGCCAGCGCCACGAACAGCATCACCAGGATGAAGCTCTGCAGCGCGTAGAAGCGGGCGGAGTTGGCCGGATTGCCGGCGAGCGTGACCAGAAGGGAGCTGACGATCAGCAGGCCCGACAGGCCGTTGACGATGAGAAATCCGTTCATGACCGTTCCCTCCCTCAACCGAGCCACGAGGCGGCGATGGAGCTTGAGACCACCGTCATCGCCACCAGGGCCACCAGCACGAACTTCATGCCGGCCGGCAGCGGCGCCGCCGCGGCCATGGTGGTGGACGGCTTGCCGGGCACCGAATGGCCGAGCCATTTCAGGAACCAGGCGAAGGAGCCGACCGATTCCGCCAGTGCTATAACGACAAGCAGCATCAGCGCCCAGTGATGGGCCCCGACCTCGAACCCGCCGGCGAAGATGGCGAACTTGCTGAAGAAGCCGTTGAAGGGCGGCACGCCGGTGATCGCGAGCGCGGCGCAGACGAAGGCGACGCCCAGCAGCGGCGATTTGGTGACGATGCCGCGCAGCGACGGCAGCAGCCGGGTGCCGGCGGTGTAGCTCAGCGCACCGGCGACCAGGAAGAACAGCGTCTTGGCGAAGGCGTGGTTGAAGATGTGGGCGATGGCGCCCTTGAAGGCGAGGTCGGAGCCGAAGACCGACAGCGACAGCGCCAGCAGGATATAGGCCAGCTGCGTGATCGTCGAATAGGCGAGCAGGCGCTTCAGGTCGACCTGCGGCAGATACATGAAGAAGCCGTAGACCAGCGTCAGCACTGCCATGATCGAGCCGACCCAGCCGACGATCTCCGGCGCGCCGCCGGCCGACATCAGCCCGCGGGCGAAGATGTAGACGCCGACCTTCACCATGGATGCCGCATGCAGGTAGGCGCTGACCGGGGTCGGTGCCTCCATGGCGTCGGGCAGCCACATGTGGAAGGGCAGCTGGGCCGACTTGCCCCAGGCGGCGACCAGGATCGCCAGCAGCACGGTCGCCTTCATCCCCGGCGACAGGTCGGCGATGGCGGTCAGCGAGAAGGTGCCGGTCGACAGGAACAGCAACGCCGCCGCGACATAGAGGCCGAGCGAGGCGACATGGGTGACCAGCAGCGCCTTCGCCGCCGAGCGCAACGCCTTGGGCGATTCGTAATAGCCGATCAATGCCCAGGAGCAGGCGCCGGTCAGCTCGAAGAAGGCGAGCTGGCCGACCACTGTGGAGCTGAACACCAACCCGGTCATGGCGCCGATGAACACCAGCAGGAAGGCGTAGAAGCGCCGCCGGCCGATGTCGGGATGCTCGCGGTTGCCGGCATTCAGATAGGCGGCGGAATAGATCGCCACCAGGAGGCCGATGGAGATCACCGCCAGCGCGATCAGCACGCTGACGCTGTCCACCACCAACCCGAGGATCGAGACCGATCCGAAGGAGATCAGCTCGAAGGTGCCGCCGACCTTGCCGTCGCCGAGCAGCGACATCGCGAGGATGGCGATCACCGCGACGGTGGCCGCGGCGAAGCCCTGGCACAGCCATTTGGCCGATGCCCGTTCCGATGCCGCGATGGCCGCCGCACCGCCGAAGGGGACGAGGATGGCGGCCAGCGCCAACAGTCCGAGCGGTTCCGTGGGAAGTGTTATCATGATGCTGCCCCTCGCCGGCTCACAGGCCGACCAGATAGAAGACGAAGGCGAGCGAGGCGGCGCCGACCCCGACCCAGCTGTGCTGGGGGGTCAGGCGGAAGCGGACGCGCGCGACGCTGTTCTCGACCACGCCGACGGCGGCGAAGATCAGGACCAGCTTGATGGCGAAGGCGACCAGCCCGAACAGCAGCCCGAAGACCGTCATTTCGGGCGCGCTGCCGAAGGGCAGGAAGACGCCGACGAACCAGGCGACGACGACCGTCTGCTTCAGCGCCATCGCCCATTTGATCAGCGCCAGCGACGGGCCGGAATATTCGGTCAGCGGGCCTTCCTGCAGCTCCTGCTCAGCCTCCGCCATGTCGTAGGGCAGCTTGCCCAGCTCGATGTAGATGGCGTAGGCGAAGGACAGGGCGGCGATCACCGTCGCGGTCGCCGACCGCACATGGCCGTCGGCGATGGCACTGCCGATGGCGCCGAGGTTGGTCGAGCCGGCCAGCAGGGCCGCCACGAACAGCGACAGCAGCATCACCGGTTCCACCAGCACGCCCATGGTCAGCTCGCGGCTGCCGCCGATGCCGGAGAAGGAGCTGCCGCTGTCGATGCCGGACAGCGAGAAGAAGAAGCGGGCGAGCGCGAACAGATAGATGACCGTGATCAGGTCGCCGATGGGCGCCACCGGCGTGAAGCGGGTCAGCATCGGGATGCCCGTGGCGATGACCAGCACCGTCGTCAGCATCACCGCCGGCATCGATCGGAAGGCGAAGCCGCTGTTCGGTGGGGTCAAATCCTGGCGGGTCAGCAACTTGGCGATGTCGCGATAGTCCTGCAGCAGGCCCGGCCCGTGGCGGGTGTGCAGCTTTGCCCGGACCATGCGCGACAGGCCGGAAACCAGCGGGGCCGCGGCGAGCAGGAGGAGCGCCTGGAACAGTCCCAGGATCAGGTGTGAGAAGGTCAGCATGGCGTCCTCCCGTCAGACGGCCAGCGCCAGCAGCGCGATCAGCGCCGCGACGATGTAGAGGCAGTAGATGCGGAAATCGCCGGCCTGGATGATCTGCAGCCACTTGCCGCTGGCATCGACCGCACCGGCGATCGGGGCGATGACGCTGCGGTCGGCCAGCGGTTCGGTGCGCCGCGCCAGCGTGACCACCCGCTCGAAGCCGTGGGCGATGCCGGTCCAGCGTCCGGCAATCGCTTGGCGCATGGTGTAGAGCGGGGCGAAGAACATGCGGATCGGCTGGGCGAAGCCGCCGGCGCTGGCGGACATGTGCTGGTCCGGCAGATAGCCGGCCGCCCAGGGGGCCGCCACCTTGCGGTCGCCACCGCGCTTGGCGGCGAAGACCGCCTTCAGCCCGATGGGCAGGAAGGCCATGGCGATCAGCAGGATGGCGATCAGTGGGGTGGACAGCGTCGCCTGTTGGGCATCGCCCGGCAGCAGGGTGGCGCCGACCGCCAGCGTCACCGGAGCGGTGCCGATGGTCGCCGCCGCAATGCGGCCCATCACCGGCGCCACCAGCGGGGCCAGCAGGCCGAGTGCCACGCAGGCGACGGCCAGCACCGCCATGCCGGCGACCATCGCGGCCGGCGCCTCGCGCGCCTCTTCCGCATGATGGCTGCGCGGTGCCCCGGCGAACATGATGCCGTAGGCCTTGACGAAGCACATCACCGCCAACGCGCCGGTCAGCGCCAGCATGACGGCGGCGATGGGGGCGGCGAACTTCACCAGCGGGGTGCCGTCCAGCGCCGCGGCGAACAGCGCTTGGTAGGTGTACCATTCAGACACGAAGCCGTTCAGCGGCGGGATCGCCGAGATGGCCAGCGCACCGACCAGGAAGGACAGGGCGGTCCAGGGCATGTTGCGGGCCAGCCCGCCCATCTCCTCCATGTCCTTGGTGTGCGTGCGGAAGATGGTGGAACCGGCGCCGAGGAACAGCAGGCCCTTGAACACCGCATGGTTCAGCAGGTGATAGAGGCCGGCCATCAGGCCCAGCACCGCCAGCACCGGCTGGTGCAGCGCCATGCCGATCATGCCGGTGCCCACACCCAGCAGGATGATGCCGATATTCTCGACCGAGTGGTAGGCGAGCAGCTTCTTGATGTCGTGCTCGGCGAGCGCATAGACGACGCCCAGCACCGACGACACCGCGCCGAAGGCCAGCGCCAGCAGGCCCCAGCCCAGCATCGCCGGCCCGGCGCTGGCGCCCAGCAGGTCGATGCCGACCTTGACGATGCCGAAGACGCCGATCTTGATCATCACGCCCGACATCAGCGCCGAGGCGTGCGACGGGGCGGCCGGATGGGCGCGCGGCAGCCAGATGTGCAGCGGGATCATGCCGGCCTTGGCGCCGAAGCCGATGAAGGCCAGCAGGAAGGCGACGCTGTCCAGCGGGGCCGGCAGCGGATGGGCGCGGAAGGCGGCGAAATCGAAGCTGCCGGCCTGGTTCGCCATCAGGAAGAAGGCGGCCATGATCAGCACCGAGCCGCCATGGGCGACCAGGAAATAGAGGAAGCCGGCGCCCACTGCCTCGTCGTCCTGGTCGAAGATGACCAGGAAATAGGAGGCCAGCGACATCATCTCGAAGAAGATGAGGAACCAGAAGCCGTTGTCGGCCGCCACCACCAGCATCATCGAGACGATGAAGGCGTTCATGAAGAAGCCCATCGCCCCGACGCCGCGCCCGGCATATTCGCGCACATAGGCGAAGCCGTAGATCCAGGCGACCAGCGACAAGAGCGAGATGACCGCGATCATCAGCCCCGCCAGCGGGTCGAGCCGCAGGACGAAATGGGCGAAGGGGTAGGGGCCGGCGGCGTCGAGCACGGCCGGCTGGCCGGCGCCGATGGCCGTCAGACCGGCGCCGAGCCCGGCGAGTGCCGCGGCGATGCCGACGCCGCTGCCGCCAAGACGGATGTCCCCCTCCCGATGCTTCAGGAGGAGGCAGAGGATGGCGCCGCCGCAGGACAGCAGCAGCGACATGATGAGCAGGGAGAGTGGAATCATGGGTCCAGCCCCTCCAGCGAGGCGAGCGGCGTTTCATGACTGACCGGTGCCGCCGCGGCCAGCGTGCGCTTGACGGCGGCAGCCTGGCGGGTGGTATCGGCGTCTGCCGCGTAAAGGGCGGCGGTCGGGCACACGCGCACGCAGGCCGGGCCATCGCCGGAGAAGGCGCAAAGGTCGCATTTCACCGCCACGCTGCGCACGCCGATGTCCCAGGCCAGCAGCGGATCGAGTGCCGCCGAGTGGCTGGGCGTCGCCACGGCGATGCCGGCAACCCCGGCGATCCCGGTGCCGCTGGGCGTGATGGCGCCGAACGGGCAGGCCAGCGCGCACATCTTGCAGCCGATGCAGGCCTGCTCATCCAGCAGGATGCTGTCGGCGGCATGGGTGATGGCGTTGACCGGACAGACGCGGGCACAGGGAGCGTCCTCGCACTGGTGGCAGAGGACGGGGCCAGTGTCGTCGCCGATCCGCATGACGGTCAGCCGGGGATGCGCCTGCAGCCCCTGTTTCTTGTGTGCCTCGGTGCAGGCCGCCATGCAGGTGTTGCACCCGATGCATTTTCTCGGTTCCGCGATAACGAAGCGATTCATGTCCAAACCTCCGGCTTCCCGGGCGGGTGCGTCGAATCGGTCGATCAGGAGTTCCTTGGCAAAGCCCGGCAACAGGGAAAGCCCGATAAGAAAAGCTGATCGCCCAATAAGAAGACAGTATTGGCTCGCGCACGCCCCCACGCCGCCTGTTGTCACGGACGGTGTGGCGGAAGGAGAGCCAGCTGTTGCGAATCTTTGTCAAAATGGAGACCGCTTGTGCGGTCACTGTTGACTTGCTCACGCTATTCCTGTGGCTGACGTGATGTCAACTAGACACATAAAAAAAGTGGGTATAAGGTGCGCGACACAAAGACCGGGGGTCTGTGGGTGTTTTGTTTGGCAAAAGACATCCGGTGAACTCTGATAAAAAAGACAGGATACTCGATAGGATCGGCTTATCGGCATCG
Source organism: Azospirillum sp. TSH64 (assembly GCF_003116035.1). Lineage (GTDB taxonomy): Bacteria > Pseudomonadota > Alphaproteobacteria > Azospirillales > Azospirillaceae > Azospirillum. Next base: position 4,210,097 of record NZ_LGQW01000015.1, read on the forward strand.
ATTACTTTTAAATATCGGGCGATAAGCGATTTCAATCGGACGTGAAGCCACCGGTGCCCGCAGCGGCCAACCGGCGCGTAACGCCAGGGAACAGTGTAGCGATGCCGGGGCGGCTCCGTCCGACGGCCCCCTCCGGCTGCCAACAAGGACGACGGGAATGAACAAATTCGTCACTGCCAACCCGAGCAAGTGCATCGGTTGCCGCACATGCGAGATCGCCTGCGCGCTTGCCCATTCCGAAGGAGCCGGCGTCGAAGGACTGGCGCCGGGAAGCTTCAAGCCGCGCATCCGCATGGTGAAGACGGCCGACGTTAGCACTGCGGTGATGTGCCACCATTGCGAGGACGCGCCCTGCGTCAACGCCTGCCCGAACAACGCCATCGTCTACCGCCAGCACAGCGTGCAGGTGGAGCAGGAGCGCTGCCTGGGCTGCAAGAACTGCGTGCTGGCCTGTCCGTTCGGCGTCATGGACGTGGTGACGGTGCCGGCGGTCCGGCAATTCGCCGGCATGACGCTCAGTCTGGGCGTCAAGGCGCAGGCGCACAAATGCGACCTTTGCATCGAGCGCGGCGACGCCGGCCCGGCCTGCGTGTCGGTCTGCCCCACCAGCGCCCTGACCCTGATGGACCGGGAGGCGATGGACGAGACCCTGCGCCGCCGGCGCGAGCGCGCCGCGCTGGAAGCCGCCGAAGTCGCGGCCTGATCCACGGTCACCACCCCATCAACGCGGCCGGCGCACAGCCGGCACAATCGAGCGAACACCGAGGTCGAGATGGAAAAGCATATGGCGGTCTGCCCCTACTGCGGTACGGGCTGCAAACTGAATCTGCTGGTCGAGGGCGGGAAGGTCGTCGGTGCCGAACCCCTCAACGGCGTCACCAACGAAGGAGAGCTCTGCCTCAAGGGCTATTTCGGCTACGACTTCATCAACGACACCAAGCTGCTGACGCCGCGCCTGCGCAACCCGATGCTGCGCCGCTCGCGCGATGCCGCGTTCGAGGCGGTGTCGTGGGACGAGGCGATCCAGTACGCGGCGAAGAAGCTGGGCGAGATCAAGGCCAAATACGGCCCCGATTCGATCATGACCACCGGCTCGTCGCGCGGCACCGGCAACGAGACCAACTATGTGATGCAGAAATTCACCCGCGCGGTCCTCGGCACCAACAATGTCGACAACTGCGCGCGCGTCTGCCACGGCCCGTCGGTCGCCGGATTGCAGGTGACGCTGGGCAACGGCGCCATGAGCAACTCGATCCCCGAGATCGAGCACACCAAATGCGTCCTGGTCTTCGGCTACAACGTTGCCGACAGCCATCCGGTGATCGCCAAGCGCATCATCAAGGCGAAGGAGCGCGGCGCCAAGATCATCGTCTGCGATCCGCGCAAGATCGAGACGGCGCGTCTGGCCGATCTGTGGCTGCCGCTGAACAACGGTTCCAACATGGCGCTGGTCAATGCCTTCGCCAATGTCCTGATCAATGAAGGGCTCTACAACAAGGAATATGTCGCCAGCCACACGGAAGGCTTCGACGAGTACAAGAAGATCGTCGACAAATACACCCCCGAATATGCCGCGGCCATCACCGGCCTGCCTGCCGACGACATCCGCGAGGCGATGCGCATCTATGCCGCGGCACCCTCCGCCACAATCCTGTGGGGCATGGGCGTCACCCAGTGGAGCCAGGGCGTCGATGTGGTGAAGGGGCTGTCGGGGCTGGCGCTGCTTACCGGCAATCTCGGCCGTCCGAATGTCGGCGTCGGCCCGGTGCGCGGCCAGAACAACGTCCAGGGCAGTTGCGACATGGGCGTGCTGCCGACCGAGTTCCCCGGCTACCAGAAGGTTACCGACCCGGAGATCCGCGAGAAGTTCGCCAAGGCCTGGGGTGTCGACTCGCTGCCCGGCGAGATCGGCTACCGCCTGACCGACGTGCCGCATCTGGCGGAGACCGGCAAGCTGAAGGCGATGTATGTGATGGGCGAGGATCCGGCCCAGACCGAGCCGGACCTGACCCAGGTGCGCAAGGGCTTCGAGGCGATGGAGTTCGTCATCGTCCAGGACATCTTCATGACGAAGACGGCGATGTTCGCCGACCTGATCCTGCCGGCGACCTCCTGGGGCGAGCATGAGGGCGTGTTCAGCGCCGCCGACCGCAGCTTCCAGCGTTTCACCAAGGCGGTGGACGCCAAGGGCGACGTCAAGCACGACTGGGAGATCATCAGCCTGCTCGCCACCGCGATGGGCTATCCCATGCATTACAACAACACCAAGGAGATCTGGGACGAGCTGCGCGAGTTGTGCCCGATCTTCTATGGCGTCACCTACGAGAAGATGGAGGGGCTGGGGGCGGTTCCCTGGCCGTGCCGCGACCTCGACTCGGCCGGCTCAAAGTATCTCTATGAGGGCAACGTCTTCCAGCGGCCGGGCGGCAAGGGCCTGCTGTTCGCCACTGAATGGCGCCCGCCGCAGGACCAGTTGACCGAGGAGTTCCCGCTGATCCTCTGCACGGTGCGCGAGGTCGGCCATTACTCCTGCCGGTCGATGACTGGCAACTGCGCCGCCCTGCAGACGCTGGCCGACGAGCCGGGCTATGTCACCATCAACCCGAAGGACGCCAAGGCCCTGGGCATCCGTGACCAGGAGCTGGTCTGGGTGTCGTCGCGCCGCGGCAAGGTCATCACCCGCGCCAGCGTCACCGACCGCACCAACAAGGGGGCCGTCTACATGACCTACCAGTGGTGGATCGGCGCCTGCAACGAGCTGACCATCCACGCCGTCGATCCCATCGCCAAGACGCCGGAATACAAATACGCCGCCGTCCGGGTCGAGGCGATTGCCGATCAGATCTGGGCGGAGAATTACGTCCAGCAGGAATACGCGAAGCTGAAGGGCGGCCTCAGCAATGCGGTGACCGGTGCGGCGAAGAAGGCACCTGCCTACGCGTAAAGCTGGCGGGATTGCACACAACTCTCTTCTCCCCCAGGGGGAGGAGAGAGTTGTCCTGTTCTGAAGGACTCCTCCCATGCATGAGATCGCTCTGTGCCAATCGCTGCTTGAACAGGCGATGAGGGCGCGCGAGGCCAACCCCTTCGACCGGGTGGTGCGCGTCACCGTGTCGGTCGGTTGCGCCAGCCGGGTGCAGCCCGATGCCTTGCGCCATGCCTTCGACCTGCTCAGCCGCGACACCTTCCTGGAGGGGGCCGATCTGCGGATCGACCGTCCGCCGGGCGAGGCGTTCCGGCTCGTCGAGATGGAGGTGTCGTGAGGATAAAGCTTCGTGAGCCTACGATGCGTCGCATTGCCGCTGCGGCAGCCCGCGCGGAGACGCGGACACGTGATCGGTATCAATGATGTTGCTCGGGTCGTGATCGATACGTTCCCGATCCACGCTGCGCAAGACGTGGTGGGAGGAGACCCGGCATGCAGGAAAAACTCGAATTTCTGATCGCGCTGGCGACCGAAAAGCATTTCGGCCGCGCGGCACAGGTCTGCGGGGTGTCGCAGCCCAATCTGTCCGCCGCGATCAAGCAGCTGGAATCGACCATGGGCGTGCCGCTGGTCGACCGCGGCGCACGCTTCATCGGCTTCACCCCGGAAGGGGAACGGGTGCTGGAGTGGGCCCGGCGCATCGTCGGCGACTACAAGGCGATGCGCGCTGATGTCGAGACGATGAAGCAGGGGCTGACCGGCACGCTGCGGTTGGTGGTGGTGCCGACGGCGCTGCCGATGGTCCAGCGGCTGACCGCCACCGTCTGGTCGATGCATCCCGGCATCAAGATCACCATCGCTTCCCACAGCTCCACCGAGATCCTGTCCAGACTGGAAAATCTGGAGGCGGAAGCCGGGATCACCTATCTCGACAACGAACCGCTCGGCAATGTCGACGAGGTGCCACTCTATCACGAGCGCTACCATTTGATCACCTCGGCGGACAGCCCGTTCGGCACGCGCGACAGCGTGACCTGGGAAGAGGCGGCGACACTGCCCCTCTGCCTGTTGAACACCACCATGCAGAACCGGCGGATCATCGACCGCGCCTTCGCCGAGGCGGGAGTGCATGCCGAACCGATGCTCGAATCCAATTCCATCGTCGTGCTGACCAACCATCTCTGCACCGGCGTGTGGTCGACGATCATGCCGCGGATCATGGCGGATTCGCTGCTGCTTCCCCCATCGATCCGCGCCATCCCCATCGTGGCGCCGGAACTGTCGACCCTGATCGGCCTTGTGGTGTGCAGGCGCGATCCGCAGCCGCCGCTGACTGCGGCGCTGATCGCCGACGCACGCCGTCTCGCTCCCGAACTGGCGAATGCCGCCTGACGGCATCGCTCCGCCCGTGAAAGAACGCTCGCGGCAGCGGGTCGAGCCGGCGATTATTTCATTTCAGGCAAGAATGAACTGCGTAAGCCGGGCATTCTCTCAGCGGCGATGATCCAGCACTCTGGTGATGCGGAACGGGAATGCCCCCGTCCGGCAGATCACCGGAGCTGGACATGAAGCTGTATCATCATCCCCTGTCGGGCCACTCGCATCGCGCACGTCTGCTCGTCTCGCTTCTCGGCCTGCCGCATGAGCTGGTGGAGGTCGACCTCAAGGCCGGTGCGCACAAGAGCCCCGACTTCCTGAAGCTCAACCCCTTCGGACAAGTGCCGGTCCTGGACGATGCGGGCGTCATCGTCGCCGACTCCAATGCGATCCTGGTCTATCTCGCCAAGCGGGCAGGGCGGGGTGACTGGCTGCCGGAAGATGCCGCCGGTGCGGCGGCGGTTCAGCGCTGGCTTTCCGTGGCGGCCGGAGAGGTGGCCTACGGCCCGGCGGCCGCTCGGCTCATCACGGTGTTCGGGGCGGCCTTCAACGCCGACGAGGTCATCGGCCGGGCGCATACCCTGCTGGCCCGGCTCGAAAGCCACCTGAGTGCGCAGGACTGGCTGGTCGGCGATCACCCGACAATCGCGGACGTCGCGATCTACAGCTACGTCGCCCAGGCGCCGGAAGGCAACGTCGATCTCTCCGGCTACCCCTCCGTCACGGCGTTCCTCGGCCGCATCGAGCAACTGCCGGGCTTTGTTCCCTTCGTAAAGACGCGGGTCGGGCTGGCTGCCTGATCCATCGGGGGAGCCGGGGCGCTAACCCCACGGCCACATCCCGCCTCTGGACACTCCATCCGACCGCCCCCACCATGGGACACCGACCATGACCGCGACACTGAAGACACTGCCGCCCTGGCATGAGGGTGAGACGTTCATCCAGCGGAAGCTGGGGGTGGCCGAACGGATGGAGGCCGTCGGTCAGCGCGTGATCCGCGACCACATGCCCGACCAGCATCGCGACTTCTATGCCCAACTACCCTTCATCGTGCTGGGCAGCGTCGACCCTGCCGGCGATGCATGGGCAACGCTTCTCGTCGGCAAGCCAGGCTTCCTGTCGTCGCCGACGCCGACGAGGCTCGACATCGCCGCCCATGCCGATCCCGGCGATCCGGCGGGGGAGGGCATGCGGGACGGCGATCCCGTCGGCCTTCTGGGCATCGAGATGCACACCCGGCGCCGCAACCGCATGAACGGACTCGTCACCGCCATCGGTTCCGGTTTTCGGGTCGATGTCGACCAGAGCTTCGGGAACTGTCCCCGCTACATCCAGCTTCGCGATGTCGATTATGCGCGGGATCCGGCGGAACCGTTCACCGGCGTGGTGGAGGTCCTGCCGCAGTTGGACGAACAGGCGCGGGCCATGATCGGGGAGGCCGATGCCTTCTTCGTGGCCACCTATGCGGACCGGGCCGAGCGCCGTCAGGTCGACGTCTCCCATCGCGGCGGCAAGGCGGGTTTCGTCCGGGTCGCGGAAGACGGCACCCTCACGGTGCCCGACTTCAACGGCAACCTCTTCTTCTCGACCCTCGGGAACATCGTTCTCAACGGCAAGGCCGGGCTCGTCTTCGTCGATTACGGCAGCGGCGACATGCTGCAAATGACCGGCGATGCCGAGGTGATCCTGGAATCGCCCGAGATTGCAGCCTTCCAGGGGGCCGAGCGGCTGTGGACCTTCAAGCCGCGCCGCATCCTGCGCCGGGCCGGAGCACTGGCGCTGCGCTGGTCGTTCCGCAAGGAGGGCTGGTCGCCCAGTTCGCTGATGACGGGGGATTGGACGGAGGCGGCGGCCCGCATGCAGGCCAGCGAGTTGGCGACACGCTGGCGCCCATACCGGGTGACGAAGATCGTCGATGAAACCCCGGCGATCCGCTCTTTCCACCTGCAACCGGCCGACGGAGCCGGCCTTCTTCCCCATGCCGCCGGTCAGCATCTGCCGATCCGCGTGACGGTTCCAGGGTCGGACAAGCCGGTCATCCGCACCTACACCCTGTCGGCCGCACCGTCGGATGGCCTCTACCGGATCAGCGTCAAGCGGGAAGGGCTGGTGTCGCGCCACCTGCACGACCGCGTCCGAGCCGGCGACCTCATCGAGGCGCGCGCACCCGACGGCGCCTTCACCATCGACCCTTACGGGACAAGGCCGGCGGTCCTGCTGGCCGGCGGCATCGGGATCACGCCGCTGCTGGCGATGCTGCGCCACATCGTCTACGAAGGGCTGCGCAAGCAGCGGATGCGGCCGACCATCCTCATCCAGGCTGCCCGTTCGATGTCCGAGCGTCCTTTCGAGCGGGAGATCGCCGAACTGGTGAACACGGCGCAGCTTGCGGCAGGGCAGGGTGCCGTCAGATGGATCCGCGTGCTCAGCGAGCCCGGCACGGCCAGGGAAGGCGTCGACTATGAGGCGGCCGGCCGCATCGACATGGCCCTGCTGACCCGCTTCCTGCCCGTCGACGACTATGATTTCTACCTGTGCGGACCGCCGGCATTCACGCAGGCGCTCTACGACGGGTTGCGGAACCGAAACATCGCCGACGGGCGGATCCACGCTGAGGCATTCGGGCCGTCGTCCTTGCAACGCACGGCGGAAGTCGGAACCGCATCCCTGCCGGCCCGTCCCCTGCCGTCGAGCAAGCCGGTGCCTGTGGCCTTCATGACCTCGCTGAAGGAGGATCGCTGGATGCCGTCATCCGGCACGTTGCTGGAGTTGGCGGAAGCGCGCGGACTGGAGCCCGAATACAGTTGCCGGGAAGGCACCTGCGGAACCTGCCGGACCAAGCTGCTAAAGGGTGCCGTGACCTATATCCGCGAACCGGGTGCCAGCGTCGCCCCCGACGAGGTCCTGATTTGCAGCGCCGTGCCTGCCGAAACCGGCCCCGATGAGGAAAACAGCATCCAACTCGCCCTGTGAGCCTGTCACCGGCCACGCCTGACACGGGTCGCGTCCCGCCGTTCTCTTCCTTCCACCTTTTCCCGTGTCGTTTCATCTTCAAGAAGGAGCATGCCATGTCCCGTCCGCCGCTTCCCCCCTTCACCACTGAGTCCGCCATCGAGAAGGTCCGGCTGGCCGAGGATGGCTGGAACAGCCGAGATCCGGCCAAGGTCACTCTCGCCTATAGCGAGGACAGCCGCTGGCGCAATCGCGCCGAATTCGCGACTGGTCACGCCGAGATCCAAGCCTTTCTCACGCGCAAATGGAACAAGGAGCTTGAATACCGGCTGATCAAGGAACTCTGGGCCTTCGCCGGAAACCGCATCGCGGTGCGTTACGCCTACGAATACCGCGACGACAGCGGCCAATGGTATCGCGCCTACGGCAACGAGAATTGGGAATTTGCTGAGGACGGGCTGATGCGCGCCCGGCATGCCAGCATCAACGAACATCCCATCTCCGAGGCCGACCGCAAGTTCCACTGGCCGCTCGGCCGCCGGCCCGACGACCATCCCGGTCTCAGCCACTTCGGCTTCTGACGCCGGGCTTTCCGACCCGGAAACCCGATAGGGAAAGGCAACTGCTCCCAGACGCGACGAGGCCGTTCACAGCGACGGCCTCGTCACCATTTGTTATTGCCAGCGTTGCAAATCCGACGGAAGACTGACAGTTCTATGTTGCGAGGGACTGACATTCTGACATTGCGCTTACAAGAATAAAACGCATAACTTTCGTTATGGAAATTGAGCCGGCCGTCATGCGACGTCGCATGTCCACAGTCGGTGGATATCGGTTTGTCCAGCTCGCCCAAACCAGCGATGTTGTTCGATGTGCCGATCATTGGCAATCAAAGCGTCTTGCGCCAAAATGTACGAACTGGTACGTTTGTTGATATCTACGAACAATGCCGCTGCCGAAGGGGCTCCCATGCCGTCCAGCGCCTTTACCTTCAAAAAGTCGATTGCCACCGTTTCGCTGAGCGGCACCCTGCCGGAAAAGCTCGAGGCGGCGGCGGCCATCGGATTTGACGGGGTCGAGATTTTCGAGAACGACCTGCTAACATTCGACGGGTCGCCGGCCGATGTCCGCCGCATTGCCGAAGGCTTGGGACTGGAAATCACCATCTTCCAACCATTCCGCGATTTCGAGGCGATGCCGGATCCGATCCGTGCCCGCAACCTCGACCGTGCGGAACGCAAGTTCGACGTGATGCAGGAGTTGGGCACCGACCTCGTGCTGGTCTGCTCCAACGTCCAGCCCGCCGCCATCGACGATCCGGCCCGCGCCGCCGCCGATCTCGCCGAAATGGCGGAGCGGGCGCAGTGCCGGGGCTTACGTGTCGGTTACGAGGCGCTAGCCTGGGGCCGGCATGTCAACCGCTGGCGCCAGGCCTGGGACATCGTGCAGCGCGCCGACCATCCGGCGCTGGGGCTGATCGTCGACAGCTTCCACACGCTGGCCCTGAACGACGACCCGTCCGGCATCGCCAACCTGCCGGGCGACCGCATCTTCTTCGTGCAGCTGGCCGACGCCCCGGCGCTGTCGATGGACGTGCTGTCCTGGAGCCGCCATTTCCGCAATTTCCCCGGTCAGGGCCAGTTGCCGGTCCGGCGCTTTCTCGATTCGGTGCTGGCATCGGGCTATCGCGGTCCGCTGTCGCTGGAGATCTTCAACGACGAGTTCCGCGCCGCCCCGGCCCGCCTGACCGCTCTCGACGGGCTGCGGTCGCTCATCCATGTGGAGGCCGAAGCCGGCTTCGGTCCTGGCCTGCCGGCGCCGCCGGTCTGCCATGGCGTGGAGTTCCTCGAATTCGCCGTAGATGCGGCGTCCCGCGACCGGCTGTCCGCCCTGCTCGGCAGCCTGGGGTTCCGGCATGCAGGACGCCACCGCTCCAAGGATGTCGACCTCTACCGCCAGGGCGGCGTCAATCTGGTGCTGAACAGCGAGGAGGACTCTGCGGCATCGGAGCATTTCCAGATGCATGGCCCATCGGTCTGCGCCATGGCCTTCACGGTGGATGACGCCGCTCGCACCATTGCCCGTGCCGAGGCGTTGCGCTGTGTGTTGTGGCGCGAGCGGGTCGGCGACGGCGAACGCAAGATCCCGGCGCTGCGGGCCCCCGACGGCACACTGATCTATCTGGTCGACGGCAAGGAAGCCCGCCGCAGCATCTGGGAGGACGACTTCCACCTGTTCGCGGAGGAACCGGCCGGGCAGGAGTCCAACCCACCGCGTCCACATGGCTCCCCCCTGCTCGGCATCGACCACATCGCGCAGGCCCTGCCCTTCGGGCGGATGGACAGCTTCGTGCTGTTCTACCGCGCGGTTTTCGGCTTCGTGCCGGAAAGCCTGTGGGAATTGCCCGACCCCTACGGCCTGATCCGCAGCCGGGCGCTGGTCAGCCCCGATGCCGAGCCCGGCCGAGGCGTGCGGCTGCCGCTGAACATCTCGGAAAGCCGACGGACCGCCACCGGCCGTTTCGTCAGCGCCACCGCCGGTGCCGGTGTCCATCACATCGCCTTCGCCACCGCCGATGCCGAGGCGCTGGTGACGAACCGTCTTGCAGCCGGCGCCCCCTTCCTGCCGATCCCCGCCAACTATTACGACGATCTGGCGGTCAAGCACCCGCTGGACGATGCGACGCTGGCGACGCTGAAGGACCGCGAGCTGCTGTACGACCGCGACGAACAGGGCGAGTTCCTGCACGCCTACACCGACAGCTTCGATGATCGCTTCTTCTTCGAGGTGGTGGAACGGCGTGGCGGCTACCGGCAGTTCGGTGCGGTGAACGCCGCCGTGCGCATGGCGGTGCAGGCCCAACTGCGCGAAGGCGCCCGGCCCGAACTCTATCTCGACTGAAAATGAACGAAACAGTGCGTTTGTTTGGAGACGCCCAATCATGAGCCGCCCGATCCTCGTCCTCAACGGACCGAATCTCAATCTGCTGGGCAAGCGCGAGCCACACATCTATGGCCATGAGACATTGGCCGATGTCGAGGCCGACTGCCGCCGCACCGGTGAGGCGCTGGGCCTTGCCGTCGATTTCCGGCAATCCAACGCCGAACACGTGCTGATCGACTGGATCCACGACGCGCGGGAGACGATGGCCGGGCTGGTCATCAACCCGGCCGGCCTGAGCCACACCTCGGTGTCGCTGATGGATGCGCTGTCGGCCTGCGCCTTCCCCATCCTGGAAGTCCACATCTCCAACATCCACCGGCGCGAGGAATTCCGTCATTTCTCCTACGTGTCGCGCGTCGCCGCCGGGGTGATCTGCGGCTTCGGCACCCAGGGCTACACGCTGGCCCTCCAGCGCATGGCTCGGCTGCTGGAAAGTGCCGCGAAATGAACGCCTTGTCCCGGCCGGCCCCCGCCGTCGGCGATTCCGTCCTCGTCGGCCTGATCGGCGCCGGCATCCAGGCCTCACGCACCCCGGCGATGCACGAGCGGGAGGCCGACGCGCTCGGCCTGCGCTGCATCTACCGGCTGATCGACCTCGACCGCCTCGGCCTCAGACCCGATGCCCTGCCGGAACTGCTGTCGGGCGCCGAGCGCATGGGCTACACCGGGCTGAACGTCACCTACCCGTGCAAGCAGGCGATCATTCCGCTGCTGGACGAGCTTTCGGACGATGCTCGCGCCATCGGGGCGGTCAACACTGTCGTGCTGAAGGACGGCCGGCGGGTCGGCCACAACACCGACTGTTCGGGCTTCGCCGAGGGCTTCCGCCGTGGGCTGGCTGGCGCGCCGATGGACCGGGTGGTGCTTCTCGGCGCCGGCGGGGCCGGAGCGGCGGTCGCCCACGCCGCCTTCCATCTCGGGACCGGCCGGCTGGACATCTTCGACGCCGACCCGGCGCGGGCGGCGGCGCTGGCCGACCAGATCGACGCGCGCTTCGGCGACGGACGGGCCATGGCGATCCCCGACCGGGAGAGCCTGCGCGCCGCCGTGGCGGCGGCGGACGGGCTGATCCATGCCACGCCCACCGGCATGGCGAAGTTCCCCGGCCTGCCGCTTCCGGCAGAGATGCTGCACCCGCGGCTTTGGGTGGCGGAGATCGTTTATTTCCCGCTGGAAACCGAGCTGCTGCGCGCCGCGCGGTCCATCGGCTGCCGGACTTTAGATGGCGGCGGCATGGCGGTGTTCCAGGCGGTGGACGCCTTCCGGCTGTTCACTGGGGTTTCCCCCGATGCCGAACGCATCCGCGCCCATTTCGCGTCGATGGACGCCGGCCGATCCGCCGCCTGATACTGGCCCCAATCGATACAATAAGCCGGCGGGGCGCCGGCACCGGGAGGACCGCATGAGACAGCTGGTCGAGGCCTATTTCACCCTCATCAAGATTCTGATGGCGCTGTGCATGGCCGGCATGGTGGTGCTGGTGTTCGGCAATGTCGTGCTGCGCTACGCCTTCAACAGCGGCATCACGGTATCAGAGGAGATGTCGCGCCTGTTCTTCGTCTGGATGTGCTTTCTCGGCGCCATCCTTGGCTTGCGCGAGCGGGCTCATCTCGGCGTCGATACGCTGGTGGCCCGCCTGCCGCGGACCGGCAAGATGGTCTGCGCGGTGCTCAGCTGCGGCCTGATGCTGTGGGTCACCTGGCTGGTGCTGCAGGGAAGCTGGACGCAGACCCTCATCAATTGGAGCGCGCAGGCACCGGCCACCGGCCTGTCGATGGGGCTGCTCTACGGCATCGGCGTGGTGTTCGGACTGTCGACCGGCGCCATCCTGCTGCACGAGATGTACCTGCTGCTGACCGGAAAAATCTCCGACGACGATCTCGTGATGGTCTCTGAATCGGAGGATCTGCCGGAGGCCACCGCCCACGGAGCCCACACCGGCGGCCACCGGACGCACCAGAGCACCAACCGGACGGAGGCATTGCCGCTGCCTCCCCGCACCGTCTCCAGCCGCTGAGGGCGCCGGACCATGACCATCACCATTTTCCTCGGCTCCCTGCTGGGCGCCATGGCCATTGGGATGCCCATCGCCTATGCGCTGCTGCTGTGCGGCGTGGCGCTGATGATCCACCTCGACCTGTTCGACGCGCAGATCGTGGCGCAGAACCTGATCAACGGCGCCGACAGCTTTCCCCTGATGGCCGTGCCCTTCTTCATGCTGGCCGGCGAGATCATGAACACCGGCGGTCTCGCCAAGCGCATCGTCAACCTCGCCATGGCGATGGTCGGCCACATCCGCGGCGGGCTCGGCTATGTCGCCATCCTGGCGGCGACGGTGATGGCCAGCCTGTCCGGCTCCGCGGTGGCCGATGCCGCGGCGCTGGCGACCCTGCTGGTGCCGATGATGGTGGCAGCCGGCCATGACCGCAACCAGTCCGCCGGCCTGGTCTCGGCCAGTGCCATCATCGCGCCGATCATCCCGCCCTCCATCGGCTTCGTCATCTACGGCGTGGCCGGCAACGTCTCGGTCACCAAGCTGTTCCTGGCTGGCATCTTCCCCGGCATCCTGCTGGCCATCGGCCTGTGCGGCGCCTGGTGGTACGTGTCGCGCAAGGAGAACCTGTCGCCGCCGCCGCGCCGCTCCATGCGCGAGGTGCTGGCGATCCTGCGCGAGGGCGTGTGGGCGCTGATGCTGCCGGTGATCATCATCGTCGGGCTGAAGTTCGGCGTCTTCACTCCGACCGAGGCCGCCGTGGTCGCCGCCGTCTATTCGCTGTTCGTCGCCGTCTGCGTCTATCGCGAGATGTCGATCGCCGACATCTACCCTGCCCTGCTGGGAGCGGCGAAGACGACCAGCGTCGTCATGTTCCTGGTCGCAGCGGCGCTGGTGTCGTCCTGGCTGATCACCGTCGCCAACCTGCCGGGGATGGTGACCGATCTGCTGGAGCCGCTGATGGACAACCAGACCCTGCTGCTGCTGGCGATGATGGCGCTGGTGGTGGCGATCGGCACCGCGATGGACATGACGCCTACCATCCTGATCCTGACTCCGATCCTGGTTCCGGTGTGCAAGCAGGCCGGCATCGATCCCGTCTATTTCGGCGTGCTGTTCATCATCAACAACGCCATCGGCTTGATCACCCCGCCCGTCGGCACCGTGCTGAACGTGGTCTGCGGCGTGTCGAAGGTCAGCATGGAGGGTGTCATCAAAGGCGTCTGGCCCTTCATGCTCGTCCAGTTGGTCGTCCTTTTCCTGCTGACCCTGTTCCCGTCGCTGGTGATGGTTCCGGCGGCATGGCTCAGCCACTGATCCCATTCCGTAAGAAAAAACCCGGAGGAAACCCAATGAAGACGCACATGAAATCCCTGCTCGCCGGCCTGCTGCTGCCCGGCCTGCTGTTCGCGGGTGCCGCCGCCGCCGCGGACTACAAGGACCGTTCGGTCAAATTCGCCTTCCAGAACGTCAAGGAGCATCCGCAGGGCCAGGGTGCGCAGAAATTCGCCGACATCGTCGAGGCGAAGAGCGGCGGCAAGATCAAGGTCAAGCTGTTCCCCGGCGGCACGCTCGGCGGCGACGTGCAGACCGTGTCGGCTTTGCAGGGCGGCATCGTCGAGATGTCGGTGATGAATGCCGGCATCCTGGTGTCCCAGGCCAAGGAATTCGCGCTGGTCGACCTGCCCTTCCTGTTCAACAGCGCGACCGAGGCCGACGCCCTGCTGGACGGTCCGGTGGGCGAGCAGCTGATGGCAAAGCTGCCGGAAAAGGGCTTGGTCGGGCTCGGATTCTGGGACCTCGGATTCCGCAACCTGACCAATAACCGCCGGCCGGTGAAGACTGCCGCCGACATCGCCGGCCTGAAAATCCGCGTCATCCAGACGCCGATCTACATCGACATCTTCAAGGCGCTGGGCGCCAACCCGGTGCCGCTGGCCTTCCCCGAACTCTACAGCGCGCTTGAAACCGGCACCGTCGACGGGCAAGAGAACCCGGCAAAGACCATCGAGTTGACCAAGTTCAACGAAGTCCAGAAATACATGACGATCACGCGGCACATCTACAACCCGCAGTCGCTGATCATCTCCAAGAAGTTCTGGGACACGCTGAATTCCGACGAAAAGGCCCTGTTCCAGAGCGCTGCCGCTGAAGCCACCGTCTTCCAGCGCAAGCTGTCGCGCGAGCAGGAGGCTGACGCGCTGGCGTCGCTGAAGGCGAAGGGCATGACCATCGACGAACTGCCGGCCGACGAACTCTCCAAGATTCGCGAGAAGGTCAAGCCGGTGGTCGACAAGTACAAGGCCGAGATCGGCGATGCACTGGTCACCCAGGCCTATGCCACCATCGAAAAGAAGCGCGCCTCGAACTGACCGGCGAGTTCAAAGTGGAGCGTGTCCGCACGCTCCACCACTCCGCCATTGAGCTTTCTATCATGTTCGTCCATTACCTCCGTTGAAGGCGCTTTCTGCGCCGCATGAAAATGGAACAGGGCATGACGGCGGACGACGCGACCGGAACAACTCCAAAAGCCAAGCCGAGCCGCAAGAACGATCCGGAAGGCACCCGCCAGGACATCCTTGAGGTGGCAACGGAGGAGTTCGCCTCGCTGGGATTCAGCGGCGGCCGGGTCGATGCCATCGCAGCACGCACCCGCACCACCAAGCGCATGATCTATTATTACTTCGGCGGCAAGGAGGAGCTGTATCTTGCCGTGCTGGAGAAGGTCTATGGCGACATCCGCGCCATCGAGAACCGGCTGAACCTCCAGAATCTGGACCCGGAAGCGGCGATCCGCGCCTTGATCGATTTCACCTTCGACTATCAGGAGCAGCACGAGGATTTCATCCGGCTGGTCAGCATCGAGAACATCCACCGCGCCGAACACATGAAGAAGTCAAAGGCCATCGCCAATTTGAACATCACGGTCATCGACACGCTGGCCCGCATTCTGGAGCGCGGCCGGGCGGTGGGTGTGTTCAAGGCCGACATCCAGCCCATCGATCTGCATCTGATGATCAGCGCCTTCTGTTTCTTCCGGGTGTCGAACCGCCACACCTTCAACCTGATCTTCCATCAGAATCTCGCCGCCACCGACACGCGCACCCGGCACAAGCGCATGATCGCGGATGCCATCGTCAGCCTGCTCAAGACGGAAGCGGCAGGCTCCTGAACCGGCCTCGCCGAACAGGCTCACCGCCCGATCAGATAGCCGTCTCGGCAGAGGGACGAAGTCCGGCGCGGTGCGGAACCGACGCCAGCAGGTCGCGGAACCAGCGCTGTGCCGGGTGAACGTCGTTGCGGCGGTGCCAGGACAGGGCGAAGAGAATCGGCGGAAGGTCGAGCGGGGCCGGCATGATGCAAAGCCGCTCCGCATGTCCCGAGGCGGCGACCACGCCTTCCATCAGGGTGGCGATCAGGTCCGTTTGCGCCACCAGGGCCGGAGCGGCATAGAGTTGCGGCAGCGTCAGGGCCAGCCGGCGCTTCAATCCCTGCTTTGCCAGGGCTGCATCGACCACCCCGTAACTCTCATTCTCCGGCGACACCAGAAGGTGCGACTGCGCCAGGAAACCGTTCAGTTCGAGCGGCGGGCGTACAGTCGGGTGCCCCCTGCGGACGACGCAGACGAAACGCTCCTCGAACAGGATGCGGCTGAGAATCCTGCCGCTGGAGGTCGGCGGCACGCCGACCGTCAGATCGACCTCGCCGGCGTCCAGCATGCCGATGGCATCGTCCCGTGCGATGAAGTTGCGGATGCGCAGGGTGACGCCCGGCGCCTGTTCGCGCAGGATTTCCAGCAGGGCCGGCAGCAGGGCAAAGGTCGGGTGATCCGACAGGCCCAGGGTAAAGCTGGCGGTGGAGGTCGACGGGTCGAAGCTCTGCGTGAACGCCAGTGCCTGCTGGAGTTCGGTCAGGGCCCGGCCGATCGGTTGAGCCAGGTCGAGCGCCAGCGGGGTCGGTTGCAGCCCATGCGGCCCGCGGACGAACAACTCGTCCTTCAGCAGCCCACGCAGGCGGGCCAACGCGGCGCTCATGGCCGGTTGGGTCCGGCCGATGCGGGCCCCGGCCCGTGTGACGCTGCGCTCCGCCATCAAAGCATCGAAGGCGACGAGCAGGTTCAGGTCGATGCCATGCAAATCCATGGTATGGATGTTTTCATATATTGAGGATCGATTTCAAGCATGTCGGGTCATCGGGTAGCGTCCCCTCATCGCATCCCCGAAAGGACAAGCCCCATGGCACCGCAGGACGACACCGTGACCGGAACCGGGCTCACGCCGCAGGAACTCCGCGCCGTCGAGACGCTCTACCGCGCCTTCAGCGACGGCAACCCGGACCTTCTCGACGAGGCGGTGACCGAGGATTGGCAGGACATTCCCCTCAATCCCGGCCAGCAGCCGGGCCGCGAGGGAATGAAGCCGCTGATTCGCGGATTTCTCGCAGCGTTCCCGGACGCCAAAATCGAGGTTCTGGACATCATCGGTGCACCCGGCCGTGCCGCCGTGCGGGCGGTGATGACCGGAACGCACAGCGGCGACTGGTTCGGGATTGCCCCGACCGGGCGGTCCTTCCGGGTGGCGATCCACGAATTCCACCGAATCGCCGACGGCAGGCTGACCCACACCTGGCATCTCGAGGACTGGTTCGGCTGGATGAACCAGATCGGAGCCCGCCCCGTTCTTGCGGAGGAGGCCGGACAATAGCCTTCTGAGCCGGCATTCCTTCTGCCGGCGACAGTTGGAACGGGTTTCTCCCGCGTTCTTTTCAGTGTCGGCATGACGGCGCGCTGGCCAGGGCGAAGCATTTGCCCCCCGTAACCGGGCCATCGCCGCCATCGGGCGTCCTTCCAGACAGTCCGGTCCGGTTCGGAAGAACCGGATTTCGGATCTGGACAGTTCGCTTCCCACCACGGACAACCGGCGCACCGCACAGACACGGATGCCAAAAGCCGGACTGCGAGGGTATGCTTCCGACACATCAGGAACAGGGAAATCCATCAATGAATCGTCGCAGCTTTCTCACCACGACCGCATCAGCCGCAACCGTCGCCGCCGCCGGGGGATTCGCGTTCGCACCGTCCATCGCGCGGGCGCAGAATCAGGCGGTGAAGGTGGCTTTCGTCGGCACGCTGTCCGGTCCGGGGGCGGCGCTGGGGACGCATCTGCGCGACGGCTGGCTGGCGGGGGTGACGCGGCTGAACAACCAGCTCGGCGGCCGGGCGGTCGAGACGCTGGTGATCGACGACGAGCTGAAACCCGACGTGGCGGTGTCCAAGGTCCGCGCCGCGCTGGAGCGCGACAAGGTCGATTTCGTCGTCGGAGTCGTGTTCAGCAACATGCTGCAGGCCATCGTCCGCCCGGTGACGGAGAGCAACACCTTCCTGATCACCGCCAACGCCGGTCCCTCCACCCTCGCCGGCAAGGGATGCAGCCCCTTCCTGTTCAGCAGCGCCTACCAGAACGACCAGCCGCACGCGACCATGGGGCAGGCGGCGCAGGACCTGGGCTACAAGCGCGTGTTCATCCTGGTGCCGAACTATCAGGCCGGCAAGGACGCGGTGGCCGGCTTCCGCAGCCGCTACAAGGGCGAGGTGGTCGACGAGGTCTATGTGCCGCTGAGCCAGCTCGACTTCTCGACCGAGGTCACCAAGATCGCCGCCGCCAAGCCGGACGCCATCTTCACCTTCATGCCGGGCGCGCTGGGCGTCAATCTGGTGCGGCAGTACCGTCAGGCCGGGCTCGCCAACATCCCCTTCCTGTCCACCTTCACCGTCGACGAATCGACCCTGCCGGCCCAGGGCGAGTCGGCTCTCGATTTCTACACCGCCGCCACCTGGGCGCCCAACTTCGACAACCCGCACAGCCGCCGCTTCGTGCAGGAGTTCGAAGCGGCCTACGGCTATGTCCCGTCGAACTTCGCCGCCCACGCCTATGACGCCGCCCACATGCTGGACGCGGCGATCCGCCGGACCAAGGGCGACGTCGCCGACAAGGCGGCGCTGCGCACGGCGCTGGAGGCCGGCGACTTCCCGTCGGTGCGGGGCGCGCTGCGGCTGGGGCCCAACCATTTCCCGATCCAGGATTTCTGGCTGTGCAAGGTCGCCAAGCGCGCCGACGGCAAGTTCCAGACGGAAACCGTGCGCAAGGTGCTGAGCGCCGATGCCGACGGCTACGCCGCCTCCTGCAAGATGGGGTGATGGGCGGGACGGGCTGACGGGGGGGCTTTCGCGATGTCCATGCTTCTGGTGCAGGCTCTCAACGGCCTGCAATTCGGGGTGCTGTTGTTCCTGGTGGCGGCCGGACTCAGTCTGGTGTTCGGCGTCATGGATCTGATCAATCTGGCCCATGGCGTCCAATACATGCTGGGTGCCTATGTCGCCGCCACGCTGGGGGTGTGGACCGGCAGCTTCTGGCTGGGGGCGCTGCTGGCTTTGCCAGTGGCGCTGCTGGTCGGGCTGGCGCTGGAATGGCTGGTGTTCCGCCATCTCTACCGCCGCGACCATCTCGCCCAAGTGCTCGCCACCTTCGGGGTGATCCTGACGGTGGAGGAGGCGACGCGGGCGCTGTGGGGCAGCGCGCCGCAGACCGTGCTGGAGCCGTCCGGGCTGACCGGCGGCCCGATGGGCGGGGTGGAGATCGTGCCCGGGCTGCTCTACCCGACCTATCGGCTGGTCATCATCGGCATCGGCATCGTGGTGCCGCTGCTGCTGTGGTTCCTGGTGGAGCGGACGCGCGCCGGCATGCTGGTGCGGGCGGGGGCGACCCACCCCGCCATGGTGTCGGCGCTGGGGGTGGACATCCGCCGCCTGTTCACCGTCGTCTTCGCCTTCGGGGCGATGCTGGCGGGCTTCGCCGGGGCGCTGGCCAGCCCAATCTTCCCGGTGGCGCCGGGCATGGGCGACACCGTGCTGATATTGTGCTTCGTGGTGATCGTCATCGGCGGCGTCGGTTCCATCCGCGGCGCCTTCATCGCCGCCTTGCTGGTCGGACTGCTCGACAGCATCGGACGGGCAATGCTGCCCGACCTGCTGCGGCTGCTGCTCGACCCGTCTGCGGCCCGGCAGACCGGGGCGGCGCTGGCCTCCATGCTGGTCTACATCGTCATGGCCACCATCCTGTTCTTCCGTCCGGCCGGGCTTTTTCCGGGAGGACGCGCGGCATGACCGCCCCGTTCCGCAAAACCTTCCGCAAACATGGTCTGGCCCTGGTCACGCTGCTTGCCCTGGCGGCGGCCCCCTTTTTCGGCTTCGGCGACGGCTTTGCGCTCAGCCTGCTGGCACGCGCGATGATCCTGGGCATGGCGGCTGTCAGCCTGTCGCTGCTGGTCGGCGGCGCCGGGCTGGTCAGCCTGGGACATGCCGCGACGATGGGGATCGGCGCCTATGCCGTGGTCGCCTTCGATGCCGCCGGGGTCAGCGAGGGGCTGATCGTCTTCCCCGCCGCCATCGCCGCGGCGGCCGTCTATGCGCTCGTGACGGGAGCGGTGTCGCTGCGCACCAGCGGCGTTCATTTCATCATGATCACGCTGGCCTTCGGCCAGATGGCCTTTTTCACCACCTCCTCCTTCTCCAGCCTGGGCGGCGACGACGGCTACACGCTCTATGCCCGCACCGAGTGGCTGGGAAGCCGGATCATGGACAGCCGGCTGACCTTTCATTTCCTGTGCCTGGGCCTGCTGGCCCTGGTGTGGGTAGGCGGCACTCTGCTGCTGGGCAGCCGGTTCGGCCGGGTGCTGCGGGCGGCGCGGGAGAATCCGCAGCGGGCGCTGGCGGTGGGTTTCCAGCCCTACCCCTACCGTCTGGTCGCCTATGTGATGGCAGGGGCGGTCGGCGGTCTGGCCGGCGCCCTGCTGGCCAACGCGACGGAGTTCGTGTCCCCTGCCCTGCTGTCCTGGACCCGGTCGGGGGAGTTGCTGTTCATGGTCATCCTCGGCGGTGTCGGCCAGCTCGGCGGCGCGATCCTGGGGGCGCTCGCCATCGTGCTGCTGGAGGAAACGCTGTCGCACCTGCTGGTCTATTGGCGGCTGGTGTTCGGGCCGCTGCTGGTGCTGTCGGTGCTGTTCCTGCCGGACGGGTTGGTCGGCGCGCCGCTGCGCCTGCGCGCCGCCTTCCGGTTCGCCTCGCCCAAGCGGAGGAGCGCCGATGCCTGATCCGTTGCTGGAACTGCACGGCCTGAGCAAGAATTTCGGCGCGCTGACCGTGACCTCCGACGTGTCGCTGACCGTCCTGCCGGGGGAGATCCATGCGATCATCGGCCCCAACGGGGCGGGCAAGACCACGCTGATCCACCAGATCAGCGGCACGTTGCGCCCGGACCGCGGAACCATCCGCTTCGCCGGCCAGGACGTGACCGCCCTGCCGTTCGAGCGCCGCGCCCGGCTGGGGTTGGCCCGCAGCTTCCAGATCACCAGCATCGTTCCGGGCTTCACCGCGCTGGAGAACGTCGCTCTGGCGGTGCAGGCGCGCAGCGGCTCCTCCTTCCGCTTCCTGCGCCCGGTCGCGACCGAGAAGGCGCTGAACGAAGAGGCACGCGCGGCGCTGGACACAGTCGGGTTGGGACGGGTCGCCGACCGCACCGCCGCCGCCCTGTCGCATGGCGAGAAGCGGCAGCTCGAACTCGCCATCGCCATCGCGATGAACCCGCGCCTGCTGCTGCTCGACGAGCCGCTGGCCGGGGCGGGGCCGGAGGAGACCGAGCGGCTGATCGGTATCCTGCGCGAACTGCGCAGCCGCTACGGCATCCTGCTGGTCGAGCATGACATGCAGGCAGTGTTCGCCCTGGCCGACCGCATCTCCGTCCTGGTCTATGGCCGCGTCATCGTCACCGGCACAGTGGACGAGATCCGCGGCCACCCGGAAGTCCGCACCGCCTATCTTGGAGAGGACGCGCTGGCGTGATGCTGAAGATCGACAATCTCACGGCGGGCTACGGCCAGAGCCAAGTGCTGTTCGGCGTGTCGCTGTCCATCGAGGCCGGGCAGGTGCTGGCGCTGATGGGTCGCAACGGCATGGGCAAGACGACCACCATCTCCGCCGTGATGGGGCTGATCCCGCCCTGGGGCGGCACTGTCAGCTTCGACGGCCAGGGCATCGGCCGCATGCCGCCGCACCGGGTAGCGCGGCTTGGCGTCGGGCTGGTGCCGGAAGGCCGCCAGATCTTCCCGACCCTGACGGTGGAGGAGAACCTGGTCGCCACCGCCGCCGCCCGTGGGAATGGCCCAGGCGCCGGGGCTGCGCGCTGGACGCTGGAGGCGGTGTGGGAGCTGTTCCCCCGCCTGCGTGAGCGCCGCCGCAATCTGGGCAACCGGCTGTCGGGCGGCGAGCAGCAGATGCTGGCGATCGGCCGGGCGCTGATGACCAACCCGCGCCTGCTGATCCTGGACGAGGCCACCGAGGGGCTGGCACCGGTGATCCGCGCCGAAATCTGGGCGGTGCTGGAGACGCTGAAGCGCGAGGGCCAGTCGATCCTGCTGGTGGACAAGAATTTGTTGGCGGTTCTGCGCCTCGCCGACGCCTGCGCGGTAATCGAGAAGGGCCGCACGGTGTGGAGCGGCAGCAGCGCGGATCTGGGTCGGGCGGCCGACATTCAGGAAACATACCTGCACATCTGAAGCGTCGGGCGCTCCCGCACCGCGGGATATCGGTCAACCGCTGTCGACGGTGCCATGCCCTCTCGTCCGTCAGCGCACTTCGTTCACATAGCGGTGCTCGTCCGTCAGCGTCCTGTGGTGGCTGATGATGGTCAGGGTTCCGGTCTGGTCGAACGCCTCCTCGTCGATGACCAGAAGCGGCGTCGGGTCGGGGACGCAGAGGTCGGCGCGATCCTCGGCCGTGGCGAGCCCGGCCGAGACCCGCTCGCGCACGGCGGAAATGCGGATGCCGTGGACGTCGAGCAGGTGGAGGTAGAGCCGCTGCGGCACCAGTGACGGTTCCAGCGGGAAATCGGGCACCCGGCGGGCCACCAGCGCGATGTGCGAGCGCATCACCGCCCGCCCCTCCACCCGGCGCAGCCGCGCGATGCGGATCAGCGGCTCGCCCGGTGCCTCGCCCAGCAGGGCGGCCTCGTCTGCGGTGGCCGGGCTATGCCCGACCTCGGTCACCACCGCCTCGGACAACAGCAGTTGGCCGTCCCCGCCATGCAGGCGGTAATATTGGAAGAAGAAGCGCAGGCTGTGCTGCGGCGTGCGCCCGGTGACCACCGTCCCGGTCTTGCGCCTGCGCATCAGCATGCCATCCGCGGTCAGGTCGGCCAGCGCACGGCGCATCGTTCCCACCGCAACCCCATAATCGGCGGCCAGCGCGACCTCACCCGGCAGCACCATGCCGGGCGGCCATTCGCCCAGCAGAATGGCTTCCGCCATGCGGCGCTTGACGTGCTCGTAGAGCGGGATCGGCAGGTCACCCGCCATGTTTGCCGTCTTTTTGTTCACTACCGCCTCGAAAATAGCCAGAAATTGCTCGAATCTTGACGATTGACAAAGATTTGTGCGCCGGTCACATTTCTTTATAGAATATAGAAAACAGCGAGCCTGTCATGGACAATCGGCACGGAAGCGGCCAGACCACCGGCGACGATGGCCTCGATGCGGCGATGGCCTGGATCGCGCGGTCGGCGGAACCCGCCGTGGCCGATCTCGCCCGTATGATCGCTGTCGACACGTCCTTTCCCCCCGGTGCCGGCTACGACGCTTTCGCCGACCTGATGGATGAGCTGATCGCCCCGCTGGGCTTCCGCTCCAGCCGGGTCGTCGTCCCCGACGCCCTTTGGCGGGTGCCCGGCGGGCCGGCGTCCGGCCGGCGCACCAATCTCATCGGCGAACGCGAGACGGGCAAGCCGGTTCTCGGACTGTATTTCCATGTCGACACCGTGCCCGCCGCCGCCGGCTGGGACAAGGACCCGCTTCGCCTGACCCGCGAGGGCGACCGGCTGTACGGGCTGGGCGCCGCCGACATGAAGGGCACCATTGCCGCCGTGCTGCTGGCGTTGCGCGCCGCCAAGGCCTGCGGCCTGCCGCTCGCCTACGACCCGATGCTGCTGTTCTGCACCGACGAGGAGGGCGGGCTCTATCCCGGCGTGCGCTACCTTGCCGAACAAGGACTGCTGAAGGGCCATGTCCTGAATTTCAACGGCAGCGCGGCACCGCGCATCTGGTCGGGCTGCTTCGGCCTGTTCAACCTGATGATCCGGCTGCACGGCCACACCGTCCATGCCGGCGAGGGCAACAAGTCCGGCTCCGGCGCCAACGCCATCGAGGCGGCGCTGCCGCTACTCCAGGCGCTGACCGACCTCAAGCCGGTGGTGGCGCAACGGACCTCGGCCCTGCCGCCGCCGCCGACCGCCTCCGGGCCGCTGGCTGCCCGGCTCGACATCGCCGCCGCCCATGGCGGCATCTGCGGCGGGCAGGTCCCCTCGCTGTTCGAGATCCTGGTCTGCCGCCGCTATGCGCCGGAAGAGGATTACGAGGAGGCGCGGGCGGAGATCGAAACGGCCGTCGCCCGTGCGATGGCAGCGAGCCCCGGCATCGCGGTGGACATCCAGCTGGTCGGCCATCTCGCCCCGACCGGCGATCCGACCGGCCCGCACTGGTCGCGCTGGCAGGCGGCGCTGTCGGCCGGCTTCGGCTACCGCCCGGACGAGTTCCGCGCCTGGGGGGCGGCCAGCTGCTCCGACTTCGGCTGGGTCCAGCGCACCGGCATGCAGGAAGTGCTGCTGACCGGGCTTGGCCGGCCCGAGAGCAACGTCCATTCCCCCGACGAACACACCACCGTCGCCGACATCGTGGCGTTGGCGCAGAGCGTGCTGGCCTATCTGGCCGCCGGCTTCGCCCCCGACCTGATCCCCGAAAAGACCGACCAGAACACCTATCCGAACGCCGTGCCGACCCCAGGCCGCGGCCCGCAGAAGGAGTCCGACCGATGAGTTCCGTGACCCGCCGCCTCTTCCTCGCCGGGACCGCCGCCGGCCTCGGCACCCTGCCCGCCTTCAGCCTGACCGGTGCAGCACCGGCCTTCGCCCAGCAGAGCGCCGCGCGCCGCGGCGGCGTGCTGCGCATTTCGGTCGATCAGGCCGCCAGCGTCATCCACCCGCTGCGCACCCGCGTGAACCCGGAATATCTGGTGGCCGAGCTGCTCTATTCCGGCCTGACGCGGCTCGCCGCCGGCATGAAGGTGGAGCCGGACCTCGCCGAATCCTGGTCGCCGGATCAAACGCTGACCGAATGGACCTTCGTCCTGCGGCCGGGCCTGACCTTCCATGACGGCTCGCCCTGCACCGCCGCCGACGTGGTCGCCACCTTCACCGCCATCCTCGATCCCAAGACCGCCTCGCCGGGCCGCACCAATGTCGGCCCGATCAAGGAGGTGACGGCCAAGGATGAGCGGACCGTGCTGTTCCGCCTGACCTCGCCCTATGCCGACCTGCCGGTTGCGCTGGCCTACACCAACGCCCGCATCGTCCCGGCCAAGGTGATCGAGACCGACCTCGACAGCCTGTCACGCAGCGCCGTCGGAACCGGCCCGTTCAAGCTGGTCTCCTTCGAACCCGACCGCAAGATCGTGGTGGAGCGCAACCCGGCCTATTACGACCCGGCGCGCCCCTATCTCGACCGGGTCGAGGTGCTGGTCTATCCCGACCGCACCGCCGAGGCCTCGGCGCTGATCTCCGGCGACATCGACCTGATGCTGGGCACCGCCCCCGGCGAATACCAGCGGCTGGAGAAGGCCTCCGGCGTCAAGGCGCTGCGGGTGCCGTCGGGCCAGTTCCTGAACGTCAACATGGGCTGCGACCAAAAGCCCTTCTCCGACCCGCGCGTCCGCAAAGCGCTTGCGCTCGCCATTGACCGCGAGGCGATGGTGGGCTTCGTTGCCGGCGGCTACGGCACGCCCGGCAACGACACGCCGATCAGCCCGGCCTACCGCTTCTACCGCGAGCAGCCGCTGCGCAAGGCCGACATCGCCCAGGCGAAGAAGCTGCTGGCCGAGGCCGGCTATCCCAACGGCGTCGACCTGACCATGATCGCGTCGGACAAGCCGGGCACCCGCACCGAGCTGGCGGTCGCCATCCGCGAGATGGCGAAGCCCGCCGGCTTCCGCATCCAGGTGCAGACCATGCCGCACGCCACCTACCTGGATCAGGTGTGGAAGAAGGGCAATTTCTACGTCGGCTTCTACAACATGCAGGCGACCGCCGACGCCGTCTTCTCGCTGCTCTACACGTCCGACGCCGCCTGGAACGAGACGCGCTGGAACAACAAGGCGTTCGACGCCATGGTCGCCGAGGCGCGGACCAAGACCGACGAGACCGAGCGTGCCGCGCTCTACGCCAAGGCGCAGCAGCTGATGCATGACGAGGTGCCGTCGGTCATCCCGGTCTTCTTCGACCTGCTGGCGGCGCGGCGCGACTATGTCGAGGGCTACGACCTCCACCCGCGCGGCTCGGTGTTCCGCCTCGACTTCGTCTCGCTCGGGGCGGCTGCGCCCAAGCGGAGTTGAGGCCGTGAGCGCATCCTGGCTCCTGCGGCGGCTGGCGCTGATCCTCTACACGGTCTTTATCGTGTCGGTGCTGGTCTTCGGCATCACCCAGGCGCTGCCCGCCGACGCCGCCGTCACCCTGCTGGGCGAGAACGCCACCGCCGAGGCGCTGAACGCGATCCGCGAGCGCCTCGGCCTCGGCGACCCGATCTGGTGGCAGTATCTGCGCTGGGTCGGGCACGCCGCGACCGGCGATTTCGGCCTGTCGATGCGCACCGGCCAGCCGGTGGGGCCGGAGATGCTGACGGCGCTCGGCCGCTCGCTTCTGCTGGCCGTTGCCGCCATTCTGGTCATGCTGGTGATCGCCGTGCCGCTGGGCATGCTGGCAGCGGTGCGGCAAGGCAAGCTGGCCGACATGGCGACCGGGCTGATCTCCTATCTCGGGGTCTCCTTCCCGGAGTTCGTCACCGCGACGCTGCTCGCCATGCTGCTGGCCGACACCCTGCAATGGTTGCCGGCCACCGGCTACGTCTCCCCGCTGGAGGATTTCGGCGGGGCGGTTCGGCATCTGGCCCTGCCGGTGCTGACCGCCTCACTGATCCTGGTGGCGCATGTCGCCCGCATGGTGCGGTCGGAAACGCTCGACGTGCTGCACAGCGACTATATCCGCGCCGCCCGGCTGAAGGGGCTGCCGGAGCGCACGGTGCTGGTCCGCCATGCCCTGCGCAACGCGCTGCTGCCGGTGGTCACCATCGTGGCGCTGGATGTCGGCTATCTGCTGGGCGGCATCATCGTCATCGAGGAGATCTTCGCCATTCCCGGCATCGGCCGGCAGCTGATGGTGGCGGTCACCGCCCGCGACCTGCCGTCGATCCAGGCCGGCGCCCTCATCATGTCGGCGACCTACGCCGTCGCCAATACGCTGGCCGACGTCGCCTACGCCGTCCTCGACAAGAGGATCCGCTATGACTGACCTGCTGCGCCGCCTGATGCGCACGCCGCAAGGCGCCATCGGCCTGATTTTGCTGGCGGTGCTGGCCGCCGCCTGCCTGTTCGGCCCCTGGCTGGCCCCCCACGACCCGGAGAAGATGGACTTCCTCGGCCGCTTCCGTTCGCTCGGCGCCCAGAACTGGTTCGGCGCCGACCAGTTCGGCCGCGACGTGCTGAGCCGCCTGCTGGTCGGCGCCCGCTCCACCCTGCCGATGGCGCTGGCCGCCACCCTGCTCGGCACCGTCGCAGGCGCCGTGGTCGGCACCGCGTCCGCCTATCTCGGCGGGCGCTGGGACGAGGCGATCATGCGCACCATCGACGCGGTGATGGCGGTGCCCGGCCTGCTGCTCGCCCTGCTGCTGGTCAGCACGCTCGGCAACGGCGCCGGCAACGCGATGATCGCCATCGCCGTCACCTTCGCCCCCGGCATGGCCCGCGTCACCCGCGCGGTGGCGCTGACCGTGCGCGGCCAGGACTATGTCAAGTCGGCCACCGTGCGCGGCGAAAGCGCGTCCTGGATCATTTTCCGCGAGATGCTGCCCAACGTGATGGCCCCGGTGGTGATCGAGGCGACGATCCGCGTCTCCTTCGCGGTGATGCTGTTCGCCACCCTCAGTTTCCTCGGCCTCGGCGCCCAGCCGCCGGCTTCCGAATGGGGCCTGATGGTGGCGGAGGCGCGCCAGTACGTTCATCAGGCGCCCTGGATCCTCATAGCGCCGTCGCTGGCCATCGCGCTGACCGCCATCGCCTTCAACCTGCTCGGCGACGGGCTGCGCGACGCCATGAACCCGCGGGACGAACGATGACCGCAGTCCTCTCATTGCGCGACTACACGCTGGATTACCTCACCGGCAGCCGTCCCTTGCGGGTCCTGCAGGACATCAGCCTCGACATCGCACCCGGCGAGGTGCTGGGGCTGGTCGGCGAATCCGGCTCGGGCAAAAGCACGCTGGCCTGGGCGATCATGCGGCACCTGCCGAAGAACGCCCGCGAGCTGACGGGCAGCATCCGGCTCGGCGACACCGACCTGTGCAGCCTGCCACCGCGCGAGCTGACCCGCATCCGCGGCCGGCGCATCGGCATGGTGTTCCAGGATCCCTCGACCGCGCTGAACCCGACGCTGACCGTCGGCCGGCAGGTGACGGAGACGCTGGTCAACAACCGCGGCCTGACCCGGCGCGCCGCCTGGGATCTGGCGCTGGAACTGCTGGGCCATGTCGAGCTGCGCGATCCGGACGCGCTGATGCGGCGCTATCCGCACGAGATCTCAGGGGGCGAGAAGCAGCGCATCCTCATCGCCACCGCCTTCGGCTGCCGGCCGGAACTGATCGTCTTCGACGAGCCGACCACTGCGCTCGACGTCATCACCGGCGCCCGCATCCTCGACCTCTTCGCCCGGCTGCGCGCCGAGACCGGGGTCGCGGCGCTCTACATCTCGCACGACCTCGCCCTGGTCTCGCGCGTCGCCGACCGGGTGGCGGTGATGAAGAAGGGCCGGCTGGTGGAAGAGGCGCCGGCCGCCTCGATCTTCGCCCGCCCCGCCCACGAGGAGACCCGCAAGCTGGTGGCCGCGGTGCCGCGCCCGGAAAACCGGCTGGTTCATGACCGGCCGGGGGAGCGCGTCCTGCTCGCCGCCGAGGCGGTCTCGGTCCGCTATGCCCGGCCGCGCCTGTTCCGTCCGCCCCCGCCACCGGCGACCCACGCGGTCGGCTTCGACATCAAGGCCGGCGAGATCCTGGGCATCGTCGGCGAATCGGGCTCCGGCAAATCCTCCATCGCGCGGGCGCTGACCGGGCTGGCCGAGTTTTCCGGCGGCATCCGTTTCGACGGCCGGCCGATCGGCTCGGCCCGCGACATGGACGGCGCCTATCGCCGCGCGGTGCAGATCGTCTTCCAGCATCCCGACGGCTCGCTGAACCCGCGCCAGACGGTGGGGGAGATTCTATCGCGCCCGCTGAAGCTGTTCGGCACGGGGTCGGCCAATTTGAACGCCGAGATCGGCCGGCTGCTGGAGCAGGTGCGGCTGCCGGCCGCCTACGCCGCGCGTTGGCCGCACCAGCTTTCCGGCGGCGAGAAACAGCGCGTCGCCATCGCCCGCGCCTTCGCCGCCAAGCCCTCGCTGGTCATCTGCGACGAGATCACCGCCCCGCTCGACGTCTCGGTCCAGGCCTCGATCATCGAGCTGCTGCTGGCGCTGCGGGCGGAGACCGGGGCCGCCTATCTCTTCATCACCCACGACATCAACCTGATCCGCCAGATCGCCCACCGCATCGCCGTGATGCGCCGGGGCGAGCTGGTCGACCTGCTGCCCATCGACGCGGTCGACGCCGACC
Source organism: Azospirillum sp. TSH64 (assembly GCF_003116035.1). GTDB lineage: Bacteria > Pseudomonadota > Alphaproteobacteria > Azospirillales > Azospirillaceae > Azospirillum. The sequence continues at coordinate 4,239,079 of NZ_LGQW01000015.1, forward strand.
ATGTCCACCCCTACACGCGCGACCTGATGGCCGCCTCGCCGACGCCCGTCGGCTGACCCTTTAGGATCCCTCCCATGGACACCGCAGAGATTCTCGCCCGTCTCGACACCGATGCCGCCCTCGTCTTCCTGGCCCGGATGGTCCAGCACAAGAGCTACAGCCAGACCGAGGGCGAGCGCGAACTGGCCCGCTTCATGGCCGCCTCCATGTCGGGCCTGGGGCTGGAGGCGGAACTGACGCCGGTGCCCGGCGGGCGGGTCAACGCCGTCGGCCGCTGGCGCGGTACCGGCGGCGGCAAGAGCCTGCTGTTCAACGGCCACATCGACACCAACCCGGTGACCGAGGGCTGGACCGTCGATCCCTGGGGCGGAAAGATCGACGACAAGTTTATCTACGGCATCGGCTGTTCCAACATGAAGGCGGGCGACGCCGCCTATTTCTGCGCGGTGAAGACCCTGATCGACGCCGGGGTGAAGCTGCGCGGCGACGTCATCCTCACCTATGTGGTGGGCGAGCTTCAGGGCGGCGTCGGCACGCTGGCGCTGATGGAGCAGGGGCTGCGCGCCGACTGCTTCATCAACAGCGAGCCGACCGACCTCCAGGCGATGACGATGCACGCGGCGGCGCTGAGCTTCGTCATCGAACTGGTCGGCGACACCCGCCACCTGTCCAAGCGCGAGGAGGCGGTCGACGCCGTCGTCGCCGCCTGCGACCTGATCCCGCGGCTGAACGCCCTGGCCCTGTCCGGCGCCAAGTCGCCGGAGCACGCGACGATCAACCGCGTCCATGTCGGCGTCGTCCACGGCGCGCTGGGCAAGGAACTGCACGAGTGGCGCTCGCCCCAGGTTGCCGACTTCGTGCGGATCAAGGGCTCGGCCCGCTACGCCACCGGCCAGAGCGAGGACGGGGCGCTGGCCGACCTGCGGCGCGAGTTGGACGCGCTGGAGACGCGCTTCCCCGGCCTGAAGGCCAGCGTCTTCTCCGAGGACCGCGGCGGCACCCCGACCATGCCAACCTTCGAGGTGGCGAAGGACAGCGCCATCGTCCAGGCGGTGAACCGCGCCTATCGTGCGGTGCGCGGCACCGACCAGCCGACCGGCGCCATCACCCCGCCCGGCTTCTACGGCACCGACGCCGGCCATCTCCAGCATTCCGGCGGCATGGAGGGCGTCGTCTGCGGTCCCGGCGGCCGCTACAACACCATGCCGGACGAGCGCGTCGACATCGACGACTATCTCGACATGATCCGCGTCTACATGCTGACCATCCTGGAGATCTGCGGCGTGGAGGATTGCGGATGAGCGGCGCAGCGGCCGAGCGTTTTGCGCCGCGGATGGCCCGGCTGCGCAAGGCCATGGCGGCCGGGGGCTGCGACGCCTTCCTGGCCGACCATGCCGAGCTGATCGCCTGGATCTGCGGCTACACCGTGTCGGAAACGCTCTACCGCGCCGTCATCGTGCCGATGGAGGGCGCCCCCTGCTTCGTCCTGCGCTCCATCGATGCCGGCCCCTGCCGGTCCGGGGTGTGGTTCGAAGAGGTGGCGACCTTCGACGACCACGAGGATCCGCATGGCGCGGTGGCGAAAGCGCTCGCGGCGCGCGGCTTCTCCGGCGCGAGGATCGGCGTCGATCCGGTCTCCTACGGCCACACCGCCTCCACCGCGCAGCGCCTTGCCGGGTTGCTCCCTGACGCCCGGTTCGTTCCGCTGCCGGGAGTGAGCGACCGTGTGCGCGCTTGCAAGTTCGTCGACGAGATCGACGCCATCGCAGCGGCGGCGGCCATCGCCGACCAATGCATGCTGGGGTTGGAAGGCCATGTCCCTCCCGGCCGGACGGTGCGGGAAGTGGCGGCCGCAGCGGCGGCGGCACAGCTCCGGTTCGGCGCCGACGACGGCGGACCGGGGCCGATCCTGGTGTCGGGCGGCCATGGAACCGGCGGCCACGTCGATTTCCTGCACGGCAGCGGTCTCGACCGGACGCTGATGCCGGGCGACATCCTGCATGTCGAACTGACGCCGCGGGTCGGCAACTACGGCGCACGGCTGATGCGGCCGGTCTTCGTCGGCGACCCGCCGGCCGGGGCGCGGGAGACCTTCCAACAGCTGGCGGAGATTCAGGACCGGCAGATCGCCGCCATGCGTCCGGGAGCGGCGGCGCGCGATGTCGATTCCCTGCTGCGGACGGCGGTGCTGGATGCCGGGCTGCGAAGCGACTACGGCAACGTGACCGGCTACGCCATGGGCCTCTATGCCCGCACGCCGCGGCCGAGCGACTTCTCGCAGTCCTTCCACCCCGGAGCCGACTTCCGTCTGGAGCCGGGGCAGGTGTTCCACATGTATGCGTCGGCGCAGGGCGTTGCCCTGAGCGAGACCGTTCTCGTGACCGACGCCGGGCCACGCCTGCTGACGACATGCCCGCGTCGGCCCATGAAAGGCTGAGCCCGCCACGGTGTCGAGCACATTCGGTCAGGCGGTGCGCCGCGCCAGGGAGCCCGGACGCACCGCTTCGGGGATCAGAACGGCTGCTGGAGCAGTCCGATCAGGCCCTTCACGCCCGATACGAAATTCCCGACGCGCAGGTTTTCGTCGTAGCTGTGCTGGTTGTTGTCGGCATTCACCAGCGGGACGATGACGAAGGGCACCTTCAGCGCCTCGACCGCCGCGCCGGTGGGCACGGTGCCGCCCATCATGCGGATGCGCACCGGCTCTTCGCCATAGGTCGCCTTGAAGGAGCGGTACAGCCAGTCGCCGACCGGAGCCTGCATGTCGGTCCGCGCCGCAGAACTGGAGGCCGATACCTCCTCCGAAGCCAGGGAGGCCAGCTTGTCGTACTTGGCCCGGTCCTCGTCCGTCGGATTGCCCTGGACCAGATGATAGCCCTGCGCCTCGATATGCGTCTTCAGCATGCCGATTAGCTGTTCAGGCGGCGTTTCCGGAACCGTGCGCAGGTCGAGTTCGGCGACGGCGCTTTCCGGAATGATCGTCCGCGCCTTGGCGCCGACATCGCCCGCCGCCATGCCGCGGACGTTGAGCGACGGGTATTGCAGCGCCTCCTGATAGTTCTTGCCGACCTTCTCCGCCTGCGCGATGCCCAACCGCTTGCGCAGCGCCGCTTCGTCATCGGGGACGGCGGCCATGATCTTTTCCGCCGCCGCATCGATCTTCACGGAGTCGTAATAGCCGGGAATGGTGACCCGGCCGGTCTCGTCCTTCATGGATGCCAGCAACTGCGCCAGCCGCATCGCCGGGTTGGCGGAATAATTGCCGAAATGGCCGCTGTGCAGGCCCTGCTTGGCGCCGAAGACCGTCAGCGTCGCCTGGGCGACGCCGCGGTTTCCGAACACCAGCGTCGGCTTGTTGGTCTGGTGCATCGGGCCGTCCAGCACCAGCAGCGCGTCATTCTTCAGCAGCTCGGCGTTCTGCCGGATGACCTCGCCCAGCGACGGCGACCCCTTCTCCTCTTCGGAATCGAGGATGATCTTGACGTTGACGCTGGGTTTCTGGCCGGCTTCCTTCAGCGCGTCGAACGCCGTCAGCAGCATCATGATCGGACCCTTGTCGTCCGACGACGACCGCGCGAACAGCCGCCAGTCCGGATCGACCTGATCGCCGTACAGCTTCTCCAGCGGGATCGTCTCCCACTCGCCCTTGTCGGTCTTCTGCTTCAGCGTGGCGTCCCAGGGGCTGTTCTGCTTCCACTGCTGCGGAGTGACCGACTGGCCGTCCAGATGGGCATAGAACAGGATGGTCTTCTTGGCAGGGTCGGCGCCGGGCAGTTCGGCAAACAGCATCGGCTTGCCGTTGTTCTCCAGCGCACGCGCCTGGAAGCCGCGCTTCCGGAAGGCCTGCTCCAGCCATGCGACGTTCTTCTGAATGTCAGCCGGAACAACTGCATCGTTGGGAATGGCGAGAAGCTCGACAAATTCCTTGTAATTCGCAGATGCATGCTTCGCGGCGAGCGTATCCGTGGATGGCGACGCGGCGCTCGCCTGCATCGGCAAGAACATGCACGCGCCGATGAGAAGCGCTTTTTTAAGAGAAAATTTCTCTCTGCCCGACATTTATTCCCCCTTGCGTGTTCATGACGCAATTTTTACGAAGGATTTGCGGGCATCGTCAAGTTTATCTACCGTTTACACAGGGCTGCCCTGTGCATGACGCGCGGCAGGCGGCCGGGGCGAACAGCCCCGGCAACTCCCGACGGATCGGCGGGTTCTGCCCTCAACCGCGGGCGACGGGGCGGACGGTGATCTCGTTGACACCGACATCCCGCGGCTGCTCGATGGCGAAAAGGACGGCACGGCCGATGGCGTCCGGTTCGATTGCGTTTCGGCGGTATTCGACCATCGCGCGGGCAGCCGTCTCGTCGGTGATGGTGTCGGCGAGTTCGGAGCGCGTCACACCGGGATAGATGCAGGTCGTGCGGATCGTCTCGCTTTCCTGCCGCAATCCGTCGGTGATGGCCCGTACCGCGAATTTGGTCGCGCTATAGACGGCGGAGGTCGGCACCACCTCGAAACTGCCGACCGAACCGATGTTGACGACATGCCCGCCACCCTGCGCCTCCATGACCGGGAGGACGGCGGCGATGCCATGGAGGACGCCACGGATGTTGACATCGATCATCCGGTCCCATTCCTCAACCTTCAGGGAGGCGAGCGGGGAAAGCGGCATCACGCCGGCATTGTTGACGAGGACGTCGATCCGGCCGAAGCGGTCCCTGGCTTCGGCAACGAAGCCTTCCATGCTGGCTCGGTCGGCCACGTCGAGGGCGCGGGCGGCGGCCTTGCCGCCCTTCGCCTGAATTTCCCGGACAAGCGCGTCGAGACGCCCGGTCCGCCGCGCGCCCAGCATCAGGGTGGCACCGGCCCCGGCGAGAATGCGCGCGGTGGCCTCGCCGATGCCGCTGGACGCACCGGTGACGAGAACGACTTGGTCGATGGTCATGACGATTTCCTGTGTCTCGGTGGTTGCGACGGCTGCCAGCGGCGGTCATTACGCCGTTCAGTCGCCGTCCGTGACCAGAAGTTGGCACTGAACCGCTGTCGAGATAACTTGCCTGTTGCTGGACGCTGCGGTTAGAACAGCTAACCAATGCAGATCGACCTGAATCTCCTGACCCTGTTCGCCGCGGTGGCGGAGACCGGCAATTTCCGTGCGGCGGCCGACCGCCTCGGGGTGACGCGCTCGGCCGTGAGCCAGGGCGTCCAGCGCCTGGAGGCGGCGCTGGGACAAGCGCTGTTCCTCCGCACCACCCGCAGCGTGCGGCTGACCGAAGCCGGGGAACGCTTCCTGGCGCAGATCTCAACCCCGCTGGCCGAAATCGCGAGCGCCATCGATGCGGCGTCCGGCTCGGCGGCAGAACCCCGCGGTCTGCTGCGGATCGCCGCCACCTCGATTGCCGAGCGCTTCCTGTCCGGGCCGCTGATCGCCTCCTTCAGCGAGGCCTATCCTGGCATCTCCCTCGACGTGACGGTGACCGATCTGGAGTTCGACATCGTCGCTGCCGGCTTCGATGCGGGCGTGCGTCTCGGCGAGGTCATCGAGCGCGACATGATCGCGGTGCCGCTGACGGGCGACCAGCGCCAGATCGCGGTGGCGACACCGGGCTATCTCGCCCGTCATGGGACGCCGGAGCACCCACGCGACCTCGTCAGCCACCGCTGCATCGGTTGGCGACCGCAGCCGGACACGGCCCCCTACCGGTGGGAGTTCGAGAAGGACGGACACGCGTTCGACGTGTCGGTCGAGCCGCAGATCACCACCAACGACATGCTGCTGATGCTGCGCACGGCGCTCGCCGGCGCTGGCATCACCTTCGGGATCGAGGAGACGTTCCAGCCCTATCTCGAACGCGGTGAGCTGGTCACGATCCTCGACGACTGGCTGCCGCCCTTCGCCGGCTTCTTCCTGTATTTTCCAAGCCGGCGGACGGTGACGCCCAAGCTCCGCGCCCTGATCGATCATGTGCGCCGCCACCGCGAAGGGGCGCAGTCCGGGTAACCGTCCCGTCACCCCTCGACATAGGCCGCAAGTTCTTCCGGGGTTCCGTGCGGAAACGCCGACTTCAGATGCTCCAGGAAGGCTGAGACGCGCGCGTTGAGCAGCCGCCGCGTCGGGTAGAGCACCCACAACTCCGTTTCGGATCCGGCCACATTGCCCCATTTCACCAGCCTGCCGGCGGCCAGATCGGGAGCGGCGAGCGACAGCGGCAGACGGGCGGCCCCTGCGCCCATGCGAACCGCATCGCGGACCATGATGAAGGACGATAGGCTGAGCATCGGCTCGACCACGATGGTCGACGGGCCGTCCGGTGTCGCAATCTCCCACAATGCGGACCTTCCTCCGACTTGCCCCGGCGATCCACGGGTGACGACGGGAACGGTGTCGTTGCCGGCGGGGAACGACAGGTCCGGGCTTGCCACCACGACGAGGCGATCCCGCAGGAAAACGCGTCCGACAAGGCCCGCGTCCGGGTCCGGATTGACACGGATGACCAGATCATAGGCTTCCTCGACCATGTCGACAGCCCGGTCCTCCGTGACGATCTCAAGCCGAACCTCCGGGTACTTGCGCAGGAATCCGGCCGCCAGCTTGCCGATGGCGGTCTGCGAGAACAGCAGCGGCGCGCTGATCCGCAACCGTCCACGGGGGCTGTGGCCGCCGGATGCAATCGCCTTCGCCGTCTCGTCGAGTTCGGTCAGCAATGCGCCGGTCCGCTCGAACAGCGCTTGGCCCTCCGCCGTCAGCTTGAGTGTCCGGGAACCGCGCTCGAACAGGCGAAGCTCCAGGCTCGCTTCCAACTCCGCGACGCGCCGCGACAAGGTCGCCTTTGGCCGGCCGGCCGCGCGCGCCGCCTTGCCGAACCCGCCGTGGCGGGCGACCAGATTGAAATCGGCCAAAGCAAGCAGGTCCATCCGTTCCACCAGTGAGACGATCTGTCCAAATTCGCCGCCTATCGGACCCTGCATGGATCGGTAAAGTCAAGGGCGTCAACCGAACCCCAAAGCGGAGTGAACCCCATGACCATCCTCGTTACCGGAGCCACCGGCCGTGTCGGCCGCCATGTCGTCGACCAGCTGGTCAAGCGCGGCGCCGAGGTGCGCGTGCTGACCCGCGACCCGTCGAAGGCCGCTTTCCCCGCCGGCGTGGAAATCGCCCAGGGCGACATGCTGGACATCGATGCGCTGCGCGCCGCCTTCCGCGGCGTCCGCGCCCTGTTCCTGTTGAACGCCGTCACCGGCGACGAGTTCACCCAGGCGATCGTCACCTTGAACATCGCGCGGGAGGCCGGCGTCGAGCGGGTCGTCTATCAGTCGGTGTTCGAGGCCGACCGTGCGGTGAACGTGCCGCATTTCGCCGTGAAGTTCGGCGCCGAGCGCATGCTCGACCAAATGGGCTTCAGCGCCACCATCCTGCGCCCGTCCTACTTCATCGACAACGAGCTGATGATCAAGGACGTGATCACCAACCACGACGTCTACCCGATGCCGATCGGCAGCAAGGGCGTGGCGATGATCGACGCACGGGACATTGCCGAGGTTGCGGCCATCGAACTGATCCGCCGTGACCGGGCGCCGGGAAAACTGCCGGTGGACATCATCAACCTCGTCGGCCCCGACACGCTGACGGGTCCGCAGGTGGCCGCGATCTGGTCCGATCTGCTGGGCCGCACCGTGGTCTATGGCGGGGACGATCCCAGCGGGTTCGAGCAGACCATGGCCTCCTTCATGCCGAAATGGACCGCCTATGAGATGCGCCTGATGGCCGAGCGCTATGTCAGCGACGGCATGATCCCCGAAGCCGGCGACGTCGAACGGCTGACCGGGCTGCTGGGCCGCCCGCTGCACAGCTACCGCAGCTTCGCCGCCGCGCTCGTCGCGGCCTGAAACCTCACGATCCTTGGGTCGGTTGCAAAGTTCGACGGAGGTGCCTGCGGCAGCGGAGGCTTTTTACATGTCTCCGTTTGCCGTCGAGGTTCGCAACGAAGCGGCACAAATGGCGCCTCACCCTGGACTTGCCGGTAAATTGACAGGCTTTGCCATAGCTCCCATAGTGCCAGCCGATCGAGATCAGGAGCCATCCATGGCGACGGTTGACCTCGCATCGTCGAGCGAAATGATGCGCAAGGTCGCTGCCGGCCTGTTGGCGATGGCGCAAGGTGCGCCCGATCCTTGTCCGGCTTCCCATGACCGGCATCGCTTCTCAACAATCGAGATCAGGAGACAGTACGGTATGGACGGCAGGCTGCAGGAACGGTGGGACGCGGTCATCTTCGATTTCGACGGCGTGCTGTGCGATTCCAACGACCTGAAGGGCGAAACCTTCGCCACACTGTATGCCCATGAGGGCCCGGAGGTTCAGGACGCCATCCGCGCCTATCACCGGGACAACGGTGGCATGCCGCGGCGGGAAAAGCTGGCGCGCTTCGAGCGCGACATCCTCGGCCGCGCCGTGGACGAGGAGCGGTTGGACCGGATGGTCGCCGGTTTTGCCGCAGCGGTGGAGGAGGCGGTGATCGCCTGCGCCGAAATTCCCGGCGCGACGGACTTCCTGGCCACCCATGCCGGCCGGCCCGCCCTTTTCATCATTTCCGCGACGCCGCATGAGGAAATGCTGCGCATCGCCGAGCGACGTGGCATGACCGACCGGTTCGTGTCCGTCCATGGCAGCCCGCCAAGCAAGGCGGAGACGGCAGCCATGCTGATCGCCCGCCACGGCCTGCGTCCCGACCGCGTTGCCTTCGTCGGCGATGCCGTTCAGGATTATGCGGCGGCGACGGCCCTCAACCTGCATTTCGTCGGGGTGCGCGATGCCGACGGCCGCCACCCCTTCCCGGACGGAACGCTGACCATCGCCGATCTGCGTGAATTGCCCACGGCCCTTGCTAGGCTTTGAAACCGCTCGATGGGTGCGGAGGGCCGGTCTGGACCGGTCCTCCGCACCCATCGTCAGGCCACTGTCGAGCGTTCAGTGAGACGGATGGGCGGGGGCGCGGGCGGCCAGCGGCATGACCGGGATGTCGCCCATCCCCTCCAGGACGCGCTCGGTGCCGGCACCGCTCTGGTTCAGTTCGCGGTGCAGAACCTCACGGTCGCAGGCGTCCTCCCAGATCGAGACCACGATGCTGACGACGCAGTTGCTGATGATGCTGGTCAGGGCGCGGGCTTCGGACATGAAGCGGTCGATGCCGACCAGCAGCGCGACGCCGGCAACCGGCAGGTCCGGCATCACCGTCAGCGTGGCGACCAGGGCGACGAAGCCGCTGCCGGTGACGCCGGCGGCACCCTTCGAGGTCAGCAGCATGACGCCGAGCATGGCGACGATCTGGCCGGCCGACAGGTGGATGTCGCAGGCCTGGGCGATGAACAGCGAGGCGAGGGTCAGGTAGATCGCCGTGCCGTCGAGGTTGAAGGAATAGCCCATCGGCAGAACCAGGCCGGAAACACCCTTCTTGCAGCCCAGCGCTTCAAGCTTCTGCAAGACCCGCGGCAGGACCGGCTCGGAGGACGAGGTGCCGAGAACGATCAGCAGCTCCTCGCGGAAGTAGCGCAGGACCTTCCACAGGCTGAAACCATGCAGGCGGGCCAGCGTGCCGATGATCGCCACCAGGAAGACGCCGCAGGCGACATAGAAGGTCAGGATCAGCAGGCCGAGCGAGCCGATGCTGTCGATGCCGTATTTGCCCACGGTGAAGGCCATCGCGCCGAACGCACCGATGGGGGCCAGCTTCATTATGAAGCCGAAGGCGGCGAACAGCACGTGGGAGAAGGATTCGATGCCCTGCACCACCGGTTCGCCGGCCTTGCCGACCCGCGTCAGGCCGAAACCGACCAGCACGGAGATGAGCAGCACCGGCAGCACCTCGCCCTCGGCGAAGGCGCCGAAGAAGGAATGCGGGATGATGTGCAGCAGGAAGTCGGTGAAGCCGACCGGGGCGGCCTGCTTGGCGTAGCGTGCGGCCACCGCGGGGTCGAGCGACGACGGCGACACATGCATGCCGACGCCGGGCTCGATGATCATGACCGCGGCCAGCCCGATGAGCAGCGCCGCCGCCGTCAGCGCGTAGAACAGCGCCATCGACTTGACCAGCGTCTTGCCGATCTCGCGGGTGTCGTTCAGGCTGGTGATGCCGCTGACGATGGTGCAGAAGACCACCGGCGCGATCATCATCTTGACCAGCTTGACGAACCCGTCGCCCAGCGGCTTCAAGCCCGCCCCGAAATCGGGCCAGAAGTGGCCGGCCAGGATGCCCAGGGTCAGGCCGACGACGACCTGGAAATAGAGCGCCTTGTAGATGGCCTTGGGCTTGCTCGGCGTCAGGGTATCGGTCCCCGTTTGTGGACGCATGGCGTTTCCTCCTCTCTGATGCTGTGGCGTCAGGCCGCCAGGGCGGTCCGCGACGGGGTCGAAGGGCGGGCGAACACGGTTCCCTCGAACAGGCGCCGCGCGGTGCGCAGGATGCTGGCGGTCGGTGCGGATTGGCCGTCACCGGTCTCAAGGCGGCCCGCCTCGAGACGGCCCACCTCAAGACGGACAGTCAGCCGGCCTGCCGGATGTTCGAAGGTGATGTCGCCGGGCATGATGAACCGTCCCACCAAAGCGGCGGCCACGGTTTCCGGAATGGTGCAGGCGGTGGCGGTGGCGACGGCGCCGGTGATGGCCATCGCCCGATGGCAATCATGCGGCATGAAATACCGGACGGTCAGCGTGCCGCCGCGGGTCGGTGGGGCCAGCAGGACCGGCTTGGGGATCACCATGCCGGCCGCGTTGGGAAAACCCATGCGGCGGCCGGCCTCGACGCGCAGCGCCTCCAGCCGGGACATGAACTCCCGGTCGGACCGGAAGCTGTCCACCGGCTCGTACCCCGTCTTGCCGAGGTCGGCGGCGCGGATCAGCATCACCGGGATGGCGGCATCGACGCAGGACACCGGGATGCCATCGATCAGGTCGACCGGCGATCCGGTGGGCAGCAGCCGGCCGGTGTTGGCGCCTGCGGCGTCGAGAAAAGCGAGATGGATGGGGGCCGCGGTGCCGGGCACGCCGTCGATGACGGCCTCGCCCTCATAGGCCACTTGGCCGCCGGGGGTCTGGATGCGGGCCTCGATCAGCTTGCCGGTGTTGACGTTGTGGATGCGCACCACCGTGACGCCGTTCGCCGCCGGGACAAGCCCGGACTCGATGGCGAAGGGGCCGACCGCGGCCAGCATGTTGCCGCAGTTGGGCGAGGTGTCGACCACCCCCTCCTGCACCCGCACCTGAGCGAACAGGTAATCCACATCCGCTCCGGCCCTGGTGGCTGGACCGACGATGGCGACCTTGCTGGTCAGCGGATTGCCGCCGCCGATGCCGTCGATCCCCAGATCGTTCCCCGCCCCCATCACCGAGAGCAGGAGGGCATCGCGCTCCGCCGGAAGGGCAGGAAGGTCGGACGCCAGAAAGAAGGGGCCGCGAGAGGTCCCGCCGCGCATCATCACGCAGGGAATGCCGATCTGGCGGTTCATCGAATTTGTCATGGCGCTTGGTTTCTCTTGGGTTCGCCGGTGGGCGAAGAAAGCCGATGCGCCGATATTCTGACTGCGAACGATATTTGTGAAATGCATTGATTCGCACTATTATTCCATTTCACGCATCAATGCGATTCCGATGGAGCCGGGCATGAATTTTGAGCTGGTCGATCTGAAGGCGTTCGTCGCCGTGGCGGAGCTGGGCAGCTTCAACCGCGCCGCCGAGCTTCTGAACCTGTCGCAGCCGGCACTCAGCCGCCGCATCCAGAAGCTGGAGGACACGCTGGGCGTGGCGTTGTTCGAGCGCTCGACCCGCCATGTCGCGCTGACGATGGTGGGGCGCGATTTCATGCCCAAGGTCCGCCGCTTCCTCGATGAATTCGAGACGTCGTTGCTGGGGATCAGCGATCTCGGCGCACGGAGCGGCGGCCAGATCACCATCGCCTCCGTTCCGACGGCGGTGTTCTATTTCCTCCCCAACGCGATCAGCCGCTTCAGCATCGCGTTCCCGCGGATCCGCATCCGCATCCTCGATCTCGGCGCCAACGAAGGGCTGGAGGCGGTGGCGCGCGGCGAGGCCGATTTCGGCATCAACTTCATCGGCACCTCGCACCCTGACATCGAATTCACGCCACTGGCCGAGGACCCCTTCGTCGTCGCCTGCCGGCACGATCATCCGCTGGCGGCCCATACGGTGGTGAACTGGGACGAGTTGGCCGCCCACCGCGTCATCACCGTGGGCCGGACCAGCGGCAACCGGGCGCTGATCGACAACGCGCTGGCGCAGCACGGCCTGAAGCTCAACTGGTCCTACGAGATCACGCATCTCGCAAGTTCGCTCGGTCTGGTGGAGGCCGGGCTGGGCGTCGCCGTGCTTCCCAAGCTCGCCACGCCGTCCTCCGGCCATCCCATCATCCTGACTCTCCCTTTGGGCCATCCGAAGATCTCCCGGACGATCGGCGTGGTCCGGCGGCATGGCGCCATCCTCTCACCGATGGCGGCACGCTTTCTCGAAGTCCTGCTCGGCTCCTGGCGGCTGTGACCGGCAGTCCGCCATCACGCCCTGTCCTGCTGCCGCCCGTCCCGCCGCAGCGAAACGACCGACGCACCGTCACCCGCGGACGATGTGTCCGCAACTTCCAGCAGGCCGCCGGACTGTCCGGGCAGAAGCATCTGCGGCTTCATGGTCAGGTAACGCACGCAGCTGACCCGCAGGAAAGAGGCGAGATTCTGCACGGCCCCATGGGCCTCCAGAACCTCGTCGTACAGCGACAGGATCAGCCTGTTCGTCGTCGTCCCCTGCTCCGCGGCGATATCGGCAAGGACGTTCCAGAACAGGTTCTCCAACCGGATGCTGGTGACCATGCCATGGATGCGCACCGACCGTGACCGTGCCTCGTACAGGATCGGATCGGCGTTGACGAAGATCTGGCACATGCGCCCATCCTTCCTTGAATGCGGTATCAAACCCGGCTGCGGTTACTTTTGACGGAGCGGCTTTTACGCCTTGCCGGCGGATATGCGCCGAATGCCGTGCTGGCTCATTTTCCGATACAGCGTGCTGCGCGAGATGCCGAGGACTGCCGCCGCATCGGACAGGTTCCCGCCGGTTGCCGCAATCACATCCTTGATTGTCCTCTGTTCGGTCTCCGTCAGCGCCATTGCCGTTGGAGGCGACACGACGGCGGCAGGCGCCACGATGGGCGGGGTCGGAGAGCCCAGCAATGGCCAACCGTCGGCAACCACGCAACCGCAGGCATCGCGCAGTTCGTCCGGCAGGTCGTCGATGCCGATGCTGCCGCTGGTGGACAGCAGGACCGCCCGTTCAACCGCATTGCGCAGCTCCCGGACATTGCCCGGCCAGTCGTAGCGTTGCAGGAGATCCAGCGCCGCCGCGGTGAAGCGGACGGGTGCCCGGCCATGCCGCTCCGCCAGCAGGCCGTTGAAGTGGGAGATCAGGCGGGGAACATCGCCATGGCGGTCGCGCAGGGGCGGCACGCGCAGGGCGGTCACGGCGAGGCGATGGTACAGGTCGCGGCGGAAGCGGCCGGCGGCGACCTCCTGCCGGAGGTTCCGGTTGGTCATGGCGAGCAGCCGCACCGACACCCGGCGCGGCACGTTGTCGCCGATACGGTACAGCACGCCCTCCTCCAGAACCCGCAACAGGTAAGGCTGAAGGTCGAGCGGCAATTCGCCGATCTCGTCGAGGCACAGCGTGCCGCCGTCGGCCAGTTCAAAGCGGCCGATGCGCCCCTCCGCCGCCGCACCGGTGAAGGCGCCGCGCACATAGCCGAACAGCTCGCTGCCCAGCATCTCGCGCGAGACGGCACCGCAGTTGAACGGTACGAAGGGACCGCCGGCCGCAGCGCTGTGGCCGTGGATGGCGCGGGCGAACAGTTCCTTGCCGACGCCGGTCTCGCCCTCGATCAGGATGGGGACCGGCAGCGGCGCCAGACGCTCCCCCTGCCCGATCACCATGCGCAGGCTGTCGCTGTCCCCGACGATGTCGGCGAAGCGCGACCGGCTGTGGTCGGATTCGTCCGGCACCGCACGGCGTCCGGCGGACGGTCGGCCCGATACCGCAGCGGGGATGACCAGCAGCGTTCCCCGCCGCTCCCCATCCAGAATCAGCGGCCGGACCCAGTCGGCCGGAACCGGCAACCGCTCCCCTGCCCCACCCCCGGGTCCACCTCCGACCCCAGCTATCGGCAGCTTCGTCCCCCGGTTCAACTGCGGCAGTTCCGACCCGAAACTGGCCTTCAACAGATGCGCCGCCTTGCGGCTGGCATAGAGCAGGCGCCCGCGGGCATCGAGTGCGATCAGCCCTTCGCCAACATATTTCTGGCTATCCTCCAGGCAGGCCTCCAGCAGCCGCACATGTTCGGCCTCCGTCTGGCGGGCGAGATTCCATTCCACCTGCCGGGCAGCGACCACGGCCAAGGCAAGCGCCTGCCCGCTGAAGCTCTGCTTCAGGCCGGAGATGTCGAGCAGGCCGACGACCGATCCGTCGACCGGATCGTGGATCGGCGCCCCGGCACAGCTCCATCCCTTGATGCCGGCGCAATAATGCTCCGCAGCCTGGACCAGCACCGGCTGCTTGGACGCCAATGCCGTGCCAATGCCGTTGGTGCCGGCACAGGTCTCGCCCCACTGGCCCCCGCAGGCCAGACTGATGTCGCGTGCCACGCTCAAGGTGGCACGGTCGCCGGCCGCCTCCAGCACGACGCCGTTGGCATCTGTGATCAGCAGAACGGTACGGGTGCCGGCCAGCAGATCTGACGCCTCCGCCAGGGTCGAGGCCGCTGCCTGGAGCAGATCGCGGTTGTCGCGTCGCAGAGCCTCGATATGATCGCGACCTATCACCGGGGCGGCATCCGCCCGCGCATCGACCAGGAAGCTTTGACATCGCGCCCAGGATCGGATGACCACGTCGCGCACCGGAAGATTGTCCCGGCGCGAGCCGGAAACGAAATCCTCCCATGCCTTCATCGTGGCCGTTTCGCCATCCACCAGAGCGTGAAGCGCTGGTGCCGGCAAGGCGGCGGCCAGACGGCCGGCACCGGCCTGTTCGTTGGCCAACATAGTCCCCTCCCTGCTTCCCGGCGTCTTTCGCGGATGGTTTCCGATGCGCCGATTGTCTTTGGACAAGGGATGCGGAGGCTCGCCCGGATATGCTCCGCATCAAGAATTGTTTGTATAAGAAACCATAAGCCGAACCGAAGCGGGAGCGGTAGTAGTGGATTACTCTATTGCTTTTTTCCTGCCTTTCTCTCCGAAGGGGGAGGTGGGGTGCTACGGCCGAAAAAGGATCAGGTTCGCCCGTACCGTTCCATTCCGCCGCCGCGGGCCGGGCCAGCGGTGGGATCGACATCGTCGGGGATGTCGGCGATCAGCGTGTGGGTGGTCAGCACCAGCTTGGCGACCGACACCGCGTTCAGCAAGGCCAGCGTGGTGACCTTGACCGGGTCGATGATGCCCGCGGCGAACAGATCGCCGAACAGGCCGCTGCGGGCGTCGAAGCCGGACCCGTCGGGAAGCGCGGCGACGCGCGCGGCGACGCCGTCCCCGTCCAACCCGCCATTCTCCGCGATGCAGACCAGGGGCTGCACCATCGCCCGCCGCACCAGCCGCACCCCGGCCCTCTCGCCCTCCCCCACATCCTCGGCCAGCCGGTCGAGCAGCGGGGCGACGCGGGCCAGCGCGGTGCCGCCGCCGGGGACCACTCCCTCCGCCAGCGCGGCGCGGGCGGCGGCCAGCGAATCTTCCAGAAGCTGGGCGGTGCGCTTCTGCTCCACCGGGGTGGCGCCGCCGACCTCGATCAGGGCGGTGCCGTGCGTCAGCTTCGCCAGCCGCTGGGACAGCTTGTCCCGCTCGATGTTGGGCGGCGCCTCCTCCCACTGGCGCTGCACCAGGGCGCGGCGGGCGGCCAGCGCGTCCGGATTGCCATGGCCGCGCAGGATGGTGGTCCGGCCGGCCGACACCTCGATGCGGTCGGCGCCCCCCAGATCCTCCGCCGCCACGCTGTCGAGGCGTCCGCCCAGGTCGCGGGCGATCACCCGCCCGCCGGTCAGGATCGCGATGTCCTCCATCGTCGCCTGACGCCAGTGGCCGAATTCCGGGGGATTGATCGCCACCACCGTGGCGCGCCCGTCGCGGCGCAGCGCCATCAGCGCCGCCACCACCTCCGGCGCCACGCTGTCGGCCATGACCAGCAGCGGGCGGTGCCCGGCGGCGATGCGGTCGACCAGACGCAGGATCGGTTCCGGATCGATGATCTTGTGGTCGGTCATCAGGATGTAGGGCCGTTCCAGCACCGCGCTCTGGCCGGTCGGTTCGGTCGCCATGTGGTGGGACAGGAACCCGCGGTCCAGCACCATGCCTTCCAGCACATGCAACGCCGTCGGCGCGCCCGGCTGGCCGTATTCGATGTCGATCACTCCCTCCGCCCCGACCCGGCGCAGCGCGTCCGCCACCAGACGGCCGAGTGCCGGATCGGTCGCCGCAACCGTCGCCACCTGCTCCAGCTGGGCATGGCTTTCCAGCGGCCGGGCGATGTGGCGGAGCCGGTCAACGACGAAGCCACAGGCGCGCTCCATCCCCTCCACCAACTCCACCGACCCATGGCCATCAGCAAGCACGGCGACACCGTCCTGGATCAGCGCATCGGCCAGCACGGTGGCTGTGGTGGTGCCATCGCCGGCCACGTCGTTAGTTTGTTTCGAGACCTCCCGCACCACCTGGGCGCCCATATTCTCGAAGCGGCAGGGCAGCTCGATCTCGGCGGCGATGCTGACACCGTCGCGCGAAATCATCGGCGTGCCGATGGGGCGGTCGATGATCGCGTTCGTCCCCTTCGGCCCCAGCGTGCCACGCACCGCCAGCGCCAGCTTGCCCACCCCACGGGCAAGCGCGGCCCGCGCCTCGGCACGGTGCAGCATCATCTTCGGCATGGCGACTTTCCCTCCCATTATTGATTTTGCGGATTTGAAAAAAGAGGCGGAGCCCGCCGGACCTGAAGCAGGCCCCGCCTTCCCGAGATCACTCGTAAGCCAGCGCGTCGTCCATGTTGCCGAAGAGGACGACGGTGTCCTCGTCGATCATGACCATGCGGCCGTAGTGGGTGGAGGTGGAGATCTCGAAGATGTGCGGGGTCATCTCGCGGCCCAGCGCCTCGCCGATCTCGCTCATCTTGAACTCGATCTTGCCTTCGCCGTCGATGCGGATCATCGCCGGCAGGTAGGTGACGGTGATGCCGGGCTTGCTCTCCATCACCTCGGCGATGCAGCGCGCCTCGACGCTGTCGTTCATCGTCACGCCGCACTGGTGCGAGATGGTGCCGTCCTGGGTGATGTCCTTCAGCGGCTTGAAAAGCTGCTGCACGGTGGTGACGCTCATGGTTTTCGTCCTTTTGGCGGAAATGCGGGAAGGGTCACTCGGCAGCAGTGCCGTTGACCGCGGCGGTGACCGCCGCCGAAGCGGCGGCCTGCCCAACCTCGACCGGCGGCAGGGCCGGCAGGTCTGCGTCGATGCCGATCTCCCGCCCAATGGCGGCGACGCGCCCGCGCGCCCGTTCGAACGCTTCGACGAAGTTGGCAGCCTTGACCCGCGGCAGCGACCACAGCGGCTGCAACTGCAAGGCCGCCTTCACCGCCAGTCCACCATGGTGGCTGAACCAGCTTTGCAGCATGGTCCGGTTGTCCTCGCCATGGACCGGATCGCGCAGCAGCAGGGCGAACAGTTCCACCGCGTTGGCGAGGTTCCGTTCATAGTCGGCCTCGGCCGCCGAAATGACCGACGGAGTGGAGAAGTCGTTCTGGGCCGCGGCCACCTGCATGACGAAGCCGCTGCGGAACAGCTCGCCGACCAGCGGTTCAAAGACGAGGTTGACGGCGAAATACTGCTCTAGGAAGTCGGTGGCGGCGCGGATATGCTCCACCGCCTCGCGGCAGGGCTGCCAGATCGGGTCGTCCAGCCAGTGCGCCTTGCCGGCGTCGAGGTCGAAATTCCCGATGTCGCTGCCGACCTCGGCCAGATAGAGCGTCAGATCCTGGGCGAAGCGCAGCTTGTAGGAGGCGTTGGTCAGGATGGCGTTGTTGACCATCTGGGTATAACCGTAGCGCTGCGCCCGCATCAGCGCGGTGCCCAGCCCATATTCGGCATGTTTGAAGGCGCCGACATGGTTCTGGAGCACGGCGACCCAGGCCTTGTCGAACCGCTGGGGCGCACCGGCGCGGCGCGCATTCTCCACCACATTCTGGATCATCCCGACGATGGTCGACTGGCGCTGGTAATGGGTGCGTTCCCATTCCTGGTCGGGCGCGCGGTAGCCGTGCCAGTCCGTGCATTTCAGCGCCGTCCAGTCCTTGGAATAGGTGGGCGTGCCGTCGCCGAAGGAGATGATCCAGTTCTGGAGCAGATAGCGCTCCGGATCGGGCTGGACGTCGACCGTCACGTCCTCGTAATGGGTCGCCTTGCGGCCCTTCGGCTCGAAGTAATTGTAGCGGCGACTGTCGGAACCCGGAAAGACCTTGGCCCCGGCGGCTGCGGATGTGGTTTCCTGCATGGTCATCGTCGTTCCTCCCGTGTTTGCATAAGCCCCCCTCAGCGGCCCGCCTCAGCGGGTCGCGGGAGTGAATTTGTCGAAATAGACGCGCGCGGATTCGACGCCGGCCATTTGCAGGACCGGCAGCACCGCATCGATCATCGGCGGCGGCCCGCAGGAGAAGACGTCGGCCTCCTCCACCTCATCCATGTCGGACAGGTGCCGGCGCAGCACCTCGTGGATGAAGCCGGTCTCGCCGGTCCAGCCGTCGCCCTCCTCGGCATGCGACAGGGCGGGGATGAAGGCGAAGTCCGGCAGGCTGCGGGCAAACTCCTCGAACAGGTCGAGGTGGAACAGGTCTTTGCGGCTGCGGGCGCCGTAGAAGAGCCGCACCGGCCGTGTCTCGCCGCTGGCGGCCTGATCGCGCAGGATCGACAGCAGCGGCGCCATGCCCGACCCGCCGCCGACCAGGATCATCGGCCCCTCCCGCCCCTCACGGCGGAAGCAGCTGCCGTAGGGACCGCGCACGCTCACCCGGTCGCCGACCGACAGTCCGCCGTCCAATTGGCGGGAGAAGGCGCCGTCCGGGTATTTCTTGATGATGAACTCAAGCCGGCTGCCGTCCGTCGGCGGGTTGCCCATCGAGAAGGAGCGAGTCAGGCCGATGCCGGGCAGCGTGATGTCGGCATATTGCCCGGCCCAGAACTTCATCGGCTGGTCGAGGTCCAACGCGATGGCGACGATGTCGTGGGTCAGCGGCTCCACCGCCGCCAGCCGCGCGGTGAAGTCCTTCACCGGGATGGAGCGGGACAGCAGATCCTCGTCGTAATTCAGCAGTTCCACCGCCACGTCGCTGTAGGCCAGCGAGCGGCAGAGCAGGATGTGGTTGCTGTCGCGCTCCGGATCGGAGAGCGCGAAGGTGGAGTATTTCAGCATCTCGACGTCGCCGTCGATCAGCAGGCATTTGCAGGCGGAGCATTGCCCCTCCTTGCAGCCATGCATCAGTGAGACGCCCTGGCGGAAGGCGGCGTCGAGGATGGTTTCCCCTTCCGCCACCTCCATTTCGATGCCGACCGGCTCCAACCGGACGGTGTGGACGGCCGGGCTGTTCTTTAGCGCTTGTGCGGTCATGGTCTGTCGATCTCCGCGGCGATGTCCGCCTGTGAAGTCCGCAGGGGATCCCGTTCCCCCTCTCCAGCCGGAAAGGGGGCCGGAAAGGGGGGGCGGGCCCGAGTGAAGGGGCGGGAGATCAGACCCGGCGGATCTTGAAGCCCTTGCGGTATTCCTCGACATGCGCCTGACGCTGTTGCGGCGTCATTTCGCGGAGCGCCAGCAGCGGGCTGCGGATGGTGTGGCCACGCACATGGTCCAGCGTCCACATGTCCTTCTCCTCGAAGGACAGATGCGGCTGGGCGACCAGCGTCTTCCCGTCGGGACGGACGAAGCCCATGTCCTGGATGGCGTCGGCGAGGTCCCAGCCGTCATAGACCTCCTCCCACTGGCGCCGGCCGGAGAAGCGGCCCATCGCCGGTGTCGGGCGGCCCTGGTATTCGGCGGCGAAGGCTTCCTTGTGGGTCCAGCGGTCGACCTCGGAGGCGTAGGTGAACAGCTCGCCGTCGACCTCGTCGATCGTGAAGTCCTCGCGGATCACGCAGGGCACTAGGCTCGACCAGCAGCGGTGCGGATAGACATAGCCGGTGTCGGCGAAGGTGATCGGCACGCTGCCGGGCTTGCTGAGCTTGGCGTAATTCTCCCACCAGACGCCGAACTCGTCGTACCAGCCCGGATACTTGCTCTCGAACCATTCGAAGTCACGCTCGGTCATCGCCTCGATGCGCCAGAAATTGGCCCACCAGCCGGCAGAGAAGAACTGGGCGATCTTGTGGACGTAGTTTTTCTTGACGATACTGTCGAAGGCTTCGTGAACGTCGTCATGGTGGATCTTGATGCCGTACTTCTCCAGCGGCAGCATGTAGGTGCGGTAGTAATCCTCGAAGATCCAGCGGTGCCACAGCTCGGCGTAGGATTCCTTGTTCTTGTCGCGGTGCTTGGTGCCGTATTCGATGATGGTGCCGATGGCGGCGTCGACGATCATGTGGTTCTGCCAGAAGGAATAGCGGATGTCGCGTTCCAGCAGCAGGTGGTTGTCCGGCTCCTTCAGCACCGACATCAGCATGGAATGGCCGTTGCCGATGTGGCGGGACTCATCGCTCTGCACCGACAGGAAGACGGTGGGCAGGGCATAGTCGCCGTTGCGCGCCGCCTCCGACGGCATGGCGACGAACAGAGTGTTGGTGAAGGCGGTCTCCGCCACGACCTGGAGGTAGATGTTCGACGCGGTGATGGCGTCGCCGGTCAGGAAGGCCTCACCGAATTGCCGGCCGATGGTGGTGGCGTAGCATTTGCCGAACGCCTTCTCGGTGATGTCGAACCCGGCCGGGTCGATGTAGTTCTCCATGTACCATTTTTTGAGGTTCATCTGGATCGTCGAGTGCCGGAACTCGTCGATCATCTGCATGGTGAAGCCGGTGCGCAGATCGTCGCCTGGCGCCAGCTGGCCCAGCGTCGCCATCGACCGCGCCGCCGAGATTTCCGGGAAGGGGATGATCGCCAGGAATAGCTTCATCCACTCGATCCAGCGCGGCTCGACATTGCGGAACATGTCGCCGCGCAGCGCCGCGTCCAGCGCGCCATAGACGCGGTTGTCCTTCTCCTCCTGCATCGGGAAGTAGGAGCGCAGAACCTGCTTCATCGGGTCGCGCGGTGCCTTGGAGATCTTATAGTCGGTCGGGAAGCTCATCGCCTCCTTGACGTAGGACGGCGTCCAGCCGAGATCGGCGACGCGGCGGGCCGCCTCGGTGATGCCGATGCCTTTCTGGCTGGTGATCTTGTTCAGCGTCAATCCATCCGGCATGTCGTCTCTCCCCATGATTTTGATGATGTTGATCCGGGCCTGAAGGATCGCGTCGGCCGCTTATGCCGGATGACGGGACACCGGCAGGTTCAAGGGCGGGATCGGCCGGACCGGGACCGCACAACGGCGCGGCGAAGATGGTCCGCAGCTTCAGGCTTTTTGCGGCCACCGAAGCGGGGCGGCTGCAACGCCACCCCCTAAAAGCAATCGACGTGCCAAAATGCCGGAGCCAGCCGGATGAGTGATTTTAAAGAATGTTCGCGTGGCACACCGTCTCATAATGGGACGATATGTCGCGCCGCCGGTGTCTCAAAATGAAACAGTTGGGACAGCCATCCCCCACGACACCGCACAAAACCTGCCCTTCCCCTTATCGAATGCGGCCTTGCGTAGGGTGGCACGCCCCTTGCTGAATTCACATCCACGGTGCCGCGTCGGCTGGACCGACGTGACGGCGCCCAAAGGCTCAAGCCGGAATTTCGGGAGGATTTTCAGACGATGAGGCATGCGATGCACGCGAGGATGTCGCCGCACCGCTGGGTGATGTTGCTGCTCCTTCTGTCCATACCCTTCTCGCCCTTCACGCGGAAATCCGCGGCGGCGGATGGCGAGACGCTGTTCCGCCAGCAATGCGGAACCTGCCATTCGGTGAAGAAGGGCGACGGGCCCCGCGCCGGGCCGCCGCTGTACGGCGTCATCGGCCGCAAAGCCGGCAGCGTCGACGGCTTCGACTATTCGGATGCGCTGCGCGGCGCCGGTTTCGCCTGGGACGCCGGCCATCTGGAGAACTGGCTGGCCAACTCCAACCAGTTCGTTCCCGGCAGCTACATGAATTACCACCAGGACGACGACGCCATTCGCAAGAGCATCGTCCAGTTCCTGGAAACCAACGCCAAACGGTAACGCCCTCCCTCAACGACCTCATGGGAAGCACCATGGCCAAGATCATCCACATGATGGTGCGCGTCCTCGACGAACAGCGGTCGCTGGACTTCTACGCCAAGGCTTTCGGGCTGGAACCGGCCGAACGGCTGGGCTTCGACGGTTTCACGCTGATCTACCTGCGCAACGCCGAAAACGACATGGAGCTGGAGCTGACCGTCAACCATGACCGGACGGCGCCCTACACCCACGGCGACGGCTACGGCCACATGGCGGTGGCGGTGGACGATCTGGAGCGCGAGCACGCCCGGATGACGGCCCTGGGCTTCCCGGTGACCCCGGTGAAGGAGTTCGCCCCCGGCGGCACCCTGCTGGCCCGCTTCTTCTTCGTCACCGATCCGGACGGCTACAAGACCGAGGTGCTGCAACGCCACGGCCGCTACCGGTAAGTCCAAACCTCGACCCAACAATAACCGAACCATGGGAAGGAGACGTCGATCATGCGCGTTCTCGACAAACGGACACGGTTCAACAGGCGGAACTTTCTGAAGACCTCCGCCGCGTCGGTTGCGGCGGCCGGTGCGGTTTCCGGCGGCATGGTGTCGATCACTGCAATGCCGGCCTGGGCCGAAGGCCTGACCGCAATCAAGCCCGACGCCGCCAAGACCCTGCTGGTGATGGTGCGCGACCTCTATCCGCACGACCGTCTGGGCGACGCCTATTACGAGACGGCGCTGGCCTCGATGGACCAGGCGGCGGCGAAGGACGCCACCCTGGCAGGCCAGCTCAACGAAGGGGCGGTGGCGCTGGATGCCGTCGCGCGCAAGCTGCGCAACGCTCCCTACGCCGCGATCAAGGCCGAGGCGGACCGCGTCGCGGTGCTGAAATCGATCGAGACCACGCCCTTCTTCCGCAAGGTGCGCGGCGACATGGTGGTCGCCCTCTACAACCAGCCGGAGGTGTGGGCGAAGCTCGGCTACGAAGGGGCGTCGGCCGAATATGGCGGCTACATCCATCGCGGCTTCGACGATTTGGACTGGATCAAGGACGCCTGACGGCGCCGTCCGTCTGCCGCACCGAATGCCCGAAAAAATGGGGAGGACCGAGACATGGTTGCGAAATTCGCGATGGATGACGACAGCGTCGTGGTGGTGATCGGATCGGGGGCCGGCGGCGGCACCCTGGCGAACGAGCTGGCCCAGAAGGGCGTCAAGGTCGTCTGCCTGGAGGCTGGTGCCCGCCACGAAATCCAGGATTTCGTGAACGACGAATGGAAGAGCTTTTCGCAGATTTCCTGGCTGGACAAACGCACCACCTCGGGAAGCTGGCGGGTGGCGAAGGATTTTCCCAACCTGCCGGCCTGGATCGTCAAGGCGGTCGGCGGCTCCACCGTCCATTGGGCCGGCGCCTCGCTGCGCTTCCAGGAGCATGAGTTCAAGGCGCGCACGACCTACGGCGCGGTGGAGGGCGCCAACCTGCTCGACTGGCCGGTGACGCTGGCGGAGATGGAGCCCTATTACGACAAGGCCGAGTTCAAGATGGGGACGACCGGCACCAACGGCATCCCGCGCCTGCCCGGCAACAACAACTACAAGGTGCTGGCGGCCGGCGCCAAGAAGCTGGGCTACAGCGAATTCCACACCGGCAACATGTCGATCAACAGCAAGCCGCGCGACGGCCGCGGTGCCTGCCAGCAGATCGGCTTCTGTTTCCAGGGCTGCAAGTCGGGGGCGAAATGGTCGACCCTCTATACCGAGATCCCCAAGGGCGAGGCCACCGGCAATCTGGAGGTCCGGCCGAACGCCCAGGTGCTGAAGATCGAGCATGACGCGAAGGGCAAGGTCAACGCCGTGCTCTATGCCGACGCCACCGGCGCCATGCACCGCCAGAAGGCCCGCATCGTCGCGGTCGCCGGCAACTCGATCGAAAGCCCGCGCCTGCTGCTGAACTCGGCATCGACGATGTTCCCGGACGGACTGGCGAACTCGTCCGGTCAGGTCGGGCGCAACTACATGCGTCACATGACCGGGTCGGTCTATGGGTTGTTCGACCGGCCGGTGCACATGTACCGCGGTACCACCATGGCCGGCATCATCCGCGACGAATCCCGCTTCGACCCGCGGCGCGGCTTCGTCGGCGGCTACGAGATGGAAACGCTGTCGCTCGGCGTGCCCTTCATGGCGGCCTTCCTCGATCCGGGGGCCTGGGGCCGCGACTTCAGCTCGGCGCTGGACGCCTACGACCATATCGCCGGCATGTGGCTGGTGGGCGAGGACATGCCACGCGAGACCAACCGCGTCACCCTGCACGCGACGGAGAAGGACAAGTTCGGCCTGCCGATTCCCAACGTCAATTTCGACGACCATCCCAACGACATCGCCATGCGCACCCATGCCTATGGCCGCGGGTCGGCCGTCTATGACGCGGTGGGCGCGGTCAGGACCATCCACACCCCGCCCTACCCGTCCACCCACAATCTCGGCACCAACCGGATGAGCGCCAATGCCCGCGACGGCGTCGTCAACAAATGGGGACAGGCGCACGACGTGAAGAACCTGTTCGTGTCGGACGGCAGCCAGTTCACCAGCGGCGCCTCGGAGAACCCGACCCTGACCATCGTCGCGCTGGCGATCCGGCAGGCCGATTACATCGCCGACCAGATGAGCAAGCGGGAAATCTGACGATCCGCAAGGACCGCAAGGCCCCGGTGTGAACGCGCGTGAACGCGCCGGGGGCTTGCGGTCCTTCTCCTATCAGCGCGCCGGATTGAAGGCCGGTCCGGTAAGTTCCGGCCCCTTCGCAGCGTCGGCGATGGTTATGGCAGCCGGCCCCTGTGCGCCCAGCGTGACGGTCACCGGCTTGCCGTTGTTGTAGTTCTTCCACATCTGGTAGAGCGCCAGCGCTGCGAACATTTTGGCGTCACGGCCGGTGTTGTACAGCCATTCCTGGGTCGGCACGACCCGCAGCGTGCCATTGGCGCCCTGTTCCACCTTGTCGGCGAAGCGGTAGCCGAGCTGCTCGCCGATGCCGGCGACCAGACCGTCGAAGCCGGGCGAAAGCTTGCCGAACCCGGCCTGCGCCGGCGCGCTTTCGCCGCTGCCCAGCGAGCTGGCGCTCTGCCGCTTGACGAGGTCAGAGAACAGCCAGCCCTCCTCCCCGGTGCGCAGCACGCGGACACCCATCCAGTTGCCCTCCCGCCGCAGTTCGACCACGTCCTCGCCGCGCATGATCGTGGAGCGCACCGCCGCGTCGTCGGACGGACCGGCACGCAGATTGACCTTCTCGCCCGTCACCGCATGGATGTCGCCCGACGCCGCCAGCGCAGGCGTTCCTGCCAATCCAAGCGCTGCAACTAGGACCATGATCGTCGACCGTGACATGACAGTTCCTCCCGTTGGGGGTGCCCGCGCACCGTTTCGCGAACAACGCATGGCGACCGCCGGATGATCCGCCGAACCGGGATTCCACATTTTCTCTTGACCTGAAGTTAGCTTGAGGTTTTAGGCTGCCTGCATTGGATCTGGCATACCAGACCCGCCGATGACACTCGCAGGCAGGATTATGAGCAGCACGCAGCCTGAAACGCCGCAGCCCTCAGCCAAGGCACCCTGGACGTTGCGCGTGCACCGCCTCGAGCGGATCGCACCGCAGGTCCGGCTGGTCGAACTGCGCGATCCGGATGGGCGGGGGCTGCCGCCGGCTGAGCCCGGCGCCCATATCGACCTCCATCTGCCGGACGGGGCGGTGCGCTCCTATTCGCTGTGCGGCGATCCGGCGGACCGCCAAGCCTACCGCATCGCCGTCCTGAACGTGCCGGGCGGGCGGGGATCGGGCTTCGTGCATGGCGAACTGGCTCTTGGAGCCGATCTGGCCATCTCCCCGCCCCGCAACAATTTCCGCTTCGACGACGCAGCGCGCTACCTGTTCATCGCTGGCGGCATCGGCATCACACCGCTGTTGCCGATGATCCGCAGGGCGGCGGAGCGGGGCGCCGATTGGGTCCTGCACTATTGCGTGCGCAGTGCCGCGGCGGCGCCCTTCCTCGAAGATCTCCGCGCCCTGCCGCATGGCCGCGTCGACCTGCATGCCGCCGACGACGGCCGACGGCTTGCGGTCGACGCATTGATGGCGTCCACCCCTGTCGATGTCCCGGTCTATTGCTGCGGTCCGCAGCGGTTGATGGAAGCGGTGGCAGCCGCCGCCCGGCCGGACCAGGATGTCCGCTTGGAATGGTTCACGCCGCGTCCGGAGCCGGCCCGTCAGGACATGGTGGACGCCAGCTTCGACGTGGTCTGCGCGCGGTCCGGCGTCACCGTCACGGTTCCGGCGGGAACCAGCATCCTGGATGCGCTCTACGCCGCTGGGGTCGAGGTCGACTCCTCCTGCGAACAGGGCATCTGCGGCACCTGCGAGACGACGGTGCTGGAGGGCGAGCCCGACCATCGCGACAGCGTCCTGTCCGATGCGGAACGCGCTGCCGGCAAGACGATGATGCTGTGCGTCTCCCGGGCCCGGAGCGCAAAATTGGTTCTGGATGTCTGACGCTTCATTATGAAACGACCATTGGGAGAGTTCGATGACCGAGGAAGAGCTGCGCCAACTTGGGCTTGCGCTTTTGAACAGCCCGGCGGAGGCCATCGTCTATTCCGACCGGGAGGGTCTCATCCGGTTCTGGAATGCGGGGGCGGAACGCGTGTTCGGCTTCACCGCCGAAGAGGCGCTGGGCCAATCGCTGGACATCATCATCCCCGAACGGCAGCGCCAGCGCCATTGGGAAGGCTATGAAGAGGTGATGAAGACGGGGGTGAGCCGCTATGGCAGCGGCGACCTGCTGTCGGTTCCGGCATTGCGCAAGGACGGCAGCCGCATCTCGGTTGAGTTCACCATCGTGCCCTTGAAGGACGCGGACGGCGCCATGCTCGGGATGGCCTCCGTCATGCGCGACGTGTCCGCCCGCTTCGAGGAGTTGAAGACCCTGCGCCGTCAGGCGGCGGGACGCTGATACCTCCCTTTCCCGTCTGGCCCTACCCACCGGCCAGACGGGCGCGCAGTTCGCGCTTCACCACCTTGCCATAGTTGTTCTTCGGCAGCTCCTCGACCAACAGGTAACGCTTGGGCCGCTTGAACCGGGCGATGCTGGCGTTGCAATGCTCATCGAGGCCGCCGGGGGAGATTTCGCGCCCCGGCTCGGCGACGATGAAGGCGACGACGATCTCGCCCCATTCCGGATCGGGCTGCCCGGTGACACAGACCTCGGCGACGTCGGGGTGGCGCAGCAGCACCTCCTCCACCTCGCGCGGATAGATGTTGCTGCCGCCGCTGATGATGACGTCCTTCGACCGGTCGCGCAGCGTCAGATAGCCGTGCCCGTCGAAGGACCCCATGTCGCCGGTGAACAGCCAGCCGTCGCGCAATGCGTCGGCCGTCGCCTTGGCATTGTTCCAGTATCCGGCCATCACCACGTCGCCGCGGCAGACGATCTCTCCCACCTCGCCGATGGGCAGCGGCCGGCCGTCGCCGTCCACCACCGCAACCTCGACGCCGCTGCGGGCGAAACCGACCGAACCCAGCACCGCATCGTCCTCGCTTGCATGGTCGCGACGCCGCAGCGACGCGATGGTCATCGGCGCCTCGCCCTGGCCGTAGATCTGGACGAAGACCGGCCCGAAAACCGCCAGCGAGCGGCGCAGTTCCTCCACATACATCGGACCGCCGCCATAGACGATGGAGCGCAGGTTGGCCGGCCGCCGGCCGTCGCGTTCCGCCTCCAGACGCAGCCTCTGCACCATCGTCGGGGCCAGGAAGGCGCCGCAGCCGGGGTGACGGTCGCAGAGTTCGAGGAATTCCGCCGGTTCGAAGGCGGAGGAGGCCGGGACCACCTGTCGGGCACCGCGGGCGACATAGGCCGCCATATAGAGGCCGGAGCCGTGCGACATCGGCGCCGCATGCAGCAGGCTGCAATCCTCGTCCACCGCCTCGACGTCCGCCAGATGGGCAACGGTCATGGCCAGCAGATTGCGGTGGGACAGCATCGCCCCCTTCGACCGCCCGGTGGTGCCGCTGGTGTAGAACAGCCAGCCCAGCGCCTGCGGATCGGGATCGACCGGCCCGGCCCATTCGTCCCCTGCCGTCAGCGCCGCATAGCCCTCGCCGCCGATGACGATCCGGCGGCAGGACGCCGCAGGCGACCCGTCCAGCGCCTGCTCCAGCCCGCCGGCCAGCTTGGGCGAGACGAAGACGATGGACGCGCCGGAATCCTCCAGGATCTGCACCAGTTCGCGTGGATGCAGCTTGGCGTTCACCGGCGTCGCCGCCATGCCGGCTGCCCAGATGGCGAAGAACAGCTCGACATACTCGGGCACATTTTCCGTCGCGATGGCGATGCGGTCGCCCGGCCGACCGGATGCGCGCAGGCCGGCGGCGATGCGCAGTGAGCGGGAGCGGAGTTCGGCAAAGCTGTGAAGCTGCTCGGTGCCGCGGAACACCGCTCCATGGCCGGGGAAACGGGCCGCCGCCTGATCGAGAAGGGAAAAGAGATTCACCGCTGCCGTTCCTTCCTGCCACCGCTCATCCGCCAGACGCCACCGCGGTCCTTCGACCGGCCAGGGCGCGGATGCGTTCTTTAACCTGTTCGTCCAGCGGATTGTAGACCAGAAGACCGAGATCGGGGCGTCCATCGACGGCGAAGGCCGAATATTCCATCTCGACGCTGCCGAGCTCCGGGTGCTGGAGCCGCTTGACCCCCTCGCTCGGCGCGTAGACGTCATTCTCATTCCAGAATCGGGCGAAGTCGGCGCTCGTCCGGCACAGCTCGTCGACGAGATCGGCGATCTCCTTGACTGCCCCGGCCCGTGCCGCATCGACGCGGAAGGCGCCGACCAGATGCCGCGCCATACCCTCCCAGTCCTTCTGCTTGGCCCGGATCGCCGGATTGCCGAACACCAGCCGCAGGATGTTCCGCTGATCGGGCGGAAGCGTTCCGTAATCGGTCAACACCACCGCGGCGGCACGATTCCAGGCCAGCACGTCCCAGGTCGCGGTCTTGATGAAGGCCGGGCAGGCATCGAAGGACTCCAACAGCCGTTGCAGGCGCGGGCTGACACCTTGTGCAGGCCTGTAGCGCATCTCCGGCGGCCGGCCGAGCGCCAGGATGAACAGATGCTCCCGCTCCAGATCGGTCAGCATCAGGCTGCCGGCGATCCGGTCCAGCACGTCGGCCGACGGCGCCCCGCCCCGCCCCTGCTCCAGCCACGTGTACCAAGTCGGGCTGATGTTGGCGCGCTGCGCCACCTCCTCCCGGCGCAGGCCCGGCGTGCGGCGGCGTCCCGAGAATCCGAAGGCCGCCGGGTCCAGCCGCGTCCGGCGGTCGCGCAGGAAGGCGGCGAGCGTGGCGGCCGGACTGGTCTGTCTGGTGTCGGTCTGCATTGGCTGATCCTGGTAGCCGCTATACTAGGAAAACGTCACTACTTTAACAGGATATCACGGTGGGACAGAGTGGAGGCGACGGAATTGGAAAGGTGATTGTCCCATGCGTATTTTCCTCACCGGCGCCACCGGTTTCATCGGTCGGGCCGTGCTGTCCGACCTGCTCCAGGCCGGACACCAAGTCATCGGCATGACCCGGTCCGGGGACGGCGCCCGCGCGCTGGAGTCCGCCGGTGCCGAGCCGCACCTGGGCACGCTGGAGGATCTGGCGAGCATCCGCGGCGGTGCCGAGAAGGCCGACGCCGTGATCCACACCGCCTTCGACCATGACTTCTCGCGCTTCGCCGAGAATTGCGCAAAGGACGGCCGGGTGATCGGTGCCTTGGGTGCGGCGTTGAAGGGCTCGAACCGCCCGCTGCTGATCACCTCAGGGGTCGGCATGGGGGGTGCCGGCCATGGCCGGCTTGCCCGCGAAGATGTCTTCGACGACGCCCACCCCAACCCGCGCATCGCGTCGGAGCGGGCCGGAAACGAGCTGCTGGACGCCGGCGTCAACGTCGCGGTGATGCGGCTGCCGCAGGTCCACAACACGGAGAAGCAGGGGCTGATCACCCCGCTGATCGAAATCTTCCGCGCGAAGGGCGTCGCCGCCTATATCGGCGAGGGGCAGAACCGCTGGTCCGCCGGTCATCTGGGCGATGTCGCCCGCCTCTATCGTCTGGCCATCGAGAAGGCGGAAGCCGGCGCCCGCTACCATGCGGTCGGTGAGGAAGGCGTCGGAACCCGCGAGATCGTCGAGAGGCTGGCCCGCGGCCTGAAGATTCCGACGGTTTCCATCCCACAGGACAAGGCCGCCGAGCATTTCGGCTGGATGGCGATCTTCGCGGGCATCGACATGGCGGCGTCCAGCGCCCTGACCCAGGCGGCGCTCGGCTGGCGTCCGGCAGGCCCCGATCTCATCGCCGATCTGGAGGCAATGCGCTATTCCTGACGACTATTCGGCACCCTTCAGATATGCGCGCGGCGAAGAGCCGAGCACGCGCTTGAACATCGCGGTGAAGGCGGCGGGGTTGTCATAGCCGAGGTCGATGGCGACCGCGGTGACGGCTTCGCCCGCCACCAGCCGCGGCAGGGCGGCGGCGAGGCAGGCCTGCTGGCGCCACTCCAGAAAGCTCAGCCCGGTCTCGCGCCGGAACAGCCGTGTGAAGGCGCGCCGGCTGACACCCAGCTCGTCGCACCACTGCTCGATCGTCTCATGCACCGCCGGCTGTCGGAGAAACCGTCGGCAGCGCTCGGCCAACGCCGGACTGGTCGGAAACGGGACGGTCAGCGGCTGGGCCGGCAGATGCAGCATCTCGTAGCGGATCAGCGCCATCACCGCGCCGTCGTGGCTGTCCGGAACGTAAACGGCCGGCACATCCACGGCGCGGGCGATCAGGCTGCGGATGAAGGGGGACAGCCCGACGACCTGACAGCGGTCAGGCATTCCGCCGGTCAGGTCCGGGTCCAGATAGAGGCTTTGGGTGGTCACCGCCCCGATCATGCGTACCTCATGCAGGACGCCGGGCGGGATCCACAGGCCGAAATCGGGCGGCACCACCCAGCGGCCCTGCGGCGTCGACATGATCAGCACCCCGGTGATACCGGAGATCAGCTGTCCCCGCCGGTGACAGTGCAGCGGCAGAGTACCGCCGTCCGGATAGTCGTGGGTGGTGGCGAGCAGCGGCCGCTCGACGGCATCGATCTCGTCGACACGGACATTTCTCACCATGGCCCAGACTCGTAAAAAACTGGCCTGACTGCGGTGGCGGGCCTTCTCGACCGACCGTAGGCTTACGGTGCAGTCAACGCAACAGTGCCGGGCCAACCGAACCGCCGATACGCGGTCCGGACGCCCCAAGGCAGAGAGAAGAGGGCATGCCCCCGTGACCGACACCACCATGAGCCGGCCCAGCGCCGGTTCGACGGCCTTTTCCATCCTGGCCGCGATCAGCGCCTGCCACCTGCTCAACGACATGATCCAGTCGCTGCTGCCGGCGGTCTATCCGATCCTGAAGGACGAGTTCGGCCTCAGCTTCGCCCAGCTCGGCCTGCTGACCTTCGTCTATCAGCTGACGGCATCGCTCCTTCAGCCGCTGGTCGGACTTTTCACCGACCGCAAGCCGATGCCCTATTCGCTGGTCTTCGGCATGGGCTCCACGCTGCTCGGGCTTCTCATCCTGGCCTGGGCGCCAAGCTTTCCGGCCCTGCTGGCCGGCGGGATGTTGCTCGGTTTCGGCTCGTCCGTCTTCCATCCGGAGGCGTCGCGCATCGCCCGTCAGGCGTCCGGCGGCGCCCATGGGCTGGCCCAGTCGCTGTTCCAGGTCGGCGGCAACCTCGGTTCGGCACTCGGCCCGTTGCTGGCGGCCTTCATCATCCTGCCCCACGGTCAGGGCAGCCTCAGCTGGTTCGCCTTCGCCGCCCTGGCCGGCATGGTGGTGATGGTGCGGCTGGGAAGCTGGCAGCGCCGGAACGCCAAACCGCGCAAGACCGGCGGCCCGGCGGCTGCGCGCCATGCCGATCTGCCGGCGGGTCAGGTCGCCCGCGCGGTCGCCATCCTGATCGCGCTGATCGTGTCGAAATACGTCTATCTCGCCAGCATCACCAGCTATTACATCTTCTACCTGATCGACCGCTTCGGCCTGTCCACCGGCGACGCGCAGCTCTGCCTGTTCGCCTTCCTGGCCGCGGTCGCGGCGGGCACGGTGATCGGCGGCCCGGTGGGCGACCGCATCGGCCGCAAGACGGTGATCTGGGTCTCGATCCTCGGCATCCTGCCCTTCACCCTGGCCCTGCCCTATGTCGGGCTGACGACGACGGTGGTTCTCAGCGCCGTGATCGGATTGGCCCTGGCTTCAGCCTTCCCGGCCATCGTGGTCTATGCGCAGGAGCTGCTGCCCGGCCGGGTCGGCATGGTGTCGGGCCTGTTCTTCGGGCTTGCCTTCGGCGTCGCCGGCATCGGCGCGGCCGGGTTGGGCGTCGTCGCGGACTGGAAGGGCATCGGCTTCGTCTACACCGCCTGCTCCTTCCTGCCGCTGCTGGGCCTGCTGACAATCTTCCTGCCGAATGTGGAACGCCGTTAACCGGCACCGGGAGGCGGCACCGGGACGAGGGGAGCGCGAGCTCCCCTTTTTCCATCTCGACCCTCAGGCGTCTTTCCCCAGCTGATCCAGCGCCTCCAGGGCATCGGCGGACAGCACCAGGTCCGCCGCCGCCAGATTCTCCTGCAGATGCTTGACCGACGAGGTTCCCGGGATCGGCAGGATGTTTGGCGCCCGGTTCAGCAGCCAGGCGAGCGCCACCTGCATCGGCGTCGCCCCGAGCCGGCTGGCGACATCGGACAACAGGCCGGACTGGATCGGCGAGAAGCCGCCGAGCGGAAAGAACGGCACATAGGCGATCCCCTTGGCGGCGAGATCGTCGATCAGCGCATCGTCCGCCCGATGCACCAGATTGTAGTGGTTCTGCACGCAGACGATCTCGCAGACGCGGCGACCTTCCTCGACCTGCCGCGCCGTGGCGTTGCTGAGCCCGATGTGGCGGATCAGCCCCCGCTGCTGGAGGTCTGCAAGAACGCTCAGCTCCCGCTCGACCGATCCTTCCGCCGGGGCATGACCATGGTCGCCCCACAGCCGCATGTTGACGACGTCGAGCACGTCAAGGCCGAGATTGCGCAGATTGTCGTGCACCGCCTGCCTCAGCTCTTCCGGCGAGGATGCCTGAAGCCAGGAGGCATCCGCGCCGCGCCGGGCGCCGACTTTGGTCACGATCAGCAGATCGTACGGATAGGGCGCCAACGCCTCACGGATCAGCTGGTTGGTGACATGCGGACCGTAGAAGTCGCTGGTGTCGATGTGATTGACGCCCGCCTCGACGGCATGGCGTAGCACGGCGATGGCCGCGTCACGGTCCTTCGGCGGACCGAAGACGCCGGGACCGGCCAACTGCATCGCGCCATAGCCGAGCCGGCGGACGGTCTTGCCGCCGATGGTGAAGTTGCAGGATTCGGTCTGATTGGTATCGGACATGAGGATCTCCTTGATGGCTTCAGCAATCTAGCCCCCATCCGCAAGTCCGATTAGTCTGCACAATCAGGACAACCCGTGCGGATTTCCGAACAATGCAGCATGAGCTGGGGGACCTAAACGCCTTCGTCGCGGTGGCCCGCGCCCGGGGTTTCCGCGAAGCGGCGAAGGCGGGCAACGTCAGCGCCTCGTCCCTCAGCGAAGCTGTGCGGCGGCTTGAAGGGCAGCTCGGCGTCAGGCTGTTCAACCGGACCACCCGCAGCGTGGTCCCGACGGAAGCCGGCGAACGACTGCTGGCCCGGCTGGAGCCCGCCCTGCGCGAGGTCGATGCAGCCCTCGACGTGGTGAACGGCTTCCGCGACCGGGTGGCGGGCACCCTCAGGCTCAATGTGCCGGTCAGCGCGGCAAGGCTGGTCCTGCCGTCGATCCTGCCGGCCTTCCATGCCTCCTATCCCGAGATCCGGGTGGAGGTGATGGGCGAGGACAGCTTCGTCGATGTCCTGGCTGCCGGATGCGACGCCGGCATCCGCTACGACGAGCGGCTGGAACAGGATATGATTGCCGTCCCCATCGGTCCCCGCCGGCAGCGCTTCGCGACCGCGGCCTCCCCCGCCTACCTCGATGCACGCGGACGGCCGGAGCATCCGCGCGACCTGATGACCCACAGCTGCGTGCGCGGACGCTTTGCCAGCGGAGCCATGCCGCTTTGGGAGTTCGAACGCGACGGCGAAACGATCCGCCTCGATCCGACCGGACCGCTGGTGGTGGGGTCGGGCGGCATCATGGACCTCGCCATCGATGCGGCCGTCGCGGGTGTCGGGGTCTTTCAACTGTTCGAGCAGTGGCTGCGGCCGCATCTGGACAGCGGCGCGCTTGAACCCGTCCTCGAATCCTGGTGGCCGTCCTTTTCCGGCCCGTTCCTCTATTACCCCGGCCGGCGTCTGGTGCCGGCCCCGCTTCGGGCCTTCCTTGATTTCATCAGGACCGTCCCAATCGCCTGACAAGCCGTCATTCCGCCAGCATGGCTGCCAGCTGCTCGGCGATCTGGTTCGGCGAGAAGGGCTTGCGCAGCAGGCGTACGGCCTCGCCCAAATCCGGCGTGTCCGCATAGCCGGTGACGATCAGCGCAGGCAATCCGGGGCGCAGGGTTCGCACATTGCGCACCACCTCGGCTCCGTTCATGCCGGGCATGGCAAAGTCGGTGATCAGCGCATCGACCTCTGCACCGTCATGCAGCAGGGCCAGGGCAGTTTCCCCGCTGTCCGCCTCAATGACCTGATGGCCCTGGCTTTCCAGCAGCGCCATCGTTCCCATCCGCACGATGGCGTCGTCCTCCACCAGCAGGACGGTGCGGCCTTGACCGCGTTCGACTTCGACAGCCAGGCGCGCCGGCCGGTCGGCGACGGCCGCCACGCTTGGCAGGTAAAGGGTGATCGCGGTTCCGCTGCCGAGGGTGCTGTCGATGTGGACGCCGCCGCCGGATTGGGTCGCCATGCCCTGGACCATCGACAGTCCCAGCCCCGATCCCTTGTCGAGCGGCTTGGTGGTGAAGAAGGGTTCGAAGACATGGGGCAACACCGACGGGTCGATGCCGGTGCCGGTATCCGTGACCCGGATCGCCACGTAGGTTCCGGGCCGCAACTCCACCGAACCGGCCAAGGGGGTGTCCGTATCTCCATCGCCGACCCTAACGACGAACGCGGTCAGCGACAGCCGCCCGCCGCCCGGCATGGCGTCACGGGCGTTGATCGCAAGATTCAGGATGGCGGATTCAAGCTGTGCCCGGTCGATCAGCGCCGCCGGAAGTCCGGGCGGCACCTGGATCGTGACGCTGATCTGTCCGCCCAGGGAGCGTTCGAGAAGGGAGCTCATCCCGGTGAGCAGCTCTCCCAGATCAGTGGGTTCCGGCATCAGCGTCTGGCGCCGTGCGAAGGACAGCAGCGACTGAGTCAGCCGCGCGCCGCGCTCGATGGAGCGGTTGGCCGCCTCAAACAGCTCGCGCGGGGTGCCGTCGGGCACCGTGGGAGCCAGGACGGCAAGGCAGCTGACGATGCCCTGGAGCAGATTGTTGAAGTCATGCGCCACGCCGCCGGTCAGCTGCCCGAGCGCCTCCATCTT
Source organism: Azospirillum sp. TSH64 (assembly GCF_003116035.1). Lineage (GTDB taxonomy): Bacteria > Pseudomonadota > Alphaproteobacteria > Azospirillales > Azospirillaceae > Azospirillum. Next base: position 4,275,029 of record NZ_LGQW01000015.1, read on the forward strand.
CTGCGCCTGATGAAGCTGGTTCTCAGCCCGCCTGCGGTCGGCCATTTCAGCCTGCAAAGCCTCTGTCCGCTCGGCAACCCGCTCCTCCAATCGGCTGGATGCCTGGGTGATCTCCCGAAGGTGGCTGCGGGTCCGGTACTGGCGTTCCCTGCTGCGCAGCGCCGCCTGGGCCGCGCTCTGCAACGCCTCGCGGTGCAGCGGCCGGTCCAGCAGCGTAACGTTGCCGAGCGACTGGAAGAATGCCTGCCTTCCCCGCCCGGCCTGCCGGCTGCGCCGCGAGGTCAGGATCACGATGGGCAGGTCCGACCAGCGCGGCTGTGCCTCCAACCAAGCGGTCAGCGGTTCGATGTCGGTCAGCACCCCCTCGGAGAGCATCAGCGCTCCAACATCGTCGCCAAGGCTGCGGCAAAGCTCCGGCAAGTCGGCAAAGGGATGCGTCGCCAGACCGATCTCCGCCAGGACCGAACCGATCACTTCGGCATCCCGCCCTTCAGGGGCCAGGACAAGGATGGACCCGTGCATCGGCATCGATCACCCGGCTTCGCCCTGACCACTGAGGAGTGTCTCCACCGAACCGTCATATTCCGGTACGCCCGTCAGCACGCCCCGGAAGTCCATCAGCTGCGGCCCGACCTGCATCCCGTCCGGGAACAGCCGGAATTCGCGGATCGACAGCTCGTGGACGCCGGTGCGCTTCTTCACCACCGAAATCGCCTTGCGCACTTCACCCTCGGCCTCGAAGAAGCGGAGAAGAACCACGGTGTCGCTCATGAAGGACAGATCGACCGGATTCTGCACATCGCCGATGATGCCCTGCTGAGCCAGGATCAGGATGGTGACCACACCCTTGTTGCTCAGGTAGGTCAGCAGCTCGTGCATCTGAAGCGTCAGCGCCTTCTCCTCCGGCATGGTGCTGAGGTAGGAATTCAGGCTGTCGATCACCACAATGCGGGCGTTGCGGTCTTCGACCTCGCGGCGGACCTGCCAGACGAACTGGCCGGGCGACAGGCGGGACGGGTTGGCGCGCTGCCAGCCGACGCGCTCCTGCTGCACCGCTTCGTTGATGTCGATGCCCAGAGCGATGCTGCGCAGCCCCAGGGTCTTGAAATTCTCATCGAATGAGAAGTAAGCGGCATGTTCGCCGCGCTTGACCGCGGCGGCGACGTATTGCAGCGCAATGGACGATTTGCCGACCCCCGATGGTCCCACCAGCATCGTGGTGGTGCCGAGCGTCAGGCCGCCCCCCATCAGCTCGTCCAGGGCCGGCAGGCCGCTCTCCATGGTGGTCTGCTCGAAGTCGCTGCTGTGCTCTTCCGCGATCAGGCTGGGGAAGACCAGGACATTGGTCTTCGTGATGGCGAAGTCATGCCATCCGCTCTGATAGTCCGCCCCCCGCATCTTGGCGATGCGCAGCCGCCGCCGAGCCGCGCCATAGGTGCGTTCGCTCTGCTCCAGCACGATCACGCTGTGAACCAGGCTGTGCAGATCGCTTGCACCGTCCTGATGGGTCAGGTCGTCGAGGATCAGGGTGGTGCAGCGGCGTCCTTGCAGAAATTGCTTCAGAGCCAGAATCTGCCGGCGGTAGCCGAGCTGGTCCTGGGCGAGCAGCCGCAGTTCCGACACCGTGTCGATCACCAGCACTTCCGGATTTTCCCGCTCGATCCGCTCGATGATCAGACGCACGGTCTCGCCAAGCTCCACCTCCGACGGGTAGAGCACGCTCTGCTGGCGATCCAGCTGCGCTTCGATGGGCACAATGTCGAAGACCGCAAAGCCGTCGAGCGACCAGCCATGGCTGGCGGCAGTCGCTTCCAGCTCCTTGACGCTCTCCGATAAAGTGATGTACAGCCCCTTCTTGCCGTCGTCGCGCGTCTGGATCAGAAGCTGCAGGGCAATGGTGGTCTTGCCTGTGCCGGGTGCACCCTCCAGAAGATGTATTCGACCGCGCGGCAGCCCGCCGCGCAAAACCAAATCGAATTCGGGAATTCCGGTCTGCACTTTCTCGATCGGGAGGGGCTTGGGCACCAACAGCTCCTTAAGGTCCATGTCATCAGACAAACACGGTGCAGCGGAAATGTTCCGCCGGAGCTTGGGCGCGGCTTAAAAATTGGTGTGGATCACAGGGTGGCCGAAGGCGGCCCGGCGGTATCGGCGGTATCGGCGACCGGGATGCGGGCTTCCCCTTCCACCATTGCCAGACGGCGGCCGAGTGCCGCGGCGAGGCTGCGGGGGGTGACCGGCTTGTGCAGCAGGTCGAAGCCGTGGGTGAGCGCGTCGTTCTGCGGCTCCGTGCCGATCTCCCCGGTGACGATCAGGCCGGGGATGTCCGCATCGTGCATGTCCCAGATGCGGAGGATCGCCTCCGTTCCGATGCGCTTGTCGCGCAGGCGGTAATCGACGACGAGGATGTCGGGCCGGCGCCCATCCAGCGTCAGGCGTTCCACTGCGACGTCGGTCGAATCCGCGGTGATCACGTCGAATTTCCAGGCGCGCAGCAGGCTTTCCATCCCGGCCAGCACGATGGGGTCGTCGTCCACCACCACCGCCAGCCGCCGATCCTCCCGCTCCGGCGGTGCCGGCGCCATTTCCACAGGGGCCGCCTCCCCGGATGGCGCAACGGAGGCGCAAGCCTCCGCCGCCAGCGGCACCGCAATGCTGAACAGCGAGCCCTGGCCCGGATGCGAGAGTACCGTGACGGGATGGTCCAGCAGGTCGGACAGGCGGCGGACGATGGCGAGCCCAAGGCCGAGGCCCTGGTTGCGGTCGCGCTCGGGGTTGTCGACCTGATAAAGTTCCTCGAACACCCGGTCGATCTGGTCGGCCGGGATGCCGCGGCCGGTGTCGTGGACACCGATCAGCAGACGGTCGGCCGCCACGCTGCAGTCTACCGAAATCCCGCCGCTGTCGGTGTAGCGGATCGCGTTCTCCACCAGATTGCGCAGCATGCGGCCGAGCAGGACCCGGTCGCTGCGGATGGCGGCATGGCAGGGGTGAACCCGCCAGTCCAGGCCCTTTTCCTGCGCGACCGGGGCATAGGCGTCGTCCAGGCTCCTCAGCAGGTCCGAGACAGGGAATTCCTCCAACTGCGGCGCCACGATGCCGGCGTCGAGGCGGGAGATGTCGAGCAGACCGTCCAGCAGACCTTTGAGGATCTCCAGCCCGTGCTGGAGCCGCCCGAGTGCATCGAGACCGGGGCCCTCGCCCAGATGCGGGCGGAGCACCTCGGCGAACAGCAGGATCGACTGCATCGGCTGACGCAGATCGTGGCTGGCGGCGGCCAGGAAGCGGCTTTTGGACCGTCCGGCCTCTTCCGCCGTTTCGCGGGCGCGATGGATGTCGTGGATGTCGACGGCCCCGCCGAACCACGCGACGATCCGTCCGCCATGGTGGATCGGGTGGGTCCGGCTGAGGTGCCATCTGTAGGCTCCGTCTGCCCGGCGCAGGCGCAGTTCATACGCGTGCGCCGCACCGGCGGGGATGGCCGCTCTCCGGACCGCCTGGATACGCTCGACGTCCTCCGGATGCAGATCCCCCATCCGGTTCTCTTCGTTCGTCATTCGGCCGGTGTAGGCCCGGAACGCCGCATTGACGTATTCCAACGTGCCGTCGGGCCGGTTCACCCACATCATGTGCGGGGCGTTCTCCACCAGCGCGCGCGACCGCTCCTCGCTGGCCCGCAGCGCGGCGGATGCCTCCTCCTTGGCCCGCATCTGCCGGTCGAGATCCTCGACCAGCCCATCGAAGGCCAGCCCCAGCCGGCTCATCTCCGGACCATCCACCGCTCCCACGTGGGCGGAGCGGTCGCCGGCACGCCAGCGCTCGGTCGCCGAGATCAGTGCCGCGACCGGCCGATAGATGTGCCGCCTGGCGATCAGGAACGCCGTCAGCAGGCCGAGCAGCAGCGTGGCGGCGATCCACACCAGCGACCGCGTCAGCGCGGCGTCGATACCGCTCATCGCGGCGTCATGGTCGATGCCGACCGCGACGAAGATGTGCCTGACCCCGGCGGACAGCGGAACATAGGCAAACACCCGCTCCACCCCGTCGATCCCCATCAGCTGGGCGGTCCCGACCGCATCGGCGTCGAGCAGAGGCTGGAAGCGCGGCGGGAGCGCGGTGCCGACGGCCCCCGGCCTCTTAGGGGCATGGACCAGCACGATGCCGTTGCCGTCGGCGATCATCAGCGCGGCATTATCGGGAAGCGGGTGTTCGGAGAGGTAACGTTCGAGCCAGCCGAGATCGATCAGCGCCGTGACAACACCGATGGTCCGCCCGTCGCCGCCGGTGCGGCGGATCGGCAGGCCGAACGGCATCGCCGGCTTGCCATCGTACCGCTGCCGGATGAACTCGCCAACGGTGAAGCCGCCGCTTTCCAGGGCGGAGCGCACATGCATCCGGTCGGCGATAGTCCGCCCGCGCAGCAGCGGGTTGGTGGAGCAGAGAATGACCCCGTCCTCGCCGGCAAGATTGACCGTCAGGTAATCCGGGATCCGCGTGGCGGTGCGCGTCAGCAGCGCCTGGCATCCGGTCGCATCGAGGGTCTGCGCCGACGTGGTTTCCGCCAGCAGTTCCAGCATCTGCCGCACGCCTTCGACCAGCCGCTGCTGCTCGCCGCCCAGCAAGCTGAGAAGCTGCTGCGCATGCTCGTGGATCTCATCGGAGCGCTGGCGGCGCAGATCGATCTGGTTCCAGACCTCCAGCGCGCAGATCGGCACCAGGGCCAGCGTCACGAGCAGCAACAGGCGGGTCAGGAAGCTCATGGCATCCTCGTCCCGATTGCGGCCCACATCCTGAGCCCGACCACACTTCTGTGGGATGCGACTGCCATGCCCCATCTCCCGACCGGCCCTGCTGCATACATAACCGTTCGGGAGGACGATTGCTGCCGCTCTCTGGCGTTACCCTGCGGCAATGGCGCGGTTCAGGGAAGCGATCAGGACATGGGCGTCGACCGGCTTGCCGAGCACGTCGCGGGCGCCGCCGCCCAGCGCACGCAGCCGGGTGGTCTCGTCGGCATAGGAGGTCATGAACAGGATCGGCGGATGTCCGCCGCCCTCTTTGTTCAGCCGCTCCTGCAATTCCAGCCCGGACAGGCCGGGCATGCACACGTCCAGGATGATGCAGGCGATCCCGGTCCGGTCGGCCAGCGCCAGGAAATGCTCGGCGGAGATGAAGGACCGGCAGCGGAAGCCGACCGACCGCAGCAGGTCGTCCAGCGCCTCGCGGATTGCCTCGTCGTCATCGACCACCGCTATCAGGGGTGCGTTGGACACGTCGTGATGCCTTGACCGGATCGGGGACCGAATGGAAGCGCCGGTTTCCGGCGCCACACGCATCCTATCCGGATGGGGCAGGTGGCAGATACCACACCTAGGTCTAGAGGCGGACAGCCGGGCCGGACGCAGGACCGAGACGCCCGAAGCGTAGCCGTCACCCCTCGTGGTCGAGCACCTCCACCTTGCGGACGAGGTCGGCGACGGAGCGTACCTGCATCTTCCGCATCACCTTGCCGCGGTGGAGCTTGACCGTCACCTCGCTGATGCCGAGATCGCCGGCGATCTGCTTGTTCAGCCGGCCCTTGACCACCTCCGCCATCACCTCGCGCTCGCGCGGGGTCAGCGTCGCGGCCAGCGATTCCACCGTCATCGTGGCGGCCCGCTGGCTCCGCCGCGACCGGTCGCGGGCAAGCGCGGCATCGACCGCGTCAAGCATGTCCTGGTCGCGGAAGGGCTTGATGAGGAAATCGGTCGCCCCGGCCTTCATCGCTCGGACCGACATCGGCACGTCGGCGAAGCCGGTCATGAAGACGATGGGCAGTGCGATGCCCAGGCCGTCCAGCCTCGTCTGGAACTCCAGCCCGCCCAGGCCGGGAAGCCGCACGTCGAGGATCAGGCAGCCCGGCCGGTCGGGAACCGCCGCAGCCAGCAGTTCCGCCGTGCTGCCGAAGGCACGGCCTTCGATGCCGACCGATTGCAGAAGGTCGACCACCGCCTCCCGCATGCCGGCGTCGTCATCGACGATCAGGACCAGTGGGTCGTCCTTTGCAGAGGCGGGAGCAGGGTCGGGCGACAAGGTGCCTTTCTGGGCCATGGCGGTCAGTCCTCTCGTGCCGCGGCCAGCGGGACGGCTGGCGGCTCGGCCAGTGATCTGGTGGACGGCGGGGGTGCCGACGGTACGGTGAACTCGAACACCGCCCCGCCGTCCGTATGGTTGTGGGCGGTCAGCGTACCGCCGCAGGACTCGATGATGGAGCGGCAGATGGCGAGGCCCATCCCCATCCCCTCGGGCCGGGTGGTGAAGAAGGGATCGAACAGGCGGGCATGGCTGGCCTCGTCGATGCCCCTGCCGCGGTCGCGCACGGCAACCCTGACCTGCTCCCCGCCTTCCAGGCTGCCGATGGCGACGGTCAGTTCGCGCCGGGGGCTGTCCGCTTCCGCCATGGCGTGCAAACCGTTGGTCACGAGGTTGACCAGCACCTGCTGCATGCCGACCCGGCTGCCCCGCACCGGCGGGGCAGGGGCAAAGTCGGTGACCAGAATGGCTCCGGCACCCGACAGCTCGCGCTCCAGCAGGAGCGCCACCTCGGTCACCAGTTGAGCCAGGTCGATGGTCTCGTCGCAGTGAGTGTCCTTGACCAGCATGCCGCGTGTCCGCTGCACGATGTCGGCGGCGCGACGCCCGTCGCGGACGATGCGGTCGGCCGCCTTCGCGGCGGTTTCGATGTCGGGCTGTTCGCGGCGCAGCCAGCGCAGGCAGGCCTGCGCATTCAGCACGATGGCGCCCAGCGGCTGGTTCAGCTCATGGGCGATGGAGGCGGACAGCGCGCCCAGCGTGGCGGCGCGTGCGGCGCGCGCAAGTTCCGCCTGGGCGGCCAGCAGCGCCTCCTGCGTGCGTTCGCGCTGGGTGATGTCGACGACGCCGACCACCACCTGATCGAAGCCGACGCAGTCATCGGGAAAGCTGATGCCCAGCAGCACCGTCAGGGTGCGCCCGTCCGCCGCGATCAGCTGCGCCCGCCCTTCAAAGCGGTCGCGCTTTTCCCAAAGCGCCTGCAGGACCTGCAGCATCGCCGGGTCCTCGGCCGGCAGGTAACGGTCGAGCGGCCCCAGCACCGCCGGCCGGCCGGCCGCACCCAGCAGCTCCACGGTGGCGTCGTTGACGTTGGTGGTGCGGATCAGCGCGCCCATCCCGCGCGCCCAGCCGGGATCGGCCTGCGCATGGGCGGCAAGGTCCGTCACCCCGGCGGCCCGGAGGGCGTCGAGCGCCGCCGTCACCGCGGTGAAGTCCTGCTCCCACAAGGAGATCCGCGCCTGCTCGAACATGCTGCGGTAGCGCTTTTCGCTGCGCGCCAGCGCACCGTTGGCCCGCAACAACAGCGCGCGCGAGTCATGGTCGCGCATCAGCAGCGCGCCGGTGATCAGGATGGCCGCCAGCGACACGCCGCAGCGCAGGACCGAAGACAGGTCCATGTCCTGCCAGTGCGACAGGAAGAAGGACAGCACCGCCAGCAGCGCACAGCCGGCTGCCACCCGCAGGATGCCCCGCCGCGACAGGGCGGTTGCGGCCAGCAGCAGCACCAGCACATAGAGGACGGCGATGGCGCTTTCGATGTCGGTGAAGGTGTCGACGAAGAACACCGCCAGGGCGAGCGGAATCGACAGAAGGCCGAGACGGCGCTCCATCGGCCGCCCGCTGGCCGGCGAACCGCCCCATGCCGCGTCGCCCTTCGCACCGCCTTCCGCACCAACCATACGCCAGTCTCCAACCCCGCGCCGTACCGCTCCGGTTCCGGCAGCTTGCCTGCGGGCGCCGTCCGGTTCTTGAACGATCTGACGATCACGTGAACGATCGGCACGGCTTGCCGCCAGTCATACCTTGGTTTGCTTGGAAGACGCCCGGCACCGGCGCTACCATCCCGCCCCACGCCATGTCCCCAAAGAACGCAACTGGCCGCAGGAGCCTGCCATGGTCGACGCCATCATCATCGGAGCCGGCCAAGCCGGGCCGCCGCTCGCCGAACGTCTGACCGCCGCCGGCATGAGCGTTGCGGTGGTCGAGCGCAAGCTGTTCGGCGGCACCTGCGTCAACACCGGCTGCACCCCGACCAAGACGCTGATCGCCAGCGCCCGCGTCGCCCAAATGGCCCGGCGCGCCGCCGAATATGGCGTGGTGCTCGACGGGCCGGTGCGCATCGACATGGCCCGGGTCAAGGCGCGCAAGGACGAGGTTTCCGGCCGTTCGCGCCAGAATGTCGAACGCTGGCTGCGCAGCATGCCCAACTGCCGGGTTTTGCAGGGCCATGCCCGCTTCGAATCGCCGGGCAGTGTGCGCATCGGCGACGAGTTGCTGACGGCCGAGCGCATCTTCCTGAATGTCGGTGCCCGTGCCGCGATCCCGGATATGCCGGGGGTGCGCGATGTCGATTTCCTGACCAGCGGCACGATCCTGGACCTCGACCATGTGCCCCGTCATCTGGTAGTGGTCGGCGGCAGCTACATCGGCCTCGAATTCGCCCAGATGTACCGCCGCTTCGGCGCGGAGGTGACGGTTGTGGAGAAGGGGGAACGGCTGATCGGCCGCGAGGACCCCGACGTGTCGGACGCAATCAGGGAGTTGCTGGAGAAGGAGGGGGTGACCGTCCGGCTGTCGGCCAACTGCATCCGCTTCGCCCGCCATGCCGACGGGGTGGAGGTCGGGGTGAATTGCACGTCCGGCACCCCGTCGGTGGTGGGGAGCCATGTGCTGCTGGCCGTCGGCCGCACGCCCAACACCGACGATCTCTGCCTCGACCGCGCCGGCGTGGTGACGGATTCCCGCGGCTTCATCACGGTAGACGACACGCTGCGCACCAATGTGCCTGGCATCTGGGCGATGGGCGACTGCAACGGGCGGGGCGCGTTCACCCACACCGCCTACAATGATTTCGAGATCGTCGCGGCCAACCTGCTGGACGGCGACCCGCGCAGCGTGGACGACCGCATTCAGGCCTATGCGCTCTACACCGATCCGCCGCTGGCGCGCGTCGGCATGACCGACGAGGCGGTTCGCCGTTCCGGCCGGCGGGCGCTGGTGGGCCAGCGGGCGATGACCCGCGTCGGCCGTGCGGTGGAAAAGGGCGAGGCCCAGGGCTTCATGCGCATCGTCGTCGATGCCGACAGCCAGGAGATTCTGGGCGCCGCCATCATCGGCCCCGGCGGCGACGAGGCGATCCACGGCGTGCTCGACATGATGTACGCCAAGGCGCCCTATTCCACCCTGCAACGCGCCGTCCACATTCACCCCACGGTCGCCGAACTGCTGCCGACCCTGCTGGGCGAACTGAAGCCGCTGACGTAGGACGAGCCGAAAGCAGGTTTTGTTCAAAAAATCCCGCTTTCAATCTTCAATAGCGAGGCCGGGATTTCCGGCACCCTCCCTGGACTGTCCGCCCGCCCTCGGTTCCCGCGGCGGACCACAGGAGGTGCAGCATGAAACGAATCCGATGGACGGGGTGGCTGACCGGAGGCGCCCTGGTCTGCTTCGTCGGCGTCGGCGCATTCCTTGGCATCGCCCACCGCAGCAGCCTGCCGGCCATAACTCCCCCCAAAGCCGCCGACTTTCCCGCGGAGATGCTGTCGCGCGGTGCGGCGCTGGCCGCCATCGGCGACTGCATCGTCTGCCACACCGCCGACGGGGGCGTGGCCTATGCCGGCGGCCGGGCATTGGCGACGCCGTTCGGCACGCTCTATTCGACCAACATCACGCCCGATCCGGAAACCGGGATCGGCAACTGGTCGAAGGAGGCGTTCAAGCGCGCCATGCGCGACGGGGTATCGCGGGATGGCCGCCATCTCTACCCGGCGCTGCCCTACGACCACTACCGTCAGGTGCATGACGGGGATCTGGACGCGATCTACGCCTTCCTGATGACCCGGCCGGCAGCGTCCGCGCCGGCCAAGGCGAACGAGCTGATCTTCCCGCTGGGCTTCCGTCCGCTGCTGGCCGGCTGGAAGTTGCTGTTCCTGCATCAGGAGGAGTTCACGCCACGGCCGGACCGCGATGCGGAGTGGAACCGCGGCGCCTATCTGGCCGAAGGGCTCGGCCATTGCAGCGGCTGCCACAGCCCGCGCAACATCGCTGGGGCCGAGAAGACGGGCTCCGACGCCTATTCCGGCGGTGTGGCGGAAGGCTGGGTGGCGCCGGCATTGAACGGGTCCGGCCCGGCGGCGGTGCCCTGGACGTCGGACAGCCTGTTCACCTACCTGCGCACCGGTGTCGATGGCCGTCATGGCGCCGCCGCCGGGCCGATGGGACCGGTGGTGCATGGGCTGTCCCGCGCGCCGGAAGCCGATGTCCACGCCATCGCCACATACATCGCCTCGTTGTCGGCGGATCGGGTGCCGAAAGCACCGGGCGCGGCCGACCGAGTGGCGGAGGCCGCAAGGACCAATCCGGCAGGCGCCTCACTCTTCGCCGGGGCCTGCGCCGGCTGCCACGAGGGTGGCGCACCGATGATGACGCAGGGGCGTCCCGGCCTGTCCACCGTCACCGCCCTGCAACTCGACCGGCCCGACAACGCGATCCGCGCCATCCTGCAAGGCATCCATGCCCCCACCGGACCGGCCGGACCGGCGATGCCGCCCTTCGCCGCCAGCCTGACCGACGCGCAGGTCGCCGACCTCGCCGCCTATCTGCGGTCCCGCTTCAGCGAGCGGCCGGCCTGGACCGCGCTGGAAACCGCTGCCGCCACCGTCCGCAAGGAGGAGTCCCAGCCATGACCGTCACCATCACCGTCAACGGCGCCGACCATGCGCTTGACGTCGACCCGGCCACGCCACTGCTCTATGTGCTGCGCGACGATCTGGAGCTGAACGGGGCAAAGTACGGCTGCGGGCTCGGCCAGTGCGGCGCCTGCACCGTTCACATCGACGGCAAGCCGGCCTTCTCCTGCCTGACGCCGGTCGGTGCGGTCGCCGGACGCCGCATCCGCACGGTGGAAGGGCTGGGCAGCACGCAGGCTCCCGGCCTGCTGCAACAGGCCTTCGAGACAGAACAGGCCGCCCAGTGCGGCTACTGCATCGCCGGAATGCTGATGCGGGCCCAGGCCCTGCTCGACCGCAACCCCGACCCGGACGAGGCGCAGATCCGCGCCCACATGCAGACCAATCTCTGCCGTTGCGGCACCCACATGCGCATCCTGCGCGCCATCCGCCGTGCCGTCGCCATGCACAAGGGCATCCAGGCGGCTCAGGAGGTGCGGCCATGACCCCCGCCATGTCACCCCTGTCCCGCCGCGGCTTCCTGACCGGCGGCGCCCTGGTGGTCTCCTTCGCCCTGGCGCCCAGGGCCTTCGCCCAGCTTGCCGGCGGCGGCGAGGGCGGTGCTGGCCCGGCCGTGGTGGCGCCCGACCTGAAGGGAAGCCTGAAATCGTCGCCCTGGCTCGACGCCTGGATCCGCATCGACGCCGATGGCCGGGCCACCGTCTTCACCGGCAAGGTGGAGCTGGGCCAAGGCATCCGCACCGCGCTGCTCCAGGTCGCAGCGGAGGAGCTGGACATCCCGTCCGCCGCCGTCACCCTGGTCACTGCCGACACCGAACGCACACCGGACGAGGGGCTGACCGCCGGCAGCCATTCCATGCAGGACAGCGGCACCGCGATCCAGAACGCCGCCGCCAACGTTCGAATGCTGCTGGCTGCAGATGCGGCGCGCAGCTGGGGCATTCCGGCTGAACAAGTGACCACCGGGGGCGACGGCAGGCTGCGCGCACCGGATGGCCGGACCCTGTCCTATGGCGAGGTGGCGGAGCGGCTGTCGCTGCATGTGCAGGCGGTGCCGGACGCGCCTTTGCGCAGGCCGGCGGACTACCGCACGCTGGGCCGCGCGCTGCCGCGGGTGGACATCCCGGCAAAGCTGACCGGCGGTGCCGCCTATCTGCACGACATGCGCCTGCCCGGCATGCTGCACGCCCGCGTCGTCCGCGGCCCCAGCGCCGGCACCGGTTTGCAATCGCCCGATCTGGACACCGTCGCCCGCATGCCGGGCGTGGTGAAGATCGTCCGGCAGGGTGGTTTTCTGGCCGTGGTGGCGGAGCGGCAATGGACGGCGATACAGGTCCTGCGCCACCTGCAACGGGCGTCCTACGCCCGCACCACGCTGCCGCCCCTGCCGGCCGACGGCAGCGGAGACGCCGTGGCGGCGACGCTGAAGGCGCTGCCGACCCGCGACATCCCGATCATGGACACCAGCGATCCGGCGGGACCGGCGGTCCACAGCGTCAAGGCGCGCTACACCCGGCCCTGGATCAGCCATGGCTCCATCGGCCCCTCCTGCGCCATCGCGCAATACGTGGACGGCACGATGACGGTGTGGACCCACAGCCAGGGCACCTTCGACGTCCGCCGCGTCGTCGCCGAATTGGTCGGCCTGCCGCCGGAGAAGGTCCATGCCATCCATGCCGAAGGCGCCGGCTGCTATGGCCAGAACGGCGCCGACGACGTGGCGGCCGATGCGGCGGTGATCGCCAGGGCCCTGCCCGGCCGGCCGATCCGCCTGCAATGGATGCGCGAGCAGGAGTTCGGCTGGGAGCCGCTCGGCCCCGGCATGATGACGGAACTGGAGGCGGAACTGGGCGCCGACAACCGCATCGTCTCCTGGCGCCATGCGGTCTGGAGCAACCCGCACAACAACCGCCCGGTCGGGGCCGGCGGCGTTCTTGCCGGCAACGAGGCCGATCCGCCCTTCCCCGCCCCCGAAGGCAAGCCGATCCCGATGCCGGAGGGCGACGGCAGCCGCAATTCCAATCCGCTCTACAGCTTCGCCAACACCCATGTCGTCTATCATTTCCTGAAGGACATGCCGGCGCGCGTCTCCGCCCTGCGGTCGCTGGGCGCTCATCTGAACGTGTTTTCCATCGAAAGCATGCTGGACGAACTGGCTGCCGCGGCGGGCATCGACCCGCTGGCGATCCGGCTCGACCATATGCGGGACGAGCGGGCGCGCGACGTCATGCAGGCGGCGGCCGACCGCTTCGGCTGGTCGAAACGGCCGAAAGGTGACGGCCGGCGCGGCTGCGGCATGGCGTTCGCCCGCTACAAGAATCTCGGCGCCTACTGCGCGGTGGCAATGGAGGTTGAGATCGACCGCGAGACGGGCCGGACGATGGTCCGCCGGGCGGTCGCCGCGGTGGATTGCGGCCAGCCGGCCAACCCCGACGGTGTGCGCAACCAGATCGAAGGCGCGCTGGTGCAGTCGCTGAGTTGGACCGGACATGAAGCGGTGCGTTTCGCCGCCGACCGCCGCGCCAGCTTCGACTGGAGCAGCTATCCGATCCTGCGCTTCGACGATGTGCCGGGGTCCGTCGAGGTGGTGGTGATGGACCGCCCCGGCGCCCCCTTCCTCGGCACCGCAGAGGCTGCGCAGGGACCGTCCGCCGCGGCACTGGCGAACGCCATCGCCGACGCCACCGGCGTCCGCCTGCGCGACATGCCGCTCAGCCCGGACCGGCTCAAGGCCGCGCTTGGTCCCGTCTGATTTGGCCCTGTTCGAGTTCCCTCTTTTTGAAGGAAAAGCCATGAAGACCCTGCGTGTGAGGATCGTCGGCGGGTCGGTCGGCGGCCTGTTCGCCGCCGCCCTGCTGCGGCAGGAGGGGCACGATGTCCGCCTGTACGAGCGCTCCGGCGGCGGGCTGGCCGGCCGCGGCGCCGGGCTGGTCGGTCAGCGCGACCTGTTCGCCCTGCTGCGGGCGGTGGGCTGCGAGCATGTGGCGCAGGTCGGCGTCGTCGCCCATGAGCGCATCTTCCTCGACCGCGCCGGAGAAATCCGGCAACGGCAGGCGACGCCGCAGATGCAGATCTCCTGGGACCATCTGTACGCCACGATGCGCAGCAAGGTGCCCGACGACAGCTATGTCCTGGGCCGGGCCGTCCTGGCGGTGGAGCAGGATGGCACCACGGCGACCCTGCAATTCGACGATGGCAGCCGGGAGGAGGCCGATCTGGTGATCGGTGCCGACGGGCTGGGGTCCATCGTCCGCTGCGCGGTGGTGGGCAGGCACGCCGCCAACGAGTATGCCGGCTATGTCGCCTGGCGCGGGCTGGTTCCGGAACGCGAGCTGCCGGCGGAATCCGCCATCCTGCTGGACCGCTTCGCCTTCTTCGACATGCCGCAGTCGCACACGCTCGGCTATCTGGTCACCGGGCCTGCGGCGGAAACGGCGGTCGGGCAGCGGCGCTACAACTGGGTCTGGTACAGGCGGGTGGCGGCGGCCGAACTGCCGGCGCTGCTGACCGACGCCAAGGGACGCCACCACCCCCACTCGCTGGCGCCGGGGCAGGTGCCGGAGACGGTGGCGGCACGGCTACGGCAGGACGCGGCGGACCGGCTGCCGCCGCCCTTCGCCGCGGCCATCGCGGCGGAGCCCCGCCCGTTCCTCCAGGCCATCTTCGATTACGAGGTGCCGGCGATGACGCGCGGCCGGGTCGCTCTGCTGGGCGATGCCGCCTTCGTGGTCCGTCCGCACACGGCGATGGGCGTCGCCAAGGCGGCAGGAGATGCGATGGCGCTCGTCCGGCAGCTGTCGAACCATCGGGATGTCGAGACCGCCCTCCAGGCCTACAACGAGGAACGCCACCCGGCCGGGGCCGCCATCGCCGCCTACGGACGCCGGCTGGGCGCGATGCTGGAGTGAGCATCATACCAAGGGATAGCAACCGTAAAGCCATGGGGCGATGCGGGCGACCCCAGCGTGCGATTCCACCATGCGACCCAGGCAAGCGAAACTTCCTGCATGCCATGCCACGCAGGGAGCCTTCAGATGCTTCAGCCCGCAACCGCCGACGACAGGATGGTCGCCACGCTGGTGACCCACGCCCTTGCGGTGCTGGACCATGACCCCGACGGTGCGCGGCGCTGCCTCGACCGGCTCGCCTCCCTGTTCGCCGGCCGGCGGGAAGAGCCGGAGGCCGTCGCCGCACCGCCGCCGTCCAAGGGTGGCCTGAGCTCCTGGCAGCTCCGCAGGGTAACCGGGCATATCGAGGCCAACATCGCCCGACCGATCAGGGTGGAGACGCTGGCCGCCCTGGTCGGGCTCAGCAGCGGGCATTTCACCGCCGCCTTCAAGGCCAGCACCGGCGAAACGCCCCATTCCTACGTCATCGGGCGCCGCGTGCATCTGGCCCAGCGCCTGATGCTGGAAACCGACGAGCCGCTCTGCCAGATCGCCTTCGCCTGCGGCTTTGCCGATCAGGCCCACCTGACGCGCCTGTTCGGGTCCAGGGTCGGGCAGACGCCACTGCGCTGGCGCAAGGCAGGGCAGCGTTTGTGCGGCACCGAAACCCCTTGACCCCGGACCATCCCACCCTGATTTTAGATCAGACGATCTAAAATGAATTCGGGAGGCGGAAGCGATGGCTCGGCCGCGGAAGTTCGACGAGACGGCGGTTCTGGACGCGGCGGTGGACCGCTTCTGGACCCAGGGCTTCGAGGCGACCTCCACCAGGGAACTGGCGGAGAGCATGCAGATGACGCTCGCCAGCGTCCACAACGCCTTCGGCGACAAACGGGCGCTGTTCCGCCGCTCGCTGGAGCATTACCTGGACGGCTCCCTGCGCGCCCGCATCGCCCGGCACGAGGCGGCACCCTCCCCGGCAGCGGCCATCGCCGGCTTCCTGCGGGAAAGCATCGAGCGCTCGCTCGGCGACGGCTGCCGGCGCGGCTGCCTGCTGGTCAACTCCGCGCTGGAGGTCACGCCGGCCGATCCGGAGATGCGCGATTACCTGAACGCCGAACTGGCGACCATCGAGAACTTCTTCCGCCGTTGCATCGTCAAGGGACGGCAAGGCGGCGAGATCCCCGCCGGCATCGGTGCCGACGATGCGGCCCGCCTGCTCTTCTCCTGCCTGCTGGGCATCCGGGTGCTGGCCCGCGTCCGCCCCGAACGCAGCCTGCTGGAGGGGGCGGCCCGTGCCGCCCTCGCCAGCCTCGGCCTGCCACCGATGCCGGACATCTGATCGGCCCCGCCGAACTCCATTCCCGAGATCTCCCGATCAACCGGGCGGGCCGCAGCCGCGGCGCCGTCAACAGGGACGCACGCCCATGAGCACGACCTCCGTTGGTGCGAAGGATCACCTCGACAGTTCCGCCTGGATGGCGACGTTCGCCGGCATGGCGGGCAGTCTCGTCGCCATCGGCCTGGCACGCTTCGCCTATTCGCCGCTGGTCCCGTCGCTGATCGAGGCGCACTGGTTTTCCGCCGGTGACGCCGTGACGCTGGGGGCGGCGAATTTCGCCGGCTATCTGGCGGGCGCCCTGCTCGGCCGGCCGTTGGCCGGGCTGCTGCCGAACCGGGCGCTGCTGCGGCTGCTGATGCTGGCGACATCCCTCGCCTTCATCGCCTGTGCCTATCCGCTCTCGCTGGCCTGGTTCTTCGGATGGCGGTTCGTCTCCGGCCTTGCCGGCGGCGCCATCATGGTGCTGGTCGCGACCAGCATTTTGCCTCACATCCCCGCCTCGCGGCGCGGCTTCGTCAGTGGAATGATCTTTCTCGGCATCGGGCTTGGCATCGCCGCGTCGGGCACCGCCGTGCCGGCGCTGATGCGGCTCGGCCTGCAAGAGACGTGGCTCGGGCTTGGCGGGCTGTCGCTGCTGCTGACCGCCCTGTCCTGGTTCGGCTGGCCGGCCTCGGCACCGCCGCAAGGAATCGCCGCCCCGGCGGTGGAACACGCCCCAAAGCATGAAGGGGGTGTCCTGCGCACCCTCTACGGCGAATATGCGCTGAACGCCCTTGGGCTGGTGCCGGTGATGCTGCTGCTGGTCGATTACGTCGCCCGCGGGCTGGGCCATGGCGCGGACACCGGTGCTTTCTATTGGGTCCTGTATGGCGTGGCGTCAGTGGCCGGGCCCGTCGCCGTCGGATCGCTGGCAGACCGGGTCGGCTATGCCGCGGCCTACCGCATCGCCCTGCTGCTTCAGGCCGTGGCCGTCGCCACCCTGGCGGTCAGCGGTAATCCGTTGGTGGTCGGCGCTGCTACGGTGATCATCGGCGCCCTGACGCCGGGCGTGGTTCCCCTGGTGCTGGGCCGCATCCACGAACTGCTGCCGCACAGCCAGACCGAACAGCGCGCGGCCTGGAGCCGGGCCACCACCGCCTTCGCCCTGTTCCAGGCGCTGGGCGGCTACGGATACTCCTATCTCTTCACCCACAGCGGGCAGAGCTATGCCGCCGTCTTCCTGTGCGGCGCCGTCGCCCTGACGGTTGCGCTGGGCGCCGACATCCTGGTCAACGCCCGCCGCCGCCATCATCCGGGGAAGCGGGCGGCCGCCATCCGGTCCTGAAACTCCTTCTGCAAGTGGTCCAGGAAGGCGCGCACCGCCGGGTTGGTACGGCGGCTTTCCGGCCACAGCGCGGTGATGGTGTGCCGCTCGACGGCGAAGTCGGACAACACCGGGATCAGCCCGCCACGCGCCACATAGGGGGCGGCGATGAAGGTGGCGGCGATGCCGATGCCGCCGCCGGCCGCCAGTGCGGCGACCAGCGCGTCGCTGACATCGACGACGATGCCGGACGGCGGTACGACCTCGACCAGACGCTCGCCGATCCGGAAGGGCCAACGCAGCGTCTGTCCCGTGCTCTGGAAACGCAGGCTGACGGTGTCGTGACCATCCAGCCCGTCCGGGTGCACCGGCGTGCCGCGAGCCGCCAGATAGGCGGGCGAGGCGAAGCAGCAGAGCCGATGCGACGCCAGCCGACGCGACAGCAGCCGTGAATCCGCAAGCTCGCCGATCCGCACCGCAACGTCGATCCCCTCCTCGATGAGATCGACCATCCGGTCGTTCAGGCGCAGATCGACCGACACCTTGGGATGGAGCCGCCGGAAGCCCGGCAGCGCCGGCGCGATGACATGGACGCCGATCGGCAGCGACGCCGCGACCCGCAGCGTGCCCGACGGTTCCGAGCGGGCCGCCTTCGCCGCCTGCTCGATCTCCTCCGCGTCGCGCAGCAGCCTCAGCGCATGCTCGTGCAGATCCCTGCCCTCCGCCGTCAGCGTCAGCGAACGCGTTGTCCGGGTGAACAGCGACACCCCGAGCCGCTGCTCCAGCCGCTGCACGCTCTTGCTGACGGCCGAGGGCGAGACCGACAGCGAACGGGCGGCGGCGGTGAAGCTGCCCAACGTCCCGGCACGGGCGAAAGCAATCAGGCCGGTCAGGCTTTCCAGAATGATTTGTTCCTTCATGGCATGAGTGAAGCGATACCGAGACCGATTATCAATCCGAAAGCTGCCGGCCATATGGTCTTCCGGTTCTGAAGCCTGGAAAGGGGACCATGATGAACGAGACGATGAAAGCAGTCCGGTTGCATGCCTTCGGCGGTCCGGAGGTGCTGGTTTACGAAGATGCGCCGAAGCCCGTGCCGAAGCCGGGCGAGGTCCTGATCCGCGTCCATGCGGTCGGCATCAATCCTCCCGACTGGTACCTGCGCGACGGCTATCGGATGCTTCCTCCCGAATGGCAGCCGAAGGTCTCCTTCCCCGTCATCGTCGGAACGGACGTTTCCGGCGTCGTCGAGGCCGTCGCCGACGATGTGCGCACGCTGGCGCCCGGCGACGAGGTCTACGCGATGATCCGTTTTCCTGCCGGCCTCGCCGGGGACAGCCGGGCCTATGCGGAGTATGCCACCGCACCGGCAACGGATGTCGGCCGCAAGCCGGCCGGGATCGACCATGTGCAGGCTGCCGCGGCCCCGATGTCTCTGCTGACCGCATGGCAGTTCCTGATCGATCTGGGCCACGACGAAGCGAACCCGCTCCAGCCGCACCAGCACCTGCCGGTGCCGCTCGACGGCAGGACCGTGCTGGTGAACGGGGCCGCCGGCGGTGTCGGACACCTTGCGCTTCAGCTTGCGAAATGGCGGGGCGCACAGGTCATCGCCGTCGCCTCCACCCGGCATGAGGTGCTTCTGCGCGACCTCGGCGCCGACGATGTCATCGATTACACCAAGGTCAAGGCCGAGGAGGTGGTGCGCGGAGTCGACCTTATCGTCGATGCGGTCGGCGGTCCATCCTCCGCCCGGTTCCTGAAGACGCTGAAGCGCGGCGGCGCCCTGTTTCCGATTTTCCCGCTGGGCCTCGACGCCGCGACCGAGGCGGCCGAGCGGGGCGTCACGGTTTCGGCGACGCAGGTCCGCTCCAACGGCGCGCAACTGACGGAAATCGCCGGACTCCTTGACGACGGCACCATCCGCGTCGTCATCGACAGCGTCTTCCCTCTCGCAGACGCCCGCCTGGCCCATGAGCGTGCCGCAAAGGGCCATGTGCAGGGCAAGATCGTGCTCACCGCCGTCTGAGTGGGCGGTCCCGTCACGCATGACCCGCCAGCGGCCTCGTTCCAGCGGCGGCCCAGCCGGATGCATTCAAAGATTGCATCCGGAAGCCACGATCACCCGGCAGATCGAAGCCCAAGCTCAAGCCCAGGCTTGCAACCTGCTTCACGTACGCACCATTCTGTGACCGCAGCCGGTATGAGAAAACCGACACCGAGAGGACACGACGTGCAGTCAGAGATTGTTGAGATTTCCGAAGGACAGACTGAAGCGGCCGTGCCGGCCCTGCAGGTGCTGTGGCCGAAATATGAGGCGGCGGAGATGACCCGCATCATCGACACGGAGTTGCGACCGAACGGCTACCGCCTCGCCGGCATTTTCCCCGAGCAGGACGGCCCGGCGGCCTGCATCGTGGGCTTCCGCCTGCAACATTCGCTGTGGCTGGGGAAGTCCCTCTACATCGTCGACATGGCGACGCTGCCGGACTATCGCGGCCGCGGCTATGCCGCCCTCATCCTCGACTGGGTGAAGGCGGAGGCGGAACGGCTGGACTGCAAGGCGCTGCATCTCGACTCCGCTGTCGGTCCGGAGCGCAGCAGCGCCCACCGCGTCTATATGGGCAAGCGCTACCAGATCGCCTGCCACCACTTCGTGCACAAGCTGGGCTAGCCCCGCGGGATCGTCACTGGGCCGCTGCGCGATACGGGGCGAACCAGCCGAGCCCGTCCAGCGTGGCGGCGCGCGGCCGGTATTCGCAGCCGACGAAACCGCAATAGCCGAGCCGGTCCAGCTCGGCAAACAGGAAGGGCCAGTTCAGCTCCTCGCCGTCCGGTTCGTTGCGCGACGGGATGGAGGCGATCTGAACATGCCCGACCAGCGGCATCAGCCGGCGCAGCGCCACGGTCACGTCGCCATGCAGGATCTGCCGGTGGTAGAGGTCGAACTGGAGCCGGACGTTGGACAGCCCAGCCTCGGCGATCAGCCGTTCGGCAAGGTCGAAATCGTTCAGGAAATAACCGGGCATGTCGCGCCCGTTGATCGGCTCCAGCAACAGCTCGATCTCACGGTCAGCCAGCGCCTCTCCGGCATGGCGGACGGCCCGCCGGTAGGCGTCGAGCGCCACCGGATCGGCGGAATCGGCCAGCCCGGCCATCATGTGGAGACGCCGGCAGCCGGTCGCGCCGGCATAATCGAGCGCCTTGGCGACCGCGGCGCGGAACTCGTCGAAGCGGTCCGGCAGGGCGGCAAGCCCGCGTTCCCCGGCGGCCCAGTCGCCGGGCGGCATGTTGAACAGCGCCTGGGTCAGGCCGTTGCGCTCCAGCCGCTTCCCCACCGCGTCCGGTGCATGTTCGTAGGGAAAGAGATATTCGACCGCCCGGAACCCGACATCGGCGGCGACAGCGAAGCGGTCCAGGAACGGCCACTCCGTGAACATCATCGTCAGATTCGCGGCAAAGGCGGGCATGGCGGCGGTAAGCTCCTACAGGCTGCTGACTGTGTCTGGAGACTGCCTCATCCGATAGCTTCCGGACAACCGCCGGCTTCCCGTCGAACAGCCTGTCCGTCGTCTTGCGCGTGCGCGCCGCAATGCTGACCTGCCAAGGCTGCGCCTTGGCTGGCGCCGGGCGGGCGGCGATAAGGAAACGCACGCCTGAAGCCGAAGCCATTCGGCAGTCACCAAAGCGGAGAACGGCCGATGACCAAGTCCACCATGCTGAACGCAGTCCTGACCGGCAAGGCGGTCCCGTTCGGCCGGCCGGACACGCTCAGCGCCATCGGCAAGCATCCGGTCGATGCCGCCATTGCCATCGGTCCGGCAGGCCTGGAGGGCGACGAACAGGCCGACCGCCGCAACCATGGCGGGCCGGACAAGGCGATCCACCATTATCCCTTCGACCATTACGCGGCCTGGCGCGGCGACCTGCCCGCCCCCTGCCCGCTGCTGGAATCCGTCGGTGCCTTCGGCGAGAATTTCTCGACGCTCGGCCTGACGGAGGAGATGGTCTGCGTCGGCGACATCTTCCGCATCGGCACGGCGACGGTGCAGGTCAGCCAGGGGCGCCAGCCCTGCTGGAAGCTGAACCACCGCTTCGGCGTGACGGACATGGCGCGGCGGGTGCAATCAACCGGCCGGACCGGCTGGTATTACCGCGTGCTGGAACCGGGCATCGTCGCCGCCGGCGGCGGGATCGCTCTGGTCGAGCGTCCGCTGCCCGACTGGCCGCTCGCCCGCATCCTGCGTGCCTTCTACCACGACACCGGCGACCTCCCCACGCTCGCCGGCATTGCGGAACTAGAGCCGCTTGCCACCGGCTGGCGCACGCTCGCCCGGCGCCGGGTGGAGAGCGGCAGGGTGGAGGACTGGTCCAACCGCCTCGGCGAATAGTCCGGCCCGTTCGGATTTCCGAACGCCCGAGCGCGGGGCTCATTCGGAAATCCGAACATCAGCGGCTCTGACCAGCAATCCTATCCAAAAAGATCAATGGCTTAGGCCGCGACGTCCTGTCAGCCCGCGCTGGCATGACGGTTGCTCCTGATTGGGTGCGTCCCGCGCAGACGGGACGGTCTCAATCAAGGGAGCGAAACGTCCAATGCCTGCCACAACGCGCACCGAACACGACCTGCTGGGCGACCGCGAAGTCCCGGCCGATGCCTATTACGGCGTCCACACCCTGCGCGCTGTCGAGAATTTCCCGATCACCGGCACGCCGATCTCCCACTACCCAGATCTGGTCCGGGCACTCGCCGAGATCAAGATGGCAGCCGCCCGCGCCAACCATGAACTCGGGCTGCTGAATGCCGAGCGGGCCGACGCCATAGCCGCCGCCTGCCGCGAAATCCGCGCCGGCAAGCTGCACGACCAGTTCGTCGTCGACGTGATCCAGGGCGGCGCCGGCACCTCGACCAACATGAACGCCAACGAGGTGATCGCCAATCTGGCGCTGGAGATCCTGGGGCATCGCCGGGGCGATTACGCCCACCTGCACCCCAACGAGCATGTCAACATGAGCCAGTCGACCAACGACGTCTATCCGACGGCGCTGAAGCTGGCGACCTACACCGGCATTTTCCGGCTGGTGGAGGCGATGGGCCATCTGCGGGCCGCCTTCCAGCGCAAGGCCGACGAATTCCGCGATATCCTGAAGATGGGCCGCACCCAGCTGCAGGACGCCGTGCCGATGACGATGGGCCAGGAGTTTTCCACCTACGCCGTCATGCTGGCCGAGGATGAGGAGCGGCTGAAGGAGGCTGCCCTGCTGATCCGCGAGATCAACCTGGGCGCCACCGCCATCGGCACCGGCATCAATGCCCATCCCCAATACGCGGCCCTGGTCTGCCGCCGTCTGGCCGAGATCAGCGGCGTGCCCGTGGTCACCGCCCCCAATCTGGTGGAGGCGACGCAGGATTGCGGCAGCTTCGTCCAGCTGTCGGGCGTGCTGAAGCGGGTGGCGGTGAAGCTGTCCAAGACCTGCAACGACCTGCGCCTGCTGTCCAGCGGCCCGCGCGCCGGCTTCGGCGAGATCAACCTGCCGGCGCGGCAGGCCGGCTCGTCGATCATGCCGGGCAAGGTCAACCCAGTGATCCCGGAGGTGGTCAACCAGATCGCTTTCGAGGTGATCGGCAACGACATGACCGTCACCTTCGCCGCCGAAGCCGGCCAGCTCCAGCTGAACGCCTTCGAGCCGATCATCGCCCACAGCCTGTTCAAGAGCATCACCCACCTGCGCCAGGGCTGCCTGGTGCTGGCCGACCGCTGCGTCGACGGCATCACCGCCAACCGCGACCATCTGGAAGCGGGCGTGCGCAACTCCATCGGCATCGTCACCGCGCTGAACCCCTACATCGGCTACGCCAACGCCAGCGAGGTGGCCGCCGAGGCCCACCGCACCGGCAAGGGCGTCGCCGAGCTTGTGGAGGCGCGCGGCTTGATGACCGCCGCCGCGCTGGCCGAGGTTCTGCGGCCGGAGGTGCTGACCCAGCCGCGGCTGCTGGCGACCGCCGGCTGACCCGTTCCGCCAACCCGGCTCCGACCCGCTCGGGGCCGGCTCCCATCGACCGCAACCCGGCCGGCGCGTAGAGGCGGGCGGGACAAGGTGAGGTAACAGGACCATGAACAAACAGACGACGCTGATCATCGTCGCCATGCTGCTGGGCATCGTCACCGGCTATGTCTGCAACAGCCTGTTCGACGCGGCCACCGCCAAGGAGATCGCGGGCTATTTCGCGATGGTGACGGACATCTTCCTGCGGCTGATCAAGATGATCATCGCGCCCCTGATCTTCGCCACCCTGGTCGCCGGCATGGCCGGCATGGGCGACGCCCGCACCGTCGGCCGCATCGGCGGCAAGGCGGTGGGCTGGTTCCTGATGGCATCCTTCGTGTCGCTGTTCATCGGGCTGATCTTCGCCAACCTGCTGCATCCGGGCGCCAATGTCGGCGTGCCGCTGCCCGACGTGGCGGCCAGCGCCGGCCTGAAGACCTCTGCCCTGAACCTGAAGGATTTCCTGACCCACGTCTTCCCGCGCAACTTCTTCGAGGCGATGGCGAACAACGAGATCCTGCAGATCCTGATCTTCTCGGTCTTCGTCGGTCTCGCCATCGGCCAACTGCGCGACACCAAGGCCGGCCTGCTCGCCCGCTCGATCGAAGAGGTCGTGCCGGTGATGCTGAAGGTCACCGACTATGTCATGCGCTTCGCCCCCATCGGCGTCTTCGCCGCCGTCGCCAACGTGGTGACCACCCAGGGGCTGGGCGTGCTGCTGGTCTATGGCAAATTCATGGGCAGCTTCTACGTGGCGCTGGCCGTGCTGTGGGCGGTGCTGGTCTTCGCCGGCTTCTTCGTCCTGAAGGGTGACGTGTTCCGCGTGGTCAAGGCGATGCGCCAGCCGATGCTGCTGGGCTTCTCCACCGCGTCCAGCGAATCCGCCTATCCCCGCGTGATGGAGGAGCTGAAGACGCTCGGCGTGCGCGAGCGGGTGATCGGCTTCGTGCTGCCGCTCGGCTATTCGTTCAACCTCGACGGCTCGATGATCTACACGGCCTTCGCGTCGCTGTTCATCGCCCAGGCCTATGGCATCCCGCTGACGCTGGAACAGCAGATCGTCATGCTGCTGGTGCTGATGGTGTCGAGCAAGGGCATCGCCGGCGTTCCGCGCTCCTCGCTGGTGGTGGTGGCCGCGGTGCTGCCGATGTTCCACCTGCCGGAGGCCGGCGTGCTGCTGATCATGGGCATCGACCACTTCCTCGACATGGGCCGCACCGCCACCAACGTGCTGGGCAACGGCATCGCCACCACGGTGGTCGCCAAGTGGGAAAACGCCATCGGCACCGAAGAGACCGAGGAAGAGGTCGGCACCGCCCTCCCCTCCCCGGCCGCTGCCGGGTAACGGACCGATACTCTGGCCGATATCGTGATTGGCCGGTCCGGAAGACAGGCGGGCAATGGAACGGGGGCTTCTGCTATGATGCGGAGGTCACCGTCCCTACCCGCCTTTTTCATGGCCGCCTTTTTCATGCCCGTAGCAAGACGCCTCCGCACCATCGGCCTTCTCCTGCCGGCACTTGCCGGCCTGGCCCTGCTTGCCGGAGTCGCAGGCTTCCGCATCAGCGAGGGGATGGGCCTCGCCGCGTTGCAGGAGACCGGGCACCACCGGCTCGACCTCTATGCCGAGAGCCTTGAGCGCGAGATCGACAAATACGCCTATTTCCCGGCGACGCTGGGGCTGGAGCGCGACGTCCTCGACCTCGTCACCGGCCGGGCGCCGCTGGCCTGGGGGCTGAACCGCTATCTGGAGCGGCTGAACGAGCGGGCCGGCACCCTGTCGATCTATGTGCTGAACCGCCAGGGCCGGGTGCTGGCCGCCAGCAACTGGAACCGTCCCGACAGCTTCATCAACGAGGATCTGTCCTACCGCCCCTATTTCATCGAGGCCGCCGCCGGCCGCCAGGGCCGTTTCTTCGGGGTCGGCACCACGCGGGGGGAGGCCGGCTACTACCTGTCCTCGCCGCTGACGGAGGATGGCGCCATCGTCGGCGTGGCGGTGGTGAAGGTCAGCCTGGAGCAGCTGGAGCAATCCTGGTCGACGGTCGAGGCACCGGTGCTGGTCGCCGACGAGAACGGCGTGGTCATCCTCGCCTCCGTCCCCTCCTGGAAATTCACCACCCTGCGGCCGATGGACGAGCCGACCCGCCGCCATTTCGACCAGACCCTGCAATACAACGCCCGCCCGCTGTCGCCGCTGGGGCTGATGCGGCAGGAGCGCATCGCCGCCGACGCCGAACTGGTGCGCCTCTCCCGCCCGGCCGACAGACAGTTGGAGGAGACCGTCTTCCCGGTGTCCGGCGGGTTCCTGGCCCAGACGGCCCCCCTGCAAGGCACCGGCTGGACGATGACGGTGCTGTCGCCGGTCGATCAGGTGACCGGCATGGCCTGGACCCGCGCCGCCCTCGCCGCGATGGGCAGCGCCGTCCCCGGCATCCTGCTGCTGATGTGGGTGCAGCGCCGCCGCCACCTGCATGAGCTTGAACGCAAGGTGGAGGAGCGCACCCGCAACCTGCGCGCCGCCCAGGACGAGCTGGTCCATGCCGGCAAGCTGGCGGTGATCGGACAGCTCTCCGCCGGGCTGGCCCATGAGCTGAACCAGCCGCTGGCGGCACTCCGCACCTTGTCGGGCAACACGGTCAAGTTCCTCCAGCGCGGCAATCTGGAGGCCGCCCAGGGCAACCTGGAGCGCATCGCCCATTTGGTGGACAGCATGGGTGCCTTGACCAGCCAGCTGAAATCCTTCGCCCGCAAATCCTCCGGCGCCCCCCGCCCCATCGTGGTGCGCCGGCCCATCGACAATGCGCTGTTCCTGCTGGAGCAGCGGCTGCGACGGTCGGGTGTCGCCGTGCAGGTCGATGCGCCGGAGGATGTCGCGGCACTCTGCGATCCCAACAGGCTGGAGCAGGTGCTGGTCAATCTGCTCGCCAATGGCCTGGATGCGCTGGCCGGCCGGACGGGCGGCAGACTGACCTTGACCGCCCGGACGGAGGGCGACCGGGTGCGCATCGAGGTCGCCGACAACGGCCCCGGCCTGCCCGCCGAGGTGCTGCCCCGCCTGTTCGAGCCCTTCTTCACCACCAAGGAGGCGGTCAAGGATGGGACGAAGGAGGGGAGTGGCGGGCTCGGCTTGGGGCTTGCCATTTCGGCCGGGATCGTGCGTGACTTCGGCGGCGCCCTGACCGGGGCGAACGGTCCGGAGGGGGGGGCGGTCTTCACCATCGACCTTCCCGCCGCCACCCTTCCCACCGACCCGGCCTCAATCTTTGCCGCCGCCCAGGCCGGAGAATTCGTATGTCCGACCCTGCCGCCCCCGCCCTGAAGGTCCTCATCGTCGAGGATGATCCGAACGTCAGCCTCGGCTGCCAGCAGGCGTTGGAGTTGGAGGATATCCCGACCGAGGCGGTGGACAGCGCGGAGAAGGCCCGCCGGCTGGTGGCCGAGGGCTTTCCCGGCATCGTCGTCACCGACATCCGCCTGCCGGGCATGGATGGGATGGCTCTGCTGGCCGAGCTGCTGGCAAGCGATCCGGACCTGCCGGTGGTGCTGATGACAGGCCATGGCGACGTGGCGATGGCGGTGCAGGCGATGAAGATGGGCGCCCATGACTTCATCGAGAAGCCCTTCTCCCCCGACTATCTGGTCGAGGTGGTGCGCCGCGCCTTGGACAAGCGCCGCTTGACGCTGGAGGTGCGCGACCTGCGCGCCCGCCTGCAGAACCGCGACAGCATCGAGGCGCGGCTGGTCGGCGGATCGCCGCAGATGACGCGGGTGCGCCGGCTGATCGGCGACCTCGCCAGTTCGGCGGCCGACGTGCTGATCCATGGCGAAACCGGCTCCGGCAAGGAACTGGCTGCCCGCTGCCTGCACGACGCCAGCCTGCGGCGCGGCGGCAACTTCGTCGCGATCAATTGCGGCGGCCTGCCGGAAAGCCTGATCGACAGCGAGATCTTCGGCCACGAAGCCGGCGCCTTCACCGGAGCCGGCAAACGGCGCATCGGCAAGGTGGAACATGCCAGCGGCGGCACCCTGTTCCTCGACGAGATCGAGAGCATGCCGATGCCGGTGCAGATCAAGTTCCTGCGCGTGCTTCAGGAGCGCACGCTGGAGCGGCTGGGCTCCAACACGCCGGTCCACGTCGATTGCCGGGTGATCGCCGCGACAAAGGTGGACTTGCGCGAGCTCGCCGACCGCGGGAAGTTCCGCGCCGACCTCTATTACCGCCTGAACGTCGCCAATCTGCCGCTGCCGCCCTTGCGTGACCGGCGCGAGGACATCCCGCTGCTGTTCGAGCAGTTCACGCTTCAGGCCGCCGCCCGCCACGGCCGCCCGGTCCCGCCGCCGGATGCCGAGCGCATGCGCCGTCTGATGGCCTATGACTGGCCGGGCAACGTGCGCGAGCTGCACAATGTGGCCGACCGTTGCGTTCTGGGAATCGAACAGGGCTTTCCCCCCTTCGCGACCGCCCATCCCGCCGCCAACCGCCCGCTTGCCCAGACGGTGGAGGCCTTCGAGCGCGCCCTGATCGCCGATACCCTGCGACGCACCGACCACAGCCTCGCCCGCGCCGCGGAGGAGTTGCAGGTCGCCAAAACCACGCTGCACGACAAGATCAGGAAATACGACCTATCTTAAGCGGGTGCGGAGGGAAACCTTACTTCTGAGATGTTCTGAAGGCTTGTGGAATGGCTTCGGTGGCCCAGGCCGGAAGAACCGGAGACAGCTTGATTATCCGTTCCATTTCGAGGTTCAACAACAGGCGACGCTGTCCACCGGAATTGTCGAACACCCAGCTTCTGTGCGCAATCGCAACAGCGTCAGCCAAGGCTGCCATGCTGCGACCATATCGGCGCAGAATGGCCTCCTTCGGAACGTCATGACCGCCGAGGAGAACACGCGTCCGAACGCGCGCAGCGGAAATCGCGACGTTGCCAATGCCGACGAAAATGAGGTTGACCTTATAGCCGGCCTCTCGGGCGCGCCGCATCAACGCCAGCTCGCTCTTGCCCGTGAGCGTCGTTTCCATGGCGAAGGTCTCGCTCCGGTTCAGGTGGCCGTCGCGAAGCTCCAAAGCGATGCGGCCGGCCCGCATGTGGGCCGAGATGCTGTTCACGTCGTTCGGATCGAGATCGCGCGCGATGTCATCGGCGTTGACGAAAGGAATTCGTCCAATGAAGAACCGGCGTGCGATGGTCGACTTGCCGGCACCGTTCGGACCGGCGAGCACCCAGATCTGTGGCCGGATCATTCTGCGAACGATGAAACCAGGCGTTCGTCGCCTGTCGAGAAATCGATCAGTTCCGTCCGACCGTCCGGATATTCCTTGATCACGCACCCCGGCAGCGTGTCGTCCTTTGTGTAATAGACCGGCACGCCGGCGCGAAGCACACGACGCATTTCTGCCCCGTCATCCTGCTCCAATTGAGATTCTAACAGACGCTCCTGTTCCGGGGTCATCCTGTCCAGATTGCCGGGTGTCAGGTCCATCGCTCGGTATCCCCCGCAGTTCCTTGATCGCAATAAACAGTAGGACTCTGCTGAAGGAGGACAAAGCATATTGTGAAAAGGGCTTGCGCCCTCCCATCGGCCGGGAGGGCGCAGGACCGGTCAGGCGGCGGTGTCGAGATGGACGCCGTCGGCGCCATGCCCATGCACCTGACCGTTCATCTGACCATGGCCGGGGTCGAGGTGCAGAGACTGGACGGTGTCGACGAACTCGTCGACAGCCGCCACCACGGCGGCGTTGCCGGTGACCGCACTGTCGCCGGACGCATAGTGGTTCAGAAAATGCTGCCAGATTGCGCTGCCACCATCGGCAGCGGCCTGACCGGTACCGGCATCGGTCGAGCCGTCATGCTGTGCGACCAGACGGTCGTGCCAATGCGGCGCGTCCCCGGTGCCGGTTTTGGTGTCGCCGTTCGCCGTCGTGGAGGAAGTGCTCCCGGTGGACGTTTCGGTCGATGTTCCAGTGGACGTTTCGGTGGACGTACCGGTGTCGGACGTCGTTTCCGCCGTTCCGGTGTGGCTGGTGGCGTCGGTCAGGTGTTCCTGGTGCAGCACGGCTCGGACCTGCTGCAACACACCCTGGACCGTGGCGGTGCTTTCGCCGGTGGCATCGGCCAGGACCTTCACCAGCGGATCGGCCGGCGGCTGATGCGTGGTGGCGTCGGAGGTCTTGCCGGTGGCGGCCTTGTCCGTCGCCGACGCATCGCTCGTCGAGCTATCGTTTGCCGTGCTGTCGGTGGTCGCCGTATCCGTCGCCATGCTGCCACTCCTGGCGTCGGCGATGGCCTTTTCGACCGCGACGTAGGCGGTCTTCAATTCGGCGACGGCACTGTCCGACAGCGTCGGAGCGCTGTGCCCGACGGTGGTGTCGGCCGTCGTGTTCCCATTCGTGCCGTCGGTGGCGGCATCGCCCTGGGTGTGCTGGTGCTGAAGCTGGTGGTCCCGGAACTCGGCGACTGCGCTGTCGGTGGTCGTGACGGATGAGGTCGGCGCAGTGGCCTTGGACGTCACGGACTTGGGCGTATCAGTAGCGAAGTTGGTAGCCATAGGAAGTCTCCAAGCATTTCAGCCGATCGCCACCCGGCATTCTCGCGCCAATATTCCCGGCGCCAGCGGATGGCATCCGACCATCACGCATGATGATCGTCGGCTCTCGTCTGCAGTCGTCATCCGACCGCCGACAGACAATAAGTGCGCTTTTTCCGCAAATTGAACCGGATTCTGTCTGCCGCCACTCTTTGACACCGCTTGTGACGATGAACGGTCATTTGGGAGTCAGGAATCGGTTATTTATGAACACTCACTTCTACTCTTTGGACATGGCGCACGTCCACATCGGTGATACGCATGGGGCCGTGATTCCTGCGCGGAAAATTCACGGCGCCATCATGGTCACAGCTCCCTTGGCGCAGGTTTACCTCAGCAGCACCGCTTCGATCCCGGCGGCGATGCCCAGCAGGCTGCGGTCGCTGCCACGCCGGCCCATCGCCATCAGGCCGACCGGCAATCCATCAGCGGGGATCGGCAGCGAGATCGCCGGCAGGTCGAACAGGTTGGCGACACGGGTGTTTCGCAGCAGCGCCAGATTGACGCGGTGGAAGGCCGCATCGTCCAGCACCTCGGCGATGGCGGGCGCCGTCATCGGCACCGTCGGCAGCAGCAGGACGGGATGGCGGGTCAGCCGCTCGTCCATCAGGCGGATCAAGGCGGCACGGCGGTTCTGCATGCGGACGTAATCGGCCGCCGGCGCCTTGCCGCCGGCCTCGATCCGCGCGCGGGTCTTCGGGTCGATGCCGTCGAGCGCCGTGATGCCGAGATCGGCCAGGGTCGCCGCCAGTTCGATGGCAGTGAAGACGCCGATGCGGTCCAGTTCCACCAGCGCGTCGAGTTCCGCCTCGATGGATCCGTCGACGACCTGCGCCCCGGCCGCCCGCAGCCGGTCGAGCGCCGCCTCGAAGGCGGCGGCGACGGCTGGCTCGGTCCCGTCGAACAGCCGCCCGCGCGGCACCAGGAAAGATTGCCCGGCAAGAGGCAGCGGGGACAGCGGGGCCAAATCGCCATTGGACAAGTCGCCATCGGAAAGGATGCTGTCCAGCAGTGCCGCATCCGCGACAGTGGCGGCAAGCGGCCCGATCACATCCAGCGTCGGCGACAGCGGAAAGGCTCCTTCCGACGGCAGGCGCCCGGCGGACGGCTTGAAGCCGACCGCACCCGACAGCGCCGCCGGAATGCGCAGCGACCCGCCGGTGTCGCTGCCCAGCGCGATCTCGGCCATGCCGTCGACCACCGAGATCGCCGCCCCGGACGAGGAGCCGCCCGGCACCCGCGAGCGGTCCTGCGGATTTCCGGGGTTGCCGCAATGGGGATTGATGCCGACCGCGGAAAAGGCGAATTCGGTCATGTGGGTCCGGCCGACGATGACCGCCCCCGCGGCGCGCAGCCGGGCCACCGCCCTGGCATCGCGCCCGGCAGCCGGACGGCCGCGTAGGATGGCGGAGCCGGCCGCCGTGGCATCGCCCGCCACGTCGAACAGCGCCTTCACCGAAACGATCCGCCCATCGAGCGGCCCCAGCGAGCGTCCCGCCGCCGCCCGGCGGTCGCTGGCGGCCGCCGCGGAGCGCGCCTCCTCCGCATAGAGATCGGTGAACACCAAGGCACCCTGCCGCGCCGGATCGGCAATCCGGAAAAGCGCCGCTTCCAGCCGGTCGCAAGCGGAAGCGTGGGGGGCGGACTGGACGGACGGCTTGGACATAGGGGCGTGCTCCTGATCGGTCTTGCGGCACGGCTGCGCGGTGGCGGCGGTGACCGAACGCATGTGCCATATCGGCGCGGACTTGGCGACAGCGATGATGCTGGTGAAACTGCGTAAAAAATCGGCAAATCCCTACTTTTGGAATAGTGTTTGCCATTCGGCCGATGGCGCGTGTCCCCGGCGCTGTGATATTCAGGGCAGAACGAAGCGGACCGAGCAGACACACGGCCGACGCGAGTCCCCTCTTTCAGCAATAGCCTGACGGGTTCGGGGAACAGACGCCAACGGCCGGCCTTTTCCGGAATGACTCACGGAAGGACGGACTTCGATGCCTGCAACGCCTCACTTCCCTCCCGCTGGCGGCACCCCGCCCAATGCTTTCCACCAACCCCGCCAGATCGCCATCGTCGGCGCCGGCTTCACCGGCAGCCTGCTGGCCGCCCACCTGCTGCGCGGTGCCCAGGCGCCGCTGGTGGTGCATCTGATCGAATATGGGCACCGGCCGGGCACCGGTGTCGCCTATTCCACACCGAACGGCACGCATGTGCTGAACGTCCGCGCCTACAACATGAGCGCCTATCCCGACGATCCGCGCCATTTCCTGCGCTGGCTGTGGAGCCGCGCGGACGGGCCGACGCCGGACGAGCCGATGCCGCCCAGCGGCCATGCCTTCGCCTCCCGCGCGCTCTACGGCGCCTATATCCAGGACGTCCTGGCGGAGGCCCAGGCCGAGGCGCCCGCCCATGCCCGGCTGAACCTGATCCGGGCCGAAGCGGTGGATGTCCGCACCGAAGCCCCGTCGGGAAGCCGGCCGGGAGTGCATGTGCGGCTCGGCGACGGCCGGGTGGTCAGCGCCGACACCGCCGCCCTCTGCATCGGAAATTTTCCGCCCTCTCCGCCCTGTCTGGCATCCCCGACCGCGGACGAGGCCTTCGCATCGGACCGCTTCATCGGCGACCCGTGGGATGCCGCCGCCATCGGCACCATCGACCGGGACGCTCCCGTCGCCATCCTCGGCACCGGGCTGACCATGGTGGACACGGTGCTGTCGCTGCTCGACCAGGGGCATCGCGGACCGGTCACCGCCGTGTCGCGCCGCGGCCTGCTGCCGCTGCGCCATGAGGAAACGCGGCCCTACACCTCCTTCCTCCATCCCGACGTGCTGCCCAGCACGGTTCTCGACGTACTGATCGCGCTCAAAGCCGATGCCCGGCGGGCGACCGCGGCCGGCTATGACTGGCGGTCAGCCTTCGACGCGCTGCGGCCGCACCATCACCGCATCTGGGCGCATCTGCCGATGGAGGAACGCCGCCGCTTCCTGCGCCACGCCCGTCCCTTCTGGGAGGTGCATCGCCACCGCATGGCCCCGCAGGTGGCAGACCGAATCGCCGCCGCCCGCGACAGCGGCCAGCTGAGTATCCTGCCCGGCCGCCTGAAGGACGCCGCTCTGACCGCGCGCGGCCTGGAACTGACCGTCGCCGAGCGCAGCGGCGGGGCGGAACGGCGGCTGACGGCGGGCGCGCTGATCAACGCCACCGGCACCAACTGCGACTACACCCGCATCCGCCACCCGCTGGTCCGCTCGTTGCTCGACCGCGGCCTCGCCCGTCCTGACGAACTGCGGCTGGGGCTGGACGTGACGGAAGGCGGAGCGGTGATCGCCGCGGACGGCACGCCGTCGCCGCGCCTGCTGGCGTTCGGGCCGGTTGCCAAGGCACCCTTCTGGGAAATGACGGCGGTGCCGGAACTGCGCAGCCAATGCGCCGAAGCCGCCCGCCGCATCCTGGGCGGCGGACTGGCGGGCGGAACGCTCTCGGCTCAGACAGGGTTGCCCGGCATCGGCACGCCGGACTTTCCGGAACCGCTGCCGTTGTAAGACGGCGGAGGGGTCACCGAGCCTTGGGCAACGGCGGCGCGTAGCCGCCGACCTTGCTTGTCCGCAGCCCCAGGGAGGCCAGCCCCTCCACCAGCTTCACGGCGGCGGTGACCCCATCCACCACCGGCAGGCCCATTTCCTCGCTCAGGGACCGGGCGAGGTCGGCCATGCCGGCACAGCCCAGCACGATGGTCTCGGCGCCATCCTGCTCCACCGCCCGGCGGATTTCCGCCCGCACCCGCTCAACAGCACCCGACGCCGGATCCTCTAGCGCCAGCACCGGCACGCCGGCCGCCCGGATGGTGCAGCGTCCGGCCATGCCGTAACGCTGGGCAAGCCGCTCCAGCGCCGGCACGGAACGGGCCAGCGTCGTCACCACGCTGAACCGGCCGCCCAGCAACCCGGCGGTCTGCATCGCCGCCTCGCAGATGCCGACCACCGGCGCGGTGGCGAGGCTGCGCGCGGCGTCCAGACCGACATCGTCGAAGCAGGCGATCACCGTGCCGGCAAGTACGCCGTCGCGCTGGTGACGCTCGATCTCCGCCAGCATGCCGGGAACCGCCAACGCCTCGTCGTAATAGCCCTCGATGCTGGCCGGACCGCCCGGCGGGTTGGTGGCGAGGATCTCGGTGCCGGGGGCCACGACGGTGCGGGCGGCGGCCCCGATCCGCGCGGTCATCGAGGCGGTGCTGTTCGGGTTGACGACCAGAATGCGCATGTCTTGGAAATCCTCAGTGGCCGCTTCGGCGCAGGCGACGGCGGCGCAGCAGGATCAGGCCCAGGAAGAACAGGCCGATCACGGTGAAGGAGAAGACCGTTGTCAGCGACCCCAGCGCATAGAGCACCGGCGTGGTGACGTTGGTGGTCATGCCGTAGATCTCCAGCGGCAGCGTGTTGAAGCTGCCGGCGGTCATCAGCGTGCGGGCAAACTCGTCGTAGGACAGGGTGAAGCCGAACAGCCCGACGCCGATCAGGCTGGGCAGCAGGATCGGCAGCACCACATGGCGCACCGTCTGCCACGGCGTGGCGCCGAGGTCGCGCGCCGCCTCCTCATAGGCCGGGTTGAAGCGGTTGAAGATGGCGAAGACGATCAGCAGCCCAAAGGGCAGCGTCCAGGTCAGGTGCGCGCCCAGCGCCGAGCTGTACCAGGACGGCTCCAGCCCCAGGATGTTGAAGAACAGGCCGATGCCCAGGCTGACCAGGATCGACGGCACGATCAGGCTGGCGACGGCGAGATAGAAAATCGCCCCGCTGCCGAGGAACCGGCGGCGGAAGGCGAAGCCGGCCAGCACCGAGAACAGCACGGTCAGCACCATCACCATCAGCCCCAGCGCGATGGAGCGGCGGAAGGACCCGCCGAAATCGCCCACCGCCTGCTGTTCGAACAGGTTGCGGAACCAGTGCAGCGAGACGCCGTTCATCGGGAAGGTCAGCCCGCCCTCCGGCCCCTGGAAGGACAGGATCAGGATGGTCGCGGTCGGGCCGTAGAGGAACAGCACGAACAGCGTGAAAAAGGCCCCCAGCAGATAGAAGGACAGGCCGCGGCGGGAGGTGTTCATCTCTCACAGCTCCTTGCGGATATCGACGATGCGCAGCATCGCCACCACCATGATCAGGACGACGGCCAGCAGGACCACGGCGTTGGCGGCGGCAGCCGGGTATTGCAGCAGCGAGATCTCGTTGGCGATCATCAGCCCGATGGAGGCGCTCTGCCCGCCGCTCATCAGCCGCACGGTGATGAAGTCGCCCATCACCAGCGTGACGACGAAGATGGAGCCGATGGCGATGCCGGGCTTGGTCAGCGGCAGGATGACGTTCCACAGCGTCTGCGCCGCACTGGCGCCGCCGTCGCGCGCCGCCTCGATCAGGGCGCGGTCGATGCGCATCATCGAGTTGAAGATCGGCACCACCATGAACAGCGCGTAGAGGTGGACGAAGGCCAGCACGACCGAGAAGTCGGAGAACAGCAGGAACTCCAGCGGCTGGTCGATGATCCCGGCGGAGATCAGGCCGGAATTGAGCAGCCCGTTGCGTCCCAGGAACGGGATCCAGGAGATCATGCGGATGATGTTGGAGGTCCAGAACGGGATGGTGCAGACTAGGAACAGGACCATCTGCCAGGTGGTGGAGCGCACATGGAAGGCCAGGAAATAGGCCACCGTGAAGCCGATCCCCAGCGTAATCGCCCAGGTCAGCGCGGCATATTTCAGCGTGTTCAGGTAGGTCTTCCAGGTGACCGGCGAGGTCAGCAGTTCGGTGTAGTTGGTCAGCACGAAGTCCGGGTAAAAGCGGACGCTGTCGTAATCCCAGAAACTGACGACGACGATGGTCAGGATCGGCACCAGCAGGAACAGCAGCAGCATGACGGTCAGCGGCGCCGCCTGGAGATAGGGCGCCACGCGCGGCAGCAGGCGACGCCGCCGCACCCTGCCGGCGGCGGCCGTGACGGACGGTCGGGACGTTTCGGCGGTCAGGGTCATGGGCGGGGTCCTGCGGGTTGGTGGATGTTGACGAGAATCCCCCTCTCCCCCCGGGGAGAGGGTCGGGGTGAGGGGGATGCATTGCGAGGGCTTGATAGGGAGAGGAGAGTGCGCGACGCTTGAAGATCCTCGCCGCGCGTCCCCCTCACCCTAACCCTCTCCCCAGGGAGGAGAGGGGATGGCCGGCAACAGCAAACATCACGCCGCGATGAACTCGTTCCACTTGCGGACCATGTAGCGGTCCTCGTCCATCACCGCGTTCCAACAGGCGACGCGGCCCATGCGGTCCTGGAACGAGCCGCCGTCGCGCACCGCGCCGGCCTTTTCCATCACCTTGCCTTCGGGGCTGAGGATGTCCGCCTTGGCCGGCTGACCCTCCATCCAGAAGGCCCATTCCTCCGGCGACATGTGCTGCTTGGCGGTGTCGAGCACGGCCGAGTAATAACCCTGGCGGTTCAGATAGGCACCGACCCAACCCGACAGATACCAGTTGATGTATTCATAGGCCGCGTCCAGCTCCAGCCCGCTCAGATGCTTGGCGATGCCGAGACCGCCGCCCCAGGCGCGATAGCCCTCCTTCAGCGGCTGGTAGACGCACTGGATGCCCTTGGAGCGAACGGCGGCGACGGCCGGCGACCACATCGACTGGATGATGACCTCGCCCGACGACATCAGGTTGACGCTCTCGTCAAAGGTCTTCCAGAAGGCGCGGAACTGGCCGGCCTTCTTGGCGTCGGTCATGATCTTGAGGGTCTTGTCGATCTCCTCCTTGGTCATGTTGCCCTTGTCGCCGTATTTGACCTCGCCCATCGCCTCGCAGACCATGGCGGCGTCCATGATGCCGATGGACGGGATGTTAAGCAGCGACGCCTTGCCCTTGAAGGCCGGGTCCAGAAGATCCTTCCAGCTGGAGATCGGCCGGCCGACCAGATCGGGGCGGATGCCCAGCGTGTCGGCGTTGTAGATGGTCGGGATCAGCGTCATCCACTCGGTCGGCGCCTTGGCGAACTTGGTGCTGTCCTTGCCCTCGACGAAGCCGACGGTGTGCGGGGCGGTGCCCTGGGCGATGGCGCTTTCAGGGGTCAGCTTGCCGGTGATGAAGATCGGGACGATCTTGTCGAAGTTCTTGATCTTCTTCACGTCCATCGGCTGCATGACGCCGGCCGGGAACACCTTCTTGCCGATCCAGTATTCGATGTCGGCGATGTCGTAGGATTTCGGCTGCGTCACCGCGCGCTGCGTCACCGCGTCCGAATCCAGCGCGGTCATCTGCAGGGTGAAGCCCAGATCCTCCTTCACCTTGTCGGCCACGGCGTTCAGGTTCGACACACCGGTGCCGAACTGGCGCAGCGTCACGTTCTTGATGTTCTGCGCCCAGATGGTCGGAAAGCCGGTGATGGCGCCCGAGCCGACGGCGGCGCCGGCCACGGCGGCGGTACCCTTCAGCAGGGTGCGGCGGCTGACGCCGGTCGACAACGTTGCGGACGTCGAAGGAGTACGGGTGTCGGTCATCGCTGAGCCTCCAGTCTGTTCGTCGTGTTGTTTTTTGATGAACGGTTTTTGAAAAAGGGGTCAGGCCACCAGCGGGTGGATGTCGCGGCGGCTCCAGCCGGCACGGACACGGTCGCCCACGCCGACCGGCGCATCGAAATAACGGGCCTCGTCCAGCACGACGGCGAACTCGTCGGCACCGGCGACATCGAGGCTGAGATGCACCGAGGCGCCATGATACTCCAGCGCGCGCACCGTGCCCTCCACCTGGATTTCGCTCAGCATATCGGTCCCGCCGAGCTGGATGCGGTCGGTCCGCACGGCGCAGCGGCCGGCGTCGCCCACCACACCGCCCTCAATGACGTTGTGGCCGCCGATGAAGCGGGCGACGAAGGCGGTGCGAGGCTGGTTGAACAGTTCGCGCGGCGGCCCGGCCTGTTCGATCCGGCCCTGGTTCATCACCACGGCAAGGTCGGCCAGCGCCATCGCCTCGGTCTGGCTGTGGGTGACGTGGATGAAGGTGATGCCGATGTCGCGGTGCAGGCGCTTCAGCTCCTCCCGCATGCGCACCCGCAGGAACGGGTCGAGCGCCGACAGCGGCTCGTCCAGCAGAAGCACGCCCGGCCGGGTGATCAGCGCGCGGGCCAGCGCCACGCGCTGCTGCTGTCCGCCCGACAGCTGAGCCGGCAGGCGGCCGGCATATTTGCCCATGTCGACCAGATCGAGCATCTCGCCCGCCCGGCGCCTCCGTTCCTCCTTCCCGACACCCTTCATCTTCAGGCTGAAGGCGACGTTGTCGGTGCAGTCCAGATGCGGGAACAGGGCGTAGCTCTGGAACATCATTGCGGTGCCGCGCTTGGCCGGGGGGTCGTCATTGACCACCGCATCGCCGATCAGCAGGTCGCCGTCGGTGATGTCCTCGTGCCCGGCGATCATCCGCAGGGTGGATGTCTTGCCGCAGCCGCTCGGCCCCAGCAGGCAGCAATAGGACCCGGCAGCGATCCGGAGATCGATGCCGTCCACCGCCACGGTCGCTCCATAGGCCTTGCGCAGCTTCACCAGCTCGACCGTCGAACCTGCCGTCATCGAAGCGCCTCCGGAATTGTGCACAATCTGCGCGGTCGTTTGTGACCGTTCCGCCATCTGCATCCCGCGTGCCAACGGCCGAATGGCGGAAACTCACCGATCCCATCGCCGCTCATTGCGCAAAGAGGCGGCATTTGTGCAGCAGTTCGGCTCAGTGGCGCGATTTTGTGCACTTCTGGTCAGGGCGATCACCAGCATCCTGCTCAAGCGATTGCGGTTCCTTCGCTGGCCCACTTTGTGCACAATCTTCGGTACGTTTCCCGTACACCGGTTAAAGCACCTCCCCCACCCATGACCACCGCCGCCCCTGCCAAGCCAGCCCGCCGCACTCCCCTCGCCCGCACCGGCGCGCCGCGCGGCAGCGCGGAATCCCGCATCGTCCGCAGCATCGGGGAGGCCATCGCCGACCGCCGCCTGCCGCCCGGCACCAAGCTGACCGAGGAAAGCCTGGCCGAAGCCTTCGGCGTCAGCCGCGAACGGGTGCGGAAGGTGCTGCTTCTGCTGGCGCAGCGCCGGGTGGTGACGCTGATCCCCAACCGTGGCGCCTTCGTCGCCAAGCCGTCGCCGAAAGAGGCGCGCGAGGTGTTCGAGGCACGCCGGGTGATCGAACGTGCGATCATGGAACGGCTGGAGCGGCTGCCCCGCCCGCTGTCCGACGACATGCTGGAGAAGCTGCGCGGCCATGGCGCGCTGGAGGATGCGGCGGAACTTGCCGCCGACCGCAAGGCGATGATCCGCCTGTCCGGCCAGTTCCACCTGCTGCTGGCCGAGTTCGCCGGAAACGCGACGTTGGCCGGCATCCTGACCGACCTGATCGACCGCTCCAGCCTTGCCATCGCGGCGTTCGAGCGGCGGTCGTCGCACACCTGCTCCGCCGACGATCACCGCCGCCTGATCGCCGCCCTGATCGGCAACCGCCCCGGCGAGGCGACCGCCCTGATGATCGAGCATCTCGACGAGGTCGAACGCCAATTGGATCTCGAGGCGAAGACCGACACCCGCATCGACCTGAAGGCGATCTTCGCCGACGAGCCGGAAACCGCCTGACGGCACGGCTTCGATAAGGGGCGCTTGAAACAGAAAAACCCCGGCTTCCATCGGAAGCCGGGGTTTTTCAAACAGGTTTTGGCAAGCTGCCGATCAGACCCGCAAGCCGGCCGATGCGTTCAGCGAGTCCTGGATCTCGCCCGCCAGCTGGTCGGCAATCGGACCGACGATCACCTGGACCGAATTGGCCGACGGCTTCACCACGCCGCGGGCGCCGATGCGCTTCAACTCCACCTCGTTCACCCGGCTGGCATCGGCGACGTTCAGGCGCAGGCGCGTGGTGCACGCCTCCACGGACCGCAGATTGCCGGCCCCGCCCAGGGCGGCGACATAGGCGCCGGCACGGTCGCTGACCGCCGGGGCCGCCGCGGCCGACGCAGTGGCGGGCCGGACACCGGAGGCGGCCGGTGCCTGACCGGCGGGAATGGCGATGTCGTCGCGGCCCAGCGTCTTCAGGTCGAAGCGCTGGATGACGAAGCGGAACAGCCCGTAATAGATGGCGAAGTAAGCGGCACCCACCGGCAGCAGCAGGATCGGGTTGGTCGCCTTGCCGTAGTTCAGCACATAGTCGAAGAGGCCCGCCGAGAAGCCGAAGCCCAGCTTCACGTTCAGCACGTCCATCAGCACCATCGACAGGCCGGTCAGCACGGCATGGACGGCGAACAGCGCGGGCGCCAGGAAGATGAAGGCGAATTCCACCGGTTCCGTCACGCCGGTCAGGAAGGCGGTCAGCGCCATCGACAGCAGCACGCCGCCGACCGCCGCGCGGTTCTCCGGCTTGGCGGTGTGGTACATGGCGAGGCAGGCAGCCGGCAGGCCGAACATCATCACCGGGAAGAAGCCGGCCATGAAGGCGCCGGCGGTAGGGTCGCCCTTGAAGAAGCGGTTCAGGTCGCCGGTCACGCCCTGGTAATCGCCCAGCAGGAACCAGGCGATGTTGTTGATGATGTGGTGCAGGCCGGTGATGATCAGGATACGGTTGAGCACGCCGTAGAGGAACAGGCCGATCTTGCCGAGCCCCAGCACGCCGGTGGTCAGCGCGGTCAGTCCGGAATCGACGACGGGCCAGCCATAGCCGAAGACCAGCGCGATTCCCAGCGCCGCCAGACCGGTGACGATGGGCACGAAGCGCCGCCCGCCGAAGAAGGCGAGATAGTCCGGCAGCTTGATGTCCTTGTATTTGTTATAGAGCTGACCGGCGATGATGCCGATCAGGATGCCGACCGGGATGCTGATGCGGCTGGACATCTTCGCCACCAGCTCGGGCGCGACACCGCTCAGCACCACCGCACCCTTCACCGCCACGAAATAGCCGACGGCGCCGGCCAACCCGGCGGCACCGTGGTTCTCACGGGCAAAACCGATGGCGATGCCGACGGCGAACAGGACGCCCAGGTTGGAGAAGACGGCGTCGCCCGCCGCGGCGATGAAGGCGATGTTCAGCAGGTCGGGCTGGCCGATGCGCAGCAGCAGCCCGGCGATGGGCAGCACGGCGATCGGCAGCATCAGCGCCCGACCCAGCCTCTGGACGCCCGAAAAACGGTCGCCCGACAAACGATCAGCAGACATTCGGACGTCTCCCAGTGCAACGGGCTCCGGCCTCACGGGGCCGGGCCTCACATGTTGGTCATTCTTGCGTGTTAGCCCCCGGCCGGGCCTGTTCCATGGCGCGGCGCAGGTTGCCGCCGGTTGCGATCAGCAGCCGGTCGATCTCCGGCGCCTCCAGCCCGGCCAGCCCCAGCACGGCGCGGCGCACGTCGCCGTGCCGCTCCAGCGCCGCACCGGCAGCATCCTCGTCCACCCCGGCGATGCGGGCGACCATGGCGGTGCAACGGCGGCGGAGCTTGGCATTCTCCGGCCGGACATTGATCATCAGGTTGTCGTAGACATTGCCGAGTGCCGTCATGACGCCGGTCGAAAACAGGTTCAGAACCACCTTCTGAGCGGTGCCGGCACCGAGCCGGGTCGATCCGGCGATCACTTCGGCCCCCGTCGCGGTCAGCACCGGATGCTCCACCGCCTCCAACAGAGGGGAGCCGGCGCTGCTGGCGATGCCCATGGTCAGCGCTCCCGCCTCCCGCGCCGCGCGCAGGACGCCGACGGTGTAGGCGCTGGCGCCGCTTGCGGACAGGCCGACCACCACGTCGTCGGCGCAAACGCCCGCCCGCGCTGCATCGGCCCGCCCTGCTCCCTCGTCATCCTCCGCCGCCCCGGCCAGCCCGCGCGACAGGTCGAGTCCGCCGGCAATCAGCAGCACCAGCCGCTCCGCCGGCCAGTCGAAGGTGGGACCCAGATCCAGCCCGTCGAGGGCCGCAACCATCGCCGACGATCCGGCCCCGGCATAGACCAGCCTCCCGCGTCCAGCCGCCAGACGATCCGCGGCCGCCTCCACGGCGGCGGCAACCAGCGGCAAGGCAGGAGCGCAGGCGGCGAGTGCGCGCGTCTGCCCCTCCCACAGGGCCGTCATCAGCTCGGCGGCCGGCCACACGTCCAGCCGGCTGTACCGGTTCGCCGCATCTTCCGTGCCGCCCGCCATCGTTCCGGCTCCGCTGTCGCCCCGGCATTCGGTCCGGGGGTTGGTGGTATTAGATTGGACTGTATGCGCAGAATACCAAAATCCGGACATTCCGCAATCTGAAACTGGTTGTAATTGTGCTTGCACCTCCGCATCCCGTCCGCCGCCTGTTGCCCAAAGGCCTTTCAGTGGTATCATGCCGGTCCCGGAGCACTGGAGTGGTTGCCGATGTCCACTGCCGCCGCCGCGGCCCCGTTCGACCCGACCGCCCTGTCGGACGCCCTGCCCCTGCCGCTGTACCTGCAACTGGCGCGGCATCTGCGGACGCTGATCGTCGAGGGCAGGCTGACCGACCAGGACGCCCTTCCCGGCGAGCGGGAGCTGGCGGAAACCTTCGGTGTGTCGCGCGTCACCGTGCGCAAGGCCCTGCGCGAGCTGATCGCGGAGGGGCTGCTGCATCAGCGCCAGGGGGCCGGCACCTTCATCAACCGCAGCCCTCATGTGGAACAGCGGCTGTCCGCCCTGACCAGCTTTACCGAGGATATCGGCGGGCGCGGGCTGAAGCCGGATTCGCGCTGGCTCAGCCGCTCGGTCGCCACCGCGACGCCGGAGGAGGCGATGGCGCTGGGCCTGCGTCCGGGGGCGGAGGTCGTGCGGCTGCACCGGCTGCGGCTGGCCGACGGCACCCCGCTCGCCATCGAACTCAGCGCCCTGCCGACCAGCGTCCTGCCCGATCCCGATCTGGTGCAGGGTTCCCTGTACGAGACCCTGCGCGGGCGCGGCCATCCACCCTTCCGCGCCCTGCAACGCTTGTCTGCCATTCGCCTGCCGGCGGATCAGGCGACGCTTCTGGGGGTTCCCGACGGCGCCCCCGCCCTCTACATTGAGCGCCGCACCTTCCTGGAGAACGGAACCCCGCTGGAGTTCGTCCGTTCCCACTACCGCGGCGACGCCTATGACTTCGTCGTGGAACTGTCGCTGGTCTGATCCCCCCGGACCAT
Source organism: Azospirillum sp. TSH64 (assembly GCF_003116035.1). GTDB lineage: Bacteria > Pseudomonadota > Alphaproteobacteria > Azospirillales > Azospirillaceae > Azospirillum. The sequence goes on from NZ_LGQW01000015.1 coordinate 4,318,122, forward strand.
TCCGTCCCACACAGACGTTTCCAACGAGAGCGAGCGATGAAGCCTGCCCTTGATACCCCGTTCCGCGTCCGCGCCATCCTGTTCGACATGGACGGCACCCTGATCGACACGAAGGGTCCGGTTGAACGCTCCTGGCGCGCCTGGGCCGCCCGGCACGATCTCGATCCCGAGGCGATCCTGGCGGTCTGCCACGGCGTCCGCAGCATCGAAACCGTCCGCCGCTTCGCCCCCGCCGGTGCCGACATCGACGAGGAGGTGCGTCTGGTGGAGGAGTGCTACACCAGCGATACCGAAGGTGTGCGCGCCGTCCCCGGCGCGCTGGAGCTTCTGCAATCGCTGCCGCGCCACCGCTGGGCGGTGGTGACCTCCGCCCCGCACGACATGGCACGGAAGCGCATCGCCCAGGCCGGCCTGCCGCTGCCCGACCTGCTGATCGGCGCCGACAACGTCACCCAGGGCAAGCCCCACCCCGAAGGCTACCGCACCGCCGCCGAAAAGCTGGGCTTCGACCCGCGCGACACCGTGGTGTTCGAGGATGCCCCGGCGGGACTGGCCGCCGGCAACGCGGCAGGCGCCTGGGTGATCGGACTGACCACGACACTGCCGGCGCATGAGTTGGACGGCAACCTGTCCCTGCCCGACCTGACCGCGCTGCGGGTGCGCGTCGACGAGGATGGGCTGGAGATCGTGGCGGTGGGCTGACGGATCGTCGGAGTGTGGGCATCGGCAGCCGATAGCTGAGCGCCCTAAGCCCACCGCCACTCCCCGTCGACCCAGGTTCCGCGCACCGTCAGATCCGGCCGCAGCAGCACCAGATCGGCCCGCCAACCCGGCGCGATCCGGCCGCGCTCGCTCGCCATGCCTAAGAACTCGGCCGGATAGAGCGACGCCATGCGCAGCGACTCTTCCAGCGGCAGGCCGATCAGCGTCCCGGCATTGCGCACCGCCGTCGCCATGTCGAGGTCGGCCCCCGCCAGAGTGCCGTCGGCCAGCACCAGCCGCCCGTCGCGCCGGTAGATCGTCCGCCCGTTCAGTTCGAAGCGATCCGCGTCGGTGCCCGTCGGCGGCATCGCATCGGTCACCAGCATCATCCTGCCCCGCGGCCGGGCAGCCAGCGCGGCGCGCATCATCAGCGGGTGGACATGATGCCCGTCGGCGATCAGCCCACACCAGGGCCGCCCGTCGCCCAGCGCCGCCCCGGCCGGGCCGGGCTGGCGGTTGGCGATGCCGGGCATGGCGTTGTAGAGGTGCGTCACCCCGCGCACGCCGAGATCGAAGGCCTCGACCACCCGCTCGGCGCTCGCCATCGTGTGGCCGACCGATAGGATCACCCCCGCCGCCATCAGCCGGGACAGGGCCGCATCCTCCACGCATTCCGGCGCCAGGGTCAGCAGCACCCGGCCGCCCGACATCCGCCCCGGCAGACTACCGATGAAGGCAAGATCGCCCTCGTCCGGTGCGCGGACGAAGCGCGGATCGTGAGCGCCGACCCGCTGCGGGCTGATGAAGGGTCCTTCGAAATGGATGCCCAGCACACCGCTGCCCGGCTGTGCCACCGCCGTCACCGCGGCCTCGGCGGCGGCGCGGTGGCAGTCGGGGGTGTCGGTGATGATGGTCGGCAGCAGCCCGGTGGTGCCGAAGCGCCGGTGCGCCGCGGCGATGGCGAGCGTCGCTTCCACAGTCGGCCGCTCGTTGAACAGCACGCCGCCGCCGCCATTGACCTGGATGTCGAGGAAGCCGGGCGCCAGCAGGTCGCCGGCCTCCAGCGCCACCGTCCGCTCGACGTCCGGCAGGGTGCGGCCAGGCGCCAGGATGTCGAGGATGCGGCCATCGGCGACCAGCAGGCTGCGGCCGTCGAGGATGGTCTCGCCCGTGAAGATCCGGGCACCGGTCAGGAGCTGTCGCATCAGACGGTCTTCGTCACTTTGGCAAGGTTGGGCGGGCTGTCGGGGTCGATGCCGCGGGCCAGCGCCAGTTCATAGACCGCGCCATAGAAGCTCTGCAATGCCGCCAGCGGTGCCGCCTCCGGTGCGATCCCCGGCAGGCTCGGCAGCAGCGTGGTTCCTGTAAGCCCCGCTTCGGTGGTGGCGACGTTGGCCCCCAGCCCGACGATGCGCTCCACCACCGCGCGGGTGTGCGGCTCCGCCGCATCGGGCTGGGTCAGGGCCAGCACCGGGAAGCCGGGGCCGACCAGCGCCAGCGGGCCATGAACCACCTCCGCCGCGCTGAAGGCTTCGGCGTGCAGTCGGCAGGTTTCCTTGAACTTCAGCGCCATCTCCAGCGCAGCACCGAAACCGACTCCGCGCCCCAGCACATAGAGGTTCCGCGCGGTGGCGAGCGGCATCAGCGCCGGCCTCCAGTCCAGCCCCTTCGCCGCCTCCAGCGTGTCGGGCAGGGCCGCCAGCGTCGCCTTCAGCGCCGGATCGTCCTGCCAGTGCGCCACCAGCTGCAGATAGGTGGCCAGCGAGGCGATGCAGGATTTCGTCGCGGCGACGCTGCGTTCCGGCCCAGCCGCCAGCGGCAGGAAATGGTCGCACATCTCCGCCAGCGGCGAGTCCTCGGCATTGACGAAGCCGACCACCCGCGCACCGCCGGCCTTCGCCGCCTCCACCAGCCGCAGCAGGTCCGGGCTGCGGCCCGACTGCGAAACGGCGACGAACAGTGCGCCTTCCAGGTTGAGATGCCCGCCATAGACAGAGGCGATGGACGGCCCGATGGAGGCCACCGCCCGTCCGATCCGCGTCTCGATCAGATATTTGCCATAGGCAGACGCGTGGTCGGAGCTGCCGCGGGCGCAGGTGACGACGAAGCGCGGCGGCTCGCGTCGCAGGCGTTCGCCCAGTTCGGCGAAGCCGGCGCCACAGCGCTCGATCTGCCGGGCCACCGCGGCGGGGGCCTCCGCTGCCTCCACCGCCATCAGGGGAGTGGAGCGGGAGGGGGTGAAATCTGGAATGCCCTGATCGGTCATGGCGGCGCTCGCGATTGACTGGTATAGATACCAATGTAAGACCTTCTTGCGCCGGAGGCCAGCGTCCATTGGTGGAATCTCATCACGACAGTCGCCGCAATGTGGAAAAGAAAAGCGGCGCGACCCGGGAAAGGTCGCGCCGCACGATAAAACCACTCAAATACCAGATAGGGTTCCCGCTATTCGGCGGCGCGCCGTCCGCCCGGCAGCATGCCGGTCATCGCCCCCGCCAGCGCGTCGGCATCGTTGCCGACGATCAGGTCGAGGCCGTTGGCGCCCAGCCCCATCACCGCGCGCACGCCGGCCCGCTTCAGCGCCTCGGCATTCGCCTTGCCGGCGTCGCTCAACTCGACCCGCAGACGGGTGGTGGCGAATCCGGCCACGTCCTTGATGTTGCCGGCGCCGCCCAGCGCCTCGGCGATGCGGGCGGCGCGGTCGGCCGGGACAGCCGCCGCGGCCGGAGCGGATACGGGCTTCGCCGTCACCGGTGCCGTCACCGCGGCGGGACCGTCGGCTTCCGCACCGGCGCTGTGCAGATACTCCTGCATCTCCGTCTTCAGATTCTCCGACAGGGTGCCGAACACCGCCTGCACGCTGTCGCGCACCCGCAGCACGCCGGACGCGCCCATGCCGCGCAGCTTGCCGTCATCGACGCGGGCCGGATCCTTCACCACCACGCGCAGGCGGGTGATGCAGGCGTCCAGATTGCTGATGTTGCCCCGTCCGCCGAATGCCAGGACGAGATCGCGCGCCCGCTCGCTGCCGGTCGCCGTGCTGACGCTGTCCTCCGTCGCGTCCTCGCGGCCGGGGGTCTTCAGGTTCAACGCCAGGATGGTGTAACGGAACACGACATAATAGATCGCCGCATAGACCGGCCCCAGGATCAGCACCAGCCACCATTTCTGCGACAGCGGGCTCAGCGCGTTGAACAGAACGAAGTCGATGCCGCCCTGCGAGAAGGTGAAGCCCATATGGGCGCCCAGCGAGTTCATGATGAACTGCGAGGTCGCCGCCAGAACCGCATGGATCAGGTACAGCACCGGCGCCAGGAACAGGAAGCTGAACTCGATGGGTTCGGTGATGCCGGTCAGGAAGGAGGTCAGCGCGGCGGACACCATGATGCCGCCGACGCGCACGCGATTCTCCGGCTTGGCGGTGTGCCACATGGCGATTGCCGCGGCCGGCAGGCCGAACATCTTGAACAGGAAGGCGCCGGACAGGATGCCGGCGGTCGGGTCGCCGGCGAAATAGCGGGCGATATCGCCATGGACCACCTGCCCGGCGGCATTCTGGAAGGACCCGATTTCGAAGAAGAAGGGCACGTTCCAGATGTGGTGCAGGCCGAAGGGGATCAGCAGGCGTTCGACGAAGCCGTAGATTGTCGCGGCCAGACGCGGATCGTTCACCGCCGCCCAGCGCGAGAAGCTGTTGATGCCCTCCTGCACCGGCGGCCAGACCACCGACAGCACGATGCCCAGCACGATGGCGGCCAGCGCGGTTACGATCGGCACGAACCGCTTGCCGGCGAAGAAGCCGAGATAGGCCGGAAGCGCGATCTTGTAGAAGCGGTTGAACATCGCCGCCGCCAGCCCGCCGGCCAGGATGCCGCCGAACACGCCGGTTTCCATCGACTTGATGCCCATGATGGTCTTCGGCTCCATGCCCCAGACCCCGGTCATCACGCCCAGCGTGGCGAGCATCACGATATAGCCGATGGTGGCCGCGATGGCCGACACGCCGTCATTCTCGGTGTAGCCCAACGCCACGCCGATGGCGAAGATCAGCGGCAGGTTGCCGAAGATCACATCGCCGGAATTCTTCATCAGCATCGACAGCAGCGGCGGCATCCATTCGAAGTTCGCCGCACCGATACCGAGCAGCAAGCCGGCGACGGGAAGGACCGCCACTGGCAACATCAGCGACTTGCCGATTTTCTGTAGAAACGCAAAGGGGTTCATTGCCATGGCGGCTCTCCCGCAAATTGTCCGGCGGCGGCGACATCCTGAGTTCCGGATGGGTCGGCCCTGGGTGGAACTACAACCTGACCCATGCTCGGGTTTCACGACATAGGCGACATAGCGCGCCGGGCAAGCTTGCGGCTTATCCCCGATGCGCCATGCGGGGTGCGGATTGGCCGCAGGCTTCCGCCTTTCCCGGACGGGATCTTTCGATAACATATGACGAGAATTGCGCTTGGGCTATGCGGCGTCTGCGCACAGACGGCGTCGGACCGGAGGCACCCGCCAGGGGATGCCCGCTGCGGTCGAAGCGATAAGAAAAGAGGACCGAACCACATGACCGCGATCACGCTTGCAGCCCCGCTGGCCGGATGGGCCATGCCGCTGTCCGAGGTGCCCGATCCCGCTTTCGCCCAGGGGCTGGTCGGAACCGGCATGGCCATCGACCCCACGGTGAACGAGTTGCGCAGCCCTTGCGACGGCACCGTGCTGTCGATCCACCGGGCGCGCCATGCCTGCACCGTCCGCACCGCCAGCGGGGCGGAGGTCCTGCTGCATCTGGGGGTCGACACCGTCGGGCTGAACGGCGAGGGCTTCACCGCCCATGTCCGGGACGGGCAATCGGTGAAGACCGGAGACCGCCTGATCAGCTTCGACATGGATCTGGTGGGAAGCCGGGCGCAGAGCCTGGTCAGCATGATGGTTGTGGTGAATGACGGCTACACCGTCGACGGCCAGTCGGTGGATCGCGAGATCGCCGCCGGCGACGCGGCGATGACCGTCCATGGCGGCAGCGGCGCCGATGCCGGGCTCCCCGCCGCCGGCCCTGACTCGGAAGAGGAAGGAGAGGGAGAAACCGGCGAGCGGAGCGTCGTGCTGCCCATCGCCAACGGGCTGCATGCCCGCCCGGCGGCGGCCCTGGTCGCCGCGACCAAGGCCTATCCCGGCACCGTCACCCTCCACTGCCGCGACCGCCGTGCCAACGCCAAGAGCGTGGTCGCCCTGATGGGGCTCGGCACCGTACTCGGCGACCGGCTGACGGTGCGCGCCGCCGGCCCCGGCGCCCAGGACATGGCGGAAAGCATCGCCGTGCTGATCGAGGGCGGGCTGGGCGATCCGGTTGTCGCAGGTGCCGGTTCACAGGCCGCGCCGGCTGCATCCCCCGCCGCCGCCCCGGCCCAGCCGGCCGCGGAGGAAGAGATCGGCGCGCCCTTCGCCGCTGGCGAGGAGGTGCTGCTGAAGGGCACCATCGCCGTGCCGGGACAGGCGGTCGGCACCGTCGCCCGCCGGTTCCGCACCACGGCGCGCGTGGTCGAACAGGGCGCCGGCGCGCAGGTCGAGGAGCCGCGCCTGCGCCGGGCGCTGGAGCGGGTCGTCGCCGGCCTGACGCAATCCGCGCAGCGGATGCCCGAACATGCCGCCATCTTCCAGGCCCACCGGGAGCTGCTGGACGATCCGGAGCTGCTGGACGGGGCGCTCGCCGACATCCGCAGCGGCAAGAGCGCCGAATGGTCCTGGCAGTGCACGGCACGCCGTCAGGCCGACGCCCTGGCCGCCCTCGCCGATCCCCGCATGGCCGAACGCGCCGCCGACCTGCGCGACCTGGAACAGCAGGTGCTGACCGCCCTGTCCGGGAAGGAGCCGGATGTCGGGCTGGCCGAACTGCCGGCCGGGAGCATCGTGCTGGCCGACGAGATCCTGCCCTCCGACCTCGCCGGGGTTCCCGCCGGGCGGCTGGCCGGCATCGGCATGGCGCATGGGGGGCCGACCTCCCACGCCGTCATCCTGGCGGCGGCGCTGGGCGTGCCGACCGTGGTGGCGCTGGGCCGGCAGGCGGAGCGGGTTCCGGACGGCGCACCCGTCGTGATCGACGGCAACCGCGGCGAACTGCTGGTCTTCCCGCCGGAGGACACGCTGGCGGCGACCCGGACCGCCGTCGCGGCCCGCACGGCGCGGCGCGAGGAGAACCGCCGGTCCTCCCGCGAGGAGTGCCGCATGGCCGACGGCACGCGGATCGAGGTGTTCGCCAATCTGGGCCGGGTCAGCGACGCCCCCGGCGCCGTGGTGGAAGGTGCGGAGGGCTGCGGCCTGCTGCGCACCGAATTCCTGTTCCTGGAACGCCAGTCCGCCCCGACGGAGGACGAGCAGTACCAGCAGTATCAGCAGATCGCCGACGCGCTGGAAGGCCGGCCACTGGTGATCCGCACGCTGGATGTCGGCGGCGACAAGCCGCTGTCCTACCTGCCCCTGCCGAAGGAGGAGAACCCGGTGCTCGGCCTGCGCGGCGTCCGCGTGGGCCTGCGCGAACCGGAGCTTCTGCGGGCGCAGATCCGCGCCATCCTGCGGGTGAAGCCGGCCGGCGTCTGCCGCATCATGGTGCCGATGATCGCCTCGCCGTCCGAACTCCAGGCGGTGCGGGCGATGGTGGATGAGGAGCGATTGAGGCTCGGCCGGGCCGAACCCATCGAGCTGGGGGCGATGATCGAGGTGCCGGCCGCCGCCCTGATCGCCGACCGCATCGGCGCGGTGGCGGACTTCCTGTCCATCGGCACCAACGACCTGACCCAGTATGTGCTGGCGATGGACCGTGGCAACCCGCATGTGGCGGCGCAGCTCGACGCGCTGCATCCGGGCGTGCTGCGGCTGATCCGCCTTGCGGTGATGGGGGCGAAGACCCACGACCGGGTGGTCGCGGTGTGCGGCGGCTCGGCCTCCGACCCGATGGCGGCGCCGCTGCTGATCGGGCTGGGCGTCACCGAACTGTCGGCCACCCCGGCGGTGATCGCCGACCTGAAGGCGTTCATCCGCACCCTGCGCATGGAGGATTGCCGCCGCGTCGCCGAAGCCGCCCTCGGCACCGACAGCGCCGACGAGGTCCGCCGGCTGGTCACGGAGACCTGGCCGGCGCTTTGAGATCCTGAAGCGGAAAAAGCCGGCAGCCCATCGCTGGGCGTGCCGGCTTTTCGATGCACTGTCGAAGAACCGTCACACCCGCCCGGCCATCAGCAGCACCGCCGCCGCCTGCCGGCCGCCATGCCAGCGGGCGGCGCTCCGGGCGGCGGCGCGCATCGCGGCGATACCGATCAGCGATGTGGCGACGAACAGCCCAGGCGTCAGGTCGCCGCGCATCAGCAGCGCCGCACCCAACCCGACGATCAGCACGCGATAGACCGTTTCGCAGAAGCCCAGCCCGGCGAGGAAGCCGTCGGTGTAACCGAAGCTGTCGGCACCGGCCAGCCGGGCGAGCTGCGACTGCCCGCCCACGGCATTCGCCGGCCCGGTCGCCCCCACCGCGATCATCGCCGCCAGCGCCGCGACTCCGGCCAGCGCCATGCCCCCCATCAGCGGACTGACCAGCGCCAGCACCGCCAGATGGACCGGCGCCCATGCCGCTTCCAGCACCCACAGACGCTGCAGCCACCCGATGGCGGCGCCCGACGGTACCAGCCGCGCCAGTTCCCACGATTGCGCGAATTCCAGCATCGCATGCAGGGCGAACAGGCTCAGCGCCACGGCCACCAACAGAAGAAGGCTGCCATCGTCGCCCCCCACCCACAGGGCGCCCTGCAATGGCTGGGCATATAGGGCGCTTCCGGCCACCAGCAGGTTCGCCGCCGCCCCGAACAGGCAACTGCGGATCAGAGCGGACCGGTTGGTGACCGCGTGACGGGCGATGGACGACGCCATGTCGGACGCTCGCGTTCGGAAGGAAAGGACCGGCGGCAGGCTCTGCCCTCCGTGCGCCATGGCGGGGGGCGGGCAGTCCCGTCCGGTGGGCCGGTGGGCGGGCGGATGATCAGGCTGATCGAACGATGACAGGCTCATGCGGGCTACGGCCGGACGGCCGCTCCTTAAACCTCGGCGGACCTCGACGATCCGCAGGAACTGCGCAGCCACGGCGACCGTCGCATGTCCGGCATGATGCGTGGGAAAATTTCCCACATCAAGCGAAAAGGTGATTCCCTTTCCCTTCCGCCGCGCTATTGTCAAATCGGTCCTCACATCGGTCCAACAGCCAGCCCCCAACCGCCGGAGTGTCAGGCGCGTGCCGATCCGCAGCCCCGAACCAGACCGCCAGAAAATGGCCGGCAGCACCGGGGCGGCACCGCCGGCGGCGCTGCTGACGGCGGTGCGCCGGCTGCTGGTCCCGCTGGTGCGGACGCTGATCGGCTTCGGCATTTCCTGGCCGATGCTGGCGACCCTGTTGAAGTCGGTGTATGTCGAGGTGGCGGAGCGTGGCTTCGCGCTGCCTGGAAAACCGATGACCGACAGCCGCATCACCCTGCTGACCGGCGTCCACCGCAAGGACGTCAGCCAGATCCGCAGCGCGCCGCCGGTCGCGGAGGCCGCCGCCGCCGCCGCCCCGTCGCTGGGCGCCCAGGTGCTGAGCCGCTGGCTGACCGAAGCCGCATTCCTCGACGCCGACGGCCGCCCCCGCCCCCTGCCCCGCGTTTCCGACGGCGAAGCCGGCTTCGAAACGCTGGTGACCGGCATCAGCAAGGATATCCGCCCGCGCGCCCTGCTGGACGAGCTTCTGCATGCCGGACTGGTGACGGAGCGGCCGGACGGACTGCTCGACCTCGCCGAGGCGGCGCATGTGCCGCGCGGCGACCTGGACAAGCTCGCCTACTATTACGGCCGCAACCTTGCCGACCATCTGGCGGCGTCCGGCCACAATCTGGCGGGCGGAACGCCGCCGTTCCTGGAGCGGGCGCTCGCCTATGACCGGCTCAGTCCCGACTCGGTCGCCGTCCTGCGCCGGGAGGCCGACCGGCTGGGAATGGCGATGCTGGTCGAGCTGAACCGCATGGCGGCCGATCTCGCCGATGGCGACGCCGGCCGTGACGACGCCGACCGCCGTTTCACCGCCGGCCTCTACCTCTATGACGCAGAGGAAGCGGCCGATCCTGCGCGGCACGAGGCCGGGTCCGGCGGGGGAGCGGCGGCATCTTGATCCGCAAGCCCCTCGCCCGCACGCTGCTGCTGACGCTGATGCTGGTTGCCGCCGGCTGCGGCCCCACCCCGAACCGGGATGGCGGAGTAGCAGACCGGGGCATCGGCGGCACCGGCGTTTCCGTTGCCGACCGCGGAATTGGAGGTACCGGCATCGTCGGAACCGTCACCGCCTTCGGCAGCGTCTGGGTCAACGGCCTGCGGGTCGATCTGCCGCACACGACCCGGGTGCGGATCGAAGGCCGACCGGCCCAGCCCGGCGACGTGCGGGTCGGCCAGACGGTCGCCATGACTGCCGCCCCGGGCGGACCGACCGGCCTGACGGCACAGACGCTGGAGGTGCGCTTCGCCGTCGCCGGTCCGGTGGAGCGGACGACGGCCGGCGGCGCCCCCGGCGCCGTGGTGTTGGGACAGCGCATCGACCTCGCCGAGGCGGAAGGCACCACGGCGCTCACCCCCGGACGCTGGGTCGCGATCTCGGGCCTGCGCCGGCCGGACGGCGTGATCGACGCCAGCCGCATCGATCCCTGGGAACCGGCGCGCGGCTGGGTCCTGCGCGGACGGCTGGAGTCCGTGACACCGAAGACGCTCACCGTCGCCGGGCTGACGCTGTCCCGCGGGCGGAGCGTGACCGGCCCCCTTCCGGCGGTGGGCAGCATCGTGCGCGTCGCCGGCAAACCCGATCCCGCCGCGGCGCTCGCGGTGGAGGCCGATCCCTTCAATCCCTTCGGCAGCACGGTCAGCGCGCTGTCGATCGAAACCTATGTCGATGCCTCCGGGCAGACGACGAGTCCGGGCGGCCCGAGCATCGGCCGGCCCGACGGCGGGTCCGCACCCGCCCGCGTGGTGATCGACAGCGTGGTGACGTCCGGCGGCGGAATCGACCGCAGCCGGTCCTTCGGCGCCCAACGCCTGGGTGGCCGCTCGCTCGACGGCACCGATCCCGCCGCCCGCGCCGCAGGGTTGTCTCGGGCGGGCATGCGTCCCGACGGCCCGCAGGGGCAGGACGCACCGGGCATGGATGGGCCGGAAGGACCGCTCGACGGCGTGCGCGCCCATCCGGGATGGGGCGCGCCACCCGGCCCCTTTGGCGGTCCCTATGGCGGCCCGGCCGCCGGTCAGCGTCCTGCTGCCGGCCCCAGTTCCAGCCCTGACGGCAGTTCCGCCTCCGGTGCCGCCCGTGCGGCCAGCCCGCCCTCTTCCACGGGCACCTCGCCGGAATCCACCGCCGCCCCGATCGGCGGCGGGTTCGGGGGAGGATTTGGCGGTCCCGGCCGGGGACGGGGCTCCATGCCGGGGGATGGCGGTTCGCCCCACGGCAGCCCGAGAGGAGGATTTGGCGGAGGTCTCGGTGGTGGGCCGGATGGGAGCCGCGGCGGGCATTTTTGATCAAGCACAGCGACCGATGCGTGCAAATAGCGTCTCGCCTAGGACTTAGGTATTTATTTTAAAAGCTGGGAAGACGTTTTTGTCCCCACCCACAAGGCGCTGCGGCATTTTGATCCACACTTGGATTTTGCCTGCATTCCCGAACTTATCCGCATTAGCATATTAATATATCAACATCGGAGGAAAGCCGTCGGGTCCGGCCGGTGCCATTGTCAATCAGGGCTGAACCGAAACCACAAAGTCGGTTTCCATTATCGTCTTCGGTTTAGGCCCTGACCGGTTTCCATGACCCGCCCGCTCAGCCGGCCCGCCCTGGCGGGTGGAGCGGTGTCGCGCCGTCCGCAACGGCTCCAACTCTTCGCACAGACAGGACCAGACCATGATCTCGCTCCTTTCGCGGCTGTCGATCCGCGCCACCCTTGGACTCGTCGTCGCCGCGCTGGGGCTGCTGCTGATCGCCACCAGCACCGTCACGCTGATCGACGTCGTCGACCGCACCCGCAACGCCCAGCGCGTCGCCACCCTCAGCGAGACCAGCCGCGACCTGCTGCGCACGCTGCTGGCAATCCGGCTGGAACGCGGCTTGGTCGGTCCGGTGCTGGGAGGGGAGGAACCGGCCGGCGACGCCGAACTGCGCGACATCGCCGCCAACCGCGCGGTGGCAGAAAGCGGCTATGCCGCCATCGCCGCCAAGCTGGGCGCGCTCGACCTGCCCGGCCTGCCGGCCGCGGCCGCGACGTTGCGCACCGCACACGACACGCTGACAGCCTTGCGGCAGAGGGCGGACTCCGCGCTTCGCCAGCGGAAACCCGCCCGCGATCCGGCGGTGGCGGAGGCCTGGGCAACCGTCCCGGTCGCCTATCTCGATGCGTTGACCGCCGCGACCGACCTTCTGGACGGCTCCCTGAAACTGGCCGATCCGATGATCGACCATCTGCTCGGCATCAAGCGCGCCGCCTGGAACACCCGGCTGAATGCCGGCGGCATGGCGCTCCGCATCCAGACCGCGGTCGCCACCGGCCAGGGCTGGACTCCGGCCGACGCGCAGGCGGTGGCAGAGGCCATCGGCCGCACCGGTCAGGCCTGGGCCCTGGTCCGGGAATCGGCCTCCCGTCCCGATACGCCCGACCAGATCCGCGAGGCGGTCGAAAAGGCCAAGGTGAATTTTGAAGGCCCGCTGGTCGAACAGCGCAAGGCGGTGCTCGCTGCCCTGGCCGAAGGCCGCAAATCTCCGGTCGAGATCGGCACCCTGCGCCAGCAGGACACCACCAGCCAGGGTTACATCGTCGATGCCGCCATGGCGGCGGTGGACCGCATGGTCGTCCGTTCCGATGCGCAGGCCGCGCGTGCGACGCAGGATGCCGTCATCTCCGGCCTGCTGGTGGTGGCCGCCGTGCTGCTGACCGTCATCGGCATGATCGTCGCCAAGCGCCGGGTCAGCGATCCGATCCGCTCGATGACCGAGGCGATGCGGCGTCTGGCCGACCGCGACATGGCCGTGACCATCCCCGGCCTGGGCCGCGCCGACGAGATCGGCGGCATGGCGGCGACCGTCACCGTCTTCCGCGACAGCATGTTGACCGCCGACCGTCTGGCGGCGGAGCAGGCCCGCGAACAGGCCGCCAAGGAGGCGCGGGCTGCCCGGCTGGAAGCGCTGATGCGCGATTTCGATGCCAAGGCGATGCACATCGTCGAGACGGTGGCGTCGGCCGCCACCGAGATGCAGGGCACCGCCGGAGCCATGTCGACCACCGCCTCGCAGGCCAGCGCGCAGGCGACCGCCGTCGCCGCAGCCTCCGAACAGGCGTCGGTCAACGTCCAGACCGTGGCGTCGGCAACGGAGGAACTGTCGGCCTCCATCCTGGAGATCGGCCGGCAGGTCGCCGCCTCCACCCGCATCTCGGGCGAGGCGGTGACCCAGGCCGAACGGACCAACAGCACCATGCGCACGCTGGTGGAGGCGGCCGACCAGATCGGCCATGTGGTGGAGATGATCAACACCATCGCCGCCCAAACCAACCTGCTGGCGCTCAACGCCACAATCGAGGCGGCCCGCGCCGGGGAGGCCGGCAAGGGCTTCGCCGTCGTCGCCGGCGAGGTGAAGGCGCTGGCCAGCCAGACCGCACGCGCCACCGACGAGATTCAGGCCAAGGTGAAAGAGATCCAGCAGGCCACCGGCGGCGCCCAGGACGCCATCCACGGCATCGGCCAGACCATCGGCCGCATCAGCGAGATCACCACCACCATCGCCGCCGCCATCGAGGAGCAGGGTGCCGCCACCCGCGACATCGCCGGCAACGTGACGGAGGCCGCGCGCGGCACCACGGAGGTGTCCTCCACCATCGTTGGCGTCAACCATGCGGTGCTGGAGACCGGCTCCGCCGCCACCGAGGTGCTGGACGCCGCCAGCAGCCTTGCCCGCGAGGCCGAAACCCTGCGCGGCGAGGTGACCTCCTTCATCACCGCCGTGCGGGCGGCGTGACGCCGGTTCCCGTCGTCGGTCCGGCCAGCATGGTTTCCTGCACCGCCATCACCGCGGCGCCGATCACCCCGGCACTCTCGACCTCCGGCACATACTGGATGTCGAGATGCCGGGTGGAGAGGGCGAGTGAGCGCTGGTAGACGCTCTGCCGGATCGAGGCCAGCAGCAGCGGCCCGATCCGCGCCACGCCGCCGCCGATGAAGATGTGCGACGGATTGAAGAAGTTCACCACGGCGGCCAGCATCCGCCCGATATGGCCGCCGGCCTGCTGGACGATGGCGGTGGCCGCCGCATCCCCCGCCCGGCTGGCGTTGCCGAGATCGACCGTCGTCAGCGCGCCGTTGCGCTCCAGCAACTCCATCAACCGCGGGCTTTCGCCGCCCCGCGCCGCTTCCTCCGCCATGCGGGCGATGGCCGGTCCGGCCGCCATCGCCTCGACGCAGCCGGCATTGCCGCAATGGCAGACCGGCCCCTGCGGATCGACGCAGATATGGCCGACGTCGCCCGCCGACCCGTCCCGCCCGCGATAGACCAGGCCGTGGCAGATGATGCCGCAGCCGATGCCGGTGCCGACCTTGATCACCAGGAAATTCTGAAGCTGGCCGCGCAGGCGCCAGTGCGTGCCCAGCGCCAGGATGTTCACGTCGTTGTCGACGAAGACCGGCGCGGCATACTCCTCCGCCAGGAATTCGCGGATCGAGAAGGTCTCCCACCCCGGCAGCAGCGGCGGGTTGACCAGCATGCCGCTGTCGAAGGCGACCGGTCCCGGCACGCCGACGCCGATGCCCAGCACCCGCCCCGGCCCGATTCCCATCCGCTCGCGCGCCTCGCGCAGCAAATCCCGCACCCGCCCGAACACCACCGCCGGCCCATCACGCACGTCCGCAGATTCCGACCGGTGGTCCAGCACAGTCATGTCGGGGGCGAGCAGCGCCACGTCGATGCTGGTGGCGCCGATGTCGATTCCCGCCAACACCCCCATCCGGTGGCTCAGCCGCAGCACCTCCGGCCGCCGCCCGCCCGAGGAGGGCTGCACCCCGCCCTCCTCGATCAGTTCGCGGCCGATCAGGCTTGAGATCGCGAGGTTGGCCTTGCTCTTGGAAAAATCGACCGACGCCGCCAGTTCGCCGCGCGACAGACCGCCCGCCCAGAACAGCCGCTCCAGCAGGGCGCGCTCGCCGTCCGACAGACGTTGCCAGTCAACCATCGACGAGTGCCTTTCCGAACGACGCGTGTCTGCTTCCCTATCACACCTCACCCACTTTTGCCAAATTATGTTCGAAGTCGGCCATTGTCTGTCCAAAGGGGCGGGCTTACCATCAGCCCAACGAACGAAGCGGCGTCTTGCCGGACGATACGCCTCGCAGTGGGAGAAACGTCATGGACGGTACCCGCCCGACCGCAGGCTTGCGGTTGGTGGAAAGGCCGTCAGGGGGTGCGGAGCCATGAGCCTGCATGTCGCCTTCGACGGCATCACCAAGGAATTCGGACCCGTGCGGGTGTTGCACGGCGTCGGCTTCGACCTGCATCCCGGCCGGGTGCATGGGCTGCTGGGCGAGAATGGCGCCGGCAAATCGACGCTGATGAAGATCCTCGCCGGTTATCACGCCCCGACCACCGGCACGCTCCGCATCGACGGCGAGGCGGTGAGGTTCCGGAACTCCCGCGACGCCGAACAGCGCGGCATCGTGCTAATCCATCAGGAACTCAGCCTCGCCGACGACCTGACCGTCGCCCAGAACATGTTCCTCGGCCACGAGATCAAGCGCGGCTGGCTGCTCGACGACCGCGCGATGCGCGACCAAGCGGCCCAGGCCCTGCGGCAGGTCGGCTTCGACCGCGACCCCGACACCAAGGTCCGCGACCTGATCGTCGCCGAGAAGCAGCTGGTGGAAATCGCCAAGGCGCAGCTGCGCAACGCCCGCCTGCTGATCATGGACGAGCCGACGGCCAGCCTGACGCCGTCGGAATGCGACCGGCTGTTCGGGCTGATCGACCGGCTGCGGCGGGATGGCGTCACCATCGTCTACATCTCCCACAAGCTTGACGAGGTGGAGCGCATCACCGACGAGGTGATCGTGATGCGCGACGGCCGTTTCGTCGCCCGTGCCCCCACCGCCGAGACGTCGCGCCAGCGCATGGCGACGCTGATGGTCGGGCGCGAGCTGACCGACATGTTCCCCGCCAAGCATAGTCCCGCCATCGGCAAGCCGCTGATGGCGGTGCGCGGCCTGACCGTTCCCGGCTGGGCGGAGGAGGTGAGCTTCGACCTCCATCCCGGCGAGATCCTGGGCTTCGCCGGTCTGGTCGGCGCCGGCCGCACCGAACTGTTCGAAGGCATCCTGGGCCTGCGTCCGCGCAGCGGCGGAACGGTCGAGATCGAAGGCCGTCCGGTGTCCTTGCGCAACCCCCGCGAGGCGATGCGCAACGGCCTGACCTATCTCAGCGAGGACCGCAAGGGCAAGGGCCTGCACGTCAACATGGGGCTGCGCGACAACCTGACCCTGATGACGCTGCGCCACCATGCCCAGCCGCTGCTGTCCCCGGCGTCGGAGGATCGGGCGCTGGAGCATGCCGTCACGAATTTCGGCATCCGGGGCAACCCGCAGGGCACGGCATCGTCACTGTCCGGCGGCAACCAGCAGAAGCTGGCAATCGCCAAGTTCCTGGAGCCCGACCCGCGCGTCTTCGTGCTGGACGAGCCGACCCGCGGCGTCGATGTCGGCGCCAAGCGGGACATCTATTTCCTGATCGCGCGGCTGGCCGCCGAAGGGCGCGGCGTGATCGTCATTTCATCGGAACTGATCGAACTGATCGGGCTCTGCCACCGGGTGATCGTGATGCGCGGCCGCCGGGTCGCCGCGACCGTGCCCGCCGACCGGCTCAGCGAAGAGGAGTTGATTGCCCATGCCATCGGGACCAACGTCGGCACCCACGCCGGCCACTGAGGCCGGCGCCGTGTCCGCCCGCAAGGCGGGCCGCCGCTTCGACCCGCACCGCTTCGGTCCGGTCGTCGGGCTGGTGCTGCTGCTGATCGTCGGCACGGCGCTGAACCCGGACTTCGCGACCTGGGACAACATGATGAACGTGCTGACCCGCACGGCCTTCATCGGCATCATTTCCATCGGCATGTGCTTCGTCATCATCTCCGGCGGCATCGACCTGTCGGTCGGGTCGATGGCGGCGCTGATCGCCGGCGGCATGATCCTGCTGATGAATGCGCTGGCCGGGTCGGTCGGCTCGCCGGTCGTCGTCGTGGCGCTCGGCATGTTGTTCGCCCTGCTGCTGGGCGGCGGTTTCGGGCTGGCGCACGGCTATCTCATCACCCGCGGACGGATCGAGCCCTTCATCGTCACGCTGGGCACGCTCGGCATCTTCCGCGCCGTGCTGACCTGGCTGGCCGACGGCGGCGCCATCACGCTGGACAACGACCTGTCGGACGCCTACGGCCCCGTCTATTACGGCAGCCTGCTCGGCATCCCGGTGCCGGTCTGGGTCTTCCTGGCGGTGTCGGTCGCCGGGGCAGTCCTGCTGAACCGGACCGCCTTCGGCCGCTATGTCCAGGCCATCGGCTCCAACGAGCAGGTCGCCCGCTTCGCCGCGGTGGATGTCGACCGGGTGAAGCTGCTGACCTACGGGCTGCTCGGCGTCTGCGTCGGCATCGCCACGGTGCTGTATGTGCCGCGCCTGGGCTCCGCTTCCCCCACCACCGGCCTGCTGTGGGAGCTGGAGGCCATCGCCGCGGTGATCGTCGGCGGCACCTCCTTCAAGGGGGGCGAGGGGCGGATCGCCGGCACGGTGATCGGTGCGGTTCTGCTGTCGGTCATCAGCAACATCCTGAACCTGACCAGCATCATCAGCGTCTACCTGAACGCGGCGGTGCAGGGCTGCGTCATCATCGCCGTCGCCTTTTTGCAGCGTCGGCGCCCGTAAAAACAACATAAGGAGGAGAAACGTCATGTCGGAAGTTGCGCGTTACACCCGTCGCATGGTGCTGGGCACGGGCTTGGCGATGGCGGCGACGGTCGCCCTCGGCGCCGGTCTTGGCGGCGTCGCCTTCGCGGCGGACACGGTGAAGCTGGGCGTCAGCATCCCGGCCGCCACCCACGGCTTCACCGGCGGCATCGTCTGGTGGGCGAACCAGGCGAAGGCGGAGCTTGAGAAGGCCCATCCCAACCTGAAGATCACCGTCAAGACCGCCAGCGGCGCGCCGGAGCAGGCGAACCAGCTTCAGGATCTGGTGACGGTGACCAAGATCGACTCGCTGGTCATCTTCCCCTTCGAATCCGCCGCCCTGACCCAGCCGGTGCTGCAGGCGAAGAAGAAGAACGTCTACGTCACCGTCGTCGACCGCGGCCTGACCGATCCCAGCGCCCAGGACGCCTACATCGCCGGCGACAACACCGCCTTCGGCCGCATCCCCGCCGAATACATCGCCAAGAAATACAACGGCAAGGCCAACATCGTGGCGCTGCGCGGCATCCCGACCACGCTCGACAACGAGCGCTGGGAAGCCTTCACCGGCGTGCTGAAGCAGTATCCCGACATCAAGATCCTCGACGGCAAATACGCCAACTGGAACCGTGACGACGCCTTCAAGGTGACGCAGGACTTCCTGACCCGCTTCAAGGACATCGACGTCGTCTGGGCCGCCGACGACGACATGGCCTTCGGCGTGCTGAAGGCCATCGAGCAGGCCAAGCGCACCGACATCAAGGAGGTGTTCGGCGGTGCCGGGTCGAAGACGATGGTGAAGACCATCCTCGACGGCTCCAACCCGCTGATCCACGCCGACGTGTCCTATTCGCCGAAGTTCATCTACGACGCCATCAAGATGACCGCCGAAGCCCGCCTGAAGGGCGACAAGCTGCCGGCGACCTACATCATCCCGTCGTCGCTGATCACCAAGGAGAACGCCAAGGAGTTCTACTTCCCGGATTCGCCGTACTGATCCCTGGTTCGTCAGTCCCCCTGACTCTCCCCCTCCCAGCGGGGGAGGGTTAAGGGGAGCAGCCGCCAGCCGACACCTCCCCCCATCAGGGAGCCAGACCTATGAAGACCATCAAAGGCCCGGCGATCTTTCTCGCCCAGTTCGCGGGCGACGCAGCCCCCTTCAACTCGCTGGACGGCATCGCCCGCTGGGCCGCCGGCCTCGGCTTCAAGGGCGTGCAGATCCCAAGCTGGGACCGCCGCCTGTTCGATCTGCACAAGGCGGCGACCAGCCTCACCTATTGCGACGAGATCAAGGGCACGCTGGCCGATGCCGGCGTCGAACTGACCGAGCTGTCCACCCACCTCCAGGGCCAGCTCGTCGCCGTCCACCCCGCCTACGACGCGCTTTACGACGGCTTCGCCCCGCCGGAGGTCCATGGCCGTCCCGACGCCCGGCAGGCCTGGGCGGTGGAACAACTGCACCTCGCCGCCAAGGCATCCGCGAACCTCGGTCTGACCGCCCACGCCACCTTCTCCGGCGCGCTGGCCTGGCCCTATCTCTATCCGTGGCCGCAGCGTCCGCCCGGCCTGATCGAGACCGCCTTCGACGAGCTGGCGAAGCGCTGGCGCCCGATCCTCGACGCCTTCGACGAAGCGGGCTGCGACCTCTGCTACGAGATCCACCCCGGCGAGGATCTGTTCGACGGAACCACCTTCCAGATGTTCCTCGACCGGGTCGGCGGGCATGAGCGCTGCAACATCCTGTTCGACCCCAGCCACTTCGTGCTCCAGCAGCTGGACTATCTCGGCTACATCGACGTGTTCCGCGACCGCATCCGCATGTTCCACGTCAAGGATGCGGAGTTCAATCCGACCCCCTGGCAGGGCGTCTATTCCGGCTATGCGCCGTGGAAGGACCGCGCCGGGCGCTTCCGCTCACTGGGCGACGGGCAGGTCGATTTCAGCGGCATCTTCTCCAAGCTGACCCAGTACGGCTTCGACGGCTGGGCGGTGCTGGAATGGGAGTGCTGCATCAAGCATCCGGAACAAGGGGCCGCCGAAGGCGCCCGCTTCATCCAGGATCACATCATCCGCGTCACCGACCGCGCCTTCGACGATTTCGCCGATGCCGGCACCGACGAGGCGGCCAACCGCCGGATCCTCGGTCTGGGGAAAGGGGCATCATGAGCCCGGATCAAGCACCCGCGTCGTCGAGACGCTTAAGGCTCGGCATGGTCGGCGGCGGTCAGGGCGCCTTCATCGGCGCCGTCCATCGCATCGCCGCCCGCATCGACGACCGGTACGAACTGGTGGCCGGGGCCCTGTCCTCCAACCCTGAGCGGGCGCGGGCCAGCGGGGCGGAGCTGTTCCTGGCGCCCGACCGCTGCTACGACGATTTCCAGAAGATGGCGGCGTCCGAGGCCGCCCGCCCCGACGGCATCGATGCGGTCGCCATCGTCACGCCGAACCACCTGCATTACCCGGCGGCAAAAGCCTTCCTCGAGGCCGGCATCCACGTCATCTGCGACAAGCCGCTGGTCCATACGGTGGAGGAGGCTGAGGAGTTGGCCGCACTGGTGCGCAGCCGCGGCCTCGTCTTCGTCCTGACCCACAATTACAGCGGCTATCCGATGATCCGGCAGGCCCGTGCCATGGTGGCCTCGGGCATGCTGGGCCGGATCAGGGTGGTTCAGGCCGAATATGCCCAGGACTGGCTGGCGACCGACCTGGAGACCAGCGGCAATAAGCAGGCGTCCTGGCGCACCGACCCGGCGCAGAGCGGCATTGCCGGCTGCATCGGCGACATCGGCACCCACGCCTTCCATCTGGCGGAGTTCGTGACTGGGCTGCGCTGCACCGATCTCGCCGCCGACCTGTCCGCCTTCGTGCCCGGCCGGCGGCTGGACGACAATGCCCACATCATGATGCGCTTCGACGGCGGCGCCCGCGGCATGCTGTGGGCCAGCCAGGTTTGTCCCGGCACCACCAACGGCCTGCGCCTGCGCGTCTTCGGCGAGGCCGGCGGGCTGGAGTGGCAGCAGGAGCAGCCCAACGAACTGCGCTTCACCCCGCTGGGCGAGCCGACCCGCACCCTGCTGCGCGCCGGTGCGGGAAGCCTGCCTTCGGCCAGCGCCATCTCGCGCACCCCCGCCGGCCATCCGGAGGGCTATCTGGAAGGCTTCGCCCAGATCTACCGCGACGCCGCCGACCGCATCGCCGCCAGCATCGACGGCTGCCCGGCCCCGGCGGACATGCCGCTGCCGACGGTGGAGGACGGGGTGCGCGGCGTGCGTTTCATCCATGGCGCCGTCGAGTCCAGCCACCGCGACGCCGCTTGGGTGTCCTTGGCCGGATAAGCAGCACAAACGCCTTTTCCCTCTGCGCGCACCATGAAAAGCCGGTCTCCGTATAGGAGAACCGGCTTTTTCACGTTTACGGTGCGCGATGCGCAGAACCGGCAAAAGCCGTTCCGATAAGGCAATCACCCTCCTGGCGCATTCCCTAACATCCGTTCACCAAGACAGCCGGCGCCGGTCCTGCCGGCCCGGTCCCGAACGGACTTCGCATGACCACCCAGGATTTACATCCGTCCCGCCGGACGGTTCTGTCCGGCAGTGCCGCCCTCGCCGTTGCGGGCGGCGGTCTTCTGCCTGCGTTCGCCGGCACCGCCGTCGCCGCCGAAAAGACGGCCACCCGCCCAGACCAGACCAAAGGAACGAAACCCATGCTTCAGGGCAGCTACGTCACCACCAAGGACGGCGTCCAGATCTACGTCAAGCAGTGGGGTCCGCAGACCGGCCAACCGGTGGTCTTCAGCCATGGCTGGCCGCTGACCGGCGACGCCTTCGAAGACCAGATGATGTTCCTGGCCCAGCACGGCTACCGCACCATCGCCCATGACCGCCGCGGCCACGGCCGGTCGTCGCAGCCGGGCTTCGGCAACGATCTCGACCATTACGCCGACGATCTGGCGGCAGTGACCGAGGCGCTGGACCTGAAGAACGCCGTCCATGTCGGCCACTCCACCGGCGGCGGCGAGGTCGCCCGCTACATCGGCCGTCACGGCGTGTCGCGCGTCGCCAAGGCGGTGCTGATCGGCGCCATCACGCCGATCATGGTGAAGACCGACTGGAACCCGGACGGCGTTCCGCTGGAGGTCTTCGACGGCATCCGCGCCAGCGTGAAGGCCGACCGGTCGCAGTTCTTCAAGGACCTGACCATCCCCTTCTACGGCTTCAACCGGCCGGGCGCCAAGGTTTCGCAGGGCGTCATAGACAGCTTCTGGCTTCAGGGCATGATGGGCGGTCTTCAGGCCGAGTACGAGTGCATCAAGGCCTTCTCCGAGACCGACCAGCGCGACGATCTGAAGAAGATGATCGTCCCGACGCTGGTCCTGCACGGCGACGACGATCAGGTCGTCCCGCTCGCCACCACCGGCAAGGCCGCCGCGGCGCTGCTGCCGAAGGGCACTCTCAAGGTCGTCCCCGGCGGTTCGCACGGCATGTGCACCACGCAGAAGGACCTCGTGAACGAGGAACTGCTGGCCTTCATCCGCGCGTAACCGGGTGGCGGGACACTGTCCTTTTATCGGCAACAATTATGTTCTGTTTTGCCAGATTGTCCCGAAACGCCACCCCATGCCATTGTCCCTTCAGACGGCGGCACCGACGAAAACGGCGGCCAACCCCTTAAAAATCCAAACGGAACAGGAAACGATCATGACCTTCAACGCCAAGTCGCTCATCAACGCCGACGACACCGTCTTCATCTTCATCGATCACCAGCCGCAGATGTCCTTCGGCGTGGTCAACATCGACCGCCAGCAGCTGAAGAACAACACCATCGCGCTCGCCAAGACCGCCAAGCTGTTCGGCGCCTCGACCATCGTGACCGCCGTGGAGACCGAGAGCTTCTCCGGCTACATCTGGCCGGAACTGATGGACGTCCTGAAGCAGGACCCCATCGAGCGCACCTCGATGAACAGCTGGGACTCCGAGGAGCTGGTGGCCGCCGTCAAGGCGACCGGCAAGAAGAAGCTGGTCATCGCCGCGCTGTGGACCGAGGCCTGCCTGCTGTACCCGACGCTGTGCGCCATCGAGGAAGGCTTCGAGGTCTACATCGTCACCGATTGCTCGGGCGGCACCTCCAAGGAGGCCCATGACGCCGCGGTCCGCCGCATGGAGCAGGCCGGCGCCCATTCCATCACCGCGATCAACGTGCTGCTGGAAATCCAGCGCGACTGGGCCAAGCGCGAGAGCTACGACGGCGTGATGAACATCGTCCGCGAGCATTTCGGTGCCTACGGCATGGGCGTCGATTACGCCTACACCATGGTCCACAAGGCCCCGCAGCGCGGCGAATTCCCGCACAAGGTGGTCGGCGGCCTCAAGCACGAGCACGCCTGATCCCTGCCTGCATGCCCTTGCCGGCGCCCGGTTCCGACCGGGCGCCGGCCCCCATTCCAGAAAGCGGGAGAGCGGATCCCATGATGCCCTATCTTCTTTCGGGCGGCGCCGGCATTCTGGTCGGCGTGATCTATGCGCTGCTTGGGGTCCGTTCCCCGGCGCCGCCGACCATCGCCCTGATCGGTTTGCTCGGCATGCTGGTCGGTGAACAGGTGGTGCCCGTCGTCAAGCGGCTGGTGGCCGGGGAGCCGGTGCTCGCCTTCATCCAGACCGATTGCGCGCGCCATGTGCTGGGGCCGCATGCCGGGACGGAAACGCCACCGGCTGCCAAGGAAGACAAGGCGTGACGCCTCCCCCCATCGACCGTCGCCCCATCGACCGTCGCAAGGCGATGGCGGGAACCGCCGCCGCGTCTCTGCTAGCATCGCCGCTGCTGTCCACCCTCGCGTCCAGACCCGGGAATGCCGCCATGCCGAATTCCGCCACCCCGAATCAAGCCGCCGGCGATCTGATCCTCGTCAACGCCAAGGTCACCACGCTCGACCGCGCCAACCCGCAGGCCAGCGCCATCGCCATCCGCGACGGCCGCTTCCTTGCCGTCGGTACCGAGGCCGAGGTGCGCGCCGTGGCTCCCCAGGCGACGGTGATCGACGCCAAGGGCCGGCGGGTGATCCCCGGGCTGATCGACAGCCACATGCACATCATCCGCGGTGGCCTCAACTACAACATGGAGCTGCGCTGGGACGGCGTGCCGAGCCTCGCCGACGCCATGGCGATGCTGAAGCAGCAGGCGGCCATCACCCCGGCGCCGCAATGGGTGCGCGTCGTCGGCGGCTTCACCGAGCACCAGTTCGCCGAGAAGCACCTGCCGACCATCGAGGAGCTGAACGCCGCCGCTCCCGACACGCCGGTCTTCATCCTGCACCTCTACGACCGCGCCCTGCTGAACGCCGCGGCCCTGCGTGCCGTCGGCTATACCAAGGACACGCCCAACCCGCCGGGTGGCGAGATCGTACGCGATGCCGCCGGCAACCCGACCGGCCTGCTGCTGGCCCAGCCCAACGCGACGATCCTCTATTCGACACTGGCCAAGGGTCCGAAGCTGCCGCCGGACTACCAGCTGAACTCCACCCGCCATTTCATGCGCGAGATGAACCGGCTGGGCGTGACCGGGGTGATCGACGCCGGCGGCGGCTTCCAGAACTATCCCGACGATTACGCCATCGTCGAGAAGCTGCATGCGGACGGCGAGCTGACGCTGCGCATCAGCTACAACCTGTTCACCCAGAAGCCGAAGGAGGAACTGGCCGACTTCGCCGGCTGGGCGAAGAAGGTGAAGCCCGGCGACGGCGACGACAGCTATCGCCACAACGGCGCCGGCGAGATGCTGGTCTATTCCGCCGCCGACTTCGAGGATTTCCGCGTCGCCCGCCCGGACATGCCGCCCAACATGGAAGGCGACCTTGAGCCGGTGATCCGCCTCTTGGCCGAGAACCGCTGGCCCTGGCGCCTGCATGCCACCTACGACCAGACCATCAGCCGCGCGCTCGACGTGTTCGAGAAGGTCAACCGCGACATCCCCTTCGACGGGCTGCACTGGTTCTTCGACCACGCCGAGACGATCAGCGACCGCAACATCGACCGCATCGCCGCACTCGGCGGCGGCATCGCCGTCCAGCACCGCATGGCCTACCAGGGCGAATATTTCGTCGAACGCTATGGCGCCAAGGCGGCGGAGCGGACACCGCCGATTGCAAAGATGATGGCGGCCGGCCTGCCGGTCGGCGGCGGCACCGACGCCACCCGCGTCGCCAGCTACAACCCGTGGGTCTCGCTGTCCTGGCTGGTGACCGGCCGGACGGTGGGCGGCCTCAGCCTCTATCCGCGCGCCAATCTGCTGGACCGCGAGACGGCGCTGCGCCTGTGGACGGAGGCCAACACCTGGTTCTCCAACGAGCAGGGCAAGAAGGGCCAGATCAAAGCCGGCCAGTTCGCCGACCTCGCCGTGCTGTCCGATGACTTCTTTTCGGTGCCGGAGGACCGCATCGTCCACCTGACCTCAGTGCTGACCATGCTCGGCGGCGCGGTGGTGCATGGCGAGGGCGATTTCGGCCCGCTGGCGCCGCAACTGCCCAAGCCGATGCCGGACTGGTCGCCGGTGCGCACCTTCGGCGGCTATTACAAGTCGGCCGACGCCGGCGACCAGCGTCAGGCGCTGGCCTCGGCCTGCGGCTGCGCCACCGGCTGCGGTGTTCACGGCCACGACCACGCCGCTGCCTACGCCGCCGACGTGCCGGCCGCCGATGTGCAGTCCTTTTGGGGTGCGCTCGGCTGCGGCTGCTGGGCGGTGTAACCACCTCTCCCCTGGAAATGGATCCCCTCTCCCCCCGGGGAGAGGGGGATTCCCCCCAATCGGAACATCACCGCCATGACCCTCCGCTCCTTCGAACGCCCGGCGGAACGCCTCGTCGACCGCATCCTCGACTGGGACGGCACATGGATGCTGGCCCGTCTCGCGCTGGTCGGGGCCTATCTCCTCGGCGGTTTGGTGAAGCTTTTCGACTGGCCCGGCGCCGTCGCCGAGCAGGCGCATTTCGGCCTCACCCCGCCCGCGCTGTGGGCGGCGCTGACCATCCTGGTCGAGCTGGCAGGCCCGCTGCTGATCCTGCTGGACCGGGCACTGTGGCTGGGGGCCGGCGCGCTCGGCGTCTTCACCGTTCTCGCCGCCTTGATCGCCAATGATTTCTGGACGATGGCCGGACCGGAGCGCTTCATGGCGACCAGCGCCTTCTTCGAACATATCGGGCTGGTCGGCGGCTTCGCGCTCGCCGCGATCGTCTCGCGGATGCGCCGCCGCTTGGGTATAAACCGCTAAGCGAGGGAAAGCGCCCCCTCATCGCCACCCACGATAACAGCACAGCGGATCCCAGCATGTCGCCATCCGGTCAGTTCGAACTCGTCCTCGGCCTGATGGCGGCGATCATCGTGCTGGAACTTGCGGCCAAGCGGCTGCGCATGCCGCCATCGGCCGTGCTGGTGCTGGGCGGTATCGCACTCGCCCTGATCCCAGGCCTGCCTGAGATCACACCCGATCCCGACCTGACCCTGCTGCTGTTCCTGCCGCCGCTGCTGTTCGCCAGCGCCTATTTCACGGTGTGGAGCGACTTCCGCGCCAACCTGCGCATCATCCTCCAGCTTGCGGTCGGAGCGGTCGCCTTCACCACGCTGGCGGTCGGGGTGGCCGCCCATCTGGTGATGCCGTCGCTCCCTTGGGCGGCCTGCTTCACCCTGGGCGCCATCCTGTCGCCGCCAGACGCGGTCGCCGCCAAGGCGGCGCTGAAGGGATTGCCGCTGCCGCCCCGCATCGTCACCCTGCTGGAAGGCGAAAGCCTGGTGAACGACGCCACCGGGCTGGTGCTGTTCCGCATCGCCATCGCCGCCGGCATGACCGGCACCTTCGAGGCCGGCCATGCCTCGCTGGAGTTCCTGTGGCTGGCCATCGGCGGTGTGGTGGCCGGCGTGGTCTTCGGCCACATCGCGGCACTGCTGCTGGGGCGCCTGCGCGACGTGCCGCTCAGCATCGTCGGCGGCTTCCTCGCCGCCTGGGGCAGCTATCTGGGCGGCGAGGCGCTGGAGGTGTCGGGCGTGCTCGCCACCGTCGGCTGCGGTCTGGTGATGGGCCGCCGCCAGCACGACCTGTTCACCGCACAGCTGCGCACCCATGCCAACGCGGTGTGGGCGGTGGCGGTGTTCCTGATGGAATCGATGGTCTTCATCATCATCGGCCTGTCGCTGCGCGGCGTGCTGGGCCGGCTGGAGGCCGCCGGCACCGGCCTGACCAACCTCTTGCCGATGATCGTCGCCGTCACCCTGGCGATGATCCTGTCGCGCTTCGCCTGGCTCTTCCCCTCGACCTACCTGCCCCGCTTCCTCTTCCCGGCATTGCGGCGGCGCGATCCCTACCCGTCGGTGGCGGTGCCGGTGATCATGGGCTGGGCGGCGATCCGCGGCGTGGTCAGCCTTGCCGTCGCCCTGTCGGTTCCGGTGGAGTTTCCCGGCCGCGACATCATCCTGGCGACCACCTGGGCGGTGATCCTGGTGTCGATCCTGGGTCAGGCGACCACGCTCGCCCCGCTGATCCGCAGGATGCGGCTGGGCGGCTTCACCCTGGAGCGCCGCCCGACCCTGTCGGAATCCGAAGCCCGCATCCGCATGGCGCAGGCAGCGCTGGAAGCGGTGCGTGAGCGCTCCGACAGACCGGACGGACGCCAACGCCATCCGCGCCTGCTTGAACAGTACGGCCACCGGGCGACGATGGCCGAACGCTTTCACGAGAGCGAAGGCATGCTGGCGGAGGACCGGCGCGAGCATTTCGCCGCCGTTCTCGCCGCCAACCGCGCTGCCCGCACGGAGATCCTCGGCCTGCACCGCGGCGGCCGCATCCACGACACGGTGCTGCACCGGCTGGAGGCGGAGCTGGACCTTGAGGAACTCGGCGCCGAGCAGGCGCTGGCGGAGGGGGAAGCTGCGGGGTGAGTCTTCCCTACGCCGCCTCGCCCACCGGGGCCGGCTTCGCCGCGCGCAGGATCATGCCGAACAGGTCGCGCGGCTCGTCGGGATCGGCCAGCATGTCCAGATTCTCGTAGAATCCGGTCCCTGCCACCTTGTCGCGGACATAGCGCAGGGCGGAAAAGTCCTCCGTCGCGAAGCCCACCGAATCGAACAGGGTGATCTGCCGCGCGTCGCGCCGCCCCACCGCCTGACCGGTCATCACCGTCCACAGCTCCGTCACCGGATGGTCGGGGGCAAGCTGCTGGATTTCGCCCTCGATCCGCGTCTGCGGCGGATATTCGACGAAGATGTCCGACCGCAGCAGGATGTCGCGGTGAAGCTCCGTCTTGCCAGGGCAGTCGCCGCCGACCGCGTTGATGTGCACGCCCGCCCCAACCATGTTGTCGGTCAGGATGGTGGCATACTGCTTGTCGGCGGTGACGGTGGTGATGATCTGCGCGCCCTCCACAGCCTCCTCGGTCGATGTGCAGGCGGTGATCTCGAAGCCCTGGTCGCGCAGGTTGCGCACGCATTTCTGCGTCGCGACGGGATCAATGTCATAGAGCCGCAGTTTCCGGATGCCCAGCAGCGCCTTGAAGGCCAACGCCTGGAACTCCGCCTGCGCCCCGTTGCCGATGATCGCCATACAGTTGGCATCCTTCGGCGCCAGATGCTTTGCCGCCACGGCGGAGGTCGCGGCGGTGCGCAGCGCCGTCAGGATGGTCATCTCCGTCATCAGCACCGGATAGCCGTTGCCGACATCGGCCAGCACGCCGAAGGCGGTCACGGTCTGCCGCCCCACCCGCGTGTTCTTGGGATGGCCGTTGACATACTTGAAGCCATAGGTGCGGCCATCGCTGGTCGGCATCAGTTCGATCACGCCTTCCGCGCTGTGCGAAGCCACCCGCGGCGTCTTGTCGAAGCTCTCCCAGCGGCGGAAATCCTCCTCCACATAGGCCGACAGCTCGGTCAGGAAGCGCTCCACGCCGATGTGCAGCACCAGCTTCATCATGTGGTCGACGCTGACGAAGGGAACGAGGTTCAGGTTCGGGATCATGGTCAAACGCTCCATTCGCTCAGAAGCTGCGGGTGGGGTAGTCGAGAACGCGGCGCCCCATCAGGCTCGCCAGCAGTTCCACCATCAGGGTCGCGGTGCGGCCGCGCTCGTCCAGGAAGGGGTTCAGCTCGACCAGATCGACGCTGCTGACCAGACCGGTGTCGTGCAGCATCTCCATGATCAGGTGCGCCTCGCGGAAGGTGGCGCCGCCGGGAACCGTGGTGCCGACGCCGGGTGCGATGCCGGGATCGAGGAAATCGACATCCAGGCTGACATGCAGCAGCCCGTCGGCCTCAACCACCCGCTCCAGGAACGGGCGCAGCAGGGCGACGATGCCGTGCTCGTCGATCTTGCGCATGTCGTGGACGGTGATGCCCGAGGTCTCCAGCGCCCGCCGTTCGGCCGGATCGACGCTGCGGATGCCCATCATGCAGACATTGTGCGGGTCGAGCCGCGCCGGCGGCGGCGGGAAATACCCGTCGAAGCCGGCCAGCCCGGTGGCGTAGGCCATCGGCACGCCATGCAGGTTGCCGCTCTCCGTCGTCTCCAGCGTGTGGAAATCCGGGTGCGCGTCCAGCCACAGCACGAACAGCGGGCGTCGCATCTCGGCGGCGCGCTGCGCCAGCCCGGTCAGGGTGCCAGCGGCAAGGCTGTGGTCGCCGCCCAGGAAGATCGGCATGGCGTCCTGCCCGGCGCTCGCCTCGTACGCAACCTGGGTCAGCGCCGCGGTCCAGCCGGCCACTTCCGGCAGGAATTTCAGCGCAGCGTTGCCATGCGCCATCGGCCGCTGCGGCAGCGGCGCCACGTTGCCCAGGTCGGTCACGCTGTGGCCCAGGTCCGACAGCGCCTTGGCGATGCCGGCGGTGCGGTAGGCGCTCGGTCCCATTTCGCAGCCAAGCCGGCCCGCCCCATCCTGCACCGGCACGCCGACCAGCCGGCACTGCTTCGTTTTGGTCTTGTGGTAGGACATTGTTTGGTCTCTTGCCTGTTCCTCTCACCAGCAAACCACAGGCGTCCGGCGGAACGGACAGGACAATTTGACAAATGTCGCCAATCCGCCTACCAAACTGAACAGCCAAGCTTGCCATAATGTCGGAGTGCCTCAACCATGACGCTCGACCAGCTCGACGAGAAGCTCATCACCCTGCTGCGCCATGACGGCCGCCGCAGCATCTCCGACCTCGCCATCGAACTCGGCGTCTCGCGGGCGACGGTGCGCTCGCGGATGGAGCGGCTGGAAAGCTCCGGCATCATCACCGGCTACACCGTGATCCTGCGCGCCGACACGGTGGAGGCGCCGGTGCGCGGCATCATGCTGATCGAGGTGGAGGGGCAGGCCACCGACCGGGTCGTCCGCACGCTCAGCGGCTTCCCCGAGATCATGGAGATCCACAGCACCAACGGGCGCTGGGACCTGATCGTCGAGCTGTCGGCCGGCAGCCTGCCGGAATTCGACGGGGTGCTGCGCCGCATTCGGCTCATCCCCGGCATCACCACCAGCGAAACCAACCTTCTGCTGAACACCCCGCGCAGCACCCGCGCCCGGCTGTAGGCCACCCGCAACTTGCCAATCCGCGCAGTCCAAGCTTCCATTCTGGCAGGTTTGGCCGAGTCTTCTGTCACTTTTTCCTCTTCCCGCTGCCGTCCGCTTCGCTGATGCTCCGCGTCACCAACGAAACCGGGACGCCGCATGGACCAGCATCGCATCGCCATCGATCCTATCGCCAGCGTCGACCGGGACGGTCCGGCACACCGCCACCCTCCCTCCAACCCCGCCGCCACGGTCGCCGTCCAGGCGGACGGCATCCACAAGCGGTTCGGATCGTTGGAGGTCTTGAAGGGCGTGTCGCTTACCGCCCGCGAAGGCGATGTCGTCACGCTGATCGGCTCCTCTGGGTCCGGCAAGAGCACGCTGTTGCGCTGCATCAACATGCTGGAAGTCCCCGATGAAGGGCGCGTCACCATCTGCGGCGAGACCATCGCCATGAAGACGGCGCGCGGGCGGACCCTGCCGGCCAATTCCCGTCAGGTCGACCGCATCCGCACCAGCCTCGGCATGGTGTTCCAGAGCTTCAACCTCTGGAGCCACATGACCATTCTGGAAAACGTGATCGAGGCACCGGTCCATGTGTTGGGTGTGCCGAAGGGCGAGGCGATCGACCTCGCACGCAGCCTGCTGGACAAGGTCGGCATCCTGGGCAAGGCCGATTGCTATCCGATCCAGCTGTCGGGCGGCCAGCAGCAGCGCGCCGCCATCGCCCGCGCCCTCGCCATGCAGCCCAAGGTGATGCTGTTCGACGAACCGACCTCGGCGCTCGATCCCGAACTGGTCGGCGAGGTGCTGCGCGTCATCCGCCAGCTGGCGGATGAAGGCCGCACCATGATCCTGGTGACGCACGAGATGGACTTCGCCCGCGAGGTCTCGTCCAAGGTCGTCTTCCTCCACCAGGGCCGGATCGAGGAGGAAGGGGCGCCCGACAGGGTGCTGACCAGCCCCGAATCCGACCGCGTGCGCCAGTTCCTCTCCCGCCGCCTCTCCGCCGCCTGAGCGGCCTCGCATCTCCCTCCAAAGGGGGGTGCGCCACACAAGCGCAGGCTTGCCGGCTTTCGCGACGATGACGGCCGACGGACGCCTGTGCCAAAGTCCGCCGTTCCGCGGCCGGCACGGATCGCAAGAGCCGGACCCGAGCGGACAAACGAACACAGGATAGCAACACCAATGAAGAAGATCCTTTTGGCCCTGGTGCTGGGCGCCCTGGCCGCCGGCAGCGCCGTTCCGGCGATGGCGAAGGATGCAAAGAAGATCCGCATCGCGTCCGAAGGCGCCTTCGCGCCGTGGAACGGCATGGATTCGTCGGGCAAGCTGGTCGGCTTCGAAATCGACCTCGCCTGGGACCTGTGCAAGCGCATCGAGGCGGACTGCGAGCTGATCGCCATGGATTGGGACGGCATGATCCCGTCGCTGCAGCAGGGCAAGATCGACGCCATCATGGCCGGCATGACCATCACCGACGAACGCAAGAAGGTCATCGCCTTCGCCGGCCCCTACGGCACCGAGCAATCCACCTTCGCCACCCTGAAATCCTCCAAGCTGGCCGGTGCCGGCGTAGGCGCAGAGCGTGTCGACCTCGCCGACGAGGCGGCTGCCAAGCCGGCGGTCGCCAAGCTGGCGGAGCTGCTGAAGGGCAAGACGGTGGGCGTCCAGACCTCCACCATCCAGGTCGATTTCCTGGAGAAGTATCTGCCGGACGTGACGGTGCGCAATTACGACAAGATCGACAACGCCGCCATCGATCTGGCCGCCGGCCGCGTCGATGCGATCTTCGGCGACCGCTCGCCGGTCGAGGCGCTGATGCGCGCCGCGGGCACCGACAAGATGACGCTGTTCGGCCCAGCGATGACGCGCGGCGTGCTGGGCGAAGGTATGGGCGTCGGCCTGCGCAAGGCAGATGCCGAGCTTAAGGGCCGTCTCGACATGGCCATCGCCGATGCCAACAAGGACGGCACCATCGCGACCCTGAGCCAGAAGCATTTCGGCTACGACGTTTCGGTGCGGTGACCGCAATGCTGGACCTTCTCACCACCGGGCTGCACGGCTGGGGGCCGCAGCTCCTGTCCGGGACGGCGATGACCATCGCGGTCGCGCTGTCGTCCTTCCTGCTGGGTCTCGCCTTCGGGGCCGCCGCCGGCGCCGCCAAGCTCAGCGACAGCCTGGTGTTGAGGGGTCTGGCGGAGCTTTACACCACCGCCGTGCGCGGCGTGCCCGAACTGCTGGTGATCTACCTGCTGTTCTTCGGCGGTTCGGGCATGATCATGGCGGTGGCCGGAATCTTCGGCTATGGCGGCCTCATCGAGCTGAACGCCTTTTCCATCGGTGTCGCCGCCGTCGGCCTGATCTCCGGCGCCTATTCGACCGAGGTCATCCGCGGCGCCGTCAAATCGGTGCCCTACGGCCAGATCGAGGCGGCGCGGGCCTGCGGCATGGGGCGCTGGCGCATCCTGCGACGGGTTCTGGTGCCGCAGACCCTGCGCTTCGCCCTGCCCGGCCTGGGCAATGTCTGGCAGCTGACGCTGAAGGACACCGCCCTCATCTCCGTCACCGCCCTGGCCGAGATCATGCGCGTCGCCCACACCGCCGCCGGCTCCACCCGGCAATCCTTCTTGTTCTACAGCGTCGCCGCGCTGCTGTACCTTGCGCTGACCACCGTCTCTACGACGGCGTTCCAGCAGGCCGAGCGCTATGCCAGCCGCGGCGTGCGGAGGGCCTGACGATGAACTGGACCTTGATGTGGGACAGCCTGCCGCGCCTTCTGGCGGCCCTGCCCCTGACCTTGCAGCTGGTGGCGATGGCGCTCGCCTTCGGGGCCGTTCTGGCCTTCGCCACCGCGCTCCTGCGCCTGTCCGGCAACCGGGTGGCGGTGGCGCTGACCTCGGCCTACACCTTCATTTTCCGCGGCACGCCGCTGCTGGTGCAGATCTTCCTGATCTATTACGGCCTCAGCCAGATCGACCTCATCCGCGACAGTGTCCTCTGGCCCGTCCTCAGCCAGCCGATGTGGTGCGCCATCCTGGCGCTGGCGCTCAACACCGGGGCCTACACCAGTGAAATCCTGCGCGGCGCCATCGAGACGGTGCCGCAGGGGCAGGTGGAAGCGGCACGAGCCTGCGGCATGTCGCGGGTGCGGCTGTTCCGCCGCATCGTCCTGCCGATGGCGATCCGCCAGATGTTGCCGGCCTATGGCAACGAGGTGATTTTGATGGTGAAGGCCAGCTCGCTCGCCAGCACCATCACCATGATGGAGATCACCGGCGTCGCGCGGCGGATGATCGCCCAGACCTTCGCGGTCTTCGAGATCTTCATCGTGGCCGGCATCCTCTACCTGCTGATCAACTTCGTCGCCACCCGCCTGATCAAGCACGCGGAATGGCGCATGACACCCTATCTGCGGGCACGGGCCTGACGCGCGCCATTCATGCTATCCTGCCGTCCGATCCCACTGCGCCAGCAACCGGACACCATGACCAGCGCCGTCGACGAGCAGGACCGCCTGATACCCACAGACCTTGGCCGCCTCTACGTGAAGGACTGGACGCCCGCCGTGGCCGGCGGGCTGCCGCCGATCCTGCTGTTCCACGATTCGCTCGGCTGCGTCGATCTCTGGCGCAGCTTCCCGGCCCGCCTTGCCGCCGCGACCGCAAGGCGGGTGGTCGCCTATGACCGGCTGGGCTTCGGCCGGTCCGATCCCCACCCCGGCACCCTGCCCCGCGATTTCGTCGCCGCGGAGGCGCGGGACACCGTTCCCCTCCTGCTCGACCGTTTCGGCATCGGCGATTTCGTCGTCTGCGGCCACAGCGTCGGCGGCGGCATGGCGGTGGAGACGGCGGCGCGCTTCCCCTCCCGCTGCCGCGCGCTGGTGACCGTCGCAGCCCAGGCCTTCGTCGAGGAGCGCACGCTGGACGGCATCCGCGAGGCGAAGCAGGGCTTCCAGGACCCGGCCCAGCTGGCCCGGCTGGCGAGATACCAGGGCGACAAGGCGCGCTGGACGGTCGATGCCTGGACCGAAAGCTGGCTGTCCCCCGCCTTCGCCGACTGGACCCTGGACGCCGCCCTGGCCAAGGTCCGCTGCCCGGTTCTGGCCCTGCATGGCGACCGCGACGAATACGGATCGGCCGAACATCCGGCCCGCATCGCCGCGGATCGCGGAACCGTCCGCCTGCTGCGCGACACCGGCCACGTCCCGCACCGCGAATGCGAAGAGGAGGTGGTCGAGGCGATCCGGTCCTTCCTCAGCGAACCCTGACGCCCGCTCCCAGCGCTGCCTCCAGCAGCTCCGCAAGCTCCCTGACCCGGTAGGGTTTCGGCAGCACCCTTACCCCTTCGGTCCGGGCGATGTCCTCGCTGTAGCCGGTGGTCAGCACCACCGGCAGGCCGGGGCGCAGGCGCCGGGCGGTGTGGGCCAGATCGATGCCGTTCATCGCCCCCGGCATCACCACGTCGCTGAACAGGATGTCGATCAGCAGGGCCCGGTCGCTCAACAGCACCAGCGCCTCCTCGGCATTGCCGGCGCGCAGAACGGCATAGCCCATCTCGTCGAGTGCCGCCGCCACCATGCTGCCGACGATGGGGTCGTCCTCCACCAGCAGCAGGCGCCGGCCGGCCCCGCGCGCGGTGTCCAGCGACCGCTCCTTCGCGGGTGCCGCCACCGGCTTGACCGTCCGCGGCAGGAACAGCGAGACGGCAGTGCCCTGGCCGGGCGCGCTGTCGATCTCCACCCGGCCCGACGATTGGCGGGTGAAGCCATACACCTGCGCCAGCCCGAGTCCGGAGCCCTTGCCGACCTCCTTGGTGGTGAAGAAGGGTTCGAAGACACGGGCCTTCACCTCCGCCTCCATCCCGGTGCCGGTATCGCTGACCGTCACCTGCACCAGATCGCCGCCGGCTCCGTCGACTGGCCGGTTGCGGGCGGTGATGCGCAGCCGCCCGCCTTCGGGCATGGCATCGCGCGCATTGACGGCGAGATTCAGGATCGCCAGCTCGAACTGGGTCGGATCGACCTCCACCGGCCAAAGCCCCGGCTCCACCTGCGTCTCCAGCGTGATGTCGGCGCGGATGGCGCGGGTCAGCAGGTCGGCCATGCCCAGCAGCCGGTCGCGGACATCCATCGGCTCCGGCCGCAGGGTCTGGCGACGGGCGAAGGCCATCAGCTGCTGCACCAGCTTGGCGCCGCGGTCGATGGCCTGCTGGCCGGTTTCCAGCAGCGGCTGGATCGACGGCTCCTTCGCCCGCCGCCCGACCAGCTGGAGGCAGCTGGACAGCGCCTGGAGCAGGTTGTTGAAGTCATGGGCGATGCCGCCGGTCAGCTGGCCCATCGCCTCCATCTTCTGGCTCTGGCGCAGGGCGGCCTCAACCCTCTCGCGCTCGGCGATTTCGGCGTTCAGCGCCCTGTTGGCGGCGGACAGGTCGCGCGCCCGTTCCGCCAGGTCATGGTTCGCCCGCGTCAGCGCCGCCTGGGCCGCACCCAGCACCAGCACGATCAACAGGGTCATCGCCAGCAGCAGTGCCATGCCGACATAGCGTTCGGCCCGACGGGCGAAGGGCTCCAGTTCCGTGCGCAGGGACACGCTGCCGATGCGGTGCCCGTCCTGCATCACCGGCACGTTGACCGTCAGGGTGTCGTCGTCGAAATGATGGCCCGGCGGTTCGGCCATCGGGGGCACCGGCTTCATTCCAGGCGCGGTGTAGGCGGCGAACAGGGTGCCGCCGGCGTCATAGATACCGGCGGCCTCGAACTCGGGGCTGGCCGACAAGGCCGTCAGATACTCACCGGCGGTTGGCCTGTCGTTGAAGCTAAGCGCCGCGGTGGTGGTGATGGCCAGGATGCGGGTCTGCACCTCGACGTCGCCGACCTTCTCTTCGCGATAGGCGGTTTCGCTGGCGACCGCCATGAGACCGCCGGCGATCAGCAGCACGGCCATGGCCAGCAGAGTCAGGCGCGGCGTGTGCCGCCAGAATCCGGCCAGATCGGTCACGTTCCGCTCTCCTGCTTCCTCATGGCCGCACCGAAAGGCTCATCAGCTTGGAACTGATCGCCAGCCGGTTGCCCTGGGCCGCCGCCGCGTCGATGGCGAAACGGACCCGGTCCTCCTGCAGCACGAAGGTGATAACCGCCCCGGCGGCCGATCCGCCCGGCGCATCGGCATCGCTGACCGTCAGAACAGGCTCGCCGCGCAGCCGGTCCATCGCCAGTGTCCCATACAGCAGATGGCAGCCCGACCCTTTTTCGAACTGCGGCCGGCGCATCAGTTGGATCGGCCGTCCGCCGGCGCTCTGTCCGGCGACAGCCCGGTCCAGCAAGTCGCCGAACGGGTCCGGCCCTTCCACGCAGAGGCGGAACGGGCTGTCCGCCGTGGCGAAGGCGCCCGGCGGCCAGGCGACGAAGGCGATGAATTTGTAGAGGAAGGTCGCCTTCACCGCCGCTTCCAGCGGCTCTGCCGATGCGATCGACACCGGCGCGCCTGCAAGCACCATCACCAGGCTCAGCGCCAGCGGACTGCACCAGCGGAGGGTCCGTTCCTCCATGCTCAAAACCCCGCCCGCATGCGCGCATAGACGCTCCGCCCGATGGCGCGCGGCGTGGTGCTGGACGGGTCGTAGGCCTCCAGATGCCGGGCATGCAGCAGATTCTGGCCGAACAGCGACAGCTCCAGCGACGGGGTGACGTGCCAGCCCAGATGCAGGTCGGCCTCGGTATAGGCCGGGACGTTCGACACCGCGACCCGTCCGACCCGGCGCAGGGTGGCGTCGAACTCCACCTCCGGCGTCAGGTTCATCTGCGACCGCAATTGAAGCTGATAGGCCGGATCCTGGCCGGCGGCCTGGAAGTTGGACAGGTCGCTCGCCCCCGGCTTCAGCCGCAGGTTCTTGTGCAGCCAGTTGGCCCCGGCATGCAGGGTCCACCAGCTGGTCAGGCCATAGCTGCCCCAGCCTTCGATACCGTAGGTGTTTCCCTCCATATCGTTGCGCAGCATGATCGGCAGGCCGCCGTCAGTCAGGCTGGTGGTGCGCAGGTCGTCATAGACGTTGTAGAAGGCGGACAGCGCCACCCGGCTGTTCGCCACGGGCCGGCCGCGATAGCCGACCTCATAGGCCACCAGCCGCTCCGACTGGAAATCGGGCGAGGGCGCCAGGATGCCCGCCCCCGACAGCTCGCGGTCGACGCGCGACGGCGTGCGCACCGACCGGCTGACCGCCGTCCACAGCAAGTGGTCGTCCGACAGCCGCCAGGCGAGCCGCAGATTGGGCAGGATGTCGAAGCCGGAATAGCTGTTGTATTCCGCCTTCATCCCGACCGTCAGCTTCAGCTTCGGCGCCAGCGTGACCTCGTCCTGGGCGAACAGGCTTCCCAGTGAGATCGTCGCGTCATCCTCCGGAAAACCGAGGGACACCCGTGAGCGGAAGGCCGACTGCCACACACGGTACTGCGCGCCCCAGACCAGCTGGTGCCGGCTGCCCAGCGCCAGATTGTGCTGGGCCTGGACGTCGACGGTCTCCAACCGGTCGGTCGCGACCGCATAATCGCGGGTCTGCTGGTCGTAATAGGCCTGCAGCTGCACCGACGACCCGTCGTCCAGCCTGTGCGTCCAGCGCCCGAGCAGGTTCCCGCCATGCAGCGAGGTGTCGAGCCACTCCGTATGGTTGTGGAACAGATCGCCTTGCAGGGTGTAGGAAGCAGCACCCCCAGCCGCGACCCCATCCAGCCGGAACCCGGCCTGCGAGCCGTCGAAGGCATCGGTGGTCACGTCGCCCGGCACCGCTGCGAAGCTGCTGCGCCGGTCGAAGCCGGTCAGATAGCCGCGCAACGCCAGTCCGCCGTCCGCGGCCTTGACGCCGTAGCGCAGGGTGCCGTTCCGCTCGCCGGAGCCGGCGCCGATCTCGGCGAAACCGCCCTGGCTGTCCGCGGCGGGCCGGGTGATGACGTTGACGACGCCGTTGACTGCATTGGCGCCCCACAGCGTGCCGCCGGGGCCGCTGACCACCTCGATCCGCTCGATCTCCGACAGCGGGACGTTGATCGCTTCCCAGAAGACGGTGGAGGCGACCGGCGAATAGACGCTGCGGCCGTCGACCATCACCTGAAGCTTGTTGGCGGCTTCCGGCGAGTTGAAACCGCGCGCGCTGACGCTGTAGCCGGCGGTGTTCAGCCGGGCGACCTCCAGATTAGTGGCCAGCCGCAGCGCTTCGGGCAGGCTGGTGGCGCCGGAGCGCCGGATGTCCTCCGCCGTGATGACATAGACTGCCGCCGCCGCGTCGCTCAACCGCTCGGGACGCTTGGAAATGGAGGTGACCTTGATCGTCCCCAGTTCCTCAAGCGACAGGGTCGACAGATCCTCGACCGTCTGGGCCGATGCCGCATGCGGGGCCAGGGCCAGCGACGCCGTCAGGAGGGCGCCCAGCCTGCGGGCGGGACCGCCGGCTCCCCCGGTCCTTTCGCACCGGCTTTTACGACGGAGGGCTGGCCATGGCATCGACGCTTGGGTGCTCTGTTCAGTGTCTTCACGAACGAGCTTTATAGCAGTCTTGAGCGTGGCATCCCGCTAGGCGGAACGGCCGAATTCTACCTAGAGCTTTCGGGCGTCTGACCAGGGCGGTCGACCAGCTGGCCGCGCTCCTCCCGCAACAGGGCGAGTTTCGCCTCCAGCTTGCCGATCTTCCTGTCGAGCTTGCGCAGCCGCTTGCGCGGCACCTTTTCCTCGGCCGGTCCGGCTTCGATGCCCCGCCGGGAGTTGGCCGCGATCCTGGCATTGATCGCCGCCTTGGCCGCGTTGCCCAGCCGCTTCCACCCCTTCACCTCCGCCTTGGTGCGATGGCAGCCCAGGCAGTTGCCGTCGCCGCCGAAGCGGCAGAGGCCGATGCACGGGTTTCCGCTATCCATTTTCGCTGTCCCGTCGTTCTGCTTTCCGCTCAAGAGGGCCTGCCACATGGTCGTCTCCGGTCGACGACAATGTGCGGTGTTATTTCCATCCGGCAATGGCGGCCGGTGGAAAGCTGGCATGCCCGGACTCCGGATGCGCTTCGTGCAAGTCGCCAGAATGTATGGATACCTCGGAAAGAAATCCATACAAAGATGCGACACACCGCCGCACAACGGCTTCAAGGGCCTAGTCCGCCCTACAATCGCCTTGCCGTATCCGTACAAGTGATCCATACAAACACCATCGCCGGATGGCCGCTTCTCCATACGCCTTAGAGCATGGACGGGCGCCCGGACGGCTTCTTCGTGCCAGGTGATCCATGCCCAGCGATGCGCCCATCATCACCCGCCGCCCCGTCCATGCGGCGGACACTCCGGACCCGCCGTCTGCCTATGCCTCCCACCGCAAGATCCATCCCAAGGCGGTGCGCGGGCGATACCGGCGGCTGAAGACATGGCTGGGCGTGGTCCTGCTGGCGCTGTTCGCCATCCTGCCCTGGCTGCGCTGGGACCGCGGGCCGGGGTTGCCCGATCAGGCGGTGCTGTTCGATCTGGGCAGCCAGCGCTTCTACATCTTCGCCCTGCAGCTGTGGCCGCAGCATGTCTATTACATCACCGGCGTGATGATCATCGCATCCATCGGCCTGTTCCTGGCGACGGCGCTGGGCGGCCGGGTCTGGTGCGGCTTCACCTGCCCGCAGACGGTGTGGACCGACCTGTTCGTCTGGGTCGAACGGCGGGTGGAAGGCGACCGCGGCGACCGAATCCGGCTGGACAAGCACCCCTGGACCGCCGGCTGGCTGGCGAAGAAGACGGTCAAGCATGCGGGCTGGCTGGCGATCTCGCTGGTTACCGGCTTCCTCGGCATCGCCTACCTGACCGACGCGCCATCCCTGGCGGCCGATCTGCTGCGCTTCGACGCCTCGGCGCTCGCCGCCGGCTCCGTCCTGTTCATCGCCGCCTGCACCTATGCCATGGCCGGCTTCATGCGTGAACAGATGTGCTTCTACGTCTGCCCCTGGCCGCGCATCCAGGCCGCCATGCTGGACGAGGAAAGCCAGGTCGTCACCTATCAGGACTGGCGCGGCGAAGGCCGGGCGCCCCTGCGCAAGAGCGAGGGCTGGGACACCCGCACCCACAAGGGGTTCGGCGACTGCATCGACTGCGGCCAATGCGTCCATGTCTGCCCGACCGGCATCGACATCCGCGACGGCATCCAGATGGAATGCATCGGCTGCGGCCTGTGCGTCGATGCCTGCAACGACGTGATGGCGCGCATCGGCCGGCCCGGCGACCTGATCCGATTCGACACCCTGACGGCACAGGCGGCGAAGGCGGCCGGCACCCCGCCGGCCCGCTACCGGCTGATCCGGCCGCGCACCATCGTCTACGGCCTGATGCTGGTCGTGGTCGGCGGGGTGATGGCGATTGCGCTGGCGATGAAGTCCAGCAACGACGTCTCCGTCCTGCGCGACCGGGCGCCGCTGTTCGTCACGCTCAGCGACGGCCGCATCCAGAACGCCTACACCATCAAGATCGCCAACATGTCGCTGACGGATCGCCACTACCGCCTCAGCCTCTCCGGCCTTCTACAGGCGCGCCTCAGCCTGTCCGGCGACGGCAGCGAGACCGGCGAGCTGTCGCTGTCGGCCCGCGCCAACGCGGTGGAAACCTATCGCATCCAGGTCCGCGTGCCGCACTCCGCCCTGCCGGACTCCTCGACCCCGGTGACCGTCGTCCTGACGCCCGACAGCGGCGCCGGCCAGCCGGCCCGGCACGACAGCGTCTTCCTGGCACCATGACCCTCCCCCTGGAGGACTTCCCCTCTCCCGTCGGGGAGAGGGGCATTGGACGCTTGCAGCACCATGATCGGAGCGCGCATATGATGCCGACGGTGCCGCCGCAATCAGGCAAGGGAACGGCCAGGACATCCATGCAATCCGACACCCCGGAACACACCGGCCCAGCCGATCCGTCGGACACCGCCGTCTGGCAACCCGACCTGACCAACCGCGCCAAGCCGGTCTATCTCGCCATCGCCGATGCCCTGGCCGACGACATCGCCGCCGGCCGGCTGGCTGCCGGGCAGCGGCTGCCGCCGCAGCGCCTGCTCGCCGACCGGCTGGGCGTGGATCTGACCACGGTCAGCCGCGCCTACAGCGAGGCCCGGCGCCGCGGCCTGCTCGACGCCCGCGTCGGCCAGGGCACCTTCGTCAGCGCGCAGGAGGTTGCGCCGGACCGCCCTCTTCCCGAGACCGCCCGGCCCCGGCGCGAGGCCGCCCCCGTGCCCGCGGTCATCGACATGACCATGAACCAGCCGCCGCTGCCCGACGCGCCGGAGCTGCTGGACCGGGTGCGCCACAGCCTGTCGCAGGCGATGCTGCGGCTCGACCCGCAAACGCTGCTGCGCTACCCGGAAGCCGGCGCCGGCTTCCGCGCTGTGGAGGAGGATTGTGCCGCCGGAGCCCGCTGGCTCGCCAAGCGCCTACCCGATCTGGACGGGTCCCCGCTCGGCGATCACGGCCGCATCGTCGTCTGTCCCGGCACGCAGAGCGCCCTCCTGGCCCTGCTGTGCATGCTGACCAGCCCCGGCGACACCGTCTGTACGGAGGAGCTGACCTATCCCGGCTTCAAGGCCATCGCCCGGCAGCTCGGCCTGCGGGTGGTCGGGGTGGCGATGGACGGCGACGGCCTCGACCCCGACGCCCTGCGCGCCGCGGTGCAGGCCCATTCCCCGAAGGCGCTCTACTGCACACCCACCCTGCACAACCCGACGACGGCGACCCTTCCGGCCGACCGCCGCGCCGCCATCGCGGCCATCGCCCGCGAACACGGCGTCCCGATCATCGAGGACGACATCTACGGCGTGCTACCGCAGGACGCCCCGCCGCCCATCGCGGCCTTGGCGCCCGACGTGACCTTCCACGTCGTCGGCCTCGCCAAATGCGTGGCCCCCGGCCTGCGCATCACCTATGTCGCCGCCCCCGACGCCCGCCAGGCCATGCGGCTGGCCGCCGCCCAGCGCGCCACCATCCTCGGCACGCCGCCGGTCCCGGCCGCCGTCGCCAGCCAATGGATCGCCGACGGCACCGCCGATGCGCTGCTGACCGCCATCCGTGCCGAGGCGACGGCCCGCCAGCGCATCGCCCGCGACCTGCTTCCCGCCGCCGCACGGACCGCCCACCCCGAGGGGTTCCATCTGTGGCTGACCCTGCCGCCGGCCTGGACCCGTGGGGAGTTCGCCGCCCATCTGCGCAGCCACGGCATCGCCGCCGCGGTCAGCGACACCTTCCTGACCGCCGGCGCGGTGCCGGAGGCCCTGCGCATCTGCCTCGGCGCCCCGGTGACCCGCGCCGACTGCCGCCGCATGCTGGAGGTGCTCGCCGACGCCCTCGACCAGAGCCCCGCCCTGGCCGGCATCGTGATCTGAGTCTGAACCGTCAGACCAGAACCCGCGCCATGCCGGACCGGACCAACAGGTCGGTGTCGGGCGAGAAACGCGCCTTCAGCGGCAGCATCGCCGCCCCCAGCACGCGGGCCATCGGTCCGATGGAGCCCGCCATCACCGGCGCGGCCTTCAGCCCCGACCGGTTGAAGCGCTCGACCGCCGCCGTCAGCCTCTGGGTGAAGCGGTCGCGCCAGGACGGCGGCAGGAAGCCGTCGACCACCACCTCCTGAAAATCGATGACGCTCAGCGCCGATACGACCGCACGCGACAGCTCCGCACATGCCGCTTCGGCCCAGGCGTCGAAGATGGCGTCCGCCCGCTCGCCGCTGCCGTCGGCCAGCACTGCCGACAGCGCCGCGGACGGGTCGATGCCGGCGGCCTCCAGCTCGCGTTCCAGCAGGAAGATCGAGGCGGCGTGGATCAACTGCCCCGGCGGCGTGCCCGGGCCGGCCGGGCGGGTCGGCATCGAACCGATGGCCCCGGCATTGCCCTGCTCGCCGCGGTAGAGCCGTCCGTCGATCACCACCCCGCCGCCGATGAAGGTCCCGAGATAGATGTAGAGCGCGCTGCGGCTGGTGATGGCGTGACCGGCGATCATCTCCGCAGCACAGGCCGCCGCGGCGTCGTTGTAGAGCGTCACCGGCAGCCCGGTCTCGCGCGCGAAGGCGCCGGCGATGTCGGCATCGCGCCAGCCATCCAGCGCCCCCGGCGCCAGCCCAAGCTCCGCCGACCAAGCATGGATTTCGTCCGGCATGGCGACCCCCAGCCCGACCACCCGCGCGCGCGCCGCCGGCGACAGATGCGCCAGCAGTCCGGCCGCCTGGGCGATGGCGGTGGAGATCGTCGGCTCCGGCAGCGGCGCGTCGTAGCGCACGCGGCTCGCCCCCAGCTCCTCCCCCAGCAGGTTGATCAGGATGGCCTCGACGCTGCGCCGGCCGATCTTCACCCCCAGCGCATAGGCGCCGTCCGGATTTGGCGCGATCGGGGTGGACGGCTGCCCGACCTGCCCGCGCACCTTGTCCAGCTTGACCAGCAGCCCGTCTTCCAGCAGCCGGTTGACGATCACCGACGCCGCCTGCCCACTGAGGCCGGTCTCCCGCGCGATTTCCGCCTTGGACAGCATGCCGGCCTGCAACAGCGCATGCATGACCAGCCGCTCGTTGTAGGCGCGCAGCCCGGTGGTATCGCCGCCCCGCATCCTTCCGCCGCCTCCTCGCCCTTAGACCTCGACAACAGTCCGTATATCAACCAATCATAACAAAATCAAAGTGATTTATTTAGTCCGACTCGGCCACGGTCATGGCTGTTGG
Organism: Azospirillum sp. TSH64; assembly: GCF_003116035.1. Lineage (GTDB taxonomy): Bacteria > Pseudomonadota > Alphaproteobacteria > Azospirillales > Azospirillaceae > Azospirillum. Next base: position 4,362,048 of record NZ_LGQW01000015.1, read on the forward strand.
ATCGATCACCTTTGAAACTTCGCCACCGTAGCAAGCAGTCCACCAAGGGAGCAAGGCCGGTGGCAAATCCGGCTTAATCCTTAACTCCGCTGCATCGATGGACCCACCGTCCAAGCCAGCTCCCCGCCCTGCCCCGCGGAACCCGCAAGCCATACGGCGCCGAATATAAAAATCAATGTGATTTATATATTGCGGCCCGGAACCACCTGCGCCATAGTGTTGGTGTGCCCTACAAACCGAATGCCGCAAGCGCATCCGGGTGTCGGGCGACCAGTCGCAAAGGGCCGGCGGGACGAAAGCCAGGGCGCGGCCGGACAGGATTTTGGGGAGGAAAACAGGAATGAAGCGTGCGCTTTCCTTGATCGGCGCGGCCGTCGCCGCGTTTCTCGGCAGCTCCGCCCAGGCGGAAACGCTGTCCATCGCCACGGTGAACAACGGCGACATGATCCGCATGCAGAAGCTGTCGGAGCATTTCACCAAGGCGCATCCCGACATCACGCTGAACTGGGTGACGCTGGAAGAGAATGTGCTGCGCCAGCGCGTCACCACCGACATCGCCGCCAAGGGCGGCCAGTACGACATCCTGACCATCGGCACCTACGAGGTTCCGATCTGGACCAAGCAGAAGTGGCTGATGCCGCTGACCAAGCTCGGCGCCAACTATGACGTCGAGGATCTGCTGCCCTCGATCCGCAGCGGCCTGACCACCGACGGCACGCTCTATGCCGCGCCCTTCTACGGCGAAAGCTCGATGGTCATGTACCGCAAGGACCTGTTCGAAAAGGCCGGCCTGACCATGCCGGAGGCGCCGACCTGGGCCTTCGTCTCCGACGCCGCGCGCAAGCTGACCGACAAGAAGGCCGAAATCTACGGCATCTGCCTGCGCGGCAAGGCCGGTTGGGGCGAGAACATGGCCTTCCTCAGCGCCATGGCGAACTCCTTCGGCGCCAGCTGGTTCGACATGAACTGGAAGCCGCAGTTCAACACCGACCCGTGGAAGCAGACGCTGACCACATATCTCGGGCTGATGAAGGACGCCGGTCCGCCGGGCGCCTCCTCCAACGGCTTCAACGAGAATCTGGCGCTGTTCCAGTCCGGCAAATGCGCGATGTGGATCGATGCCACCGTCGCCGCCTCCTTCGTCTCCAACCCGGCGCAGAGCAAGGTGGCGGACAAGGTCGGCTACGCCCTGGCCCCCGACACCGGTCTCGGCAAGCGCTCCAATTGGCTGTGGGCCTGGAACCTCGCGATCCCCGCCAGCAGCAAGAAGGGCGACGCCGCCCAGGCCTTCATCTCTTGGGCGACTTCCAAGGAGTATCTCGACCTCGTCGCCAAGGAAGAGGGCTGGGCCAACGTGCCGCCGGGCACCCGCACGTCGCTCTACGCCAATCCGGAATACCGCAAGACGGCCCCCTTCGCCGACTTGACGCTGAAGTCGATCCAAGCCGCCGATCCGCAGCACCCGACGGTCCAGCCGGTTCCCTACACCGGCGTGCAGTTCGTCGCCATTCCCGAGTTCCAGGGCATCGGCACGGCGGTCGGACAGACCTTCTCGGCGGCGCTCGCCGGCCAGACGACCGCCGACCAGGCGCTGCAGACCGCCCAGACCCTCGCCACCCGCGAGATGACCAAGGCCGGCTACATCAAGTAAGCGGTCACGCCTGACCTTCCGTTCTGTCAGATCACGGCAAAACCTCTTTCCACCGTCATCCCCGCCTTCGCCGGGATGACGGTGGCAGGAGGCCGTGCTCCACAACGCCGTTACCCAAGGGTCGAGCCATGGCCACCGCCCACTCGCGTGCCGCCGCGCGCCTGACGATGTCTCCGGCCGTCATCCTGCTGCTCGGCTGGATGCTGATCCCGCTCGTGATGACGCTCTACTTCTCCTTCCTGCGCTACAATCTGCTGATGCCGGGGACGGAGGAGTTCATCGGCACGCTGAACTACCAGTATTTCCTCACCGATCCGGCATTCTTCGCCGCACTCGGCAACACGCTGGCTCTGGTCGGTGGGGTGCTGGTGCTGACCATCGCCGGCGGGATCGGGTTGGCCCTGCTGCTCGACCAGCCCTTTTGGGGGCGCGGCATCGTCCGCCTTCTGGTCATCGCGCCCTTCTTCGTCATGCCCACCGTCTCGGCGCTGGTGTGGAAGAACATGCTAATGAACCCGGTGAACGGCCTGTTCGCCGCCATCGCCAAGGCGCTGGGCCTCCAGCCCTTCGATTTCCTGGCCGAGGCGCCGCTGTCCTCGATCATCATGATCGTGACATGGCAGTGGCTACCTTTCGCCACGCTGATCCTGCTGACCGCCCTCCAGTCGCTCGACCGTGAAAGACTGGAGGCGGCGGAGATGGACGGCGCCGGTGCGCTCGACCGCTTCATCCACATCATCCTGCCCCATCTGGCGCGTGCAATGACGGTGGTGACGCTGATCCAGACCATCTTCCTGCTGTCGGTCTTCGCCGAGATCCTGGTGACGACCAACGGCGGCCCCGGCACCGCCACCACCAACATCACCTACCTCGTCTATGCCCAGTCGCTGCTGCAGTTCGATGTCGGCGGCGGCTCCGCGGGCGGCATCGTCGCCGTCGTCCTCGCCAACATCGTCGCCGTCTTCCTGATGAGGATGATCGGCCGCAACCTGGACATCTGACCATGGCGCGCGCCGCAACCAACCGCCACAAGCTGGTCGTGACCCTGATCGCCTGGACCGTCGGGATCGTGATCTTCTTCCCCATCCTGTGGACCGTCCTGACCAGCTTCAAGACCGAGGCAGAGGCGGTGGCGACCCCACCGACCTTCCTCGCCTTCCACTGGACGCTGGAGAACTACGCCGAGGTCCAGCAGCGCTCCGACTATTTCCTCCATTTCTGGAACTCGGTCGTCATCTCCGTCGGCTCGACACTGCTCGGCCTGCTGGTCGCGGTCCCCGCCGCTTGGTCGATGGCCTTCGTCCCCGGCAAGCGCACCCGCGACGTGCTGATGTGGATGCTGTCGACCAAAATGCTGCCGCCGGTCGGCGTGCTGATCCCGATCTATCTGCTGTTCCGCGACTTCGGGCTTCTCGACAGCCGTATCGGTCTGGTCATCGTGCTGACGCTGATCAACCTGCCGATCATCGTCTGGATGCTGTTCACCTATTTCCGCGAAATTCCGGGCGAGATCCTGGAAGCGTCGCGGATGGACGGCGCCGGCCTGCGCGAGGAAATCCTGTTCGTGCTGCTGCCGATGGCGGTGCCCGGCATCGCCTCCACCCTGCTGCTGAACATCATCCTGGCATGGAATGAGGCCTTCTGGACCCTGAACCTGTCCGCCTCGCAGTCGGCGCCGCTGACCGCCTTCATTGCCAGCTATTCCAGCCCGGAAGGGTTGTTCTACGCGAAACTGTCGGCCGCCTCGACCATGGCGGTCGCGCCGATCCTGGTTCTCGGCTGGTTCAGCCAGAAGCAGCTTGTGCGCGGCCTGACCTTCGGCGCCGTGAAGTAGGGGGGAACCCGTTATGGGTCAGATCACGCTCGACCGCGTCACCAAAAGCTTCGGCGACATCGACGTCATCCCGCCGCTGGATCTCTCCATCGGCAACGGCGAGTTCGTGGTGTTCGTCGGCCCGTCCGGCTGCGGCAAGTCCACGCTGCTGCGCCTGATCGCCGGGCTGGAGGATGTGTCGTCCGGCACCATCCGCATCGACGGCAAGGACGCCACCGCCCTGCCGCCCGCCCAGCGCGGGCTGGCGATGGTGTTCCAGTCCTACGCGCTCTATCCGCACATGACCGTGCGCAACAACATCGCCTTCCCGCTGAAAATGGCCCGGCTCGACAAGGCAGCCATCGACCGCAAGGTGGAGGCGGCGGCCAAGGTGCTGAACCTCACCAACTATCTCGACCGCCGCCCCGGCCAGCTCTCCGGCGGACAGCGCCAGCGCGTCGCCATCGGCCGCGCCATCGTCCGCGAACCGACCGCCTTCCTGTTCGACGAGCCGCTGTCGAATCTCGACGCGGCCCTGCGCGTCAATATGCGGCTGGAAATCTCCGAGCTGCACGCCAGCCTCGGCACCACCATGATCTACGTGACCCACGATCAGGTGGAGGCCATGACCATGGCCGACAAGATCGTGGTGCTCAACGCCGGCCGGATCGAGCAGGTGGGATCTCCAATCGACCTCTACAGCCGTCCGCGCAACCGCTTCGTCGCCGGCTTCATCGGCTCTCCCCGCATGAACTTCATTGAGGGCGAGATCGCGCGCGGTGCCGGCGCCGACTGTATCGGCATCCGTCCCGAGCATCTGGCGCTGTCGACCGATTCCGGCCTGTGGTCCGGTACCGTCACCGTATCCGAACATCTGGGATCCGACACCTTCGTCTATGTGCAGGTGGACGGCATCGGCACGATGCTGGCACGGGCCGGCGGCGAGTTCCCGGTGCATCACGGCGACCGCGTCTGGCTGACGCCTCAAACCGAAAAGCTCCACCGCTTCGACGCCCAGGGCAATGCGCTGTCTTCCGTCGCCGCCGGTGCGAAAGTGGCATGAAAGGCTTCACCACCATGAAACGTCTCGACGGCAAATCGGCCATCGTCACCGGCGCCGCCCGCGGCATCGGCCGCGCCTTCGCCGCCGCCTATGTCGCGGAGGGCGCCACCGTCGCCATCGCCGACATCAACCTCGCGGCGGCGGAGAAGGCAGCGGAGGAGATCGGCCCCGGCGCCTATGCCGTGGCGCTCGACGTGACCAGCCAATCCTCCATCGACGCCGCCATTGCGACGGTGGTGGAGCGGGCCGGCGGCATCGACATCCTGATCAACAACGCCGCGCTGTTCGACCTCGCCCCCATCGTCGAGATCACACGGGACAGCTATGACCGCCTGTTCTCGATCAACGTCGCCGGCACCCTGTTCACGCTGCAGGCGGTGGCGAAGCGGATGATCGCGCAGGGCCGCGGCGGCAAGATCATCAACATGGCATCCCAGGCCGGGCGGCGCGGCGAAGCGCTGGTCGGCGTCTATTGCGCCACCAAGGCGGCGGTCATCAGCCTGACCCAGTCGGCCGGCCTCGATCTCATCAAGCACGGCATCAACGTCAACGCCATCGCTCCCGGCGTGGTCGACGGCGAGCATTGGGACGGCGTCGACGCCCTGTTCGCCAAGCATGAAGGCCTCCAGCCTGGCGAGAAAAAGCGCATGGTCGGCGAAGCCGTCCCCTTCGGCCGCATGGGCCGGGCGGAGGATCTGACCGGCATGGCGATCTTCCTGGCGAGCCGGGAGGCCGACTACATCGTCGCCCAGACCTACAACGTCGACGGCGGCAACTGGATGAGTTGAGAAAACCTCCTTCTCCCGCCCCGAGATCCCCTCTCCCCCCCGGGGAGAGGGTTAGGGTAAGGGGGACCCACAACGAAGACTCAAGGCTCGTGTACTCCACGCCGCCCACCCATTCCACGCCATGCGCCCCCCTCACCCCGACCCTCTCCCCGGGGGGGAGAGGGAGGATCCCCCGATCCCCCGCAGGACCCCGACCATGACCATCGCCCTTTCCGCCGCCATTCTCCCGGACATCGCCGCGCGGGCATCGGTGCCGGCTTATGACCGTTCCGCCCTGTCCGCCGGGATCCTGCATTTCGGCGTCGGCAACTTCCACCGCGCCCATCAGGCGGTCTATCTCGACAGCCTGTTCGCAGGGGGCCGCGACCATGACTGGGCAATCCTCGGCGCCGGCGTGATGCCGTCGGACCAACGCATGCGCGACGCCCTGGAACCCCAGGACTGGCTGACCACCGTCGTCGAGCAATCCGGCGCGCAGAGCCTCGCCCGCGTCACCGGTGCGATGATCGGCATGTTGCCGGTCGGCGACAGCGACGCCATCATCGCCAAGCTGGCCGATCCGGCGATCCGCATCGTCTCGCTGACGGTGACGGAGGGCGGCTACTACATCGACGCCGCCGGCAAGTTCGACGCCGGCCATCCGGCGATCCGCGCCGACATCGCCCTGCCCTCCCGGCCCACCACCGTCTTCGGGCTGATCGTCGCCGGTCTGGCCCGCCGCCGCGGCGACGGCACAGTGCCCTTCACCGTCATGTCCTGCGACAACATCCCCCACAACGGCGTCGTCACCCGCAACGCCGTGCTGGGCATCGCCAGGGAGATCGACGTCGATCTAGCCGCCTGGATCGAAAATTCCGTCGCCTTCCCCAACGGCATGGTCGACCGCATCACGCCGGCCACCGGCGAGCAGGAGCGCGAGACCCTCGACCGCGATTTCGGCATCGCCGACAACTGGCCGGTCTTCTGCGAAGACTTCACCCAGTGGGTGCTGGAGGACCGCTTCTCCGCCGGCCGTCCGGCGCTGGAGGCGGTGGGCGTGCAGTTCGTTCCCGACGTGACGCCCTTCGAGACGATGAAGATCCGCATCCTGAACGGCGGCCATGCGGTGATCGCCTATCCGGCCGGCCTGCTCGGCATCACCTACGCCCATGAGGCGATGGAAACCCCGCTGATCCGCAGCTTCCTGCAAAAGATCGAGCGGGAGGAGATCATCCCGACCGTGCCGCCGGTGCCCGGCACCGACCTGCACTCCTATTTCGGCATCATCGAGCGCCGTTTCGTCAATCCGAAGATCAAGGACACCATCCGCCGGCTCTGCCTGGACGGCTCCAACCGCCAGCCGAAATTCATCGTCCCGTCCATTGCCGACCGGCTGAAGGCCGGTGCCGGCATCGAGGGTCTGGCTCTGGAATCGGCGCTGTGGTGCCGCTACTGCTTCGGCACGACCGACGACGGCCAGCCGATCGAGCCGAACGATCCCAACTGGGACCGCCTGACCCAGGTCGCCGCCAAGGCGCGCACCGAGCCGACCGCTTGGCTCGACATGGAAGACGTTTATGGCGAGGTCGGCCGGTCGCAGCCCTTCCGCGACGCCTTCGCCGCCGCGCTTCGCGCCCTGTGGACAGATGGCACCCGCGCCGTACTCACCCGCTATGCCGGCGGATCCAACTGAAGGACATGCCCGCCATGACCGCTTTGCCGCAGGGTGATGCCGCCACTGCCGACGTGCTGTGCCTGGGAGAGGTGCTGATCGACTTCATGCCCACCGGCCCGGCAAAGCCGGGGGTGATCGGCGCCTTCGATCCGGCGCCGGGTGGGGCGCCGGCCAATGTCGCGGTCGGTCTGGCCCGGCTGGGGGTGCGCAGCGCCTTCATGGGCCGGACCGCGGCGGACGGCTTCGGTCGCTTCCTGGCGCGGGCGCTGACCGATGCCGGGGTCGACGTGTCCCACCTGCGCCGGGTGCCCGACGCCCGGACGCCCGTCGCCTTCGTCTCCCTCGACGAGGATGGGGAACGGGAGTTCCTGTTCTATGGCGAGCCGATGGCCGGCTTCTCCGCCGCCGACCTCGACCGCGATGCCGTCGCGGCGGCCCGCCTGCTGCATTCCGGCTCCATCGGCCTGATCGACCCGGCCGCCCGCGAGGCGAGCCTGCTGGCGGTGGAGACGGCGCACCGCCACGGCCGGCTGGTGTCCTTCGACGCCAACCTGCGCCTCGCCCTGTGGCCCGACCGCGACATGGCGGAACGCCTGATCCGCCAGGGCATCGCCACCGCCTCCATCGTCAAGCTGAGCGACGAGGAACTGGAGTTCCTGACCGGCAGCGCCGACCCGGACACCGCCGGCCGCAGCCTGTGGCATGAGGGCCTGCGCCTGCTGGTGGTGACGCATGGCCGCAACGGCTGCACCTTCCTGACCGCAGATGCGTCCGGCCATGTGCCCGGGATGACCGTCACCGCCGTCGACACCACCGGCGCCGGCGACGCCTTCGTCGCCGCACTGCTGGCCGGCATCCTGGAAGAGGTGGGGACTGCCTTCGCCCCCGACCGGTTGCACGAAATCTGCCGGTTCGCCAACGCCGCCGGGGCGCTGACCACCACCGCTCCCGGCGCCATCCCCTCCCTGCCAGACCGCGCCGCGGTCAACCGGCTGCTGGACCGCTGAAAACGGACGAATTCTGAAGCTTCCGTTTTTGAAGCGTTCTGAAGTCCGCGCCCCGGCCTGGAGCAAAGCAAGCCCCGACCCGTCCACCGAGCCGGGGCAACTCCAGTCAGATCAGGCAACCGTCAGCAGGCGGTTCTTCTCCATCGTCAGCTGCTCCGTCTTTGCGGTGGCGATCACCGCCTTCTGGAGCTTCTCGAAGGCACGCACCTCCAGCTGGCGCACGCGCTCGCGCGAGACGTGGAAGGTCTGGCTCAATTCCTCCAGCGTCAGCGGCTCGTCGCGCAGGCGGCGGGCAATCAGGATCTTGCGCTCACGGTCGTCCAGCACGCCCAGCCCGAGCTTCAGGAACTGCTGACGCCGGCGGCGCTCCTCGGAATCGGCCAGGGTCGTCTCCTGGTCCGGACGGTCGTCGGCCAGCAGGTCCTGCCACTCGGCATCGCCATCCTCCGACAGGCCGACGTTCAGCGAGCGGTCGTTGCCCAGGCGGCGGTTCATCTCCACCACCTCGGTCTTCGACACGTTCAGTTCGGTGGCGATGCTCTCCACCGCTTCCGGCGACAGGTCGCCGCTCTCCAGCTCCTGCATCCGTGCCTTCAGGCGGCGCAGGCTGAAGAACAGCTTCTTCTGCCCGGCGGTGGTGCCGATCTTCACCAGCGACCAGTTGTGCAGGACATACTCCTGGATAGCGGCGCGCACCCACCACGAGGCATAGGTGGCGAAGCGGAATCCCTTGCCGGGATCGAACTTCTGCGCCGCCTGCATCACGCCGACATTGCCCTCCGCCACCAGATCGGCCAGCGGCAGGCCATAGCCGAGATAGCCGCGCGCCATCTTGACGACGAGCCGCAGATGGCTGCCGACCAGCATGTCGAGCGCCGTCGGATCCTGCCGGTCGTGCCAGCGGACCGCCAAATCATGTTCTTGTTCAGGCGTCAGATACTGATACTTGCGGGCATCCTGCAGATAAAGTTGCATCGGCTCGGCGGAGCGGGGTTCGGCAGCGCGGGTTTGGGTGGTGGGTTGGGCAGTGGCTTTGGCAGTGGCTTGGGTCGTGCGGGTTTCAGCGTTTCGCTGCATGGTGTCTCTTTTTCTCCCATCCGACGGGAGCGGCGCCGCGGGCAAAGGCCCCGGCGTTGTTCGGGTCGGTCCTGTTGAAAGGTCGATTTTTGGTTCGTTGCGTTACCGGCATTCGACGCTGCCGGACGGCGTGCACCGTGCTCGGTGCTGGAACGGTCGGAGAGGGGGTCCTCTCCAGCCCCGCGGGCAGCGCCGCGACCGGGGAAGGAGGTCGCAGCAGCCGGCACACCACAGGGCCGGAGAGGAGCGGCCGGGCCACGCGATCAGCGCGACCGAACCGGGGGAAACTTAAGGATCATCGGGGCGAAAGCCATTCTGTCGGAGCCGGCGCCATCAGCGGCGCAACAGACTCTATATAGGAATTTTCACAACGCATAAAAGGGGCGCCCAGGCGAATTTTCCTGGCACCCCAACCGAAGCTCGGTTCCCGCGTCTGTCTTGGCGGAACGTTTTCGGAAATAGGACACGCCATGGCCGCTTTCAACCCCCCGCCGCAAAATCGATGATCTTTCGAATTTCGATGGACCTTCATAAGACGATCAACCGATCGTCAGTCAAATCACGAAAGACAAAATCAAGGATTAGATTTTATTAGAAAGTCTAAACACTGCACCCCAACGATCATGTCGTGTTATTTTTAGGTTGTCACTTGCAGTCATACCTCTTCTGCGCTTACCGTCGGCCTGTTTCCAGCATCCACCGACCCGAGGCTAGAGCCGACATGCTTGAAGACATCGTGATCGACACCCCTGTCGACCGGCCACACAACTCCGGCCAGGCGTCTGAACGGATTTCCGGCCATGCGCCGTCCCAGCCTCTGCGCGTCGCGGTGCTGTGGAAAACGCCGAATCTCGGCCTCTACTCGAACGCCCCCTTCGACGACCTGTACAACGGGATCGGACACAACAACGGCAACCTCGCCTTCGTGCATTCGATCTGCAGCCACATCACCAACCCGGTGAAGCATTTCAGCTGGGGCTCGTCGGCGGAGACGCTGCGGAACAACGCCGACATCATCGTCATCCCCTGCGCCAACCAGCTGGGCCGCCACACCGATTACGGCCAGATGGCGGAGAATCTGGAGAAATCCGGGCTTCCCGTCGTCGCCATCGGCCTTGGCGCCCAGGCGAACAGCTACGAGCACGACATCGAACTCAGCCCCGGCACGCTGCGCTGGGCGCAGGTGATCGCGGCCTCGAACCCGTCCTCCGCGACCTCGCCCAACATCTACACCCGCGGCGCCTACACCACGGCGCAGTTGGACAAGCTGGGCATCGCCGGTTCGCTGCCCGGCGGCTGTCCGTCACATTTCCTCAACCAGGCGCCGGGCCTGGGCCGGAAGATCCACGCAACCTGGTCGGCGCTCGACCTGCCGCGCTCGATCACCGTGGCCGGCGGCCATCAGGCCTGGGTGAAGACGCGGGAAATCGAACACCAGCTGATCGCCCTGATGATGGACCCCATCGCGCCCGGCCAGTACATCGTCCAGTCCATGGGCGAGATGATCCGTGCCTCGCGCGGTCTGTTCGACAGCATCGACCCGCATGCGCTGAAGGAAATCCACCGCCACACCGTGCCGCATTACTCCTTCGAGGAGTTCAAGGCCTGGTGCCGGAACTATATGCGCTCCTATTATGACGTGCCGGCCTGGATGGACACGCTGCGCCAGCAGGATCTGACCATCGGCTGCCGCTATCACGGCGTCGCCCTGGCGATCCAGGCGGAACGGATGGGCCTGACGGTCACCATCGATTCCCGCACGCGCGAGCTTTGCGAGAACACCGGCGTCCCCTATGCCGACGCCGCCGACCTGACGATGCCGCTGACCCGCAGCCGACTGAAATCGCTGATCAATTTCGACCCGGACGCCTACGACCGCCACCGTGCCGAGTCGGCGGCCCGTTACCTGGACTTCCTGCTTGCCAACCGGTTGCAACCGGCGCCCTTCCTGAAGTCCATCGCGAACGGCAAGTGAGGGCCGCCATGCTCCGCCGGACCGCAGCGCTGGCGATCACGCTGAGCATGGTCGCCGCACAAGCACACGCATTGACGATCAGGAAGGCGGGAGAACCGGAAACGGTCACCTCCTGGCAACGCGACGCCTGCGCCGAAAGCGACGCGCCGGACACCCCGGCGCGCGCCTTCCGGGATGCCGGCGGCACGGTGCATCTGATCGCCTCCCATTCCACCGCGCGGGCGCTGACCGGCCCGTCGCTGGATGCCGTGCGGCCCAACTGCGCGGTGATCTTCCAGGGCCACGGGCAGGACGATCCGCGCCTGCATGACGACCGCAGCTGGATCTCGTCCTTCTACACGCCGGACGGCAGCACGGTCTTCGCCCTGGTCAGCAACGAATTCCATGCGCAGAAGCGGCGGGCGCTCTGCCCGTCCGGCGAGTACATGCGCTGCTGGCGCAACAGCATAACCGCGGCGGTTTCCAGCGACGGCGGGGCCAGCTTCCGGCTGAGCGCCACCCCGCCCAACCACACCGTCGCGACGCTGCCCTACCCCTACAGCGGAGATGCCGGCCAGCGCACCGGCTATTTCGCACCCAGCAACATCGTCCGCAACGGCGACCACTGGTACGCCTTCCTGTGGGCCGAGCGGTTCGGCGCGCAACAGCGCGGGGCCTGCCTGATGCGCACCGACAACCTCGCCGATCCGCAGAGCTGGCGCGGGTGGGACGGCCACTCCTATTCCGTCCGCTTCGTGCGCGACGGCCAGAGCGCCGACGCACTGGAGAACCATGTCTGCGCCCCGGTCGCCCCCGGCGTGTTGCAGGGCACCGTGCGCAGCATCGTCCGCCACCGCGCCAGCGGCCTGTTCATTGCCACCGTGGCGATGACCCGTGATGGCCGCACCGGCGTCTGGACCACCACCTCCGCCGATCTGGTCGAGTGGTCGAAGCCGGAGCTTCTGTGGGCCACCCCCCTGCTGTTCCGCTACGGCTGCGGCGATGCGGCGGCCTTCGACTACCCGGCTCTGCTCGACCCGGACAGCCGGAGCCGCAATTTCGACGACGTCGGCAGGACCGCCTATGTCTACATGACGCGGCTGAACCTCGACAAATGCAGGATCACCTGGAACCGCGACCTCGTCCGCATGCGGGTGGAGATCGACGGAGGCTGATCGCCCGGCAGCGGCAAGGATGCCACGCCCAGAGGATGCCACGCCCGGAGCGGCCGGACCCTATAGCCTGACAAACAACCGTTGCGAAGCGCCGGCCTGCATCCGATGTCTCGGCATGACCCCAGGAACGAGGAGCAGCGCCATGCCGGACAGCGATCCTTTCGACCTCCAGCGCTTCGTCAAGGCTCAGGACCCGGTCTATGCGACCGTGCTGGCGGAGCTGAGCGACGGCCGCAAGCGCACCCATTGGATGTGGTTTATCTTCCCGCAGCTGCGCGACCTCGGCCGCTCGCCCACCGCCCAATTCTACGGCATCGCTGGCCTGGACGAGGCGCGGGCCTATCTGGCTCACCCGGTACTCGGCAGCCGGCTGGCACAGGCAACCGAAACCGTGCTGGCCGTGCAGGGGCGGACGCTTCACGAGATCTTCGGCTCACCCGATGACCTGAAGTTCCGCTCCTCCATGACCCTGTTCGCCCAGGCGGCGGCAGAGGGGGGAGATCTCTACCGCAAGGCACTCGACCGATTCTGCGACGGACGGCCGGACGATGCGACCGTGAAGCTGCTGGCCTGACGGCCGGCCGTCAGGCCAGCAGTTCGCCAAGAGCCAGCCCGCGCTCCCGCCCCAGGCTGTCCAGCATCGCCAGCGTGGCGCCGTCCAGCGGAATGCCGTCGGCCAGACGCTGGCGGCGGGTGCGGGTTTCCGGCTCGCCCGGCATCTGGATGGCATCGGCCCCCGGCACCGTGGGCGTGTCGCGGACATAGGCCACCAGATCGTCGAGATCGGCGGCCCACTGCATGTTGCCGCCACGCGCCGGGTCGAAGACGATGGCGAACATGTTGTTCATCACCCGGCCGGAATCCTGGTGGGACGGCGTGCCCGGCATCGCCGAGGCCAGCGCCCCCGCCAGCACGTCGCACATCAGCGCCAGCCCGAAACCCTTGTGCCCGCCCAGCGGCAGCAGGGCGCCCGACGGGTCCTGGAACATCACGCCGGGATCGCGCGTGGGCTCGCCCTGCGGATCGAGCAGCAGGCCCGGCGCCATCTCCTGCCCCTTGCCCATCGCGACGCGGCATTTGCCGACGGCGACGGCGCTGGTGGCGAAATCCAGGATCAAGGCCGGTGTCGCTTGCGTGGCCGGAACCGCGATGCAGATCGGGTTGGTGCCCAGCCGCGGCCGGGTGCCGTCATGCGGCGCCACCGCCGGGCGGGTGACGACATTGACGAAGGCGAGCATGACCATCCCGGCATCGCTGCACTGCTCGCCATAGGAACCGACGCGGCCGATATGGTGGCTGTCGCGCAGCGACAGCACGGCCAACCCGTCCTGCCGCGCCTGCTCGATGGCAAGCTCCGTTGCCTCGCGCGCGATCACCTGCCCATAGCCGCTGTCGCCGCCGACCGCCAGGAAGGGGCCGGACCGGCCGATCACCGTCGCATGCCGGTTGGGGCGCAGCAGCCCGGCGGCAATCGCCGGCATGTACATCGCCAGCATGCCGACACCGTGGCTGTCATGCCCGCGCAGATTGGCCTCGACCAGATGGTCGGCGACGACCGCCGCCTCCTCTGCCTCGCTTCCTGCCGCTTGAAGCAGACGCCGCGCCGCCGCTGCCAGCCGCTCCGCCCGGACCGGCCGCAATCCGGTGCCATAGACGCCGGCAGTGAAGGATGCCGCCGCGGCGAAGGGATCCTTGTGTGATTCCGTCATTGTCTGTCATCCCGTTCGATGGCCCCTATTTGGTTGCCGGTTTCGCGGCGGGGCAAGGGCTGAATTGCGGCCAAAAATGCAAAGGGGCGGATTCCGGCAGCCTGGACCGCCGGAAATCCGCCCCGCATCAGCCGGTCAGGCTATACGGTCAGGCGGCGTTGACCTCCGCCACGAAGCGCCGGACTTCGTCCTTCAGCCGATCGGACTGCTCCGAGACGCTCTCCACGCTGGTGGAGACGAGGCGCATCCGCTCGCTGGTGGTGGTCATGGTGGAGGACAGCGAACCGACGCTGCTGGTGACGCGACGGGAGTTGTCGGCGGCGGCGCGGGCGTTGGCGAAGATCTGGTGGGTCGCCGCCTCCTGCTGCTGCACGGCCGACGCCACTTCGCCGTTCAGCGCGCTGAGGTTGGTGATCAGGCTGGCGATGCTTTCGATGGCGCCGATGGCGTTCGCGGTCGCCGCCCGGATCGCGCCCACCTGCGACTGGATGTCCTCGGTGGCCTTGGCCGTCTGGGTGGCGAGGCTCTTGACCTCGCTCGCCACCACGGCGAAGCCCTTGCCGGCCTCGCCGGCACGCGCCGCCTCGATGGTGGCGTTGAGCGCCAGCAGGTTGGTCTGGCCGGCGATGGAGTTGATCAGCTCCACCACCGCGCCGATCTGCTCGGCGGCCGACGCGAGGCCGGTGACGATCCCGGTGGTATTGGAGGTCTCCGTCACCGCGCGGGATGCCGTCTGGGCGGCGCTTTCGACCTGACGGCTGATCGCGGCGATGGAGCCGCGCAGTTCCTCGCTGGCCTGGGCGGCGGACTCGACGCTGTCGGAGGCACCCTGCGCGGCACCGGCGGCAGCATGCGCCTGGTCAGTCGTGCTGGCGGCGTCGTTGGTCAGGGCGGCAGTGCGCTCGTGCAGGGCCACAGTGGTGGTGCTGAGCGTCGCCACGACCTCGTCCATCGCGCGGGCGAACTCGGCGGCACGGACGGACAGGCGCTCGCGCTGAAGGTCGCGGGCGGCACGTTCCAGGTCGGCGCGCTGGCTCTCGTCGCGGGCGCCCTGCAGGGTGGTGGCAAGCCCGGCGACGGCGCGGGCCATATCACCGATCTCGTCGGGCCGGTCGGCGTGGGGCACGGCAACGGTCAGGTCGCCGCCGCCGATGCGGCCCAGCACGTCGCGGATCGCCAGCAGCGGGCGCGACATCCCGCGCGACACCCAGATGCCGATGCCGACGCTGATCGCCAGCAGCAGCAGCGAGACCCCAAGCTCGCGCCAGATGCGGGCGCGGAATTCCGCATCGACGTCGTCGGTGTAGACGCCGGTGCCGACCATCCACTGCCAGGGCTGGTAGCCGGCGGCATAGGCGATCTTCGGGGTCGGATCGGCGTCGTCGGTACGCTTGTGGCGGAAGGCGACGAAACCGCCGCCGGCCTTGGCGGCCTCGGTCATCTGGACGTTGAACGGGACGCCGTCGGGGTCCTTCAGGTTCAGCAGGTTCTTGCCCTCGACCTGCGGGCGCAGGCCATGAACCAGGCTGACGCCGGCATAGTCGTAGACGAAGAAATATTCGCCGTTGCCATAGCGCATGGCGCGCACGGCATCGCGGGCCCGCTCCTGCGCCTCCGCGCGCGGCAGCTTGCCGGACTTTTCCTGCTCGCCATAGAGCGCGATGACGGACGCGGCCGCATCGACCATCTCCTTGACCTTGGCCTTGCGCTGCTCGATCAGGTTCGTGCGCGTTCCCGTCAGGTGGACGGTGGCCCCGGCGAGCGTGCTGAGCAGCGCCACGCCGAACACCAGCAGCATGAGCCGCGTACCAATCTTGAGCTTCATCGCCCTTCTCCTTACTCCTGATCCACGCGGCATCGCGCGGCATCCACGCATCGATTTTCGATTGGTTTTCCGACCGATTCTCCGGTCAGGCCGGGCAGCAGGCCCCGGCTTTCGCCTCCAGCGGGGTTTCCAGTGGAGCTGCCAGCGGGTCGCACCGCCACCATCCCGGCCCGCCCGGCGGGGCGGACAGGCGGGTGAAGGCCACGACCTCGCAATTTCCCAGTTCGACACCCGGCCGCCCGGCGAGCCGGTGCAGCAGGATGCGGGCCACGCCCTTGCTGCCGACCAGCAACGGCCGGTGCTCCAGCAGTCCGGCGGGTCCGTTCGCCAGATCGTCGACCCCATCCAGGACACGGGCGGCGAAGGCGCCTTCGCTCTCTCCTCCCGGCGGCGTCTCTCCGGCGGCGAACCAGGGACGGGTCAGCTCGATCGGCAGGCCGTTCCATGCCCCCAGGCTGCGTTCGCGCAGCCAGTCCCGGCTGAGAAGCGGAACGCCCAGCGTCTCGGCGAAGACGGCGCCGGTCACGGCGGTGCGGTCCAGCGGACCGGCGATCACCAGACCGCAGGCCCGGCCGGACCGGCGGAGCCGCTCCGCCGCTTGGCGGGCCTGTTCGATCCCACGCTCGGTCAAGGGAATGTCCCGGTCGCCGCCGCAGCGCACGCCCCGCAGGTTGTCGTCGGTCTCGCCGTGGCGCACGAAATGGAAGCCGTCACTCATCGCCGGCCCCCTCACCGGAACAGGATGCGGGCAGCACCCGCGGTCCAGCCGATGGTGCTTTCCGCCGGCAGGGCATGGGGGGCCGACAGCCAGCGGGCCAGGGCATCGATGTGCAGAGGATCGCTCAGCGTCGGGGTATGGCCGACATCCGGCACATGCAGGACGCTCACCCCCGGCTTGCCCATCATCCGGGCGATGGTCGCCTCCTGCAGGGCGTCGCTCATCATGCCGTGCACCAGCAGCACCGGGCAGTCGATGCCCTGCCAGTCGTCCCACTGGTCATGGTCCTGGATGGCGCCGTCGCGGTAGCATTGCAGCGCCCGGATGTCGTGGCGGTAGACCCGGCCGCCATTCTCCTCCGACCAGCGTGTCTGGTGGAAGCTGTTGTGCAGGAGAACGGTGTCGTCTACCGGCCCGTCATTCTTCTGGGCCGCTCCGGTGCGGTGGAACAGCTGGGCCGGATGGCGGAAGACATAGTGGCGGGCGACGGATTCGGCGCGCCGGCGCCGCCGTTCGGTCGGGATGAAGGGGCCGATGTCGTTCAGGATAAGGCGTTCCACCAGATCCGGAGCCTCTGCCGCCACCCGCATCGCCACGCTGCCGCCGAGCGAGGACCCCAGCAGGGTGACCGGTCCCAACTGCTTGTGGCGGATCAGGGCCAGCACCTGGGCGACGGTTCCGTCGAAGCTATAGTCCGACTGGTCGGCCAGCCAGCCGCTGCGGCCGCGCCCGGCCCAATCGAGGCACAGCACATGGTAGCGGTGCGACAGGGCGCGTGCGACATAGTCGAAGCGCCGGGCGGAATTGGCGATTCCCCCCAGGCATATCAGCGCCGGGTTCTGCGGGCTGCCCCATTCCGTGTAGGCGAGGCGGATGGTGTAGTCGGTGCGCAGCCGCTCCACCGTGCCGAGTTGCAGTGCCGCGCTGTGTGTATAGTCGAAATGGCGCAGGCGATGGCCGGCACCGATCAGCGGCTCGACCACCCGCATGATGGTTTCATAGTTCTTCCAGGTCATGTCCTCGACGGATCCGATCCCCAGCGCCTCCAGGGTGACGCGCAGGGTCTCCATCGCGCCGTCGTGGCGGCCATGGGCAGGAAGGGTTCCCCTGGCGAAGGACGGGCAAGGCATCGTCGGAACTGGCTCCACGAGCATCTGGTCAGGCATGGGCGTCGAAGCCTCCGTGATCGATGGGTGTGGGGGCGAGGGACACAAGGCTGTCGGGGTTTGCGGCATCGGGGGATGACGCACGGGGCTGGAAGCGGGGGAATTCATCGGACAGCCTCTCCCGCTGCCGGCGAGGCGGACGGAGCCAGCAGGAAGACGACGCAGAAGGCGGTCCCGCACAGCATGCCGAGCGCACCGAGAGCGACCAGCGCAGCCTGCGCTCCAAAGCGGTCGGCAATCGCCGCCGCCAGCAACGGACCGATCACCGAACCGCCGCGTTCCAGCAGGCGGTAGACCGCGAAGACGCTGGAATCGCCCATGCGGGCGCAGTCCGCGCGGCAGACCTCCGGGACCAGAGCCAGCTGGGTGGCGTTGTTGAAGGCATGGGCGACGCCGAGCGCGGCGATGCCGATCAGGATTCCCGCGACGCCCTGTTCCTGCAGGATCGCCAGCGTGCCGGCCCCGCCGACCAGCCCGCCCAGCCCGGCGAACAGGGCATGGCGGCCGGTGCGGTCGGCGACCTTCGACACCCACGGGCCGAGCAGGACGATGATCAGCCCGTAGGTCATCATCAGACGGCCGATCCCGGCCGGCGTCTCACCGGCCGCATGCAGCGACACCGGGACGAGATAGAAGAGGTATCCGGTCAGCATCAGCTTCGTCGGCACCGACGAGAACAGCAGCAACGCCAGGAACCGGGGATTGGCAAGCAGTGCGGTCGCATCGCCCATGCGGAAGGGGTGTTGTCGCACCCGCTCCGTCCGGTCGGCCGGAAGAAGCGTCACCGCCGCCGCCGCGGCCAGCGCCAGCAGCGCCGAAACCGCAAAGGTGGCGCGATAGCCGAACTGATCGGCGAGAATGCCGCCCAGCGGCGCGCCGCACAGGCCGGCGACGATCACCGCGGCGACGAACTGCGCCATGCCGCGTGCGCGCCGGTCCGCCGGGGTGTGGCGGGCGACGAAGCCCTGAGCGCCGATGAACATCACCGCATAGCCGAGCGCGCAGGCCCCGCGCCACAACAACAGTTCCGCCATCGATCCGGCCATCGCCGTCCCGATGAATCCCGCCACCGCCGGCAGGGTGCCGAGCAGCAGCGTGCGGCGGCTGCCGAACCGGTCGGCCCAATGGCCGGCGAAGGGAGTGAAGACGGCGACCAGAGCCATGAACAGCCCGATCGGCAGCCCCATCATCATGGTCTCGGACAGGCCGGGAACCGGGGTGTAGAGTTCGCGGGCGTAGAGCGGCAGGAAGGACCGCGACAGTTCCTCCGCCAGCATGAACAGGAACAGGGCGGCGCGCATGCGGCCCACCGCCGATGCCGGCTCCGCATCCCCGCAGCCCGGGCGGGCGGCGAGCAAAAGCAGCCCTTCAAACACCAGAAGAAGGCAGACGACCAGCATCACGGCAGCGTCGTAGAAGAAGCCGCGCACCGCCTCGGCTGGCAGCAGACCCGCGAGCCCCGGCAAAGTCATGGCACAGAATGCAAGCATGGCCCCTGCCACCACCATCAGCCCCCGCAGGGGCGTGGCGCCGGCCAACCGTGGGAAAGAAGGCAGCAGCCGGCCGGCTGACCACAGGACCGCCGGAATTGCAGCCGCCAGGATCGCCATATGGTTGCTTGCGGAATCGAGCGACATCCGCGTAGCAGAAAAGGTGAAATCTGCAGCAGCATTTCCATAAAATTTTGCATAAATCAGACAAGAAAACAGTATGATTCCAGTCATCGTCAGAACAGGCAGAACGATGTGCGGACGTGTGACTGATTTCGATTGCATTGCTAGCTCCAGACACACAACCGCTGCGCAGAAGTGTTTCGGAGGCTAATTCGTAACTCCAAAGAATTGGTAAATCGAATTTGCTTCGGAAATAAAAGTTCTAGATTCTGAATGTCATACCAGGGTATGATTTTTGTTGGCAATACTGATACTGAAAATATTCAGGAAAATATGATGGAACGTCTCTCAATACATATTTCTGATATGATTTTTATATGAATTTCAATGTTTTTTGGCGGTGAAGGACGCCATTGCCCAGCAATCCGCGACGCCAGAGAGTGGAATACACACGTTGGTTGCAGCGCAGCAAAAAGTAAGCTTTACTATTTTGAATTGGAATCGCCTCCTGATTTTCACACAGAATGAGAGTGATATCGCGAGGACGCGTCCCACTCCTTCGCTTTTTTTCGGGAAAAATCGAAAAAATTGTCGCCCATGAGAGAGGCGCTTCACCCCTTTCTCCCCGGCGCCGTAAGGACGGGACCGTTCCGCGGCGCTTCGCCACATCGCAAATGCAAGTGATTCGCATCATTGTCGGGTTTGCGGCCCTTGCCGCCGATGCGCACGTCCTTTCCGGCGTGCCGCCCACAGGTGTTCCACCATGATCCCGCCGCTACCCGGCCCCGCTCACGCCGCCCTTCCTTCCACCGCCACCCGCCAGACTCCCGGTCCGGCACCCGGCACCAGCTCCGATCCCCCCGCCGGGGACGATTGCTGCCGTCTCGGCGCGTTGCGCAAGGGCCAGCGCGCGGTTGTGGCCGGTCTGGACGACTCCGCCGTCGCAACCCCGCTGCCGCCCGGCGAACTGGAACGCCGCATGATCGAGATGGGCCTGATCGAAGGCGCCCGCGTGGAAATCCTGCATGAGGGCTTCCCCGGCGCCGATCCGCTTGCCGTGCGCATCAACGACCACACCCTGGCCTTGCGCCGGGCGGAGGCGCACGCCGTCCTGGTGACGCTCGGCTGAGCCGTCACCTCCTCTTCCTGCGGAAAGGTTTCCGCGATGTCCGATACCGTTCTTTCCACCCCGGCCTTTATGGGCGCTCCGCCGCGCATCGCCCTGGTCGGCAATCCCAATTGCGGCAAGACCGCCCTGTTCAACGCGCTGACCGGCGCCCGCCAGAAGGTGGCGAACTATCCCGGCGTGACGGTCGAGCGCAAGATCGGCGAATTCCTCAGCCCGGCCGGCACCCGCGTGCAACTCGTCGACCTGCCCGGAACCTACAGCCTGCGCGCCCGCTCCCCCGACGAGGAGGTGACGCGCGACGTCGTGCTGGGCCGCTTCCAGCACGAAGCCCCGCCGGACGTGATGGTCTGCGTCGCCGATGCCACCAACCTGCGCCTGCATCTGCGGCTGGTGCTCGAGTTGAAGAAGCTCGGCCGGCCGATCATCCTCGCGCTCAATATGATGGACGTGGCGGAGGCGCGGGGCTGCCGCGTCGATGCGGCGGCCCTGTCGGCGGCGCTGGGCGTGCCGGTGGTGCCGACGGTGGCGATCAAGCGCACCGGCGTGGTCGGGCTGCTCGACCAGATCGACCGCAGCATGATCGCGATGACCGCCGCGCTGCCCCCCTCTCCCGGCAACGCCCCTGACATTACCCCCGGCACCTCCTCCTGCGGTTGGAGCGAGCCCTCCGCCCTTGACCTGCGCGCCTATCATCAGGAGGTCGAAGCCATCCTGGCCGCTGCATTGCGCGATGCCGGCCGGCCGTCGCTCGCCACCCGCCGCATCGACGCCGCCCTGCTGCATCCGGCCATCGGCCTGCCCTTCCTGTTCCTGGTGCTGTTCCTGATGTTCCAGGCGGTGTTCGCCTGGGCCGCCGTACCGATGGACATGATCGACAAGGGGCTGGGCTGGGTTCAGGCCGGCGCCGGAGCGGCCCTGCCCGACGGGCTTTTGAAAAGCCTGCTGACCGACGGCATCATCGCCGGCGTGGGCAGCGTGGTGATCTTCCTGCCGCAGATCCTGGTGCTGTTCTTCTTCATCCTGATGCTGGAATCCACCGGCTACATGGCGCGGGCGGCCTTCCTGCTCGACCGGCTGATGGGCGGTGTCGGACTGCATGGCCGGGCCTTCATCCCGCTGCTGTCCAGCTTCGCCTGTGCCGTCCCCGGCATCATGGCGGCCCGCACCATCGAGAACCGCGCCGACCGGCTGGCCACCATCATGATCGCCCCACTGATGACCTGCTCGGCCCGGCTGCCGGTCTATACGCTGATCATCGCCGCCTTCGTCCCCGACCGGACGGTGGCCGGCGGCATGATCGGCTTGCAGGGGCTGGTGATGTTCACCCTCTACGCCGCCGGCATCCTGTCGGCGCTGGCGGCCGCCTTCGTGCTGAAGCGAACGATCTTCAAGGGTGCGCGCGAACCGCTGCTGATGGAACTGCCGTCCTACCGGCTGCCCAGCCCGCGCGACATCCTGCTGGGGCTGCTGGAGCGGGCGCGCATCTTCCTGGCCCGCGCCGGCACGGTGATCTTCGCCATCATGATCCTGCTGTGGTTCCTCGGTAGCTTCCCGGCGGCACCCGACGGGGCGACCGGACCGGCCATCGACCACAGCTTCGCCGGGATGCTCGGCCATGCGCTGGCCCCGCTTCTCGCCCCCATCGGCTTCACCTGGCAGATCGCCATCGCGCTGGTGCCGGGCATGGCAGCGCGCGAGGTGGCGGTGGCGGCCCTCGGCACCGTCTATGCGCTGAGCGAGACGGGCGACGCACTCTCCGGCTCGCTGGCCGGCGTGCTGGCGGCGGACTGGAGCCTGCCCACGGCGCTGTCGCTGCTGGCATGGTTCGTGTTCGCCCCGCAATGCGTCTCCACCCTGTCGGTGGTGAAGCGGGAAACCAACAGCTGGTTCTGGATGCTGGTGATGATCGTCTACATGACGGCGCTCGCCTATGGCGCCGCCTTCGTCACCTTCCACCTGTCCAGCGTCCTGCTGGGAGGGTGAGCCATAATGGAAAGCCTGCCCGAAACCATCCTTGTCGGCCTGATCGTCGCCGCCGCCTTCGCCTGGGTGGCCTGGACCATCCTGCTGCCCGCCCCCTTGCGCAACCGCCTGCGCCGGCTGGCCGGGCGGCCTGTCCCCGCGCAGGCGGGCGGCTGCTCCGGCGGCTGCTGCGGCTGCGAGGCGGCGGGACCGAAACGCGGCAAGCACTGCTGACGGTCCCGCCGCACACCGTCACCAGCCGGTCGGGCAGGACCGGCAGTCGGTCATCAACGCGTCCTGGAAGATGGCGAAGCGCAGCTTGGCCCCGTCCATGTTCGCCCCGGACAGGTTGGACAGGGCCATCTTCGCCTCCTGAAGGTTGGCCCCCTCCAGGCTGGCGCCGGCGAGATTGATCTTGTCGGCGCGGATCGCCTCCAGATTGGCGGCGGTCAGGTCGCTGCCGGTGAAGTCGGCGCCGGTGGCTCGGGCGAATTCCAGGTTGGCGCCCCTCAGCCGCGCACCGGACAGGCGCGCCCCCTGGAGAAAGGCGGTGCGCAGGTCGGCCCCGTCCAGAATGGCGCCGGTCAGGTCGGCGCCGCGCAGATCCGCCTTGCGCAGGTCGGCCCGCATCAGGTTGGCCCCATGCAGATCGGCCCCGGCCAGCGACAGTCCACGCAAATTGCGATGCCGCAGATCCAGGTTGGGGCAGACGATGCGGGGGCCAAGCGTGCATCCGTTGACGACGCTCGCCCGCTCCTCCTCGCCGCCGCCGACCGGCAGCGCGGCCTCCTCGACGGCCGCCGGGATCGCCGCCGTCTCCATCTCCGCCGCCAGCACGGCGGGAACAGGCGCCGCAAGACAGGCGGCTAGGGCGTTCAAAGCCAGGATCCGACAGAATTTTCTCGGCAGCACGGCCTTGCTGTGCGACGTCATGATGATGCCTCCGATGAAAAGGACCGGGGCGGCGACCGCCCCGGCGCTCCAGGCTCCGGTTTCGCGGAGCCGGTCACTTGCTGCTGGAGACCTTCACGTCGGCCAGCTTGAACACCCAGAAGGAACCGCCCTGGGTCACGCGGGTGGTCAGGTCGGCAAGGTCACCGCCCCACAGCGGCACCGCGCCGCCATAGCCGGTGGTGATGCCGACATACTGCACCCCGTCCTGCTCCCAGGTGATCGGAGAGGAAACGATCCCCGACCCGGTCTGGAAGTGCCACAGCTCCTGGCCGCTCTTGGCGTCGAAAGCCTTGACGAAGCCGTCGCCGGTGCCGGTGAAGACCAGATTGCCGGCGGTCGCCAGCGTGCCGGCCCACAGCGGCAGTTCCTCCTTATGCTCCCAGACGATCTTGCCGGTCTTCGGATCCAGTGCCCGCAGGCTGCCGACATGATCGTCGAACATCTTGTGGATGCGGAACCCCATGCCGAGATAGGCCGAGCCGGGGTTGTAGCCGACATGCTCGGTCCAGTAATCCTCCTTCCAATGGTTGGCGGCGATGTAGAACAGCTTGGTGTCCTCGCTGTAGGACATCGGGTTCCAGTTCTTGCCGCCCAGGAAGGGCGGCGACACCTCGACCGGCTTGCCGCGCTTCTCGCCTTCGGCCGGCAGCGGCGGGCGCTGGCCCTCATTCTCGATCGGACGGCCGGTCTTCAGGTCGATGCCCTTGGCCCAGGTGATGCCGTCGACGAAGGGATAGGCCGCCAGCACGCTGTTGGGCTTGTTCGCCTCGCCGCCGGCCGTCGCCAGCTTGGTGCGGTCGGTGACGTAGAAGAAGCCGTTGCGGTCAGCATGCGCCGTCGCCTTCACCGTCTTGCCCGAGGCGTCGGTGTAGTCGAACAGCACCAGCTCGTTGTTGCCGGAGAAGTCCCAGGTGTCGTTCGGCGTGTGCTGGTAGAAGCCCTTCAGCTCGCCGGTGGTCGGGTCGACATAAGCCTGGCCGGAGGTGTAGAGGCTGTCTCCCGGCCAGCGCGCCCAGCCGTTCCAGGGCGCCGGGTTGCCGGTGCCGATGACGATGGTGTTGGTCTCCACGTCGAAGGTGGCGCTCTGCCAGGGCGCGCCGCCGCCGTGGTTCCACGCCTCCACCAGATTGCCGTCCTTGTCGCGCGGCCAGGAGGGGGCCTTGTCGCTGCCGGTCGGCGTGCTGTCCTTGCCGTTCAACCGGCCCATATGGCCCTCGACCAGCGGGCGCATCCAGATCTCGTCGCCGGTGTCGGGATCGCGGGCGAACAGCCGTCCGACCACGCCGAATTCGTCGCCCGAAGACCCGTGGATCAGCAGAACCTTGCCGGTCTTCTGGTCCTTCACGATGGTCGGCGCACCGGTCATGGTGTAGCCGACCTTGTGATCGGCGAACTTCTTCTTCCAGACGACCTTCCCGGTGTCCTTGTTCAGCGCGACGACGGAGGCGTCGAGCGTGCCGAAGAAAACCTTGTCGCCATAGATCGCGGCGCCGCGGTTGACCACGTCGCAGCAGGGGCGGATGTCGTCGGGAAGCCGGTGGGAATAGCTCCACAGCCGCTTGCCGGTCTTGGCGTCCAGCGCGAACATCCGCGAGTAGGAGCCGGTGACGTAGATCACCCCGTCATGGACCAGCGCCTGGGTTTCCTGCCCGCGCTGCTTCTCGTCGCCGAAGGAGAAGGACCAGGCGGGGACCAGACGTGACACGCTTTCGGTGTTGATCTGCTTCAGGGTGCTGAAACGCTTGCCTTCCACCCCCATCCCGTACATCAGCACGTCGCCGGGATTCTTCGCATCGTTGGCGATGGCATCCCAGGTGACGTCGGACGCCAGTGCCGGACCGGCAGGCGCCGCGGCCAGGAACAGCGCGGCAGCCACCGCCGCCATCCCGGCCATGCAGGTCCCGCGGAAGCGGCGTCGCGGCTTGCCGCCGGTGACGGCCGCAATCGTGCTGTAGGACGAAAGTGTCATGCGTTTCCCCCGATGATTGGCCGCGAAGCGGCGGTTGCGAACACGGCCTGCGCAGCCGTGCCGGCGATGGCGTCACGCCGGCCCGATCCCGTTCCTGCAAGCGGCGGGAGGCGATGCCGCCCCAGTACCGGGATGAGCCGAGCGTGACGATGTCGCGCCAGAAAGCCGTTGCCTTCTGAATGGCAGGACCCTTTTCAGGCCGGCCTGTGCATCCCGCCCGGCGCACAGCACCATGTCTTGCCGGCTCCAATAGTCTCCCGGACGGAGCCATGGTTCCATTCGACAATCCGGGGAAGAACTTCTTGACACAGCTCCATGATGACATCCCGGATCGACCGGGATTTTTTCCCGTTCGATGCGGTACACGGCCAGGATCGGCATCCGCACTGTGGATCGATTGTGCGAAGGGTGGATGGCACCCAAACAGATGGATGGGTTAGCATTCCGTCGATGGTCGTATTTCGGAGTGGGCGCTGGTGTCGCTGAGGATGCGCATCCTGGCCCTGATCGGGCTTTTCCTTCTGCTGATGGCCACCGCCGGCGGTGCGGTGATGGTCGCCAATGCCCGCGATGCCGTTCGCGCAGAAATGGCCTCCGCCCTCGAACTGGGCGGCGCGTTGAGTCTCGCGGTGGCAGAGCGCGGTGACATCCCCGGCGGCATCGCCATGCTGAACGGGCTGGGGCTGCGCCACCTGCGTTTCATCGGGGCCGACGGCCTGCCGAGTTCGGAACCGGCGGACCGGCGCGTGCCGGACTGGTTCGCAGCACTGATCGGCGTCGATCTGCAAGAGCGGCAGCTGGCAGCCGGCAAGCTGCGCATCGTTGCCGAGCCCTGGGACGAGATCGCCGAGGTCTGGGAGGACATGACCGATCTCGCCGCCGCAACGCTAGTGGTCGGGCTGCTGCTGATGGGGGCCGCCTATCTGGCGGTCGGGCGCGCCCTGGTTCCGCTGGCACGGCTGGAGGCCGGGGTGGAAAAGCTACGTGCCGGCCATTACGCATTTTCCTTCGATGGCCGCGGGGTTCCCGAACTCGACCGGCTGGGAACCGGAATCGCCGCGCTGGCCCACGGGCTGGCAGCGGCGGAGGCGGAGAACCGGCGGGCCGGCCAGCGCATCGTCGCGGCGCAGGATGCCGAACGGCGGGAGGTCGCCCGCGAAATCCACGACGAACTCGGTGCCGCCCTCTTCGCGATCAAGGTGGATGCCGGTCGCATCCTGCGCCTGCGGGAGGGTGGAAGCGATGGGGACGCCACCAACGAAGCGGCCGAACGCGCCGGCAAGATCCTGGACACCGCGGCGGAGGTCCACCGGCTGAGCCGCCGCCTGCTGGCCCGCCTGCGCCCCGCCCTGCTGGACCAGTTGCCGCTGAGCGAGGCGCTGGCCGAACTGGCCGGCGACTGGATGCGGCGCCAGCCCGACGTCGCCCTGACCCTCGCCATCGAGCCGGCCGCGGCGGTGGCGGAGCTGGACGGCTGCGACGACGTGCTGCGGCTGACCGTCTACCGGCTGGTGCAGGAATCGTTGCTCAACGCTTTTCGCCATGCCAAACCGTCGGCGGTCGCCGTCGATCTGCGGGTCGATCCCGAGACGGTCGAGATCATCGTCGCCGATGACGGACCCGGCCTGCCGGACGGCGACGAAGCGGCAAGGAACGGCTTCGGGATTTCCGGCATGGCGGAACGGGTGCACACTCTGGGCGGCAGCCTGTCGATCGGAACCGCAGCCGGCGGCGGCACCCGTGTGTCGGCCCGCCTGCCCCGGCCCGCCCAGTCGCCATCCTCGCCGGCAGCATTGGAGCGCATGGCGTGACCCACACCATTCTTCTGGTCGACGACCATCCCATCGTCCGGGCCGGCTGCCAGCGCCTGCTGGCCGAAGCGGCGCTCGGCCGCGTGGTGGAGGCGGAGGATGTCGGCAGCGCGCTGGAGCTGTGGCGGGCCGAGCGGCCGGACGTCGTCGTCCTCGACCTCAATATTCCGGGCGACGGCGGCGGCATGGCCGTGCTGCGGACCATCCGCCAGGAAAACCCGGCGGTCCCGGTCCTGATTTTCAGCATGCATGAGGATCCGGCCATCGCCGCCCGCGCGCTGAAGGCCGGCGCCCGCGGCTATGTCACCAAGAACGACGCCCCGGACAGCCTGGCCTCCGCCATCGGCACGGTGCTGGCCGGCCGCATCCATCTGGACAGCGGGCTTGCCCGCGATCTGGCACTGATGAGCCTGTCGCCGCCGTCCGATCCGCTGGCCGCCCTGACCCAGCGGGAACGGGAAATCCTGGCCCTGGTCGGACGCGGGATGACGGCGGCGGCCATCGCGGAGCGGCTGGGGATAAGCCAGAAGACGGTCGCCAACAGCTGTACCCAGATCAAGGACAAGCTGGGCGCCGACAGTGCCCGCGCCCTGATCCGCATCGCCATCGACAACGGTCTCGCCGACTGAACGGCGTCAGCCCTGGGCCAGCGCGCGGCGGAAGGCGTCCAGCGTCTCGGCGCTGACATGGTGCTCGATGCCTTCGGCATCGATGCGCGCCGTGTCGGCGCTGACACCGAGGGAGCGGAGGAAGGCCACCACCGTCCGGTGCCGCTCCCGGCTTTCCTCGGCGATCCGCCGGCCGGCATCGGTCAGGAACACCGCCCGGTAGGGTTTGCGATAGACCAGCCCGTCGGCCGCAAGCCGGTCCAGCATGCGGGCGACGGTGGGCTGCGCTACCCCAAGCCTTGCGGCAATGTCGACCTGCCGCGCCTCCTGCCCGCTTTCGATCAGGTCGGCGATCAGCTCCACATAGTCCTCGGCCAGGGCGGTCCGCTGTGCCTCCCGCGTCTTGCGGAAGCCCTCGGCATGGAGTTCGGCATCGGGAAGGTCCGCATCGCTGTCAGTCACGCCCACCCGCCCGGAAAAATGTTCGGATGCTGAAAGTATAGCACCTTGCATACTCGTTGTCCCGGTACATACTTGATTGATACCAGTTCGCATCTTGGCCGGGAGTCACGCCGATGTCGGAAGCCGAAGCCGCCGTGCCGCCCCACCGGGCCTGGAGATATTCCAGTCCGGACGGGGAAGTCCGGCCGAGCCTGCCGGAGGTCCATGCCTCCGTCGCGGTGCCGCAGGGCGGCCTGTGGCTGCGTCGGCTGATGGCCTTCGCCGGGCCGGGCTACATGGTGTCGGTCGGCTACATGGACCCCGGCAACTGGGCGACCGACCTCGCCGGCGGGTCGCAGTTCGGCTATACGCTGCTGTCGGTCATCATGCTGTCGAACCTGATGGCAATCCTGCTGCAATCGCTGTCGGCCCGGCTGGGCATCGTCACCGGGCGCGATCTGGCGCAGGCCTGCCGCGACCATTACCCGCGCCCGGTCAATTTGATGCTGTGGGTGGCGTGCGAGGCGGCGATCATCGCCTGCGACCTTGCCGAGGTCATCGGCACCGCCATCGCGCTGAACCTGCTGTTCGGCATTCCACTGATCGGCGGCGCGCTGATCACGGCGCTCGACGCCTTCCTGGTGCTTCTGCTGATGCAGCGGGGTTTCCGCTATCTGGAAGCCTTTGTGGTGGCCCTGCTGACGGTCATCGCCGGCTGCTTCCTGGTGCAGATCATCGCCGCAGCCCCGCCGGTTGCCGCCGTGCTGCATGGCTTCGTGCCGACGACCCAGGTGGTGACCAACCCCGGCATGCTCTATGTCGCCATCGGCATCCTGGGGGCGACGGTGATGCCGCACAATCTCTACCTCCACTCCTCCATCGTGCAGACGCGTGCCTATCCGCGCACGGACGAGGGGCGGCGCGACGCCATCACCTGGGCCACCGTCGACAGCACCATCGCGCTGATGCTGGCCCTGTTCGTCAACGCGGCGATCCTGATCCTGGCGGCCAGCGTCTTCCACGGCAGCGGCCATACCGAGGTGGCGGAGATCGGCGAGGCATTCGAGCTGCTGTCGCCCCTGCTGGGCCTGGGCATCGCCTCGACCCTGTTTGCGGTGGCGCTGCTGGCGTCGGGCCTCAATTCCACCGTCACGGCGACGCTGGCCGGGCAGATCGTGATGGAAGGGTTCCTGCGGCTGCGGCTGCCGCACTCGATGCGCCGGCTGCTGACCCGCGGCCTCGCCATCATCCCGGTGGTGGTGGTGACGGCGCTCTACGGCGAAAGCGGCACGGCCCAGTTGCTGGTGTTCAGCCAGGTCGTGCTGTCGATGCAGCTTCCCTTCGCGGTGATCCCGCTGGTCCGCTTCGTCACCGACCGCGGCAAGATGGGCCGCTTCGTCGTGCCCGGCTGGGTCGCCGGGCTGTCCTGGGTCGTCGCCGGCCTGATCGTCGTGCTGAATCTCAAATTGTTGTACGACACTGTTCTGGGCTGAGCTCTGTTGTGCATCGGGCGGGACGCGTTATCTGAAGGTCCGTCCCGAATGAGTGCGCATCGCCGCGGAGGATCGGACATGACCATCGGCCGTCAGCGACTGATGTCGGCTTGGCGCGGCGGGCTTCTCGCCGCAGCCACCCTGCTGTCCGCCTCCTGCGCCAACCCGCAGGCCGAGTTGGCTCTGCGTGCGCCCGAGGCGATGGTCGGGATGAGCAAGGGCAGCCTGCTGTCCTGTGCTGGCGTGCCGGAACGCTCCGCCGTCAACGGCGACGCGGAGTATCTGGCCTACACCCGTCGGCAGACCCTGGTCGACCGCGACGTGGATTGGGAGCCCAGCCCCTGGCTCGGCCCGCGCGGACCGATGCTGTGGCAGCCCGACGTGACGACCTGGTCCCGGACCTACAGTTGCGAAGCGACCTTCGAGCTGCATGGCGGCCGGGTCACCGCGGTGCGCTACAACGACAGGCGCGACCCCACACTGTGCTATCAGATCGTCGGAAATTGCATGCGCTAGGCATCGGCCGGTCGGGCTATCTGGCTGCCTCTCGGCGCCCCGTCAAAGACCGGGGGCCGAGAGGCAAAAGATAAAGGAATCGACATGCAAGGCAAAACAACGTCCTGGCTGCGCCGGGCTGGACTGGCCGGCGGCATTGCCCTGGCCCTCCTCACCACCCAGATCGCCGCCCACATCGCCGAAGCCGCTGCCGAGACCGTGAAGCTCGGCGTCATGGGCGGTGCGGAGGAGGAGATCGCCGAGGTGGCGAAAACGGTGGCAGCCGGCAAGGGTCTGACCGTCGAACTGATCACCTTTTCCGACTACAACATCCCCAACGCGGCGCTGGATGCCGGTGACCTCGACGCCAACGCCTTCCAGCACAAGCCCTATCTGGAGGCCCAGATCGCCGCGCGCGGCTATAAAATCGTGCCCATCGGCTTCACCATCGTCGAGCCGATGGGGCTCTATTCCCGCAAGATCAAATCCGTCGGCGATCTGAAGCCCGGCTCCAGCATCGGAATTCCGAACGACCCCAGCAACGGCGGCCGTGCGCTGAACCTGCTGGCGGCCAATGGCCTGATCACGCTGGCGCCCGGCAAGGGCCTGTCGCCGAGCATCCTCGACATCGCCGAGAATCCGAAGAAGCTCAAGCTGGTGGAACTGGAGGCGGCACAGCTGCCGCGTGCCTTGGAAGACTTCGACGCGGCGATCATCAACACCGACTATGCGGTGAATTCCGGCCTGACGCCGTCGAAGGACGCGCTGATCCAGGAGCCGCGCGAAGGCAACCCCTACGGCAACTTCATCGCCGCGCGGGAAAAGGACAAGGACCGTCCCGCCCTGAAGACGCTGGTCGAGTCCTTCCAGTCCAAGGAGGTCCGCGACTTCCTGGAGACCCGGTTCAAGGGTGCGATCCTGCCAGCCTGGTAACTGATGCCCTGCCGCCTCTCCCTTCGCGGGTGGGAGGCGGCAGAATCCCCGATCAGACGGTCGGGCGGTCAGGCCGCCGGAAGCGGCGAGGCCTGACGGGCGAGCAGCTTCCAGGCGCCGTCGACCTTCTTCCAGACCTGCAGCACCTTGATGTGGGCGGTGTTGGTCTTGCCGTCCGGCAGGTTGTTGACCGAATCGAAGGTGTGGCGGGCGACCGCGATATCGCCGACCACCTGGATCGCATGGTCGCTGAGATCCAGCGCCTTGAAGGCGTTCTTGCCGTCGAGGCTGCCGACGAAGGCGGCCTTGTCCTCCAGCCGGCTGTTAGAGTGGCCGTAGGTCAGCTGGTCCATCGTCATCGCCCGCAGCGTGGCGCCATCGCCCGCCAGCATGGCGTCGCGAAGGCCGTTCACCGCCTTCGCCACCGCCTGCTGGTCGTCATCGGCGGCAAACGCACCCCCCAGTGGCGCGATGGCGGCGGGCATCGCCAGCCCGGCGGCAGCGGCGGCGAGCAGAAGGCGGCGCGAGCGGATGTGGCCGGATTTGAACGCAGTCTTCTTGAGCATGGTGACCCTCCCATTCGATTGCAGTCACGCCCACCCGGAACGTCGGCAGGCCCACAATGTAATATACTAGTATCCACGTCAGTGCCACAAACCGTTGGGGTTTGCGCCGGTTCGCCGCAGAGGAACGGATCGGCCCCCCCCGATTGATTTCCGGTTGGCATGCCCCCATCCGCATGGGCTATGTGACTTTCCGGAGATCATCTTGTGATTGGCTGCGCCGGACGGGGCGGGCGGCTATGCTCCCGGCCGCGGAGACGGATTTGAAAGCGGGGAGAGGGGCATGAGGACCAGACGGCGAAAACTGCCGCGCAAGCGCAAGGGCCGGCAGGCAACCGCAGTTCGCGGGTCGGCAGGGGAGCCGGTCAATACCGGACGGCCGTCCCAGGGTGGCTTGACGACGGCCATCAGGGGGACCGCGGCAACCGCGGGCATGGCGGCCAAGGGCCGTGGCCGGGTGCGCTACGTGCCCACGCCGGACGCCGCCGCCGGCCGCTTCCTCAGCCCGGAACAGCAATTTCTGCTGAAGAAGCGGCGCGAGGCCGAACAGCGCGAGGCGAAGGACCGGCGCACCGCCTTCGCCATCATCCTGGTGCTGGTGCTTCTGGCGGCGGGTGCGGTCGCCGGTCTGGTCTGGCTCTGGCGGTCGTCAGCCCTCTGACATCGCCGCGCTCAATGCGTCGCCCCGGCCAGTGCTGCGGCGTAGCGTTCGGCCAGCAGCGGGCTGGCGGCGGCACAGGCCTCCGCCACGAGGCGGGAGCCCTGGACATAGGCGTCGGCCCGCTCGACGCTCCAGGACAGCGGGCGTTCGACCGCCAGCGCCTGCAGGATGGAGATCTGCTCGGCAAGCTTGATGCGCTTGGCCCCTTCGGGCGCGGCGGCGAGGCGGGCGGCCTGGATCGCCTTGCGCTCCGCAATCGCCTTGCCGACATCCTCCGGCGCGTCGCTGACGGCGGCGACGAGGTCGGCGACCTCCTGCCCGAACCGCCGGGCCAGATCGGCGACGTTGGTCAGCCCATCCTCCACCGCGTCGTGCAGCCAGGCCGCGGCGATCTCGGCGGGCGTGCCCCCGGCCTGCGCCACGAGTTCCGCCGTTTCCGAAAGATGCGAGACGAAGGGCGTGCGCGCCCGGTCGGGCCGATAGGTGCCGTCATGCAGTTCCGCCGCGTAGCGCAGCGCAGCGATGACCACTTCCTTGTCCATAGACATGTGCTCTCCTCCGCGCCGCGGGCGGGCGGCGGAGGCCATGGCCCGTCCTAGCGGCGACAGTCCGCAAGGATGCCCGGTCGGGCGGCGCCCGCGGTTAAGGCGCGGCGGCGACCGATCCCCGAATGTTCGCAACCGGGCGGGGAGATGGTCCGCCCTGGAGGGGCCGAAGTCCAGGCCCTCGGCCGGCGGCACATCGCCGCGGCCTGACCTCCAGGGTTGGCAGAACAGGACGGAAGCCGCCTTGGCCCGTCGAACGCGCATCCTCGGCTGCCAGCCTCAGCTCCGCCGCTGCTCCAGCGCCTTGACGGCGAGGCACAGGATCTCGAACAGCATCTGCGCACCGGCCTGGGCAGTGGTGGTGTTGGCGTCATACTGCGGCGCCACCTCCACCACGTCGCCACCGATGACGTCCAGCCCGGCCAGCCCGCGCAGAAGCTCGATTGCCTCACGCGTGCTCAGCCCGCCGATCTCCGGCGTGCCGGTGCCCGGCGCGAACACCGGGTCGAGGCAGTCCACATCGAAGGAGACATAGACCGGCCCGTCACCGACCACCCGGCGGGCCTGCTCGATCACCGCGGGGATGCCGCGCTGCGCCACCTCCTCGGCATGGATCACCGTCATGCCGGACTCGTAGGAGAACTCCCAGAGGAACTCGGTGCTGCCGCGGATGCCGATCTGCACCGTGCGCTCCGGGTCGAGCACGCCGTCCAGCACCGCCTGGCGGAAGGGACCGCCATGGTGGAACTTGGACCCTTCATAGGGGCCGCCGGTGTCGCAATGGGCATCGAAATGGATCATGCCGACCGGCCGGTCCCGTCCCACCGCCTTCAGGATCGACTGGCTGATCGAGTGGTCGCCGCCGACCGACAGCGGGATCACCCCGGCATCCATCACTTTGTCGTAGAAGCTCTCGATGTCGTGATGGCAGGCTTCCAGGCTGAAACGGCTGGACAGCGGCACATCGCCGACATCGGCCATCCGGCAGGCCGCCGCCGGCACCATCTTCAGCACATATTCGTAAGGACCGATCCGCTCGATGGTCCGCACCGCCCGCGGACCGAAGCGGGCGCCGGCGCGGTTGGTCACCCCCAGATCCATCGGCACGCCGATCAGCGCAACCTCCAGCCCGCCGAAATCGGGCAGTTCGGGCGCGTCCGGACGGTATGGCGCGTCGAGCAGGGTGGAGACCCCGGCGAAGGGCTGGGTCCGTCGCCCCCCGGCGGAGAATTGCAAGGCAGCGACTCGCTGGAATTCGGGAGAGTGGATGTCGGCACCGCCGCTGCCGCTGTATTTCTCGCGCAGACGGTTGAGCTTGTCCGGATCGATCATTTTGCAAGGTCTCCTGTCGGAAGGTCAGTCGGCCCAGTCAGTCCTGCTTTATCCAGGCGCCCAGCAGGCGCGGCAGGTCGCCGAAGCGGGCGATCAGCCCGAAGACGGCGGCGGTCAGCAGCACGAACAGCACGGTGACGGCGGCCATGGTCGGCGTGTAGCCGTAGCGCAGGGCGTTGAAGATCTTGATCGGCAGCGTTTCCAGCGTGAAGCCGGCGACCATGTAGGCGACGATATATTCGTTGAGTGACAGCACGAAGGCGAAGGCGAAGCCGGAAATCATGTATGGCCGCACCAGCGGCATCACCACCGTCCGCAGCACGGTGCGGTCGTCGGCCCCCATGGTCGAAGCGGCCTCGACAAAGCTGCGATCCACCGCGCCGAAGCCCAGCGACAACGTGACCAGCGGCAGGGTGACGAAGAAGACGGCGTGGCTGACCACCACCGTCCACGGCTCGCCATACTGCCCGAAGGTGGACCAGAAGCTGAGGAACCCCAGCGCGGTGATGACCGGCGGCAGGATGAAGGGGGCCATGCCCAGCACCTCGAACGCCCGCGCCCAGGGCGCCCGCCAGCGCCAGATGAACCATGCCAGGGGAAAGGCGATGGCGACCGCCAGGGCCGCCGACGCCGCCGCCACCACAAGGCTGGCGATCAGCGCCCCGCGCCAGCCGGGATCGGTGAAGATCTCAGCATACCAGGACAGCGACAGTCCCTTGGGCGGGAAGTCGAGCGAGCGCTTGGCATTCAGCGACACCCCCGCCACCACCAGGATCGGTGCCGCCAGGACGAGGCCGATCAGGCCGGCCATCAGGCTGTTGAGCCAGCGCAGCATCACGCCTCCTCCTTGCGTCCGAACAGCAGGGACAGCCCGACCAGCGCCAGACTGACCAGCACCAGGAAGACCGCCATCGCCGCGGCGAACGGCATGTTGGACTGGTAGATCGCCTGATCGGTGATCAGCACCGACAGGGTCCAGTGCTGCGGCCGTCCCAGAAGCTGCGGCAGCAGGTAGCTGCCCAGCGCGAAGACGAAGGCCATGATCAGGGTGGCGACGATGGTGTTGCGCTGGGCCGGCACCACCACGGTGAAGAAGGCCTTGAGCGGCGAAGCCCCCAGCGTCCGCGATGCCTCCACCAGCGCCGGGTCGAGCCGTGCCAGCGCCGGATAGAGCACCAGCACGGTGTAGGGGAAGGCCTGATAGACCATGCCGGCCAGCAGCGCGCCGAAGCTGGGCGACAGCGATTGCGGCTCCGCCATCAGCCCGACCGCCACCAGCAGGTTGGTGATGCCGGCGGTGCGCGACAGCAGGGTCGACCAGGCGAAGCCGATGATCACCTCCGACAGCGACAGGATCGACAGCAGGAAGACCAGCCAGCGCACCTGGGCCGCCCTCGGCAGCCGCGCCAGCCGGTAGGTGAAGGGGAAGCCGATGCCGACCGCCACCACGGCCACCAATGCCGCCAACTCCAGCGAGAAGGACAGGACCCCGCCGAAGAAGGCGCTGAGGAAGCGCTCGTAATTGGCAAACACCAGATCGGGCTCGTAGAAGCCGCCGGGAATCCGGCGGGCGACGCTGACCGCGATCATCAGGCCGAAGGGAATGACGAAGAAGACGACCAGCATCAGCGCCGGGAACAGGATCGGCGCATGTTCGCCCAGGCTGCGGGGGGCGCGGCGGATCATGACACCCTCCCCTCCGGCGGCAGGATGACGCAGGCCTCGGCCGGAATCTCGACGATGACGGCG
Organism: Azospirillum sp. TSH64; assembly: GCF_003116035.1. Classification (GTDB taxonomy): domain Bacteria; phylum Pseudomonadota; class Alphaproteobacteria; order Azospirillales; family Azospirillaceae; genus Azospirillum. The sequence goes on from NZ_LGQW01000015.1 coordinate 4,397,906, forward strand.
GCACCCGGTTCGACCGAGGGACGGTCCTGCGGCCGGGTCAGAGCCACGATCTCCCGCCCGGCGACATCGATGCGGAACTCGACGCTGGCGCCGAGATCGCGGACGAAGGACAGGGTTCCGGCCAGCCGGTTTGCCCCTCCAGCCGCGGTCGCCGGATGCAACAACACCTCCTCCGGCCTGACCGACAGCAGAGCACGCCCATGCGGCGGCAATCCGGCCAGGGCCAGTTCGCCTCCCGGCACGCTGGCACGGCCGGGGACCGTCACCTCGCCCTCCAGCAGGTTGGTCATGCCGATGAAGTCGGCGACGAAGGCGTCGGCGGGCCGGCGATAGACCTCCATCGGCGGGGCGGCCTGACGGATCCGCCCTTCCGACATCACCACCACCAGATCGGCCATGGTCATCGCTTCCCGCTGGTCGTGGGTGACGACGATGGTGGTGATGCCCAGCCGCCGCTGAAGCTGCTTCAGTTCGATCTGCATCGCCTCGCGCAGCTTGGCGTCGAGCGCCGACAGCGGTTCGTCGAGCAGGAACAGCTTCGGCTCCAGCGCCAGGGCGCGGGCGATGGCGACGCGCTGGCGCTGACCGCCCGACAGCCGCGACACCGGCCGGTCCGCCATTCCGGGCAGGCGCACCAGCTCCAGCAGGCTGTCCGCCCGGCGGCGGCGTTCATCGGCCGGAACGCCGCGGATGCGCAGGGGATAGGCGATGTTCTCCCCGGCGCTGAGATGGGGGAACAGGGCCAGCGACTGGAACACCATGCCGAAATCCCGCTTGTGGGCGGGGGTCGCGGTGATGTCGCGGTCGTCGATCAGCATCTGGCCGCCGGAGGGTTCCTCCAGCCCGGCGATCATCCGCAACAGCGTGGTCTTGCCGCAGCCGGAGGGGCCCAGCAGGCAGACGAACTGACCGTGCGGGATGCGCAGGCTCGCCCCATGCACCGCGGTGAAGCTGCCGTAACGCTTGGTGAGACCGTCGAGAACGAGGGCGGACATGGGCGGGCCTTCGGATCGTTCGGAAAGGACGGAGCCCTTCCCCTCGCACTCGGGGGGAGAAGGGCACTCGCGGATCAGCCCACGATCATTTCCGTCCATTTCTGGTTCAGCCAGTCGGCCTTCGACACATAGAGGTCATAGCGCGGAACGATGGGCGCCAGATCGGAGGAGACCGCGGCGAACTCCTTGTCCGTCAGGTCGGTGGCCGACCGGTCGATGGTCGGCGAGGTGCCGACCTTGCGCGACAGCAGCGCCTGGATTTGCGGCTGGCACATGTAGTCGATGAAGACGTGGGCCAGATCGCCGGCCTTGGACGCCTTGGATACCGCCCAGCTGCCGGAATCGAGGATGCCGCCCTCCTTGGGGAAGGTGGAGCGCACCGGATGGCCGTCGGCGGCGGCAAGGCCGGTAACGTCGTGGTAATATTGCCCCATCGGGACTTCACCCGACTTCAGCGCCGCCTCGAATTGCGCCTCGTCGCGGTACCAAAGCTTCACATTGTTCTTCAGCTCGGCCAGCTTCTTGAAGCACTCCAACTGGCCCTGTTCGCTGTCGAGATGCTTGGAGCCGCCGAAGAAGGTGGCGGCGGTCACGTCCAGCAGGAAGGAGTTGGAGACCAGCGCCAGCAGGCCGAGCTTGTCCTTGTTGGCCGGGTCCCACAGCGCCGCCCAGCTTTCCGGAGGTTGGGGGTAGCTCTTGGTGTTGGTCACCAGGGTGATGTACCAGGACACCGCACCGATGCCCGACAGGCGGCCGTCAGGATACTTGTTCATCAGCGCCGGCTTGACCTTGGCGGCGTTCGGCAGCTTGGCGGGATCGAGCGGCGCCCACAGCTCGGCCGCCATGCCCTTCAGCATCGCCACCTGGGACATCATCGACACGTCGGCCGGAGCCTGCTTGGCACGGGCCGCCTGCTCAAGCTGGATCAGCCATGCCTCGCCCGTCGGTTCGGCCACCGCCTCCACCGCGATGCCGGTCGCCTTGGTGAAGTCCGGGAAGATGTGCTTGTCGAAGCTGTCTTTGAAATAGCCGCCATAAACCCCGACCTTCAACGACTTCGATTGGGCCCGAACGATGGAGGGAAAGCCCACCGCCCCCACCGCCGCAGCTGCGCCCGCCCCAGCCAGCACCGTCCGTCTGCCGAGTCTTCTGTCCAGTCCTGCCCCGATCGCCATAGCGTGTCTCCCTCTCGTCGTTGGTCAGCCCCGATGGAAGTGCATGCCGGAATTAGACGGTGACTTTGCGTCTCCACACATCCCGAATTCTTTGTATCTTACTTCGACAGGAGCCGAAGTAAGACCGGCCCATTCCCTATCCAGGCCCAAGGATTCCCGATCGCATGAGCCGGATGACCATCGAGACCGCCGATCTGCGGCTCTTTCGCCTGTTCATGACGGTGGTCGAGGCCGGTGGCTTTACTGCGGCGCAAGGCGAACTGAACCTGTCCCTTTCCACCATCTCCACCCATTTCGCCGAACTGGAAGGGCGGCTGGGGGTGCGGCTGTGCCGGCGCGGCCGCTCCGGCTTCAAGCTGACGGAAGAGGGGCAGGCGGTCTATGACGAGTTGCGGCGGGTGTTCGACACGCTGGACCGCTTCGGCGCCCGGGTGCGGGGTCTGCGCGACCGCCTGACCGGCACCCTCAGCATCGGGCTGGTGGACAACACGCTGACCGACGCCAATTTCCCGCTGGAACGGGTGATCACCCGCTTCGCCGACGCCGCTCCCGAGGTCAACCTCGCCATCGTCACCCGGCCGCCCAACGAGCTGCTGCGCGACGTGGTCGGCGGCGAGCTGCACCTCGCCATCGCCAGCTTTCCGCGGATCGTGCCGGGCCTCTCCTACATCGACCTCTACACGGAAACCAACCTGTTCTACTGCGGGGCCGGCCATCCGCTGTTCGACCGTCCGGACGACATGGTCGATCTGGATGAGGTGCGCCGTCACCGGCTGGTGGCCCGCAGCTATTGGGGGGCGCGCGACATCAAGATCTTCGCGATCAGCGCGCCGCATGCGACCGTCAGCGACATGGAAGGCGCCGCCCGGCTGATCCTGTCCGGCCGCTATCTCGGCTATCTGCCCGACCATTACGCCGCCCCCTTCGTCCAGGCCGGACGGCTGCGCGCCCTGCTGCCGCGGGTGCTCTCCTATCACTCGCCGTTCCAGATCGCCGTCCATGGCGACCGGGCCAGGACGCCGGTGGTCGATCTGTTCATGACCCTGACGCGGGAGGAGATCGCCAGCCGCTGATCGGCCGCCGCTGATGCCCCTTCAGATCTGCCTGCGATGATGGGATTTGGTATACCATACTCCCAAAGACCAACATCGGGGAGTCGACGGAGACCATGCGCAACTTCGAAGAACCGGGCCGGTCGCTCGCCATGGGGCGCAACGGCATGGCCGCTACCTCGCATCCGGCGGCAACCCTGACGGCGGTCGAGATCCTCAAGGCCGGCGGCACGGCCGTCGATGCCGCGGTGGCGGCCTGCGCGGTCCAGAGCGTGGTCGAAGCGGGTTCGACCGGAATCGGTGGGGACTGCTTCGCCATGGTCGCCCCGCAGGGTAGGACCGACATCCGCGCCTACAACGGCTCCGGCCGCACCCCGGCGGCGATGACGCTGGAGCGCCTGCGGGCGGCGGGCGTCACCGCTCTCGACCGCCACTCCCCACATGCGGTTACGGTTCCGGGTGCTGTGGATGCCTGGGCGCGGCTGGTCGCCGACCATGGCCGCCTCCCCCTGAGCGAGATCTTCGCTCCGGCCATCGCCATGGCGCGCGAGGGCTATGCCGTCACCCCGCGGGTCTCGCACGACCTCGCCCAGCAGACCGATCTGCTCCGCCAAAACCCAGCCGCCGCCACCACCTTCCTGGTGGACGGAGAGGCCCCCGCAGCCGGTACCGTCCAGACCCAGCCGCTGCTGGCCGACACGCTGGAGGTCATCGGACGCGACGGGCCGGGCGCCTTCTACCGCGGCGCCATCGCCGAGGACATGGTGGAGTGCCTGCGGGCGGCGGGCGGTTTCCACAGCCTGGAGGATTTCGCCGGGGCCAGGGGTGAGTACGTCACGCCAATCAGGACCGATTACCGCGGCCGCACCATCCATGAATGCCCGCCGAACGGACAGGGCGTCATCGCCCTGATGATCCTGAACATCCTCAAGCGCTTCCGGCCCGCCGGCGATCCGCTCGACCCCGACGGCCTGCATGTGGAGATCGAGGCGACCCGACTCGCCTATGCGGCGCGCGACGCCTTCCTGGCCGATCCGGCGCAGGCCGGACCGTCGATGGTCGATCAATTGCTGTCCGATGAGCTGGCCGACGAACTGGCCGCCCGCATCGACACCGCCCGCGCGCTGGAGATCGGCGGGGGGTTCGACGCTGTCGAGCACAAGGACACCGTTTACATCGCCGTGGTCGACAAGGATCGGACGGCTGTCAGCTTCATCAGCTCGATCTTCCATCCCTATGGCAGCGGGCTGATGGCGCCGCGCTCCGGCGTGCTGTTCCACAACCGGGGCCAGAGCTTCTCCCTGGTCGATGGGCATCCCAACATGGTGGCGCCGCGCAAGCGGCCGATGCACACCATCATTCCGGGCATGGTCACCGAAAACGGCCGCGTCAGCCTGACCTTCGGCGTCATGGGCGGGCATTACCAGGCGATGGGCCACGCCCATTTCCTGTCGAAGCTGTTCGACCATGGGTTGGACATCCAGAGCGCCATCGACCTGCCGCGCCTGTTCCCCCTTCCTGGCACCCTCACCGTGGAAGCGGAATCGGCCATCCGCAACAGGGCTGGGGCGGAACTGACCCGCCGGGGCTTCACAGTAACGGCACCCAGCGGGGCCATCGGCGGCGCCCAGGCCATCGCCATCGACTGGGAGCGCGGAATCCTGCTGGGCGGCTCCGACCACCGGAAGGACGGGTGCGCGCTGGGCTACTGACGCGCCATCGGCGGCGACGCCGTGCGAAGGACCATGGTCGCCACATCATAGTCCTTCGGCTACGAAGCAATGTCGGTTGACAGGCTCATAGTCACGGCTCACATTGTCAACAATCGACTGTCTACGGCGAGGGCGCATGTCCGACGGAGCGAAGGGCAAGGTTGCGGGATCGGTCCTGGCGCGTGTGCCGAAAGCGACCTTCCGCGCCCACATCGCGGATGGGCTGCGGGCCGCGATCCTCAATGGCGACATCGAGCCCGGCGCGCAGCTTGTCGAGACCGCGCTCGCCGACCAGTTCGGGGTCAGCCGCGGGCCCTTGCGCGAAGCCATGCGGCAACTGATCGACGAGGGGTTGCTGATTGCAGTGCCCTACACCGGCACCCATGTCGTCGGCCTGTCGGTCGATGACGTGCGCGAAATTTATTCGATGCGCGTCACACTGGAGATTTTCGCCTTCGAACAGATCTGGGCGCGGCGCGACCAAGCGTTCCGCCAGGGCCTCGTCGCCCGGCGCGATGCCCTCACCGCCTGCATCGACGCCGAGGACGATGCCGCCAGCATCGTCGCCGAGTTGCAACTGCACGGCTTCGTCTATGAGGCAACCGGGCACAAGCTGCTGATCCGGACCTGGGACAGCATCCGTGGACGCTTGCAGCTCTATTGGGCGGCGCACCACCGCGCACACGGCATCCGCGGCCCGCGCCGCGACGGCCATGACCGCTATGTGGAAATGGCTCTTTCCGACGATTTCGACACGCTGAAGTCCGAAATCACCGACCACATGGCCCGTGGCGGCCGGCAGACCGAAGACTTCCTGCGGGGCCGCGAGGCCCGCGCTGCCGCCCAAAGTCCCTGACGGAACGCTTCCGACCGAACCCACGAAAAAACGACGAACGGACAGAGGAGGTTTACGATGACCATCGACCAGTGGAACATGGGCCGCAGGACGCTGCTCGGCCTTGCTGCCGGCGCCACCGCTGCTGCCGCCGTCGGACTGTCGGCTTTGCCGGCGCTCGCCGCCTCGCCTTCCACCCTGGACAAGGTCAAGGAGAGCAAGCGCCTGCGCATCGGCGTGACCTCGGCCGAGCCCTGGTTCTTCAAGGATCCGATGACCGAGACCTGGACCGGCGTCGGCGTGGCGATGGGGCAGCGGCTTGCCGCCAGCCTCGGCGCCACTTTGGTTCCGGTGGAGACGACCTGGGCCAACGCAGTGGGGGCGCTCCAGGCCGACCAGATCGACCTGATGTTCGTCCTCGACCCGACCGAGGAACGGCGCAAGGCCATCGACTTCCCAGACGCCCCGCTCTTCTATTATGCCATGGGCGCGCTGGTCGCCGGCGATTCGACCATCAAGAGCTGGGCGGACATCGACAAGCCGGGCCTGCGCATCGGCGTGACGCTCGGCACCTCGCTGGACAAGAACGTGACGGCGCTGGTGAAGCAGGCGGCGATCAACCGCTTCTCCAACAACGACGAGACCATCGCCGCCTTCGCCGCCAAGCGCATCGACGTCGCCGTCCAGTTCCATCCGGCACTCGTCGTCCAGCAGACCCGCCTGCGCCTGGGCAAGGTCATCCTGCCCGAACCGGTCGAGCCGGTGGCCACCAGCGTCGGCCTGCGCAAGGAGGAGAACCCGGCCTTCCGCGACTGGCTGGACGGGCAGTTGAAGACGCTCTATGCCGACGGTGTCCCCGATCAACTGTTCGCCGGCTACCTGAAGTCGAAGAACGTCGATGCCTCGAAGATTCCGGGCCTGATCAAGGAAGCTTGGCACTGACAGCCCGAGGCCATTGGAAATCTGAGGACGCCGCATGAGCTACCAATGGGATTTCTCGCCGGTCCTGACGCGATGGCCGCTGCTGCTCGACGGTCTGCTCAACACGGTAAAGATCGCTGCCATCGCCATCGTCTTCGGCGTCCTCGTCGGGCTGGTCCTGGCTCTGCTGCGGCTGTCGCCGCGCCGGCTTCTGCGCCTGCCGGCGGCGGTCTTCGTCGAGTTCTACCGGAACACGCCGCCCATCGTGCATTTCTTCTGGTTCTTCTACGCCTTGCCGGTGGTGCTGAACATCAGCCTCGACCCGCTGGTCGCCGCCGTGCTCGCCCTGTCCACCCAGTCCGGCGCCTTCTATGCCGAGGTGTTCCGCGGCGGCATCCGCTCCATCGAGCGCGGCCAGTGGGAAGGAGCCAAGGCGCTGGGCATGACCCACACGCAGCTGATGCGGCGCATCGTGGTGCCGCAGGCGGCGACGCGCATGGTCGCCCCCTTCGTCGAACGTTCCTTCGAACTGATCAAGACCACGGCGCTCGCCTCGACGCTGGCTTATGGCGAGCTGCTCTATCAGGCGATGATGGTGAACAGCGAAACCTTCCGGCCGCTGGAGGTCTACACCGCCGTCGCCCTGCTCTATCTCGTGCTGCTGGTCTCGTGCAGCGCGCTGGCCCGGGTCGCCGAGGCGCGGCTGACCGCCTACCGCTGAGGAGAACGGCAGATGGATTACGCCTTCGACTTCGCCCTGGTGGTGGAGACCTTCCCGATCCTGATGCGCGGCTTCGTGGTGACGCTGGAGCTGTGGCTGCCCAGCCTCGCCATCGGGCTGGCCGCCGGGCTCGTCCTGGCGCTCGCCCGGCTGTCGCGCAGCCGGCTGCTGCGCGGCGGCAGCCTCGTCTACATCGAGCTGTTCCGCGACACGCCGGTGCTGATCCAGCTGATCTGGTTCTACTACGCCTTCCCCATCCTGATCGGGGTGCAGCTGTCGCCCTTCACGGCAGCGCTGCTCGCGCTGGCGCTGAACACCTCGGCCTACGGGGCGGAGATCTTCCGCGGCGGCATCCAATCCATCGCCCGCGGCCAGTGGGAGGGGGCGAAGGCGCTGGGCATGCGGCACGCCGATGTGCTGCGCCGGATCATCCTGCCGCAGGTCTTCAAGCTGATGCTGCCGGCCTTCACCAACCGCGCGGTGGAGGTGGCGAAGATGTCGTCGCTGGCCTCCGTGCTGTCGGTCCATGAGCTGATGTATCAGGGCCGGCTTTTGAGTTCGACCTACTACCGTCCCTTTGAAATCCTTACGACCGTGGCGGTTGTCTATTTCGTCCTGATCTATCCGGCCACCTTCCTGTCGATGACCCTCGAACGCCGCATGGCCGGCAAGGGCTGACCGTCATGCAAGCGGAGACTCCGTCCATGCCAGACTCCACCCGCCCGCCCATCCTGCAGGTATCCGGCCTCCACAAATGGTTCGGGGCGCTGCATGTACTGCAGGGGATCGATTTCTCCGTGGCCGCCGGCGAGCGCGTCGCCATCATCGGCGGCAGCGGATCGGGGAAGAGCACCTTCCTGCGCTGCCTCAATTTCATGGAGATGCCCACATCCGGCCGGATCGCGCTCGACGGCACGCCGCTGGGCCGCACATCCGCCGGCAAACCCGACGAGGTGCGCTATCCCGAAAGCGAGCTGTGCCGGGTCCGCGAGCGCGTCGGCATGGTGTTCCAGCAGTTCAACCTGTTCCCGCACATGACCGTGCTGGAGAACGCCATGGAAGGGCTGGTCACCGTCAAGCGGATGAAGAAGGCGGAGGCGCGCGAGCGGGCGCTGCGCGAGCTGGACAAGGTCGGGCTGGGCGGCAAAACCGACGTCTATCCCGGACGGCTGTCAGGCGGCCAGCAGCAGCGGGTGGCCATCGCCCGCGCGCTCGCCATGGAGCCGGAAATCCTGCTGTTCGACGAGCCGACCTCCTCGCTCGACCCCGAGCTGGTGGGCGAGGTGCTGCGCGTCATCCGGCAACTGGCGGAGGAGGGGCGGACCATGCTGCTCGTCACCCACGAGCTTGGCTTCGCCTATCATTTCGCCACCAAGGTGATCTTCCTCGCCGACGGCGTCTTCCACGAGGTCGGGACGCCGGACGAGGTGCTGAAGCATCCCAAGCAGGAGCGCACGCGCGCCTTCCTGGAACGTTTCACCGAATTTTCCTTCTGAGAGCATCCGTAAAAACAGGCGGCGCAAAGCTGGTGGCCGCCGGGAAAGGGTACATACGATGGTTTCCAACAGCACGGTCAGCCAGACGAGTTCGCAGGGCTATGTCGACGACAGCCGCAACGAGGAGGTGCTGATCTATGTGAACGGCGCGTTCTTCCGGCGCGACGAGGCGAAGATCTCGGTCTTCGACGCCGGTTTCGTGCTGGGCGACGGTGTGTGGGAGGGACTGCGGCTGGTCAAGGGCCGCATCCTGGCGCTGGATGACCATATGGATCGGCTGTACGAGGGCGCCAACGCCATCCAGCTCGACATCGGCATGACGCGCCAGGAGCTGGTCGCGGCGATCCAGGCCACGCTGGACTGCAACGGCATGACCGACGGCGCCCACATCCGCCTGATGGTCACCCGTGGCCGCAAGAAGACGCCGAACCAGGATCCGCGCTTCGCGCTGGGGCAGGCGACCATCGTCATCATCGCCGAATACAAGGCGCCGAAGCCGGAATCGAAGGCCAAGGGGCTGTCGCTGTTCACCTCGACCATCCGGTGCAGCGGTCCCGACGTGTTCGACCTGCGCCTCAACTCGCACAGCCGGCTGAATTTCATCCAGGCACTGATCCAGGCGATCAATGCCGGGGCCGACGAGGCGCTGATGCTCGACTCCCACGGTTTCGTGGCGAGCTGCAACTCGACCAACTTCTTCATCGTCCGCAAGGGCGAACTCTGGACCTCCACCGGCCGCTTCAACTTCAAGGGCATCACCCGCGCCAAGACAATCGATCTCTACCGCAAGGACGGCCGCACGGTGCGCGAGCACGACTTCACCCTGGCGGAGGTCTATGCTGCCGACGAAGCCTTCGTCACCGGCACGCTGGGCGGCATCACGCCGGTGGTGCGGATCGACGGCCGGCAGATCGGCGACGGCAAGCCGGGGCCGGTCACCGCGCACATCGCCGAGCTGTATGCCCAGGCGATGCTCGGCTGACGGCTGGGCCGTCCACGCACTCCAACGCCGGAGGCGGCGCGCCGTCGCATGTTCCACTCGCTGAAAGCCAGGCTGTCCCGTCCGGAACAGCAGGATCCAGGCATCAGGGCTCCTGCCTGGCTGCGCGCCTTCGTGCGCGGCGACGAGATCTGGCTGGCGGTGCTGGCCGCCGGCATCGGCATCGTCTCCGCCGGACTCGTCGCCGCCATCGTCACCGCGGTGCAGTCGCTCCATCACATCCTGTTCGCGGTGGAGGGCCACGATGTCAGCGGGGCCGCCGCCGTCGATCCCTGGCGGGCGGCGCTGGTCCCGGTCGCCGGGGGCGGCCTGATGGCGGGGCTCGGCTGGCTGCTCGCCCGGCTTCCCCGCCTGTCTATCATCGATCCGGTTGAGGCGAATGCGCTGCATGGCGGGCGCATTCCCATCCACGGCAGCCTGCTGCTGGTGCTGCAAACCATGCTGTCGAACGGCTTCGGCGCCTCGGTCGGCATGGAGGCCGGCTATGCCCAGGCCGGTGCCATGGTGGCATCCAAGCTCGGCCGCATCTTCCATGTCCGGCGCGGCGACCTGCGCACGCTGGTCGGCTGCGGCACCGCCGCGGCAATCGCGGCGGCCTTCGACGCGCCGCTGACCGGCGCCTTCTATGCTTTCGAGCTGGTGATCGCCAGCTACTCGATCTCCACCCTGGCCCCGGTCGGCGTCGCCGCCATGACCGGCGTCGGCGTCATGCGGCTGATCCTGCCGCAGCCGTCGTTGCAGGTCGGCTTCGCCGGCAGTCTCGGGGCGGCCGATTACGCACTGGTCTGCCTGATGGGCGTGCTGTGCGCCCTGCTCGGCATCGCCATGATGCGGACGGTCGCGCTGGTGGAGGCGGTCTTCAACCGAAGCCGCGTTCCGGCCTGGGCCCGCCCGGTCGTCGGCGGATGCTGCATCGGGCTGCTGGCGCTCGCCACGCCGGTGGTGCTGTCGTCGGGCCACGGGGCGCTGCATGTCGGCTTCAACGCCTATTACACCGCCCCGGTCCTGCTGGCGCTGATCGGGCTGAAGGCGCTGGCCTCGGCGATCTCCATCGGGTCCGGCTTCCGTGGCGGCCTGTTCTTCGCCTCGCTGTTCCTGGGGGCGATGCTGGGCAAGCTGGTCGCCATCGGCTGGATGCTGGCGGTCGGGCTGACCATCCCGGCGGTGGTGATCGGCATCGTCGGCATGTGCGCCATGGCCACCGCGGTGCTCGGCGCTCCGCTGACCATGGCATTCCTCGCCCTGGAGGTCACCGGCAGCCTGCCCCTGACCATCGCGGTCCTGGCCGCCGCGGTGGTGTCGTCGATCACCGTCCGGCGGGTCTTCGGCTATTCCTTCGCCACCTGGCGCTTCCATCTGCGCGGCGAGTCGATCCGCAGCGCCGCCGACGTCGGCTGGATCCGCGACCTGACGGTCGGGCGCATGATGCGCAAGGATGTCCGCACTGTGCGCGACGACCAGACGCTCGCCCAGTTCCGCCGCGCCTTCCCGCTGGGGGCGACGCAGAGGGTGATCGTCGTCGATCAGGCCGACCGCTATGCCGGGATCGTCTTCGTCTCCGATGCCCACCGCGAGACGGCGGAGACGGTCGAACTCGCCGACCTCATCCGCCTCAAGACCGACATGCTGCTGCCCAACGTCAACATCCGCGAGGCGATGAAGAGCTTCGCCACGGCGGAGAGCGACGTACTGGCGGTGGTGGACGGCACCGACCGGATGCGGGTGATCGGGCTGCTCACCGAACAGCACGCGCTGAAGCGATACAACGAGGAGCTGGACGGACGGCTGCGCGAGGGCGGCCTGCTGTGATGAGCGGGGCGCAGCCGGACGCCCGCGATCAAGCGGTTGCGTCCCGCCGGCTTTCCTCGACCACCCAGCGGCGGAAGCGGTCGTGGCGTTCGTCCGGTCGGCGCCGGCTGGGCACGACGAGGAAATAGCCCCGTTCCGTCTGGATCGGCCGGTCGAGCAGGGAAACCAGATGCCCGTCCCGCATCAGGTCGTCGATCAGCGGGCTCCATCCCAGCGCCACCCCTTGGCCCATCAACGCGGCCTGCAGGACCAGCGGATAGTTGTTGAAGGTCAGCTCCTGGCCGCCGGCCGGCATCGGCAGCCCGTACAGGGTGAACCAGTCGCCCCAGGACAGCCACGCGGCTGGCCCGACGCTTTCCAGATGCAGGAGCGGCAGCGACGACAGGTCGGCCGGGCTGCCGGCGCCCCCGGCGGCAAGCGGCGCGCGGCTCGCCCGGAAGGCCGGGCTGCAGACCGGCAGCACCCGTTCCGGGAACAGCAGCTCCGCCTCGCAGCCGGGCCAATGGCCGTGCCCGAAGGTGATGGCGATGTCCGCCGCCTCGCGGCGCAGGTCGATTGCGGTCTGCATCGTCACGATCCGCACGTCCAGCTCGGGCAGCAGCTGGCGCAGGGCGCTGAGACGCGGCAGCAGCCAGCCGGCGGCGAAGCCGAAATCGGTGGCGACGTTCAGCACGCCCGGCCGGCGCCGGTCACGGATGCGGGTCACCGCGTCGCCGATGCCGTCCAGCGCGTCGCGCGTCGCCTCGTAGAGCCGCACGCCGTCCGGCGTCAGCGCCACCCCGCGGTGCAGGCGGCGGAACAGCGGCGTCCCCAGATCGGCCTCCAGCCAGCCGATCTGGTGGCTGACGGCCGACTGGGTGCAGGCAAGCTCGCGCGCGGCGGCGCTGAAGCTGAGCAGCCGGCCGGCGGCCTCGAAGAACAGCAGGGTGCGCAGCGGCGGCAGGCGGTCCTTTCCCATGAGCACCCTTCATGCCAGCATGATCAGACAGGGGCTTCACGCTCCCTGCCGGCTTGGTCAATTCTATCCTCCTCGAACGATCTGTCCACAGACGGTATGAAGCAGGCGGATATGGCGCGGCGTCCCAACATCCTCATTCTCATGGCCGACCAGATGATCCCGCAGGCGCTCGGCGCCTACGGCAATCCGACGGTGCGGACACCGAACATCGACCGGCTGGCGGAAAGCGGCGTGGTGTTCGACAGCGCCTACTGCAACAGTCCGCTCTGCGCCCCCTCGCGCTATGTCTTCCTGTCGGGACGGCTGCCCTCGGCCATCGGCGCCTACGACAACGCCGCCGAATTCCCCTCCACCGTCCCCACCTTCGCCCATTATCTGCGGCTGGCGGGCTACCGGACGATTTTGTCCGGCAAGATGCATTTCTGCGGGGCCGACCAGTTGCACGGCTTCGAGGAACGGCTGACCACCGACATCTACCCGGCCGACTTCGGCTGGACGCCGGACTGGACCAGGCCCGATGTGCGGCCGAGCTGGTATCACAACATGAGTTCGGTGCGCGATGCCGGCCCCTGCCTGCGCACCAACCAGCTCGACTTCGACGAGGAGGTGGTTTTCACTTCGGAGCGCAAGCTGTACGACATCGCCCGCGGCCGGCGGGAACGGCCCTTCTGCTTCGTGGTGTCGCTGACCCACCCGCACGACCCCTACGCCATCACCGAGCGCTACTGGAACCGCCACTCCGACGCGGAGGTGCCGTTGCCGCGCGTCACACTGGCGCCGGACGAGATGGACCCGCATTCGCGGCGGTTGCGCCATGTCTGTGCCATGGACGAGATGCCGCTCAGCGAACGGCAGATCCGCAATGCCCGCCGCGCCTATTACGGGTCCGTCGCCTATGTCGACGACCAGATCGGCCGGCTCATGACCGTGCTTGAGGAAACCGGGTTGGCCGAGGACACCATCGTCGTCCTGCTGTCCGACCATGGCGACATGCTGGGCGAACGCGGCCTGTGGTACAAGATGAGCTTCTTCGAGTCCGCCTGCCGCATCCCGCTGATCGTCCGGGCGCCGGGCTGGTTCCAGGCCGGGCGGGTCGCCGCCTCGGTCTCGTCTATGGATCTGCTGCCGACCCTGGTCGATTTCGCCCATGACGGGGCGGCGACCAGCCTGCGGACCCCCATCGACGGGCGCAGCCTGCTGCCGCACCTTCAGCGCAGCGGCGGCCATGACGAGGTGATCGGCGAATATCTGGGTGAAGGCGCCGTGGCGCCGATTGTGATGATCCGGCGGGGAAGCGAGAAATTCATCCATTCGCCGGCCGATCCCGACCAGCTCTACGACCTGTCCGACGACCCGGACGAGCTGACCAACCGGGCGGGACAGCCTGCCGCCGGCCCGGCGGAGGCCGATGCCCTGCAACGCTACCGCGCCGAGGTGGATCGGCGCTGGGATCTGGCGCGCCTGCATGAGGAGGTCGTCGCCAGCCAGCAGTTGCGCCTTCTGGTCGGCGACGCGCTGCGGCAGGGGCAGCACCGCTCCTGGGATTTCCAGCCTTTCACCGATGCAGGCACCAGCTATATGCGCAACCATCTGGATCTCGACGATCTGGAAGCCATGGCGCGCTTCCCGCGCCCCGGCATCCCTGCGCAGTAGGACGGCGCGGCGGCGCGCCGGAACTCGACCGTCAACCGACAGGAGGGAAAGCAGCATGCATGGACCCGGGGTTGCAAAGGGCGGTTTGGCGGCAGGACGTGCGGCGCTGGCCGGCCTGATGGCCGTGTTCGGGATGGCGGCCGGGTTGTCGGCGGCATCGGCGGCGGAACCCGCAAGCTGCCAGACGGTGAGGATGGCGGATCCCGGCTGGACCGACATCACCGCGACGAATGCGGTGGCGGGCACGCTGCTGAGCGCGCTGGGCTACCAGCAGAAGATCGAGACGGTCGCCGTACCGATCATTTTCCAGGGGCTGAAGACCGCGCAGATCGATGTCTTCCTCGGCAACTGGATGCCGGCCCAATCCACCTTCCTCGACAAGCTGATCGCCGAGAAATCCGTCGAGATCGTTCGACCGAACCTGGAGAACGCCAAATTCACCTTGGCGGTGCCGAAGGCAGTGGCCGATGCCGGTGTGCACAGCTTCGCCGACCTCGCCCGGTTCGGTGACCGGTTTGAAAAGAAGATCTACGGGATCGAGCCGGGGGCGCCGGCAAACCAGAACATCCAGCGCATGCTCGACAAGAAGGATTTCGGACTGGAAGGCTGGACGCTGGTCGAATCGAGCGAGCAGGCCATGCTGGCCCAGGCGGTGCGCCGGACCCGCAGCAAGGATTGGGTGGTCTTCCTCGGCTGGCAGCCGCACCCGATGAACACCCGGATCGACATGACCTATCTCAGCGGCGGCGACGCCTATTTCGGCCCGAACTATGGCAGTACCACGGTCAACACCCTGTCCCGGCGCGGCTACGGCAACGACTGCACGAATGTCCACCGCCTGTTCGGCCAGCTCGCCTTCACCGTCGGGATGGAGAACGAGATCATGGCCGCCATTACGGACGACAAGAAGGCGCCGAAGGACGCTGCCGCCGACCATCTGAAGGCGCATCCCGACCTGCTCGGCCCCTGGCTGGCCGGCGTGTCGACCCGCGACGGCAAGGACGGCGCCGCGGCCGTGCGCACGGCATTGGGCCTGAAGTGACGCAACCGTACGAAATGAGAACGACAAGGAGATGAACGACATGCTCGCCGCGTTGCGCGCATGGGTCCGGGCCCGCTTCCCGTCCTGGTTCCGTCCGTCCTACCGGCCCGAACGCCATTACATGCGAGGCCCCTCAGGCCGACGATAAGGCCGGAGCGTTCAATGGATGCTCGTTTTCATGATCCGGTCGTTCTGAGGCGCAGCGCCACCCTGGCCGGCCACCCAACCCATGGGCGGCCGGCTTCACCGGAATCAGATGGAGCACAAGGCTCCATCACAGGTGGTTTCAGGGCGCGTAGCCGACGGTCCCCTTGATCTCCAGGAACTCCTCCAGCCCGAAATCGGCATATTCGCGCCCGTTGCCGGACTGCTTGTAGCCGCCGAAGGGCGCGCCGGCGTCCCAGGCCGGGTGGTTGATGTAGACGTTCCCGCTGCGCATCTGCGCCGCCACCTTGCGGGCACGCTCCAGCGAGCCCGACTGCACATAGGAGGCGAGGCCGTAGGGCGTGTCGTTGGCGCGGCGGATCGCCTCTTCCTCGCTGCCATAGGGGAGGATCGCCAGCACCGGACCGAAGATCTCCTCGCGCGCGATGGTCATGTCGTCGGTGACGTTGGCGAAGACCGTCGGCCGGACATAATAGCCGCGGTTCAGCCCTTCCGGGCGGCCGGGGCCGCCGGTGACGAGGTCGGCGCCCTCGGCGATGCCGGTCTCGATCAGGCGCTGGATCTTGTCGTACTGGACCTGGCTGACGACCGGACCGAGCCGGGTGTCGGCGGCGGACGGCGCATCGACCTTCAGCCGTTCGGCCGTGGTCTTCGCGATCTCGACCGCCTGGTCGTGCAGGGCGGCCGGCACGAACATCCGGGTCGGGGCGTTGCACGACTGGCCGCTGTTGCTCATGCAGCTCTCGACGCCCAGCTTCACGGCGCGGTTCAGGTCGGCATCGTCCAGGATGATGTTGGCGGACTTGCCGCCCAGTTCCTGATGCACCCGCTTGACCGTGTCGGCCGCCGCCTTGGCGACGAGGATGCCGGCCCGCGTCGATCCGGTGAAGGACACCATGTCGACGCCCGGATGGCGGGCGATGGCCTCGCCCACCGTCGGCCCGTCGCCGTTGACAAGGTTGAAGACGCCCTTCGGCACGCCGGCCTCATGGACGGCTTCGGCGAAGAGGATAGCGTTGAGCGGGGCGATCTCGCTCGGCTTCAGCACCATGGTGCAGCCGGCGGCCAGCGCCGGCGCCACCTTGCACATGATCTGGTTGATCGGCCAGTTCCACGGCGTGATCATGCCGACGACGCCGATCGGCTCCTTGCTGATCAGGGTGGAGCCGCGCAATTCCTCGAACGCGAAGCCTTCCAGCGTCTCGATCATCCGGGAGAGGTGGGCGGTTCCCATGGCCGCCTGCGAGCGATGGGCCAGCGTCTTCGGCGCCCCCATCTCACGCGACAGGATGTCCGCGACGGCGTCGTAACGCGCCTTGTAGCACTCCAGCAGACGCCGCATCAGGGCGAGCCGCTCCTCGCGCGAGGTGGCGGCAAAGGCCGGGAAGGCGGCGCGGGCCGCGGCGACCGCCCGGTCGACATCCTCCGCCGTGCCCATCGCGATGGTGGCGAAGGCCTCCTCCGTCGCCGGATCGATCACGTCGAGCGTCGTGCCGCCCGCCGTCCCGGTCGCGGGCCCGTTCGCCGGATCCACCCAGGCGCCGTCGATGTAGAATTTCAGGCTGTTCGACATCCATGCCTCGTGTTCGTACAGTGGCGGGAACGGCTGCCTGACCAGGGACCGGAGCAGCCGCTCCGCAGGTCGGAGGAAAATAGCCCTCCGCACGACAGACCGGAAGCCGCAACACACCGTTCCTGTCAGGGGTACCCAGCACGCCGCCGTGAACGAAAGCCGCCGCCGGCTGTTTCCGTTGCTGTCCCTCCCCGTCCGACCATGGTTCATGCCCCCCGACCGAGCGTCCCAGACCGACACCCCGTCCAGCAGCCAGCTCGCCGCCAGCCTCACCCGCAGGGAGAAGCAGCACGGCCTGCTGGCCCGCTTCGGCTTGGCCGCCCTGAAAAGCACCGACATCGCCGACCTGTTGCAGCAGGCGACCTCCCTCTCCGCCAAAGCGCTGGAGGCCGAGCTTTGCAAGGCGCTGGAATGGGTAAAGGAGGACGATGGTAGCGAATGTCTGCTGGTTTGCGCCGGTGTCGGCTGGCATCCCGGCGTGGTCGGCCAGCGGTCGGTCGGCGCCGACCTCGCCTCGCCTGCCGGCTACGCGCTGAAGACCGGCGAGCCGGTCATCACAAACGACCTCGCCGCCGAGTCCCGTTTCCGCTGCCCCGACCTACTGGCCGAACACGGAGTGACGCGCGCCATCAACGTGATCATCCGCGGCGAGGGCGCGCCCTTCGGCGTGCTGGAGGTCGACAGCGGCCGGGAGGGCCGCTTCGACGCCGCCGACGCCGCCTTCCTCCAGGGCGTCGCCAACCTGCTGGGCGGCGCCATCGACCGCGCCAACGATGCCGCCGAACGCCGCCGCACAGAAGCACTGCTGCGCGAGAACGAGGCCCAGTTCCGCGGTCTCGCCGACCTGATCCCGCAGCTGACCTGGATGGCCGATGCCAGCGGCGCGATCTATTGGTACAACCGGCGCTGGTACGAGTATACGGGTGCCAGGCCGGGCGAGACGGAGGGCTGGAACTGGCGGAGCGTCCACCACCCCGACCATGTCGACCGCGCCTCCGATGGTTTCTTCCGCGCAATCCGCACCGGCGAGCCGTGGGAGGACACCTTCCCCCTGCGCGGCAGGGACGGCCAGTACCGCTGGTTCCTGTCGCGCGCCGTTCCGGTGAACGGCCCGGATGGGCGCATCCTGCGCTGGCTGGGCACCAACACCGACGTGACCGAGCAGCGCAAGGCCGAATCCCGGATCATGGAGGCGGAACGCCGGCTGCAACTGGCGCTGCGCGCCGCGCGCATCGGTGCCTGGTCTTGGGATTTAGAGGAGGACCGCATCGAGGCCGACGGCCGGCTGCGCGAGATCTTCGACTTCACCGCGGACCAGCCGATAAACGGCTCCGACGTGACCGGCCGCGTCCATCCCGACGACCAGCCGCGGATCGGCGGGATCATCGAGACCGCCCGGCGGGAACGCGGCGAATATGACGCCGAATTCCGCATCCTGCTGCCGTCCGGCGAAATCCGCTGGGCGGTGGCACGGGGCGTGGTGACCGACAGCACGCCGGAACGCAGCCTGACCCTGATCGGCGTGACCTGGGACACCACCGACGCCAAGCGGGCGGAGGAGAAGTTGCGCCTCAGCGAGGAGCGCTTCCGCTCGCTGGTCGAGGCGACCGCCGCCATCGTCTGGTACACCTCCGGCGCCGGCCGCTTCGAGGCTCCGCAGCCGAGCTGGAGCAGCTTCACCGGCCAGACCTCCGACGAGCTGAAGGGCATCGGCTGGGTCGAGGCCATCCATCCCGACGACCGCCCCCACACCTCGGAAGCCTGGCGGGCCGCGCGGGCGGGGCGGACAATCTACAAGACGGAACACCGCCTGCGCCGATACGACGGCGTCTACCGCGACATGCTTGTCCGCGCCGTGCCGCTGCTCGACGCCGGCGGGGCCGTTCAGGAATGGGTCGGCGTCCACACCGACATCACCACCCGCCGCCGCGCCGAGGAGGTGTTGCGCGAGACGGAGGAACGCTACCGGCTGGCGGCGCAGGCAACCAACGATGCCATCTGGGACTGGAACCTGTCGTCCGACCGCATCCATTGGAACGAGGCGGTGCGCACCCTGTTCGGCTATGGCGCGGATGCGACCGAGACCTCCGCCTCCTGGTGGATGGACCACATCCATCCCGACGACCAAGACCATGTGGTCACCGGCATCCATGAGGTGATCGACGGCGGCGGCACGCGCTGGAACGACGAATACCGCTTCCGCCGTGCCGACGGCAGCTATGCCAGCATCCTCGACCGCGGCTTCGTGCTGCGCAGCCCCATCGGCCAGCCCCTGCGCATGATCGGCGCCATGCAGGACATCAGCGTGCGCAAGCGGGTGGAGGAGGAACTGGAGGCCGCCCGCTTCACCGCGGAAGAGGCCAACCGGGCCAAGAGCCTGTTCATCGCCAACATGAGCCACGAGCTGCGCACGCCGCTCAGCGCCGTCATCGGCTACACCGAAATGCTGGAGGAGGAACTGGCCGACCTCGGTGTCGACAGCATGCTGCCCGATCTGGAGAAGATCGAGGCGAACGCCCGCCACCTGCTGAACCTGATCAACGGCGTCCTCGACATCTCGAAGATCGAGGCCGGCAAGATGGAGGTGCATGGCGAGGACGCCGACATCGCCGAGCTGACGCGTGAGGTCGCCGCGACGGTGGAGGCGTTGGTGTCCAAGAAGGGCAACCGGCTGGCGGTGGAGGTGGCGGACGGGCTCGGCACCATGCACACCGACGTGGTGAAGGTGCGCCAGTGCCTGTTCAACCTGTTGAGCAACGCCGCGAAATTCACCGAGGACGGCACCATCACCCTGTCGGTGGACCGCGCCGCCCCAGGCCCACAGGGCGTGGATGACGTCACGCCGACCGACATGGTCGTCTTCCGCGTCACCGACACCGGGATCGGCATGACGCCGGAACAGGTCCGCCGGCTGTTTGAACGCTTCATGCAGGCAGACAGCTCCACCACCCGGCGCTTCGGCGGGACCGGGCTCGGGCTGGCGATCACCAAGGCCTTCGCCGACATGCTGGGCGGCGGGATTTCGGTCGACACCGCGCCGGGCCAGGGCACCAGCTTCACGCTCCGCCTTCCCGCCGACCTGCGGTACGGCCGTCTGGCCGGCTCGGCCGACGCCGACCCGTTGAGCGTCGAGGAGGTCACGCCCTCCCCGGCCGCCCGCGAAACGATCCTGATCATCGACGACGAACAGGCGATGCGCGAGTTGCTCGCCCGTTTCCTGCATCGCGAGGGGTTCGGCGTGGCTCTGGCCGCCGACGGGCAGACCGGCCTGTCGATTGCCCGGCAAATCCGCCCGCGCGCCATCCTGCTGGACGTGATGATGCCGCGGACCGACGGCTGGTCGGTGCTGTCGGTGCTGAAGGCCGAACCCGACCTTGCCGACATTCCCGTCATCATCATTTCGTCGCGCCGGGAAAAGGGGCTGGCCCTGTCGCTGGGGGCTGCCGACTATTTCACCAAGCCGGTGGACTGGCAGCGCCTGCACCGGGTGCTGAGCGGTCTCAGTGGGCAGGCACCGGGCACGGCGCTCGTGATGATGGAGGCGGACGAGACCCGCACCCTCCTGGCCGCCGAGCTGGGCCGCGACGGCTGGCAGATCGGCGAGGCCGAAACGGAGGAGGAGGCGTTCCGCCACCTCGCCACCACCTTGCCGACCGTCATCCTGCTCGACCCCGTCATGCCCGGACTGGACGGCTTCGCCTTCCTCAAGGCGCTGGACCGCAACCCGGACTGGCAGGACATCCCCGTCATCGTCGTCGTCGCCCAGCCGATCGGGCGCGATGAGACGGAGGAACTGCGCGGCCGGGTGCAGGACATCATCCCGATGGCAGAGGACGGAGCGGATGGGGTGATCGAGGAGTTGAAGGAAGCGATCGCCCGCCTGCGGCCTGCTCCGCCCGACCGGAGCCCCCAGGAGCGGAGCACGGACGCCGGCGCGACGAACGGAACAGGAGGTACCGATGGCTAAGCTGCTGCTGGTCGAGGATCACGAGGAAATCTGGGACTTCCTGTCGCGCCGGCTGAAGCGGCGCGGGTTCGACGTCGTTCTCGCCTTCGACGGACGGCAGGGGGTGGACATGGCGCGCAGCGAGCGGCCCGACGTCATCCTGCTCGACATGAACCTGCCCATCATCGATGGCTGGACCGCCGCCCGCGAGCTGAAGGCGGAGCAGGAGACCTCCGGCATCCCGATCATCGCGCTGACCGCCCACGCCATGTCCGGCGACCGCGAGAAGACCTTGCAGGCCGGCTGCGACGACTATCACCCCAAGCCGGTCGATTTCTCCCGCCTGCTGACCCAGATCGACACTGCGATGCAGCGCCGCCCGCAAACGGCCGGGGAGTGACCGCGGAATGACCCAAGCCCCTCTCGGCCTGCTGAAGCGCCTTTTCGCCGGAGCGCCCGAGGCACCCGCCGCGGATGCCGCACCGGCGGTCGAACCTGCTCCGCCAAAGTCCCGCCTGGGTCACGAACCGGCGCTGCATGCGATGCTGGGCAGGCAGATCCTCGATGCCCATCTGCGCAACCGCCACCAGCTGCTCGACCGCGCGCCCACCGACTTCCGGACCGCCGACGCAAACGAGACCCATCTGCTGGTCCTTGCCATGTCGGCCGCCGCCCAGGCCGACGGCGAACTGGATGCGGTTGAACGTGGCCGGATCCGGAGCAGGCTCGGCACCAGCAGCCTCGACGAGGAGGCCCGGAGCCGGCTGGAGCAGCTGGTGGACGAACCGCAATGCCTGGAGGAGCTGGTCCGCCGGATCGACACCCCGCGGCTGGCGGCGCGCTTCTACGCCGTGTCGCTGGCGACGGTCGACAAGAACGCGCCGATCAACCGCTCCTACCTGCGCTATCTCGCCCAGCGCCTGGGCCTGCCGGCCGATCTGGTGGTCCGCCTCAACCGGCAGATGGGGCTGCGGCTGTAAAGGGAATGGCGGGGCTTTCGTCCTTCCCTCACACATCCTGCCCGCTGGCGCTGAGTTCGCTCAGCGCCTCGCGGATGGTGTCGGTGTCCAGCAGCATGCGGCGCGAAATGTCGCTCAGCGTCAGCCAGCCGACCACCACCCCGCCCTCGTCCAGCACCGGCAGGCGGCGCACGTGATAGGCGCCCATGATGTCCATGGCGGTGGCCAGCGTATCGGTGTCGCGGCAGCTGAACAGCGCGCTCGACATCACGTCGCGCACCCGCACCCGCGTGTTGTCGCCGCCTTCCGCCACCACCCGGAACAGGATGTCGCGGTCGGTCAGGATGCCGACGAGGTCGTCGGCCGATCCGACCGGCAGGGCGCCGACATCCAGTTCCCCCATAAGAGTCGCGGCGTCCTGCACAGTCGCGTCCGGCGAAATGAACTCCAGCGCCTTCGCCATGATCTCGGAAACCAGCACGGTCGTGATCCTCGTTGTTCAGGCCATCCGGACATTGGACCTGGGGCCGGGCTTGGGCAACGGAGCCCGGCTTCCCATTGTTCCCCTCCCCGCCCAGCCGCTCCTCTCAGCCGCCAAGCGGCCAGACCATGACGATCAGCCAGGTGCCCAGCGCCAGGATGATCAGCGACAGCGGCACGCCCAGCCGCGGATAATCGCCGAACCGGTAGCCGCCCGGCCCCATCACCAGCGTGTTGCACTGGTGGCCGATGGGCGTCAGGAAATCGCTTCCGGCACCGACCGCGACCGCCATCAGGAAGGGGTCGGGGCTGAGCCCCAGCTGCTGCGCCACGCCCGCGCCGATGGGCGCCATCACCAGCACCGTCGCGGCGTTGTTCAGGAACGGCGTCACCGCCATCGCCGCCGCCATGATCAGAGCCACGCAGGCCACCGCCGGAAGGCCGCGCGCGGCATCGGCCAGCAGGGTTGAGATCACCTGTGTCGCCCCGGTGCTCTCCAGCGTGCCGCTGACCGGGATCAGTGCCGCCAGCAGGACGATGATCGGCCATTCCACCGCATGATAGGCATCCTCGACGCTCAGCACGCCGGTGACGATCATCGCCGCCGCCGCCGCCAGGAAGGTGACCGCCAGCGGCGCCAGATGGAAGGCGAGGACCAGCATCGTGACGACCAGGATGCCGACCGGCACCCAGACCGGCCGGCGCCGGCCGAGCTGCAGCCTGCGCTCCGCCAGCGGGATCAGGTTGGCGTCGGCCAGCGCATCCGGATAGCGCTCCGCCGGCACCTGCAGCAGCAGCAGGTCACCCTCCCTGAACATCACATGGTGCAGGCGGCGGGCAAGCCGCTCCCCGGTCCGGCTGACCGCCAGCAGACTGACGCCGAAGCGCCGGCGCAGATCCAGAGAGCGGTCCGATTTGCCGGCCAGCGGCGAGTCCGGCGTCACCACCGCCTCGACCGCCAGCAGTTCGCCCTCCGCCCCCTCCAGGATGCCCAGCGGCTCCAGCGACGCGCCCTGGACGAGGCGTTGCAGGGCGGGGGCATCGCCTTCCAGCACCAGCACGTCGTCGGCCATCAGGGTCCAGTGCTTGTCGGGCACATAGCGGCGGAAACGCTCGCGGATCAGGCCGATCACCTGGGCCTCGCCCTCCGCCAGGGCTTCCACGTCGCGAACGGTGCGCCCGACGAAGGAAGACCGGGCGGGAAGCCTCATCTCGCTGGCGTAATTCTCGACCGCGAAGGTCTCTTCCGCCGAGCGGGCGCCGCTGCGGTCCTGGGGCAGCAGGCGCCAGCCGACCATCAGGAACAGCAGCCCGACCACCGTGATGCCCAGCCCGACCGGCAGGTAGTCGAACATGGAAAATGGCTGGCCGACGATCTCCGTCCGCACGCGCGACACGATGATGTTGGGGGAGGTGCCGACCAGCGTCATCAGCCCGCCCATCAGCGAGGCGAAGGCCATCGGCATCAGCACCCGGTGCGCCCCCGTCCGGTGCCGCCGCGCCAGCTGCATGGTGATCGGCAGGAAGATGGCGAGCGCGCCGATGTTCTTCATCAGTGCCGACATGAAGGCCACCGACCCGCACAGGAAGGCGATCTGCCGCGTCGGCGTGCTGAGCTTCGCCGCCACCGGACGCACCAGCGCGTCGATCACCCCGGACCGGGCGATCCCGGCGCTGACGATCAGGGCGGAGGCGATGATGATGACGATGTCGTCGGCAAAGCCGGAAAAGGCGTCCTTCGCGGGGATCAGCCCCAGGAACACGCCGGCCAGCAGGGCCAGCACCGCAACCACGTCGAACCGCCACCTGTTCCAGATCAGCATCGCCACCACGATGCCCACCAGCGCGAAGGACATGAACTGCTGAAGGGTCATCTGGGGTCCGTTCGTTGAGGTGCCCGAGGATAACCCCATGCCCCCCACCCGCGTTCCCGCAAAGCCTGCGCTCAGGCCCGGATGACCAGGATGCACATCGTCCGACGCCTCGGACTGCACTTTCAGCTTGCCCCCTAGGCAGCGATGGCCCGCCGGTCCCGCCCCGCGCTCTTGGCCGCATACAGCGCCTGATCCGCCGCCGCCAACAGGTCGTCCAGCGTGCTGCGCCGCCGCGTCACGCTGATGCCGATGCTGACGGTGATGGCCAGCATACGGTCCGGCACGGCCACCCGGGCCTGACGGACATCGGCCAGAAGCCGCTCGGCGATGCGGTCGGCGTCGGGACCGTCGGCGCCCGGCAGGATGATGGCGAATTCCTCGCCGCCCAGCCGCCCGAGCAGATCCCCGCCGCGCACCGCCTCCTGGAGAATGTCAGCCAGCATGCGCAGTACATCGTCGCCGGCCTGATGCCCGAAGCCGTCGTTGACCGATTTGAAATGGTCAGCGTCGATCATCAGGACACTGACCGGCCGTCCCTGGCGCCAAACCTCCTCCAGCAGCTCGGCGCCGCGCCCCATGAAGGCGCGCCGGTTCAGCAGCCCGGTCAGCGGATCGAGGTTGGCCAGCTCCCACAGCCTCTCTTCCTGCAGCTTGCGCTCGCGGATGTCGCGAAGCACGCCGACATAGATCGCCTCTCCCTCGCTGTGCGACGCGCCGAGCGTGAGCTCGACCGGAAACTCCACGCCGCTGCGATGGCGCGCCATCAGTTCGCGGACACCAGCCTGCCCGCCCCATCCGTGGCTCGCGACGTCACCGGGATCCTGCAGGTCGCGCAATTGACACGGCAGCAGCAGGTCGATGGTCCGGCCGATCAAGTCCTCGGCGGCATAGCCGAACAGGGTCGTTGCCGCAGGGTTGAGAAACTGGATGGTGCCGGTGCCGTCCACCACCAGCATCGCATCGCGCGCGGTGGAGACGAAAGCGGTCAGCCGCTCTTCGCTGCGCTGCAAGGCGGCCGTGCGTTCGACCACACGCTGCTCCAGCCGGGCGTTGGCTTGCGCCAGCTGGAGCATCGCCCTCCGCCGCCGGGTGACCTGACGGTAGAGCGTGGCGGACAGCACCGCACCGCCGCCGCTCAGCACCAGGTCCAGCAGGAAAAAGACCGGCAAGCGTCCGAGCCAGCCGCCGATCGCCTCCCGGGTTTCGATGTTCGCCGCCGCGATGATGCCGTAGCGGGGACTGACCTGATAGGCGCCGGGGCCGGTCACTCCCGGCAGGATGGAGCCTCGCGTCGTGCTGGCGGTCGTCCCCGGTTCCTGCCCATGGTGGAGGAACAGCGGCCAGTCGCCGGCCGGGCGGCCGAGGCAGTCCATGCTGGGCAGGCATCCGAACACGAAGCCGGACGGCGAAACGATTGCCGCCTGCATGCCCTCCGGCAGCGGAAACGCCTTCAGCATCGCGGAGAAGATTTCCGGGTCGAGGGCTGCGGAGACGATCCCGACGAGGCGGCCGAACCGGTCC
The DNA here is from genome assembly GCF_003116035.1 of Azospirillum sp. TSH64. Lineage (GTDB taxonomy): Bacteria > Pseudomonadota > Alphaproteobacteria > Azospirillales > Azospirillaceae > Azospirillum. The sequence continues at coordinate 4,423,793 of NZ_LGQW01000015.1, forward strand.
TCGACCCGGCGGCTGACCGGCACCATCCATTGCCCGTCGGTCCGGCTGACGACCGGCTTTCCGATGAACAGGATGTCCGCACCGCCGTTCAAATGATACTGGACATAGTCGCGGTCATGCAGATCGCCGCCGACGGGGTGCGACGTGCGGGAGTCGTGGGTCAGGCGCCCGTCCGGCTTGACGACGAAAAGGCTTCGCAGGATCGGTGTGATCCGGTGCTGATGGACCAGAAGGCGATGGATGTCGAACTCTTCGAGGTCCGCAATCCGTTCGGAAAACCGCATGAATTCCGACACCACGGACATGGTGCGGTCCGCGATCTCCAGCACCTCGTCCATATGCTCGGCACTGTGGGCCGTGGTGAGCGAGGCCAAATCCACCATCGACCGGATGTCGGCGCTGCGCTCCGCCGAGAGCAGGCCGCCGAGCACGCCATTCAGCAGGATGATCAGTCCGAGAGTCGTGGCGACCCATACCCGCTTCATGGCGCCCCGTATCCCACAGCGTTCGGAGGAAACCATGCCAGCCGATAGGCTGGTCACGCAATTGGGACCAACCGCAGTCGCCGAACGACCGGCACCCGGCAACTGTATGGTGCTGCACAGCACTCGCTTCACGGTATCGGCTTACTTGCCATTCGGCTCCCATGGCAGAAGTTGTTATGGCGGGCCATAACTTGATCGACCACAGTATCACCGATGATATTCTGAATTCTTTTAAAACAACCACCCACGATACCTGAATGGTTATAATTGGATTTTCCATGGACTCACGATTCGTGCTCTGACATCGTTCGCATACGAACCTTTACGGGGCAGGAAATGGGAGTCAGGGCAATGAAAACTTCATCCACAAGTTTCAAGGTCGCATGCCTGTTCGCAATCGCCGGTCTCGGCATGGGCATTGGAATGGCGGCATCGCAGGATCACACCCTGATGCCGGCCCATGCGCACCTCAATCTTCTGGGCTGGGTGTCGCTGTTCCTGTTCGGCGTCTTCTACCGCCTGCATCCGGCCTTGGAAACCAGCCGTCTTGCAATGACCCAGATCGTCGTCTGGAGTGTCGGCACCGCCTTCCTCACGGTCGCGGTGGCGGCGCTGCATCTCGGTTATGCCGCGTTCGAACCGGTCGCCGCGGTCAGCGCGCTGCTCCTGCTCGGCTCGCTCGGGCTGTTCTCAGTCCTGGTCTTCCGGTCCGGCAAGCTGCCGCAGCCGGCAACACGGGCGATGACCGCGGCAGAGTGAGTCCTGAGGGTTCCGGGACCGCGCTCATCCGCTGTCCCGCAATGCATACGCAACGGGCGCGCACAGCTGGCGACAGCGGCGCGCCCGTTGCGTTTCAAAGGCGCGTCATCGGCTGGCCGGCACCGGCCGAGCGCCTGAATTTCGGCATAAAACAGCGCTGACCGGCAAAACACCGCTGTTTGTGGTGCGGCTCACATCCGGGACTCCGGCTCTTGGGTAGGGTCTGTCCATCGGCAACACGCCGCACCCCGCGGCCCCGAAAACAGGAGACAGACCATGATCCGCACCGCCCTGCTGACCGGCTTCGCTTCGCTCGCCCTGTTCGCCGCTCCGGCGATGGCCCAGAACATCTCCGACATCTCCAACACCGCGGCCGGCATCGGCAACACCGCCAACCAGAGCGCGCTGGTCATGCAGAAGTCCAAGGGCCCCTTCGCCGGCCCGAACAGCGCCACCGTCTCCAACCTCGCCGCCGGCATCGGCAACACGGCCAACCAGGAAGCCTTCGTGAAGCAGCGGAGCGGCGGCCTGTTCAACGGCGGCTCGGCGGCCACCATCGGCAACACCGCGGCGGGCATCGGCAACAACGCCGGCCAGATGGCAACGGTGATGCAGCGGAGCGGCGGCCTGCTGAGCGGCGGGAACATCGCCAACGTCGGCAACACGGCGGCCGGCATCGGCAACACCGCCCTGCAGAGCGGCACGGTGCTGCAGCGTTCGGGCGGGCTGGTCGGGCCCTTCAACCGCAGCAACATGCAGAACCTGTCGGCCGGCGTCGGCAACTTCGCCGGACAGAGCGCCCTGGTCAGGCAGCGCTGACCTTCCCCCTCCTCCCGGCCTCCTCCCTGACCTCGCTCCGGCCGGCAACGGCCGGAGCATTTTTCTGCCCGCCGGCTTCCTGTCCGATCAGGAGGGAAATCCGCCCGCGGTTGTGGGGCAACTCACAGAAGCCGTTCCGGCACTTCACTTAAGCTTTCCACAAGGACGCCACCCACCCCCATCCCCAATCGAAGGAAATCCCGCCATGATCCGCACCTGTGTTCTGGGCACCCTTGCCGCCATGCTGCTCGCCACTCCCGCCCTGGCGCAAAACAAGCCCGTCGGCCCGCTCACCGGCCCCGGCATGCCGTCGATGATGGCGGTACCCGGACTGGTCAGCACCAATGTCGGTAACGCCACCAATGTCGGCGCCGGCATCGGCAACTCGGCACAGCAGCAGGGCGTTTTCCTTCAGGGCGGTGGCGGTGCTCCCGTCCGCGGCGTCGGCCCGCTGGTCAGCACCAATGTCGGCACCGCCACCAACGTCGCCGCCGGCATCGGCAACAGCGCCGGTCAGAGGCTGCTGGGCATCCAGGGCAGCGGTGTACAGGTCGGGCTGAACTTCAGCGGCCGCGGCCCCCTGGTCAGCACCAATGTCGGGGTCGGCACCAACGTCACCGCCGGGATCGGCAACACCGCCGCACAATCGCTGACCGGCCTTCGCCGCTGAGCGCTCTTTTCCCTCCAATCCAGGAGGTCCCCGATGCCGAGGCTCCCGACACTCCTCGCTCTCGCCGCACCCGCTCTGCTGGTCCTGGCCGTTTCGGCCCCGGTGCAGGCCGACTCCCTCTCCTGCCAGACGGTCAACGGCAAGACCGTCTGCATGCGGGGGTCGGGAACGCTGAGCTGCGTGACGCACAACGGCCGGACCCGCTGTTCGGCCACCCCGTCCGACCCGCAGTCCGAAGTCGTTCCCGATGCGGAAATCCAACGGCTTCCCCGCCCAATCACGCCCGATCTGCACAGCCTGCTCGAGCGCCGGGGCTTCCCCTTCGACCATCGGGCGCACTCCCTGACCCTGGAGAACGATGACGATCCGGACATCGACTGATCCCCGCCGAACCGCGAAACCGGAGGAACCGACGGAGTTGGTCCGCTAAGGACGATCCACCGCACCATCCCGCAATCGAAGGGCGGCCGGCAGACGCCGGTCGCCCTGTTTGCATCCGACCAGCACACGAACGGGGCAGAAGCGCCGACGACGGCGTACCGCCTTTGACGGCGGGGGTCGGGTCGGTTGCCGGCGTACCATTCCCCGCATCGTCACACCGAAGTCTTCACACCCGCGCCTTCACACCCGCGTCGTCAGCCGAAGCTCAGCCAAGAGGCCGCCATGACCGCGATACGGATCAATTTCGACAAGGATCTCGTCCTTGCCGGACATTTCCTGCTCAAGCATCTGGAGCGGGAGGAAAGGCATCGTCTGGCGACCGCCGCGCGGCTGTCCCACCACGCACGCGGCGCCATGATCTTCCAGAAGGGCGATCCCGGCGACAGCATGATGGCGGTCATCCGCGGCCGGGTGAAGATCTGCTGCCATTCCATGGACGGCAAGGAACTGGTGCTGAGCATAATCAACAAGGGCGGCCTCTTCGGCGAGATCGCCCTGCTGGATGGCGAGCCGCGCACCGCCGACGCGGTGGCCCTGGAGGAAACCGACCTTCTGGTGCTGGACCGGTCGCAGCTGATGCCGGTGCTGACGGCAAGGCCGGATCTGGCCTTCCGCATCATCAGCGTGCTGTGCCAGCGGCTGCGCCAGACCAGCGAGCATCTGGAGGACACGCTGTTCCTGGAAGCGCCCTCCCGCTTCGCCCGCGCCCTGAAGCGGCTGGGCGATGCCTTTGGCAAGCCGGGGCCGGAGGGGCTGCGGCTGGACATCAAGCTGTCGCAGCAGCAGTTGGGCTGCCTCGTCGGCGTCTCGCGCGAGAGCGTCAACAAGCTGCTGAACGAGTGGCAGCGTGCCGGCGTGATCGGGATGGACGCAGGCTATATCGTCATCCGCGACACCGGCGCCCTGGACGACATCGCCGACTCCTGCGGCTGAAACGCCAATCCGGCGCCGCTTGTGAGCCGCGCCACAGCGCCCTGGTCCGATCGGCATCAAGATGCTCCCCACACCCGGCCGTCAGCCACTGAGGGAGCCCGCGATGATGTCGTCCCGCACCGTTTTCCTGCCTGCCTTCGCCGCCCTGCTGCTGACCGCCGGGACGGCCGCGGCCCAGGTCACCGGCGGCATCGCCTTTCCGCCCGGCCCGATCCCCGGCGCGGCGATGGCGCAGGCCTTCGCCCAGACACCCCGGCTGCCGGTGTCGGTGAACCCGACGCCCCGCGGCGCCCCTCCCGGCGCGATGGTCACCAACCCGTCCCTGCGCCGGTCTTCCGTGAACCAGCAGGCGATCACCCGCATCCGCGGCGATGCCGGCTATCTCGCCGGCTTCAACAAGGGGCAACCGCTGGCCGCCAGCCGTCAGCCCCCGGTGCAGCCGGTCGACCCCAGCTTCACCATCATCGATGCCCCCTTCATCGTGAACAATTTCAACAGCGCGCTGAACTTCGCCTTCGGCGACGGCAACATCAGCCAGCAGCAGCTCGGCGACGGCACCGCGGCGGGCAGCGCCGGCCCGGTGGAGACCGCCGCCCCGGCGCCGGCGCCCGAACCGGCCCCGCTTCCCGCTCCGGCCCCCGCTTCGACCGCCAAGCCGGCCGGACCTTCGACCCTCGATATGCTGATGAGCACAGCCGGGCCGCTGCCACATCTGCCTGCGGCGCTGGCCCATGGCGGTGTGCAGTTCAACAATGTGAACACCACGACCAACACCGCCGTCGGCACGGGGAACCGGGCGACCCAGAAGACGGTCACGGTCCAGCGCTGACCCCCGTCAGTTCACCTCCCGCGCCACCCGGAAGCCATTGGTCAGATAGCGCACGTCGATGTCATAGCTGTTGCGCATCGTTCCATTGATCGCTTCCAGCTTGTCGCGCCAGGACCCGCCGCGCAGAACCCGCTTGCGGCAGTTCCCCTGCGTCCAGGCGCTGCCGTCGGCCGGGGCACCCTGGTAGTTCTTGTTCCAGCAGTCGGCCACCCATTCCGCCACGCCGCCGTTCATGTCGTGCAGACCGAGCGGATTGGCCTTGTAGCTGCCGGCGGCGGCCGGGGTCAGATGTTCGTGCGGACCGCCGCAATCGTCGCAGTCGGCGTGGTTCCCCTCCTCCGCCCCCCACCAGAAGGGCGTGGTGGTGCCGGCCCGCGCGGCGAATTCCCATTCCGCCTCGCTCGGCAGGCGATAGCGCTGGCCGGTCTTGCGGCTGAGCCAAGCCACATAGGCCTGTGCATCCTGCCAATGCAGATTGTGGACAGGGGTTCCATCGGTCGGGTTGGTCATGCGCGGCATGTCGGTGCAGCCGCCCTCCTGGATGCAGGCGCGCCATTCGCCGACCGTCACCTCATACATGCCGAGCGCGAAGGGCTTGGCGATGGTGACGCGGTGGACCGGCCGTTCCGACGGGTCGCCCTTGTCGTTCCCCATCATGAAATTGCCGGCGGGCACCCGCACCAGCACCGGACAGGTCGGACAATCCTGGAAGCTGTTGCCCGAGCCATGATTGCGCGCGGTGCCGTTCGTCGGCCCGGATGGCGCGGTTGAGGGCGCAGCCGGCGGCACGGTCGCCGCCACCTGCGGCTCGGACGGCGGTGGAGCCGCGGCCTGGACCGGCGCCGGCGGCGCTTCACGCTTCAACAGTGCGGCGGCGACGAAGCCCTGGGTGCCATCCTCAAGCGCGATGCGGTACCACCCGCCGTCCGGCACGCGGCCGAGAACCTGCACCACGGCTCCGCGCGCCACCCGGCCGACCCGTGCGCCGCCATTGGCCGGCGTCGCCCGCAGGATGCCTTCCGCCGTGACCATGTAGCGTCCGGGCTCCGCTGGCTCCAGGCCCGGTCCCATCGCCGTTTCAGGCTTGGCTTCCGCCTTCGGCGGCGGCTCCGCCGGTTTCCCGGCGAGCTTCAACGCCTCAAGCTGGCGGCGGGCCACCGGGGCGTAATTGCCGCTGCCGAACAGTTGCAGGAAAGCCTGAAGGTCGCCGGGCTCCTTGCTGGACTGGATGCGCTTCCACAGGCTGTCTTCCAGCTCGGCCACCGGGGCGGTGCCGGGTGCCGCGATTTCCACGCTGACGCTCGCCGTGGCGGTGCCGCCGCGCCCGTCATCGACGCTGTAGCGCAGGGTTCCGGCCGGACCGGGGGCGGCGGCCTCCGGGTCGAAGGTCAGGCCGGTCAGCGCCTGGACGGTCAGCCGGTCGCCCGACTTCACGACGGCCGACCCATCGTGGACGCTGCCGCGCTCCGGCACGGCGGTGACGGTGACGGTCAGCGGGTCGCCGTCCGGGTCGGACGGCGCGTCGATTCCCATCGGATTGCCGGCGACGCGCAGTTTGCGCTCCGCCACCACCGCCGGGGGCTGGTTGCTCGGCTTGATCGTCACGGGGATGGCGCCGGTGGTCATGCCGCCGCGCCCGTCGGCCACCAGGAACTCGAAGGCGCCCGCATCGCCGCGGAAGCTGCCATCGGGCTTGAAGCTGGTGGCCGCCAGCTGATCCACCGTCAGATAGTCGCCGATCAGCACGCTGCGCTCCCCGACGCGGACGGTGCCGCCGCGCGGCAGGCCGGTGATGCGGGCGTACATCTGATCGTCGTCAGGATCGGTCGGCTTGCCGGCCCCCAGCGGCTCCGCGCCGGCACGATCCAGCACGGTCAGCGCCCGCAACTCCCCCAGCACAGGCGGCCGGTTGGGCGGGCGGGGATTGAAGTAGAAGGGGGTGGCGCCGAGCGACCCGTAGACGAACGGCTCCTGCCGGCCGTTGGTGGCCTGCTTCACCGTATCGCGCACATTGCGGAAGAACAGGCTCAGCTCCAGCCCCGGTGTCTGGAGATGCTGGAGCAGCGCCGCGCTGAAGGGGCTGTGGTCGCCGGTTCCGTCCTCCGCCAGCTGGTCGGCGCGGGTCGCCATCGCCACCAGCGTGTCGCTCGGCGTGTCGTCGACGCTGCCGAAGCCGGGATGGGCTTGGTTGCGGTTCGAGCCGCTGCGGGTCAGCCGGTCGACGAAGGGATTGTTGCGGCAGGCGTCGAGGATGAGGATGCCGAGCTTGCGCGCGCCCGCCAGTTCACCCATCGGCAGATTCAGCGGGATCGCCTCATAGACCAGATCGCGTTCGCGTTCCAACTGGGCATCGGCCGGCAGCAGATAGTTGACGCCGTTCACCTGGATGCCGTGCCCGGCATAGAAGATCACCGCCACGTCGGCCTGCGACGCCTTCAGCCCGAACTGGCGCAGGGCGGTGGCGAAGCCGCGGGCGTCCAGATCGTACTGCTCGTCCACCGTGAAGTTCAGTGCCCGCAACGCCTCGCCGATGGCTTTCGCATCGTTGCGCGGGTTCACCAGTTCCGGCGCATTGCGGTAATTGCTGACCCCGATCACCAGCGCCAGCCGGCTTTCCGCCGCGGCACCGGCCGGCGTCTGCCCGGTGGTGGCCGGACCGGCCGCAAGCGCGCCCCCGCCGAGGGCCATAACCGCCAGCAAAAGGAGCAGCACCGCGACCATCGCCCGGCAGGGTCCGACCGGTTTTACCATCCCCGCCTCCGTACCCGTGCAAAGAGGCGCCGCACTCCGTCGTCGGTCGCATACGACCTATAGGCTCACCGGCGAAGCTTGCGGCGCATAGCGGATGGCTGTTCGAATCGATTTCGGAAATTGCCGGCAGCCCGCCATGGATGGAAGGAAGCATACCATGGCTCAATTGCATTCCAAGCCGCCCCATGAGCCTGAACCCGGCAAAAGAGGGGGTGGCAGGCCGAAGTGATTACTTCCTGTATCGAGGATTAATGCTGATGATTATCGCCGACGGCTATCGGCATCTTCATCGTCGATCAACAGCCAGATCCGCACCGCTTTCACCTTCCCCTTCAGCGCCACCTCCCCCACCGGCAGCGCCGTGCAACGGACGTCCGCCGCCTGCGGCCCCCCCTGCCGCACCGCCTGCCATGTCGGATCGCCGACGATGACCCGGCAATGGCGCGACGTGCGGGCATCGACCAACTTGCCATAGGCCTCCAGCCGGGCGGCGGTGTTCGCGGTGTCGCCGAGAAGCGAGTATTCGCTGTGCCGCAACCCGCCAAGGCTGCCGGCGACCAGCGGGCCGGTGTGCAGGCCGACCCGGATGCCGACCGGCGGCAGCCCTTCCGCCTGCCACCGCCGGTTCAACGCCACCAGTTCCCGGCCCATCTGCAAGGCGCAACGGACGGCGCGGCCGGCGTCGGCGTCGATCTCGTCCTGCGTGCTGCGGGCGACCGGCGCGCCGAACACCGCCAGAATCGCATCGCCGACGAAGCGCAGAACCACCCCGTCATTGGCGGTGACGATGTGCACCATGGCATCCAGATAGCCCTCCAGCCAGCGGATCAGCGGTTCCGGCTCCAGGGCCTCGCAAATGGTGGTGAATCCCTCGATATCGGAGAACAGCACGGTGGCAGTCAATTGCTGCGGGCGCGGGCGGTTGCCGGTCATGAAGGTCGCGCGTTCGCGCCAGATCTCCTCCGCCACCGGTTGGGAGACATGGTTGGCGAACAGCTGCATCATCACGCGCCGGTCCGCCCGTTCGCGCAGCGACATCTGCACGGTCATGGCGGCGAGACCGGCTCCCCAGGCCAACGACGGCGCCACCAGCGGCACCAGCGGACCACCCGCCGCGAACAGCACATTGGCACCGGTCCAGGCGGCCGCCGGCACAAGCAGCCCGGCCGCCGCCACCAGCCACAAGGGCAATCCGGCCAGCGCCACCGCCACCCCGGCCGCCGCCATCAGCAGCGCCAGCGCCGCTTCTCCCGCGAATGGCAGGCGCGGGTTCTGCCGCCCGTCGAGAAGCTGGGCCAGCACATGCGCCTCGATCTCCACCCCCGGCGTCGATGCACCGGCCGACGACAGCGGCGTCCGATGCTGATCGATGCCGGCCAGTGCCGTGCCCACCAGCACCGTCCGCCCGGCCAGCCAGCTTTTCGGCAGAACGGCGACAGTTTCCGCGGGATAGACCGGGAACGGGCTGGTCGAGCCGTCCGGCCGGCCATGCCAGTCGATGCGGAACGGTTCGCCCGGCACAACCGACACACCGCCCAAACGGGCAAGCTGAACCGGCAGGCTCGGCGTGCCGTCGCCGCCGAAGGGGACATGCCAGCGCACCGCGGCATCCAGCCGATCCTTCGCCAGATTGGCATGACCGCGCGGCATCCCGTCGGTGAAGCCGTCGAGGAAACGGCGCTGCCGCTCGGTCAGCGGCGTCTGCTCCAGGGCGGTGATCGCCACCACCGGGACCGGTGCGCCCAGCATGGCGCGGCGCAACTGCTCGTCCAGGACCGGAAGGCTGGGTTGGTCGAACAGCACGTCGATGCCGATGGCGCGGACCCCGGCCGCCGCCAGCACGCCGACGATGTCGGCCAGCATGCCGCGATCCACCGGCGACCGGCAGGCAAGACCGGCGAAGCTGTCCTCGCCGAACAGCACCAGCGCGATGGCGGGATGTTGTGGCTGCGCCGGAGCGGCAGCGGCGATCAGCCGGTCGGCCAGGCTTTCATCCGCGGTGCGCAGCGGCGGCACCAGCCGCGTGGCGGCAAGCGCCAACGCCGCACCCGCCAGCATGACGGCCACCGGCAGCCACCGGCGCGACCAGCCGCGACGGTCCGGCGGCCGGTCGCGCACCGCCGGTTTCGCAACGGCGGGAGCCTCCGGCCCTTCCCTGGGATTCGCCGGCGGGCCGTCCATCCGCTCCTCACCGAACCTTCAGGATCAGTTGGGCGGAGGCCACCTCCGTCTCGCGCAGGCGGGACACCGCGCGGTCGAGCTGGCCGGCGGCATCCTCGGCCAAGGGGCGGAAGGCGGCATCGCGGCCGGGAAACTCGCCGTCGAGATTGCGGCTGGTGGCGATGCAGCGCACCTCCAGATCGGCAGGTGCGTCCCCGGCGCGCAGCGGCATGCGGTCGCCGGACAGGCTGATCGGAACATTGCCCATCACCCGGGCGCTCATTGTGGCACCGGACGGAAAGATCGGGATCAGCTGGCCGCGCGCGTTGCGCAGATAGCAATAAAGATGGGCATCACGGTCGGTCTGCACCCGCAGGCGGATGTCCTCGCCCGGCCGGTAGGCGGCATTGCCGGCCGGATCTGCGGAGAGAAAGACGTCGAGCGGCACCATCGCGTCGCGCAGGGACGCCATCGCCGCCCCGATCTGCCCGGCGCAGCCGGCCGATGCCAGGCCGACCGCCAGCGCCGCCCCGCCCGCGGCCTCCACCATGCGGACATGCAGGGTGCCGACCGGTGTCCCATCCGCCCGCAGCATGCCGATGTCCATCCCGTCCGCGAGCGGCAGGCTCCGCGGCCAGGGGGCCGGGCTGCCGTTCATCCATTCGACCGCCGCGCGTTCCCCACCGGCCTGCAACGTCAGCCGGTCCAGTCCCGGTTCCGCCGGGCGACGCAGCACGGGGGAACTGCCGGCCTTGACGCATTGCGTGCCGAATGCCGACGGGTCGATGGCCAGCGCCTTCTCCAGCGCCGCATCCAGCGGATTTCCCAGCGCACGCGCGGCGCCGAGGTCGCTCTGCATGAACCGGTCGTCGCCGGGACCGGCACGGGCCGACACGGCACCGTCCGCCGCTTGGCCGGGAACCCCGTCATAGGGACCGCGCAGGCGCAGCAGGCGGCCGTTGGCGAACAACAGCGTCGCATTCGCCCCGTCGGGAAGCCTGACCGCCTGCCCGTCGGTAACGAGCTGGCCCTGGACATAGCCGGGCGCACTGGACGCCACGACCACAGCCTCCGCCGCGGCCTCCTGCCCGAAGCCCAGGGCGAGGACGGTGGCGGCGCCCAGCAAAGAAGAAAAGCGTCTCTTCGGCATGATCGTCACCTCCTGGATTTGAAGGGATCAGTCGCGGTTCCGGCCCTTGCCGCTGGCGGCTCCGTCATCGGGAGCCAGCAGGCAGGCGGTGCGGGACTGCGTCACCACCGACACCGCTCCGTCCGTCCCGCCGTTGCGGCGGAAGCGCAGCCCGTTCATCTGGCTGGCGATGCTGAGCGAGACGACGGCAAGATCCTCTTCGTCGATGATCTTATGCCCGTCCTGCCAGCATTGGACCCGGACCCGCTTGCCGGCGGGGGCAACGTCCACGCCGCCCGCAACACCGCCGCTGGTGGCACCCGACGTGTCGGCCCCCTTCTTGCGGACAACCGTGGCATCAGCGGCACCGGCGAGCCATAGGGCGGCAAGACCGAGGCAGGCCGCGAGGAGCAGAGCGTGTTTCATGGCATCCTCCTCCGTTCGGGCCGCACTCAATGGGTCGGCTTGAATTCGACGCGCCGGTTGCGGCCGTCATAGGGGTTGGCGGCGATCGGCGCCGTCGGGCCCTTGCCGTCCACCGTGATCCTCTTGGGGTCGATCCGATGGACGCGGACCAGATACTCGCCGACCGACACCGCGCGGCGCTGCGACAGCAGCATGTTGTGGGAAAGGCTGCCGCTGGCGTCGGTGTGGCCCTCCACCGTCAGTCCCAGGGTCGGATCCTCCTTCATCAGCGCCCCGACGGCGTCGATGTAGGAGGCGGACTCGGCCGGGATGTCGGCGGAATTGAGCGCGAAATTGATGCGGAAGCCGAAGGCCTGCGGTGCGGCGTCCTGCTGCTGGGCGACAGGAGCGGCGGGCGGCTCGGCGGTGGCCGTCTGGGCGGCCGGGGCCTCGGTGCGCACCTCCTGCCGGCGCTGCTTGTGGGCGGGGCGGCTGGGTGCGGCCTGCGCAGCGGGTTGGGGTGCCGGTTGGGCCACGGGCTGCATTTCGGACTGGGGCGCCGGCTGCGCTGCGGGCGGGATCGGCGCCGTGCCATAGTTGATTTCGTCGATGGGCCGGGGCCGCTTGGCGGCAGCACCGGCCGCACCGCCGATGATCTCGATGCTGCGGGTGCGGATTTTGGGTTCCGGCGCCACCACCTCGCGCAGTTCCTCCACGCTGGGCGGCCGGTCGAACATCATCACCTTCGATGAGCCCGACCCTTCCACCGTCTGGGCGGATACGGAACCGGCCCAGGCGGCGGCCAGCATCGGCAGGGTGGCAAGCAGCGTATGAGACAGAATGGACTTGGTCATATCGGGCTCCATGGGCAGGAGAAGGAACGGCGTTGCCCCGGTTCTACCGCCACCACCCTGCCCCGCGCTGTGAGCCGGCCAACAGTCGGCTCCCGATTGCGGCGGTTCGCCCGAGGTTACTCCCCCTGTGCCAGCGTGCCGGGCAGCACCTTCACCGTCAGCCGCTTGGCGCGGGCATCGCTGCCCTTGGCGGTCGCGAAGGCATTGATCACGTCATCCAGGGCGGCGCCGGGTATGGGCTGCAGATCCTCGCTCTTGAACGCCTCGGGGATCCGCACGCCGATCTCGTCGTGCGACAGGACGCAGGCGACCGTCTCCTCGGCATTGGGCCGGTCCATGCGCAAATTGAAGGGCTTCTGCACACCGGGCGGAATTTCCACCTGCCGGCTGGCCTCGACGAAGGCGTCGGGCTGGAAGCGGTTGGGGAAGATGCGGGACACCGTGCCGGCGGCATCGCGGTAGTAGCAATAGACGAAGCCGTCCGCCGTCGGCTGCATCCGCACCACCAAGGCTTCGCCGGCGCGGTAGCGCGGTGCCGGCCCGCGGTCCGACGACAGCAGCAGGTCGAGCCGGGACGGCGACGGCTGGGCGCGGGGCAACCCTTCGCCCCCGGCATTGCTGACGCTCTGCAGCCTAGCCGGCGGCGCCCCGCCGCCCTGGCTGCCTTGGCCGGGCGGCTTGGCGAGCAGGCGCTGGTAGAGGTCGAAATCGATGCGGCCGGTGGCGATCAGGTCGCTGTCCGCCTGGAAACGGCCGACCGCCTCGGCTGTCCGCTGGTCGAGCTGCCCGTTGACCGGCCCGTCGTAATAGCCCTGTGCCGACAGCGCGCGCTGGGTGAAGGTCACGCGCTCCGACGGGGCCATGCCGTCGAACCATCCGCGCGCCTCCGCCATGAAGGCGGGGTTGGTCTGATCGATGCCCAGGCATTGCCAATAAGGCACGCGGGTCAGCTTGCCGAGCACCTCGATGGTGCTGAGTTCGACCAGCGTGCGCACCCCCTGGTGCAGCCCTTCCGACCGGTTGAGCGAGATGTTGAAAGACAGGCCGGCCTTGCCGATCACCCCGCCGGTGTCGGCCCCACGCCCCGAAGATACCACCGCCAGCGTGTTGGACGCCGACATGCCGGGGATGATCTGGCGCGTCACCAGTTCCCCGACATTGAGGTCGACCGAGACCATCGACACCACCTGATCGGCGGACACGCCGATGTCCAGCTTGGGCAGCGACAAACCGGCCCCCGCCGCCTCGCTGACCACATTGTCGTCCAACTGGGTGATGGCGCCGCGGATGTAGTAGGACGGCGCACGGAAGTTCGGCTGCACCCCGATCATCCAGTACAGCGCGTTGACATCGTCCAGCGCCGGCTCGAAATCCACGAAACGAAAGGCGTTGGAGGTCTCCGACATCCGCGAGACGGCGGTGATCAGCATCTCCTTCGTGCCGCCGGCGACCCGGCCGGTGGCGTCGGGCAGGCCGTTGGCGGTGATGTAGATATCACGCTTGCCATGGGTCCACAGCAGCGTGTCCATGCAGCGCAGCGCCTCGCTGAAGCTGCTGATGGTGCGGACGGCCGGGGTCTTCGGCTGCTGCACCACGCGAGCCATCTCGCCGGAGGTGAAACAGCCGCCCAGCGCCAGCGTCAGGCCGACGGATACCACGGCGGAACCAAGGAACCGGACCATGCTCATCGGCGCTGTCTCCTGTGGGTTTGTGGTCCGGCTTGCTGCCTGCGCCGTCAGGCCGGCTGAGGACCGGTCACCGCGCCGACAGTTGCGGGCTGCGGTCGGCGCGGACCGTGATGGTGATCTTCTTCGACATGATCGGCGGGTCGTGCGGCACATGGTCGGCATCGGCCAGGACCAGTTGCAGCGTGTGGCGGCCGGGCGGCAGTTCCAGGATCGTTTCGGTCTGGCCCTTGCCGAAATGCAGGTGCTGCTTGTCGCTGGGGATCGGCTCGTTGAAAGTCTTGAGGTCGGTGTCGATCAGCAGATGATGGTGCCCGGTGCCGTCCTTGCGCACGCCGGCCGGCGCGACGCCGAAGTTGCGCAGCCCGAACCACACCTTGAAGCGCGTCCCCACCACCTGCCCGTTGTTGGGCCAGCCGATGTAGAGCCATGCGTCCTTTCGGCCGGGCGTCCGCTGCCCGGCCGCAGCGTCGCTCTGCCCGGCCTTCTGGCTGTCCTTCTGATCGGCCTTCTGTTGGGCGGACGCATCCGCCGCAGCCGCGGGCGTCGCCGCGACCGTCAGCGGCGCGAGCGACAGCACTGCCCAAAGCGCCGCGCAGGATACGGCGCCCAGTACCGGTTGCAGGCGGCGAACGGTCGTAAGCGCGCACGAATTCGTTGTCATGCTGCCCTCCCTGGCAGGGACGAAGCCAACGGCTCCGGTCAGCGGACGGTGATGGTCACCTTTTCCGACATCACCGGCGGGTTGTGCGGAATATGGTCGGCATCGCCCAGGACCATCTGCAGCGTGTGGGTTCCGGGCGGAAGCTCCAGACGCGCTTCGGTCTGGCCGGCGCCGAAATGCAGGTGCTGCTTGTCATTGGGGATCGGCTCGTCCGGGTTCGTCAGATCGGTGTCGATCAGCAGGTGATGGTGCCCGGTGTCGGCGTGGCTGATGCCCGCCGGTGCGATCCCCATGTTCTGGAGCCCCATGCGCACCCAGAATTTTCCGCCAGTGATGACCGTCCCGTTGGGAGGCCACAGGATGTAGGCACGCGCGTCGTCAGGCGCTTTCGCCCGGTCGGCCATTCCCTGCCCAGCCAGAAACAGCGGCAGAAGCAGCAGGGCGCCGACTGCGATAACGGCAGTCCGCAGCATGATTTCCCCCTGTTTTCTTCATTGCCCTTTGTCCAATGACATCGATCTTAGTCTTCGACCGCGAAGCAGGGTTCCCCCGAATTCTTGGGTAATCCCATCCCGTTGAAAAACAACCCGCTCCTGCGCCACACCCTTCCGAATTGGCGGACAATCGCCGTCCCCATCCCCACCATTGCGGGGGAGGACGGCGCAGGGAAGACAGACAGGCGACCTTTTCAGCGCTTGATCCCAAACAGTTGCTCGTTCATCACCGCCCGGTCCGCAGTTGCGACACCGCCGGCCCGCCGCGGCAACTGCAATCCGCCGCCCATCGCTCCGTTGGCCAGGGCCGGGCCATTCGTCCGGCCGTTCCCCATCCAGGGCGGAAAAGCACCGCTGGGACCGGCCGCATTGGGCGGCACGTTGCCGATCCGGTTCCCCAGCAGGGAAACGGCCGCAGCCGAAAGCGGCACGCCACCGGACTGCACCTCGAACGCCGCGGCCGGCCGGACAATGGTCGTCATCGTGACGAGAACGGGCAGGCAAAAGGCAACGGCGGCAAGGCTGCGCATCGGGGTTTTCCTCCGCGGAACAGGACCAGGGCAACAGGGCCAGGGACGGCATGGACCCATCCTGCCGCAGGTCATCCGCCCGCCGCTGTGAGCGGGACCACAGCGGCAGGCGGAAAGCCGAAAAGCATCATCCCTGCTCGGGAATACGGGCGATGACCTTGATTTCAAAATCGAATCCCGCCAGCCAGTTCACCCCGACCGCGGTCCAGTTGGGATAGGGCGCATCGCCGATCACCGTCTCGCGCACCGTCATGATGGCATCGAACTGGTTGGCCGGATCGGTGTGGAAGGTGGTGACGTCGACGACATCGTCGAAGGTGCAGCCGGCTGCCTTCAACACGTTTGCGAGATTGTCGAAGGCCAACCGCACCTGCCGCTCGAAGTCGGGTTCCGGCGATCCGTCCGCGCGGCTGCCGACCTGCCCCGATACGAACAGGAGATCGCCAGAACGTATCGCCGCCGAATAGCGGTGCTTTTCATAGAGCGCGTGCCGGTTGGCCGGAGTGATCGCGTCGCGTTTGGCCATGGTGGTGGTCCTCCTTGACTGCCGGAATGGCCGGCATCGGGCTTCACAGCGCGGCTGCAAGTTGATATACGCCGCGTATGCGAACCACAACACACATACGTTGCGTATGTCAATTCACATACGCAACGTATGCAGAAGTTTCTGGAGAAGGCAATGGCCGCCAAAAAGCGATCCGAGATGATGGAGGAAACCCGCGCCAAGCTGATCGCGTCCGCGCGCAAGGCTTTCGCCGAACAGGGATTCGCCGCCGCATCGATGGATGAGCTGACGGCGGAGGCCGGGCTGACGCGCGGCGCCCTCTATCACAATTTCGGCGACAAGCGCGGGCTTCTCCAGGCCGTGGTCGACCAGCTCGACACGGAGATGGCACAGCGCGCGCATGCCATCGCTGCCAGGGCCGGTAGCGACTGGGACGGATTGCTGGCGGAAGGTGTGGCCTATATCGAGATGGCGCTGGAGCCCGAGGTCCAACGCATCGTCCTGCTCGACGGACCGGCATTCCTGGGCGATCCCTCGCAATGGCCGAGCCAGAACGGTTGCCTTCAAATGACGCGGCAAACGGTGGAACGGCTGATCGCGCAGGGAATCGTCAGGCCCATCGACCCCGAAGCGGCCGCCCGGCTTTTGAATGGGGCGGCATTGAACGCCGCGCTCTGGGTGGCGGCCAGCCCCGATCCTCAGGAGGTCCTCGCCAAGGCGGTCGATGCGTTCCGCGCCCTGGCGGAAGGGCTGCTGGCACGCCCATCCTGAAATAGCCACAGCCCCGCATCGGCGGAGCTGTGGCAACAGACAGGACGATGCTTCCGCCAGTTCAGAGGTTACTTGGACTCACTCTTCAGATAGGCGATCAGGTCCGCGCGCTTGGCATCGTCCTTGACGCCGGCGAAGGCCATCTTGTTGCCGGGAAGCGCCGCCTTTGGATCCTTCAGATAGGTGTCGAGCTTCTGCTCGTCCCAGTCATAGCCGGCATCCTTCACCGCCGCGGAATAGCTGAATCCATCGACGCTGCCCGCCTTGCGGCCGACGATGCCATGCAGGTTCGGGCCGACGCGGTTGGGGCCGCCGGCCTCGATGGTGTGGCAGGCCTTGCAGGTGTTGAACACCGTCTTGCCCGCCGCGGCATCGCCGTCCGCGGCCTGCGCGGCGGCGGTTCCACCGGAAATCAGAATGACGGAGGCCAACAGAATTTTGCGCATGACGGACACAGCGGAACTCCCATTTCTCAACGTTGTCTCCGGCCAACCGAGAAAATTGGTCGGGCTTCCTTCCGGCGAGCAAGCGGAAGCTAAAGGCGGCCATTGAGGCCAGGAAGCGAATTTACCCGATGGTTGTCATCGGTTTTTCCGATACGATCCTGCCGCATTAGGGGAACCGCCGGTCGCGGCTGCATCCAGTGGATGTGACGAATCGTCTCACACCGGTCGGTCGCGATCAAGCCGCCGATGGCGTAGGTCTTGCTCCCCGTCCGTGGAGGCGGGGTTTCGAGCGAGGTATCATGGATACGGAAATGGCCCGGACATTTCTGGAGGTCACGGCGGCGGGCAGCTTCATGGCGGCAGCCGACCGGCTCCATGTGACCCAGTCGACCGTCAGCACGCGCATCCAGCAGTTGGAGCAGCAGCTTGGCTGCCGGCTGTTCGTGCGCAACAAGACCGGCGCCACGCTGACCAGCGCCGGCCTGCGTTTCCAGAGACATGCCGCGGCCATCCTCCGCCTGTGGGAGCAGGCCCGGCAGGAGGCCACCCTGCCCGCCGGCCACAAGGCGCTGCTGCGCATCGGCAGCGAAGCCGGCCTGTGGAACCGCCTGCTCTACCGCTGGATTCCCTGGATGCGGCGCAACGCCAACGACATCGCCCTGCGCTGCGACGTCGGCCTGCCGAACGGACTGCTGCAAGGGCTTCAGGACGGCACGCTGGACGTCGCCGTCCTCTATTCGCCGCGCGCCCTGCCGGGCCTGTCAATCCGCCTGCTGCTGGAGGAGGAACTGGTCCTTTTCCGCATGCCGGCGGTCGAGGATTACCTGGAGGAGCCCTATGTCCACATCGACTGGGGCGACGATTTCCGCCGCAATGTGCGGCTGCATCGCCCGGACGTGCAGGCCGCGCCGGTGTCGATCGGCGTCGGCACGCTCGGGCTCGACTATGTCAAACAGTGCGGCGGCACCGGGCATTTCCCCCGGCAGCTCGTCCAGCCGCTGATCGATGCCGGCAAGGGGGAAATCCTGCCGGAAGCCCGGCCGCTCAGCCTTCCCATCTACGCCGCCTACCCGACCGACGCCGACGACACCATCATCGACCCGGCCCTCACCGGGTTGAAGGCCATCCTGGGCGAACCGGCCGGCGCCCGCAATTCACTTTGATAAAACCGATACAAACCATCGGTTTATTTCGCTTTTTGCGATGGATGGCGCTGCCTAGGATCGGCTTCAACCAAAACCTGAGATAAAGGTCCGATCCGATGTCAATGCAACTGGCGCAGCCGTCCCTGCTCGAAGAGGACGGCGCCGCGGCGGAAACGAAGTTCCGCCGGTTCGAGTCGCCCTACATCGTGTTTCCGTCGCTGATCCTGCTGCTGATCATGCCGTTCGGCATCGTCTTTCACCCGGTCTGGCTCGCCACCGCCGCCGAAGTGGGCGTGGTCGTGATGTTCATCGCCATTTTCCGCATGATGCGGATGTGAGGCCACCCCCCCGCCGTTAAGACGCGCGGCCGCGGGCGGATCGCGTCTTCCAGGTGACGGTCGCCGCAACCGCCAGCGCTGCCGCGCTCAAGGCCAGCACCCAGAGCAGGAGGCCGAAGCCTGTTCCATCATGGCGCACCGCGACCGACAGCGCCGCCGCCAGGCACAGCAACGCCGCCAGCCGCAGCCGGAATACCGTGCGGCGCGGCGGCCCCCGCCTGGACTCGACGAGGTCGCGCCAATGCCGCTCCACCGACAGGGCAAGGGCGGCGAAGGCGAAATAGCAGAGCCCGAAGAGGCCGGGCAGCATCAGGGCATCAGGCATGGTCGGTCACCTCCGCCAGGGTTGAGAGTTCGGGATCGCGCCGCCGGGCCAGCCGACGCGACACCCGCCAAGCGGCGGCGGCGGTCAGAGCCAACACCGCATCGACGCCCAGCACCGCCCAATCGGCGGCGGCCACGGCGCGGATGGGATGTTCCCCCGTCGTGATCCAGTTCAGCACCACGCAGGCTGCGGCCAGCAAGGCGACCGCGGTGCATTGTTCGCTCCAGGGCGGGTCCGTCCGGGTGCTGACGGCAGCATGGACGGCGCTCCCGATCCAGATCACGAAGAAGAGGCCGACCTCCACAAGCTCCCGCGACGGGATGCCGGCCGGCAGCAGCCGGTTGGCCGCCATCATCGCCAGCGTGGCGATCAGCAGGCCGGAGGTGCTGCCACAGGCGATGGCGGCGACGCTGCGCCAGCCGGCGCCGGGCTTCACGCCATGGGCGACCCGCCGCTTCTCCATCCAGTACAGCATGCCGGTGCCGATCAGCACGCAGCCGGACAGCCCGAACAGGAAATACAGCCAGCGCAGCGGCCAATGGTCGAAGGCGGCGAAATGCAGCCCCGACAGGACGCGGTGGGTTGCCACCACCGGCCCCGGCCGCTGGTATTTCAGCACCTGCCCGGTAACGCCGTCGAAGAAGACCGGCTGGACATCGAGGCTGATGCGGTCCCGCAGAGCGCGGTTGATGCGGACGACCGACGCGGCATCGCCGGCATTGTAGACGAACACCACGGCCGGCTCGCCCCCGCCCCACAGCCGGCGGGCCTCCGCCACCATCGGATCGAGCGGCGCCAGCGGGGCAGCGATGCCGCTGCGCGGACGGCTGTAGTTGCCCAGCGCGTCGTCGTAGAAGCGCCGCACATCGCCGCCATACAGCGCCTGGACGCCGGCCGGCAGCACGATGGGCAGGACGATGACGATCCCGGTGATCGTGATCATCAGATGGAAGGGCAGGACCAGCACGCCCGCCAGATTGTGCAGGTCGAGCAGGGAGCGGCGGACCTGCCCCCAGCTGCGGAAGGTGAAGAAATCCTTGAAGATCCGCGCATGGATGATGACACCGGAAATCAGCCCGGCCAGCATCGCCACCGAGGCGAAGCAGACGATCCAATAGCCGATGAAGCCCGCCCGCAGATGCAGGCTGTAATGCAGTGGATAGAAGAAATAGGTGGCTCCCAGCGTCCCGACCGGCGGCAGCAGCTGGCCGTCGCCGGTCGCCATGCCGCCGGCATTGCCGGTCTCGGTCCGAAGCTGAAGCGCCATCACCGGCCGCCGTTCGTCCGGCAACTGCACATACCAGTCGCGCACCGTCCGCCCGGCGGCGAGCTTCTCCACCGCCGGCAGCACCGCATGGTCGAGCGAGACCGGCACGGTCTCCACCGTGCCGACACGGGTGGCGGGCATCATCCAGCGGTCGATCTCGGAGGCGAACACCGCCAGCGATCCCATGAAGAAGATCAGCATCAGCAACCCGCCGAGTGTCACCCCCGCCCAGGTGTGCGGCCACAGCATGGCGGCGCGCAGCGCCGAGCTGATAAGCTTGCGCGTCTTCGCCGTCATGGCCCCACTATCCCGGCGAACTTCCCGGCAAACTGCGAGGCCGCGATCAGCAGCACCCCGCCGCCGCCCAGCACCGCCCAGCCGACCGTGATCCGCGGGACCGCAAAGGCCCACAGCGACGCCGCCGGCAGCACCACCAGCGCCAGCAGGCTGGAGGCGGTAACCGCCTCCGCCGGGGCCATGCCCGCCAGCGCCCCCAACTCCGCCCCGAAGGCGGCGAGGCCCCAAGCGAAACCATAGGCGCCGAACACCGCCGCGGTCACCCGTGCGGCAATGCGCAGGCGCGGCGGCGCAGCCCGTCCCTCAACCCGTCCGGACTGCCCGGCAGTCTTCATCGCGATGCTCCCCCTGCCATTGTGCCTGCCAAAGCGCCGACGCCCCCGACACGGTTCACGCAGCTCCAACCTTGATAATGATACTGATTCTCATTTGCAAGATTCTCCTCGTTCCGCGGGAGAAAGACGGGCAGCCGGCGGTCGGAGGCTGGAACCGCGCAGAGCGCGACGCTGCCGGCCGGACTGGGCTACACTCGGGCCGACATCGACCGGCTGCTTCCCGACCGGAACCAAGACCCTGCAGGGCCAAAAAGGACAAGAACCAATGACCACCGAGAGCGCAACCGAAACGACCTCCGAAACCGGGGCTTTTGAAACCGGAGACGCCCTGCTCGCCCGACACCCCGGCGCCATCATCCGGCCCGTCAAGGGAGTATGGCCGCGCATCGCGGCCGACGCCTACATCGCTCCCGGCGCGGTGGTGGTCGGCGACGTCACCATCGGGGCGGAGGCCAGCGTCTGGTACGGCTGCGTCCTTCGCGGCGACGACCACAGCATCACGGTGGGGCCGCGCACCAACATCCAGGACGGCACCATCATCCATGTCATGCTGAACGAGTATCCGACCATCATCGGTGCCGACGTGGTGATCGGCCATGGCGTGCGGATGCATGGCTGTACGCTGGAGGACGGCTGTCTGGTCGGCATCGGCGCAATCGTGCTGGACGGCGCGGTCGTGGAAAGCGGCGCCATGCTGGCGGCCGGTGCTGTGCTGACCCCGCGCAAGCGCGTCCCCGCTCGCCAGCTTTGGGCCGGAAGCCCGGCCAGGCATCTGCGCGACGTGACCGACGCCGAGGTGGAGTTCATCGCCTTCGACGTGCGCCACTATGCCGGCCTGGCACGGGCTGCGTCGGGACGCTGATGACGGAGCCGGGGCGACCTCCGATCCGAACGGGCATCGCCCCACCTGACCGTTACTGCACAGCCGACAGCCCGGACCGGGGGCGCGTATAGCGGCCGTATATTTCTCAGGCATCACGCGCCCCATCGCATTTATATGCCCCGCAGCCCTCTTCTCAGTGGGATAGCGGCCATTGGCCGCCCGTAAACTGTGAGGCTGTCATGCAAGGAAAATCGCCTCTCGGGCTGCTCGACCGGACCATGCCTGCCCCGGCGCGCATGGAGGACTGCGACCTGCGGGCATCGGACGACACGTCGGATGGAGCTTTCCCCTCCCCGCACGCGGTGCTGGGCGAGGCGGCGATCACCATCGCCGCCTTCCTGCTGATCGCATTCGCGCTGCAAATGCTGGCCTTGTGGATCGGGGCCTGACCGGCTGAGACGATCGCGCGGATGCCCGGACGGCCCGCCGTATATATGAACCCTATATTTTCCGGCCCTGCCGTCCCCCATCGAATCTATACGCGGCTCCGGCGCACCCTCACAGGGTCGGACCTCCCCCGCCACCATGACGGCGTGGGGGACGCAATTCCGGAGACCCAAACGATGCTCGACCTGCTGTTTCTTGCGCTCACCGTCGGCTTTTTCGCCGCGGCGGTCGCCTATGTCCATGCCTGCGACCGGCTGTGAGGGGAGCGGCGCCATGTCCCTCGATTATGCCCTGGCCGGCCTCGTGACCGCCGGACTGCTGGTCTATCTGGTCTATGCCCTGATCCGCCCCGAACGGTTCTGAGGAGATCCATCCCATGACCGTCAACGGCTGGATCCAGATCCTGGTCTTCCTCGCCCTGGTCGTCGCGATGACGCGGCCCCTGGGCGGCTTCATGACGCGCGTCTTCACCGGCGAGCGCACGCTGCTCTCCCCCATCCTCGGCCCCGTCGAGCGCGGCCTCTACCGTCTGGCCGGCGTCGATGAACGCACCGAGCAGCATTGGGTAACCTACGCCGTGTCGATGCTGCTGTTCAGCGCCGCCGGCATGGTTCTGCTCTATGCCCTGCAACGCCTCCAGCCGGTCCTGCCGCTGAATCCGCAAGACATGGCGGCGGTGCCGGCCGACCTCGCCTTCAACACCGCGGCCAGTTTCACCACCAACACCAACTGGCAGAATTACGGCGGCGAGACCACCATGGGCCATCTGGTACAGATGGCCGGGCTGACCTTCCACAACTACGTCTCGGCCGCCACCGGCATCGCGCTGGCGGTGGCTCTGGTTCGAGGCTTCGCCCGCACCTCGGCCCGCACGGTGGGCAATTTCTGGGTCGATCTGACCCGCGCCACCCTCTATGTCCTGCTGCCGCTGTGCGTCGTCTGCGCGCTGTTCCTGGTCTGGCAGGGCGTGCCGCAAACGCTGGCGGGCGCCGTCGATGCCACCACGCTGGAGGGTGCGAAGCAGACCATCTCGCTCGGCCCCGTCGCCTCGCAGGAGGCGATCAAGATGCTGGGGACCAACGGCGGCGGCTTCTTCAACGCAAACTCCGCCCATCCCTTCGAGAATCCCAACGCCCTGACCAATCTGGTCGAGATGCTGTGCATCTTCGCGCTGGGCGCCGGGCTGACCAACCTGTTCGGCCGCATGGTCGGCGACGAGCGCCAGGGCTGGGCCATCCTCGCCGCCATGGGGCTGCTGTTCGCCGCCGGCGTCTGCGTCGCCTATTGGGCCGAGGCCCAGGGCAACCCGGCCTTCGCCGCCTTCGGGATCGACGGCAGCGCCGGCAACATGGAGGGTAAGGAGACCCGCTTCGGCATCGCCGCGACAGCGCTGTTCGCCACCGTCACAACCGCCGCCTCCTGCGGTGCGGTCAACGCCATGCATGACAGCTTTATGCCGCTGGGCGGCATGGTGCCGATGATCAACATGATGCTGGGCGAGATCATCGTCGGCGGCGTCGGCGCCGGCCTCTACGGCATGCTGCTGTTCGCCATCGTGGCGCTGTTCGTCGCCGGCCTGATGGTCGGCCGCACGCCGGAATATCTCGGCAAGAAGCTGGAGGCGAAGGAGGTCAAGATGACCATGCTCGCCATCCTCTGCCTGCCCCTGATGATGCTGGGCTTCACAGCCGTCGCGGTGGTGCTCGACACCGGCACCGCGTCGATGGCAAATGCCGGGCCGCACGGCTTCTCCGAAGCGCTCTACGCCTATGTCTCGGGTGCCGCCAACAACGGCAGCGCGTTCGGCGGGCTGACCGGCAACACGCCCTGGTACAACGTCACGCTGGCCATCGCCATGCTGGTGGGCCGCTTCCTGGTCATCGTGCCGATGATGGCGATCGCCGGCTCCCTGGCGTCCAAGGCCCGCGCCCCCGTTTCGGCCGGCACCTTCCCCACCCATGACGGGCTGTTCGTCGGGCTGCTGGTCGGCGTCATCCTGATCGTCGGCGGCCTCACTTTCTTCCCGGCTCTCGCCCTCGGCCCGGTGGTCGAGCATCTGGCGATGACCGCCGGCACCCTCTTCTGATCGGGAACGCTCCCATGCATGCCAAAAGCAAACGGTCGGGCCGCTCCTCCGCCAGCACCCTGCTGGACCCCGCCATCCTGGTGCCGGCCATCGGCGGCTCCATCGCCAAGCTTTCCCCGCGCCAGATGATCCGCAACCCGGTGATGTTCTGCGTCGAGGTGGTGGCCGCGCTCACCACCCTGCTGGTCCTGCGCGATGCCGTCACCGGTGCCGGAGTGTCCGGCTTCGCCGTCCAGATCGTCGTCTGGCTGTGGTTCACGCTGATCTTCGCCAACTTCGCCGAGGCGGTGGCCGAGGGGCGCGGCAAGGCCCAGGCCGCCAGCCTGCGCAAGACCCGCACCGAGACCAGCGCCAAGAAGCTGGAGAACGGCACCGTCCGCACAGTACCCGCCACTGCGCTCAAGCCCGGCGACCTCGTGTTGGTCGAGGCCGGCGACATCATCCCGTCCGACGGCGAGGTGGTGGAGGGCGTCGCCTCGGTCAACGAGGCTGCCATCACCGGCGAATCCGCCCCCGTCATCCGCGAGAGCGGCGGCGACCGGTCGGCGGTCACCGGCGGGACGCAGGTCCTGTCCGACCAGATCAAGGTCCGCATCACCGCCGCCCCCGGCTCGACCTTCCTCGACCGCATGATCTCGCTGGTGGAGGGCGCCCAGCGCCAGAAGACCCCCAACGAGATCGCACTGAACATCCTGCTGGCCGGGCTGACCATCGTCTTCGTCATCGCGGTGGCGACGATCCCCAGCTTCGCCGCCTATGCCGGCGGGTCGGTCGGCGTGCTGGTGCTGGTGGCGCTGTTCGTCACGCTGATCCCGACCACCATCGGCGCGCTCTTGTCGGCCATCGGCATCGCCGGCATGGACCGTCTGGTGCGCTTCAACGTGCTCGCCATGTCCGGCCGCGCGGTGGAGGCGGCAGGCGACGTCGACACGCTGCTGCTCGACAAGACCGGCACCATCACGCTGGGCAACCGTCAGGCCGCCGAGTTCCTGCCGGTCGCCGGCGTCGGCGAGGAGGAGCTGGCCGACGCCGCCCAACTCGCCTCGCTGGCCGACGAGACGCCGGAAGGCCGGTCCATTGTCGTGCTCGCCAAGGAGGACTACGGCATCCGCGCCCGCAGGATGGAGGAGATGCACGCCTATTTCGTCCCCTTCACCGCCCAGACCCGCATCAGCGGCATCGACACCGACGGCACGGTGATCCGCAAGGGGGCGGTGGACGCGGTGCTGGCCCACGTCAACGGGGCGCAGCGCGTCGCCGTGGCCGGCGGCCGCGGCGTCACCGCGCTGCACCCGGCCGCCGGCCCGGCGGAGCGCGAGATCCTCGCCATCGCGGAACGGGTGGCCAAGGCCGGCGGCACGCCGCTGGCGGTGGCGCGCGACGGCCGGCTGCTCGGCATCATCCACCTGAAGGACATCGTCAAGGGCGGCATCCGCGAACGCTTCGCCGCCCTGCGCCAGATGGGCATCCGCACGGTGATGATCACCGGCGACAACCCGATGACCGCCGCCGCCATCGCCGCCGAGGCCGGGGTGGACGACTTCCTTGCCCAGGCGACACCGGAGGCCAAGCTGCAGCTGATCCGCGACGAGCAGGCGAAGGGCAAGCTGGTCGCCATGTGCGGCGACGGCACCAACGACGCGCCGGCGCTGGCCCAGGCCGATGTCGGGGTGGCGATGAACACCGGCACCGTGGCGGCGCGCGAGGCCGGCAACATGGTCGATCTGGACAGCGACCCGACCAAGCTGATCGAGATCGTCGAGATCGGCAAGCAGCTGCTGATGACCCGCGGCGCGCTCACCACCTTTTCCATCGCCAACGACGTGGCGAAGTATTTCGCCATCATCCCGGCGATGTTCCTCGCCTTCTACCCGCAGCTCCAGGCGCTGAACGTGATGGGGCTTCACAGCCCGGAGAGCGCCATCCTGTCGGCGATCATCTTCAACGCGCTGATCATCGTGGCGCTGATCCCGCTGGCCCTGCGCGGCGTGCGCTACCGCGCCGTCGGTGCCGCCTCGCTGCTGCGCCGCAACCTGCTGATCTATGGCCTTGGCGGCCTCGTGGTGCCCTTCGCCGGCATCAAGGCGATCGACCTGATCGTCACCGCCGCCGGCCTTGTGTGAGGAGCCTGTCATGTTGAAGGATCTGCGTCCCGCCCTGGTGATGACCGTCGCACTGACGGCGATCACCGGGCTCGCCTACCCGCTCGCCGTCACCGGTGCCGCACAAGTCCTGTTTCCGCACCAGGCCAACGGCAGCCTGATCGAACGGAACGGGACCATCGTCGGCTCCAGCCTGATCGGACAGGATTTCACCGGCGAAGGCTATTTCCATCCCCGCCCGTCGGCCACCACCGGCGCCGACCCCGCCGATCCGGCCAAGACCGTGCCGGCTCCCTACAACGCGGCGAATTCGATGGGATCCAACCTCGGTCCGACGAGCAAGGCGCTGGTCGACCGCGTGCAGGCCGATGCCGAAAAGCTGAAGACGGAAAACCCCGGCGCCCCGGTCCCGGTGGAGCTGGTGACCACCTCGGGCAGCGGCCTCGACCCCGACCTGTCGCCGGGCGCCGCCGACTTCCAGGTGCCGCGCATCGCCAAGGCCCGCGGCCTTTCGGAAGATGCCGTGCGCAAGCTGGTTGCCGATACCACCGAACCGCGCCCGCTCGGTTTCCTGGGCGAGCCGACCGTCAATGTCCTGGCGCTCAACCTCGCGCTGGATCGGGCGGCCGGCAAAACAGCAGGAGGCAAATAGCCGGCCGTTGCTGTGCAACGGGGCTGTCGGAATCGGCTATCCTCCGCAACGGCCGGCGGAGTAATCCATAGCCGGGCTTGAAGTCGGGGTTGGGGGAGCGTAAAGGGACGATGCCATGACCGACGAACAGGGCGACCGCATTCAGGGCGACCGCGCCGGCCGGCCATCTCCCGACGCGCTGCTGCGCCAGGCGGCGAAGGAGGCGCAGGGACGGCTCAAGATCTTTCTTGGTGCCGCCCCCGGCGTCGGCAAGACCTTCGAGATGCTGCAAACCGCCCAGGCCAAGCGCCGCGATGGCGTCGACATCGTCGTCGGGGTGGTGGAGACCCACGGCCGGCGCGAGACGGAGGCGCTGGTCGCCGGGCTGGAAATCGTTCCGCGCCGCAGGATCGAGCACAAGGGCCATGTCCTGACCGAGATGGATGTGGACGCCATCCTCGCTCGCCGCCCGAAGATCGTGCTGGTCGACGAGCTGGCACACACCAACGCCGACGGCGGCCGCCATCCGAAGCGGTATCTCGATGTCGAGGAACTGCTGGCCGCCGGCATCGACGTCTACACCACCTTGAACATCCAGCATGTCGAGAGCCTGAACGACGTCGTCGCCAAGATCACCCGTGTCCGCGTCCGCGAGACGGTGCCGGACTCGATCCTCGACCGCGCCGACGACATCGAGGTCATCGACATCGCGCCCGACGACCTGATCCAGCGTCTCCAGCAGGGCAAGGTCTATGTCCCGCGCACGGCGGAGCGGGCGATCCGGCATTATTTCTCGCCCGGAAACCTGACGGCGCTCCGCGAACTGGCGTTGCGGCGCACCGCCGACCGCGTCGACGAGCAGCTGCTGACCCACATGCAGGCGCACGCCATCTCCGGCCCCTGGGCCGCCGGCGAGCGGCTGCTGGTCTGCATCAACGAGGATGCCAGCGGCGGCGCCCTGGTGCGCTACGCCCGCCGTCAGGCCGAGCGGCTGCGCGCCCGCTGGGGCGCCATCCATGTCGAAACCAGCCGGGCGCTGCGCCTGAGCGAGGCCGACCGCGACCGCATCGCCGACACGTTGCGTCTGGTGGAGCGGCTGGGCGGCGAGGCGGTCACGGTGCCCGGCAGCGATGTCGCCGACACCGTCGTCGATTATGCGCTGGCCAACAACGTCACGCACATCGTCATCGCCAAATCCAGCCGGCCGCGCTGGTCGGAGCTGCTGCACGGCTCCGTGGCGCACAGCCTGATCCGCCGGGCGGGCGACATCAGCGTGCATGTCATCGCCGCCAGCTCCGGCGCCACGCTTCCAGCCAAGACGATCAGGACGGAAGCAGCCCGGCCGCGCGCCTTCGCATGGTGGCCCTACGTCGCCAGCACGGGCTATGTCGCGGCGGCGCTGGGGGCCGGGCATGTGCTGCATCGGGTGCTGGCCCTCAACAACATGGCGCTGGTCTTCCTGACCGCCGTGCTGGCGAGCGCCGTCACCGGCGGGCTGGCGCCGTCGCTCTATGCCAGCGTGATCAGCGTCCTTGCCTTCAACTATTTCTTCCTGCCGCCGCTCTACACCTTCACCATTTCCGATCCGGAGAACATCGTCGCCTTGCTGGTTTTCGCCGTCGTCTCGGTGATCGCCAGCAACCTGACCGCCCGCGTCCGCGCCCAGGCGGTGACCGCGCGGCTCCGCGCCAAGACGACCGAAGACCTCTACCAGTTCAGCCGCAAGCTGGCCGGCGTGGTGACCATGGACGATTTGCTGTGGGCCACCGCCTATCAGATCGCCGCCATGCTGAAGGTCCATGTCGTCCTGCTGCTGCCCGAGGATCGTCCTGGCGAAGCCTCGGGAAAAGGCAGCGTCGCGGTCAGGGCCGGCTATCCGCCGGAGGACGTCATCGAGGACGCGGATCTTGCGGCAGCTGTCTGGGCTTGGGAAAACAACCGGCCGACCGGCAAGGGTGCCGACACGCTGCCCGGCGCCAAGTGGCTGTTCCTGCCGATGCGCACCGGGCGGGGCGTCGTCGGGGTGGTCGGCATCGACACCGGCGGCGGAAAGGGGCGGACCGGCGGTTACCTGACGCCGGACGAGCGCCGGCTTCTCGACGCGCTGATCGATCAGGCCGCCCTGGCGATCGAGCGGGTGACGCTTGCCGAGGATGTCGACCGCAGCAAGCTGGCGGCCGAGACCGAGCGGCTGCGCTCGGCCCTGCTCACCTCGATCTCGCACGATCTGCGCACGCCGCTGGCCTCCATCCTGGGCTCGGCGACCAGCCTCGTCGGCTATGGACCGATGATGGACGAGGAGGACCGGCGCGACCTCGCGGCGACCATCCAGGAGGAGGCGGAGCGGCTCAATCGCTTCATCGCCAACCTGCTGGACATGACGCGGCTGGAATCCGGGGCCATCCGGCCGCGGACCGGTGCGGTCGATTTGTCCGAGGTGGTCGGCAGCGCGCTGGAGCGGGGGGCCCGCATCCTCGCCGGCCATCTGGTCGAGGTCGATCTTGCCGCCGGCCTGCCGATGGTGGACATCGACGCCGTGCTGATCGAGCAGGCGCTCTTCAACCTGCTCGACAACGCCGGCAAATATGCGCCGGTCGGGTCGACGATCACGGTGCGCGGACGGCAGGACGGCTCCCTCGTCCGCATCGAGGTGCAGGACGAGGGCGGCGGCATTCCGCCCGAGGATGTGGAGCGCATCTTCGACAAGTTCTACCGTGTCCATGCCCAGGACCGGCAGCGCGCCGGCACCGGGCTGGGTCTGGCGATTTGCCGGGGCTTCGTCGAGGCGATGGGCGGGACGGTCACTGCCGGCAACCGCCGCGACCGGAGCGGCGCCGTCTTCACCCTGACCCTCCCCAAGGCCGCCGACCTGTCCGGATATGAAGAGGAAGCCGCAGCATGAAATCGGACTCCATCCCGCTTCGCGTGCTCGTCGTCGACGACGAGCCGCCGATCCGGCGCTTTCTGCGCACCAGCCTGACGGCCCAGGGGTACGACATCGTCGAGGCAGAGGACGGAACGAAAGCGCTGGAGGAGGTGCGGCGGCGCTCCCCCGATCTGCTGGTCCTCGATCTCGGGCTGCCGGGCATCGACGGGCTGGAGGTCATCCGGCGCCTGCGCGGCAGCGGCGTGACCCTGCCGATCATCGTGCTGTCCAGCCGGGTCGACGAGGCCGGAAAGGTCGAGGCGCTCGATCTCGGGGCCGACGATTATGTGACCAAGCCGTTCGGGGTGGAGGAGTTGCTGGCCCGCATCCGCACGGCCATGCGCCACAAGCTGCAACAGCAGGGGGAACGGCCGCTGTTCCGCAGCGGCGACCTGACGGTCGATCTGGTGCGGCGCATCGTCACCGTGCGCGGCGAGGATGTGAAGCTGTCGCCGCGCGAATACGACCTGCTGCGGATTCTGGTGGCGCATGCCGGCAAGGTGTTGACCCACCGCTTCATCCTCAAGGAGGTGTGGGGTGGTGAAACCGACATCCAGTACCTACGGATTTACATCCGCCAGTTGCGGCAGAAGATCGAGCCCGATCCCGAGCGACCCCACCACATCCTGACCGAGACAGGCGTCGGATACCGGCTGCGCGCGCCGGATTGAGGCGGGTGCGCTGGCCGCGCAGATCGCCCTGAGGTTGCCGCCGGCACAGGGCTTCATGACGATTTGATGAAGGCCGATCGCAAGCCGATTCCCGCTCTTGACCTTGGCCGGCCAGGGGAGTAGAGGGGCGGCATCGTCACCGCATGATCGTTCTTGTCCGCCCTGCCCGCCGGGCCGGCGGCCGGATCGAAAAGGCAAGAGATGGACAGCCCCAGTAGTCGATCTACTCACATTCCCCTGACGACGTCGTTCGCGGGCTGACCTCTTGCAGGGGTCCACCCGCGGCCCGTCGTCTTCGGGCCGATCAGAGGTGGACCATGGTGAAGCTCCTCACCATCCCGGTTTCCATGCACCGCCGCCCCGACGGGTGCCGGTGCTTTTCCGTGACGGGCGATCTGCGCCCGCCAAGTCGCTGACCCCACGCCACTCCTCCTGAAAATCCGCATCGGCGCCTCTGCCGCGCCGCTACCGTTTTCCTTGCCGGCCGGTCCCGCGACGGGACCGCAGGATGGATTGTCATGGTCTGGATCAACACGAATGTTTCGGTGAAGGCGGTCGACGCCGCGCCGAACCGGTGGGACGTTGTCGCCCTGCCGCTGGTCATCGGCCTGCTGGCGCTGCTCGCCATCGGCGGCCATCAGATGGCCCTGCCTCTGAACAGCGTCGAGGAGGTGCCGGTCACACTGGACCCCTGGATGCTGCCGGAATACGCCCTGCGCTCGACCCTGCGGATGCTGGCGGCGATGGCGGCCTCGCTGCTGTTCACCTTCACCTATGCCACGCTGGCGGCCAAGAGCCGGCGGGCCGGCATGCTGCTGATCCCGGTGCTGGACGTGCTGCAATCGGTGCCGGTGCTGGGATACATCTCCTTCACCGTCGTCTTCTTCCTGGGGCTTTTCCCGGGCAGCGTGCTGGGAGCCGAATGCGCGGCGATCTTCGCCATCTTCACCAGCCAGGCCTGGAACATGGCCTTCAGCTTCTACCAGTCGCTGCGCGCCGTCCCGCGCGACCTGGACGAGGCGGCGACCGGCTTCGGCTTTTCCGGCTGGCAGCGCTTCTGGACGCTGGAGGCGCCCTATGCCGCCCCTGGCTTGGTGTGGAACATGATGATGTCGATGTCCGGCGGTTGGTTCTTCGTCGTCGCGTCGGAGGCGATCACCGTCGGCGACCACACCATCACCCTGCCCGGCATCGGCTCCTACCTCGCCAAGGCCATCGACGGGCAGCGCCTGGACGCCGTCGGCTGGGCGGTGCTGGCGATGCTGCTGGTGATCCTGGCCTACGACCAGCTGCTGTTCCGCCCGCTGGTCGCCTGGGCCGACAAATTCCGGGTCGAGCTGACCGGGGCGCAGGAGGTTCCGGAGTCCTGGCTGCTCACCCTGTTCCAGCGCACCCGCTTCTTCCGCGCCCTCTTCGCGCCGCTCAACCGCCTGTTCGGCTGGCTGGTCTGGCTGCGCCTGCCGGCGGGTGGAGCGAGCCGCGGTGCGGCAGGCGGCCTTCGGGCGGTCGGCGGGCT
The DNA here is from genome assembly GCF_003116035.1 of Azospirillum sp. TSH64. Classification (GTDB taxonomy): domain Bacteria; phylum Pseudomonadota; class Alphaproteobacteria; order Azospirillales; family Azospirillaceae; genus Azospirillum. The sequence continues at coordinate 4,456,032 of NZ_LGQW01000015.1, forward strand.
GCTCGACCGGGTGCCGGCGCGGGCCGTCGATATCCTCTGGTATCTGCTGCTGGCGGTGGCGGGCCTGTGGGCCGGCTGGTCGATGATCGCCTTCGTCTCCTCCGGCGTCGACTGGGGCGATGTCGGCACCGTGCTGCTGCTCGGCGGCGCCACGCTGCTGCGGGTGATCGTGCTGATCGCGGTGGCGACGCTGGTCTGGGTGCCGCTGGGCGTGCTGATCGGGCTGCGGCCACGGCTGGCGGAGAAGGTCCAGCCGGCCGCCCAGTTCCTCGCCGCCTTCCCGGCCAACCTGCTGTTCCCGGTGGCGGTGGTCGCCATCGTCCGCTTCGACCTGAACCCGGATGTCTGGCTCAGCCCGCTGATGATCCTCGGCACCCAATGGTACATCCTGTTCAACGTCATCGCCGGGGCCACCGCCTTTCCCGGCGACCTGAAGGAGGCAGCGGCCAATTTCCGCATCCGCGGCTGGCAATGGTGGCGCGACGTCATGCTGCCGGGCGTCTTCCCCTACTATGTCACCGGGGCAGTCACCGCGTCCGGCGGGTCGTGGAACGCCAGCATCGTGGCGGAGGCGGTGAACTGGGGCGACACCCGGCTGACCGCCCATGGCTTGGGCAGCTACATCGCCCAGGCCACCGAAGCCGGGGACTACCCGCGCATCGTGCTGGGCATCGCCGTCATGTCGCTGTTCGTCATCCTGTTCAACCGTCTGCTGTGGCGTCCGCTCTATGCGTTCGCCGAGCGCCGCCTGCGCCTCGCCTGAGGAGGACCCCGCCATGCTGAACACCCGCAACACCACCATCTTCGAACTGAGCGGCGTCCGTCAGGCCTATGCCAAGCCGTCGGGGCAGGATTACGTCGTGCTCGACAACGTCGACCTGACCTTGCGCGACGGCGAGATCGTCGGGCTGCTCGGCCGCTCCGGCTCCGGCAAGTCGACGCTGTTGCGCATCGTCGCCGGGCTGGTCAAGCCGACCGGCGGCTCCGTCCGCCATCATGGCGAACCGGTCGCCGGCCCGACCGACGGGGTGGCGATGGTCTTCCAGACCTTCGCGCTGTTTCCCTGGCTGACGGTCTGGGAGAACGTCATGGCCGGCCTGAAGGCCAAGGGCGTGCCGGCCCGCGAGGCGGAGGCGCGGACCGAGGAGGCCATCGACCTGATCGGCCTGTCCGGCTTTGAATCCGCCTATCCCAAGGAGCTGTCCGGCGGCATGCGCCAGCGGGTGGGGTTCGCCCGCGCGCTGGTGGTCCATCCGGAAATCCTGCTGATGGACGAGCCCTTCTCCGCACTGGACGTGCTGACGGCGGAGACGCTGCGCACCGACCTGCTCGACCTGTGGATGGAGCGGCGGCTGCCGATCAAATCGATCCTGATGGTGACCCACAACATCGAGGAGGCGGTGCTGATGTGCGACCGCATCCTGGTCTTCTCCTCCAACCCCGGCCGGGTGGCGGCGGAGATCCGGGTGGACATCCCCCACCCGCGCAACCGCCTGGACCCGCAGTTCCGCGCCATGGTGGACGACATCTATGGCCGGATGACCGCGCGCAAGCCGCTGGTGGCGTCGTCCCCGGCGGCGAAGCAGCCGCCGGCCCATGCGGTGCCGCTGGAGCATGTGTCGACCAACCTGCTGGCCGGCCTGCTGGAGACGCTGGCCTCGCCGGCCTACCATGGCAAGGCCGACCTGCCCCATCTGGCAGCATCCCTCCAGCATGAGATCGACGACCTGTTCCCGATTGCCGAGACGCTGCAGATGCTGGGACTGGCGGAGGTGGCGGAGGGCGACATCCACCTCACCGAACCCGGCCGGTTGTTCGCCGAGTCCGGCCTGGACGACCGCAAGCGGCTGTTCGCGGAGCATCTGATCCGCTACGTGCCGCTGGCGGCCCACATCCACGGCCTGTTGAAGGAACCGGCGACGAAGCACGTGCCGAGCAGCCGCATCCTGGCCGAACTGACTCCCTTCATGAGCGAGGGCTATGCCGAGGAGACGCTGAAGGCCGTCACCAGCTGGGCACGCTATGCCGAGCTGTTCACCTACGACGACGAGACCGAGACCTTCGCGTTCGAGGACGCGGACTGAACGGACGGACGGAGCCGTTCGCAGGAGCCGGCACCGTCACGTCAGCGAAAGCCGGATCGGCACCGACGCTTCCCGTCGGCTGTCCGGTCCGGCAGCGTCCCGGTGCCGTCCGCAGGTCAGGGATGGCAGCCGATCATTTGCGGGCGCATGTCTTCACATCGTCTTCGCTGATCGAGAAGGCATAGGCCTCGGTCCCCGACAGGGCGACATTGCGCAGGACGCAGGTGCGGCCCTTCTTGTCCTTCATTCTGACATCCCAGGTTCCCGGCTTGACGTCGCTGAGCTTCAGCCGCTCATCGGCCTCGACCGTCTTGTCCTTGTCGTTCAGCGTCTGGTTCTTGCCCCACTTGTTCGTGCCGGGTTCGGCGAGCTTCAGCTCGGTGATGGTTTCCGTGGTCAGGTTCCAGAACTTCAGCGTCTGGGCCGTCTGGGCCTGCGCCGTCGAGGCGAACGATCCCGCGCACAGCAGCAGGATGGCGATCAGGCTGTTCCGTTTCATGATTTTTCCTCCCTTGGGTTGCGCAAGGCACGCCCGATCTGAGCACAGGCCAGGGAAAAGCGGAATGCGACAATGGGATAAGCTGATTGTATGAGTCGCGTCTCGCGAGCAGCGCGAGATCATGCCGATACTGCGCAACCCAGGGCACGAACCGCCGACCGACCGGCCGCACACCATCGAGGAGGGTGGTCAAATCGTCCTGCCACCGCCGAATGGCTTGACTGGACAAGGCTGCGCGTGAAGGTTGGTCGCGGCTTTCCGCAACCGCCGGCTCCCCCGTATGGCCCGCCGCCAGACCGCGCGCAACACGCTTGCAACCCTCCGGACCGGCGCTCCCGCCGGCACGGTCGGGCTGCGCCGCGCGCTGGTTGGCTGGCTTGCCGTCCTGGCTCTGCTGATCCAGGTGGCGGTTCCCGATCTGGCGATGGCGGCACGGGCACAGTCGGGATTGCCCGCCGGGTTCCTGACCGCCCCGACGGCGGCCGACCATTGCGGCACCACCCCGTCCGATGTGCAGGACAGCGAAGGGCTGGCTGGCGGAGACCATGGCGGCGGAACCCACGACGGGTCCGGCCATCCCGTCATGGATCATGACAGCCTTTGCGCTTTCTGCCTTGCGCTCGGCACCCATGGCCTGCTCCCCGGTTCTGCGATGGTCCGGCCGCAGGCCGTCCATCGCATGCCGGTCGCCGCACCGGTTGCCGCCGGCATTCGCCCGGACGACCATTTCCTGACCTGTCTCAATCCCCGCGCTCCGCCGGCGTGACGGCCTGTTCCCCCGTCGTCACCGGACTTTCCCCGAACCATCATTCCGTTCAGGAGCGCATCATGACCCGCATCATTTCCCTGGCGCTCGCCGCCGGGACCCTTTGCCTTGCCCTGTCCGCCGGAAGCGCCGCTGCGCATGTCACGCTGGAAACCCGCGAAGCGCCGGCCGGCAGCTATTACAAGGCGGTGCTCAAGGTCGGCCACGGCTGCGACGGCTCGCCGACTACGGCCATCCGCGTCCGCCTGCCCGACGGGGCTGTTCTGGCCAAGCCGATGCCGAAGCCGGGCTGGACCCTGGCGACCAAGGAAGGCCCCTACGCCCAGCCCTATGAGTCGCACGGCCGCAGCATCACCCAGGGCGTCACCGAAATCGCCTGGACCGGCGGCAGCCTGCCCGACGCGTGGTACGACGAGTTCGTCTTTCAGGTCGTGCTGCCCAAGCAGCCCGCAGGCACCATGCTTTACATCCCGGTGGTGCAGGAGTGCGAGAAAGGCGCCCACCGCTGGATCGAGATCCCCGAAGCCGGCAAACCGGCGGACGATTATCGCGAGCCGGCACCGGGTCTCAAGCTGACCGAACCCAAGCAGCACTGACGGCGCCCCGGCATCGGCCGGAAGATCGGGCTGCATGCCGGCTGCCGCGACGGCTGAACGGCATGCAGACCCTTGGCCGCCTCTCTTCCGCGGCCCTCGCCCTTCCCGATAGCGAGGCATCCCCATGCGTCCCAGCCCGCGTCGCAGGCTTACGGGTCTGTCCGCCCTCTTCCTCGCCATGCTGTTCCTCGCCGCCCTGCCGCGCACCGGCTGGGCCCATGCCGTCCTGATGGAGTCCGTGCCGGCCGACGGCGCCAGCCTTGAGGCCGCACCGACAGCCCTGTCGCTGGAGTTCAATGAACCCGTCACTCCCGTCCGCATCCAGCTGCTTGACGGACAGGGGCGGGACATGGCCGATCCGCAGGGTGCGTTGGCGGAAAACAACCGCGTCCGCCTCGCCCTGCCGCCGGAACTGCCGAAAGGCCTGTACGTCGCCAGCTATCGTGTCACCTCCGCGGATGGGCATCCCGTCGCCGGCTCTTTCACGTTCGGGATCGGTGTGACGCCGACGACCGGCACGCCTCCGGTGGACGATCCATCCCAAGCTGCTTCGTTCGCCGGAGTGCTGCTGCGGGCGATGCACTATGCCGCCCTGCTGGCCGGGACCGGGGGCGGCCTGTTCCTCGTGCTGGTGACCGGGCGCTGGGCACCGCTCAATGACCGCCTGAAACCCGCTCTCTGCCTACTGCTGCTGATGGCCGGCCTGTCGGTGGCGCTGCTGGTGGGGGTGACCGGAGCGACGCTGGCCGGCCAGCCGCTTGCCGCCCTGGCGACAGGGGCCCCCTGGACCACCGGGGCAGGGAGCAGCGTCGGCCTCAGCGCCGGCATCGCTCTGCTGGCCCTGCTCTGCTCGGCTTGCGGCTTGGCCGTCGAGGCCCGCTCTGCAATGGGACCGGTGCTGCTGGCGGCGGGCGCATTGCTGGGGGCCGCCTCGCTGGCCGCCACCGGCCACGCCGCCACGGCTTCCCCCCGCTGGCTAAGCGCGCCGCTCGTCGGCCTGCACGGGCTGATGGCGGCCTTCTGGGTCGGCGCCTTCTGGCCGTTGTCCATGGTACTGCGCCTGGAATCCCCGGCCGAGGCCGCGAGGCTGACCCGCCGCTTCTCGCGGATCGCCATCGGTGCCGTGGCCCTTCTGGCCGGAGCCGGCATGGTCCTGTCCGCGATCCAACTCCAGTCGGTGCAGGCCGTGCTGAGCAGCGGCTATGGTTGGGTGTGGCTGGGCAAGATGCTGGCGGTCCTGCTGCTGCTCGGGCTGGCGGCATGGAACCGGCAGTTCCTGACCCCCGCCCTGGACAGGAATGGCGAGCACGCCGTTAAGGCCCTGCGGCGGAGCATCGGCCTGGAGATGGCGGCGGCAGGCACCGCCCTGCTGCTGACGGCGGCCTTCGCCCTGACGCCGCCGCCGCGCGCACTCCATGCAAGCGAGGAGAAGCCACCGTCAGGCTTTTCCGCCGTCGCGGTGAAGGGCGGCCTCATCGCCCTCATCGACGTCGGCCCGGCCAGTCCCGGGCGCAACGGCGTCCGGCTCCACCTTCAGAACGAGGACGGCAGACCGGTCGCCGCCCGTGAGGTGACGATGAATTGGGAGCTTCCTTCGGCGGGCGTGGCTCCGCTGCGGCATGCGTTGACGGGCCTCGGCCCCGGCTTCTTCGGAACCGACGACACCACGCTGCCGCTTGCCGGGCAATGGTCGCTGCGTCTTGAGGTGCTGATCGACGATTTCGACAAGCGGGTATTCCAGACGGAGGTTCCGATCAAGGACACCCCGGCCAGCACGGAGGGGATTCCCACGAGCCCGAAGCTTCGCTAGAATCGAGCCCGGTCCCGCCATCCACGGTCTTCGATCCCATGGTCAACAGCGCTGACACCTCCAGCCCGTCCATCGATCTCCACTGTGAACATTGCGGTCGGCCACATGGGCAGATGCTCCGTTGCCTGCCCGACGGCCGTTGGCTGTCGTCCGACAACGGGTGGATCGACGCCAACGGTGACCAGGCGTCCTGGCCGGATGTCGTCGATTACGCCCGTCTGCGTCACTCGCGTGCCGTTGTCGGTCTCTACCGTCAGTCGGCAGCGGCGAGGATGGCCGCTGAGGACAGTCAGCGGCTCTGCCGACGCTGCCACCTCGTGACCGGTCGCGAGGAACATCGGCGGGTGGCGCGGCTGCGGGCCCTCACCCGCTTCGCCCTGGGCGACCTGTTCGACGGCACCTACGCTGTCTGAGCGGCGGCCGGACAAGCGCAGGCAGGCCCGGCGCATAAGTCACTGAAGACCGACGTTTCTTCTTGCCCCAGACCGGCGGCGCAGCATCGCGCCGTCGGCGAAAGCGCGCGGAATTGGTGCGGCGCAGCAACGCAAACGTTTGCGCAAACGTTTCGATGGCGCTAGCGTCCGCCTGTCCCGCCCAGTTGGAGCCGCTTTGCGATGAAACGGATTGGCCTTCTCAATGCCCCGCTCAGCCACGCGGTTGCCTCGCTTGGCCATACGCAGGCGTTGACCATCGCCGATGCCGGACTGCCGGTTCCGGCCGGGCCGGAACGGATCGACCTCGCGGTGACGCCGGGCCTGCCGTCCTTCCTCGAAATCCTCGATGCGGTGGCGGAGGAAATGATGGTGGAGCGCGTGGTGATCGCAGGCGAGATGACCATCGCCAACCCGTCTCTGCGCGCCCAGCTGTCCGTCCGGCTGGACCGCATGGCCGCGGCGCAGGGCCGGCAGATCGCGGTGGAGGAAGTCCCGCATGAGGAGTTCAAACGGCTGACCGTGTCCTCCGCCGCCGTCGTGCGCACGGGCGAATGCAGCCCCTACGCCAACATCCTTCTCTATTCCGGCGTAACCTTCTGACCGCAGGGGGCGTGATGGATTCCCGATCCGGATTCCTGCTCGACCTCCAGGGGGTCGGCAAAGGCTTCAACGGCGTGACGGTGCTGGACGGGGTGGATTTCCGCCTGCGCGCCGGCGAGGTCATGGCCCTGATCGGTGAGAATGGCGCCGGCAAATCGACGCTGATGCGGATCGTCACCGGCATCGTCCAACCGGATAGCTCCAGTGCGATGATGTTCCGCGGCCAGCCGGTGCGCTTCACCGCCCCGCGGCAAGCCATCGACGCCGGCATCGCGATGATCCATCAGGAACTGAACCTGCTGCCGCACCTGTCGGTGGCCGACAACATCTGGCTGGGGCGCGAGCCGCGCAACCGGCTGGGCCTGATCGACCGCGGTCGCATGCGGCGCGAAGCCAAGGCCCTGCTGGAGCGGCTGCGCCAGACCATCGACCCGGACTGTCCGGTCGGAAGCCTCAGCGTCGGCCAGCAGCAGATGGTCGAGATCGCCCGCGCCCTGTCGCTCAACGCCGAACTGATCGTCATGGACGAGCCGACCGACGCGCTGACCGACATCGAGACCGCCGTCCTGTTCGAGGTGATCCGCGGCCTGAAGGCCGACGGCAAGGGCATCGTCTACATCTCGCACCGGCTGGGCGAGATTTTCGCGCTGTGCGACAGCGTCACGGTCCTGCGCGATGGCCACATGGTCCATCGCGGGGCGGTCGCCGATCTCGACGAGGCGGCGCTGATCCGCCATATGGTCGGCCGCTCGATCACCGACCAGTATCCCTATCTGTCCTGCGCTGCCGGGTCTGAGCGGCTGACGGTGGAGGGATTGAGCGCCGACGGCGTGAACGACGTCAGCTTCAGCGCCGCAGGCGGCGAAATCCTGGGATTTGCCGGGCTGATGGGCGCCGGACGGACTGAACTGGGCAAGGCGATCTTCGGCGCCAGCCGACTGCGCGCCGGCAGCGTCCGGGTCGATGGAGGCGAGGTCCGGCTGCGCCATCCCCGCGACGGGGTCGCCGCCGGCATCGCCTATGTGCCCGAAGACCGCAAGGCCGAGGGTCTGATCCAGGGCCATTCGATCCGCACCAACATGTCGCTGGCGGCGCTCAAGCAGCTTTGCGGCCCCGGCGGTGTCGTCCGGCAGGCCGACGAGCGGAGCGCCGTCGACCGCTTCATGGCCGCCTTCGCCGTCAAGGCGCACGGCATCGGGGCGGAGGTGCGGACCCTGTCCGGCGGCAACCAGCAGAAGATCTCGCTGGCCAAGGCGCTGATGCTGTCGCCCAAGGTCGTGATCCTGGACGAGCCGACGCGCGGCGTCGATGTCGGCGCGCGGCGCGAGATCTACGGCCTGATCAACGATCTGAAGGCCAAGGGCCTGTGCATCCTGCTGATGTCCTCGGACATGCCGGAGTTGCTGGGCCTGTCGGACCGCATCCTCGTGATGGCGGGGGGCCGGATCACCGGCCGCTTCGGCCGGGACGAGGCGACCCAGGAAAAGATCATGGCCTGCGCGATCGGCTGACGGGCAGGAAGAGAGACGACGATGACCACGCTGAAACGCTTCCTGTCCCGCAACAAGCCGCTGGTCGGCCTGATCGTGCTGATGGCCGCCGTCGCGGTCATGAGCCCCAGCTTCATGACCGTCGACAATCTGCTGAACATCCTGCGGCAGACCTCGATCAACGCGGTGATCGCGGTGGGCATGACCTACGTCATCCTGTCCGGCGGCATCGACCTGTCGGTCGGATCGGTGCTGGCCTTCTGCGGCGCCGTCTGCGCCTGGCTGGTGGCGGGGGACCTGTCGATCTGGCTGGCGATCCCGCTCAGCCTGCTGCTGGGTGCCGGTCTGGGCGCCGTCAACGGAATCGTCATCGGCACCGGCGGCGTGCAGCCCTTCGTCGCGACGCTGGTCGCCATGACGATGCTGCGCGGCGCCACGCTGGTCTTCACCGACGGGCGGCCGATCACCACCGGGACCGGTGCGGCGGCCGATGCGTTCTGGAGCGTCGGCGGCGGCTATCTGCTCGGCATTCCGGTGCCGGTGGTCATGGCGGCGGCGGTCTTCGCCGTCTGCGGCCTTATCCTGACCCGCACCCGCTTCGGCCGCTACACCTATGCGGTCGGCGGCAACGAGGTGGTGGCACGGCTGTCCGGCATCCGCGTCAATCTGGAAAAGACGACGATCTACGCCCTGTCGGGCCTGCTGGCGGCGCTGGCCGGCGTCATCCTGACCGCCCGGCTGGAAAGCGCGCAGCCGACCGCCGGTGCCGGTTACGAGCTGGATGCCATCGCCGCCGTCGTTGTCGGCGGCACCAGCCTGTCCGGCGGCAAGGGCACCCTGTTCGGCACGCTGGTCGGCGCCCTCATCATCGGCGTGCTGAACAACGCGCTGAACCTGATGGACGTCTCCTCCTATTACCAGATGATCGCCAAGGGCGCGGTCATCCTGCTCGCGGTGCTCGCCGACAGCCGCAAGTCGTCGTAAGGCGACCGCTTAACCGGATCGGCCCTCCTGTACCTGTTGCTTGCCCCAACCAGACGAACAAGAACGATGAGGAAGGAATCCAACCATGCGTAAGCTTCTGACCGCGGCCACCGTCGCCGCCACCGCCCTGCTCGCCTCGGCCAACGCGCAGGCGGCCGACACCATCGCCCTGGTCGTCTCGACCCTCAACAACCCGTTCTTCGTCACGCTGAAGAACGGGGCGGAAACCAAGGCCAAGGCGCTGGGCTATAATCTGCTGGTCCTCGATTCCCAGAACGACCCGGCCAAGGAACTGGCCAATGTCGAGGACGTGGTGAACAAGAAGGTCAAGCTTCTGCTGGTGAATCCGACCGACTCCGACGCCGTCCGCTCGGCGGTCCGTTCGGCCAACCGCGCCAAGATTCCGGTGGTGACGCTCGACCGCTCGGCCAACGGCGGCGAGGTCGCGTCGCACATCGCGTCGGACAACGTTGCCGGCGGCCGGATGGCCGGCCAGCTGGTGGTCGACATGCTGAAGGGTCAGGGCGCCGTCGTCGAGCTGCAGGGCCTGCCGGGCGCGTCGGCCGCCCGCGACCGCGGCAAGGGCTTCCACGAGGCGGTGGACAAGGCCAGCGGCCTGAAGGTGGTGGCGAGCCAGCCGGCCGACTTCGACCGCACCAAGGCCCTGAACGTCATGGAGAACATCCTCCAGGCCCAGCAGAAGATCGACGTGGTGTTCGCCCACAACGACGAGATGGCGCTGGGTGCCGCCAAGGCGATCCAGGCGTCCGGCCGCAAGATCCCGGTGGTCGGCTTCGACGGCACCGACGAGGGCGTCGCGGCGGTCAATGCCGGCACCCTGACGGCGACGGTCGCCCAGCAGGCCGGCCTGATCGGCGAGAAGGGTGTCGAGACCGCCGACAAGGTGCTGAAGGGCGAGAAGGTCCCGGCCTTCACGCCGGTTGAGTTGAAGATGGTGACGAAGTAAAGCACGGGCCCACCCCTGCCGGCGCGGCCAAGGGGGCTTGCGCCGGCGGGGGCGGAACGTGTTGAGGAGAGTGGCGGCATGGTGACGATCAGGGATGTGGCCCGCGAGGCCGGCGTGTCGATGAGCACCGTCTCCCACGTCATCAACGCCACCCGCTTCGTGGCGCCGGAAACAGAACAGCTGGTGCGCGCCGCCATCGACCGGCTGGGCTACACGCCGAACGGCATCGCGCGGGCGCTGAAAGGCAACCGCACCCACACGCTCGGGATGATCGTCACCGCCAGCTCCAACCCCTTCTTCGCCCATGTGATCCACGGGCTGGAGACGGTCAGTTCCGACCGCGGATACAGCCTGATCCTGTGCAACACCGACGATGAGCCGGACAAGCAGCTCCGCGCCTTCGAGGCCCTGCACAACCGGCGGATCGACGGGCTTGCGGTGCTGACCAGCAATGCCGATCCCGGCTTTCTCGACAATGTGCAGGCGCGCGCACCCGACCTGCCGCTGCTGCTGCTCGACACCGATCCGCATCCGGGCGCCTGCACGGTGACCGACGATTCGGTGATGGGCGGACGGCTGGCGGCACGGCTGCTGGCGGACCGAGGGTTCCGCCGCATCGCCTGCATCACCGGCCCGGGGCGCCATCCGCGCTCCCGCGCCCGGCTGGCCGGCCTCGTCGAGGAGTTGGGCAAAGCCGGCCTGACTTTGGAGCCCGGGCTGCTGCGCGAGGCCGACCTGACCATCGCCGGCGGTTACACGGCGGCGGCATCGCTTCTCGACGGGGGGGAGCCGCCGGAGGCGGTCTTCGCCTTCAACGACCTGATGGCGGCCGGCGTGCTGCGCGCCGCGGCGGAGCGTGGGCTGGCCGTGCCGGACCGCCTATCGGTGTTGGGCTACGACGACATCGAACTGGCTGCCTACCTCACCCCGCCCTTGTCCACCATCCGCCAATCCGCGGGCCTGCTGGGCGCCCGCGCGGCGGAACTGCTGATCGACCATCTCGAAGATGGCCGGCCCCTGCCCGACCTGTTGTCCCTGCCGCCCGACCTCGTGCTCCGCGCCTCGGTCGGCTGGCCCTGTGCGAGGCTTTCATGACTTCCAATCGCCCTATCGTCGTCTTCGGCAGCGTCAACATCGACGTCTGCGCCTATTCCGACCGGCTTCCCCGTCCGGGCGAGACCGTGCATGGCAGCAGCTATGCCATGGGGCTGGGCGGCAAGGGCGCCAACCAAGCTGCCGCCGCCGCCCGCCTGGGCGGATCGGTCGAGATGGTCGGGCGGACCGGCGGCGATGCCTTCGGCGAGATGGCGCGCAGCCGGCTGGCCGGCTTCGGCGTGCGGACCGGTCACCTGTCCAACGACCCGGCCCACCCGACGGGAATCGCGGTGATCGGTGTAGAATCCTCCGGCGAGAACTGCATCACCGTGATTGGCGGCGCCAACATGGCGGTGAGCGAGCAGGACGTGGCCCAGGCCGCCCCGCTGTTCGCCGAGGCGTCCGTGCTGCTGCTTCAGCTGGAAATCCCGCTCGCCGCCGGTCTGGCTGCGGCGACCGCGGTGCGGGCCGGCGGCGGCCGCATCATCCTGGACCCGGCTCCGGCCCCGCATGACGGGCTGGCCGCTGATGTCTTCCGCGCCGTCGATGCCATGACCCCGAACGAAACGGAGACCGAATCCCTGGTCGGGCTGCGGCCGACCACCCCGGACGAGGCCGCGGCGGCGGCAGAGCGGCTGGCCGAGCGCGGCCTGTCCATCGCCATCGTCAAGATGGGTGCCAAGGGCGTCTATTTCCGCGGCCTGGGGCAGCAGGGCTTCCTCCCGCCCTTCCCGGTGACGGCGGTCGACACCGTCGCGGCCGGCGACTGCTTCAACGGCGGGCTCGCCTTCGCGCTGGCTCGCGGCGACGATCTGGCCGGCGCGGTGCGCTTCGCCGCCGCCTGCGGAGCGCTCGCCACCACCCGCGCCGGTGCTGCGGACTCCGCCCCGACGCTGGCGGAGGTGGCGCTGCTGCTGGGGTGACCGGGATCGCCCGGCGCCGCTACACGGCGTCCTGCGGCACGGCTCCATCCCCAGCATTCGACGCCGCCTCGTCCCGCCGCAGCTTGTGCAGGGCTACGTCGATGGTCCGCTCATAGCTGACCAGGGGCGGTTTCAGCCCGTGACTGAACAGAGCCTGCCGCGATGTGTGGCTGGTCCCGGTCAGGATCAGCTTCACACCGCGCCGCGCCGCCTTGTGCGCCAGCCCCTCGATGGTGTTGGCCGCGGTCGAATCGAGAAACGGCACGGCGCTGAAATCGACGATCAGAACCCGGTGGGTGTCGGCGATGCGGTCGAGCACCGACCCGATGGACGCCGCCGCCCCGAAGAAGAACACGCCCGAGATCCGGTAGATCACCACCTCGGGATCGGCGGCGCCCTGATCGTAGGGCTTGCGGGCGACCAGGGCGCCGTCGGCGCTGTCCTCGGCAACGAAGGGCGTCTGGCTCTCGATGGCGGTGATCGTCGACATGCGGTGGATAAAGAGCACCGAGCCGAGCGCGAAGCCGATGACGATGGCTTCGGTCAGGCCGGTGAAGATCGTCAGCAGGAAGGTGGTCAGCAGCACCGCGGCATCGCCGCGCGAGGCGCGCAGGAGGGCGACGATGGCCGGCTTCTCCACCATGTTCCAGGACACGACGGCAAGGACGCCGGCAAGGCTGGCGAGCGGAATGAAGCTGGCGAGCGGTGCCGCGACCAGGATGAAGACCAGCAGGAAAACGGCGTGCAGCATGCCGGCGACCGGCCCATGGGCGCCGGCGCGCACGTTGGTCGCCGTGCGGGCGATGGTGCCGGTGACACAGATGCCGCCGAACAGGCCCGACGCGATGTTGGCGACGCCCTGCCCGACCAGTTCGCAGTTGGACCGGTGGCGGCGTCCGGTCATGCCGTCGGCCACCACGGCCGAAAGCAGCGATTCGATGGAACCGAGCAGCGCGAAGGAGATGGCACTCGGCAAAACCGCCTGAACCTTGTCGAGCGTGATTGCCGGCAGTGCCGGCATCGGCAGGCCCGACGGAATGCCGCCGAACTTGGTGCCGATGGTCGCCACGTCGAGGCCGAGGGCGGCGGTCACCACGGCGCTGCCGGCGACCGCGATCAACATCCCCGGCCAATGGGGCCGCACCGCCTTCAACCCGACGATGATGCCGATGGACGCCAGCGCCAGCGCGACCGACGCCGGATCGGCCGTCGGCAGGCCCGACCACAGCACCGGCAGCTTTTCAAGGAGCGGCCCCGGCTCCGGCCCGCTCAGGGTCAGGCCGAGAAGATCCTTGATCTGGCTGGCGAAGATGATGACGGCGATGCCGGCGGTGAAGCCGACCGTCACCGGGTAGGGCATGAATTTGATGTAGGTGCCCAGTTGCAGAAGGCCGATGGCCGCCAGCATCAGGCCGGACAGCAGGGTGGCGAGGATCAGCCCGTCCATGCCATGCGCCTGCACCGTGGCGGCGACCAGCACGATGAAGGCGCCGGCAGGCCCGCCGATCTGGAACCGGCTGCCGCCTAGGGCGGAAACGACGAAGCCGCCGAAGATCGCGGTGTAGAGCCCTTGTGCCGGGGAGGCACCCGAGGCGATGGCAATCGCCATCGACAGCGGCAGCGCCACGATGGCCACCGTCAGTCCGGCGATGGCGTCGGCGCGGAGGTTTGCGAGCCCGTAACCCTCGCGCAGGATGGTGACGAGCTTTGGCGTGAACAGTTCGGCAAAGCTCGGTTGATGGGAAATCGGTGCTGTCATCTGTCCGGCGGCCTTCTGGAATAAGGCGGCGGGATCGTCGGCATCAGGTCGGCGGTCGCCGTCGCGCGGTCGATGGTGTGGGCGTCAGGGTTTCAGGACCTGGGTGCCGGTGTCTTCAGACGGACACCGCGGCCGCCGGTGACGCTCTGCGCGTTGTCGCCGATCAGCTCGATTCCGGCGAGGTCGAGCGCCTCCACCACCTTGGTCAGGCTCTCCACCACGCCGCGCACGTTTCCGTCGCTGGCTTCCATACGCTGGATGGTCGGAACGGAGAGGCCGGCCAGTTCGGCCAGCGTCTTCTGATCGATTCCAAGCAGCGCCCGGGCGGCGCGCAGCTGCGATGCCGTGATCATCACGCATACCCCGCTGATACATGCAAGTCGCTATCTGAAACATACATCATGATGTTTTAAACGTCACTAGAGATGTTTAGAACAGCGATGCTTCTCCGGTCCCCCGCAACCGGACACCCCGCCCGTGCCATGCGATGACGTGTGTGCCCACCGGCGAAATAGGCCGTTTCGGATCCGGTATAATTTCGGCAGGATTGCCCCAGAGATTTGCTGGAACATAAGGACAAGACGATGGATGGGATGGTGACGGGGCTCGACGGGTTGACCGCGGACATGACGGATTGGCGGCGCGATCTACACGCCCATCCGGAAACCGCCTTCGAGGAGCAGCGGACCAGCGACTTCGTGGCGGAAAAGCTCGCCTCCTTCGGGCTGGAGGTTCACCGCGGCCTCGCCAAGACCGGCCTGGTCGGGATCCTGCGCAATGGCGAGGGGCCGATGGTCGGCTTCCGCGCCGACATGGACGCGCTGCACATTCACGAGGAAACCAACCTTCCGCACAGCTCGCGCAATCCCGGGCGGATGCATGCCTGCGGTCATGACGGGCACACCGCCATGCTGCTGGGTGCGGCCCGCTACCTGACCGAACATACCGACCTGTTCCGGGGTACCATCGTCTTCATCTTCCAGCCGGCGGAAGAGAATGAGGGCGGCGGCCGGGTGATGGTGGAGGAAGGGCTGTTCGACCGCTTCCCCGTCGAGAAGGTCTTCGGCATGCACAATTGGCCGGGGCTCGAGGTCGGCCGCATCGCGCTGCGCCCCGGCCCGCTGATGGCCGCCTACGACATCTTCGAGCTGACCCTGACCGGCAAGGGCACCCATGCCGGCATGCCGCATATGGGGACCGACACGATCATGGTCGGCAGCCAGATCGTCTCCGCCCTCCAGACCATCGCCAGCCGCAGCGTCCATCCCATCGATTCGGCCGTCGTCAGCGTCACGCAGTTCCACGCCGGCGATACGTGGAATGTCCTGCCCGGCACCGCCGTTCTCCGCGGCACCGTCCGGACCTTCCGGCCGGAGGTTCAGGATCTGGTTCAGCGCCGCATGGGCGAGGTGGCGACCGCCATCGCCGCCGGATTCGGAGTCGAGGCCAGCCTGCGCTACGAGCGGCGCTATCCGCCCACCACCAACAGCGCCGCGGAAACGGAACTGGCCCGACGGGCAGCGGCACGCGTGGTCGGAGAAGAGGCGCTCGACCTCGATCCGATGCCCAGCATGGGGGCGGAGGATTTCTCCTTCATGCTGCAAAAGCGTCCCGGCTGCTACGTCTGGGTTGGTGCCGGGCCGTCGGACCAGGGCCGCAACCTGCACAGCCCGCATTATGATTTCAACGATGCGGTGCTGCCCATCGGCGCCAGCTATTGGGTGCGGCTGGCGGAAACCGTCCTGCCGAAATGATACAGATCATGTACATGCGTCCAGATTTCCCGATCCGGGCGCATGACATGAAAAAATTTCTGCGGAAAAATCTTGGGAATTGCGTACGTGTGTCCATTGTCCCATAGTTCGGCGGGAAACGGATGGCCCTAACTCCAAAAGGGGATAAGGGCGTAGCGGATTTCAGCCGAACAGGGACGGGCGCGACGTGACGAACCAAGGGGCACATCAGGCGGCAGGCCAAGCGCAGGACATTCCAGGCCGGGGCGGCATCTGGCAGCGTCCGGACTCGTTGTGGGAAGCCACCGCCCCGCCGCCACCCGCCCTGCCGGCGTTGCAGGACAGCGTGCAGGCCGACGTGCTGGTGATCGGCGGCGGCTTCACCGGGCTTTCCGCCGGTCTGCATGCGGCCGAAGCCGGGCGCCGCGTGGTGGTGCTGGAGGCCTCCGAACTGGGACGGGGTGCCTCCGGCCGCAACAACGGGCAGGTCATTCCGACGCTGACCCGTCCCGACCCCGCCGACCTCATCGACCGCTTCGGTTGGGAAAGCGGGGAGCGCTTGGTCGGGCTGATCCGCGACAGCGCCTCCACCCTGTTCGATCTGGTGCGCCGCCTCGGCATCGACTGCGCTGCGGAACAGACCGGCTGGGTTCAGCCGGTCCATTCGCCGGGCCGCATCAAGATCGCCGAGCGCCGGGCAACGCAATGGGGCAAGTTCGGCGCCGATGTCGAACTGCTCGACCGCGCCGCCGTCTCCGCCATTCTCGGAACGGACGCCTATTTCGGCGGCTGGATGAACCGGACCGGCGGGCACATCAACCCGCTGGCGCTGGTGCGCGGGCTCGCCGCCAAGGTGGTCGCAGCCGGGGCGGCGGTCTACGTCAACTCCCCCGCCTTGTCGGTGCAGCGCCGCGGCGACTCCTGGGTCGCCCGCACCCCGCAGGGCATGGTGACCGCCGATTCCCTGGTGCTGGGCACCAACGGCTATACCGCCTCCATCTTCCCGGAAATCCGGACGGAGGTCGTGCCGGTCCTGTCCTGGCAGATGTCGACCGCCCCCCTGGGCGACAACGTCCGCAAAACCGTCCTGCCGGGCCGGCAGGCGATGTCGGACACCCATGGCGATCTGCGTTTCATGCGCTACACCGCCGACAACCGGCTGGTGACCGGCGGCGCGCTGCTGAACCCGGTGAATGGGGCGGAGCGGTTGAAGCGCATCGTCGGCGCCCGTCTGGCCGGGATGTTCCCGGCGCTGAACGGCGTCGGCTTCGACCATGTGTGGAATGGCCGCATCGCCATGACCCCCGATTACTTCCCCCGTGTCCACCGGCTGGAGCCGAACGGCTTCGCCTGGGCCGGCTGCAACGGGCGCGGCGTGGCGCTGTCGGTCTCGCTGGGGCGGGAATTGGCCCGTGCCGCCATCGGCCAGGACCCGAAGGACCTCGCCCTGCCCTTCACCGCACCGACGCCCCTGCCCTTCAATGCCCTGCTGCAACGCATCGGGCCGTTGAAGATCCTGCAATACCGCTGGAACGACGCCCGCGAAGTCTGATCGAGGAGACTGCCAGCATGTCCGACAGCCCCGACTATCCCACCCTTCTGCGCAATGCCTACGCGATGCGCGCGGCGTCCTATGCCCACATGTTCGATGTGCTGCGCGAGCGTTTCGGCACCGAAACGGCGCTGGAGGTCGGACAGGAATCGACCCGCCGCCTCGGCGAGGCGATGGGCGTGAAGTTTGCGGGCCACGGTCCCGACGACCTGACCGGCCTGTGCCATGCCTTCCTCGACGGCATCCCCAACCGCGACAGCATGTTCGCGCCGGAGATCAAGCGGTGCGACGGCGAGGCGTTGGAAATCCATTTCCACCGCTGCCCCTTGAAGGAAGCCTGGCAGGCGCAGGGCCGCTCCGACACCGACCTGGAACTGCTCTGCAAGATGGCCGGCGCCATCGACGGCGGTCTGTTCGAGTCCGCCGGGTTCGTCTTCAAGGGCCAAACCTGGAAACCGGGCGACGAGGGCTGTTGCCGGCTGAAGGTCCTGCCCGGCGCCAAAGCCGCCGAATAGACGCGCATCGCCGCAAAGCCTGCAAAGACAGACAATAAGAGGGTGACATCGCCATGAAGTTCCGCCTCCTCACGCTGACGACTCTCGCCGCCGCCGGGATCGCCGGTTCGGCCTTCGCCGCCGACACGGTCAAGCTCGGCTATCAGTTGCCGCTGACCGGCGACACCGCGCAGTACGGCCAGGATTTCCGCAAGGCCGCCGAGATCGCGCTGACCGAGTTCAACGCCGCCGGCAAGCCGTTCAAGGTCGAGATCGTCTTCGAGGACAGCCGCTCCGACGCCAAGGAGGGCACCAACATCGCCCGCAAGTTCGTGGACGACAAGGAGATCGTCGGCGTCCTGGGCGACTTCACCTCCGGCGTGTCGATGGCGGCGGCACAGGTCTACAAGGAGGCCGGCATGCCGCAGCTGTCGCAGACGGCCTCGCACCCCGACTACACCAAGGTTTCCAAGTACCAGTTCCGCAACATCGCCACCCAGGCGCAGGAAGGCCCCTACAACGCCAAATGGATGGCGGCCAAGGGATTCAAGAACGTCGCGGTGATCGCGGAGCAGACCGACTGGGGCCAGTCGGTGGTCAGCGGCTTTTCCGACGCGGTCAAGGCCAACGGCGGCACCGTCGCCTTCTCGGAATTCTTCAACCGCGGCCTGAAGGACTACCGGTCGCTGATCAGCAAGCTTGAGCGGGCGAAGCCCGACGCGATCTACACCGGCTTCTTCTACGAGGACGGCGCGCAGTTCCTGAAGCAGCTGCAGCAGCTGGGCATCAAGACGCCGGTCTATTCGACCTCGGCGGCCTACAGCCCGAAGCTGATCGAGCTGGCCGGCGGCGCGGCGGAGGGCGTGCATCTGACCTCCAACTTCCTGCCGACCGACCCGTCGCCGAACGTCCAGCATTTCGTCGACGAGTGGAAGAAGCGCTCCGACGGTGCTGTGCCCGGCCAGTTCCCGGCCCAGGCCTATGACGCGGTCCGCATCATGCTGGCGGCGGTGGAGAAGGCTTCGCCCAACCCGACCCGCGAGAAGGTGCGCGACGCGCTGGCCCAGACCAAGGACTTCCCCGGCGTCACCGGCAAGACCAGCTTCAGCGCCGACCGCGAGGCCGAGAAGGAGCTGGTGAAGGTCGAGGTCAAGGGCGGCGCCTTCGTTCCGGTCGCCGACTAGAGTGTGATCGTTTCAAGCGGAATCGCTTGGAACGTGAATCACACGAAAAACCAAAGACTTAGAGACTGTGTGGTGCTTCAATAAGTACCACACAGTCTCTAACCCCCGGCAAACGATCCCCAGCGCTCCTTTCCCGGCGCCCCTTTTCGCAGCGACAGAGCCCGCATGTTCGATCCCTATTATCTCCAGCAGCTCGCCATCGGCCTGTCGCTGGGCATGACCTACGCGCTGATGGCAATCGGCTTCACGCTGATCTTCGGCGTGCTGAACGTCGTCAACTTCGCCCATGGCGAGATCTACACGCTGGGCGCCTTCGCCGGGCTCGTGCTGATCTCGGCCACGGCGCCGCCCATCGTGGCGGTGATCCTGGGCGCGCTGGCAATCGGGGCGCTTGCGGGCTTCTCGCTGGAGCGGATCGCCTTCAAGCCGTTCCGCCGCTTCACCGACGAGGCGTCGCTGAAATCGCGGGCGATGCGGGAATCGACCCTGCTCTCCTCGCTGGCGGTGTCCATCGTGGTGCGCGAGGCGCTGGAGATCGTCTTCGGATCGCAGATGCGTTCCGTCCCCTTCGACTACCTGATCAACACGCCGGTGCGCGTCGGCCCGGTGATCCTGGTGACCGGCGACTTCATCATCTTCGGCGTCGCCGCCGCAATGCTGATCGGCCTGCAATATCTGCTGACGCGCACCCGCGTCGGGCTGGCGATCCGCGCGGTGTCGAACAACCCGCTCGGCGCCAAATATGTGGGCATCGACACCGACCGCACCATCATCACCACCTTCGTCGTCGGGTCGATGATGGGGGCAGCGGCCGGCATCCTGATGGGGCTCTATTACGGCGCTGTCTTCCCCGCCATGGGCTTCACGCCGGGCATCAAGGCCTTCGTCGCCATGGTGATGGGCGGCCTGTCCTCCATCCCCGGAGCCGTGATCTGCGCGCTGATCCTCGGCATTTCCGAAAGCATGGCGACGACCTTCGTCTCGTCGGGCTGGTCGGACATGGTGGCCTACGGCTTCCTGATCCTGACCCTGATCTTCTTCCCCAACGGTTTGTTCGGAGCGCGCCGTGAACGCGTCTGAGTCTGTCGTGCCAACCGATGGCCTGACCCGGCGCCGGGGGCTGCTGGTCCCGGCGCTGATCCTGTTGCTGGTCTTCGCAGCGCTTCCGGCGCTGCTGGCCGGCTTCGACAAGGGCTATTTCTACCAGATCGCCAATCTGGCGCTCATCTTCGTCCTGCTCTCGGCGTCCATGCATCTGGTGACGGGGGTGGCGGGCCTGCTGCATCTGGGGCATGCCGCCTTCTATGGCGTCGGCGCCTACACCGCGGCCCTGCTGACCTCAAAGCTTGGGCTGGGCTTCACCGTCACGCTGCCGCTGTCCGGTCTGATGGCGGCGTTGGTCGCCTTCCTGGTGGCGCTGCCGACCATGCGGCTGGTCAGCATCTATTTCGCCGTGGCGACGCTCGCCATCGGACAGATGCTGTATCTGGTGATGCTGAACTGGGTGGACTTCACCAAGGGGCCCAACGGCATCATCGTCTCCAAGGGGTTCGAGCTGTTCGGCTTCAGCCTGTCCGGCCGCCTCGCCGCCTACTACACGGTGGCGGCGGTGGTGACGCTGTCGGTCGTCGCCATCGGCCGGCTCAGCCACTCCTATTACGGCAACGCCCTGCGCTCGATCCGCGAGGACGACCAATGCGCCGACGCCATGGGCGTCAGCACCGTGCGGCTGAAGATGGAGGCCTTCACCCTGTCGGCCTTCTTCGCCGGGGTGGCGGGCAGCCTGTGGGCGCACATGACCGGCTACATCTCGCCGGGCGATTTCAAATTCTCCGAATCCATCCTGATCCTGGCGATGGTGGTGGTCGGCGGCCTGGGCAGCCTGCCGGGGGCAATCATCGGCGCGCTGCTGCTGATCCTGCTGCCGGAGGGGCTGCGGGCCTTGGGCGATTTCCGCAACATCATGGTCGGTCTGGTGATGTTCCTCTCCATCCTGCTGCTGCCGAAGGGCCTGCTGGGCGAGGTCTCCGCCCTGCGTCTCGTTCGTCGGCAGTTGGGTGCCGCGTGGCGGAACACAGGAAAAGGCGAAGGGATCGGCTGGCGATGACCCATCTACTTGAAATCCGCAACGTCAGCCGCCGCTTCGGCGGCGTGCAGGCGGTCGGCGACGTCACCGCCCATGTGGACGAGGGCGAACTGGTCGGGCTGATCGGACCGAACGGGGCCGGCAAGACCACGCTTTTCAACCTGATTTCCGGCTTCACCCCGCTGTCCGGCGGCACCGTCGCCTTCGCCGGCAGGACCATCAGCGGGCTGAAACCCAATCACGTGGCGCGGCTGGGCATCAGCCGCACCTTCCAGAATTTGCGCGTCTTCCCCAACATGTCGGTCTTCGACAACGTGTCGGTGGGTGCCGTCGGCGCGCTGCCGCAGGGGGCGTTCGGCGCGCTGTTCGGCGCGCTCCACCGGCGCGGCCGGGACCGCTCCGCCGAGATCAGCCGCCGCACCTGGGAAGCGCTGGAGGCGGTCGGCCTGACCCATGTGGCGGCGGAACTAGCGGCCAACCTGCCCTACGGCCAGCGCAAATATCTGGAGATCGCCCGCGCGCTCGCCATGCGGCCGCGCTTCCTGATCCTGGACGAGCCGGCGGCCGGACTGAACGACACCGAAACGCGCGATCTGGCCGCCTTCATCAAGCGGCTGCACGGGCAGGGCCTGACCATCATGCTGGTCGAACACGACATGACCCTGGTCATGGGCATCTGCCAGCGCATCCTGGTGCTGGCCTCCGGCCGCAAGATCGCCGACGGCACGCCGGACGCCATCCGCACCGATGCCGCCGTCCTCGAAGCCTATCTTGGGGTGGATGAATGACCGCGCCGCTGCTTTCCATCGCGGACCTGCATGTCGCCATGGGGCCGCAGGAGATCCTGCACGGTGTCCGCCTGGATGTGCCGCAGGGCGCCATCGTCGCCGTGCTCGGCTCCAACGGCGTCGGCAAGACCACGCTGATGCGCACGGTGTCCGGCATCTACCGGGCGAAACAGGGGACCATCACCTTCCGCGGCCAGCCGATTGCCAACATGCCGGCCCACCGAATCGTCCAGCTCGGCCTGTCGCAGGCGCCGGAAGGGCGGCAGATCTTCTCCAACATGAATGTCCGCGAGAATCTGGTGCTGGGCGGCGGCGATGTCGGGCTGGGCGAGTTGGACCGCGTGCTGGCGATGTTCCCGATCCTGAGCGAGCGCCTGCGCCAGAATGCCGGATCGCTGTCCGGCGGCGAGCAGCAGATGCTGTGCATCGCCCGCGCCCTGATGCGCCGGCCGAGCCTGCTCCTGCTCGACGAGCCGTCGCTGGGGCTGGCGCCGAAGATCGTCGCCCAGATCTTCGACCTGATCGGCCGCATCCGGGCCGAAGGGGTATCAATCCTGCTGGTCGAACAGAACGCCCGCGCCGCCCTGCGCATCGCCGACCATGCTGCGGTTCTAGAGGACGGACGGATCGTGCTGTCCGGCCCGGCCGACCAGCTGCGGGACGACCCGCGCATCGCCGAGGCCTATCTCGGCGGCCACGCCCATTGAAAGCCCATTAAAAGCCGATTGACGCCACCTGATGGAAGGAAGCCAGTCATGACCCAGACCATGGGCATCCTCGAACGCCGCCGCATCGAGGCGGAAATCCTGAAGCCGGTCTATGAGGAGATGGCCGCCCGGCTGGGCGAAGCCACCGCGCAGGAGATCCTCGGCGCGGCGATCACCAAGGCGGCCCTAGCCGCCGCCAAATCCTTCGCCGCGACCGAGCCGGAGGGCACCAGCCTGAAGAGCTTTGCCGATCTCCAGCCATTGTGGACCAAGGACGACGCGCTGCGGCTGGACGTGAAGCGGCAGGACGACACCCATTTCGACTACAACGTCACCCGCTGCCGTTACGCCGAGATGTACCGGGAGATGGGGCTGGGGTCGATCGGGCACCTGCTGTCCTGCAACCGCGACGCCGCCTTCTGCACCGGATACGACCCGCGCATCAAGATGGAGCGCACGCAGACCATCATGCAGGGGGCCGACCATTGCGACTTCCGCTATCGCTTCGAGGCTAAGGACGAATAGGAGCGGCGGTCAGCCGTTTTTCCAGCTCCATCAGCATGAACAGCGCAGCACCGACGGCGACCATCGCCGCCCAGGCGGTGGCGCCGACCGGAGCCGTGCCGAACAGGGCCTGCAAGGGCGGCGCGTAGGTGAAGGCCAGCTGAAGCAGGGTCATCACCGCGATGGACAGCCAGACCGGCCGGCTGCCGGCCAGCGCGGACGGCAGCCCGGCCCGGCCATGCAGGTCGCGGGCGCTGAGCAGAAAGAAGATCTCGCCCACCACCAGGGCGTTGACGGCGATGGTCCGCGCCTCCTCGATGCCGTCGCCCTGCAAGCGGTGGAAGTGAAAGAAGCCGAAGCTGGAGGCCACAAGCAGGGCCAGCACCACCAGCATCCGCCGCACCAGCCGGCCGGTCAGGATCGGCTCGTCGCGCGGGCGCGGCGGGCGGGCCATCACGCCCGGTTCCGGCGCCTCGAAGGCCAGCGCCAGTCCCAGCGTCACCGCGGTCACCAGGTTGACCCACAGGATCTGCACCGGCGTGATCGGCAGGATGCTGCCCGACAGCACCGCCAGGAGGATCACCACCGCCTGCGCTCCGTTGGTCGGCAGCATGAACAGGATGGTCTTGCGCAGGTTGTCGTAGACGGTGCGCCCCTCCTCCACCGCATGGACGATGGAGGCGAAATTGTCGTCGGCCAGCACCATCGCCGCCACCTCCTTCGCAGCCTCGGTGCCGTTGCGGCCCATGGCGACGCCGATGTCGGCGCGCTTCAGCGCCGGGGCGTCGTTGACGCCGTCGCCGGTCATGGCGACCGTGTCGCCCGCCGCCTGGAGTGCTGCGATCAGGCGCAGCTTGTGTTCCGGGGTGGTGCGGGCGAAGACGCTGTTGGCCTCAGCCGCCGCGGCGAAGCCGGCCTCGTCCAGCCGGTCCAGCTCCGGCCCGCCGATGACGCCGTCCGGCAGGCCGAAGCGTCGGCCGATGGCGGCGGCGGTCGCGGCATGGTCGCCGGTGATCATCTTCACCGTGATGCCGGCCTGCCGGCAGGCCGCAACCGCGACCAGCGCCTCTTCCCTCGGCGGATCGATCAGCCCGCAGAGTCCGAGCAGCTCCAGCCCCTCCTCTCCCAAATCCTCGGCGATCAGTTCCGACAGCTCCACCGATGTGCGGCGCATCGCCAGAGCCAGGACACGCTGGCCTTGCCCGGCCAGTTCGGCGGTCGCGGCGGTCCAGCGCGGCCGGTCCAATGGCGCCGTGCCGGCGCCGCGCCGCTCCCGCTCGCACAGCGCCAGCACCCGCTCCGGCGCCCCCTTCACCACCAGGATGCCATGGCCGGCATGGTCGTGATGCAGGGTCGCCATGTACTGGCGTTCGGATTCGAAGGGCAAGGCGTCGCGGCGCGGGAAGCGCGTCGCCTCGCCGGCCGGGTCCAGCCCCGCCTTCATCGCCAGCGCCAGCAGCGCGCCGTCGGTCGGATCGCCGGCCAACTGCCACGCGCCGCCGGGGTCGCGGTAAAGGGCAGCGTCGTTGCAAAGCAAGGCGGCACGCGCCAGATCCAGCAGCAGCGGCTCGCCGGCCGGATCGACCAGCCGCCAGTCTCCATCCAGGCTGCGGCCGATCTCCCCCTCCGGCGCATAGCCGCTGCCGCCGGCGCGGTAGCTGGCGTCGGCAGTGACGATGCTGGTCACCAGCAGTTCGTTGCGGGTCAGCGTGCCGGTCTTGTCGGTGCAGATGGTGCGGACGCTCCCCAGCATCTCGACCGCCGGCAAATGGCGGATGATGGCATTGCGCCGGGCCATGCGGGTCACGCCCACCGCCATGGTGATGGTCATCACCGCCGGCAGACCTTCCGGGATTGCCGCCACCGCCAGCCCGACCGCGGTCAGCACCATGTCCTGCCACGGCTCGCCATACACCAGCATGCCGAACAGGACGGTGACCAGCGCCAGCAGCAGGATGCCGCCGGTCAGCCAGCGGCCGAACCGCGCCATCGACACCAGCAGCGGCGTCGCCACCGTCGTGACCGAGGCCAGAAGATGGCCGATGCGCCCGACCTCCGTCGCGTCGCCGGTCGCCACCACGATGCCGGTGCCCTGCCCCTGCACCACCATCGTGCCGGCATAGGCCATGCCGCCGCGGTCGCCCAGGGCCGCATCGGCGGCGACCGCGGCGGCAGATTTGGATGAAGGCACGGATTCGCCAGTCAGCGCCGCCTCCTGCACCAGCAGGCCCTTGGCACGGTCGAGCCGCAGGTCGGCAGGCACCCGGTCGCCGGACACCAGGAACACGCGGTCCCCCGGCACCAGCGTTTCCGCCGCCAGCGTCACAGCATGGCCATCGCGCAGCACCACCGCCTGGGGCGACAGCAGGGTGCGGATGGCTTCCAGCGCCTGTTCGGCCTTGTCCTCCTGGATGTAGCCGATCAGCGCATTGACCAGCACGACGCCGAATATCACCCCGGCATCCGTCCAGTGCCGCAGCAGCAGCGCCACCGTTCCCGATGCCAGCAACACATAGATCAGCAGGTTGTGGAACTGCGCGACGAACCGCATCCAGGCCGGCCGCCGCGTCGGCGGGGTCAGGCGGTTGGGGCCGAAACGCGCCAGCCGTGCCGCCGCCTCTGCGCTGTCGAGCCCGTCTGCCGGACTGTCGAGCCGTGTCGCGACCTCGGCGAGGTCCAGCGCGTGCCAGAGAACTTCGAGCGGTTTGCCCTGCGGTGCGGAGACGCCTGGGTCTGTGTCTGCCAGCGGTGGCATGCGAACTGCCTCCCTAGGGAGATCCTGATCCCAAGGATGACACCTTACCCATGCCAGGAGAAGGGATTCGACCGGCTGGCCCGCTCCGCAGCCGGCGCACGGTGGCCGGCAACGGAGCGGACGCGACAAGTTCTCAGAGCACGATCACATCTGGGCGATCACACCTGCGCCATGCCGCCGTCGGCGAACAGTTCGATGCCGTTGACGAAGCTGCTGTCGTCGGAGGCCAGGAAGACGGCGACCTTGGCGATCTCGTCCGGGTCGCCGACACGGCCAAGCGGCACCTGGGCGGCCAGATAATCGACCAGCCCCTGCTGCTGCACCGCGTCCGGACCGGCCAGTTCGACCAGACCCGGCGTGCGGACCGGGCCGGGGCTGAGCGTGTTGATGCGGATGCCGCGATCTTTCAGGTCCAGGATCCAGCTGCGGGCGAAATTGCGCACCGCCGCCTTGCTGGCGCTGTAGACGCTGAAGGCCGCCGTGCCCATGCTGCCGGCGGTCGAGCCGGCGAGGATCACCGACGAGCCCTTGCCGAGCAGCGGCAGCGCCTTCTGCACGGTGAACA
Source organism: Azospirillum sp. TSH64 (assembly GCF_003116035.1). Lineage (GTDB taxonomy): Bacteria > Pseudomonadota > Alphaproteobacteria > Azospirillales > Azospirillaceae > Azospirillum. The sequence continues at coordinate 4,482,407 of NZ_LGQW01000015.1, forward strand.
GCACGCCCTTCACATTGCGGTTGAAGGTGTCCTCATACTGCTCCTCGGTGATGTCGCCCAGCGGCAGCATCCCGCCGCCGCCGGCATTGGCATAGAGCACGTCGAGCCGGCCGGCCTCGCTCTGGATTTGGGCATAGAGCCGGTCGAGATCGGCGAGGTTGGAGGAGTCCGCCTGCACCCCGGTCGCCTTGCCGCCGGCCGCAACGATCGCAGCGACCGCGGCCTCCAGTTCCGTCTGGCGGCGGCCGGTGAGGTAGACGGTGGCGCCTTCGGCGGCGAAGCGCTTGGCCGCCGCAAGGCCGATGCCGCTGTTGGCGCCGGTGACGAGGGCGATCTTGCCGTCAAGCTTGCGTGACATCTGAAGTCTCCTTGGAATTGGGTCGTTCGCTGGAGACAAAGCTATCGACGGCACGATCTTACCGAAATAGAAATGACTGAAAACCATTGTTGCAGGATTGGCGATGTCGAAGCTGCCGGATTTCGAAGGGCTGGCGATGTTCGCCAAGGTGGTGGAGGAGCGCTCCTTCGCCGGTGCGGCCCGCGCCATGGGGGTTTCGGTCGCCACCGTGTCGCGCGCGGTCAGCCGGCTGGAGGAGCGGCTGGGCGCGCGGTTGTTCAACCGCACCTCCCGCCGGCTGGCCCTGACCGATTTCGGCCATTCCCTGGCGGAGCGGGCGACGCGCCTCTATGACGAGGCGGAAGCGGCGGAGAACGCAGTACGCGAAATGTCCAGCCGTCCGCGCGGCCTGATCCGCTTCGCGGTGCCGATGTCCTTCGGGCTGCGCTGGGTGGCGCCGCTGCTGCCGGACTTCTTCCGCCTCTATCCGGAGATTTCCATCGACCTGCACCTGAGCGACGCGGTCGTCGATCTGGTCGGGGACGGCTTCGATGCGGCCCTGCGCGTCGCGGTGCTGCCGGACAGCTCGCTGGTGGCACGGCGGCTGTGCGGGGTGTCGCAGTTGGTGCTCGCCGCCCCCAGCTACCTCGCCCGCCATGGCGAACCACGGCATCCCCGGGAGCTGGATGGCCGCCATTGCCTGGGCTATGCCTATCGCCGGCGGCAGGACATCTGGCACTTCACTAACAGCGCCGGCGAGGAGGAGAGCATCACCCCGTCCGGCCTGCTGCGTGTCACCAACTCCGACGCGCTGGTGCCGATGCTGCTGGAAGGACTGGCCATCGCCGAACTGCCGGAATTCATGGCGGCGGAGCATTTGGTCGACGGAAAATTGACCGCCATCCTGACCGACTGGTCGCTGCCGAAGGGGGGCCTCTACTTCGTCACGCCGTCGGCCCGCGCACGGCCGGCCAAGGTCGGCGTGCTGGCCGATTTCCTGATCGAGCGGCTATCGGACCCGGTCTGGCGGCGTCAGATCGACGGTATGAAACCAGATAAATAAGGGTTTGGGCCATCAATCCAGAGCCAGCAACGGACCGAAGGCCTCCTCCAGGCTGCTGCGGTGCAGGCCGATCTTCGCGGGATTGCCGGGCGTCAGGTTGACCGCGCGGATCAGGCGTCGGACCACCCGGTCGGCCGTCACATCGATGTCGATGATGTTGATGCAGCCGTAATCCTGTTCGAAGGCCGACAGGGAGGACAGGCCGGCGCCGCAGGCCCAGGACAGCAGCATGCGGTTCACCCCGTCATGGGCGACCAGCGCCAGATGGGTCCAGTCCGGTTGCCGCACCAGTGCCTCGACGGCGGACACCACCCGGTCGCGCACGGCGGCGAAGCCGTCGCCGCCGGCGAAGCGCCCATCCTCCGCCGCCGCGTCGAAGCCATAGACATAGGCAGCCTCGCGTCGCTCCTTCGGCACCTCCGACAGCCGGCCGGCGCGGATCTCCAGAAAGTCGGAGTCGTCCTCCACCGGCAGCCCATGCGGAGCGGCCACCAGTTCCGCCGTCTGCCGCGTGCGGGCGAGGCCGGAACACAGCACGCGGTCCAGCGGCACAGCGGCCAGCAGGGCACCCGCCGTCCGCGCCTCCTCCCGCCCACGGTCGGTCAGCGCAGCAAGCTTCGGATTCAACGGTTTGCCGTCGGCATCGTAATAGGCGACGTGACCATGGCGCAGCAGGTAGAGGCGGCGGCGGGCGACCGTTCCTTCCAGGGGCGGAAACAGACTCATCGGCCGGGTTCCCGCTGTTCCACGGACAGCCGCTTGGGATTGCTCACCGCCAGCCTTGCCAGCGTGATGTCCTTCAGGACGGCCCGCAAGGCCGACTGCCGGTCCGGTGCGTCGAAGCGCCCGGAATCGATGGCGGCGCAGAGCCGCGGCAGCAGGACCGGCAGGTCGCCGGTTTCGCCCAGCAGGTCGCCGACGGCGGCGGCCAGGGCAGGCTCGGCACCGGTGCCGGCGGCCAATTCCCGCTCGGCCGTCCCCAGCGCGTTGGCGATCATCAGTGCGGTGAAGCGCTGGTCGGCCGGCACCACCGGCAGGATCGCCTCGCGGAAGCTGCGCAGTGCGATGGCGACCAGATCGCGGGCGCCGGGATCGTCATTGATCATGCCCCATCTCCGATCATGGCGCGGCCTCGACGGCATCGAGGTGGCGCAGCAAATCCATTTCGATCTCCGGCAGCATCCGGCCGGTCAGCGCCAGTTCCAGCGACGGCTCGGTGCCGGAGATGTGGCGGTCGGCCTGCTGGATGGCGATGACCGCCCAGCGCATGCAGGCTGCGGCCTCCCAATAGGCGACGGCGGCCGGGTCCACCCGTCGTCCGGCGGTTTCCTCATAGCCGGCATAGAGGTCGGCGCGGTCGGCGATGCCGCCGGCCTCGCGGTCGTTGCGGCCGAACCGCCAGCAGGCGGCGCAGAACCAGCCCAGATCCTCCATCGGATCCGACCAACCGGCAAACTCCCAATCGATGATCGCCGTCAGTCGGTCACCATCGACCATGTAATTGCCGGTCCGGTAGTCGCGATGGCACAGCACGAGGTCGCCGGGCGGCGGTGCATTCCGCTCCAGCCAGCGCAGGCCATAGGCCAGCACCGGATCGCTGGCGGCGTAGCGCCCGGCCCAGCGGCGGAAATCTCCCACCGCCTGCAAGGCCGCCGTCGGTTCCGGCCGCGCCAGGAATTCCAGCCCTGCCACACCGGGCCGCACCCGGTGGATCAGGCCGAGCTGCCGGCCCAGTTCACGGGCCAGCTCGCGCCGCGGCTCCTCGCTCTTGACGATGCGGAAGCCGGCGGCGACACCCGTCGCCCGCCGCATGATGTAGAAGGGCGCCCCCAGCATGGCGGGATCGGCGCCAATGAACAGCGGCTCCGGCACCGTGGCGCCAGCGGCGAAGACGGCGCGCAGGACGGCGGCCTCCTCCGCCTTGCCCAGGCTGGCCGACACGCCGGACGCCGATCCGGTGCGCAGCACACAAGGGTGACTGCCGGACAGTGGCCCGCCGTCGATCTCCAGCGTCACCGCGAGGTTGAGCGAGATGGCGCCGCCGCTGAGCCGTCCCTCGTCGATCACGGTGACCGACCGCGCCCCGGCCTGTCCGGTCAGCCAGCTTTCGAGAGCGGCCTTCCGATCCGGATCGAGAGCGGCCTTCCCGCCGCCGCTCACCGCCAGCCCCAGAAATCGTCGCCCTCGGCGAGGTAGCTGCGGCTCAGCACCATCTTATGGACCTCCGACGCGCCATCGACCAGCTTGGCCTGCCGGGCGTAGCGGTAGATCCATTCCAGCACCGTGTCCTTGGAATAGCCGCGCGCACCGCAGAGCTGGATCGCCGTGTCGGCCGCCTTGAACAGCGTGTCGGCAACCTGGACCTTGGCCATCGATACCTCCTTGCGGGCGAAGCTGCCGCTGTCCAGCGCATGCGCCGCCTTCATGGTCAGCAGCCGGCCGATCTCGATCTGCATCGCCGTTTCGCCCAGCATCCACTGCACGCCTTCATGCTCGGCCAGCGGAATCCCGAAGCTTTCACGCTCCTTCACATAGGCGCCGGCGATCTCCAGGCAGCGCTTGGCGAGGCCGGTCCAGCGCATGCAGTGGGTCAGCCGCGCCGGGCCGAGCCGGATCTGCGTCACCTTCAGCCCGTCGCCGACCTTCATCACCACATTCTCGTCCGGGATTTCCAGCCCGTCGAAGATCAGCTCGCAATGGCCGCCATGCTCCTCCGGCCCCATGATCGGGATGCGGCGCTCGATGCGCCAGCCGGGCTGGTCCTTGTCGAACAGGAAGGCGGTCAGCCCCTTGCGCGGATCGTCCGAGGTGCGCGCCATCAAGATGAAGTGCTGCGCCGCGTCGGCCCCGGTGATGAACCATTTGCGCCCCGTCACCACCCAGCGGTCGCCCTTGCGCTCCGCTCTGGTCTTCATCATCGACGGGTCGGAGCCGCCGCCCGGATGCGGTTCGGTCATGGCGAAGGCGCTGCGCACCCGCCCCTCGACGAGGGGGGCGAGCCAGCGCTCCTTCTGCGCCGGGGTGCCGACCATGCTCAGCAGCCGCATGTTGCCGTCGTCGGGGGCGGCGGCGTTGAAGCAGACCGGACCGAAGATGGAGCGGTTCATCTCCTCGTAGCAGGCGGCGACGCCGACCATCGGCAGGCCATGGCCACCGACCTCCTTCGGCAGTTGCAGGGTCCACAGCCCGGCCGCCTTCACCTTGGCGCGCAGCGCCTCAAGCGGCGCTTCGGCGATGTTCTCGTGCTCGTCCCAATTGGCGCGGTCGGCCTCGACCGGGAGGATGTCCTCCTCGACGAAGGCGCGGACCCGGCGGCGATAGTCTTCCAGCTCCGCGGGAAGGGTGAAGTCCATGGAACCGCTCCGTTCGTTCAGAGAGAAGAGACGAGATGGCCGCCATCGACGGCCAGCACCGATCCGGTCATGTAGGCGCCGGCATCCGACGCCAGCAGAAGCAGCGGCCCGTCGAGATCGGACAGCCGGCCGAGCCGGCGCTGCGGGATGCGCTTGACCAGCGCCTTGCCGGCATCGCTGGCGAAGAAATCGGCGTTCAACTCGGTCTCGACATAGCCGGGGCAGAGCGCATTGACGCGGATGTTGTGGCGTGCCAGCTCCAGCGCCATCGCCTTGGTCAGATGCACAAGCCCCCCCTTGGCGGCGATGTAGGACGAGACCTGCCCCGCCACCCGCATGCCGAGGATGGAGGCGATGTTGACGATGGCCCCGCCCTGCTTATCGTCGCGCATGCGCTGCGCCACCGCGCGCGCCACGCGGGCGCAGCCCGTCAGGTTGGTGTCGATCACCCGGTCCCACTCCTCCTCGCCCATGTCGAGGAAGGGGCGGGTGGCGGTGACGCCGGCATTGTTGACGAGGATGTCGATGCGGCCAAGCGCGCCCCATGCCTCCCCCACCGCGGCGGTGACGGAAGCGGGGTCGGTGACGTCCATGGCGACGACGACGGCGCTGCCGCCGGCAGCCTCGATGGCGGACCGCGTTTCGGCCAGCGCCTCGGTCCGCCGCGCGGCCAGCGCCACGCGGGCGCCCGCCTTCGCCAGCACACCGGCGAAGTGGCGGCCCAGGCCGCTGGAGGCTCCGGTGACCAGTGCCGTCCTGCCGGTCAGATCGATGGTGACGCTCATGCTTCCTCCCATGGTCGGGATCGTTTGGCGAGGCGGCGGGGCATGGCCCCTAACAGCACTCTTGAAAAATCGAGCGAGCGCTCGCTTTATATCCTTGGCGCCGACGATGTGCAAGAACGATCAGCATCGCAAACGATAGGACAGCCGGTATGAACAGCTTGCGCGACTTCCAGGCACGGCACGATCTGTCGATGGAGGCGCTGTGCGCCCGCATCCTGGAGCGGCACGCCGCGACCATCCGGGTGAAGAAGCCGGCGGTCGCCATCGGCAATCTGGCGCGCATCGTCGAAACCACGCTGATGCTGGCGAACCGCAAGGGCTTCCACTCCACCAGCCTGCGCGATCTGACCGAGCAGTCGGGGCTCAGCATGGGGGCGCTCTACGCCTATTTCGACAGCAAGGACACGCTGCTGATGATGATTCTGGGCCAGGTCGTCAGCGTGGTGGAGGAGGTGCTGGGCCACCCGCCCGACGGGCTGGCGAACGACCCGGCCGCCCGGCTGCGCTGGCTGCTCAGCACCCACCTGTTCCTGACCGAGACCATGTATCCCTGGTTCGTCTTCGCCTATATGGAGGCGAAATCCTTTCCCAAGGAGGGCCGAGACCTTGCCGTAACCAGCGAGATGCTGACGGAGAGCATGATCGCCGACGCGCTGGCCGACGGCGTCGCCCGCGGCCTGTTCGCCATGCCCGACGTGACAATGACGGCGGCGCTGATCAAACCGATGCTGCAGGACTGGTACGTGAAGCGCCCCAAGCACCGCCGCCGCGGCATCACGCCCGACCTCTATGCCGAGCAGTTGATCGCCTTCGTCGAGGCGGCGGTGGGGCTGAGGCGCTCTTAGGTCGTGGACACCTGATCGCGCAGCACCCGCTTGGTCACCTTGCCGTTGGCGTTGCGCGGCAGCGCATCGCCCAGCAGCGTGACGTAGTCGGGGACCTTATACTCGGCGAGGCTGGCGCGGCAGAAGTCGCGCACGTCCTCTTCGGTCAGGCTGCCCGACTTTGAAATGACGAAGACGTGGATCTTCTCGCCCAGCACCGGATCGGGATGGGCGACCACCGCCGCCTCCACCACGTCCGGATGGCGGACCAGCAGGTTTTCGACCTCCACGCTGTAGATCTTGTGGCCGCCGCGGTTGATGACATCGTTCTTGCGGTCATGGAGCCGCAGATAGCCGCGCCCGTCCAGCGTGCCGATGTCGCCGGACCGCCAATAGCCGTCGACGAAGCTGTCGCGGGTGGCGTCCTCGCGGTTCCAATAGCCGCGGATGGTCATGGGGCCGCGGATCCACACCTCCCCGCTCACCCCCGGCGGGCATTCGCGGCCCTGATCGTCGACGATGCGCAGGTCGCCGCAGGGCACGCACAGGCCGACCGAATCCAGGCAGGCGCGGGTATGGCCGATAGGGACGACGCTGATGATGGTGGCGCATTCCGTCGAACCGTAGGCGTTCAGCAGATGCAGGTCGGGCAGCCGCTCCGCCATCGCCTCCACCGTCGCTTCCGGCATCGGGGCGCCGCCGAAGCCGCCGATCCGCCAGGACGACAGGTCGTAGCGGCTGAAATCGGCGCGCAGCAGGCAGAGATTGTACATGGCCGGCACCAGCACGGTGGTGGTCATGCGCTCCCGGCTCGCCAGTTCCAGGAACCCGGCGACGTCGAAGGCGGGCATCATCACGGTGCAGCCGGCGACCCGGATCATCGCCATGACGACGGCGACCAGACCGGTGACGTGGGAGGCCGGAACCGCCAGCACCGCCCGCTCGCCCTCGCGATAGTCCCAGCATTCCTCGAAATGCATGGCGGAGTGGATGATGTTCACATGGGACAGCAACGCGCCCTTCGGCTTTCCGGTGGTGCCGGAGGTGTAGAGGATGACGGCGGTGTCCTCCTCCCGCTGCGGTTCCGCGGACCGTGGAAGGTCGGCGTCGGCTTCCAGCAGGACCTCGAAGGGCCGGCAGCCTTCCACCGCTCCGCCGGCGGAGAAGCGCGAGACGAGCGACGGCACCTCCACGGCGTCGGGCATCCGGTCGGCGAGGCCCGAGTCATGGATCAGGATGGAGGCGCCGCAGTCGTTCAGGATGCCGGCGATGCCCGGCCGCTGTTCCCGCGCGCTGACCGGCACCGCGACGATGCCGGCGCGGGCCGCCGCCAGCAGGGCGATGAGGAACTCCGCGCGGTTGGACAGGACCAATGCCATGCGGTCGCCTGGATTGGCGCCTTGCGCAAGCAGGGACGTGGCGGCGCGCGTCACCAGCCCGTCCAGCTGCCCATAGCTGTAACGCCGCTCCCCATCCACCAGCGCCTCGCCGTCCGGCCGGCGCAGGACAGCGGCGCGGAACATGGCATCGATGGTGGTAGGACGCTCACCGTAGCACGGTACGAGGCGCGTGCCGAAAAGCAGCTCGCGCCGTTTGGAAACGCCCATCCCGTCCGGCCAGGCCATGCCGTTCCTCCCTGACGATTCGATTGGATTTTCTGGATTCAGGCGGTGCCGAGGGCACGATGCTTTGCAGCCCCGTCGGCACCGCACTTGTCGGTGTTACGGAAATTATGTCATCCTGTGAACTGAGTGTCAAATAGCGACACCGTCAGTGCAGCGAACAGAAGGCCCGGCGCGAGCGGAGCCGACGCATTGCGCAGCAATCCCCCATTTCCCGCACATCATCGAAGAGCAGGCGCTGGACGCCGGCCAATCGGGAGGAAACCGATGTCGACACCCCATTACGTGACCCTCGCCGACAGCCAGATGCGCGTCTGGCGCAGCGGGTCCGGCCCGGACCTGTTGGTTCTTCCCGGCCTGATCGAAGCGGCCTCCGTCTGTGCGGACCGGCTGGCGGGGGCCCTGCCGGACTGGACCGTCACCGCGCTCGACCTGCCGGGAACCGGCGGATCGGTCACAAGCTGGGCGGACGACGTCACCGGATTGGCCCGCCTGATCGCCGATGCTGCCGGCCGTCTCGGCCTGACCGGCTGTCCGTTGCTGGCCTTCGACCTTGCCGCCCCCCTGGCGCGCGCCCTGCCCGCAACGGGGTGGCAGCCGGACGGCGTGTTGCTGGTCGACACCGCCGTGGCGGAGGGGTGGAGTGAGCGGGACTTGCGCCCCGCCCCACTGTCTCCCCGCGCGGATGGCACCCATCTGGCGGTGCTGTGGGCGCATCTGCGCGATGCCCATGTCCTGGAACCGCATGACGCCAGCCATCCGGCCAAAAGCGGCACTCCCTTGCCCGCTCCGCCTGAGCTGGATGCGATGCTGCGCAGCGCCGCCGTCGCACCGGACCGGTATGGGGCGCTGTGGTCGCTGTGCCTGGACGCCATGCGCGCGGAGACCGGCTCTGCCGCCGGGGAGAACCATGTCGATGGGCTGGCGGCGCTCGCCAACCGTCTGGCACCGATGGCCGCCAGCCGGAAAGCCGCCGCAACGTTGCCGGCCACCCGGCCTTTCACCGATCCGCTGCGGGTCTGGCACGATTATGCCGACACGCCCCATGGACGTGTCCATCTGCGCCGCGCCGGGCGCGGCCGGCCGATGCTGGCCTTCCAGTCGGCGCCGGGTTCGTCGGCCCCGCTGCTGCCGCTGCTGCACGGGCTGGCGGCGGAACGGGAGGTCATCGCCCCCGACTATCTCGGCAACGGCGAGTCCGGCAAGCCGGAGCGTGCAGTGGACATCGGCGTGCTGGCCGACGACATGCTGGCGCTGGCCGACGCATTGGGGCTGGACGGGTTCGACCTGTGGGGGACCCATACCGGCGCGCTGGTGGCTCTCGACCTGACGGTTCGTCATCCCGAGCGGATCGGCCGCGCCGTGCTGGAGGCGCCGGTGCTGATCCCGGCAGACTTCAGCGCCGACATCCTCGACCATTACTTCCCGGCGCTGGCCGCCGACCGCTGGGGACTGCATCTGCTCCAGGCCTGGAACATGCGGCGCGACATGTTCCTGTTCTGGCCGTGGTATCGGCAGGAGCGCGCCGCCGCCCGCGATATCGGCGTCCCCGCCGCGGAGGTGCTGCATGACTGGACCATGGGCCTGCTGGCGAGCGGCAGCCATTACGACCGCTCCTACCGCGCCGCGTTTCGCTACGACACGCGGGCGGCCCTGGTGCGCCTGACCCGTCCGGCCCTGATCTGCGCCGGTCCGGCCGACATGCTGGTCGAAGGTCTGGCGGAGGCGAAAACGCTCGCCCCGGCCGGAACGGAGGTCACGCCTACCCCCGCCACCGTCTGGTATCCCGGTCAGGGTGCCCAGGCGGTGCGCGAAACCATCGCCTGCTACGCCGCCTTTCTCGCTGGAAAGCCGGGCACGGTGGATCCGCACCCGGTGTCATAAGGCGATACTACGGCCGCCCCGCCTCAGCCGCCGATGGCGGAACCATCTCAGCCGCCGATGGCGGACTGGGCGCGGGCGGCACGGTGCAGCGGCGGGGCCGACAGCGAATAGAGGTTTGCCGAGATCTCCCGTACGGCATCGCGCATGTCGTCGAGGAAATTGGGCTGGCCGTTGCGGACGATGTGGGGGGTCAGGCCGGTCAGGCTGACGGCGGCGATCAGCCGGCCGTCCGGCTCGAACAGCGGCATGGCAATGGCGGCCAGCCCTTCGATCACGTCGTCGACCGCCACCGACCATCCGCGCTGCCGCACCTCCTCCAACTCCTTCGCCAGCTGGCGGGGGTCGGTGGTGGTGTGGGGGGTGAGGCGCGTGGTCCCGCGCGACAGCACACGGTCAACCTCCGCGTCCGGCAGATAGGCCAGCAGCACGCGCGGCGCCGCCCCGCAATTCATCGGCAGCTGCCCGCCGACGATCCACCAGCGCACCTCCACCGAGCGGTCGCTGTGGAACTGGTCCAGGCAGACGGCCGATCCGTCGTGATAGACCGACAGGAACACGGTGCTGCCGGTCGTCTTCGCCAGCCGCGACAGGATTGTGGAGGCGATCTGGCGCAGGTCTCGGCGTTCCGGCACCGCCCCGGCCAGCTTCAGGATCTCAAGCCCCAGGCTGTATTTCTGGCTCTGCGGGTCGAAGGCGGCGAAGCCGTCCTGTACCAGCGTCAGCAGGATGCGCCGCGCCGTCCCCTTGTCGAGCTTTGCGGCGCTGGCGACCTCCGTCAGGGTCAGCGTCGGGCCTTCCTGATAGAAGCTGCGCAGCACGGCCAGGGCCCGCGACACCGCGCGGACGCTGAGACCGCTCTTTTCCGTACCCAGCTCTGCGCCCTGGTTGTCCGCGCCCTGGTTGTCGTCCTGTTCGGTGTCCATACGTTCAAGCCCCTTATGGATGTCCCGCGTCTCGAGTCCAGGCGGAAACGCTGCTGTCCGACACAGCCGGCGGAAGACGGAGAAACCGTCGTCATCCCGCCGGGGTAGCAGCGCCGGCTAGCATTGATGGCCGGCACGGGGTTCCGCAACCCCTTTCCACCGTCCCTAACGTGATGCGCCGTCCGTGTCAAACAGTGACACCAATTTTGCCTGTTGACACGATCAAGCGCAAATGGTTTCCTTGCCAAACAAACAGAACAAGCGCGCCCCACCGCCTTTGCGGATGGCGGGCGCCCCATGCTCCGGCACGCCGCCGTCCCCCGATTTCCCGGACCGGCTGCCGGCATCCTGCACGAGGGGAGGACTATGCACACCATCGCCCTTGGTGCGTTCACGGTCACGCGGATCGAGGAAATGCTGACGCCGGGCTTCGATCCCGGCTTCCTGTTTCCAGCCTACGACGATGCGATCCTGACCCGGAACCCCGAACTGGCCGAACCGAACTTCCTCGACCCGGCATCAAAGCGCCTGATGTCGAGCATGCATTCCTGGCTGATCCGCACCGACCGCCACGTGATCCTGGTCGACACCGGCTGCGGCAACCACAAGGAACGCCACACGCCCGGCTTCGAGCGCTTCCACATGCTGGACAAGCCCTATCTGCGCAACCTCGCAGCAGCGGGCGTGCAGCCGGAGGACGTGACGTTGGTCATCAACACCCATCTGCACATCGACCATGTCGGCTGGAACACCCAGCTGGTCGACGGGCGCTGGGTCCCGACCTTCCCCAACGCCCGCTACATCTACGGTGCTGAGGAATTCAAGCACTGGCGCAGCCCCGAGGGCGGGCTGATCGGCATGCCGGGCAACGGCCCGGTGATGGAGGACAGCGTCCTGCCGGTCTGGGAAGCCGGACAGGTCGAACTGATCGACGACGGCGACCGCATCCTCGACGGGCTGTCGGTGGAGCTGGCTCCCGGCCACACCGCCGGCCAGATGTTCGTCCGGCTGGAGTCGGACCGGCACGCCGCCTACTTCACCGGCGACTGCCTGCACCAGCCGATGCAGGTGGCGCGGCCCGACTGGAACAGCCGCTTCTGCGAGGATCAGGCCCAGGCGGTGGCGACCCGCCGCCGGCTGCTGGACCATGCCGCCGACCGTGGCGCCCTGGTCTTCCCCGCCCATTTCGGCGCTCCCCACACCGGCTTCGTTCGCCGGACGGCCGAGACTTTCCGGTTCGAGCCGCTCGCGGCCTGATCAATTCAGCCCGATCATACCCGAAAGGGACATCCCCATGAGCATCGCCGCCCTCGACGGCCCGGCCACGCTGATCGACACCCTGCGCACGGCGCTTGGGCCCGACGGCCTGCTGGATGACGAGAAGAGCCGGACTTTCTACGCCAACGACGTGTTCTGGCAGCCGGGCATCGCGCCGCTCGCCATCGCCTTGCCGCGCGACCGCGACGCGGTCGCCGCCACCGTCCGCGCCGCCCATGAGGCGGGCGTGGCGGTGGTGCCGCGCGGCGGCGGCATGTCCTACACCAAGGGCTACCTGCCCGAAGGCCCAAATTCGGTCGTCATCGACAGCCGCCGGCTGAACCGCATCATCGAGCTGAACACCGACAGCCTGTATGTGACGGTCGAGACCGGTTGCACCTGGGCGGCGCTGAACGAGGCGCTGGAGGGAACCGGCCTGCGCACCGGCTATTGGGGGCCGCTGTCGGGCATCAACGCCACCATCGGCGGCGCCCTGTCGCAGAACAGCGCCTTCTTCGGCTCCGCCCTGCACGGCACCGTGGCGGAGAGCGTGCTGGGCGTCACCGTGGTGCTGGCCGACGGGCGCACCGTCACCACCGGGTCGGGCGGCCGCGTCGGCACCAAGCCCTTCACCCGCTCCGGCGGCCCCGACCTGACCGGCCTGTTCCTGGGCGACAACGGCGCCATGGGCTTCAAGGTCGCGGCGACGCTGCGGCTGCACCGCCGGCCGGAGCACACCGATTTCCTGTCCTTCGGCTTCGCCACCATGCAGGCGATGGCCGCAGCACAAGTGGAGATGGCGCGGGCGCGCTGCGTCTCGGAAGGCTTCGGCATCGACCGCACCAAGGTCGAGCATTCGGCCAGCGTCAACAAGCTGTCGGACGGGCTGAAGACGCTGGGCAACGTGGCGAAAGCCGGCAAGTCGCTGTTCCAGGGCGCCAAGGAGGCGCTGAGCGTCGCCACCGCCGGCACCGCCTTCCTCAAGGACCACAACTTCACCCTCCATCTGGTGGTTGAGGGGCGCAGCGAGACCCAGCTGCGCGAGGCGATGCAGACGGTGCGCGAGATCGGTGCCCGCCACGGCAAGGAGATCGAGAACAGCGTGCCCAAGGTCATGCGCTCCAAGCCCTTCGGGCCGGTGCGCGGCATGCTGGGGCGCGAGGGCCAGCGCTGGGTCCCGATCCACGCGATCTTCCCGCTGGGCGACGCCGACAGGGTGGTCGCCGCCAACGACGCCTTCTTCGCGGAAAAGCGCGGCTTCATGGAGCAGCACGGCATCATCTATTCGGTGATGACCATGACGGTCGGCAACGACTTCTTCCTGGAGCCGGCCTTCTACTGGACCGATGAGATCACGCCGCTGCATGCCGCCAGCCTGGGCGACGAGGTGGTCAAGCCCTGGCGCGACCGACCGGCCAACCCGGCGGCGCGCAACGCGGTGGCCGAGCTGCGCCGCGCGACGCAGGAGCTGTACTGCAGCCTCGGCGGCGTCAGCTGGCAGGTCGCCCGCGACTATCCGTTCCGCGAGATCGTGACCCCCGAAACCTGGTCGCTGCTGGAGGGCGTCAAGCGCGCCGTCGATCCGCAGGGACTGATGAATCCCGGTTCCCTCGGCCTCGGCCGCTGAGGACCGGGAGCGGAGACATCCACGCCATGGGCTACACCATCACCGAGAAGATTCTGGCACGCGCGGCGGGACTTCCCGCCGTCCGTGCCGGGCAGGACATCAAGGCGAAGCCGGACTTCGTGCTGGCCTACGACTTCCCCGGCTACACCGACGTCTATTTCAAGACGATGAAGGAGGATTTCGGCATCGAGCGGGTGGCCGAGCCGGAACGCTTCGGCATCTTCATCGACCACATGGTGCCGACCGCCACCGCCAAGGAGGAGGAGCTGCACATCAACACGCGCACCTGGTGCGCGGAGAACAATGTGCCGCTGTTCGAGCGCCACGGCATCGGCCATCAGGTCGCGGCCGAGGTCGGCTATGCGACGCCGGGCGCCTTCGTCGTCCATTTCGACGGCCATGTCAGCCAGCTCGGCACCTTCGGCACGCTCGCCATCGGGCTGCGCCGCAACGTGATGGAAGCCTTCGTCAGCGACACCGTGTCGATCCGCGTGCCCGATACGGTGCGGGTGAACCTGCGCGGCAGCTTGCGGCCCGGCGTGATGGCGCGCGACGTCTTCCACCATCTGGTGCGCCGTCTGGGGCCGAGTTCCTGTCGCTTCCAGGTGCTGGAGTTGGGCGGGCCGTCGGTGGCGGCGATGTCGACGGAGGGGCTTCAGACCATCACCGGGCTCGCCATGTTCACCGGCGCCCTGACGGCCATCGTCAATCCCGACCCGGTGCGGCTGGACTACGCCCTGCCGCGCGCCCGCAAAAAGCTGAAGCCGGTGTCGAGCGACCCGGACGCGCAGTATTCGGCGGTCCATGACATCGACCTGTCGGATCTGGAACCCATCGTCGTCGTCCCGCCGACCCCGGCGGACACCCGCGACCTGACCGAGTTCCTCGGGCTGGAGATCAATGCCGGCTATCTGGGGTCCTGCGCATCGGGCCGGCTGGAGGATCTGCGGGCGGCGGCCAAGGTGCTGGAGGGCCGGCGGGTCAAGACCGGCGTGTCGCTGCACATCGTGCCGACCAGCCAGGAGCTGATGGCGGCGGCGGCGCGCGAGGGTCTGGTTTCCACCCTGGTGGAAGCCGGGGCCTTCGTCTCCTCCCCCAGCTGCGACTATTGCTTCGGCCGCATCGCGACGATGACGGCGGGCCAGCGCGCGGTGTCGACCGGCACGCTGAACGTCCGCGGCCGCATGGGCAGCCCGGACTCCGAGATTTACCTTTGCAACGCCGCAGTGGTCGCCGCCTCCGCCATCGAGGGCCGGATCGCCGATCCGCGCCCGTACCTGTGAGGGCCGCCATGACGATGCCTGTTATGCGGGGCCGCGTCGCCTTCATCTTCGACGAGATGAATTTCGATGTCGACCAGATCGTCGGCGTCAAGAACATCAAGATCACCGACGTAGCCGAACTGGCGCAGGTCGCCATGCAGGCCTACGACCCGGACTTCGCCAAGTCGGTGCGGCCGGGCGACCTGTTGGTCGGCGCCGACAATTTCGGCTACGGCCATCCGCACTACCCGCCGATGAAGGCGATGCGTCATCTCGGCGTCACCGGGGTGATCGCAGAGTCCTTCTCACCCGGCTACTGGCGCGGCGAGGTCAGCATGGGTTTCCCGCAGGTGAGCTGCCCCGGGATCCTCGGCTTCGTCCGGCGCTGGGACGAGATCGAGGTGGACTGGGCGGCCGGCGTGGTCCGCAACCACACCCAAGGCACTGAAATTCCCTTCGAGCCGCTGCCGCAGGCGGATGCCGAGATGATCGAGGCCGGCGGCCTCGTCCCCTTCCTGAAGCGGCAGGCGGCCCAGCAACGCGAACAAAAGGATCATGCGCATGTCCCGGGGATCTGAATTCCGCAACCGCGTGCTGGCGCAGAAGACCGTCTGGTCGGCTGGCGCCTATGACGCCCTGTCCGCCCGCTTCATCGAGGCGGCCGGCTTCGACGCGCTGATGACCTCGGGCTTCGGCGTCTCGGCCTCCTTCCTCGGCCAGCCGGACGCCGAGCTTTACACCATGTCGGAAAACCTGACGGTGGTCCGCAACGTGGTGTCGGCGGTCAACGTTCCGGTCATCGCCGACATCGACACCGGATACGGCAACGCCATCAACGTGATGCGCACGATCCGCGAGTTCGAGGCGTCGGGCGTGTCCGCCGTCATCATGGAGGACCAGGTGGCACCCAAGCGCTGCCCGATCTGCGTCGGCGGGGTCGAGGTGATCCCGATGGACGAGGGCGTCGCCAAGATCCAGGCGGCGGTCGAGGCCCGGCGCGATCCCAACATGCTGATCATCGCCCGCACCGACGTGGTCGATCCGGCCGCCGCCATGGAGCGCGGGCGCGCCTATGTCGCCGCCGGCGCCGACATGATCCAGCCGATCAGCAAGTGCTTCAAGGACATCGACGGACTGCGCGCCATGCGCGAGGCGGTCGGCGTGCCGCTGTCGCTGCAGCTGCTGGGCTGGCTTGAAAAGCTGTCGGCCGACGAGGTCGAGGAGGTGGCCGGCATGGCGACCTACGCGCTGGTGCCGCTGATGACCGTCGCCTCGGCGCTGAAGGAGAATCTGGCGGCGCTGGCCGAACGCCGCTCCACCCGCGACCTGCCGCGCCCGGTGACCGACCACAACAGCTTCATCGACTTCATCGGCTTCCCGCAGATCGAGGAATTGCAGAAGCGCTACCTGAAGACCGCCTGACGATCCTTTGCCGGCGGGCACCGCCCGCCGGGGCCAAGGGCAACGCAAAAGACGACCAATCCACGGAGGAACCCCATGTTCGGTAGGCGCACTCTCCTTGCCGCCGCGGCGGCCCTGGCCCTGACCCTTCCCGCCTTCGGCGCACAGGCGCAGCAGCCCCCGGTCCGCATCGCCCTCATCGGGCCGATGAGCGGCACCGGCGCCTTCGAAGGCCAGCTCGGCCTGGAAGGCGCGCAGGCGATGGCCGCGGTGATCAACGCCAAGGGCGGCGTTGCCGGCGGCCGCAAGATCGAGCTGCTGACCTACGACGACAAGGGTTCCCCCGAGGATGGCGTCAGCGCCGCCAAGCGGGCGATGGAGCAGGACAACGTCGACATGATCATCGGCGGCTGGTTCAGCGCCGTCGCCCTGTCGATGAAGGAAGTGACTCGCGACAAGATCATTACCGTGATGACCAGCTCGCAGCACCCGAAGGTGACGGAGGAGGGGCACAAGTACCTGTTCCGCCTCAACGCCACCTCGGCGATGATGTCGGAATTCTATTCGAAGGCGATCTGCGACCGCATCAAGCCCAAGTCCATCGCCTTCATGAACGTCAACGACGATTGGGGCCGTCTGGAGCTGGACAACTACACCAAGCTGCTGACCGGTTGCGGCATCGAGGTGAAGGGGCACGAGTTCTACAACCGCACCGATACGGACTTCACCACCGCGCTGACCAAGCTGAAGTCGCTGAACGCCGACGCGATCTATGTCGCGGCGATCAACACCTCGCAGGGCGCCACCATCTACCGGCAGATCAAGCAGACCGGCTATCGCGGCAAGGTCATCGCCTCGGCCGGCAACATGAACCCGAAGCTGGTCGAGCTGTCCGGCAATTCGCTGGAGCAAGTCTATTCCGCCTCGCCCTTCACCGAGGACGGCGCCGCCCCGTCGCTGAAGCCGTGGCTGGACCAGTACCGCAAGGAGTACAAGAACGACCCGTCCTTCATCGCCGCACTCGGCGCCCAGGCGGTGCAGACCCTGGCCTTCGGCGTCGATGCCGCCGGTGGCGACCCGCGCGCCTACGACAAGATCGCCGCGGCCCTGAAGTCGCAGGCCGTCCCGACCGTGATGGGCGAGCTGCGCTTCTCCGACAAGGGTCAGGCGAGCCAGGCGATCCATCTGGTCCAGGTCCAGAAGAAGCAGATCGTCAGCGTCCGGGACTGAGTGGCGGCTGGTGAGAATCCCTCTCCCGACATGGGAGAGGGAGACCCCCGACAGGAAGATTCGACATGGATTTCACCGTCTTCGCCCAGCAGATCGCGAACGGCCTGGTCAACGGGATGGCCTATGTGCTCATCGCCACCGGGCTGACGCTGGTCTTCGGGGTGCTGCGCATCGTGAATTTCGCCCATGGCGAGTTCTACATGCTCGGCGCCTACATCACCTATTTCGTCGGCACCCTGTTCGGGCTCGACTACATCGCGGCGGCGGCGATCTCGGCCGTGGTTGTGGCGGGGCTCGGTGTCGCCGCCAACAAGCTGATCTTCTGGCCGCTGCGCCGCGACCATGAATTCACCATCCTGCTGTCCAGCTTGGGCCTCGCGCTGCTGATCGCCAACGGCGGCGAGCTGCTGTTCGGCGCCGATCCGAAATATGTCGAGAGCCCCTTCGCCGACGAAGTGCTGGACATCGGCACGGTGACGCTGACCCAGCAGCGCGTGCTGGTCTTCGCCGCCGCGGTGGTGGCGCTGATCGCGGTCTATCTGTTCATCCGCTATTCGCGCTTCGGCAAGATGATGCGGGCGACGGCGCAGAACCCGGACGGCGCGGCGCTGACCGGCATCAACATCGGGCTGGTCCACACCTACACCTTCGCGCTGGCCTGCGGGCTGGCGGCGCTGTCGGGCGCCCTGGTCGGCCCCACCGTGATGATCTTCCCGACCATCGGCAACTGGGCGGTCCTGAAGGGCTTCATCGTCGTCATCATGGGCGGCCTGGGCAGCGTCACCGGCGCCCTCTTCGCCGGCCTGCTGCTCGGCGTCATCGAATCGCTGGGCGGCGGCTACATCTCCCTCGGCTTCATGGAGGCGATCGGCTACGCGATGATCATCGCGGTCCTGCTGTGGCGCCCCAACGGCCTGTTCAGCACGGCGCGGGGTCTGCGATGAACACCAACTCTCACGGGCAATCCCTGGGCCAGCCCCTGGCGATTGCCGGCGGCGTCGCCGCCCTGGCCGTCCTGCCCTTCCTGGCCGGCAACGCCTATCTGGAACATCTGCTGGTTCTGTGGATGCTGTATGCGCTGCTCGCGCTCAGCCTCAACATCGTCATCGGCTATCTCGGCGAACTCACCTTCGGCCATGCCGCCTTCGTCGGCGTCGGCGCCTACACCTCGGCGATCCTGTCCACGCAACTCGGCCTGCCGCCGCTGCTGGGCCTGCCGCTGGCCGGGCTGGTCGCGGCTGGCTTCGGTCTGGTCATCGGCTATGCCGCGCTGCGCGTGGTCGGGCCGCAGTTCGCCATCCTGACGCTGGGCTTCGGCGCCATCCTGTTCACCATCACCAACCATTGGGTCGATCTGACGCGCGGGCCCATGGGCATCACCGACATCCCGCCGATGGCAATCGGTCCGCTGGCCTTCGACAGCGCCCGCCCGACCTATTATCTGGTGCTGGCGCTGGTGCTGGCGACCGCCTATCTCTGCCATGCGCTGGTGAGCAGCCGCACCGGCCGCGCCTTCCTGGCGGTGCGCGAGAATGCGCCGCTCGCCGCCTCGCTCGGCATCAACGTCTTCCACACCAAGCTGATGGGCTTCGTCGCCGCCACCGCCATCGCCGGCATCGGCGGCGCCATCTACGCCCACTACATCCGGGTCATCACCCCCGACATCATGGGCGTTCACAATGTTGCCGCCTTGATCATCGTCGTCATCATCGGCGGGCGCGGCACCATCCTGGGGCCGATCCTGGGGGCGCTGGTC
The DNA here is from genome assembly GCF_003116035.1 of Azospirillum sp. TSH64. GTDB lineage: Bacteria > Pseudomonadota > Alphaproteobacteria > Azospirillales > Azospirillaceae > Azospirillum. Next base: position 4,501,731 of record NZ_LGQW01000015.1, read on the forward strand.
TATATCGGCCTCCTGGAATCGCTGCGCGTCGCCGGCCCGCTGCGGATGGTCATCTTCGCGGCCCTGCTGACCGGCACCGTCGTCTTCCTGCCGGGCGGGCTGATCAGCCTGTGGCAGCGCTGGCGTAACGCCCACAAGTCGGAGAACAACTTGCCGGCCACGCCCACCGGCTTGCCCAGCACCGAGGGAGGTGCGAAATGAACGCAGCTGCCAACGCAGGCGAAATCCTCGCCGTCAGCAACCTGACCCGCATCTTCGGCGGCCTGACCGCGGTGCGCGACGTCACCATGACGGTTCAGGCCGGCGAGGTGGTCGGGTTGATCGGGCCGAACGGCGCCGGCAAGACGACGCTGTTCAACATGCTGGGCGGCTCGCTGCCGCCCTCATCCGGCAGCATCCGCTTCGCAGGCACCGACTGCACCGGCGCGCCGTCGCACGTCATGGGCCAGCGCGGCGTGTCGCGCACCTTCCAGATCACCAGCCTGTTCCCCAGCCTGACGGCGCTCGACAATGTGCGCAGCGCCGCCTACCGCACGACGCGGGCCGGCTGGGGGGCCGCCATCCTGCGCAGCCCCGCCTACCGGCGGGAAGAGGCGGAGCTGCGGCGCAAGGCGCTGGAGATCCTGGCCTTCTGCGATCTCGACCACCGCGCCGACACGCTGGCCGACGCCATGTCCTACGGCGAGCAGCGCCGGCTGGAGATCGCCATCGCGCTGGCCGCCGAGCCGCGCCTGCTCCTGCTCGACGAGCCGGCCGCCGGCATGAACCCGGAGGAGGGCCAGCGGCTGGTCGAGATGATCCGCCGCATCCGCGCCCGCGGCGTCACCGTTCTGCTGGTGGAGCATCACATGCGGGTGGTCGCCAGCGTCTGCGACCGGCTGGTCGTGCTGGACCATGGGGTGAAGATCGCCGAGGGACCGCCGGCCAAGGTGCTGAACGATCCGGAAGTGATCCGCGTGTATCTGGGACGGGAGCCGGTCGATGCTTAAGGTCGAAGGTCTGAAGGTCCGCTACGGCCACCGCGAGGCGGTCCACAACGTCTCCCTGACCGTCGAGGACGGGGAACTGGTGACGCTGGTCGGCTCCAACGGTGCCGGCAAGACGACGACGCTGAAGGCGATCTCCGCCCTGCTGCGGCCGAGCGGCGGGACGATCACCTTCGACGGCGAGCGCATCGACCGTCTGGCGCCGCATCAGGTGATCGAGCGCGGGCTGGTCCATGTGCCGGAGGGCCGCCAGCTTTTCCCCGAGATGACGGTGCTGGAGCATCTGGAGCTGGGCGCGCTCCGCGGCCGGCCTGGCAGCATGGGCTTCGCCGAGCGGCTGCGCTGGGTCTACGAGCTGTTCCCCATCCTGGCCGAACGCCGCACCCAGAAGGCCGGCACGATGAGCGGCGGGCAGCAGCAGCTGGTGGCCTTCGGCCGCGGCCTGATGGCGAACCCGAAATGCCTGATGCTGGACGAACCGACGCTGGGGCTGGCACCGATCATCGTCGACACGCTGGCCGACACCATCAGGAACCTGCATGGCACCGGCATCACCATCCTGCTGGTCGAACAGCGGGTGGATCTGGCCCTGCGTCTGGCCGACCGCGCCTATGTGCTGGAGACCGGGCGGGTGGTGATGGAGGACTCGGCCCAGACCCTGCTGGCCGACCCGCGAATCAAAACAGCATATCTCGGGCTGTGACGGGCATGTCCGGCAGGGATGTGGTTGAGCGGGCGCGGGCGATCCTGGGACCCGCCCATGTGCTGGTCGAGCCGGTCGACACGGCACCCTTCCTGGCAGACTGGCGCGGGCGCTACCGCGGTGCGGCGCTGGCCGTCGTCCGTCCGGCCGATGCGGCGCAGGTCGCGTCCATCGTCCGGCTGTGCGCAGAGACTGGCACGCCGCTGGTTCCCCAGGGCGGCAACACTGGCGTCGTCGGCGGCGCCATTCCCGACGGCAGCGGACGGAGCCTCGTCCTCTGCCTGTCGCGCCTCAACCGCATCCGCGAGGTCGATCCCATCGGCGACAGCCTGACGGTGGAGGCCGGCTGCACCCTGGCCACGGTCCAGGCCGCCGCCGAGGAGGCCGGGCGGCTGTTCCCGATGAGCCTGGGCAGCGAGGGCAGCTGCCAGATCGGCGGCACCATCGCCACCAACGCCGGCGGCACCGCCGTTCTGCGCTACGGCCCGATGCGCGACCTCGTGCTGGGGCTGGAGGTGGTGCTGCCCGACGGCACGCTGTGGAACGGGCTGCGGGCGCTGCGCAAGGACAACACCGGCTATGCCCTGAAGCACCTGTTCATCGGGGCGGAAGGCACGCTGGGCATTGTCACCGCGGCGACGTTGAAGCTTTTTCCCCGCCCGCAGAGCGTTGCCACCGGCTTCCTCGCCCTGCCCTCGCTGGACGCGGCCTTGCAGGTGTTCGCCCAATTGCGCGGTGCGCTGGGCGACCGGGTGACCACGGCGGAAATCCTGTCGGAGACGCAGATGGCCTCGGTGCTAGCGCATGTGCCGGGTACGGCCCGGCCGCTCGACACCGTCATGCCGTGGTATCTGCTGGTCGAGGTCACCGATCCGATGCAGGGGCTGGATCTCGCCGCCCGGCTGGAGGATCTGCTGGCAACCGGGCTGGAGGATGAACGCATCGCCGATGCGGCGGTGGCCCGCAGCCAGGCCCAGGCGAATGCGATGTGGATGCTGCGCCACAGCGTGTCGGAGGCCAACCGCAAGAGCGGCATCGTCGTCGGCCACGACACCGCGGTGCCGGTCGCCCGCATCCCCGACTTCGTCTCCCGCGCCACCATGGCCATCGAGAGGGTGCGGCCGGATGCCCGCGTGGTGGCGGTGGGGCATATCGGCGACGGCAACATCCATCTGGTCGCCATCCTGCCGGAGAACCTCCGCGCAACGGGCGAACCGCTGGACCGCATCGCCCAGGCGATCAGTTCCGCGGTCCATGAACAGGCAATCGCGCTCGGCGGCACCATCAGCGCCGAGCATGGCATCGGCCAGAGCATGCGCGACGCGCTCGCCGCCTTCAAGGGACCGGCGGAGATGGCGCTGATGCAGGGCATCAAGCAGCTGTTCGACCCGCTGGGAGTGATGAACCCGGGCAAGGTCGTGGCGGTCCGGCGCTGACGGTCCTACCGCCGGCTCAGGCCACCGCCGTTATCACATGGGCCTGAATTCTGCCGTCGATGGGTCCGTCGGCGAAATGCCGGGCGATGGCCTGGGCGGCGAGGTCCGTCACCTCGTCGAGACGGCTTGCATCCCGCGCCTCGATCTCCAGGCGCATGGGCGTTCCCTGGCAAAAGCCGGTCGCCGGATCGGCTGCCGTCGCCGCCCGGCTGCGCAGGGTCACGGTCTCGATCCCGATGTCGGTGAAGCCGGCTTTTTGGAGGTCGTCGCGGACCCGCCCGGTGTCGTGGTAGCCGTGCGGCGTCCGCGCCATGAAGCCGGGAGGATCGTCGGGAAAGGCCGCGGCGACGGCGGCGCTGACGACCGCAGCGATTTCGTTGTCCTCGATCCGGTCCCACACGCTGAACAGGAAGCGGCCTCCCGGCTTCAGCACCCGGCGTGCTTCGGCGAACCCCGCGGGCTTGTCGGGGAAGAACATCACGCCGAACTGGCAGACGAGCGCATCGAAGCTGTCGCTCTCGAAGGGCAGGCTCAGGGCGTTCGCCTGCCGCCATATCACCTGCGACGCATCCAGTTTCTGCGCCGCATGGTCGAGCATCGGCTGATTGAGGTCCGTCGCAACGAGTTCGACGCTTGCCGGCAGGGTCTGGACCAGGGCGCGCGTCACGATTCCGGTTCCGGCCGCCGTCTCCAGAATCCGCCCCTCCATCCCCGCAAGCCGCCGTGCCATATCGCTGGCATAGGGCTCGAACAGGAGGGGGCCGAGATAACGGTCATAAAGTGCGGGGATCGCCCCTGCGAATGCCTTGTCCACGTCAGCCATGTCGCCCCCCATTCCAGAATGCGGGATCGCTCAGCGTATTCCCGGCAGGCGATGAGGGCGACGGCCAATTGGGGGCGGATCCATGCTCCTTGGGTCCGGCACTCGACGAAATCGCAACAAAATGCCCCCCGGAGCCATGCGTTGCGGCATGGCTCCAAGGGACTTGCGGTCTTCCTGGAAAACGGCTGGTTCAGCGGTCCGACCGGGTGAGGAGCCGCAGGGCCAATGCTGCGGCCGAGGCGGCGGTGGCGACGGCGACAACGCCGTTCCAGCCCCAGGCGGCCAGGGCCTGGCTGCCCAGCGTGGCGCCGGCCGCCATGCCGATGAACATGCCGACCATCAGCACCGCGTTCAGGCGGCTGCGGGCGGCCGGGTCGATGCCGTAGACGATGGTCTGGTGGGCGATCAGCGAGGCTTGGACGCCCAGGTCGAAGCCGACGGCGCTCGCCACCAGCAGCCACAGGCGGCCACCCTCGGGCAGCAGCGGCGACAGTGCCATGGCGGCGAAGGACAGCACGGCCAGACCGGCACCCAGCCGGGTCATCAGCGCCGGACCGCGGCTGTCGGCGATGCGGCCGGCAATCGGCGCCACCAGCGCACCGGCCGCACCGGCCAGACCGAAGGCGCCCGCCGCGGCGGCCCCCAGATGGAACGGCGCGCCATGCAGCATCACCGCCAGGGTCGACCAGAAGGCGCTGAAGCCCAGCGACAGCAGCCCCTGCGCCATCGCCGCCCGGCGCAGGCCGGGATGACGGGCCCACAGCGTGACCAGCGACCCCAGCAATTCGCCATAGCCGAGATCGGTCGTCGGCGCAAAGCGCGGCAGCCCACGCCACAGTGCGGCACCCAGCAGGGCGATGCTGCCGGCGGCGGCGACGAACACGGCGCGCCAGCCGAACTGCTCGGCGATGACACCGCTGACCACCCGAGAGAGCAGGATGCCCAGCAACAGGCCGGTCATCACCGTGCCGACCACCCGGCCGCGATGCTCCGCCGGGGCCAGCGTCGCGGCGGCGGGAACGATGTCCTGCGCCAGCGTCGCCGAAAGCCCCATCACCAGGCTCGCCGCTAGCAATCCGCCGATGGACGGTGCGAAGCCCGCCGCCAGCAGGGCCGCGACCAGCACCGACACCTTCGCCAGGATGATCCGGCGACGGTCGAAGCGGTCGCCCAGCGGGGCCAGCAGCAGGATGCCGAAGGCATATCCCAGCTGGGTCAGCGTCGGCACCCAGCCGACCGTCCGGTCCGCCGCCCCGATGTCGGTGCCGAGCACGCCCAGCATCGGCTGGCTGTAATAGAGCGTCGCCGCCGCCAGACCGGCACCCGCGGCCATCAGGAACACCAGCGGCCGGCTCATCCCGCTGTCATGCGCGGGTGCCAGGGGCATCGCACTTGCCAGCGGCGTTGCATGCGCGGTTTGAATGGTTGTCATCGTTCGATCCCCTCAAGGGCAAACAGTGGCTTGGTTGAAGGGGAATATGACTGCGGATCGAAGGGGGCGGTAGCCGGACCGGGTGTAGATTTGCTATACGCATCACGTATGAGCAACGACCTCTCGACAATCGGCAGCGACCGCATCGCCCTGCTGGAGACCTTCGTCCGCATCGTGGAGGCGGGGAACCTGTCGGCCGCGGCCGCACAGCTGGGCAGCACCCAGCCAACGGTCAGCCGCCGCCTGCAACTGCTTGAGCGGACGCTTGGCGTCCGGCTGCTGCACCGCTCCACCCACCGGATGAACCTGACGGAGGACGGCACCCTCTGTTACGAGCGGGCCAAGGATCTGCTGGCCGGCTGGCAGATGCTGGAAAGCGATGTCCGGGGGGCAGACGACCAGCCGACCGGACATTTGCGGGTGCTGGCGCCGCATGCCTTCGGGCAGCAGCAGCTGATCGGGCCGGTGGCGGACTATCTGCGCCGCTATCCGCGGATGACGGTGGAGTGGCTCCTGCACGACCGCATGCCGGACTTCATCGCCGAGGGCATCGACTGCGCCATCCGGGTCGGCGAGATCTCAGACCCGTCGGTGGTCGCCCTGCGGCTGGCGGAGGTGCCGCGGATCGCCGTCGCCTCCCCCACCCTGCTTGGCGGGCGGCCGGTGCCGCAGCATCCGGACGAGCTGGCGGATCTGCCCTGGCTGGCGCTGCGCACCTTCTACCGGGGCGAGGTGACGCTGACCCATGCCGGGACCGGCGAGACGGTCAGCTTCCCAATCCGGCCGCGGCTGTCCACCGACGGGTTGCAGGCGATCCGCAACGCGGCCCTCCTCGGGCTGGGGGCGGCCATCGCCTCGCAATGGGCGCTGGTGGACGATCTGGCGGCGGGCCGGCTGGTGCAGCTGGCGCCGGACTGGCAGGCGCCCACCCTGCCCGTCAGCCTGGTCTATCATCCCGCCCGCCACCAGCCGGCCCGCCTGCGCCGCTTCATCGAGGTGATGCGCGTTGCCGTGCCCCTCGCCTTCCGCGCGGTGCAGGCACCATAGCGTCAAAAGGCGGCGGCATTGCCGCGGCTTTGCTATGGTGTCCGCGTCTTGTTCAGGAAGGCCGATGTTCATGCACGAGTATGTCCGCAAAATTCTCACCGCGCGCGTCTATGACGTGGCGATCGAAAGCCCGCTCGACCCGATGCCGCGGCTCTCGCAGCGCCTGAACAACACAGCCCTGCTGAAGCGCGAGGATCTGCAACCCGTCTTCTCCTTCAAGCTGCGCGGCGCCTACAACAAGATGGTCGGTCTTCCGCCGGAAGCGCGGGAGCGCGGGGTGGTGTGCGCATCGGCCGGCAACCATGCCCAGGGCGTGGCGCTGTCGGCGCAGAAGCTCAGCATCAAGGCGGTGATCGTCATGCCGCGGACGACGCCGGCCATCAAGGTCCAGGCGGTCAAGAGCCGCGGCGGCAAGGTCGTGCTGCATGGCGACGTCTTCGACGACGCCTATCTCCACGCCCGCCAGATCGAGGCCGACAAGGGTCTGACCTTCATCCACCCCTATGACGATCCCGACGTGATCGCCGGCCAGGGCACCGTCGGCATGGAAATCCTGCGTCAGCATCCGCACCCGCTGGATGCCATCTTCGTGCAGATCGGCGGCGGCGGGCTGGCCGCCGGGATCGCGGCTTACGTCAAGTTCCTGCGCCCGGACGTGAAGGTGATCGGCGTCGAGCCCGACGACGCGGCCAGCATGGGCGCCGCCATCGCGGCCGGAAAGCGCGTGCAGTTGGATCAGGTCGGGCTGTTCGCCGACGGCGTCGCCGTCCGTCAGGTCGGCAGCGAAACCTTCCGGCTGTGCAGCGAGCTGCTGGACGAGGTCATCACCGTCAACACCGACGAGATCTGCGCTGCCGTCAAGGACATCTTCGAGGATACCCGCGCCATCACCGAACCGTCGGGTGCGGTCGGGCTGGCCGGCCTGAAGAAATACGCCGAGCGCGAAGGGCTCCAGGGCAAGGGACTGGTGGCCATCGGCAGCGGCGCCAACATGAACTTCGACCGGCTGCGCCACATCGCCGAACGGGCGGAGATCGGCGAGCGGCGCGAGGCTCTGCTGGCCGTCACCATTCCGGAACGGCCCGGCGCCTACCGGCAATTCATCCAGGCGCTCGGCAAGCGGTCGATCACCGAGTTCAACTACCGCTATGCCGACGACCGCGAGGCACAGATCTTCGTCGGCGTCCAGCTGACCGAGGGCGATGCGGAAAAACGCCTGATCATCGACCTGCTGCGCGGCCTGGACTGCCCGGTTCTGGACATGAGCGACAACGAGATGGCGAAGCTCCATGTCCGCTACATGGTCGGCGGCCGGGTGCGCGGGTTGAAGGACGAACTGCTCTACCGCTTCCAGTTCCCGGAACGGCCGGGTGCCCTGCTGAAGTTCCTGAACGGGCTGGCGCAGGAGTGGAACATCTCGCTGTTCCATTACCGCAACCACGGCGCCGACTATGGCCGCGTGCTGGCCGGCATCCAGGTGCCGGAGAAAGACCGGACGCGGTTCCGGCGCTGCCTGGACGAGCTTGGCTATCCCTGTTGGGACGAGACCGGCAACCCGGCCTACCGGATGTTCCTGGCCGAACCGCAGGGCTGAGTCTCAAACCGCTCCCTAAAAGCTGGCAAGTTGGCTATTACATGTTTACAAATAGCTGACAGCACACAGGCGGCGGATGGGGAGCGACAGGATGGAGTCGAGTGAACACGGCGCGATGACCGTTGCGGTGTCGGATGGCGGGGAGGGCACGCCGCTGATCCGCACCCGCCAGACGCCGCTGGTCACGCGGATCTACCAGCTGCTGCTGGCCCAGATCAGCGCCGGCGATTTCAAGCCTGACGAGCGTCTGCCCGGCGAGAACGACCTTGCCGCCCGCTTCCAGGTGTCGCGCCCGGTGGTGCGGGAGGCATTGAAGCGGCTGCGCAACGACGGGCTGATCTATTCCCGCCAGGGCGCCGGCAGCTTCGTCCGGGTGGCGGCGGAGGAAAGCCAGCCGGTGCTTGGCTATGCGCCGGTGGAGACGATTGCCGACATCCAGCGCTGCTACGAGTTCCGCCTGACCATCGAGCCGGACCACGCCTATCACGCCGCCTTGCGCTGGAACGACGCGGCACTCGACCGCATCGCCGCGGCCTTGAGCCTGATGGACGATGCGACCCGCGCCCACCGGCACCGCGAGGATGCCGACTACGCCTTCCACACCGCCATCGCCGAGGCGACGAACAACCATTATTACATGTCGTCGATGCAGGCGCTGAAGGATCACATCTCCGTCGGCATGAAGTTCCATGGCGTGTCGCTGATGGGTCCGAGCTCCGGCCTGACCGGCGTGTATGACGAACACCGCGGCATCTTCGACGCCATCCGGCACCGGGACGGCGAAACCGCACGCCAGCGGATGCGCAAGCATCTGGAAGGGTCGCGTGACCGTGTGTTCGAAGGGCGGGCGCTGGACCTCTCGCTGTAAATCGCTGACCTGCAATTGCTTTTCTGGAGAACCGCACCGCCCAGCTGTCGCTGGCGCGTGCGGTCCGGCACGTCCCTGGCCTCTTGGCGCAACATGTAAACATGTATTGCCCTGCTACCCCGCCGCATCCCCTATTTTTGCCCTCAACAACATTACAACATATTGACATCTCCGCAGCGCTATGATGGAGTGGGTCATCGTCGAGGGCGGCGGGAGCGCCCGGCAGCTGACCATCGCAATGCGAGGGCCGCCGCTCACAAGGATGGGGACCACCCATGGACAGCATGGTTCCACAGGACGGATCGCCACAGGGCATCCAGACGGCGGCCGGATCATCGGCAACGCCGCATCCGTGCCTGATCGCCGACGACCTGACCGGGGCGCTCGACACCGCCGCGCAGTTCGCCGCGGTCACCGGTCCGATCCCTGTGTACTGGCAGAGCCTGCCCTATCCCACGCTGCCGACAGAACTCGCTTTCGACAGCGGCACGCGTGAGGCGACACGGGACGAGGCCCGCCGCCGGGTCGCTTCCATCGCCGCCGGCCTGCCGCGCAGCCCCGGCTCGCTGCATTACGCCAAGCTCGACAGCCTGTTGCGCGGCCATGCCGGGGCGGAGATCGCCGCCTGGATCGCGGCCACAGCCCCCGATCATGTCATCGTTGCCCCCGCCTTCCCCTATCAGGGGCGCATCACGCGCGGCGGCATCCAGCTTGCCCGCGGCGATGACGCCCGGAGCTGGACGCCCGTGGCCAGCGACCTGCGCGCCGATCTGGAGCAGGAAGGCTTTGCGGTCCAGCCCTGCTGCCCCGGCGCGGCGGTACCGGCGGGCGTCAGCCTGTGGGATGCGGAGACCGATGCCGATCTCGACGCCGTCGCCGCTGCCGGCCTTGCGCTGAACGAGCGCGTGCTGTGGTGCGGCAGCAGCGGGCTGGCCGGTGCGCTGGCCCGGCAGTTGGGAGCAGCCGTCGCCGACACTGACACGCTGCGGCTGCCACTCCCGATCCTCGGCCTGTTCGGCACCAATCATCCGGCGATGACGGCGCAGATCGACGCCTGTCCGGAGCATGTGCTGGCGCTGCCCGACGGCGGCTCCACCTCGGCCACGGTGCTGGCCCAGCGGCTGGACCGCGACGACATCGCGCTCGCCACCCTCGCCCTGCCCGGCGGGTTGGCGCGGAGCGACGCGGCACAGCGGATCGAACGGGAATTCGCCCGGCTGGTCCGCCGGCTCGACCCGCCCGGCACGCTGCTGGTGGCCGGTGGCGAGACCCTGCGCGGCCTCTGCCTCGCCCTGGACGCCGACCGGCTGGACCTCGACGGCCATGTCTGGCCGGGGGTGCCCTGCTCCATCCTGCGCGGCGGACGCTTCGACGGGGTCCGCGTCATTTCAAAATCGGGCGCGTTCGGCGACCCGTCACTGCTGCGCCGGCTGCTTGCGCTGGCTGCGCCGCTTCATCAGGGAGAACAAGCATGACACCGCATCTGGCCATCACCATGGGCGATCCGGCCGGCGTCGGGCCGGAGATCATCGTGAAGGCCTGCGCGCGTCTGAAGGACCGGCTGGCCGACGGCTCGCTGCGCCTGCTGGTCATCGGCAGCAACCCCGCCCTCCATGCGGCGCGCGATGCGCTGGGCAGCGACCTCGACTTCCCCGAAGTGACCGACGTGAACGGCGAGTGGCCGGCGCTGGCCTGCCTCCAGGCCGGACCGGAGGGCGAGCCGATCCGTCCCGGCGTGCTGTCGATCGACGGCGGCCGCTTCGCCTATCTGGCGGTGGAGCGCGCGGTGCGGCTGGCCGAAGCCGGCCGCATCCACGGCATCGTCACCGCACCCCTGAACAAGGAGGCGATGAACAAGGCCGGCTATCACTTCGCCGGGCACACCGACCTGCTGGCCGAACTGACCGGCGCGCGCGGCTCGGTGATGATGCTGGCCCACGGCAACATGCGGGTCAGCCACGTCACCACCCACATCGCGCTGGAGGACGTGCCGAAGAAGCTGACGCCGGAACGGCTGCGCTACGTCATCGACCGCACCGACGAGACCCTGGCCGGGCTCGGTCTGCCGCGCCGCCGCATCGCGATCGCCGCGCTGAACCCGCATGCCGGCGAAGGCGGGCTGTTCGGCCGCCAGGACATCGAGGTGACAGAGCCGGTCATCAAGCAATGCGTTGCCGACGGGCTGGACGTGGTCGGGCCGGTGCCCGGCGACACCATCTTCGTCAAGCTGCGCGCCGGCCAGTATGACGCGGTGGTCGCCATGTACCACGACCAGGGCCACATCCCGGTCAAGCTGCTGGGCTTCAACGTCAATCCGGAGACCGGCACCTGGGATGCGCTGAGCGGCGTCAACATCACGCTCGGCCTGCCGATCATCCGCACCTCCGTCGACCACGGCACCGCCTTCGACATCGCCGGCAAGGGCATCGCCAACGAGCTGAGCCTGATCGAGGCCATCGACTACGCCGAGAAGCTGGCCGCCGCCCGCGTGCGCGTCGCCGCCTGAGGAACCCGATCATGAACACCATCGACCTGACCACGCCCATCGACCTGCTCCGCCCGCCCCGCGTCGCCTTCGGCGCCGGCACGGCGGCTGAGACCGGCCGCTGGGTGCGCGAGCGCGGCCTGACCCGCATTTTGGTTGTCGCCGACGCCTTCAACGCGGCGCGGGTGGACCGGCTGGGCCTGGAAGGTGAGGTCACCGTCTTCGCCGACATCAAGCCGGAACCAGACATTCCCAACCTTGAGGCGCTGCTCGCCGTCGCCGAACGGGTGGAGCCGCAGGTGGTGATCGGCTTCGGCGGCGGCAGCGCCATGGATCTGGCGAAGCTGGCCGCCGTCCTGCCCGGCAGCGGACAGACCATCCGCGACGTGGTCGGGCCGGAGAAGGTGGCGGCCAAGCGCGCCGTCCTGGTGCAGGTTCCGACCACAGCCGGCACCGGCAGCGAGGTCGGCACCCGCGCGCTGGTCACCGACCCGGCGACGATGAGCAAGCTGGCTGTGCAGAGCGTCCATATGCTGGCCGACGTCGCGGTGGTCGATCCCGACCTGACGCTGAGCGTGCCGGCCGCGGTGACCGCCGCCACCGGCGTCGATGCGCTGGCCCATTGCGTGGAGGCCTACACCAACCGCAAGGCCCATCCGCTGATCGACCTCTATGCGCTGGAAGGCATCCGGCTGGTCGGCCGCTTCCTGCCGCGCGCCATCGCCGACGGCGGCGACCGCGAGGCGCGGGCCGGCCTGTCGCTGGCGTCGTTCTATGGCGGCATCTGCCTGGGTCCGGTCAACACCGCCGCCGGCCATGCCGTCGCCTATCCGCTGGGCACCCGCCACCACATCCCGCACGGCGCCGCCAACGCGCTGATCTTCCCGCATGTGCTGGCCTTCAACGCGCCGGCCGTCCCGGCCAAGACCGCCGCCGTTCTGGAAGCGCTGGGTCTGCCGGCGGCCACCGATCCGGCCGCGGTGTTCAAGGCCGCGCACGATTGGTGCGTGAAGCTCGGCTGCACCATGCGGCTGTCGGCGTTCGGCGTGCCCGAGGCCGACTTGGCCGCCATGGCCGAGGAGGCGCACGCCATCCGCCGGCTGCTCGACAACAACCCGCGCGATCTCAGCCGCGAGGACATCCTGGGCATGTACCGCGCCGCCGCCTGACGGCGCGGCGCCAGCCCTCATCCCGTTCGTGAAAAGGCCAATCCCATGAGCAAGACCAGCGGCAAGATCGGCGGACCTTTCGTCGCGATCGTCACCCCCTTCGACGACGACGAGCGCGTCGAATTCGCAGCGCTGCGACGACAGGTGAAGCGGCAGGCGTCCGCCGGAAACGGTGTCTTCTGCGCCGGCACCAACGGCGAATTCTACGCCCTGTCCTTCGACGAGAAGCTGGCGGTGGCGGAGACCTGCGTCGAGGCCGCCGACGGCAAGGTGCCGGTGCTGGCCCATATCGGCGAGATCTCCACCAACCAGACCATCGCGCTGGGCAAAGCGGTCGAACGACTGGGCGTCAAGGCGGTCTCCGCCATCACGCCGTCCTTCATCGCCTGCTCGCAGGCCGAGCTGGTGGAGCATTACCGCCGGGTCGCCGACGCGCTGACGGTGCCGGTCTACCTCTACAACATCCCGGCTCGCACTGGGAACACGCTGGAGCCGGTGACCGCCCGTATCCTGGCCGACCACCCCAACATCATCGGCATCAAGGACAGCGCCGGCTCGCAGGAGAGCCTGGACGGCTTCCTCGCCATCGCGCGCGAGCGTGACGATTTCGACGTGCTGGTCGGCCCGGATTCGCTGGTGCTGCATGGACTGCGCAACGGTGCGGCCGGCTGCATCTCCGGCCTCGGCAACATCGCGCCGGTAACGCTCAACGGCATCCACGCCGCCTTCGTGGCCGGCGACGATGCCGCGGCCGACAGGCACCAGACCCATTTCAGCACGCTCCGCAAGGAGCTTTACGCGCTGGGCTTCCCGCCGGCGATGGTCAAGCGCGCGCTCCGCAGCGCCATGCCCGAGGTCGGTTTCAGCCGCGCCCCGGTGCTGGTCGCCGACGAGGTGGACGCCAAGGTCAAGGCCATCGCGGCACGCTACGCCGAAGCGGTGTGACGCTGTTCCACGCCGCATGGCGCCGCGACGCAACAGGCCGGCGCCAAATCCCCGAACAACACTGAAGGCGGATCCATCCGCCCGTTAGGGAGACACCGTCCATGAACCATTTCACCAGTGGAGAAAGTGCGCTCATCCTGGGGATCGTCGTCCTCTACATCCTCTTCACCTCCTGGCTGACCATCCGGCTGCGCAGCCGCAACAACGGCGAGTTCATGAACGCCGCGCGGTCGATGCCGGCAGCCGTCGTCGGCGTCCTGCTGATGTCCGAGTTCATCGGCGCCAAATCCACCGTCGGCACGGCGCAGGAAGCCTTCAGCTCCGGCATGGCGTCGGCCTGGTCGGTGCTGGGGGCCTCCATCGGCTTCCTGCTGTTCGGCCTGTTCTTCGCCAAGCGCATCTACGGGTCGGGCGAATACACCATCTCCGCCGCCATCGCGAAATATTACGGCACCTCCACCATGCGGACGGTGTCGATCATCATGATGTATGCGCTGCTGCTGGTGAATGTCGGCAATTACGTCAGCGGTGCCGCCGCCCTGTCCACCGTCATGAACCTCAATCTGACCTGGGCGATGGTCATCATCGCGGTGGTCAGCACCTTCTATTACGTGTTCGGCGGGCTGAAGGGCATCGCCTACGTCACCATCCTGCACAGCGCGCTGAAGCTGCTGGGCATTGCGCTCCTGCTGGGCACCGCGCTGTCGCTCAGCGGCGGCATCGGCCCGATGGTCGAGAAGCTGCCGGCCCACTATTTCACCATCGACGGCACCATCGGCATGCCGACGATCTTCGCCTGGGTCATCGGCACCGTCGGCGCCATCTTCTCCACCCAGTTCGTCATCCAGGCGATCTCGTCCAACCGCAGCGCCGGCGAGGCCCAGCGCTCCGCCTTCTATGCCGCGATCTTCTGCCTGCCGCTCGGCATCATGCTGGCGCTGATCGGCGTGACCGCGCATTACCTCCATCCCGACATGAAGAGCCTGTACGCGCTGCCGGTGTTCCTCGACGCCATGCATCCGCTGATGGCCGCCATCGTCACCACCTCGCTCGTCGCTTCGGTCTTCGTCAGCGTCAGCACGGTGGCGCTCGCCATCGCCTCGCTGGCGGTGCGCGACTTCTACGTGCCGTGGAAGAAGCCGACGCCGGAGCAGGAATTCCGCACCACCCGCATCCTGTCTCTCATCATCGGTTTCCTGCCGCTGATCTTCGTCTTCTTCGTGCCGGAAATCCTGAAGCTGTCCTTCTTCACCCGGGCGCTGCGCCTGTCGATCACGGTCGTCGCCATGATCGGCTTCTTCCTGCCGCTGTTCGCCAGCAACCTGGGCGCCACGCTGGGCCTGCTGGGCGCCACCGTCAGCACCACCGTCTGGTACGTGATGGGCAATCCCTACGGCATCGACAACATGTACATCGCCCTGCTGACGCCGATGCTGGTGATGGCGGTTGAGCGCCTGGTCCGCGGCCGCAGCGCCCCGGCGATGGTCGCCGCCCCGCCGCAGGCCGACGCAGGGTGACCGCCATAGGCTGACCGTTTCCCCAGCTTGCCCCTTCCCCAGTTTGCATGTGACCGACATGACCACACCCTCGACCCTGCCCTCCACCACCGACCGCGGGCGCGTTGCGCCCGTGGACGGGGACGCCGGGCGCCGCGACGCCTATCTGCCGTCGCCCTGCGTCCAGAACCATGCCGCCAACATCGTTGTGCTCGGCAACGGCGATCTCGGTTGCGTCTGGTTCGGCGGCACCCAGGAAGGCATCCCCGACATCTCGATCTATTTCTCGCGGCTGCCCCGGGGCTCCGACCGTTGGACCGATCCGGTCAAGCTGTCGGACGACCCGACCCGCTCGGAACAGAACCCGGTGCTGTTCCCGGCGCCGGACGGCACGCTGTGGCTGTTCTACACCGCGCAAATCTCCGGCAACCAGGACACCGCCGTCGTGCGCTGCCGCAGCTCCGCCGACCATGGGCAAAGCTGGGGTGCGATCCGCACCCTGTTCGAGGGCAACGGCGGCGACGGCATCTTCATCCGCCAGCCGGTTGTGGTGCTGCCGAACGGCGACTGGCTGCTGCCGACCTTCCTCTGCCACGGCACGCCGGGTGAGAAGTGGGTGGGCGACAACGACACCAGCGCCGTCCGCATCTCGTCCGACCGCGGTGAAAGCTGGACCGAGCATCCGGTGCCGGATAGCGTCGGCTGCGTCCATATGAGCGTCGTGCCGTTGCGCGACGGCACGCTGGCCGCCTTCTACCGCAGCCGCTGGGCCGACCATGTCTATCGCAGCGTCTCTACCGACAATGGGCGGACGTGGAGCGTGCCGGTTCCGACCGAACTGCCCAACAACAACTCCTCCATCCAGGTGACGGCGCTGGCCGACGGCCGGCTCGCCATCGTCTTCAACGAATCCAGTGCGGAAAACGCGACCGAGCGCCGCGCCTCGCTCTATGACGAGATCGAAGACGACGTCCCGGCCGGTGGCGCCGCTGCCACCGCCGTCGCCGCAAAGCCGGCGCAGGCGCCCGCCCGCAAGGCCTTCTGGGGCGCTCCCCGTGCGCCGCTGACGCTGGCCCTGTCGGAGGATGGCGGGCTGACCTGGCCGCTGCGCCGGAACCTGGAGGTCGGTGACGGCTACTGCATGACCAACAATTCCAAGGACAGTCTGAACCGGGAATTCTCCTACCCGTCGGTCACCCAGACGACGGAGGGCGACCTGCATGTCGCCTTCACCTATTTCCGGCAGGCCATCAAATACAGCCGCGTCTCGCCCGTCTGGGTGGGCGGCGGCAACTGACCGGCGATGGGGGCGCCAGCCGGCGTCCCCGCCCGCCCGATTCCTCATTTTCCGGGGACTTGTCCCATGACCATGACCGCCGAGGCCGTTCTTGAAGCCGCCGGCGCGCTGCTCGCCGCGCGCCGCGACAATCGCCCGCTCGACGCCCTGCCGCCGGCGGCGATGCCCGCCGACAAGGCCGATGCCTACGCCATCCAGACCGAGGTCGCCCGCGGCATCGGCCCGGTGACCGGCTGGAAGGTCGGCGCGTCGGCCCCCGACGCCGAACCGTCGAGCGCGCCCATCCATTCCGACACGCTGTTCTTCGACACGGAAACGCTGCCCGCCGCGATGTTCCATTTCATCGGGATCGAGGCGGAGATCGTCTATCGCCTGAAAAGCGACCTGCCCGCCCGTGACGAGCCCTGGACGCGGGACGAGGTGCTGGACGCCGTCGGCTCCATTCATCCGGCCTTCGAGATCTGCGACACCCGCTTCACCGCCTACGGATCGCAGGGGCCGCTCGTCTCGCTGGCCGATCAGGGCAACCACGGTGCGCTGATCGTCGGCGCTGCCACGGCGGACTGGCGCCGCATCGATCCGGTGACCCAACCTCTGACGCTGGACATCGACGGCGAGCGCAGGATCGACACGGTCGGCGGCAACAAGGCCGGCGACCCGATCCGCCTGCTGGCCTGGCTCGCCAATGTCGGCGCCCAGCCGTTCGGCGGCCTGCATGCCGGCGACACGGTGACCACCGGGTCCTGCACCGGCACCATCTTCATCCAGCCCGGCAGCCGCGCCGTCGCCGACTTCCCCGGCCTCGGCCGCATCGCCCTGACCGTGGCATGAGGGAGGGAGCCGGGATGAACACGGAAAGCCCTCGCCGGCGCGCCCTCGTCACCGGCGTCAGTTCGGGAATCGGTGCCGCCATCGCCGAACGGCTGTTGCAGGATGGCTGGCTGGTCGAGGGCATGAGCCGGTCGGCCCCCACCATCGACCACCCGAACCTGCGCTTCACCCCGGCCGACCTGATGGCGCCGGACTCCGTGGCAAAGGCGCTGGCCGCTCTGCCGGCCGTCAATGCGCTGGTCCATGCCGCCGGTGTCATGCGGGTCGGCAAGCTGGGCGACGTTGCCGGGGACGATGCGAGGGCGATGTGGCGCCTGCATGTGGAGGCCGCGACGCAGCTGGTCGAGCATGTCGCCCCGCATCTGGCGGACGGCGGTGGCCGGATCGTCCTGATCGGCAGCCGCACGGCGCACGGGGCGGCAGGCCGCAGCCAGTATGCGGCGACCAAAGCGGCGATGGTCGGGCTTGCCCGTTCGTGGGCTTTGGAACTGGCGCCGCGCGGCGTCACGGTGAATGTGGTGGCACCGGGGGCGACCGACACACCGATGCTGAAGGATCCGAACCGCACCGGCGTGCCGCCGAAGCTTCCGCCCATCGGCCGCTTCATCAAGCCGGAGGAGGTGGCGGCGCTCACCGCCTTCCTGCTGTCCGACGCCGCGGCGGCCATCACCGGTCAGCAGATCCTCGTCTGCGGCGGAGCGTCGCTTTAGGCTGGAGCGCGGGCGACCATCGACCCGGACGGTTTCCGGCTATATGGTTGCCACGCACTTCCGTCACGAGGAAAGATCGAACGATGTCGAACACCGCCGCGAAGATAGCAATCGTCACCGGCGCCACCTCCGGATTCGGCGACGCCATCGCCCGGCGGCTGGTGGCGGAGGGCTGGCGGATCGTCGCCACCGGGCGGCGCCAGGACCGGCTGGACGCCTTGGTCGAGGCGCTGGGCGGGCGGGATGTCGTCCATCCGCTGTGCTTCGACATCCGCGACGAGGAAGCGACCAGCGCCGCCCTGGCCACCCTGCCCGACGCCTTCGCCGACATCTCCGTCCTGGTCAACAATGCCGGGCTGGCGCTCGGCACCGGGGCGGCGCAGGACTGCGACCTCGACCAGTGGCGGACGATGATCGACACAAACATCACTGGGCTGGTGACGATCACCCGGCTGCTGCTGGCCCGGCTGATCGCCCAGCGCGGGCTGATCGTCAACCTCGCGTCGGTCGCGTCCAACTGGCCTTATCCCGGCGGCAATGTCTATGGCGGCACCAAGGCCTTCGTGCGGCAGTTCTCGCTCGGCCTGCGCAGCGACCTGTCGGCCCAGGGCGTGCGCGTGACCTCCATCGAGCCGGGTCTGGCGGAAAGCGAGTTCACCCTGGTGCGCACCGGCGGCAACAAGGACGCCTACGACGCGCTTTATGCCGGAGCCAACCCGCTCCAGCCCGAGGACATCGCCGAGACTGTGCGCTGGGTGGTCTCGCTTCCCGCGCACGTCAACATCAACAGCGTGGAGATCATGCCGGTCAGCCAGTCCTGGGCGCCCTTCAAGATCCACCGCGACACGCCGGCCTGACGCGTCTGCCAGCATCCTTCGCAACCATTCGGCGCCATTGCCGGCGCCGAATGGTTGCGCCACCGCAGATATACTAGTATCCAATGGCCCCGGCCAGGATTAGCGCCGGAACTCCCCCTTCCGGAACGCGTCTGGCCGATCATGATTCTTGCCTTCCACATGATGCCGCTCGTCGGCACGATCCTGCTGCTTGCCTCCCGCCGGATCAGCTTGCTGTCCGCCGGGATCGCCGGCATGGCGCTGGCACTCGTCACGATGGTCGCCCCGATGATTATGGCGCAGCCCTCGGCCGGTCCGGTGCTGGGTCTGGCCGCCGTCAAGGCAGGGGAAGGGGCATGGCTGGCATGGCACGCGATGTCGATCATCGCCGCCGGACTGCTGTTCCACCGTGCCTTCGAGGCGCGCGGCACGCGGACGGCCGCGGTCGCCCAGGATAACCGACGGCGCGCCGTCTTCGTCGCCTGCTTTTTGGTCGGTCCCTTCGCAGAGTCGGTGACGGGGTTCGGCGTCGGGCTGGTGGTGGCGCTCGCCATGCTGCGCAGCCTGGGGCTGCCGCCGGTGCAGTCGGCGGCGCTTGGCCTGTTCAGTCAGGTCCTGGCCGCCTGGGGCGCGATGGGCGTCGGCAGCCGGGTCGGGGCCGAACTGATCGGCGTGTCCTTCACCGAGCTTGGAACCGCCAGCGCCCTCTTGATGGCGATCGTGCTGCCCTGTCTCCTGCCGGTGTTCTGGGGGTTGATCCAGTCGTCGGGGCTGCGCTCCAGCCTGCGGGAGCGGGCGACCGACGTCGCCCTTCTGCTCTGTCTGGCCGGGCTGATCTGGCTGACCAACCGGTTCGTCGCGCCGGAACTCGGCGGCGGGCTGGCGACCGCCGTCCTGCTGCTGATGGTGGAGGGGCCGCGGCTGCTGCGCAGCGGCACCGGCGTCCGCGAACTGGCCGAGCGGCTCTGGCCCTATGGGCTGCTGATCGCCGGGCTGATGGCGACCCGCCTGCTGCCGCCGCTGTCGGACTGGACCGGGCAATGGTTGGTGCTCGACCCGTTCGGCGGCCTCGCCCCACTGGCACTGCTGCGCCATCCGGCGACCTGGCTGGTGCTGATCGCCGGCATCCTGCTGGCCGGCCTGCCGAGGGCCGAGGCCGGAAAGGTGGTGCGCAGCGCCCTTCGCGCCGCCCTGGTGCCGATGGCGGCGACGCTGGTCTTCGTCGAGTTCGCCACCTTCATGGCGGCCTCGGGCGGCGCGGCGATGTTCGGCAATGCCTGGCGCGAGGTGGCCGGACGTTTCGCCGTGCTGGCCAGCCCGGTCTTCGGTGCCGCGGCCGGCATGCTGACCGGCTCCAACACGGCGTCGAACGCCCTGATGATGCACATCCAGCTGAGCCTTGCCGCTGAAAGCGGCCTGCCCTCCATCCTGATCGCGGCGGTCCAGACGGTTGCCGGCAGCATCTGCACCATGCTGACCCCCGGCCGCATCGTGCTGGCCGCCGGTCTGGTCGGGCTGGAGCGGTCGGAGGGGGCGATCTACCGCCGCGCCCTGCCGATCGGGCTGGCGACCATCCTCGCCCTGCTGGCCGTCATCGTCGCGATGACCGGGTTCAAGGCAGGCGGGCTGGTTTAGGCGATCAGGCGAACCGCTTCGCCCCGGCGACGCAGAGCACGACCAGCCCGGTCGCGGCGATCATCGTCCAGGCGACCGGCTCGTGCAGAAGAAGCCCGGCCAACAGCAGGCCGAAGGCGGGCTGGAGCAACTGCAACTGCCCGACGCCGGCAATGCCGCCCAATGCCAGCCCGCGATACCAGAAGACGAAGCCGACCAGCATGCTGAACACCGACACATAACCGAGCCCGATCCAGGCCGGCACGGCGACACCGCTCCAATCGTCCGGCATGGTCGCAAGAGCCGCCCCCGCCATCAGGGGCAGCGCCAGCACGAGCGCCCAGGAGATCACCTGCCAGCCGCCCAGCCGGCGCGACAGGGTCGCTCCCTCGGCATAGCCGAGCCCACAGAGCAGGATCGCCAGGATCATCAGCAGGTCGCCGGTCAGCGACGCCCCGCCGCCCTGCCACAGAGCGAAGCCTGCGACGGTGAGACTGCCCGCCGTCGAGAACAGCCAGAAGGCCGGCCGCGGCTGCTCCCTCCCCCGCAGCACGCCGAACAGGGCGGTGGCGAGCGGCAGCAGGCCGATGAAGACGATGGACTGCGCCGAGGTGATGTGCTGGAGCGCCAGCGCGGTCAGCAGGGGAAAGCCGGCGACAACGCCGAGCGCCACGATGGCGAGAGAGGGCAGGTCGCGCCGTGCCGGCCAGGTCTGCCGGAGCAGCGCCAGCAGCGCAGCCGCCAGGGCTGCTGCGATCACCGCCCGCGCCGCGGTCAGGAACAGCGGCGTGAAGCCGCCGACCGCGACGCGCGTCGCCGGCAGCGAACCGCTGAAAATGATCACGCCGAGCAGCCCGCTGCCCCATCCCGCCGTCGACGTCCGCATCCCGCTTTCCTTCCGCACCCCAGAATTCGCAGCACGATCCTAGCGCGATGGCCTCTGGCGGAAACAGGGACAGTCCCATACAATTCCGCCAAACTGTATTGGTTCATAGATCAATACACTTCTCTGCGGTGGGGCATCATGGGCAGGACCGGCACGCGCACCGGCGAGGTGATGGAGGCGATCCGCCGCAGGATGGCGAGCCGCCAGCTGTCTCCGGGGGAAAAGCTGCCATCGATCCGCAGCTTCGCCGCCACCATGGGCGTGTCGCCCTCGACCGTGGTGGAGGCTTATGACCGGCTTGCGGCGGACGGCGCGATCCAGTCGCGGCCTGGATCGGGCTTCTACGTGTCGGGTGCCATGCCGCCGCTGGCATTGGTCGAGGCCGAACCGCAGCGCGACCGTGCCATCGATCCCTTCTGGGTCTCGCGGCAGTCGCTCGATGCCGGGGCGGAGATGTTGAAGCCGGGATGCGGCTGGCTACCGGCCGACTGGATGCCGAACGCGGCGATCCGCCGGGCGATCCGCCAGCTCGCGCGGGCGGATGACGGGCTGCTGGCGGATTATGGCGGCACGCGCGGATCGCTGCCGCTGCGCCGGCTGCTGGCCCGCCAGTTCGCGGACGAAGGGATCGCCGCCGGTGCCGACCAGATCCTGCTGACCGCCTCCGGCACACAGGCCATCGACCTGATCTGCCGCCTGCTGCTGCGGCCGGGCGACACGGTGCTGATCGACGACCCCTGCTATTTCAATTTCCAGGCGCTGCTGCGCGCCCATCGGGCGCGGGTCGTCGGCGTGCCCTATACCCGCAACGGGCCGGATGCGGAGCTGTTCGCCCAGGCGCTGGCGGCGCACCGGCCGCGCCTCTACATCACCAACTCCGCCCTTCAGAATCCGACCGGCGCCACGATGACGCCGCAGACCGCCCATCGCCTGCTCTGCGCCGCCGCGGCCCACGACCCTGCCGCACAGGACCTGACCATCGTCGAGGACGACATCTTCGCCGGCTTCGAGCCCGAGCCGTCTCCCCGCCTCGCGGCACTGGACGGGCTGGCCCGCGTGATCCGGATCGGCAGTTTTTCCAAGACGCTGTCAGCCTCGATCCGCTGCGGCTACATCGCGGCGCGGCTGGACTGGGTGGAGGCGCTGGTCGATCTGCAGGTGGCGACGAACTTCGGCGGCCCCAGCCCGGCTGCGGCCGAACTCGTCCTCGCCACCCTGAACGACGGCAATTACCGCAAGCATCTCGACGGGCTGCGCCGGCGTCTGGCACGGGCACGGCGCGAAACGGCCACCCGTCTGGAAGCGATGGGCCTGACACCATGGCTGATGCCGCGCGGTGGCTTCTATCTCTGGTGCAGCCTGCCCGATGGACGGAACGCCGCCGACGTCGCCCGCGCGGCCTTGCGCGAGGATGTCGTGCTCGCGCCCGGCGACGTGTTCAGCGTCTCGCACTCCGCATCGGGATTTCTGCGCTTCAACGTCGCCCAGATGGGCGATCCGCGCATCTACGATGTCCTGGACCGCGCAATGGCGAACACTTCGTCCCCCGCTCTTTGAGTGGGACTGTTCTCCTCGGCCACCCCGGCAAGCTCCCTGGCCGGCGCGGTGGCCAGAGCGGTCTGAAGATAGTCGAGGAAAGCCCGCTCGGCGCGGTTCAGCTTGGCCTGCTCGTTCCAGATCAGGTGCACGTTGACCGGCGCGATGCCCTCATAGGGCGGCAGTTCCCACAGCAGACCGTCGGCCACGTCGCGGGCGGCGATGTGTTCGGGCAGCGGGCCGATGCCGAGACCGCAGACGATCATCCGCCGCACTTCCTCCAGATTGGCCGACGACGCGACGACGCGGCCGGCGAAGCCCTCCCGCGCGCGGAACAGGGTCAGGGGCGACAGGGCGCCGTCGATCTGGTCGGAGGTGAAGGAGACGAAACTCTCGTGGCGCAGTTCGGCGATGTCGATGTCGCGCTGGCCGAACAGGCGGAAATCCGGGCCGCAATAGAGACGGTAGGTCTGGCGCAGGAAGACCTGGGCCGACAGTCCGGGGATCGGTTCGCGCAGCAGGCAGATCGCCATGGCGCCGACCCGCTGCTGCAACGCGATGTGCGCGTCGGCCGACGCCATGACGTCGATGCGGAAGGTCACCAACGGGTACATGCGGTGGAATTCCCGCAGTGAGCGGTCGAGCAGCGGGGTCTGGATCCGGCTGGTCATCAGGATATGGACATGGCCGCTCACCTCGTCCTTGGCGTCGCGCACCAGCGCGCCGAGACGGGACACCGTGGCGTGGATCGTCACCGCCTCGTCATAGACCTGTTCGCCGGCGGCGGTGACGGCGAAGCGGCCGGGACCGCGGTCGATCAGGGTACGGCCAAGCTGCTCCTCCAGCCGCTTCAGCGCGAGGCTGACCGCCGGCTGCGTCAAAAACAGGCGGACGGCGGCCTTGGTGATGCTGCCTTCCTGCACGATCACCATGAAGGTGCGCAGCAGGTTCCAGTCCATCTGCTGGCCCAGCCGGGCCAGGGCCTGCCGTTCCGCCTCGGTTTCGTTCACCGTCCCGCCCTCCCGATCGCTGCCCAATTCCGGTGCATCGCTGTTGCCGCCCAAATTCTACGCACATGAGTGCGTTGTGAGCAACTGCGGCATAAATCAGATTCATGGGCGAAATGAAAAATGCTTATTTGCCTGATCGATTGGATGCCTTCCTAATCGACACATGGCGGCCTTCAAACATCGCCACGCCGGACACTGCATAATGCACCGTTATGGCGGCCATATCCATTTGGGATAGGCCGCAACGCAACAGCTTCGTCTTTTTCCACCCGCCCGTGCATCCGTGCCGCAGCAGCGAAATGGATTCGGGCAAAGGATTTAGAATGACACGAGATACGGCAGACCGTCTCGACCATGTGTTGCCGGACCCCGGCCTGCGCGCCGCGATCCTCGACGCCGCCGACGCGGCGCAGGGCGATTGCGTGTCGCACCTGTCCGACCTCGTCCGCCAGCCGTCGCTGCTGGGGGACGAGTCCGGGGCGCAGGCGCTGATGGCCGACCGCTTCGCCGCGCTCGGGTTGGAGGTCGACCGCTTCGACATCGACGAGCAGGCGATTTCCCGCATGCCGGGCTTCTCGCCGCCGGTTCTCCCCGGCGCCTATGCCGGCCGCGAGAATGTCGTCGGCGTGCACAAGCCGCGCGAATCGAAAGGCCGCTCGCTGATCCTGAACGGCCATATCGACGTGGTGCCGACCGGCCCGGCGGAATTGTGGACCACCCCGCCCTTCGAGCCGCGGATCGCCGACGGACGGCTTTATGGCCGCGGGGCCGGCGACATGAAGGCCGGCATCGCCGCCTTCACCGCCGCCTTCTCAGCATTGCGCACGCTGGGCTACCAGCCGGCCGCGCCGGTCTATCTCCAGTCGGTGATCGAGGAGGAATGCACCGGCAACGGCGCTCTCGCCTGCCTGCATCGCGGCTATCGCGCCGACGCCGCCGTGATCCCGGAGCCGTTCAACCACTCCATCTCCATCGCCCAGGTCGGCGTGATGTGGGTGCGGCTGGTGCTGACCGGCACGCCGGCCCATGTGCTGGACACCTCGGCCGGGGTGAACGCCATCGAGGCGGCCTATGCGCTGGCGGCGCATCTGAAGGCGCTGGAGGTGCGGTGGAACGAGCCGTCCTGCCGCCATCCCGCCTTCTGCGGCCATGCCCATCCCGTCAACATCAATCTCGGCCGGATCAAGGGCGGTGAGTGGCCGTCGTCAGTCCCGACGCGCTGCGCGCTCGACCTCCGGCTCGGCTTCTTCCCCGGGCAGGAGCCGGAGGCGGTCCGCGCCGAGGTGAACCGGGCGGTGGAGCAGGCGCGCTCCACCGACCCGGCCCTGTCCGGCGTCGGCATCGAGCTGCAGTGGAACGGCTTCCAGGCCGCCGGCTGCGAGATCGACCCGGCCCACCCGCTGGTGACCATGCTGGCCGACAGCCATCGCGCCGTGCGCGGCGGCGATCCGGAGCTGGTGGCGCTGACCTGCACGACCGATGCGCGATTCTTCCAGCTCTATGGCGACACACCGGCCACCTGCTACGGGCCGGAGGCGACGCGCATCCACGGCATCGACGAATCGGTGTCGCTGGACAGCCTGCGCGACGTGACCCGCGTGCTGGCGCTGTTCATCGCCGGCTGGTGCGGCCTGGAACCTGTTTGATCCCTTTGCCTGACGAGACCCGCAAGATGATCGCCAAGACGCTGACCGCAACCGCCGCCCATGCTCCCCGCGCCAGCGGCACCTATTCCGACGTGGAGTGGAAGGCGCGCACCGATCTGGCCGCCGCCTACAAGCTGTTCGACCGGCTGGGCATGACCGACCTGATCTACACCCACATGTCGGCCCGGATTCCGGACACGCCGGACCATTTCCTGATCAACCCCTATGGCCTGATGTTTCACGAGGTGACGCCCGACAACCTCGTGAAGGTCGACATCGACGGCAATCTGGTCGACGGGCGCGACGGCGACGAGATCAACCCGGCCGGCTTCACCATCCACAGCGCGGTGCACCACGCCCGCCCGGACGTCGGCGCGGTCATCCATCTGCACACCGACGCCGGCATGGCGGTCAGCGCCCAGGCCGACGGGCTGCTGCCGATCACCCAGCATTCGCTGCGCTGGTACAACCGCATCGCCTACCACACCTACGAGGGCATCGCGCTGGATCTGGCGGAGCGGGAACGGCTGGTCGCCGATCTGGGCAACCATCACAGCATGATCCTGCGCAACCATGGCCTGCTGACCGTCGGCCAGGACGTCGCCGAGGCGGCGGTGCTGATGTACTACCTGGAGCAGGCCTGCAAGCAGCAGATCATGGCGATGGCCGGCGGCCGTCCACTGATCTACCCGTCGCCGGAGGTCTGCGAGCACACCGCCCAGCAGTATGAGCGTGCCTATCCGCGCGCCGGCGTCCTGGAATGGGATTCGCTGCTGCGCTGGCTGGACGGCACCACCGGCCCGACCGGGCCGCGCTGATCCTCCCGACTTTCCCAAAAGAAGAACGAAGACGACAGGGTCGCATTCGACAACGACACCATCTGGAGACGAGGACACCCGCATGACACGACGCCTTTCCGGTATCCCCGCCAGCATCCAGCGCGGCTTCCGCCGCAGCGTCCACCGCGCCGCCGCCGCCGGCTTGCTGGCCGCCGTCCTCACCATCCCCGGCACCGCGGCGCTGGTCGCCGCCCCGGCCATGGCCCAGGAAACGCCGGTCCGCGGCGGTGTCCTCAACTCCATCGTCCAGCCGGAGCCGCCGACCCTGATGCTGGGCCTGAACCAGCAGGGTCCGACCCAGACCGTCGCCGGCAAGATCTATCAGGGCCTGCTGACCTACGACCGCAAGCTCAACCCGCTGCCGTCGCTGGCCGAGAGCTGGACCGTGTCGCCGGACGGCCTGACCTACACCTTCAAGCTGTTCCAGAACGTCAAGTGGCACGACGGCAAGCCGTTCAGCGCCAACGACGTGGTGTTCTCCACCTCCAAGTTCCTGATGGAGGTCCACCCGCGCGCCCGCGCCGCGTTCAGCCGCTGCGAGTCGATCAAGGCGCTGGACGACCACACCGTCGAGTTCAAGCTGAAGGAGCCGTTCCCGGCCTTCATCCAGGCCTTCGAGGTGTCATCGGCCCCCATCGTGCCGGCCCACATCTATGAGGGCAGCGATTACCGCACCAACCCGGCCAACACCACCCCCATCGGCACCGGCCCATTCAAGCTGAAGGAATGGGTGAAGGGCAGCTACATCCAGCTCGTCCGCAACGAAGATTATTACAAGAAGGACCTGCCCTATCTCGACGGCATCACTTTCCGTGTAATCCCGGACGCCGCCAGCCGCTCGCTGGCGCTGGAAAGCGGGCAGGTGCAGCAGACCCAGTACAGCGACCTGGAGCCCTTCGAGGTTCCGCGCATGAAGACCCTGCCCAACGTGACGCTGACCACCGCCGGTTACGAGTTCGTGGCGCCGATGGCGTGGCTGGAGATCAACCACCGCGTCAAGCCGCTGGACGACAAGCGCTTCCGCAAGGCCATCGCCTACGCCATCGACCGCAAGTTCATCCGCGACAAGATCTGGTTCGGCCTCGGCCGCGTGCCGACCGGCCCGATCAACTCGGTGGTCAAGTTCTACGACCCCAAGGTCACGACCTACGAGCCCAACCTCGACAAGGCCAAGGCCCTGCTCGACGAGATGGGGCTGAAGCCCGACGGCAAGGGCGTGCGCGCCACCGTCAAGCTGATGCCGATGCCCTATGGCGAGACCTGGACCCGGCTGGGCGAGTATCTGAAGCAGGCGCTGGGCAAGGTCGGCGTTTCCGTGGTCCTGGAAAGCACCGACGCCGCCGGCTGGGCGCAGCGCGTCGCCAACTGGGATTACGAGATCACCACCAACTTCCTCTACCAGTACGGCGACCCGGCGCTGGGCGTGGCCCGCACCTACATCTCGTCGAACATCCGCAAGGGCGTGCTGTTCACCAACACCATGGGCTATTCCAACCCGAAGGTGGACGAACTGTTCGACCAAGCCTCGCGCGAGAACGACCCCGCCAAGCGCCAGGAGCAGTACAGCGAGGTCCAGCGCATCCTGTCCGACGATCTGCCGGTGGTCTGGCTGCTGGAGATGGAATTCCCGACCTTCCTCGACAAGCGTGTGAAGAACGCCAACACGACGGCCATCGGTGTCAACGACACCTATGAAAGCGTCTGGCTGGCGAAGTGAGTTGATTTCCCCCGCTATCCCCTCTCCCCCCTGGGGAGGGGGGATAGGGTGAGGGGGACGCGCTGCAAGCCCTCCCCGAGAATCCACGCTATGCCTCCCCCTCACCCCGCCCCTCTCCCCGGGGGGGAGAGGGGGAATCTTCGTCGGCGTATGAGCGGGAGAGAGGCCAGAGCGCGGCAATTGAAATAGGACCACGCCCATGCTGGGATTCGCCCAACTCTTCGCGAGCCGCCTCGTCAAGGCCGCCGCGATCCTGATCGCCATCGTGGTGATGAACTTCTTTCTCGTCCATGCCGCCCCCGGCGACCCGGCCATGGTGATGGCGGGCGAGGCGGGAGCCGCCGACGAAAAGTTCGTGACGCAGCTGCGCGAGCAGTTCGGGCTCGACCGGCCGATCTACGAACAGCTCGGCACCTATATCGGCAAGGTCGTGCAGGGCGATCTCGGCTTCTCCTACCGCCAGCAGCGGCCCGTCTGGGACATCCTGGCGGAACGGCTGCCGGCCACCCTGGTTCTGACGCTGACCGCCTTCATCCTGGCGCTCGCCGCCGGCGTGGCGCTCGGCACGCTGGCGGCGGTCACCGTCGGCACCTGGGCCGACAGCGCCATCACCGTCATCGCACTCCTCGCCTACGCCACGCCGATCTACTGGATCGGGCTGATGCTGAGCCTCCTGTTCTCCATCCAGCTCGGCTGGCTGCCGGCCTTCGGCTACGAGACCATCGGCGCCGGCTATACCGGATTGGCGCATGTGGCGGACGTGGCGGTCCACCTGATCCTGCCGGTCATCACGCTGGCGCTGTTCTACATGGCGGGCTATGCGCGCCTGACCCGCGCCTCGATGCTGGAGGTGCGCAGCCTCGATTTCGTCAAGACGGCGAAGGCCAAGGGACTGACGCAGGGCCGCATCGTCACCCGCCACGTCCTGCGCAACGCCATCCTGCCGGTCATCACCGTCGCCGGCATCCAGGCCGGCCAGCTGGTCGGCGGCTCCATCCTGATCGAGACGGTGTTCGCCTGGCCCGGCATCGGCCGGCTGGCCTTCGAGGCGGTGCTTCAGCGCGACTATCAGGTGCTGCTGGGCATCTTCCTGGTCACGTCGATCATGGTGATCCTCTTCAACATCCTGACCGACATCCTCTACGGCCTCGTCGATCCGCGCATCCAGGTGTCGCAATGATGAATTCCGATTTCTGGCGGGCCTTCGCCCGCAACAAGGGTGCTGTCCTGGGGCTGGCGATCCTGATCGCCATCGTGGTTCTGGCCGCCTTCGCCTCGGTCTTCTTCCCCGGCGACCCGTGGGAGATGGCGACGGCGCCCTTCCAGCCGCCGCTGTCGGAGGATGCGCTGCTGGGCTCCGACATGCTGGGCCGCGACATCGCATCCGGCATCGCCCACGGGGCGCGGGTTTCGCTGCTGATCGGCCTGACCTCCACGGCGGCGGCGCTCGCCATCGGCGTCACGCTGGGGGCGCTGGCCGGCTTCCATGGCGGCAAGGTGGACGACGCCATCATGCGCTTCACCGAGCTGTTCCAGACCATTCCGAACTTCGTTCTGGCCGTGGTGCTGGTCGCCATCTTCACCCCCAGCCTGACCACCATCGTGCTCGCCATCGCCATCGTCAGCTGGCCGCCGCTGGCCCGTCTGGCCCGCGCCGAATTCCTCAGCCTGCGCTCGCGCGAATTCGTCCAAGCCGCCATCACCACCGGCCAGAGCAACAGCACCATCATCCTGCGCCAGATCCTGCCGAACAGCCTGTCGCCGATCATCGTGTCGGCCTCGCTGATGGTGGCGACCGCCATCCTGCTGGAAAGCTCGCTGAGCTTCCTCGGCCTCGGCGATCCCAACGCGATGAGCTGGGGCTACATGATCGGCGCCGCTCGCACGGTGATCCGGCAGGCCTGGTGGATGAGCGTCTTCCCCGGCCTCGCCATCGTGCTGACCGTGCTGGCGCTGAACCTCGTCGGCGAGGGGCTGAACGACGCCCTGAACCCGAAGCTCGCCCGGTCGCGGGGGTGATCCGATGAGCCAGTTCAACGTTATGCGCACCCCGCCGGAGACCGCCGCCATGAACACCCCCCTGTTGGATGTGCGCGGGCTCAGCATCGCGCTGCCGCCGGGCGCCGACCGCCCGCTGGCGGTGGACAACCTGACCTTCACCCTGAATCCCGACGAGATCCTCTGCGTGGTCGGCGAGTCCGGCTCCGGTAAGTCGATGACCGCGCACGCCATGATGGGGCTGCTGCCGGCTCCCCATGTCCGGGTATCCGGCGGCAGCCTGCTGTTCAAGGGCAAGGACGTGCTGGCCATGCCGGAGGCGGAGCAGCGCAGCCTTCGCGGCGGCCGCATCGCCATGGTGTTCCAGGAGCCGATGACGGCGCTGAACCCGCTGATGCGAGTCGGCCGCCAGATCGGCGAGAGCTTGCGCGAGCACACCGCCCTGCCCGCCCCCGCCCGCCGCGCCCGCGTGGTCGAACTGCTGGACCAGGTCGGGCTGCCCAACCCGGCCGAACTGGCCGAAGCCTATCCTTTCCGCCTGTCGGGCGGCCAGCGCCAGCGCGTGATGATCGCCATGGCGCTGGCCTGCCAGCCCGACATCCTGATCGCCGACGAGCCGACCACCGCCCTGGACGTCACCACCCAGAAGCAGATCCTCGACCTGATCCGCTCGATCCAGGCCGAACGCCACATGGGCATGATGTTCATCACCCATGATTTCGGCGTGGTGGCGGAGATCGCGCACCGGGTGGCGGTGATGCGCCACGGCAAGCTGGTCGAATATGGCGCGGCATCGGACGTGCTGAACCGGCCGCAGCACCCCTACACCCGGCAGCTGATCGCTTCGGTCCCGCACTACATCGAGCATCGCGACGACCATGCCAAGACGGGCGCACCGCTGCTGGTCGCCGACAAGGTGCGCAAGGTGTTCAACGTCGGCGGCGGGCTGTTCAAGAAGTCCAAGCAGGTGGTGGCCGGCGACGACCTGTCGCTGACCATCCACCCCGGCGAGACCGTCGGTCTGGTCGGCGAATCCGGGTCGGGCAAATCGACGCTCGGCCGCTCCATCGTCGGGCTGATCAAGCCGGATTCGGGGCGCATCCTGTTCGAGGGCACCGACCTGCTGGCGCTCGACCGCAAGGGCTTCCGGCCCTACCGCCGGGCGGTGCAGATGGTGTTCCAGGACCCCTACGCCTCGCTGAACCCGCGCCACCGCGTCGGCGACATCGTGGCGCAAGGCCCGGTGGCCTTCGGCGAGGACCGCGGCAAGGCACTGGCCCGCGCACGGGAACTGCTGGCGATGGTTGGGCTAGACGGTTCGGCCGCCGACCGCTTCCCGCACGAGTTCTCCGGCGGCCAGCGCCAGCGCATCGGCATCGCCCGCGCGCTCGCCATGGAGCCGAAGCTGCTGGTGGCGGACGAGCCGGTGTCGGCGCTCGACGTGTCGGTGCAGGGGCAGGTGCTGGACCTGCTGGACGACATCCGCAGGCGGCTGAATCTCGCCATGCTCTTCATCACCCACGATCTGCGGGTGGCGGCCCAGGTCTGCGACACCATCGCGGTGATGCGCCGCGGCAAGATCGTGGAGATGGGCACTGCGCGGGAGGTCTTCACCCATCCGCGCGACGCCTACACACGCAGCCTGCTCGACGCCATTCCCGGCAAGGCCTGGCACATCCCGGACGACCTGCAAAACGTCCCGGCAGGAGCGCACTGAATGAAGGTCGCCATCATCGGGGCCGGCGCCGTCGGCGGTCTGCTGGCCGCCCGGCTGGGCGCCACCGACGCCGAGGTAACGCTGGTCGCCCGGCCGAACGCCGCATCCGCCATCCGCCGCAACGGCCTGACCATGGTGACGCCGCTGAACCGCGTCGCCCGGCTAAGCCCGCGCGTCACCGACGACAGCCTGTCGCTGGGACCGCAGGATCTGGTGTTCCTCTGCGTCAAGGCCCATGCGCTGCGCGGCACCATCGACACGCTGACGCCGCTGCTGGGGCCGGAGACCGCAATCGTGCCGATGGTCAACGGCATCCCCTGGTGGTATCCGCACCGCCAGCCGGAGCCGCTGGCCGACCGGCCGCTCGCCAGCGTCGATCCCGACGGGCTGCTGTGGCGCACCATCGACCCCGACCGGGTGGTGGGGGCGACCAGCTTCGTCGCGGTGGAGGGCGACGGTCCCTGCCGCATCCGCCATGTCAGCGACCAGCGCTTCGTGTTCGGCGATGCCGGCGGCGATCTTGGGGGCCGCGACAATCCGGCGGTCGACCGCATCGTGACGCTGTTCGGGCAGGCGGGATTCCAGCCGGCGAAGACCGCCGACATCCGGCAGGCGATCTGGGTGAAGCTGTGGGGAAACCTCGCCTTCAATCCCTTGAGCGTGCTGACCGGATCGACGCTGGGCCGGCTGTGCAACGACCCCGGCACGCGGGAAACCGGCCGCGCCATGATGCTGGAGGCCAAGGCGGTGGCGGAAAAGCTGGGCGTGGTCTTCACCACAAGCGTGGACGAACGCATCGCCATGGCCGCCGGCGTCGGCGACTTCAAGACCTCGATGCTGCAGGACTATGAGGCCGGCAGGCGCCTGGAGCTGGATGCGATCCTGGGATCGGCGATCGAGCTGGCGGAGCGGTGCGGCGTGGACGTGCCGATGCTGCGTGCCGTGCTGGCGATGGTCGACCTCCGGGCACGGGAAAGGCGCGAAGCGGCCTGACCGCTCTCCCCGCTCCCCCCTGCCTTCAACGAAAAATTCTGCGTGGAGTTTCCATGTCCCTCCCCTCCAATCTGCCCATCGACGGCCAGCGCCTGTGGGACAGCCTCGCCGAGATGGCGAAGATCGGCGCCACCGCCAAGGGCGGCAGCTGCCGCCTCGCCTTGTCGGACGAGGACAAGGCCGGCCGCGATCTGTTCGTCTCCTGGTGCGAGGCCGCCGGCTGCACCGTGACCGTCGACCGCATCGGCAACATCTTCGCCCGCCGCAAGGGCCGCGACGACAGCTTGGCCCCGGTGGTGATGGGCAGCCATCTCGACACCCAGCCGACCGGCGGGCGCTTCGACGGCGTGTTCGGCGTTCTGGCGGCGCTGGAGGTGGTGCGCTCGCTGAACGACCGCGGGGTGGAGACGCTGCACCCGGTCGAGGTCGCGGTGTGGACCAACGAGGAGGGCTCGCGCTTTTCGCCGCCGATGATGGGATCGGGCGTCGTCACCGGCGTCTTCACGCTGGACGAGATTCTCGACAAGGTGGCGCAGGACGGCGCGCGGCTGGGCGACGAGCTGGTCCGCACCGGCTATGACGGCGAGGCTCCGGTCGACCACCCGATGCACGCCTATCTGGAGGCCCACATCGAACAGGGGCCGGTGCTGGAGGTCGAGGGCAAGGAGATCGGCGTCGTCACCGGCGCGCAGGGCCAGCGCTGGTACGAGGTGACGGTGACGGGTGTCGAGGCCCATGCCGGCCCGACGCCGATGCGCCTGCGCCGCGACGCGCTGGTCGCCGCCTCGGCGATGGTGCAGGCGGTGCAGCGGGTCGGGCTGGAGACGGCGGGCGACCCCTGCGCCACCGTCGGCATCCTCGACGTCCACCCGCATTCGCGCAACGTCATCCCCGGCCGCGTCTTCTTCACCGTCGACCTGCGCCATCCGAACGCCGACACGCTGGCCGACATGGACCGGCGCTTCCGCGCCGCCGTCGCGGCGATTGCCGAGCAGAACGGGGTGGGCGCCGAGATCGCCGATTTCTGGCATTTCCCGCCGACGCCCTTCGCCAAGCCGCTGGTCGACCGGGTGCGCGAGGCGGCAAGCGGCTTCGGCTTCAGCCATCGCGACATCGTGTCGGGCGCCGGCCATGACGCGGTCTATGTCGCGGGCAAGGTGCCGACGGCGATGATCTTCATCCCCTGCGAGGACGGCATCAGCCACAACGAGGTAGAGAACATCGCCCCCGCCGACGGTGCCCGCGGTGCTGCCGTGCTGTTCGAAACGCTGGTCGCCACGGCTGGAAAGCCCTGAGCCTGTCCGCTCTCCGGAGAGTTCCCCCATGAAGTTCGTCCATCACCCCGACGCCGCCCTGCACCGCCCCGCCACCTACTTCAACAAGGGCCTGCTGCGCGCCCTGCCGGAGAAGCCGGAACGGGTCGGCGCGCTGGCCTCGCTGATCGAAAAGCGCGGCGAGACGCTGATCCTGCCCGACGATTACGGCTCCGCCCCACGTGCCGCCGTCCACACCCCCGCCTATCTCGCCTTCCTGGAGACGGCGCATGCGCGCTGGGTGGCGGCGGGCGACATGGGCGACGTCGTGCTGCCCAACGTCCACCGGATGCAGGCGGCCCCCAACTACCCCACCGGCATCGTCGGGCAGGCCGGCTGGCACATGTTCGACACCGCCTGCCCGATCGGCGAGGGCACCTGGGCCGCCACCTGCGCCGCGACCAACGCCGCCATCCACGCGGCGAAGCTGGTCGCCACCGGGGCCGACAGTGCGGCCTATGCCCTGTGCCGGCCGCCGGGGCACCATGCCACCCGCGACATGGCCGGCGGGTTCTGCTACCTGAACCATGTCGCCGTCGCAGCGGAGTCGGTTCTGCCGCTGCTGCGCGCCCAGGGCCGCCCGGCGCGGGTGGCGATCATCGATGTGGACGTCCATCACGGCAACGGCACGCAGGACATTTTCTACGAGCGCGACGACGTGTTCTTCGTCTCGGTCCACGGCGACCCGGCCGAGTTCTATCCGCACATGGCCGGTTATGCGCAGGAACGCGGCATCGGCCGCGGCGAGGGCTATAACCTGAACCTGCCGTTGCCCATCGGCAGCGACGAGGCGACGGTGCTTGCGACCATCGGCGACGGCCTGGATGCGATCCGGCGGTTCGCGCCGGAGATGCTGTTCGTCTCGCTGGGCTTCGACACCTTCATCAACGACCCGCTGGCCGCCTTCGGCGTCACCACGCCGGGCTTCGCCCGCATGGGCGCGCTGCTCGCCGCAGCCGGACTGCCGACGGTTCTGGTGCAGGAGGGCGGCTACGCCATCGACGATCTGTCGGCCAACCTGTCGAGCTTCCTGGATGGGTTCGAGGGCAAGACCGTCGCATGACCGCCGTCGCCGCCAGCGGCGCCGGCCGCGATCCCGTCAAATATCTGCTGATCGCCGTCATCAGCCTGTTCTGGGGCCTGAACTGGCCGGCGGTGAAGACCATCCTGACGCAGATGCCGATCTTCAGCCTGCGGGCCATCGGCTTCACCGCCGGGGCGGTGCTGCTGCTGGGGGCGGCACGACTGGCCGGACACCGGCTGCGGGTGGAACGGGGGGAATGGCCGGCGCTGGTGGCGGCGGGGCTGTGCAACGTGCTGGTCTTCAACCTGTGCACGGCGCTGGGCCAGAGCCTGATGGCGACTTCGCAGGCGGCCATCGTCGCCTTCACCATGCCGGTGTGGGCAACCCTGCTGGCGATCCCGCTGCTGGGCGAGCGGCCGGGGCCGCGCCAGATCGTCGGGCTGGCCTGCGGGCTTGCCGGTCTGCTGGTCCTGCTGGGGCCGGCAGCGCTGTCGGCGCCCCCGTCGCAATTGGCCGGCCCAGCGGTGATGCTGGTGTCGGCGCTGGCCTGGGCGCTGGGCACCATCGTGATGAAGCGGCGGGTCTGGAGCACCCACCCGATGGTCATCACCGGCTGGCAGTATGTGTTGTGCGCCCCGCCGATGATCCTTCTGGCGGCGACGGAGACGAGGCCGGCGCCGTCCGAAATCCACCCCGAGGTCTGGGTCGGCTTCGCCTGGCACATCGTCTGTTCGCTCTGCGCGGCGCAGGCCCTGTGGTACGTCACCGTCCGCCGCCTGACGGTGGGAGAGGCGGCGGTCAGCACCCTGCTGATCCCGGTGGTGGGCGTGAGCGGCGCCGTGCTGCTGCTGGGCGATCCGGTGACGCTGCGGCTGGCGGCGGCGCTGGTGCTGATCCTGGCCGCCGTTGCCTGCGTGTTGGGGCCGAAGCCGGCCGGGCGCTGACGGTCCGCTCGGCAGAGCTGCCGCTTCCCCAAGCCAGAGACAAGTCGAAGTTGCGCGCCGCCCCGCGATATCCAGGAGCTGGATTTGCCCTGACCGGCCTTCCGAGCGGATCGGCGGAAGCCTCCGCCTAAGGCGCAGTCGAATATTACAGGCGCCCCGGTGCGCCGTCCGCTATGCAGGCGTCATCCCGGCTGACCTGCAACAATGCATTCGTATGAATTTAACGTTTACGCCCGTATGCTGTCGACGATCTCCACCTTGAGTTCCCTTTGCCATGGGCGCCGCAGCCTGCACCAGCCACCTGTCGGATCGTCATTGGTCTACGAATGATTTGTCGGCCTTTTGCCTGATCTCCGATCCGGTTTGGGTCATCGATCTGCAAACAGGCGATATCTTGTGGACCAATCGGGCGGCTTGCGACCTTTGGGATGTCCGGTCGGTCCGGGAACCGGCCGCTGTCGGCGGTTTGCCCGAAACGGTCCGGCGGAGCCTGCCCGATTATGCCCGGCGCCTGTCGGACGGCGGGCGGATCGGTGAGCGCTGGACGGTCGGCACCGGGGGAGACGGCCGGGGAAAGGACGGGAGTGCCGAGACCGTCCTGGCCTGCGACTGTTCGGGGCTCCGCCTGACGGACGGGCGTCTGGCGATGCTCGTCCATGCAAGGCCGCTTGCAGGGATGGAGCCGACGCCTGCGCCGAAGCTGCACCTGTCGCGGATGGTCGAGAATCTGCCGATGGCCGCCGCCTATGTCGAGGGCGAGCGGATTTTCGTCAACCACGCGGCGGAACGGCTGATCGGCTTCCGGCAGGACGAGTTGCCGACGATGGAGGCATGGTTCAAGTCGGCCTATCTCGGCCGGGACCGGGAAATTCGTCAACGCTACGATGCCGCGCGGCAGGCGGAGGCCTCGGTGCTGACCGAATTGCAGGTGACCCGCAAGGACGGCGCCCGCCGCTGGATCCGTTTCTTCGCCTATCTCACCCATGGCGGAGAGGTGTGGCTGATGGAAGACGTGACCGACCAGCGCGCCACACTGGAGGCATTGCATCAGGAACGTGCCGTCCTGCAAAGCCTGATCGATTCGATGCCCGACATCGTCTTCTTCAAGGACCGCGACGGCGTCTTCCTGAACTACAACCGTGCCTTCCTCGATTATGTCGGCTGGCACCTCAATTCGAATGGCCGCCTGCGCGACATCGATATGGTCGATGGCGATGCGGCGGAGCGTCGCCGGCAGACCGACCTGCGCGCCATGCGGGAGGGGATGACCCGCGGCGAGGAGTGGTTCGTCTATCCCGATGGCCGGCGCCGGCTGATGGAAACGCTCAAAACCGCCTGCCGCGACCCGCAGGGCACCATCCTGGGCGTCGTCGGCATCTCCCGCGACATCACCGGCCGGCGGGAGATGGAGGAGATGCTTCGCCGCAGCGAAGCGGAAAAGGACCATCTCGCCAACCATGACCCGCTGACCGGCCTGCCCAACCGCCGGCTGTTCTTCGCCCGCACGGACTCGGCACTCGCCCACGCCCAGCGCATCGGCCAGCCGCTTGCCCTGCTGTTCATCGACCTCGACGGCTTCAAGCCGGTGAACGACCGGCTGGGTCACGATGCCGGCGATCGGGTGCTGCGGGTG
This sequence comes from Azospirillum sp. TSH64, assembly GCF_003116035.1. Taxonomy (GTDB): domain Bacteria; phylum Pseudomonadota; class Alphaproteobacteria; order Azospirillales; family Azospirillaceae; genus Azospirillum. The sequence continues at coordinate 4,539,259 of NZ_LGQW01000015.1, forward strand.
ACGGCGGAACGGCTGACGGCATGCCTGCGCACATCCGACCTCGTGGCGCGCATCGGCGGCGACGAATTCACTGTGCTGCTGGAAGGCCCTGGGTCGCTCCGCGATGTGGAGCACGTCGCCGGCAAGCTGATCCAGGCGGTGTCGGCGGAGATCGAACTCGGCCGCGACACCCTGTCGGTGGGCGCCAGCATCGGCATCGCGCTGTATCCGCGGGATGCGGGCAACGCCCAGGATCTGCTGAAGGCCGCCGACGATGCGCTCTACCAGGCCAAGCATGCCGGCCGGGGCCGATTCATCGTCTGCGGACACCCTCGCTGAGCCGTCGGCAGGGCCATGATGTAGCAACACTACAGAAGCGCACGCGACGCGGGATCCAACAGCTCCACGCTTTAAAAGCCTTGTTTTCTGTGACCTTCCTCTCAATTACCGCCCCTCCCCTGCGACCGAATTGCTCAGGCGACGCGCTTGCCAGCCTCCTCCCGACAGGAGTATGTAGTAAAGCTACATGGCGGGAGCGAAACCGGCCCCTGGCCGCGATTTTGACAGCGGCAGGGCCCGGCGCCCTCCCCCGACGGGCCAGCACCGATGCGCGGCAGCGAGGACATCGACCGATGAACATGGACAGCAAGGATGTGGGAGGCTGGAGCCAGCCCACCCCGCAAACTCTCGACGCACTGATGCCCGACGCCATCGCGCTCGCCGCCGAAAACCTCGGCGTCAAGAAGGCACATTACGACACTCCCACCCTGTTCGCCCTGGCGGTTCTCGCCGGTGCCTTCATCGCCATGGGCGGCCTGTTCGCCACCGTCACCATGTCGGGTGCCGAAGGCATGCTGCCCTATGGGGTGACCCGGCTGCTGGGCGGTCTGGTCTTTTCGATGGGGCTGATCCTGGTGATCGTCGGCGGTGCGCAGCTGTTCACCGGCGACGCGCTGATGGTGATGGCCTGGGCCAGCGGCCGGCTGCATGCCCGCGAGATGATGCGGGTGTGGACGACGGTGTGGATCGGCAATTTCGTCGGCGCCGCCGGCACCGCCCTGCTGGTCTTCCTGTCGGGACAATACACCTTCGGCCATGGCGCGGTCGGCGCCTCGGCCCTGTATTTCGCGGTTGCGAAGAGTTCGCTGCCGACGACCCAGGCCTTCTTCCTCGGCATCCTGTGCAACGTGCTGGTCTGCTTGGCCGTCTGGCTGGCGCTGGGCGCGCGCAGCGTCGGCGACAAGATCCTGGCGATCACCTTCCCGGTCGCCGCCTTCGTCGCCGCCGGCTTCGAGCACTGCGTCGCCAACATGTATTTCGTCCCGCTCGGCCTGCTGATCGAATGGGGGGCGCCGGACAGCTTCTGGCACGACCTCGGCCGCGCCGCGCCGTCCATCCCGGTCGGCCATTATCTGGTCAACCTCGCCGCGGTCACGCTCGGCAACTGGATCGGCGGAGCGGTGATGGTGGGTGCCGTCTACTGGTTCATCTACCGGCGTCCCAAGCTGCGCTGAGCGCGGGTCCTTTAAGCACCTTTCCCGACACGTCTGCGAACTGTCATTCCCTCAAGAAACGGGACATCCCTTCCCATGAGCGCCATCACCGAAATCCGCGCCCGCGAAATCCTGGACAGCCGCGGCAATCCCACCGTCGAAGTCGACGTCAGCCTTGAGACCGGCGCCTTCGGCCGCGCCGCGGTACCGTCGGGCGCCTCCACCGGCGCCCATGAGGCGGTCGAGCTGCGCGACGGCGACAAGTCCCGCTTCGGCGGCAAGGGCGTACTGAAGGCCGTCCAGTCGGTCAATAGCGAGTTGTCCAAGGCGCTGACCGGCATGGATGCCGCCGACCAGCGCGTGCTCGACATGACCATGATCGAGATCGACGGCACCGAGAACAAGAGCCGCCTCGGCGCCAACGCCATCCTGGGCGTGTCGCTGGCGGTCGCCCGCGCCGCCGCCGAAGATGCCGGCCTGCCGCTCTACCGCTATGTCGGCGGCGCCTTCGCCTCGCTGCTGCCGGTGCCGATGATGAACATCATCAATGGCGGCGCCCATGCCGACAACCCCATCGACATCCAGGAGTTCATGATCATGCCGGTGGGCGCCGAGACCGGCGCCGACGCCATCCGCATGGGCTCCGAGATCTTCCAGTCGCTGAAGAAGAAGCTGAAGGACGCCGGCCACAACACCAATGTCGGCGACGAGGGCGGCTTCGCCCCCAACATCGGCTCGACCGACGAGGCGCTCGGCTTCGTCATGAAGGCCATCGAGGCCGCCGGCTACAAGCCGGGCGACGACGTCATGCTGGCGCTCGACGCCGCCTCGACCGAGTTCTTCAAGAACGGCAAGTATGAGCTGGCCGGCGAAGGCAAGTCGCTGTCGCCGGAACAGATGGTCGCCTACTGGGCCGATCTGGCCGGCCGCTACCCGATCATCTCGATCGAGGACGGCATGGCGGAAGACGACTGGGAAGGCTGGAAGGCGCTGACCGACGCCATCGGCAGCAAGGTGCAGTTGGTCGGCGACGACCTGTTCGTCACCAACCCCAAGCGTCTGGCCCAGGGCATCAAACAGGGTGTCGCCAACTCGATCCTGGTGAAGGTGAACCAGATCGGCACGCTGTCGGAGACGCTGGAAGCGGTCGATATGGCGCACAAGGCCGGCTACACCGCCGTCCTGTCGCACCGTTCGGGCGAGACCGAGGACAGCACCATCGCCGATCTGGCGGTCGCCACCAACTGCGGCCAGATCAAGACCGGCTCGCTCAGCCGTTCGGACCGCTTGGCCAAGTACAACCAACTGATCCGCATCGAGGAGCAGCTTGGTGTCGCTGCCCGCTTCGCCGGCCGCGGCATCCTGAAGGCCTGAGTTTCCCGAGCTTCCTGAAGTCCCCTGCCCGGCAATCCTCCGCCCCCCTCTCCTGCCCCCGGAGAGGCGATCACGGCGGCAGGGACCGCCCCTGAAGGGACTTCATGGACGGGCGGCGGGCGCCCCGATCGCTGAGACGTCCCGCCGTAGTACCCCCTCCTCCCGTCTCTCCCCGGGAGGAGGGGGAAGCCCCGCCCGGCCATCCCGCAGAACTCGGCCTTGAGCCACCTGCGGCATAGTGTCAAGGGCCGGGCTTTTCGATGGTTCCATGTTGCGATGCACAGTTAATATATTAATATATCGATGGTTCCCGGCGCGGCGCAGAACGCTGGCGCAAAACGGGCGACGAGTTCGGACGACACACTGGACGGCCACCCTTTCCGTCCTCTCCCGACGCCGCCCCATCGGACCGTAGAAAACGGGCCGCTCGCTCGACCCGGTCAACCGGAGTGTTCAAAAATGCGTGCCAGTGGTGAAGCTTCCGGCAACGGCGCCTGCGCCGTCGTCGAGAATGTGACCTTCGACGAAATCCAGATCGGCCAGTCGGCCAGCCTGTCCCGTCAGCTGACGCTGATGGATGTGGAGCTGTTCGCCACCGTGTCGGGCAACATCAACCCGGCCCATCTCGACCCGAAATTCGCCGCCGACAGCCGGTTCCAGAAGGTGATCGGTCCCGGCATGTGGTCGGGTTCGCTGATCTCGGGTGTGCTGGGCACCTATCTGCCGGGCGCCGGCTCGCTCTATGCCGGCCAGAGCCTGCAGTTCCGCCGCCCGGTCGGCCTGGGCGACATCGTCACCGCCACCGTCACCGTGATCGAGAAGCGTCCGGCCAAGAACGTCGTCGTCTTCGACTGCGTCTGCACCAACCAGGATGGCGAGATCGTCGTGCTGGGCACCGCCGAGGTGATCGCCCCGACCCAGAAGGTCATCCGCCCGGCGCATGAGCTGCCGCAGATCCAGATGATCCGCCACGACAAGCACGACGCCCTGCTCGCCAAATGCGACGAGCTGCCGCCGGTGGTCACCGCCGTCGCCTATCCCTGCGATGTCAGCTCGCTGCAGGGCGCCGTCGAGGCGGCAGAGGCCGGGCTGATCGAGCCGATCCTGGTCGGGCCGGAAGCGCTCATCCGCAAGGTCGCCGCGGCCGGCGGGCTCGACATCGCCCGTTACCGCATCGTCGACGCCGCCCACAGCCGCGCCGCTGCCGCCGCCGCCGTGGCGCTGGCCCGCACCGGCGAGGCCGAAGCGGTGATGAAGGGCAGCCTGCACACCGACGAGCTGATGGGCGAGGTGGTGAAGAAGGAGACCGGCCTGCGCACCGCCAGCCGGATCAGCCACGTCTTCCTGATGAATGTGCCGACCTACTCCAAGACGCTGCTGATCACCGACGCGGCGATCAACATCTACCCGACGCTGGAGGACAAGGTCCACATCGTCCAGAACGCCATCGACCTCGCCAAGGTGCTGGGCGTCGCCACCCCGCGCGTCGCCATCCTGTCGGCGGTCGAGACGATCAACCCGAAGATCAACACCACGCTGGAAGCCGCCGCGCTGTGCAAGATGGCCGACCGCGGCCAGATCACCGGTGGCATCCTGGACGGCCCGCTGGCCTTCGACAACGCCATCTCCGCCGAGGCGGCGCGCACCAAAGGCATCACTTCCCCGGTCGCCGGCCAGCCGGACATCCTGCTTGCCCCCGATCTGGAGGCCGGCAACATGCTGGTCAAGCAGCTGTCGTTCCTGGCGAATGCCGACCTCGCCGGCATCGTGCTGGGCGCCAAGGTGCCGGTCATCCTCACCAGCCGCGCCGACAATGTGCGGGCCCGGCTCGCCTCCTGCGCCGTCGCCTCGCTGGTCGCCGCCGCCAAACGCCAGCCGAAGCTCGCGCTGGCCGCCGAATAGGACATCCCCGTCATGGTCGCACTGTCAAATTCCAGCGAGGACGCCTGCCTCGTCATCAATGCGGGTTCCTCCAGCCTGAAATTTTGCGTCTTCCAGGGTGGCAGCGCCACCGAGATCGAGCCGGTCGTCACCGGCCAGATCTCCGGCATCGGCACCGCTCCCCGCTTCGAGGCGAAGGACGCCGCCCGCCACAAGATCGCCGACCACAGCTGGGCCGCCGGTGAGAATCCGGGCCGCCCGGAGCTGCTCCACCATCTGCTCGACTGGATCGGCGACACGCTGAAGGGCGCCACTTTGGTGGCCGCCGGCCACCGCGTCGTCCATGGCGGCACCCGCTTCTCGGCACCCGTGCGCGTCACCCCGGCGGTGCTCGACCAGCTGGAGGAGCTGATCCCGCTCGCTCCCCTGCATGAGCCGCACAACATCGCCGCCATGCGGGCGCTGGCCCAGGTCTATCCGTCGCTGCCGCAGGTCGCCTGCTTCGACACTGCTTTCCACCAGACCCAGCCCTGGCAGTCGCAGACCTTCGCCATCCCGCGCGAACTGACGGCGGAGGGCATCCGCCGCTACGGCTTCCACGGGTTGAGCTACGAGTACATCGCCCACCGCCTGCCCCAGGTGGCGCCGGAACTGGCCGACGCTCATGTGGTGGTCTGCCATCTCGGCAGCGGCGCCAGCCTGTGCGCCATGCGCGGCGGGCACAGCGTCGACACCACGATGGGATTCACCGCGCTGGACGGCGTGCCGATGGGCACCCGGCCGGGCACCATCGATCCCGGCGTGCTGATCTATCTGATGCGCGAGAAGGGCTACGGCGCCGACGAGCTGGAGAAGCTGCTCTACCACAAGTCGGGCATGCTGGGCGTCTCGGGCCTCTCCAACGACATGCGCGACCTGGAAAACTCCGACCTGCCGGCGGCTGCCGAGGCGGTGGAGCTGTTCTGCCACAACGTCGCCAAGCAGGTGGCGGCACTGGCCGGCTCGATGGGCGGGCTGGACGCGGTGGTCTTCACCGCCGGCGTCGGCGAGAACTCCACACTGGTGCGGTCGCGGGTGGTGGAGAAGCTGTCCTGGCTCGGCGTCGCCATCGACCCGGCGGCCAATCGGGCGAAGGCGACCCGCATCTCCGCCCAGGAGAGCCGCGTGCCGGTCTTCATCATCCCGACCGACGAGGAACGGATGATCGCCCGCCACACGCTGGGCGTGATTGCAGCAGAGCAGTTGGAACGGGCGGCGTAAGCGCAGCAGACGCCGGCAATTCTCCCTCTCCCAGAACGGGAGGGGGAGACCTCCCCGGGCAGGAAAGCGTCATCATGGAACAGGTCCCTACAAGCGCCGCCGCCAAACCGCCGGAAAATGTCCGACTCGGCATCCTGTCGATGCTGCTGGCGATGGCCCTGATGACCATCATGAACGCACTCGCCAAGATCCTGGCGGAGAGCTATCCGCTGGGCGAGGTCACCTTCTTCCGCAACCTGTTCGCCCTGCTGCCGGCGGTCGCCATGGTCGCCGCGGCGGGCGGGCGGAGCTGCCTGCACACCGACCATTGGCAGGGGCATCTGTGGCGGGCCATCGTCGGGCTGGCATCGATGGTGCTGCTGTTCTGGGCCTATCACCTGATGCCGCTGGCCAATGCGGTGGCGATCTCCTACTCCGCCCCGCTGTTCCTCACCGCCCTCTCGGTGCCGCTGCTGGGGGAGAGGGTCGGCGCCTTCCGCTGGGGTGCGGTGGCGGTCGGCTTCGCCGGGGTGCTGATCATGGTCCAGCCCGGCGCCGGCATGCTCGACCGCGGGGCGTTGGTGGCGCTGACCGCCGCCGTCTGCTACGCGCTGGCGATGATCGCCATGCGCCAGCTGGGCCGCACGGAAAAGCCGGTGACGACGGTCTTCTATTTCACCGTGGTCTCGACCCTGCTCAGCGCGCTGGCCCTGCCGTTCGGCTGGACGACGCCGGACGGCCATGCGCTGGCGCTGATGGCGGGAATGGGGATCGCCGGCGGCGGGGCACAGTATTTCAGCACGCGGGCCTATTCGCTGGCCCGGGCGGTGGTGGTCGGCCCCTTCAGCTATGCCAGCCTGATCTACGCGACGATCCTCGGCTGGCTGGTCTGGGGCGATGTGCCGGCCCCGCATGTGATCGTCGGCGCCACTGTGGTGATCGGCAGCGGACTGCTGATCCTCTACCGCGAAACCCGCCGCGCCGCGGCGTCCCCATCGAAGCCTTGCACAACACCGTCGGGCGCCGGGCCGATCCGGACCGCCTGACCGGCAAAGAACGAACGACAAGACTGGTTCGAAGAAAAGGACAGGCATCATGCTTACGACCGATGTCCGAGGCAATTCGGCCCCCCGACCGACAGGCCGGCTGCATCTGATCACGGGTGGTCGTGATGCAGCCGCCCCATCCCGGCCGACACTGTTCACCCCGGCCCGCAAGGCGGGACGGTCCGACCACGCGGTTTGCGCCATCGTCGGCGGTACCACCCTGTCCGCCAAGCTGGAGCTGCTGGGTCGGCTGGTGACGCGGGTCGACGTTCTGGCGCTGGGCGGCGGCGTCGCCAACACCGTCCTGGCGGCGACCGGCACCGACATGGGCGCCTCGCTGTGCGACTATGGGCTGATCGACGAGGCCCGCAAGCTGCTGGACCGGGCAAAGACCTGCGGCTGCGAGCTGCTGCTGCCGGTCGACGTGGTGGTGGCGAGCGATGCACGGAGCGGAACGGAGGACCGTATCGTCCCCTGCTCCGCCATCGGGCCGGAGGACATGGTGCTCGACATCGGTCCGGCAACCATTGCGCGGCTGACCGCCTGCGTCGAGGCCGCCAGGACCGTGGTGTGGACGGGGCCGCTCGGCGTCTATGAGATCGCCCCCTTCGACGGCGGCACCGACGCGCTGGCCTGGTTCATCGCCCGGCGCACCCGCGACGCCGGCCTGCGGTCGGTGGCTGCCGGTAACGACACCATCGCCGCGCTGACCGCGGCGGGGGTAGAGAACCGCTTCAGCGAACTGACCAGCCGCGACGCCCTGCCGGACTGGCTCGATGCAGCCACCCCGCGCGCCGTCCCCGCCTGATCGCGGGCTTGCGCGCCGATATCGGAATTCCTGCGGGTCGAAACCCGCCTTATGAACGACTGGAGCACATCATGGCTGTACGGGTAGCGATCAATGGGTTCGGCCGCATCGGCCGTCTGGTTCTGCGCGCCATCTACGAGAGCGGCCGCAAGGACGTGGAGGTCGTGGCGATCAACGAC
>NZ_LGQW01000015.1:4547267-4557837 GCF_003116035.1 Azospirillum sp. TSH64
TCGTGGCGCGTCCCCCTCACCCAGCCCTCTCCCCGGGGGGGAGAGGGTTACTCGCGGTGGATTGGTCGTCACCCTCATCCTCACCCCCGGTAATGCCGGGGGGTGTAGACCCAGCGCCCACCATCCGCACGCGCCACGAACCGCGTGTGCGAGGCACCGATGATGACCAGCGTGCGCATATCGGCCTGCTCCGCCCGCACCTCGCCCAGCGTCGTCACCGTCAGCTCCTCGTCGGGGCGGCCGACGGCGCGGCCCAGCACGATGGGCGTCTCTGGCGCGCGGATGTCGCGCAGGGCGTCGAAGGCGGCGCCCAGCTGCCAGGGCCGGGCCTTGGAGATCGGGTTGTAGAGCGCGATGACGAAATCCGCCTCCGCCGCCAGACGCAGGCGCCGCAGCACCACCTCCCACGGCTTCAGATTGTCGGACAGCGAGATGGCGCAGAAATCATGGCCGAGCGGCGCGCCGGCCCGCGCTGCGGCGGCCTGCATGGCGGAAACGCCGGGGTCGACCGAGAGAGGCACCGCGCGCCACGCCTCGGGAGCGCCGGGATCGTCCAGCGCCTCGAAGATGGCGGCGGCCATGGCGAAGATGCCGGGATCGCCGCCCGACACCACCGCCACCCGCCGGCCCTGCGCCGCCAGATCGAGCGCGAAGCGGGCGCGGTCCAGCTCCACCCGGTTGTCGGAGGCGTGGCGCACCTGATCGCCCGGCGGCACGCGATCGACATAAGGGAAATAGCCGACAAGGTCGGTCGCCTCGGCCAGATCGCGCCGGGCTTCCGGCGTCAGCCAGACATCGGGGCCCGGACCCAGTCCAACAACTTTCAACCAGCCATTGTTCACCGGGCCGCTCATCCGCGCTTGCCCTCGCCCGGAATGACGATCTGGGAGAAGTAGGGGGCGACGTCCGGCGCCTCCAGGAAGGGCATGAAGCGCTGTTCGTCCATGCTGGCGCGCTCGACATACCAGGCCCGCTCGGCCAGTCCGGCGGCGGCGATGGCGCGGCGGACCTTGGGCAGGTTCTGGCCCAGCTTCATCACGACGCAGGCATCGGCGGCGGTGAGCGCGCGGACCAGCGCCGCCTCGTCCAGCGTGCCGGGGATTACCGACAGCACGTCGTCGCGCAGCATCAGCGGGCGCGGCAGCAGCGAGGCGCTGCACACCATGCTGGTGACGCCGGGAATGACCTCCGCCTTGAAACGGCCGGACAGCCGCAGGAACAGGTGCATGAAGGAGCCGTAGAAGAACGGGTCTCCCTCGTTCAGCGCTGCGACCGAACGGCCGGCGGCGAGATGCTCGGCGATGCGCTCGGCGGACTCATCGAAGAAGGCTTCGATCTGGCGACCGTAGTCCGGGTGGGTCGGCGGCAGCTCCACCGTCACCGGATAGACCATCGGCAATTCGATCTGGTCGGGCCTGATCGCCTGATCGGCGATGCGGCGGGCCTGGCCACGGGTGCCGCGCTTGCAGAAATAGGCGACGACCGGGCAGGCGCCGATGGTGCGCACCGCCTTCAAGGTCATCAGCTCCGGGTCGCCGGGACCGACGCCGACACCGAACAGGGTGCCCGGAAGGAGATTGGGGAAGAAGATATCGTCGCTCATTCGACGTCGCTCGCCAGCGCGTTGACGGCGGCGGCGGCCATGGCACTGCCGCCGCGCCGGCCGCGGATCGCCAGATAAGGCACGCCGAAGGGGTTTTCCGCCAGCGCCTCCTTGCTTTCCATCGCCCCGACGAAGCCGACGGGAAATCCGAGGATCGCCGCCGGTTTCGGCGCGCCGGCCGCCAGCATCTCCAGCAGGTAGAACAGGGCGGTCGGCGCATTGCCGATGGCGACGACCGATCCGCCGAGCCGGTCGCCCCACAGGTCGAGTGCCGCGGCGGAGCGGGTATTGCCGATGGTCTTCGCCAGATCGGGCACGGCGGCGTCGCGGAGCGTACAGACCACGGCGTTGCCGGCCGGCAGGCGGGCGCGGGTCACGCCATGGGCGACCATTTCGCTGTCGCAGAGGATGGGGGCGCCGGCGCGCAGGGCGGCACGGGTGGCACTGCCGACATCGGTGGAGAACAGCAGGTCCTGGGCCGCATCGACCATGCCGCAGGCGTGGATGACGCGCACCGCGACCGGCTTGAGGTCGTCGGGAATGGCGGTCAGGTCGGCCTCCGCCCGGATGGTGGCGAAGGACTGGCGGTAGATGGCCGCTCCGTCGCGGATATAGTCATAGAGCGGCTCAGGCACCGGTGGACTCCTCGGTCAACAGATCCGCGACGCGGGCCACGGCGTCGGCGGGGGACAGGCCGGTGTACGGGGAAGCGTCACCGGCTTTTGCGTTCAGGGCGACGTCATACACCCCGTCGCGGGCGGTCAGGGTGACATCGGCGATGGCGGGATGGGCGCAGCCCTTGGCGCAGCCCGACACATGCACCATTCGCACGGGGTCCAGCAAGGGGCCTGCGCGCTCGGCGATGGCGAGCGCCGCCGCATGTGTGTCGGTGGTGCCGACATCGCAGCCGCCAGCCCCGCTGCAAGCGGTCAGCTTCAGCCGGTGGTCGGTGTGGGACAGGATGGCGCCGTGGGTGTGGGCGACGGCTTCGGCGTCCTTGGAGGGGGCGACGAGGATGAGAGCGCGCCAGGGGGTGATGCGGATCTCGGCGCAGGCGGAGGCGAGGGCGGCGAGGGTGGTGGCGGTGAGGCGGCCGAAGGGGAAGGCGGTGGTGAGGAAGGATGGCGCCTCCCCAACGCGGGATTCCTTCTCCTCCTTGGGGAGAAGGTTAGGATGAGGGGGTTCGGCATCGCCGAAGACATCCATGAGGTGCGTCCCCCTCACCTTGATCCTCTCCCCGGGGGGGAGAGGAGAAATCAGGCGGGAGAGGCGTTTGCCGATTTCATCAGTGCCAATCGCCGCGACCAGACCCGCCATGCGGCGTGGCGGCTCCGGCAGTGTCGCGCGCAACTCGAGAAAGGCACGCCCGAGCACCGACGCCACATCCGCAACGTCGTCCGCCCGGCAAAGCCCCAGCGGCGCCGCCTTCGCCAGCGTCCCGCCCAAGGACACCCGGAACCGTTCGCCATCCACCGCGTCGAAGCGTACGTCCGTGCTGCTGTCCGCCAGATGGCCGATGCCGCCGCCGCAAACCAGCCAGCCGAACTTCGGCGGCAGGCGGTGCAGAGCGGCATCCTCCGCCAGCCGGGCATCCAGCGTACGCGCCGCCGCCCATACGTCCATCGCCGCTGTGGGATCCAGTCCGGCGGTGGGGGAGCACAGCACGTTGCGGACCGCTTCGCTCGCCGCATCGCCGGAGACGTGTCCCATGCCGCGCAGGGTGTCGGTCACCGGCTCCAGCCCATCGGCGGCGATGCCGCGCAGTTGCAGGTTGCCCCGCTGGCTGAGGTCGATCAGACCGTTGCCGTAACGACTTCCCAACTCCGCGATCTGGCGGGCATGATCGGCCGGCAGCACGCCGGCCGGAACGCGGACGCGCAGCAGCAGCCCGTCGCCGACCTGCATCGGCGCCAGCACGCCGGGGCAGGCGCCGCGGCGCCGCGGCTGGATGGTGGCAGGGTTCGTCATGCGGCGCTCTCCCGGAGGCGCTGCAGATCCTCCGCGGTGGAGTTGCGGCGGGGATGCCACAGGCCGCGGTCGAGCGCCTCGCTCATGCGCGCCAGAATGTGCCGGGCAGCGGCAGGGTTGTCCTGTGACAGGAAGTCCCACACCTGCGAATCCTCGACGTACGCGTCGAACAGCTGGTCGAAATGGGCGGGACGTACGGCATCGGTGGTGGCGGCGAAGGCGAACAGGGTATCGACGCTCGCCGCCAGTTCCGCGGCGCCGCGATAGCCATGGCGCATCATGCCCTGGATCCAGCGCGGGTTGGCCGCCCGGCCGCGCAGGGTGCGGGCGATCTCCTCCGCCAGGGTACGGATGGCGAGCCTGTCCGGATCGGCGCTGTCGAGATGGTAGAGCGCCGGCTCGGAGTCCTCCAGCGCGGCCGCGGCGGCGAAGCCGCCCTCGAACTGCATGAAACCGTCGGTGGACAGCACGTCGTGCTCGCGCTGGTCCTGATGGTGGACCAGGGCGTCGGCACCGCCAACCCGGCGGCGGAACAAGGCCGGCAGCGGAACCCCCTCCAGCCCGGCGCCATAGGCGTGGCAGCCGCCCTCCAGATAGGCGGCGCCGAAATCGGCCCGCGCGGTCCAGTCGCCGCGCGCGATCATGCCGGACAGCGCCGTGCCGTAGATGCCGGGAGCGGCACCGAAGATGCGGGCGGTGGCCCAGCGGCGGGCGTCCTCCGCGGCCGTGCCGGCGCTGGCGAGGCGCTGTTCCTCGGCTCTGGCGGTGGCGGCCAGCGGGTTGGTGTCGTCGGGTTCGTCCAGCCCGGCGACGGCGCGCACCGCCTGATCGAACAGGGCGATCTGCTGCGGGAAGACATCGCGGAACAGGCCGGAGATGCGCAGCGTCACATCGACCCGCGGTCGGCCCAGCACGCCGGCCGGCATGATCTCGTAGCCGGTGACGCGGCCGGAGCCGTTCTCCCAAATCGGGCGGACGCCGAGCAGGGCCAGCGCCTGGGCCAGCTCGTCGCCGCCGGTGCGCATGGCGGGCGTGCCCCAGCAATCGACCACCAGCCGGCGCGGCCAGTCGCCATGGTCCTGAAGATAGCGGGTGATCAGCGCATCCGCCGCCTGCCAGCCGAGAGTCCAGGCGGTCGGCGTCGGCACCCCGCGCGGGTCGAGCGCATAGAGGTTGCGGCCGGTCGGCAGCGTGTCCGCCCGCCCGCGCGCCGGCGATCCGCCGGGCCCGGGGCGGACGAAGCGGCCGTCCAGCCCGTCGAGCAGAGCCCGCATCTCCGCCTCGCCGCAGGCATCGACCGCCGTGGCGACCATGGCCGGATCGGCGCTCCGTGCGACAGCGGCGGTCAGCCGGTCGCGGCGCTCGCCGGCCGGGCTGTGGCCGAAGACATGCAGGCCGTCGCGGATCTGCAGTTCCTTGATGTCGCAGAGATGGGCGTCCAGCCGCGACAGGATGGCGTCGGGATCGTCGTCGGGCCGCAAATTGCAATCGGCGGCGATGCCGGATTTCCAGGCGAGGTCGAGAATGGTCTCGCGCAGCATGCCCAGCCGCCGCGGGTCGAGGCCGGTCGCCTGCGAATATTCGTCGATGGCGGTTTCCAGCGCGGCGAGGTCGCCGTAGAGGCCGGATTCCACCGGCGGCGGAGTCAAATGGCCGATCAGCACGGCGCCCAGCCGGCGGCGGGCCTGCACCCCCTCGCCGGGGTTGTTGACGATGAAGGGATAGAGGGTCGGCAGGGCGCCGCCGACGATTTCCGGCCAGCACTCTGCCGACAGCGCCACCGCCTTGCCGGGCAGCCACTCCAGCGTGCCATGGGCGCCGATCTGCACCAGCGCATCGATGCCGACGGCATGGCGCAGCCACAAATGGAAGGCGAGATAGCCGTGGCTGGGCGGGGTGTCGGGGTCGTGATGCTGGGCGGTGGTCAGGGGCCCGTGGCCGCGGCTGGGCTGCACCGCCACCACGGCATTGCCGCAGGGCAGGGTGCGGAAGGCGAAGGCGCCGTCGCGGCAGGCCGGGTCGGCGGCGGGCTCGCTCCAGGTCTCGGCAATGCGGGCGCGCAAGCTCGGCGGGGCCAAGCGCAGATAGTCGGCGAGCGGCAGGGTCGCGGTGGGTGGGCCGGTGAGGGACTCCATCAGCGTGGCGGCGCTGTCCGGAATGGCGGACAGTCCGTATCCCTCGGCGGACAGGCGCTGGAGCATCGCCACGGTGCTGGCCGGGCTGTCGAGGCCGACGGCATGGCCGATGCCGCCGCCGGGGCCGGGATAGTCGGACAGCACCAGCGCGACCCGCCGCTCCGCCCGTGGGGTGCGGAACAGGCGGACCCAACTGGCCGCGAGGTCGGCGGTGAAGGCGACGCGGTCGGGGATCGGCCGCAGGGCCGGTGCGGCGAATTGCAGATCGGGGTCGGGATCCCCCGCTGTCTTGAAGGCGATGGCGCGGGCGATGATGCGGCCGTCCATCTCCGGCAGCACGACGTTCATCGCGAGGTCGGACGGCGCCAGCCCGCGCGAGGACGCCTGCCAGCCGGCTTCCGGCGTGGTGGCGAGAATGGCTTGCAGCACCGGCGTGCCGTTGGCCTCCAGCGGCGAACCGTCCTCGCGCGCCGCCGAGAAGGCGGTGGTGTTGACGACGACGGCGGCGTTCTGCGCAATCAGGCTGGCCCGCATCCAGGCGGCGCAGTCCGGTTCCTTCAGGCTGGCGACGAACAGCGGCCGGGGGGCGAGGCCGCGGGCGGCCAGCGTGTCGCACAGGGCATGGACCGGGGCGAGGTCGCCGGCCAGCAGATGGGAGCGGTAGAACACCACCGCCGCGACCGGGGAGTCGGCAGCCAGGGGGGCGGCTGCGGGGCCGGTCCAACCGTCGTATGCGCCAAAGCGCGGGACGGGAGCCGGGTCTTCGTGGGGCAGCGGCGTGCCGGCCAGCGTCGCGGCGCAGGCCAGCAGATGGGTCATGTTGGCCGGGCCGCCCTCGGTGAAGTAGCGCCACAGCCGGTCGGCGGTGTCCGGCGGAACGGTGCCGTAGGCGGCCAGGTTCGGGTCGGGCTGCGCCTCTCCGGACAGGACGGCGAGCGGGATGCCGCGCTCGCGGCAGAGGGCGGACAGGCGGTCGAGACCATAGCGCCAGTAACCGCTGCCGCCCAGCAGGCGCAGAACCACCAGCTTGGCCTTGGCGACGACGGTGTCGGCGTAGAGATCGACCGACAGCGGATGGCCGAGCCGGTTGAGGTTGGCGAGGCGGAGGCTGGGCAGCCACTCGCGGCCCGCCCGCCATGCGGCGGCGAGCGCGGTCAGGTCGCTGTCGGAAAAGGACAGCATGACGAGGTCGGCCGGCGTCTGCCCCAGGTCTTCCGCCTGGGGGCCGGCGTCCAGTTCGTCCTGGCGGGCGGCAAGCAGGTGCATGGTTTGATGTCCAGGGGCGACTGCCCCCTCCCCCCCTCGGAAACGGCGAAGGTCAAGGAGGGGGCGGACGCCGCACTACTCTAACTCTTAACCGGCAATCGCCCGTGTCACCGCATCGCGGTCCAGCCCGGTCTCCCCAATCACCACCAGACGGCTGCGGCGCTCCTCGCCCGGCTTCCACAGGCGGTCGTAATGGGTCTGGATGCGGGTGCCCACACCCTGGACCAGCAGGCGCATCGGCTTGGCCGGCACGTCGATGAAGCCCTTCAGGCGCAGAACGCCATGTAGGCCGGCGACCTTTTCCAGCGTCATCGCCAGGGCGGCCGGATCGGGCTGCGCCGGCAGCTCCACCACGAAGCTGGTGAAGTCGTCGTGGTCGTGGCCCTCTTCGTCGTCATGGTGGCTGGGACGGTTGGCGAGATCGTCCTCCACCGCCGCACCGACACCGAGCAGGACCAGCGGATCGACCGCGCCCTGGGAGGCGCAGACCAGCTTGGCGTCGCGGCCGACTGTGTGCGCGAGGGCGCCGCGGATCAGGTCCTCGACGCGGGCGAGATCGCCGTCGGCCAGCAGGTCGGTCTTGTTGACGACGATCAGGTCGGCGCAGAGCAGCTGGTCCTCGAACACCTCCTCGATCGGCGTCTCGTGATCGACGGTGCCGGCGGCGTCGCGCTGGGCCTCCAGCGCCGCGGGATCGGGGGCGAAGCGGCCCTCCGCGGCGGCGGCGGCGTCCACCACGGCGATCACGCCGTCGACGGTGACGCGGGTCTTGATCGCCGGCCAGTGGAAAGCCTGGACCAGCGGCTTGGGCAAAGCGAGGCCGCTGGTCTCGATCACGATGTGCTCGGGCGGCTCCGGCCGGGCCAGCAGCTTCTCGATGGCCGGGACGAAATCGTCGGCGACGGTGCAGCACAGGCAGCCGTTCGCCAGCTCGATCACGTCGTCTTCGGTGCAGGTCGGGTTGCCGCAGGCGCGCAGGATGTCGCCGTCGATGCCGACATCGCCGAACTCGTTGATGATCAGCGCCAGCCGGCGGCCATCGGCCTTTTCCAGCAGGCCGCGGATCAGCGTGGTTTTGCCGGCGCCGAGGAAGCCGGTGATGACGGTCGCCGGAACCTTGCCGGCGGCCGTTTTTGCAAGAGCGGACATGGGACTGAGCCTCCTTAACGCGCGCCGGGCTGGACCCGCAGGGCCGGGTGCCGTTCGGCCGGTTCGACCATGCCGCTCATCAGCCAGCCGCAGACGGAACCCAGGATCGCCCAGAAAAGGGCGGCTGACCCCAGCGAGGCGGTGACGAAGCGGGCGGCCAGCTCCGGTGGAACGGCGCCCTCGGCGCTTTCCGGATGGGGCGCGCCGATCAGATGGGGCAGCGCTGCGGCCAGAACGGCGACGGCGATGACCAGACGGTTGCGGGCGAAGGCGAGGGCGGCGATGCCGACGCCGGCCCCGGCCGCGGCGGACAGCCACCAGAGCTGACGCAGCTCCAGCTCGGCCCCGGCCATGCCCGGCAGTTCCGGGGCCAGACCGAAGGACGGGGCCAGCGAGACGGCGACGAAGCCGCCCATGCCCCAGACCAGCCCGCGGCGGGCATCGACCGGCCGTCCGGCCAGCAGGATCGCGGCACCCAGCAGCAGCGCATAGGCGACGCCGGCGATCAGGTTGGCGGCGATGGTCAGGCCGATGCGCTGCATCGCCTCGTCCAGCGTGACCGGCACGCCTTCGCCGACCTCGCGCACGGGGCCATGCTGGTGGCCTTCGGCCTGGCTGGCGGCCGGAGCGCCAGCCGTAGGCGCGGCGGTTGCGGGAGGCGGGGTCACCACCTCGTATTTCTCGGCTTCGAGGATCAGCGGGACGGTCGTCGCCTGCTGAACGACGGAAGCGGCCGTGCCGGAGAGCACGCCCGCGACCAAAGCGGCTGTGAACAGCCGCCGGATCAGTTCCATGACCCGCTGCTTAGTGGCAGGGGAACGCGAAGGAGTGACGGGCGTCGTGCGCCGCATCGTGGATCTGCTGCGGCTGGGCGAAGCCGACGCCATACAGCAGGAAGCTGCCGAGCAGGATCGCGGCGAAGGCGGCGACCGCGGTCTGGGCGGCGCTGCGGGTCGCGGAGCTGGCGGCGTTCATCGAACGGGCGGTCATCGAAAACATCCTTGTTCTCCCGCCACACCCGGCGGGGTTGGAAAAGGTTCTGTGTGTCCGCCGGCAGGTTTCCTGGCTCGCGGGTCGTCGCATCGCCGTCCGCCTTCCCGGCCGCGGAGGGCCAGTGGCATGATGGACGGGACGCTCGCCGCTCACAGTTGCGGGGGCAGCCGCGGCTTTGGCGCTTCCGGGAAACCCGGGAAGGTCCGTACCGCATTCCCTATTATCCCCGCCGCCCGTCAGGACGGGCAGGGCACCGTCGGACGGCCACCATCGCAGTGCCGAGCCCGTTTGGCAAGCCCGCAATAAGGCGTCTGCCACACGGACGATCTTGCATGCCGACACTTTGGATGCTGTCATGTTTTGTGGACAGAGTGTCCAGGGATCCGACACTTTCCGACGCAGGGGTGTCGGTCAGAGGGAGGACAGCGAACCGAAACCCGCGGAGAAACAAAGGGGCCGGCGGCCCGGCCGAAGCGACTCCGTATCTGGCACGCTTCGTGCGTACAACAATCGGTGAAACGTCCCGCCGCACGGCGGCCGCCGGGCATATGCCCTGGACATAAGGACGAACGGGAGGAGAATTCGCGACCGATGAACGCCGCACCGAACGACGACATCATCCTGGAAGCGCGCAACCTGACAAAGGAGTTCAAGGGGTTCGTGGCGGTGAAGGAGGTGAACCTGCAGGTTCGCCGCGGCACCATCCACGCACTGATCGGCCCGAACGGCGCCGGCAAGAGCACGGTGTTCAACCTGCTGACCAAGTTCCTCACCCCCACCCGCGGCCAGATCCTCTACAAGGGCCGCGACATCACCCGCACCAAGCCCGCCGACATCGCGCTGATGGGGCTGGTCCGTTCCTTCCAGATCTCGGCCGTCTTCCCGCATCTCAGCGTGCTGGAGAATGTCCGTGTCGCGCTCCAGCGGCCGCTCGGCGCCAGCTTCCATTTCTGGAAGTCCGAATCGTCGCTCCACGACCTGCACGGCCGGGCGCTGGAGCTGATCGAGGCGGTCAACCTCACCCCCTGGGCCGGCCACACCGCCGCCGAGCTGCCCTATGGCCGCAAGCGCGCGCTGGAGATCGCCACCACGCTGGCGCTCGACCCCGAGGTGATGCTGCTCGACGAGCCGCTGGCCGGCATGGGGCACGAGGACATCGAGGGCACCGCCGCCCTGATCAAGCGCGTCGCCGCCGACCGCACCGTTCTGATGGTGGAGCACAATCTGTCGGTCGTCGCCCACCTGTCGGACACCATCACCGTTCTGCGCCGCGGCGAGATCCTGGCGGAGGGGCCCTACGAGGTCGTCTCGAAGAACCCGCAGGTGATGGAAGCTTATATGGGTACGGGGGGAACCGGACATGCCTGACGGGATGCAGACCAAGACCGCCCAAGTGGGAACGGCGATGCTGGAGATCGCCGACCTGCACGGCTTCTATGGCGAGAGCCATGTGCTG
>NZ_LGQW01000015.1:4557847-4577868 GCF_003116035.1 Azospirillum sp. TSH64
GACATAGGCCATCAGCCGGTCCGAGGCCGCGGCCGCTTCCTCCGCGTCGCCGCGGTGGATCGCCAGCATCAGGTCGGCATGGGTCTTGGCCCCATCCTCCAGGCTGCCGATATGGGCATGGTAGTTCTGGAACCAGAAGCGGCGGGACAGCGACCGCAGCGGCCGGATGGTCTGGGTCGCCACCGGGTTGCGGGCGCTCTGGTCCAGCAGCTGGTTCACCTCCTGGTCGAGATGCATGAAACGCATGCCGTCGCCGTTGCGGGCCGCCTCCAGCATCTCGCCGGCGATGGCGCGGCACCGCTCCCGTTCGGGGGCAAGCGCGTAACGGGCGGCGCGCCGGGCGATCAGGCGTTCCAGCTCACGCCGCACGTCCAGTACGTAGAGCTGAAGCTTCACGTCCACTTCGGTGACCATGATCCCGCGTGACGGGACGATGGTCACCAGACCGTCCATCTCCAGCCGCTTCAGCGCCTCGCGCACCGGGGTGCGGCCGATGCCGAGCTGCGCGCTGATCTGCTTCTCCGACACGAAGCTGCGCGGCGGCAGCGTGCCCGACACGATCAGCTCCTCGATGGCGGCATAGGCCTGATCGGCCATCGATCCGGTTTCGATCTGGGCTCCCGCCTGCTGTCCCATCTGCTGACTGGCCGGCTCTGTCACCCTGTCGCCCCCGTCTCCTGGCACCGGTTCGAGCCCGGCCCGATCCCACGCCCGTCCGCGTTTCCCATCCTGGCTTTAGCGCGCCGGGACCGGAGACGCAAGCGGGCGGAGGCGCCCGAAACCGATCCGCCGGTTACGGCTTGCCGGCATCGGCGGATTTGCGGACCAGCGGGCAGTCGCTCTCGGCCAGCGGGCGGGCGGCATCGGCGGCGGCGATGACGCCGAGCTGCTTGTAATAGTCCCATTTGCCCTTGGATTCTGCCGGGGTCTTCACCTCGAACAGGTACATGTCGCGCAGCACCCGGCCATCCTCGCGAATGCGGCCGTTCCTGGTCATGAAGTCGTTGATCGGCGTGTCGCGCATCGTCTTCATGACGGTCGGCGCATCGATGGTGCCGGCCGCCTTCACCGACTTCAGGTAATGGGTGATCGCGCCGTAATCGCCGGCCTGCACCATGGTCGGCATGCGGCCGGTCCGCTCGAAGAACCGCTTGGAAAAGGCCCGGGTCTCCTCGTTCTGATCCCAATAGAAGGACTCGGTCAACACCAGCCCCTGCGCCGTCTCCAGACCGAGCGCATGGATGTCCGACAGGAACATCAAAAGCCCGGCCAGCTTCTGGCCCTGCTTCGTTATGCCGAACTCCGCCGCCTGCTTGACGGTGTTGATCAGGTCGCCGCCCGCATTGGCAAGCCCGATGACCTTGGCCCCGCTCGCCTGCGCCTGCAGAAGATAGGAGGAGAAGTCGGCGCTGTTCAGCGGATGGCGGGCCGACCCCAGAACCTTGCCGCCGGCGCCGGTGACGAAGGCGGCGGTGTCGCGCTCCAGCGACAGGCCGAAGGAATAATCCAGCGTGATGAAGTACCAGCTGTCGCCGCCCTGCTTCACCATGGTCCGCCCGGTGCCGGCGGCCAGTGCATAAGTGTCGTAGACCCAGTGGACGCCGTTGGGCGAGCAGTTCTTGCCGGTGAAGTCCGACGAGCCGCCGGCGGTGCCGAAGACGATCTTGTTCTTGCGCCGGGTCAGCTCCTGGATCGCCAGCATTACCGCCGAGTTGGGCAGGTCGATCACCACCTCGACATTCTTGTTGTCGTACCAGTCGGCGGCGATCTGCACGCCGATGTCGGCCTTGTTCTGGTGGTCGGCGGACAGCACCTCCACCGGACGGCCGAGCACGGAGGCGCCGAAATCCTCCACCGCCATTTTCACCGCCTCGACACTGCCGCTGCCGCTGAGGTCGGCAAGCGAACCGGACAGGTCGGTCAGCACGCCGATGCGGATCGGGCCGGTCGCCCTGGCAGGCGCGGATTGGCCGGCGGTCGTCTGGGCTGCGGCCGACCAGGACAGCGTGCCGAATGCCAGCGCGATGCCTGCGGCCGTGGCGGCCAGCACCCCGTGCGACATGAGTTTCATCATGGGTCGTCCCTCCCTGTTCAGATGATTGTCTGGTTGGCTGGAGCCGTCATGACGGGCCGGTCGTTCGGCGCCGGACCTTGCAGCAGCTGTAAACTCGACGGTTGGAAACTCGATTTCTGGAAACTCGGCGGATCAGGAGACAGGCTTCATTGCCGCCGCGATGGCGAGGCGGGATTCCTCACCCGCGTGGCAGATGCCCTGCAATGCCGCCGCCATGTCGAGCATGGTGGACAGATCGACCCGGCCCGCCTGCTGCAGCATGCGCTTGGTCATGCGCACCGCTTCCGGCGGGTTGGCGGCGATCTCCTCCGCCAGGGCGAGCGCCTTCGGCATCAGCTCGGCGTCCGGCACCACGCGGGACACCAGGCCCAGGGCCGCCGCTTCCGCGCCGCCGACCGCCCGTCCGGTGAAAGCCATCTCGGCGGCCACCGCCGGACCGGCGACGCGCGTGAGGAACCACAGCCCGCCATCGCCGGAAATCAGCCCCAGCTTCACGAAATTGGAACTGATCCGCGCCGACTCCCCGGCGATGCGCAGGTCGCACATGAAAACCAGATCGCAGCCTGCGCCATAGGCAGGGCCGTTCACCGCCGCGATCACCGGGATTTCGAGATCGGCCATGGCGCGGGGAATGCGCTGCACCCCGGCGCGGTAGGCGTTGCGCACCTGATCGGCCGGACCGCCGAACATGCCGCGCCGGTCGCGGATGTCGTGGATGTTGCCGCCGGCGCTGAAGGCCTTGCCGGCGCCGGTCACCACCAGCACCCGCACCGAGCGGTCGTCCCGCACCTCCTCCAGCGCCGCGACAAGCGGGTTCAGCACCGGCGGATCGGTGACGGCGTTGCGGGTCCTCGGCGCGTCCAGCGTCAGGATGGCGACGGCGCCCCGGCGCTCCAGCCGGGCGGTGCCGCCGTTCTCGACAGTGTCGTCACTCATGCATCACCACCACGGCGCGGATGACGTCGCCGCGCTCCACATCCTCGAAAGCATCGTTGATGGCGGCCAGCGGCAGGCGCCGGTCGATCAGCTCGTCCAGGCGCAGCCGGCCGTCGAGATAGGCTCGCGCATAGGCCGGGAAATCGTCGGCCGCCTTCGCGCCGCCCAGGCTGGAGCGCAGGATGCGCCGCTCGCCGCTGATCGAGCCGAAACGCAGTTCGACCAGCCGGTTGGGATCGGTCTTGCCCAGGATGGTGACGCTGCCGCCCGGCCGGGTGCAGTCCACCGACTCCTGGAGCGAGCCGATGACGCCGGCCGCTTCAAAAGCGTGGTCGGCTCCGCGGCCGCCGGTGATCGCCCGCACCCGGGCCGCCAACTCCTCGCCACGCAGATCCCCGCTGCCGAGCATGGTGTGGGTGGCGCCGAAGGCGCTGGCGCGCTCCAGCTTGTCGGCGCGGCGGTCGACGGCGATGATCGCCCCGGCTCCGGCCAGCCTTGCGCCCTGCACCACATTCAGCCCGACCGGGCCGCAGCCGATCACGATCACGCTGTCGCCCAAGCCCACGCGGGCCACGCGCAACGCCGCTCCGACGCCGGTGATGACGCTGCAGCCCAGCAGGCAGGCGCGGTCGAAGGGCATCTCGTCCGGCACCGGAATGGCCGCGGCCTCCGGAACCACCGCATATTCGGCGAAGGACGACACGCTGAGAAAATGGCCGACCTCCGCTCCCGATGCGTCGCGCAGCCGCCTGCGTCCCGCCGACAGGGTCGCAGCACGATGGTTGGGAACCACCATGTCGCACAGCATCGGCTGGTCGTGGCGGCAGTAATAGCATTGGCCGCAGGCTGCATAGATGGTACAGACCACATGCTGGCCCGGCTTCACCCGCTGAACCGCCGACCCGACCGCCTCGACCACGCCGGCGCCCTCATGGCCGAGCACGACCGGCGGCGGCACAGCGAAGGCGCCGGTCATCGCCTCGCGGTCGGTGTGGCACAGGCCGGCCGCATGCATGCGGATCAGCACGTCGCCCGGCTCAAGCGGCGCCAGGGTGAGCGGCTCGATGGACAGCGGTGCTCCCGTCTCGCGAAGCACCGCCGCCTGGAAGGTCGATCCCGCCATCCCCCCTACTCCGCCGCCGGTCGCCGGGTCTCGGCATCGGTCTCGGCATCGGCCAAGCGCAGGATGCCGTCGTCGCCGCCGGTCTCCAGAGGTTCGCAGCGCCGCGCCACCACCCATTCCGGCCGGGGATTCTCGATGCCATGCGGCCTGTTCGAAACCTGATTGTAGACGGTGTAGATGTGCCAGCGCGCATGGCGCGACATGTTGTGGCCGGAGCCGTGAACGATGTTCGGATGGAACAGGACCACGGTGCCCGGCTTGCCGGTGATCGGCACCGGATCGCCGAACCGCGTCATGATCTCGATGACCTGATCCTTGGGCACCGTCCACAGCTTGTAGGATGTCGTGGTCTCGTCCATTTCCGGATCGAGCCGGCCCAGCTTGTGGCTGCCGGGAATGAAGTAGAGGCAGCCGCCGATCTCGGTCGCCTCGTCCAGCATCAGCAGCGAGGTCGTCATGTCCGGCCGGTCGACGCCGTCGGTCTTCCAGTAGCCGTAATCCTGGTGCCATTGCCAGATGGCGCCGTCGATGGCGTCCTTCAGGTTGCACTTCGTGTGATAGACGTAAACCGGTTCGTCGCCCAGCACCTGACGCGCCGGGTCGATCACCCGCGGCAGGGTGGCCAGTGCCTGGAACGGCGGCGATGCGGTCGGACCGGTCTCGTCATGCACACGGAAGACCGACCGGACCCCACCGCTTTTCTCACGGATGACGCCTTCGGCTTCGACCTCCGTCACGCGATGCAGATCGCGGCGGAGGATTTCCACCTCCTCGTGCGACACGAGGCCGGGAAACACCAGATAGCCGCGCTCCTCATACTCGGCCACCTGCGCGTCGGTCAGTCTCATGGCATCCTCCCTCGGTTCCGCTTTGAAGATATGATTGATGTACAGCCGATATATCGGTAGGTTATTATCGTATGCGAACGAATTCAATGGAAAACGTCAACGATCCGCCTCTCGAACAAATCGACCCGGGGACAGAGCGGATCATCCGGCTGCGTCAAGCCGGCGCCCGGTGCCGATTGCGACAGGATCCAAAGGGAGGATGCGGCCGATGCAAATGCCGATAGGGTTGTGGACCGACCCGGTCGAACCGGAATTTCTCGCTCCCCTGAGGCGCGCGGTCGCCGACCATGTGGAGCCTGACGCCGACGCCATCGACCGGGAGGACGTCTATCCGGTCGCCGCGATCAAGGAGCTGGCCCGCCAGGGCTATACCAGCCTGACGCTGCCGGAGGAGTTCGGCGGGCGCGGCCTCGGCTTCGCCCATTGTGCGGCGCTGTTCGAGGAGGCCTCCTACGCCAGCGCCGCCGTCGGCATCAGCCTGATCACCATCCTGCAGGCGCAGACCATCATCCGCCTGTTCGGTGCCGACAGCCTGAAAAGCACGGTTCTGCCGGAGTTCGGCCGCGGGCTGATCACCTCCTACGCCTTGACCGAGGCCAACCACGGCAGCGACATCCGCAGCCTCGACACCAAGGCGGTGCGGGACGGCGACCGCTGGATTCTGAGCGGCCGCAAATCCTTCATCACCTCCGGCTCGGCCGCGGAGGCCTATGTGATCCTGGCGGAAACGCCGGTTGGCGTGTCGGCCTTCTTCGTCCGCCAAGGCATGGATGGCGTGTCGACGGAGGAAGGGCCGAACGCCGCCACCTTCGGCCTGCGCAACGGTCCGCACGTCGATCTGGTGCTGGACCGGGTGGCGCTGCCCGCCGATCACCTGATCGGGGTGGAGGGCAAGGGCGTCCGCCAGGCGGTGACGACGCTGGACTATTCGCGGACCATGGCCGCCGCCATCAGCCTCGGCATCGCACGGGCGGCCTTCGACGGCGCCCTGGACTTCGCCGCCGGGCGCAGCGCCTTCGACCGCAGGATCCTGGATTTCCAGGGAATCCAATGGTACTTCGCCGACATGCTGGCGGAGATCGACGCCGCCCGGCTGCTGACCTTTGAGGCCGCGCGCAAGCTGGACGCGCATGACGACATCGCCCGCTTCGGCAGCGAGGCCAAGCTGCTGGCCAGCCGGGTCGCCACCGACACCGCCGCCCGCGCCGTGCAGATCTGCGGCGCCTATGGCGTCATGGAATCGGCACGCTTCGGGCGATACCTGCGCGACGCCAAGGCCTACGAGATCGCCGGCGGATCGTCGGAAATCCTCAAGAACACCATCGCCAAGCGGCTGCAGCAGCATGTGGCCCTGCGGCGGGAGGCGCTGTCGTGATCGCCGATCCGCTCTATGCCCGCGCCGCCGCCACGCCCGGCCGTCCCTTCCTGCTGTTCGGCGACCGCAGCATCACCTATGGCGCCATGGCGGCGCTGGTGGACGAGGCCGTCGAGCGTCTGGCCGCGCAGGGTGTGACGGCCGGCAGCACCGTGGCGATGATGGTCGGCAACCGGCCGGGTTTCCTCGTCGCATGGTTCGCGCTGTCCGAACTGGGCGCCATCACGGTTCCGCTCAACACCGCCCTGGTCGGCGAGGGGCTGCGCTATCTTCTGGAGCAGAGCGAAGCCTCCCTGCTGATTGCCGAGGAGGAGTTCCTCCCCGCCCTGCCCGCCGCCGCCCCGGCGCTGCTGGCGATGGACGACCGCTTCGAGACGGCCGCCGGCCCCGGACGGGCGCCGCGCCGCCGCCTCGCCCTGCCCGGCGGCACGGCCAACGCCATCCTCTACACCTCCGGTACCACCGGCCTGCCGAAGGGGGCCGTCATTCCGAACGCCTGCTACGAGCTGGCGGGCGAGCATATGGCGGCGGCGCTGGAGCTGACGGACGAGGATCGGATCCTGCTGTTCCTGCCGCTGTTCCACGCCAATCCGCAGATGTACGGCGTGATGTCCTGCCTGCGGGCCGGGGCGACGCTGGCGCTGCTGCCGCGCTTTTCGGCCTCGCGGCTGCTGGAGGATGCGCGGCGGTACGGCGCCACCGGCTTCACCTATGTCGGCACGGTGCTGAGCATCCTCGCCAAGCGGCTGACCGGGCCGGAGCGCGACCACTCCCTGCGCTGGGCGGTCGGCGGTGGCGCACCCCCCGGGGTCTGGCGCGAGATCGAGGAGCGGCTGGGCCTTGCGGTGCGCGAGCTGTACGGCATGACCGAGACCGGCGGCTGGGTGTCGATGAACACCGCCCGGGCCGCGAAGTTCGGCAGCGTCGGCGCCCCCCGGCCGGACACCGAACTGTGCGTGGTCGATGCCGACGACACCCCGCTTCCTCCCGGCGCGAAGGGCGAGATCGTCGTCCGCCCCCGCCGCCCCGGCCTGATGTTCGACGGCTACTGGAAGAAGCCCGAGGCGACGGTGGCGGCGACGCGGAACCTGTGGCTGCACACCGGCGACCGCGGTATGATCGACGCCGACGGCTTCCTGCATTTCGATGGCCGGATGAAGGAACTGATCCGGCGCGCCGGGGAGATGATCGCCCCCGTCGAGATCGAAACAGCCCTGCTGAAGCATCCGGCCGTTCAGGACTGCGCCGTCGTCGGCGTTGCCGACGACATCCTCGGCGAGGAGATCAAGGCGGTGATCGTTCCCCGACCCGGATTCGACCCCCGGGACCTGCCGGCTTTCCTGACCGGCCGCATCCCGGCCTTCATGATTCCGCGCTTCGTCGAGATGCGGACGGAAATCCCGAAGACGGCCACACAGAAGGTGCAGCGTCATCTGCTGCAGGATCATCCTGGCGACATCGTGGATTTGGGGAGGCACAAGGCCGATACCCTGGCCACTCCCCCAAAAGCGATGAGGAAAGCCCCCCGCCCATGATCCGTTGATCGATGCAGGGTTGCCTGGCCGATCAGAGGGGGGCTTGGCTGACGAACTTCACCTGTTCAAACGCCTGGAACCCCTCGGTGCCGCCTTCCAGCCCGATGCCGCTGTCCTTGATCCCGCCGAAGGGCGTTTCCGGGTGCGACACCACCCAATGATTCACCACGACATTGCCGCATTCGATCTCCGCCGAGAGCCGGTCGGCGAGCGCGAGGTCGCGGGTGAAGACGTAGGACGCCAGCCCGAGCGACAGGCGGTTCGCCAATGCCACCGCCTCGTCCGCATCGAGGAAGGAGGCGACCAGCGCCAGCGGTCCGAACGGCTCTTCGCTGGCGGCCCGGCAGGCGTCGGTGACACCGGTCAGCACCGTCGGCCGATAAAAGAAGCCGGGCCGGTCGATGCGGCCCCCGCCGGCCGCCACCGTGGCGCCGTTCCGTCGGGCATCCTCCACCAGCGCCTCGACCGCCGCCAGCCGGCGGGCATTCTGCACCGGCCCCATCTGCGTCGCGCCGTCGAAGGGATCGCCGACACGGATCGCCGTTGCCGCTTCGGCGAAAGCGGCGGCGAAGCGGTCATGGATCGAGTGATGAACATAGAAGCGGGTCGGCGACGTGCAGATCTGCCCGGAACTGCGGAACTTGGCAGCGGCCGCACCGCGGGCCACCGCGTCGACGTCCACGTCGGGAAAGACCAGAACCGGGGCGTGGCCGCCCAGTTCGAACACGCCGCGTTTCATCGTCCGCGTCGCCAGGGCGGCCAGATGCTTGCCGACGGGGATCGAGCCTGTGAAGGACACCATGCGGATGGCGTCCGCCTCCAGCAGCCGCTCGGCCACCGCACCGGGGTTGCCGAACAGCATGTTGGCGACACCGGCCGGCAGACCGGCCTCGGCCAGCGCATGGGCGATGAAGAGGGCGGACGCCGGCGTTCCTTCCGACGGCTTGATGACGATGGAGCAGCCCGCCCCCAGCGCGCCCGCGATCTTGCGCGCCGGGGTGATCGCCGGGGCGTTCCAGCCGCTGAAGGCCGCCACCGGCCCGACGGGCTCGCGCAGCGCCATCAGCCGGTGGCCCGGCGTGCGGGGCGGGATGATGCGGCCATAGGACCGGCGGCATTCCTCCGCGGCCCAGTCGAACATGCCAGCCGCCGTCTCGACCTCGCGCACGGCCTCGCCAAGCGGCTTGCCCAGTTCAAGCGCGATCAGGGCGGCGAGGCTGCCGGCGTCCGCCCGCATCAGCTCGGCGGTGCGGCGCAACAGCGCCGACCGCTCGACCGCGCTGGTCCGCCGCCAGAGCCGGAAGCCATCGGCCGCCGCCGCGACCGCCGCATCCACGTCGTCGGCACCGGCATGGGGCAGCAGGCCGAGCGTCGCGCCGGTCGCGGGGTTGATCACCGGTTCGCTGGTCCGGCCTCCGGCCTCGATCCAGCGCCCACCGATCCACAGGCGAAGGTCAGGATAGGCGGTGTTCGTCATCGTCGCCTCTATAAAGCCAAGTTCGATGGACCCAAGGCGGCGCGCAGCACGCCCGGATCGCAGAGCCGGAAACCCGGTCCGCTGAGTTCTCCCAGCCGCGCCAGCCCGGCTTCCAGCCATGCCGGATCCTGGCGGCCGGCCCAGAACAGCGGCCCGCCCTCCCAGGCCGGGAAGCCATAGCCGTTGACCAGCACGAGGTCGATGTCCGACGCGCGGGCGGCAACCCCTTCCGACAGCAGGCAGGCGGCCTCGTTGACCATGGTCAGCAGCACGCGGGTGACGATCTCCTCGTCGGAAACGGCGGCGCGGACGATGCCCTTGGCGGCCGACGCCGCTTCGATCAGTGCGTTGACCTCCGGGTCCGGTTCGCCCCGCTTGGCGCCGGGCGGATAACGGTAATAGCCGGAGCCGGTCTTGCGGCCGAACCGTCCGGCCTCGCACAGCCGGTCGGGAATCTCGACATAGCGCGCCGCCGGATCGCGGGCCGCCGCCTGTTGCCGGCGCATCCGCCAGGCGATGTCCAATCCGGACAGATCGGCCACCGCGAACGGCCCCATGGCGAAGCCGAACCGCTCCAGCGCCGCGTCGACATCCGCCGGAAGCGCCCCGTCCTCGATCAGGAATTCGCATTGGCGGCGGTAGGCGGCATAGATGCGGTTGCCGATGAAGCCGAAGGCGTTGCCCGCCACCACCGGCAGTTTTCCTAGCCGCTTCGCCAGCGCGATGCCGGTCGCCAGGACGTTGGGCGCGGTCTTCGCCCCGCGGACCACCTCTAGCAGGCGCATGACGTTGGCCGGGCTGAAGAAATGCAGACCCACCACATCCTGCGGCCGTCCGGTCGCCGCCGCGATGGCGTCGAGGTCCAGATAGGACGTGTTCGATGCCAGCACCGTCCCCGGCGCCAGCACGGCGTCCAGCCGGCGGAACAGATCCTGCTTGACCGCGAGATCCTCGAACACCGCCTCGATCACCAGATCGGCGGTGGCGAGCGCCGTCATGTCGGTGGTCGGATCGAGCGCCGCGAGCCGCTTTCCCGCCTCCCCGGCGCTCATCTTGCCGCCATCGACCCTGCGGGCGTAGTGGTCGCGCAGCCGGGCCATCCCGGCCTCCAGCGCCTGTGCGTCGCGTTCCAGCAGCGTCACCGGCAGGCCGGCGTCCAGCGCGGCGATGACGATGCCGGCCCCCATGGTGCCGCCGCCGATCACGCCGATCCGCTCCAGCCGCCGCGCCGCCACGCCCTCCAATCCGGGAAGGCGGGCCGAATCCCGCTCGGCGAAGAACAGGTGGCGGCGGGCGAAGGCGTCCGTCTCCAGGCGCAGCCGTTGGAAGACCGCACGCTCCTCCGCCAGCGCCTCGGCCAGCGGACGCTCGGCCGCGGCGCGGACGGCCCGGATCGCCTCCACCACCGCAGGACGCCCGCGGCCGGCGCGCAGGGCGGCACTGGCTGCGGCCTCGATGCGGTCGGCCGGCTCGGCCGGGACGGCGCGGTCGGCCACCCGGTTCTTGGCCCCGGCGAGCCCCCGCGCATGGGCGACGGCAGCGGTGCGGAGCGCCTCCACCACCGCCCCCTCCACCACCGCATCGACCAGCCCGAGCGCCAGCGCGTCGGCGGCGGCCACCCGACGGCCTTCGCAGATCAGGCCGATGGCGGTGGAAACGCCGACCAGACGCGGCAGGCGCTGGGTGCCACCGGCGCCGGGGATCATGCCCAGCGTCACCTCCGGCAGCCCCACCCGCGTGCCGGGTGCCGCGACGCGGGCGTCGCAGCCCAGCGCCAGCTCGAACCCGCCGCCCAGCGCCGCCCCATGCAGGGCGGCGACCACCGGCTTCGCGCAGGCCTCGATGGCGGCGATGACGGCGGGAAGCTGCGGCTCCTCCAGCGGCTGGCCGAACTCGCGCAGATCGGAGCCGGCGATGAAGGTCCTGCCGGCGCCGATCAGCACCGCCGCCTCGATACCGGGATCGGCCGCGACCGTCGCGACGGCGTCGAGCAGCCCGCGCCGCACGGCGGCGGACCCGGCGTTGACCGGCGGGTTGTCGATGACGATCACCGCCACCCCGCCGTCGCGCTCCAGCCGGACCGTTCCGCCGGCCCGGTCGCCGAGCACTTCGGCCGGCTTGCCGGTCACTTCGCCACCAGCGGGCAGCCGCCCTGGTCCATCGGACGGAAGGCCTTGTCGCCGGGCACCGTCTCCAGAACCTTGTAATAGTCCCACGGACCCTTGGATTCCGACGGCTTCTTCACCTGCATCAGGTACATGTCGCGGATCACCCGCCCGTCGGGACGGATGGAGCCGTTCTTGGTGTAGAAGTCGTCGATCGGCATCTTGCGCATCTGTTCGGCCACCTTGGTGGCGTCGTCGCTGTCGATGGCCTGGATCGCCTTCAGGTAATGGGTGACGGCGCCATAGACCGCCGCCTGAAGTCCGCCGGGCGCCCGGCCGTTGAAACGGTCCATGAACCGCTTGCTCCAGGCCCGCGTCTCGTCGTTCATGTCCCAATAGAAGCTTTCGGCGAAGGTCAGGCCCTGTGCGCTTTCCAGCCCCAGCGCATGGATGTCGGGCAAATTGACCAGCAGCGCCGCCATCGTCTTGCCGCCGGCGGTGATGCCGAACTCGCCCGCCTGCTTGACCGCATTGATCATGTCGGCCCCGGCGTTCGCCAGCCCGATCACGCTGGCGTTCGACGCCTGCGCCTGCAGCAGATAGGAGGAGAAGTCCGCGGTGTTGAGCGGCGCCCGCACCGCCCCGACGACGGTGCCGCCGTTGGCCTTGACGACACGGGTCGCCTCGCCTTCCAGAGCGTGGCCGAAGCTGTAGTCCGCGGTCAGGAAATACCAGTCCTTCAGGCCGCGCTTGACCAGCGCGGTGGTGGCGACGGTCGGCAGGGCATAGTTGTCGTAGGCCCAATGCACGCCGACGGGCGAGCAGGCCTTGCCGGTCAGGTCCGGCGTGCCGGGGCCGGTCGCCAGGAACATGCGGTTCTTCTCGCGCGAGAGCCCCTGCACCGACAGGGCCACGGCGGACGACACCACCTCGGTGATCGCATCGACACCCTCGACGTCATACCAGCGCCGGGCGATGCCGGAGCCCACGTCCGCCTTGTTCTGGTGGTCGGCGGAGACGATCTCGATGGCGGCGCCATTGACCTTGCCGCCGAAATCCTCAGCCGCCATCTGGGCGGCCAGCACGGCTCCGGCGCCGACATTGTCGGAATAGGGACCGGACATGTCGGTCAGGACGCCGATCTTCACCGTCTTGCCGGAAATCTCGGCCGCCGCGCTGCCGGCCAGACCGCCCCCGGCCAGACCGATGGTCAGCGCCGCGACGGCCGTGGCGGTCAGCGCCCGCAGACCGGGCACCCGAACAGTGATGGCACGCATGATTGGTCCCTCCCCAGGGAATTGGCGGCCGCCGCCTTCGTTGCGGGCGGCGGCCGGTTGTTGTCAAAGCGCCGGCAATCGGATGGCTGCCGTCGGAATGCCTGCCGTCTGAGCCGGGCTCAGCGGTGGGCGATCTCGCTCAGGACCGGCAGCAGATGGGCGATGAAGCCTTCCGGATCCTCGCTCATCGGGAAATGGCCCAGCCCCGGCATGATCGACACGGTGGCGCCGGGAATGCAGGCGGCGGTCTCCAGCGTGTCGGCAGGAGAGCAGGAATAGTCGTATTCGCCGGTCAGCAGATAGAGCGGGCAGCGGCTGGTGTCGATTTCGCTCAACCGATGGCGGATGTCGCCGTCCACCTTGTAGAAATAGAGGTCGCCCTTGAAGATGCCCGGACCGCCCTGCATGTAGTGCCACACCGTTTCCCAGCGGTGGGCGTCGGGCGCGTTCGGCCCGACCAGCCCGGCGGCGATGGCGGCGCAGACCTCCCCGCCATGCACGTCCGGATGATGCAGCCAGGTCGTGTCGTAATAGGGGTGGACGTGGGCCGAGGATTGCAGCCCGACGATGGCGCGGAATTCCTCGGCATGCTCCATCGCCAGATGCAGCGCGATGCGCCCGCCGATGGAACAGCCCATCGCCACCGGCCGATCCAGCTCCAGCGCCCGGCACACGGTCAGGATGATGTCGGTGTAGTCGGCGCTGGTCAGCTGGTAGTCGCCGTCCTGCCAGCCGACGGGCGGCGAGGATTTGCCGTGCCAGGGCAGGTCGAAGGCGATGACCCGGTAATCGCGGGTGATGCGCGGGTCGTTCAGGATGCCGCGGAACTGGCGGCCGTCCGACCCGGCGGTGTGCAGGCAGACCAGCGG
The DNA here is from genome assembly GCF_003116035.1 of Azospirillum sp. TSH64. GTDB lineage: Bacteria > Pseudomonadota > Alphaproteobacteria > Azospirillales > Azospirillaceae > Azospirillum. The sequence continues at coordinate 4,571,467 of NZ_LGQW01000015.1, forward strand.
AATCCCCTGCCCCGCCTCCTCGAAATAGATCCGGTGCTCGCGGCCCTTATAGTCCAGCCGCATGTAACGCCCGGTGATGGATTCGATCGTCGCACGCATCAGGCGGTTTCCTTCGGGCTGCGCAGGCTGGCCATCACGTCCTTGATGTAGAGCAGGTTGGCCATGAAGGGTTGCAGGTTGCCGGACAGGGTCAGGTCGCCGCGCCGCAGCAGGGCGAACAGGTCGTGGAAGCCCGGTGGCGGCAGCGGCTGCCAGAAGCGCGCCAGCGCATCGGCCGGGCAGGACAGGCCGAAGGTCCAGGACGGCATGACGAACGGCCCCTTGCGGACCTCGGCGATCCGCCCGTGGTCGATGGAGATCAGATAGGCCTCGGCGCCGATGTCCAGCCGCATCACCGCGGTCAGGAAACGGCCGCGATGGACGAGCCGTTCATTGGCGTTCACAAGCTCCGGCAGCGAGAGCACATCCGGCCTGGGCATCATCGGTTCCTCCCGGAACGGGTTTCGGTGTCGTCTTCTTGGGATTGGGCGGGGGCATCCGCCGTTGTAAGCCGGACCAGCGCGTCGACCGCCGCCGCCCCCTGCCCATCTGCCATCACCATCAGCGGGTTGATCTCCGCCTCCAGCACGGTCACGTCGTCGAGCAGGGCGAGGCGCGAGACGGCGACCAGCGCATCGGCGACGGCGCCGAGGTCGCCCGCCGCCCGGCCGCGATAGCCGGCCAGGGCCTGGAGCGCCTTCACCTCGCCGATCATCTCCAGCGCGGTGGCCCGGTCCACCGGAGCCAGCCGCAGGGCACGGTCGCGGTAGATCTCGGTCAGCACGCCACCGGCGGCCAGCATCACCACCGGCCCGACCTGGGGGTCGCGGCGCAGACCGACCAGCACCTCGCCCACACCGCGGGTCATCGGCTGGACCAGGATCCGGCGCACGCCCACCCCCGGCCGCGCGGCTTCGACCCGGTCGCGGATCGCCGCCATGGCGGCCGACAGCGCGCCGGCATCGGCGATGTTCAGCGCCACGCCGCCGACATCGGTCTTGTGGGCGATGTCCGGGTGCAGGACCTTGGCGACCACCGGATAGGCGAAGGGAAGCTCCGGCACCGGTTCGCCGACCGTCAGCACCGCGACCGGCGCATGGGGAACGCCGACGCGGGCGAACAGGCGGTAGGCCTCGGCCTCGTCGATGGTCCGCCCGGCATCCGGGGGAACCGGCAGTGGCGGGGTCGCCAGTTCGGGGCGGGGAAGCCGGCGGTTGAACGCGGCGGCGATCACATCGGCGCCGGATTCCGGCGCGCGGAAGCAGGGGACCCCGGCGGCGCTCAGGCGCAGCAGCGCCTCCGGTGCTTCCGGCACGATGAAGGCGGCCAGCGGCTTGTCATGCTCGCGCGCGCTGTCGATCACCGGCGCCACCGCCAGATCGGGCTGGAAGCGGGCGGAGGACCCGACCGTCGCCAGCACCAGATCGAATTCCGGCGCGGTCTGCATCACCCCCAGCGCCGCTTTCATCACGTCGTAGCGGGTGCCCGCCAGCGTCAGATCGACCAGACGCCCCTCCCCTGCCACGATCCCGACCTCGGCGAGCCGGCGCACGGTGTCCGGGCTGGGGGCGGCGACCCGCACGCCGCGGACGGCCAGCTGGTCGATGGCCATGGCCGCACCGCCGCCGGTGGTGGTGACGACGCCGACGGCGGGCTGCCGCAGGGTCGTCACCGGCATCCGGTTGAGCAGCGGCATGATCTCCAGCAGCCCGTCGAAGGACTCCACCCGGGCGATCCCGCAATCGCGCAGGAAGGTGTCGGCGACATCGTCCTCCCCGGCCAGCGCGCCGGTGTGGGAGACCGCCAGCTCCGCCGCCTCCGCCGAACGGCCCAGCTTGTAGGCCGCCACCGGCTTGCCGCGCTCGGCCGCCGCCAAAGCGAAGCGGCGGAGCGCGTCGGCGTTGCGCATCGATTCCAGGAACAGCAGGTAACCGCCGATCTTCGGGTCGTCGAGCGTCGCCTCGCAGATTTCGCCGACCGACAAATCCACTTCGCCGCCGACCGACACCAGCCCGGCGAAACCGACGCCGCGCGCCTTGCCGCGCGACAGCATCGCACCGATCAGGCTTCCGCTGTGCGAGGCGACGAACACCCCGCCGTCCGGCAGGTCGGGTTCGGCGAAGGCGGCGTTGGCGGTCAGCACCAGCCGCTCCTGCACATTGACCACGCCGATGCTGGACGGGCCGAGCACGCGCACGCCATAGGACCGGCCGATCTCGGCCAGCCGCTTTTCGCGCTCGACGCCGGCCTCCCCCGCTTCGGAGAAACCGCCGGCCAGGATGGTCGCGACCGGGACGCCCAGCCGCCCGCACTCCTCCAGCGCGGCGATGGCCGCATCGGTGCCGGTCAGGATAAAGGCATGGTCCGGCCGTTCCGGCAGCGCCGACAGCGATGCGAAGGCCGGCTCGCCCTGCACGGTGGCGCGGGTCGGGTTGACGCTGTAGACCGCGCCGCCATAGCCGGCGCGGCGCAGGAAGCGCAACGGACGGGCGGCCGTCTTTGCGATGTCGTCCGACACCCCGACCAGCGCCACCGACCGCGGCCGCAGCAGGGCTTCGGCCAGGGCGGCGCCGGTACAACCTTTGAGGGCGGTGCTGCTCACGACCGGCTCTCCCGCGGCGGGCGCTGGTCGAAGCGGCGCTCGAACAGCTCTTCGGCGATGCGGTTCTTGAGGATTTCGATGGAGCCGCCGGCGATCATCCAGCCGCGCGTCCGCTTCACGCAATACTCGACAAGCGCTTCCTGGCTGTAGCCGGTGCCGCCCATGATCTGCAGGGCCTCGTTGGCGACCTCGAAGCCGGCGAGGTTGCAGGACAGCTTGGCGATGGAGGTCTCATAGGCCGACGGCAGGCCGTTGTCGGCATTGGTGGCGGCGCGGTAGAGCAGCAGCTGCGCGCTTTCCAGCTTCAGCGCCATGTCGGCGAATTTCCATTGCAGGCCCTGGAATTCGCACAAGGGGCGGCCGAACTGGATGCGCGTCTCCGCATGCGCCTTGGCCAAGTTGAACGCATGGCGCCCGAGCGCCAGCGCCCGCGAGGCGTTGCCGATGCGCTCCACGTTGAAGCCGGCGATCTGCTTCTTGAAGCCGCCCGGCCCCAGCAGGACATTCGCCTTGGGAATGCGGCAGTCCTCGAAATAGAGCTGGCACCATTCCTCCCCGCTCATGAAGGCGGAGGGCTGGCCGACGGTGAAGCCGGGGGTGCCGCGCTCGATCAGCACCGAACCGATGCCGCCGACGCCGGGGGCGAAGCGGACATAGATCAGGAACAGCGTCGCTTCCGGGCTGTGGGTGGAAAAGACCTTCGACCCGTTGATGACGTAATGGTCGCCATCCTCGCGGGCGCTGGTCTTCAGGTCGGTGACGGCCGACCCGGCGTCCGGTTCGCTCATGCCCAGGGCCAGCAGCTTGCGTCCGCCGAGCAGGTCGCCCAGCCAGCGCTCCTTCTGCTCGGGGCTGGCATATTCGGCGAAGGTGCGGATCGGCCCGAAATTGCCCGCCTGGACGACGTCGGCGCTCTTGGGGCAGACCAGCGCCAACTCCTGGATGGCGATCACCGCGTCCATCAGCGTGCCGCCGACGCCTCCATCCTCCTCGCGGATGGTGATGCCCAGCAGGCCCATCTCCGACAGTTTCGCGGCCACGTCCCAGGGAAAGGCCGGGGAATGGGCGCGCTTCAGCGCGTCGGCGGCCAGCTCGGCACGGGCAAAGCGGCGCACGCTGTCGGCGAAAGCGCGCTGTTCCTGGTTGAGTTGAAAGTCCATGGCTCCGACGGGGCTATCGATTTGCGTTACGGACAATCAATCTCATTGACGGACAAGCGGCAAATTCCTAGTTGTTGGGCACACATAACCTTATGTAATGGACCGTGAGTTGCGCCAGGTTCCCCCGCTCAATCCGCTCCACGTGTTTGAATGCGCGGCCCGGCACGGCAGCTTCACCAAGGCGGCGGAGGAGTTGAGCGTCACCCAGCCGGCGGTCAGCCGGCAGGTCGCCCTGCTGGAGGATTACCTGGGGGTCCGGCTGTTCCACCGTGAGACCCGCGGCCTGACCCTGACCAGCGAGGGCAAGCGCTACGCGGCGCAGATCGCGCCGGCCTTCCGCTGCATCGCCGAGGCGACCTCCGAACTGGTGTCCGCCCGTGCCGCCGCTCCCCTGAAGCTGCAGGTCTATGCGACCTTCATGGCGAAATGGCTGATGCGGCGCCTCCCGCAGTTGCAGACCAACCACCCCGACCTGCGGCTGCGCACCCGGACGGCGGTGGCGCCGGTCGACTTCGCCCGCGACAACGTCGACGCGGCGATCCAACTTGGCACCGGCGACTGGCAGGGCATGGACTCGGTCCTCCTGTTCGCCGACGAAATCCTGCCGGTGTGCAGCCCCGCCCTGCTGGCCGGCGGCCCGCCGGTGAAGGCGCCGGCCGATCTGCTGCGCTACCCGCTGCTGCATTCCCACTACCGGCGGCGCGACTGGCCGGACTGGCTGGAGGCGACCGGCGTGACCATGGCGGAGACGCAGGAGCCGCTGATGTTCCCCAGTTCGCTGCTGACCTATCAGGCCGCCCTGGACGGGCTGGGCATCGCCATGGGCCAGCCCGCCATGCTGGAAACCGAACTGCGCAGCGGCAGCCTGGTCTGTCCGATCGAGCGGCCCCTGCGCCGCGACCTCGGCTATTATTTCGTGGTGCCGCCCAACCACCAGGACCGCGCCCGCATCGCGAAGGTGCGCAACTGGCTGCTGGAGCAGGTGGCGGCCGGCTGAAACGCGCCGCCACATCCATTACCGCAGGTTATGCGCCGGCAAGTTTATGTCAGTTGCCGCAATCCGACGGACTTCCGATAGTCGGACTTCCGACAGCCGGGGACGTGGCCGGCCGCATCCATCGCTGCCGCGCCCGGCCACCATCCTCCTGCCCAACAAATTGCCCGTCCCGCTCCATCGGCGGCGGGTAGCGGAAGGCCCACTCCATGACCGAAGCATTCCTGTGCGACGCCGTGCGCACGCCCATCGGGCGTTACGCCGGCGCGCTGGCGCCGGTGCGCGCCGACGATCTCGCCGCCATTCCCCTGCGGGCCTTGCTCGACCGCAACCCGTCCCTCGATCCGCCGGCAATCGACGACGTGATCCTGGGCTGCGCCAACCAGGCGGGAGAGGACAACCGCAACATCGCACGCATGGCGGTCCTGCTGGCCGGTCTGCCCGAAACGGTTCCCGGCACCACGGTAAACCGCCTGTGCGGATCGGGGCTCGACGCCATCGCGCTGGCGGCGCGCGGCGTGCGCGCGGGCGAACAATCCCTGCTGCTGGCCGGCGGGGCGGAGAGCATGTCGCGCGCACCCTTCGTGATGGGCAAGGCCGACGGTGCCTTCTCCCGCTCGATGCGGCTGGAGGACACCACGATGGGCTGGCGCTTCGTCAACCCGCGCCTGAAGGCCTCGCACGGCGTGGACACCATGCCGGAAACCGCCGAGACGGTGGCTGAGTGCTATGGCATCCCCCGCGAGGACCAGGACGCTTTCGCCCTGCGCTCGCAGCAGCGGGCGGGTGCCGCCCAGCGCAGCGGACGCTTCGCCCGGGAGATCGTCGCCGTGCCGGTCGCCGGCCGCAAGGGAGCGATCACCGAGGTGACGGCCGACGAGCATCCACGGCCCGACACCACGCTCGACCAGCTTGCGGCGCTGAAGCCGGTGGTGCGTCCCGGCGGCACCGTGACCGCCGGCAACGCGTCCGGTATCAACGACGGCGCGGCGGCGCTGATCGTCGCCGGAGAGGCGGCGGCCAGGCGTCACGGCCTGACGCCGCGCGCCCGCATCGTCGGTGCTGCGGTGGCCGGCGTCGAGCCGCGCGTGATGGGGATCGGACCGGTCCCGGCGGTTCGCCGCCTGCTCGACCGTACCGGCGTGCCGCTCGACCGCATCGACGTGATCGAGTTGAACGAGGCCTTCGCCGCACAGGGCCTTGCCTGTCTGCGGGAGCTTGGACTGGCGGATGACGATCCGCGGGTCAACCCCAACGGCGGGGCCATCGCGCTCGGCCATCCGCTGGGGATGTCCGGTGCGCGGTTGGCCACCACCGCGCTGATCGAACTGGAGCTGCGCGGCGGCCGATACGCCCTGTGCACCATGTGCATCGGCGTCGGCCAGGGCATCGCGCTGCTGCTGGAACGAGTGTAAAGGGGGCAGGTCTCCCCAAGCGAAAGGGCGGCCCCGCGATGGAGGCCGCCCTTTTGCTTTGCCCGGTCGCTGCGCGGTCAGAGCGCCTGCTGCAACTCCGGCACGGCCTTGAAGAGGTCCGCGACGAGGCCGTAATCGGCGACCTGGAAGATGGGCGCTTCCTCATCCTTGTTGATCGCGACGATGACCTTG
>NZ_LGQW01000015.1:4577878-4584177 GCF_003116035.1 Azospirillum sp. TSH64
TGCGGCGCGGCCGCGCAGGTCCGGAATACCGAAGGTATTGGCGTTGTCGCCGCCGTAGCGGAAGCCGACCAGCGCGAACAGCGCCTGATACTCACGGATCGCCAATGTCCGGCCATCGGCAGGGATGTAGTTGCGAGGGCACCAGTCGAACGCAAAGGTGCAGATCGTGCCGATGTATGACTCGTCGTTGCAGGCGGCGGCGGGCGTGCTGAACAGTGCCATTCCGCTTGTCATCGCAAAGGCGGCGTAGAGGAGAGTCTTGCGCATAAGGAGCCCCCGATGGCTGGGTTGTTCTGGATATCGGTACAAGGGTAAAATGCGATCAAACGATCTTTCTTTTATGGACTTATCTTATCATGTATCGCGATGGTGGTAAAAAGACATTTTAATGCAAATTTTTACACAATCGAACGGCTTCGCCATCGGGCTGACCTTTGCACGCAAAGACTGTGATTCCGAAGGTTGGGATCCGCATTCCCGGCATTGAGCTTCAACTCATCGCGCATCGGCGGAAAACCCAGGCGCCGATAGCCGAATTGGAGCTGCTCAGCCGCCAATCGCCACAGAGCTGGGTGGGACAGATGTCTTGTCCACAGACCCCGTCCGCACCCCGAGAGCGGTCGCGGGCCGAGGAGCGGTCCATGCCAAGAATAACGGAATCTCGCCGCGCGCACATTTCCATGCACCGCCTGTGCATGGATGACGACGGCATCGGCAAAGCCGTCATCTCGACAACCGGGCTGAGGCCTCGCGCGAACCGACCCGCCCACTGGGCGACGGATGAAGCGCTTCAAATCACCGCGTCGAGGGGAAGGGGACGCCGAAGGGAGGGACGACGCTGCGACCACTCCGCCTTAAACCCCCTCCACCTCCTCAATCGCCAATCCCAGCGCCACTCCCGCCACCGACTGCACCGTCACCCGGCTGCGCCCGCCGCCCAGCGGCACCACGCGGATCTGCGTGCCGATGCGCTCGACCATCGCCGGCACGTGGCTGATGACGCCGACCTGACGCCCGCCGGCCTGCAAGGCTTCCAGGCAGGACAGCGCCACGTCCAGGCTGTCGGGATCCAGCGTGCCGAACCCCTCGTCGATGAACAGCGTGCCGATCCCGCCGGCAGTGCCCGCCGCCATCGCCGAAAGCCCGAGCGCCAGGGCCAGCGACACCAGGAACAGCTCGCCGCCCGACAGGCTGTGGACGCCGCGCCGCTCGTCGCCCATCTCGCGGTCGACCACCTGGATTTCCAGATCGGCCCCGGTCACCCGTTCCAGCCGATAGCGGCGGGCGAGATCCTCCAGATGCCGGTTGGCATGGGTCAGCAGCAGGTCCAGGCTCAGGCTCTGGGCGAAGTTGCGCATCTTCTGTCCGGTCGACGAACCGATCAACTGCGCCATCTTGCCCCACAGCGCGGAACGCGCCTGCTGCGCCTCGATAGCCGCCATCAGCCCGGTCAGCCGCTGCCGATTGGCATCGTCCGCCTCCAGCCGGCCGCGGGCCGAGCCCAGCCGGTCGCGGTCGCGCTCCAGCACCGCATGGATGCTCTCCGCCGCAGCCCCGGATTCCTCGACGCTCTGTGCCGGACGACCCGCGGCATGGTGGTCGCCGCGCTGACGCCGCCGCTCGGCGACCACCAGAGCGGCATCGCCGCGCGCCCGTTCCAGCACCGCCAGCGCCAGCTCTTCCGCCTCCAGCTCGCTTTCGGGCGCAGCCAGCAGCCGGCGGACCTCGTCCAGCCCGACCCTGCGCTCGGCGACCGCGCAGCCCAGCCGCTCGCCGGCGGTCCGGGCCTTGTCGGCGCAGCGTCTCGCCGCCTCGCCGCGGGTTTCCCGCTCCTGCTCCGCGGCCGACAGTCGGGCGATGGCGTCCTGCCGGGCGAAAGTGGCCTTCTCGACCAGGGCTTCGGCTTCATGCTTCCGTGCGGCCAGTGCCGTCCGCACCTCCGACACCGGCCGTCCGCCCAGCACCGCGCCGCGCGCCGTCCGGGCCTCGGCCAGCCGCCCGGCGAGATCGTCTGCGCGATTGCGCGCCTCGTCCTCTGCCCGCTGCGCAGCCTCGAGTTCGGCGCTCTGCACCGCCCGTTCGCCGCTCGCGCGCTCGACCTCGCGGGCGGCACGGGCCAGCCCGTCGCTCTTCTCGCGATGGTCGCTCACCCGCCTTGCCAAAGCGGCCCGGTAGTCCTCCGGGGCCTGCTCCAGCAGCGCCTGCCACCCGGCCTCTCCCGCCAGGCCGTCAGCCAGCTCGGCCAGCGCGGAGTCCCGGTCGGCCTCCGCCCGCTCCAGCGCCGCCGCCGCCAGGGCCAGGGCCTGCCGGCCGTCGGCCAGCCGCTGCCGGGTCGCCTCGCACTCGCTTGCCAGACCGGCCGCCGCGGTTTCCAGCCGCCGATGCTCCAGCTGCGCCGCATCCAGCCGCCGGCGATGGTCGAGCGCCCGCTCCTCATCCTGCGCGATGGCGGCCATCCGGCGGTCCACCGCCTCGACTTGCCCGCGGATGTCCGTATGGATGTCCGTGTGTGTTTCGGTGAGCGCTCCGCCTCCGGTGTCCCAATCGACGGCCGACGCCTGTGCTGCCCAGCGCGCTTCAAGCCCGTCGGCCTCCTGCGCCATCGCCGCCAGCCGCGCGGTCAGCGCCTCGGCTCCCTTGCGCGCCGCCAGTTCCGCCGCTTCCAGTGCCGCATGCCGGGCCACCGTCGCGGCCAGGGCCTCGCGCAATCCGGCGAGATGCGCTTCCTGATCCTGCGTCACCCGGCCCAGCGGAGTCGCCCCGTCGCCCGCCCAGGGATGATCCGCCGATCCGCAGACCGGGCAGGGCTCACCGTCGACCAGCCGGCCGCGCAGGCTTTCGACATCCTCGCGCTGGGCCAGCAACAGCCGTTGCAGGGTACGCTCCGCCTCCATCACCGCGGCCTGCCGTCCGGCCCGGCTTTCGGCAAGCTCCCGCGCCGCCGTTCCGTCGCGCTCCGCCTCGCCCAGCAGCCGCAGCCGCTCTCCGTCCGCGGCGGTGCGCTCGGCTTCCAGCCGTTGCCGCGCCTCTCCGGTGGCAAGCAGGGCCAGCAGCCCGTCACGGCGGCGTCCGGCCTCCGACCGCGCCTGTCGCGCCTCTTCCAGCGACGGCACCGCCGTGCCGCGCAAGCTGTCCAGCGCCTGTTCGGACGAGCGGCACCGCTCGCGCGCCTCGGCCAGCCGCCCTTCCACGGTGCGTGCCGCGGCTTCGGTCGCCGCAAGCTCCCGCTCCAGCCGTTGGCGCTCCTGCGCGGCGGCCTTTCCGCTCCGTCCGTCGGCGACGATGCGCGCCAGCAGCCGGTCCCACCGCTCCCACTGCCCGGCCACCGCCGCGAAGCCAGCCTGCTCGCGCAGCCAGATCTCCAACCTTGCGGCATCGCTGCGGGCCGAGGACAGGGTGGCGTCGATATCCTGCATGGCCTTTCGCAGCGCGATGCTGCGCTGGACCGCGATTTTCGCCGCCGCGTCGGCGGTCCCCTGCTCGCCGGTCAGGGTTGCGATCCGTCCATCAAGGTCGGCCGCGCGGTCAAGTTCGGGCTCGGCCCTGGCCTGCTCGGCACAGGCCGCCTCGAAGCGCCGCCGGGCCTCGCCATGGCGGCCGGTCGCCTCATCCACCGCCAGCCGTGCCGCGGCCAGGCCCGTCTCCGCCCGCTCGACCGCCGCCGCGGCCTCCGCCGCCTCGTCGCGCGCGCGGTCGGCGTCCGCCAGCACCGGCCGCAGCGGCTGCAACCCGCGCAGGGCGAGAGCGGCGTCGCGCCGCTCCTCCGCGCCGCTCCACGCGCGCTCCGCCGCGTCTGCGGCCTCGACCGCCTTGCTTTCCGCCGCCGCGAGCTGGCGGTCGCGCTCATGCCAGGCCAGCGCCGCCTGGGCGCGCGCCAACGCCTGCTCGCCGCTCCGCACCGCCTCCGCCGCCTCGCCGGCCTCGGCTTGCAGGGCAGTCCGGTCGTCGTCGCTCAGCACCCCGATGCCGCCGCCCTGCGCCACTAGCCTGTCGAGCGCCTGCTTCTCCGCAGTCGTCCGCTCATGCGCCGCAATCGACAGGCGCGAGTAAATCTCCGTCCCCGTCAGCAGCTCCAGCAAGGCGGAGCGCTCGCGCGGCGGCGCCTTCAGGAAGGTGGCGAAGTCGCCCTGGGCCAGCAGGACCGCGCGCCGGAATTGCTCGAAGCTCAGTCCGAGCCGCCGCTCGATCTCCTCGAGCACGCTCTTCTTGCCGTCGCCGAAACGGCGCTCGCCGTCCAGGCTGCTCAGCGACATGCTCTGCAGCTGCAAAGCACCCTGGGCCTTCTGCCGGGCCCGCCGCACCTCCCAACGGGCGCGGTAGGCCTCGTCGTCGATGCCGACGAAATCGACCTCGGCCCAACCGGAACCGGCTCCGCGCCGCAGGATCGTTCGCACGTCGGTGGTGCGGATGCTGTTGGGATCGCCGTCCGGCCCCAGCATCTCGCCGCGCCCTTCCGGCAGCCGCGGCATGCGGTCGAACAGGGCGAGGCACAGGGCATCCAGGATGGTGCTCTTGCCGGCGCCGGTCGGACCGGTGATGGCGAACAGCCCGGCCCGCCGCAGCGGCTCCCGGTCGAAATCGATGGCGAAGGAACCGTCCAGGCTGGTCAGGTTGGCACCGCGAACCGCGAGAATCCGCATCACATCGTCTCCTGCACGCCGGTCAGCAGCTCATGGAAGGCCGCCATCAGGTCCGGCTCGGGATCGCCGTCGTGGCTGCGGCGGTAGAGACGGCGGAAGACCTCCTCCGGCTCCAGCGAGGCCAGATCGACCGGCGGCGCGCTGTCGGCCAGGGTCTGGCCGCTGCCGGTCAGTCGCACACCCAGCTTCAGCAGCCGCACCGGCCGCCCGGCCAGCACGGCCTCGACCTCGTCGCGCAGGGCGGGGCGCGGTTCCGGCAGCGTGACCGTCACCTCCAGGAAAGGCCAGGCATCGCGCGCCAGTCCGTTGTCCAGTTCCAGCCGCTTCAGCCTGTCGAGCGCCGCTTCCGGACTGGCTTCGCTGACCCGGTGAATCGCGACATGGCGGGGCACCCGCAACGCCTCATGCCCGACCAGTTGCCCGCCTGCGAATTCGGTCAGCACCACCTGATGGAGATAGGGCTGCTCGTCCAACGCCAGCGGGATCGGCGACCCGCTGTAGCGCACCGCCTCGCGCCCGCCGACCGCCTGTGCCCGGTGCAGGTGGCCAAGCGCCACATAAGCGGCATCGTCCGGGAAGATGTCGACCGGCAGGGCATGCAGGTTGCCGCCCAGGATCTTGCGCTCGCTCAATTCGGACAGGGCGCCGCCCCGCATATAGCAATGTCCGGTGAGGATCAGCGCCTCGCCCGTCCCGCAGCGCTCCCGCCCACCGCTCCAGGCCTGGCTGTAGAGCCGCCGCACTCCTTCGATCAGCGGATCGACGTCCTCGGCCTCCTCGACCGCCGGCAGGTCGGACGGCCGCAGATAGGGCATGGCGACGCAGCGGGCGGCGACGGCGCCATCGGCGTCGTGCAGCGGTACGATCAGCGGCGACGGATCGAACATCCCGGCGGCGGAAGAGGGGAGGGTGCCGATCACCCGTACCCCCATTTCGGTCATCAGCGGCGAGGGGGCTTCCAGGCGGCTGGCGCTGTCATGGTTGCCGGCGACCACCACGATGTCGAGCCGCGGGTGCAGCGCCTTCGCTCGCGCGACGAACCGGTAGAAGAGTGCAAGAGCCGGGATCGGCGGGTTCTGTCCGTCGAACACGTCGCCGGCGATGACCAGCGCATCCACCCGATGCTCGCCGATGCGGTCGATCAGCCAGTCGAGGAATCCGGCATGCTCGGCATCGCGGGGGATCCCGTGCAGGGTCTGGCCCAGATGCCAGTCGGCGGTGTGGAGAAGACGGAAGCTCCGCATGGTCCTGCGCTCGCAACGAAACGATGAGCCACTTTACGGATCGCGCCACCGGCCGCGCCTGCGAAAAATGACGCCGCCGAAAAAATGACGGAGCGATGAAAAAAGCGCTTGCGCGGTTTGTGGGAGGGCGCCTATAAACCGCTCCACCGACGGCGGGGCGCTGAACGAGGCGCAGCGGCGGCGGCAGAAACGGAAGAGAAAACGGCGACTTAGCGGTTTCGATCTTCCGGCTTCGACCGAAATTCTCCGGTCACTCCGATCCGATCCTCTGAAGAAGGGGATGCGGAAGAGCGGCCGGTGCGGCACGTTTCAGTGCTGCGGGCTCTTTGACAAGTACATACCGTGTTGTGAGAAGGGATGCGCAGGCGGCGGCAGTTGGTAGCCGTTGCGGCCTTGGGGTGTTGGTTTCCTGATG
>NZ_LGQW01000015.1:4584187-4584313 GCF_003116035.1 Azospirillum sp. TSH64
ACGCCGGTGAACAGCGTGGTGCCGAGCGTGTCGGGCACGGCGACGGTGGGCAACGCATTGAGCACCACCAACGGCACCTGGAGCGATGCCGACGGCGATGGCCGGACCTACAGCTACCAATGGTAC
>NZ_LGQW01000015.1:4584323-4584431 GCF_003116035.1 Azospirillum sp. TSH64
TGAAGCGATCTCCTGAAACGTCGATACTGTTACAGTTTCTCTGCTCAAAAGATGCACAGACGATCCTCGATTGTGCCGATCCCCATCGGGAAACCAACACCCCAAGGC
>NZ_LGQW01000015.1:4584441-4584545 GCF_003116035.1 Azospirillum sp. TSH64
GTCAGGGTCTCAAGGCCACGCAGGAGCAGGGTGTTGCCCGCGGTGCCCAGCGTGACGACGTCGGTGTTGGTGCCGCCGACCAGGATCTCGATGCCCGAAGCCAG
>NZ_LGQW01000015.1:4584555-4584706 GCF_003116035.1 Azospirillum sp. TSH64
GCTTCTGCTGCTGGACGAGCCCAGCTTGGGGCTGGCGCCGCTGATCGTGAAGCAGATTTTCCAGGTGATCCAAGAGATCAACCGGGAACAGAAGATGACGGTGTTCATGGTCGAGCAGAACGCCTTCCACGCGCTGAAGCTGGCGCACCGG
>NZ_LGQW01000015.1:4584716-4585478 GCF_003116035.1 Azospirillum sp. TSH64
GGCGGTGCTGGCCGCCAAGCGCTCCATCGTCACGGTGGAGGAGATCGTCGACGACCTGGACGCTCCGCCCAACGCCTGCGTGCTGCCCTATTGGGCGCTGTCGGCCGTCTGCCCTGTCCCCGGCGGTGCCTATCCGTCCTACGCGCAGGGCTATTCGGAGCGCGACAACCGCTTCTACAAGGCCTGGGATCCCATCGCCCGCTCGCGCGAGACCTTCCAGGCCTGGATGCAGCGCCATGTGCTGGACACCGACGATTTCGCCGGCTTCCGCCGCGTGCTGGCCGAAAGCATGGCCCAGATCATGAAGGAGGCCGTGTGATGGGTTCCGAAGACTTCACCGCGACCGAGATCATGACGGTGGCGGCCAGCCGCCTGCTGAAGGACGGCACCGTCTGCTTCGTCGGCATCGGCCTGCCCTCCACCGCCGCCAACCTCGCCCGGCTGACCCATGCGCCGGACGTCGTGCTGATCTATGAATCGGGGCCGATCGGCGCCAAGCCGACGGTGCTGCCGCTGTCGATCGGCGACGGCGACCTCGCGCTGACCGCCGACACCGTGGTCGGCACGCCGGAGATCTTCCGCTACTGGCTCCAGGGCGGGCGGATCGACGTCGGCTTCCTCGGCGCCGCCCAGATCGACCGCTTCGCCAACATCAACACCACCGTCATCGGCGCCTACGACTCACCCAAGGTGCGGCTGCCCGGTGCCGGCGGCGCGCCGGAGATCGCCTCCCAGGCCAAGGAGGTCTTCATCGTCCTCAAG
>NZ_LGQW01000015.1:4585488-4585792 GCF_003116035.1 Azospirillum sp. TSH64
CACCGTCAGCGTCTCCGACCCGTCGGTATCGGTCAGGGCCGGGTTGATCGTCAGCGCAATGGCGGTGTCTTCGTTGCCGGTCGCAGCAGTGACGCTCAGCGTCGGCGTGTCGGTCACTGGATTGACGGTAACCACCAGCGGTGCGCTGACGCTGACCGGAGTGGCGACGCCGTCCTTGGCGGTCGCGGTGACGGTCAGGGTGAAGTCGTCGTCGCTGTTCACCGGAGGCGTGATCTTGAGGCCGGCCAGCTGGTCGGGCGTCAGCGTGATCGAGCCGTTGCTGACCGTCAGCGTGCCGTTCAGC
>NZ_LGQW01000015.1:4585802-4586115 GCF_003116035.1 Azospirillum sp. TSH64
GTCGGTCAGGGCCGGGCTGATCGTCAGCGGAATCGCGGTGTCCTCATCGCCGCGGGCGGCCGATACGGACAGGGTCGGGGTGTCGGACACCGGGTTGACGGTCACCAGCAGCGGTGCGCTGACGCTGACCGGAGTGGCGACACCGTCCTTCGCCGTGGTCGTGACGGTCAGGGTGAAGTCATCGTCGCTGTTCGACGGCGGCGTGATCTTCAGCCCGGCCAGCTGGTCCGGCGTCAGCGTGATCGAGCCGTTGCTGATGGTCAGCGTGTTGCCGGCCGTATTGCTGAGGCTGGCGCCCGCCGGGATGCCGCTG
>NZ_LGQW01000015.1:4586125-4586204 GCF_003116035.1 Azospirillum sp. TSH64
TGCGATCCTGGAGGCGTGCGCCGGGGCGGACCCGAAACGCCGACAGCCCGCCTCGTGGGAGGCGGGCTGTCAACTGTCG
>NZ_LGQW01000015.1:4586214-4587727 GCF_003116035.1 Azospirillum sp. TSH64
TTCCACCAGCGCCGGATCCGCCACCAGCCAGGATGTTCGGGCGGGAAAGCGCTTCAGGTCGGCACGCAGCAGGCGCGGCAGGCTTCCGGCGGCAATCTGGAGATCGGCATCGCGCGGGTCGATACTCTCCGGCCTGACATCGGCACCGGGGAAGGACCGCGCAAAAAGCGGCACCAGCCGGCGGTCGCATTCGATCACCAGGCGACCGGCGCGCCGCATCGCCTCCTCATAGCAGGAGGCGAACAGGATCTCGTCGCCCACCCCTTGCTCCCGCCACACCAGCAGCCGTCGCCCGGCGATGTTCTCGCCGCGCCACGCCCGCATGGTCAGCCGGCGCCGCTGGTCCTGGAACTGCGGCGTGGCGAAGCGCCAGTCATGATCGGCCCAGCCGGCACGCAAGGCGCCCGTTTCCAGCAACAGAAGGGAGCGGTTGTATCGCGCCTGCGCGTGCTTGGGGTCGGCCTCCAGTGCCGCATCGAAGGCGGCAAGTGCCTCCTCCTGCCGGCCATGCCGTTTCAACAGATAGGCAAGGTTGCCGTGCGCATCGGCCAATGACGGCGCAAGCTCGATGGCGGTCCGGTGGCAGTTCTCAGCTTCCGCAATCCGGCCCATCGCTTCCAGGGCATTGCCGCGGTTGGTCCAGGCAACGGCAAGGCCGGGGTCGCAGCGGGTCGCACGCTCCAGCATTCGCGCCGCCTCGTCGAAGCGGAGAAGCTTGTGGAGGGCGCCGCCGAGATTGCTGAGGGCATCGGCCGTTCCCGGCGTCAGGCTGACCGCAATGCGATGGACCCTCACCGCATCCCCAGGGGTGTCGGCCAGTTCGGCCAGATGCCCCAGAGCGGGCGCCAGATCGGCGCGCAGGCGCAATGCGCGGACGATGGCGGACCGGGCGGCCGCCACCTGCCCGGTGCGGCGGAGCAGCGCCGTCCGGTTTACCCAATGGCCGGCACCGTCCGGCTGTGCGGCGACGCAGGCACGGGATGCACGGTCGGCCGCTTCCAACTGGCCCATCCCCTGTTGGACTTCGCACAGGGCGGCATGGGCCGAGGCGTTGTGCGGGTCGGCGGCGGAAGCCCGGACCAGCAAATCCTGCGCCTTCTCCAGCGAACCGTGCCGCTTGGCCAGCACACCGCCCAGATGCAGGGCGACCGAATGGCCGGGTACCCTGTCGAGAAGTTGCCGCACCAGGGCTTCCGCCAGTGCAAAGTCGCCGGCACGGTATTGGGTGATGGCTTCCGCCATCTTCCGGTCGTCGTCGGGATCCGGCTTGGCGGGCGCCAGCATGGCCGTTTGCGGGGCTGGTTGCCGGGCTGCCTGCTGGACCGGCGGCCTGCCGGATGCCATGCGCTGCAACTCCTTCGCCATCCGGGCGAGCGTCCCGTCCAGAGCTTCGCCGGGAGTAGGCTGGAACAGGCACATGGTCGGGAACCAGGGCCGGGCGCCGGTGCCAAGCTGTGTCCAGTCACGGCTGCCGAAGCGCCAGACCGGTACCCCCAGCGCACCGGCCAGCTCC
>NZ_LGQW01000015.1:4587737-4590369 GCF_003116035.1 Azospirillum sp. TSH64
CGGGGATGACGGTCAGCAGCGCCTGCTGCTGGCGATCCACCATCTTGTGGTGGACGGCGTGTCCTGGCGCGTGCTGCTGGAGGATCTGCAACTGGCCTGCACGCAGCTGGAACGGGGCGGGGCGGTGGTGCTGCCGGCCAAGACCGCCTCCTTCCAGTCCTGGGGCGAGGCCCTGTGCCGCCACGCCGCGAGCGGGGCGCTGCGGGATGAACTGTCCTGGTGGCGCGACAGCCTGACGGATGCGCCGGCCGGACTGCCTGGCGTGGCGGAGCCGGTTTCTCCCGAGGCGCTGACGGTTGCGAAGTCGGCGGTTGCGCGGACGCGGCTGGATGGGGGCTGGACGAAACGGCTGCTGTCGTCGGCGCCTGCGGCCTACCGGACGCGGGTGAACGACCTTCTGCTGACGGCGCTGTCGCGGGTGCTGTGCCGGTGGAGCGGCGGCGCCTCGGCGCTGGTGCAACTGGAGGGGCATGGCCGCGAGGAGCTGGTGGCGGGCCTGGACCTCAGCCGCAGCGTCGGCTGGTTCACCACTGCCTATCCGGTGCATCTGCACCCCGGAGGGGAGGAGGGCACTGCGATTGGCGCGGCGATCAAGGCGGTGAAGGAGCAGTTGCGGGCGGTTCCGTCGAACGGGCTGGGCTACGGCGTGCTGCGCCATCTGGGCGATGCGGAGGCGCAGGCAACGCTGCGGGCCCTGCCCGAGGCGCGGGTGACCTTCAACTATCTGGGTCAGTTCGACGGCAGCTTCGACGACACCGCCCGCTTCGTGCCGGCCGACGAGCCAGCGGGCAGCAGCCAGGATGCCGATGCGCCTCTGGGCAACTGGCTGACGCTGAACGGTCAGGTTTATGACGGGGAACTGGTGTTCGACTGGAGCTACAGCCGCTCCGTCCTGGCGGTCCCGGTTGTGGAAGAGCTGGCCGCAGCCTATGGGGAGGAGCTTCGGGCGCTGGTCGCGCATTGCGAGTCCTCGGCCGGCGGTGTGACGCCGTCGGACGTTCCGCTGGCCGGGCTGACCCAGGGGCAGCTGGACGCGCTGCCGCTGCCGGCGCGCGAGGTGGAGGACCTCTACCCGCTGACGCCGATGCAGCAGGGCATGCTGTTCCATGCGCTCTACGAGCCGGGTGGCGACGCCTACATCAACCAGATGCGGGTGGATGTGGAGGGGCTGGACGTGGCGCGCTTCCATGCGGCATGGCAGGGGGCGGTCGACGCGCATGACAGCCTGCGGGCGGGCTTCCTGTGGGACGGCCTGGAGCAGCCGTTGCAGGCGATCCGGCGCAAGGTCGCGGTGCCGCTGCGGCTGGAGGATTGGCACGGCGATGCGGACCCGACGGCGCGGCTGGACGGGCTTGCGGCGGCGGAGCGGCAGGCCGGCTTCGACCTTGCGGCACCGCCTCTGCTGCGGCTGGCGGTGGTGCGCACGGGCGGGGAGCGCCATCATGTGATCCTGACCAGCCACCACATCCTGCTGGACGGCTGGAGCAGCTCGCAGCTTCTGGGCGAAGTGCTGCAACGCTATGCCGGCGTCGTGCCGGCGGCGGACGGCGGTCGCTTCCGCGACCATGTGGCCTGGCTGCAAGGGCGCGACAGGGCGGCGTCCGAGGCCTTCTGGCGCAACCGCACCGCCGAACTCCAACAGCCGACCAAGATCGCGACGGCCAGCGGGCAACCGGATGTTGTTCAAGGGCACGGAATCCTCGAACTTGCCTTCGGCAAGGAGGAAACCGCGCGGCTCGTCCGCTTCGCCCGTCAGAGTCAGGTGACGCTCAACACGTTGGTTCAGGCCGCCTGGCTGCTGCTTCTGCACCGGCGGACCGGACAGAAGGCGGTGGCGGCCGGCGTGACGGTCTCCGGCCGGCCGGCTGAGCTGCCGGGCATCGAAAAGCAGATCGGCCTGTTCATCAACACGCTGCCGCTGGTCGCTACACCGCATCCGGCCCAGACCGTGTCGGAATGGCTGAGCGATCTCCAGGCCAGCAATCTCGAAATGCGGGAGCACGAACACACCCCGCTGGCCGACATCCAGCGCTGGTCCGGCCATAACGGCGAAATGCTGTTCGACAGTCTGCTGGTGTTCGAGAACTATCCGCTGTCCGACGCGCTTGGCCATGGAGAAGGGCGCGGAGAAACCGGCGGCCTGCGCTTCGGCGCTCCACAGAATCATGAACTCACCTCCGTCCCGTTGACCCTGCTGATGGGTGCCGGAAAGCAACTGACGTTGACCTTCAGCCATTGGCGCGATCGTATCGGCGACGAGGAGGTCCGCCATTTCGCCGCACAGACCCAACGGCTTCTGCTGGCCCTGGTCGAGGATGCCGGGCGCCGGTTGGGTGAGATCGGGTTGCTCGACGAGGAGGGATGGCGGAGCTTCGCCGGCTGGAACGCGACCCGCGACGGGACGCTGACCGCCGGTCCATTGGTGCCGGATCTGATCGCGGAGCAGGCCCGTCTGCATGGCGGGTGCCCTGCGGTGAGCTTCGGCGGGCGGACGCTGAGCTATGCCGAGCTGGAGGCGCAGGCGAACCGCTTGGCCCACCGGTTGCGGGCTCTCGGCGTCGGCCCGGAGGTGACGGTCGGCGTCTTCGCCGAACGTTCGCTGGAACTGGTCGTCGGCCTGCTGGCGGTGATG
>NZ_LGQW01000015.1:4590379-4594566 GCF_003116035.1 Azospirillum sp. TSH64
TCCCCCTCACCCCGACCCTCTCCCCGGGGGGGAGAGGGGGATGGTCCCCTGGGGCGAGTGGAGGATATGGCGAGCATCGCAAAGGCGAAGCCCACCGACTACATAACCGGGCGCGCGCGAGACCTGCGGATGAACGCCACGGATGTGGAAAAGATCGTCTGGCAGAGGCTACGCAATGCCCAGCTCGGCGCGAAATTCCGGCGGCAGGAGCCGATCCTGGGCTTCGTTGCCGATTTCGTCGCCCACGACCATCGCCTGATCGTCGAACTGGGCGGCGGCCAGCATGCCGAGCAGCGCGCCGCCCATGACGAGCGGCGTGCGCGCATGCTGGAGCAGGCCGGCTTCCGCATCCTGCGCTTCTGGAACACCGACGTGATCGACAACCTTGACGGCGTGCTGGAGACCATCCGCGCGCATCTCGAAGAGACCCCCATTCTTCGCAGCCAGCCTTCGGGCCGGGAGTTCCCATGATCGCCAAGCTGACCGGCATCGTCGATTCCACCGGCACCGACTGGGTCGTGCTCGACGTGAACGGCGTCGGTTACCTGCTGTCCTGCTCCAACCGCACGCTGTCGCGCCTGGCGGTGGGGGAGCGGGCGTCGCTGGTGGTCGAGACCTTCATCCGCGAGGAACGCATCGTCCTGCACGGCTTCGGCGACCAGGCGGACCGCGAGTGGTTCAAGCTGCTCACCACCATCCAGGGCGTCGGCGCCCGGCTGGCGCTGTCGATCCTCGGCGTGCTCGACCCCGACCAGCTGACCCGCGCCATCGCGTCCCAGGACAAGACCGCGCTGGTGCGCGCCGACGGCGTCGGGCCGAAGGTGGCGGCGCGCATTCTCAACGAACTCAAGGACAAGGTCGGCAATCTGGCGCTCGGTCCGGCGGCGACCGCGGGCGCGCCGGCCGGCAAGGGCGCCCCCGCCGCCGTGCCGGGCGCCACCCCGGCGCTGGCCGATGCGGTGTCGGCGCTGGTCAATCTCGGCTATGGCCGGTCGGAAGCCTTCGGCGCGGTCGTCGCCGCCGGGCGGGTGCTGGGCGATGATGCCGGCGTGTCCGATCTGATCCGCCAGGGCCTCAAGGAACTGAGCCAATGAGCGACCCCAACCACGACCGTCTCGTCCAGCCGGGCCAGGGCCACGGCGATTCGGCCGAGGCGTCGATCCGCCCGCTGTCGCTCGCCGAGTTCATCGGCCAGCGGCAGGCGCGCGAGAACCTGTCGATCTTCATCCAGGCCGCCCGCTCCCGCAACGAGGCGCTGGACCATGTGCTGCTGTTCGGGCCCCCCGGCCTCGGCAAGACCACGCTGGCGCAGATCGTGGCGCGTGAGCTGGGCGTCGGCTTCCGCGCCACCTCCGGCCCGGTCATCGCGCGGGCCGGCGATCTGGCGGCGCTGCTGACCAACCTCCAGCCGCACGACGTCCTCTTCATCGACGAGATTCATCGCCTTAATCCCGCCGTGGAAGAGGTGCTCTATCCCGCCATGGAGGATTTCCAGCTCGACCTTATCATCGGCGAAGGCCCGTCGGCGCGGTCCATCCGGATCGACCTGCCGCCCTTCACCCTTGTCGGCGCCACGACGCGCAGCGGCCTGATCACGCGCCCCTTGCGCGAACGCTTCGGCATTCCCGTGCGCCTGCAATTCTACGAGCCGGACGAACTGGAGCTGATCGTGCGCCGTGCCGCCGGCGTGCTCGGCATGGGCATCACGCCCGAGGGCGCGCGCGAGATCGCCAACCGGGCGCGCGGCACCCCGCGCGTGTCGGGCCGGCTGCTGCGCCGGGTGCGTGATTTCGCCGCGGTCGCCGGCGTCGAGGAGGTCGACAAGCGCGTCGCCGATGCCGCCCTGACCCGGCTGGAGGTCGACCGGCTGGGACTCGACAGCATGGACCGCCGCTATCTCGGGCTGGTCGCCACCAATTATGGCGGCGGGCCGGTCGGCGTCGAGACGCTGGGGGCGGCGCTGGGCGAACAGCGCGACGTGCTGGAGGAGGTGGTGGAACCCTACCTGATCCAGCAGGGCTTTTTGCAGCGCACGCCGCGCGGGCGCATGCTGACCGACCAGGGCTTCCGCTATCTCGGGCTCAACCCGCCGAACGCGCCGCTCCGGCAGCTCGACCTGCTGGACCGAGTCCCCGACCCGACGGAGGGGGATGGCGATGAATGAGGCTCCCGCTCTCTCGGGATGGTTCGCGGAGGACGGCACGCACCGGTATCCGCTGCGGGTCTATTACGAGGACACCGACGCCGGCGGCATCGTCTACCACGCCAATTACCTGCGATTCGCGGAGCGGGCGCGCACGGAGATGCTCTCCCTGATGGGCTTCCGTCAGAGGGAGATGGCCGAGGGTTTTGGCGATGTCACAGGTGTGTCATTTGCGGTACGGCGCCTGACCATCGATTTTGACGCCCCTGCCAAGCTGGAGGACACGCTTGAAGTGGAAACCCGAATCGTCGATATCCGCGGTGCCTCCTTCGCAGTTGCACAAGTCATCCGCCGTGACGGTCGCGTGCTGGCGCGCGCCGACCTGCAGCTGGTGACGATCAACCGGTCAGGTCGGGCCGTGCGCCTTCCCGAACCGGTGAAAGCGGCGATGGAGACGCTGCATGCCAAGCAGACCACGCCTGCCCACTCTTAACCGACCGTTTTCCTTCCACATCCCCGTGCCAACAGCGCAACCGCGAGACTGACTGCGATGGACGCCCTGCAAACCGCCCAGCTGGCCGGCAATGCCGCCGCCACGACGGCACATGAGATCACGATCCTCGGCCTGTTCTGGCAGGCCGACGCGGTCGTCAAGATCGTGATGATGATGCTCGTCGTCGCCTCGATCTGGTGCTGGGCGATCATCATCGAGAAGCTGATGCGCATCCGCCGGCTGAACGCCCAGGCCGACTCCTTCGAGGAGGCCTTCTGGTCCGGCGGGTCGCTCGACGCGCTGTACGACCGCATCGGCCAGACCCCGGCCGACCCGATGGCGGCGACCTTCGCCGCCGGCATGCGCGAATGGCGCCACGCCGCCGACCGCGGCATCGGCGGCACGATGAAAAGCTCGCTGCAACAGCGGGTGGAACGGGTGATGGCGGTGACCATCGGCCGCGAGATGGCGCGGGCCGAACGCTACATGACCTTCCTGGCCTCGGTCGGCTCGACCGCCCCCTTCATCGGCCTGTTCGGCACGGTGTGGGGCATCATGAACTCCTTCACCTCGATCGCCGGCTCGGGCAACACCAGCCTCGCCGTGGTGGCGCCGGGCATCGCCGAGGCGCTGTTCGCCACCGCCATGGGCCTGCTGGCCGCCATCCCGGCGGTGCTCTCCTACAACAAGTTCTCCACCGACCTCGGCCGCTACGCCGACCGGCTGGACACCTTCTCGGGCGAGTTCTCGGCGATCCTGTCCCGCCACCTCGAGGAGCGGGGAGCCGCCTGAACCATGGCCGGACAACTCGCAGGCAAATCCCACGGCCGCGGCAAGCGCCGGGGCTATCGCGCGATGGCCGAGATCAACATGACGCCGTTCATCGACGTCATGCTGGTCCTGCTGATCGTCTTCATGGTCGCCGCGCCGATGCTGACCGTCGGCGTGCCGGTCGACCTGCCCAAGACCAACGCCGCTCCGCTGGAGCAGCAGAAGGATCCGCTGTTCGTCACCGTGCAGACCGACGGCCGCGTCTTCGTCCAGGAGACGCCGGTCGAGCTGGCCAACATGGTGCCGCTGCTGATCGCGGTCACCAACAACAACCCCGAGGCCCGCATCCTGGTCCGCGGCGACGCCAAGATCGCCTATGGCAAGATGCTGGAGGTGATGGGCACCATGAGCGCCGCCGGCTTCAAGAAGGTCGGGCTGGTCGCCGAGATGCCCAACGGCCCGACCGCGTCCAGCGCGCGGGTCGGCGCGCCCAAGCCGGCGCGTTGAGGCGGGCGGAACTCCCATGCGCAAGCCCCTGATCGCCTCGGCGGTGCTGCACGTCGCGCTGGTCGCGCTGATGGTGCTCGGCATGCCGCCCAGCGATCGCAAGCTCGAGATCGCTTCCTCGATCCCGATCGAGATCGTCGACGTCGGCGAGATCACCCAGGCTGCCCGCGTCGAGAAGGGCGAGCCGAAGCCGGCCACCGCCGCCCGTCCGCCGATGCCCGAGGCCAAGCCCGCCCCGCCGGCGCCGGAACCGCCCGACGAGGAGGACGAGCC
>NZ_LGQW01000015.1:4594576-4595044 GCF_003116035.1 Azospirillum sp. TSH64
CTGTCGCCGAAATGGCGGATGCGCTCGGCCTGCCGGTCCTGGTCGGTATAGAGCGCCGAGGTGTGGCCGATGCCGCCGAGCGCCACCAGGGCGGCGGCCTTGTCGCAGGCTTCCATAAAGTCCTTGGCGCGGTAGAGCGCCAGGGTCGGCGACAGCTTCTCGTGGGCGAAGGGCTCGCTGTCGTCGAGGTCGGTGACTTCGGCGATCAGCACCTTGGTGGCGAGCGGCACGTTCAGGCCGGCCATGGCGGCGATGGCATGGGCGGGCTGGCCGACGATGTCGGCGTTGAGATGGCCGTCGGTCAGCAGCACCTTGCGCACGGCGTCGGCCTCGCGGGGCGACAGGATGTAGCCGCCATGATGGGCGAAGCGGTCGCGCACGGCGTCATAGACGGCCTCGACCACCACCGCCGACTGTTCGGACGCGCAGACCACGCCATTGTCGAAGGTCTTGGACATCAGGATGGAG
>NZ_LGQW01000015.1:4595054-4595370 GCF_003116035.1 Azospirillum sp. TSH64
TTGGATGATCGTGCTCGGCATCGCCATCGGCGGCGCCATCGGCTACGTCGTCGCCAAGAAGATCGAGATGACGGCGCTGCCGCAGCTGGTCGCCGCCTTCCACTCGCTGGTCGGTCTGGCCGCCGTCTTCGTGGCGCTCGCCGCCTTCTACTCGCCGGAGGCCTACGGCATCGGCGTCCGCGGCGCCATCGCCAAGGGCTCGCTGATCGAGATGGCGCTGGGCACCGCGGTGGGTGCCATCACCTTCACCGGCTCCATCGTCGCCTTCGCCAAGCTGCAGGGGCTGGTCACCGGCAAGCCGCTGGTCTTCCCGATG
>NZ_LGQW01000015.1:4595380-4595834 GCF_003116035.1 Azospirillum sp. TSH64
GACCATCAGAACGGTGCGGTCGGCGGCGACGCGCTTGATCAGGGCTGCGGTGCCCTCGATATCCTCATGGCCCATGCCGGCCAGCGGCTCGTCGAGCAGCATCACCTCGGGGCCGAGCGCCAGCGTGGTGGCGATCTCCAGCGCGCGTTTGCGGCCATAGGGCAGCTCGGCGGCCAGATGGCCGGCCCAGGGGGTGAGGTTGACCGCCTCGATCAGCTCCAGTGCCCGGTCGTGCAGGTCGTGGAGCGACGATTCCGACTTCCAGAAATGGAAGCTGGTGCCGAGCGGGCGCTGGAGCGCGACGCGGACATTCTCCAGCACGCTGAGATGCGGGAAGACGGCCGAGATCTGGAAGGAACGGACCAGCCCCTTGCATGCGATGTCGGCGGGCTTGGTGCGGGTGATGTCGCGGCCCTTGTAGAGGATCTGGCCGCGGGTGGGGGTGAGGAACTTG
>NZ_LGQW01000015.1:4595844-4599337 GCF_003116035.1 Azospirillum sp. TSH64
GCCCGCAGACGCTGCCCTGCTCGGCGGCCGGAGCGCCGGCGTCGCTGCGGGCGGCGCGGGCGAGCGCCTCCAGGGTCTGGTGCTCGAAGACGTCGCGCGGGGTGAAGGCGAGGCCGTGGCGGCGGGCGCGGCTGACCAGCTGGATGGAGAGGATGGAGTCCCCGCCCAGCTCGAAGAAGTTGTCGGTGACGCCGACGCTCTCCAGCCGCAGCAGCTCGCACCACAGCGCCGCCAGGGCGCGCTCGGCCGCGCTGCGCGGCTGAACCTGGACCGACGACGCCGCCACCTCCGGCTCGGGCAGGGCCTTGCGGTCCAGCTTGCCGTTGGGCATCAGCGGCAAACGCTCCAGCACCACGAGGTGCGTTGGCACCATGTAGTCCGGCAACGCCGCCTTCAGCCCGGCGCGCAGTCCCTCGACAAAGCCGTCACCGGTAACCTCATCGCCGGCGGGCACGACATAGCCGACCAAGCGCTTGCCGGAGCTGCCGTCGCGGGCGACCACCGCCGCCTCGCGCACGCCCTGCTGCGCCCGCAGCCGCGCCTCCACCTCGCCAAGCTCGATGCGGAAGCCGCGGATCTTCACCTGATGGTCGATCCGCCCGACATACTCGATCACCCCGTCCTCGCGCTGGCGCACAAGGTCGCCCGTCCGGTAGAGCCGCCCGCCGCCGCTGGAGAACGGATCGGCGACGAAGCGCTCCGCCGTCAGCCCGGGGCGGTTCAGGTAGCCCCGCGCCAACCCCGCGCCGCCAAGATAAAGCTCGCCGACCACGCCAAGCGGTACCGGGTTCAGGTCGCCGTCCAGAACATAGCCGCAGGTCCCATCGATGGGACGGCCGATGTTGGCGCGGCCCCCCGCCTCGCGACGGGTCACTGTCGAATAGGTCGTGTCCTCCGACGGGCCGTAGAGGTCGTAGACGTCGGCGATACCGGCGGCATAGAGGTCGTCCACCAGCGATTGAGCCAACGGCTCGCCCGCCAGATTGACGGTCCGCACACCGGGCGGAATACCGCTGGAACGCAGGAGGCCGGCAATAGCCGACGGCACCGTGTTGATCAGGCGCACGCGGTCGCGGGCCGGGAGGTCGGGCAAGGCCAGGGCATTGTCGGCCATCACCACATGGCCGCCGGCACTCAGCGTGACGAAGAATTCCCAGACCGAAAGGTCGAAACAGACGGAGGTCGAGGCCAGGACCCCCTGCAACTGCTCCGGCCGGTAAAGCCGCAATGCCCAGTCGATGAGGGCCGAGGCGTTGCGATGCTCAATCACCACACCCTTCGGCCGCCCGGTCGAGCCGGAGGTGTAGATGACATAGGCGGCATCCTCCGCCCTGTTGACCGGCAGCGGATCGTCCGCCGGGCCGTTCTCCAGACCGAGCGCCGGATCGTCGAGCGCCAGCACCCGCAGGCCCCCGCCCGTCGGAAAACGGGGCAGCAGGCTGCGTTGCGTCACGACCAGTGCCGCTTGGCTGTCGGCCAGCATGTAGGCGACACGGTCGGCGGGATAGTCGGGGTCGAGCGGAACATAGGCGCCGCCCGCCTTCAGGATCGCCAGAAGACCGGTCGGCAGAACCTCCGTCCGCTCCAGCATGACGGCGACCGGGACACCGGGCGCGACGCCGAGCGCGCGCAGCCGATGGGCCAACCGGTTGGCCTGCCGGTTGAGATCGCCATAGCTCACGCTGCGCGTGCCGGCGATGACCGCGGTGGCATCCGGACTGCGGGCGGCCTGCACCTCGAACAGACGCGGCAAGGGCGTCGCGTCCATCGGCTCCGGTTGGTTCCAGGCGCCGAAAATGCGGTCGCGGTCGGCCTCGTCCAGCACGGAGAAGGCACCGAGCGGCCGGTTCGGGGCTTCGGCCATCGCCAGCAGAAGACGGTTCAGATGGCCGGCGAGGCGCGCCACCGCCGCCCCCGTCAGATGGGCGCGGTCGTAGCGGTGATGCAATTCGAGCCGGTCGCCGGGCATGATCGCGATGGTCAGCGGATAGCTGGTCCGCTCATAACCGATCACCGGCGAGAAGCGCAGTCCGCCGGGGCTTCGCTGACGCAACGCTTCGGCGACCGGATAGCTCTCGAACACCAGCAGGCTGTCGAACAGGGCACCGCCGGCATCGCCCGATGCGGTCTGGCCCGACCAGTGCTGAATGTCGGCGAGCGGCGTATGCTCATGCTCACGCAGGTCGAGGTTGCGGCTTTGGACGGTGCGGAGCCAGTCCGCCACCGGCATCGCGGGATGGGGTGTCAGGATCACCGGCAGCGTGTTGATGAACAGGCCGAGCCGGTGCTCCACCCCCGGCAGATCCGCCGGGCGGCCGGACACGGTGGTGCCGAAGGCGACGGTGTCCTGGCCGCCATGCTGCCGCAGCAGGACGGCCCAGGCCGCCTGCATCAGCGTGTTCAGCGTGACGTCGCAGCGACGGGCGAGGTCGGTGAGGCGACGGGTTTCCTCCACGGTGAAGACGCAGCGATGCTCGCCCTGCCCGTCCCGCTCAGACATGGGTTCCGCCTGCGGGCCGGACGGCAACAGCGAGACGATCCTGGTCGGCTGTTGGAGTTCGGCGGTGCGGTTGCGCCAGAAGGCCTCGGACGCCGCCCTGTCGCGCCCTTGCAGCCAGGCCACATGGTCGCGGAAGCGACCGCCGTCCGCCGCCGGCACGACGCCGGCATAGCGTTGCAGCACTTCGCCCAGAAGCTGCGAGCTGCTCCAGCCGTCCAGCAGGATGTGGTGGCTGGTCAGGATCACATGATGGCGCTCCCCGCCCGTGCGCACCACCGCCAGCCGCAGCAGAGGCGGTGCCGCAAGGTCGAAGCCGGCCTGCCGCTCCGCCGCCGCAAGCCCGTCCAGCCGCGCCGTCGGGTCCGCATCGCCGTGCCAATCCTCCAGCCGCAGCGGCACCGCGACCTTGCGCCGGATCGCCTGCAACGGCTGCTCCAGGCCGTCCCACAGGAAGCCCGCCCGCAGGCTGTCATGCGCGTCGACCGCCCCCTGCCATGCCGCATGGAAGCGCGCCACGTCCAGCCCCTCCACATCCACCCGCATCTGGTTGATGTAGGCGTCGCCACCCGGCTCGTAGAGCGCATGGAACAGCATGCCCTGCTGCATCGGCGTCAGCGGGTAGAGGTCCTCCACCTCGCGCGCCGGCAGCGGCAGCGCGTCCAGCTGCCCCTGGGTCAGCCCGGCCAGCGGAACGTCCGACGGCGTCACACCGCCGGCCGAGGACTCGCAATGCGCGACCAGCGCCCGAAGCTCCTCCCCATAGGCTGCGGCCAGCTCTTCCACAACCGGGACCGCCAGGACGGAGCGGCTGTAGCTCCAGTCGAACACCAGTTCCCCGTCATAGACCTGACCGTTCAGCGTCAGCCAGTTGCCCAAAGGCGCATCGGCGCCCTGGCTGCTGCCCGCCGGCTCGTCGGCCGGCACGAAGCGGGCGGTGTCGTCGAAGCTGCCGTCGAACTGGCCCAGATAGTTGAAGGTCACCCGCGCCTCGGG
>NZ_LGQW01000015.1:4599347-4606248 GCF_003116035.1 Azospirillum sp. TSH64
ACGATTCAAGGCACGCGGTGCATCCCCCTCACCCTGCCCTCTCCCCGGGGGGGAGAGGGTTTGCTTCCCCGCGGTGTCGCCGCCCCGCCGCCACATCGTCCAGCTTGCACGGTGGTGCGCATGGCAGATCGCTATGGCGAGCGCGTCGGCGGCGTCCGGCGAGGCGATCTCGCAGCCGGGCAGCAGCAGCCGCACCATCGTCTGGACCTGCGCCTTCTCGGCGCGGCCCTGGCCGACGACCGCCTTCTTGACCATGTTGTTGGCGTATTCCGCCACCGCCAGCCCGGCCTGGGCCGGCACCAGCAGGGCCACGGCGCGGGCCTGCCCCAGCTTGAGCGTCGAGACCGCGTTGTTGTTGACGAAGGTCTCCTCCACCGCCGCCTCGTCGGGGCGGTAGCGCTCCACCACCGCCGACAGGGCGTCGTGGAGCTGCACCAGCCGCTCGGCCAGCGGACAGCGGTCGTCGGAATGCACAGCACCATCGGCGACGTGGCTCAGGCGGTTGCCCGCCACGTCGATGATGCCCCAGCCGGTGTGGCGCAATCCGGGGTCGATCCCCAGCAGCCGCACCGGCGAAGGCACCGTCGCCTCACTTCGTCCTGCCCGCGCAAACACGGCACCCGCTCTCCGCTTGCAAGACCCGCGTTCAGCTTACGCGGTCAGCTTCTGCATCAGCTCGTCGGAGATGTCGAAGTTGCCTTCGACCACCTGGACGTCGTCGTTGTCCTCCAGCACGTCCAGCAGCTTCAGCAGGCTGGCCGCGGCATCCTCGCTCGGCGCGACGGTGTTCAACGGACGCCAGGTCAGGCGCGCGCTCTCCGCACCGCCGAACTTGGCCTCCAGCGCATCGCGCACAATGCCGAAATTCTCCACCGTGGTGGTGACTTCGTGGCCGTTCTCGTCGGATTCAACGTTGTCGGCGCCGGCCTCCAGCGCAACCTCGAACACGGCGTCGGCGTCAGCCGCGGCGGCCGGGTAGAAGATCGCGCCGATGCGGCTGAACATGAAGCTGACCGAGTTGGTCTCCCCCAGGCTGCCGCCGTACTTGGTGAAGCTGGAGCGCACTTCCGCGGCGGTGCGGTTGCGGTTGTCGGTCAGCGCCTCGACGATCAGGGCGACGCCGCCGGGGCCGTAGCCCTCGT
Organism: Azospirillum sp. TSH64; assembly: GCF_003116035.1. Taxonomy (GTDB): domain Bacteria; phylum Pseudomonadota; class Alphaproteobacteria; order Azospirillales; family Azospirillaceae; genus Azospirillum. Next base: position 4,600,490 of record NZ_LGQW01000015.1, read on the forward strand.
ACCGCACCTCTTCGTAGTTCGCGTCGTCGCCGCCGCCGGGCGTGCCCTGCTTGATGGCGCGGTCGATGCGGTCGCGCGGCATGTTCTGCGCGCGTCCGGCCAGGATGGCGGCGCGCAGGCGCGGGTTGGCCGCCGGGTCCGGCAGGCCGCTCTTGGCGGCGACGGTGATCTCGCGGGCGAGCTTGTTGAAGATCTTGGACCGCTTGGCGTCCTGCGCGCCCTTGCGGTGCATGATGTTCTTGAACTGGGAATGACCGGCCATGGGTCGAACGAGCCTCGAAACGGAATTGGTCAATCGGGCGGGGTGAAGCGCACGACACATGTAACAGGTCTGCCGCCCCACCGCACCTTTTCGGCGCGGGAGACGACACCCACGGGATTAGAAAGTCAATATGGCGAGATTGCGGCGCGGCTTGGCCGCTTTTGCCAAGGGCTCCATCACGGACTCTTACTGGCGCAAGCCCCTATTGGTTCCCGCGCTGATTGTCCGGCCAAAACTCAGGATCGAGCAGTTCTCCCAGACGATACGGGCATTCGCGCGGCAGGTCGCGGTCGAACAGGCAGTCGGCTTCCAGGCCGAACAACGCATCCTGCCTCCCATCCACCCAGGCATCGGGCAGAAATTCGTCCAGCTTGGCAGTCAGGCTTGGACTCTCGCGCAGCACGCGGGTCAATGACGTCCGCTGCTGGTTCACCGACCGCTTCCAACCGTTGCGCGGCCAGTCGGCGGGCGATAGCTCAAGCATCAGCAGATGTTCGATGATGCGGGCCAGCCGGGACGTGACCTCGATCTGCTCGCGGCGCCCTATGCTCTCAATTTCCTCGGCAAGGTTCTCCCAGTCCAACGGCAAGCTGGCTCCCGACGCCGCAGCCTCGCGCAGCCGTGCAGCCTGCTCCATCGCCCAGGCGTAGAAATCCTTGTCGTATTTGGCCTGGAAACCCATGGACCGCGCCCCCTAAGCCGTGACCGCCTTACTGCGTCCGTTCCGGCAAGGCCCGGCTCAGCCGCCCGCCGATGCGCAGCGGCTCGATGCGGACCGCCAGCCCGGTGCGGTCGTCGGTCTCGACGTAGCAGCCGCAGACGGTGCCCTCGCCTTCCGCCGGGGACAGCCGTTCGGTCGGCAGCTTGCGCACCATTTTGGCCAGCGCCACCTCCTTCTTCATGCCGATGGCGCTGTCGTAATCGCCGCACATGCCGGCATCGGACTGGTAGGCGGTGCCCTTCGGCAGGACCATGTGGTCGGCGGTCGGCACATGGCTGTGGGTGCCCACCACCAGCGAGGCGCGGCCGTCGCAGAAATGCCCCATGATCATCTTCTCGCTGGTCGCCTCGCCATGCATGTCGATCAGCACGGCATCGACGCCCCCGGGCCCGAGGCGATGGGCCTTCAGCACCCGGTCCACCGCTGCGAAGGGGTCATCCATCGGCTCCATGAACAGCCGCAGCAGCACATTGACGACCAACACCTTCCGGCCGCCGCGCGCCTGAAGCAGGACGTATCCACGGCCGGGCGTGCCCTCCGGGTAGTTCACCGGGCGGACGATGCGCGGCTGCTGCTCGATGGTGGAGACCAGTTCCTTCTGGTCCCAGGTATGGTTGCCCAGCGTCACCACGTCGATGCCGGCCTCGAAGAACTCCTCGGCGATCTTGACCGTGACGCCATAGCCGCCGGCGGCGTTCTCGCCGTTCACCACGGTCAGGTCGGGGTCCAGCGTTTCACGCAGCATCGGCATGTGCGCCAGCACCGCCTCGCGCCCGGCCCGGCCCACCACATCGCCGAAGAACAGAATCCGCATCGCCCCAACCTTCCAGAAAAGCTCACTTATGAATGCGGAGCGTCTCGCGCTCCGTCACGATCCAATCCAGCCGCTCGTCATGGCCATCCACCGGAACCGCCGCCATCTCCTGCGCGGCGAAGGCCACGCCGACAGCGACCACCGCGCCGCCTGCCCGCAGACCGTCCAGCGTCCGGTCGTAATAGCCGGCGCCATAGCCCAGCCGGTGGCCGGAGCGGTCGAAGGCCAGCAGCGGCACCAGCAGCAGCGACGGCAGCAGGGCCGCGCGCCCCTCCGCCGGTTCCTGGATGCCGTAGCGGCCGGCCGCCATCGGCGCCTGGGGATCCCAGTCGCGGAACAGCAGCGCGGTGCCGCGCGGCCCGGAGACCGGCAGCCCGACCGCATGGCCAAGGTCTTTAAGATGGAGCAAAGCCGGCCGCGCGTCGAGTTCCGAGCCCAACGGCCAATATCCCCCGGCGGCACCGCGCGGCAGATGGCCGTCCCGCGCCAGTTCGGCGATGCGGTCGCGCACGGCGGCGGAGGCAGTGGAGCGGTCGCCGTCGGCGATGGCGTCGCGCCGGGCGCGCGCCTCGCGTCGGGCGGCGTCCTTGGCTTGCGGATCGGTCATCGCGGACTGCGTGCGGAGGGAGGAACGAGGGAGTCCCCGGAACGGGGAGGCCCGGAAAGAGGGTGGAAGGCGCCGCCTCGGCCGGTGGCCATGTGCCTATCCTCCATGGCCTGCATGAGCAGGTGGGCGCCGTGTACCCGGCCCGATGGGCCGGACAGGGACAGCTCCCTAGAGTTCAAGGTTATCGGCCCTGGGGATTATTGCAGCCTGTCGAACCAGGCAGCGGTCCTTCCGTGCACCAATCTAGGCGCGCTCGAGCCGCGCGGCAACCTCTTCGATGCGTTTTGCGACACGATCGAGTTCGACGACCACCGCGCCCTCGTCCACCGAGGGGGCGATGCCCTTGCCGGACATCACGTCCTGCAGCTCGTCGGCCAGCACCAGACAGGTCATCAGCATCATCTGTGCTTCCGACCCGCTGCGCCCGCCGCCGGTCAGACGGCGCAGGCGGTCGTCCACATAGGCCGCAAGCTCGCGCAGCCGGCCCTCCTGCCCGTCCTCGCACAGCATGCGGTAGAAGCGGCCATTCACCTCGATATCGACCTGCGCCATGGCGTCAGCTCTCCAGCACGTGTTGCAGTCGGGCGATGGCGACCTCCAGCCGCTGCGACACCGCCTCCGCGGTGGCCTGGGCGGTCGCCCGGTCCGCCCGCGCGGTTTCCAGCGCCTGGGACAGATCCTGCTCCCGTCGGACGACCCGCTCCTCGCGGGCGGCGGCGGCATGGTCGAGACGTTCCACGGCGCGGCCGAGACGGTCGAGAGCAGCTTTCAGGGAATCCATGGACGTCAACCTCGACCTGTGGGCACGTCATGTTCGACGGGCCGCGGACCCGGACCGGCTTTCCGCCAAGCCGAGCCGCTGCCTTATCGGAGCGCATAGAGTTGGGCCGGCACGCCGACCGCGTCAACCATCACGACGGACTCTTCCACCGAATGCCCATACCGAATACCGGGGCGTGACGGAACGCCGCAACCGACGCATCGGTTTCGACCCCTTAACGGGTGCGGGGCGTCCCACACGGACAAGGGGCCTCTGCCATGCCCTTCCCTACCCCAATCCCATGTTGACCTGCGGACGGCGGTTCTGCATGGTGCGCCCGTTTCGCGGCGCCTCTTCCGGCGACCGCGCAACCACCGTTGCCGACGCCGCAACCGCGTCCGACCCGCAGGAAACGCCAGATGTCCGCTGACTCCGCCCAGCCCTCCCTCCACACGATGGCCAGCGCGATCCGCGCGCTCTCCATGGACGCGGTCGAGGCCGCGAAGTCCGGCCACCCCGGCATGCCGATGGGCATGGCCGACGTCGCCACGGTCCTGTTCACGCAGTTCCTGAAGTTCGATCCGAAGAACCCGACCTGGGCCGACCGCGACCGCTTCGTGCTGTCGGCCGGTCACGGCTCGATGCTGCTCTACTCGCTGGCCTACCTGACCGGCTACGAGCGGATGACCATCGACCAGATCAAGCGCTTCCGCCAGCTGCACAGCCTGACCCCCGGCCACCCGGAAGTCGACCCCAGCCTGGGTATCGAGATGACCACCGGCCCGCTGGGCCAGGGCGTCTCCACCGCCGTCGGCATGGCGCTGGCCGAGCGGATCACCAACGCCCGCTTCGGCGACGAGCTGATCGACCACTTCACCTACGTCATCGCGTCCGACGGCGACCTGATGGAGGGCGTCAGCCACGAGGCCTGCTCGCTGGCCGGCCATCTCGGGCTGAACCGCCTGATCGTGCTGTGGGACGACAACCACATCTCCATCGACGGCACGACCGACCTCAGCTTCACCGACGACACCCAGGCACGCTTCCGCTCCTACGGCTGGAACACCATCGCCGTCGACGGCCACGACACCGACGCCGTGTCGAAGGCCATCGCCCAGGCGCGGACCTCCACCGACAAGCCGACGCTGATCGCCTGCCGCACCATCATCGGCAAGGGCGCGCCGAACAAGGCCAACAGCCACGCCTGCCACGGCTCGCCGCTGGGCGCCGACGAGATCGCCGCGACCCGCACCGCCATCGGCTGGACCCATGAGCCCTTCGTCGTTCCCGACGAGGTGCTGTCCGCCTGGCGCGCCGCCGGGACGCGCAGCGCCGATGCCTACAACGCCTGGAGCAGCCGCCGCGCCACCCTGAGCGCCGAGGCCGGCAAGGCCTTCGACGAGGCGTTCAGCCACGGTGTGCCGAGCGCGCTGACCGACACCATCGTCGCCTTCAAGCAGAAGGTCAGCGCCGAGAAGCCGAGCTGGGCGACCCGCGTCGCCTCCGGCAACACGCTGGAAGTCCTGGTGCCGGCGATCCCGGAGATGGTCGGCGGCTCCGCCGACCTGACCCCGTCGAACAACACCAAGGTCAAGAACACCGCCGACGTGAAGGGCAAGGGCGAGTTCGCCGGCCGCTACGTCCGCTACGGCGTGCGCGAGCACGGCATGGCGACGCTGATGAACGGCATGACGCTGCATGGCGGCATCATCCCCTACGGCGGCACCTTCATGCAGTTCGCCGACTATTGCCGCCCGGCGATCCGTCTGGCCGCGCTGATGAAGCAGCGCACCGTCTTCGTGATGACCCACGACTCGATCGGTCTCGGCGAGGACGGCCCGACCCACCAGCCGGTCGAGCATCTGGCCGCACTGCGCGCCATCCCGAACCTGCTGGTCCTGCGCCCGGCCGACGCGGTCGAGACCGCCGAGTGCTGGCAGATCGCGCTGGAGGCCACCGGCGCCCCGTCGGTGCTGGCGCTGACCCGTCAGAACGTGCCGACGCTGCGCACCGAGCACACGGCGGACAACCTGTCGGCCCGCGGCGCCTACGTGATCGTCGAAGCCGAGGGCGAGCGCAAGGCGACCATCCTCGCCACCGGCTCGGAAGTGTCGCTGGCGGTGGAGGCCCGCAAGGCCCTGCAGGCCCAGGGCATTGGCACCGCCGTTGTGTCTATGCCGAGTTGGGAACTGTTCGAGCGCCAGGACGACGCCTACAAGGCGTCTGTGCTGGGCACCGGCGTACGCGTCGGCGTCGAGGCGGCGATCCGTCTGGGCTGGGACCGCTGGCTGGGCGACAAGGGCGCCTTCGTCGGCATGACCGGCTTCGGCGAATCGGCCCCCTACCAGGAACTGTACAAGCACTTCGGCATCACCGCCGAAGCGGTCGTGGACGCCGTCAAAGCTCGTCTTTAAGGGCGCGTCTCTGAGAGAAGCCGAAGGGGCGCCCAGCCGAATTCGGGCGCCCCATATCCAACTGGAGGAAGTCATGGCTGTACGGGTAGCGATCAACGGTTTTGGCCGCATCGGCCGTCTGGTTCTGCGCGCCATCTACGAGAGCGGCCGCAAGGACGTGGAGGTCGTGGCGATCAACGAC
>NZ_LGQW01000015.1:4606258-4702160 GCF_003116035.1 Azospirillum sp. TSH64
ACCCCCTGCATCCCCCTCACCCCGACCCTCTCCCCGGGGGGGAGAGGGAGCATCCCCGAAAGCCTCCCATGCGCCTCCGATCGCTGATCCTCCTGGCCCTCCTCCTCGCCGCCGGCCCGGCCGCGGCGGCGCCGCTCGACCTCAATCTCGGTGCGCTGGGCTCGCTGGCGGACGGAGGGAGCCTGTCGGGGCGGATCGTCCAGGGCATCGTGTTGCTGACGGTGCTGAGCGTCGCGCCCGGCCTGCTGATCATGGTCACCTGCTTCACCCGCATCATCGTCGTGCTGTCGCTGCTGCGCTCCGCTCTCGGGTTGCAGCAGTCGCCGCCCAACATGGTGCTGGTCAGCCTCGCCATGTTCCTGACCTTCCACATCATGGGGCCGGTGATCGACAGCGCCTGGCAGGACGGGCTGCGTCCGCTGCTGAACGAGCAGGTCACCCAGGAGCAGGGGCTGGAGCGGATGATCGAGCCGTTCCGCGGTTTCATGGCCTCGCATGTCCGGGACCGCGATCTGGCCGCCTTCGCCGCCTTCACCGCAAAGCCGAAGCCGGCGGGCGAGGGCACCGAACCGGCTCGGGACGAGCGTCCGGTGACGGCGGAAAGCGTCGATCTGCGGCTCTTGATGCCGGCCTTCCTGCTGTCGGAGCTGCGCCGCGCCTTCGAGATCGGCTTCCTGCTGTTCCTGCCCTTCCTGGTGATCGACATGGTGGTGGCGGCGATCCTGATGGCGATGGGCATGATGATGCTGCCGCCGGTGATGATCGCGCTGCCCTTCAAGATCATCTTCTTCGTGCTGACCGACGGCTGGTTCCTGATCGCCGGCAGTCTGATCCGCTCCTATGGGGTGTGACACGATGGACGACACGCCCGCCGACGTTGCCGCCAGTCCCGGGGCCAGTCTGGCCGACAGCCTGCTGGCGCTGGCCCGCCGCCGCGGGGTGACGGTGCCGGAGGACGGTTCGGTCGCCGGGCTGCTTGCCGTCCTCGATCCCAACCCGCTGATCCCGCATCCGCTGCTGCTGGTGGCCGGGGCGGTGATGGCGGTGGCCTTCCGCCATGACCGCGCGCTGGCCCTGCCGCCGGCCGACGCGTCCGACAACGCCCCGTCTTCCGCCCCCTCCGCCGATTGCTCATTCTGAGGTGCCGCCATGGGAACGCCGATCAAGATCCGTGAGAATTACAAGAGCCTGACCGGCATCGAGAAGAGCGCCGTCATCTTCCTGGCGTTGGGTGAGGAACGCGGCTCGCGGCTGATGGAACGGCTGGACGAGGACGAGATCCGCCTCGTCAGCCGCTCGATGGCGACGCTCGGCAACGTCACCTCCAATCTGGTGGAGACGCTGATGCGCATCTTCACCGAACGCTTCGCCAATGCCGGATCGGTCGTCGGCTCCTACGACAGCACGGAGCGGATGCTGAACCGCTTCCTGCCGGCCGACCGCGTGACGGAGATCATGGGCGAGATCCGCGGCCCCGCCGGCCGCACCATGTGGGAAAAGATGTCCAACGTGAACGAGGGGGTGCTCGCCGCCTATCTTGCCGGCGAATATCCCCAGACGGCGGCGGTCATCCTGTCCAAGATGCGCGCCGACCACGCCGCCAAGGTGCTGGTCCTGCTGCCGCCGGCCGCGCGCACCGAGGTGATCGAGCGCATGATCCAGATCGAATCGGTGCAGCGCGAGGTGCTGCTGGACATTGAATCGATCCTGCACAACGAATTCATGGCGAATTACGCCCGCACCCACGGCAACGACTCGCTGGAGCGGATGGCCGACATCTTCAACCGCATCGACCGCGAGACGCTGACCGAGATCTTCGACGATCTGGAAACCGTGATGCCGGAGCCGACCCAGCGCATCAAGCAGCTGATGTTCACCTTCGAGGATCTGATGCGGCTCGACCGCGTGTCCTTGCAGGCGGTGATCCGCCGCTGCGACACCGGCCAGCTCGCCATCGCGCTGAAGGGGGCGCCGACGCCCCAGCGCGACCATTTCCTATCGGTCCTGTCGGAACGCGCCCGCCTGATCCTGCTGGACGAGATCGAGAACATGGGCCCCTTGCGCATGCGCGACGTCAACGATGCCCAGGCGGAGATCGTGCGCGTCGCCAAGGCGATGGCGGAGGACGGCACCATCATCATCCCGCAATCCGACGACGCCGACGCCGTCGTCTATTGAGCGGAGCGCCAGCGAATGGGGACCATCCGGATGGAGGCCGATTGAATGGCGGGGCGCGACCTCGTTCCCCGGCATGTGCCGCCGCCGAGCCTGCTGGCGGCGCATTTCGCCTCGTCGCCGGCACCCGCCGCCCATGCCCACGGCTTGGCCGACGGCGACGAGGCACCGGCGCTGGTGCGCCGTCTGCTCGACCTGCTGGAGTCGCTGTCGCCGGCCGATGCGGTGCTGGCGCGCGGCTGCCTGCCGCGCTGCGATTCGACGTTCGGCGCGGCACTCGCCCTGTTCCTGGCGGCGACCGCCGGCGGCTGCCGCGGCTGGGTCGGCGCGGCCGCGGCCGCAAGGCTGGCGGATCTGGACGGCGGATTGCTGATCGACGAGTGCGACCGGGCGCTGGCGTCGCGCTTCCAGCCGGTGGACGGGCGGCTGTGGAGGCTGTCGCGCGTGCCCCTGCTCGACAGCGACGACGGGCTGCTCTGTGCCGTCGGCATCGACGACGGGCTGTCCGACCGCGTCACCCTGGTGCTTCAGGCCCGGCCGCGGCGGCTGGGCCCGGTGCAGCTGATGGCGACGCTGGCCGGCAGGCGGCTGGACGTGACCTTGCGGCTAGCGATGGGCCTGCCGTCCGCCGCCCTGGCCGACCTGCATGAAACCTTCAGCACCGCCCTGGCCGACTGCCGGATCGACGGGGCATTGACCGTCGGCCCGCTGGCCGATGCCTGGCTTGGGCTGGACCAGCCCCTATCGTCCGATCTGGCGCTGTGACCGGGGCGTTCCGCTCCTTCGGCCATCCCGGATCGTCGCTCAGATCATCGCCAGCGGCTGCTTGCGTTTCGGCGGCGGAAAGGCCTTGTCGATCTCCGCGATGTCCTCGCCGGTCAGGGTCAGCTTCACCGCCTCGGCATTCTCCAGGGCATGTGCGGTCGTGCCGGCCTTGGGAATGGCGATGACCCCCTGTTGCCGCAGCGCCCACGCAATCGCGACCTGGGCCGGCGTCACGCCGTGGCGCTTCGCCACCGCCAGCAAGGCGGGGGAGCGCAGCAGGCGGCCGCCCTGGCCGATGGGGGAATAGGCCATCACCGGCATCCGCGCGGTGTGCTGGAAGGGCAGCAGGTCGTATTCGATGCCGCGGTGTTCGGGGTTGTAGAGCACCTGATTGACGGCGCAGCCCTGCAGGTCGGTGGCCTCCGCCAGTTCCTCCAGATCGTCGACATCGAAGTTGGAGACGCCCCAGCGGGCGATCTTGCCGGCCTGGATCAGCGATTGGAACGCCTCCACCGTCTCCTCCAGCGGCACGCCGCCGCGCCAGTGCAGCAGATAGAGGTCGATGCGGTCGATCTTCAGCCGCTTCAGGCTGCGCTCGCAGGCCTTGACCGTGCCGATGCGCGACGCGTTGCTGGGCAGCACCTTGGTGACGATGAACAGCCCGTCGCGCCGGCCGGCGATGGCCTCGCCCACCAGTTCCTCCGACGCGCCGTCGCCATACATCTCGGCGGTGTCGATCAGGGTCATGCCGCGGTCGATGCCGGCCCGGATGGCGGCGATCTCGGCGGCGCGGTCGCCGCGCCCTTCCGCCATCATCCAGGTGCCCTGGCCGAGAGCCGGGACCTCGGTGCCGTCCGGCAGGGTCACGCGCTTCATCTTCCTCTCTCCCGTCTCAATCGCCGAAAGACAACAAGCTGGTCCCGCGGGGCCAGCTTGTCGATGGGTCTTCGGTGGGCTTTCCGGGGGATGGGACGGGGTCAGGCCGCCTTTTTCGGCGCCCCGGCGTGGCCGCCTTCGAGGAAGTTCAACAGCTCCTCGCGATAGTCGTAATAGCGCGGGTGCTCCAGCAGGGCTTGGCGGGTGCGGGGATGGGGGATGTCGACGGACAGGATGTGGCCGATCTTGGCGTTCGGGCCGTTGGTCATCATCACCACCCGGTCGGCCAGCAGTAGCGCCTCGTCCACGTCATGGGTGACGCAGACCGCGGTGACCTTGGTGCGCGCCCACACCTCCATCAGCACCTCCTGCAACTCCCAGCGGGTCAGGCTGTCGAGCATGCCGAACGGCTCGTCGAGCAGCAGCAGCTTGGGCGACAGGGCGAAGGCGCGGGCGATGCCGACACGCTGCTTCATGCCGTTGGACAGCTCCGACGCTTTCTTGTTCATGCTGTCACCCAAGCCCACGCGGGCGAGGTAATAGCGGGAGATGTCGGCGCGCTCGCCCTTGCTCGCATGGGGGAAGACGCGGTCGACGCCGAGCATGACGTTCTCATAGGCCGTCAGCCAGGGGAACAGGCTGGGGGCCTGGAACACCACGGCGCGGTCGGGACCGGCGCCGTCCACCTCCTTGCCGTCCAGCACGATGCCGCCGCTGGTCACGTCGGCCAGCCCGGCGACCATCGACAGCACGGTGGACTTGCCGCAGCCGGAATGGCCGATCAGCGAGACGAACTCGCCCTTGCGCATCTTCAAATCGAAGCCGTCCACCACGGTCAGCGGACCCTTCGGCGTGGCGAAGGTCTTGGTCAGGCGGGTGAATTCCAGATAGCGGTCCTCCATCCCGCGCCCGCCTATCGCCTCGATATAGGCCTTGGGCGGGGGCGAGGCGGTGATCGGCTTCACGTCGGGCAGGACAAGCCCGTCATCGCCGCCGGTGCCGCGGGCGACGCCGACCTCCATCAGATAGGCGGTGACCTCGGCGCGCAGGCGCTTGAAATCCTCGTCATGGTTGACGGCGGTGCGGTCGCGCGGGCGCGGCAGATCGACGGTGAAGGCCGGGCCGAGCGTGGCGTTCGGGCCGGGCGTCAGCGGGATGATGCGGTCGGCCAGCAGGATCGCCTCGTCCACATCGTTGGTGATGAGGATGACGGTCTTGCGGTCCTTGCGCCAGATCGCCTCGATCTCGTCCTGCAGCTTGGCGCGGGTCAGGGCGTCGAGCGCCGACAGCGGCTCGTCCAGCAGCAGCATCTCCGGGCTCATGGCCAGCGCGCGGGCGAAGCCGACGCGCTGGCGCATGCCGCCCGACAACTCCTTCGGCCGGCGGTCGGTGGCGTGGCCGAGACCGACCGTCTCCACCGCCCGGCGGGTCAGCACGCCGCGTTCGGCGCCGCCCTTCGCCTTGTGGACGGCGTCCACCGCCAGGGCGACATTCTCCTTCACGCTGAGCCAGGGCATCAGCGAATAGGACTGGAAGACGAGGCCGCGCTCCGGGCCGGGGCCGGTGACCGGCTTGCCGCGGTAGAGCACTTCGCCGGCATCGGGCATCGCCAGACCGGCGATCAGGTTGATGAGCGTCGACTTGCCGGAGCCGGAGAAACCGACAATGGCGACGAACTCGCCCTCTTCAATCGACAGCTCAATGTCGCGCAGGACGGTCGTGCCGCCGTAGGACTTCGACACACCCTTCAGGTCCAGGATCGCCATGGTCGGTCTCCTTAGCGGGCGGGGCTGTGGCTGACGGCGGACTGGAGCGCCAGCATCACGCGGTCGAGCAGGAAGCCGATCAGGCCGATGGTGAAGACCGCCACCATGATCTTGGCGAGCGAACTGGAGGAACCGTTCTGGAACTCGTCCCAGACGAACTTGCCGAGGCCAGGGTTCTGCGCCAGCATCTCCGCGGCGATCAGCACCATCCAGCCCACGCCCAGCGACAGGCGCAGGCCGGTGAAGATGAAGGGCAGGGCCGACGGCAGCACGAGGCGGCGGACCATGGTGAAGCCGGAGAGCTGAAGCACCTTGCCGACATTCATCAGGTCGCGGTCGATGGAGGAGACGCCGACCGCCGTGTTGATCAGGGTCGGCCACAGCGAGCACAGCGTGACGGTGATGGCGGACGTCAGGAAGGACTTCTCGAACAGCGGGTCGCTGCCTGACACGGTGGCGCTGACCACCATGGTGACCAGCGGCAGCCAAGCCAGCGGCGACACCGGCTTGAAGATCTGGATCAGTGGGTTGATCGCAGCGTTGACCGTCGGCGACAGGCCGCTCGCCACCCCCAGCGGCACCGCCACCAGGGCACCCAGCAGGAAGCCGGTGAAGACGGTCTTCAGGCTGGTGACGATCTGGTCGAGGTAGGTCGGCTTGCCGGCATAGGGGCGGGTCCTGACCTCCGCCTTCGGGTCCTTCGCCAGGATCTCGGCGTTGCGCTTGGCCTGCCGGTCGTAGAAGGCGGCCTCCTTGGCGCGTTCGGCCTTGTGGTCGGCGTAGAGGTTGGTCGCCTGCTCCCACACCTGGGCCGGGCCGGGGATGGCGCCGAGGCTGGTCTGCACCTGCGGGGCGGCCCAGCCCCAGGCGGCGAGGAACAGCAGGATGGCGGTGAGCGGGATGCCCATCTGGCGCCACAGTTCGATGCCCTGCTGGCGCGGGTTCTCGCCGGCGGCGAGCCGCAGCAGCGGCGCCAGCCAGCCGAGGCCGATCGTGGTCAGGGCGGAGGCGATGCGGTTCAGCACATGGGCGCGGCGGGCCTTGTGCTGGGCGCGGGCAAGGTCGGCGGAGGTGTCGGTCAGGCTGGTCATGGAAGTCTTCCCCTTGGAAAGATCCCTTCTCCCCCCTGGGGAGAAGGTTAGGATGAGGGGGTTCGGCGCAGCCGAAATCAGTTCGGCCTGTGCATCCCCCTCACCCCGACCCTCTCCCCGGGGGGGAGAGGGGGAATTGGCGGGTAAAGGCGGGAGGACTCAGCCCCCCACCACCTGACCGCCCTCGATCTTCTGGTCGCCCTTCAGGCCGATGGGCTGCTTGGCGAGGTAGTCGTTCGGCTTGTGGCCGTCATAGGGGATGCCGTCGATGAAGCCGGTGTCGACCGGCTTGTAGCCGTCGCTCTTCCACGGGAAGTCGGCTTCCTTGGATTTGCCCTCCTCGACCAGCAGCTTCGCGGCCTGGAGATAGATGTCCGGCTTGTAGACGCTGCGGGCGGTCTCGTCGTACCAGTTGTCGGGCTTGGCCTCGGCGATCTGGCCCCAGCGCCGCATCTGGGTCAGGTACCAGACGGCGTCCGAATAGAAGGGGTAGGTCGCGTTGTAGCGGAAGAAGACGTTGAAGTCGGGAACGTCGCGCTTGTCGCCCTTCTCGTATTCGAAGGTGCCGGTCATCGAATTGGCGATGACCTTGGCGTCGGCGCCGACATATTCGGACTTGGCGAGGATCTTCACCGCTTCGGCGCGGTTGGCATTGTTGTTCTCGTCCAGCCACTGGGCGGCGCGGATCAGCGCCTTGACGACGGCCAGATGGGTCTTGGGGTTCTTGCTAGCCCACTCGTCGGTGACGCCGAAGACCTTCTCGGGGTTGTTCTTCCAGATCTCGGTGTCGGTGATCACCGGCACGCCGATGCCCTTGACCACCGCCTGCTGGTTCCACGGCTCGCCGACGCTGTAGCCGTAGATGGTGCCGGCCTCCAGCGTCGCCGGCATCTGCGGCGGCGGGGTGACCGACAGCAGCGCGTCGGCGCCGATCTGGCCCGACACGTCGGTCGGGCTGTAGAAGCCGGGGTTGATCCCGCCCGACGCCAGCCAGTAGCGCAGTTCGTAATTGTGGGTCGAGACCGGGAAGACCATGCCCATGTTGAAGGGCTTGCCCTCGGCCTTGTACTGGGCGATCACCGGCTTCAGCGCATCGGCCTTGATCGGGTGGACCGGCTTGCCGTCGGCGCCGGTGGGCACGTTGGCCTTCATCTTGCGCCAGACGTCGTTCGACAGCGTGATGCCGTTGCCGTTCAGGTCCATCGAGAAGGCGGTGACGATGTGGGCCTTGGTGCCGAAGCCGATGGTGGCACCCAGCGGCTGGCCGGCCAGCATATGGGCGCCGTCCAGCTCGCCGGAGATCACGCGGTCGAGCAGGACCTTCCAGTTCGCCTGCGGCTCCAGCGTGACGGAGAGGCCTTCATCCTCGAAGAAGCCCTTCTCGGCGGCAATGGCGAGCGGTGCCATGTCGGTCAGCTTGATGAAGCCGAGCTTCAGCTGCTCCTTTTCGACGTCGAGCGGGGCGGCATAGGCAGAGACGCCTGCCGTCAGGGCGACGACGGCAGCAGCGGATGCGAGAAGGTGGCGGAGGGTGCGGGAGGCGGTGCGGGAGATTTGGGCCACGTCGGTTGCTCCATCTCTGAAATCCGGACCAGCGGTCGGGCGTGCGACACCGGTGTCGATTTTCTGAGCAGATCCCGGACTGGCTGTTTTTCGGGCAGATGGCTCATGCGTGCCTTGGCCGTCGAAAGCGTCCAGCGGGATCGACCGGAAAAGCCTTTTGAAAAGGCCTGTCGATACCGGGGTCGGCAACACTGCCGGGGGCTGGCCCATCATTGGACGCTTGGGATGCACGCACCGTCGTTGGCGCGTCTCTGGCATGCCTCTTCGCAAGCCTCATGCCAAAGGATGGCTTTTGCCGAAAAATCGGCCGGAGCGGTTGATTTCGTTGGCTATGACCGGGCTGAAGGTATGAGCTGCCTGTCGAGAGTATCGGGCCGCCTGCTGATTTTTGCGGCGCACACAGGCCGGCATGTCCATGCTTTGTGCAATACCTAAGCATGATCCAAAAATAGGCACCTAGGTATCGGGTGCGATGATGGTCGGGAGCCCGCGGAATCCCTGGAGTTTTGCCGGACGCACCCATCGATGCGGTGACTGGCACGTGGATTGCTTAGGAGACGGCGAGACAACAGCGGGCGCCGGCAACGTCGTCGGTGCCCGCAACATCGGCCAACACCGTGCGACGACGTGCGGATTTGGCCCTGGTTCGACGACGAACCGCCCGGACAACGGCGTCCGAACAGGTTTGCACCGGTCTTCGCGGTTCACTCGCGGGGCAGGGACGCAGGCCCGTTCGGACGCCTTTCTTTTTGGCCCCGTGCCTGACTTTGCAGCAGGCCGGACACGATAGACGAGGCAGACGCGCCATGGACATGCATCTCTCATCGAACAACGGGCCCGCCGTCGAATCCAACGAATCAGAACTGCACAGCACCGGCCCGGTCAGGGAACGGCTGGTTGTGGTCGGCAACGGCATGGCCGGCATGAAGACGGTGGAGGAACTGCTGGCCAAGGCGCCCGGCCGCTTCGACATCACCGTCTTCGGTGCCGAGCCGCACCCCAATTACAACCGCATCATGCTGTCGCCGGTGCTGGCGGGCGAGAAGACCTTCGACCAGATCGTGCTGAACAGCCGCGAGTGGTACGACGCCAACGGCATCGCGCTGCTGACCGGCGAGGCGGTTGAGAGCATCGACCGCGTGGGCAAGATGGTGGTCTCGCAGTCCGGCCGCGTCGTTCCCTATGACCGGCTGCTGATCGCCACCGGCTCCATGCCCTTCATCATCCCGGTGCCGGGATCGACCCTGCCCGGCGTCATTGGCTTCCGCGATCTGGCCGACGTCGACGCCATGCTGGCGGCGGCGGCGAAGGGCGGCCGCGCCGTGGTGATCGGCGGCGGGCTCTTGGGGCTGGAAGCCGCCAACGGCCTGCGCGTCAAGGGTATGGAGGTCACCGTCGTTCATCTGATGCCGACGCTGATGGAACGCCAGCTCGACCCGTCGGCCGGCATGCTGCTGCAACGCGAGCTGGAACGCCGCGGCATCGAGGTGCTGACCGGCGCCGACACGGCGGAGATTGTCGGCGACGAGTGGGTCAGCGCGGTCCGGCTGCGGGATGGGCGCGAACTGCCGGCCGACATCGTCGTCATGGCGGTGGGCATCCGCCCCAACATGGCGCTGGGCAAGGCAGCCGGTCTGGACTGCGGGCGCGGCATCCGCGTCGACGACCGGATGCGCACCAGCGACCCGTCGATTTCCGCGGTCGGCGAATGCGTCGAGCATCGCGGCGTCACCTGGGGCCTCGTCGCCCCGTTGTTCGAGATGGCGAAGGTGCTGGCCCACGATCTCGCGGGCGGGGAGGGGGCGGCCTACACCGGCTCCGTCACCTCGACCAAGCTGAAGGTCACCGGCGTTGACGTGTTCTCCGCCGGCGATTTCTCGGGAGGGGTGGGGACCGAGGACATCGTGTTCCGCGACGCCGCCCGCGGTGTCTACAAGCGTCTGGTGCTGAAGGACGGCAAGCTGCTGGGCGCGGTGCTGTATGGCGATACCAAGGACGGCGCCTGGTACTTCTCGCTGCTGAAGGACGGCACCGACGTGTCGGCCGAGCGCGACAGCATGATCTTCGGCCAGGGCTTCGGCGGCGCCGACGCCGGCGACCCGAACGCCGCCATCGCGGCACTGCCCGACAGCGCCGAGATCTGCGGCTGCAACGGCGTCTGCAAGGGCACCATCGTCAAGGCGATCACCGAAAAGGGCCTGACCAGCCTGGACGAGGTGAAGGCGCACACCAAGGCCTCGGCCTCCTGCGGCGGCTGCGCCGGCACGGTGGAACGGCTGCTGGCGGTGACGCTGGGCGACGGCTTCACCGCCGCGCCCAAGGTCAAGCCGATGTGCAAATGCACCCACCACACCCATGATCAGGTGCGGGCGGCCATCGTCGACCGCGGGCTGAAGACCATGCCCGAGGTCTTCCAGGCGATGGAATGGACGACGCCCGACGGCTGCGCTTCGTGCCGGCCGGCGCTGAACTATTACCTGCTCTGTGCGTGGCCGGGCGAGTACAAGGACGACTACCAGTCGCGCTACATCAACGAGCGCGCCCACGCCAACATCCAGAAGGACGGCACCTATTCGGTCGTGCCGCGCATGTGGGGCGGCCTGACCAATGCGGCGGAACTGCGCGCCATCGCCGACGTGGTCGACAAGTTCGCCATCCCGACCGTGAAGGTGACCGGCGGCCAGCGCATCGACCTGTTCGGCGTGAAGAAGGAGGATCTGCCGGCGGTCTGGGCGGATCTGAATGCCGCCGGGATGGTGTCGGGCCATGCCTATGCCAAGGGGCTGCGCACGGTGAAGACCTGCGTCGGGTCGGAATGGTGCCGCTTCGGCACGCAGGATTCGACCGGGCTAGGCGTCAAGTTGGAGCGGCTGACCTGGGGCACCTGGACCCCGCACAAGGTCAAGCTGGCAGTGTCGGGCTGCCCGCGCAACTGTGCCGAGGCCACCATCAAGGATCTGGGCGTGGTGTGCATCGACAGCGGCTATGAGCTGCATGTCGGCGGCAACGGCGGCCTGCATGTCCGCGCCTGCGACCTGATGGTCCGCGTGGGCACGGAGGAGGAAGTTCTGGAATACACCGGCGCCTTCATGCAGCTCTACCGCGAGGAGGCCCGCTATCTGGAGCGCACGGCACCCTGGGTGGAGCGGGTCGGGCTCGACCATATCAAGGCGGCGCTGGTCGAGGATCCGGAGCGGCGCCGTGCGTTGAACGCGCGCTTCCTGTTCTCGCAGACCTTCTCGCAGGACGACCCGTGGGCGGAACGCGCCGCCAAGGGCGTCGACCGTCACGAATTCAATCTGCTCGCCGAAGTGGGGTAAGGGATCATGGACAGCATCATCATGGAAAACGCCGTCTCCGAGCCCGCCATCTCGGAAACCGTCTGGACCCAGGTCGGCAGCATCGACGACATCCCGGTGCTGGGCTCGCGCGTCGTCCGCACCCCCGGCGGCGACATCGCCCTGTTCCGCACAGCGGCCGACGAGGTCTTCGCGCTGGAGGATGCCTGCCCGCACAAGCAGGGGCCGCTGTCCCAGGGCATCGTCCATGGCCGCCGCGTCACCTGCCCGCTGCACAGCTGGGTGATCGAACTGGCGACCGGCGAGGCCGTCGCCCCCGACGAGGGCCGCACCGGCCATGTCCCGGTGCGGGTCGAGGGGCGCAGCGTCGCCATCGCGCTGGGCGAGGCCAAGCTGTCGCGCGGCGGCTGCCGCAAGGCCTGCGGCCATGTTTGACGGGGCGGAGTCGTCCTCCGGCCGGGCCAAGGGCGGTGAACGGGAGGTGAAGACCACCTGTCCCTATTGCGGGGTCGGGTGCGGGGTGATCGCGCGCGTTTCGGCCGATGGCGCCGTGACCGTGCGCGGCGATGCCGACCACCCGGCGAACCGGGGACGGCTCTGCTCCAAGGGATCGGCGCTGGCCGACACGCTGGTGCCGGATGGGCGGCTGCTCTATCCGGAAATCGGCGACAAGCGGGTGTCGTGGGACGAAGCGCTGGACGAGGTGGCCCGGCGCTTTTCCGACACCATCGCCAGGCATGGGCCGGACTCGGTGGCCTTCTACGTCTCCGGCCAGCTGCTGACCGAGGATTACTACGTCGCCAACAAGCTGATGAAGGGCTTCATCGGCTCGGCCAACATCGACACCAACTCGCGGCTGTGCATGGCCTCGTCGGTGGTCGGGCACAAGCGGGGGCTGGGCGCCGACGCGGTGCCGGGGGCTTACGAGGATTTCGAGTGCGCCGATCTGGTGGTGCTGGTGGGGTCCAACCTCGCCTGGTGCCACCCGGTTTTGCACCAGCGGCTGCTGGCGGCACGGGCCGAACGCGGCACCCGGATCGTCGTCGTCGATCCAAGGCGGACCGACTGCGTCGATGCCGCCGACCGCCATCTGGCGCTGAGGGCCGGTACCGACGCGCTGCTGTTCAACGGGCTGATGGCCTATCTGGATGAGCGCGGCCATCGCGATGCGGGCTTCGTCGCCGCCCATGCCGAGGGGGTCGAGGAGGCGCTGACCACCGCCCGTGCCGATGCGCCGGATGTGGCGACCGTGGCCCGCCGCTGCGGGCTGGAGGAGGCGGAAGTCGCCGCCTTCTATGCCGAGTTCGCCGCCACAGACCGGGTGGTGACGGTCTATTCGCAGGGCGTCAACCAGTCCTCCCAGGGCAGCGACACCGTCAACACCATCCTGAACGTCCATTTCCTGACCGGGCGCATCGGCCGGCCCGGCTGCGGCCCCTTCTCCGTCACCGGGCAGCCGAACGCCATGGGCGGGCGCGAGGTCGGCGGGCTGGCGAACCAGCTGGCCGCCCATATGGGCTTTACCGAAACGGAGGTGGACCGGGTCGGCCGCTTCTGGAATGCGCCGCGCGTGGCGGCCAAGCCGGGGCTGAAGGCGGTCGATCTGTTCCGCGCCATCGAGGCCGGCACGGTCAAGGCGGTGTGGATCATGGCGACCAACCCCGCCGTCAGCATGCCCGATGCGGGCCGGGTGCGGCGGGCGCTGGAACGCTGCGAGACGGTGGTGGTCTCCGACTGCATCCGCGACACCGACACCGGCCGCTTCGCCCATATCCGCCTGCCGGCAAGGGGCTGGAGCGAGAAGGACGGCACCGTCACCAACTCCGACCGCACCATCTCGCGCCAGCGCGCCTTCAAGGACGGGGAAGGGGAGGCGCAGGCCGACTGGTGGATCGTCACCCAGGTCGCGCGCCGCATGGGCTTTGCCGAGGCCTTCCCGTACGAGACTGCCGCCGCGGTGTTCCGCGAGCATGCCGCGCTGTCGGACTTCGAGAATGGCGGGACGCGGGCGTTCGACATCGGGGCGCTGAGCGGGCTGGACGATGGCGGCTATGACGCGCTGACGCCCTTCCCCTGGCCCTGGCGGGTGGATGCCAAGCCGCAGAAGCGGCTGTTCGGCGATGGACGATTCTTCACCGCGGACGGGCGCGCCCGGATGCTGCCGGTCACGGCGAAGCCGCTGCCGCGCGAGATGCCGGACGGGGCGCTGTTGCTGAACACCGGGCGGCTGCGCGACCAGTGGCACACCATGACCCGCACCGGACTGTCGGCGCGGCTGTCCGCCCATGCGCCGGAACCGCGGCTGGACATCCACCCGGCGGATGCGGCGGCGCGTGGGCTGGCGGATGGCGGGCTGGCCCGCATCGCGACGGTGGCCGGGGAGGCGCTGGCGCGGGTGCGCGTCACCGATACGCAAGGCGAAGGCACGGTCTTCCTGCCGATGCATTGGACTGAGCGCTTCACCGGTGCCTGCGTCATCGGCCGGCTGGTCGACGACGAGGCGGTGGATCCGGTCTCCGGCCAACCCGACCTGAAGCGGATGCCGGCGACGGTGGGGCCCTGGCGGCCGGACTGGACCGCCTTCCTGCTGGTCCGCCATGCCGTGGAGCCCGGCCATGGCGGCTATTGGGCGCGCCGCGCCGTGGCGGGCGGGCATCTGGTGGAGATGGCGGGGATGGGGGCGATCCCGGCGGTGGCGGAGTGGCTGCCCGGCCTCGACCCCGCCGGGGCGGTGGTGGAGTTCCGCGATCCTGCGCGCGGCGGCCTGCGGATGGCCTGGATGGACGGGGACCGGCTGGAGGCCTGCCTGTTCGTCGCCGCTGATGGGCGCCTGCCGCCGCGCGGCTGGCTCGCCGGGCTTTTGGAAAAGGATGGGCTGGACGACGGGGCGCGGGCCGGGCTGCTCGCCGGCCGGGCGCCGGGGGCGCAGGCCGATGAGGGGCGGATCGTCTGCGCCTGCTTCAGCGTCGGCATCAACCGGTTGGTCGGCGCCATCCGCGACCGCCGGCTGACCAGCGTGGCGGAGATCGGCGCGGCATTGAAAGCCGGCACGAATTGTGGTTCCTGCGTGCCCGAACTCAAGGAGGTGCTTCGTCATGCTCACCAGCGCGAAGTGGCGTGAGAGTCTCGTGGCGCTGGCGCGCCTCTTGGTACCGCGCTTCGCGGGTGCTGGCGGCGGTGCCTTGTCCCTTCTCCCTCTCCCTTGGGAAAGGGCCGCCACGCGACCCCCTCACCCTAACCCTCTCCCCGGGGGGGAGAGGGGATACCGTGCTGCCCGGCAAAAAGAGTGCGGGCAAGTCACCCTCGTCGGTGCCGGTCCCGGCGACCCCGACCTGCTGACCGTCGCGGCGGTCAAGGCGCTGGCGGCGGCCGAAGTCGTGCTCTACGACGCGCTGGTCGGCGACGGGATCCTCGACCTCGCCCATCCCAAGGCCGAGCGCATCTGCGTCGGCAAGCGCTCCGGCCGGCATTCGCTGCCGCAGGGGGAGATCAACGCGCTGATCGCCTTCCATGCCCGGCGTGGCAAGCGGGTGGTGCGGCTGAAGGGCGGCGACCCGATGGTGTTCGGCCGGGCCGGCGAGGAGATCGAGCATCTCGACAGCCTCGGCATTCCGGTGCGGGTGGTGCCTGGGATCACCGCGGCACTTGGCTGCGCCGCCTCGACCGGGCTGTCGCTGACCAAGCGCGGGGTGTCGCGCGCCGTCACCTTCGTCACCGCCCATGGCCGTGACGGCGAGCGGTTCGAGCCCGATTGGGCGCGGCTGGCCGATCCGCAGGGCACGCTGGCGATCTACATGGGACGCGAGCAGGCTCGCGCGGTCGGGCAGGGGCTGACCGGTGCCGGGCTGCCGGCCACGACGCCGGTGCTGGCGGTGGAGAATGGCTGCCGGCCCGACGAGCGGCGGTACTGGACGACGCTCGGCCGGATGGCGGAGCAGGGCGTGGCAGCCGGCAGGGGGCCGACCCTGCTGCTGGTGGGGGAGGCGCTACGCCCGCGCCAAATTGCCGGTGAGACGGTTGGGACGGCGGACACCATTGACCTCCGCGCGCTCGGCGACCTCGCTCAGGGGTTCGATCACGACTGACATGGTGAAGACGGTGGCGTGCAGCAGGTTCGTCCCGTCCACCATCAGCCCGACATGGCCGGGGAAGAAGACGATGTCGCCGCGCCGATACTCGACGCCGCGGCCGTCCTCGGACACCCACGCCCCCAGCCGCTCGTCTTTGCGCTGCATGCCGCTGCTGTGGTGGGAGACGATGCCGGCGGCAGCCATGGCGGTCAGCACCAGCCCGGAACAGTCGATGCCGAAGCTGCTGCGGCCGCCCCAGACATAGGGCGTTTCCAGAAAGCGCAGGGCGGTGGCGATGTGATCGGGTGCGGGAGCGGCGCCCACCGGCTCCAGCCAGCCGGCGAACAGCCACAGCCCGTCGTCGGTGCCGACCCAGCCGTTTTCGGCCCGGCCGTCCAGCGTCACCGTCGACCCGAAGCTGAGCGTCGCCACCGGCGGCGCCCGGTGCGTCGGGCCGGGGTGCAGGTCGGCGCGCAGGGCCCGCACGCGGTGGGTGGGGGCGACCGGCTCCCGATGCGCGGTGCCCGGCGGCAGCCAGCCGACATGGCCGTCGAAGGCGTTCTCCGCCCGCAGCCAGCCGTCACGCTCCTCCAGAATGCGGAAGCGCTCACCGCGGATCATCTCGCTGGTCTGGGCGATGCCGTCCTGCGGCTCTTCCAGCAGGACGGCGTGCGGGGCGGTCAGTTGGCGAAGGGTCATGGGGGCGGGCCGGAATTTGGGGAAACCGGCTGCGACCTTAGCGCCGCCGCCGCGGTGGTGCGAGGGATAAAGCATGTCCGTCATTTCAACGGGGCTTCCGTCATTTCGCCGGAAAACTCAAGCGCCACCGGCGCATTGCCCGGTTCTGCCCGGCGGCATCCGCCGACATCTTTCGTGTGCGGGCCAAACCATCGGCATGGCCCGCCAACACGGGACACGGCTGAACAGAGGAGCGGGAGACCATGGCAACGATGAAGGTTCTGGTTTTGGGTGCGGGCAAGATCGGCTCGATGATCGGCACGCTGCTGTCCGAGACCGGCGATTTCGCCGTCACCATCGGCGACCGGGACGAGGCGCTGCTGTACCGCGCCGAACATGCCGGGCTGCGGGTGGCGCGTGTCGATGTCGAGGATCCGGCGTCTCTGCGCGCCGCCATGGAAGGCCAGCAGGCGGTGTTGAGCGCCTGCCCCTTCACCCTGACCCCAGTCATCGCCACCGCCGCCGTCGCGGCCGGCGCCCATTACCTCGACCTGACCGAGGATGTCGCCGCCACCCGCAAGGTGAAGATGCTGGCGGAGACGGCCAGTACGGCGCTGATCCCGCAATGCGGTCTGGCGCCGGGCTTCATCTCCATCGTCGGCCATGACCTCGCCCGCCGATTCGACGAGCTGCACAACCTGCACCTCAGGGTCGGCGCGCTGCCGCAATACCCGACCAACGCCCTGAAATACAATCTGACCTGGAGCACCGACGGGCTGATCAACGAGTATTGCAACCCGTGCGAGGCCATCGTCGACGGCCGTCCGCACGAGGTGATGCCGCTGGAGGGTGACGAGCGCTTTGCGCTGGACGGTGTCGATTACGAGGCCTTCAACACGTCGGGCGGGCTGGGCTCGCTGTGCGAGACGCTGGCCGGAAAGGTGCGGAACCTCGATTACAAGACGGTCCGCTATCCCGGCCATCGCGACATCGTCCGTCTGCTGATCCGCGACCTGCGGCTGGGCGAGCGGCGCCATCTGCTGAAGGATGTGCTGGAAACTGCGGTGCCGCTGACCTTGCAGGACGTGGTGCTGGTGCTGGCGACCGCCACCGGCATGCAGGACGGCGAGCTGCGGCAGGAGACCTTCGCCACCAAGATCTACAGCAAGCCGATTGCCGGCCGCACCTGGAGCGCCATCCAGGTCACCACCGCCGCCGGCATCTGCGCCGTGCTGGACCTGCTGCGCGAGGGCTCCATCCCGCAGGCCGGCTTCATCCGGCAGGAACAGGTACCGCTGGATGCCTTCCTGAACAACCGCTTCGGCCGGCATTACAAGGGGTGAGCGTGTGGGGGGCCGATCCTAGTTGGGTTGGCTCCCCTCCGCGGGCAGGCTGATAATCAGAAGGGTGTCCTGCGGCTGGATGAGGTAGCGGTTGCGTTCGGTGAAGGGGATGTCGCGGCCGTGGCTGTGGACCTGCACCACCATGCCGGCGTTGACCTCCGCCATGGTCAGGCCGACCTCGTCCGGCTCCGCCCGGCGTTCGCTCAGCACCATCTGCCCGCCGGCCGACATCAGGTCGCACAGGAAGGGGGTGGCGTAGCGCGTCTCCACCGCGTCGGCCATCAGGTAGCCGCCGATCTTGGGCGGCGACACCACCAGGTCGGCGCCGCTGAGATTGGCGAGCTTGATGTTCTCCTCCTGCTTGATGTTCGCCACGATCTTGGTGGCGGCGGACAGGTGGCGCACGGTCAAGATCACCAGGATGGTGGTGTCGTCGCGCCCGGTGCTGACGATCACCGCCTTCGCCTTGCCGACACAGGCATTCTTCAGCGTGTCCTCGCTGGTGCCGTCGCCGAGCAGGCCGACGAAGCCGCAGTCGGCCGCCAGCTGGATGCGGTCCTCCGACTCGTCGATGACGACGATGTGGTCGGCGGGATGGCCCTTCGAGACGGTCTCCTGCGCGGCGATGAAGCCGCTGTGCCCGAAGCCGCACAGCACGATGTGGCCTTGCAGCTGCTTCTGAATGCGGCTCAACCGGAATTCCTCCACGATCCTCTGCACCACCAGCTCATAGGCGGTGCCGAGGAAGATAAACCAGATGAAGATGCGGATCGGCGTGACGGCGAAGGCGTCGATCAGCCGGGCGGTGTGGCTGACCGGCACGATGTCTCCGTAACCGACGGTGGTCACCGTGATCATGGCGAAGTAGAGGATGTCGGGAAAGCTGATGTGGCCGTCGATCTGGTCCTTCAGCCCGTCGCGGTCGAACCAGAACACCGCGATGACCAGCGCGATCAGGGCGGCGACGATCCCGACCCGCAGCAGCAGGGTCTTTTCCGCCGACAGTCCGGAGCGGACATGGAGAAGCCGACCCTTGCGCAAGGACGGTTTGGTCCGCCGTCTGTCCTGAAGTCTCCGTTCCACCGCTTCCCGCATCCGCCGTCGGTCCATATGGGGCTTATCAAAAGCCCCGGCTGATTGACTGAACGTACGGGATCGCCGTCCGGCTGCAAGGCTTGCGCTTTAAAATTTGAAGACCGCTTCCATCCCGGCGAAATGGATGGTCTTGGCCGGGCCGCTGTCCTTCAGGAAGGGACCGGGCCGGAACAGCGAATAGGAGATTAGCCCCTCGAAGGAGCGGCCGGAGCTGTAGGATAGCACCAGTTCGCCCTGCGTGCCGACATAGCGCGCCTTCGACGCCGAACCGGAGCGCAGAAGCCCGCCGGTCAGGTCGTACACGCCGTCGTCCAGGCTTTCCCGCCAGAAGGCGATGGCGGAGGCGGACAGGCTGAAGTCGTCGGACAAGGCGAGGTCCAGCGACGGATGCAGGTTCATCAGGTTGTAGGGACCGATGGGCGTCAGTTCGCCGAAATACTTGGCGCGCGGGAACAGCGGGTTGAAGGTCTCCAGACGGTCGTCGCGCGGGTTGCCGTCGCCGCTGGCGATGTTGGCCTTCAGGCCGAGCCGGGGTTGCAGCGGCAGGTCTGTGAAGCGATAGCCGCTGTCGGTGGCGAACGACCAGGCCCGGATCAACCCGCTGCCGAAACGGCCGAACTGTCCCATCGCCTCCCAGTTCCAGTCCCAGCCGGCCGCCTTGCCGAAGCTGCGCAGCCCGACCGTATGCCGCAGTTCGTTCGCCCGGCCGGCGTCGAAGCCGGCGCGGCGGTTGCGATAGCCGATGTAATAGGCGTCCAGCCGGGCGCTGCCGCCCCCTTCGAATCCCAAATGGCCCAGATCGAGCGGCCGGGTGGCATAAAGCCCCCAGGCGGTGCGCTTGGCGTCGCGCCCATCGTCGAAGAGATCCGGTGTCGGCTGGACCGGCCGGCCGTAGAAGGCGTCGACCCGCCAGGGGCCGGCGGTGACGATGCCCTTCACCGCGTCGAAGGCGCGCGGGACATTGGCGCCGTAGCGGATGGAGATCAGCCGTTCCGAACCGTAGGCCAGCATCTGGCGGCCGACACGCAGCGTGCCCTGGGCCTCGCCCAGCGGGGCGTTCAAATCGGCGAATCCCTGCATCAGGTCGATGCGGTCGGCATCGGGCGGGGCCAGCGGGCCCAGCTTGCCGTCGGCGTCGGCCATGATCAGCTGGCCGAACAGACGCAGGCTCTGGCCGACGCGCAGGTCGGCGTAGGGCAGGGCGCGCCACAGCCCATAGGCGTCGTTGCGCGGTTCGTCCTGGCCCCAGCCGCTGTTGCGGACCGCCTCACCGCGCAGGCGCAACTCAAGCCCGGTGGAGAGCGAGGCGAAACCGTCCGGCGTGACCGGGATGGCCTTGAACCGCTCCCAATAGGTGCCGGTCCCTGCCCCGGGCTGGAGCAGGTAACGGTAATCCTCGTCATAGCGGGTGTTGGTCAGCGGTGGCGGATCGGCTGCATGGGCCGGACCGATCCACAGCAAAAGGGCGACCGCCGCCGCGCGAAGGCGGGCCGTCATGGGGCATCTCCGTGATGGCGCTGGACTGCACCGATCCTATGGAGATGCCCGGCCGGGTGATTGCTCCATCCGAACCGCTTTTGACGGTTCTGCGCACCCCCTTGCCGACTTGACCGGATTTGGCAGGGAGGGCGCTTGGGCCCTCCCTTGCCGCAGCGGTTACTTGCTGTAGTCGTAGAAGCCGCGGCCGGTCTTGCGGCCGAGGTAGCCGGCGTCGACCATCTCCTTCAGCAGCGGGGCCGGGCGATACTTCGGATCGTTGAAGCCTTCGTAGAAGACCTCCATCACCGACAGCATGGTGTCCAGACCGATCAGGTCGGCCAGCGCCAACGGGCCGATCGGGTGGTTGCAGCCCGCCTTCATGCCGGCGTCGATGTCCTCGGCCGTGGCGATGCCTTCCTGGAGCGCGAAGATCGCCTCGTTGATCATCGGGCAGAGGATGCGGTTGACGGCGAAGCCGGGGCTGTTCTTGGCGGTGATCGGCGACTTGCCGACGCGCTTGGCGAAGGCCATCGCTTTGGCGTGGGTGTCGTCGCTGGTCTGGATGCCGCGGATGATCTCCAGCAGCGCCATCAGCGGCACCGGGTTGAAGAAGTGCAGGCCGATGAAGCGGTCCGGACGGTCGGTGGCCGTCGCCAGCTTGGTGATGGAGATCGACGAGGTGTTGGTGGCGACCAGCGCCTCCGGCTTCAGGGTGGCGCAGAGATCCTTCAGGATCTTGACCTTGAGGTCTTCATTCTCGGTCGCGGCCTCGATCACCAGATCGCAGGTGGCGAGCTTCGACTTGTCGGTGGTGGCGGTGATGCGCGCGACGGCGGCCTCGCGGTCGGCGGCGGTCATCTTCTCCTTCTTGACCAGACGGTCCAGGCTGCCGCCGACGGTCGACAGGCCGCGCTGCACCGCTTCCTCGGAGATGTCGGTCATGACCACCGTCAGGCCGGCGACGGCGCAGACCTGGGCGATGCCGTTGCCCATCTGTCCGGCGCCGATGACGCCGATCGTTTCGATCCCCATGCTCTCGGCCATGTTTCTTGTCCCTATCGGTTGAGCGCGTGCGTTGGTTCGCAGATGCAGCATCTTCTACACGCATTTTCGTTGCGCTGCGATGACTTGTCGTAAGCGGTAAGCGCGGCTATCCCCCGGCGCGGCGACCTGCCGCAGGGACGGGTGTCGGCGGAAATCCGCCTGCCCGTGCACCGCCATCGGCGGCTTTCCGCCGATGCAGCCCATGGCGCCGACGGCCGGCTCCAGGCTTTTCAACTGTTTGCGCGACGAACTGACAATGGCACGCCCCTTGCTCTCCTCCAGGCCAACCGCGGCGACGGGTCGCGGATCAAGCCCCATGGGAGAGACACGATGCTCCGGAAGACTCTGCTCGCCGCCACCGCCTTCGCTGCCGCAGCACTCGCCGCCCAGGGCGCCTCGGCCGCCGATCTGGTCCGACTCGGCAACCTGAAATTCGCCCATTACGGCGCGGTCTCCTACATGAAGGAGATCGCCGGCAAGTACGACCTGAAGATCGAGGAGCGGGTCTTCCCCAAGGGCATCGACATCCTGCCCGCCATCGTCGCCGGCGAGATCGACGTGGCCGCCAGCGCGGTGGACGCCGCCATCGCCGGCCGTGCGTCGGGCGTGCCGATCTATGCGGTGGCCGGCTTCGCCAAGGGCGGGGCACGCATCGTCGCCAAGCCGGATGCCGGCATCAAGAGCGTCGCCGACCTGAAGGGCAAGAAGGTCGCCACCCCGCGCGGCGGCGCCCAGGAACTGATCCTGCTGGCCGAGTTGGCGAAGCATGGGCTGAGCTGGTCGGACCGTTCCGGCAAGGACGTGCAGATCGTCTACATGGCCTACGCCGACATGAACCAGGCCCTGCTGGCTGGCAGCATCGACGCCATGTCGCAGTCCGAGCCGCAATCGAGCCAAGCCATCAACAAGGGCTTCGGCGTCGAGGTGGTCAAGCCGTACGACACCGAACTGGGCGAGCCGGTGCGCTCGCTGGTCATCACCGAGGACTTCTACAAGAAGAAGCCCGACGTCGCCCAGCGTCTGGTCAACTGTTTCGTCGAGGCGACGGCGACCTTCATCGCCAACCCCGATCTGGCCGAGAAGTATGTCCGCGAACAGATGTTCAAGGGCCAGATCTCCAGCCAGGACTTCAAGGACGCTATCGGCAACTCGCCCTACAGCTACGACCTGTCGGTCCATCACGTCCAGGTCACGACCGACATGATGCAGAAGTTCGGCGTCGGCCGCATGGACAACCCGCCGAAGGCCGCCGATTGGGTGAAGCTGGACCTGCTGGAAAAGGCGAAGGCCACCAAGGCGGCCGCGAATGACGCCGGTACCGGCACCGTGAAGGCGAACTGAGCCCCACCCAGCGGAAGGAGGACGCCCCATGTCCCAAGCCAAGCCCCGTTTCTCGCCCGCGGCCCTGCTGCGCGGCTCCCTGGTGCCGGTCCTGGTGATCGCGCTGTGGCAGATCCTGTCCACCTCCGGCCTGATCAACCCGGTGGTGCTGCCGTCGCCGGTGCAGGTGGTCGTGCGCTGGTGGGCCTATCTGCTGCCGACCGAAGCCTACGATCCGGCGCAATCCAGTTGGATCCTGTGGGCGCTGTCGGGCGAGATGCTGTTCGACGCCTGGTCCAGCCTGTACCGCGTGGTGCTGGGCTTCGCCGTCGGCGCCGGGCTGGCGCTTCCGCTGGGGCTCGCCATGGGCGGCAACCCGCGCATCTACGCGCTGTTCGACCCGCTGATGCAGGTGCTGCGGCCGATCCCGCCCATCGCCTACATCCCGCTGGCGATCCTGTGGTTCGGGCTGGGCAATGCGCCGGCGGTGTTCCTGATCGCCATCGGCGCCTTCTTCCCGGTGCTGATGAACACCATCGCCGGGGTGCGCCATGTCGACGGCATCTATCTGCGCGCCGCCCGCAACCTGGGGGCCGGCAAGCTGACCATGTTCCTGCGCGTCATACTGCCGGCCGCCACCCCCTACATCCTGGCCGGCGCCCGCATCGGCATCGGCACCGCCTTCATCGTCGTCATCGTGTCGGAGATGATCGCCGTCAACTCCGGCCTCGGCTTCCGCATCCTGGAAGCGCGCGAGTTCATGTGGTCCGACAAGATCATCGCCGGGATGTTCACCATCGGCCTGCTGGGCCTCGCCATCGACATCGGCATGAACCGCCTGAACAACCACCTGCTGCGCTGGCACCGCGGTCTTGAGAACTGATGGGGAGGGGATGGAGATGACGCCCATGCTGAAGAGTGTTGCCGACACCGCTCCCGTCGCCGACGCGGCGCCTGTGCAGATCCAGGTGCGCGGGGTGGAGAAGACCTTCGCCGTCGGCGCGCAGAAGATCGTCGCCTTGCAGAACATCGACCTCGACATCCGCAAGGGCGAGTTCGTCTGCCTGCTGGGGCCCTCGGGCTGCGGCAAGTCCACGCTGCTGAACGCGGTGGCCGGCTTCCAGCCGCCGACCAAGGGGACCGTCACCGTCGATGGCCGCACCATCACCGAACCCGGTCCCGACCGCGGCATGGTGTTCCAGGAATATGCCCTGTTCCCCTGGATGACGGTGGCGCAGAACGTCGCCTTCGGCCTGGAGATCAAGGGAATGTCCAAGGCGGAGATCGCCGAGCGGGTGGAGTGGCTGCTGCAGAAGCTGCATCTGCAGGACTTCCGCAACCGCTTTCCCAAGGATCTGTCGGGCGGCATGCGCCAGCGCGTCGCCATCGCCCGCGTGCTGGCGCTCGACAGCCCGATCCTGCTGATGGACGAGCCGTTCGGCGCGCTCGACGCCCTGACCCGCCGCACGCTTCAGGACGAGCTGCTGCGCATCTGGGAGGAGGTCGGCAAGACCATCCTGTTCGTCACCCACTCCATCGAGGAGAGCATCTATCTGGCCGACCGCATCATCGTGATGACCTACCGGCCGGGCACCATCAAGCGCGACGTCGTCGTCGACATGCCGCGCCCGCGCGACGGCTCCGCCCCGGAGTTCAACCGCCTGAAGCGCGAGCTGTCGCAGATGGTGATGGAGGAGCAGCAGCGCTTCAGCCAGGACGAAATCCGCTCCGTCACCGCGGATTGACGGGAAGAAGGTTCAAGCGGACAGGAAGGGGCGCCCCGCCGTGGCCAGCCCCTACACAAAGGTGTTGCACCTCGTCGGAACCGCGCTCTACTCTCCGACTATACCGGAGCGCGCGGTTCCGCCCGAGGTTGACTTGCGGAACGCTAAGTAGACGCGCACTCTGGCCTCCGTTGCGGCGGTGCTGGAGTGCGCGTTCTCATGCCGAAGATTTCTTCGACAAGTAGTCAGCGTCGAATTCCCGCAGAATACTCGGGAATTGAAGTAAATTTCTGCAAAACGCCGGGCTGCGCGAACTTCGGCGTGCCACCCAGCCGCGCGTCAGCCCGAGGTCGCTCGGCGACGGCGCCCAGTCGAGATAACTACAGACTGAGCGGCACGGGTGGCGTTCCCGGGCTTTACTGCCAATTGTGTCGCAGAACAACCACTTTGAAGTCCAATCGGGGAATTCACGAAGAATTCTCGCGTGTGGCCGCTTTTCTGCGGATTCCGGAGGGACACAGCTGTCCAAACGCCGCCTGTCTGAACCACGAACAGGCGACTCGGGAAAATCCTGACCTCTACCGTCTTTACGGCAAGACACGCTCCGGCTCGAAGCGGTTCCTCTGCAAAAAGTGCGGCAAGACCTTCTCGGTCCCTGGCCCGACGACCGGACACAAGAAGCCGCACGAGAACCTACTGGTGTTCCGACTTCTGGTGAACCAGACCCCCATCAGCCGCATCTGTGAGGTTGCGGACCTGTCTTACACGTCCGTCTACGGGAAAATCGACTTCCTGCATCGGCAGTGTCTGAGATTCGCCGCCGAGCGTGAACGCCAATTCTCCAACACCCCATTCGAGCGCCTTTACCTCTGCTCCGACCGACAGGACTACATCGTCAACTGGGGCGACCGGAAGGCCCGCAAGACGGTCCAACTGACTTCGGCGGGCACCGCCGACCTGCACTCAGGATACGTTTTCGCCATGACGCCGAACTTCGACGCGACGCTCGACCCTGAGCAGGTCGAGACGGAAGCCGACGGCGCAGGCGACAACGCCGAGGACCCACCGTTCCGCAGGCACGCTCGGCTCTGGCTCCGGTCAGACTATGCGGCTTCCGTCGAGCGAGCCAAGGCAACCGCTGCGGCCTCCGGCCGGAAAGGGCAAAGCCTGGACGTGGAGATCCAGCAACGCGAGGTTCTGGTCGCCGCCCGCGATGACCTCGCGACCGCCGAACTTCTGGATGAGGGGCAGGCATTGCCCGAGCGGGGCATGCAAGTCCACGCCGAATACGGCCTCTACGGGCACTTCCTCTATCTTCGCCACCTTCTGCACGGGGCACGGAAGGTGCGCTTCTTTCTCGACCAGGACGCCGGGATGAAGCAGGCGTGCTTTGCCGCGTTCCACGATGGCGTTCGGGACCGCTGGGCCGATGCCTTCTTCGTCGCCATCGCGAAGGATCGGACGGTGGACGAGAAGCGCACGGCCACCGCTGAAGCGACGAAGCGGCTAGAACAGGCGTTGACGGCCAGAGGACTGAACCCTGCCAAGGCGACACCGACCGAGGTGCGGCGCGTCAAGGTCGCGGTGATGCGGGAACGTATCCAGGCGATCACTGACGCCAGCCCGGAAGAACGCGGCAGGCTCGACGGCAAATGGGTTGACCATCCGTTCCCGACGATGGCTGAACCGGAGAAAAAGGTGGCGCTGCTGACGGACCTGAACGGTTATGACGACGACGACCTCGACCGTCTGGCTCATCTGTTCAACCGGGCCTCGCTCCACGCCATCGATCGCTTCTTCATGCTGGTTCGGCGGCGTCTGCGGCTGCTGGAGCGGCCTATCTCGCCGACCCGCAGAGCCCGGCGAGTCTGGCACGGCTACGCACCCTACGACCCGGCAATGGTCGGCAAGTGCCTCGACATCTTCCGGGTCTGGTACAACTGGTGCTTCACGGGCGAGGACGGCCTGACCCCGGCGGAGCGGCTGGGGGTCGCCAAGGGCAAGGTCCGCATGGAAGACATCGTCTACTTCGACCCGAACGCCAAGGCCCCAGTGGATTGAGCCCGTCCCGGATAGCTGAACGGGTGCTGGGAAGTGCTGCCAAGTAATGTTGCGGGTCATGCGACCCGCAACACCTTTGTGTAGGGGCTGGCCCGCCGTGGGCGCCCCTTTTTCGCATCAGAGCTTCGCCGCCTCTTCGCTCAGGCGCTGGCGCAGCCAGCCATGCGAGGGGGAGCCGGTGTTGCGGCGGTGCCAGATCATCGACATTTCGTAGTCGCCGATGTCGAAGGGCAGCGGGCTGGTCGCCAGCCCCAGCGCGTCGGCGTACAGACGGGCCAGCCGGGCGGGCAGTGAGGTCAGCATCGGCACCTGCATCAGGATCATCGGGATCGCCAGGAACTGGGTGGTCGAGGCGGCGACCCGCCGGCTGGTGCCGAGTGCCGCCAGCTCTTCGTCGATGAAGCTGGTCATCCCGCCGCGCAGCGACGGCATCAAATGCGGATAGCGGGTGTAGTCCTCCAGCCCGATCGGCGGGGTGACCGGCACGAGTTTCGGATTGTACAGACAGGCATGGGTTTCCCGGTAGAGCACCTGCCCGTCGTGCCAGCGCCGCAGATCCGGCAGATAGCCGATGGCGAGATCGAGGGTGCCGTCGTCCAACGCGTTCAGCATGGCGTCGGGGTCGAGGTTTAGCAGCGACACCGACACGCGCAGATTGCCTTCCGCCGCATCGCGCAGAATGCCGGTCAGCAGGACCGCCTGCATGGAATCGGTGGTGGAGATGGTGAAGGTCCGTTCCTCCCGCTGGGGATCGAAATCCTCCTCCGCCGACAGGGCGCGGGCCGCACCCACCAGCAGGTCGCGCAGGGGTTCGGCCAGACGCTGGGCGCGCGGCGTCGGCTCCATCCGGTTGCCGGTGCGCACGAACAGCGGGTCGCCCACCAGGGTGCGCAACCGGCCCAGCGCGTGGCTGACCGCCGATTGGCTGACGCCCAGCGCCTCGGCCGCGCGGGAAACGTTGCGGGTCTCTAGCAGCGCGTCGAACACCTTTACCAGGTTGAGGTCGAGCGCCGGGTTATGAATTGCTTTCATGACGATATGAACCAAAGCGTCCTAGTTCATTGTGCACTGGACGGTGTATTCTGTCTAGCCAGCGCTGATCCAACAGCCATCAATCAAAAAAACCATATTCCGTAGCCAACGCCCGCAACCGGGCAGCGGACCTGTCGTCGTCCTTCCTCCAATCGTCGGGGCAGGCCGGTGGTTCCGTTCAGGGAGAAAGAGGCAAGAGCCATGGTTCGCATCAACGTCAACGGCGAGGAGCGTCAGGTCGACGTTCCCGAGGACATGCCGCTCCTGTGGGTTCTGCGGGACGAGCTTAACATGACCGGCACCAAGTTCGGCTGCGGCATCGCCCAGTGCGGCGCCTGCACCGTCCATGTCGACGGCACGCCGACCCGCGCCTGCCAGACCCCGGTCGGCATGCTGACGCCGGACAGCAAGATCACCACCATCGAAGGCGTCAAGGGCAAGGCCGCCCAGGCGGTCCAGGCGGCGTGGCAGAAGCTGGACGTCGTCCAGTGCGGCTATTGCCAGTCGGGCCAGATCATGAGCGCCGTGGCGCTGCTGACCGACAACCAGAACCCGACCGACCAGGACATCGACGCGGCGATGGACGGCAATGTCTGCCGCTGCGCCACCTATGTCCGCATCCGCGCGGCGATCAAGGATGCCGCCCAGACGATGAGGGCCTGATCCATGCTGCATCATCTGATCCGTCAGGCCGCACAGAATGGTTTTGGCGACGGGCTGTCGCTCACGCCGCTGCCCGCCCCGTCGCGCCGTGGTTTCCTGAAGGCCATCGGCGCCGGTGCCGGCGTTCTGGTGGTCGGCGCGCATCTGCCGATGCCGGCGCTGGCCGCCGAAGCGGCGCCCAAGATCATCGGCCCGGCCGACCCGCGCCCGCACGCCTTCGTCATCGTGGCGCCGGACAATACCGTTACCGTGCTGGCCAAGCATCTGGACAAGGGCCAGGGCATCGTCACCGGCATCGCCACCATTGCGGCCGAGGAGCTTGACGCCGATTGGGCCCAGGTGCGCGGCGCCTTCGCTCCGGCCGATGCCAAGCTGTACGCCAATCATTTCTTCGGCATCCAGGGCACCGGCGGCTCGACCGCCGTCGCCAACAGCTGGGACGAGCTGCGCATGGCCGGCGCCGCCGCCCGCGCCATGCTGGTTGCCGCCGCTGCCGTGCGGTGGAAGGTTCCGGCCGGCGAAGTGACGGTGTCGAAGGGCGTGGTCCGCCATGCCGCCAGCAACCGCAGCGCCACCTTCGGCGAACTGGCGGAGGAGGCATCCAAGCTGCCGGTGCCGCAGCAGGTCAAGCTGAAGGAGCAGAAGGACTATGTGCTGATCGGCAAGCCGGACCTGCACCGGCTGGACCACATCAGCAAGACCAACGGCACCGCCATCTTCTCGATGGACATCCGCCGCCCCGGTCAGGTGACGGCGGTGCTGGCGCGCAGCCCGCGCTTCGGCGGCACGGTGAAGAGCGTCGACGATGCCGCCGCCCGCAAGGTGCCGGGCGTCATCGAGGTGATCAGCCTGCCGGTCGGCGTCGCGGTGATCGCCAAGAATACCTGGGCCGCCATGAAGGGCCGAGAGGCGCTGACGGTCGCCTGGGACGATGGCAAGGCCGAGACCCGCGGCACCGACGCCATGCTGGCCGACTACCGCAAGGCGGCGGAAAAGCCGGGCTCGGTCGCGGCGAACAAGGGCGATGCCGACAAGGCGATCGCCGATGCCAAGGCCAAGGGCGGCCATGCGGTGGACGGCGAGTTCGTCTTCCCCTACCTCGCCCATGCGCCGATGGAGCCGCTGAACGCCGTGGTGGCGCTGAACCCGGAGGGTGGCTGCACCATCTGGGCCGGATCGCAGTTCCAGACGGTCGAGCAGATGACCGCCGCCCACATCCTGGGCTGCAAGCCGGAGCAGGTGAAGATCGAGACGCAGTGGGCCGGCGGCAGCTTCGGCCGGCGCGCCACCACCAACGCCGACTACATCGCCGAGGCGGTGATGATCGCCAAGGCCTATCCCAAGGCCCCGGTGCATCTGGTCTGGACTCGCGAGGACGACATCAAGGGCGGCCGCTACCGCCCGCTGTTCCTGCACAGGATCACCGCGGCGGTCGACGCCAAGGGTGCGCTCGTCGGTTGGAAGCAGCGCATCGTCGGCCAGAGCTTCATGGCCGGCACGCCGTTCGAGGCGGTGATGGTCAAGGACGGCGTCGATGCGACGATGGTCGAGGGCGCCTCGGACATGGCCTATCCGGTGGCGAACCTCGCGGTCGATGCCCACACTGTCGCCTCGCCGGTCACCACCCTGTGGTGGCGGTCTGTCGGGCACACCCACACGGCTTATGCCAAGGAGGTGATGATCGACCGCCTCGCCAAGGCGGCCGGCAAGGACCCGGTGGCCTTCCGCATGGAAATGCTGAAGGACCATCCGCGTCTGGCCGGCGTGCTGAAGCTGGCAGCTGAGAAGGCCGGCTGGGGCCAGCCCTTGGCGCAGGGCAAGGGCCGCGGCGTCGCCGTCCATGAGAGCTTCAACACCTATGTCGCCCATGTCGCCGACGTGACGGTCGATGCCAAGGGCCAGATCAAGGTGGACCGGATCGTCGTCGCCGTCGATTGCGGCGAGGTCGTCAACCCGGACATCGTCAAGGCCCAGATGGAGGGTGGTGCCGGCTGGGGCATCGGCCATGCGCTGCGCGGCGAGATCACCATGACCGACGGCGTGGTCGATCAGGCCAACTTCGACAGCTACCTGCCGCTGCGGATGTCCGACATGCCGGTGGTCGAGGTCCACATCGTGCCGTCGCACGAGCGGCCGACCGGCGCCGGCGAGCCGGGCGTCCCGACCGTGGCACCGGCGGTGGCGAACGCCGTCTTCTCGGTGACCGGCCAGCCCTTGCAGACGCTGCCCTTCAGCCGGGGCGGCATCGTCAGCTGAGACGGGGCGGCTAAGGCGAGGCTTTGTCCGAGACTGCAACGATTCCGGCCGTCCGCGCGGCGGCCGGGATCGTTGCGGGCGGGTAGGCGGGCCAGCCATGGTCGACCAGCAGCTTCACTGCGGGATCCGGTTGCACAGGGCCGGCGGGGACGGGAGTCTCCGCCGGCCCTTTTTTGTGGGGCGGATCGAGATGCAGAAGCCGGGCGAGCTGCCGGTAATGGGTGTCCGTCAAGGGTGATGGGGGAAGCCGCGGTCCCCAAGGGTCTTTCCAGGGTTCTGTCGCGGCGGTCGCAGGCGTCAGCACCGTGAGATAGCAGGCCGCCCGCAGAACCCCTGCCATCAGCAGGACGGCCAGCGCCAGGATTGCCCAATGGCGGCGGCGCAGCCGCAGGGCGACCCTGTCGGTCTGCGGTGCCTGTTGGTCAACGGGACGGGTTCGGGCGGTCGCGGTCATGCGGGGCACAGCATGGCTCAAGCCGGTATCGGCCTGCCCGGCCTTTCCCGGCGAGATGCCGGGGCAGGGGGAGTGCCCCCCGCGTCCCGTCCTGACCGGCCGGCATTCTCCGTCCGGACAACAATCCCTGCCGCCTCCCCAGGAATTGCAACGGAGGCGACATCTCCGTCGGAGACGGGTTCAGGCAAGCCGGCGACGCCCGATTTCCGCCCGTACCTCGCGGAACCAGTGCAGCTTGTCCTCGAAGGGCAGGCGGGCGAGGCCGCTCGGCGACGGCACGACCACATCGGCGACGCCGTCGAACAGGCTGCGCTCCTGCACGCCCCAGGGCGCGTCGGGCAGGCCGGTCGCCGCCAGATAGACGCCCTTGCCGGTATAGGCCAGCACCCGCGGCCGGACGAAGCCGACGATCCGCGCCAGCCGCGGCACCCCACCGCGCAGCTCCGCCCGCGACAGCTCAGCGGCGCTGGCGGTGGCACGGGCGACGAGGTTGGTGGAGCCGAGCCCGATGGCCGGCAGGGTGATGTCCTCCTCCGGCCGGTAGAGGCGCGGCGTCAGCCCGGCCTCATGCAGCAGGCGCCAGAACTGGTTGCCGCGCCCGGCATAGTGATGGCCGAGCGCGCCGGAGCGCAGGCCGGGGTTGAAGCCGACGAACAGGCATTCGAGCCCTGGCGCCACGATGTCCGGCAGCGGCCCGGCGGGAGGCGGCAATCCCGGCGGGGCCGGGGTCAGGGGCGGGGCCGGAACATCGTCGAACAGGTCCATGGCAATCGAATCCTCTCCGCAAGGGAGAGCAATATAGGACGCCGCCGCCCCGCTCAAAGCGAGGCGGCGACCGCGGGTGCGGGGGGGCTGCCGCGTTCATCCTGCAACAGGGCCAGGACGCGGTCGGTCAGGCGCAGGGCCAGCGCCACGATGGTCATGGTCGGGTGGTCGGCGCCCATGGTCGGGAAGACGGAACTGCCGGCGATGTAGAGGTTGCCGACGCCATGGACGCGCCCATCGGGATCGACCACGCCGTGGCGCGGCGAGTCATGCATCCGTGTGGTGCCCATATGGTGCCAGCACCAGCCGACGTCGGCCATCGTCGCCTCGGCCGTGTTCTCCCCGTCCTCCACCGTGATCAGGCCGCGGCGCAGCAGATCCTCGCGCAGCAGGCGCTGGGTTTCGCTGGCGCCCCAGCGGTCCTGCGCGGTCAGGCGCCAGTCCACCTTGGGCAGGTTGCGGCCGAACGGATCGGTGGCGTGGTCCAGCGTCACCCGGCTTTCTGGGTTGGGCACCGGTTCCAGCACCGTTTCCAGGGTGAAGCGGCGGGGCAGCCAGCCCGGATCGATGGTGCTGTCGAACAGCGCATGGGCCAGCTGCGGCATGCTGCGCAGGATGCGCGGGCCGGCGTTGCGCAGCAGGCTCGCCGCCTCGTCCTCCGACACGCCGAAGCGGCGGCAACGGTGGCGCGACGGCAGGAGCCGCAGGTCGCGCATCGCCTTGAAGGCGTCCAGTGCCGCCGAATGGTAGGAGGCGACCAGATATGTCCGGGAATTGGGCAGCGCATGCCGTTCCTGGAGATCCTCGGTCGGCGACAGCGCCAGCGCGATCGACGGGTGCGGCCGCCGCAGCCGCCGCCGGGCGAGGCACAGGCTGACGTCGTAGAGCGTGCGGTGATGCCCCTGCCGGGTCAGGCGGATCGGCGAGGTCTTGAAGCGCGGGTGATCGGCGAAATAGCGGCCGACCAGATCGCTGCCGTTGCCCAGACCGGCAGCCTGCACCTTGTTGGACAGCAGCAGGATGCGCGCATTCTCGATGCCGCCGCAGCCCAGCACGAACAGCCGGGCGCCGACGGTGAAGCCGGGGCCGTCCAGGGTGCGGACCTGCACCCGCTCCACCGCCGTTGCCGAATGGTTGGTGTCCAGCCCGGTGACGTTGGCGTTCAGGAAGGCGGTGATGTTGGCGGCCCGTCCGATTTCGGCGCGATAGGCCTCGCCCATGCGGATCGGCGGGCTGAGCTGGGCGACGCGGTTCTCGAAGGCGCTGGCGCTGCCGTCCTCGTTCTCCACCGGAATAAGCTCGGTCTTCGGTCCGCGGACCTGCTCCATCCAGTAATCGCTGTCGTACTCGAAGGGGCCGAGGCCGAGCACGCTGTGCGAGCGCTCGTAATAGGGCATCATCGTGTCGCGCGGGATCGGCCAGCCGCTGCCGGGGATCCAGGGGCGCTCGGCGAAGTCAGTCCGCTCCAGCGGGCGGGAGAAGCCGCCCCAGCAATTGGTGCTGCCGCCGAGATAGCGGCTGCGCGCGGTGGTCAGCCGCTCATAGGGCAGGCCGACGTTGCGGCCGGCATACAGCGCCTGGGAAATGCCGTCGACCTCCAGCCCGCCGCCTTCCAGCAGGACGACGCTCAAGCTGCCGCCCGCCAGTTCGCGCGCGATGGTCAGGCCGGCGGCACCGCCACCGATCACGCACAGATCGCAGTCGATGTGCGTGCCGTTCAGGACATGGCGGGCATCACGAAGCAAGCGGGCCTCCGTACTGGGAACATAAGCATACCGGGGTCATCGGGGTCATAAGCCCCCTTTCTTGCCCCGGACACGTGGCCTAGACCGAGCACTCATTCGGATATACCCCCGGCGCGTCCCCCTTGGTCCGGAGGTCGCAAAAGCGCGGCACCCCGGACGAACCGGACGGCCCTCGACCGGGAGGGAACGACCGCCGCGCCCAACGGTTGAGAAGGGCAAGAGGGGTGCTTCGGCCCGGCCGCAGGCTTGGCCGCCCGGCACCGGAAACCTTGCAAGTCCCAATGCAATTCGAGGAACCGCCGCCATGAAACGCCACCATCTTCTCGCGACCGCCGCTGTGCTCCTGTTCACGGCGCCGGCACTCTCGCTGGCCCAGACGCCGGCCCCGGCCAAGACCGTGACCGAGAAGGGCCAGTTGGCGCAGCAGGACATGACCTTCGCCGAAAAGGCGGCGATCAGCGACATGTTTGAAATCCAGGCGGGTAAGCTGGCGCAGGATCAGGCGAAGGAACAGGGCGTCAAGCAGTTCGGCAGCCACATGGTGGCCGACCACACCAAGACCTCCGACGCCATGAAGACCATGGCCCGGGAAAAGTCGATGACCCTGCCGACCAAGCTCGATTCCGAACACCAGCAGAAGCTTGACAAGCTGCGCGGCCTGAAGGGCGACCAGTTCGATTCCGCCTATCTCCAGGGCCAGATGGACGCTCACCAGACCGCCGTCACCCTGTTCCGCCAGCAGGCGGAGAACGGCAAGGACGCCGACCTGCGGCGCTTCGCCGAACAGAGCCTGCCGACGCTGGAGCAGCATCTGCGTCAGGTCCGCGACCTGCGCCCGAATGTCGCTTCCGCTGCCGGCGGTGCCGCCCAGCAAAGCACCAGCTTTGAGAAGATGATGGGCAAGGATGTCTATGGCGAGAACGGCAAGAAGCTGGGCGACGTCGCCGACATCATCCTCGACGCCCAGAGCGGCAAGGCCACCCAGGTGATCCTGAACCGCGGCGGCGTGCTGGGCATCGGCGCCAAGCATGTGGCGCTGGACTACAACCTGCTGCGTTCCGACAGCGACCGCCTCGTCGCCCGGCAGGTGACCGAGGATCAGGTCAAGCAGATGGCGGAGTTCAAGTACGACGACACCACCGTCTCGCTGGGCAAGCGCCATGGCACCAGCAGCGGCAGCAGCGTCGACCACAACGCCACCGGCCACAACACGGGCGCTGCCGGCGGCGACGCGGCGCATGGCACCGCCAACAGCCTGGACAGCACCCAGCCGCGCAACCCTCAGTAATCCCGCTTGCCGAGGTCCGTTAGCGATTTCCCAAACCCAGCCGCCCGCCGCCGGGAGTCCACGTCCCGGCGGTCCGGGTGGTCAACCGATGGAGAACACGCCATGGCGAACGCCAGCAAGAAGCACATGAGCCCCAGCGGGCAGGGCAAGGGCACCGGCACCGGTGCCACCACCGACCTGCCGGCCGGCGCCATCGGCGACAACATGGTGCTGTCGAACCGCGACAAGTCCCGTCACTCCGACGCTCGCGGCCTGGACAGCAAGGCCGTGCAGACCGAACAG
Organism: Azospirillum sp. TSH64; assembly: GCF_003116035.1. GTDB lineage: Bacteria > Pseudomonadota > Alphaproteobacteria > Azospirillales > Azospirillaceae > Azospirillum. Next base: position 4,641,093 of record NZ_LGQW01000015.1, read on the forward strand.
ATGCAGGACCACGCCGCCAACCACAATCCGGACGACGACCGTCCCGAGCAATGACGGACAGGTCAGCCTGATGGCGCCTGTTGAGCGGGACCGGCTTGTGCCGGTCCCGTTTTTCATGTCTGCACCGCTGGAAGTGATCCGTCAGAACTGCTTCAGCAACCGGTCGATGTAGTTGCGTTCCTCCTGCGGGCGCCCGTACTGGCCGGAGCGGCGGCGTAGCTCGTCGAGGATCTCGCGGGCGCGCTGGAGTTCCGACTGCTCGGGGATCTTCACGTCGTTGGAATCCTGCATGCCGTAGCCGGACGGACGGCGTCCGAGCGGGTCGCGGCCCCGGCCCTGGCGCGGCATCTGGCCCTGCTGGCCCATCATCGCCGGCCCGCCCTGGCCCATCATCTGCTGGGCCATCTGCTCGGCCATGCCCTGCATGCCCTGCTGAAGCTGTTCCATCGCCTCGGTCTGCGACGGAACCGCGGCACCGGGGGCGCCCTGTTGCAAGGCCTGGGCGGCGTCGCGCATGGCGCGCTCGGCGCGGCCCAGCGGTTGCGGGATCTCGCCGCCCTGCTGCTCGCCCATGCGCCGCATCAGCTCGCCCAGCTGGCGCCGCAGCGCCTCCTGCTGCTCGGCCTGCTTCTGCATGGTCGGGCTTCCCGAGTTCTGCTGCTGGCCCTGCTGGTTCCGGCGCTGGTTGGGCTGGCGGCCGCGGGGCTGGTCGCCCTGCTGCCCCTGCTGGTCCATCGACTCCTGCGACTGGCGGAAGCTCTGGTCGAGAAGCTGCTGCTGCTGCTGCGCCAGCTTCTGCAACTGCTGCATCATCTCCCAGGACTGGTTCTGCTGCTGGCCGTTCTGCTGGTTCATCTGGGCCATGGCGCCGGAGCGCATGTTCTCCAGCATCTGCTGGAGCTGGGACAGCATCTGGCGGGCGGCGTCGCGCGACCCCGTCTGCGCCATCTCGCGCATGCGGTCGAGCATCTGCTGGAGGTCGCTGCGGTCGGTCATCTTGTCCGCCATCTCCGGCGGGACCATCGGGATCTGCTCGCCGCGCTGCATGGCTTCCAGCATCCGCTGTTCCATGGCGTCCATGAACTTGTCGAGCGCCGCCTGCAGCTCATCCATCAGGCGGTTCAGCTCCTCGTCGGAGGCATTTTTGTCCAGAGCCTCGGACAGCCGCTTTTCGGCGTCGCGCAGATCTTTCTCGGCCAGCGACAGGCCGCCGTCCTCGATGCGCAGCGCGGTTTCCCACAGAAGCTGCTGGAGGGCGGGGACGGACTCCGCGCTCTGGTCCAGCATCAGTCGGGCCAGGGCGGTGCGCAGGGACAGGAAGGCGACGATGTCGTTGCCGTAGCTGTCGGGGCGGGCGGAGATCTCCGCCAGCGCGCGGGCGACCTGGACTCGGGACTCCTGCGGGCTGCGGGTCAGGATCTTGCGCTGATTGACGATGGCGCGGGCGACGGGGTGGTTGAAGGTGCGCTCCGGCAGGATGATCGCGGCATCCTCCGAACGGCCGGTCTGGCCGGCGCCGTCTGCTGCGGTCAGCCGCACCGTCACCGGCATGCCGGCCCAGGGATGGGCGGTCAGGTCCTGGAAGGCGGTGCCGCGCGCGTCCTTCGGGCGGACGCCGGGGAGCGACAGCGGGAATTCGAGCACCTGCTCGGTGCCGGCCTTGTCCGGCTTGGGTGCGGCATCCGGCTTCGCCGCGCCGGGAGCAGGGGCGGGCGGCATCTCCGGGGCGAGGCGGATTTGCGCCTTCACCTCGGTTAGGCCGTAATCGTCGCGGGCGGCATAGTCCAGCTTCAAGGCGCCGCGTTCGCCGGCGGCGGGCGGGCTGGCGTGGGCGATGATCGGTGCGCGGTCGGGCACCACCTGGATCGGCCAGGAGCCCAGCGTCCGGCCACCCTGGGTGACGGCGATGCGGGTGCCGCCGGTCACCGGCTTCTGCACCTGGAAATTGCTGGAGTCCACCGCCTCGAACGGGCCGGTCTGGTCGCCGGCCTCCAGGCTGGGGGTGCCGCTGCCGCCGGTGACGCGGGCGAGCACCAGGCTGCCCTGCGGAATGTGGACCGGCTGGTCCGCGGCAGGGGTGCCGGCGGCAGTCTGCTGGGCTGCCGGCTGGGCTCCTGGCTGGGCGGTGGGCTTCGCGGCGGAGCCGGATTTCAGGAAGACCGGCGGCAGGCCGGTGTAGTCGGGCGGGTTGATCCAGAGGTCCAGCGTCGCCGCCGCGGTGACGGTGCCGCCCGAGAACTGCGGGGTCAGCGCGGCGGCGATCCGCGGGCGCCAGTCGCCCCAGGCGGCGGCTCCGGCGACCACCAGCGTCAGGATCACCAGGGCGCGCAGGGCATAGCGGTCGTGCGACGGCACCTCGGTTCCCGGCCACGCCACGCGCAGGCCGCGCATGGCGGCGCGCGTGCGCTCCTGATGCAGGCGCCACAGCGCCTGTGCGGTCGGGTCATTGCCGGCGGGGCGGTCGCGCAGGGTGTGCAGCGGACGATGGGCAAGGCCGCTGTCCCGCTCCAGCCGGCGGCGGGCCTCATCCTCGACCGGGGCGCGGAAACGCCGGACTCCGACGGTGAGCGACCACAGGAAGGCGGCGGCCATCACCAGCAGGGCCAGCCCATGCAGCCAGCCCGGCAGCAGGATCAGCAGGTTGAGCAGGGCGAGCGCCAGGAAGCCGCCCAGCACCGAAAGCGGTGCCCACGATGCCGGCCCCAGCCGTTCCCACAGCAGCGCCGCGCGCGCCTGGGCAAGGCGGAACCGGGGCTCCGTCACGCCGTCCGCCAGGTCCGCGTTCCGGCTCCGCTCGGATCCGGCCCGCTCGATCCCGGGTTCGCCGCGTCGCTCGTTCTGCTTCATGCCGCCCCCTTCGCGCCGTAAGGCAGCCGGTCCGGCGGGTCGCCTGCCGTGGACCGGTGTGCTCGCGCGAACCAATCATATAGGCGTCGCCAGCGGATTTCGCCCGCCGGTTCGCTCACCTCGAAGTCGATGGTACAGCCCATCATCGCGGGATGGCGAAACTATGACGCGCGACGGTCGGCTGAAATTTCGGAGGGTAGGACCCTCAGTCGCCGTCGCCGGCCGGCAGCGGCTTGGTCACGGTGGTGCGGCGCCGGGTCTCGCGGTGCAGGATGTAGAGGCCGCTCGCCATCACCACGGCGGCGCCGGCAGCCATGGTCGCGGTCGGCACCTCGCCCCACATGAACCAGCCGAAGACGACCGCCAGCAGCAGCGAGGTGTAGTTCAGCGGCGCCACCACGGCCGCCGGGGCCAGCGAATAGGCGCGGGTCAGCATCAGCTGGCCGCAGCCGCCGAACAGGCCGGTCACCAGCAGCAGAAGCCAGTCCATCGGGTCCGGCGTGACCCAGGAGAAGGGCAGCGACAGCCCGAGCAGGACGGTGGTCAGCAGGGTGAAGTAGAAGACGATGGTGTCCGGCCGCTCCGTCCGGCTCAGCTGGCGGATGGCGATCATCGCCAGCGCGTTGGTCAGCGCACCGCACAGCGCGATGATGGCGCCCAGGTTCAGCACGTCGCCGCTCGGCCGCACTATGATCAGCACACCGGCGAAGCCGACCAGAACGGCGCTCCAGCGATGGATGCCGACCTTCTCGCTGAGCAGCGGCACCGACAGGGCGGTGAGGAACAGCGGCGCTGCGAAGTTCAGCGCGATGGCGTCGCCCAGCGGCAGCAGGTGGAAGGACCAGAACATGGCGACCATGGTGGTCAGCCCGATCAGCGACCGCCCCATATGGCCCCAGGGATAGCGCGTGCGCAGCGTGGTGGCGAAGCCGATGCCGAGATGGATCGACAGGCAGACCGGGATCAGCGCGAACAGGCTGCGGAAGAACATCACTTCGGTCACCGGGAAGCGGTCCATCAGGAGCTTCGCCAGGACGTTCATCAGCGAGAAGAACAGCACCGACATCAGCATCGCGGTGATGCCGCGGGGCGTGTTGTCGACGCGCTTGTGCGTGGGGGGAGTGGATCGAGGCGGGGCTGTCACGGTGCGCCGAGCCTACCAAGCGTTGCCGCCCGCGTCACGGTGTCGCGACGCGGGCGGTCATGCCGGTGGGGAATGGCGGTGTTGCGTAAACCCGCTTCGGTTGTCCGTCAGGACTGGGCCTTGAACAGGCCGGAGACTTCCGCCTCGGCGCGCAGCCAGTGCTCCTGCTCGCGGCCTTCGGGACGGCCGTCCTCTTCCCAGATCTGATAGGCGCGTTCCTGGATCATGCGGTTGCGGTGGCCGCTCAGCAGCCCCTCGGCGATGTTCATGTTCAGGCGGGCGAGCGAGACCAGCTTGGCCGTCTCGATGGCGCCCTGGGTCGCCAGCATGGTGGTGGACACGACATACTGCGCCAGATTGCGCAGGTTGGCCTTCACCTCCGGCTCGACCGGGCAATCGCTGTTCAGCAGGACCGTCTTGATGGCGATCCACAGCTTCAGGTTCTGGTCCAGCGTGACGGTCACCTTGTCCGGCGAGTCCGACTCCAGAAGGGCTCCGGCCGCCTGCAGCAGGACGATGCTGTCCTGTTCCACCGACGCGAAGTTGGTGCGCAGGATGGTGTCGGCCCAGCTTTCCACCGGAGCCTCGAACACCGGCGCAGCAGAGGCAGCGGCGGGAGCGGTTGCGGGAGCGGCGGAAGAGGCGGTCTTGCGCTTGGTGGCCATGGTGGGTTCCCCAGGGAGCGTTCGGTCCGCGTCCACTTGAGCCAACCATGTTTAAAATGCGGTTAAGACGCTACCGATGCGCGCGTTTTCACCGCACCGGACGCCGCGGCACGATGTCCCGGCCTTGTCCCGGCCTTGTCCCGGCCCTGTTCGGGCGGTCATGGGCCGCCGAACGGCAGGCGGTAGTAAAAGCCGAAGACGTTGTTGGTGCCGGCCGCCGGGTCGCCCGCCGCGGCGTCGTTGACGATGCGGCTGTAGCCCAGGCTGAAGCGCGACTTGTTGTCGAACTCATAGCCCAGCTCCAGCTGCGAGCGGAATTCGGTGGTGGGCGCGCCTTCGCGCCGGGCGGTGGGCAGGGTGCCGGCGCCGACGCTGGGGGTGAAGACGAAGGAACCGAGCGGTACGTCGACCAGCACGCCGCCGCTCAGGCCCCCGGAAAGGCCGCCGGAAAGACCGGTCACGGCGCTGCGCGGGGTCAGGCTGCTGCCGGTGGCCGGTCCGATCCAGGGCTGGATGTTGACATAGGGTTCGATCTGCGGGACCAGCGACGATCCGATCCGCACCTTGCTGTTCAGCACGGTGAGGTTGCTTTCCGGCGGTGGCTGCAGGCTGTAGGCGAGGCCGCCCAGCGCCCAGTTGCCGAACCGGCCGTCGGCGTCGATCGACTCCGCCCGCGCAACTCCACCCCCCGTCAGGGCGAGCCAGAGCAGACTGGCGGCCAGGACGGCCGGCAGGCGGTTCTTCTGGTGGCTGCTGCGCAGGCGTTTCACGGGCACCCCCCTCCCCAGCCCTCTTCACGGCAAATCGGGTCGGACCATGAGGTCCGGCCACTATAACGAAGGGGCGTGGCAACTGACCCATGGAGTATCGGCACTACCCCTAGGATGTCGTCATCGCCATCTGCGTTTCAACCATGAAAGCAGGAGCGCGGCGGGATCATGCTCTGTTATTCTAACGTCATGACCGTGCATCCCGCCGAACCGTCCGCCGGCCGGTCTTCCGACGCCGGGCAGCAAGAGGAGGCGATCGCCTTTCTCGGCGATCCGCACACCCATGGCGGGCTGGCGGTCGAGCGGATCGACACCCATGCGGCATCGGTGTTCCTGGCGGGGGACCAGGCGCTGAAGCTGAAGCGCGCGGTGCGCTATCCCTATCTCGATTACTCGACTGTCGGGAAGCGCCACGCCGCCTGCGTCGAGGAATTGGCGATCAACCGCCGCACCGCGCCGGCGCTCTACCGCGGCGTGGTCGCCATCCGCCGCGGCGACGATGGCCGGCTTCGGCTGGACGAGAGCGGGGGTGCAGATGGAGCCGTCGATTGGCTGGTGTCGATGGCGCGCTTCCCGGACGAGGCGCTGTTCGACCGCATGGCGGAGCGGCAGGCGCTGACCCCCGTGCTGATGCGCCGCCTGGCCGAGCGGATCGCCGCCTTCCATCGCGATGCCACGCCCCGGCCGGATGGCGGCGGGGTGGAGGCGATGCGGGCGGTGGCCGACGGCAATGTCATGGATCTGCGGGCCGCTCCGGATCTGTTCCCCGCAGCTGTGGTGGACCTGCTGGCGGAGCGCACCGGCGATGCGCTCGACCGGCTGGCGCCGCTGCTGGAGGAGCGGCGGCGGGCGGGGTTCGTCCGTCATGGGCATGGCGACCTGCATCTGCGCAACATCGTCCTGCTGGATGGCGAGCCGACCCTGTTCGACGCCATCGAGTTCGACGAGGCGCTGGCGGTCGCCGACGTCTTCTACGATCTCGCCTTCCTGCTGATGGACCTGGATCACCGCGGACTGCGGCCGTTGGGCAATGCCGTGCTGAACCGCTATCTGGAGGAGACGGGCGATTACGCCGGGCTGGCGGCGCTGCCGCTGTTCCTGTCGCTGCGCGCGGCGGTGCGGGCCAAGGTGTCGGCCGCGGCATTGCAGCTGGAGGGGGCGGCGGACGAGGCTTTGGCCGGGGAGGCGCGGCGCTATCTGGAGCAGGCGCTTGCCGTTCTCGACCCGGTGCCGGCGCGGCTGGTCGCGGTCGGCGGGCTGTCCGGCAGCGGCAAGACGCGGCTGGCCCGGGAGATCGCGCCGGACCTTGGACCGCCGCCCGGTGCGGTGGTCCTGCGCAGCGACGTGCTGCGCAAGCGGCTGTGCGGGGTGGCCGACAGCGACCGGCTGCCGGCCGAGGGTTATGGCCCGGCCATGACGGAGCGGGTCTATGGCGAGCTTTACCGGCGGGCCGCGGCGGTGCTGGCCGCCGGTCAGGCCGTGGTGGTCGATGCGGTCAGCGCCCGGCCCGACGAGCGCAACCGGATCGCGGCGGTCGCCGCCGGAGCCGGGGTCCGTTTCGACGGCATCTGGCTGGAGGCACCGCTGACGGAGCGGGTGGAGCGTGTGACCAATCGTCGCAACGATGCCTCAGACGCCACCGCCGAGGTGGTGGAACGGCAGGAATCCTACGATCTGGGGAGCATCGGTTGGGCGCGCCTGGATTCTGGCAGGGTTGCGTCGGATGTGCTGGACGACGCCCGTGCAAGCTTGGCCTAATTCCAGGTGAGACAACGCGTTAAGGGTCATATCTTAAAGGTTGGCGGCCTCCGTCCCGGGCCGCGGACCGCAGCGACGACGGGGCAAATGACGGCAAGGGCGAGAATTGCCCGCCACACCGGCGGGTGGGCCGCCGCCGTCCGGGAAGGGCCGCTCGAACCGGTCCGGGAGGAGTCCATGACCTACAAGACCATCCTTGTGCCGCTGTGCGGCAGTGACAACGATCCGGTCGCCCTGAAGGGCGCGGTGGCGGTGGCGCGGGACTTCGACGCCCACCTCGTCGGCCTGTTCGTCCGCCTCGACCCGCGCGACGCCGTGCCGATGCTGGGCGAGGGCATGTCCGGCGCCATGGTGGACGAGATTATGCGCGCGGCGGAGACGGAGTCGAACAACCATCGCGCCGCCGCCCGCCGCCATTTCGACAGCGCGGTCGCCGAAGCCGGGTTCGAGATTCGCGACGTCCCCGGCGGGGTCGAGGCGCCGTCCGCCTCCTGGCGCGAGGTGATCGGCCGGATCGAGGACGTCGTGCCGGCGGAAGGCCGCCTGTCCGATCTGATCGTCTGCGCCCACACCTCCATCGAGGCCGACACGCAGGGCTACACCACCATGGAGACGGCGCTGCTGGGCTCCGCCCGGCCGGTGCTGCTGGTGCCGAAAAACCTGCCGGCGGAGATCGGCCACACCGTCGCCGTCGCCTGGAACGGCAAGACGGAGGCGACGCGCGCCGTCGCCGCGGCTCTGCCCTTCCTGCGCAGCGCCGACCGCACCCATGTGCTGACCGCCGAAACTTCAGTGACGGAAGGCGCGACAGGACGTCGCATTGCCCAATATCTCGCTTGGCAAGGAGTTAACCCGGAGTTAACTGTATTGCATCCGGGATCGGAACCCGTTGGGGAGACGGTCACCAAGAAAGCCGTTGAGCTGGGCGCCGACCTGCTTGTCATGGGCGGCTACGGCCACAGCCGGATGCGGGAAATGATCCTGGGCGGTGTCACGCGCTACGTGCTGAACCACGCCGGGCTGCCGGTTCTGATGGCTCACTGATTTTTGCCGGTCTTCGGCCGCGCGGTTTTCCCCGTCGCCCACAGTTGGCGGGGGCCCGTGCGGCTCCGGCATTTGCAGGGATGCCGTGTCAAGCAGGACCGTTTTCCGACCCTGCCAGCAGGGCAGTCCGGCCGTTCCCGGGAGGAACGCGCCATGTTGACGATCAAGGACTGCATCGCGCTGAGCGATCTCACCGAAGCCGAGATCGACGCGATTGCCGAACACGAACATGTTCCGGAGATGGTCGCCGTGGAGATGGGCCATTGCCTTGCCCATTGCCCGGGCGGGGCCGACCGCATCGCCCGCATCATCGCCGACGACATCGCGGAGGCCTGCGCCCATGGGCAGGTCGGCCATGCGGTGGATCTGATGCACACTCTGCGCGAATTCGTGGAAACGCACCCGCGCGGGTAAAGGTGTAAGGCGATGGCGAAAGGGACGCGGCCGGGAACAGTCCGGCCGCGACGGGGTTCTATTGGCAACCGTTCACCTTGTTCCCAGAACGATTGCCCTCAATTGCCAAGGACCCCGACGATGGCCAGCAAGACCACCGGTACCCAGGCCGACATCTTCGCCCGCATCAAGACCGACCACGACACCATCCGCAGCCTTTTGGACAAGACCGAGAAGGCCAACGGCAGCGGCCGTGCCGTGTTCGAGGAACTGCAGCGCGAGCTGTGGGCCCATTCGAAGGTGGAGGAGGGCGTCTTCTACGCCTCCCTCAAGAAGGTGAAGGAAGCGAAGTCGGAAACCGTCGAGGGGCTGAACGAGCATCACCTCATCAACGGCCTGCTGGATGAGCTGAACGCGATGAAGACCACCGACAGCGGCTGGAAGGAAAAGCTCCAGGTGCTGGGCGAACTGGTCCGCCACCACCTGGACGAGGAGGAGGAGGAGCTGTTCGAGGAGGCCAAGGACGCTCTGGACGACGACCGCGCCGCCGAGCTGGGCAGCGCCTATGCCGAGCGCAAGACCCACATCATGGCCGGTCTGGCGCCGCTGTAAGCCGGTTGGCTCCGCCCTCTCCCACCGGGGGAGGGGGCGGAGTCCGTTTGGTTGCCGTCGGCCGGCAAAGGGGCCATATCAGGGGCTTCTTTGATTTGGCCGGCGGTGTCGATGTCCAAGCGTGTCAGCCTCTTGCGAATGCTCCCACGGCGAGGAGAGCGGTTCGGCCGCGCCACCGTCGCGGCGGTCTTCCTTGGAGTTTACGCCCTGATGTGCGGTTCGGCGTCGGCTGCACCGGTCCCGCCGGCGAAGGAGTTGGCGCAGAAGACCTGTGGCACGCTGGCGGCGCGCGTCGACGAGGTGTCCGGGCGCGGGCCGCTGTTCCTGCGCAGCTACGACAATTCCTATGCGCCCGGCCCGACCTCGGAGCCGGCACTCTCCAATGCGGCCTTCACCTACGACAATGCGCTGGCGATCATGGCGCTGACCGCTTGCGGCCAGCGCGACAAAGCCCTGCGCATCGGCGAGGCGCTGCTCGACGCCGTGTCGCTCGACCGTGCCGGCTGGAAGGGGCGGCTGCGCAACACCTATCGGGCTGGCGCGCAGAAGCAGCGGCCGATTCCGCCCAACGGCTGGTGGGATGCCGTCGGCAATCATTGGGGCGAGGACCCCTATCAGGTCGGCACCGCCACGGGGAATGTTGCCTGGGCCGGTCTTGCCCTGCTGACTCTGGGCGACGCCACCGGCGAACAGCGCTTCCGCGACGGTGCGGTCGAGCTGGCGCGCTGGGTGGTCGAGCACACCCGCGACCCGCGCGGTCCCGGCGGCTTCAACGGCGGCGTCCAAGGCTTCGACGACGCGCCGCAGCCGCTGACCTGGAAATCGACGGAGCACAACACCGATCTGGTCGCGCTGTTCGCTTGGCTCGGCAAGAGTTCCGGCAAGGGCTCCGGAGACAGTTCGGGCGACGATTTCGCCGGGCCGGAGCGCGAGGCGCGCGCCTTCCTCGACACGCTGTGGACGGCGGGCGGCGACCATTTCCCCATCGGCACCGCGCCGGACGGCGTGACGATCAGCACCTCGACCTCCGGCCTCGATGCGCAGCTCTGGCCGCTGCTGCTGCCGAAGGCGCCGGAGGCATGGCGGGCGGCACTCGCCTATGCGGAGCGCGCCCATGGCGCCGACGGCGGGTTCGACTTCAACGACGACCGCGACGGCATGTGGGTGGAGGGCACGGCGCAGGCGGCACTCGCCTACCGCAGCGTCGGCCGCCGCGGCGATGCCGACCGGCTGTTCGGCGAGATTCTGAAGGAAGTCAGCCCCGGCGGCTATCTCTACGCCACCCGGCCGCAGGTGCTGACCACCGGGCTCGCCATCGGGCCGGACAGCAAGACCGACGATTTCCTCTACTACCGCCGACCCCATCTGGGTGCCACCGCCTGGGCGGCGCTGGCGGCGCTGGGCTGGAATCCCTTCACGGGGAAAGCGGTGCCGTAACCGCCTATCCGTGGAAATGCTCGTAGAGCTTCCGCGCGATGGTCTCGCTGATGCCGGGGGCGGCCTCCAGATCCTTCAGTCCGGCGGACGCGACGGCGGTGGCGCTGCCGAAATGATGCAGCAGGGCCTTCTTGCGGGCCGGGCCGATGCCGGGGATGCCGTCGATCCGGCTGTGCGAGATCGCCTTCATGCGGCGGGCGCGGTGGCTGTCGATGGCGGTGCGGTGGGCTTCGTCGCGCAGCCTTTGCAGGAAATGCAGCACCGGATCGTTGGGCTCCAGGGTCAGCGGCGGCAGGCCGGGGCGGAAGAAGCGCTCCCGTCCGGCGTTGCGGTCCGGTCCCTTGGCGATGGCGACAAGCGGGATGTCGGTGATCTGAAGCATCGCCAGCTCGTCCTTCACCGCATTCAACTGCCCCAACCCGCCGTCGATCAGGACGAGGTCGGGCCATTGTCCGGAATCCCGGCCAGCCTCGTTGCTGCGGTGGAAGCGGCGGGTGAAGGTCTCGCGCAGCATGGCGTAATCGTTGCCGGCGGCCTCGGGATCACGGATGTAGAAACGGCGGTAGGCATTGCGCTGGAACCCCTCCGGCCCGGCCACCACCATGGCGCCGACCGGGAAGGATCCCTGGATGTGCGAGGTGTCGTAGATTTCGACCCGGCGCGGCGCGTCGGGCAGGCCGAAGACGCGCGCCACCCCCTCCAGCAGCGTCGCCTGGGTGGAGCGCTCTGCCAGCCGGCGGCCCAGCGCGTCACGGGCGTTGGTCTGCGCATGTTCGACCGCGCGGCGCTTGGGTCCGCGTTTCGGACATTCGACGGCGACGTGGCGCCCGGCGGACAGGCTCAGCGCTTCCTCGAGCAGTTCCGCTGACTCGACCGGGTCGCTCAGCAGCAGCAGGCCCGGCGGCGGGGTGTCGGCATAGAGCTGGGCGGCGAAGGCGGCCAGAATGTCGCCCGGCTCCTCCTCGGCATCCACGCGGGGGAAGAAGGCGCGGGTGCCCTGGTTGCGGCCGCCGCGGAAGAAGAAGACCTGGACGCAGGCCGCACCGCCGTCCCGGTGCAGGGCCAGCACGTCGGCATCGCCCAGCGTGTCCTCCAGATTGATGTCCTGGCGGCTTTGCAGTGCGGTCAGGGCGCGGATGCGGTCGCGCCAGCGGGCGGCGTCCTCATATTCCAGCCGGTCGGAACTGTCGAGCATGTGGCGGGCGAACTCCGCCTGCACCTCCGCGCTGCGACCGGACAGCACGTCGCGCACGCCCTGGACCTGGGCGGCGTAGTCCTCTTCGTCGACGCGGCCGACGCAGGGGGCGGAGCAGCGCTTGATCTGGTGTTGCAGGCAGGGCCGGGTGCGCGAGGCGAACACCCCGTCGTCGCAGGTGCGCAGCAGAAAGGCGCGTTGCAGGGCGGCGATGGTCATGCCGACCAGATGCGGCGAGGCGTAGGGGCCGAACAGGTCGGACTCGCGGCGGTTGCCCTTTCCCGAGCTGCCGCGCCGCTCGGCGCTGCCGCGGTGATGCATCAGGCGAGGGAAGTCGTGTCCTTTTCCAATGACGATGTAGGAGAAGGAGCGGTCGTCCTTCACCAGGATGTTGAAGGGCGGCAGCAGGCTGCGGATCAGGTTCGCTTCCAGCAGGAGCGCCTCGGCCTCGGTGTGGGTGGTGACGAACTCCATTGAGCGGGTCAGCGACACCATCCGCCGAGTGCGGCCGGGCAGCCCGTCGGTCCGGGTGTAGCTGGCCACCCGCCGCTTCAGGTTCTTGGCCTTGCCGACATAAAGGACCGACCCGTCGGCCGCCAGCATCCGATAGACGCCGGGCGTGTCCGGAAGGGTCGGCAACTGGGCGCGGATCACGTCCGCTCCGCTGCCGGGCACCCCGTGCATAAGCTCCCTCGTTCCCGCAAAGCTCCGATTCGCCGCTCACTCAATCAGTAGAACGGAACGGGACCAAGAGACAAGAGTCGGACGAGGCTGCCGTGGCCTCATGCTCCGGTGCTTCTTTTGCGCCATTCGGTCGGAGGCATTCCGAAGGCCTTGCGGAATCGGGCGGTGAAATGGTCGGCATTCACGAAGCCGACAAGGAGAGCGATCTCCGCAACCGTCTTGGCGTCATATCTGCGGTCCTCCAGGAACGAACGGGCCCGGGCAAGGCGCATGCCGAGCAACTCCCGCATGAAGCTGTTGCCTGAAACGGTGAACACCGCATGGAGGGTTCGGACGGAAATTCCATGCTCGGCGGCAAAGCTTGTCGGGTTCAATGACGGATCGAACAGGCGGTCGCGCATATCCTGGCGAAGCCTTTCACGCAACGATCGTTGACTGCTGGTCAGGTGATCGATTTCGGGACCGATCGACAGGGCCAGCAGTCCGAGGACATGATCCGCAACGGTGCTGGGAGGGAGGGCAAGATGGTCGATGGTCCGTGGCGTGATCTCCCTCATCATGGATGCCAAAGCCCCGCCCCACCCGGTCGCCGTGGGCATTTCCTTCAGATGCAGGATGTCGGGATTGGGGATGATGGATTTCATGTAAGAAATGTCGAAATAGATCGCAGTGAAAACCAGTTCGCGGTCTGTAACAAAATGATAGGGAATTGAGTTCCCTCCGCAATAAATGCCTCCCCCCTTCCATGTGAGGTCACGGCCACCACAAGACACTTCTGCATTGCCATCCAATATCATAGCAATGCAGATCGATTCTGAGCTATCCCTCGATATATAATAGGGAGTTCGGTCAACTTCATGAGAACCATTCAGACGAAAATGAGTCAGGGTTCCAAAATTAAATCCCTTGTAATCAACTTCCGCTTCAAACAGGTCGTCGTTTTTATAATTAATTTGCACATTGTAGCACGCGCTACCAACATGATCTGCCCAATATTCTTTTGCTTTATTTTGATTCAATCCTTTCGTGGTTAACTTCCGAAAGTTATCAGCGGTCATTGTCTTCCCCGTAAGCGCCTTTCGAAACTCAAGGGCCTATACAATCTATAAAGCTTTGATGAAAAAATTATGAAACTGACTTTTCTGTTGTTAAAAAATGCAATACCCATACAAAGTTTAACGATAATGAATGCCGCATTGTAAGCATTTTTATATAATTTTGAAATAGAAATTGTGAATCTTGTTGCGGTTTTGGTTTCAAAGCCACACAAGATATAGCCTTGGTGAGGTATCGTCAGTTCTTGGCATGGTGGTAATTCGAGAGAAGTCTCGTATAATCATCGAATTCAAGCGGAAAGGCAAGCAGATAGCCCTGACCGAATTGGCAGCCCGATGCCCGTAGCCAGTCCAATTGACATTGTGTTTCTATGCCCTCGGCAATTACCTTGAGATTAAGGGAATCTCCAAGTGTCACTATGGACCGGATGATCGCTTCATCTTCATATGTCCGGCCTATGCCGGAAATGAAGCTCCTGTCGATTTTGATCTCCGATGGGATGCGATGTTTGACATAGGAAAAGGACGAATATCCAATGCCAAAATCATCGACGGAAATTTTGATTCCGGCCTGTTTCATAGACTCCATTCGTGCCAAAGACACGGGATTGATTTCCAAAAGTGCACGTTCCGTAATTTCAACTATCAAGGAATGATGGGGAATGCCTGCATCCTCGACGCTTTGAATAAGCCCGTCGATGAAACCGGGGATACAGAAAGACAGGGGCGATATGTTGATGCTGATCGGTGGGAAATTGAGCGCGCACGCCTGCCATGCCTGGATCAGCGCAACAATCCGCCTGTAAACAAATCGATCCAGATCGACGATCAGGTTGGTCATTTCGGCAATGGGGATGAATTCGGCTGGCGACACTTCTCCCAGCCGCGGATGTCTCCACCGGACCAAAGCTTCCGTACCGATCAATCGACGACTGTCGTCCAGGGCGTATTGGGGTTGGAACACCATTCTCAGCCATTGGCTGGGGGTGGCGAGGGAATCCCGCAGGGCGTCGGCGATGGCGGTATGCATTTAGGGTCTACCTTGACTTCTTCGTTTTTCAGCGCGCCAGTATCTGCGCCGCATCCCTGGTCTTCAGCAGCGCATTGGCACTTTGACTGATGGCGGCGGAGATCTGGGCAATGTTGCCGGTGATCGTTTCGACGGCGATGGCTGCGCTCTGCATGTTGAAGGACATGTCGCGGGTCACGGCCGTCTGCTCTTCGACGGCGGACGCTGTGATCGATACGTTCTGGCGCACTGCCTCGATGGCGCTTGTGACCCCGTCGAGAGCGCAAACAACGTCATGCGACGTCGATCGGACTCTTTCGATTTCATGTCCGATCTGCTCGGTGGCTTTGGCTGCCTGGCCGGCCAGATTCTTCACCTCGTTGGCCACGACGGCAAAACCCTTGCCGGCTTCACCCGCGCGGGCGGCCTCTATGGTGGCGTTCAGGGCCAGAAGATTGATTTGCGCGGCGATCGATTGGATCAGGCCGAGGATGCTTCCCATATCGTCGGCTGTCTGGGCGAGGCGTTGCGCCGACGTGTCGGCCGAAAGGGTTTGCTCCACGGCGCGATCCGTGGCGGATTGGGATTTGACCATACTGTGTGAGATTTCGCCGATCGATGCAGACAGTTCTTCGGCGCTGGCGGCGACGGTTTGAACGTTGCCGAATGTTTGCCCCGCAGCCGATCCGACGGACAAGGCGAGAGAGTCGGATTGCGAGATTGCGGCTTCGATTTCGGTAAAATTCACATCGATCATTTTGTTGAGATCTGTCAGAAGTTTTACTTGGTCAGTGACATTGGTGGCAAACTTCACGACCTTGAAAGGAATGCCATTCAGGTCATAAATCGGATTATAGCTGGCTTCTAGCCAGATAATTCTATTTCCTTTTCCAATCCGTTTCCATTGTTTTGTTTGAAACTCTCCATTGCGAAGCTTTTCCCAAAAAACTTTGTATTCTGAATTTTCTCTGTTTCCATCTTCAACGAAAATGCTGTGATGCTTTCCTTCGATTTCTTGCAAACTATAACCAACTGTGGATAAAAAATTTTCATTGGCCGTGAGGATCGTTCCATCAAGATTGAATTCGATCACGGCCTGGGATTTTCTGATCGCATTGATCTGTCCAAGAAGATCGGCGTACTGCCGCTTCTGCGCGGTTACGTCCGTCGCATACTTGATCACCTTGCGGGGGGTGCCGTTCTTGCGCAAGACAGGGTTGTAGGACGCTTCAAGCCAGACTTCCCGACCGTCCTTGCCGATGCGTTTGAACTGCGTACGTATGAACTGGCCATTTTTCAACGTATTCCAGAAATCCTGGTATTGGGGGCTATCGCGGAAGGCTTTTTCCACGAACATGCTGTGATGTTTTCCTTTGATTTCTCCGAGGGTGTAGCCGACCGTTTCAAGGAAATTCCCATTGGCGGCCAGAATTGTCCCGTCCATATTGAATTCGATGACGGCTTGCGAGCGATCCAGTGATGCCAGAACCGCTTCGGCGTCACTTTTCTTTGACAACTGAGAAAACATGCGAGGCCCCTTTTGCTTATCGACCGGTAAGGCTTGGTTTTGCTCTCTGCCGGATATTGTGCCTGCGTCCATGGACGCCATTTGCTGCTTCACTCAACCCTGTCCGTCCGCGTGACATCAAGAGTATGCAGATGCTCGATCAAGGCGGCTGAGACTGTGCTTCAGGTCCGCCGGAAACAAGACGGTGGTCAGGGTTGGGGCCTGTATTGTGCAATCCCGATGCGGGAGTGGGATTTTCCGATACTGCCGCCCTGTATTCTTCTTAGAAACCAGAAATGACTTTTCTGCATGTCTTTTAGTCTTTCCGCCTGACGCCATCGGCACAGCCAGTATGTTCTTCCGAGAAATTGATATTCCAGTCTTTTGGTCCAGAAATCATCCAAATGTATGGTTTCCGCGCTGAAGGAATGTGTTTCATGCACTGGCAAAAAGGGCGCTTTAAAATAGTGCAAAAGAACTATCATATGATGAAGGTATGCTTCATTATCCACTAAGTTAAATTCCGTAATTATGTTTTTTACAGCGCTTATTTTATTACCGATGTGCTTCGCAATTTGTTAATAAGAACTATTCAAAATTATGACGGGTTGGATTGGCGAATCTTCAGCGGCGGGGCCGACGCATGGTGCGTTTCCAAGAGAGGTCTTCGGCCTTTGATTGGGGGAGCAGGATTGCGGTGATATGCGCTCTCAGGATAGGGGAGATTCGCATGTGTCGTGCTCGGCGGCATCGCCGTCCCACTACGCTTCAAATTTCAAACAGGCTCTTGAGTGCGCTTCATTGACACTCAAAGAGCATTTTCTGGCCGGAGACCGTGCTTTGAACCGACCCCGATTCCAGGTGACCCGAAGCCAGTCTGTCGCACCCTATGAATCGTGAGGCGGCTTATGATATAAATAGCGGATTCAAATAATGAACTTTATTGTTCGCTGGCTGGGTGACCAATTTTTTCAAAAAGGTACTTTCCAGATTTGATATTGCGAACATTTATACTGTATAGGTAGTTTTTTCCTTTTAAGAAGCTGTCTATAAAAAAGGCAATTTCCTTCAAGGAGTATTCCGAAGATTCTTCTGAGTCATTGGATGAAATTACGCACTCTATGTAGTATTCCATGTGGTTTCCACTCATACACTGACAAAGTTATTGGCCTTTCAAGGCCGTGTGGGTTCCTGTCCATTTTTTGAACAGGATCGATTGTTTCTTTTGAGGATTTACATCCCTGCCTCCATCTGGTGTTCGCAACGTTCATTGCTGCCGATCTCATTGTTGCTGATATGTCAGGGCAAATCATTCAAATGTACGATGTCTGCGCTGACCGGATGTGTTTCGTGCGTTGAGAGAAAGTGGGATGTTGGAAGGCCCGGCAATAGCCGTCTCAAATGAAACCATTCGAGGTTCTGCTTGTAGGGAAAACCAGAAGCTATGGTTCCGTCCGTTTGTTGCAGGATGTACGGAACCATAGCTTCGAACTCGGCAATCCGAGCGGCGCCTCTGCCCGGGTGCAATTCTCAGGCGATCCAAACTCGAAGTTCGCTGCGGCGAGCCCCCGGAGGCCGGTCAGCCTCCGAAGACGGTATTCAGCTGGGCGCCGACGCGGACGAAGGTGGTGCGCTTGGGCACTTCCTTCAGCCGGGTGGCGCCGATGTAGGTCATCATGCTGCGCACGCCGCCCATGATCTCCTGCATCGTGTTCTCCACCGGGCCGCGATAAGGGACATCCACGGTCTTGCCTTCCGACGCACGGTAGGAAGCGACGCCCCCCGAATATTTGTGCATCGCGGTGTCCGACGACATGCCGTAGAAGGTCATGGCGACCGGAACCCGGTTGCCGTCCCGGTCCTCGTAGCGGATCTCGCCCTCGCACTCGTCATGGCCGGCCAGCATGCCGCCCAGCATGACGAAGTCGGCGCCGGCGCCGTAAGCCTTGGAGATGTCGCCCGGCACGGTGCAGCCGCCGTCGCCGCAAACCTGTCCCTTCAGCCCGTGGGCGGCGTCGGCGCATTCGATGATGGCTGACAGCTGGGGATAGCCGACGCCGGTCATCTTGCGGGTGGTGCAGACCGAACCCGGCCCGATGCCGACCTTGACGATGTCGGCGCCGGCCAGCAGCAGCGCCTCCGTCATGTCGCCTGTGACGACGTTGCCGGCCATGATGACGGCCTCCGGATTCTCCTGGCGCAGGCGGGAGATCACCTCGACGAAGCGCTCGGTATAGCCGTTGGCGACGTCCAGGCAGATCTTGCCCACCGGCGCCTTGGCCTTCACCGCCAGGAACTTGTCGTGGTCGGCCTCGGCAATGCCCATCGAGTAGAAGACGTTGGACAGGGTGGCCGATTCAGCCTCGGCCCGGAAGAAGTCGGCCAGCTCGTCCGCCTTGTAATGCTTGTGCAGGGCGGTCATCGCGCCGAAGCGCGACAGCGCACGGGCCATGCCCATGCTGCCGGTGACGTCCATGTTGGCGGCGATCAGCGGGAAGCCGGTCCAGTCGCGCTGGGTGTGCAGGAAAGTGAAGGTCCGGTTGACGTCCACGTCGTTGCGGCTCTGCAGCGTGCTGCGTTTCGGCCGGATCAGCACATCCTTGAAGTCGAGCTTGAGGTCGCTTTCGATGATCACCGCACACCTGCTCATCTCTGTTCGGTGGGCCAACCGCTTTTCACAAGGCCCAACACCACAGAGTGGAGGCGATGATGCGGTTCGGCAAGCGGCGTCGGGGCTGCGGTGAGGGGTGCCGCGTTTGAAGCTGTTTCGCCGAAACGAGGGGTATCCGCCTACTCCTCCGCCTCCTCCCCATCGCCGTTGGCCGCGTCGCTGCCGTCGGCGACATGCACCTGGCAGTCGGCGTTGCTCAGCACCTCCATCAACTCGGCCGGCGGCAGGCGGTCGGTGAACAGCGCGTCGAGCACGCTGACGTCGGCCATGCGGATCATGGCGTTGCGGCCGAACTTGGTGTGGTCGGTGACCAGGAAGACCCGGCGCGAGCTTTCGATGATAGCGCGGGCGACGCGGACCTCCTGCTCGTCGTAATCCAGCAGGTCGCCTTCGCTGTCGATGCCGCTGATGCCGATGATGCCGATGTCCACCTTGTAGCGGCGGATGAACTCCACCGTCGCCTCGCCGATGATGCCGCCGTCGCGCTCGCGCACGAGGCCGCCGGCGATGGACAGGGCGAAGTTCGTGTTCTTGTGCAGGATGGTGGCGACGTTCAGGTTGTTGGTCAGCACCCGCAGCCGCTTGTGGCCGAGCAGGGCCTGGGCGACCGCCTCCGTCGTCGTGCCGATGTTGAGGAACAGCGAGGCGTCCTCCGGCACATGGCGGGCGACCAGTTCGGCGATGCGGCGCTTCTCCTCCGCCATCAGGGTCTGGCGCGTGGAGTAGGCGATGTTCTCCACGCTGGACGGCACGGTGACGCCGCCGCGGAAGCGCCGGACGGCCGACTGGCCGGCCAGATGCTCGATGTCGCGGCGGATGGTCTGCGGCGTGACGTCGAAATGTTCGGCCAGCCATTGGATCTGCACCATGCCTTTGGCATGGACCAGGGCCACGATTTCCTGCTGGCGGCGTTCGGCGTCCAGGCGCGCATCCATCGGTGGGCTGTCTCCGGTCTCGAAAGGGGGGCGCTGAGTGAATCAGATGCGCGCGATGGGTCAAAGCGAAAAGGCGACGGTTCCGGCGCCCGGCTGGAGTTGCGGCACCGTACGCCGGATATTGTTCGTAGCACAAGCATGTTTCTTTACGAAAATGAACGCGCATGCTATGACAGGATCTACGCGGTTCCGATGTCTGCCCGATGCCGTCAGCCCGATCAGGGTTTGCCGCGACTGACGGCTGTCGCCGCCATCCTTCAAACTTGTCGCGACGCTCAACGGTCCGGCCTGCCGACATAAAGATAACGTATAGGAGAGGAATATGACGCAACTGACGCCAGCCGGGGGGCGGCGGGGTGTTCGGCTCGGCATTCAGGGGCGGCTGTTTCTGGCCTTCGGCGGGGTGGCGATGCTCGCCGCCTTCGCCAGCGTGATGGCATGGTGGTCGCTGACCGAGACCGGACGGTCGATGGACCAGATCGGCCGCAGCAGCGTGCCGGCCATCGTCCGCTCGCTCAATCTGGCGAAGGACAGCACCGCGATCGCCGCCGACGCGCCTGCGGTGGCGGCCTCGCGCGATGCGGCGGAACTGACGGAGCGGATGGATGGCCTGACCAGGCGGCTGGCGGCCCTGCGCGACCGCATCGGGGCGATGCGCAGCCAGTCCGGCGGAGGACATGGCGGGCCGGCCGGCGGTATGGAGGCCGGCGGCATGGCCGCGGATGCGGATGCGGTCGCCAAGCTGCTGGAGCGCATGGGGGCGGCACTCGACACGCTGGGCAAGCGCACCGCCGAACGGCTGGCGATGGAGGAGAAGCTCAACACGCTGGTCGCCGACGCGGTGATGGCGCACGAGGACTTCACCGATCTGGTGGCGCCGCTGCTGGAGGTGTCGACCCTGTCGGTCAACAATGTGGTGGGCGATCTGGCCGCCGCGCAGGCGGTCGAAACCGCAACCGGGCTGGGCCGCCGGCTGGCGCAGGAGGAGCTTCCGGTCATCACCCAGCTGATGAACGTGCAGGCCAACGGCAACCTTGCCTTCGGCATGATCGCCGCCGCCTCCAGCGTGCCGCATGGGGCGACGCTGAACAACATCCGGTCGAAGTACAATTGGGCGCTGCTGCGCGTCGACAACGCCATCGGCGCCTTGCCGAAGGACAGCCAGGACCGGCCGTCGCTGGTCAAGGCGCGCGATGGGCTCGCCGCTTTCGGCGGCGGCGCCGGCAGCGTCTTCCGCCTGCGCGACGAGCAGGCGCGCATCACCGCCGACATCGAAAGCGCGCTGGCCGAGACGGTGCGGCTGACCGCCGACCTGAACGGCACCATCGATGCGGTGGTCGCGCACCAGCAGGAGCGCACCGATGCCGATGTGACGCGGACCGAAACGGCGATTTCCGGTGCGGTCGCGGTGCAGGGCGGGGCTGCGGCGGTCGTCGTGCTGTCGAGCCTGCTGATCGCCTGGTTCTATGTCCGCAACCGGCTGACCCGGCGGCTGATGCGGGTGATCGACGCCATGCGCGCCGTGGCCGGCGGCGATCTGGCCGTCGACGCCGCGGTCGGCGGGCGCGATGAGATCGCCGAGATGGCGGGGATCGTCGGCGTCTTCCGCGACAAGAGTGCCGAGATCGCCCGCTTGCAGGAGGACCAGGACGCGATGAAGCAGGCGGCCGACGCCGAGCGGTCGCGCACCATCCAGTCGATCACCGCGAGCATCGAGGCCAGCGTGAAGGAGGCGTCCCGCCACATCAGCACCGCATCGGCCGACATGCGCGAGGCGTCGGAGGGGATGTCCACCACCGCCGAGCAGACCTGCCGCCGGATGACCGACGTGCGGTCGGCGGTCGCCGACACCGCTACGAACGTGCAGACGGTGGCCGCCACCGCCAGCCAGCTTTCCGCCTCCATCGGCGAGATCACGCGGCGGGTCGGCGATTCCAGCCAGATCGCCCGCAGTGCCGTGGCGGAGGCGCGCAGCACCAACGACCTGATGGTTGAACTCGCGGCCGCCGCGCAGAAGATCGGCGACGTGGTCGGCATGATCAACGCCATCGCCGGACAGACCAACCTGCTGGCCCTGAACGCCACCATCGAGGCGGCGCGGGCGGGCGAGGCCGGGCGCGGCTTTGCCGTGGTGGCGGAGGAGGTGCGCAGCCTTGCCGGCCAGACCGCCAAGGCGACGGAGGAGATCGCCCAGCAGGTCCAGGCGGTGCGCACGACGGCGCAGGGAGCGGTGTCGGCCATCGACGACATCGGCCGCACCATCAGCCGCATCGACGAGATCACCGCCATGGTCGCCGCCGCGGTCGAGGAGCAGTCCGCCGCCACCGACGAGATCGCGCGCAGCATCAACCACGCCTCCGACGCGGTGCAGAGCATCGCCGACACGGTGGTTTCGGTTGACGATGCGGTGAACCGCACCGGCAGCGCCGCCGCCCAGGTGGTGGACGCCACCCGCGCGCTTTCGCAACGGTCCGAAAGCCTGAGCGAGGATATCGACCGCCTGCTGGGCCGCATCCGCGCGGCGTGAGCCTGGTGCGGGGAGGGGAGCCGGATCAGCCTTATTTCCGATAGGAAAGACGCTCGATCCGGCGTAGCCTCAGAAACATGGTCCGTTGAACAAACATTTTCCTTTTCAAACGCGAACGAACATTCTATGTTCCGAAACGAAAGCGGCCGGGTTCGAGAAGGAACCGCCGCGGTACGGAGAGGAACCCATGGCAAACGAGTCCGCGGTTACCGACCTTCTGATCGTCGGCGGCGGCGTCAACGGGGCGGGCATCGCCCGCGACGCGGTCGGGCGCGGGATGTCGGTGGTGCTGTGCGAACAGGGCGACCTTGCGGGCGCCACCTCGTCGGCCAGCACCAAGCTGATTCACGGCGGCCTGCGCTATCTCGAATATTACGAATTCCGTCTGGTGCGCGAGGCGCTGCAGGAGCGCGAGGTGCTGCTGCGCGCTGCGCCGCACATCATCTGGCCGCTGCGCTTCGTCCTGCCGCACGACAGCAGCATGCGCCCGGCCTGGATGGTCCGCATCGGCCTGTTCCTTTACGATCATCTGGGCAAGCGCAAGCTGCTGCCGGGCTCGCACGGCGTCGACCTGACCAGTGCGCCGGCGGGAAAGCCGCTGGCGGGCGGCTTCACCAAGGCGTTTGAATATTCCGATTGCTGGGTCGAGGACAGCCGGCTGGTCGTGCTGAACGCGATGGACGCGCGGGCCCGCGGTGCGGAGATCCTGACCCGCACCCGTTGCGAGAAGGCCGAACGGAAGGGCGGCCTGTGGGAAGCGACGCTGGTCGACACCTACACCGGAGCCACCCGCACCGTCCGTGCCCGTGCGCTGGTCAATGCCGCCGGCCCCTGGGTGCGCGAGATGATCGCCAAGCGCACCGGCGTCACCGTCGACAAGTCGGTCCGTCTGGTCAAGGGCAGCCACATCGTCGTGCCGAAGATGTTCGACGGCGACCATGCCTACATCTTCCAGAACGATGACCGCCGCATCGTCTTCGCCATCCCGTACGAGCGCGATTTCACCCTGATCGGCACCACCGACCTCGATTATTCGGGCGACCCCGGCTTGGTGGCGATCTCCCCTGAGGAAATCGCCTACATGTGCCGGGCGGTGTCGCGCTACTTCGCCAAGCCGGTGCGCGAGAGCGACGTGGTGTGGACCTACAGCGGCGTCCGGCCGCTGTTCGACGATGCCAGCGGCAACGCCTCGGCCGTCACCCGCGACTATGTGCTGGAGATGGACGAGCCGGCCGGCGACGCGCCGATGCTGTCGATCTTCGGCGGCAAGATCACCACCTTCCGCCGGCTGGCGGAGGAGGCGACGGAAAAGCTCGGCAAGGCGCTGGGCAAGGGCGGCATCACCTGGACCGCCGACGTGGCGCTTCCCGGCGGCGACATCGCCAACGCCGATTTCGCCGGCTTCCTGGCGGGGCTGAAGCGCAGCCGGCCCTGGCTGCCCGATGCGCTGGCCCTGCGGCTGGCGCGCGCCTACGGCACGCGGGTCGAGCGGCTGCTGGGCGACGCCAAGGGGCTGGACGATCTGGGCATCGATTTCGGGGGCGGCGTCTTTGAGGCCGAACTCGACTATGCCGCGCGGGAGGAGTTCGCCATGACCGGCGACGACTTCCTGTGGCGGCGCTCCAAACTTGGGCTGCACCTGGACGCGAATGTCCGGGAGGCCATCGGCGGCTGGTTCGACCGGCGCCGCGAAGCAACGGCCAACAGGGGTACGGGCGGCGATACCGCCACCCTGCGGTCGATGGGAGGAACGCGGTGACACTCACACTGGAAGGCGTGGCGAAGCGCGTCGGCGCCGAGCAGCATCTCCACCCGCTGTCGCTGGAGCTGCAACCCGGCAGCTTCAACGTGCTGTTGGGGCGGACGCTGGCCGGTAAGACGACGCTGATGCGGCTGATGGCCGGGCTGGATGCGCCGACCGCCGGGCGCGTGCTGGAGAACGGCAAGGACGTGACCGGCACATCGGTGCGCCATCGCGACGTGGCGATGGTCTATCAGCAGTTCATCAATTATCCGGCGATGACGGTCTTCGAGAACATCGCCTCGCCGCTGCGCCGCCAGGGCAAGGACAAGGCGGAGATCGACGCCAAGGTGCGGCGGACCGCCGCCATGCTGCGGATCACGCCGTATCTCGACCGGCTGCCGGCCGAACTGTCGGGCGGCCAGCAGCAGCGCTGCGCCATCGCGCGGGCCCTGGTGAAGGGGGCCGGCCTGCTTCTGCTCGACGAGCCGCTGGTCAACCTCGACTACAAGCTGCGCGAGGAGCTGCGCGCCGAACTGCGCGAGATCTTCGCCGACGGCAAGACCACCGTTGTTTACGCCACCACCGAACCGCAGGAGGCGCTGATCCTCGGCGGCAACGTCACGGTGCTGCATGAGGGGCGGATGCTGCAGACCGGGGCGACCGGCGAGGTGTTCCACACGCCGGCCTCGCTGGAATGCGCCCAGGTGTTCAGCGACCCGCCGATGAATGTGGTGGACGCGATCCTGACCAACGACCGCGTGGCGCTGTCGGACGGAACAAGCCTGCCGCTGTCCGCCCACGACCGCAACCTGCCGGCCGGTCCCTGCAAGGTCGGCATCCGCGCCAACCACCTGACGGTGCTGCGGCGGAACGAGCGGCTGGTGCCGGTCAAGGGAAAGGTCGCCCTGTCGGAGATCAGCGGGTCGGAGACCTTCGTCCATCTGCGCCACGGCGACAGCACGCTGATCGCGCGGGAGGAGGGGGTGCACAGCCACCCGATCGGCAGCGACATCCAGGTCTATGCCGATCCCGACCGCATCTTCGTCTTCTCCGCAGCCGGGCAGCTGGTGGCGGCACCCAACTGGCGGCGCGGCGCGCTGCGCAACATCGCTTAAGGGGGCGGGAGCGATGGCGACCATCCAATTCGACAATCTCGGCCACTCCTATCACCCGCACCCCAGCAAGCCCGAGGACTACGCGCTCCGCCGCCTGTCGCAGGAGTGGGAGGACGGCAAGGCCTATGCGCTGCTGGGGCCGTCCGGCTGCGGCAAGTCCACGCTGCTGAACATCATCTCCGGCCTGCTGGTGCCCAGCGAGGGGCGGGTGTTGTTCGACGGGCTGGACGTGACCCGCTGCACGCCTGAAGAGCGGAACATCGCCCAGGTGTTCCAGTTCCCGGTCATCTACGACACCATGACGGTGTACGAGAACCTCGCCTTCCCGCTGCGCAACCGCAAGGTTCCGGCGGCGGACGTCGACCGCCGCGTGCGGCAGGTGGCCGAGGCGCTGGATCTGACCGCCGATCTGAAGAAGCGCGCCCAGCGGCTGACGCCGGACGCCAAGCAGAAGATTTCCATGGGCCGCGGTCTGGTGCGGTCGGACGTGGCGGCCATCCTGTTCGACGAGCCGCTGACCGTCATCGACCCGCACACCAAATGGATCCTGCGCCGCAAGCTGCGCCAGATCCATGAGGAATACCGCCTGACCATGATCTATGTGACCCACGACCAGGTGGAGGCGCTGACCTTCGCCGACAAGGTCGCGGTGATGTACGAAGGCGCCATGGTCCAGCTCGGCACCCCGCAGGAGCTGTTCGAGAATCCCGAGCACACCTTCGTCGGCTATTTCATCGGCAGCCCCGGCATCAACCTGATGCCCTGCACGCTGGGCAGCGACCATGCGCTGGTCGACGGCATCGCCATTCCGCTGCCCGACCGCGCCATGTCGTCGGCCGGCGGCCGGGTGGGCGGCAAGTTCGAACTGGGCATCCGGCCGGAATTCCTGGAGCTGACCCGCAGCGGCAATGCCGGCGCCATCCCGGTGCAGGTCACCGGTGTGGACGATCTCGGCACCTCCAAGCTGGCGACGGTGCGGTTGAACAATCACACCTTGAAGGTTCGGCTGAGCGAGGAACAGGAGATCCCGGCGCTGGACGCCGCCATCCGTTTCCCCACCCGGTGGACCAAGCTCTACCGCGACAGCCATCTGATCGGTTGAGGAGGCTCGAAGCCATGGATAAGGTCCAGGACAACCGGGCTTGGTTCCTGATCATCCCGGTCTTTCTGATCGTCGCCTTCAGTGCGGTGATCCCGCTGATGACGGTGGTCAATTATTCGGTGCAGGAGATCTTCGGCCCAGGCCAGACGTTCTTCGTCGGCACCGAATGGTTCGAGGCGGTGCTGAAGGACGAGCGGCTGCACGACGCGCTGGTCCGCCAGATCATCTATTCGCTGGCGGTGCTGGCCATCGAGATCCCTTTGGGCATCCTGATCGCGCTCGGCATGCCCGGCGGTCGCAGCGCTAAGACGTCGCTGACGCTGGTGCTGCTGGCCCTGCCGCTGCTGATCCCGTTCAACGTGGTCGGCACCATCTGGCAGATCTTCGGCCGCGGCGACATCGGCCTCCTGGGCGCCACCTTCCGCGCCATCGGCATCGACTACAACTACACCAACAATTCGGCCCATGCCTGGGTGACGGTGCTGGTGATGGATGTCTGGCACTGGACCAGCCTGGTGGCCCTGCTGTGCTACGCCGGCCTGCAGTCGATACCGCCGGCCTTCTATCAGGCGGCCAAGATCGACGGCGCCTCGAAATGGGCGGTGTTCCGCTACATCCAGCTGCCGAAGATGCGCGGCGTCCTGATCATCGCGGTGCTGCTGCGCTTCATGGACAGCTTCATGATCTACACCGAGCCGTTCGTGCTGACCGGCGGCGGTCCCGGCAACTCCACCACCTTCCTCAGCCAGTATCTGACGCAGATGGCGGTGGGTCAGTTCGACATCGGCAAGGCTGCGGCCTTCTCCATCGTCTACTTCCTGATCGTGCTGCTGTTCAGCTTCATCTTCTACACCATCATCACCCGCACCGGCGAGGGAGAGAAGAAATGAGCAAGGCTGCGGTTCTCGCTCCCGGTTCGCTGGCGATGCCGGCCAACATCCGCCGGTCTTCCGCGCGGGTATCCAAAAGGACGATCATTCTCGTCTGCTATGTTGTCTTCCTCATGCTGCCCATCTACTGGATGGTCAACATGTCCTTCAAGACGAACGAGGAGATCCTGTCGGGCCTGACGCTGTACCCGCACAACCCGACGCTGCGCAACTACGCCATCATCTTCACCGATCCCAGCTGGTACAGCGGCTATATCAACTCGATCTATTATGTGACGCTGAACACCATCATCTCGCTGACGGTGGCGCTGCCGGCGGCCTACGCCTTCTCGCGTTACCGCTTCATCGGCGACAAGCACGTCTTCTTCTGGTTGCTGACCAACAAGATGGCGCCGCCGGCCGTGTTCCTGCTGCCCTTCTTCCAGCTCTACCAGACGGTCGGTCTGTTCGACACGCACATCGCCGTGGCGCTGGCCCACTGCCTGTTCAACGTACCGCTGGCGGTCTGGATCCTGGAAGGCTTCATGTCGGGTGTGCCGCGCGAGATCGACGAGATGGCCTACATCGACGGCTACAGCTTCCCGCGCTTCTTCGGCACGGTGTTCCTGCCGATGATCCGGGCCGGCGTCGGCGTCACCGCCTTCTTCTGCTTCATGTTCAGCTGGGTCGAGCTTCTGCTGGCCCGCACGCTGACCTCGGTCGATGCCAAGCCGATCGCCGCCACCATGACCCGCACCGTCAGCGCGTCGGGCATGGACTGGGGTCTGCTGGCCGCCGCCGGCGTGCTGACCATCCTGCCGGGCGCGCTCGTGATCTGGTTCGTCCGCAACTACATCGCCAAGGGCTTCGCCCTGGGCCGCGTCTGAGGGAGATCGCGTCATGGATATGGACTGGATGGCGTGGACCACGCCGACCGCGATCTTCTTCCTGTGCATCGCCCTGATGCTGGCCGGCATGACGGTCTGGGAGGTGGTGTCGCCGACGGTGGAGGCCAAGGGCTTCCTGCCGATGCGCACCACCCGAGGCGACCGCCTGTTCATCGGCCTGCTCGGCAGTGCCTTCATCCATCTGGGCTGGCTCGCCGCGACCGACGCGTCGCTGTGGGGCGCCTCTGCGGTCGCGCTGGTCTGGATCGCCCTGGTCATCCGCTTCGGCTGAGGGAAAACAGAGTTTCCAAGGGATTCGTCACTGCCGCCAAGACGGCATCTGACGAGGTGAGCGGCAGTTTCCGCCGGTAAGAGCAATACGAAACGTCAACCCGACATCAAGTCGATCAAGTGGGAGGAAGCATGCTTCAGCAACAGACTTCGCGTCGTTCTCTGCGGCGCCGCCTGACCGGGGCCGTGATGGCCGGTGGCATCGGCGTTCTGCTGGCGATGGCCTCGGCCGGCCCGTCCGCCGCCATGACGCCCGACCAGGAAGCCGTCGCCAAGCGCATCATCGAGGAACTCCAGCCCTCCACGCTGTCCAAGGACGAGCAGATGAAGGAGCTGGAGTGGTTCGTGAAGGCCGCCGAGCCCTACAAGGGGATGGAGATCAACGTCGTCTCCGAAACGCTGACGACGCACGAGTTCGAATCGAAGACGCTGGCCAAGCTGTTCAGCGAGCTGACCGGGATCAAGCTGAAGCACGACCTGATCCAGGAAGGCGACGTCATCGAGAAGCTGCAGACGCAGATGCAGTCGGGTCGCAACGTCTATGACGCCTACGTCAACGACAGCGACCTGATCGGCACCCATGTCCGCTACGGCCAGGCCATCGCGCTGTCCGACTTCATGGGCGGCGAAGGCAAGGACGTGACCCTGCCGACGCTGGACGTGAAGGACTTCATCGGCACCAGCTTCACCACCGGTCCGGACGGCAAGCTCTACCAGTTGCCCGACCAGCAGTTCGCCAACCTCTACTGGTTCCGCGCCGACTGGTTCGCCCGTCCCGACCTGAAGGAGAAGTTCAAGGCCAAGTACGGCTACGACCTGGGCGTCCCGCTCGACTGGTCGGCCTACGAGGACATCGCCGAGTTCTTCACCAACGACGTGAAGGAAATCGACGGCGTCCGCGTCTACGGCCACATGGATTACGGCAAGAAGGACCCGTCGCTCGGCTGGCGCTTCACCGACGCCTGGCTGTCGATGGCCGGCGCCGGCGACAAGGGCCTGCCGAACGGCAAGCCGGTGGACGAGTGGGGCATCCGCGTCGAGGGCTGCCGCCCGGCCGGCGCCTCGGTCGCCCGCGGCGGCGACACCAACGGCCCGGCCGCCGTCTATTCGCTGGTCAAGTACATCGACTGGCTGAAGAAGTACGCGCCGCCGGAAGCCGCCGGCATGACCTTCTCCGAAGCCGGCCCGGTTCCGGCCCAGGGCAACGTCGCCCAGCAGATCTTCTGGTACACCGCCTTCACCGCCGACATGACCAAGCCGGGCCTGCCGGTGGTCAACGCCGACGGCACGCCCAAGTGGCGCATGGCCCCCTCGCCGCACGGTCCGTACTGGGAGCAGGGCATGAAGCTCGGCTACCAGGACGTGGGCTCCTGGACGCTGCTGAAATCCACCCCGGCCGAGCGCCGCAAGGCGGCGTGGCTCTACGCCCAGTTCACCGTGTCGAAGACCGCGTCGCTGAAGAAGACGCTGGTCGGCCTGACGCCGATCCGCGAAAGCGACATCAAGTCCGACGCGATGACCCAGGTGGCCCCGAAGCTGGGCGGTCTGGTCGAGTTCTACCGCAGCCCGGCCCGCGTCGCCTGGACGCCGACCGGCACCAACGTGCCGGACTATCCGAAGCTGGCCCCGCTGTGGTGGCAGAACATCGCCGAGGCCGTGACGGGTGAGCGCACCCCGCAGCAGGCGATGGACAATCTGGCCGAGCAGATGGAGCAGGTGCTGGCGCGCATGGAGCGTGCCAACATCGGCGGCGAGTGCGCGCCGAAGCTGAACCCGAAGAAGGACGCCAAGGAGTGGTTCGCTGCCCCCGGCGCCCCGAAGGCCAAGCTCGACAACGAGAAGCCCAAGGGCCAGACCATCGCCTATGACGACCTGCTGAAGGCGTGGAAGGAAGGCCGCGCCCAGTAACGGGCTGGCGGAACGGTTCTCCTCCTGGCGCTTCGTCCTGGTTGGGCCAGGGGTAAACTGTGGGGCGGCGGCATGCTGCCGCCCCACTCTTATCTTCGATCACCTTGCTATTCCCTCTCCCCCCGCTCACGCGCAAACGAAGTTTGCGGGGGAGAGGGGGAGACGCGCGATAATTGAATAAGTGAGGGATACACAGCATGAGCAAGGCCGGCCACATCCTCGCCATCGACCAGGGCACCACCTCGTCGCGGGCGATCCTGTTCGACGGCCGGGGGACGCCGCTGGCCGAAGCACGGCGCGAATTTCCCCAGCATTATCCCGGCGACGGCTGGGTCGAGCATGATCCCGCCGACATCCTGCGCGACGTGCGCACCGTGGCGCGCGAAGCGGTGGAGAAGTCCGGGGTCGATGCGTCCGCCATCGCCGCCATCGGCATCACCAACCAGCGCGAAACCGCCGTGGTGTGGGACCGCGCGACCGGCGAGCCGATCCATCGCGCCATCGTCTGGCAGGACCGCCGCACCGCCGCGCTCTGCCACGATCTGGTGGCTGCCGGCCATGCCGAACTGGTGCGCTCCCGGACCGGCCTGCTGATCGACGCCTATTTCTCCGCCACCAAGATCGCCTGGATCCTCGACCATGTGCCGGGCGCCCGTGCTCGGGCTGAGCGGGGCGAGCTGTGCTTCGGCACCATCGACAGTTTCCTGATCTATCACCTGACCGGGCGGCAGGTGCATGCGACCGACGCGACCAACGCCTCGCGCACCATGCTGTTCGACATTCATGCCCAGGATTGGGACGACGAACTGCTGAGGCTGTTCCGCGTGCCGCGCGCCATGCTGCCGCGGGTGCTCGACAGCTCCGACGATTTCGGCGCCACCGAGCCGGACCTGCTCGGTCGGCCGATCCCCATCGCGGGCGTTGCCGGCGACCAGCAGGCGGCGGCCTTCGGGCAGGCCTGCCTGACGCCGGGCATGGCGAAATCGACCTACGGCACCGGCTGCTTCGCGCTGATCAACACCGGGGAGACGCCGGTGGTGTCGAAGAACCGGCTGCTGACCACCGTCGCCTACCGGCTGAACGGCAAGACATCGTATGCGCAGGAAGGCTCGATCTTTGTGGCCGGCGCCGCGATCAAGTGGCTGCGCGACGGCATCGGCATCATCACCCATGCCAGCCAGACCGACGACATGGCGACCCGCGTTCCCGACAGCCACGGTGTCTATTTCGTCCCGGCCTTCGTGGGTTTGGGCGCGCCGCACTGGGATTCGGATGCCCGCGCCGCGATCTTCGGCATGACGCTGGACGTCGGTCCGGCCCACATCGCCCGCGCAGCACTGGAGGCGGTGGCCTTCCAGACCCGCGACCTGATGGAGGCGATGGCCGGCGACTGGGGCGGCACCATCAACGCGCTGCGCATCGACGGCGGCATGGCGGCCAACGACTGGCTCTGCCAGTTCCTGGCCGACCTGCTGAACATGCCGGTCGAGCGCCCGAAGGTGATCGAGACCACGGCTCTCGGCGCCGCCTGCCTCGCCGCGCTGAAGGTCGGGGTGTTCGACGGGCTGGAGTCGGTGTCCGACGCCTGGCGCAGCGAGCGCCGGTTCGAGCCGCGCATGGAGCAGGGCAAGCGCGACCGCCTCTATGGCGGCTGGCGCGACGCCGTGGCGCGGGTGCGGTCGGAGCGTTGACGGCTTCGATGGCGGAATTTTGCAGAGAATCCGGCGCAGACGGGCAAGTGGCCCCGATCCGCTGCCGGTAATCTGACCTTGGTTGCGCGCTCCTCCCTCGGGTGCGTCGTCCTCGCCGGTTCAGCGGGGACACTGGGCCGGACGGTCGATACCGTCCGGCCCTTTTCTTTTCCGGTCACACCCCTTCGCGGTCGGCCAGCATGTGGCGGATTTCGCTCTTCAACAGCTTGCCGGTGGCGGTGTGGGGCAGGCTGTCGACGAAGCGGACATCGTCGGGGATGCACCATTTCGCGACCTTGCCGTCGAAGACCGCCAGCAGTTCCTCGCGGGTGACGGTGGAGTCCGGCTTGCGGACGACGACCAGCATCGGCCGCTCGCCCCACTTTTCGTCGGGCACGGCGACGGCGGCGGCTTCCTGGACGCCGGGGTGTCCGACGGCGATGTTCTCCAGGTCGATGGAGCTGATCCACTCGCCGCCCGACTTGATGACATCCTTGGTGCGGTCGACGATCTGGATATAGCCGTCGGCGTCCATCGTCACCACGTCGCCGGTCTCGAACCAGCCCGGCACCGTCTGGTGGGCCGGGCTTTCCGTCACGCCGAAATAGCCGGAGCAGACGGTCGGGCCGCGCACCAGCAGCCGGCCGAAGCTGGTGCCGTCGCGTGCCACGTCGTTGCCGGAGCCGTCGACGACGCGGAACTGCACGCCGCAGATCGGCCGCCCCTGCTTGGACGCCAGCGCCAGGGCGGCCTCGGCATCCTGTCCCCGATGCTTGCCCTTCGGCGTGTTGGCGAGGCCGAGCGGGCTGGTTTCCGTCATGCCCCAGGCATGCAGGACCTCCACCCCCATCTCCTGGAAGCGCTGGATCATCACCGGCGGGCAGGCGGAGCCGCCGATGGCGATGCGGCGCATGCTGGTCAGTTTCTTCTTGTTGGCGTCCAGCCAGTTCAGCAGCGCCAGCCAGACGGTCGGCACACCGGCGCTGTTGGTGACCTTCTCGGCCTCGAACAGCTCATAGAGGCTGGCGCCGTCCAGCTTGCCGCCGGGGAACACCAGCTTGGCGCCGACCATCGGTGCGGCATAGGGCACGCCCCAGGCGTTGACATGGAACATCGGCACCACCGGCAGCACAACATCCGATGCCGACAGGCCGAACACGTCGGGCATGCAGGCGGCCATGGCGTGCAGGTAGGAGGAGCGGTGGCTGTACAGCACGCCCTTCGGGTTGCCGGTGGTGCCGGAGGTGTAGCACATGCCGCAGGCGGTGTTCTCGTCCAGTTCCGGCCAGTCGAAGCCGTCCGGCTGCCCGGCCAGCAGTTCCTCGTAGCACAGCAGGTTGGGCAGGCTGGAGTCCGGCATGTTGGCGCGGTCGGTCATCACGACGATGCCCTTCAGCCCGGTCAGCTCGTGGGCGATGCCCTCCAGCAGCGGCACGAAGGTCAGGTCGGTGAACAGCAGCCGGTCTTCGGCGTGGTTGACGATGTAGGCGATCTGTTCCGGGAACAGGCGCGGGTTGATTGTGTGGCAGACCATGCCCGAGCCGCCGATGCCGTAATAGCATTCCAGATGGCGGTAGCCGTTCCAGGCCAGCGTGCCGATGCGGTCGCCCGGCTTCATCCCCAGCGCCGCCAGCGCGTTCGCCAGCTTCTGGGCGCGGACCCAGGCGTCGGCATAGGTGTAGCGGTGGATCGGTCCCTCGGTGGTGCGCGACACGATCTCGGTGTCGGCATGGTAGAGCGCTGCGTGACGCAGGATCGACGTCACCAGCAAGGGGCCATTCATCATCATTCCGCGCAGCATCGTTTCACTCCCGGTTCGGTCGCTTCTGGTTTTGGGCCGTCTGCATTTGGGTCGTCTGGTGGTGGGGTATCGTCATCCGTGCAGGTGGCGAGGCGCCGTTCGGCATCGGTTTCCATCGCCTTCAATTCACCGATCACCTCGCTGATTTCGGAGCGCATCCGCTCAAGCTCGACGAGGCGGGCGCGGATTTTGCGCAGCCCGTCGCGGTATTGCCTGGCGCTGGGCCGGCCGGAGCGGTAGTGGGCGAGATACTCGGCGATCTGCTCCAGCGAGAAGCCGACCCGGCGGAACTTCAGGATCATCATCAGCCGGGCACGGTCGCGGTAGGTGAACACCCGCCGCCCCCCGGCCCGTTGCGGCGCCAGCAATCCCTTTTCCTCGTAATAACGCAACGCCTGCGGCGTGAGGTCGAACTCCGCCGCCAGCTCCGTCACGCCATACACCCGGTCCCGTTCGGCCATGGACAATCCCCTGTACCGACGATTTCGCCACGGCTGCCGGAGGGAAGTCAACGTCAATGAGCTAAAGTAGGCTTTACCTTGTGCCAAGCCTCCTGTCGTTTGCCGCGACGTTCGGTCTGCGGACGGCGCGGTGCGACTGTGGCAGAGATTTCACATGACAAGCCGCGGCGGCCGGTGCTTCCTGCGCTCGGCTTTGGGGATGAGCGGCAGCGAGGTTGGGGGAGTGGGTGTGACGGGAAGGACCAGCCTTTTGCGCCGTCTGATCGGCGAGCCGTGGGACCTTGCCGCGGCGTTGGGACTGCTGGCCCTGCTGGTGCTGGTCGCCGTCACCTTCCGCCAGTACGGCATCTCCAATGACGAGGAGGTGCAGCATGTCTATGGCGCCAAGCTGATCGACTGGTACCGCAGCGGCTTCAGCGACGATTCCGCCTTCACCTACAAGAACCTCTATCTCTATGGCGGGCTGTTCGACATGGCGGCGGTGGCACTGGCGCCGCTGCTGCCCTTCGATCCGTACGAGACGCGGCATCTGTTGTGTGCCCTGATCGGGGTGGCGGGGGTTGCGGTGGTCTGGGCTGTGGGGCGCCGGCTGGCCGGACCGCGGGCGGGGCTGCTCGCCGGGGCGCTGCTGGCGCTGTGCGGTCCCTGGTATGGCGGGCTGTTCAACCACACCAAGGACGTGCCCTTCGCCGTGCTGATGATGGCGGCGGTGGCGCTGCTGGTGCGGCTGGCCGGGCAGATGCCGCGGCCGCGCCTGCCCACGGTGCTGGGATTCGGCGTCGTCGTCGGGCTGGCGCTGGGCATCCGGGTCGGGGCGCTGCTGCTGATCGGCTATGCGGCGGCGCTGCTGGCGGGGTGGCTGCTGATGGGCGGCATTTCCGTCGCCCGGCTGCGCGAGACCGGGCGGGGGGCGCTGCGCCTGCTGCCGGCGCTTCCGGTCGCCTATGGGCTGATGGCGGTCTTCTGGCCCTGGGCGGTGCTGGAGCCGCTGAATCCCTTGCGGGCGCTGGCCGATTTCTCGCACTTCCATTACCCGATCCGCACCCTGCTGGGCGGCACCGAATACTGGATGTACGAGGTGCCGCGCAGCTATCTGGTCTGGTATCTCGGGATCAAGCTGCCGCTCGTGATGCTGGGCGGTGCCGTGCTGGGACTGCTGGTCCTGCCGGCGGCGATGCGTCGGGAGCGGCTGGACGGCAGGGAGGGCATCGCCCGCGCGGTCGGCTGCGGGCTGGTGGCGCTGGCGGCGCTGTTTCCGGTGGTCTGGTTCACCGTCACCCATGCGCCCGGCTATACGGCGATCCGCCATTTCCTGTTCGTGCTGCCGCCGCTGGCCGTGCTGGGCGGAATCGGGCTCGACCGGCTGCTTGGCTGGGCCGGCGCCTGGAGGTTCGGCGTGTCCCAGCGCAGCGGGCGCGGGCTGTCGGCCGCCGTGCTGGCCGGGCTTGCGCTGGCGCTGGTCCTGGGGCGCGAGGCGGTAATCCTGGAGTCGCTGCACCCCAACGAATATGTCTATTTCAACGAACTGGTCGGCGGCGTCGCCGGCGCGGTGCGCAAGTACGATGTCGATTACTGGGCCAACAGCCTTCCCGAAGCGGTCGAGGATCTGTCGGAGGTCATCGCCGCGGAGGAGGCGCGCACCCACCGCCACCGCAGCTACAGCGTTGCCGTCTGCGCCGAGCCGCTGGCCTTCGAGAAGCTGGCGCCGGCCAATCTGCATTGGGTCACCGACTGGACCCGTGCCGATTTCTTCATCGCGCCGACGCAGGAGGATTGCGACATGCTGATGACCGGCCCGACGGTGGCGGAGGTCGAGCGTGACGGCGCCCTGCTGGCGGTGGTGAAGGATCTGCGCAAGCCGGAGGAACCGGCAACGACCGTCGAAATGGCCCGCCTGCGCACCGGCCGCCAGCAGCGCCACTGGTGGTGACGGTCGGCTATCCCCGCGGCAGGAAGCGCGTGCGGTCCAGGCCGTGTCGGGCCATCTTCTCGTTCAAGGTGCGGCGGGGGATGTCCAGCAGGTCGATCACCGCCTTGATGTCGCCCTTGCAGCGCTCCAACGCCTGTTCGATCGCCCGTTTTTCGAAGGCATCGACCTGATCGGCCAGGGCGCGCGGCGGTGTAGCCGCCTCTCCCCCGACGGGGCGGCGGCGCAGCAGGCCGGCGATGCCGCTACGCCCGACCGACAGGACATGGCGTTCGGCCAGATTGCGCAGCTCCCGCACATTGCCGGGCCAGTCGTGGGCGAGCAGGGCGTCGAAGTCGGCCGGCTCCAGCGGACGCGGTTCGCGGTTATGGCGGGCGGCGAACTCGGCGGTGAAATAGTCGAACAGCAGCGGAATATCCTCCGCCCGTGCCCGCAGCGGCGGGATGTGCAGTTCCGCCACGTTCAGCCGGTAATAGAGGTCGGCGCGGAAGCGTCCCTCCTCGCTGAGGTCGAGCAGGTCGATCTTGGTCGCCGCGACCAGCCGCAGATCGACCGCGACCTGCTTGTTGGAGCCCAGCCGTTCGATGGTGCGTTCCTGGAGCGCGCGCAGCAGCTTGACCTGGATGGCGAGCGGCATGCTCTCGATCTCGTCGAGGAACAGGGTGCCGCCGCTGGAATGCTCCAGCTTGCCGGCGCGGCGCTGGGTGGCGCCGGTGAAGGCGCCGGGCTCGTGCCCGAACAGCTCGCTCT
Organism: Azospirillum sp. TSH64; assembly: GCF_003116035.1. GTDB lineage: Bacteria > Pseudomonadota > Alphaproteobacteria > Azospirillales > Azospirillaceae > Azospirillum. Next base: position 4,677,892 of record NZ_LGQW01000015.1, read on the forward strand.
CCGCCATGCTGTCGGGGATGGCGCCGCAATTGACGGCGACGAAGGCGCCCTTCTGAGCCCGCGAGCCGAAATCATGCAGGCAGCGGGCGACCAGTTCCTTTCCCGTGCCGGTCTCGCCATGGATCAGCACGCTGGCGCTGGTGGCGGCGAGGTCGATCAGGTCGCGCCGCAGTTCGGCGATGGCGGGGGAGGTGCCGATCAGCCGCGTCTCGATCCCGCCGCCCGCCGCGCGGCGGCGCAGGCCGCGATTCTCCAGCACCAGACGGCGCTTCTCTACCGCGCGGCGGAGGACGGCGACCAGATTGTCGGGCTCGAAGGGCTTCTCGATGAAATCGTAGGCGCCGCGCCGCATCGCCTCCACCGCCAGGGCCACGTCGCCATGGCCGGTCACCAGGATCACCGGCAGGTCGGCGTCGCGCTCCAGCGCCCGTTCCAGCACCGCCATGCCGTCCATCCGCGGCATCCGCACGTCGGTCACCAGCACGCCGGGAAAGTCGGGCGACAGCAGGTCCAGCGCCGGCTGCGGCGTCTCGAAACCCTGCGCCGCGAAGCCGGCCAGTTGCAGCCATTGCGTCACCGACACGCGCATCGCCAGCTCGTCGTCGATGAATAGGACGGGTGTGGCAAGCGGATCGGTCTTCATTCGGCCCTCACTGTGCCTCCGGCAACTGGACGACGAAGCAGGCGCCGCCCTCAGGGTTGTTCTCCGCCCGCAGTGTGCCGCCGAAGTCCCGCACGATGCCATAGGACAGCGACAGCCCGAGGCCAAGCCCCTGTCCGACCTCCTTGGTGGTGAAGAAGGGGTCGAACAACTGGAACTGGTGCGCCTCGGCGATGCCGGTGCCGGTGTCGCGGATGCGGATCTCCCAACCCTCGGCGGTGCGGACGGCGGTCAGGGTCAGGCGGCGCTCATCGCTCCCGTCCATGGCGTCGGCGGCATTGCGCAGCAGGTTGACGAAGACCTGCTCCAGCCGCACCGCATCGCCGCGCACGCGGGCGTCGGGCGGGATCGACCGGTCAACCTGCACCTCCTCCTCGCGCAGGCGGGAGGTCAGCAGGGCCAGCGCGCGGTCCATGGCGCGGGCGACCGGAACGGCCTCCACCCGTGCCGGCCCCTTGCGGGCGAATTCCTTCAAATGGCCGGACAGCAGCGCCATCCGCTCCGCCAGATCGCCGATCATGGCGAGGTTGTCGCGGACCATCGCCGTTTCCCCCCGTTCCGCCAGCAGCCGGGTGGAGGCGACGAAGGTGCGGATGGCGGCCAGCGGCTGGTTGATCTCATGGGCCAGCGCCGCCGACATCTGGCCAAGGGCCGCCAGCTTGCCGGCCTGCACCAGCTCCTCCTGCGCGTCGCGCAGGATGCGGTTGGCGGTCACCAGCTCGGCCGTGCGCTCCTCCACCCGGCGCTCCAGCGTCACCCGCGCCTCACGCTGGAGCCGCAGGGTCTGGCGCCGCTGCCAGCCCAGCGCCGCTGCCGCGGCCAACAGCAGGATGCCCATGGCGGTCAGTGTGGCGGCCCCGGCCGCTTGCGCCTTCACCGGCTCCAGGTCGGACAGGAAGCGGATGGTCCAGCCGAACTCCGGCAGGGCAAGCTCCTGCATCAGAAAGGCGCGGCGGGTTGCACCCGGATCGGAGGTTCCCGGAACCGAGACCGGCAGGCTGACCAGCCGGGCACCGTTTTCCATCAGCGGGCCGTCACGCAGGCCGAGCGGGGGCAGGTCGCTGCGGTCATACTGGCGGGTCTGGGCCAGACTGTCCGTCACCGCATCGGGCAGCGGACGCAGGGCGCGGTATTTCCATTCGGCATGGTTGGACAGGAAGACGATGCCGTTCTCGTCGGTCACCAGCACCCGCTCGCCGCCGGCGGCCCAGTCGCGCTGGACCGTTTCCAGATCGATCTTGACCACGGCGACGCCGGTCAGCGCCTCGCCCTGACGCACCGCGTGCGACAGGAAATAGCCGGGCAAGCCGGTGGTGACGCCGATGCCGAAATAGCGGCCGCTGCCGGTCTCCACCGCCTGACGGAAATAGGGGCGGAAGTCGTAAGTGTGCCCGACGAAGCTCTGCGCCGGATCGGCCCAGTTGCTGGACGCCAGCGCCAGGCCGGAGCGGTCCACCACATAGAGCGCCGCCGACCCCGCCGCCGTGTTCGCCATCTCCAGCCGGCGGTTCACGGCGTCGCGCCGCTGATCGGAAGGAGCGTCGAGCAGGTCGAGCACCTCATGATCGCGGGCGAGCAGGAAGGGCAGATAGTCGTAACGGCCGACCGCGCTGCGGATGCTGCTGGCATAGAGGCCGAGACGCTGGTCGCCGTCGAGGGTCAGCGCCGCCCGCGCCTCCGCCTCCGCCCAACGATAGGCGCCCCAGCAGGCCAGTGCCGTCACCGCGGCCAGCGCCGCGACGAGGAGCGCCAGCCTGCGGCGGCGCAGCGGACGGGGGAGGACGGAGTCGGCCATGCCTGTCTATGGAGCCGCCGGGGCGACGCTGTCCAGCGCCTTTTCCGATGGAGCGGCGGAGCGGTGAGATGGCGTCGGATTTTGAATGAACGTTCAATCAAGAAAGCCGGCACAGGAAATGTTGAAGAACCATTTCTATGCCTATGTCAAATGAATGCCTGTCCGATGCGTGACATTGACCGGGTTTTGTTGTTTGCGTCACTTTCATGATGCACGAAAGCAGGCTATGGTGCGCCGCCGACGGCTTGGGCTTGACCTTGCGGCACCTGCCGGCAACGGGATCGAAACGGGGGGACAGGATCATGGACGCCGAATCCATTCGCGCCGCTTATCGCCGCTACGCCGGCTTCTACGACCGCGTGTTCGGGGTGCTTCTGGCATCGGGCCGGCATGCGGCGGTGGAGTGGCTGAACCGTCGCGGCGGCCTGCGCATCCTGGAGGTCGGCGTCGGCACCGGCCTGTCGCTGTCCGATTACCGCAAGGACAACCGCGTCGTCGGCATCGACCTGTCCACCGACATGCTGAAGGTGGCGCAGGACCGGGTGGCGCGCGAGAAGCTCGACCATGTCGAGGGGCTGCTGGAGATGGATGCCGGCAAGCTGGCCTTCGCCGACGGCAGTTTCGACGTGGTGGTCGCCATGTATGTGATGACCGTCGTCCCCGACCCCCAGGGCACGATGGCGGAGCTGGAGCGCGTCTGCAAACCCGGCGGCGACATCGTGATCGTCAACCACTTCGCTGCGCCCGAAGCCGGTGTCCGCCGCGCGGTGGAGGGGTGGCTGTCGCCCCTGTCGAAGAAGCTGGGCTGGCGGCCGGATTTCACGCTCGATGCGATGATGACCGGGTCGCGGCTGGCGGTGGAGAGCATCCGCACCCTGCCGCCCTTCGGGCTGTTCAGCCTGCTGCACTGCCGGCGTGGCTAGTGTGTGACGGCCGCGATGGTCAGGCTGGGACGCGCTCGGCACGGTCGTTCCGACGCAGGGCGCGGCTCCGCCGGCCGGCCATGATCGCCGGCCGTTCGATCGCCAGATGGACGAGGCTGGCGATGGCCACGACGAGGATTCCTGCCCCCGCCAGCGCCAGCGTGTAGAGCCCTGCATCCTCCCCGACAAGGGCACGGACGGGCGCGTTGGCGGTGATCGCTGTCCAGATCACGATTCCGTGCAGCAGATAGACGCCATAGCTGATGTCTCCCAGCCAGAGAACCGGCTGACAGGTCAGGGCTCCGCGGAAACTCTGACCGGCGGCGACGGCGATGAAGAACAGGCCGAGTCCCAGCACGGGGAGCGGCGCATAGGCGGTGTCGAAGCCTGCCACAGCCGCCGACAGGCCGGCGAGCGCCACCGCTAGACCGCGGTCCGACCGCGCGAACCGGACGAGGCCGGGCCGGCGGATCGCATAGGCGGCGGCGATGCCGCCCAGGAAGCACTCCAGCACCGCAAGGCTGAAATTGCGGAAATAGAGCAGAAGGATCAGCGTCGCCGCGACCGAGACGAGGGCCGGCCGCAGCCGGCGGGCCGGCGTGACCAGGAAGGCGACTGCGGGCAGTGCCGCGTAGAACAGCAGCTCGTAGGGTAGGGACCAGGTGGCATAGGCGACGATCTGCCCGGTATTCTCCAGGCCGTTGATCGGCGGCGCCTTGAAGGTCGCCCAGCCAACCAGCCGGCGCAGCAGGTCGAGCGGACCGGTTTTGAGTTCGAAGCCCGTCGAGGCCAGCGCCAGCACCGCGACCAGCAGGACGGCGACCGCATAGACCGGATAGACGCGGTAAATGCGGGACGATACGAAGCCGGGCCAATCCATGCCCGGCCCTGTCTTCAGCAGCTTGTCCCAGAACAGGAAGGCCGTGACCATGAAGAACAGTGCCACGCTGGCCTGTCCCATCTGGATGTAGAGCCTAGAAGGCGGCAGCGCCCAAAGGCCGGTGTGGAGATACTGCCAGGTGATGACGCCGTGATGGATGAACACGGCATAGGCCAGCAGCCCGCGCATCCCGTCGATGGCGGCATAGCGGCCACCATATTGGCCTTCGGTGCAGACTTGCGGACGAAGCGGACGGGGAACGAGGCGCAGAACAGCCCAGGACGCGCAGATCGCCACCGCGAAGAGGAAAACCGCCAGGACTGGGGAGAAGGCCATTGCGTCGTTCCAAGTCGTCATGCGCAGCCGTCGGGGGCCGCGTGATGGGGAGATGCCTGCGGACCGCTTGTCAAGGCCGTCGGCCGGTCTGCGGGTGGGGGCCGCCGTTCCATCCCGCGTGACCGCGCCCGCCGCCTGCTGTTAGTCTCGGCGTCACCACACAGGCGATCACGGGAGCGGGACCATGGCCGGACAGAGCGGCGATCTGGCGGGGAAGCGGATTCTGGTGCCGGAAAGCCGGGACCTCGACCTGTTCGCAGGCATGATGGAACAGCATGGGGCCGAGACGATCCGCTGCCCGATGGTGAAAATCCTCGACCTCGACGATCCGGCACCGGCACGGGCATGGCTGGAGCGGCTGCTGACCGAGGGGTTCGACGACATCGTCCTGCTGACCGGCGAGGGGCTGCGGCGGCTGATGACCGTCGCCCGCGCCATGGAGCGCGAGGCCGAGGTGGTTGCCGCCATCGGCCTCGCGCGGGTCTTCGTCCGTGGCCCGAAGCCGGTGAAGGCGCTCCGCGAAATCGGCTGTGCGCCCTACAAATCCGCCCCGGCCCCGACCACCGACGGCGTCATCGCCATGCTGGGGGAGGAGGATCTGTCCGGTCGCCGCGTCGGTATCCAGCTCTATCCCGACAACCCGAACGAACCGCTGCTGGAGGCGGTGCGCGCGCGGGGCGGCCAGCCGGTGGCCGTCACCCCCTACCGCTACGCCAACGATTCGGAGACCGGCGCCGTCCAGGCGGCTATCCGCGACATGGCGGAGGGGCGCATCGACTTCGTTGCCTTCACCGCCTCCCCCCAGGTGCGGCGCCTGCACGAGGTGGCGGAGGCCTGCGGCCTTGGCGACGCCTTCCGCCAGGGCTTCGCCAGGACGCGCATCGCCGCCGTCGGTCCGGTGGTCGCCGAGGCGGTGGAGGCGGCCGGCGGAACCGTCGCGGTTTCTCCCGAATCGACCTTCCATATGAAGCCGCTGGTCAACGCCATCCGGCGGCTGCTGACGGAGGGGGAGGGAAACGGGCCGGCCTGATCGGGCCGGGGCCTGTGGCAGTCAGCGACCTTTCGCCCCACCCCTCTTCTGCGCAGGTCAATTGATAACAATTCTCACTCTCGTTTAATCTTTGACGCTCAGTGTCCGCCTCAGTCAGCGGCCGTTGCCAGGAGCGTCATCATGTCCATCCCCTCTCTTTCCTTTCCCCGTGCGTTGGCGCTGGCGCTCTTGTCGGCCGGTCTCTCGGGGGGCGGGACGGCGCTCGCTGCCGATCTCTCAAACAAGGAAAAGCTGGGGGAAGCGCTGTTTTCCGACACGGCTCTGTCGGCCAACCGCACCCAATCTTGCGCCGACTGCCACAACCCGGATTTCGGCTTCGCCGATCCGCGCACCGGCGGGGCGGGTGGGGCGGCGTCGGTCGGGGACAACGGCAAATCGGTGGGCGACCGCAACGCGCCGACGGCGAGCTATGCCGCCTTCACGCCGTCTTTCCACATCAAGCCCGACGGCAAGGCGGTCGGCGGGCAGTTCTGGGACGGCCGCGCCGCCACCCTGAAGGATCAGGCCGGCGGTCCGCCGCTGAACCCGGCGGAGATGGGGCTGGCGTCCAAGGAGCAGGCACGCGCACGGCTGGCGGAGAATCCCGACTATGCCCGCGCCTTCGTGGCGCTCTACGGTGCCGGTGTGCTGGACGATGCCGAGCGCGCCTATGACGCGATGAGCGACAGCATTGCCGCCTTCGAGAAGACCGAGCGCTTCGCGCCCTTCGATTCGAAATACGACCGTTCCCTGCGCGGCGAGTACAAGATGACGGCGGAGGAGGATCTGGGGATGACCCTGTTCTTCTCCACCCAGTTCACCAACTGCAACCAGTGCCACAAGCTGAAGCCGATGCCGGCTGCCGCGGGAGAGACCTTCACCAATTACGAACACCACAACATCGGCGTGCCGGCCAATCCCGCCCTGCGCGACGCCACCGGCAAACCGGGCTTCGCCGACCGCGGGCTGCACGACAATCCGGCGGCGGCCAAAGCCGCCTATGAGGGGAAATTCAAGACGCCGACCCTGCGCAACGTCGCGGTGACCGGCCCCTACATGCACAATGGGGTGTTCAAGGATCTGGAAACCGTGGTCCGCTTCTACGACCACTACAACAACCGGACGGAAAAGGCTGCGCTCAACCCGGAGACGGGCAAGCCGTGGGGACCGCCGGAGGTGGCGGCGAACCTGTCGTCAAAGGAACTGGAATCGGCGCCCGCCCTGGATACCCGCCGCGTCAAGGCGCTGGTCGCCTTCATGAAGACGCTGACCGATGCGCGGTACGAGCATCTGCTGAAATAGCGCAGTCACCGAATGGGGCCGGACGGAAGCCTTCAATGGCCGCCCTCAATGGCCGATGTCGATGCGGAAGAGCTCCAGATCCAGCAGTTCCATCGACATCCGGGGACGCCCGGCGGCCTTGCGGGAGGCCAGCTTGCGGGCCAGCGGCTGGCTGAGCCAAGCGGCGCGGGCACGGTCGAACAGGGAGGTGCAGCGGTTGGACAGTCTGGCGTTCATGGCTGGTCGGACTCTCTCGCAAAGGGTTTAAGTCGGCGGCAGCATGGCTCCTGTGAGCAGTTGCGATAAGAATGTCCTGGCACTGTGACAGTTTCTATCGCCCAAAGGTCTAGTCCCTACGCCATTGGGCGGGGAATCGGTCCTATTCGCCGCGATCTTCGACCAAAGACGGAGGGGCAGGGCGTCACATCGCCACGCCGACCAGCCGGCGCAGAGCGTCGCGCGCCTCGCCGTCCAGAACGGGGATGCCGTTGCGGGCCTCCAGCATGAAGGCGCCGGGATCGGACAGGGTACGCATGGCGAAGCCGGCGACCGCCGGCGGTTCGCTGCTGAGCGGCTGCTGGTCGTAGACGGGGGTGAAGCTGCAGCCGGCGAGCAGGGCGCGGATCATCAGCGACTCGTCGGACGTGGCGCCGGCCGCCGGCGTGTTGATGCCGAACAGCAGCCGTTCCGCCTCCGCCTCGGTCACCATTCCGCGATCCAGCAGGATGTCGACCATGGCCGAGCTGGTCATCACCGGCGCCGCGCGCCCCTTCCAGCAGAAGCGGCCATCGTCCCAGCCGACATCCAGGCTGCGGAAGATCATGTAGGGCTCGCTGCTGCCGGGGGCGCCGGCCACGATGTAATTCACCCGGACAAGCCCGTTCCATGCCCCGGCCGGCGCAACGATGCAGGACAACCCGTTGCGTGTCAGGCGCAGGTAGGTGTCGTTGATGCCCGATGGTTCGAAATCAAAAAGCATGGGACCTTCACCTCGCTGCCACCCGTCACCACGCTGCCGGGCGGCACGGTGTCGCCGTAGCCCAGCCTGCGTTCGCTTGAGTCAGGTGAGTGGCTCGGGTGCCCGCGCAAACTGTCCATGCGGGCGTCCCCCCTTTGCGCAGAAAAGCGAAAGGCGGTAGGCCGTTCCGACGGCCACCGCCTTTCGCGCTCATGCCAAGGTGCTGGCGACCGTCAGTTGGCGGGGCCGAGGAAGACGCTGTCGCGGCTGTTCTTCTCTGCAGTGCCGGTGTCGGACAGTTGGAAGGTCAGCGGAAGCGAGGCGGCGGTGAGTGCCGCGCGCGGGGCCGTCACATAGACGCGATAGGTGGCGACGCTGTCGGGCTCCGCCGAGATGGTGGCGGTGTGGGCGGCTGCCTCATCCCCCGCCTCGCCGATCACCTTGATGTCGGCAGTGCTCAGGCCGGCGACGCTGAGGGTGTAGGAGCGGTTCTGCCGGGTCTTGTTGGCGACCTTGAAGGTGTAGGCGTTGCGGATCGACCCGTCGGACAGCGTCACGAACAGCGGGGCGCGGTCGCGCAGAACGGTGATGCTCAGGCTGGGGCGGAGCGCGAAGCTCCAGGCCATCGCGCCGCCGATGACCAGCATCATCAGGGCATAGACGATGACGCGCGGGCGGAACAGGCGCCACTGGTAGCTCTTGCCGGACGCCCGCGTATCCTGGGCGGCCAGCGAATCGAAGGCGATCAGGCGAGTGGGCAGGCCCTGCTGGATCATGATGCTGTCGCAGGCGTCGACGCACAGGCCGCAGTTGATGCAGTCCGACTGCTCGCCGGTGCGGACGTCGATGCCCATCGGGCAGACCTGCACGCACTGGCCGCAGTCGATGCAGTCGCCGAAGCCTTGGGCGCGGCGCTCGTCCCAGCTCTGCGATTTGCGCTTCGGGCCGCGGTTGTCGCCGCGGTCGACCTGATAGGTGACGACCAGCGAATGTTCGTCCAGCATCGCGCTCTGGATGCGCGGCCACGGGCACATGTACATGCACATCTGCTCGCGGGTCCAGCCGGCCATCACATAGGTCATGCCGACAAAGATGCCGAAAAACGATGTCGCCTCGTAGCTGGCCTGGAAGGTGGCCAGATCGTGCAGCAGGGCAGGGGCGTCGGTGAAATAGGCGAGGAAGCCGAAGCCGGTGACGAGGCTGAGCGCTATCCAGCCGGCATGCTTGCCGGCCTTGCGCAGGATCTTGCGCGTCGTCCAGGGCTGCTTTTCCATGCGGATGCGCTCCGCCCGGTCGCCTTCAAAGACGCGCTCGATCCACACGAACAGGTCGGTCCACACCGTGTGCGGGCAGGCGAAGCCGCACCAGACACGCCCGGCCAGCGCCGTCGCCAGGAACAGGCCCAGCGCCGCGACGATCAGGATGCCGGTGAGGTAGTAAATCTCCTGCGGCCAGATCTCGATCCAGAACAGGAAGAAGCGCGGCGTGGTCAGGTCGAACAGCACCGCCTGGGCCGGCGCATCGGGACCGCGTTCCCAGCGGATCCAGGGAGCGATGAAGAACAGTGCCAGAAGAACGGAGAAGGTGACGGTCTTCAGGCGGCGATAGAGGCCCTTGACCGCCTTCGGATGAATCGTCTTATGGTTTTCGTACAGCGGAACCTTGGCGGGTTGGGCGGGGCCCTGCTGAACGATGCTTCCGTCTGGCATGTCGATGCGCCTGATTTCCGGTTCCACGTTGGCGCGGAGCATAGTCGACCGCCGATGCGGCGCGTTTGACCTCTGTCAAACAACGTCGATATTCCGAAAAGCCCCGTCAGGTCCGAGGCTTTCCACCGGTTCGAGGGATCCGCGTTTCGGGGTCCGTTAATACTGTGCCGGCCGGCCCGTTCACAAGCTCATTGTTGTCGGATTTCAGCGGTATCACGCACAATGCTTCTACTATACTGTGCTATATTGCAACAATCAGTGCAACGTATCGTCCTAGCTTGCCGACGGTGACCAGCAGCAGAAACAGGCGCAGGTCGACGCGCAGGATGCCGGCGACGAGCGTCAGCGGATCGCCGATCACGGGTACCCACGCCAGCAGCAGCGACCAGACGCCGAAACGCTGGTACCATCCGGTCGCCCGTTCGACCAGCGGGCGGGAAACCGGGAACCAGCGGCGGTCCTGAAAATGCATCAGATAGCGGCCGAGCGCCCAGTTGATCGTGGAACCGGCGACATTTCCGACGGTCGCCACCAGAATCAGCAGGCCATCGTGATAGTTGCCGGATGCATGCAGCCCGGCGAGCAGAAGCTCGGACTGGGCGGGAAAAATCGTCGCGGCCACCAGCGCCACCAGGAACAGGCTGCCATAGGCCGCGACATCCCCCATCATGCAAATCCTTTTCCCGCCAACGGCTTGACTGTCGCACCCCACAACAGGCGCTGGATTAGGCTTCGTGGTCGCGCAAAATCAAGAGGTCTGTCCGCCGGATTTCTCGGGAGGCATCCCGCAATGGCACTTGCCCGGCAACTTCAGAGATATAAGAATGCGAGAAAATAATCTATTTTTGCGTTAGAATTTATGAGTATTCCCGTAATCAATGCTATTTGAATTGGGGTCTTCGCGCAAATTTGGTGGCTGGTGGACCGAGCGGAGGGAGTAGGCACGGGCATGGGGGAAACCGGGTTCGCCCGCTTCGACGCCGACGAACGTCTGGTGTGGGCCAATGCCGCCTTCGCGGCCCGGTTCGCCGTGGCCGGCAACACGACGCTGGACGGTCTGTTCGGCAGCCTGCTGGGCGGTGCCATGGCCGATCTGCGCCGTGGCCGGCCGATGACGTCCGCGCTTCCCGACGGCAGCGCCGTCACATTGGCGCTGGGGAGCGGCGGGGCGGGCGAGTGGCTGCTGACGGCGGTCGAGGCGGCCGTTGCCGGCATCCCGGCGGAGCATGGACCGTGGGCGAAGACCAGTTCGGTGCTCGACTGCCTCAGCCAGGGGGTGATGGCCTTCGACCGCGACCTCCGGCTGGTCGCCTGGAACCGGCGCGTGCTGGAGCTGCTCTACATCGATCCCGGATTCCCGCGCTACGCCCAGCCTTACGAGGCGGTGGTCCGCCACATCGCCGAACAGGGCGGCTACGGCCGCGGCAATGTCGACGATCTGGTGGCGCAGCGGCTGCACCATATCCGCAAGGCGCCCTGGCCCTTCTATAACGAACGTGTCCGGCCCGACGGCGTCATCATCGAGACGGTGACCCTGCCGCTGCCCGACGGTGGATTCGTCACCACCTACACCGACATCACCCGCCGCAAGCAGGCGGAGCGGGAACTGGCCTCCAGCCGGGACTTGCTGGAACAGGCGATCCGGGCGGCGCGAGAGGGCATCTCGCAATGGGATCTGCACAGCGGGGAGGTGTGGTTTTCCCCGCAATGGTGGGGCCTGCTGGGATATTCCGAAACGGAAATGGATAACAGCCGCCGCCGCTGGGAGGAGCTGCTCCATCCGCAGGACCGCGATGCAGCGCTGGAGATGGTGGAGGAACTGGCGACCGGCCGCCGGTCGGAAAGCCGCCAGCTCCAGCGTTTCCGCCATCGGTCCGGACAGACGGTCTTCCTGGAAACCCGCGTGCTCGCCGTGGCGGGGAATGACGGCCGGATCGCCCGCATCGTCGGCGCCCACACCGACGTCACCGAAAGCGTCCATGCGGCCGAGGCGGTGCGCGCCGCCAGGGATGAGGCCGAGCGGGCCCTGCAGGATTTGAAGGAGGCGCAGGTCCAGCTGATCCAGGCGGAGAAGATGGCGGCCCTGGGATCGCTGGTGGCCGGGGTGACGCACGAGATCAACACGCCGGTCGGCATTGCCCTGACCGGCGCCTCGCTGTTGGCGGAGAAGACCCGTGCCTTGCGGCATCTCTTTGAAGCCGGCAGCCTGCGGCGCGGCGATTTCGCGGACTACATCGACATCGCCGACGAGGCGACGCAGCTGATGCTGCTGAACATCGAGCGCGCGACCCGCCTGATCCAGAGCTTCAAGCAGATCGCCGTCGATCAGGCCAGCGAGGAACGCCGCGTCTTCGAGCTGAACCAGTACATCCATGAGATTCTGCGCAGCCTTGGCATGCGCATCCGCCGCAGCGGGCATTCGGTCGAGGTGCGTTGCCCGGATGGTCTGACGCTCGACAGCTACCCCGGCGCTTTCAGCCAGATCCTGACCAATTTCGTCATCAACTCGCTCCTGCACGGCTATGAGCCTGGCGTCCGCGGCCGGCTGACCGTGACCGTCACGGCGACCGGTGGGGAGGTGGAACTGGTCTATGCCGACGACGGGCGCGGCATTCCGGCCGACCTGCACGGCAAAATCTTCGAGCCCTTCTTCACCACCAGCCGCGACCGCGGCGGCAGCGGGCTGGGCTTGAACATCGTCTACACGCTGGTCACGCGCACCCTGCGCGGGCTGCTGCGGCTGGAGAGCGAGCCGGGGGCGGGGACCGCCTTCACGCTGCGCTTCCCGCGGGTGACGCCGGCCGATCCGCTGCCGCTCTGAGGCCGGCGTCAGCCGGCGTCCGGTGTTTCCGGCATCCAGCCGGCCGGCAGTGTTTCGCGCAAAGCCTGCCGGATGATGGTGGCAAGATGATCGCCAATCGGGTTCGGCCCCCTGTCCGACCGCAAGAGCCGGAGGCCGAGCGACGGAAGTTGCGGCAAGCCGCCGGCGACGGGATCGAGCACGCGGACCGCCGCCGGCCGGCCCACCGGCGTCCTCAGGGCGATGCCGAGCCCCGCCGCCGTCGCCGCCCAGAGGCCGCCAAGACTCGGGCTGACGAAGGCGATGCGCCAGGCAATCCCATGCCGGTCCAGATGGTCGCAGGCGATGGTGCGCAGCAGGCATGGCGCCTCCAATGCGACGAGCGGCAACGGCTCGGTCCCGCCGGCCCGCCAGACCGGCGCCTCCTCCGCCGCGGTCAGCCAGCACAACGGCAATGACGCGATCCGTTCGGTGGCCGATGCACTGCCGTCGTCCCATGCCAGGGCCAGATCGAGATGGCCGGAGGCGATCTTTTCGGACAGCTCGCTGTTGCGGGCGATGCGTCCCTCGATCCGGACCTTGGGGTGGGCACGGGCGAAGCGGCCGAGGACCTGCGGCAACACGGTCTCGCCGAAATCCTCCTGGATTCCCAGACGAACCCAGCCCTCCAGCCCCGCGCCGCGAACGGCGCTCATCGCCTCGTCATTCAGGTTCAACAGACGCCGGGCATAGGAGAGCAGCACCTCGCCGCCATCGGTGAGCGTCAGCCCGCGACCCGATTTGCGCACCAGCGCCGTCCCGGCCTGCTCCTCCAGCTTCTTGAGCTGGGCGCTGACCGCCGATGTCGACCGCCCGAGCCGGTCGGCGGCCTGGGCGAAGGATCCGGCGTCGATGCCGGCGACGAAACTGCGCAGCGCATCCATGTCGAGGTTGGTCAGGCGCATTTGCAAAATCCCGCAAAACAGGACGATTCATTCAGAATAATCTGATTATCGGGACGATAATCTCCATCCATACTGGGGTTGTCAATCGCTCAAACAGGAGCGGCATGCCATGCCCTTCACACGGATTTCTTTGCTCGCGGGCAAATCGCCGGCCTATCTCGCGGCCATTTCCGACAGTCTGGACCGTGCGCTGGTCGACTGCTTCGAGGTTCCGGAGAATGACCGCTTCGTGGTCATTCATCAGCACCGACCGGATGAATTGATCTTCGACCGGACCTATCGCGGTGGCCCGCGCTCGGACGACTTCATCGTCTTTCACATCACCACGGGAAAGCTGCGGTCGCCGGAAACCAAGGCACGCTTTTACCGGCGGCTGGTCGAGACCCTTGCGGCATCGCCGGGCGTACGGCCGGAAGACGTGATGATCATGATCGCCGATTCGACCTTCGAGGATTGGTCCTTCGCATCCGGTGTGTCGGCCGGACTGCCGGCGCAGGAGGCCCGGTCATGACCGGCTATTTTGAAATGCAGATGTCCTGTCCGCCGGCCATGACCGTCCGACGCGCCGGCGAAGGCATTGTTGCCGCGCCCGAAGGGATCGCCAACGGCGCCTTCCTCGTCCAGATGCTGCTGTCGAGCCGGACGGAGGGGGAGATGACGGCAATGCGCGCCTTCATCCCGCCGGGCGTCGTGACCCATTGGCACAGCCATCCGTCCGGACAGCTTCTTTTCGTGCTCGACGGTGTCGGCCTCGTGCAGCGCGAGGGCGGCGAAGCGGTCGAGGTCCGTGCCGGGGACGCCGTCTGGTTCGCACCCGGCGAACGCCACTGGCATGGCGCGGCCCCGTCCAGCCCGTTCAGCTATGTCAGCGTCCAGCCGGTGCGGGACGGGACCGCCGTTCACTGGATGGAAGCCGTCGGGCAGGAGGAGATTTCCCGATGATCGCCATGCAATACAGCTTCGTGCTGCCCGCCGAATACGACATGGCGATCATCGACCGCCGCATTCGTCAGAAGGGGCCTCTGCTCGACGGTTTTCCACGGCTGTGTTTCAAAGCCTATCTCGCGGCAAGAAAGCAGGACGCCGGCTTTGCCAGTGCGGAAAACCTCTATGCGCCGTTCTACCTGTGGGATGAGCCGGAAGGGATCGACAGCTTTCTTTCCAGTCCGGGTTTTGCGGCACTGACACGCGATTTCGGCTGGCCGTCGGTGCAGACATGGCTGGTTTGGCATGCTGAACTGACGGGGAATTTGAAAGCCGCGACTTACGCGGCCCGCGACATCGCTGCGATTGCCGCCTATTCGGATCTGGCTTCTCAGCGGGACACTGCCATCGCGGAGGCAAAGTCGGCGATTGATGCCGGTGCATTGGCCGCCATTGCCGCGTTCGATCCGACGGGGTGGAAGATGACGAAAGTCACGCTCTGGCCCGGGCTGCCGCCTGTGATGACGGAGATGATGCAACTTTACACCGTCGGGCATGTCTCGCTGCCGAACGAACAATAAATCCGCGCATCGATGGCGCAGGATTGCTGTAACCAGGAGGGAGTTTTCAGCACAGTCGCCGCCTCAAGCGGCAACCCTGCGGGGCAGTGATTTCGCAGGGATGGTGGAAGGGGCTGGATTCGAACCAGCGTACGCTAACGCGGGCAGATTTACAGTCTGCTGCCTTTAACCACTCGGCCACCCTTCCATCGGGGTGCGGAGGAGTAGCCTTTCGACAGGGGGGCGTCAAGCCCCTTTTGCGCGAAAAACGCAAGCGGAGGCGCGGCAACAAAAGCGGCAACAAAAAGCCTCCGTCCCACGGGGGGACGGAGGCTTTTCAAAGGGGCTTTTTCAAACCCGCTTTTTCAAAAGTCCGCTCAGTTCGGGCGGCGCGAAGCCCGATGCGCCGGGATCGGGATCGGGCGGATCGCCTGTTCCTCGCGGCGGCTGGCCGACATGTCGATTTCCACGCGGGCCAAGGCCTTGCGCAGTTCATGCACGGTGTCGGACAGGGACTGGATCGTCGCCTCGCTCGGCTGCTGACGCCAGCCGCGATAGGCGGAGATGCAGGCCTTGGCGGTGTCGCGCAGGCGGCCTTCGATCGCATCCACCGGCGGGGTCGGCTGGCCGGGAGCCCGCGGGGCCTCCGGCGCGGCGGCCACCGGTGCGGCTGGAGCCGGCGTGGGCGCCGGGGCCGCCGGGGCAGGGTCCGGGCGGTTCAGCCGCAGCGTTTCCGTCGGCGCCGGGGCTGGCGCCGGGGCCGCTGCCGGTGCTTCGGCCGGGGCCGGTTCGGCAGCCGGTTCCGGCCGGGAGGCACGGGTCAGCGTGGTCCGGCCGGTGCGGCCGGCGGCGCGGCGCGGTTCGGCAGGTGCCTCGGCAGCCGGTGCCGGAGCGGGTTCGGCGGCCGCGGCCACCGGCGTTTCGGCCGGCGTCTCCGGGGTCGCCGCCGTCACCGGAGCAACGGCTTCGCCCGCCGTGTCCGCCGTGGCGGACGTGCCGGCCTCGGCGATCTGTACATCGTCCTGCGCGTCACCGGAGACGGCGTCGCCCTGGCCGCTCGCGGCCTCCGCCTTCTTGATGATGTAGGAGATGGCGCTGGGGGTGCACTCGAATTCGCGCGCAATGGCCGAAAGGGTTGCACCGCTGCGGTAGCGATCAAGAATTTGGGGCCACGCCGACTGAGGAATGCGCCCACGCTTCTTGGGAGACTCCGGTTCGCTCCCGGTTTCTGAGTTCATTATATCGCTCGGTTGCCAAAGTGAATTTTCAGTCATTCGTCAGCATGTCCACCCGGACCGCACGCTTCAGACGCGGGACCACGCGGGCGCGTGCGTCAGCAGCATCGAGGCTTCACGCTGGCGGGCGATGTTTTCGGTATGGATGACTATCGGAAACTCTTCTCAAAAATGCCAGCATAACTTTGCACGGAATCGTGATTTTGTATCCGGTGTCACAACTGGGCACGATGCTTGGTGCAAGGCCTGCGGTTTTAAAAACTGCGGGCAGCCCGAAACCCAGAGTGGAACGAATCCGCCGCCGGCATCTTCCGGTCGCCGGACTTTTGAAAAGTGCGATGGACCCCGGACGGGGGGTTGCGTGTTTGCAGTTTCAGAACAAACCCGACCGGGGCCCGCCATTCGATGGTTTCTCGCCCAGGGTCTTTTGAAGAGCCGTTGGTCGCGACTCTTCGGCGTTTGCCCAACCGTTTTCTGCGGAGACCGTCCATGCCGCATGCGTCCGTGCCGCGTTCGTACCCGATCTTCCGACGCCTTCCAGCCGCGGCGCTGTGCGCGTTGCTGTCCGGTGCTGTGTTTTTGCCGGCGCTGCCGGCCGCAGCCCAGGACGCGCCCGCCGTCGGGGCGCAGCCGGGGGCGAGCAGAACATACGCGCCGCCGTCCTTCCGCGACCTTGCCCGCACGCAGATCGACACCGTCGTCAACATCTCCAGCACCCAGGCGCCCCAGCCCTCGGCGGGTGGCGGCAGGCTGCCGGAGGGGATGGACATTCCACCCGGCTCGCCGCTGGAGCAGTTCTTCCGTGAGTTCCGCAACCGGCAGAGGGGCGGCCAGGGCAACGGCTCGCCGGAAAGCGGGCCGAACGGCGGTTCGCAGGGGAGCGGTCCGCAAGGGCTGCCCAGCATGGCGCTCGGCTCCGGCTTCATCATCGATCCGTCGGGCCTGATCGTCACCAACAACCATGTCGTTTCCGACGCGGCCGAAATCGCCGTCACCCTGCATGACGGCACCAAGCTGCCGGCCAAGCTGGTGGGGTCGGACGCGCCGACCGATCTTGCGCTGCTGAAGGTCGAAAGCGCCAAGCCGCTGACCGCCGCCCATTGGGGCGACAGCGAAACGGTGGAGGTCGGCGATTGGGTGGTCGCCA
Organism: Azospirillum sp. TSH64; assembly: GCF_003116035.1. GTDB lineage: Bacteria > Pseudomonadota > Alphaproteobacteria > Azospirillales > Azospirillaceae > Azospirillum. The sequence continues at coordinate 4,695,075 of NZ_LGQW01000015.1, forward strand.
TCGGCAACCCCTTCGGCCTCGGCGGCTCGGTGACCGCCGGCATCCTGTCGGCCCGTGCCCGCGACATCCAGCAGGGCCCCTATGACGAGTATCTGCAGACCGATGCCGCCATCAACCGTGGCAATTCCGGCGGTCCGCTCTATGACGCCGGCGGCGCCGTGATCGGCATCAACACCGCGATCTATTCACCGACCGGCGGATCGGTTGGCATCGGCTTCGCCATCCCATCCTCGCTGGCCAAGCCGATCATCGACCAGTTGAAGGACGGCGGAAAGGTGCGCCGCGGCTGGCTGGGCGTCCAGGTCCAGCGGGTGACGCCGGACATCGCCGAAAGCCTGGGCGTGGAAGGCTCCGGCGGCGCCCTGGTCACCAGCATCTCGCCCGACAGTCCCGCCGCCTCGGCCGGGCTGCGCCAGGGCGACGTCATCACCGCCTTCAACGGCGACCCGCTGGAGCAGATGCGCCAGCTTCCCCGCCTTGTCGCCTCCACGCAGATCGGCAGCACCGTGCCGATGACCCTGCTGCGCGGCGGCAAGCAGCAGTCGATCCAGGTCACCGTCGGCGAACTGCGCGACGAGCCGCAGCAGCTGGCGATGTCGGGATCGAGCGGCGCCCCCCGGTCCGCCCAGCCGGAGGAGAGCAAGTCGGCGCTCGGCCTGAAGCTGGCTCCGCTGACCCCCGGCCTGCGCGAGACCTTCGCCATCGGCGAGGATGTCGACGGTCTGGTGGTCACGGAGGTCGACCGCGACAGCGCGGCCTCGCAGCGCGGGCTCGACCTCGGCGACGTCATCGTGGAGGCCGGGCAGGAACCGGTGGCGACCGCTGCCGATCTGGAAACCCGCATCGCCAAGGCCAAGGAACAGGGGCGCAAGACCCTGCTGATGCTGGTCAGCCGCGGTGGCGACCTGCGCTATGTGCCGCTGCCCCTGGTCCCCGAGACCGGTGGCAAGAAGGGGTAGTCCGGCCTTCGCATTTGCGGATCGGACGGAAGCGGAGATCTGCCCCGCTTCCGTCTCATCCTTTTCCGCTACCGTTCGCCGCGCCGCGAGAGTAATTTGCCGCCCGTTTGGCGAATGGGATGGCAAACCGTGAGCATTTATCCGGAGAGCGGCCAGCCGGTGCGGCTGTCGGTCGTTGTCCCCGTTTTCAACGAGGCCGAGAACGTGCTGCCCCTGCTCGAAGAGATCGAGCGGGCACTGGCTCCGGTCGGCGGTTTCGAGGTCATCTTCGTCGACGACCAGTCCGACGACGACACCCAGGCGCGTCTTGCCCCGGCGGTCGAGGCCGGCCGGCTGCGCGTGCTGCGTCATGTCCAGCGCTCCGGCCAGAGTGCGGCGGTGCGCAGCGGCGTCAAGGCGGCGCGCGGCGAGTTCGTGGTGACGCTCGACGGCGACGGCCAGAACGATCCGGCCGACATCCCGGCACTGTTCGCTCTGGTGTCGACGGGCGAGGCGGGAGCGCCGGTGCTGGTCGGCGGCTTGCGCAAGAAGCGGCAGGACACGCTATCGAAGCGCTGGGCCTCGAAGATCGCCAATGCCGTCCGCCAGTCCTTCCTGCAGGACGGCTGCACCGACAGTGGCTGCGGGCTGAAGCTGTTCCGCCGCGACGCCTTCCTCGACCTGCCCTTCTTCGGGGCGATGCACCGGTTCCTGCCGGCGCTGTTCCGCGCCCACGGCCACCCGGTGGCTTATGTGCCGGTGAACCATCGTCCGCGCGAACGCGGCGTGTCAAAATACAACAACTGGCGGCGCGGGCTGATCGGCGTGGTCGATCTGCTGGGCGTTTACTGGCTGAAGCGGCGGACGAAGATGTCGCCGGTCTCCGAACGCCTCTGACGTCTTTTAAAGCCGATCGACCCTCACAGCGACCCATTCGGTACAGGATTCAACGATGCTAGAGCGCGCCGCAGCGTGGTTCCAGGGGCAAAGCACCACCGACCTGATCTGGGTCGGCATCGGCTTTTTCGCCCAGCTGATGTTCACCATGCGCTTCATCGTGCAGTGGATCGCCAGTGAAAAGGCGCGCCGCAGCGTGGTGCCGGAGATGTTCTGGTACTTCTCGCTGGGCGGTGGCGTCATGCTGTTCGCCTATGCCTTCTACCGCTTCGACCCGGTCTTCATGCTGGGGCAGGGCATGGGCTTGGTGATCTATGCCCGCAACGTCTATTTCGTCTGGTCGCACAAGAAGTCGCAGGCCACCGGCGACGCGGTACCGAGCAAGCCGTGACCGCAGCGTCCTCGCCGCAAGGCCGTCTGCCGGCCAGCCGCCTGCCGATCTGGGCCTATGCGCTGCTGGCGCTGATCGCCGCGGCGCTTTTCCTGCCGGGCTTCACGGTGCTGCCGCCCTTCGACCGGGACGAGGCGCGCTTCGCCCAGGCATCGTCGCAGATGCTGGACAGCGGCAACTATGTCGACATCCGCTTCCAGGACGAGACGCGCTACAAGAAGCCGGTCGGCATCTACTGGCTGCAGACCGCAGCGACCGCTGCCGCCGATGTTGTGCGCGGAATTCCGGTCGGTGCCGACAAGGTCATCTGGACCTACCGCATCCCCTCGTTCCTGGGCGCCATCCTGGCCGTCCTCGCCAGCGCCTGGACGGCGGCCCGGCTGTTCGGCGGCCCGGCCGGCTTCATCGCCGGGCTGATGATGGCCTCCTGCGTCGTGCTGGGGGTCGAGGCGCGGATGGCCAAGACCGATGCCGTGCTGCTCTCCACTGTGGTGGTCGGGCAGGCGGTGCTCGCCCAGCTCTATCTCGGCCGCCGTGGGCCGGTCCCCGCCGGGCGCGCTGCCTGGGTGGCTCCGCTGGTCTTCTGGATCGCCGCCGGCATCGGCGTGCTGGTCAAGGGGCCGATGGTCCTGCTGGTGTCCGGCAGCACGGCGCTGGTTCTGGCGCTGTGGGACCGCGAGGCCGGGTGGCTGAAGCGGTTGAAGCCGCTGGCCGGGATCGGCATCGTCATCGCGATCGCCGCCCCCTGGCTGATCGCCATCGCCATCAAGAGCAAAGGCGCCTTCTTCGCCGAATCCGTCGGCCACGACATGCTGGGCAAGGTGTCGGGCGGTCAGGAGGGCAAGGGGCTGCCGCCCGGCTATTACCTCGGCACCTTCTGGGTGACCTTCGCCCCCTGGTCGCTGCTGGCCCTGCTGGCCGTTCCCTGGGTGTGGGCGCGCCGCCGTCTGGATGCCGTGCGCTTCTGCATCGCCTGGATCGTCCCGAGCTGGTTGGTGTTCGAGGCGGTGCCGACCAAGCTCCTGCACTATACCCTGCCTGTCTTCCCGGCCATCGCCGCCATCGCCGCGGCGGCCTTGATCGACGGTTTCGACCGCAGCCGCGAAAAGCCGCGCCGCTGGCTGGTTGCCGCCGCGGTGGCGCTGGGCGTGATCGGTTTCGGTGCCTTGACGCTGGCGGTGGCGGTGATCCCCTGGCTGGTCGATGGCCGGATCGATCCGGTCGGGGTGGCGCTGGTGCCGGCGGTGGGTGGCCTCTTCGCGCTCGCCCTGCGCTCTCTTCTGCGTGGGGAGCGGCGGGCCGGGCTTGCCGCCGGGGTCGGTGCCGCGGCGCTGCTCTATGCCGGGACCTATGCCGCCGTGCTGCCGAGCATCGACGGCGTGTGGGTCAGCCGGCAGGCCGCCCGCGCTGTCGCGCAGGTCCGGCCCTGCCCGGACAGCGTGGTGGCGACCGCCGGCTATTCGGAGCCGAGCCTGGTCTTCCTGCTCGGCACGCCGACCAAGCTGGTCCATGGTGCCGGCGCTGCCGCGCATCTGACGGCGGACCGCGCCTGTGGGCTTGCCCTGGTGGAGGACCGCGAGGCGCCGGCCTTCCTCGACAGCCTGGGCACCGTGACGCCGCTGTCGCTGACCGAGCTGTCGGGCTTCAACTACAACACCGGAAAGCGCCTGCACCTGACGCTCTACCGCCTGCCGGCCTCCTGACGGGGTCTCCCAACGGAATAGCCCCGGCGCCGTATCGCAAGGCGGGACCTATGCCCCGCATGGGCATGCGGCGACCGGGGTGGGTAACGCGCCTCCGCATTGGACGGCGCGGGTGCTTTGCGTTCGACTGCTCCTTCCGATCCGTTTTCCCGGACGAAAGGTGCCTGTTCGATGACCCGCGTTGCCTTCTCTGCCGATACCGCCATCCGGACCGCCGTCGCCGCCGCACTGGCGGTGATGACGCTGTCGCTGCCGGCCCACGCCCAGAAGCAGGAATATGCGCCCTGGGTGTACGACCAGATGGTCCCGACCGGCCCGCTGCTGCGCAACCTGGATCAGGCCCAGCCGCTGCCCGGCCCGGCGCCGTCCCATTGGGGGGCGACGAAGGCGGGCAAGGACCGGGCCGGCATGGCGCGATACGGCACCGACGTGAAGCGGACGGACAAGCATTACTCCGCGTCCCATTCGCTGACGCCGCCGCCGGTGGATCCCGCGGCCGCCAAGCGCGTAATGGCCGCACCGCGCAGCGCCGACGCTCCGCCTGTGCCGCGAACCGCGCGACGGGAGTAAGGACCGGCTACTCCGCCGGCAACTCTCCGGGCCGCCACAGCCATGCCGCACCGCGCACGCCACTGGAATCGCCGTGGCGGGCGCGGCGCACCGGCGTGTCCAGCCGGTCGCTGAAGGCCCAAGGCTGCATCGCCGCCGGCAGCCGGTCATACAGCAGGTCCGCGTTCGACAGGCCGCCGCCCAGCACGATGACGTCGGGGTCCAGCAGGTTGGCGACCGCCGCCAGACCGCGGGCGAGACGGCCGACCAGCCGGTCCGCCGTCGCCCCGCACCCGGCATCTTCGGCCGACGGGTCGGCGGCGCGGACCAGGATGGCCGCGGCGTCCAGCCTTTCGCCGGTTGCGGCGAAATGGTCGGCCGCAACTGCAGGACCGGAGACGAAAGTTTCCAGGCAACCCTGTTTGCCGCAATAGCAGGCAGGCCCCGGCCGCTCCTCGTCGGTCGGCCAGGGCAGCGGGTTGTGGCCCCATTCCCCGGCGATGGCGTTGCGCCCGCCCAGCACCCGGCCATGAACGACGATGCCGGCGCCGCAGCCGGTGCCGAGGATCGCTGCGAACACCACGTCGCAGCCGGCTCCGGCGCCATCGGTCGCCTCCGACACCGCAAGGCAGTTGGCGTCGTTCTCAATCCTAACCGGACGGGCGAGCGCCCGGGACAGGTCGCGCGTGAAGTCGCGTCCGATCAGCCATGTGGAGTTGGCGTTCTTCACCAGCCCGGTCGCGGGTGAGATGGCGCCCGGAATGCCCAACCCCACCGTCGCTCTGCTTCCGGCGGGGATTTCCTGTTCCAGCCGGGCCACCAGATCGCGGATCGTGGCGACGGTGCCGTCGTAATCGCCCTTGGGCGTCGGAACTCTGTGGCGCGCCAGTTGGTTTCCCTGACGGTCGAGCAGGATGCCCTCGGTCTTGGTGCCGCCCAGATCGATGCCGATGCGGTGTCCGCTCCGGTATTCTGCCGCGGTCCCTGTTCCGGCAGATCGTGTTCCGGCCGATTGCGATCCGGTGGCTGCCATGCCCTGTCACCTGTCCGACTGTGCTGCGCCAATCCATAGCGTCGCCGGCCCGGTCCCGTCCAGCGACGCACGCTCCCTCCGTCGGGAGGGGAGCAACCTTCGGTCACCCGGCGTTGCCTGCCCGACGCGCCGATGGGACAAAACGCAAGCATCGGCCAAATCTCATTGACCCGTCACGGCGTTCGGGTAGAAGGTCGCCGACTGTCGGGCACTGCAGTTTCCCGCCCGAACCCGTCCTGTCGTACCGCGCCACCGGAGCCCCTGATGAGTCGCCAGCGCGCCGCCCTCCGCCATTCCCTCAAAGCCCTGACCGGCGCCGCCGTCCTCGGCGCGCTGCTCGCCCTGCCGGCGTCCGCCGGCGCTGCCGCCAAGGAGCCGGCGAAGCCGGCCGCCACCAAGGCTGCGCGCCCGGCGAAGTCCAGCGTCCCGGCCACGCCTGCCTGCTACAACCGCGCCGAACATGCGGCCGAGCAGCTGATGCGCATGCACACCGAGATGATGGTGGTCGGCCTGACCTGCCGCACGGTCGTGCCGGACAAGAAGCCGTTCGACCTGTACCAGGACTTCTCGGTCAAGAACCGCGCCCTGCTGTCCAGTTCGGAAGCGTCGCTGATCAACTTCTACAAGCGCTCTGGCTCCGGCGGCAACGCCACCCGCCAGTTCGACATGTTCCGGACCGAACTGGCGAACGAGATCAGCCGCCGCGCAGCCACCATCGGCATCCCGCAATATTGCGCCAACTTCGTCGACCGTTCGGTCGCCGCGAAGGACCTGACGGGGGACGATCTTCGCACCCTGACCAGCGACGAGAAGAACGCCGGCCTGATGCATCTGGCCAGCCGCCCGCTCTGCGACGTGAAGGTGGTCAGCAACCCCGACCCGGTCTTCGCCGTCGCCTCGGCCGCGCCCGCTCCGACAGCGCCCAAGGCCACGACCGCCAAGGCGAAGCCGGCCAAGGCCGCCGCTCCGGCTAAGCCGAAGCAGAAGGTTGCCGCCGTCCCGACCAAGCAGTCCGTCGCCGTCCGCTAACGGCTTGACGGTCCGCGTCGTCTTGCAAAACGCCCTGCCGGCAACCGCCGGTGGGGCGTTTCGCGTTTCCGGCCCTTTCTCTTCGCCGCGACGCATGCGGACAACACAAATCTGTCTTGCAAAAATCCGTCAGGCTGGTACTACCGAAAAGGTCAGGAGGGGCACTTGCCGGACGGCCCGGCCGGATCGCGGGAGCCGCCTCCGAACAGGAAAAATCTTGGTCCGTCAGACCAATAGACGGAACTCCGGATGATACGGCATTCCGTTTGGTGACTGGACGGGCTGCACCAGACAGAGTGCACCAGACAGGGGGGCTGCTGTTGCGAGACCGGTGTGCCGAGTGTGCCCGTGCCGCCGCACCCTGCCTTTGCGCCGCGCTGAAGGTGGGATGAGGATATGGAATATTTTCTTCAGCAATTGATCAACGGCTTGTCGCTCGGTGCGATCTACGGCCTGATCGCAATCGGTTACACGATGGTGTACGGCATCATCGGCATGATCAACTTCGCCCATGGCGAGATTTACATGATCGGCTCCTTCGTGGCG
>NZ_LGQW01000015.1:4702170-4752166 GCF_003116035.1 Azospirillum sp. TSH64
GCCGGGGCGGAGCAGCTGCTGGGACAGGGCGACATGCTGTACATGCAGGGCGGCGGCCGCATCACCCGCGTCCATGGTCCCTTCGTCTCCGATTCGGAGGTCGAGGAGATCGTCCAGTATGTGAAGGCCCAGGGCGCTCCCAACTACGTCACCGCCATCACCGAGGAGGAGGAGGAAGCCGCCGCGGTGGAGGATGAGGACGGCGGTTCGGTTGCGACCGGCGACGACCTCTACATGCAGGCCGTCAATCTCGTGGTCCGCGAGGGCAAGGTGTCGGTCAGCTTCATCCAGCGCCAGCTCCAGATCGGCTACAACCGCGCCGCCCGCCTGGTGGAGCGGATGGAGACCGAACGCGTGGTCGGTCCCGCCAACCACCAGGGCAAGCGCGAAGTCCTGCTGTCCCACGCCGGCCTGTCGGCCAAGCGCGCAGGCGTGTGATCGATCATCCGGAGGAGCTTTCTTCCTCTGTGGAGAGGGCTCCTCCGGTTGGGAGACGACAGCAAGAAAGCAAAAGGCTCCCCTATGGACCCGAAGCCCCATTTTGAAAGCCTCGCCCGCTACAACCGCTGGGCCAACCGTCGCCTTTACGAAGTCGCGGCGCAGCTTTCCGATGCTCAGTTCCGCGAGGACCGCGGCGCCTTCTTCGGCTCTGTCCGCGGCACGCTGAACCATATCCTGGTCGCCGACCGGGTGTGGCTGGAACGCATCGAGGGGGCCGGGCCGAAACCGTCGTCGCTCGATGAAATCCTCCATGACGACTTCGCCGGCCTGCGCACTGCCCGCGAAGCGGAGGACGAGCGTATCCTGCGCGTCCTGGCAGCCACCCCGGCGGAGCGGTTCGAGTCGGTTCTCTCCTACCGCAGCATGGCCGGCACGGCGCATGAGCTGCCCTTCTCCCAGATCGTCACCCATATCTTCAACCACCAGACCCACCATCGCGGGCAGGCCCACACGCTGCTGAGCCAGTTCGGGCTGGGCGCGCCGACGATCGACTTCGTCTATTTCCTGCTGGAGACGAAATGAGCCAGACAGGAAGCAGGCCCGTCGCCGACCTCGCGGCTCTGGAAGCCCTCTATGGCGAGCCCGCCGCTCCCTCCATCGCCAAGGAAGTGCCGGCGCTGACCCCCGGCTACCGGGCGCTGATCGAGGCGTCGCCCTTCTTCGTTCTCGCCACCAGCGGGCCGGATGGGCTGGATGCCTCGCCGCGCGGCGACCAACCCGGCTTCGTCCGGGTCGCGGACGACCGTACCCTGCTGATCCCCGACCGCCGCGGCAACAACCGCATCGACAGCCTGCGCAACATCCTGGCCGATCCGCGGGTCGGTCTGCTGTTCCTGGTGCCGGGACTGAACGAAACGCTGCGGGTCAACGGCCGCGCCGTGATCGACACCGACCCGGCCTTGTGCGAGAGCTTCGCGGTGGACGGCAAGGTGCCGAAGTCGGTGCTGGTCGTCAGCATCGAGGCGGTGTTCTTCCAATGCGCCCGCGCCCTGCTGCGGTCCCGCCTGTGGGACCCGGCGGTGCAGATCGAGCGCCGCAGCCTGCCGTCGGCAGGAGCCTTGATGGCGGAGGCCAGCGCCGGGCGCGAAGGCGGCGACGCCTACGACCGGTCGCTGGCCGAGCGCATCCCCAAAACCCTGTACTGACCCGGCATTCCTACTGCGCGGCGAGCCTGTCGGTGGCCGGCAGCCGGATGGTGAAGACCGAGCCCTCGTCGTGCTCGCTCTCCACCGACAAGGTCCCGCCATGGGCGGTGACGATCTTCTGCGTCATGTAGAGTCCCAGCCCCGACCCCTTGGTTCCGCGCGACGACGAGGCGCGGAAATAGATCGAGCCGATTCGCTCCACCTCCTCCGGGGTCATGCCGAAACCCCGGTCGGCGACGCGGATGACGATACCGCCTCCGTCATCGAAGGCGCTCACCCGGACTGCCGCGTCCGCCGGCGAGTAGCGCAGCGCGTTCTGCACCAGATTGCCGATGGCCACCCCGAGGAAGGGCGCATCGACCAGCATCGGGCGGTCGGGAGCGTCGATCGACAGCTCCAGCCGTTCCTCCGCTTCCGTCCCCCTCAGGCCGCCCAGCACCTCGTCCATCAACTGGCCCAGCGCCACCGGTTCCGGCTTCAGCGCCAGCGCCCCCTGGTCGAGCGCATCCGAGGACAGGAACAGATCCACCAGCTCTGCCATCTTGTGGGTGGTGCTGCGGATGCGTTGCAGGCGGGACAGCGCCGACGGCGACTCCACCACGCCCGACAGTTCGATCATCTGGGCCGCGCTGTCGATGGCGGCCAGCGGGGTACGGAATTCGTGCGACAGCATCGCGACGAAGCTGCGCTGCTCCTCCGCCCGCTTGGTGGCGAAGGCCGATTCCTCCCGGGCACGCAGCCGTTCCGCCTGAAGCCTGCCGATGCGCAGGGCCAGACCGGTGCCCAGCACCATCACCGCCACCATCGAGGCGACCTGATAGGGATCGGCGATGAAGAAATCGGCAGGCAGCGCGCCCCGCAGGATCAGTTGGGCCATGATCAGCCCACCAAGGGACACCAGGGTGCTGGCCAGATAGAAGCGCGGGCTGAGATCGCTCGGGTTCAGCCAGGCCATGCGTGCGGTCAGCACCAGCGCGATCACCACCACGACCAGCGCCGACAGGGTCACCACCGGGTTGGTCAGGGCGTAGAGCGGTGAAACCGTCGTCGGCAATGCCAGCAGCACCAGCAGGGCCAGCCCCTGATAGCAACGCGCCAGCTTCGGCGCCCGGGTCTGCAGATCGAGGATATAGACCCACATGATCAGTGCCGTGGCAAAGCCGAGGAAACCGCTGCTGCCCACCAGCAAGTTCATGATCCAGCCCGGCAGATCCGGCAGCAGGGCTGCACCGATGCCGTTGGCGAACAGGTAATAGCAGAAGACCGTGGCGACATAGGCGGTGTAGGACAGCAGCGCCCCGTCCCGCAGAAGCAGGCCCAGCGCGACATAACCCAGGACCAGGATGCCCAACACCCCCAGGAAAAACCCCTGGAACAGCAGATCCTTGGTCTGGTGGCCGACATAGGCGGCGGGAGACCACACCCGTGCCGACAGGCGGATGGCGCTGACCGAATCGACGCGCAGGTAAAGCGAAACCGGCTTTCCCTCCGGAAGGGTCAGCGGCAGGCTGTGCAGCCGGGTCTTCATCGGCCGCTGGCTGAAGGGAACGAAGTCTCCCAGCCGGACCAGCCGGTAGGCGGCAGGATCCTGCGGCCGGCCCACGGCTCCGTTTGCCTTCGGAATGAAGAGGTCGAGATGGTCGATATAGGCTTCGCCCATCTCCAGGAGCCAGTCCGCCGGCGCACCGGGTTCGCGCATCAGGTCGAAGCGGTACCAATGGATGTCGCGGGTCTGGCCGACACCGCGGAAATCCCCAAGCGGCTCCATCTGCCCATCGGCGTCGGCCTTCAGGATGGCGGCGAAGTCGAACTTGCGGTCGGGATCGATCAGCCGGGCGAAATGGCCGGCCAGGGTGGCGCTGGCGGTGGCTGGCCCGAGCCGAAGCGGCTCCACGCCGGAGACCGTGGCGGCGGCTGTGCCGGCGAACCACAGAAGAAGCGCCGCCAGCAGGGCGATCGGCCCCGCCATCCGGCGGCAAGACGCGGATGAGGCCGGGGAACCGGCATTGCGCCCGCCAGGGCCGTTCTGCCGGGCAGAAGGGCGGCGATTCCAGCCTCGCCATTCCCTGCCGTTGTTCGCGTCCTTCATCATCGCGGGTTATCGATATGGATAAAGTTTTAGCAAAACATTAAGTTTGTATGCATTACGTCCTTCCAACTCTTCTGGTTCCCGGCCGTCGTCAGATGCGTGAAGGGGACAGCTTGAACTCCACCACCGTGTCGGTGGAGGCAAGGGCGCTGACCAGCGCCATCGGATCGGGGTCGCCTTTCCCCTGAAGCACCAGCTGGCATTCGAACTGGCCGCTGCCGTTGGCGAGATGAAAGGCCCAGTCGACCACCTCGAACCCGTGTTTCTTGGCCTGCGCCCGCAGTTCTTCCGGCGGCGGGGCCTTGTCGCGCGGGAAGACCAGCGTCAGGTGGACCACCGACTGGTGGGGCAGCAGCCGCTCGACCGGCCGCAGCAGGCTCATCACCAGGATGGTCAACAGCGCCGCGGCGATGGCGACCGCATAAAAGCCGAGCCCGATGACGATGCCGATGGCCGAGGTCGCCCAGATCGAGGCGGCGGTGGACAGGCCGCGGATCGACAGCCCCTCGCGCATGATGACCCCGGCGCCGAGAAAGCCGATGCCGGTGACGATGCCCTGGATCACCCGCGTCGGATCGCCGGTCAGGGCAGCCGCGTGCGGCGCCCCCTGCGTCCCAATGCCGCCATACCACATGGAGGGGTAGGCGTTGACCACAGTCAGCGCGGCCGAGGCCAAGCAGACCAGCCCGTAGGTCCGCATCCCGGCCGCCCGCCCGTGATAGCTGCGCTCGTACCCCAGCAGCAGCCCAACCGCCAAGGCTCCCAAAAGATGCAGCAGGATCAACCCGTTGGTCGCCAACTCGGCCTGCGACCAATAGGAGCGCAGCAAATCCATGGCCCATTCCATTCCCGATCGAGGTTTCCAATGAAGACCTCCACCGCAGTCTAGCGCAGCCCGGGCGAAGGCGCCTGCGCAACAGAAGGCGCCATTCCGTCACAGGCCGCAAGTGGCCCCACTTGACCTGAGTCAATTCCAGATCGCCGGAAAGTACCGATACTAAGGGCCGAAAACCAGTACCTAAGGACCAGCCATCAGGGCTGGCACCGGGACCGGTTCGACCTGTTTCCGCTCCGACCGAGAGTGCCGCCATGAGGCCCACCCCCTCCCCCGTCCTGTCCCGTCCGTCCGACCGGAAGGCGACCGACTCCGCACCGGCCCCGACCCGCCGGGCCGAGGGGCTGATGTTCCTGTGGCTGGCGGTGCTGGTCTGGCCGGTGATCGCCGTCGGCACTGTCGCCGCCTACGGCTTCTCGATCTGGATGTACCAGATCCTCACCCACTGAGCCCAGCGCTCCCCCAGGACCGACATGCCCCGCGCCCCCGAATTCCACATCTCCAGCCTCGTCATCCAGCACAGCCCCGACCGCACCGACGCGGTGCGCGAGGCGGCGGCTTCCGTCGCCGGGCTCGACTGGTGTGCCGCGGAGAACGGCAAGGCTGTGGTGACCCTGGTCACCGCCAGCGCGGCAGAGGTCGTCGACCGCATCGCCCTGCTCAACGCCATTCCCGGCGTCCACACCACCACCATGGTCTACCACCACTACGAACCCGCGGACGCGATCGACGCAGCCTGACCCCTCTCCCCTGGACTGTCACCCGGATCCCCAGCCAGGCGCGCCGTTTCCGCCTTTTCCCGACCGAATTTCCTCCGACCCTGGAGTTCTCCCCATGTTTCTGTCCCGCCGCGATTACCTGAAGGCGCAAGCCGCCGCTGCCGCCGCCGCGGCGGCCGGAATCTCGCTGCCCGCGTCCGCCGCCAACATCCTGACCGGGGAAGGCGCCAAGCTGACCTGGTCGAAGGCCCCCTGCCGGTTCTGCGGCACCGGCTGCGGCGTAATGGTCGGCGTCAAGGACGGCCGCGTCGTCGCCACCCACGGCGACGTGAAGGCCGAGGTGAACCGCGGCCTGAACTGCGTGAAGGGCTATTTCCTGTCCAAGATCATGTATGGCGAGGACCGGCTGAACCAGCCGCTGCTGCGCATGAAGGACGGAAAGTTCGACAAGGACGGCGAGTTCGAGCCGATCAGTTGGGACGCAGCCTTCGACATCATGGCCGCCAAGTGGAAGGAGACCCTGAAGAAGAAGGGTCCGACCGCCGTCGGCATGTTCGGCTCCGGCCAATGGACCATCTATGAGGGCTATGCCGCCTCCAAGCTGATGAAGGCCGGCCTGCGCTCCAACAACCTCGACCCGAACGCCCGCCACTGCATGGCGTCGGCGGTGGCCGGCTTCATGCGCACCTTCGGCATGGACGAGCCGATGGGCTGCTACGACGACATGGAGCAGGCCGACGCCTTCGTGCTGTGGGGCTCCAACATGGCGGAGATGCACCCCATCCTGTGGACGCGCGTCACCGACCGCCGCCTCAGCCATCCCGGCTGCAAGGTCGCCGTGCTGTCGACCTACGAGCACCGCAGCTTCGATCTCGCCGACGTCGGTCTGGTCTTCACCCCCGGTTCCGACCTGGCGATCCTCAACTACATCGCCAACCACATCATCAAGACCGGCCGGGTCAACAAGGAGTTCATCGAGAAGCACTGCAACTTCAAGCGCGGCCGTGACGACATCGGCTATGGCCTGCGTCCCGACAACCCCTTGGAGAAGAAGGCGAAGAACGCCGCCAACGCCAACGACTCCGACCCGATCAGCTTCGACGAGTTCGCCAGGTTCGTCGAGCCCTACACGCTGGATAAGGCCCACGAGCTGTCGGGCGTGCCGAAGAACCGGCTGGAGGCGCTGGCCGAGCTGTACGCCGACCCGAAGGTGAAGGTCGTGTCCTTCTGGACCATGGGCTTCAACCAGCATGTCCGCGGCGTTTGGGCGAACAACCTCGTCTACAACATCCACCTGCTGACCGGCAAAATCTCGCAGCCCGGCTGCGGCCCCTTCTCGCTGACCGGCCAGCCCTCGGCCTGCGGCACCGCGCGCGAGGTCGGCACCTTCTCCCACCGGCTGCCCGCCGACATGGTGGTGACCAACCCCGAGCACCGCAAACACGCCGAGGAGATCTGGAAGCTGCCGGAGGGGACCATCCCCGACAAGGTCGGCTACCACGCCGTCCAGCAGGACCGCATGCTGAAGGACGGCAAGCTCAACGCCTACTGGGTCATGTGCAACAACAACATGCAGACGGCCCCGAACACGGCGAAGGAGACCTTCCCCGGCTACCGCAACCCGGAAAACTTCATCGTCGTCTCCGATCCCTACCCCACCGTGACGGCGCTGGCCGCCGACCTGATCCTGCCCACCGCCATGTGGGTGGAGAAGGAGGGCGGCTACGGCAACGCCGAGCGCCGCACCCAGCTGTGGCGCCAGCTGGTCGATGCGCCCGACGGCGCGCGATCCGACCTTTGGCAGATCATGGAGTTCTCCAAACGCTTCCGCATTGAGGAGGTGTGGCCGGAGGAATTGCTGAACAAGAAGCCGGAGCTGCGCGGCAAGACCCTGTACGAGGTGCTGTTCCGCAACGGCCAGGTCGACCGCTTCCCGCTGTCCGACCTCGATCAGAACTACAACAACCAGGAGGCCAAGGACGCCGGCTTCTACGTCCAGAAAGGCCTGTTCGAGGAATACGCCTCCTTCGGCCGCGGCCATGGCCATGATCTGGCGCCCTTCGAGCAGTACCACCAGGAGCGCGGCCTGCGCTGGCCGGTGGTGGACGGCAAGGAGACCAAGTGGCGCTACCGCGAGGGCTCCGACCCGTATGTGAAGGCCGGCGAGGGCATGCGCTTCTACGGCAACAAGGACGGCAAGGCCAACGTCTTCGCCCTGCCCTACGAGCCGCCGGCCGAAGCGCCCGACACCGACTATCCCTTCTGGCTCAGCACCGGCCGCGTGATCGAGCATTGGCACAGCGGATCGATGACGCTGCGCGTGCCGGAACTGCGCAAGGCCTTCCCGAATGCCGTGGTGTTCATGCACCCCGACGACGCCAAGGAACTCAATGTCCGGCGCGGGCAGGAGGTGCGTGTCACCTCCCGGCGCGGCGAGGTTCGGGTCCGGGTCGAGACGCGCGGGCGCAACAAGCCGCCGCGCGGCTTGGTCTTCGTCCCCTTCTTCGACCACACGGTCCTCATCAACAAGGTGACGCTCGACGCCACCGATCCCATCAGCAAGCAGACCGACTACAAGAAATGCGCGGTCAAGATCACGCCAGTCCTGAACGCCTGAGGAGTGCCGGCATCATGAAGACCCGTTTCCTGATCGCCGCGCTGGCCCTGCTGGCCGGCATCCCGGCCATGACCATCGGCGTCACCTCCGGTGTCGTCGCCGCCGACAAGCCCGTCGTGATTGCGGACGCCACCGGCACCGTGGGGGGGATCAAAGTCCCCTCCGCCAACCATCCGATCACCACGGATGTCCCGGCCGAGGCGACCCACCGCGAGATCACCGACGACCAGAAGCGCGTGCGCAACTACGCCGACCAGCCGCCGCTGATCCCGCATGCTATCCGCGACTATCAGATCGACCTGAACATCAACAAGTGCCTGACCTGCCACGACCGCCGCAACACGGCCGGCTCGCAGGCCCCCATGCTGTCGGTCACCCATTTCCAGGACCGTGACGGCCAGACGCTGGGCACGGTGGCGGCCCGCCGCTACTTCTGCACCCAATGCCATGTGCCGCAGACCGACGCCCAGCCGATCGTTCCCAACAGCTTCCAAGACTTCGACTCGGTCCTGGGCCATGCCCAAGGCGGCCAGAAATGACAATCCGCGACGCAGTGCTGTGCCTGTGGCGGCTGTTCGCCCTCCCCAGCGTCCATTTCAGCCTGGGTTTCCTGACGCTGGGCGGCTTCATCGCCGGCGTCGTCTTCTGGGGCGGCTTCAACACCGCCCTGGAGGCCACCAACAAGGAAGCCTTCTGCATCAGCTGCCACGAGATGCGCGACAATCCCTATGAGGAGCTGAAGCAGACCATCCACTTCACCAACCGGTCGGGCGTGCGCGCCAGCTGCCCGGACTGCCACGTCCCGCACCAGTGGACCGACAAAATCGCCCGCAAGATGCAGGCATCGAAGGAGGTCTGGGGCAAGATCTTCGGCACCATCGACACCCGCGAGAAGTTCCTCGACAAGCGCCGCGAGCTGGCCGAGCACGAATGGGCGCGGCTGAAGTCCAACAACTCGCTGGAATGCCGCAACTGCCACAGCGCCGACTCGATGGACATTACCAAGCAGAACCCGCGCGCCGCCAAGATGCACGAGACCTATCTGTTCACCGGCCAGAACACCTGCATCGACTGCCACAAGGGCATCGCCCACCACCTGCCCGACATGCAGGGGATCGAACCGGGCTGGAGCATGAAGACCAGCCAGAAGTAAGGATCGAGTTGATGCAACGGCCCCGCTTCCGAAAGGAGCGGGGCCGTCGGTGTTTCAGGGGAAACGCTTCACTCTGAAATCCAGGGATTGAGCAACGGAACACCCATCGGCTCGAAATCCTTCGTGTTCCGTGTCACCACCGTCAAACGATGGACCAGGGCCGTTGCTGCGATCATGCTGTCACGCTCGGGGCGCGGAGTCGGGACATGCAATGTGGCGCACCGCTTGGCCACATCGGCATCGACAGGAAGGATCCGCCCCTGAAACACCACCAGGACGTGGCCGTCAATCCAACTGCGCAGTGCCGTTCCGTGGGCAGGATCCTTCCGCGCCACCAAACCGGCGCCACGTTCGATCTCGAACAGGGTGATTGCCGAGATGAACAAGTCGGCCGGCATCGCTTTGGAAGCCCAAGTCACCAATCCGGCATTGGCTCGTGCTGGCCGCCGCAACTCCGACACGGCGTTGGTATCCAACAGATACATCAGTCCAGATCCACCGGGCGGGCCATAGCCTGCAGCTTCGGCGGGTCGAAATCGAAATCCGCCTCCTCCCCTTCCTGCCGCAACAGGTCCAAAAGCGAGCCTCCCTCATCGGACAGGCGGCGGTACGTGTCATAACGCAACAGAACAAAGGCCGGTTCGCCACGGTCGGTAACGATCACGGGTCCATCCTCGGCTGCTCGTTTGGCCTCGCTTGGGTTCTGATTGAACTCACGGCTGGAAATCATGCGCCCCATGGTGTCCCTCTTCTGAGAACCGCTGCTCACGCGTCGCCATGGACGACCGCTATGAAGACGATACAGATCGCCCCCATCAGAGACAAGATGCGTGTAGTTACATAGCTACATCAAACCTTCACCTATCCCAGCATCGCCACCACCGACAGAGCCAGCAGCGTCACCAGCACCGCTTCGCCAAGTCCGACCAGCCCGCGCAAGCCCAGCGCCACCCACCAGCTCGCCCAATCGCGGCGGTGACGAACCTCCTTCAGCAGACGTTCCTGGATACCGGCGACGGTACGGCGTGCCGACAGGCTGGCGATGCCGCCGACCAGCGCCACCAGACCGGTGCCCAGCACGAAATACAGCGCCCCCTTCCAGCCGGCGAAATGGTCGGGATCGTTCAGGTAATGGCCGGCGCCGACGACGATCCAGACAGCGGCCGGCCAGACGCCGACAATCTCCGGGCCGGGTCCTTCTCCCATCGGCCCTTCTCCGCTTGGCGCATCGCCCATCGCCGCCTCCCCTCAGCCACCCGGCACATGGCGGTAGGCCAGCACCCGCGTCGCCGGCCCGCCTTCGACGTCGGCCAGCGGCAGCAGAAGCTCGACGAACTTCGCCCCCGGCAGCATCGGGTCGTCGCGCACCAGCAGGCAGCGCGGCTCGCCGCTTTCCAGGCAGGCGCGCAGGTCGGACAGCCAGCGCCGCGCCGCCTGCTCCGGGTGGCAGTCGGTCACCCGCCGTGTCGTCGGCCGCTCGGCCAGCCGGCGTTGCAGGGCGCGGCCGCAGGACTTGTAGACGAAGTCGCTGCCATCGGCGGTCGGCTCCATCAGAGCGGTGCGCGGCACGCTTTCCCGGACCTGGGCCGTGTCGATCTCGCTTGCCAGCGGCATGCGGCGCTTGCGCTTCAGCCTCACCCAGTGGGTGTAGAGGATGCGGACCTGCGGCGTCTGTTCCGCATCGATCACGTCGGCCCGGCAGGGCGGCGGCGGAAGGTCCAGCACCGGAGTCGCCACCGGCGCCGACGCGAAGGCCGCTGCCGCCGGCACCGGCTGGGAGACCGGCTGCGGAATGGGGCGCGAGGCCGCGGCGGTGACCAGCGTGTGGGCCTGCCCGGCCGGCGTATGGCCGATCCGCCCGCCATGCTTCTTCAGCATCGGCAGCGGCGCCCAGGCGGTGCAGGTGTGATAGCCCTTGGTGATGCGGCGGTAGTCCTGGCTGCTGGCGGTCCGGCATTCCCCCTCCACCCCGTGGCGGGCGACATGCACCAGCGTGTTGTCCTCAGACAGCGCGCGCTCGCCGCCCCACGAGACGCAGGCGGCGCAGGCGCGGCTGTCCTTGGCGAATGCGTGACTCATCGGGGCGTATCTCCAATGGGTATGCGAAATGGGAGAAGGGGAATTGATGCGTCCCTTTCCCCCGCCGTTCAAGGCCCGCATGGGGCGGCAGTGCCGCGCCCGAGATTCAGTCATGCGAGGGTGACATCCATGCCACCCCTTCCCCCCCGGCCCGGAACCCCCTATAAGGGGGCCTTGCACGACATGCCCATCCCGCTCTCCGTCTCCGGTCCCCCGGTGCCGGGGGGTTTTCGGCTGACCACATTTCAGAGAAGCGGACCCATGCCCAAACGCACCGACATCAAATCCATCTGCATCATCGGCGCGGGTCCGATCGTCATCGGACAGGCTTGCGAGTTCGACTATTCCGGCGTTCAGGCGTGCAAGGCGCTGCGCGAGGAAGGCTACCGGGTCATCCTCGTCAACTCCAACCCGGCCACCATCATGACCGACCCCGGTCTGGCCGACGCCACCTACATCGAGCCGATCACCCCGGCGGTCGTCGCCAAGATCCTGGAGAAGGAGCGTCCCGACGCCCTGCTGCCGACCATGGGCGGCCAGACCGCGCTGAACACGGCGATGGCGCTGTCCGACGACGGCACGCTGGAACGGCTCGGCGTTGAGATGATCGGCGCCAAGCGCGACGTCATCGCCAAGGCCGAGGACCGCATCCTGTTCCGCGACGCCATGGACAAGCTGGGCCTGGAGTCGCCTAAGTCGCGCATGGTCCGCACGCTGGACGAGGCGATGGACGCGCTGGAGTTGGTCGGCCTGCCCGCCATCATCCGTCCCAGCTTCACGCTGGCCGGCACCGGCGGCGGCATCGCCTACAACCGGGCGGAGTTCGAGGACATCGTGCGCGGCGGCCTGCGTGCCAGCCCGGTCGGCGAGGTGCTGATCGAGGAATCGGTGCTGGGCTGGAAGGAATACGAGATGGAGGTCGTGCGCGACGGCGCCGACAACTGCATCATCGTCTGCGCCATCGAGAACATCGACCCGATGGGCGTCCACACCGGCGACTCGATCACCGTAGCGCCGTCGCTGACGCTGACCGACAAAGAATACCAGATCATGCGCGACGCCTCGATCGCCGTGCTGCGCGAGATCGGCGTCGACACCGGCGGCTCGAACGTGCAGTTCGCGGTCAACCCGGCCAACGGCCGCCTGATCGTCATCGAGATGAACCCGCGCGTGTCGCGCTCCTCGGCGCTGGCGTCGAAGGCCACCGGCTTCCCCATCGCCAAGATCGCCGCCAAGCTGGCCGTCGGCTACCGGCTGGACGAGCTGACCAACGACATCACCGGCACCACGCCCGCGAGCTTCGAGCCGACGATCGACTATGTCGTCACCAAGATGCCGCGCTTCACCTTCGAGAAGTTCAAGGGCTCGGAGCCGCTGCTGACCACCTCGATGAAGTCGGTGGGCGAGGCGATGTCCATCGGCCGCACCTTCCAGGAGTCGGTGCAGAAGGCCCTGCGCTCGATGGAGACCGGCCTGACCGGCTTCAACGAGGTGAAGATCGGCGGGGACGAGAACCCGGACCGCACCGCCATCCGCGGCGCGCTCGCCACCCCCACCCCCGACCGCCTGCTGGTGATCGCCCAGGCCTTCCGCCACGGCTTCACCGTGGACGAGGTGCAGGCCGTCTCCAAGTACGACCCGTGGTTCCTGGAGCAGATCAAGGCGATCACCGACCGTGAGGCGGCGATCCGCGCCGGCGGGCTGCCGACCGACAAGGCCGGCTGGTTGAAGCTGAAGCAGATGGGCTTCTCCGACGCCCGTCTGGCCGAGCTGGCCAAGACCACCGAAGCCGCGGTCGCAGCGTCCCGCCGCATGGCCGGCGTTACCCCGGTCTACAAGCGCATCGACACCTGCGCCGCCGAATTCGCGTCCGCCACCCCCTACATGTACTCGACCTACGAGACCGACGGGACCGGCGAGGCCGAGTGCGAATCGGACCCGACCGACAAGCGCAAGGTCGTCATCCTCGGCGGCGGTCCGAACCGCATCGGCCAGGGCATCGAGTTCGACTATTGCTGCGTCCATGCCGTCTACGCCCTGCAGGAGGCCGGCATCGAGACCATCATGGTCAACTGCAACCCGGAGACCGTCTCCACCGACTACGACACCGCCGACCGCCTGTATTTCGAGCCGCTGACGGCCGAGGACGTGGTGGAGCTGGTGCGGGTCGAGCAGCGCAACGGCACCGTGCTGGGCTGCATCGTGCAGTTCGGCGGCCAGACCCCGCTGAAGCTCGCCGCAGCATTGGAGGCCGCCGGCATCCCGATCCTCGGCACCTCGCCCGACGCCATCGACCTGGCCGAGGACCGCGAGCGCTTCCAGAAGCTGTTGGTCGATCTGAACCTGAAGCAGCCTGCCAACGGCCTCGCCCGTTCGCTGGAAGAGGCCGAAGCGGTCGCCGCCCGCATCGGCTTCCCGGTCGTCATCCGTCCGTCCTACGTGCTGGGCGGCCGGGCGATGGAGATCGTCCACGACATGACCGGGCTCCAGCGCTACATGGGCACCGCCGTGCAGGTGTCGGGCAAGAACCCGGTGCTGATCGACAGCTACCTGCAGGACGCCATCGAGGTCGACGTGGACGTCGTCTGCGACGGCGAGCAGGTCTATGTCGCCGGCGTGATGGAGCACATCGAGGAGGCCGGCATCCATTCCGGCGACAGCGCCTGCGCCCTGCCGCCCTACACGCTGCCGGCCGACACCATCGCCGAGATCAACCGCCAGTCGGACGCGCTCGCCCATGCGCTGAAGGTGGTCGGGCTGATGAACGTGCAGTTCGCCGTCAAGGCCGGCACCGTCTACATCCTGGAGGTCAACCCGCGCGCCAGCCGCACGGTGCCCTTCGTCGCCAAGGCCACCGGCACCGCCATCGCCAAGATCGCGGCCCGCGTCATGGCCGGCGAGAAGCTGTCCGCCTTCACGCTGAACGGCCCGACCCCGCCGCACACCGCGGTCAAGGAAGCGGTCTTCCCCTTCGCCCGCTTCCCCGGCGTCGACATCGTGCTGGGTCCGGAGATGAAGTCGACGGGCGAGGTCATGGGCCTCGACCACAACTTCGCGCTGGCCTTCGCCAAGGCGCAGCTCGGCGCCGGCGTCACCCTGCCGGTCAAGGGCAGCGTCTTCGTCTCGGTCAAGGACCACGACAAGCCGGCGCTGGCGGTGATCTCCAAGAAGCTGCACGAGATGGGCTTCAGCATCCTCGCCACATCCGGCACCGCCAAGGTGCTGAGCGATGCCGGCGTGCCGGCGGAAACCATCAACAAGGTGGTCGAAGGCCAGCCCCACATCGTCGACGCCATGATCAACGGCAACGTGCATCTGGTGATCAACACCACGGAAGGCGCCCAGGCGCTGTCCGACAGCTTCAGCCTGCGTCGCACCGCGCTGACCTACAACATTCCGTACTATACGACGGTGGCAGGAGCACGCGCAGCAGTGGAAGCGATTGCCGCACTCCGGAACGGCAGCCTTGAAGTCGCCCCGTTGCAGTCGTACCTTAGCGGATCGTATTAAGGACGGACGACGGCGCGGCGGACCTCCTCCGCGCCGTCTTCGTCCTTGATGTCGCTTTGGACAGGTCGAACGACTGCAAGCGGTGATGGACCGAACATGGAAAAAGTTCCGATGACAGCGGCGGGCTTCAACCGCCTCCAGGAGGAATTGAAGCACCTTAAGATCACCGAACGCCCGGCGGTCATCAAAGCCATCGCGGAAGCCCGCGAACATGGCGACCTTTCGGAAAACGCCGAGTATCACGCGGCGCGCGAACGTCAGAGCTTCATCGAAGGCCGCGTGCTGGAGTTGGAGGACAAGATCAGCCGTGCCGAGGTCATCGACCCGGCCAAGCTGACCGGCAGCACCGTGAAGTTCGGCGCGACCGTGACCCTGGCCGACCAGGACACGGACGAGGAGACGACCTATCAGATCGTCGGCCAGGACGAGAGCGACATCAAGAACCGCCTTCTGTCGATCCAGGCGCCGCTGGCCCGCGCCCTGATCAACAAGTCCGTCGGCGACAGCGTCGAGGTGTCCACCCCCGGCGGTTCCAAGCTGTACGAGATCGTTTCGGTCGAGTTCCGTTGACGTTTCAACCGCCCTCTCCCACCCCGGGAGAGGGCGGTTGTCCCCTTATCCCCCAAGCTTTTCCCTGAAGAAGTCGTTCACCCGCCGGATCGCGTCCGAGCGGGCGTCTTCGTCCGTGCCGACATGGGCAGTGCCGCCGGGGGCGGTGGCGAGGTCCTTGCGCTTGCGCACCGGCGCGTCCGGCGCGTCGAAGCCGTGATAGGCGTCGGGATAGACCACCAGATCCACCTTGCCCTTGACCCCGTCGCGCCCGGACAGCTCGACGCAGCTCTCCGGCGGCGTCCAGTCGTCCTTGCCGCCGACCAACAGCAGCAGCGGGCCGTCCGGCTGCCAATCCTCCTTGCTCAACGCCGCCTTGCAGCCCGGGTAGAAAGCGACGGCGGCGCGGAAGCCGCCCTCCTCGGTCCCGGCCGGTCCATCCTCGCCGGCGCCATAGGCGACCATCACGGTGCTCGCCCCCTGTGACCAGCCGATCAGACCGATGCGGTCATGGTCCACCTCCGGCCGCTTGCGCAGGAAGGCCAGCGCCGCCCAAGCGTCGCGCTTGCGCTCCACCGTGGCGCGGACGGTCCGGTCCTTCAGCGCGGTGGTGCAGACCTCCTCCACATCGCGCGGGCCGAAGCTGTCGACCATCAGCACCTCGTAACCCTGCCGCTGCAGGTGGGTGGCCCACCAGACATGGCGCGGCGACACCCGGCCGTTGCGGGCATAGAGGCCGCCGCAGCCATGCAGCATCACCACCGCCGGGTGCGGGCCGTTGCCCGCCGGGCGCAGCAGCCGGCCGCTCAGCATCGTCGGCGTGCCGCCGGTCAAATCCCCGTCGACAGACGGAAAGCGCACGATCTCTTCGGCATGGACACCGACCGCGGCCTGCACAGGCGCCGCCGACAGGGTCAGCCCCCCAACCGCGATCACGCCCGCCGCGATCCCACCGGCACCGGCATACAGCACCGCCCCCAACACAGCCGCAAGACCGCGGGTGGAAGCCTTCATTCTGCAGCGTCCCCGACCTCCGGCGCCTGCCCCGACGGCGGCGCTCGCGGTTGCAATATTAAACCTCCGCGATGCGGAAGGCCATGGGCGCCCGGCATTTGTCCCTGCGGACGCGTCGTCCACTTATCCGCCAGACGGCGAAAGCTGCCTTGCCGCCGCGTTTGAGCTAGGCTGCGGGACAATGAATGATCCCCGCACTCCCCTTCCGTCCTTCGGCGCCTTCTGCCTCTACTGGCTGCGGCTGGGGCTGACCAGCTTCGGCGGTCCGGCCGGGCAGATCGCGATGATGCAGAGCGAGCTGGTCGACCGCCGCCGCTGGATCGACCAGACCCGGTTCCTGCATGCGCTGAACTTCTGCATGCTGCTGCCGGGACCGGAGGCGCAGCAGCTCGCCACCTATATCGGCTGGCGGATGTATGGCATGCGCGGCGGGCTGGTGGCGGGCGGGCTGTTCGTGCTGCCGGGTGCGCTGGTGCTGCTGGCCCTGTCCTGGATCGCCGCGGCCCATGGCGACACCGGGCTGGTCGGCGCGCTGTTCGACGGCATCAAGCCGGCGGTGGTGGCGATCATCGCCGCCGCGGTCTGGCGCCTGGGCCGCCGGACGCTGAAGGGCCCGGCCGCCGTCGCCCTGGCCGGTGCGGCCTTTCTGGCGCTGGCGCTGCTGCACCTGCCCTTCCCACTGGTTATCGGCGGCGCGGCGGTGATCGGCGGTGTGGCGGCGCGCACCGGTCGCCATTGGTTCGCCCATCCGCATCCGGCGGGCGACGATGGCTCCGACGGCGGTTCCACCACCGACCCGACGGCGGAGCCCGCTCCGAAGGCCGGACGGCTGCTTACCCTGCTTGGGCTGGGCTTGGTTCTGTGGGCGGTGCCGGTGGGCGCGGTCCTGCTGGCATTCGGTGCCGATCCCTGGCGCGGCATTGCGGCGCTGTTCACCAAGGCTGCCTTCATCACCTTCGGCGGCGCCTATGCCGTGCTGCCCTACATCGCCGGACAAGCGGTGGACAGCTATGGCTGGCTCAGCCCGCGGGAGATGATCGACGGGCTGGCACTGGCCGAGACGACGCCGGGGCCGCTGATCCTGGTCACGCAATATGTCGGTTTCTTCGCCGGCTGGAACCGGCCGGGCGCCCTGTCGCCGGCGCTGGCGGGAACGCTGGGGGCGGCGCTGACGACCTACGTCACCTTCCTGCCCTGCTTCCTGTTCATCTTCGCCGGCGCCCCCTATCTGGAGCGGCTGATCCACAACCGTCTGGCCGCGGGGGCGCTGGCCGCCATCGCCGCGGCGGTGGTGGGGGTGATCCTGAATTTGGGCGTCTATCTGGGAATGGCGGTGCTGCTGCCGGACGGGCAGCATACAGCAGGCAGCCTGATCTGGGGCTGGGCGATCATGCTGGCAGCACTTTATGCGCTGACCCGCCGGGGGGTGGCGATCCACTGGGTGGTGGCGGGGGGAGCGGCGGCGGGCCTGATCCAGGCGCTCGCCGCCTCTTCCTTGTAGACCGAGCAGGGTCGAACGAGCTGGGGCCCGCTCAGCGCCGGGTGGCGCGGGCGGGTGTCTCGTCCTCCGCGTAATCCTCGTCCTCGTCGTCCTCATTCCCTTCCGGGATGTCGGGCGAATCGACGTCGATGGGAACGCCGGGGGTGTGCTTGCTGGTGCGGATCGACAGGGCCGACTTCACATGGGCGACGTTGGGCGCCGCCGTCAGCTTGGTCGTCAGGAAGCGCTGGTAGTCGTCCCAGTCCTCCGCCACGATCTTCAGGACGAAATCATATTCGCCGGCCAGCATGTTGCACTCACGCACGAGCGGCCAGCTGTTGACGAGCTCCTCGAATTTCTTTAGGTCCGCTTCGGCCTGGCTGCTGAGGCCGACCTGGGCGAACACCGTGACGCCGAACCCCAGTGCATCGGGGTTGACGTCGGCGTGGTAGCCACGGATGAATCCCGCCTCCTCCAGCGCGCGGACGCGGCGCAGGCAGGGCGGAGCGGAGATGCCGGCACGTCGGGCAAGCTCCACATTGGTCATCCGGCCGTCGTTCTGCAGATCGCGCAGAATCCGACGGTCAATTCGGTCGAGTTTGACCCGCCGCATGGTTTACTCGGTCGCTCCGGGGATGATTTGGAGAAAGGATATTACACGGGCATGGTGTCTACGCCAAGACGGAAACCCCCGCAAGGGCGAGCAACCCCGATAACGGTCTTTTCGCCGCAGCCCTCCCGCCTGAGGGCTCCCCTCCCTTCGAAGCTTCAACGATCCGGGCTCTCATGCAACCTCTGACCAGCGCGCCTCTGACCTGCTGGGTCGTGTCGGACGGCAAGGCCGGCATGGAAAACCAGTGCATCGGTCTGGCGGAGTCGCTCGGCCTGACGCCGGTCGTCAAGCGCGTGCATCTGCGCACGCCCTGGCGCCAGTTGACCCCCTACTGGCGCATCGGCAACCGATTCGCCGCCGGCCCCAACGGCGATCCGGTGGGGCCGCCCTGGCCCGATCTGCTGATCGGCACCGGGCGGCAGTCCATCGCCGTCTCGCTGGCGGTGCGCCAGCAGTCGGGCGGCCGGACCTTCACCGTCCAGATCCAGGATCCGGTGATGAACCCGCGCCATTTCGACCTGATCGTCGTGCCGCGCCATGACAGGCTGCGCGGCGACAACGTGATGGTGACCCGCGGCGCCCTGCACCGGGTGACACCCGCCATCCTGGCCGACGCGGCCGAACGCTTCGCCCCGCGTCTGGCGCACCTGCCGCACCCGCGCATCGCCGTGCTGATCGGCGGTGACAACGGCGTCTACCGTCTGACGCCCACCATCATGGGCGATGTGGCCGAACGGCTGGCCAACCTGACGCGCAGCCATGGCGCCGGGCTGATGGTCACCCCGTCGCGCCGCACCGGCGCCGATAACGAGGCGATCCTGCGCGCCCGCCTGTCCGGGCTGCCGGCGGAGGTGTGGGACGGCAGCGGCGAGAATCCTTACTTCGCCTATCTCGGCCTCGCCGACGCCGTGGCGGTGACCTGTGACAGCGTGTCGATGACCTCGGAAGCCTGCTCGACCGGCAAGCCGGTCTATGTGATCGAGCTGGAGGGCGGGTCGCCCAAGTTCCGCGCCTTCCATGACGGGCTGTACCAGGACGGCATCACGCGGCCCTTCGACGGCTCCCTGGACCATTGGGACTATGCGCCGCTGAACGAGACGGAAGTGGTGGCCGAAGAGGTGCGGCGCCGCCTGTCCGCCCACCGCAGCCGATTCGGCCTGTCGTAGCGGGAGAGCGGGGTGCGGCGCGACCAATGCGCGCACCCCGCTGGTACGACCGGTTTGCTGCGGAGTTCGGGCGCCGGCCATGCCATAAGCGCTGGCAAACCGGCCGTTCCGACAAACACGGTCCGGGGCCGTCCTTCCATCCGGAACTTCCGCCGCCATGACCACTCCCGACGCCGTTTCCGCCTCTTTCCTGCGTTGCCTGGATAACAGCCGGCTGTTCGACCAGCCCTACAATCACTGGCTGCTGTCCGAGGCGCTGCCGGAGGAGTCCGCCGACGCCATAGCCGAGCTTCCCTGGGGTCCGCCCCCGGTGTCCGACACCTATGGCAAGCGCGAGACCAACAACGCGTCGCGCACCTATTTCGGCGAGGAGAACCGCGCCAAATATGCGGTGTGCGAGACGGTGGCCCAGGCCTTCCAGAGCCGCGCGGTGGTGGACGCGATCCAGAAGACCTGCAACGTCGACCTCACCGGCACCAGCCTGCGCATCGAATATTGCCAGGACACCGACGGCTTCTGGCTGGAGCCGCACACCGACATCGGCGTCAAGAAATACACGATGCTGGTCTATCTCTCGAAGGGGCCGAACTGCTCGCACTGGGGCACCGACGTGCTGGACGAGAGCCGGACCGTCGTCGCCCGCGCGCCCTACGCCTTCAACGAGGGGCTGATCTTCATCCCCGGAAGCAACACTTGGCATGGCTTCGAGAAACGTTCGATCGACGGGGTGCGCAAATCGATCATCGTGAACTATGTCGGCCCGGAATGGCGGGCGCGGCAAGAATTGTGCTTCCCTGACAAACCTGTTGCATAAAACTTCCGCCGTGTTTAAGTGACGCCGGTTTTGGGGGGCAAAGCCACCGTCGGCACGCTCTTTGGGAGTCTCGTACCCATGTCCATGCTTGATCTGGACAAGTTCCGCGCTACCCCCCTGCAGCACGATCCCTATGATTTCCTGTGCGTTCCGGGTTTCGTGAAGCGGGAGTATCTGGAAGAGCTGCACCGCGACTATCCCAAGGTGGACAAGCCCGGCTCGATCCCGCTGGGCGTCTTCCCCCAGGGGCCGAGCTTCGACCGAATGATCGCCGAACTGAAGGGGCCGGAGGTTTGCAAGGCCTTCTCCGACAAGTTCGATGTGGATCTGTCGAAGTACCCGACCATGTTCACGGCGCGCGGCATGTGCCGGCCGACCGACGGCAAGATCCATCCGGATTCGGCCAGCAAGGTCATCACCGTTCTGATCTACATGAACCCGCCCTGGGAAGCGACCGGCGGCCGCCTGCGCATCCTGCGCTCCCAGAACCTGGAGGATTACGCTGCCGAGGTCCCGCCGGAGGAAGGCACCCTGATGTGTTTCCGCCGCAGCGACACCTCCTGGCACGGCCATTATCCTTTTGAAGGCCAACGCCGCGCGATCCAGATGAACTGGGTCAAGGGCGGCGTCTATATCTGGCACGAACAGTGGCGCCACCGCATCGGCGCCTGGGCGAAGGGCGTCTTCGGTGGTCAGCAGTCGGCAGGCTATTGAGGACAGTGGGTTTTTAGGGCCGATTATCAGCCGTCATCCCCGCGAAGGCGGGGATCCAAGAAACTCCGCATTCAAGCGGCTGAAGCGACTGGATTTCCGCCTTCGCGGGGATGACGGCCGAAAAACGTGAAACCCAGAAGGGCCGCATCCGTCCCCTCAGTCGATCAGATCCTCGACCTCGCGGATGCGGCCATTGTCGATCATGAACTGAACCAGCTCCGGGCGCTGCTTGCCGAGCGTGCGGTGGCGCTGGCGCACGGCGGCGATCAGGTCGCCGTTGCGGCCGAGGATGTCGTCGGCGAATTCGATCATGCGCAGGTTGGGCCAGGTCTGGGCCCGGATCGCGACCACCGTCCCCACCGCGTCGGCCGCCGGCAGTTCCGGGCGCGCCTGGGCCAGAATCATGGTCAGCGCTGCGGTGGACCGCGATACGCCCGCATGGCAGTGGACCAGCAGGTGGCGGCAATCCACCGGTTCGGCCAGCAGGTCGCGGCCGAAGGCCAGGATGCGTTCCACATCCGACCGTTCCGGCGCGATCTGGCCCTGGGTCGGCTCGATGACGTCGTGGAAACGCAGCTCCAGCCGTTCATGCTCGCCATAATCGCCGAACGCGCTCGGCTCCGTCATGTCGGGGTCGAGGATCGACAGCACATGGCTGACCTTGCCGCCGCCGAAATTGCAAAGCTCGCTGAGACCGCAGACCGTCAGGCCGAAGGGCACGAAATCGCTGGCCATCATTCTCTCGTTCGATTGCAGGGGAAGAAAATCGAAGGGATTTGCGGCCAGCATTTGGCACCGCGCGCCGCGGCCCCGTCAACCCGGCGGAAGCCGGGCCGGTCAAAGAATCCAGGCCGATCAAAGAATGTTGAACAGGTAGAGCAGGAGGATGACGGGGATCGGAATGCCGACCAGCCACAGCAGGATGCCTCGCACGTAGCTTCTCCTTCTTCCGTTGATGACGGGCGATGCGGCCGGACGCCGCCGGCCCTCTCACCCCTCATCAACGGTGCAGCCGCCGGTTGGTTGCAGCCGCGCGAACGAGCGTCAGGCCTCCTCAGCCCCCTCCTCGCCGGAATCAGCAGCCGGAGCATCGGCGGCCGGCGCCGCAGCCGGACGCGGGCGGGGTGCGCGCAGCTTCTTCAGCAGCAGGGAGAAGGGCTTCAGCGCGGTGTCCATGATGGTCTGGTCACCCTCCAGCCGCGACAGCAGGAAAGCGCCGGCTTCGAGGGTGGAGACGCTGTCGCGCCGCGGCTCCTTGCGCGCCTGCCCATAGAGCGAGCGGAACTGCGGGTTCAGCACGATGCGGCGGCATTTCAGCAGCCAGGCATTGCGCCACCACAAGGTCTTGGCCTGGCTCCAGGTGCCGTCCAGGACGATGACGCCCTCCAGATCCTCCAGGATCTCCGCACTGTCGCGCAGCGGCTCACCGTTCCTGTCGACCACCCCCACCTCCGCCCGCGGAGCGCCGCCATCCTTCACCGGGCCGAGATACAGCACGCCCCAGCGCTTGGGATCGACCTCCCGCCCCAGGATGCGCTTCAGGCCCGGCCAGCTCAGCCCGACCTTCACCAACGAATTGGCGAATTGCAGATGGGCGATCTGGGCGGTGCCCAGATTTTCCCGCTTCTCCTGCGGATGCTGCAGGATCAGCAGGAAGACGCCGTTGTCGATCGGCTGGACTGCCTCACAAATGCACAGGTGATTAGGCTTTAGGCAGGTCGGGCAGGAATCGGGGACGGTGGCGCTGTGCATGGGAGGTACGCATTCCTTGAAGGGGATTGGCCGCGAATATGGGTTGGAACGACGCGGAAGGGAACACATCTCACATTGAGGACGGCGATGCTCACCGAAGAGCGGTGGCCGTCACGGCGTGTACGACAGATCCCCTCCCAAGACTCCCTCGTGTCATACCTGTTCATGTGGGTTCAAGTGGCTTCGTATAAACCGTTTGTAGAGATTTAGTCGTGTGTCATGGAACTCGTGTGACGCGCTTAACAGCTGGCCTGGAACTTGCGTAGTTATTATCCAGGCAAACAGGACGACGGGTGGGCCAGGACCGGCCTTAGTCAGGCTGATCCGCGGTGCCATCCGGCGCTCAGAAGGAGACCTGCCATGCTGCCCGCCCACCTTGCCGACCGCCTGCTGAAGCAGCGCCGCGATGCCGACAGCGCGGAGTTCGCCCGCCAGCTGCCGCTCCACGCCCCGATGGACGCGGATGATCCGCGCTGGATGACCGAACCGGACGGGTCGGAGCAGCCCGGCCGCCGCGAGCCCGACTGGGCGACCGACTACTGACCGGCAGTCAGCCTGCGATGGCCGGTTTGCGGTGATCCGACAGACGCCCCCGTCGGTTGTCGGACATCGGCTGCCCGGCCGGCCATAGCCCCGACTCGCGTCTTGCGGCCTGCCGAAGGCCGCTTCGATCCTCTTTCCCCACGTCGTGCCAGCCCTGCCCGTCCCAGGCGAGGGTCCAGCCTCCTGGGCGCCCGCCCCGGCAGCGCTCCAGCATGACCGACCAGTGCGGCATCCCCAGCCCCGGCGGGCCTCCGGCCGGGCGTGGTGCCGCATCCCCCTCCTTATCCAGACTGGGAACGGCATCCAGCCGCCAGCGGGTCACCGCTGCGCTGAGCCCTTCCGCCCGCTCGCCCGCCAGCCGCCGGCCTGCCAGCCGCCGGCCTTCCATCCGTTGGTTGCGCTCGTCCGATGCGCCGGCGCTCGCGTCCAGCAGGAAGCCGGTCACCCCCGACGACTCGGCGGCAAGCTGCAGCCGCCGGCTGGCGGTCAGGTCCAGCCCCTCCAGTTCGCCCAGCACCGCCGATAGGGTGGAGCAGCGCAGCGCCTCCTCCATCGCCCACAGCGCGTCGACCGGCCGCACCGCCCGCACCGCGACCAGCCGATCGGGCGTGAGCCCGTAGGCCGCCAACCCCGGGGCATACAGGTCGCGCCCGCGCAGGATCCACAGCACCGGCCTTTTCGGGGTCGCCAGCCGGGCCAGCAGCGCCGCGGTGAATCCGGTGCCGGCCCCCGGGTCGTCCGCAGCCACCTCATGCAGGCAGCCCAGCGGCAGCCCGCCGTCGGGCAGATGGCCATCGACCGAGTCGATGCCGAACGCCAGGGTCCGTCCCCCTTCGCCGCCCGCTCCCTCGATCCGCCGGATGCGTGCGCGCAGGTCGGCCAGCATTCCGGCTCGGTCGCGCGGTGCCGCGTCCGCAGATGAGGAGGAGGACAAGGGGACAGGCATGACTAAGGCTCCGCTCGACAGGCATATGTTCCTGATATGTTCTATCATGAACGCTTGTCGAGAGGGAGCCTGCGACTCCTGTCTTGTTTTGAGACCGTTTGCCCTGAGGTCAGCCGTCGCTGGGATCAGTTGGCGATTGGCGTCGCGCCGATCTTGCCGCGCGGGGCGGCCTTGATGGTCGGGCCAGCATTGTCGACGGGCTTCGCCAGGGTGGTGGAGGTGCCGCGGCTGCCGCGCGGGGTGCTGCCCTTCAGGCTGAGCAGATGGAGCCGGACATAGGCGGTGGAGCCGCCGACCTTCACCGCCACCCAGTCGCTGTTGCGCACACGGCCCAGCGTGGTCACCGCCTGCCCCGTCCCAATCGTTGCGATGACGCCCGAGCCGCCAGCCGGCTGGGCATAGGCCGGCGTCGGTTTGTCCACCTGCCATTCCCCATAGATCGGCTCCAGCCCGGTTCCGGTGTCTGGTGCTGTCCGCACGGTCGGCGGATTGGGGGTCCGCTGGTACGGCATGCAGCCGGGAACCATCAGCGTGGCCAGGGCCACCATCAAGGGAAGGGTACGCAGACGCCGGATCATCGCTCACCTTGAGATGGAACGGTGCTTTGCAGGAACGGGACGAACGGAAAGGGTAAACGGGTGGGTTGTGGACCTTCGGCGCGACCATACAGGAGGCGGCCCCCTCTTCGCCACCGCAGCGCAGCCGGAGTCGCTATGCGCTTTTTGAGGCACGCCACCCAGTCACAAAAAATTATCTCAAGTCCGATCTTTTTCGACGCCGTTCCGCGCAGGAGTCCCAAGCCGCCCCGCGTATCTTGACCATCACGACGGCACCTTACGGGGGCATCCGGCCATGATTTCCTCCCTCGGCAGTTCCAACAGCGCGGCGACGCTTCAGAAATTCTTCTCCAAGGCGGATGCCAACAGCGACTCGTCGCTGTCCAAGGACGAGTTGCTGGGCGCGCTCGGCGGCACCTCGGCCGCCTCCGACAGCGGGAAACTGTCGTCCGCCGTCGACGGCCTGATCGGCAGCCTGGACAGCGACAGCAACGGCTCGCTCAGCACGACCGAATTCAGTTCCTTCGCCAGCCAGTTCGACTATGGCAGCGGCAGCGCCCTGCTGGCGGCGCAGGAGCAGGCGAGCGCGATGCAGCAGCAGTTCGCCCAGAACCTCTATTCCAGCCTGGACAGCGACAGCAGCGGCGGCATCAGCACCGACGAGCTGACATCCGTCCTGACCTCCGCCGGCCAGTCGAGCACCGATGCCGCATCTCTGTTCAGCAGCCTCGACAGCGACGAGGACGGGTCGATTTCCCAGGACGAGTTGAGCAGCGCGCTGAAACAGGCCGACGCCAACCGCCCGCCGCCCCCGCCGCCGCCCGCCAATGACACCGGTATGGCTGGAGGCACCGCCAGCGCTTCGGACAGCGGCAGCACGTTCTCCAGTTCGGCATCCTCCAGTTCCACGACTTCAAGCTCGGCGACTTCAAGCTCGGCGGCGGCAGGCGGCACGACCGGCTACGACCCGCTGGACACCAACAAGGATGGCTATGTGTCGGAGCAGGAGCGGATGGCCGCCTATGGCGGCATGCAGCAGCAGACGGGCGGCGTCACGTCCAACCGCCTCAGCGGCGACATGCTGCGGACATTGATGCAGGGCATCAACGAGGTTGCCGCGTAGCCTTGTGGGTTCGGATGCGCGGCACGGGGAAAGGCGGTCGGCGGGTGGCGCCGGCCGCCTTTTCTTTTTTGTGGTTTACCCTGAGTGCCGTCAAACCGCCCGGCTGTGCCGTCCGGCGCCCTTGGACAGGTGGGTGTCGAAGCGGGCGGCGACGATGCGCATCAGCGGGCGGGCGCTCTCCGGCACATGGATGCGCCGGCCGTCCACCACCGCGACGCCGTCGGCGACCAGATCGGCCATGCCCTCCAGCTCCGCGTCGAAGGCGGACTCGGGCAAGCCGTGGGAACGGGCGATGGCGGCGGTATCGACCGACAGGTCGCACATCAGCCGCATGATCAAGTCGCGCCGCACCTTGTCGTCCTGGGTCAGCGCGATGCCCTTGCCGGTGGGCAGGCGGCCCTCCTCGATGGCGGTGGCGTAATGGTCGAAGGGCACCGCGTTCTGCACGTAGCCCTGCGGCAAGGCACCGATGGAGGAGGAGCCGAAGCCCAGCAGAATCTCGGCATCGTCGGTGGTGTAGCCCTGGAAGTTGCGGCCCAGCCGCCCTTCCTCCTGCTGCACCGCCAGCTCGTCGCCGGGACGGGCGAAATGGTCGAGGCCGATGGCGCTGTAGCCGGCGGCCGACAGCGTGTCGGCGATGGCGGCGAACTGCTCCCAGCGACCGAGCGAACCGGCCAGAACCGACTCGTCGATCTTCTTCTGGTGGGTCTTCATCCACGGCACATGGGCATAGCCGAAGACCGACAGCCGGTCGGGCGCCATCTCCAGCGCGATCTCGGCGGAGCGGGCGACGCTCTCCACCGACTGGTGCGGCAGGCCGTACATCAGGTCCAGGTTGACGCTGGCGATGCCGGCGTCCTTCAGCCAGGCCAGCGCCTGTTCGGTGACGGCGCGCGGCTGGACGCGGTTGATCGCCTGCTGCACCGTCTCGTCGAAATCCTGCACGCCCAGCGAGGCGCGGTTGACCCCGGCGCGGCCCATCGCGGCCGCCATCTCCGCCGTCAGGGTGCGGGGATCGATCTCCACCGCCAGTTCGGCATCGTCGGCAACGTCGAAGCGCCTGAGCAGCAGCGCGATCATCGCCTCGAAATCGTCGGGCGCCATCATGGTCGGGGTGCCGCCGCCGAAATGGATGTGGCGAACCGACAAACGGCCGGGAATGCGGTCGGCCACCATGGCGATCTCGCGCCGCATATGGTCGAGATACTCCGCAATCGGCTCATAGCGGGCGACGATCTTGGTGTGGCAGCCGCAGTACCAGCACATCTTCCGACAGAAGGGGACATGCAGGTAGAGCGATCCCGAGCGGGACGGCTCGGTCGCCTCCAGCCAGCCACCATAGACATCGCCGTTCACCTCTGGCGTGAAGTGCGGCGCGGTCGGATAGCTGGTGTAACGCGGCACCCGCAGCCCGTCATACTTGGCGAGCAGCGCGGCGTCGACACCGTGGGCGACACCATGGGAATGGGACGGGTTGGCGGGGGCCGGCGAAACGGCCAGGGCGGTGATGGCGTTCATGAGCGACAGAGTGCCGCAGTCCCCCCACCCCTGCCTTGATCCACGTCAAGATCGGAAAGAGGCGCCTTTCGGCGGATGCCGCGTCAGCGCTTCGCGGCGGCGGCGAGGCGCTGTTCCAGATGCTCGTGCAGCAGGTTCAGGTTCATCCGGTTGGCCTTGAAGGCGATGTCGAACACGGTGCCCAGCACCGGGACCGACCCGCCTGCCCAGTCCAGCAGCACGTTGAAGACCATGCGGGCCACCAGCGTCTTCGGCAGGTCGAAGCGGGCGGCCTCCATGATGATGTAGGCGGAAACGAACGCCGTCACCGTATCGCCGGCCACCGGCACCACGCTGGCGATGCCGTCCAGCCCGATGGGGATGCGGGTGAAGGGAATGCGCCAGCGGGTATCCATCAGCCGGGTCAAGCGGCGAAGCCGCTCCAGCCGTTGGAAGTCGATGGGGACCGAGCCGCCTGCAGCGCCCAGCGGCGGCGCTTCGGCAACGGCGTGCCGGCGTGTGCGGATGGCGTCGATCATCGCATGTCCCCCCGATCAGGCGGTCCCGCGCCCGCAGCGCGACTCCCCGCAAGGGAAGAACCCGCCGATCCCCCCGGCGGTTCCACCCTCCGGGCACAAAGTTCGCACACCCAGCGGACAGCATGCCGGCCTTCCGCCCGCGGCAATCCCATGGGCCATCCCATAGGCCATCCCGGTGCGGCGGATCTCAGCTTGCCCGGGCAACTTCCCGCGCCCGCGCACTGCCGGCGGCATGGAGCAGCGCATAGCCGGCCAGCGCCGAGGCGAGCGAGCCGGTCAACACGCCCAGCCGCACCGCCACCGCATGATGCGGATCGGCGAAGGCCAGCGTCCCGATGAACAGGCTCATGGTGAAGCCTATGCCGGTCAGCACGGCGACGCCGTAAATCTGGCTCCAGCTGGCACGGGCGGGCCGCTCGACCACGCCGGTCCGCACGGCGATCCACACCGCCAGGAAGACTCCCGCCTGCTTGCCCAGGAACAGGCCGAGCGCGATGCCCAGCGGCACCGGCTCCAGCAGGCTGGCCGGGGTGATGCCGTCGAGCGGCACGCCGGCATTGGCGAGCGCGAAGACCGGCATGATCAGGAAGGCAACCCAGGGGTGCAGCGCATGCTCCAGGCGATGGAGCGGCGCGTCCGGCGCCCGCTTGCCGGCGCGGTCATTGACCCGCAACGGAATGGCGAAGGCCAGCACCACGCCGGCCAGCGTCGCGTGGATGCCCGATTTCAGCACGCACACCCATAGGACCAGCCCCAGCACCAGATAGGGCGTCAGCGACCGCACTCCTGCCCGGTTCAGCAGCCACAGAACGACCGCCGATGCCGCCGCCAGCCCCAGCGCCAGCGGCACCAGCCCGTGGCTGTAGAAGATGGCGATGATCACGATGGCGCCCAGATCGTCCATGATCGCCAGCGCCAGCAGGAAGACGCGCAAACTGCTGGGAACCCGGTTGCCCAGCAGGGCCAGCACGCCGAGCGCGAAGGCGATGTCGGTGGCGGCCGGGATCGCCCAGCCCTGCAGGGCGCCCGGTTCGGCCTGGGCGAACAGGCAATAGACCAGCGCCGGCACCGCCATGCCGCCGAGCGCCGCGATGCCGGGCAGCATCGCCTTGGCCGGGCTCGACAGTTCGCCCTCCAGCACCTCGCGCTTGATCTCCAGCCCGACCAGCAGGAAGAAGATCGCCATCAGCCCGTCGTTGATCCACAGGATCAGCGGCTTGTCCAACCCGACGCCGCCGGCCGTCACCGCCACCTTCATCGCCAGGATCGCATCGTAGAGCGGGGCCGCCGGCGAGTTCGCCCAGATCAGAGCAAGCACCGCCGCAATCATCAGGACCACGCCGCTGGCGCTTTCGGTTTTCAGGAAGGTGGCGAGGCGTCTCAGCGTCATCGCGTCTCGTCTTTCCGGACAGTTGGTCGATGGGAACAGGTGGCACCGTCAGGCTTCCGTTGGAAGATGCCGGTGTCGAAAAATTCCGGTTCCGACGAGCGGCAGAGCATCGCGGCGAATTGACGCGCTTGTGCATCTAAGCTGCTGCCACTGTTCCAAATTCCGGCCTCGAATACTTGAGGCCAGTCGGGCTTATGTCTTTTGGTCGCTGGCGATAACTGAGGCCAGCCGACACAATTCACCCAACAGCATCAGCAGAGCCGAAGGGCGATCACCTGAAAGGCGATCACCTGAAAGGCTCTGGGCAAGGCCGGCAAACGGCCGCCCGTTCCGGAGGAAACGACCATGACCACGCTTTACTGCGCCTGCTGCGGCAGGCCCTTCGTCCGCACGTCCGCCCGCGGCCCGGCGCCCTTCTACTGCTCCCAGGATTGCCGGCTTCAGATGGCGATCCGCCGGCGCGCCTGGAGCGAGCGGACCGACAGCATCACGGCCACCCGACGGACCGTCGAGCGGCACGAGGTGGAGCACGCCGACCCGGCCCCATTCGGCCGCATCCCCGGCACGGCGGCGGGACAGCGGACCGCAGCCTTCTGGAGATGAAACGCACGGTCGCGGGATCGGTGGCAAAAGGGCGGTAAGACGCCCGCAAAACACCGGCAAGCCGGGGGAGAAGACAGGCGGGAAAATGGAACTCGCCCCTTGCAGCGGGCCGAAGCCGACCTCATGTGGTCGCGGTCACGCTGGCACCCCGCGGTGCCGGCGTGAAACCCGTCGGTTGCACCCAGTTGGCCACCGCCACCTGATTGCCGCCATCTGACTGCCGGAGCCCCGCCCCTACATGCTCGAACTCCTCTCCGACCCGAATGTCTGGGCCAGCCTTCTGACGTTGACCGCGTTGGAGATCGTGCTGGGCATCGACAACATCATCTTCATCTCGATCATGGCGTCGAAGCTGCCGCCCGAGCGGCAGCACAGCGCGCGGCGCGTCGGCTTGGCGCTGGCGCTGCTGACCCGCCTAGCGCTGCTGGCCTCCATCGCCTGGGTGGCGCAGCTGACCCAGCCGCTGTTCACCGTCGCCGGCTGGGATGTGTCTGGCCGCGACCTGATCCTGATCCTCGGCGGCCTGTTCCTGCTGGCCAAGGGCACGCTGGAGATCCACCACACCGTCGAAGGCCATGAGGAGGGCGGATCGGCGCCCAAGCACGCCACCTTCACCTCAGTGGTCATCCAGATCATGTTCCTGGACATCGTCTTCTCGCTCGACAGCGTCATCACTGCGGTCGGCATGTCCGACCATCTGCCGGTGATGGTCGCCGCCGTCGTCATCGCCATGGCGGTGATGCTGTTCGCCTCCGGTCCGGTCGGCGATTTCGTGAACCGTCACGTCACGGTGAAGATGTTGGCGCTGTCCTTCCTCCTGCTGGTCGGCGTGGCGCTGGTGGCGGACGGCTTCGGCTTCCACATCCCCAAGGGCTACCTGTACTTCGCCATCGCCTTCTCCACCCTGGTGGAGGCGCTGAACCTGCTGGCCCGGCGCAAGCACAACGCGGCGCACTGACCGAAAGAAGGGGGGCGCCGTCCGCGACGCCCCCTTCCCCCGTCACGCCTCGGCGCGTTCGGCCATCAGATGCTCGTAGGCGACCTTGAACAGGTCGCGGATCGACACGATGCCGACCGCGCGCTTGCCCTGGGTGATGGGCAGGTGCCGGTAATGCTTGTCGTGCATCAGCTTCAACGCGTCGACCGCGTCGGCATCGGGCGGCAGGCTGTCGGGGTTGCGGGTCATCACCGCACCGACCTCCACCGACGACGGGTCGAGATCCTTGGACAGCACCTTGTTGTTCAGGTCGCGCTCGGTGACGATGCCGATCAGGGCGCCGTGGTCCACCACCAGCACCGCGCCGATGTTCTTGTCGGCCATCATCTTCGACACCGTGGCGACGGAGGTGTCCTCCGGCACCAGGATCAGTTCCTGCGACTTCACGACGTCCGGAACCAGCTTGCGTTTCATCGACTCCCCCAGGATCTGGTTGTTGTGGACCAGACTGTAGCCAAAGCAAACGATCGGGGAGAACAACGGCATCGCAGCAAATCCGGCGCCGATTGTCGCAGGCAGACCTTTTCAATACTTACGAAGCTTTTCCCTTCATGACGCTCCGGTCCTCATGACGCTTTGGGAAAGGTGAATGCCGGCCCAGCCGACGACTGCCGTCCGGCGATCACCATGCCCAGCGCCAGCAGCAGCGCCCCCAGCAGTACCACGGCGGCAGCCCCCAGCAGCACGGCATTGAAGCTGCCGGTGCGGGTCACCACCAGCCCGGCCGGCAGCGGCCCGATGATCTGCCCCAGCCCATAGGCGGCGGTCAGCGCCCCGACCACCCGGGCCGAGGCACCGGCCGACAGCTGCCGTCCCAGCGCGAAAGCCTGGGAGACGATGCCGACGAAGGTACCGCCGAACAGCAGCGCCGAAATGACCGCCACCGTCGGCGAGCCGGTCATCGGCAGAAGGATGGTGACGGCCTGGGTCAGGTGAGCCAGGATCAGCGACCACCAGCTGTTCGACCGGCGGGCGACCGCGGCCCAGAACACCCCGGCGCCCATCGCCCCCAACCCGGCCACCATCCAGGCGGCCTCGCCGACCGCGGCGGTGCCGGGATCGGTCTTCAGGATCGACACCAGGAAGGTGGCCGACACGATGTAGCCGCCGCCTTCCAGGAAATAGGCGAGTGTCAGCAGCAGGAGCGGCGCCGACAGTCCTCCCCGCCGTGCCGTACCGGCATCTCCCGCCGCCCCGGCCGTGGCGGGTTGCGGTTGCGGCGGCGGGTCGCGCACCCAGAGGCCGGGCATCAGCCCCAGCAGCGCGCAGATCGCCCCCAGGGCCAGCCAGTCGCCGGCCCAGCCCAGCCGGTCGCCGAACAGCGCGACGAACAATCCCGACGATGCAATGCCCAGCCCCACCCCGGTGTAGAGCCAGCCGGCGAAGCGTTCGCCGCCCCGCCGCGTCAGCGTGTCCAGCACCATGGCGATGCCCAGGATGAAGATGCCGGCGCTCGACACCCCCGACAGGAAGCGCAGGAGCAGCCAGACCGGCATCGCCTGCCCGGCATCGCCCAAATCCAGCCCCATCGCCGCGGTGGTGGCGACGCTGACCAGCAGCGACAGCCGGTACATCGCCGTCCGCGTGGCGCCGTGCGGCACCAGCCCGGCGCCCAGCGCACCGATGAAATATCCCAGATAGTTCAGAGAGGCGAGCAGCCCCGCCCCGTCGGCCCGCAGCCCGGTGGCCTCCTGCATCGCCGGCAGGATCGGGGTGAAGGCGAAACGCGCGACACCCATTGCGATGGCAAGCCCGATCAGGCCGCCAACCAGCACCCGCACCATGATCCACGCCCTCTCGTTTTTTCGGCCGGCGCCTTTGACCGGATACCGTTCGATGCAACGAACGTCCGGTGGGCCGATTGATTTGGCGTCCATCATGGCCGCGGCCCTACCCTCATTTCCAATGAATTGTTCTGATGATAAGCTCCACTTTCAGTGATGGGTGCCATGCACGGGAAGTGGAAGGAGGCCTCGCGATGGATCTGGCCGGTTTGCGGGTGGTGAAGGCGGTCGCCGACACCGGGAGCGTCAGCCGGGCGGCGGAGGCGCTGAACTGCGTGCAGTCCAACGTCACCGCACGGATCAAGCGGCTTGAGGAGGATTTGGGCGTCGACCTGTTCCTTCGCCTCAGCCGCGGTATGGAGCCGACACCGGCCGGCCGGGTGCTCAGCGGCTATGCCGACCGGGTGCTGCGGCTGGTCGCCCAGGCCCGCGACGCGGTGGCGGAAGCGGCAGGGCGCGGCGGCCGGCTGGCGGTGGGCAGCATGGAATCGACCGCCGCGGTACGGCTGCCGCCGATCCTGTCCCGCTTCCATCGCGACCATCCCGACGTGGAGCTGACCATCACGCCCGGCCCGACCGAGACTCTGCTGGCGGAGGTGCTGGCCGGCCGTCTGGACGGTGCCTTCGTCGGCGGCGAGGTGGCCCATCCCGACCTGATCGCCCGGCGCATCTCCGACGAGGAGCTGGTGCTGGCCGAGCCGGCCGCCGGACTGACCACCGACTCCGCGCACCGCACCCTGATCGCCTTCGGCCGCGCCTGCGCCTATCGCGGCCGGGCGGAGATGGCGATGCGCGAGGCCGGGCGCGTGCCCTTTCGGGTCATGGAGTTTGGCACGCTGGACGCCATCCTCGGCTGCGTCGGCGCCGGGATGGGGGTGACTGTGATGCCCCGGTCGGTGGTCGAGCGCGACCCTTGGCACGAGCTGCTGGCGGCCCGGCCGCTGCCGGATGCGTTCGCCCGCATGCCGACCCAGTTCGTGCGGCGTGCCGACGCCATCGAAACCGCCAGCCTGCGCGCCTTCATGGAGGCGTTTTCGCAAACCCCCGGCCCGGCCATCGCTGCGAATGGCGCAATGCAGGGTGCGACAGGGTCGCCCACATCACGCGCAGGGTTGAACGGCTCATCGGCGGCGTGCTAGGCAGGCGCGGGTTGGCCATCCGGCCCTGTGCCATGCGCGTGCCCTATTCCTGGGAAACGGCTCCGATCGGCCCCCAAGGGCGATAGCGGAACCACGGACGCGCGGCTGGCACTGCGGGCCGGAACAGCGGAGAAGAGATCATGCCCTACGTCGTTACCGACGGCTGCATCAAGTGCAAGTACACCGACTGCGTCGAAGTCTGCCCCGTGGATTGCTTCTACGAGGGTGAGAACATGCTGGTCATCCACCCGGACGAGTGCATCGACTGCGGCGTGTGCGAGCCGGAATGCCCGGCCGAGGCGATCGTCCCCGACACCGACGACCGCGCGACCAAGTGGCTGGAGATGAACCGCGACTATTCCGGCCAGTGGCCGAACATCACCCGCAAGAAGGACGCGCCGGCCGACGCCGACGAGTTCAAGGGTGTGGACGGCAAGTTCGAGAAGTATTTCTCCCCCAAGGCGGGCTGAGACCGAATGACGATGCGGCCCGGCCCCCGATCCGAGTAGGATTTTTCGAGTCGGGCCACATCAACCGATTGCACCAATCGATGTTGCTATGCAAAATCGACGGGGCGGCCATGGCCGGGCGATGGACGATTTCCGCCCGGTAGATTGCGCGTTCCCTTTGTAACTCGGGCGTAACATCGCTATAATGCGCGCCCGGAGCCGGCCTTCGCGCCATTGCCGGTTTTCCCATCGTTCCAGGACCTGTGGCTTTTGTGATCGTCGTGGATGGGTCCCATCCCCACGGCGCCATAATCGTCCGGGGTCCTTTTTCGTCCCTTCCACCGGGGCGGCAAAATGGCGTGATCGCGAGAAGTGAGAGCCAATCCACATGTCGAACAAGCTTGACTTCGAAGCCGGTGACTTCGTCGTTTATCCGGCTCATGGCGTCGGTCGGGTCGAAGGGATCGAGACCCACAGCATTGCCGGACTCGAGGTTCAACTCTACGCGATCACGTTCGAGAAAGAGCGCATGACGCTCAAGGTTCCGGTTACCAAAGCCCGCAACGCCGGCCTGCGCCGCCTGTCCTCCAAGGACCGGATCAAGGTCGCGCTGGAGACTCTGCAGGGCCGTTCGCGCGTCCGCCGCACCATGTGGAGCCGCCGCGCCCAGGAGTATGAAGCCAAGATCAACTCCGGCGATCCGGTGTCTATCGCCGAGGTGGTGCGCGACCTGTACCGCGGCGCCGACCAGTCCGACCAGTCCTATAGCGAGCGCCAGATTTATCAGGCCGCCCTGGAGCGTCTGGCCCGCGAGCTGGCCGCCGTCGAGAAGATCGACGAGACCAAGGCGACCGAGCGTCTGGAATCGGTGCTGTCCAAGGCCGCCTGATTTCAGGTCCCGGTTTCCGGGCTCTTAGACGTCCGTGACACGAACGGGCGCGCGGCTGCTACGTCACGCCGCGCGCCCGTCTCGTTTTTCGCCTTTGTTTCCACGGCATGACACGCCTAAACTCCGGCCGCCTTCCGGCGGACAGCGTCGGAACGACTTCGCGAACGACGCCGAAGGGAATCGAGTTTGGGTCTGCCGCCGCGCCTTGGTCTTCCCAACCGCCGGACCAACCGACCTGCCGGCCCCGGTGCCGGTGCTCTTGTCGGTGCCCTTGAGGACGACAGCCGGTTCGCCTCTCTCGGCCGGCCGCGCCGGATCTGGGCCATCGGCGCCATCCATGCACAGCCGGACCGGCTGGACCCGATCCATCAGGCCGTCGGGCAGCGCTTCCGCCCCGGCGACCGGTTGGTCTATCTCGGCAACATGATCGGCTTCGGCGAGCAGGTGGTGGAAACCATCGACCGGCTGCTGGCCTTCCGCATCGCCCTGCTGGCGATGCCGGGCATGATCGCGTCCGACATCGTCTACCTGCGCGGCCAGCAGGAGGAGATGTGGCAGAAGTTGCTGCAACTCCATTTCGCCCCCGATCCGCGCACCGTGCTGGACTGGATGCTGCGCCAGGGCGTTGCGCCGACGCTGGCGGCCTATGGCGGTCATCTCGATGCCGGCAGGGCGGCGGCACGCGGCGGGGCGGTGATGCTGGGCCGCTGGACGCGTGAACTCCGGCAGGCGGTGGCCGCGAGGCCCGGTCATGAGCAGCTGTTCAACGCGCTGCGCCGCGCCGCCTACACCGGCGGCCCGGTCTCGCAGGGCGGGGTGACGGATGACGGCT
Organism: Azospirillum sp. TSH64; assembly: GCF_003116035.1. Lineage (GTDB taxonomy): Bacteria > Pseudomonadota > Alphaproteobacteria > Azospirillales > Azospirillaceae > Azospirillum. The sequence goes on from NZ_LGQW01000015.1 coordinate 4,738,209, forward strand.
CCTCCGACGGGCTCCCGGAAGACGCTGGGGACGGCGAAGGCTGGACCGGCAGCAGCCGCGGCGGCGGAAGCCTGCTGCTGGTCAATTCCGGCATCGATCCCCGCCGCCCGCTGACCGGCCAGGGCGATGCCTTCTGGTGGGGCAGCGCCGGCTTCGCCCGGCTGGAGCAGTCCTATGGCGGTTTCAGCCGTCTGGTGCGCGGCTACGACCCCAACTGGATGCCGGAAAGCCCCGGCGTCGGTGTCGGACCGGCGACGGTGACGCTCGACGGCGGCTGCGGCCGCGGTGGCTACCTCGTCTGCGCCTGCTTCGATTCTTTCGGTGAGATGCTGGACCTTTTCCAGGCGTGACCCAACCTCAGGTTCTGCCGGATCGCTCCGTCCAACCGTAACTTCGCGCAATAACAGTGAAGAGTCTTCGTTGTCCGTCCCTCGCCGGCCGCCCATGAACGGGTCGCCGGTGAAATTCCTTTTTTCCCTAGTGATCCGCCCCCCCTACACCTGCGTATGATTCCGCAACAGGGCGCGCTCATGCTTGTTGTCTTAACCCGACGGCATCGACCGGCGGCAGGCGGCAAAGCGGCGAAGACCCGATAGTACGGGGATATGCGAAGGAACACGATGCCGCCCAGACGGGAAGGAAGGGACGGATGGCATACATCGACGATCCGGAGACTCAGCGCGCAAACCTGAGCTTCATCAAGGCATCCATGCGCGAACCGTTGCTGTCGCGCGACCATGAATTCGACCTCGCCCGAAAATGGCGGGAGGGCAACGACGAACGAGCCCTGCATCAGCTGGTCCGGGCATACACCCGTCTGGTGGTGGCCACCGCATCGCGGTTCCGCAATTATGGCCTGCCGATGGGCGACCTCGTCCAGGAGGGCAATGTCGGCCTGATGCAGGCGGCCAGCCGCTTCGAACCCGACCGCGAGGTGCGTTTCTCCACCTACGCCGCCTGGTGGATCCGCTCGGCCATGCAGGACTACATCCTGCGCAACTGGTCGATCGTGCGGACCGGCACCACCGCCGCGCAGAAATCCCTGTTCTTCAACCTGCGCCGGCTGCGCGCCAAGATCGACAGCGCCACCCAGAACGGCAGCGGCGCCCCCCTGACCAGGGAAGGCCGCGAGTGGATCGCCGGCGAACTGAAGGTCGAGGTGTCGGAGGTCGAGGCGATGGAGATGCGCCTGTCCGGTTCCGACCAGTCGTTGAACACGCCGGTGGCCGATGGCTCCGACGACGACTGGCAGGATTTCCTGGCCGACCAGCGCCCCTCGCCCGAGGACGTGGTGATCGGCATGCGCGACGCCAGCACGCGCTCGCAGTGGCTGGCGGAGGCGCTGGGCGAACTGAGCCCGCGCGAACGCACCATCATCCGCGAACGCCGCCTGCGCGAGGAAGGCGCAACACTGGAGGAACTCGGCCGTGAACTGGGTGTCAGCAAGGAGCGCGTGCGCCAGCTGGAGCACCGGGCGCTGCTGAAACTGCGGCAATCGATGCTGAAGCGGGTCGAGGATTCCGACGACCTGCTGGCGGAGGCGTGAGAGAGCGCCCTCTCCCTGGAAGAAAGAGGGCGCTTTTTACAGCATCAATGCCGGAAGTGCCGCATTCCGGTCAGCACCATCGCCAGACCCTTCTCGTCCGCGGCGGCGATAACGTCGTTGTCGCGGATCGAACCGCCCGGCTGGATTACCGCCGTCACCCCCGCTTCCGCCGCGGCCAGCAGGCCGTCGGCGAAGGGGAAGAAGGCGTCCGATGCAACCACCGAGCCCTTGGTCAGCGGCTCCGACAGGCCGGCGGCCTTGGCGGCTTCACCCGACTTGATGGCGGCGATGCGGGCCGAGTCGACGCGGCTCATCTGGCCGGCGCCGACGCCCACAGTGGCGCCGTTCTTGGCGTAGACGATGGCGTTCGACTTGACGTGCTTGGCGACGCGGAAGGCGAACAGCAGGTCGGCCAGCTCCCGTTCGGTCGGCGCGCGCTTGGTGACGACCTTCAGCTCGGCCGGGTCGATGCGGCCGCTGTCGCGGTTCTGCAACAGGAAGCCGCCCGACAGCTGCTTGATCATCATGCCGGGCTCGGCCGGGTTCGGCACGTCCTTGGTCAGCAGCACGCGCAGGTTCTTCTTGGTGGCGAGCAGCGCGCGGGCGGCCTCGTCGGCCTCCGGGGCGATCACCACCTCGGCAAACAGCTTGGAGATCTCCTCGGCCGTCTCGGCATCCAGGCTGCGGTTGACGGCGATGATGCCGCCGAAGGCGCTGACCGGATCGCACAGCAGGGCCGACTTGTAGGCCTCCAGCAGGTTCGACCCTTGCGCCACGCCGCAGGGGTTGGCGTGCTTGATGATGGCGACGGCCGGCTGCTCGAACTCCGCCACCAGCTCGAAAGCGGCGTCGGTGTCGTTCAGGTTGTTGTAGGACAGCTCCTTGCCCTGCAGCTGCACGGCGGTGGCAACGCCCGGACGCTTCTCACCGGTGACGTAGAAGGCCGCCTGCTGGTGCGGGTTCTCGCCATAGCGCAGGGTCTGTGCCAGCGAACCCGACAGGGTGGTGCGCGGCGGGAAGGTCTCGCCCAGCTGGCCGGCCAGCCAGGTGGAGATGGCGGCATCGTAGGCGGCGGTGCGGGCATAGGCGCGCTGCGCCAGCTTGCGGCGCAGGGCCAGCGTGACGCAGCCGTCATGGGTCGCCAGCTCGTCCATCACCGCCTCGTAGTCCGACGGCTCGGTGACGATGGCGACGAAGTCGTGGTTCTTGGCGGCGGCGCGGATCATCGCCGGCCCGCCGATGTCGATGTTCTCGACGCAGTCGTCGTAAGCCGCACCCTTGGCGACCGTCGCCTCGAACGGATAGAGGTTCACCACCACCAGATCGATGCCGGGGATATCGTGCTGCGCCATCGCGTCGGCGTGGACGTCGCGGCGGGCCAGGATGCCGCCATGGACGCGCGGGTGCAGGGTCTTGACGCGACCGTCCATGATCTCCGGGAAGCCGGTGTGGTCTGAGACCTCCTTGACCGGCACACCGGCCTCGGCCAGACGCTGGGCCGAACCGCCGGTCGACAGGATCTCGACGCCGCGGGCGGCGAGCGCCTTGCCCAACTCCACCAGACCGGCCTTGTCGGACACGGAAATCAGGGCGCGGGCGATGCGGACCTTGTCGGGAGCGGGGGCGTGGTTGGCTTTGGGCGGGCTCATGGCGTCATCCTGATCGCTGCGGGAATTGCATAAGGCCGCAGGCAACCGGGGAGACCCGGACAAGCACGGAAGAAGAAAAGCACGGACGACCACGGAGATGCCGCTCAGCTGTGCTTAGCCGCGTCCGCCCGTCCGTCTGCACATTGCCGGCCCGGACGGACATGGATAAGCACGGCGTGAAGAGTCCCGTGGTCGTCCGTGCCCCAAAATCCCGTGTTCATCCGTGTTTCCACGCCTCTCCCGAAGGGAATAGGCCCGGCCACCGCGGATGGGCGCGATTTACGCCGCCTTGCGCTCGCGGCGCAAGGCCCATTTCACCGTCAGCCCTTCGGGTCCGCATTGTCCCTGCATCATGATCTGCCGGGTGCGGCGGGGCTCCTCCCCGCTACCGAGATAGACGCTCTCCGCCACCTCCAGCACGGCGCCGGTCACCCGCATGCGCCAAGCATTGCCGCTGGGAAGGCGCAACAGCACCTGATCGTTGCCGCCATTGCCCTGTGCCTGGACGGGAACGACTTGGACATTGGGGTGCAGGTGGAAGCGGATGGCGTAGGGCTGCGGCTGCGGGGTGGCGCCGATCACCGGCTCCAGCGTGTCCTCGCCGCGCAGATCCTCGCCATTGTCGGCCAGATAGACGCGGCGGCGGTGCAGAAGGCCGAAGCCCTTGCTGTAGCCGTTGTGGGTGGCCACCACCAGCATGGCCCCGTCCGATTCCTGGCGTTCGCAGCTGACATGCGTCGGCCTACGGCCGAGCCCGCCCTTCTCCAGCACCTCCGACGAGTTGGTGTCGGCGACCACCATGGTCGAGTGGGCGGAGGTGCCGGCCAGCGCCGCGCGCCAAGGGCCGCGCTGCGACGGGTGGCTGCCGCAATTGACGATCAGCCGCTCCTTGTTGACGGAAACCTCCATCGACAGGGTGCCGGCATGGGCGGTGCGGTCGAGCCCGACCGGCGGCGGCGCGCCGGTGTCGAGCAGAACCAGCGTGCGCCCGGCAAGCAGGCGCTCGAAGCCGGTGTGCGGCGCGCTTTTCAGCGGACGGCCACGGGCATCGGCCTGGGCCAGCACCGTATCGATCAGCGCCGGCTCTTCCTCCCGCCCGCCATTGAACAGGGCGAGTCCGCCATCGACATGGCGGAAGAAGCGCAGGGCCGGCGTCATGCGGTCGATGGCGTGCTGGAGGGTTTCCGGCACCTCCTCCTTCGCGACACGCAGGACCGCGCGCATGTCGATCAGGTCGCGCAGCACCCGCATCTGGATCGACGGGTTGCGCTCCACATGACCGCCGTCGGGCAGGATCTGACGGGGCAGCTCCTTGTCGAGCAGGCGCAACGCCTCCCGCGCCGCCTTGTCCTGGTCGGGCAGGCAATAGCCGCCATAGAGCAGGCCCTTGATCGCGCCGATCAGCCGCTCGCCGTCCAGCTTGGCCGGCGCCACCCGCAGGAGGTGGCGGAGCTGGCGGGCCATGCTCTCGAACACCCGGGCGCGGAACTCGTCGTCGGCGGACGCGCAGTAGAAATCATGCAGACCGATCCAACTGGACAGCCGCATGCCCAGCACGTCGGGCGCCCAGCTCTGTGAATGCCAGCCACCGTTCTGGTCCAGCCAGGACCACACCAGCACCCGCGCGCGGCGCCGCGCGGTGTCGCCGCCGACCGCGCGCAAGTCGCGCAGCCACTCGAAGCCGTGTGCGGCGCGCAGCCAGCCTGGGCTGACGCCCTGGGGCCGCCAGTTGGGCACGCCGTTGGGGTCGACCATGACTGGCTGGCCGGCAAAGCTCATCCGGCCGGCCAGCATGGCGTTGCCGGTGTCGGTATCGCCCGGCCAGGGATCGGGCGGGATCACCGCCAGCGCGCCCGGCGCCTTGCCGCCCAGCATCAGGGCGTAGAGGGGGTTCCCATAGGCAAGGCGCGCCATGCCGCTGCGAAACCGTCCGTTCCCGTCGCCCATCTGCGCCGACTCCTTCAGGACCGCAAGCGGCGTCGGCAGCCGGCGGAGGGTGATGATGCGGTGCGGGAGAACGCGGACGGAAGCATGGCTCGTGTCGTATCAATTCGCCGCCCGCACCGCAAGACAGGGCTGGGATTTATCCCGCGGTGCGGACCGCAAAAGGCTTCAGTCCGGGCGCCGACGCAGGCGTGCCACGAAGAAGCCGTCGATCCCGCCGAGATCGGCCAGCATGCCCGGCAGGCTGCGGACCTCCCCCGCCTCGTTGATCAGCTCCGACAGGCCGCCAAGCTCGTCGGCGGTCACAGGCCAACGCTCCACCCGCTTGTCATGTTCCAGCAGGCGGGCGACCTGCGCCTCCCCTTCCTCCGGCTGGATCGAGCAGGTGCAGTAGATCAGCGTGCCGCCGGGCTTCACCAGCCCGACAGAGCGGGCGAGCAGCCGCGACTGGGCACGGGCCAGCTTGGCGATGTCGTCCGGCGTCTTGACCCGCAGGATATCGGGATGGCGCCGGATCGCCCCCGTAGCCGAGCAGGGCGCGTCGAGCAGCACGGCGTCGGCCGGCTCCTCCGGCTCCCAGCTGGTGGCGTCGGCGGCCAGCACATCGGCCTCAAGGCGCAGGCGCTTCAGGTTCTCCGTCACCCGTTCCAGCCGGCGTGCCGAGCGGTCGATGGCGGTGACCCGAGCGCCCCGCACCACCAGCTGCGCGGTCTTGCCGCCGGGGGCGGCACACAGGTCGAACACCCGTTTGCCCGACAGATCGCCGAACAGCTTGGCCGGCAGCGAGGCGGCGAGATCCTGGACCCACCATTCCCCGTCCTCGAAGCCCGGAAGCTCGGTCACCGACCCGCCGGTCGGACGGCGCAGCGATCCGGTCGGCAGCAGGGTGGCGCCCAACCGTTCCGCCCAGCCCTCCGGATCGGACTTGACGGTGATGTCGAGCGGCGCCTCGTGCAGGTGCGCCTCGACGATGCCGCGGGTGCGGGCGGTGCCGTAGGCGGAGCGCCAGGACAGCCACAGCCAGTCCGGCGTGTTCAGCCGCCCGGCATCCTGTCGCGCCGCCATCTCCGCCCCTTCGCGCCCGATGCGGCGCAGCACGGCGTTGATCAGCCCCTTGTAGGGAGCGGCGTTGCGCGCTGCCGCCAGCTCCACCGCGGTGTCGACGGCGGCGTGGGCGGGGGTGTTCAGGAACACCAGCTGCGCCGTGCCCAGCCGCAGCATGTCGTGGATGGCCGCCTTGGGCAGGCCCGGCTTGGCGAGGCTGGCCTGGATCATCTCGTCGATCTGGCCCAGCCGGCGCAGGACGGTGGCGACCAGCAGGCGGACGAAGCCGCGGTCGCGCGGCTGCAATGCCGCCAGTTCGGGATGCGCGTCGAACGCGTCGTCGAAGGGGACGGACTTGCGCAGCACGTCGCGCAGCAAGTCGAGCGCAACGCCGCGGGCGGCGAGGGAAGTGTCGGTCATGTGTATGGATCTAGCGCGCCGGACGGCCAGTGTCGATACGGGATGCCCAGCGATTTCAAAAGCCCGTTGCCGGGCCGCGGCGGCTGGAAAAGCGAAGGGCCGGTGCGTTGCCGCCCGGCCCTTTGATCTTCGCTTTCACCGGAGAACTGGAGCGGGCGAAGGGATTCGAACCCTCGACCCCAACCTTGGCAAGGTTGTGCTCTACCCCTGAGCTACGCCCGCGCTCCCGTCGTCCGGGAGCCGCTTTCTACGGAAACACGGCCTCCGCCGCAAGAGGAAAATTCACCCTCCCCTCACTTTTTTCGCGACCTCTCCTTCCACCCTTGCTGCCCTCCCTTTCCGCACCGCGGCACCGGGCAGCTTGCGTCCCGGCAGCAGGGCGTTATGGTACGCCGCCATACGGCAACGGATGGAGATTGCGGCATGGCCGGCACCATCACCCTGACCCGCGATGGAGCGGTCGCGACCCTGACCCTGTCCAACCCGGACAAGCTGAACGCCTTCGACAAGCCGATGTGGCACGCCCTGATCGGCCATCTGGGGGCGCTGGAAGCCGATGAGGAAACCCGCGTCGTCGTCATGCGCGGCGGTCCCGGCTCCAACGGCGCCCGCACCTTCTCCCCCGGCGCCGACATCTCGGAATTCGAGAGCGAGCGCAACAGCCCGGAACAGGGGGCGAGCTACGGCGACCTGATGGACGAGGGGCTGGATGGGCTGCGGGCCCTGCGCCAGCCGGTTCTGGCCGCCATCGACGGCCCTTGCTGCGGCATCGGTCTGGCGGTGGCGCTGGCCTGCGACCTCCGGGTCTGTTCGGAGAGCAGCCGCTTCGGCGTGCCGGTCAGCCGGCTCGGCATCTCCATGGGACCGACGGAGTTGAAGCTGGTGGCCGACGTCGCCGGCGGTCCGGCGGCGCTGGAGATCCTGCTGGAGGGCCGCGTCTTCGGTGCGGCGGAGGCCAAGGACAAGAAGCTCGTCCACCGCATCGCCCCGGATGAAGGCTTCGAGGCGGAGATCGCCGCCACGATCCAGCGCATTGCCGCCGGCGCGCCGCTGGCTGCGACCCTGCACAAGCGCTATGTCCGCCGCCTGTCGGATCCGGCACCGCTGACCGAGGCGGAGGTCGCCGAATGCTACCGCTGTTTCGGCACCGAAGATTTCCGCGAGGGCTACCGCGCGTTCCTGGAAAAGAGGAAGCCGGTGTTCACCGGGCGTTGACGTGATAAGGCTGGCGGCCTGTTCAGGACGAGCCCATGAGGAGACTTACCGCGATGACGATCCATCCAACCGTTCGCCCCCTGCCGCAGAAGATCATCGGCGTGCTCGGCGGCATGAGCAATCAGGCCACCGGCGAATATTACCGTCTTCTCAACGACGGCCTGAATGCCCGGCTGGGCGGCTGGGACAACGGCGAGATCGTCATCGTCAGCGTGAATTTCGGCAACATCGAGCATTTCGTCCGCACCGGCGACTGGAACGGCGCCGAACGCTATCTTTCCGGCAAGGTCGATGCGCTGGAGCGGGCCGGCGCCGATCTGGTCATCTGCGTGTCCAACACCATGCACCGGGTGGTCGAGCCGATCATGGCCGGCCGCAGCATCCCCTTCATCCACATCGCCGACCCGACGGGCGAGGCGATCGCGAAGGCCGGGCTACAGCGGGTCGGCCTGCTCGGCACCGCGGCGACCATGCGGTCCGACCTGCTGGCGGAGCGGTTCCGCGACCGTTTCGGCATCGAGCTTCTGGTGCCCGACGAGGCCGATCAGGCCACCGTCGACCGCATCATCTTCGATGAGCTGGTGCGGCGCGACCTGCGCCCCGACTCCAAGGCCGAGTACCTGCGCATCGTCGAGGATCTGCGCCGCCGCGGTGCCGGGGGCGTGATCCTGGGCTGCACCGAGATCTTCCTGCTGATCGACCAGCCCGATCTGCCGGGCTTCCCGGTGTTCGACACCACGCGGCTGCACACCCAGGCGGCGGTGGACTTCGTCTCCGCAGGCGGGTGAGCCGCCTTGGACCACGCTTACGCATGGCAGGGCTTTCGCATGGACGATGGTCAATGCGGCGTGACGCCTCACATTCGTAGGGTTCCGCTCCCTGCCTGACGGTCCGTCATGTCGCGCGTCACCCCGCTGATCATCGCCTGCGCCCTGTTTATGGAGAACCTCGACTCGACGGTGATCGCCACCGCCCTGCCGGGGATCGCGCAGTCGATGGGCGAGGATCCGCTGCGGCTCAGCCTGGCGATGACCTCCTACATGCTGGCGCTGGCGGTGTTCCTGCCGGTCAGCGGCTGGGCCGCCGACCGGTACGGCGCCCGCACCGTCTTCGCCAGCGCCATCGGCGTCTTCATGGCGGGCTCCATCGCCTGCGGCCTGTCCAACGGGCTGGCGGAGCTGGTGGCCGCCCGCATTCTCCAGGGCATGGGCGGGGCGATGATGGTGCCGGTCGGCCGGCTGATCCTGCTGCGCACCGTGCCCAAGGACCAGCTGGTGACGGCGATGGCACGGATGACCCTGCCGGCGCTGATCGGGCCGGCGCTGGGGCCGCTGGTCGGAGGGGCGATCACCACCTACGCCTCCTGGCGCTGGATCTTCTTCATCAACGTGCCGATCGGGCTGGTGGGCATCGCCCTGGTGCTGGCGCTGATCCCCAACCTGAAGGAGGAGCAGCGCGATCCCTTCGACGCCCGCGGCTTCCTGTGGAGCTCCATCGCGCTGGCCGCCTTCATGTTCGGTTTCGAGAATGTCGGGCGCGACCTGCTGCCGGCCTACGCGGTGGCGATCCTGCTGGCGGTGGCGCTGCTGGCGACCGTCGCTTACCTGCGCCATGCCCGGCGGGTGGCGCGGCCGGTGCTGGACCCGTCGCTGTTCAAGTTGCAGACCTACCGGGCGTCGGTCCTGGGCGGCACCCTGTTCCGCATCGGCATCGGCGCGGTGCCCTTCCTGATGCCGGTGATGCTGCAGATCGGCTTCGGCCTGACCGCCTTCGAGTCGGGCGCCCTCACCTTCGCCGGGGCGGCGGGCGCCCTGACCATGAAGGCGCTGGCGGGCCCGATCCTGCGCCGCTTCGGCTTCCGACCGGTGCTGACGCTGAACTCCATCGTCAGCGGCGTGATCCTGGCCAGCTACGGCGCCTTCCGTCCCGACACGCCGCATCTGGTGATCCTGGGCGCGCTGCTGCTGGGCGGCTTCTTCCGCTCGCTGCAATTCACCGGCATGAACACGCTGAGCTATGCCGAGGTGCCGCAGCCGATGACCAGCCGCGCCAACACGCTGGCCAGCGTGATGCAGCAGTTGTCGATGAGCCTGGGCGTGGCCGTCGGCGCCACCGCGCTTCACCTGACCGTGCAGTGGAGCGGCGCGCTGACCCCGGCCTCCTTCGTTCCCGCCTTCCTGACGGTCGGGCTGATGGCCTGTGCCTCCAGCCTGCCCTTCTGGCGCCTCCCCGCCGATGCCGGCGACGAGATCAGTGGACATATCGGCCATCGCGGGCCGGATAAGCCGGCGGGCGATGCCCGCAGCGCGACGGTCAAGGCCGCTGCCCTGACCGACGCCGCGGATTAGCAAAACGGGGGCGAACGACCACCGACCCGTTTCCGAGCATCGCAAACATCCCTATCCATTTTGCGGATATAGAGAAATCGCTGGCACTTCGGATGAGAATAATTCCGGCGATCATGATTAATTTTCGTGCGAGTCAGGGTTGGTAGCGCGTGCGTTCCGGGCGCGTTCCCGCTATAAACATGCATGGCGGCCATGCGCCGCCCTCAAGATAACGGGAGGCTCCGGGCGGTTGCGCATCGGGGCGGGACAGCATGATGGATTGGGACAAGCTTCGGGTCTTCCACGCGGTGGCCGAAGCCGGCAGCTTCACGCACGCCGGCGAGACGTTGAACCTCAGCCAGTCGGCGGTCAGCCGCCAGATCAGCGCGCTTGAGGAAAGCCTGGGCGTTCCGCTGTTTCACCGCCACGCCCGCGGGCTGATCCTGACCGAACAGGGCGAGCTGCTTCACCGCACCGCCCGCGACGTCTTCGCCAAACTGTCGATGACCGAGGCGATGCTGACCGAAAGCCGGGAGCATCCGAAGGGCCCGCTGCGGGTGACGACGACCGTCGCCTTCGGATCGACATGGCTGACGCCGCGCATCAACGAGTTCATGTCGATCTACCCTGACATCCAGCTGACGCTGCTGATCGACGACGACGAGTTGGATCTGGCGATGCGCGAGGCGGATATCGCCATCCGCATGAACACGCCGCGCCAGCCGGACCTGATCCAGCGGCATCTGATGTCGATCCGCTTCCACCTCTATGCCAGCCAGAGCTATCTGAAGAAGAAGGGCTCGCCCAAGACGCTGGCGGAGCTGGACAGCCACGACCTGATCACCTACCCGCCCGACGTGCGGGCACCGATCCCCAACGTCAACTGGATCATGGAGATGGGCGATCCGTCGCCCAACCGGAAACCGATCCTGCAGGTCAACAGCGTCTACGCCATCTACCGCGCGGTGGAGAGCGGACTCGGCATCGGTGCGCTGCCCGACTTCCTGGTCGACAGCTTCTCCAAGGACGTGACTCGGATCCTGCCGGATGTCGACGGGCCGAAGGTCGACGCCTACTTCGTTTATGCCGAAGAATTGCGCCATTCCAAGCGCATTGCCGTCTTCCGTGACTTCCTGGTTAAAAAAGTGGCAGAAACTCCGTTCTGACCACGAACATTTTCAATGATCTGTTAAGAGAATTGCCGAAAACGACAGCGCCGCTCCAACTTACCGGGGCGGCGCTGTCGTTTTCGGCATTTTTATTAGCTTTCTAAGGGACATCTGAAGCCATGCGTGTCTTGCATGGTAGATTTATACATTTATGCCTGGAAAGTTGGCAGCAGAATGGTCAAATTTTGATCGTTGGATGTTGCGACGCAGCATCTGATGTTTCGTCCCGGAGGTCTCCCCTCCGGGGTTGGGTCCTCGGACCCAGCGTCTCCCAGACGTGAAGCCTCCCTGTTCAACTCGCCGCTAATCCATCGGGTTAGCGGCGGTTTTTTTATGTGCACAGGGGTTGAGGTCTCACCGGGGTCTCAGGATTGCTTCGCTTGGCGGGCTGGTCCTCCTCGACGCTGCCGGCAGCCCCGGCACGAGCGGGCGCTCGTCCATCTGCTGATCATGACGCCGATTGCCAACAGGACGGGCGCTTGACGGCCTCCTTGAACCTCCGACCGCCGCGCAGCGGCCCGAGGCTACCTGTTCTGCCGATCCCCTCGGCCCCACGGCGCGAGTCGCGGCTCCCGCTGCGCCAGGAGGCTTGCCCTCAGCAGCCGGCAGCGGCGGAACCGCAGCGCTCGCGCCGCATCTTCACCGCGTCTCTGCAGCGGCACAGCCGCGCCGCCACCGCGAAACCGCCGCAGGGGCATAGCGGATCGACCGCACTCCACGCGCATCGGCAGCGCACACCGCAGCGCCCTACAGCTGCGGTCAGGGTCAGGGTGCGCTGGCGATGGCTTTCGGCGTGATCGGGGATGTAGGCGCAATAACGCAAACGGTTAGCAGGTCCGGCACGATCCCCCCCGCATGGCCCGATAACGCGCGACATCACACTGGCGACGTTGACCAAATGGCGCTAGCGCTCGGTCAGGGAGACCAATGTCGTCACCTGGACGAGGTCGAGAGGCAGGCGTCCAGCGCGCTTGCAACATTGAGGAGCTGGGCTTCGCCAGCATCACTTAAACGGTAGCGCGGCGGCTTTTCCATCCCGACATGCCTCTAATCGAGCCAGTACCGCAACTCATTTTGCCAGATCCTGAGAAATCAATATGAAACCATGGAAAGAGACAGAAAATATCCAAATAATTATATGGCCGAAATAATCAATAAGTTTACGGAAATTTCATTTAGTTCCAAAATATTGCGATATTTATTTTTGCATTTATGCGACACAACAGATGATTTACACACTAAAATGCAGGAAACATGGGTGACGTGATAGAAATTGCACCATTTCGTTGATCTTTTTGCATGTTTCATCTTAGCAACAACGCGGAACGCGCTCTATGATTGGGGTAGCGTGGCAGATTGGTTGTAACGCTCACGCACTGATTGCAAGGTGAAACACCCATGCCGCCGTCGCCGTCCCCGTCCACTCTCGCGTTGATCCGCCAAAGCCTGATGTCGGGCGGTCGCCTCCCGGCAATGGTTGCGGCTCCCATCGCACTCGGCGTTTCGCTGGCCGGCAGCGCCGCATCGGCGGAAACACTGTCCACGGTTCAGAATCAGACTTTCGAGCCGACCGGCAGCAACATCCTCATCACCAGCACCGGCGGCGTGGTCGATAGCGGTACCGGCAACGTGTACACCGATCAGACCACCGGCGTGTGGGTCAAGTCTGCCGGTGGCTGGACCCTGACCAACCAGGGCACGATCAGGATTTCGGTCGACACGAACTTCTATCAGGCCGACGGCATCTACGGGCAGACCTACGGCACCGTCATCAATTCCGGACTGATCGACGTTCAAAAAACCTACGATGGCATCCTGTTCGCCAATTCGTCGGGGTCGCTGAGGTCAGTCGTCGAGAACACCGGGACAATCATCGGCAACTGGGCCGGCATCGAATCCTCCCACGCGCTCAACCTCACCAATGGGACGTCGTCCGACGGAGCGGCGCTGATCAAAAATGTCCGGTCGGCGACGGCTTACATGCAGACGGATTATGCCGCGGTCATGGTCGCCGGGCTAACCACGCCCTCCTTCGTCACCAACTATGGCACGATCATCGGCACCACCGACGCGCTCTCCGTCACCGGTGTCTCGACCATCGTCAATTATGGGACGATTGCCGCCGGAAACGGCTACAGCGCGGTCAAGACCTACGGGTTCGGCGCCGGCAGCCTCATCACCCTGAAGGACGGCAGCGTCGTGGTCGGTGGCATCCAGGCCGGGGGCGCCAACCAGGTTCTGCGGCTGGAAGGCAGCGGCAGCCTGAGCGGATCGGTGTCCGGCCTGACCAGCCTGACCATGAGCGGAACCGAGTGGACGCTCGGCGGCGCGAGTTCGGCCACCACCACGAACCTCCAGGCCGGCACGCTGCGCGTCAACGGCTCGCTCACCACCGGGCTGCAGCTCAGCAGCGGCACGACGCTCGCCGGCACTGGAACGGTCGTCGGGAATCTGACCACCCCGTCCGGCACCACCCTGTCGCCCGGCGGTTCCAGCACGCCCGGCACCCTGACGGTCACCGGCAACTACACGCAGGACAGCGGCAGCACGCTGGCGATCCGGACGACCTCGTCCACCGCCAGCAAGCTGGCCGTCACCGGCACCGCCACAATGGGCGGCGCGCTGTCCGTCACTTCGGCCGGCA
>NZ_LGQW01000015.1:4752176-4783200 GCF_003116035.1 Azospirillum sp. TSH64
GCTCCGGGCAACCTGGCAGCCTCCGGCCCGGCCGCCCGCAAGCTGGCCGACGAGAAGGGCATCGACGGCTCGTCCATCGCCGGTTCGGGCAAGGACGGCCGCGTGACCAAGGGTGACGTGCTGGCTGCCCCGGCGGCTCCGGCTCCCGCCGCCAAGCCGGCCGCTCCGGCCCCGGCTCCGAAGGTCCAGTGGGCCGCCGGCACCCAGGGCGACCGTCCGCGCGCCGCTCAGGAAGAGCGCGTCCGCATGACCCGCCTGCGCCAGCGCATCGCCGAGCGTCTGAAGGAGGCCCAGAACTCGGCCGCCATGCTGACCACCTTCAACGAGGTGGACATGTCGGCGGCGATGGCTCTGCGCGCCGAGTACAAGGACTATTTCGAGAAGCGCCACAAGGTGCGGCTCGGCTTCATGTCCTTCTTCGTCAAGGCCGCCGTCCAGGCCCTGAAGGAGATCCCGGCCGTCAACGCCGAGATCGACGGCACCGACATCGTCTACAAGAACTACTATGACATCGGCGTCGCCGTCGGCACGCCGCAGGGCCTGGTGGTTCCGGTGGTGCGCAACGCCGACCAGCTGGACTTCGCCGGCGTCGAGGGCACCATCGCCGCTCTCGGCAAGAAGGGCCGCGACGGCAAGCTGTCGATGGACGAACTGACCGGCGGCACCTTCACCATCTCCAACGGTGGTGTCTACGGCTCGCTGATGTCGACCCCGATCATCAACCCGCCGCAGTCGGCCATCCTCGGCATGCACAAGACGATGGACCGCGCGGTCGTCGTCGGCGGCAAGATCGAGGTCCGCCCGATGATGTATCTGGCGCTGTCCTACGATCACCGCATCATCGACGGCAAGGAAGCGGTCACCTTCCTCGTCCGCATCAAGGAGCTGATCGAGGATCCGCGCCGCCTGCTGCTGGACGTCTGAGACCAACGAGGCAAGGGAGGGCAACTGCCCTCCCTTGACCCACCCGTCCAAGTGCTTCGGCCCTTGGAATCCTGAAGGGGCGCCGCAAGGCGCCCTTTTTCTTTTTGCACGCACTCCCCCGAAGAATCCCCCTCTCCCCCCCGGGGAGAGGGGATACCTGCACCCCCCAAAAGGTTCGCGCAAACAACAGTTCGCGAAGCGCTCAAATCCTCTTGCCAAAGATATGGTATCTGGTATACCGTATCGATAATGTCAGTGCGACGGCGGCTTACGGGCCATCGCCGCACCGGCTCCCCCGGTGCCCAATCCAAGAGGGGGCGGGCACCAAGGAGATCGACATGGACGAGAGGACAGCAGCGGGTTCGCCCGCGGTTGTGGATTGCGAACAGCTGGTGGCGGTGATCGGCGATGCCGTCATCGTGTCCGATCCGGCCGGCGCCATCGCCCTGTGGAATGCAGCGGCGGAGCGGATGTTCGGCTTCACCGCCGACGAGGCGATGGGCAAGTCGCTCGACATCATCATTCCCGAACGCCAGCGCCAGCGTCATTGGGATGGGTACGAAAACACCATGGCCACCGGCGAGACCCGCTATGGCCATGATTTGCTTCGGGTTCCGGCGGTCCACAAGGACGGGCACAGCCTGTCGATCGCCTTCACCGTCGCGCTTTTGCGCGGGACCGACGGTGCGGTGACCGGGATCGTCGCCGTGGTGCGGGACGAAACCGCCCGCTGGACCGAAGAGCGGACATTGCGCCGCCGCCTCACCGACCTCGAAGCCGCCGCCCGAGCAGGCGTCGCTGCGGCCGGCTGAGGGCGAGCGGACCCCGGGAGCAGGCTCCGAAGATCGAACCGGAGCCGATCCCTGACGATCAAATCCAACAGACAAACTGAAACAACGCGAAATAAGGGAGTGTTGCAGTCATGACCAAGCCGCTCGAAGGCATTAAGATCATCGACTTCACCCACGTGCAGGCCGGCCCCGCCTGCACCCAGCTTCTGGCCTGGTACGGCGCGGACGTCATCAAGGTCGAACGTCCGGGCGCCGGCGACGTCACCCGCAGCCAGCTGCGCGACATCCCGGATGCCGACGCGCTGTACTTCACCATGCTCAACAGCAACAAGCGCTCCCTGACGCTGGACACCAAGACGGCCGAGGGCAAGGAAGTCCTGACCCGCCTGATCAAGGAATCCGACGTGCTGGTCGAGAATTTCGGCCCCGGCGCGCTGGACCGCATGGGCTTCAGCTGGGACAAGATCAAGGAACTGAACCCCGGCATGATCGTCGCCTCGGTCAAGGGCTTCAGCGACGGCCACCATTACCAGGACCTGAAGGTCTATGAGAACGTCGCCCAGTGCGCCGGCGGTGCCGCGTCGACCACCGGTTTCTGGGATGGCCCGCCGACCGTGTCCGCCGCCGCTCTCGGCGACAGCAACACCGGCATGCACCTCGCCATCGGCATCCTGACCGCGCTCATGGCCCGCACCAAGACCGGCAAGGGCCAGAAGGTCGCCGTCTCGATGCAGGACAGCGTGCTGAACCTCTGCCGCGTCAAGCTGCGCGACCAGCAGCGCCTGGACCGCGTCGGCTACCTGGAGGAATACCCGCAGTACCCGCACGGCAAGTTCACCGACGTGGTTCCGCGCGGCGGCAATGCCGGCGGCGGCGGCCAGCCGGGCTGGGTGCTGAAGTGCAAGGGCTGGGAGACCGATCCCAACGCCTACATCTACTTCACCATCCAGGGCCATGCCTGGGCGCCGATCTGTAAGGCTCTGGGCCGCGAGGAGTGGATCGACGATCCGGCCTACAACACGGCTCTCGCCCGTCAGGACAAGATCTTCGACATCTTCGCGATCATCGAGGATTGGCTGAAGGACAAGACCAAGTTCGAGGCCGTCGACATCCTGCGCAAGTACGACATCCCGTGCGCGCCGGTGCTGTCGATGAAGGAGATCGCCGAAGACCCGTCGCTGCGCGCCAGCGGCACCGTCGTCGAGGTCGACCACAAGCAGCGTGGCAAGTACCTGACCGTCGGCAGCCCGATCAAGTTCTCGGACATGACGGTCGAGGTCACCGGTTCCCCGCTGCTCGGCGAGCACACCGACGAGGTCCTGGCCCAGCTCGGCTACAACAAGGACCAGATCGCTGCCATGCACAGCGCCAAGGTGGTCTGAGGCCGATTGCCCCCGGCGCCCCCTCTCCCTCCGGGGAGAGGGGTGGGGTGAAGGGGGCACCCGGCAGATTTGCGAAAACAAAAAACGGCGCCCCATCCGGGCGCCGTTTCCTTTTCGCAACCGTCCAATCCGGTCAAATCTTTCGGCCGCGCTCCAGATCGTCCAGGATCTCGTCTGCCCGGCTGGTCAGGGTGTGGGCGAGCCGGTCGTAATGCCCGTTGCCGGTCATGCGGGCGCGCCGGGCGGCTTCCGCCCCCAGCATGGCCAGTTCCTGCGCCATCTTCCGATAGTCCGGAACCATGGTCCACACCGCGTCCGCGGGGACCGCGTGCGGAGCTGCGCCACGACGCTTCGGATGATCCTTCCAAGCCACAGTCATCCCATCCACCGGTGCCAGTGAAGGGGGCAATCCTGGCATACCGGAACGCCCGGACCAACTGACGCTTACGGCAGGTTCGCCACAGCCTTTGGCTGTGCATCGTCTTTCCGAATCGGATAGGACTTCGCCGATGCTCCACCCGGAGCCGATCGGCCGGTCGGTCGGTCAACAGGTCGGCCGATCAGCCGGTCAGTCGATCAACAGGTCCAGCGTCGAGCGCACCACCTGCACGATTTCCCCGCCCTGGGGCGAGATGGCCTGCCCGCGGGCATTCAGGATGATCGACAGCTCATGCTCCGTCGTGGGTGCGAAGCGGGCGATCTCCTGCACCAGATCGTCGGCCAGAACGGCGTCGCGCGTCACCCCGGCCTGGGCGGCGGCCTTGTCGCGCCAGCCGTTCAGCGCCGCGGCGATGGCGGCCTCGATCTGCTGGGATTCCTCCTTGCGGCGCAGGTCGGTGAACAGCACCAGCACGCGCCACGCCCCGTCGGCATAGGCGGTTTCGATGCGCTGGACCTCGACCGTCCGCAGGAAGCTGGACAGCTGCGCCTGCGCCTCTTCGGCGGCGGCGTCGGGAATGCTGAAGGTGCGGATCTCGGTGCTCATCGCCCAATCCTGTTGTAAGGAGCCAACCCTGCGGCAAGGCCGTCCTCCATGGTCGGAGCCTACACACAAACGGCGCGTTCGGCAAACCGGGACCCTGCGGCGGAGGTGTTCCGGGGCCTTGGGGATACCCCCAATTACCGCGTGTCGATTCACCTCCTCCGCGCGTTGTGGGAGTAGCCGCAGCACGCCCGGAGACGCCCGATGTCCCATCTCGACCCGCAGGAGCCCCCGTCCCAGTCTCAACCGGACCAGCAATCCGTTTCCCCCCACGCCGGGGAAACCGCCGCCGCGGAGACGCCGCGGCGCGGCAGGCGGCGCTGGGGGGTGCTGGGGACGCTGCTGATCGCACCGCTGGTGCTGGCCGCGCTGGCGGCGCTGGGGGTGCTGTGGAGCGGGTCGATGCTCTACGACCAGCCCTTCGCCTGGTACAACCTGAACCGCATCAACACGGTGGCAGAGCGGGCGGCGCGCGTCCCCAATTCGGTGATGGTGGTGGCGCTGGGCGACACCGCCCTGCGCGACGCCACGCTGGACGAGCACGGCATGGCGAAGGTCGCCGCCGAGCGCGGCGTGCCCAACCTGGAATTCCTGCGCATCGTCCATCGGCAGGCCCAGTTCGCCGATTTCGAGCCGCTGCTCGACCGGCTGATCGCCGTCAAGCCGACGCTGATCCTGATCGACCGCAACCTGCTGACCGCCAGCCGCGGCCCGGTCGACGAGCTGCAGCGCTACGGCAACGGCCTGATGCGGCTTTATCGCGGCCAGACCTATGTTCAGGATCA
Source organism: Azospirillum sp. TSH64 (assembly GCF_003116035.1). GTDB lineage: Bacteria > Pseudomonadota > Alphaproteobacteria > Azospirillales > Azospirillaceae > Azospirillum. Next base: position 4,757,041 of record NZ_LGQW01000015.1, read on the forward strand.
GGTGGCCCTGCAATACCGGCGCGGCTGCGGCCCGACGCCGTCGGCCTGGCTGACCGGCGGGGCGCCCGGGGCCGTCGCCGGCTCCACCGCCACCGAGCGGCAGGTCCGCGCCTTCATCGACCGCGCCTGGGCCGCCGGCATCCGCGTCGCCCTGATCGAGGTGCACAGCCGCCCGGCCCGGCAGGCGCCCAGCCTGATCTCCAGCGCCTCGGCCGCCGAACCGGCCGGCCAGCCCACCGCCGCCTCGCTGCCCTTGTGGAACTACGGCGGCGGCGCCGTGGAGCCCGAGGACTATGAGGGCGCCGCCCCCACCGCCGCCTGCGATCAGGCCAGCGCCACCGGCCGCAACGCCTTCTCGGTCTGGCTGACCGGCGGCATCGCCGGGGCGCTGCGCGGCGCCCAGCCCGACCGCATGCCCGGCCGCGCCCCGGTGACGGAGGCCGCATCGCTGCCGTAAGGACGCCCCTCAAAAATGACGCAGTGCGAACGTCGCCGTTCTTTCCGCCTTCCGGTTAAACCACTTTTTGTTTATGGTTTTGCCGTCGGGCGAGTCGCAACAGGAGACGGATGCATGGCTTCCATCATGATCAAGAAGGCCGGCGAAGGGCTGGTCTCGCAGGCCCACCGCAACGCCGACGTCGGCCCGACCAGCGGCAGCTCGGTCGTCTATGAAATCCAGAACGTGCCGGGCGGCGTCAGCGTCGATGACGTGATCGCCGCCTTCAAGAGCTACCAGCCGGCCGACAAGGTGTACGAGATCGACTGGTCCGCCCTGTCAAAGTAACCAGGGGAGGGGGCAGCCAGCGCCCCCTTCCTCACTCTCTTACCCCTGCAACGCCGGATAGCGCTTGGCCCACACCTCCAGCTGAGCGACATGCTCGGCCTCTTCGGCGGCGAACTCCTCGGCCATCATGCGGACCTCGGCGTCGGTGGTGGTCTTCGCCACCTCGGCGTAGAAGGCCTGCCCGCGCCGCTCGCTGTCGAGCGCCAGTTCCAGCGCGTATTCCACCGTCATCAGATAGTGCGAGCCTTCCATCGAGGCCGCTTCCGGGCTGTCGCCGTCGGGCCACTGGAAGTCTTCCGGCGCCAGATCGGGGATCTTGCGGAAGCCAGACCGTTCCCGCGCCTCGGCCAGATGCAGGCGCGAGAATTTCGCCATCTGGCCGAAGAAGGCCGCGACCTCCTGGTTGCCATAGGTCTTCATCGCCTCCGACAGGTCGGAGAAGCGGTTGGCGGCGTCCTCCTCCAGCGCACAGGCGTGGGCGAGGAACAGGGCGGCGTCGTGGATATCGGTCATGGGTCCCTTTGAGGTGCGAAAAAGCCCGACGACCTCAAAACCATACAGTTTTTAAGGCCATCGGTCGCGACCGCTCTCCCGCTCCCCCACCCCTGCGACCTTTTGGCGCGCGCCGCGCCCACCCGCACCCGAAAAGCATTGCCTTTCGCTCCGGTTCGCGGCAGCAGACTCCCCCCATGAGCAAGCCCGCCTTCCCCGCCCTTCCCATCGATCCCGTCCTGCCCGCCCTGCTGGAGGCGCTGGACAGCCGCGGCACCGCCGTGCTGCAAGCCCCGCCGGGTGCGGGCAAGACCACCCGCGTGCCGCTGGCCCTGCTGGAGGCGGCTTGGGCAAAGGGCCGCAAGATCCTGGTGCTGGAGCCGCGGCGCCTCGCCGCGCGCGCCGCCGCCCGCCGGATGGCGTCGATGCTGGGGGAGGCGGTGGGCGAGACCGTCGGCTACCGCGTCCGCCTCGACACCAAAATCGGCCCGAAGACGCGGATCGAGGTGGTGACCGACGGCCTGTTCCTGCGCCAGCTTCAGGAGGATCCGGAGCTTCCCGCCGTCGGTGCCGTCCTGTTCGACGAATTCCACGAGCGCGGCATCGACAGCGACCTCGCCCTTGCCCTGGTGCAGGAGGCGCGCGGCGCTCTGCGCGACGATCTGCGCCTCGTCGTGATGTCGGCGACGCTCGACGCCGCCCCGGTCGCCACCCTTCTCGCGGACACGCAAGGCCCGGCCCCGATGGTGACCAGCGAGGGCCGCGCCTACCCGGTCGAGACCCGCCACCTCGACGCCCCCACACAGGGCACCCGCATCGAGGACGCCGTCGCCGCCGCCGTCCGCCGCGCGCTCCGCGAGGAGTCCGGCAACGCCCTGGTCTTTCTGCCCGGCGTCGGCGAGATCCGCCGCGTCCAGTCGCTGCTCGACCAGTCCGACCTCGGCCCGAACACCGTCATCGCCCCGCTCTATGGCGACCTGTCGGCCGAGGCGCAGGACCGCGCCATCGGCCCCACCCCGCCCGGCCAGCGCAAGATCGTGCTGGCGACCTCCATCGCCGAGACCAGCCTGACCATCGAGGGCATCCGCATCGTGGTGGACAGCGGGCTGATGCGGGTTCCGCGCTTCGACCCGCGCGGCGGCATGACCCGTCTGGCGACGGTGAAGGTCAGCCAGGCCTCGGCCGAGCAGCGCCGCGGCCGCGCCGGCCGTCTGGAGCCCGGCGTCTGCTACCGCCTGTGGCCGGAGGCGACGCACAAGGCGCTGGCCCCCTTCACCACGCCGGAGATCGCCGACGCCGACCTCGCCCCGCTGGCGCTGGAGCTTGCGGTGTGGGGGGTCTCCGACCCCGCCAGCCTGTCCTGGCTCGACCAGCCGCCGGCCGCGGCGATGGCCCAGGCGCGCGAGCTGCTGACCGGCCTCGGCGCGCTCGACCGCAACGGCGCGATCACCCCGCACGGGCGCCGCATGGCTGGCTTCGGCGTGCATCCGCGTCTGGCCCACATGATGCTGGCCAGCAAGGCGATGGGCCAGGGCGCGCTCGCCTGTCTGGTCGCAGCATTGCTGGGCGAGCGCGACATCGTCCGTTCCCAGCCCGGCTTCCGCGACGCCGACCTGCGCCTGCGCGTCGATCTGCTGCGCGGCGAGGAGCGCGGCGGCTTTGGTGCTGCGCGCGGCCTCAGCGTCGACCACGGCGGGGCGCAGCAGGCGGTGAAGCAGGCCCGGCAGTGGCGCCGCCAGCTCGGCGTGCGCGACGACGACGCGATGGACTCCAACGCCGTCGGCATCCTGCTGGCGCTGGCCTATCCCGACCGCATCGGCCAACGCCGCCCCGGCGGCCAACCGGGCGGCGTGGCGGCGCAGTACCGCCTGTCGGGCGGACGCGGCGCCTATTTCCAGCAGGCCGAGCCGCTGTCGGCGGAGGAGTGGCTCGCCATCGCCGACCTCGACGGCGCCGCCCGCGAATCGCGCATCTTCCTGGCTGCCCCGGTGACGCTGGCCGATCTGGAGGAGAGCTTCGCCGACGACATCCGCACGGAGACCATCGTCGCCTGGGACGCGCGCGAACAGACGGTGCTGGCGCGGCGGCGGCGCATGCTGTTCGCCCTGATCCTGAAGGACGAGAAGCTGGCCAAGCCGCCGGCCGACGCGATGGTTGCCGCGATGATCGAGGGCATCCGCGCGCTGGGCCCCGCCTGCCTGCCCTGGACCGACGAGCTGCGCAAATGGCGCACCCGCGTGATGTTCCTGCGTGCCCGCGAGGGCGACGCCCACGGCTGGCCCGACCTGTCAGACGACGCCCTGATGGACGGTCTGGAGGCGTGGCTGGCCCCCTTCCTCGACGGCGTGTCGCGCCGCGCCCATCTGGAGCGCATCGACCTGTCGAGCGCCTTGCGCGCCCTGCTGCCCTGGGAGTTGAAGACCCGCCTGGACGCCGAGGCCCCGACCCATGTCGAGGTGCCGAGCGGCTCCCGCATCCCCATCGACTATGACGGCGAGGAGCCGGTGCTGGCGGTGCGGTTGCAGGAGATGTTCGGCCTGGCCCAGACCCCGCGCATCGCCGGCGGCCGGGTGCCCGTGCTGCTGCACCTGCTGTCCCCCGCCCGCCGCCCGGTCCAGGTCACCCGCGACCTCGCGAGCTTCTGGGCCAACGCCTACAAGGCGGTGAAGGCGGATTTGAAGGGCCAGTACCCGAAACATTACTGGCCCGACAACCCGCTGGAAGCGGAGCCGACCGCGAGGGCGAAGCCGAGGGGCCGGTAACGGCCCACCCTTCACCGCAACGCCCCCAATCCCCTCTCCCCCCCGGGGAGAGGGTCAGGGTGAGGGGGCAGCAAAGGCACCAGCCTTTGCCAGGGGATTGCGAAGGGGCAGCATGCCCCTTGGCGGCGCGCCGAAGCGCGCCCGTCACCCTCTCCCGCCCCGGGAGAGGGCGGGGACCCGCGCCGAAGGCGTGGGGAGGGTGAGGGGCACCCCCGAGAGTCCCGGACCGCATGGCCTCATGCGCGTCCCTGCCCGCGCGAAGGCAAATGCGATAGCCGCATCCCACCGCCCAGCGCATACTGAAAGCGCTTCATCAGTCACTGCGATGAAGACACCGAAGACGCCATTTTGTGCGGTATTCAGTGATGTTATTCGCAATCAGAAAGAAAGATTGTTGAATTAATAATTGAAGTAGCTACCATCTTAACACCCGCCTTAGTAATGCGGCCTAATAGTATGGATATGGAATAGAGGGTTTATAATTGGCTGACCTTATCCTGCTCTGCAGAGACGCAAAGCGTTCGATTCCTCTATTGCTAACCGGAAATCGTCTTTCAAGACTGCCCGACACAGATTTAGAAACCAAAGCTCCCAGCCCCGCTCCCAAAGCGGCACCTCCAACTCCCCCTAAATATGCGCCCAATGCACTGCCTGCTGTATTGGCAGTTATATCAACAGTCATTGCAAGCGTATTTCTCATGCTAGAATTTCTAACCGCTCGCTCCATTTTTCTATGAAGCTCTGCAAGAACGTCTGATGTATTTTCTTCAAACCTTCTAAAGCTCCTCTCGTCATCAATGTTAATATCAACCATAATGTCATTCACTAGATTACCCAAGTTTTCCCGAACATCACAATACTCATCCCGAATATCACAATACCTCAAAATATCCATGCTCTCGATGCCATCAGGAACAAGAACATCAAGGGAAAGTTGAATGAAATTCGCGCGCCTCTGTTGATTTTGTATATTTGCTTCATATATAAAATATCCTGATGTTATTTTTTCGGTTGAAACTGGGGTTACATTTTCAGTTTCAGACACCATTTTCGCCAACCTAACGAGTATAAACTTCGCGATTTCTGGGTGTATTAAAATGGGAGACTGTTCATATTGATAACTTTGCGCACGAACAGCAATATATTTATCAATAATTATTTCAATTAAATCTTCTGGTATTTTTTGCATAGAGAGGTACCGCCACCCATAATCTTCAAGAGCTTTAATTTGGTTTATTTTCCCTGCCAAATTTCCAGAAGAAATTTGTCTTACCAGTTCTGAAGAGAGCTTATACGCAAGATCCTTTTTTGCTTTATTTATAATAAAGTTAATTTCTTTTTCAGCATTCTTTTCTCTATACCATTCGTGATAATAGAATGCCGGGTCAAATCTCCCTATAGAACTTCTACCTAAATGATTAATTAATTCGGAGACATATGGCTTTTCATGTACAGATTGAGAGTCTTCTTGAGGAATAATTGTAGAAATCTTCTTATAAAACAATAAGCTTGCTCGCAAATTTTTAGCATCCGGCATATATGAAGGATATATTAGGCTATGATTCAACTTTCCCACTCCTCTTAATGAAATGCGTCTCATCCAGAATTTTATTTCCAAAATAGATCCTGAACGCTAGAAACGCGGAAATTTATAGCGTTTTACTACAAAGCCATTCGTCAATTTTTGCGCATTAACATTCGCTCCTTATACGCCTAAATTACGTACCTATTATAGCGCGTTGCACTCCTCGATGATAGCAATTCACGATCTCTGCCACCTCACTTGAAAATGCCTTAAATTGGACAAACCAAAACCAATCCGTTTCAACCATCTAATATTGGAGAAAACCCGTGGTCGAGCCTGAGATTGCACTCATACCAGCGGATGACGATGGGCTGACCCACGCCATTGCCGAGGCACGGGCACAGGTTGCCGCCGGCCAGATGATCCCTCTGCGCGATGTTACAGACTGGCTCGACAGTTGGGGCACGGCGGACGAGCGTCCAGCGCCGTCGTGCAAGCAGTCTTCGCTCCGGCCGCCGCTGCCGATCTGATCGCGATCCGCAACTACATCGGCCACTTCAATCCCGCGGCGGCCCGACGTATGGCGCTTCGCCTCAGAAGCACGGCCGGAAGCCTCGCCGAATTTCCAGCCCGAGGCCGCCTTCGGCGAGACGGTGCGCGGGAATTCATAGCGGTCCACCCCTATGTGATCGTCTACAACTTGGGCACGATCCGCGTCACATCCTGCGCGTCCAGCACGAAGTGCAGAACTGTCTCTAATGCCGGCTGCATCGTTTACCAACAGCCCAAGCCTCAACTTCCATTTCCATCCCACCTTTACCCCCACTCCCCCATCCATGCTACGCTACGCCCTCCCCCACAGCGGAGGGCACCGCATGCCCTGACAGTGGCGATCCGCCACCTCCGCCCGCTCCACCGAAGCCGCCCCGCGGCCCGTCCTCCCCCCGCCGTGCGGCTTCTCCCCACGCGCCCGCCCGTATGGAACAGTGAACACCCCGCGGAAAAACGTTCCACCCCGTTCCATCCGCCCCACGCCCCCGCCCTTCCGCAACCGCCCATACGCCCTCGACCGCGCCCGCCGACACACCATCATTGCGCCCATCCCCCGTCCGCCCTATGTTCCCGGCAAACTCTCGCTTGTTTGGGCCCCGATGACTGACCTCTCGCACATCCGCAATTTCTCGATCATCGCCCACATCGACCATGGCAAGTCGACCCTTGCCGACCGGTTGATCCAGCAGTGCGGCGGCCTCGACGCGCGCGAGATGCGCGAACAGGTGCTCGACAGCATGGACATCGAGCGCGAGCGCGGCATCACCATCAAGGCCCAGACCGTCCGCCTGCTCTACAAGGCCGAGGACGGCAAGCAGTACACGCTGAACCTGATGGACACCCCCGGCCACGTCGACTTCGCCTATGAGGTCAGCCGGTCCTTGGCCGCCTGCGAGGGCTCGATCCTGGTGGTCGACGCCTCCCAGGGTGTCGAGGCGCAGACGCTCGCCAACGTCTATCAGGCGATCGACAACAACCACGAGATCATCCCGGTCCTCAACAAGATCGACCTGCCCGCCGCCGAGCCGGAGCGGATCAAGCAGCAGATCGAGGACGTGATCGGACTCGACGCGTCGGACGCGGTGGAGATCTCGGCCAAGTCCGGCCTCAACATCGGCGCCGTGCTGGAGGCGGTGGTCAAGCGGCTGCCGCCGCCCAAGGGCGATGCCGACGCGCCGCTGAAAGCCCTGCTGGTCGACAGCTGGTACGACCCCTATCTCGGCGTCGTCATCCTGGTGCGCGTCGTCGACGGCGTGCTGAAGGTGAACCAGAAGGTGCGCTTCATGGCCGCCGGCTCGGCCCATGACGTCGACCGCGTCGGCGTCTTCACGCCGAAGGCGCTGCTGACCGGCGAGCTGCGGCCGGGCGAGATGGGCTTCATCACCGCCGCGATCAAGGACATCACCCAGACCAAGGTCGGCGACACCATCACCGACGAGCGCAAGCCGGCGACCGAGGCCCTGGCCGGCTTCAAGCCGTCCATCCCCGTGGTGTGGTGCGGCCTGTTCCCGGTCGACGCCGCCGATTTCGAGCGGCTGCGCGACAGCCTGGGCAAGCTGAAGCTGAACGACGCCAGCTTCCATTACGAGGCGGAGACGTCGGCGGCGCTGGGCTTCGGCTTCCGCTGCGGCTTCCTCGGCCTCTTGCATCTGGAGATCATCCAGGAGCGGCTGGAGCGCGAGTTCAACCTCGACCTGATCACCACTGCCCCCTCGGTGGTCTACAAGCTGACGATGACCGACGGGACGGTGCGGGACCTGCACAACCCGGCCGACATGCCCGACGTGATGCGGATCGACCACATCGACGAGCCGTGGATCAAGGCCACCATCATGCTGCCCGACGAGTATCTCGGCGGCGTCCTCCAGCTCTGCACCGAGCGGCGCGGCCAGCAGATCGAGCTGACCTATGCCGGCGCCCGCGCCATGCTGGTCTACCGCCTGCCGCTGAACGAGGTGGTGTTCGACTTCTACGACCGGCTGAAGTCGATCAGCCGCGGCTATGCCAGCTTCGACTACCAGATGGACAGCTACGAGGAAGGCGACCTCGTGAAGCTGTCGATCCTGGTGAATGCCGAGCCGGTGGACGCCTTGTCGATGATCGTCCACCGCAGCCAGTCCGAGCGCCGCGGCCGCCAGCTCTGCGAACGGCTGAAGGAGCTGATCCCGCGCCAGCTGTTCAAGATCGCGGTGCAGGCCGCCATCGGCGGCAAGATCATCGCCCGCGAGAGCATCAGCGCCATGCGCAAGGACGTGACCGCCAAGTGCTACGGCGGCGACATCAGCCGCAAGCGCAAGCTGCTGGACAAGCAGAAGGAAGGCAAGAAGCGCATGCGCCAGTTCGGGCAGGTCGAAATCCCGCAGAGCGCCTTCATCGCCGCGCTCAAGATGGGCGACGAATAAGGCAAACGGACAAGGCGGGCTCAGGCCCGCCTTTTTTGTAGAACGCGGCAATTCCGTACAACCTTGCGCAACAAAACGGCCGTTCGGGTGTCATCACACCCAGGACGGTGCCGCTCCTGCGCGGCGCCTCCCCTGTTTTTGGTTCTATCCGGGAGGATGACATGCGCAAGTTTCTCGCCGCCGCGGTTCCGGCCCTGATGCTGATGGCCGCCGCCGCGCCCGGCCACGCCCAGATGGGTCAGACCCAGACCGGCGGGTCCGCCAGGTCCAACGCGGTTGCCAACGGCACGATGGACACCGGCGCCCGCGACGTCCAGGCCAGCCGGGACATGATCGGCAAGCGGGTGGTCCACCGCCATGGCGGCCCCGTCGCCGGCACCATCCAGAACGTCACCACCGGCGCCGACGGCCAGACCATGGTCGAACTGAAGCTGGCCAAGTCCGGCCAATCGGTGATGCTGCCCCCGGCCTCCTTCGAGCGGCGCGGCCGCCAAGTGGTCGTCATGCAGGACCAGATGGAGCTTCAGCAGCTCGCCCAGTACAGCAGCCAGGCCAACACCGGCTACGGCAGCTCGACCGGCGGCGCCATGGGCGGCCAGATGGGGAGCGGCTCGATGGGCGGCTCGATGAACGGCGGCATGGGCTCCGGCTCGATGAACCAGGGCTCGATGAACCAGGGGTCGATGGGCAACGGCTCGATGGGCACCGGGACCATGAACCAGGGCACCATGGGCAACGGCACGATGAACCGCGGCACCATGGCCCCGGCCCAGCCCGGCATGGGCCAGTAAACCGTCGCCGAGGGCGGAGCGCCATCGGCCTCCGCCTTCGGACAGACGCTCAATCCCCGATCACCGTCAGTTCGCCGGCCTGCGGCACCGGCATCGCCGCCTTGACCGCCGCAACGTCCAGCCCGGCGGCGAACAGGCAGACCAGCTTGGCGTAGCTGGCCTCCGGCGTCATGTCATAGGCGCCGACCGCTCCCACGGCAGCCAGCCCGGTGGCATAGGCGCCGGGCAGCACAGCACCACGCTGCACCTGGGTGTTGTCCATCAGCACAACGCCGGCCTTCACCGCCGCAGACAGCGTGTCGAGGAAGTCCGGATCGGTCGAGCCGTTGCCCTCGCCATAGGCCAGCAGGATCGCCCCCGTCGCCGCCGGGCTGGTGCCGGTCAGCATCGCCGACACCGTGCTGGCGCGGATGCCGGGATAGAGCCACAGCATGACGACGGAGAAGTCCGCCAGCGCCGCCGGCAGGGCGTCCAGCGCCGCCATCCGCTTGGCCCGGTTGTCCGGCCCGGCCAGCGAGACGCCCGAGTCCGGCATCGGCAGCCAGTGCGGCTCGTTGCGGGCGACCACGCTGCCGATGGTGGCGAGCGGCGGGAAGTTGGGGGAATCGAAGCCGGCGAAGCGGTTGGCGTCGACCTTCGACGAGCGGTTGCCGCGCAGCAGCTTGGTGTCGAAATAGACGCAGACCTCCGGCACCGGCAGGGTGCCGGCCGCCACGATGGCGCCGACCAGATTGGCCGGCGCATCGCTCAGCGTGAAGGACAGCGGCACCTGCGATCCGCTGAACACCACCGGCTTCGACAGGCCGGGCAGCAGGAAGGACAGGGCCGACGCGCTGTAGGCCATGCTGTCGGTGCCGTGCAGCACGACGAAGCCGTCATACTGGTCATAGACCGACAGCAGCCGGCGGGCGATGGCGACCCAGTCCATCGGCGTCATGTTGGAACTGTCGAGCGTGCGGTCGAACCAGTCCATGGTCCAAGTCAGGTCCGGATAATCCTTCACCCGGTGGTCGGACAGGCCGGGCACCGACAGGGCCAGCCGCTCGAACTCCATGCCCGGCACCGGCGCCAGCGCCCCGTTGGGATTGGTCACGCACCCGATGGTGCCCCCGGTGTACAGCACATAGACCCGCCCCATCGCCCACTCCTGCCGGCATAGTTATCGGCGGCAGGATAGGCTGCGGGCCGCTTACTTCTCAAGACGCTGGCGACCCGGAATTGGCAGCGGCGACCGGACCGACGACGGCGCGTGCTCCACGGTCAGGCGATACCCCAACGCAGGCCCGGCCGAGGGCAACGGATTGTAGGCGAGGCGGAAGCGCCGCGGCTCCGGAACGGCCGGGGTGGGAATGGCCGGCGGCTCCAGGCGGGCGGCACCGAGAACCGTGCCGGTCCAGGCGGCGAACAGCGACATGATCGGAAACTCCAAGGGGGTCGGAGGCCGACAATGGGGGGTGCGCCAATCCCTTGGAAACGAATAGGCATTATGGTGTCATCACGGTTCGTAATGACCGCGCCGTTGCGGACGGGCCGGCGCTCTGCTTGAATAAGCGGCAACTTCCGGTTCCCCAAATGCCCGCCAATCTCGACACCGACCTGCTGCGCGCCTTCGTCGCCGTGGCCGACAGCGCCAGCTTCACCCGCGCTGGCGAAAGGCTGGGCCGCACCCAGGCGGCGGTCAGCCAGCAGGTGCGCCGGCTGGAGGACACGGTGGGCAAGCGCGTGTTCGAACGCGACACCCACGGCGTGCGCATGACCCGCGACGGCGAGGTGCTGCTGGCCTATGCCCGGCGCATGCTGACCCTGAACGACGAGGTGCTGGCGCTGATGCACCGCAGCCCGACGGTGGCGAGCGTGCGCATCGGCACGCCCGACGATTACGCCACCATGCTGCTGCCGGAGATCCTGGCCCGCTTCAACGCCGCCTATCCCGACGTGATGGTCGAGGTCGTCTGCGACAACAGCCCCGATCTGGTGGCGGAGATCGAGAAGGGCCGCTACGACCTGGCGCTGATCACCCGCAAGGCCGGCGAGGCCGGCGGCGAGCTGGTGCGGCAGGAGCCGGTGTCCTGGGTCGCCCCGCCGCTCGACCCCGCGCCGGGTTGCCGTCCGGTGGAAAGCCTCGATCCGCTGCCGCTGGCGCTGTTCCCCAAAGGCTGCGTCGTGCGGGACATCGCGGTCGCCGCCCTGGACGGGATGGGGCGCGACTGGCGCGTCGCCTTCACCAGCAAGAGCGTCGTCGCCGTCCATGGCGCGGTGATGGGCGGGCTGGGGGTGACGGCGATGGAGGCCTGCACCGTCCCGCCCAGCCTGCGCCGCATCGGTGCGGCGGAGGGCTTTCCCGACCTGCCGGACGTCGACATCGCCCTGCACCGCGCCCGCGGCACGGCACCCAAGCCGGTGCGGCTGCTGGCCGACGCGATCCACGACCTCGTCGGCGGCCAGCTGCTGGGCCGCCGGAAGCCACCCCATGCCTCACAGGTGACTGCCAGGGAAGCCGCCCAATGATCGCCGTGCCGCCCCGTTGCGCCCGAACGGCGCTTGCCCTCGTCCTCGCCTGCGCCGGCAGTGTTGCAGCAACCCCGCCGGCCTGGGCGCAGAGCCCCGTCGCCATCGGCGCCCCGCTGACCGGCGAGGTGGTGCTGAACCGCGACATCGAGGTGCGGATCGGCCCCAGCGAGGATGCCCGCATCGTCATGACGCTGAAGCAGGGCAAGGCGCTCAACGCTCTCGGCACGCCGCGCGGCACCTATTGGACGGAGATCGCCATCGGCGGCCAGCCCATCGGCTATGTCCCTGCCGACTCGCTGGACCCGGCGCTGATGGTCACCGGACGGCCGGCAATCGGCGGCGAAGGGCCGCGGCCGCCCAAGCCCGCCGCCAACCAGCCGGCGGATGCCCCTCCCTCCCACCGCAGCGCCGCGGTCGTCCCGCGGGCGGCCTGGGACAAGGCGGCGCAGACCCCGGCGGAGGGCTATGTCGTCGCCGCCGGCCCGATCTCCGCGACCGAGATCCTGGCCAACCGCAAGCGGCGCAGCTTCACCCTGCGCAAGGGCGACGTGGTGGCGCTGATCGGTGCCGCCGATGGCGAGGCGACGCTGGCCCTGCCCGCCGGCACCCGCGCGCTGGCGCCGGTCCAGGGGCTGGTCGGAGTGGCCGCGCCCTATCCCCTGCCGGGGATGCCGCCGGTCGAACCGGGCATGCTCTACGGCATCAAGCTCGGCGAATATGTCAGCTACGCCGAGGGCTTGCGCGCCTGGAAGGAGTTCACCGCCGGGCCGGGCAGCGCCTATCGCGACCTGCCGGCGATGGTCTGGCCGGTGTTCCGCAAGGGCCGGTTGCTGTACGAGGTCGGCGTCGCCCCTTTCACGCGCTTGCAGGTCGACACCGCCTGCGGCACGTTGGCGCAACGCGCGCTCGATTGTACGGTGATCGAGCTGGATACGTTTTGATGAGTGACCGCCATGCGGGCCGGCCAAGCCCGTCCTCATGACCCTTTCGCGATTGAAGAGCCATGACCGACGCCGACCCGACCGGACCTGAGGACGACCCCCGCACCGATCCGGCAGCCGGGCCGGCCCCCGAATCGGCCCCCGAATCGGCCGACGAGGATCTGGTCTTCCTCGACGATGCCGCCCCGGAAGACATCTCCGAAGACGGCGCTGCCGCCGAGGAGGCGCCCGGCAGCCGCTGGACCATGCTGATCGTCGATGACGAGCCGGAGGTCCATGCGATCACCAAGCTCGTCCTGTCCGACTTCGCCTTCAAGGGCCGCAAGGCCCGCTTCCTGTCCGCCCATTCGGCGGCGGAGGCCCGGCGGATCCTGGCGCGCGAGCGCGACATCGCGCTGATCCTGCTCGACGTGGTGATGGAGACCGAGGATGCCGGCCTGCGGCTGGTCCACCACATCCGCGAAGAGCTGCAGAACCGCAACGTCCGCATCATCCTGCGCACCGGCCAGCCGGGACAGGCGCCGGAACGGGCGGTCATCCTCGATTACGACATCAACGACTACAAGGCGAAGACCCAGCTGACCGCCCAGCAGCTGTTCACCACCACGGTCGCGGCGCTCCGCTCCTACGAGGACATCGTGGCGATCGACGCCAACCGCCGCGGGCTGGAGAAGATCATCGAGGCGTCGTCGTCGCTGTTCCGCGCCCGCTCGATGAAGCTGTTCGCCGCCGGCGTGCTGACCCAGCTGTCGGGCCTGCTGGGGGTGGGGCCGGACGCCATCCTGTGCGTGCAGCGCGGCGGTGCCGGAACCCCGGGTAGCAGCAACCGGCCGGTCGAGGCCGCAACCGGCAACGGCCTCTATGTGCTGGCCGGATCGGGCCGGTTCGAGGATCTCATCAACGAACCCGCCGCCGGCCATGTCGATCCTACGGTGCTGGCCGCGGTGACCGCCTGCCTGGAAAAGCGGGCGCATGTCTTTGCCGGCGACCATTGCACCCTCTACATCCGCACGCCGAACGACCGGGAGACGGTGGTCTACCTGCGCTCCAACCGGCCGCTGTCGGAGTTGGACCGCAAGCTGATCGAAGTGTTCTGCGGCAAGATTTCCGTCGGTTTCGACAATCTGCACCATTACGAGCAGCTCTACCGCGCCCAGCAGGGCACGCTGGCGGCGCTGGCCGATCTGGCCGAGCGCGGCCGCGGCGCGCTGACCCCCGACGGGCCTGCCAGGGATGGGGCAGCCTGCACTGACATGGACGCGGCTGCTGCGGAGGATGACCGGTTCAGCCGGTCGCTGCGCATCGCCGCAATCACCGAACGGATCGCCCGCCGCCTGCATGCCGACGGTCTCTTCGCCGACACGTTGGACGACTCGACGCTGGAGATCATCGGCCTCGCGGCCATTCTGCACGACATCGGCAATGCGGCGGTGAACCCGGCGATCCTGTCCAAGCCCGGCCCGCTCGATGCGGCGGAGCGCCGCGCCATGCAGGCCCATACGGTGGCCGGTGCCAGCCTGCTGAACCAGGCGAGCCATCTGGCCGACGGCCCGACCCATCTTCATCTGGGGGCGGCGGTGGCACGCTGGCACCACGAGAATTGGGATGGGACCGGCTATCCCGACGGCCGCACCGGGGCGGCGATCCCGCTGTGCGCCCGCATCGTCGCCGTTGCCGACGCCTATGACGCCATGACGCGTGACCGGCCCTATCGTCCGGCGCTGGACCGCGATCACGCCGTGGATGAAATCCGCCGGCTGGCCGGCCTGCGGTTCGACCCGGCGGTGGTCGATGCCTTCCTCGCCGTGCTGCCGGAGGTCGACCTGCCCCGTTCCGCGGCAGGACCGGCTTCCTGACGTGCCTGTTGCGGCAACGTCGCCCTCACTCGGACTCCGTTGGTCCGACAGGCCGCAATCCTACCGGCTGCACAGCGCTTCGACCGCCTGGCGCAGCGGCCCGACCTGAACCGGCTTCAGCAGCAATTCGCAGCCCATGAGCTGGGCCTCGTCGCGGCGTTCGGGCGTGCTGTCGCCGGTCAGGATGATGGCCGGGATCTGCTGCCCGGTTTCGCTGCGGACACGCTCCACCACCTCGCGTCCGGTACGGCCGGCCGGCAGGTAATGGTCGGCGATGATCAGGTTCGGCACCCGGCCCAACCCACCCAGCTGTGCCTCCAGCGCGGCGGCGCTGAGCGCCTTCACCACCTCGTACCCCCAGCCGTCCAACAAAATCGCCAGCCCCTCGACGATCGAGCGGTCGTCGTCCACCACCAAGATGAGTGGCCTGCCGGACTCCGGTTTGGTTGCCTGACCGTCTGCTGGATCAACCATAGACTTCCCCCGCTTCGTCGCTTGCAGTGTGATGGGCATTCGACTTGCCAAGGCAATGCACGCATCGCCTGTGCCGTAATCGTGACATCGAACACATCGTGGGTCCACCGGGGGCGAACAATCCTGACCCCCAATCTTCCCACAGATCAACGTCCTGGCGTCAAACATTGAATTGAAACAATCAGCCTCAGGGTTTTCCCTTAGCGAATGCACTCGAGATTCATCAATCAGCAATTCATCATATGATTGCGCGGTGAGCTATCGTGAAGGAGCCTTTCGTGAATCCTTCAGGTAGGACAAACGAAAAGGGCCCCCGCCAAAGCGGAGGCCCTGTCTCTTACATAACGGTAATTTCAACCCTTGAGGGTTTTTCTCAAGCGCGAAGATTTCCTCCGGTCGCCTTGACCACCGCCGCGACGATTTTCTGACCGACGGCTTCGATCATCTCGTCGGTCAGGGTTGCGGTGGTCGGCTGGTAGGTGACCGACACGGCGACCGATTTGCGGCCTTCACCCACTCCCGGCCCTTCATAGACGTCGAAGACTGCGACATCTTTGACCAGCGCCTTGTCGGCACCCTTGACGGCACGAAGGATCTTGTCGGCCTCCACCTTGCGGTCGATGACAAAGGCGAAATCGCGCTCCACCGGCTGGAAGGCGGAGAGCTGGACCATCGGCTTGGCGGTGCCGCCCTTCTTCTTGGGCAGCGGCACGGCGTCCAGCATCACCTCAAAGCCGACGACCGGCCCCTTGACGCCCAGCGCGTCCAGCACCGACGGATGGATCTCGCCGAAGCGGGCCATCACGGTGGGCCCGAGTCGCAGCACGCCGGACCGGCCGGGATGGTACCAGCCCGGCGCATCGGCGGTGACCTGCAGGTTGGCGGACGGGGCGCCGACCGCCTCCAGCACCGCCAGCGCATCGGCCTTGGCGTCGAACACGTCGACCCCGCGGGCCTTCTCCGACCAATGGCGCGGCACCGCCGCACCGGCGCGGATGCCGGCGGCGACCGTATCCTGCCCGTCCGGCGCCGGGGTGCGGAAGGCCGCCCCGACCTCGAACAGGCGCACGTCGGCGAAACCGCGGTCGGCATTGCGGCCGGCGGCCTGGATCAGGTTGGGCAGGACCGACGGGCGCATGACGTCGAGATCGCTGCTGATCGGGTTGACCAGCCGCAGGCCGGGCTCGCCACCGCCAAACAGCGCGGCGACCGGGCCGGACAGGAAGGACCAGGTCACCGCCTCCGACAGGCCGCGGGCGGCCAGCGTGCGCTTGGCCAGCGCGACGCGGCGTTGCTTCAACGTCAGGGCCGGGCGGGTCAGCACCGTCTCGCGCGGCAGCGGCGTCGCCGGGATGGCGTCGAAGCCATGGACGCGCAGCACCTCCTCGACCAGATCGGCCTCGCCATGGACGTCGGCGCGCCAGGACGGAACGCCGACGACCAGACGGCCCTCGGCATCCTCGCCCTCAAGGGAGAAGCCAAGGTCGGTCAGGATCCGCTCCTGGCGCTCACGCGGCAGCTCGACGCCGCCCAGCGCGGCGACGCGGCCCGGACGCAGAGTCAGCGTGCGCCTCCACTCCGGCTCGGCCCCCGCCGTCACGATCTCCGACACCTCGCCGCCGCACAGATCGAGGATCAGGCGGGTTGCCCGCTCGATCCCCTCGACCACCGCGGCGGGATCGACGCCACGCTCCAGCCGGTAGCGGGCGTCCGATTCCACCCCCAGCCGGCGGCCGGTCTGCGCGGTGCGGACGGTGTCGAAAATCGCGGCTTCGAGGAAGACGTTGGTCGTCTCCTCGGTGCAGCCGGACGTCTCGCCGCCGATGATGCCGCCGAGCGCCTCGGCCCGCTCATGGTCGGCGATCACCGTCATCGCCGGGTCGAGCGGGTACTCCTTGCCGTTCAGCGCCGCCAGGGTCTCGCCCTCGCGCGCCAGCCGGACCACAATGCCACCCTTCACCTTGTCGGCATCGAAGGCATGCAGCGGGCGGGACACGTCGAAGGTGATGTAGTTGGTGATGTCGACCAGGATGGAGATCGGACGCAGGCCGATGGCGGTCAGCTTGTCCTGCAGCCACTGCGGCGACGGGCCGTTCTTCACCCCGCGGAAGTAGCGGCCGACATAATAGGGGCAGGCGTCCAGCGACTCGATCTCGACCCCGATCGGGCTCTTGAAGGAACCGGGAACCGGGGTGGCGTTCAACCGCCCCTCGGTCAGCGGCTTCAACGTGCCCATGCCGGCGGCGGCGAGGTCGCGGGCGATGCCGCGCACGCCGGCGCAGTCGGCGCGGTCGGGCGTCAGGTTGATGTCGATGACCGGATCGTTCAGCCCGGCATAGTCGGCGAAGGCGGCACCGATGGGCGCGTCGTCCGGCAGCTCGATGATGCCCTCATGCTCGTCCGACAGCTTCAGCTCGCGCTTGGAGCACATCATGCCGTTCGACTCGACGCCGCGGATGACGCCCTTCTTCAGCGTGATGTCGGAACCGGGGACATAGGTCCCTTCCGGCGCGAAGACGCCCTTCATGCCGGCGCGCGCATTCGGGGCGCCGCAGACCACCTGCAGGGTGCCGGCGCCGGTATCGACCATCAGTACGCGCAGCTTGTCGGCGTCCGGGTGCTTTTCGGCCGAGACGACATGGGCGACGCGGAAGGGCGCCAGCTCCTTCGACCGGTCTTGGATGCCTTCGACCTCGAGCCCGAGGGCGGTCAGCTTTTCCGTGATCTGGTCGAGCGAGGCGTCGGTCTCCAGATGGTCCTTCAGCCAGGACAGCGTGAACTTCATGGGTCCGGCTCCTTAGCGCGTCAGGCCGTGGGCGATGTTGGGAATGTCGAGGGCGGCGAAGCCGTAATGCTTCAGCCAGCGCAGGTCGGCTTCGAAGAAGGTGCGCAGGTCGGGGATGCCGTATTTCAGCATCGCCACGCGCTCCACCCCCATGCCGAAGGCGAAGCCCTGGTACCGGGTGCTGTCGATGCCGCAGGCTTCCAGCACGTTCGGGTGGACCATGCCGCAGCCGAGGATCTCCAGCCAGTCGCCATAATTGCCCAGCTTCAGCTCGCCGCCCTTGCGGGAGCAGCCGATATCGACTTCCGCCGACGGTTCGGTGAAGGGGAAGAAGCTGGGGCGGAAGCGCAGCGGCAAATCGTCCACGTCGAAGAAGGCGCGGCAGAACTCCACGAGGCAGCCTTTCAGGTGCCCCATGTTGGTCGCCTCGTCGATGACCAGCCCCTCGATCTGGTGGAACATCGGGGTGTGGGTCATGTCGTAGTCGGAGCGGTAGGTGCGCCCCGGCGCGATGATGCGGATCGGCGGCTTGTTGTTCAGCATGGTGCGGACCTGCACCGGGCTGGTGTGGGTGCGCAGCAGCATCTTCTTATCGCCGGCATCCGGCAGATAGAAGGTGTCGTGCATGTCGCGCGCCGGGTGGCCGGGCGGGAAGTTCAGGGCGGTGAAGTTGTGGAAATCGTCCTCGATGTCCGGCCCTTCGGCGACCGAGAAGCCCATCTCGGCGAAGATGGCGATCATCTCGTCCATCGTCTGGCTGATCGGGTGGATGCGTCCCTCGGTCTCCGGGCGGACCGGCAGGGTGACGTCGACCCGTTCGGCCTCCAGCCGGGCCTTCAGGTGGGCGGCGGCGAGGTCGGCCTTGCGCGCGTCGATGGCGGCGGCGATCTCGTCCTTCAGCGCGTTCAGCGCCTGACCGCGCTCCTTGCGCTCGTCCGGCGTGAGATTCCCCAGCTCCTTCATGAAGCCGGTGATGCGCCCCTTCTTGCCGAGCGCGGAGACCCGCACCTCGTCCAGCGCCGAGAGGTCGGCGGCGGCGTTGACCTGCGACAGAAGTTCGTCTTTCAGCGCGTCGAGCATGGCGGTTCCCGGCAAGCGTGGGGAAGAAAACGGTGCAAAAAGAAAAAGGGAGCCGGCCCAGCGGCCCGGCTCCCTTCTCTTACAACTGACGCCGTGACGGCAAGCGTTCCCTTGAGTTCGGGGAACGCGAGGCGCGTTACGCGGCGGCCTTGGAGGCGAGCGCGGCCTGGGCCTGGTCCACCAAGGTCTTAAAGGCCTCCGGCTCGCGCGCGGCCAGATCGGACAGGACCTTGCGGTCGATCTCGATGCCGGCCAGCTTGATGCCGTTGATGAAGCGCGAGTAGGTCAGGCCGTACTGACGGACGCCGGCGTTGATGCGCTGGATCCACAGGCCGCGGAAATCGCGCTTCTTGTTGCGGCGGTCGCGGTAGGCATAACGAAGCGCCTTCTCGACCTTCTCGACCGCAATGCGGAAATTCTTGGAGTTGCGACCCCGGTAGCCCTTGGCGAGCTTCAGGATTTTGCGGTGACGGGCGTGCGTCGTGACGCCGCGCTTAACACGAGCCATGGTTCAGTCCTTCCGAAATTCTAGATGTGCCGAGATCAGGCGTTGCGCAGCCAGTTCTTCAGCACCGTGCGGGCGTTGGAGTCGCACAGGGTCATCATGCCGCGCGCGTTGCGCTTCATGTTCGGGGACTTCTGTTCCAGGCAGTGGCGCTTGTAGGCGGCCTGAGCGCGGACCTTACCCGTGGCGGTCACCTTGAAGCGCTTCTTGGCGCCGCTCTTCGTCTTCAGCTTGGGCATTTTCGTTTCCTGGGTGGAAATGAGGCGGAATTCCAACGGACGGGTGGGCATGCCCTGAGCCTTCCGGCCCAGCCTCGCCGCCCGTGGAAGGCTGCGCTTATACGCGCGGGGACGGCTGGATGCAAGGGGGATGTGGGAGTGGGTCGCGGGATGAGCGGCAAGACTTAGGATCGGGAGCCGCATGGTTTGCCGGACATCCTCCTCCTCGACCCGCACTCATGTTAGGATTTAGCACCTACCCATTTTGCGGGAGCAGCAGATGGAACATCGGCCGAAAACTGTTTCACCCTGTTCCATCCCCCACCGGGTCGCCGGCCCACCGCCCAACCGCACCCCGTGGAACAGACACGCAAAACTGTTCCACGCCGTTCCATCGCAGACACCTCCCGGCCGGCGCCCCCATCCGCCCTACGCCATTCGCCGCAGCGCCTTCCGCATTGCACGCCCCCGCTGGCGCATGGCCCCTGCCCGCGCTATCTTCCCGGCCATGAGCGACCGCATCCCCGACCCGCAAAAACCCGCGTCCGGTGCCGAAGGCAACTGGTTCGGCTTCACCCCCGTCGATCCGTCCGCCAAGTCCGGGCTGGTCCGCGCCGTCTTCGACAGCGTGGCGACCAACTACGACCTGATGAACGACCTGATGTCGGGCGGCATCCATCGGCTGTGGAAGGACACGCTGATGGAGATGGTGGCGCCGAAGCCGGACATGACCCTGCTCGACGTGGCGGGCGGCACCGGCGACATCGCCTTCCGCTTCCTCAAGAAGGGCGGCGGCGCCGCGGTGGTCTGCGACATCACCGAGGCGATGGTGCGGGTCGGGCGCGACCGCGCCGTCGACCGCAACATCCTGTCCGGCGTGCAATGGACGGTCGGCGACGCGGAACGGCTGCCCATCGCCCCGCGCTCGGTCGACGCCTACACCATCGCCTTCGGCCTGCGCAACGTCACCCGCATCGACGAGGCGATCAGGGAGGCCCACCGGGTCCTGAAGCCCGGCGGCAAGTTCTACTGCCTGGAATTCAGCCACGTCGTGCTGCCGGTGCTGCGCGAGCTGTACGACGTCTATTCCTTCCAGGTGCTGCCCTTCATGGGCCGCGTGGTGGCGAAGGACGAGGCGAGCTACCGCTATCTGGCCGAGAGCATCCGCCGCTTCCCGCAGCAGGCCGATCTGGCCAGGCGGATCGAGGCGGCCGGCTTCGGTGCCGTGCGGGTGCGCAACCTGTCGGGCGGCATCGCCGCCATCCATTCCGGCTGGCGGATTTAAGCTCCCGTGTTCCGCATCCTGCGCAACCTGATCCGGATGGCCGTCATCGGCCGGACGGTCGCCCGTCACGACGCCCTGCCCACCAGCCTGCTCGGCACCGCCCCCGGCCTGCTCTGGCTGTGGCGCCGGGTCGCCCGCAAGGGCGTGCCCGGCCGCGAGGGCGAACGGCTGGCCCGCGCGCTGGCCGAACTCGGCCCCACCTACATCAAGCTGGGCCAGCTGCTCTCCACCCGCTCCGATCTGGTCGGCGAGCGGATGGCGGTCGATCTGGCCGAGTTGCAGGACAAGCTGCCGCCCTTCCCCGCCCATCAGGCCCGCGCCATCATCGAGGCGGAGTTCGGCCAGCCGGTCCAGGCGCTGTTCCAGAGCTTCGACGACAAGCCGGTCGCCGCCGCCTCCATCGCCCAGGTCCATTTCGCCGTCACCGCCGACGGGCAGGAGGTGGCGGTCAAGGTGTTGCGCCCGGGCATCGAGCAGGCCTTCGAGCGCGACATCGACCTGTTCTACCGGCTGGCGGCGCTCGCCCAATGGGTCCTGCCCAGGCTGAAGCGGCTGCGCCTGACCGAAATCGTCGACACCTTCGCCCGCACTTCGCGGCTGGAAATGGATCTGCGGATGGAGGCGGCCGCCGCGTCGGAGCTGGCGTCGAACTTCAAGGACGACGTCACCTTCAACGTGCCGAAGGTCGATTGGGAGCGCACCGGCGGCCGGGTGCTGACGCTGGAGCGCATCCGCGGCTTCAAGGTGGACGAGCCTGCCCGCATCTCCGCCGCCGGCTTCGACCGCGACGAGATCCTGGCGATGGCCTCGGCCAGCTTCTTCAACCAGGTCTTCCGCGACGGTTTCTTCCACGCCGACCTGCATCCCGGCAACCTGTTCATCAATGAACAGGGCACCATCACCGCCGTCGATTTCGGCATCATGGGCCGGCTGGACCGCGAGACGCGCTACTACCTCGCCGACATGCTGATCGGCTTCCTGACCGGCGATTACCGCCGGGTCGCCGTCGTGCATTTCGAGGCCGGCTACGTGCCGCGCCACCAGTCCATCGAGATCTTCACCCAGGCCTGCCGCGCCATCGGCGAGCCGTTGCAGAACAAGCCGCTGGCCGACATCTCGGTCGGCCGGCTGCTGGCCCAGCTGTTCGCCGTCACCGAACAGTTCGAGATGGAAACCCAGCCACAACTGCTCCTTCTTCAGAAGAGCATGCTGACGGCGGAGGGCGTCGGCCGGTTGCTGAATCCCAACATCAACATGTGGGAGCTGGCCCGGCCGCTGATCGAGGAGTGGATGCGCGAGAACCGCGGACCGGAGGCGCAGTTCATCAACGATGCCGGCGCCATCCTGTCCACCGTCCGCCGCATCCCCGCCCTGGTCAGCGAGGCAGAGCGGGTGACACGCGACATTTCGGAAGGCGGCGTGCGCCTGCACCCGCAGACCGTCCGCCAGATGCTGAACGGCTGGGAAACCCGCCGCCGCTCGGACCGCGCCGCCCTGTGGGTGATCGCGGCCCTGCTGGCGGTGATCGCCGTCCAGATGCTGTAAGGGCCGGGACGGCGCCAAAGGGTCTTAATAACCCCGGCTGCGGTCCACCAGATTGGGGATCGGCCGGCCTTCGCGGAGCGCCGTCACCGCGGTGCCCACCTGCCCGGCGCAGAGCGACGGGTGGGTGACCCCGGCGACATGGGGGGTGACGCGGACCTTCGGATGGCGCCAGAGCGGATGGTCCGCCGGCAGCGGCTCCGTCGCGAAGACATCCAGGCTGGCACCGCGCAGATGCCCGCTCTCCAGCGCATCCAGCAGGTCCGACTCGACCAGATGCCCGCCACGTGCGGCGTTGACGACCACCGCCCCCTTGGGCAGGGCGGCGAACAGCCGGGCATTCATGATGCCGCGGGTCTCGTCGGTCAGCGGCAGCAGGCAGACCAGCACATCGCACTGCGGCAGCATCGCCGCCAGCCCGTCGGGACCGGAGAAGCTCTCCACCCCCTCGATGCTCTTGGGGCTGCGGCTCCAGCCCATCAGCCGGTATTCCAGCGTCCGCAGCGTGCGGGCCGACGCCGCCCCCAGCTCGCCCATCCCCAGGAAACCGACGGTCACCTCGGACGCCGGACGATGGTCCAGTTGCTCCCACCGCGTCTCGGCCTGGAGGGCGGCGTAGCGGTCCATCAGCCGGTGCCAATAGAGTACCTGGAAGACGACGTAGCCGGCCATGTCCGCCGTCAGCCCGTCCGCCACCATGCGCACCAGCGGCACGTCCGGCAGGGTCGGATCCAGCAGGATCGGCTCCACCCCGGCGCCGAGCGACACGATCAGCTTCAGGTTGGGCAGGGTCGCCAGCATGCCGGCCGGCGGCTTCCAAACCACGGCGACCTCGATGTCGGCGACATCGCCGGTCTCGGGCCAGACGCGCATCTCCAGCCCGGGAAGATGGCGGGCGATTTCCCGGCGCCAATCCTCGGCGCTGTCGCTGGCGGAGCAGAACAGAAGCGTCACGGCCGAACCCCTGCTATCTAGATTGCTGTTGGGGTGCGAACGATAGCGCCTTTCCCGAACTCCGCAAGGAAGCAAGCCCGTGCCACGCCTGATCCTGCTGAACAAGCCCTATGGCGTGCTGCCGCAATTCACCGACGACCAGGGCCGCCCAACCCTGGCGGAGCTGGTGCCGGTGAAGGGCGTCTATGCCGCCGGCCGACTCGACCGCGACAGCGAGGGGCTGCTGGCGCTGAGCGACGACGGCCCGCTGATCGCCCGCATCGCCTCGCCGGCCAACAAGATGCCGAAGACCTACTGGGTGCAGGTGGAAGGCGTGCCGACCGACGAGGCGCTGGAGGCGCTGCGCCGCGGCGTCACGCTGAAGGACGGCCCGACCCTGCCGGCCGAGGTGCGGCGGATGGAGGAGCCGGAGTCGCTGTGGCCGCGCGACCCGCCGGTGCGCTACCGCGCCGCCATCCCCACCAGCTGGATCGCGCTCACCATCCGCGAGGGGCGCAATCGGCAGGTCCGCCGCATGACGGCGGCCGTCGGCTTCCCCACCCTGCGGCTGATCCGCTGGGCCATCGGCGACTGGACGCTGGACGGGCTGGCACCGGGGCAGTGGCGGGAGGTCCCCCAACCGCCCGCGACACCCGACAAGGGGCCAAAGACCCCGGCACCAACCGGTAAGCGCGGCCCGGTCAAGCCGCGCCGAACAGCTGCTCCTCGCTCAGCGCCATCACGCTCGTGGAGCCGTTGACGACGGTCGCCCGCAGCGCCGCCGCCTTCGGCAGCACATGGGTGGCGAAGAAGCGGGCGGTCAGCGGCTTGGCCGACAGGAAGGCGGTGTCGGCATCGCGCTGCGCCAGCCGCTCCGCCGCCACCTTGGCGGCGCGGGCCAGTTGCCAGCCGCCGGCGACCACGCCCATCAGCTCCAGCAGAGTCACCGACGCCGCGGCCGGCAGGCGCGGGTCCTGCTTCGCCGCGGTCAGCACCCAGGCCACCGCCTGCCTAGCCTCTTGCACCGCGGCGGTCAGCTCCGCCCCGGTGACGCGCAACGCCTCGTCCGCATGTCCGGACAGCTCGCCGCCCAGCGCCGCGATCTCGTCCAGCAGCCCGTTGGCCGTCGCCCCGCCGTCGCGCAGGAGCTTGCGGTTGATCAGGTCGTTGGCCTGTATGGCGGTCGTGCCCTCGTAGATCGTGGTGATACGGGCATCGCGCAGGTGCTGGGCGGCCCCCGTCTCCTCGATGAAGCCCATGCCGCCATGAACCTGCACGCCGTCCGACGCCAGCTGCTGGCCGGTCTCGGTGCACCAGCCCTTGGCGATGGGCGTCAGCAGATCGACCAGCAGGGCGGCGCGGGCACGGGTGGCCTCGTCGGCATGGTGGTGCGCCACGTCCACCGCGGCGGCGGCGGTGTAGAGGATGCCGCGCATCGCCTCGATCCGCGCCTTCATGCCCATCAGCAGGCGGCGGACATCGGGATGATTGACGATGCCCTTCGACTGGCCCTCGGCCCAGCCCAGCGGCTTGCCCTGCACGCGGTCGCGGGCATAGGCCAGCGCCTGCTGATAGGCACGCTCGGCGATCGACAGGCCCTGCATGGCGACGTTCAGCCGGGCATGGTTCATCATGGCGAACATGTATTCCAGGCCGCGGTTCGGCTCGCCCACCAGGAAGCCGGTCGCCCCGCCTTCATCGCCGAAGGACAGCACGGCGGTCGGGCTGCCATGGATGCCCAGCTTGTGCTCCAGCGACACGCACTTCACCTGATTGCGGGCGCCCAGGCTGCCGTCCGGATTGACCAGGAACTTCGGCACGACGAACAGGCTGATGCCCTTCACGCCCGGAGGCGCGTCGGGCAAGCGGGCAAGCACCAGATGGACGATGTTCTCCGTCAGGTCATGGTCGCCGTAGGTGATGAAGATCTTCTGCCCGGTGACGAGGTGATGGTCGCCGCTCGGCACCGCGCGCGACCGCGTGGCGGCAAGGTCGCTGCCCGCCTGCGGCTCCGTGATGTTCATGGTGCCGGTCCACTCGCCCGAGATCATCTTGGGCAAATAGAGGTCCTTGAGCGCGTCCGAGCCATAGAGCTGAACCGCGTTCACCGCCCCCTGCGTCAGCATCGGGCAGAGCGCGAAGGCCATGTTGGCGGAATGCCACATCTCCTGCACCGCGGTGTTCAGCAGGTTGGGCAGCCCCATGCCGCCGCGCGCCGGGTCGAAGGGCAGCCCGTTCCAGCCGCCCTCGACCAGCGCCTGCCATGCCGTCCCCCAGCCCTCCGCCGTGCGGGCGATGCCGTCGGCATCGAGCCGGGCGCCCTGGACGTCGCCGATGCGGTTCAGCGGCGCCAGGACATTCTCGGCGATCTTCGCCGCTTCGCCCAGGATGCTGTCCACCATGTCGGGGCTGGCATCCTCGAAACCCGGCAGAGCCGCCACGTCGGCCATGCCGGCGAGGTGGTCGAGGACGAAGCGGATCTCTTTCAGCGGCGGGGTGTAGGGGATCGCGGCGGCGGCCATGGGGGACCTCTTCGGGTAAACGGGGAAATCAACGGTGTCAGACGGCCTGCTGCAACTCCGGCAAGGCCTTGAACAGGTCGGCGACGAGGCCGTAGTCGGCGACCTGGAAGATCGGCGCCTCCTCGTCCTTGTTGATGGCGACGATCACCTTGCTGTCCTTCATGCCGGCCAGATGCTGGATCGCTCCCGAGATGCCGACG
>NZ_LGQW01000015.1:4783210-4785268 GCF_003116035.1 Azospirillum sp. TSH64
TACCGGTGGCACCACGCTGCTGGCGTCGCAGTTGGAAACGCTGTTGGGCGGGGCGGGGCTCGATGTGGTGATGCTGGGATCCGCCGGCAGCACCTTGGCGGTGGCCCAGCTTGAGACCTTGCGGGGTGGGGCCGGCCTGGATGTGGTGACGCTCGGCACCGGCGGCACGACGCTGACCGTGTCGGCCATCGAAACCATCACCGGCGGTGCGACGACCGATGCCGTCACCATCGGGTCGGGCGGCATCACGCTACAGGCGACCGCGCTCGAAACCCTCATCGGCGGCGACGGGCTGGACCTTGTCTTCCTGGGTGGCGCCGGCAGCACCCTGCTGGCATCGGCGCTCGAGATCCTGGTCGGCGGCAGCGGTCGGGATGTCGTCACGCTGGGTTCCGGCGGCACCACGCTGCTGCTGCGCGCCATCGAAACGCTGACCGGCGGGGTGGGCAGCGATGCCGTCATCATCGGCGACACCGGCTCCACCATGCTGGTGGGCGCGGTCGAGACGCTGACCGGCGGGACCGGGCTGGACATCGTCGCATTGGGGTCAGGCGGCAACACGCTGACGGTGTCTCTCCTCGAAACGCTGACCGGCGGGGCGGGCACCGACGTGGTCGCGGTCGGCACGCTGGGGGCGACATTGGTGGCGAATGCCCTTGAAACCCTGCTGGGTGGCACGGCCTCCGAACTCATCTTCCTCGGTTCTGGCGGATCGACGATTTCGGCGGCGGGCATCGGCACCCTGATCGGCGGCACCGGCACGGATGTCGTGACGCTGGGCTCGGCGGGCAACACCATCCTGCTGCGCGGCATCGAGACCCTGATCGGCAATGGCGGTGTCGACGTGCTGACGCTCGGCGATACCGGCAGCACCTCGACGGTATCGCTTTTTGAAACGATTGTCGGCGGCCTCGGCAATGACCTCATCGCCCTCGGCACGGCCGGCAACACGCTGGTGGTCACGGGTGTCGAGACATTGGTCGGTGGGACGGGCACCGACATCGTGACCATCGGCACCGCCGGCGGCACGCTGCTGGTGTCCGGTATCGAGACGCTGATCGGCGGCACGGGCCTGGAGGTCATCTACACCGGGTCGGCGGGTGCGACCCTGACCGTCTCGGGCGCGGACTTCGTGATCGGCAACTCCGGCACCGACGCGCTGACCCTGGGGTCGACGGGCAACACCACCACCATCCGCGGCATCGACACGCTGATCGGCGGCACCGGCACCGACCTCGTGTTCCTGGGGGACACCGGCAACACGATGACGCTGGGGTCGGGTGTCGAGATTCTGGTCGGCGGTGCTGCCACCGACGTGCTGAACATCGGCGCATCGGGCGGCACCCTGCTGACCCGTGCGATCGAGACCCTGATCGGTGGGGCCGGCGTCGATGTGATCACACTCGGCGACACCCCGAATACGGTCACCGTCACCGGCATCGACAGCCTGACCGGCGGTGCCGGCACAGACATCGTCTTTACGGGTTCGGCCGGCGTGACGATGACGGTCTCCGGTGTCGAGTTCCTGATCGGCGGTGCCGGTTCGGATGTCGTCACCCTGGGGGCGGGCGGGGCGACCGCCACCGTCCGCGGCATCGACACCCTGATCGGCGGTGCGGGCAGCGATCTGGTGATCCTGGGCGACACGGGCGTCACCATGCGGGCCGAGGGCGGGGTCGAGATCATCGTCGGCGGTGCCGGCAACGACATCGTCAGCCTTGGCGACGGCGGTTCGACCGTCCTGCTGCGCGGCATCGAGACGCTGACCGGCGGCACCGGCAACGACGCGATCACCCTGGGGGATACCCCGAACACGGTGACGGTCGCCGGCATCGACAGCCTGACCGGTGGCACCAACACCGACATCGTCTTCACCGGTTCGGCCGGCGTGACGATGACGGCCTCGGGCGTCGAGTTCCTGGTCGGCGGCGCCGGTTCGGATGTCGTGGCCCTGGGTGCGGCGGGCAACACCGTCATCACCCGCGGCATCGACACCCTGATCGGCGGTGCGGGCAGCGATCTGGTGATCCTGGGCGACACGGGCGTCACCATGCGGGC
>NZ_LGQW01000015.1:4785278-4878211 GCF_003116035.1 Azospirillum sp. TSH64
CGGCATGCGGGCGAGGTCGGCCACCACCGGCTCGCCGCTGATGTCCTTGCCGAGCGCGATGGCGAGCTGTGCCGTGGTGTTGCGGAAGGCGTCGTGGTCGAAGCTCTCGCGCAGGTAGACCATCTCGCGCACCGGATTCGGCAGCTCGACGCCGATGACGCTGCGGCCGGGAACGATGGCGATGCGGGCGGTGACCACGCTCATCGAGCGGGCGATGTCATCGGTCAGGTTGATGACGGTGGCCGACTTGGTGCCGGGCGCCGGCTCGAATTCATAGAGGGTGACGACCGGGCCGGGGCGGACATCCATGATCTCGCCGCGGACGCGGAAATTCTTCAGGACGGTTTCCAGCATCCGCGCGTTGCGGGCCAGCACCGACTCGTCATGCTGCTGCACCGGGCGCGGCGGCGGGGTCTGCAGCAGCGAGACGGTGGGCAGCGAATAGACGGCGGGATAATCCACCGGGCCGGCCGGAGCGGCTGGCGCGCAGGGCACGGCGGGGGCCGTGGCGGGGCCGGGGATGGCGGTTGCCGCCTCCGCCACCGGTGCGGCTTCGCACGGGGTCGCAGGTGCCTCCGCCTCCGCCGGGTCGCGCGCCTCATAGGCCCATTCGACGCCCGACAGGAAGGCGAAGCCGGCGACCACCGCCAGCGCCTCGTCCGACAGGTTGGTGGAATAGACGGTCCCGGCGCGCGGGGTGCCGGGCAGAACCTCGACATCCCACATCACGCGGCCGTCGGGGCGCGGGTTCGGGACGAGATTGAACGGTCGGCCGTTCAGCGCGCACCACAGATTGAACTCGTCGGCGGTCACCACCCCCGCCTGGGTGGGCGGGGCGGCGAGATGCGGCATACGCGGGCTCATGCCGAGGCTCCGGGCTTCTGAACGGTGAGGGGGACTGGACCGGAGGAGGAGCCACCCGGCAGGGGGGGACGTGCCGCCAGCTCGCGCGGCGTCATCTCGTAGGCGGCGACCAGCAGCTTGTCGATGCTGACGCCGTCGCTGGACATCGGCAGCACCAGCCGCTCGAAGCTGCGGGTGCGCCCGCCGAAGACCGCGGTGTGGACACGGGCGACAGGCAGCCGCTCGCGGCGCACCGTCTCGTATTCCGGCTGAAGCAATGCCCGCTGTTCCGGCGGCAGATCGTCCAGCGTGGCGCCCAGGCGCGACTGGCCGAAAGCGGTTGCCAGCGCCTTGCCGTAATAGGAATAGACGAAGGTGCCGGCTTCTTCCCCGATCACCTCGAAGACGGCGATGTTGTCCTTCCACGGCCGCAGGTCGGCCGGGGCGATGCTGCTGGGGACCGGCGGCCGGCCGGCGACGGATTTGGTGAGCCAGAATTCGAGCAGGCCGCTTAGATACGGCGTCGCCAGCTCGGTTCTTTCCTTGGTCATGACAATCGCAGCTGGACGGGCGGCGCTCCCGCGGGATGGTGCCGCCGGAGCTTTCAAGAGCCGCCCGAACCATACCCGCAAGGGCCGGTGTGGCGCAACCGCAAGGGCTAAGCCCGTCAGGGACGCCGCACCCCGGCGTTTACCCGTGCTTCATCAGGCCGCACAGGTGACGCCGGTGCCGCCAAGCCCGCAATAGCCGTTTGGATTCTTGGCAAGATACTGCTGGTGGTAGCCTTCCGCGAAGTAGAAGGGAGGAGCCTCGCGGATCTCGGTGGTGATCGGGCCATAGCCGGCCTGGGCCAGCCGCTCCTGGTAGGCCGCCAGCGTCGCTTCCGCCGCCGCCTGCTGGGCGGGGCTGTGGGTGTAGACAGCGGACCGGTACTGGGTGCCGACATCGTTGCCCTGGCGCATGCCCTGGGTCGGGTCGTGCGACTCCCAGAAGACGCGCAGCAGATCCTCCGCCTTCACCATCGCCGGGTCATAGACGACGCGCACCGCCTCGGTATGGCCGGTGCGGCCGGAGCAGACCTCCTCATAGGTCGGGTTCGGGGTATGGCCGCCCTGGTAGCCGACGGCGGTCACCCAGACGCCGGGGACCTGCCAGAATTTGCGCTCCGCTCCCCAGAAGCAGCCGAGCCCGAGGTCGATGACCTCCAGCCCGGGCGGATAGGGGCCGGTCAGGCGATGGCCGTTGACATGGTGCTGTTCGGGAACCGGAACGGGTTGGCTGCGGCCGGGCAGCGCCTCCTCCGGCGTCGGCAGCGTCGCCGGCTTGCGCAGAAAATGCCCCAGCATGGTCGGGTCTCCCATCATGACGATCCGTTGGAGTGACCTCTTATGTCGGGTCGCGGCCGGGCTGCGGCAAGGTGGCGCCAGCGGAGTCGGCGTGCCGGTGAACCTTCGGGCTGTTTCGCGCGTTTGAGCTTGCGATCTGCTGGGAACTTGAAAAAAGGAGAGCCATCATGGCCAGCACCACCGACGAGCGCCTGATCCAATCCCTCATCGACCATGGCCGCCGCAACGGCAACCGGCTGAGCGCCGAGGCGCTGGGCGGTATCCTGCCCGTCGACACGATGACGCCGGAGGAAACCGCCGCAGTGATCGAGCGGGTCGAGGCGGCCGGGGTCGAGGTCGAACTGGACGATTCCCGCCTGATGCAGGGCCGGCCCAATCCGGCGCTGGCCCGGCAGACCGGCGACTATCACCGCGGCGACGGCGTCGTCGACATGGCGAACCCGGCCGCCCCAGCGGTGTCGGCCCCGGGTGCGGTGCCGTCGCGCCACGGTTGGGCCGACGACATCGCGAACGGCCATGTGGGCCACCACAATGCCGTCCCCAGTTGGACGCGCAACGGTGTGGAACTGCTGCCGCTGGCGTCCGTCGCCCTGGTGGCGGTGGTGCTGATCGCGGCGCTCGGCTGAAGGCAGCCCTTACCCGGCGGCCAGGGCATGGATGAGGATGGCGGCGGTGGCGGCGACGTTCAGCGACTGGACGCGGCCGCTGCCGGGGATGGTCAGCACCGCCTCGCAGGCCGCGAGCGTGGCCGGCGGAATGCCGTCCTCCTCGTTGCCCAGCACGACGGCCGGCGGCTTCACACCCTGCTTGCCGCGCCAGCCCGTCAGCGCGCCGGCATCGACGGTCGGCCGGGTCTGGTCCAGTGCCGTCCCGAACACCCGGTGGCTGGTGCGCAGCCGCTTCAGCACGGCCGGCAGGGCGGGGGCGCGCTCCAGCGCCACCCACTCGAACCCGCCCTCCGCCACGCGATAGGCGGCCTCGGACGGCAATGCCTGGCCGGGATGGTCGGAGACCAGGACGCGGGGCAGGCCGAAGAAGGCGGCGGTGCGCAGGATGGCGCCCAGATTGTGCGGGTTGCCGACCCCGTCCAGGATCAGCAGCGGCTCCGTTGCCCGGCGCGCGGCCTCGGTGTCGAACAGCGGCAGCGTCCGAGGCGCCATCAGCGCGACCACGCCGCCGTGCAGAACCGTGCCGGCGACTTTCGCCAGTTCCTCCGCCTCCACCATGCGGTAGGGCTTGCGGGCCGCCGCCATCGCCTTGCAGAAGGCACCGACCGCCGGTTTCAGCCGCTCGTCGAAGAACAGGCGCTCCACCCGCTCCGGCTCATGGGTGAACAGGGCGGACACGGCGGCCAGCCCGGCCACGCGGAACAGCTTGCGCGATTCGGTGGGCTCCGGGGCTGACGGTGCGGACGAGAGGGCGGGGGCTGCGGTCCGGGAGCGGGCGCGGCTGGGATGGGGCGGGCGCCCGCGCGGAGGCATGGAGGTCCTGTCTGTCTGGAAGAGGGTGGTGGCTTACAGCAGCTTCACCACCAGGAAGCCGCCGATCAGCGCCACCGCGAACACGCTGGTGACGAGGGTCAGCCGCTTTTCGATGAAGGCGCGGATCGGCGGACCGAAGAAATACAGCAGAGCCGCGACCAGATAGAAGCGGATCGACCGCGAGATGATCGAAGCGCCGATGAAAACCCACAGCGGTAGATGCGCCACGCCGGCTGTGATGGTCAGCAGCTTGTAGGGGATGGGCGTCATGCCCTTGATGATCAGGATTTCCGCCCCGTACTCGACGAAGGTGTGGCGCAGCTGCTCGAACTTGTCGGTCAGGTGATAGAACTCGATCACCCAGCGGCCGATCGTCTCGTACAGGAAATAGCCGATCATATAGCCGGCGATGCCGCCGACCACCGAGGCCAGCGTGCAGATCGTCGCCAGCTTCCACGCCGCCTTGCGGTTGGCGATGACCATCGGCACCAGCAGCAGGTCCGGCGGCAGCGGGAAGAAGGAGCTTTCGGCAAAGGACACACCGGCCAGCCAAGCGGTCGAATCCTTCGACGCGGCCTTGGCCATGGTCCAGTCGTAAAGACGCTTCAGCATGAATGGGCCGTCCTTCGTCGCTGCCGTTGCGGTGCACGAGGCCTCTTTTAGGCGCGACGGTGCCGGTGCGCCAGTGCCCAATTCGACCGCCCCCGGACAGGGAGAACCCGTCCGGAGGCGTTAGCCCGTTCCAGTGAGGACGGTTCAGGCGGCGGCGGCGCCGGAGGGCAGCGCATTGGCATTTGCGGCTGGCACCGCTGCCGGAGCCTCCTCCCTGCGCAGCGCGCCGCGCAGGCGCAGCAGGTTGGCGGCGGCACAGAAGGCATCCGACGCCATGGCGAAGGGCGACATCACCAGCGCGTTGTGGCTGACCCAGAAACCGCCGGCCACCAGCAGGAGAATGCGCATGCGGACCGCGTCCGATTGCCAGCGGGCAAGGGTGGAGAAGGTGATGCCCAGGCTGGACAGCGCAGACGGCAGGCCGGACCAGGTGAACAGTGCGATGGCGGCGACGCCCGGCACCGTCGCCGCGAAGATCGCCGTCTGCCAGCGGCTGCGCCCTTCCGGCAGCGCCGCCAGCGCCTGCGCCACCACCAGCAGGCAAAGCGCCGCGGCGGTGTGCGCCCCCAGCAGCACATAGTGGGTGATGAACATCAGGTTGGTGGCGGCCTGCCCGGCC
This sequence comes from Azospirillum sp. TSH64, assembly GCF_003116035.1. Classification (GTDB taxonomy): domain Bacteria; phylum Pseudomonadota; class Alphaproteobacteria; order Azospirillales; family Azospirillaceae; genus Azospirillum. The sequence goes on from NZ_LGQW01000015.1 coordinate 4,790,180, forward strand.
AGCAGGGCACGGCGCTTCTTCATCAGCGGCCACAGGCACGAACCGGCGAAGGCGGCGGCACCGAAGGCGTCGGCGGCCGTGACGGGCAGGGGGAGGGACAGCATGGCGGGGGGATCGGCTCGGGCAAAGGCACGGCGGTGCGGCGCCGCGGCTGCGGCCCGTCCGGATGCCGGATGAGGTCGGGGGAAACGGGTTGTTGCCGTACGGTCACGCTGGCGCCGAGCTGCAACAGAGCCATATGTACGGTGCCTCGTCCCGCCGCACCATCGGACTTCCGGTTGCCCAGGGCTGCACGGCGCGCATGGAAGAAAAAGCGGACGTTGCACCGCGAAATCGGCATGTCGGGCGAACGGCGGGATCAGGCGGCCATGCGCAATGGCCGTTGCGGTTCGACCATATATTTCCGGCGCATCTTCATGAACGGTTGTTCGATGGCGAAATAGGTCAGGGTGGAAAGAGCGATCGACGCCGGTAGAACCACGGCCGTGCAGACCAGCAGCGCATTGATGTGCGGATTCTGCATCAGCTTAAGAATGTCACCGTATTTCCCGATCTGCGTGATGACGATGAAGTTGGTCAGATAGATGGAATAGGAGATCGAGCCGATATAAGCCGTCATCCGCGATAGGGCGGGGGAACCGGAAATGCGGACGGACAGATAGGTCACAATGACGAGTGCCCAGCCGGCCGCCTCGACGGTGGGCCAGACTGTCTTCCAGGTGGCGATCACCGGATAACCTCCGGCCCGATGGAAAACCGTGATCATGGTCAGCATCAGAAGGATTGCGGGCAGGAAGGCCCGGCCGAGCCACAAGGCGCCCTGTGGAGTATCGTTGCAGCGGCGCAGCGCCACGGCCGCGATCATGCCGATCAGGAACTGATCGATGCGTCCGACGATCGTCCAATAAGCGATTGCGCGGGAATTCGCGCCGAACTGATCGGCGATGAGCCGATAGACGAATGCGCACAGGATCATCAACGCCAGTTGTCGGCATCCCTGCCGGTTCAGGATCGACAGCAGGAAGGGGAAGATCAGATAAAACTGGAACTCGACGGCGACCGTCCAGAACAGGCTGGTTGCTACCCCGTAGGTCGCCTTGTTCCCGGCATTCAGGAATGGAACCGCCATCTCGAGAATTTTGGCCGGATCGACGGCATCCGGCGTCATGGCGATACCGACAAGGAGAAGCCAGGCATAGAGAGGATAGATTCGGAGCAAGCGGTTCCGCAGGAAGCCGAAATAAGAGACTTCACGGCCGTTTGCGCCCCATGTGAAGATGAAGCCCGATAACACCATGAAGAGCGCGACGCCGGTGTGTCCCTCCACCACCATCGCCAGCAACGGGTTTTTTGTATGGACCCAACCTTCAATCAGGTTCCCACCCGCCGATTGTGGGAGGATCTGAAACGAGTGGTAGTATAAAACGATAAGAGCTGCAAATGCACGGAGATGGTCGAGCCGTGGAAGATATGCGATGTTGACGGATTTTTCCATTATTCTGCTTTTCAAAAATGTTCTTCGGGTTCAAAATCTTCTATAATGATCTGCGCGATCTTTTTCTCGAGAAATCTTTTCATCCATGAGGGCGCCGCCCTTTGCTTCGATGGCCGCCTGCATCGGGGCGCGGCCTATGTCGTGCCATCGGCATTCGAGTCTGTAGCCTGTGCCCGGCTCTCCGTCTCCGTCTCCTTCAGCACTTCGTCCAGCCAGCGCAGATGCGGCTCGGCGGCCTTGCGCGCCTCCTCCTGGGTCTGGCGATAGCGGGCGACCACCTCCTGGCCCAGCGGGGTCAGGCCGGCACCGCCACCCTCACGCCCGCCGACGCAGGTGCGGATCACCGGTTCGCGGAAGGCGGTGTTCATCGTCTCCACCAGGAACCAGGCGCGGCGGAAGGTCATGTCCAGCGACCGCGCGGCGGCGGAGATCGAGCCGGTGCGGTCGATGGCCTCCAGCAGGGCGATCTTGCCGGGGCCGATGGCGCCCGACGGGTGCAGGAAACGGACACGAAGGTCGGCAGGCATGGTGTTCCGATGCAAATCCGAAAGAGAGGGGAACAACCATGTGGAGGGCGACCCGCCGGTTCAAGCGACAAGTCGCGCAATAGGGGGAACCACCGATGGGATGCGCAATCGGCCGCACCCCTCCAGTGGCTTCCCTACTGTTCGGGCCTTATTCCGCTCCTGCCGCCTCGGCGAGGCCCAGGAAGGCGGGCAGTTCGTGGGTGATGACGTAACTGGGCACCGGTGCGAGGAAATCGCGCATCCGGCCCTTCTCCACGAAGCGCTTGCGGAAGCGGGAATGGGTGAACAGCGTGTCCAGCTTCGGCACGATGCCGCCGGCGATATAAATGCCGCCGCGCGCGCCCAGCGTCAGAGCGAGGTTGCCGGCGACGGTGCCCAGCATGGCGCAGAACATCTCCACCGCCTCGACGCAATGGGCCTCGCTGCCGTTCAGGGCGTTGTCGGCCACCTGCGCAGGCGTGAGGGCGGCCGGCTCCCGCCCGTCCAGGATCGACAGCGCGCCGTAGAGGTTGACGAGGCCGGGGCCGGACAGCACCCGTTCGGCCGAGACATGCTCGAAGCTCTTGCGCAACTGGCCGAGCACGGCGCTTTCGCGGTCGCTGATCGGCGCCATGGTGACATGACCACCCTCGCCCGACAGTGCGGTCCAGCGGTTGTTGGCGCCCGGCACCAGACCGGACACGCCCAGCCCGCTGCCCGGCCCCAGCACGCCGACAACGGCACCCGCCTGCGGCGCGCCCTCGCCGATCTGGCGGCGATCCTCTTCGGCCAGACGCGGCACCGACAGGGCGACGGCGGTGAAGTCGTTGATGACGACCAGCCCGTCCAGCCCCAGCGCGTCCCGCACCCGGTTGACGGAGAACTGCCAGACCAGATTGGTCATGGCGATGCGGTCGCCGGTAACCGGCCCGGCCACCGCGAAGGCGCCGCGCCGCGGCCGGCCGGGAGTGCCGACCGCCGCCAGCCCGACCGCCGTCAGGTAAGCGGTGGCCGCATCCTCGATCGAGGCGTAATCGGCACAGCGCAGCACGCGGGTGTCGCGGACGATGCGTCCGTCGATCAGGCCGAAGCGGGCATTGGTGCCGCCGATGTCGGCAACCAGAATGGGGGCCAGAATGGGAGCAGCGTTACCGGCGGTGCCGGGAATGGCGGGGGAGAGGTCGGCGGCCATGGATCCGGATCTGCGCTGTTGGTGGGCCGAGCGGATGCTCAGGTGACCGGAAAGTCATACGGTGCCCGCGTCAATGCGTCTACATAGCTTTCGCGCCACCAGTTGATGTCCTGCCGCCGCAGGGTCTGCATCAGGGCGGCGTGGCGCTCCTTGCGCTCGCCCAGCGGCATGGTCAGCGCCCGTTGCAGCGCGTCGCCGACGCCCTCGATGTCGAACGGGTTGACGATCAGCGCCTCGCCCATCTCGTGGGCGGCACCAGCGAACTGGGACAGCACCAGCACGCCCGGATTGTCGGCGTCCTGGCAGGCGACATACTCCTTCGCGACGAGATTCATGCCGTCGCGCAGCGGCGTCACCAGCCCGACATTGGCCAACCGGTAGAAGCCGGCCAGAACGCGCTGGCCGAAGCTGCGGTTCAGGTAGCGGATCGGCTGCCAGTCGAACTCGGCGAAACGGCCGTTGATGCGGCCGGCCATCTCCGACAATTCGCGGCGGATGGCGATGTATTCCGGCACATCCTCCCGGCTTGGCGGGGCGACCTGAAGGAAAGAGACGCGGTTGCAATGCTCCGGGTAGCTTTCCAGAAGCTGCTCGAAGGCGGCGAAGCGTTGCGGCAGGCCCTTGGAATAATCGAGCCGGTCGACGCCGATGATCAGCCGGCGTCCCACCAGGCTTTCGCGCAGCCGTTCGGCCTGGCGCGAGCGGCCGGCGGTGCGGGCCAGGCTTTCCAGCGCCGGGGTATCGATGCTGATGGGAAACACCTTCGCCATCAGGGTTCGGCCGAAGGCGCGGATCATCGCCGTGCCGTAGGCGCCGCGCTGTTCCACCGTGCCGTCGGTCTCGGTGCGGATGTAGTCGCAGAAGCCGCGCAGGTCGGTGGCGGTGTGGAAGCCGACCAGATCGTAGGCGCACAGCTCGCGGATCAGGTCGCGGTGGTTGGGCAGGGCGGTCAGCAGTTCCGGCGGCGGGAAGGGCGTGTGCAGGAAGAAGCCCATGCGCTGCGAACAGCCGCGGCGGCGCAACTCGTCGCCGAAGGGGATCAGGTGATAGTCGTGGACCCAGACCATGTCGTCCGGGCGCAGCAGAGGCTCCAGCTTGTCGGCGAAATAGGCGTTGACCCTGGAATAGCCCTCGCGCGTGCGACGGTTCACCGAGATCAGGCCCAGGCGGTAGTGGAACAGCGGCCATAAGGTCTGGTTGGCGAAACCGTTATAATATTCCTCATGATCGCGGCGGCCCAGATCCAGCGTGGCGTAGGTCAGCTTGCCGGCCTCCGTCTTGGTCGGCTCCGCCTGGGACTCGCCATCGACGACCGTTCCGCTCCACCCGAACCAGATGCCCCCGGTCTTCTTCAAGGCTGCCAGGATGGCGACGGCGAGACCGCCTGCGGCCTGCTTGCCCTCTTCCATAAGGGCGACCCGGTTGGATACGACGACGAGCCTGCTCACGATCTTCTTCTCCTTATTGGCCGCCGGCAGGGCGTTCCGCAGTCCGCAACTTCAGGGCCGCCGTGGCGGACACCCGGTATTGGACCACTGCGAAACGACAAAGGGCGGCCTTGGTTCCGAACTCCCGCCGTCACGCTCACGATAGCGGTCCGAAGGTACGGCACCTTTTGTCCTTTGGGGCAAACTGTTTCACGAAAGGTTATGCTGCGGTGCAGCAAATCTAGATAGATCCTATCCGGTTCGCGGTATCTCCTGTCTCGATTAACGTGATGTAATGAATAAGAAATTCTTTTTGGGCTTGAAGCCGGGACGCCACGCGCTCATATTGTGCAGTGCGGCAACGGTCGCGCCTCGGCGTGGACGTTGGCGTAACGCACTTCTTGGGCGTTTCCTCCCTAGACTGAAGGCCGCGGGTCCGCCCGCGGCCCTTTTTTTGGCCTGACGGTCCGTTGGCCGGGGGGCAGGAGGGTCAGCGCGGACCAAGCCCGTCGGGCGGCAGCAGGCCCAGCGTGTCGACCAGTTCGGTCATGTGGCGGGCCAGGGTGCCAAGATAGGGCAGGCGGGTTAGCGCCGCCTCGTCCATGTAGAGATCTCGGGCGATTTCGATCTGAAGCGTGTGGATGCCCTGGCGCGGCCGGCCGTAATGGCGGGTGGTGTAGCCGCCGGCATAGGGATTGTTGCGGCTGACCGCATAGCCCAGCCCGCGCAGGTAATCCTCCGCCGCGTCGATCACCGCCGGGGCGCAGGCATTGCCGAAACAGTCGCCCAACACGATGTCGGGATGGGTGCCGCCGCGCCCGTTGCCCCGTCCACCGGTGGTGACGCTGCCCGACGGCATGGAATGGCAGTCGATCAGCAGGACATGGCCGAAGGCGTCGCGGGTGCCGTCCACCAGCTGGCGCAGCGCGTTGTGATAGGGGGTGTAGCAGCGGCTGACGCGGTCCAGCGCCTCGGCGAAGCGCAGCTTGCCTTTGTAGATGTCTTCGCCGTTGGCGACCACGCGGGCGATGGTGCCCAGCCCCGCAGCCACCCGGGGGGAGCGGGTGTTGACATAGGCCGGCAGCGGATCGGCGAACATCTCCGGATCCAGTTCGTAGGCCTCGCGGTTGACGTCCAGATAGGCGCGCGGAAACAGGGCGCGGATCAGCGGCACGCCGAAGCCCGGGGCGAAGGCGAAGATCTCGTCGACGAAGCAATCCTCCGACTTGCGCAGCGCCCGGGCATCCAGGCGGGACGAGGCGAGGAACTCTGCGGAATACGCATTGCCGCTGTGCGGCGATGCCAGCACGAGCGGCAGCCTCTGGCTCTGCGGGGCCAGAATTTCGAAGGCCGGGGCGTTGGGCAGCGGAGCGGCGGCCGGGTCGGCACCGGCACCAGCGCCGCGTTGCGCGTCGAAGGAGGCGTCCATGATCGAATGATGTAATGGACGCCGGCCCCAGTGTCACGGAACCTCTGTCACGGAACCGTCTGTGAGGGGGCCGGCCGCCTCCCTGCCGCCGGCGGATAAAAAAAGCGGATGGGTGGTGCGAAAGAGCTTGCGTGTCGGCAAGGAGGTCGGTATACACCCGCCCACGCCGGACGGAACGACGCCAAGCGCTTCTCCGCCGGTTGCTACAGTGGGCGGTTAGCTCAGCGGGAGAGCACTACGTTGACATCGTAGGGGTCACTGGTTCAATCCCAGTACCGCCCACCATTCTGAAGGCCGCGAACCGGAACGGGTTCGCGGCCTTCGCCGTTCCAGGGCTGCTCTTGGGGCTGCCGCATTTTTTAGCGGCTGCATATCTGAACTCCGTTCGTCCGGATCGCAGCCCCTCGCCACAATCCTCCCTGCGCCGTACCATCCGGGCGGCAAACAATGCATCGGGAGGATTTTCATGCCTGTCCATACCCTGCGCCACAGCGGCCGGAGCCTTGCCGCAGCCGTCGGCGCGGTGCTGGTCTGTGCCGTTACTGCCCTGTCGTCCGCCGGTGCGCTGGCGCAGACCGCTCCGTCGGCATCGGCCGCTTCACAGCCGGCTGAAAACTCGCGCCTGGATGCCGTTCTGTCGGCCGGTACGCTGCGCGTCGGCACCACCGGCGACTACAAGCCCTTCACCTACCTGAACCCGCAGACCCAGAAGTTCGAGGGCATGGACATCGACCTTGCCGAAGCGATGGGCAAGGCGCTGGGCGTGAAGGTGGAGTTCGTGAAGACCAGTTGGGGCAACCTCCTGCCCGACCTGCTGGCGGACAAGTACGACATCGCCGTCGGCGGCGTCTCCGTCACGCTGGAGCGGCAGAAGAAGGCGCTGTTCTCCGATCCGCTGATGCGCGACGGCAAGACGCCGATCACCCGCTGCGAGAACAAGGACCGCTTCCAGACCGTCGCCGACATCGACAAGCCCGGCGTCCGCCTGATCGTCAACCCTGGCGGCACCAACGAGAAGTTCGCCCGCGCCAACATCCGCACGGCCCAGATCGAAGTCCATCCGGACAACGTCACCATCTTCGACCAGATCGTCGCCGGCAAGGCCGACCTGATGATCACCGACGCGGTGGAGACGCGGCTTCAGCAGAAGCTGCATCCGGAACTGTGCGCCGTCCATCCTGACCAGCCCTTCGACTTCTCGGAGAAGGCCTTCCTGCTGCCGCGCGACATCGTGCTGAAGCTGTGGGTCGACCAGTGGCTGCACCAGGCCGTCGCCACCGGCCAGTATCAGGCGGTTTTCGATCGCTGGCTGAAGTAGCTGGTCCCGGCAACTGGAGATGCCGTCGTGCCGTCCGCAGCGCGGCGGCATTTCCATGCGGCCCGATGGAGTTCCGCAACTATGCACCTAACCGGCGTCTTTATCCGGTGCCCGGTCCAAACGCACCAAGGGCCTGGCGACTGCTCGCCAGGCCCTTGATCGATTTGGTGGAGCCAAGGAGGATCGAACTCCTGACCTCTACAATGCCATTGTAGCGCTCTCCCAGCTGAGCTATGGCCCCTTAACTCTGGGGGCCGGTCGTTTCCGTCCGGCCTTGGTGGAGCGGGATAATAGTCAGGCAGCGGAGTGATGCAAGCGGAAAATTCGTCCTTTCGCGCTTTTTTCACCACCCCGCCGGCCGTCCCGCCGCCACTGGGAGGGGCGCCGGTCAGCGCTCCTCCTCGTCCTCACCCTCGACGTCGACGACCTCGTCCATGTCGTCCTCGCCCAGTTCGGACGTGTCCTCGATCAGGACATCGTCCTCGTCCTCGGCGGTGTCGTCGGCTTCCTCGATGTCGTCGACCGACATGTCGTCCTCGGCATCCTCCAACTCCGGAGTCTCGGCCTCGGTCTCGACCTCTTCCTCGTCCTCGGCCACGACAGCCGCCTTCTTGGTGTCGTCGACCGGGGCCGGACGGGCCTTGCGGGACTTCAGCAGAGCCTCAGGATCGAACTGCGCGCCACAGCTCGGGCAGACCGGCGGGTCCTTGCGCATGTCATAGTAACGAGCGCCACAGCTCGGGCAGATGCGCTTGACGCCCCATTCGGGTTTGGCCACGCCACGTCCTCCGTCACAAAAATCAGGGGGGTTCTCAAGAGGCGCCCTTTGCCATGCCCTGCGGCGCTTGTCAAAAAAAAGATGAGACGAGCCGGCCGCCGCGGCGTCGCAGCACCGGCGGGAAAGTGGTATCCCGCCCGGGCAGGGGTTGCCTTTACACGGCGTTAACCATAACTCGCTAGAACGGACCTGCACACCGTGCAACTCCTCCATTTGGTTTCCTCCTTGAACTCGGGGCCGCTTACGGGCGGCCTCTTTTCATGTGCGCAAGGCGGAGGCTGCCGGGGTGCGGCCGGGACCCTGGAGCGGATGGCGCCGGTACAGGCGGCGATTTGGCCCCTCTCGCATCGAGGCGGGGGCTGTGATAGGAACGGCGGCCACAACCGCTTCCCGTTCCGATCCGAAGGACCCGTCCCATGACGCACGCAAGGCCGCTGCGCTCCACCACCACCGGCGCGATCCGGGGCAGCATCCGCGTGCCCGGCGACAAGTCGATCTCGCACCGGTCGCTGATGCTGGGCGCCATCGCCGTGGGCGAGACGGTGATCCATGGCCTGTTGGAGGGCGAGGATGTGCTGCACACCGCGGCTGCCATGCGTCTGCTGGGCGCCGAGGCGGAGCGGAGCGACGACGGCCAAGGGGGGAGTGTCTGGCGCGTGCGCGGCGTCGGGCTGGGTGCGTTGCAGGAACCGGCGCAGGTTCTCGACATGGGCAACAGCGGCACAGCCGCCCGCCTGCTGATGGGGCTGGTCGCCGGCCATCCGATCTCCTGCGTCTTCACCGGCGACGCCTCGCTGAACAAACGGCCGATGGCCCGCGTCACCAATCCGCTGGAGGAGATGGGCGCCCGCTTCGTCAGCCGCTCCGGCGGACGTCTCCCGCTGACCGTGGTCGGCAGCGGCGAGCTGGTTCCGATCACCTACCGCCTGCCGGTCGCGTCCGCCCAGGTCAAGTCGGCGATCCTGCTGGCCGGCCTCAACACCGCCGGCGCGACCACGGTGATCGAGGCGGAGCCGACCCGCGACCACACCGAACTGATGCTGCGCCATTTCGGCGCCACCGTGACGACCGAGCGGCTGGAGGACGGCGCGCTGGCCGTCACCGTCACCGGCCAGCCGGAGCTGACCGGCCGCAGCATCCATGTGCCGGCCGATCCCAGCAGTGCTGCCTTCCCGGCGGTCGCCGCCCTGCTGCGGCCGGGCTCCGAACTTCTGCTGAACGACGTCGGCATGAACCCGCGCCGCACCGGCCTCTACGACACGCTGGTGGAGATGGGGGGATCAATCGCCTTCGAGAACCGCCGCGACCAGGCGGGCGAGCCGGTGGCCGACCTGCGGGTTCGCCACAGCGCCCTGAAGGGCATCGTGGTGCCGGCGGATCGCGCGCCGAGCATGATCGACGAATACCCGGTCCTGGCCGCCGCCGCCGCCTGTGCCGAGGGCACCACGGTGATGCTGGGGCTGAAGGAACTGCGTGTGAAGGAGAGCGACCGCCTCGCCATGGTGGCGGAGGGGCTGACCCGCTGCGGCGTGTCGGTGGAGGTCGGTGCCGACGACAGCCTGACGGTCCATGGCACCGGCAAGCCGCCGAAGGGCGGTGCCACCGTCCTCACCGCCATGGACCACCGCATCGCGATGAGCTTCCTGGTCCTGGGCATGGCGACCGAACAGCCGGTGTCGGTCGACGACGGCGCCTTCATCGACACCAGCTTCCCCGATTTCGTCGGGCTGATGAACGGGCTCGGTGCCGCGATCGTGGAGGCTTGAGGCGATGACGCAGCCGCTTTCCAATCAGGGCACTCCGGTCGGGACCGTGGTCGTCGCCATCGACGGCCCGGCCGCCAGCGGCAAGGGCACCCTGTCTCAGCGCATCGCCGACGCCTTCGGCTTTGCCCATCTCGACACCGGCGTGCTGTACCGTGCGGTCGGCGTGTCGGTCCTGCGGGCCGGCGGCGATCCGGCCGACAACACGGCGGCGGCGCGGGCTGCCTATGACCTGCACCCCGAACATCCGATCCTGCGGGAGGTGGCCTTGCGCACCGACGAGGCGGCGCAGGCGGCCAGCAAGGTGGCGGCGGTGCCGGAGGTGCGGGCGGCGCTGCTAGACTTCCAGCGGCGCTTCGCCGCCCACCCGCCGGGCGGCGCGCCTGGGGCCGTTCTGGATGGGCGCGACATCGGAACGGTTGTCTGCCCCGATGCCCAGGCCAAACTGTTCATTACCGCTTCGGTGGAGGTCAGGGCCGAACGGCGACTCAAGGAGTTGCAGAGACGGGGGATTCCGGCTATATCCTCCGATGTCCTGGAGGACATGAAGACTCGTGATGCGCGCGACAGCCAGAGAGCGGTGGCCCCGCTCCGTCCGGCTGCCGACGCTTTTGTGCTTGATACGTCCGCTCTCGATGCCGATCAGGTGTTCTCGATGGCGGTCGCCCACATCGGTTCGAAAACCGGTCTGAAGCCCACGGCGTAACGCCGCCGCTTCCGACTTCCGTTGACGGGCCGCCGGTGGCGGCGCGAACGGGTCCGACCCCCTCCACGGAAAACCATCAACCAAGTCGCCGGGCGTGGTGCCCGGCGCGGCGGTTCGGTCGAGGTCCCACCCGTTTTGCCGCGGGCGGGACCGGAACGGGGCTGCTTTCGCGCCACCTTTAGGAGTTTCAATGGCACAGTCACTGGCCCGCACGGTCGAAAAGGAAAGCTTCGCGTCTCTGCTTGAAGAGTCGCTGGGCGCGGCCGAGTCGCTCGAAGGTACGGTCGTCAAGGGACGCGTCGTCGCCGTCGAGAACGACATGGTCACCATCGACGTCGGTCTGAAGTCGGAAGGCCGCGTCGCGCTGAAGGAATTCGCCGTTGCCGGCCAGCCGCCCGAGCTGAAGGCGGGCGACACCGTCGAGGTCTACCTCGAGCGGATGGAAGACAAGAACGGCGAGGCGATGCTGAGCCGTGAGAAGGCGAAGCGCGAAGAAGCCTGGGCCCTGCTGGAGAAGTCGTTCAACGACCAGACCCGCGTCACCGGCGTTATCTTCGGCCGCGTCAAGGGTGGCTTCACGGTCGACCTGTCGGGCGCCGTTGCTTTCCTGCCGGGCAGCCAGGTCGACATCCGTCCGGTCCGCGACATCTCCCCGCTGCTGGGCACCCCGCAGCCGTTCCAGATCCTGAAGATGGACCGCTCGCGCGGCAACATCGTCGTGTCGCGCCGCGCCGTGCTCGAAGAGAGCCGTGCGGAGGCCCGTTCGGAGCTGGTGGCCAACCTCAAGGAAGGCCAGATCCTCCAGGGCGTCGTCAAGAACATCACCGACTACGGTGCGTTCGTCGACCTGGGCGGCGTCGATGGCCTGCTGCACGTCACCGACATCGCGTGGCGCCGCATCAACCATCCGTCGGAAGCCCTGCAGATCGGCCAGACCGTCACGGTCCAGGTCATCCGCTTCAACCCGGAAACCCAGCGCATCAGCCTGGGCATGAAGCAGCTCGAAGCCGACCCGTGGGAAGGCGTCGAGGCCAAGTATCCGGTCGGCGCGAAGTTCAAGGGCCGCGTCACCAACATCACCGACTACGGCGCCTTCGTGGAGCTGGAGCCGGGGATCGAGGGCCTGGTCCACGTTTCGGAAATGTCCTGGACCAAGAAGAACGTCCATCCGGGCAAGATCGTGTCGACTTCGCAGGAAGTTGAGGTCATGGTCCTGGACGTCGATCCGCAGAAGCGCCGCATCAGCCTCGGCCTGAAGCAGTGCCTGGACAACCCGTGGGAGACCTTCACCGACAAGTTCGGTCCCGGCACCGAGCTGGAAGGCGAAGTCAAGAACATCACCGAGTTCGGTCTGTTCGTCGGCCTCCCGGGCGACATCGACGGCATGGTCCACATGTCCGATCTCGACTGGAACAAGTCGGGTGAAGAGGCGATCGCCGAGTACAAGAAGGGCGACCGCGTCAAGGTCAAGGTTCTCGACGTCGACGTCGAGAAGGAGCGCATCAGCCTCGGCATCAAGCAGCTGGCCAGCGACCCGTTCGAGTCGGCCACTGCCGGCCTGAAGAAGAACGAAGTCGTGACCTGCACCGTGACGCAGGTGACGGACGGCGGCATCGAAGTGACCGTCGGCGAGGGCTACACCGGCTTCATCCGCAAGTCGGACCTGTCCCGCGACCGTTCGGAACAGCGCCCGGACCGTTTCGCCGTCGGCGAGAAGGTCGATGCCAAGGTCACCCAGATCGACCGCGCTTCCCGCCGCATCTCGCTGTCCATCAAGGCCCGCGAGATGGAGGAAGAGAAGCAGGCGATGGCCGAGTTCGGTTCGTCCGACTCGGGCGCCTCGCTGGGCGATATCTTGGGCGCCGCTCTGAAGCGCAAGCAGCAGAACGACGAGTGATCGCCTGACGCTGTCCTCCCTTGCGGCAACGCGAGGGAGGGGCTTAGCGATCTCCCGGAAGGGTAGGAGAAAGGCCGCGTCCCGGTTGGGGCGCGGCCTTTTTCATTGCTCCATTTTGCTAATGCCGCCGTGGCTCCGGGCTGCGGGTCAGCGACGTTATGCTGTCGTCGTAGCGGAATTCGGGCATGTCGCGCACGCTGGCGGCCGTCACCTCGCGCAGATGGATCGCCTCGGTGCCGGTCCGCAGGTCGGCCAGGGTCAGGTCGGCCGCGATGTTCTTGCCGCCGAAGCCCAGAATGCCGCCGGAATGGATGACGATGTACTGGGCCTCGCCCTTGTCGTTGAGGATCACGTCGGTGACGGTGCCGATCTTCGACCCGTCGGCACCGAGGACGCTGCGGTCCATCAACTGGTCGACGCTGGGGCCGGTCTTGCGTTCCACCGCCGCACCGACGGCCGGAGTCGAACCATTGATGATGACGCTCTGGGCAGCCGCACCCGGCGGAGTCGCAATGCCGACAAGCAGTGTCAGTGCCGGCAATGCGAACCACATCTTGTGGGTGATCTTCAGCATGGGCGCTTTTCCTCCCCCAAGGATCTATGGGATCCCGCGGGATCCATCTTGGCTCCACCCGCCTTAACCGGGGACGCTTGAAATAGTTGCGGGGAGGCCGTCGCCACCCCTCCTCCGTGTCGATCCGCAGGCCGACCGGCGGCGACTCGAGGGCTGCTTCACCCCCTTTTTCGAGTCGCCCCTTGGATTCCGCCAATTTGCCTCGAGTCGAAGCGCAGCGAATCGGTGGTGTGTGCAATGGGGCACAGGCAACAAGATGTTGATTTTCACTGCAACGAAGCACTGGTGATCGCCCGCGTTTTGCGCTCTAATCGGGGCGTGGCGCCGTCCGATCCGGCATCGGCGGTGATTTGAGTGCCTACAGTTTGTGCCTCACGACCGCGATGCGGTCCGCCACCGCCCCTGAAAAAATTGCTTGGCAGGCGGGAACAGGATCCGCAGTGACGGGTTGAACACCACAAGATCAAGGTTTTGAGGGGTTCGGTGATGTCAACCACAATATCTAGCAGAGTGGGGCTTGCTTGCCCCGGCTGCGCTGGCTAGGATGCCGCTCACGTGACCCGGCCGGCCTCTAGCGGCGGCCCCGGTCGGCAGCACAGCGGCGACGGCGGACAGCCGGGCATCGAGCCCTCTGTTTGCACGGCGCCATCTGCGTTGCCGGGCCGGACGGCGGATGAAGACCGCCGGCTGCTTCGACGGGACGGGTCGCACCATATTTCCATTTGAGCGCGCCGCGGCGGGCTCCAAGCAAGGGACAGTCTCATCATGCGGATTGAGCGTCGTTTCACGCACGAAGGCCAGGACGCCTACGCCAGCCTCGGTTTCCGCCAGGCGACCAGCGAGATCCGCAACCCGGATGGGACGATCGTCTTCCAGCAGACCGGCATCGAGGTGCCGGACAACTTCTCTCAGGTCGCCAGCGACATCCTGGCCCAGAAGTATTTCCGCAAGGCCGGCGTCCCCGCAGCGCTCCGCGCCGTGGAGGAGAACACCGTCCCGTCCTGGCTGTGGCGCAAGGAGGCGGACCAGGAGAAGCTGGCCGCCCTGCCGAAGGAAAAGCGTTTCGTCGGTGAGCATTCGGCCCGCCAAGTCTTCGACCGTCTGGCCGGCACCTGGACCTATTGGGGCTGGAAAGGCGGCTATTTCGACACCGAGGCCGACGCGCACACCTTCTTCGACGAGATGCGCTTCATGCTGGCCGCCCAGATGGCGGCCCCGAACAGCCCGCAGTGGTTCAACACCGGCCTGCACTGGGCCTATGGCATCGACGGCCCGAGCCAGGGCCACTTCTATGTCGATTTCAAGACCGGCCTGCTGACCTCGTCCGCCTCGGCCTACGAGCATCCGCAGCCGCATGCCTGCTTCATCCAGTCCGTCGCCGACGATCTGGTGAACGAAGGCGGCATCATGGACCTGTGGGTGCGTGAAGCCCGCCTGTTCAAATACGGCTCGGGCACCGGCTCCAACTTCTCCCGTCTGCGCGGCGAGGGCGAGAAGCTGGCCGGCGGCGGCAAGTCGTCGGGCCTGATGAGCTTCCTGAAGATCGGCGACCGCGCGGCCGGCGCCATCAAGTCGGGCGGCACCACCCGCCGTGCGGCCAAGATGGTCACGGTGGACATGGATCACCCGGACATCGAAGGCTACATCGACTGGAAGGTGAACGAGGAGCAGAAGGTCGCAGCGCTCGTGACCGGCTCCAAGATCTGCCAGAAGCACCTGACGTCGGTGATGGCCGCCGCCCAGTCGGGCCTGGACCCGAAGGAAAACAAGGAGCTCAAGAAGGCGATCCTCGCCGCCCGCAAGGATCAGGTGTCTGAGAACTACATCCAGCGCGTGATCCAGTTCGCCGGCCAGGGCTTCACCTCGATCGAGTTCAAGACCTACAACACCGACTGGGATTCGGAAGCCTACCTGACGGTCTCCGGCCAGAACTCCAACAACTCCGTGCGCATCTCCAACGAGTTCGTGCAGGCGGTGCTGGACGATGCCGACTGGAACCTGATCGGCCGCACCAACGGCAAGGTGGTGAAGACCGTCCGTGCCCGCGACCTGTGGGACAAGGTCGGCTACGCCGCCTGGGCCTGCGCCGATCCGGGCGTGCAGTTCGACAGCACCATCAACGAGTGGCACACCTGCCCGGCCTCGGGGCGCATCAACGCCTCGAACCCGTGCTCGGAATACATGTTCCTCGACGACACCGCCTGCAATCTGGCGTCGCTGAACCTGATGTCGTTCCGTCTGAAGGACGGTTCCTTCGACGTCGAGGCGTTCGAGCATGCCTGCCGGCTGTGGACCATCGTGCTGGAAATCTCCGTGCTGATGGCGCAGTTCCCGTCGAAGGAAATCGCCCAGCTCTCCTACGAGTTCCGCACGCTGGGCCTCGGCTTCGCCAACCTCGGCGGCCTGCTGATGGCGTCCGGCCTGTCCTACGACTCGGACGAGGGCCGCGCCTACTGCGCCGGCATCTCCGCCGTCATGACCGGCGTCGCCTATGCCACCTCGGCCGAGATGGCGCAGGAGCTGGGCACCTTCCCGGGCTTCGAGGCCAACCGCGACCACATGCTGCGGGTCATCCGCAACCATCGCCGCGCCGCCAACGGCGAGATGAACGGCTACGAGGGCCTTGCGGTCGAGCCGGTGCCCTTCGTCGCCGACCTCTGCCCGGACCAGGAACTGGCGCTCGCCGCCGTCCGCGTGTGGGACGAGGCGCTGGAACTGGGTGAGGCCCACGGCTACCGCAACGCCCAGGCCACCGTGGTCGCCCCGACCGGCACCATCGGTCTGGTGATGGACTGCGACACCACCGGAATCGAGCCCGACTTCGCCCTGGTGAAGTTCAAGAAGCTGGCCGGCGGCGGCTACTTCAAGATCGTCAACCGTCTGGTGCCGGAGGCGCTGAAGACGCTCGGCTACACCCCGGACCAGATCGAAGAGATCGCGCTCTATGCGGTCGGCCACGGCACGCTGAAGAACGCCCCCGGCGTGAACCACGAGTCGCTGAAGGCCAAGGGTTTCACCGCCGAGCTGCTGGAACGGCTCGAGGGCAACCTCGCCACCGCCTTCGACATCAAGTTCGTCTTCAACCGCTGGACCATCGGTGCCGACTTCTGCACCCAGACGCTGGGCATCCCGGCCGAGACGCTGGACGCCCCGGGCTTCGACCTGCTGAGCCACATCGGCTTCACCAAGGCCCAAATCGAGGCGGCCAACACGTTCTGCTGTGGCGCCATGACGCTGGAGGGCGCGCCCTTCCTGAAGGACGAGCATCTGTCGGTGTTCGACTGCGCCAACCCCTGCGGCCGCATCGGCAAGCGCTTCCTGTCCTGGGAATCGCACATCACGATGATGGCGGCGGCGCAGCCCTTCATCTCCGGCGCCATCTCCAAGACCATCAACATGCCGAACACGGCGACGGTCGACGAGTGCAAGGACGCCTACCTGATGTCCTGGCGCCTGGGCCTGAAGGCGAATGCGCTCTACCGCGACGGCTCCAAGCTGAGCCAGCCGCTGCAGGCCGCCCTGCTTGACGACGAGGAGGATGGCGAGGCGGTCGATGCGATGATCGAGGCGCCTGCCGCCGTCCGCGCCCAGATGGTCACCGAGCGCATCGTCGAGAAGGTGATCGAGCGGGTGGTCGAGCGGAAGAGCAGCTCGCGCGAGCGTCTGCCCCACCGCCGCAAGGGCTACACCCAGAAGGCCAATGTCGGCGGCCACAAGGTGTACCTGCGTACCGGCGAGTATGAGGATGGCCGCCTGGGCGAGATCTTCATCGACATGCACAAGGAAGGCGCCGCCTTCCGGTCGCTGATGAACAACTTCGCCATCGCGGTGTCGATCGGCCTGCAGTATGGCGTTCCGCTCGAGGAGTTCGTGGAGGCCTTCACCTTCACGCGCTTCGAGCCGTCGGGCATGGTGACCGGCAACGACACCATCAAGATGGCGACGTCGATCATCGACTACATCTTCCGCGAGATCGCCATCTCCTACCTGAACCGCACCGATCTGGCGCACGCCACGCCGGAGGATCTGGTGCCGTCGACGGTCGGCAGTGGTGACAAGCAGGGCGACCTGCCGGACACCCAGGTGCAGCCGTCCGACATCGTCCGCCGCATCGCCTCCACGGGCTATGTCCGCAACAACCTGCGCGTCCTGCATGGCGGCCAGACGGGCGGTCAGGTCCAGCGTGCCAGCGCCGCAGCGGCCTTCGCCGCCACCGGCACCGATACGGCGGCGGTCAGCGTCACCGCCTCGGCCGGCACTCAGGCGTCCGCCCAGGCGGCCATGTCGGCCAGCCCGGCGGTTGCCGCCGCCACTGTGCAGGGCCATGTCGCTGCCACCGCGGCCACCGGCACGGCCTATGGCGGCAGCACCAGCGACCAGCGCTTCGACCGCATCCGCGAGGCCCGCGCCCGCGGCTATGAGGGCGATCCCTGCGGCGAGTGCGGCAACATGACCCTGGTCCGCAACGGCACCTGCCTGAAGTGCGACAGCTGCGGGTCGACCACCGGCTGCAGCTGATCCCGAGGACGGCGCTCCCCCCGGGGGCGCCATCCGAAGGCCAATGACGATGGGGAGGGAGTGGGAAACCGCTTCCTCCCTTTTTGTTGTGCACGAACGGTTTCAGCGATGGCGGATTAGAACCGTTCTTGTGTGGCTGCAACAAGTTGGCCGAAGCGCGACGAGCCTTGACCGTGCCGCGTGTGTTCATGTTAGCTGACTCTCCCGGGGCGCCGACGCGGCGTTTCCGAAGCATGTCCGGAGGGATCAGGGGTCATGGACTCGGCCGCGACCGCGCTGGACGACCGTCTGCCGTCCGATCGCCTGTTGCGGGCAACCGCCGCGCAATGGAACGCTGCCCTGGTCTGGACATCGGTCGACGGCGCCATCGTCGGTGCCAACCCCGGCTTTGCCCGGCTGACCGGCCTCCACCTGGAGACGCTGGTCGGACGCTCGCTGCCCAGCCTGCTCGATCTCGGCGGACGTGACTGGCAAGCGGTGTGGGACGGTGCGCGGGGGGATCATCCGCCGCCCGGTGCCGGCGCCTTGCGGATCCTCCGCCATGACCCGGTCCCGGTCGATCTGTTCTGGCAGCATCTGACCGATGGGGACGATGAGCTGCTTCTGTGCGAGATGCGCAGCTTCGACGAGCGCGAGCGGGCGGAGGCGGTGGCCCGCCTGCAGCAGAATGTCCTGGAACTGGTGGCGACCGGCCGGTCGCTGAAGCAGGTCCTGGATTTCCTCTGTCGGCAGGTGGAGGCCTGCGCGCCGGACGTCGCCTGCTCGGTGATGCTGCGCGACGACGAGAACCGCATGCGTGTGGCCGCAGCCCCGTCGCTGCCCGCCGGCTACACTGCCAACATCGACGGGCTTCCGATCGAGCCGGACGTCGGCTGCTGCGGCAGCGCGATGAGCGCGGGTGAGGCGGTGATGTCCGTCGATATCGCCGACGATCCGCGCTGGGCCAAGCGTCGCGACATTGCGCTGGCCCATGGGCTGGCCGCCTGCTGGTCCAACCCGATCAAGGGGCGGGACGCCCGCATGCTGGGCAGCTTCGCGCTCTATTACCACCATCCGCGCCCCGTTGCCGCTTTTCACCGCCGGCTGGTGGAAGCCTGCGTTCATCTGTGCGCGCTCGCCATCGAACATGACCGGGCGCGGGCGGAGATCAACCGGCTGGCCTACTTCGACACGCTGACCGGGCTGCCCAACCGCCAGCTTCTGGCCGACCGCGCCACCGCGGCGCTGGCGCTTGCCGGGCGCACCCGGCAGCCGGTGACGCTGATGTTCCTGGACATCGACCGCTTCAAAACCATCAACGACTCGCTGGGGCATGCGGTCGGCGACCGGCTGCTGGTGGAGGTGGCGACCCGGCTGAAGCACTTGTTCATCGAGGGCGACACGCTGGCCCGGCTGGGCGGCGACGAGTTCGTGGCGTTGCTGCCGGGCTGTGACGCGGCACATGCCTCGCTGCTGGCCGAGCGGGTGCTTGCCGCCCTGGCGGTGCCGGTGACGGTGGCCGATCTGACGCTGACCCCGACCGCCAGCATCGGCATCGCCGTGCATCCCGACGACGGCATGGATTTCGACACGCTGCTGCGCCAGGCCGACGCGGCGATGTACCGGGCCAAGCAGGCGGGCCGCAACCGCTGCCACTTCTTCCGCCGCGACATGAACGAGCAGGCGGTCCGCCGGCTGGAGATGGAGGCGGCTCTGCGCGAGGCGCTGGACCGGCAGGAGACGGGCTGCCCGGAGGACGAGGCGCCGTTCGAGCTGTATTACCAGCCCCAGCTGCGGCTGAAGCCGAACTGCCTGCACCGGGTGGAGGCGCTGATCCGCTGGACCCACCCGCGCTGGGGAGCGGTGTCGCCGGCGGAGTTCGTGCCGCTGGCCGAGGAGTGCGGGCTGATCGACCGGCTGGACAGCTGGGTGTTGCAGACATCGGTGGCGCAGCTCGGCCGCTGGCGCGCGGCGGGGGTGCCAGTGCCCGGGCTGGCGGTGAACGTCTCCGCCGTCCGCTTCGCCCGCGGCGACCTGCCGGATCAGGTCCGCGCCGCGCTGGCCACCAACGGCATCCCGGCCAACGATCTGACGCTGGAGATCACCGAACGGCTGATGATGACGGAGGAGATCGGCGTCCATGACGCGCTGGATGCCCTGCACGCGCTGGGCGTCACCCTCTCCATCGACGATTTCGGTACCGGCTATTCGTCCTTGAGCTATCTGAAGCGCTTCCCGGTCGGCGAACTGAAGATCGACCGCAGCTTCGTCAAGGAACTGGACATCGACGCCGCCAACCGCCCCCTGGTCCGCGCCATCATCCAGATCGGCGAGGCGCTGGGCCTGACCGTCGTCGCGGAGGGGGTGGAGCGCGAGGCCCAGCACCGCATGCTGGAGGCGGAGGGCTGCGCCATCGGCCAGGGTTATCTGTTCGCCCGGCCGATGCCGTCGGCGGCGCTCGTGAGCTGGCTGGCGGGGGAAGGCAAGCACTGGGTCGAATGTCCGGCCGACGCTTGCTTCAGCATCTGAAACATTTGCAGGGGAAATGGTCCCGTTTTTCTTTGGATTTACGGGGTACTTCGGGCGCAATTCACCATTCGAATCGGTATTATGCGGATCCGCCGGAGTAATGGCGATGCAGGCGAGGATCTGGGCAATACGATATAGCCGCAACGCCCCTTTGCCGGTGAAGCGCAGGTCATCCTGTTCTAGACCACGCGACTGTCTTGTGTCCCAACGTTTGGGGCGATAGAAGGTCCACTCAGCGGCATGTGCGGTCAAGCAAACTGACCACGGGGTTTCGCCAGGCGGATTTCCGCAGGGTGGAACGGTCGTTGGAGACAAGGGGAGCACCCACATGCCGGACGACCATGGGGCGAGAGGAAATCCGCGATGGCGAGCCAGGGTGAATCCAAGTGGGTCTACAGCTTCGGGGCCGGTGCCACCGAAGGACGGGCCGATATGAAGAACCTGCTGGGCGGCAAGGGCGCCAATCTGGCCGAGATGGCCAATCTTGGCCTGCCCGTTCCGCCGGGCTTCACGATCACCACCGAGCTGTGCACCTATTTCTACGCCAACGGACGCTCCTATCCGCCGGAGCTGACGACGCAGGTGAACGCCGCCATCGCGCGGCTGGAACAGGCGATGGACGCCAAGTTCGGCGATCAGGCCAACCCGCTGCTGGTGTCGGTCCGTTCCGGCGCCCGCGCGTCGATGCCGGGCATGATGGACACCGTCCTGAACCTGGGCCTGAACGACGCGACCGCCGCCGGCCTCGCCAAGCGGTCGGGCGACGGCCGCTTCGCCTACGACAGCTACCGCCGCTTCATCCAGATGTACTCCAACGTCGTGCTCGACGTTGAGCATCACCATTTCGAGGACATCCTCGACAACCACAAGCGCGACAAGTCTTACAACCTCGACACCGACCTGTCGGCCGAGGATTGGCAGGCGGTGATCGAGGACTACAAGAAGGCGGTCGAGCGCGAACTGGGCCGTCCCTTCCCGCAGGACGTGCAGGAGCAGCTGTGGGGCGCCATCGGCGCCGTGTTCGGCTCCTGGATGAACGCCCGTGCCATCACCTACCGCAAGCTGCACGACATCCCGGCCGACTGGGGCACCGCGGTCAACGTGCAGTGCATGGTCTTCGGCAACATGGGCAACGACTGCGCCACCGGCGTGGCCTTCACCCGCAACCCGTCGACCGGCGAGAACGCCTTCTACGGCGAGTATCTGGTCAATGCCCAGGGCGAGGACGTCGTCGCCGGCATCCGCACGCCGCAGCACCTGACCGTCGCCGGCAAGATCGCCAACAAGTCCGACCTCCCCGCCATGGAGGAGGTGATGCCGGAGGTGTTCAACCAGCTGAACGAGGTCCGCCTCAAGCTGGAGAAGCACTACCGCGACATGCAGGACATCGAGTTCACGGTCCAGCAGAACAAGCTGTTCATGCTGCAGACCCGCAACGGCAAGCGCACCGCGCCGGCCGCGCTGAAGATCGCCGTCGATCTGGCGAACGAGGGCGTCATCGACCAGAACGAGGCGGTCCGCCGCATCGATCCGGCCTCGCTCGACCAGCTGCTGCACCCGACGCTGGACCCCAAGGCCGACCGCAAGATCATCGCCAAGGGCCTGCCGGCCTCCCCCGGTGCGGCCTCGGGCAAGGTGGTCTTCACCGCCGACGAGGCTGAGCAGATGGCCGGCAAGGGCGAGTCGGTGATCCTCTGCCGCATCGAGACCTCGCCCGAGGACATCCACGGCATGCATGCCGCCCGCGGCATCCTGACCAGCCGCGGCGGCATGACCAGCCACGCGGCGGTGGTGGCCCGCGGCATGGGCCGTGCCTGCGTGTCGGGCGCCGGCGACCTGCGCATCGACTACAAGACCAAGCAGATGTCGGTCCGCGGCGTCGCCGTCAAGGAAGGCGACATCCTGACCATCGACGGCTCCACCGGCGAGGTGATGCTGGGCGAGGTTCCGACGATCCAGCCGGAGCTGTCGGGCGACTTCGCCACCCTGATGGGCTGGGCCGATAAGATCCGCCGGATGAAGATCCGCGCCAACGCCGAGACCCCGCTGGACGCCCGCACCGCGCGGAAGTTCGGCGCCGAGGGCATCGGCCTGTCGCGCACCGAGCACATGTTCTTCGACCCGGAGCGCATCCTGGCCGTCCGCGAGATGATCCTGGCGGAGGACGAGGCCGGCCGCCGCAAGGCGCTCGCCAAGCTGGAGCCCTTCCAGAAGAAGGACTTTGTCGATCTGTTCACGATCATGACCGGCCTGCCGGTGACGATCCGCCTGCTCGACCCGCCGCTGCACGAGTTCCTGCCGAACACCGAAGAGGACATGGCGGAGGTCGCCGAGGCCACCGGCACCGATCCGCTGCGGGTGCGCCACCGCACCATCCAGCTGCATGAAGCGAACCCGATGCTGGGCCATCGCGGCTGCCGTCTGGGCATCTCGTACCCCGAGATCTACGAGATGCAGGCCCGCGCCATCTTCGCCGCCGCCGCCGAGGTTGCCAAGACCACCGGCGAGGCCGTCATTCCGGAAGTGATGATCCCGCTGATCATCACCCGCAAGGAGTTCGACATCCTCAAGGCGGTGATCGACCGCGCCGCCGAGCAGGTGAAGGCCGAGACCGGTGTCGCGGTGGAGTATCTGACCGGCACGATGATCGAGATCCCGCGCGCGGCCCTGAAGGCCGGCGAGATCGCCGAATCGGCCGAGTTCTTCAGCTACGGCACCAACGACCTGACCCAGACCACGCTGGGCCTGTCGCGCGACGACGCCGGCAGCTTCCTGCCGGAGTACCAGCGCCAGGGCATCCTGGAGCAGGACCCGTTCCAGTCGCTGGACGTCACCGGCGTCGGCGAACTGGTGGAGATCGCCACCGAGCGCGGCCGCAAGGTCCGTCCGGACATCAAGCTCGGCATTTGCGGCGAGCATGGCGGCGACCCGGCCTCGATCTCCTTCTGCGAGAAGATCGGGCTGACCTATGTCTCCTGCTCGCCCTACCGCGTGCCGATCGCCCGTCTGGCGGCGGCGCAGGCGGCGCTGAACAGCGACACGGTCAAGCGCGACTGAGCCGAACCGGGTAGCTGAAACGACGACGGCCCTCTTCCCGCAAGGGAAGTGGGCCGTTTCGCTTTGGGGGCGGGTTTAGTTGGGTGGAACAGGTTGGAACGGTTTTTGGGGGACTGTTCACTGTTCCACGCGGGGCCGCCGGGCATGGGGAACGGTGGTCGGATGGAACGTTTGGAACAGGTTGGAACGGTTTTCCGGGGGGTGTTCAGTGTTCACTCCTGCTGTTGGCGGAGTCCTGGCAGATGATGTCTGGGATTATAAGCCCAGCGTGGCGAAATGCCCATCTTGATCTCCCAAGGGTGGAAGTGTGAAGGTGAAGGACACGGCAAAAGGCTGAAGGCCCGGCGATGCGCGTTCGTTTCCTCCACCATTCCGATGCCATCGTCCATGAAGAGGCGAACGGGCGCCGCACGGCGCCACGGTCCTTGACCGCCACAGACCGGCAGCGCATCGGCGATTGGCTGAACCGCTATTCGGATATCCTGGAACAGGGCGCCAAGACGAACCATGGCGAGGCCGATCTGCTGGCGCTGGGGCGGGAGATCGCCGACTGGCTGGATGGGGCGGAGCGCTGGCTGTCCGGCCTGCTGCGCCCCGGTGCGGCAAGGCCGCTGGAAATCGAATTCGTCGCCGAGGATCCGGAGCAGGACGGCGCGTCCGACTTTCTGTCCCTACCCTGGGAAATCCTGGCGACCGCCAAGGGCTTCCTGGCCGCCGACGCGACGCTTGGCTTTTGCCCGATACGTCGTGTCGGGATTGCGGCGCCCTCCCGTCCGCCCGCCGACGATCACGCCCTGACCATCCTGTTCCTGTCGGCGACGCCGCAGGGGGAGAGCGAGCTTTGGGTGGAGCAGGAGGAGGTGGCAATCCTCAAGAGCGCCGGACGCCTGCCGCTGGATCTGGTGGTCGAGGATGGCGGAACGCTGGACGACCTGCGCGAGCGCCTCAGCCTGGAATGGCCGGTGGAGGTGCTGCATCTGTCCTGCCATGGCCTTGCCGGCCGGGACGGCACACCGCCGATGCTGGCTCTGGAGGATGAGCTTGGCGCCTGCGACGCCATCGACCCGGTGGTCTTCCTCGACGCCCTGGGGCCGGACCGTCGCCCGCGCCTGCTGTTCCTGTCGGCCTGTGAGACGGCGGCGGATGCCGCCGGGGTCGATCCATTCATCCTGCCGATGATGGCGGCGGGACAGCCGGCGGCCATCGGCTGGGCCGGATCGGTCTATGACAGCAACGCCAGCGCCTTCGCCGCGGCACTCTATCAGCGGATCGCTGGCGGTGACCGGCTGGAGGCGGCGGCTTTCTCCGCCCGTCGCGCAATGCTGGCGCCGCCGAACGGGCAGAACCGTCTGCCCCACTGGCACCTCGCCCGGCTGTTCCTGAGCGGCGATGGCGGCGGCGCCCTATGCCGGCCACGGGCGCGGCGGCGGCAGCGGCCGTTCGACCATGCCGAAAGTCGCTTTTTCGGCAACAACAGGAAGGTGCCGGTGGTCGGCCGCACCGGCTTCGTCGGCCGGCGACGCGAGGTGCAGCGTGCCCTGCGTGTCCTGCGCGACCGGCCGCGCGGCTGTGCCGGGCTGCTGCTGCATGGCGCCGGACATCTGGGAAAATCTAGCCTCGCCGCCCGCATCGCCGACCGGATGACCGGGCATGAGCCGGCGGTGGTCTATGGCGCCTGCGACATCGATTCTGTGTGGGAAGCGCTGGCCGTTGCCCGTCCCGGTTTCAATGACCGGCTGGGGCTGGACCCGGCGGTTTTGCGCGGCCGGCCGGATGCGATCCACGCCGCCATGCGCCGCGTGCTGGAAGGGCCGTTGCGGGATGAGCCGGTCCTGCTGGTGCTGGACGATTTCGAACAATGCCTGGACCTATCGGCCACCGGCCGTCCGACGGTGAAGGTCGCGGCGCTGCCGGTGCTGGAGGCACTGCTGCGTGCCTTCGTCGAGTCCTCGGGCGACAGCGCGCTGCTGATCACCTGCCGGTTCCGCTTCGCCCTGGCGGAACGGCTGAAAGGGACATTGGAGGAAATCCCGCTTCATCCCTTCGATACCGGCACCCGTCTGAAACAAGCCACGAGCCGGCTGCGCGACTGCAAATCGGGCGATCTCGCCGATGATCTGCTGGAGCGTTGTATGGAGGCGGCGCGGGGCAATCCGGGGCTTCAGGATCTGCTGATCGCACTGGCGTTGAGCGCCCCGGACAAGGCGGAGCGGGCGGTGGCGGCGCTGGACGGTTGGCTGGCCGGCACCGAACGGCCGGACGACGCGGAGTGTGCCGAGCGGCTCGACCATCTGATGCTGGACACGCTGTGGGAATGCGTCGATGCGGACGGGCGGCGGCTGTTGCGTGCCGTCGCCGGCATCGAACTGCCGCTGCCGCTACCAGCCTTGTCGGTTCTGGCTCGCCATGTCGGGATGGCGGATGCGGCGTTCGACCGGCTGCTGTCGCTGTCGGTGTTCGACCTGTTCCGCGACGTGGTGGAGCCGGACCGGCCGGCGGCCGCTGCCTGCCACTTGCTGACTCCCCGCATAGTGGCGCTGGAGTCGATGACCGAGACCGAGACTGCGGACATCGCGCGGGCGTTGCTGCCGGCGCTGTTCCTCGAATGGGAGGATGATGGTAAGCGGCCATTTGAGGCCGATGTAGTGCTGACAGAGCTAGCGTTGCGAGCCGGTGACAGAAATGTGCTACAGGCGGCTGCGCATCATACTATTTGTTATCTGATTGAGACGCATCGTTATCGTAGAGCGGCTGAAATGGGCCGCTGCTCAATTATGTTGATCGAGGGCGGTGGCTTGTCGCCGCCCGTGCAGCTACTGCGACAAGTAGCCAGAGCCACATTATTGACTGGTGATGCTGGGTTCGCCCATAAATGTTTGGGACGAGCAATGGAAAGGTTGAGTGAGGTTGCCGGTTCCAATGATTTAGGAGGAATTCGTACAGAGTATGCGCGACTGTTGGCTCAGGATGGTAAACCCGAGCAGGCTCTAGAAGTATTCAATATTAATCTTGAGCTTTACCGAGATCAGGGAAATAAGCGCTCTTGCGCCATCGTATTGGGAGAAATCGCGCGCTTAAAGGCTAATCGTGGTTTTGTCGTCGAGGCATTATCACTATATGATGAAGCGCTTAGCCTGGTTAATGAGCTTGGCGACATGCAAGGTCGAGCGGTTACGCTAGGAGAAATTGCTCGTCTGAAAGCCAATCGCGGATATTTGGATGATGCGCTTTCTCTTTATCATGAGATTCTGGAAATAGTTACAGACCTTGGTGATGTGCAAGGGCGATCAGTTATATTGGGAGATATCGCTCGCCTGAAAACTAATGTTGGGTGCTGGGATGATGCATTGTCTCTTTATCAAGAGATTTTGGAAATAGTTAATGATATTGGCGATGCACAGGGTCAGGCGGTTGCGCTAGGAGATATTGCTCGCCTGAAAGCCAAACGTGGATTTACGGATGAAGCATTGTCATTACACCAGGAAAGGCTTGCAATTGTTAGCAAGCTCGGAGATGTCTGGGCTCGAGCTGCTGCGTTAGGAGATATCGCGCGTTTAAAAGCTGATCGTGGTTTTGTGGACGAGGCGCTTTCTCTCCATGAGGAGGGGCTTGCGATTTACCAGCAACTTGGAGATGTAAGGTCACGAGCTGTGACGCTCGGTGACATTGCACGTTTAACGGCCGCCCGTGGCTTTGTGGACGAGGCGCTTTCTCTACAAGGGGAAAAACTTGAGGTTGTCACTGATCTTGGCGATATACGGTCACGAGCTGTAACACTTGGAGACATTGCGCGTTTAAAAGCTGGTCGTGGCTTTGTAGATGAGGCGCTGACTTTGCACCATGAGCGGCTTGCGATCTACGAGCAGCTTGGCGATGTACAGTCGCGTGCCGTAGCGCTTGGAGACATCGCGCGTTTAAGGGCTGGCCTTGGTTTTGTGGATGAGGCCCTATCTCTGCACGATGAGCGGCTTGCAATCTACGAGCAACTAAGTGATTTAGACGGGCAAGCTAATTGTCGGTGGTCCAGGGCGATACTTCGCTTGGACAAACCAGAAATCGAAGATGGAGAGTTCGAATCTGCTTTGGAAGATCTAATATTTTCCTATCGGATCCTGAAAGAAATCGGTCAAGCCGATGGAATAGCTACGGTTGGATTCGATTTGGCGCAGTTGCTAGAGGCCTTTGAGCAGTATGGTGAGGCTCGTGCCATTGCTAATCGGTCTTTAGAGATATACATCCAACTTCGTTGGACTAATGCAGCCGAGACCGTTCAAGAATTCATTGCTAACTTGCCGTCTGACTGACTGAAATTTTTAATCATTTAGGTGTCTGATGTAAATATTTCAGGGCAATCGCTGGCGACGCGCGGTTGGGAGGCTCATAGGCAGGTTCGAACACATGTGAGTCGCAATAATAATAATAGGAGTAATGAAACTGTCCGGCCCCCTTACCTCGCTTGCTCAATGTTCTCCTTTTAGTTGTGCACCTATCTCCTCCCAGAGCGAGATTTCGTAAGATTTGAGTTCTTTACAAAACTGATAACGCGGCCTCAGCCTAACGCCCAAGCCCCCGATACAGCTCCATGTACTCCTCCGCCGGCCCGTGCCAGCCGAAGTCCCGCGTCATGGCGCGGCGCTGCATCGCCTGCCAGCGGTCGGGCTTGCGGTAGACGCTCATCGCCCGGCGCAGCGCCCACACCAGTTCCTGCCCCGTCGCGTTGACGAACTGGAATCCCGTCGCGCTGCCGTCGGCGCTCGCCGCCGGGTTGGCGTCGATCACCGTGTCGGCGAGGCCGCCGGTGCGGCGGACCAGCGGCAGGGTGCCGTATTTCAGGGCGTAGAGCTGGGTCAGGCCGCAGGGCTCCGACCGCGACGGCACCAGGAACAGGTCGGCACCGGCCTGGATGCGGTGGGACAGCGGCTCGTCATAGCCGATGCGCACACCGATGGACTGCGGATGCCACTGGGCAAGCTGGCGGAACCCGGCCTCGCTGGAGGCATCGCCGCTGCCCAGGACCACCAGTTGGCCGCCCCAGGACACCCATTGGCCCGCCGCCTCCAGCACCAGGTCGAGGCCCTTGTGCCAGGTCAGGCGGCTGACCACGGCGGCCAGCGGCGCGTCAGCGCGGCGGTCCAGGCCGAAGGCGGATTGCAGGTCGGCCTTGCAGGCGTCCTTACCACCAAGGTCGTCGGGGGTGTAGCGGGCGGGCAGATGCGGGTCGGTCGCCGGATCCCACACCGCGTAATCGACGCCGTTCAGGATGCCGGTCAGCACGTCGGAGCGGGTGGCGAGCAGCCCTTGCAGGCCGGTGCCGTGCTCGGCGGTCTGGATCTCGTTGGCGTAGGTCGGGCTGACCGTGGTCAGGCGGTCGGCATAGAAGCAACCGGCCTTCAGGAAGCTGATGTTGCCGTAATACTCGACGCCATCGACGCGGAAGCTGGAGGAGGGCAGGCCGAGGTCGCCCATCATCCAGGGGCCGAACAGGCCCTGATAGGCGATGTTGTGGATGGTCAGCACCGTGCCGGGGCGGAAGGGGCCGGCGAAACGGTCGGGGCGCAGGGTCAGATAGGCGGGGATCAGCGCCGCCTGCCAGTCATGGCCGTGCAGGATGTCGGGCCGCCACCAGGGATCGTAGGATTTCTCCGCCGCGAAGCCGGCGGCGACCCAGGCGAGTGCGGCGAAGCGCAGGGCGTTGTCGGCCCAGTCCTTGCCGTCCGGCCCGAGATAGGGGTTGCCGGGACGGTCGTACAGCGACGGCGCCTTCAGCGCATAGGCGAGAACCCCGTCGGCGGTGCGGCCGATGCACAGCTGGGCGCGGTCGCAGCCGGGCAGGTCGGTGATCAGGTCGCCGACCTCATGCAGGTTCTGCAAACTGTTCAGGACGGCGGGATAGCCCGGCAGCAGCAGGCGGACATCGGCGCCGGCGGCGTTCAGGGCCGGCGGCAGGGCGGCGGACACGTCGGCCAGCCCCCCCGTCTTGACCATCGGGTAGCATTCGGACGTGACGTAGAGGACGCGCATCGGGAAGGCACTCGGCGATAGGCGGGAGGGGTGAAAGGCGGGAGGGTGTGGACATGGTATAGCGCCGATGCGGGTCCGGTGGGGAGCCGGACCGCATCGGCGCGGGCCATGGGGCAGGGGAGGGCGGCGAAATGCCGCCTTACTCCTTCGGCAGCTTCTCGATCATCTCGCGGGTGATCAGGACGACGCCGCCCTCGCTGCGGTGGAAGCGCTTGGCGTCCAGCTCCGCGTCCTCGCCGACGACGAGGCCGTTGGGGATGCTGACGCCGCGGTCGATCACCACCTTCTTCAGGCGGCAATGGCGGCCGATGTCGCATTCCGGCAGGACCACCGCCTCGTGCAGCTCGCTGTAGGAGTTGACGCGGACCGAGCTGAACAGCAGCGAGCGGCGCACGGTGGAGCCGGAGATGATGCAGCCGCCCGACACCAGGCTGTCGATCGCCGTGCCGCGCCGGTTCTCGTCGTCGAAGACGAACTTGGCGGGGGGGAGCTGTTCCTGATAGGTGAAGATCGGCCAGTCGCGGTTGTACATGTTCAACTGCGGCGTGACGTGGCAGAGGTCGAGGTTGGCCTCCCAATAGGCGTCGATGGTGCCAACGTCGCGCCAGTAGGGGGCGTCGTCCGGCGCGTCGATGATGGCGCTGTCGGCATAGTCGTGGGCGATGATTCGCGCCCCGGTCTTCACCAGATGCGGGATGATGTCCTTGCCGAAATCGCGGCTGGAGCCGGGGGTGGCGACGTCGCGCTCCAACTGCTCGTAGAGGAACTGGGCATTGAAGACATAGATGCCCATGCTGGCCAGCGCCATGTCGGGGCGGCCGGGCATCGGCGGCGGGTCGGCCGGCTTCTCGACGAAGTCGATGATGCGGCGCTCCTCGTCGATGTGCATCACGCCGAAACCGGTCGCCTGGTCGCGCGGGACGGCGATGCAGGGGACGGTGACGTCGGCCTTGCGGTCGATGTGGTCGAGCAGCAGCGCGCCGTAATCCATTTTGTAGATGTGGTCGCCGGCCAGGATCAGGACATATTCCGGCTCGTGGTCGCGCAGGATGTCGAGGTTCTGGTACACGGCGTCGGCGGTGCCCTGGTACCACTCCGTCTCGCTGACGCGCTGCTGCGCCGGCAGCAGGTCGCAGAACTCGTTCATCTCGCCGCGGAAGACGTTCCAGCCGCGCTGGAGATGGCGCAGAAGGCTGTGAGACTTGTACTGCGTCAGCACGCCGATGCGGCGGAAGCCGGAGTTGACGCAGTTGGACAGCGCGAAGTCGATGATGCGGTACTTGCCGCCGAAATATGTGGCCGGCTTGGCCCGCCGGTCGGTCAGCTGCTTCAGACGGCTTCCGCGTCCCCCGGCCAGCACCAGCGCCACCGCACGTCGCGGTGCGAGGCGCAGATCCCGTTTGTCGAGCATGGCCGTTACCCCCTTTGCCTTATTCTTGCGGCCGCTCGGCTGCGGCCAATCCATATGGAGGCGTTGACGGTGCCACATCTCGCCGCCATGTCCAATAGGCGCGGCGGACGGTTGGCATCGGCTTACCCGCCGCAAGAGTGCTTCCCAGTCCTAGGAGGAAAGGTGGGCGTATGCCCCGCCCCTCCAAACGGACTGGATGGAAGAGGTAGGGTGTTGCGCCGGCACCGCTGCGATGCCGCCGCAATGGGCGGCTTTCGGGCCATGTCCTGCCCAAATTTTCATCATCTGCCGGAATGGCAGCCAGAATGCCGGGCAGACACGGGCTCAAAACGGGCTGCCGGCCCTGCCGTTCGGTCGAAAGCCCGGAATTTGCGGCGAAATGTCGGTTCCGAAATCTGCCTGTTTCCTGTGCAAACACCGGGTGCGACTCGTAGGAGGGTGCCCGTTCGGATGTCCCGGCCCGGGACAACCCTGACGATTCCAAGCCGTTTTCGACTGGCACGCTTCTTGTAACGCTGGAAGCGTCCTTGGTCCCGTCCGCCGCCCCGTCTTTGCCGGGGACGGGGCGACCGGGACGGGGTCGCCCCAGTGCGGTGGCTTGAGCGCGGAACACCTCCGGTGCCGCGCCGGCCGTAAGGGGGTGGGAGCGATTTTGGAGAAAGAGGAGCCTCGATGAACCGTCTGTTCCTTATGGCCGCACCGATGATGGCGGTTGCTCTGGGCGCGGTCGGCATGCCGGCCGCAGCCCTTGCCCAGGATCCGGCGGCTGCCGCCGCTGCCGCGGCTGCGGCTGCCGCCGCTGCTGCCGCGCCGGCGGCTCCGGCGCTGAATGGCGGCGACACCGCCTGGATGCTCATCTCCACCGCGCTGGTGCTGATGATGACCATCCCCGGCCTGGCGCTGTTCTACGGCGGCATGGTCCGCAAGATGAACGTGCTGGCGACGGTGATGCAGAGCTTCGCCATCACCTGCCTGATCAGCGTCCTGTGGTACGTGATCGGCTACAGCCTGGCCTTCACCGGCACCGGTGCCTATGTCGGCGGTCTCGACCGGCTGTTCCTCAACGGGCTCGACTTCTCGAAGGCCTTCGTGCTGGGCGAGGCGACGGGCTCGGGCGTCGCGACGACGATCCCCGAGCCGGTCTTCATGATGTTCCAGATGACCTTCGCGATCATCACCCCGGCCCTGATCACCGGCGCCTTCGCCGACCGCATGAAGTTCTCCTCCCTGCTGGTCTTCACCGCGCTGTGGTCGATCGTGGTCTATGCGCCGATCGCCCACTGGGTCTGGTACCCGTCGGGCTTCCTGTTCGGCCTGGGCGTGCTGGACTTCGCCGGCGGCACGGTCGTGCACATCAACGCTGGCGTCGCCGGCCTGGTCGCAGCGCTGGTGATCGGCAAGCGCAAGGGCTACCCGAAGGAAGCCTTCATGCCGCACAACCTGGTGCTGTCGCTGATCGGCGCCTCGCTGCTGTGGGTTGGCTGGTTCGGCTTCAACGCCGGTTCGGCCCTGACCGCCGGTCCGCGTGCCGGCATGGCGCTGGCCGCCACGCACATCGCCACCGCCGGTGCCGCCATGGGCTGGCTGTTCGCAGAGTGGATCGTCAAGGGCAAGCCGTCGATCCTCGGCATCATCTCCGGCGCCGTCGCCGGCTTGGTCGCGGTGACCCCGGCCGCCGGCTTCGTCGACCCGACGGGCGCCATCGTCATCGGCATCGTCGCCGGCGTGGTCTGCTTCTGGTCGGCCACCAGCCTCAAGCACATGCTGGGCTATGACGACAGCCTGGACGCCTTCGGCGTGCACGGCGTCGGCGGCCTGATCGGCGCCATCCTGACCGGCGTCTTCGCCAAGATGTCGGTGTCCAACAGCGAAGGCGGCTTCGCCTCCGTCCTCCAGGCCGACCCGAAGGCCACGCTGGGCCTGCTGGAAGGCAACGCCGCCGCCGTCTGGATCCAGGTCCAGGGCGTCCTCTACACCATGGTCTGGTGCGCCGTCGCCACCTTCGTCCTGCTGAAGGTCGTCGATGTGGTCATGGGCCTGCGCGTCGAAGAGGATGTGGAGCGCGACGGTCTCGACCTCGCCCTGCATGGCGAGAGCATCCACTAAGAACATCCCTTTCCCACGGGTCTCTCGCGAAAAGGCCGCCGGTTTTCCGGCGGCCTTTTTTCGTGTCCGATTGTTGCGCGGAGCGGAACGCTGTGGCGCGGGCGGGCCGGCTTCACGGCGGGGCTGCGAGGGACTACCTGTGGTGCATTGTCATTGTATCCGCTCAGGAGTTGCCGCCATGTCCGCCAAGCCAGCCGCCCCCGGTGTCCGCCCGGTGCTCGCCGCCGTGGAGGGCATGGCCACCTCCGACGGTGCCGGGGTCAGCATGACCCGCATGCTGGGCAGCCCCCGCCTGCGCACGCTCGACCCCTTCCTGATGCTGGACCTGTTCGGGTCCGACCAGCCGACCGATTATCTGGCGGGATTCCCCGACCATCCCCACCGCGGGTTCGAGACGGTGACCTACATGCTGGCCGGCCGCATGCGCCATGCCGACAACCACGGGCACGAGGGCGTGATCGAGACCGGCGGCGTGCAGTGGATGACCGCCGGCCGCGGCCTGATCCATTCGGAGATGCCGGAGCAAACCGAAGGGCTGATGCGCGGCTTCCAGCTGTGGATCAACCTGCCGGCCCGGCTGAAGATGACCGAGCCGCGCTATCAGGAGTTCCCGGCCGCCTCCATCCCGGTGGAGCGGCGCGAGGACGGGGCGACCGTCACCGTCATCGCCGGCGACACCGCCCGCGGCACGGCGGGCCCGGTGCGGGCCGAGGCGACCGACGCCCGCTATTTCGACGTGACGCTGCCGCCGTCGGTGGCCTTCGCCGAGCCGCTGCCGGCCGGGCACACCGCCTTCCTGGTGCTGTTCGAGGGCACGCTGGCTGTCGGGGGCGACGCTCCGCTTTCCGGGCCGCGGGTGATCGTGGTGGGCGACGGCGAGCGGGTGGAGGCGGTCGCCGGGGCTGACGGCGCGCGCTTCCTGCTGCTGGCCGGCGAGCCCATCGGCGAGCCCATCGCCTGGGGCGGCCCCTTCGTCATGAACACGCGGGAAGAGGTGATGCAGGCCTTCCGCGACTTCGAGGAAGGCCGCATCTGATCCCTGGTGCGCGGCATCTCGTTCCTTGCACCCCCGCCACCGCCGGTTATCATGGCGCATTCCGTGTTAACACGAACGATGGCGGGGACGGGGCGATGCGTGCAAAGGGGCTGTTGGGTGGGGTCAAGGCGGTGGTCGCCTCGGCGCTGCTGGCCGTGACGATGATCGTAGCCCCGATGACGGCCAAGCCCGCCGCCGCGGTGGACGTCTCCAAGGCCGCGGCGGACTTCGGGCCGGAGGGCGCCTGGACCAACCAGTGCGACATCGACCGGATGACCGACAGCAAGACCTGCCGGCTGATGATCTACCGCCTGTTCGACGACGGGAAGGATGTCGGCTTCGTCGCGCTCAGCATCATTCCGACCGGCAACGACTTCCACCTGTTCCTGACCACCAGCCAGGGGCTGATCGACCGCTGCGCCATCCGCGTCGACCGCCAGCCGCGCATCGAATCGCATGTGGCGACGCTGAACATGTGCATGTTCCCGAACTTCGTGTCCGGCCGCGTCGCCGACCAGTTCCGCAACGGCTCGACCATCCTGGTCCGCGTCAACTCCCGCCTGGGCAAGCGCGACATCGATTTTCCGCTGAACGGCTTCTCCCGCACCTTCGAGGAGATGCAGCGCAGCCTGCAGTGAGGGTGATGCACAGGGAGATTTCTCGGGTGATCCACCCTGTGCATCCCCCTCACCCTAACCCTCTCCCCGGGGGGGAGAGGGGATTGTGCGCCTACCCCGGCAGCCGGTAGCCCGCCGCCGGCTCGTGCATCGGGCAGCCGTTCCGTTCCATGCGGAATTCGGCGGAGCGGTCATAGGCGAGGCGCCGGGCGCGCATGATCGAGCCCAGCGGCCGGTGCGCCGCCAGCCCATGCCAGGGGCTGAAGGACAGCCGGTCGTCGCCGGCACGCGACCGTTCCTCGCTCCAGGCCGTCTGCGGCGGCACGGTGATGCGGGCGATGGTGCGGTAGGGGCTCAGATCCTCCGGCCACACCACGCTGGCATCCTCCACCGGCATGCGTTCCTCGTCGGTGCGCAGCTGGGCGCGCAGCTCCCAGACGGCCTCGTGGTCGCGGAAGAACTCCGTCACCGCCTCGCGGATGCCGTTCGGCTTGCCGCTGAGGTCCAGCGGCGCGTTCTCCAGCGCGGTCAGGTTCGGCGAGACCGGCACGATCGACAGCTTGGCGATGTGATCGCCATGGCGCAATGCCGCCTGGCTGTAGAAGGTTTCGCCCAGGATGTGGGTTTCCGGGTGGCCGCCCAGCGTCTTCAGCGTCGCGCTTTCGCCGCCGAAGGCCTCCACCACCCGTTCGGCGACGCGCAGGCCGGCCGACAATACCTTCTTCGCGGTTTCCGCCCGGTCGGTGGTGGCGGCCAGCAGCTTCAGCGTCGACAGGAACTGCTTGGCATCGGGGGCCGAGAAGGCGGGGGCGTTGGCCATGACGAAATCCTGCGTGGCCTCACCCTCCGACCCCGGCAGCCGCTCGCCGGACACGCCCAGCACCTTCACCGCCAGACCGCGCGGGGTCGAGACGCTGTCGGGCAGGATGTCGCCCGGCGTCGTCGACAGCCGCAGGATCGCCGGATAGCTCTCCGCCTTCGCGAACAGTCCCTGGGCCAGTTCGGCCGGCAGGTCGTCCAGCACATCCAGCCGGCCGATCAGCAGCCCGTGGCTCTTGGCATGGACGCTGCGGTTGGCATGGCCGCTGTCCTCGAAGGTCTTGGCGCTGATCGACAGCATCGTCTCCGCCAGATCGTTGAAGACCTGCGCTTCATCGGGACCCGGATTTTCGACCGACGGCGTATAGGCCAGGGGCCTGGCAGTGCGCCGGGGGGTGGGCTGGGTGGAGGCAGCGGACACGGGCGGGGCTCCCGAAGAGGAGGAAAGGGCGGGGTGCAGCCAGGACAACAGCCGCGCACTGTCCTCTGTTCCGCAACGACGCGGCGGTGCTCTCCTGCGGCGCCAGCGCGAGAAGGCCGCCGGCAAGGATCCGCGATATCCTGGGCGGCTGTTGTGCATGTGCGAGAAGAGCGGGGCACCCATCGCGGTTTG
This sequence comes from Azospirillum sp. TSH64, assembly GCF_003116035.1. GTDB lineage: Bacteria > Pseudomonadota > Alphaproteobacteria > Azospirillales > Azospirillaceae > Azospirillum. Next base: position 4,825,971 of record NZ_LGQW01000015.1, read on the forward strand.
CACTGCAAAACGAGAGGGCGGGATGCGCAAATAATCGATTGCGCCTGACGCGCGAGGATTCTGTAACTTCTCCAATCTTCTATGGAAAATTAACCATGAATACGGGGGAAGTCCTTAGCAAAAGACTCTGGCGCCGAAATGACTGCGCTGCATATCCTTTTGTCAGGAAAGGCCAAACCTCTCTACGTCTCCTGCGGCCGCGCGACATGCGGCCATCGGGGGGCGGCCGGACAAGCGAGCGAAGGGTGTCTCATGACCGGACGGAGCGTCATCTGGTCCTCCATATGGACGCGCGGCAGTGTCCTGCTGCTGGGGCTGCTTGTGCTGGCGACGATGTCGGTGCCGGCGGGCGGGCGGGCGACGCCGCCCAACCGGACGGTGCTGGTCCTGCACTCCTACCACCAGGGCTATGAGTGGACCGACGGACAGGCTGACGGCATCTCGGAAATGTTGGCGTCGGCGGCGCCCAATGCGCTGGGGATCCCCTATTACCTGGACTGGAAGCGCTTCCCCGACTCCGCCGGGATCGAGCGGCTGCGGGCGCTGATCGCCTATCGCCATCCGAAGGGCACCGTCGACGCCATCGTCTCCACCGACGATGCCGCGCTGTCCTTCGGCCTGGACTTGCGGAACGAGATTTACGGGCCGGTGCCGCTGGTGCATGGCGGCGTGCTGCCGATTTCGGCGCGGCGGCTGACCGAGCATGAGGCCAACGTCGTCGGCATCGACGAGGCCAAGGACATCGAGGGCACCGTGCGCATGGCGATGGCCGCCAATCCGCGGTTGCAACGCCTGTTCATCCTGCGCGATGATACCGAGACCGGCCTGGGGCTGGATGACGAGATCGAGGCGCTGGTCGCCGCCGGCCGCTTCCCCGCCGGGGTGGAGCGGCAGGTGCTGCCGGCGCTGCCCTTCGCCCGGCTGGAGGAGCGGCTGGCTGCCCTGCCGCCGGACAGCGCGGTGCTGCTGGGCACCTATGCCACCGACCCGGAAGGCCTGATCCTGCCGCCCGAGCAGTTCCTGGAACTGATGAGCGAAAAGAGCAGCGCGCCGATCTACGGCTTGCAGGAATTCCTGCTGGGCCACGGCATCGCCGGCGGCAGCCTGCTGAGCGGGCAGGAGCATGGCCGTGCGGTCGGTCGGCTGGCTGCCGCCCTGGTGAACGGCGTGCCGGTCGCCACCCTGGCGATGGAGCGGCGCCAGTCGGTCATCCGGGCCGCCGATTACGGCCAGATGCAGCGCTATGGGATCGATCCCGCGCGGCTGATGCCGCTCGACCGGCTGGTCGACAAGCCCTTCTCCTTCATGGAGACCTACCGCTGGCTGGTGGTGACGGTCGGCGGCGTGCTGCTGCTGCTGTTCGGCATGGTTCTGGTGCTGTCCGTCACGCTGCGCAGCCGGCGGAAGGCTGAGGCGGCGTTGCAGCGGAGCAACGAGGCGCTGACCGAGTCGCGCCGGCAGTTGCAGGCCAAGGTCGTCGAGCTGACCGTCAGCCAGGATGCGCTGCGCGAACGCGGGCGATGGATGCGGCTGGTGGCGGAGGCATCGCGCGACATCATCTGGACCTGGGACATCGTCAACGACGTCCGCGTCCTGTCCGGCCGGGTCGAGGAGCTGCTGGGCGTCGATGCCGCCAGCATCGATTCCCGTGCGGCCTGGTTCGACCGCATCCATCCGGAAGACCGGCCGCTGGCGGAGGAGGCGCTGCAACGCCACCTGTCGGGCGAACTGCCGGAATACCGGGTGGAATACCGGGTCCGCCATCGTGACGGTAATTACCTGTGGCTCTACGCCACCGGCAAGATCCTGTTCGATGGGGACGGGCAGGGCGGGACAGGAGGGCGGGGGAAGCCGGTGATGATGGGCGGCTCCTACACCGACATCACCGCGCAGAAGCGGCAGCAGGCGTGGCTGGACCATCTGGCCCATTACGATTCCCTGACCGGCCTGCCCAACCGGCTGACGCTGGAACAGCATGTCGACCGGCTGATCGCCACCACCAAGGCATCCGGCAATGCCGGGCCGCTGGCGCTGCTGTTCCTCGACATGGACAATTTCAAGTTCATCAACGACGGCTTCGGCCACAAGGCCGGCGACGAACTGCTGATGATGCTGGGGCTGCGCATCCGCAAGGGGGCGGGGGACGGGCTGTTCATCGCGCGGCTGGGCGGCGACGAGTTCGTGGTGGTGGTCCAGGGTGGCGAGGCCGGCGATCCGGCGGAGGTGGCGCAGCGGCTGGAACAGGCCTTCGCCGCCCCCTTCCTGGTCGAGGGACAGCATTTCTTCGTGACATGCAGCGTCGGCATCGCCCGCTATCCCTGGGACGGACGCTGCTTCGACGATCTGTTGCAGAACGCCGACACCGCCATGTACCGGGCCAAGGACAGCGGACGCGGGCGCATCTGCACCTTCACCGCCGACATGAACCTCAAGGTGGTGGAGCGCATGCGGCTGCTCAGCCGGGCCCGGCTGGCCTTCGACCGCCAGGCCTTCGCCGTGCATTACCAGCCGCAGGTGGCGACGCGCGACGGCCGGGTCCGCGGTTTCGAGGCGCTGATCCGCTGGACCGACCAGGAGCTGGGGCCGGTGTCGCCCGACCGCTTCATTCCGGTCTGCGAGGATTCCGGCCTGATCGTTCCGCTCGGCCTGTGGGTGCTGGAAACCGCCTGCATCGAGGCGGCCGGGCTGGCCTGCCGCGGGGCCGGCGACGTGACGATGAGCGTCAACATGTCGGCGGTCCAGCTGGCCCAGCATGATTTCGTGCCGCGGGTTCTGGAGATCCTGGACCGCACCGGCCTGCCGGCGAACCGGCTGGAGCTGGAAATCACCGAGTCGCAGATGATCGGCTCGCTCGATGCCGCCATCGGCAAGCTGAACGCGCTGCGGAAGGCCGGCATCCACATCGCGCTGGACGATTTCGGCACCGGCTATTCGTCGCTGACCTATCTGCGGACGCTGCCGATCAACACGCTGAAGCTGGACAAGGCCTTCATCGACGACGTCCACCGCCGGCCCGATGCGCGCAGCATGGTGTCGTCCATCTCGCGCATCGCCCACGATCTGCGGCACAGCGTAGTGGCGGAGGGAGTCGAAGAGGCGGCCCAGTGGGAGGTGCTGTCGCTGATGGGCTGCGACCTGATCCAGGGCTATTTCGTCAGCCGCCCGCTGCCGGCCGACCGCATCGATGCCTTCCTGGACGCCTGGGAGGACCGGCGGGCCGGCCTGCCGGTGATCCGCGACGATGTGGTGGTCGGCTTGCCCACCCAAGGGGCGAACCGGCCGTCCCTGCCGGTTTCGTAGGGGCCGGTTTCGTAGGGCCCGATTTCGTAGGGCCCGATTTCGTAGGGTTGGAATAGCGGCCCAGGGACTGCGGAATTCGCCAAGCTTCGACGGTTTGCATCCCTCTTCGGCTTGCGGGACCGTCGGCTTTCGGTGCAAACGCGAAACGCCCCGCAGGCTGGCTGCGGGGCGTTTTGAACGCGGGGCTTTTGGGACCGGAGGCGCCGGGCTCAGTGCCGCGTGCGGGCCGGGGTGATGTAGACGCCGTCCCAATCGACGCCGAACAGGGCATCGTCGCCGGCCTCTTCGACCAGATCGTCATATTCGTGGGCCTCGATCAGCCCGAAGATCGAGGCGGTGCCGGAGGCGTCCAGGTCGCAGGTCACCACATGGCCGCCGACCTCGACGGAGGTGAAGAACACTTCCGGCAGCTCCATGCTGTCCAGGTCGGCGGTAACGGCGGCTTCGATCTCGTGGATGGAGCGGGCCGACAGCGACACGCGCAGCTTGGCCGCCTGGGAGGCCCAGACGATGCGCTTGACGTGCGCGGGCTCCTTCATCTCCGCGACGCCCGGCGCCTCGTCGCCTTGGCCGGCCATCGCAATCATCCGGGAAACCAGGGTCGAGGTGCTGCTGGGTGCGCGCATGAAAGCCTCCGCTCGTTCGATGACGACAGATTTGCGCGCAGGCGGTTAACGGGGTCTTAAGCCGGTACCGGGGCTAAAGCCTTACCACCGGGGGAGTAGTCCTATCCTATCGGTTTTAGCGGCCGGCGAGTGCGGCGGCGACCCCCGCCGCGACCCGCGCGTTGTTGCGGATCAGCGCGATGTTGGCGGTCAGGCTGCGCCCGCCGGTAATCGCCTCCAGCGCCGCCAGCAGGTGCGGGGTGATGTCCTTCCCCTTGATTCGCCTGGCATCCGCGTCGGCCAGCGCCTGGGCGACCGCCGCCTCCATCGCATCGGCGTCGAGTTCGTCGACGGCCGGGATCGGGTTGGCGAGCAGCACGCCGCCCTCCAGGCCCAGCTGCCATTTCGTCCGCAGGATTTCCGCCACCTCCTGCACGTTGTCACAGCGATGATCGACGGAGAGGCCGCTGCGGCGACTGTAGAAGGCGGGAAATTCCTCGGTGCCGAAGCCCAGGACCGGCACGCCGCGGGTTTCCAGCAGCTCCAGCGTCTTGGGCAGGTCGAGAATCGACTTGGCCCCGGCGCAGACGACGCAGACCGACGTGCGGGCCAGCTCGTCGAGGTCGGCGGAAATGTCGAAGCTGGTCTCCGCCCCGCGATGGACGCCGCCGATGCCGCCGGTGGCGAAGACCGGGATGCCGGCCAGCCGCGCCCCGATCATCGTCGCCGCCACCGTGGTGGCGCCGAACGCCCTGGTCGCCAGGGCGACGGGCAGGTCGCGGCGGCTCAGCTTGCGCGCAGCATGGCCGGCGGTCGCCAGCCGCTCCAGCGCCTCGTCGTCCAGCCCGATTCGGATGCGCCCGTCCATCACCGCGATGGTGGCGGGGAGGGCGCCTGCGGCCCGCACCTCCGCCTCCAGCGCGCGGGCGGTCTCCAGATTGCGCGGATAGGGCATGCCGTGGGAGATCACCGTCGATTCCAGCGCCACCACCGGGTGCCCCGTGGCGAGCGCGTCGGCGATTTCGGGGGTCGGCAGCAGGATCGGGTGCATGCGCTGGGTCTCCGCTATGAGCGCCCTATATTAGGACGCATGTCCGCTGCACACCAATCCAATCAGGGGGGCGCCAATCCAAGCCGTCCCCATCCCGACACCTGGATCAAGGTCCTGCCCGAGGGACTCTTCGTCGAGCCGGGGGGCTTCTACATCGACCCGGTGCGCCCGGTGGAGCGCGCGGTCGTCACCCACGGCCATTCCGACCATGCAAGGCCGGGCAACCGCTCCGTGCTGGCGACGTCGGGCACGCTCGCCATCATGCGCCAGCGGATGGGCGAGGGGGTGGGCGGCAGCCTGCAGGCGCTGGACTATGGCGAGACCCTGCGCATCGGCGACGTGACGGTGCGGATGGTGCCGGCCGGCCATGTGCTGGGCAGCGCCCAGGTGGTGATGGAGCATGCCGGATCGCGCGTGGTGGTGTCGGGCGACTACAAGCGCCGGCTCGACCGCACCTGTGCGCCGTTCGAGCCGGTGCCCTGCGACGTCTTCGTGACCGAGGCGACCTTCGGCCTGCCGGTGTTCCGCCATCCGCCCGACCTGGGCGAGGTATGTAAGCTGCTGCATTCGATGGCGCTGTTCCCGGAGCGCAGCCACGTCGTCGGCGTCTATGCGCTCGGCAAATGCCAGCGGCTGATCACGCTGCTGCGGGCGGCGGGTTACGACCGGCCGATCTGGCTGCATGGCGCGCTGGAGCCGCTCTGCCGGCTCTACAGCAGCCTGGGGGTGGAGTTGGGCGAGCTGCGCCCCGCCACAGTGGCGGCGAAGGAGGAGTTGAAGGGCGCCCTGGTGCTGGCCCCGCCGGCGGCGGTGGCCGACCGCTGGGCCCGGCGGCTGGCCGATCCGGTGGTGGCGGTGGCGTCGGGCTGGATGCGGGTGCGCCAGCGCGCCCGCCAGCGCGGGGTGGAACTGCCGCTGGTCATCTCCGACCATGCCGACTGGGACGAGCTGTGCCAGACGCTGGAGGATGTCGGCGCGCCGGAGGTCTGGGTGACCCATGGCCGGGAGGAGGCGCTGGTCCATTACGCCACCGGCCGCGGCATCCGCGCCCGCGCGCTGGCGCTGATCGGCTTCGAGGACGAGGACTCGGAAGGGATGCCGGAGAAGGCCGGCGAAGGAGAGGCGTCGTGAACCGCTTTGCCGCGCTGATCGACGCGCTGGTCTTCATGCCGTCGCGCAACGGCAAGATCCGCCTGCTGGTCGAGCATTTCGCCACCGTGCCGGATCCCGAGCGCGGCTGGGCGCTGGCGGCGCTGACCGGGGCGCTCAGCTTCCGCGAGGCCAAGCCGGCGGCGATCCGCGAGCTGGCCGCCACGCGGGTCGATCCGGAGCTGCTGGCGCTGTCCTACGACTATGTTGGCGATCTGGCGGAGACGGTGGCGCTGATCTGGCCGGAACGTCCTGAGCGTGCCAACAGCCTGCCGCCCAGCCTGGACGAGGTGGTGGAGGCGCTGCGCGCCGCCAAGCGCGGGCAGGTGATCGGGCTGGTGGAGGGCTGGCTCGACACGCTCGACTCGTCGGGGCGCTTCGCGCTCTTGAAGCTGATCACCGGGGCTCTGCGCATCGGCGTCTCCGCCCGGCTCGCCAAGACGGCGCTGGCGGAGTGGGGCAAGGCGGCGCGGCCGGAGGTGAGCGTCGACGACGTCGAGGAGGTCTGGCACGGGCTGACCGCCCCCTATGCGGAGCTGTTCGCTTGGCTGGAGGGGAGGGCGGAGCAGCCGGCGACCGGGGCCGGGGCCGGCTTCCGCCCGATGATGCTGTCCCACCCGCTGGAGGAGGAGGACCGCGCCGGGCTCGACCCCGCCGCCTATGCCGCGGAATGGAAATGGGACGGCATCCGCGTGCAGATGGTGGCGCGCGGCGGAGAGCGGCGGCTCTACAGCCGCACCGGCGACGACGTGTCCGGCGCCTTTCCCGACATCGTCGATCACATGAGCTTCGACGCGGTGCTGGATGGCGAGCTGCTGGTGGCGCGCGACGGGGTGGTGGCGCCCTTCAACGATCTGCAGCAGCGGCTCAACCGCAAGACGGTGACGGCGCAGATGCTGCGCGACGGGCCGGCCTGGGTGCGGCTCTACGACATCCTGTTCGACGGCGACGAGGATCTGCGCGGCCTGTCCTTCGTCGAGCGGCGCGCCCGGCTGGAGCGCTGGTACGAGACGGTGCGGCCGCGGCGGATGGATTTGTCGCCGCTGGTGCCGTTCGACCGGTGGGACGAGCTGGTGGAACTGCGCGAGGGCGCGCGGGAGAACGGCATCGAAGGGCTGATGCTGAAGCGGCGCGACAGCGCCTATCTCGCCGGGCGGCCGAAGGGACCGTGGTTCAAGTGGAAGCGCGGGGCGCTGACGCTCGACACCGTGATGATGTACGCCCAGCGCGGCCACGGGAAGCGGTCGAGCTATTATTCGGACTACACGTTCGGTGTCTGGCGCGGCGAGGAGCTGGTGCCGGTCGGCAAGGCCTATTCCGGCTTCACCGACGCCGAACTGGTCGAGTTGGACCGCTGGGTGCGCAACCACACCACCCGCCGCTACGGCCCGGTGCGCGAGGTGGAGGCCGGGCTGGTGCTGGAGGTCGCCTTCGACAGCGTGCACCTGTCGAACCGGCACAAGAGCGGGCTCGCCATGCGCTTCCCCCGCATCCACCGCATCCGCTGGGACAAGCCGGCGCATGAGGCCGACCGGCTGGAGACGCTGGCGGCGATGGTGGCGGGGTAGGGCGGGACGCCCTACCGCAGCGGGGCGGTCACCACGTCGACGGAGGTTTCCGCCACGGTGCCGACCACGTCGACGGCGGTGCCGGCGATGCTGGCGGCACCGCTCGCCACCCCGGCGACGGCGCCGCAGCCGGTCAGCGAACCGCCGAGCAGCAGCAGGGCGGCGAGCGGAAGAAGGCGGCGCGGGGCGGGGCGGCGGGACATGGCGTCCTCCAAAAAACCGGAAACGGATACGGATACAGGTCCGGTGGCGATTGCAGCACGCAATTCCGACCGAAAGGTTAATCCCGGCATTTGCCGCAAGAGCGGTGAATTCCGCCTCCGCCTGATGCAGTGCCCTTTCCAGGTCGGTGCCGAGTATTACAAGTAATTCATCGCGGTGTAATACCTTGATGTAGGTTCTCGCAAGGGCGCGGACGGGTTACAGGAGATGGGCATGGCTGTCATGAAGAATTCTCCGTCATCCATGGCTGTTTCCGCATAGCCGTATTCAACTCCGGCCCCATATCTGGCTTGCCGACCGAGGAAAGATGTCTGCAATCGATTGACTGGTTGGGAAAGACACAGATGCGCGACGGTTCCTTTGCCGATCTCATCGCCCCCTATGACCGGGTGGCGCTCGTCCTTCAGGGTGGCGGCGCGCTCGGCGCCTATCAGGCGGGCGTCGTCGAGGGGCTGTTCGAGCACGACATCCATCCGACCTGGGTGGCCGGCGTGTCGATCGGCGCCATCAACGCGGCGCTGATCGCCGGCAACCCGCCGGAGCGGCGCTGCGCCGCGCTGTCGGAGTTCTGGAGCCGCATCGCCCCGCCCTCGCCCTGGGAAGGGGCGGAGACGCTGTGGCGGCGGCTCGATCCCGACGGGCCGTCGATCTCGGTCCTCAACCAGTGGAGCGCGTGGCGGACGGCGCTGTCCGGCCAGCCCGGCTTCTTCCGGCCGCGGCCGGCGGTGGAATGGGCGGCGGCCGGTCCCTTCGCCGGGCCGACCAGTTTCTACGACACCGCCCCGCTGAGGAAGACGCTGGAGGATCTGATCGACTTCGACCGGATCAACCGCGGCGACATCCGGCTGTCGCTGGGGGCGGTCGACGTGCTGACCGGCAACTCGATCTATTTCGACACCGAGACCCACCGGATCGGGCCGGAGCATGTGATGGCGAGCGGCGCCCTGCCGCCCGGCTTCGCCCCCGTCGAGATCGACGGCGGCTTCTATTGGGACGGCGGGCTGGTCTCCAACACGCCGCTCGACCATGTGCTGGAGGACCGGCCGCGCCGCGACACGCTGGTCTTCCAGGTCGATCTGTGGAGCGCCATCGGGCAGGTGCCGCGCGGCATGTCGGAGGTGCTGGAGCGGCAGAAGGACATCACCTATTCCAGCCGCACCCGCTTCAACACCGACAAGGTCACCTACGAGCAGACCCTGCGCAACCAGCTGGTCACGCTGCTCGACCGGCTGCCGGAGGATCTGCGGGACACGCCGGAGGCGAAAGCGCTGCGGGGCGCCGCCTGCGAGGCGGCGGTCAACATCATCCACCTGATCTACCGCCGCAAAAGCTACGAACGCGACAGCAAGGACTACGAGTTCTCCAACGCCGGCATGCGGGAGCATTGGGAAAGCGGCCGTGCCGACACCCTGGCCACGCTTGCCCACCCGGACTGGCTGGCGATGCCGCCGCGGCTGGGCGGACCCGTCACGCACGACCTGCTGCGCGACGACGGAAAGCCGGACTGACCGGACATCACCGAAGAGACACCCTCACCGACATCTCGATCGAGAAGGAGCGGACCCATGCGCTTGCAGGACAAAGTCGCCGTCATCACCGGGGCGGCGAGCGGAATCGGGCTTGAGATCGCCCGGACCTTCGCCCGCGAGGGCGCCAAGATCGTCATCGCCGACCTGAACCAGGCCGGTGCCGATGCCGCCGCGGCCAGCCTGGACCCCACGGGCAAGCGGGCTCTCGGCGTCGCCATGGATGTGACCGACGAGGCCCAGGTCGATGCCGGCATGGCCCGCGCCGCCGACGCTTTCGGCCGCATCGACATCCTGGTCAGCAATGCCGGCATCCAGACCGTGGCGCCGGTCGAGCAGTTCGAGTTCGCCAAGTGGAAGCAGCTCCTGTCCATCCATCTGGACGGCGCCTTCCTGACCACCCGCGCCGCCCTGCGGACGATGTACAAGCAGGGCAGCGGCAGCATCATCTATATGGGGTCGGTCCACTCCAAGGAGGCGTCGGCGCTGAAGGCGCCCTACGTCACCGCCAAGCATGGGCTGATCGGCCTTGCCAAGGTGGTCGCCAAGGAAGGCGCGGCACATGGCGTGCGCGCCAACGTGATCTGCCCCGGCTTCGTCCGCACCCCGCTGGTCGAGAAGCAGATTCCCGAGCAGGCCAAGGAGCTCGGCATCTCCGAAGAGGACGTGGTGAAGAAGGTGATGCTGAAGGAGACCGTCGACGGCGAGTTCACCACCGTCGAGGACGTCGCCCAGGCCGCCCTGTTCTTCGCGTCCTTCGAGTCCAACGCGCTGACCGGCCAGTCGCTGGTCGTCAGCCATGGCTGGTTCATGCAGTAAGCCGTCCGACGGCAGCCGGAATGGAAAAAGGCGTCGGGTCATCGGCCCGACGCCTTTTCCGTTTCAAGATGCACCGATCTGGTCAGAGGCGGTTTGTCCCCCCCCTCTCAGAACTCCTTCCAGTCGTCGTCGTCGCTGGTGCTGTGCTTCAGGACCGGGACCGCGGCGGCGGTGGTGCGGGTGGGTGAGTCGGCGCGGGCGGACGGCTTGGCCGTCGCATGGGCCGTGCCGTTGCCGCGGGCGGCGGGCTTCGCCGCCGGCTTGGCGGTGGCGCGGGTGGGAGCCGGAGCGCGGCGGGTGGTGGTGACCGCGGGTGCGGCCTGGACCGCCGCCATCGCGCGCGGCGCCTGGGCATAACCGAAGCCGGTCGTGCCGAAGCCGGCCGCCTGATCGAACTTGAAGAAGCCGACCAGCGACTTCAGGTCGGTGGCCTGTCCGCTCATCGCCTGGGCGGCGGCGGTGGTTTCCTCCACCAGGGCGGCGTTCTTCTGGGTCATCTCGTCCATGTTGGCGACGGTCGAGTTGATCTCGTCGAGCGCCGTCGCCTGTTCGGCCGAGGCCGAGGCCATCTCGGCGATCAGCGTCGCCACCTGCTGCACCCCGGACACGATGCCCTGCAGCGCGTCGCCGGCCTTGCTGACCAGATCGACGCCGTCCTTGACCTGGGCGTCGCTGTCCAGGATCAGGCCCTTGATCTCCTTCGAGGCCTGGGCGGAGCGCTGGGCGAGCTGCCGCACCTCCTGCGCCACCACGGCGAAGCCGCGCCCGGCGTCGCCGGCCCGCGCCGCCTCCACCGCCGCGTTCAGCGCCAGCAGGTTGGTCTGGAAGGCGATCTCGTCGATCACGCCGATGATGTCGGTGATCTTGCGGCTGGATTCCTCGATCCGGCGCATCGCCTCGATGGCGGAGCCGGCGACGCCGCCGCCCGACTCGGCGGACCCGCGGGCCTGGGCCGCCATCACGTTGGCGCGCTGGGCGTTCTCGGCGTTGGAGCGCACGGTCGCCCCCAGCTCCTCCATGCTGGCCGCGGTCTCTTCCAGCGAGGATGCCTGCTGTTCGGTGCGGTCGGCGAGGTCGGAGGATCCCAGCGACACTTCCGCGGCGGCGGCGGCGATGGTCTCGGCGGCCTGGGTGATCTGGCCGACGATCTCCGTCAGACGGGTGGAGGTGGTGTTGACGTCGGTCTTCACCCGCTCGAAGGCGCCCTGGTAGTCGCGGGTGACTCGGCGGTTCAGGTCGCCCTGGGCCAGCGCCGACAGCACCTCGCCCAGGTCGGCGATCACCGCCTCCACCGTGTCGGTCAGGCGGTTGATGCCTTCCGACATGGTCCTGTAGAAGCCGTCCTTGCCGGCCAGATCGATGCGGCGCTCCAGGTCGCCCTTCGACACGGCGTCGATCAGGGTGGCGATCTCCTCGCCGATGGCCTGCTCGCGGGCGCGCTGGGCCTCGGCGGCGCGGCGTTCGGCCTCCAGCCTCTCGCGCTCCGCCTCGTCCATCCGCTTCTTCTCGATGGCGTTCTCCTTGAACACCAGCACGGCCTTGGCCATGCTGCCGATCTCGTCGCGGTTGGCGAGCGCCGGAACGTCCACCGTGAGGTTGCCGGCGGCCAGTTCGGTCATCGTGCCGGTCATCTGCACCACCGGGCGGACGATGGAGCGCGCGGTGACCAGCGCCACCAAGATGCCGATCATGAGAGCGCCGACCGCCATGCCGATCAGCAGGCTGCGGGTCTTCTCCATGTCGCTCTGCGAGGCGGACAGCACGGCTCCGCGCGCCTCCGCCTGGGAGGCGATGGTCTTCTCCACCAGGGTGGCGAATTCCTCCGCCTCGCCGGTCATGGTGCGGAAGGCCAGGGTCTGGGCATCGTTGACCGCGGCGACCACCCGGTTGAAGCTGTCCAGATAGCGAGTGGAGAGCTGGATCGTCTCCTCGACGTCGCGCTTCTGCACCGGGTCGGCGATGCGGGCCGACAGCGGGCCGGCCGCCTTGAGGAAGGAGTCCATCCGGCCGCGCGTCTCGTCCGCCGACTTCGCCGTCTGGTCCGTCAGGAAGCGCTGGGCGCTGAGGCGGGCGAGGACCAGCATCTCCTGCACCTGACCGGCGCGCGCCGCAGTCTCGAAATCGCCGGCGGCGATGCCGGCGGCGATCGTCCGGCTCAACCCTTCCCGCGCCTTCAGGCCGGCCGGCACCAGCTCGTCCGCCACCAGCCGGTCACGCTGCTCGCGCAGCTTGACCAGCTGGGCAAAGTTGGCGGTGTAGCTGTCGAACTGCCGGATCATCGCCTCCAGATTGGCGCGGCGGCCGGGATCCTGCGTGGCGTCGCGGATGGAGCGCAGCATGTCGCCGAGCTTCTTCTGCTGCGTCTGGATCGGAGCGATCAGGGCGTTGTTGCCGGAGAAGGAGTAGTTGACCGCGTTGCGGCGCATGTCCGACACCGAGCCGTCCACGTCGGACAGCCGCAGCGAACCGTCGGAGATCGTCGCGTAACGGGTGAAGCCTTCCTCCACCGTCGACAGGGACCGGACGCCCAGCGCTGCCACCAGGACGAGGAGGGCGAGGATCAGAAGGAAACCCACCTGGATGCGGGTGCCCACCTTGAAACGGCCGGCGAAGCTGGCGTTCTGCATGGTCAAATGCCTTGGTCTGCGGATCGGGTCGAACGCGATACGCCCGGCAGGGTAGAGGAAAGTGGTTTCCAGTCCGTTGCCATGGCGCAAGGAAATGCACGGAAAGCGCCCCTGGGGCGCGGCAAAATCGTGTCAAAGCCGTGACCCGGGGCTTTGACGATGCGGCCGCGGTCCCTAGGTTACGTCGCCTGCACAGCATTCGGGCGACGGTCCTTCGGGGGCCGGTCTTCCCTGGGCCGGCAGACATCACCGTAAAGGCTACTGAAAAATCCGATGCGCCGCAGCCTCCCGCCGACCTCCGACACCAGCGCCTTCACCCGCCCGTCCGGCGACCTGCGGGCCGCGATCCGCTCGCTCGGCCCCTACATCTGGCCCCGCGATTCCGTGGAAACGCGGGTGCGGGTGGTGCTGGCGATGCTTCTGCTGATCGGCGCCAAGGTCGCCAACGTCTATGTGCCGATCTTCTACAAGCATGCGGTGGACGCGCTGACGCCCGCCAGCGCCGGCGGCAGTGCCGGATTGGGAGGGGGCCCGGGTGCGGTGGTCGCCATCCCGCTGGGACTGATCGTCGCATACGGCCTTGCCCGCGTGACCTCGCTGGTCTTCGCCGAACTGCGCGACGCCGTCTTCGCCACGGTGGCTCAGCGGACCATCCGCCGGGTGGCGCTGTCGGTGTTCCGGCACCTGCACGCGCTGTCGCTGCGCTTCCATCTGGAACGCCAGACCGGCGGCCTGACCCGCTCGCTGGAGCGCGGAACCCGCGCCATCGAGTCGCTGCTGCGCTACACCCTGTTCTCCATCGTGCCGACGCTGGTGGAGATCGCACTGGTCTGCGCCATCCTGTGGAAGCTGTTCAGCGTCTGGTTCGCGCTGGCGACCTTCGTCACGGTGATGGGCTACATCCTCTACACCTTCTTCGTGTCGGAATGGCGCATCAAGTTCCGCCGCCTGATGAACGACACCGACAGCAAGGCCAACACCAAGGCCATCGACAGCCTGCTGAACTACGAGACGGTCAAGTATTTCGGCAACGAGGAGCATGAGGCCCGCCGCTACGACGGCGCATTGCAGAGCTACGAGAAGGCGGCGGTGCGCAGCCAGCAGAGCCTGTCGCTGCTGAATGTCGGGCAGTCGGCGATCATCTCGCTGGGGCTGGCGGCGGTGATGGGCATGGCCGCCAAGGGCATCGTCGACGGCAGCATGTCGCTGGGCGACTTCGTTCTGGTGAACACCTATCTGTTGCAGCTCTACCAGCCGCTGAACTTCTTCGGCGTCGTCTATCGAGAGATCAAGCAGTCGCTGATCGACATCGAATCTATGGTGACGCTGCTGGCGGTCGACCGCGAGGTGGCCGACGGCCCCGATGCGAAGCCGCTGGCGGTCGACGGGGCGGAGCTGCGCTTCGAGGGGGTGGAGTTCGGCTATGACCCGCGCCGGCCGATCCTGAAGGATGTCAGCTTCACCGTGCCGGCCGGCAGGACGGTCGCCATCGTCGGCCCGTCGGGGGCCGGCAAGTCCACCATCAGCCGGCTGCTGTTCCGCTTCTACGACGTCAATGGCGGCCGGGTGCTGATCGATGGGCAGGACATCCGCGGGGTGACCCAGTCCTCGCTGCGGGCGTCCATCGGCATCGTCCCGCAGGACACCGTGCTGTTCAACGACACCGTCTTTTACAACATCGCCTATGGCCGCCCCGGCGCCAGCCCGGCGGAGGTGGAGCGGGCGGCCCGGCTGGCCCACATCCACGACTTCATCATGGCGCTGCCCGACGGCTACCAGACCACGGTGGGAGAGCGCGGGCTGAAGCTGTCGGGCGGCGAGAAGCAGCGCGTCGCCATCGCCCGCACCATCCTGAAGGACCCGGCGATCCTGCTGTTCGACGAGGCGACCAGCGCGCTCGACACCCACACCGAGCGGGAAATCCAGGCCAACCTGCGCGAGGTCAGCCGCGGCCGCACCACGCTGGTGATCGCCCACCGGCTGTCCACCGTGATCGACGCCGACGAGATCCTGGTGCTGGAGGCCGGCCGGGTGATCGAACGCGGCCACCACACCGACCTGCTGGCCGCCCGCGGCGCCTATGCCGCCCTGTGGGCACGGCAGCAGGAAGCCAGCCAAGCGGCGGTCGGGTCATCGACCGGGGGCCCGGCGCCGCTGCCCGGCGTGCTGGCACCGACCTGAGCCGGAAGCGGGGAGAACGGGATCATGGGACCGGCAAGGCAGGCGCTGCGCGCCGCGACGCGGGAGAGCCACGACCGTCTGGACAAGGCCGAGGTGCTGCAGCCTCTGGTCCGGCCGGACATCACGCAGCCGCAATATGTCCGCGCGCTGGCCGTTCTCCACGGCTTCAACGCGCCGGTGGAGCGGGGGCTGGGGGAGGACGGGGGAGACGGCGCGGCACGGCTGGCGCTGCTGCGCGAGGATCTGCGGGCGCTGGGCGCCGACCCGGACGCGCTGCCGGAGATCGCGGGGCTGCCGCCGCTGGACAGCGCGCCGGCCCGGCTGGCGGCGCGCTACGTGCTGGACGGCTCGGCCCATGGCGGACGGGCGATGCTGCCGGGGATCACCCGGGCGCTGGGCCATGACGCCCGGCGCGGCGCGCGCTTCCTGGCCTCGGACGGGCTGGACATGGCGGGGGCCTGGAAGGCGCTGATGGTCCGGCTGGAGGAGGAGCTTGCCGACCCCGCGGCGCTGGCCGTCGCCTGCGCCACCGCCGCCGGCCTGTTCGCGGCGCTGGAGAGGTGGACGGCCGAGCAGTGGGTGGGGGAGCGGAGGGCTTGAAACTGGCGCGCCGGGCCATCCCTTGATAGGGTGCCGCACCATCCTCATCCGGGTTCTGGAGACCGCTTTCCCATGACCGCGCCAGCCTCGCGCATCTATTGCTCCGTCGACACCACCGAGATCGAGTCCGCCCGCCGCATCGCCGGGCAGGTGGCCGGGGCCGTCGGCGGCATCAAGCTGGGGCTGGAGTTCTTCATCGCCCAGGGGCCGGCTGGCGTCCGTGCCGTGGTGGGCGAGGACGGCCCGCCGCTGTTCCTCGACCTGAAGCTGCACGACATCCCCAACACGGTGGCCGGCGGCGTGCGCGCGGCGCTGCCGCTGAAGCCGGCCTTCATGACCATCCACAGCGCTGGCGGCCCGGCGATGATGCGCGCGGCGGCTGAGACGGCGGCGACCGCCGGGGCGGACCGGCCGAAGATCCTGGCCGTCACCGTGCTGACCAGCCTGGACGAGGACGATCTGGGCGCGGTCGGCCAGTCGGTGCCGGTGGCCGACCAGGTGGTGCGGCTGGCGAAGCTGGCCAAGGCGTCGGGGGTGGACGGCGTCGTCTGCTCGCCGGCCGAGGTGGCGCTGGTGCGCGCCGCCTGCGGTCCCGACTTCATCCTGATGGTGCCCGGCATCCGCCCGGCCTGGGCCGCCACCAACGACCAGAAGCGCATCATGACCCCGGCCGAGGCGCTGGCGGCCGGCGCCGACCATCTGGTGATCGGCCGTCCGATCACCGCCGATGCCGACCCGGCCGCCGCCGCCCGCCGCATCGTCGCCGAAATTGAGGGGGCCGCATGACCGTCGCCGCCAAGATCTGCGGGCTGAGCGAGTCCGAAAGCCTGCGCGCCGCCGTCGCCGGCGGGGCGCGCTATGTCGGCTTCGTCTTCTATCCGCGCAGCCCGCGCGCCATCGCCCCGGCGATGGCGGCGGAGCTGGCGCGGCTGCTGCCGACCGGCGTGCGTTCCGTCGGGCTGTTCGTCGATCCCGACGACGAGTTCCTAGAGCATGTCACCGGGCAGGTCCCGCTCGACCTGATCCAGCTGCACGGCGCCGAGACGCCGCGCCGCATCGCCGAGATCAAGGCCCGCTACGCCCTGCCGGTGATGAAGGCGATCAAGATCGGCGGGCCGGAAGATTTGACCCTGGCGCTGGAGGCGGCGGCGGTCGCCGACCGGCTGCTGTTCGACGCCAAGCCGCCGGCCAAGGTGTTGGCGCTGCCCGGCGGCAACGGCATCGCCTTCGACTGGACGATCCTGGCCGGGCGCCGCTGGCCGCGGCCCTGGATGCTGTCGGGCGGGCTGACGGTGGACAATGTCGCGGAGGCGGTGCGGGTCACCGGCGCCACCGAGGTCGATGTCTCGTCGGGCGTCGAGGACCGCCCCGGCCACAAGGATCCGGCGCTTGTCCGCTCCTTCCTTTCGGCAGTCGCGGCACTTTGAGGATGGTCCGCCGGAATAGTGCCCTGTTTTAGACGAATGCTTCGGCTTATCTTGATCGCATGGCGGGACCCTTCGCCGTCGGCTAGGATGCGCCCATGAGCGATTCCACCACCCTGTCCACAACCGAGGCGCTTGGCGCCGTGCTCGATGAGCATCTGCGCTGGATCGGCCAGTGGCAGCGCGCCGTTTTCTACCGCGACGGCCGCGGCGGGGAACGGTCGTCTGCCCCGGCTTCCTTCCAGGCCTGGTGCCAGGCCGCCAGCCGCGACGACCTGCTGCAGCAGCCGGCGGTGCAGAAGCTGGCGAACCTGCACGAGCAGATGCACCGTCAGGCCCGGCTGATCCTGCTGAAGGCGTCGAGCGGCGAACTGCCGACCGAATCCGAGTATGAGGGGGTGATCGGCCGCTTCGAGGAGTTCATGCTGCATCTGCGGCGGATGGAGCGCGCCTTCGCCGCCGCCGCCTCCGGCCTGGATCCGCTGACCGGCCTGCGCACCCGCCGCGGCATGGGCGAGGCGCTGGAGCGCGAGCACAACCGCTACCGCCGCACCGGCCAGCCCTTCTGCGTCGCGCTGGCCGACATCGACAAGTTCAAGGGCATCAACGACAGCTACGGCCACGACATCGGCGACCGGGTGCTGGCCGCCACCGCCGCCGTCATCAGCCGCGGCGTCCGCAGCTTCGACGAGGCCTTCCGCATGGGCGGCGAGGAGTTCCTGGTCTGCCTGAAGGAAACCGGGCTGGACGAGGGCTATGCGGTGATCGAGCGGCTGCGCGTCGACCTGATGCGCTCGCCGGTGGTGCTGCCCGACGGCCGGGTGATCCCGGTCACCGCCTCCTTCGGGCTGGTGGAGGCGGTGGCCGACCTGACCGTCGACGATCTGGTGGTCTGCGCCGACCGCGCGCTCTACCAGGCCAAGAATTCCGGCCGCAACCGCGTGATCCGCTACGGCATCGACCGTCCGGAACCGAAGGTGGCGGCGGCGAAGGCGGTGCGGGGCTAGGGACAAACCGCAGCTGCCGGTCAGCCCCCTTGGCCCCGGCCCCCCAGGCGCGCTAGGATCGGGGCAACCTCACCGTCAGCCGCGATCCGGATTCCATGCGCACCCTGCCCGAATTTCCCAACCTGTTCGTCCTCGACCATCCGCTGATCCAGCACAAGCTGACCCATATGCGGAACAAGGAGCGGTCGACCGGCGGGTTCCGCACCCTTCTGCGCGAGATCTCGCTGCTGATGGGTTATGAGCTGACGCGCGACATTCCGCTGACCACCGAGCGGATCGAGACGCCGCTGCAACCGATGGACGCCCCGGTGATCCTGGGCAAGAAGCTGGCGGTGGTGCCGGTGCTGCGGGCCGGGCTCGGCATGTCGGCCGGCCTGCTGGAGCTGGTGCCGTCGGCGCGCGAGGGGCATATCGGCCTCTACCGCGACCATGACACCAAGCAGCCGCACGAATATCTGGTGAAGCTGCCGCCGGCCGACGGACGGCTGTTCATCGTCGTCGACCCGATGCTGGCGACCGGCAACTCCGCGGCTCATGCCTGCGACGTGCTGAACCGCCACGGCGTGGACGACCACAACATCCGCTTCATGGCGCTGGTCGCAGCACCCGAGGGCGTGCGCCGCTTCCACGAGGCACACCCGGACGTGAAGGTCTTCACCGCGGCGCTGGACAGCCATCTGGACGAGAACGCCTACATCGTTCCCGGCCTGGGCGATGCCGGCGACCGCATGTTCGGCACCAAGTAAGGACCGGTTCAGGTCATCGTGAAGCGGGGCGGGTGCCGGAGGACGGCCCCGCCCCGTTTTTCGTTGCGCCCCCGGTCAGCCGGCCGGGGCCGGTTCCTCTTCCCGCACCGTGCCGAACTGCGCCAGCGCCTTGCGGTAGCCGATGTTGGGCGGTGCGTAGCCCGCATCGCTGGCGGCACGGTGCGGCACCGACTCGTGCAGGTTCTCCTGGCTGAAGGGCAGGACGCAGACCGGGCGGTAATGGCGCGGCTGCACCAGTTCGCCGACCCCGTCCAGGAAACGGGCATAGGAATCGACGATGACGCCCAAGGCGTTGTCGGGCGACACCTCCGGCACCCAGATGGGGTCGATGGCGAGGCCGCAGACCTCGGCGTGCTCCATCATCCATTTCAGCGTGATGTCCGACAGCCTGTCGTCGTCATAGCCGCCGCCGACGTTGGAATGGCAGCCGGCGAACCAGCGCTGCTCCATCCGCTGCGCCGGCTTCGCCTTCGGATCCCAGAGGTTGGCGGCGAAGGTCTTGCGATGCTCGTCGATCGCCAGCGCCTGGAAGGCATTGCGGACAAGGCTGCTGAGTTCTGTGTCGTGGAAGCCGTACAGGTCCTGATCCAACTGCTTGCAGATGCCGAGCGGCACGCCGAGCGCGCCCACCGTGTCCCAGACGCCGAGGAAATGGATCGGGATCAGCGTCGAACCGTTGGTGTCGCGGAACCGCTTTGCCTCCCCCACGTCCGGACCATCGTCCCGCTTGCGGTAGAGCGCGTAGGCGTCGTCCGTCTCGCCCAGCCTGTCGGCCGGCAGCAGCCCGGCATTGCGGATCAGCCCGACGAGGCTGCGGGCGGTGTAGGCGCCGCGCGAGAAGCCCAGGATGAAGACATGGTCGCCATCCCTGTAGTTCGAGGCGAGGAAGCGGTAGCCGTCCTTGATCTTCTTGTCGATCCCAAGGCCGAAGGCGCCGCCGAAGATTTTGTCGAACCAGTCGTGGAGAAAGCCTCCCTTTTCATCGGTGCCGACGCCGGAATCGTAATAGGAAACCTGTGCGGTGCCGTCCGGGGCGGTGCCGAGGACCGACTTGGAGAATTTCCAGACGTTGGTCGATGCCTCGTTGTCCTTGTCGGGCTGGCTGCCGCTGCCCGGCTTGTTCCAGGTGCCGTCGAAACACAGGACGATCCGCTTGCCCATCTTCCTCTCCCCGTCAAACGAGTGCGCGCAGGAGATGATGGCAACGATATTTTTTCAACTTCAATAGATTTATAAAAATCGGCGGCAACCCTGCAACGGACGATTCCGTCCGCTGCAACTTCGACCGGTCGCCGGAACAGGTCGTCGGAACAGGTCGATGGATCGGGGCAGATATGCGCACGTATTCCCGGACCCCCGCTATGGTCATCCGGCACATTCGGCCCATATTGCCGCCGATAAAATCAAGTCATCGCCGTGCCGATGGCCTGTCCGCGGGACGCCGACATGCGGCATCCGCAGGACAGGGGAGCCTGCCACTTGTGCGAAGGTCTCATGCGGCGGCGGCTTGATTTCGATCAATGCCGGGTGGCATGCCGGGAAGGATCATGCGATCCTCTTCGACGCGCCGGACGAATGGCCTAGCCCCTAGGTCTGGAATCCGGTGCAGCCGACCGTGTGAATGAACGCGAACGGAAACGCGCGATGGATTACGAAACTTTCTTCCGCAACCAGATTGCGACCCTGAAGCAGGACGGCCGCTACCGCGTGTTCGCCAATCTGGAGCGCCACGCGGGCAATTTCCCGACGGCGACCTTCCGCGATTCCCACGGGCGCGAACGTCCGGTCACGGTCTGGTGCTCCAACGACTATCTCGGCATGGGCCAGCATCCGAACGTGCTGAAGGCGATGCACGACGCGCTGGACCAGGTCGGCGCCGGTGCCGGCGGCACGCGCAACATCTCCGGCAACAACGTCTACCATGTGCTGCTGGAACGCGAACTGGCCGACCTGCACCACAAGGAAGCGGCGCTGCTCTTCACCTCGGGCTATGTGTCGAACGACGCGACGCTGACCACGCTGGGCAAGATCCTGCCCAACTGCGTGATCCTGTCGGACGCGCTGAACCACAACTCGATGATCACCGGCATCCGCAACTCGGGCGCCGAAAAGCACATCTTCCGCCACAACGACCCCAAGCATCTGGACGAGCTGCTGTCGGGCATCGCCCCCGGCCGCCCCAAGGTGGTGGCGTTCGAAAGCGTCTATTCGATGGACGGCGATATCGCCCCCATCCATGACCTGTGCGACGTGGCCGACAAGCACGGTGCCATGACCTATCTGGACGAGGTGCACGCTGTCGGCATGTACGGCGCCCGCGGCGCCGGCGTGGCCGAGCGCGACGGAGCCATGGACCGGCTGACCATCGTCGAAGGCACGCTGGGCAAGGCCTTCGGCGTCCAGGGCGGCTACATCACCGGCTCCACCGCGCTGATCGACTGCGTCCGCAGCTTCGCCGCCGGCTTCATCTTCTCCACCTCGCTGTCGCCGGTGATGGCGGCGGGGGCGCTGGCCTCCATCCGTCACCTGAAGCACAGCCAGACCGAACGGACGCAGCACCAGGAACGCGCCGCCACGCTGAAGCGGATGTTCGCCGACGCCGGCCTGCCGGTGATGCCGTCGATGAGCCACATCGTGCCGCTGATGGTCGGCGACGCCCACCGCTGCAAGCGCGCCTCGGACGAACTGCTCGACCGGCACAACATCTACGTCCAGCCGATCAACTACCCCACCGTTCCGCGCGGGACGGAGCGGCTGCGCTTCACCCCGACCCCCCTGCACACCGATGCGCAGATGGGCATGCTGGTCGACGCGCTGCTGGATGTGTGGAGCCGGCTCGACCTGCGCCTCGCCGCCTGAGCGGGGCTCCTGGAAACAGGTCCGGAAAGACCCTTTTGGCGATAAGGACGTTTTGCCCCCTGGACAGACGGCGTGCGCATCCCTACTTTGTGGGGTAGTGTTGCGACCGGTTCGCAGCTTCATTGCTGCAGACCGGCCGTCGCCGCGCCGTCCTTTCCGTTTTTCCGGGGCTTCGCATCCAGCGGCTCGCCTAGGGGGTTCGCCATGTACCGTGACAACTCGCTGATGCCGAAGGAGGCCGTGCGCCTCGTCGTCCTGGGCACGCTGATCCAGGGTGGGCCGCTGCGCTACGCCGATCTGGCAGGCTCCGTCCGTCATTTCCTAGACCGCATGATGGGTCCGTCGCTGGACCTGATGGGCACCTCGCTGGAGATGCTGCGGTACGAAGGGCTGATCGAGGCGCTGGACGGCAGCGGCATGGAAGACAATGCCCTGCTGGGTCCGACCGAAGCCGGCCGGGCGGAGTTCGACACGCTGATGCGCGCCAATGTCCGCGCGCCGTCGGCCGACGGGCTGAACAAGCTGGTCATCGCGCTGAAGCTGCGCTTCCTGCATCTGCTGGACGTCGAGTCGCAGCGCGACCAGATCGACAATCTCGTGGTGCTTAGCGAGACCGAGCTGGCGCGGCTGGGCGACCTGAAACGGGCGGATGTCGGCAGCGACGGCCATTTCGCCTCGTGGCTGGATCGGGACATCGCCCAGACGGAAGAGCGTCTGGCCTGGTTCCAGAAGCTGCTCGCCCGGCTCTGATCACCCTTTAAAACCAGTGGTTTTGTTGCGCGCGGCGCGCCCTTTCGAATAGGGGCGCGCCGCGTCTGTTTCGGCGCAAGGATTTGGTGTACCTTCGGGTTACCCCTTTCCCTCCCCAGCCGGAATCCGCTCCATGGCCTCGCACATGTCGACCGACGACCTCGAAGACCGCTTGCGCATGGAGTTCGTGGACGACGCGCGCGATCGGCTGGAGCTGATGAACGCGACGCTGGCGGACCGCGTGAAGGGCCAGCGCAGCGATGTGGAAACCATCGGCGTCCTGCGGCTGGAGGCCCACAATTTCAAGGGCATGGGCACCAGCTTCGGCTATCCCACCGTCAGCCTCGTCGCCCACCGGCTGGAGGATTACCTCAGCGGCCTGAAGCGGCTGGACGAGAAGCAGCTGGTCGACGCCCAGATCTTCATCGACCGCATTTCCGAACTGGTCGACCGCGCCGAACAGCCGCTGCTGGCCGAGACCAACCGGATCATCCGCGCCCTGCCGGTGCGCTATGAGTTCCAGGTCACCGACGTCGACGTGCGCAACGTCGAGATCATGCTGGTCACCCCGTCCAAGGTCGTCGCGAAGAAGCTGGGGACGGAGCTGGCCGCCTGCGGCTTCCGCACCATGACGGTGACCGATCCCATCGAATCGATCAGCCTTGCCGTGCGCGTGCCGCCGGACATGGTCATCGCCTCGATGGTGATGGACGGCCTGTCCGGCCTGGACCTGATCCGCGGCCTGCGGGCGATGAGCGTGACCCAGCATGTGCCGATGGCGCTGCTGACCTCGCTGAACCTCGACCACCCGTCGCTGAAGGAAATCCCCTACGGCGTCTCCGTCATCCGGGTCGGCGAGCATTTCGGCGACGACTTCGCCGCCGTGGTGGCCAAGCACAATCTGGGCTGATCGGGCAGACCGTCATCTGACCCTCATCTGAACGTCATCGTCATATAGCGGCGCTTGCGCCGGCGGGAATCCCCATGTTAGGCGTCAAACCGGTCCCACAGGCTGGAGCAGCGCCCGAATGACGGAGGTTCTTCGCCGGTACGGCCCGGTTCTGACCGGGGTGATCCTGCTGGCCGTGGCGGTCTGGCTGGCTCTGCTGGTGCTGCTGCCGCAACTGATGATGATCGGCTTCTCCTTCCGGCCGTCGCTGCCGCCCTCCAAGATCGGCGGGCCGGAGGATGTGTTCACGGTCAGGAACTACCTGACCCTGTGGACCAACCAGATCCATCTGTCGATCTTCCTGAAGACGATCTGGGCCAGCGCGCTGGTCACCGCGACCACGCTGGCCGTCTGCTATCCGGTCGCCTACTATCTGGCGCAGGTGGCGCCGAAGCGGCGGCTGCCGCTGCTGATCCTGATGCTGGTCGTGCCCTTCTGGATCAACGAGCTGCTGCGCACCTTCTCCTGGTACATCATCCTGGCCTTCAACGGGCCGCTGAACGCGATCCTGCTGGGGCTGGGCATCATCGACGAGCCGCAGCGATTCCTGGGCGGCGACGCCGGGGTGATCGTCGGCATGGTCTATGTCTACATCCTGTTCATGGTCTTCCCGCTGTACAACGCCATCGAATCGCTGGACCGCAACCAGATCGAGGCGGCGCGGGATCTCGGCGCCGGCTGGCTGCGCATCCACCGCCGAATTGTGCTGCCGCACGCCAAGCCGGGCATCGCCGTCGGCTGCATCATGACCTTCATGCTGGCTGCCGGCAGCTATGCGGTGCCGGCCCTGCTGGGCGGGCCGAACAGCCGCTGGTTCACCGAGATCATCTACAACTGGTTCTTTGAAGGCGGGAACTGGAACCAGGGGGCGGCCTACGCCTTCATCCTGCTGGTGCTGTGCATCGGCTTCATCCTCGGCGCGATGCGGCTGTTCCGCGTCGGGCTGGCGGATATTGCGAAATGAGCCACCGCGAAGTGAGCCCGAAGCCATGACCGCTGCCCGCCTCCGCCGCTTGCTGACCGGCGCCTATCTGGTCCTGTTCTTCGGCTATCTGTTCCTGCCGCTGGGCATCATGGCGGCGGCGACCTTCAACAGCAGCCGCTTTCCCACCGTGACACCCTGGATGGGCTTCACGCTCGGCTGGTTCCAGGCGCTGTGGGAGGATCAGCGCATGTGGGCGGCGCTGGGCACCAGCCTGATCGTCGGGGCGGGGGTGATCGCGCTGGCCGTGCCGCTGGGGCTGGCGGCGGCCCTGCTGCTCGACCGGCTGCACAGCCGGGCCAAGACCTTCCTCTACGCGCTGATGGTGTCGCCGCTGCTGACGCCGGGGGTGATCGTCGGCATCTCGACGCTGGTGTTCTGGCGGGAGTGGTTCGGGGTCAGCGGCGGGCTGTTCCTGACCGTGGTGGCGCAATCCAGCTTCATCGCCGCCTATGCCATGCTACTGTTCTCGGCAAGGCTGGAGCGGTTCGACCCGGCGCTGGAGGAGGCCGCACTCGACCTCGGCGCCACCCATGGGCAGGTGTTCCGGCGCATCACGCTGCCGTACCTGACGCCGGCGATCCTGTCGGCGGCCCTGCTGGCCTTCCTGCAGAGCTTCGAGAACTACAACACCACGCTGTTCGTGCGCGGGCTGGACACCACACTGACCGTCTACATCGCGACCAAGGTGCGCACCGGCCTGACGCCGGCGGTCAACGCGCTGTCGCTGGTGCTGATCGCCCTGACCATCCTGGGCGCCGTCGCCTACGAGATCCTGCGCCGGCGCGAGGCGCGCCGGCAGGCAGGGTCCGCAGTGGCGTTGACGACGGCCTAGGCGTCAGTCCTCTTCCGCCTCGTCGGCGTCCGCCTCGATCTGGGCGGCGAGATCGCGCAGCATGTCGATGACGTCTTCGTGGCTGGTCTCGTCCACGGCGGCGTTCACGGCAGCCTCGATCATGGCGACGGCGATGTAGGGGCCGAGCGGGCCACCTTCCTTGATCGCCTCATCCAGGTGCTTTTCGGCGATCGACAGCGCCTTTTCGAACAGCGCCTCGGCCGTCTGGTTGGTGGTGTCCTTGCTCATCGTCCGGTCCGTTGCGGAGGGTTGGTCCGACTCCAATAACACGGTCAATCGGCGATTGGCGCGGGAATTCGCGGGCCACCCCGGAAATATGGATGCAGACCGGGGACGCGGGGCGAGAAGCCGGGCTTGCGCCGCTCCGGACCATACGCCACAGTCCGGAGATGCATTGACCTATACGGCAAGGAAGACGGCATGACCGGCACGCCAGACCTGAGCAAACCCGACCTGACCAGCCCCGACCTCTACCGCTTCTGGTGGGAGGAGCGCGTGCGCTTCAACGACCTGGATGCCGTCGGGCACGTCAACAACAACGCTCTCGGCGTCTATTTCGAACAGGCGCGCGTCGCCCTGATTCATCAGGTCGGCGGCTTTACCCCCGAGGTGCCCTGGACCGTCGTGCTGGCGCGCAGCCTGATCGAATACAAGGCGGAGCTGCTCTATCCCAACATTGTGCGCATCGGTGCGCGGGCGCTGCGGCTGGGCACCAGCTCGATCACGCTGGGCTGCGCCATCTTTCTGGGCGACCGCTGCATCGCGACCCAGGAAGCGGTGGCGGTGATCGTCGACAAGGCTGCCCATCGCCCGACGCCGATCCCGGAACCGTTGCGCGCCAAGCTGCTGGAGGCGTAAAGGGAGGGCGCTCCAGACCCGCATCCAACGGACCCCCGACATGACGCGTCCCGCCAAGCGCCCCTTCGCCAAGGGGCGCCAGCCGACCCGCAAGACCGCCCCGCCGCCCCGTGACGTGCAGGAGATGGAGGTGTCCATCGCCGACGTCGGTGCGCGCGGTGACGGGATCGCCTTTGCCGAGGGGCTGCGCCTGTTCGTGCCCTACACGGTGACCGGTGACCGTGTGCGTGTCCGTGCCGCCGACGGCGATGGGAAGGGGGAGGGTGTACGGGCCGAACCGCTTGAGGTGCTCGAGCCCGGCCCCGGCCGCCAGACTCCGCCCTGCCGCCATTTCGGCCGCTGCGGCGGCTGTACGCTCCAGCAGATGGACGATCCGACCTACGCCGCCTGGACCGTCGGGATGGTGCGCGGGGCGCTGGAGCGGGTCGGGCTCGGCGATGTGCCGATGGAGCCGCTGGCACGGACTCCCGGCGGTGCGCGCCGCCGCGCCCGCTTCGCAGCGCTGAAGCGCGGCAAGCGGGTCTGGCTCGGCTTCAACGAGCGGCAGAGCCACCGGTTGGTCGATCTGGAGGAATGCCCGGTCCTGTCGCCCCGCCTGTTCGCGCTGGTGGAGCCTTTGCGGACCCTGCTGGCCGACCTGCTGCCGGACGGCGGCGATGCCGACGTGGTGCTGACCGATCTGGAGGGCGGGGTCGACCTGCTGCTGGTCGGGCCGCGCAGCCTGGACCGCGCGGCGCGCGAGGTGCTGGTCGGATTCGAGTTGGAGCGCATCGCCCGCATCGCCTGGCAGCCGACCGATCGCGCGGCAGCGGAGCCGGTGGCGAACCGCCGGCCGGCCTTCATCCGTTTCGCAGGCGTTCCGATCCAGCCGCCGCCCGGTGCCTTCCTCCAGGCGAGTGCGGAGGGCGAAGCCGCCCTGGTGGCGGCGGTGCGTGAGGGGGTGGGGCAGGCAGGCCGCATCGCCGACCTGTTCGCCGGCATCGGCACCTTTTCCATTCCGCTTGCGCAACAGGCCGCGGTCCATGCGGTGGAGGGCGACGAGGCGGCGGTGGCGGCACTCGGCCGTTCGGTGCAGGGGCTGCGGCTGACGGCGGAGCGGCGCGACCTGTTCGAGAACCCGCTGAGCGCCAAGGATCTCAATCGTTATGATGCCGTGGTGTTCGACCCGCCGCGCGCCGGTGCCGCGGCCCAGGCGGCGGCGCTCGCCGGCAGCAAAGTGCCGCGGGTGGTGGGCGTGTCCTGCAATCCCGCCAGCTTCGCCCGCGACACGCGGGTGCTGGTGGATGGCGGCTATCGTCTGGTGAAGATCTGGCCGGTCGACCAGTTCCTGTGGTCGGCCCATGTGGAACTGGTCGGGCTGTTCGAGCGGTAAAAGACTATAGCGGCCGCCGTGCCTTCAGCGCGGCGGTCAGGGTGCCGTCGTCGAGATAGTCCAGCTCGCCGCCGACTGGGACGCCGTGGGCGAGACGGGAGATCGACACGTCGGACTCGGTCAGGCGGTCGGTCACCACATGGGCGGTGGTCTGGCCGTCGACGGTGGCGTTCAGCGCCAGGATGATCTCGCGCACCGCCGGATCCTTGGCACGCTCGGCGAGGCCGGCGATGTTGAGGTCGTCGGGGCCGACGCCCTGGAGTGCCGACAGCAGGCCGCCCAGCACATGATAGGTGCCGCGGAAGGCGCGGGTGCGTTCCAGCGCCCACAGGTCGCCGGCATCCTCCACCACGCAGATGACCGAGCGGTCGCGGGTGGGATCGGAGCAGACGGTGCAAGGGTCGCGGCTGTCGAGGTTGCCGCAGACGGAGCAGGCGCGGATCGATTCGCCGGCCGCCGCCATCGCTTCCGACAGCGGGATCAGCAGGCTGTCCCGCCGCTTCATCAGATGCAGCGCCGCCCGCCGCGCCGACCGGGGGCCTAGTCCCGGCAGCTTGGACAGCAGCTGGATCAGGCGTTCGATTTCAGGTCCGATCATCGATGTGCAAATCCGCCTCTCCCCTCCGGGGAGAGGGGACTTTCACAAAAGACTGTCAGGCACAAAAGACTGTCAGGATCAGAACGGCAGCTTGATGCCCGGCGGCAGCTTCAGGCCGCCCATCATCTTCGAGGTTTCCTCGGCGACGTGCTGCTCGACCTTCTTCTTGGCGTCGTTGAAGGCGGCGACGATCAGGTCCTCCAGAACCTCGACGTCCTCGGGATCGACGACGGACTTGTCGAGCTTGACCTTCTTCATCTCGCTCTTGCCGTTGACGGTCACGACGACCATGCCGGCGGCGCTCTGGCCGGTCACTTCGACCTGCTCCAGGCTCGCCTGCATTTCCTGCATCTTGGCCTGCATCTGCTGGGCCTGCTTCATCATGTTGCCGATATTCTTCATCGGTCAGTACTCTCCTTCGTCGTCGAGGGGGTAGTAGACCCCGTCGTCCTGCTGCTGAACCATGAAATCGGGTGTCTCGCCGTCATCCGCAACCGCTGCACTCTCCGCCGCGGCAACTTCGGCAAGATCGCGGATGTCGATGATCTTCGCTCCGCTGAAGGTGTCGAGCACGGCGCGCACCACCGGGTTGGCTTCCGCCTCCGCCCAGGCACGGTGCTTTTCGGCCTTGTCCTGTTCGGCCAGCGTCGGCTGGGCCGGACCTTCGGAGAGCGCGACGATCCAGCGCTGGCCGGTCCATTCGGTCAGGAGTTGCCCGACCTTGGCCGGCAGGGTCGGCGGGGCGGCAGGGCGGAGTTTCAGCTCCAGCGTGCCCGGCTCCATGCGGACCAGCTGAACCGTTTCCATCAGATAGCCGTAGAGCGCGCCTTCGCGCCGGTCGGAGAACAGCTGCACCAGCGCACGGAAGTCGTGCGGCATCGGCGACAGTTCCTCGCCATCCGGGATGGCGGCCGGGGCGGCCATGGGGGCGGGTGCCGCCTGCGCCACCGGGGCGCTCTGCGGCTGGGCGGAGCCCATCGAACGGGCAACGGCGTGAGTGGACTGGCTGGCGACCGCGACCGGTCCGCCTCCTCCGCCGGGGCCGCGGCCCATCGGCGCGCCCCCTCCGCCGTTGGCCTGCTGGGCCTGGAACTGGCGGATCAGTTCGCCCGGAGTCGGCAGATCGGCGGCGTAGGACAGACGGACGATCACCATCTCCAGCGCCTGTTGCGGCACCGGGGCGGCCTGCACCTCGTTCAGCCCCTTCAGCAGAAGCTGCCAGGCGCGGGTCAGCGCCGGCATGCCGAGCTTGGAGGACAGGCTGGCTCCCCGTGTGCGCTCGGCCTCCGGCAGGGAGGGATCGTTGGCGCTGTCGGGCACCACCTTCAGGCGGGTCAGATTGTGGACGAGGTCGAGCAGATCCTGGAGGATCACCACCGGATCGGCGCCGACCCGGTGCAGGTCGGACAGGATGTCCATCGCCTCTGCCGGCTTGGCGGAGACGGCGGCCTCGAACAGGTCGATGACGCGGGTGCGGTCGGCCAGACCCAGCATGTCGCGCACCTGCTGCGCGGTGACGGTGCCGGCGGCCAGCGCGATGGCCTGATCGAGCAGCGACAGCCCGTCGCGCACCGACCCGTCGGCGGCGCGCGCGATCAGCGAGGCGGCGTCGCCTTCGATATTGGCGCCTTCCATGGCGGTGACGCGGGTGAAATGCTCCTTCAGCACCTGGGCGTCGACGCGGCGCAGGTCGAAACGCTGGCAGCGCGACAGCACCGTCACCGGCACCTTGCGGATCTCGGTGGTGGCGAAGACGAACTTCACATGGCTCGGCGGTTCCTCCAGCGTCTTCAGGAGCGCGTTGAACGCGCTCTTGGACAGCATGTGGACCTCGTCGATGATGTAGAGCTTGTAGCGGGCCGAGACAGGCGAGTAGCGCACGCCGTCGATGATCTCGCGGATGTCGTCGACGCCGGTGTGGCTGGCGGCGTCCATCTCCATCACGTCGACGTGGCGGTCCTCGGCGATGGCGCGGCAATTGTCGCAGACGCCGCAGGGGCTGACCGTTGGCCCGCCGGTGCCGTCCGGCCCGGTGCAGTTCAGTGCGCGGGCGATGATGCGGGCGGTGGTGGTCTTGCCGACGCCGCGCACGCCGGTCAGCATGAAGGCCTGGGCGATGCGGCCGGACTGGATGGCATTGGTCAGGGTGCGGACCAGCGCGTCCTGGCCGATCAGCTCGTCGAAGGTCTTCGGCCGGTATTTGCGCGCCAGCACCCGGTAAGCCTGCCCGGTGGCGGGAGCGGAAGCGGCGGTGATTTCGGCGGTTGTATCGGTCACGCGGCTGGCCTGTCGAAACGACGGGAGGGGAATTTCGGGCCGCAGGATAGCGTCCCGGCACCGCGCTGTCGCCGTCTGTTTCGTGCTGGCAATTTTTGCTGAGGGTGGGAGACTGGACGAACGACCCGAGCCGTAACTCGTTGCGGCTGCTTCCTTCCGGACCTGACCGGGTTGGCGAGGGACTCGTCCGACGCCAGTCTCCCGCCGCTTTTATGACCATTCGTGTGGGTGGATGCAAGGGGAAACGGTTCGGGTGCGGGGGTGGCGGCGGATTATAGGCAATTATATTCCGGACTATAATTTATGGTTCCGCCCATAATCGGTCCTGAAAGGGGCGTCGCCGCCTGACCGGCTCTCGGGATGGGAGAGGCGCGGGTGCGCCTTTCCCATCCCAACGCTTGTCCGTCAGATCACCTCACCGCTGGATCACTGGCCGACGAGGTCGTAGGTCATGTAGAGACTGTAGAGATAGCCGGCTGAGGTGTTGAGCGTGACTGACCAACCCGCCGGCACATACAGCGGATCGGGCAGCATTGCCGAACCCGTGATGGTGCTGGAACTGGGCGAACAGGCGATGATTGGCCGGGCGGGGGTTCCCGTGCCGGGGGGAACCACGCTGACCGTCAGGTTCATTGCGCAGCCGGTTGCGATGGTTCGCAGATAGAGACCGTTCGCGTTGGTGGAACCGGTGATCAGTGTCTTGGTCGCCACGGTGTCGACCGTCGAGAGGAAGGAGCCGCCGATCGGCTCGGCGGCACCGGCGGCGGCGGCGAGGGTCAGCGCAGCGAGGAAAGCGGCAAAAGCGGTCTTCATGGATAACGCCTCCTGTTAGGTTTGGCGTCTTCCAAATATCTCATCTCTGGGGTTTGTGGGGGAAAATAGGAAAAAAGTCTTGCAATGCTTTGAAGGATCAAGGAGATTCGCCAAAGAGGCTTCTGCCCTCCGGGACCGGCCGGACCCAATGAAAAAGGGGAATGCCGTGGCATCCCCCTTCCCAAACCCGTTGAACCGGATGTTCCTTACTTCTTCAGCGCCGCCACGCCCGGCAGTTCCTTGCCTTCCAGCCATTCCAGGAAGGCGCCGCCGGCGGCGGAGACGTAGGTGAACTTGTCCTCGACCCCGGCATGGGCCATCGCCGCGACGGTGTCGCCGCCGCCGGCCACCGACAGCAGGCCGCCGGCTTCGGTGCGGGCGGCGACCAGACCGGCCACCGCGTTGGTGCCGGCGTCGAAGGGCTGGATTTCGAAGGCGCCGAGCGGGCCATTCCAGACGACGGTCTTGGCGCCCTGCAGCTTCACGCCGAGGAACTCGACGGTGGCCGGGCCGACGTCGAGAGCCATCTCGTCCGCGCCGATGGCGTCGAAGGCGACGACGCGGTTGGCGGCACCGGCCTTGAACTCCTTGGCGACGACGAAGTCCTTCGGCAGCAGGATCTCGCAGTTGGAGTCCTTGGCGGTCGCCATGATGGCGCGGGCCTGGTCGGCCATGTCCTTCTCGCACAGCGAGGCGCCGACATCGGTGCCCTGGGCGAACAGGAAGGTGTTGGCCATGCCGCCGCCCAGCACCAGCAGGTCGACCTTGCGGACCATGTTGCCGAGCAGTTCCAGCTTGGTGGAGATCTTCGCACCGCCGACGACGGCGGCGACCGGGCGCTCCGGCTTCTCCAGCGCCAGCGTCAGGGCCTTCAGCTCGGCTTCCATCAGGCGGCCGGCGGCGTTCGGCAGCAGGCGGGCGACACCCTCGGTCGAGGCATGGGCACGGTGCGCGGCGGAGAAGGCGTCGTTGACGTAGATGTCGCCCAGCGCGGCCATTTCCTTGGCAAAAGCCGGGTCGTTCTTTTCCTCTTCGGCGTGGAAGCGGGTGTTCTCCAGCAGCACGATGGCGCCGTCATGCACCTTGGCGATGGCGTCCTTGGCCTTCTCGCCGACGCAATCCTCGGCGAAGGCCACCTTCTGGCCGACGGCGGCGCTGAGGGCGTCCAGCACGTTGCGCAGGGAGTTCTTGGCGTCCGGACCGTTCTTCGGGCGACCGAAATGCGACAGGACCACGACCTTGGCACCCTTGGAGGACAGCTCCTTCAGGGTGGGGGCGAGGCGGTCGATGCGGGTGGTGTCGGACACTTTGCCGTCCTGCATCGGAACGTTCAGGTCGGCGCGCACCAGCACCGTCTTGCCGCTCACCTCAAGGTCGTCGATCGTGTTGAAATCGGTCATCGTCGCACTTCCCCAATGATGGCCGGTCCCAACGGGACAGGCCGTTTCAGTTTGCGGGAACCCAACCACAGGCCTGCACGCTTTGCAACGCCCCAAGGGTGGGGTGAAATGGGGCATAATGACCCTGCAACGTCATGGTTAAACCCCTGGCCGAACGCGAGGAACCGGCGGCGTAGGTGCAGCCGATGGATGATGCAACCGCAGGCTTCTGCAACATTTCCGTAACTTGACCCTGTCCATGGGCTGTGCAAACACCCAACTGTAGGCCAATGGGCCGCAAAACGGGGGTTGAAGCGCAGGCGATGGCTGAGGCCGAGATCAACCGCGAGACGGAACTGAAGCTGGCAGCGAAGCCGGAAGACTTCGACAGGCTGCGCGCCGCTTCCGCCATCGCAGACCGGGCCACCGGTCCGGCGGCGACACGCACCCTGGAAAGCACCTATTACGACACCGAGGAGCGCCGGCTTGCCGCGCGCAAGGTGACGCTGCGGGTGCGCAAGACCGGCGACGGCTTCGTCCAGACGGTCAAGTCGGCCCCCGACGACGATGGGCTGGGCCGCGGCGAGTGGGAATGCGCGGTGACCTCCGCCGCCCCCGACCTGACGCTGATCGCCGATGCCGAGGCCATCGAGCTGCTGGGATCGCTCAGCGACTCGGAACTCCGGCCGATCTTCACCTCCATCGTCGAGCGCACCACGCAGGACGTGACGCTGGGCGAGGGCGACGGTGCCGCCGTGATCGAGGTCGCCTTCGACCGTGGCCGGATCGAGCTGCCCGACGGGCGGTCCACCGACCTCTGCGAGGTGGAGCTGGAGCTGAAGAGCGGTACGCCCGCGGCACTCTACGATCTGGCGCAGGAACTGACGCAGGCCGCCCCGCTGCGGCTTGAGATGCGGACCAAGGCGGAGCGCGGCCATGCGCTGGCCAACGGCACGGCCGACAAGGCGCTGAAGGCCGAAAAGCTGGTGCTCGACCCTGAGACGACGGTCGAGGGGGCGGTGGCGCGCATCGTGCGCGCCTGCATCGCCCACATGGTGGCGAACGAGGCGGTGACGCTGGCTGGCGAGGATCCGGAGGGCGTGCACCAGATGCGCGTCGCGCTGCGCCGGCTGCGCTCGGCCACCGCGCTGTTCCGGCCCTTCATCCCGGCCGCGCAATATCTGTGGCTGGTCGGCGAGATCAAGTGGCTGGCCGGCAGCCTGGGGCCGGCGCGCGACTGGGACGTGTTCGGCGAGGAGCTGCTGGCGCCGGTGCGCGACGCCTTCCACAAGGCCGACGGCCATGGCCGCTCGGCGGTGGAGGATCTCGATGCGCTGGCGGCGGCGGCCGAGGCCAAGCGGCTGCGCGCCTATGAGGGCGTGCGCGAGGCGATCCGCTCCGACCGCTACACCGCCTTCCTGCTGGGCGTCGGCAGCTGGGTGGAGAAGCGCGGCTGGCGCGACCAGCCGGTCAGCGAGGAATCGGTGCGGCTGTTCCAGCCGGTGATCGGGCTGGCCGACCATCTGCTGAACAAGCGCCACAAGAAGGCCAAGCGGGCCGGCCACGGCTTCGCCCATCTGCCGGTGGCCCAGCGCCACCAGCTGCGCATCGCCTTGAAGAAGCTGCGCTATGCCGTGGAGTTCTTCCGCAGCCTGTATGACGACAAGCCGGTGCGCCGCTACATCCAGCAGATGGCCGCCTTCCAGGACGCACTGGGGCATCTGAACGACGTGGCGACGGCGACCCGGCTGCTGCACGAGCTGCACGACGACGGCAGCCGCTCGGCCCCCGGCGAGCCGCGCGCCGCCGGCATCGTCATCGGCTGGCATGCCCGCGGCGTGGCCGACACCGAGGCGGCGCTGGTCGCCCTGTGGCATGATTTCATCGACACCAAGCATTTCTGGTCGAAGCCGGACGCCGGGGTGTAGAGTCCACGGCCATGCTCACGATCCTCGTCGCCAACATCAAGGGCGGCTGCGGCAAGACGACCGTCGCCACCCACCTCGCCGCCGCGTCCGCCGCGGCTGGCCTGCCCACCGTGCTGGCCGACGTGGACCGTCAGCGCTCCTCGCTCGGCTGGCTGGAGCGCCGGCCGGAGAAGGCGCCGGCGCTGGTCGGGCTCGATTGGGCCAAGGACTTCACCGACACGCCGCGCGGCATCAAGCGGCTGGTCATCGACGCGCCCGCCGCGCTGAAGACCAAGCAGATCGAGGATCTGGTGAAGATGGCCGACATCGTCGTGCTGCCGGTGCTGCCCGGCGCCTTCGACGAGCAGGCGACCCAGCGCTTCCTGGTCAAGCTCGACGAGCTGAAGCGCATCGCCAAGAAGAAAACCACGGTGGCGGTGGTCGGCAACCGCATGCGCGCCCGCACCAAGGCCGCCGACCGGCTGGACCGCTTCCTGGGCGGTATCGGCCATCAGGTGGTGACGCGGCTGCGCGACAGCCAGATCTATGCCGACGCGGCGGAAAGCGGGCTCAGCCTGTTCGACATGCCGGGCAAGCGCGCCGCCGAGCATCGCGGCGACTGGCAGCCGCTGCTGAGCTACATCGACGGGGTTTGAGGGGGGCCTCATCCCTGCGGGCAGCCCTCCTTGCGCCAGAGGGCAAGATAATCATCCAGGCCACGGCCGGGGATCTCGTCGAACCGGCGCTCCAGGGGCAGCAGCGTTTCCATGCGGTCGATGCGGAAGCTGCGGAATTCCTCGCGCAGCTCGCACCACGCCCCCAGCGTCCACACCCGGCCCCAGAAGAACAGGCCCAGCGGCTGGACCGCGCGGGCGGAATGGGTGCCATCCTGGCGCCGGTAGTCGAACATCACCACGCGCCTGGCGTTGATGGCGCAGCGCAGCACGTCCATCCGGTCGCGCAAGGCGGCGGGGAAGGAGAAGTCGGGGACGAAGACCCGGCTGTCGGCCAATTCGCGCCGCCGCGCCTCCGGAACCACCGCCTCCACCTTGTCGAGCGCGCGGGCGGCTGCATCGGCGAGCGCGCCGCCGACCCAGGCGCGGGCGAGGCGGGCGCCGACCACCAGCGCCTCGACCTCGTCCTGGGTGAACATCAGCGGCGGCAGGTCGTAGCCGTCGCGCAGCAGATAGCCGACGCCGGCCTCGCCCTCCACCGGCACGCCGGAGGAGGCGAGGTCGCGCATGTCGCGGTAGACGGTGCGCTCCGACACCTCCAGGCACCGTGCCAGTTCGGCAGCCGTCACCAGCCGCCCCTTGCGGAGATGCTGGACGATCTGGAACAGGCGGTCGGCGCGGCGCATGGCGGCGGCTCCGGCGGGCTGGCGGGGTCAGTGCATCGAATAGAGGCCGACGCGGTTGCCTTCGCTGTCGATGAACTGGGCGAAATAGCCGATTTCGGGGGTGATCAGCGTCTTCGGCACGACGATCCGGGCGCCGGCCTGCTCGGCACGGGCCAGCGGGGCGGACAGGTCGTCGCCGCCGTTCAGATAGACGGTGGTGCCGTCGGCGCTCGGCTTGCAGGCCTCGTGCTGGATCAGGCAGCCCTTGACGGCGGTGCCCTCGGCCGGGAAGACGGCCATGGTCATGCCGCTGGGGCAGGGCTCCTGGACCATCTTGGCGGCGAAGACGGTCTCGTAGAAGGCGACGGCGCGGGCGAGGTCGGTGACGGGAATCTCGAACCAGGTGACGACGTGCGGGATGTTCATCGGAGTGGCTCCTGACAGCGAGTGGGGTGGATGTTCGTGGTTCGTGCCGGCACGCCCTCTTGATAGCACGCCCCTCCTGACAGCGTGATGTCAGGAGCAATCGGCTCCCTCAATGAAAATTGCGGCCCTTGGGGAAGGGGCCTGCCGACGGGCGATCCTCGCCGGTCAGGTCTGACAGCCGGTGGGACAGGTCGATCAGCGATTCCACGCGCAGATGCACCACCCCCTCGTGGTTCTGCACCCGGCCGGTGGCGGCCATCAGCCGGGCGGTCATGATCGGGCGGCGGAAGGTCTCGAAGGCGTCGGGCATGACGACGAGGTTGGCGACCCCGGTCTCGTCCTCCAGCGTGATGAAGACGACGCCCTCGGCACTGCCCGGCCGCTGGCGGACCAGGACGAGGCCGGCGGTGGTCAGGCGGCGGCCGTCGCGCGTCTGCGCCAGCCGCTCCGCCGGGGTGATGCCGGGCAGGCCGTCGCGCAGCAGCGACAGCGGGTGGGCCTTCAGCGACAGGGACAGGCTGCCGTAATCCATCACCACATGCTCGCCGAGCGCCATGGCGGGCAGGGGGGCTTCCGGCTCCTCGGCCATCGGCCCGTCCAGGCGGGCGAACAGCGGCAGCGGCTGGTCGCCCAGCGCCCGCACCGCCCACAGCGCCGCCCGGCGGTCGAGCCCGACGGAGCGGAAGGTGTCGGCCTTGGCGAGCTTCTCCAGCGCCACGACCGGCAGGCGGGCGCGGCGCCACAGGTCGTAAGGGTCGCTGTAGCCGCCGGCACGGGAGAGGACGACCGAGTCGGCGTGGGCTTGGGTGAAACCCTTGATCAGGCGGAGACCCAGGCGGAGGGAGGACGGATCGTCCACCGCGCAATCCCAGCCCGACAGGTTCACGTCCGGCGGCAGCACCGTCACGCCATGCTCCCGCACGTCGCGGACGATCTGGGCGGGGGCGTAGAAGCCCATCGGCTGGCTGTTCAGCAGGGCGGCGGCGAAGATGGCGGGGTGGTGGCGCTTGATCCAGGCGGAGACATAGACCAGCAGGGCGAAGCTGGCGGCGTGGCTTTCCGGGAAGCCGTATTCGCCGAAGCCTTCGATCTGCTGGAAACAGCGCTCGGCGAAGGCGGGGTCGCAGCCGTTGGCGATCATGCCTGCGATGAACTTGTCGTGGAACAGCTGGACCTTTCCGGTCTTGCGGAAGGCCGCCATGGCGCGGCGCAGCTGGTCGGCCTCCTCGGCGGTGAAGCCGGCGCCGACCATGGCGACCTTCATCGCCTGTTCCTGGAACAGCGGCACGCCCAGCGTTCGGTAAAGGACCGGTTCAAGCGCCGGCATCGGGTAGGTGATGTCCTCCGCGCCGCTGCGGCGGCGCAGGTAGGGATGGACCATGCCGCCCTGGATCGGG
The DNA here is from genome assembly GCF_003116035.1 of Azospirillum sp. TSH64. Classification (GTDB taxonomy): domain Bacteria; phylum Pseudomonadota; class Alphaproteobacteria; order Azospirillales; family Azospirillaceae; genus Azospirillum. The sequence continues at coordinate 4,863,579 of NZ_LGQW01000015.1, forward strand.
CCGGGGCGGACGATGGCGACCTCGATCACCAGATCGTAGAATGTCTTCGGCCGCAGCCGCGGCAGCATGCTCATCTGCGCGCGGCTTTCGACCTGGAAGACACCCAGGCTGTCGGCCCGCCCCAGCATCTCGTAGACCGCGGGGTCGTCCTGGGGCAGGCTGGCGAGCGTCCAGCGTTGCCCATGCACCTGTTCGATCAGGTCGAAGGCGCGATGGATGCAGGTCAGCATGCCCAGCGCCAGCACGTCGACCTTCAGGATGCCGAGAGAGTCGATGTCGTCCTTGTCCCACTCGATGGTGCTGCGGTCCGCCATCGCCGCGTTGGCGACCGGGCAGAGATCCGACAAAGGGCCGCGGGTGATGACGAAGCCGCCGACATGCTGCGACAGGTGGCGGGGGAAGCCGATCAGCTCCTGGGCAAGTTCCAGCGTGCGCTTGAGCCTCGGGTCGTCGGGATCGACGCCAAGCGAGCGGGCGCGCTCCTCATCCACCCCCTGGCCGCTCCAGCCCCAGATCGAACCGGTCAGCCGCGCCACCAGATCGGCCGACAGCCCCATCGCCTTGCCGACCTCGCGGAGCGCGCTGCGGGCGCGGTAGCGGATGACGGTGGCGGTCAGCCCGGCGCGGGCGCGGCCGTATTTCCTGTAGAGGTACTGGATCACCTCTTCGCGCCGTTCATGTTCGAAATCGACGTCGATGTCCGGCGGCTCGCCGCGGGCGGAGGAGATGAAGCGTTCGAACAGCAGGTCGACTTCGGTCGGATCGACCGAGGTGATGCCCAGGCAATAGCAGACGGCGGAGTTGGCGGCGCTGCCGCGGCCCTGGCACAGGATGTCCTTCTTCCTGGCGAAGCGGACGATGTCGTGGACGGTCAGGAAATAGGGGGCAAAGCGCTGCTCGGCGATCAGGGCCAGTTCGCGCTCCACCGTATGGCGCACCGCATTGGGGATGCCGCCGGGGAAGCGGTCGGACGGATAGCGCTTGGCCGCCCCGTCCCAGGTCAGGGCGACCAGTGTCTCCTGCGGGTCGCGGCCCTCCGCCACCTCGTCGGGATACTCGTACCGCAGATCCTCCAGCGAGAAGCGGCAGGCCTCGGCGATCTCCAGCGTCCGGGCGACGGCGTCGGGATGGTCGCGGAACAGGCGCATCATCTCGACCGCCGGTTTCAGGTGCCGCTCGGCATTGGCGGACAGGCGCCAGCCGGCCTCGTCGATGGTGGTGTGATGGCGGATGCAGGTCATCACGTCGGCCAGAGCCCGCCGCCCGGCGCCGTGATAGAGCACGTCGTTGGTGGCGACCAGCGGCACCCCCTCCGCCTCCGCCAGTCCGGCGAGCCAGCGCAGCCGGCGGGCATCGTCGCCCTGGTAGCGGTGGCTGGCGGCCAGATAGAGCTGTCCGCGCGCCAGCCCGCCGCGCCATGCGCGCAGCTCGCGCAGCAGCGTCTCGTCGCGCCGGTCGGGGCGCCGGTCGGGGCCGAGCAGCAGGAACAGCATGCCCTCGGCATGGGCCAGCACGTCGGTGCGGGCGATGAAGCACTCGCCCTTCGGCGCCCGCATCTTGCCCAGCGTCAGCAGCCGCGACAGCCGCGCATAGGCGGCGCGGTCGGTCGGGTAGGCCAGCAGGCTGTCGGCGTCGGTCAGGTCCAGCCGGCAGCCGATCAACGGCCGGATGCCCGCCTTCTTCGCCGCCACATGCATCTGCACCACGCCGGCCAGCGAATTGCGGTCCGTCACCCCCACCGCCGCCAGCCCCAGCGCCGCCGCCGTCATCGCCAGCTCGTCAGGGTGCGACGCCCCCTCCAGAAAGCTGAAGTTGGTGGCGAGCTGCAACTCGGCATAACGGATCATGGCAGGGCTCCCCGGCGCTGGCACATGGGTGCGGACGGGGATGATAATCTGAAAATGGGACTTATGTCATCATTAAGGCAGGTTGCGGCTTTCCTGCCCTGCTCTCACTCGATATAGGATTCAACGCCCATGACGGTGAAGCCCTTGTTCTCCGGGAAGCGGGCGTTGACCTTTTCGCGGGCCTTCTTCTCGTCGAGCGCCCAAACGAGGAAGCGCCGGCCGCGCTTCCAGCTGTCGAGCGCGGTGGGGATGAGGGTGGGATTGACGCGGGTGCCGTATTCGATGTTGACCACCCGCAGGAGCCAACCCTGGTCCTTCTGGGTGCGGCGGTCGTCCAGCACATAGATGCGGCGGTCGTTGGCGCCGGCCGCCTTCAGGCGCTGCTCCAAATCCTCGCAGCCCAGCTCGGCCATCGCCTTGCGGCGGCGGGCGTCGCGCAGGTCGCGGGCCTGCTGGAGCGTGACGCGGGCGATTTTCTTGATCCGCTCGACCTGCGCCTGCTTGCGCGACACCGCGGTGGCGATCCGCTCCTCCGACGTCTTCAGGCGGCGCAGCGCCAGCAGCAGCGACACCGCCAGCGAGGCGAGGCCGACCAGACCGGAGAAGATGTAGGGCATGCTGTCCATGGCGGGTCCGGCTTTCGATGGGGGCTCAGCTGGCCTTGGCGACGGGGGTGTCGGCGGACAGGAACTCCTGCATCCGCGTCACGGCATAGCCGAAGGCGGGCGGGTAGCGCCGTTCGATCTCCGTCCGCGCCTCCGCCATCGAACGCGCCCACACCTCGATCATCTGCGGCTGCGCCCAGCTGGGATCGACCAGCGAATGCTGGCTCTGCTGGACGGCGCTGGTGCCGACATATTTGTTCACCAGCATGGCGACGTAGCAGGGGCTGCCCTGGACCTCCTCGCCGATCAGGCGGACCAGCCGCTCGCCGGACTGGCGCGCCTCCTCGATCTGGCGTTCCATCACCTTGCGGCGGCGCAGCACGTCCTCGGCCGCACCGTCCAGATCCTTCAGCTCGCGGATGCGGTCGCCGCGGCGGGCCTCCAGTTTCGTCTCCAGCTTGGCGCGGCGGGCGATGATGTCGCGCACCCCCTCCGACCCGTGGCGGCGTTCGATCGCGCGTTCGCCCAGCACGATGACGAGCTTGCCGATGCCGAACCCCAGTCCGGCCAGTCCGAAGGCGGTCATCAGCGCGTTGGTGTAGTCCTGCCACATGTGCGAACCCCCGATCGGAAATGACATACGCCAAGATGTTTCCAACGATAGGAGTAACCCTTGGCTTGTCGTCGTTCAATCGCGGCGCTGAAACGATATTACACAGTCGCCATGCCGTAAGGCCGGGGGAGGCATGATTTTATCCCGGCACAATTTTACCCCGGCGCGCGTTCGACCCGGTTGCGGCCGGCCTGCTTGGCGGCCTGCAAGGCGTGTTCGGCGCGGTGCAGGGTCTGTTCGACGCCGGGCTCATCGGGAAGCCAGTTGGCGACGCCGATGCTGGCGGTGACGGGGATCGCGCGCTCCTCCACCGGGATCGGGCTGTCGGCCAGGGCGGCGCGCACCCGTTCCGCCACAACGGCGGTGCCGGCGACGTCGGTTTCCGGCAGAAGCACGACGAACTCCTCTCCGCCCGACCGCGCGATGTGATCGGAGATGCGGAGCGCTGCCCGGATCCGCTTCACCACCGCGCGCAGCACCGCGTCGCCGACGGCATCGCCATGGGCGTCGTTGACCGTCTTGAAGCCGTCGAGGTCGAGCAGGAAGACGCCGAGGGGCCGGCCATAGCGCCGTGCCCGCGCCAGCTCCGCCGCCGCCAGTTCCAGGAAGCGGCGGCGGGTCCACACGCCGGTCAGCGGGTCCAGCGTCGCCATGCGGTTGAGGCGGACGGTCGCCTCCTCCAGCGCGCGGCCGCGTTCGGCAAGCGCCCGTTCCAGGGCCGCCAGATCGGCATAGGCGCGCAATGCCGTCACCACGCTGGTGAACAGCCGGCGCGCCGTCAGCTCGGTCTTGGCGGTGTAGCCGTCGATCTCATAGGCGAGGACCAGATCCTCCTCCGGCACGCGGGCCGGCTGGCCTGTGCGCAGGACGATGCGGATGGCGCGGTTGCCCAGATCCTCGCGGATGCGGCGGGCCAGCCGCAGGCCGGCATCCTCGGTCTCCATCACCACGTCGAGCAGGATGACGGCGATGTCCGGGGTGTCGCGCAGGATGCGTTCCGCCTCCGCAGCACTGGTGCAGTCGAGCAGGCGGACGGGGCGGCCGCGGAAGCGCAGCCGGGCGAGCGCCAGCCGGGTGACGGCATGCACCTCCGGCTCGTCGTCGGCGACCAGAACCAGCCAGGGCGGAGCGGCAGGGTCGCTGTCGCCGGTCCCGCCGGCCCCGCCGGAAAGATCCTGCGGGGTGGGAGACTCGTCCGAGGCGAACAGGAAATCGTTGGACATGGCTGCCGGCTCGGAACTGCCCACGGTGCACGCAGGAATGGAAGCACGGCCCCGGCCCCGATGCAACGGTGCCGAGTGCCGCGCCGGCGCTATGGTGTCCCGAACCCGTCGGGATGAAAATCACCGGGGATCGGTCGTGCCGGTGGCGCGTTTCGCCATTCGGTGCTTGCACGGTCACGCCAAGCCACCTTAGGCATGGCTGTGCATGGAAACGATCGGAGCGGACCGGGTATGGAAGCAAGCATGGATGGGCGGGAGCATGCGGCCAAGCTGCGCGCGCTCGCGCTGGGGGCGCTGGGTGTCGTCTATGGCGACATCGGCACCAGCCCGCTCTACACGCTGCGCGAATGCCTGACCGAGGGCGGCGGCTTCCCGCTGACGCCCGAAGTCATCCTGGGGGTGCTGTCGCTGATCTTCTGGGCGCTGATCATCACGGTGACGGTGAAATACGTCATCTTCATCATGCGCGCCGACAACCAGGGCGAAGGCGGCATCCTGGCGCTGACCGCGCTGGCGTTGCGCGGCATGCGCCCGGGGCACCGGCGGACCGGGGTCGTCATGGCCATCGGCGTGATGGGCGCCTCGCTGTTCTACGGCGACAGCCTGATCACCCCCGCCATCTCGGTGCTGAGCGCGGTGGAGGGCCTGCATGTCGTCGCCCCCGCCCTGGACAGCTATGTCATCCCGATCACGCTGACCATCCTGGTCGGGCTGTTCGTGCTGCAGCGATTCGGCACCGAGAAGGTCGGCAAGCTGTTCGGACCGGTGATGATGGTCTGGTTCCTGACGCTGGCGGTGCTGGGTCTGGGGCAGATCATCCGCTATCCCGGCGTGCTGGGCGCGGTGTGGCCCGGCCATGCGGTGGAGATGCTGTTCAACCATGGCTGGCACGGCTTCCTGCTGCTGGGTGCGGTGGTGCTGGCGGTGACCGGGGCGGAGGCGCTCTATGCCGACATGGGGCATTTCGGCCGCAAGCCGATCCGCGGCGCTTGGTACACCATCGTGCTGCCGTCGCTGCTGCTGTGCTATTTCGGCCAGGGCGCCCTGCTGCTGCACGAGCCGGAAGCCATCGAGAACCCCTTCTTCCATCTGGCGCCGGACTGGGCGCAGGTGCCGCTGCTGCTGCTGGCCACCGCCGCAACCATCATCGCCGGGCAGGCGGTGATCTCCGGCGCCTATTCGGTGACCTTGCAGGCCATGCATCTGCGCTATCTGCCGCGGATGGAGGTGATGCACACGTCGGAGCATGAGAAGGGCCAGATCTACATGCCGCAGCTGACCTGGCTGCTGCTGGCCGGCGTCATCCTGCTGGTGCTGACCTTCCAGACCTCCAGCAACCTCGCCGCCGCCTACGGCATCGCGGTGACCGGCACGATGGTGGCGACCACGCTGCTGGCCTACAAGGTGGCGCGCTCGCTCGGCCGTTGGAAGCTGTGGCAGGCGGTGCTGGCGCTGGCGGTGTTCCTGACCGTCGACATGGCGCTGTTCCTCGCCAATCTGGTGAAGGTGGAGGAGGGTGGCTGGTTCCCGCTGGTGGTGGGTGCGGCTGTCTTCCTGCTGATGGCGACGTGGCGGCGCGGGCGCGAGGTGGTGCGCAAGCGGCTGGCCGAGGATGCGCTGCCCTTCGACATGCTGCTGGAGCGGCTGAAGAGCGGGTCGGTGCAGCGGGTGCCGGGCACCGCGGTGTTCCTGACCGGCAACCCGCGCGGCCTGCCGCCGGGGCTGCTGCACAGCATGAAGCACTACAAGGTGCTGCATCAGCGCGTCGTGCTGCTGACCGTCGACATCGAGGACGTGCCGCATGTGCCGGACGAGCAGCGCTTCGAGCTGAAGGCGCTGTCGGCCGGCTTCTTCCGGCTGATCGTCCATTTCGGCTTCAAGGACGAACCGGACATCCCGGTGGCGCTGGAAAGCAAGCGCATCCCAGGATTGCCGTTCGAGCCGATGGAGACGACCTATTTCGTCAGCCGCGAGACGCTGATCCGCAGCCATGGCAAGTCCGGGCTGCCGCGCTGGCAGGAACCGCTGTTCATCTTCCTGTCGAAGCTGTCGTCCAGCGCATCGGAGTATTTCTGCATCCCGCCCAACCGGGTGGTCGAGCTGGGCATGCAGCTGGAAATCTAGGGCAGGGTTTGCCGGACAGGGTCTTGACCGCCGAATTTACCGGCCGAACGTGCCGATGAGGGCGGCGGGCGGGGGCAGTTTCTGCCGCCCCCGCCAGAAGGCCACTCGCCTCATGCCGTTAGCGGACGGTCAACACCGGACAGCCACTACCAGACAATGGACACCGGCGGTTTGTAGGCGGAGGCGGCGAACATCTGCCGCACCGCCAGTTCCAGCTTGATCTGCGCCTCCGACTTCTTGACGAAGGACAGGTCTATGTCGCCCAAGGACTTCACCATGCAGCCGGAGCGGCTGAGGTTGCGGAGCGCCGCCTGGGACGACTGCTGTTTTTCTTCGGGGATGGCTGTGATCGTGGCCGATCCCTCCGGCGGCCGGACGACATAGAGGTCGAATTTCGGCATGGGCACCCTCCGTTCTGACGAAACGTCGGGTGCCTCACCGCAAAGGCCGGGCCAACTCTTGCGCCCGGCCAACTCCTGCAAAAAAAGTCAGCGCCGGACCATCGGCGCCAGATCCTTGCGGATGCCGGCATCCAGGCGGGCGTTCAGATCGTCCATCATCCGGCGGGTCATCTCCAGGAAGGTCGCCTCGCGGTCGGCCAGCGAGATGTTCTCCGCCACGGTGGTGGAATGGGTGACGGTGGAGCGGGTCACGCCGCGGAAGCCGCCATTGCCGGTGTCCGGCACCTCGCCGGCGATCTCGACCTCGATCCGGCCGTCATAGCGCTGGGCCTGGTCGTTGGTGAAATAGCCGGTGATGCCCTTCTTGGTGGGCAGCGCCACCTCGACGATGCTGGCGTCGCGGATGGTGACGCGCACGCGGCCCGTCCCGCCGGCCGCCTGCAACCGCTCCGCCGCCCAGCGCCGCACCGCCTCGGCCGGCGGAACCGCGGAGCGGCTCTCCACATGCTTGGCCCCGACCGGACGGTAGGCGTCGACCACGTCGACGGTGCCGGCATTCAGAACGATCGGCCCGAAATTGGAAAAGTCGACCGGACGGGGCGCCGGCCGCGGCGGCGCGCTCTGGCAGGCGGCAAGCAGGAGGGTGGCCAGTCCGGCGGCGAGGGTGAAGCGGCGCGACAGCATGGGGGCTCCGGTTCTTGGGCTGCTTTCGGCAACCTGGGTTGCTGGGAAAGAAAAGGGGCGCGGCGCGGACGCCGCGCCCCCATGAACGCGTTTGTGCCGGACCCTATTCCCCGTTAGGAGGCAGGGCCATACACGCGGTCGAGATCCGCGTCGGTGAAGTGGTAGTCGGTCGAGCAGAACTGGCAGGTCACCTCGACCCGGCCGTCGTCGATCTTCAACTCCTGCACCTCTTCGCGGGGCAGGCCGCGCAGCATGGTCTCCACCCGCTCGCGCGAGCAGCGGCAGCCGAAGCGCAGGGCGTTGCCCTCATAGACCCGCACGCCGTCCTCGTGGAACAGGCGGTAGAGCAGGTCGGCGGCCGGCAGGTCGGTCGACAGCAACTCGTCGCCGGACACGCTGGCCATCAGCGCCATGGCGCGGCGCCAATCGTCCTCGTTGTCCGACGCGGTCAGCCCCTGCTCCTGTGGCAGGCGCTGGACCATGATGCCGCCGGTCCGCCAGGGGCCGAAGGAGCCGTCCGGCAGCGCCGCGCGGTCGACCGAGACGGTCAGGCCGGTGTCGATCTGCTCCGACTGGCGGAAATAATGCTGGACGCAGTCGGTCAGCGTCTTGCCGTACAGTTCGACGATGCCCTGGTAGCGGTCGGTGTCGGGGCCCTGGTCCACCGTGAAGGCGATGTAGCCCTTGCCCAGCAGGGCGGCGGCCGGGGCGATATCGACGTCCCGCTCCGCCTTTGTCAGCGCTTCCGCATCGAACTGGGCATAGGCGCGCACGTCACCGACCGAGGTGACATCGGCCACCATCAGGCGGATCGGGCCATCGCCCTTGGTCTGGAGCGTGAAGATGCCCTCATACTTCAGCATGCTGGCGAGCAGCACGGCGAGCGTCGCCGTCTCCGCCAGGAAGCGGGCGACGGTGGGCGGATAATCGTGGCGGGTCAGGATCTCGTCGATCGCCGGTCCCAGCTTGATGATGCGGCCGCGCAGGCGCGACGCCTCGATCTGGAACGGCAGGACGAAATCATCGGTGAGCGGGCGGACGGACGGATCGTCCATAGGGCAGATTCCTTAAGACAGAGACCGGTTATGCAGGCGTAGGGCCGAAGATCGGGGTGCGTAGGGGCCGAATCAAGGCCGGTAGGGCACCCATGCGAATTTGGCCCTCTCCCAGGGTGGGAAGAGGGCCAATCGAAGCGTCGAATGCAGGGATCGGGCGCGGAGGGTCAGTCCAGCACGCCCATGCACCAGCCGAGGATGGCCTTCTGGGCGTGCAGGCGGTTTTCCGCCTCGTCCCAGACCACCGAATGGCGGCCGTCGATCACGCCGTCGGTCACTTCCTCGTTCCGGTGGGCCGGCAGGCAGTGCATGAACAGCGCCTCGGGGTGCGCGTGCGCCATCAGCGCCTCGTTCACCTGATAGGGGGCGAGGATCGCCGCGCGCTCGTCCACATCGGTGTTGTGCATCGAGGCCCAGGCGTCGGTGATGACGCATTCGGCCCCACGCACCGCCTCTTCCGGGCTGTCGGTGACGACCAGGCGGCCGTTGCCCTCGCGCTCGGCCCAGGCCAGCAGCTCCGGTGACGGACCGTAGACGGTCGGGCAGGCCAGACGCAGCTCGAAGCCGAAGCGGACGGCGGCATGGGCCCAGCTGACCGCGACGTTGTTGCAGTCGCCGATCCAGGCGACGGTCCGGCCGGTGATCGGACCGCGATGCTCCTCGAAGGTCATCAGGTCGGCCATGATCTGGCAGGGGTGGGTCTGGTCGGTCAGGCCGTTGATGATCGGAATGCTGGCGTGGGCCGCCAGCTCATGCACCCGCTCCTCGCCGGTGGTGCGGACCATCACGGCGTCGACGAAGCGCGACAGCACGCGGGCGGTGTCGCCGATGGTCTCGCCGCGGCCCAACTGCATGTCGTCGGGCTTCAGCACCACGACGTTGCCGCCGAACTGCTGCATGCCGACCTCGAACGACACGCGGGTGCGGGTCGAGGGCTTCTCGAAGATCAGGGCCAGCGAGCGGCCGGCCAGCAGGGTGGAGTGGGCCAGCCGGTCCGTCTTCAGGTCGGCCTTGATGCGCACGGCATGGTCGAGCAGGCGGCGCAGGGTGGCGCCGTCCATCCGGTCGATGTCGAGAAAATGCCGGACTGTCTTGTTGTCGCCGCTCATCCCACGCACTCCTGCGCCGTCCGGTCGAGAATCCCGACGGCTTCGTTCACTTCGGCTTCGCCGATGGTCAGGGGCGGCAGCAGCCGCACCACATTCTCGCCGGCCGGAACCGACAGCAGGCCGTTGGCGCGCAGCTTCGCCACCACCTCGCCGACCGGCTGGCCCAGCTTGAGGCCCAGCATCAGGCCCTGGCCGCGCAGTTCCAGGAACATCGACGGATGCTTGGCGATCAGCTCCTCCAGGCGGCCGCGCAGCAGGATCGACGTCTTCTGCACCTCGTCCAGGAAGCCCGGCGCCAGCATGACGTCCAGCACGGCGTTGCCGACGGCGGTCGCCAGCGGGTTGCCGCCATAGGTCGAGCCGTGGGTGCCGGCGGTCATGCCGGACGCCGCACGCTCGGTCGCAAGGCAGGCGCCGAGCGGGAAGCCGCCGCCGATGCCCTTGGCGACGCACATGACGTCCGGCGTGATGCCGGCCCATTCATGGGCGAACAGCTTGCCAGTGCGGCCCATGCCGCACTGGATCTCGTCGAGGAACAGCAGCAGGCCATGCTCGTCGCACAGCGCGCGCAGCCCGCGCAGGAACTCCACCGAGCCGGCGCGGATGCCGCCCTCGCCCTGGATCGGCTCGACGCAGATGCCGCCGGTCTGGGGCGTGATCGCGGCGCGCACGGCGTCGAGATCGCCGAACGGCACTTGGTCGAAGCCGTCCAGCAGCGGGTCGAAGCCGTGCACCAGCTTCTCCTGCTTGGCGGCCGAGATGGCGCCCAGCGTGCGGCCGTGGAAGGCCTGCTCGAAGGTGATGATACGGTTCTTCTGCGGGTTGCCGCTGTCGTAATGGTACTTGCGGACGGCCTTGGCGCCGCATTCCCAGGCTTCCGCACCGGAGTTCGTGAAGAACACCGTGTCGGCGAAGGTCACCTCGGTCAGGCGCTTGCCCAGGCTCTCCTGCCCGGCGACCCGGAACAGGTTGGAGGTGTGCCACAGCTTCTGCGCCTGCTCGGTCAGCTTCTCGACCAGATAGGGATGCGCGTGACCCAGGGCGTTCACCGCGACGCCGGCGGCGAAGTCGAGGAATCGTCGCCCGTCGGTCGCGTAGAGATACGGACCTTCACCGCGCTCGAAAACGACATCGGCGCGGGCGTATGTGGGCATAACGACGGGGATCACGGCCTTGGTCTCCCAAAAAAGGAAAATCCGGCGGCCAATGCCTGACCGCCGGGAACGGCAAATATCCGGAGATTGATGGGTTCTGTCAACGGACAGGGGTGAAAAAGCGCTGTTTTCGCAGCGTCTTCACGCCTTAAGCTTGTAGCCGGTCTTGAACATGCGCCAGGCGAGCCACCACAGGCCGGCATTCACGCCCAGCATCACCGCCACGCCCAGCCAGCGCGCCCCGTCGGACACCCCGATGAAGCCGTAGCGGAAGCCGTCGATCATGTAGAAGAACGGGTCGAAATGCGCGACCCACCAGAAGACCGGCGGCAGGGTATCGACCGAATAGAAGGTGCCGGACAGGAAGGACAGCGGCGTCACCACGAAGTTGGTCACCGCGGCGATGTTGTCGAACTTCTCCGACCAGACGCCGCCGACCAGACCCAGCAGCGACAGCAGCATCGACGCCATCACCGCATGGAACAGGACGAAGCCCGGATGCGGCATGTGCATCGGGATCACCGCCCAGATGGCGAGGCCCGTCACCAGACCGACCACGATGCCGCGGGTGACGCCGCCCAGCACGAAGCCGCTGACCAGCTCCATCGGCGACAAGGGCGGCATCAGGATGTCGACGATGTTGCCCTGGACCTTGGCGATCACCACGGAGGAGGAGGTGTTGGCGAAGGCGTTCTGCACCATCGCCATCATGATCAGGCCGGGAGCCAGGAACTCCAGGTAAGGTGTTGCGCCGACCATCCGCACCGCCGACCCCAGCGACAGGGCGAACACCGCGTAATAGAGCAGCGTCGTCACCACCGGCGCCCAGACGGTCTGCTGGTGCACCTTGATGAAGCGCCGCACCTCGCGTGCATAGAGCGTCCACAGGCCGATCCAGTTGACGGAACCGACATTGCGCGGCATGGGAGGAAGGGGAAGGGTCATCGCGTCACGATCTGCCTTTTGGGAACCGGCACCTGTGGTTTCGGCGCCCTTGGGGGAGCCGAGTGAGGGCCGGAACTGTTTCGCCAGGAAAGGGCGCCGGGTGGGTCACGGACCGCCAGTAAGGCCACGGACTGTACGTGCGGCCTGCCCGTCCGGCAACCGCCGCCGCCGAAGGGACTGCCATGAACACCGACGACAAGCGTTCCGTTCCCCCCGCCCGCTCGCCGGCGAGGAAGCCGCCGAAGCGGGTCACGCCGCAATATCTGGAGAACGCGGCGCTGCATTATCTGGAGCGCTTCGCCAGTTCGACATCCAACCTGCGCCGGGTGCTGATGCGCAAGGTCGACCTGTCGGCCAAGGCCCACGGCACCGACCGCGAGGAGGGGGCCCGCTGGATCGACGAGCTGCTGGCGCGCTATGTCCGCAGCGGCCTGCTGAACGACGAGACCTATGCCCGGATGCGCACCGAAAGCCTGCACCGCCGTGGCGCCTCCACCCGGCTGATCGCCCAGAAGCTGGCCGGCAAGGGCATCGGCCGCGACGAGGCCGACAAGGCGCTGGACAGCCTGCGCGAGGATGTCGGGCCGGACTTGGACCTGACGGCGGCACTGGCGCTGGCGAAGCGGCGGCGGCTGGGACCCTACCGGCGTCCGGAGCAGCGCGAGTCGCAGCGGGAGAAGGACATGGCGGCGCTGGGCCGCGCCGGCTTCGGCTATGAGATCGCCCGGCGGGTGGTGGATGCCGAGGATCCGGACGGGCTGCTGGAAGAGTAGGGCGGCGGCCGATGAAATGTTGATGATGGAACGGCGTGGAACATCTTTCCGGAGATGTTCCATGGTTCACATCGCAAGAAATGAGAGGCCCTGAAACGACGAAACGCGCGGCACCCTTTCGGATGTCGCGCGCCGCTCTCTTACCGGGAGTCGGAATCGTCCTGTACGCGTCCTAAACTTCTTCAGCGGAGCGGCAAGCGCCCCGCGTCAGCACACCAAACGCGCCCCAGAATCGGGGAAGCGATCAGGCCGCGGCCTGCTGCTTCTCCTGCGCCTTGGAGATCCGGCGCTTGATGCGACGGGCATCCAGGCTCAGCACCGCGTCCTTCGCATCGAGCAGGAAGGCGTCGAGGCCGCCCTTGTGCTCGATCGAGCGGATCGCGTTCACCGAGAGGCGCAGACGCACCAGCTGACCCAGGCTGTCGCTGAGCAGCGACGTTTCCTGGAGGTTCGGCTGGAAGCGGCGACGATTCTTGTTGTTGGCGTGGCTGACGTTGTTGCCAAACTGCGTGCCCTTGCCGGTCACGGAGCACCGACGTGCCATCGGACTGTTCCTTTATTTTAGCAAATGAAACCCGGTAACGGACGGCCTGCCGCCCGAAGGAGGCCGCTATATAGTCGAACAAAAGCGCCGTCGTCAAGCCTGTCGTCAAGCCGGGAACCGCGATGAAACCGTTAAAGCCCGAGTCGTCGCGGGATTGTGGAGAGTCGAAGCGCGGCGGCCTCTTCGATCCGACGAAGAGACGAGCCGCGCCAATCTTGCGCCGACCGGTGTCAGTTCACGGTCGGGGAGGTCTTCGACGCCGGCTTGGCGGCCAGCGGCTTGGCGGGGCGGCGCTGCGCCGGCTTGGCCACCGCCTTCGCCTCGGCGGCGATTGCCGCGGCGGGGGCGGCCGTCTCGGCCTTCACCGTCTCGACCAGTTCCTTCACCGGAACCTCGACCGGGTCGGCGGCCGGAGCGGCAACGGTGGCGGCGACCGGGGCGGTCTCGGCAGCCACGGCCGGAACCGGGGCAGCGGCCTCGACCTTCGGGGCCTCGACCTCCGGCGCCGGGGCAATCACCAGGGCTGCCGCCGGCGCCGCCTTCGGAGCCTCGGCCTTCGGGGCCGGGGCAGCGACGGGGGCCGCGGTGGGGGCAGCCTCCGCGGCCGGAGCCGGCAGGGTGGTGATCTCGGCGGCGATCTTGCTGGAGACGTCCAGGAAGCCCTGCACGCTCTCGGTCACGCGGGCCTGGGTGGTGGACAGCCAGTCGCGTTGAAGAGCGGCCAGATCGGCGGCGTTGCGGGCCTTGCCCAGCCCGGCGGCCAGGCGGCTGGCGTCGTTGACCGAGGCGGTGACGCCGTCGAACCAGCGGCGGTAGCCATCCTGCACCAGCGTGGCGACGCGGGCGGACTTGGCGGCGGCGGTGGCGGCAGTGGTCTGGGCGTTGGTCTTGAACAGGTTCAGGACGTTGGCGGGGGTCGGCTGAGCGGTCATGGCGTTGTCTCCCGTAGAGCAAGGCATATTGGCGGAAACGGAAAGGCCGCTCCGGCGTAACCCCAGGAGACCGCGGGCACCCCGGCCCAAGCAACGGAGGCTGATCGACAAAGTCGAATCGGCGCACGTCGCCCCTTTCCCGCCCGGTGCAGAATAGCCCTACGGTTGGTGCGGTGCAACGGATTTGTTGCGGTGCAACATAAGCTGAACGGTTTATGCCCCGTTGGATCAGATGGTTTCCGTCCGGTCGAGGAAGCGCCCAAGAAGGGTGTGGGCCGCCGCCGCGGGGATGGTGGTTCCGGCGGTCACCTCCGCCTCGAGTCGCGCCAGATCGGCCCGCACCGCCGGGTGGGCGCGGAACCGGTCGATCAGCGTCTCGCGGATCTCGCTCCACAGCCAGGCGCGGGCCTGCTCCGCCCGGCGGGTGGCGCGGGCGCCATTGGCCTCGGTCAGCGCCTTGTGCTCGCCGATGGTGTCCCAAATCGTGTCGATGCCGATCTTCTTGAAGGCGGAGCAGCTGAGAACCGGCACCCGCCAGTCACCATGGCGCAGCAGGGTCAACGCGTGGCGGTAGTCGGCGACGGTGTGGCGGGCGGGGGGGGCGGGATCGCCGTCGGCCTTGTT
>NZ_LGQW01000015.1:4878221-4905751 GCF_003116035.1 Azospirillum sp. TSH64
CCGCGCGAACGGGCTGCAGCTTGCGCCGGGTCATGCCTGCACCCCGCCGCGCGGTTGCTGCCGGTTGTTCTTGGCGGTCCAGATCCGCAGCAGCGACAGCAGATGGTCAATGTCCACCGGCTTGGCGATGTAGTCGGTCGCGCCGGCTTCGATGCACTTGTCGCGGTCGCCCTTCATCGCCTTGGCGGTGACGGCGATCATCGGCAGCGCCCGGAACTCGTCGATGCTGCGGATCGTGCGCATGGTCTCATAGCCGTCCATCTCCGGCATCATGATGTCGACCAGAACCACATCCACGCCGGGGTCGGCGCGCAGCCGCTCGATGCCTTCGCGCCCGCTCTCGGCATGCAGGACCTCGATCTTGTGGGCCTCCATCACGCTGGCCAGCGAGAAAATGTTGCGGATGTCGTCGTCGATCACCAGCACCCGCTTGCCGGCCAGCGACGGGTCGTGCTGGCGCAGATCCAGGATGCTGCGCCGCTTCTCGTCGGGCAGCCGGTCGACGGCGCGGTGCAGGAACAGCGCGGTTTCATCCAGCAGCCCGGCCGGCGAGCGGGCGCTCTTCAGAACCACGGTCTCGGCCAGCCGCCGCAGCCGCGCCTCGTCCTCCGCCGCGATGTCGGCGGCGACATAGATCACCACCGGCATCCAGGCGAGCGTGTCGCGGGTGCGCAGCCATTCGATCAGCTCGAAATCCACCGTCACCGGACCGGGCAGGGTCGGGCTCGACAGATCCAGAACCATGCAGTCGAAGTGGTCGGCGCTCAGCGCCGCCATCGCGGCCTCGATCGAGGTGACGGTGTGCGTCTCCACATCGCCGTTGCCGATCAGGGCGGCGACGCCGCCCGGCTGCGGGCTGTCCTTCTCCACCACCAGAAGCCTTCGGTGGTCGCGCTCGCGGAAGCTCTTGACCCGGTTCAGGGCGTCAAAGATCGCCTCGCGCTCCACCGGCTTTTCCGAATAGTCGAAGGCGCCCATCGCCAGGCCGCGCCGCCGCTCGTCCTTGGCGGAGATGACGTGGACCGGGATGTGCCGGGTCTGCGGGTCCCGCTTCAGCAGATCGAGCAGCGCCCAGCCATCCATGTCCGGCAGCCCGATGTCGAGCAGGACGGCATCCGGCCGGTATTTGCGCGCCAGCGGCAGCGCCGCAGACCCGCCGCTGGACAGGATGGTGCGGAAGCCCTTCTCCCGCGCCAGATCGATCAGGATGGAGGCGAAGGTGTTGTCGTCCTCCACGATCAGCACCACCGGCTCACCGGGGCGCAGGCGTTCGCGGTCGTCGCCGGACGGCTGCTGCATGTCCAGGAGCGCCAGCCCCTCCTGCGGGCCGGAGGCCACCACCGGGCGGGTCGCCGTCTCGGTCCGCTTGGGCAGCAGTGCGGTCGGCGGCATGGCGGCACTGGCCGCGGCGATGACGGGCGTGCCGAGCTGCGTGACCGGTTCGGCAACGATGTCGTAGCTGCGCGGGACGAACAGCGTGAAGGCGCTGCCCCGGCCCGGCGTGCTGGCGACGCGGATCTCGCCGCCCAGCAGACGGGCGATCTCGCGGCTGATCGACAGGCCGAGGCCGGTGCCGCCATATTTGCGGCTGGTGGTGCCGTCGGCCTGCTGGAACGCCTCGAAGATGATGCGCTGCTTGTCTTCGGGGATGCCGATGCCGGTGTCGATCACGGTAAAGGCCAGCACCGAGGATGCGGCGTCGAGCGTCGGATGGGCGGCACTCCAACCTTCAGTCGCCTGGGCGACCCGGAAGGTGATACCGCCGCTTTCGGTGAACTTGAAGGCATTGGACAGCAGGTTGTTCAGCACCTGGGCCAGCCGCTTCTCGTCGGTCTGGATGCTGGCGGGCAGCGCCTCGTCCATCTCGATGGCGAAGTCCAGCTTCTTCTCCTGCGCCAGCTGCGAGAAGGTGCGCTCCACATGGTTGCGCAGGTCGCCCAGCACGACCTCGCCGATCTCCAGCGTCACCGTGCCGGATTCGATCTTCGACAGATCGAGGATGTCGTTGATCAGGCCGAGCAGGTCGGAGCCGGCGGAGTGGATGGTGCGGGCGAACTCCACCTGACGGTCGGACAGGTTGGTGTCAGGGTTGTCGGCCAGCAGTTTCGACAGGATCAGCAGGCTGTTCAACGGCGTGCGCAGCTCGTGGCTCATGTTCGCCAGGAACTGCGACTTGTATTTGGAGGTCAGGGCAAGCTGTTCGGCCTTCTCCTCCAGCGCCGCCTTGGCGAACACGACCTCGCGGTTCTTGCGCTCCACCTCGATGTTCTGCTTCTCCAGCTGCTCGGCCTTCTCCTCCAGCGCCTCGTTGGTGGTGGTCAGCTTTTCCTGCTGGGCCTTGAGCAGCTCTTCCGACTTGCGCAGCGAGGCGGCCTGCTGTTCCAGCCGCTCGTTGGTGGTCTTCAACTCCTCCTGCTGGCTTTGCAGCTCGGTGGTCAGGCGCTGCGACTGCTTCAGCAGGCCTTCGGTGCGCATGTTGGCGGCGATCGTGTTCAGCACGATGCCGATGCTCTCGGTCAGCTGCTCCAGGAAGCTCTGGTGCGTCTCGCTGAAGCGGCCGAAGCTCGCCAGCTCGATCACCGCCTTCACGTCATCCTCGAACAGCACCGGCAGGACGATGATGTTCAAGGGCGGCGCCTCGCCCAGGCCGGAACTGATGGCGACATAGTCGCGCGGCACGTTGGTCAGCAGGATGCGCTTCTTCTCGTAGGCGCACTGCCCGACCAGGCCTTCCTTCAGGTGGAAGCGGTTGGACAGGTTCTTACGCTCCTTCAACGCGTAGCTGGCGACCAGTTCCAGCAGCGGCTCGTCGCGGTCGCGGGTGGCGACATAGAAGACGCCGTGCTGGGCGTTCACCAGCGGCGCGATCTCCGACAGGATCATGTTGGAGACGGTGACCAGATCGCGTTCGCCCTGCAGCATACGGGTAAACTTGGCGAGGTTGGTCTTGAGCCAATCCTGCTCCGCATTCTTCAGCGTCGTGTCGCGAAGATTGCGGATCATCTCGTTGATGTTGTCCTTCAGCGCCGCGACCTCGCCCATCGCCTCCACGGTGATGGAGCGGGTCAGGTCGCCCTTGGTCACCGCGGTGGCGACCTCGGCGATGGCGCGGACCTGGGTGGTCAGGTTCGCGGCCAGCTGGTTCACGTTCTCGGTCAGGTCCTTCCACAGGCCGGCAGCACCCGGCACGCGGGCCTGACCGCCCAGCTTGCCTTCGATGCCCACCTCGCGCGCCACATTGGTGACCTGATCGGCGAAGGTCGCCAGCGTGTCGATCATCCCGTTGATGGTGTTGGCCAGCGCCGCGATCTCGCCCTTGGCGTCCACCGCCAGCTTGCGCTTCAGGTCGCCGTCGGCGACCGCGGTGACGACGCTGGCGATGCCGCGCACCTGTCCGGTCAGGTTCGCCGCCATCATGTTCACATTGTCGGTCAGATCCTTCCAGGTGCCGCCGACGCCCTCCACCTTCGCCTGACCGCCCAGCTTGCCTTCGGAGCCCACCTCGCGCGCAACGCGCGTCACCTCGGAGGCGAAGCTGTTCAGCTGGTCCACCATCGTGTTGATGGTCGACTTCAACTCAAAGATTTCGCCCTTCACGTCGACGGTGATCTTCTTCGACAAATCGCCCTTGGCGACCGCCGTCGTCACCTCGGCGATGTTGCGGACCTGACCGGTCAGGTTCGCCGCCATCATGTTCACATTGTCGGTCAAATCCTTCCAGGTGCCGGCAACGCCCTTCACCTGGGCCTGACCGCCCAGCTTGCCCTCGATGCCGACCTCGCGCGCAACGCGAGCGACTTCAGAGGCGAAGCTGTTCAGCTGGTCCACCATCGTGTTGATGGTCGATTTCAGCTCAAGGATCTCACCCTTCACGTCCACGGTGATCTTCTTCGACAAATCGCCGTTCGCGACCGCCGTCGTCACCTCGGCGATGTTGCGGACCTGACCGGTCAGGTTGGTCGCCATCGCGTTGACGTTGTCGGTCAAATCCTTCCACGTCCCGCCGACACCCTTCACCTGCGCCTGACCGCCCAGCTTGCCTTCCGAACCCACCTCGCGCGCAACGCGGGTCACTTCCGAGGCGAAGCTGTTCAACTGGTCCACCATCGTGTTGATGGTCGATTTCAGTTCCAGAATCTCGCCCTTCACGTCGACGGTGATCTTCTTCGACAGGTCGCCGTTTGCGACCGCCGTCGTCACCTCGGCGATGTTGCGCACCTGCCCCGTCAGGTTGGTCGCCATCGCGTTCACGCTGTCGGTCAGGTCTTTCCAAGTGCCGCCGACACCCTTCACCTGCGCCTGACCGCCCAGCTTGCCTTCAGAGCCCACCTCGCGCGCAACGCGCGTTACCTCCGAGGCGAAGCTGTTCAGCTGGTCCACCATCGTGTTGATGGTGTTCTTCAGCTCCAGAATCTCGCCCTTCACCGGCACGGTGATCTTTTTCGACAAATCGCCGTTGGCGACCGCCGTCGTCACATCGGCGATGTTACGGACCTGACCGGTCAGGTTCGCCGCCATCAGATTCACGCTGTCGGTCAGGTCTTTCCACGTACCGCCGACACCTTCCACCCGTGCCTGACCACCCAGCTTGCCCTCCGAGCCCACCTCGCGCGCAACGCGGGTCACTTCCGAAGCGAAGCTGTTCAGCTGGTCCACCATCGTGTTGATGGTCGATTTCAGTTCGAGGATCTCGCCCTTAACATCGACGGTGATCTTCTTCGACAGGTCGCCCGTCGCGACCGCGGTGGTCACGTCGGCGATGTTGCGGACCTGACCGGTCAGGTTGGCCGCCATCATGTTCACGCTGTCGGTCAGGTCTTTCCACGTACCGCCGACGCCTTCCACCTTCGCCTGACCGCCCAGCTTGCCTTCGGAACCCACCTCGCGCGCAACGCGCGTCACTTCCGAAGCGAAGCTGTTCAGCTGGTCCACCATCGTGTTGATGGTGGATTTCAGCTCGAGGATCTCGCCCTTCACATCGACGGTGATCTTCTTCGACAGATCGCCCTTCGCGACCGCGGTGGTGACTTCAGCGATGTTGCGGACCTGGCCGGTCAGGTTTTCCGCCATCATGTTCACATTGTCGGTCAGATCCTTCCAGGTGCCGCCGACACCTTCGACCTTCGCCTGACCGCCCAGCTTGCCCTCTGAGCCCACCTCGCGCGCAACGCGCGTCACTTCCGAGGCGAAGCTGTTCAGCTGGTCCACCATCGTGTTGATGGTCGATTTCAGCTCGAGGATCTCGCCCTTCACGTCGACGGTGATCTTCTTCGACAGGTCGCCCTTGGCGACCGCCGTCGTCACTTCGGCGATGTTGCGGACCTGACCGGTCAGGTTCGCCGCCATCACGTTGACGTTCTCGGTCAGGTCCTTCCAGCTGCCGGCAACGCCCTTGACCTGGGCCTGGCCGCCAAGCTTGCCTTCGATCCCCACTTCGCGCGCAACGCGCGTCAGTTCGGTGGTGACGGTGACCAGCTGGTCCACCATGGTGTTGACGTTACGGGCGGTGCGCAGGAACTCACCCTGCAGCGGCCGGCCCTCGATCTCCAGCGCCATGGTCTTGGACAGGTCGCCCTTGGCAACCGCGCCGATGACACGGGCGATTTCCGTCGTCGGCTGGATCATGTCGCCGACCAGCGTGTTGATGCTGTCGACGCAGGTTTCCCACCCGCCGGACGCATTGTTCAGCTTGGCGCGCTGGCTGATGCGGCCTTCCTTGCCGATGGCGACGCTGAGTCGGCTGACCTCGGTGGTCAGGTTCTGGTTCAGTTCGACAACGTCATTGAAGGCGGCGGCGATTTCGCCATCGATTCCGGTGAGGTCCAGCGGCAGCCGCACTGAGAATTCACCCTTGCGCAATTGCCGCAAGGCCATCAGCAGAACCTTCGGATCCAACGCGTCCGCCGTCTCGACCATCGCCGTCATGCCGTTCCCCAATCCGCGCGCTGTGCCCACCATGGACCGCGCTCTGCCCATCCCCAGAACCGCTCCACTGCGCGGTCGAAGAAAACATAGGCCAACACAACCGGGATTCCGAACGTCCGCACCGACAGTGTGCGCACTCCATCCTCATCCGGAGCGTGACTGCGCAGTCCTACAGCCCCGCACGATGAAGTAAAGGCTATTCGGGTCAACTTGGACTTTCGTAGGCACTCCGCCTTCCGGCATAAGGACTATGCCTATAACTTAGGATGAGGTGAGCATTTTCTTGAGCTTGGCCGGCCTTGTCACCGCCTTAACTCAGCTGACCGTCCATTATCAGAAGCTCAGGCTTCGGAACGATTCGATGACGGACATCGTTATGGATCCAGCCATGGCGGGACATTTCGGCGCCGGCCGCCTTCCGCAGGGCAAGACGACCCAACACATCACAGCCTGGGGCTTGGCGATGACTCTTTGGACGTTTTCCATGCAGGCTTCGATGTGCTGCATGCTCTCTTGGATGCGCGCCTGTCAGCAGGGCGCTGCCCTTGCCCATTCCTTTGCCGGAATGCCGCGCCTGCCTCCGCCGCGCCCGCCGGCCGACGTGCTGCCCTTTCCCACACGGCGCATGGCGCGTGGTGGTGGTTTCGGTGGTCCGGCCGTGGTGATCCCGCTCGGCCGCCGCTGATCGCGCAACGCGCAGATCCGTTCACGCAGCAGCTCTGTTCACGCAATTGTGTAGACCCTGTGATTTGCCGACAGCCGGCCGCCGACCTATGGTTAGTGGCAGGAATGGTCCGTTCGGGAGAGGGTCGATGCTGTTCAAGTTTCCCACCGCGTCGCAGGCACGCGAAGATGAGGTGACGCCGCGGGAGTTGTTCCTGTCGCGCCGCAGCCTGATCGCCGGTGGCGCCGCCGCCATGGCGCTGGGCAGCCTGCCCGGGTGGAGCCGCAGCGCGCTGGCAGGCCCCTTCCAGGCGGCAACCACGATCAAGCCGGCCGATCCGAAGTTCGATCCGACGACGCCGATGAAGTCGGCCACCACCTACAACAACTTCTACGAATTCGGCACCGGCAAGAGCGATCCGGCCGAGAATGCCGGCACGCTGAAGACCCGCCCGTGGGAAATCGCCATCGGCGGCGAAGTGGCCAAGCCGATGACCATCGGCATCGAGGATTTGCTGAAGTTTCCGATGGAGGAGCGCGTCTATCGCCTGCGCTGCGTCGAGGGCTGGTCAATGGTGATCCCCTGGGTCGGCTTTTCGCTGGCGGAATTGCTGAAGCGGGTGGAACCGACCGGCAACGCAAAATACGTCGCCTTCCAGACCCTGAACGACCCGAAGCAGATGCCGGGCCTGCGCTCCTGGGTGTTGGACTGGCCCTATACCGAAGGGCTGCGGCTGGATGAGGCGATGAACCCCCTGACCATGCTGGCCGTCGGCATGTATGGCGAGGTGCTGCCCAACCAGAACGGCGCCCCGATCCGGCTGGTGGTGCCGTGGAAATACGGCTTCAAGTCGATCAAATCGATCGTCAAGATCTCGCTGGTGAAGGACCAGCCGGCCACCGCCTGGAACAAGTCGCAGCCGCGTGAGTACGGCTTCTATTCCAACGTCAATCCGGACGTCGACCATCCGCGCTGGAGCCAAGCGACCGAGCGGCGTGTCGGCGAATTCTCGCGCCGCAAGACCCTGCCCTTCAACGGCTATGGCGAAGAGGTCGCGTCGCTCTATGCCGGCATGGACCTGAAGGCGAATTACTGACCATGGCCGCTCCCCTCGCCTCCGCCGGCGGCGTCGATGTGCGCGCCGCCGCGAACGCCGCCCTCACCTCGCGCTGGGCCAAGCCCGTCGTCTTCACCCTCGCCCTGGTTCCACTGGTCTGGACCGTCTGGCTCGCCTACAGCGGCGAGCTGGGGGCGGAGCCGGTGCTGGAAAGCGTCAAGGCCAGCGGGCTCTGGGCCTTGCGTTTCCTGCTGATCGCGCTGGCGCTGACACCGCTGCGCATGCTGACGGGGGTGGCCGGGCTGGCACGTTTCCGGCGGATGCTGGGACTGTTCGCCTTCTTCTATGCGCTGGTCCATTTGTCCACCTACGTCGGGTTGGACCAGTTCTTCGATTGGCCGGCGATCTGGAAGGAGATCGTCAAGCGGCCCTATATCACGGTCGGCATGGGGGCCTTCCTGATCCTGACGGCGCTGGCCGCCACCTCCACCGACGGCATGGTGAAGCGGCTGGGCGGCAAGCGCTGGCGTGCCCTGCACAAGGCCGTCTTCGTCGCCGGGCTGGCCGGCTGCCTGCACTTCATCATGCTGGTGAAGGGATGGCAGACGGCGCCGCTCGTCTATGCGCTGATCTGTATCGGGCTGCTCGCCTTCCGCCGCTGGCCGATCCGGCTCGGGCAGCGGAAGGACGGGCGGCGGAAGGAGGCCCCGGTCAGAACACGGCCCGCAGCAGCCCCACGGTCCGGCGAAGCGCCAGCACCGCACTTTCCGGATGGAAGCTCCCCCGTTCGTCGCAGTTGAATCCGTGGCCGGCCGGATAGACATGCACCGGCACCCACGGATAGCGGGCCTTCACCCCCTCGGCGACCGACAGCGGGATGGCGTGGTCCTGCTCGCCGAAATGCAGCAGGGTCGGCACACGCGGCGCACTGTCCAGCGACTTGCCGATCTCGCCGCCGTAATAGCCGATGGCGGCGCGCACCGGCAGCGCCGCTGCGGAAGCCCAGGCGATGCTGCCGCCCCAGCAATAGCCGACGATGGCCGCAGACCCGTCACCGCCGAGATGGGCCAGCGCCGCAGCGACGTCCTGCAAGGCGTCTGCGGTTGCCACCGCCCCCTTCAGCGCGATGCCCCGCTGAATGCCTGCATCGTCATAAGGCAGTTCGACTCCGCGCTCGGCCCGGTCGAACAGGTCGGGCGCCACCGTGGTGAAGCCCTGCTGGGCGAAGCCGTCGCAGACGCTGCGGATGTGATGGTTGATGCCGAAGATTTCCGGAGCCACGATCAGGCGCCCGATCTCCTCGCCCTTGGCCGGCGCGCGATAGGCGCGCATCCGGTGGCCGTCCGCCGCCGTCAGTTCGATCCAGCCGGCAGTCGTTGCGTCACTCATGTCCTGAACCCTCTTCCTTGCGGGACCGCTCCCGGATCGTCCGGGCGGTCATTGCGGATGATCATAGGGGGCTGAGACTTTGGGGCAACTGGCGACAGGGCAGCGCAAGGCTTCCTTCGACATATCCCCCTTCCCTTCGCGGCGGGGAATCGCTTCGTCACCCTATGGAGCGCGTCCGCCGAAACGGACCTCAGGCCGCGCGGATGCCGGCCAGGAAGGTCTCGATCTCCCGCCGCAGATCCGCCGCCTGGCGGGTCAGGCCGGTGGAGGCGTCGAGCACCTGCGATGCCGCCTGCCCGGTCTGTGCGGCGGCCTCATGCACCTGGGCGATGTTGCCGCTGACCTCGCCGGTGCCCTGGGCCGCCTGTTGGACGTTGCGGGAAATCTCCGCCGTGGTGGCGCTCTGCTCTTCGATGGCGGCGGCGATGGTCGCAGCGATCTCGTTCATTGTGCCGATGGTTCCGCCAATCTCCTCGATGGCGCTGACCGTCCCCCGGGTGGCGTTCTGGACGCTGTCGATCTGGGCGGAGATATCCTCCGTCGCCTTGGCTGTCTGGTTGGCCAATTGCTTCACTTCGCTGGCGACGACGGCGAAGCCCTTGCCGGCCTCTCCGGCGCGGGCCGCCTCGATGGTGGCGTTCAGCGCCAGCAGGTTGGTCTGGCTGGCGATGGACTGGATCAGCTTCACCACCTCGCCGATGCGCGCAACCTCTCCGGCCAGATTGCGGACGGATTCGGTGGTGTCCTGCGCCTCCCGCACCGCACGGGCGGCAACGCTGTTGGAGCGGGAGACCTGCTCGCCGATCTCGCGGATCGACGCCGTCATCTCCTCGGTCGCGGAGGCAACCGTCTGCACGTTCACCGAGGTCTGCTCCGCCGCCGCGGTGGAGGCTGAGGCCTGCCGGCTGGTCTCCTCCGCCAGCGCCGCCATCGACCCGGCGGTGTCGCTCAACTGGGCGGAGGCGCCGGAGACGCTGCTGAGGATGGCCGACACGGTGCGGTCGAAGCCCTGCACCATCCGTTCGACCACGGCGGTGCGCTTCTCACGGGCCGCGCGCTGGGCTTCCTGATCGGCTTCCAGCCGCACGCGCTCCATGGCACTTTCCTTCAGCACCTGGATGGCCCGCGCCATGGCGCCGATCTCGTCCGGCTGCTTGGAATAGGCAATGTCGACGCCTAGGTCACCATCGGCCAACCGAACCACGGTGGAGGTCAGCGATCCCAGCCGCCGTGTCACCTGCACCGACAGCATTATCAGCACGATGCCGAAGGTGATGCACACCGCGGCCAGAACCAGGCCGGCCAGGATTAACTGTGTCCAGGCTTCGGTGATGCTTTCCTCGTTCAACTGATGGGCCACGGCAAGCGCCCCATCGCGCATCACCAGGACGTTGTTCAGCATCGGCGTCACCCAGGGACGCCAGTCAGCCAGCGCGACCGGCGGCGGCGCGCCCTTCCGCGCCGCGTCGATCACGCTTTGGAAGCGCTGCTCGCCCTCCGTCATCATGGTGGAGCGCACATGGTCCAGCGCCTTGGTCAGTTCCGGCGGATTGCCAAGATTCAGCACCGCCTGCTGCATCATCTGCCACAGGACGGCAACCTTGCCCGTCATCTCCGTGGCGGCCTGCAAGCGGTCCGGCCCGAACGCCATGCCGGCGACGAACAGCCCGACCGACGCGGAGCGGGTGCCGCCGATGTCGCGCATGTCCTGCGCCAGACGCGCCAGATTGACATGCCCGAACAGGTCGGAACTGCTGACGATGGTGGATCGGTAAGTGTCGTCGATCGCCTTGCCGACGCTCTGGTTGGCTGCCGTGATGGCGTCCACGGTGGTTGCCGCGATGGTCGCCGGGCGGGCGGTTTTGGCCTGCTCCGCCGCCTGCCGGGCTGCCATCCGGGCGGCTTTCATCTGGCTCGCAGCGTTCAGGATCGGGCCGGCGGACAGACCGGCGGCCTCGATCCGCACCCGGGCCTTCTCAATGGCGGCGTCGGAGACCGCGACGG
This sequence comes from Azospirillum sp. TSH64, assembly GCF_003116035.1. Classification (GTDB taxonomy): domain Bacteria; phylum Pseudomonadota; class Alphaproteobacteria; order Azospirillales; family Azospirillaceae; genus Azospirillum. The sequence continues at coordinate 4,889,261 of NZ_LGQW01000015.1, forward strand.
CATCGTCCAGCGGCTTGGCGGTGGCGGCCTCCAGCGGCTTCTCGCTGTCGAACGCCACCGCCCAGCGCCCACGCTCGCTCGCCAGCAAAGGGCCGATCTGCAAAGTCGCTTCGAAGGCATAGAGCGAGCGTTCGGTCCGGTGGCGCTGCTGCAAGGCCCCGACCGCGTCCCATGCGAGGACGACAGCCATGCAGATCGGGAAGGCGGCAATCAGGATATTCGCGCACAGAATTTTCGTACGAATATTCATGCGTATCCCCCAAGGAGGCTCACTCCGGATTCTGCTGTGTCCGGTAGCCATCGGGAGTCTAAATATGTTTCGTCGCCCGGTCACTTAGGGGACATCCGTACACCGGCGTGACCGGTTCCGGGCCTGCACCGCTCGGCGCCTATTTCCCGCCGGGACCCGAATGCGGTACGCAGTATGTACAGTTGTTGTGTGCTAAATATATATGATATTCCCTTGTTAGGGAATATTCATTCATGTAGCGTGACCCGAGCCGTCCAACGCCGGAACAAGCGTCGGCCGCAACGTGCCGAAGGCGGCGAACCAACCCAACCCATTCAAGAAACACCGGGCATCAACCGATGAAATGGCTGAAATCGCTTCTCGTCGCCGGCCTTATGCAGGTCGCCGCCGTCTCCGCCGCCCACGCTCAGGCCGACCTTGACCGCATCAAGGCCGACGGCGTGCTGAAGATCGGCACGGAGGGGACCTATGCCCCCTTCACCTACCATGACGCCTCAGGCGCACTCGTCGGCTTCGATGTGGAGATCGGGCGCGAGATCGCCAAGCGCATCGGCGTGAAGGCCGAGTTCCTGGAAGGCAAGTGGGATGGGCTGATCGCCGGCCTGGACGCCCGCCGCTACGACGCCGTCATCAATCAGGTCGGCATCACCGAGGCGCGCAAGGCCAAGTACGATTTCTCCGACCCCTACATCACCAGCCGCGCCGTGCTGATCGTGAAGGGCGACAACAGCGCGATCAAAGGCTTCGCAGACCTGAAGGGCAAGAAGTCGGCCCAGTCGCTGACAAGCAACTTCGGCAAGCTGGCCGAGGCGTCCGGTGCGCAGCTGGTCGGCACCGACGGTTTCGACCAGTCGATCCAGCTGGTCCTGAACGGCCGGGCCGATGCGACGGTCAACGACAGCCTGTCCTTCCTGGATTTCAAGAAGCACAAGCCCGACGCCAACGTGAAGATCGCCGCGACCCAGGACAATGCCGACCAGTCCGGCATCATCGTCCGCAAGGGCGAGGCCAAGCTGGTCTCCGCCATCAACGAGGCGCTGACCGCCATGAAGGCCGACGGCACCTATGGGACGATTTCGCAGAAGTATTTCGGCGCCGACGTTTCCAAGTGACGTTTTCAGACTAGTTTCCCGTCTCACGTCAACGCCCGCCACAATGCCCCCAGCCCCATCCGGGCCGGGGGCATTGTCGTTCCATCTTCACGAGAGGCACCTTCCCCGTGCTGCACTGGCTTACCCTGATGGCGGACTCGCTTCCGTCGCTGCTGTGGGCGGCGCTGGTCTTCACCGTTCCGCTGACGCTGGCCTCCTTCGCGCTCGGCCTGATCGTCGGGCTGGTGGCGGCGGTGGTCCGGCTGTTCGGGCCGGCTCCGCTGGCCGCCATCGTCCGCTTCTATGTCTGGATCATCCGAGGCACGCCGCTGCTGGTGCAGTTGTTCCTGATCTTCTACGGCCTGCCCAGCGCCGGCATCGTGCTGGACGCTTTTCCGGCGGCGCTGATCGGCTTCACGCTAAATGTCGGTGCCTATACCTCTGAGATCATCCGCGCCGTCATCGGATCGGTGCCGAAGGGCCAGTGGGAGGCCGCCTATTCCATCGGCATGAGCTGGTCGCAGGCGATGCGCCGTACCATCCTGCCGCAGGCCGCCCGCGTCGCCGTGCCGCCGCTGTCCAACAGCTTCATCTCGCTGGTGAAGGACACCTCGCTCGCCGCTGCCATCACCGTGCCGGAGCTGTTCCAGGCCGCCCAGCGCATCGTCGCCACCAGCTACGAACCTCTGATCCTCTATGTGGAGGCGGCGCTGATCTATCTCGCGCTCAGCTCCGTGCTGTCGGCGTTGCAGGTCCGGCTGGAAAAGCGGCTCAACCAGTATGGCGGTTTTCTGGAGGCCAAGTCGTGATCCGGCTGTCGAACATCGAAAAGCGCTTCGGCGACCTCACTGTGCTGAAGGGCGTGTCGGTCACCGTGGCCGAAGGTCGCGTCACCGCCCTGATCGGTCCGTCCGGCGGTGGCAAAAGCACGCTTTTGCGCTGCATCAACCTGCTGGAAATCCCGACCTCCGGCAGCGTGCGCATCGGCGAGGAGGAGCTGTCCTTCCAGCCCGGCGGCAAGCCTGGATGGAAGGACATCCAGCGGCTGCGCCGGCAGACCGGCATGGTGTTCCAGAACTTCCAGCTTTTCCCGCACCGCACCGCGGTCGAGAATGTGATGGAAGGTCTGGTGACCGTGCAGAACTGGCCGGCGGAGAAGGCGCGCGACCGTGCCATGGCCCTGCTGCGCAAGGTCGGCATGGACCACAAGGCCGATGCCTGGCCGGCGACCCTGTCGGGTGGGCAGCAGCAACGCGTCGCCATCGCCCGCGCCCTTGCCCCGTCGCCACGCGTCCTGCTGTGCGACGAGCCGACCTCGGCCCTCGACCCCGAGCTGTCGGGCGAGGTGGTGGAGGTGCTCGGCACCTTGGCGGCCGAGGGCACCACCATGGTGATGGCGACCCATGACCTGCGCCTCGCCTCGCGCATCGCACACGAGGTGGTGTTCCTCGACGCCGGGCAGGTGGTAGAATCCGGACCGTCGCAGACGCTGTTCACCCATCCGACCCGCGAACGCACCCAGCGCTTCATTGCCACCCTGACCCAGCAGGGACAGCAGGGCGAGGGTGTTTGAGTTTTGCCTTCGGGCATCTCGGGATGGCGGTGCAGGCGTAATTCGACAGTGGAATGCCCCTACACCGCCTTCCACGATGACAGTTCAGAAGATGTTCGGACCAAATCCGCAGCTGAGTGTTCATGACCACTCAGGAGAGTGATAGCATCAGGTGGTCTACAGTGGTGACCCATACTGAAAACGTCTGGCCTTATACGTACTATAACCAAAGATACTTTATCTCTGGTCGCAGGATTATAACGGATTTTACCACTTATTCGCCGAATCTGTGAAAATGCCTCACTATTGCCCCAGCTGTCTTGACCATCTTGGCGCCGCATCAAAACCGCTAAGGATACGGACCAATGGCCACGACCTCCGGGAACTCGACCATCACGGTGAGCGCGAAGGGCACCCTCGACGCGCATTTCAACCTGCTGGTCGACGGCAAGAAGATCGGTGAGGGCACCACGGATGCCACGGCCAAGGATTTCGTCTTCAAGACGGACATCGTCGAGGGCCAGGGCCACAAGGTGCAGGTCCAGTACGACAATGATGGCATCTTTCACGGGACCGACCGCAACCTGATCGTCAACGAGATCACGATCAACGGCAAGTCGGTCCTGCCGACCGACGACCATGTCACCTACGACAAGGGTGCCCTGGACGGCCGCGACGTCGCCGACGGTCAGGCCGGCATGTGGTGGAACGGCACGCTGGTCGTCGATGCCGACAAGAGCTATTTCCCCACCTCCAGCGTGACGCCCCCGACCATCCCGCCGGTCAGCGAAGCGCCGTCGACCGACCCGACGCCATCCACCCCGGCACCGACCGTGCCGAAGCCGACCGATCCGGGCTTCTATGTCGCCACCAACGGCAACGACAGCTGGTCGGGCAAGCTGGCCGCTCCGAATGCCGACGGCACCGACGGCCCGTTCGCCTCGCTGCAGAAGGCGCAGGCCGCGATGCGCGCCGACCCCAATATCGACACCACCTATATCCGCGGCGGCGACTATCACCAGAACGGGATGTGGCTGGACGGCCAGGATTCCGGCGTGACCTTCACCAGCTACGGCAACGAGAAGGCGGTGATCCACGGCGGCTCCAACGCCACGGTGTCCTTCGGCCTCGGCGGCGCCAAGAACGTCACCATCGAAGGCCTGACCTTCGCCGATGGCGTCGTGGGCGGCCACTATGTCTTCGCCGACAATGCGTCCGGCCTGACCTTCGCCAACAATGCGGTCAAGGGCGGCGGCTACGGCATCACGGTGCAGAACAGCGCCGACAGCAAGGTCATCGGCAACCAGTTCGACAGCACCGGTGCGGAAGCCATCTTCGTCAAGGCCGGCTCCAACTCAACGGTCGTCTCCGACAACCACATCACCCACCCGAATGCCGCCGACCGCGGCGACGCCGGCATCTGGATCAACGGCAGCTCCGACGTGCAGGTCACTCACAATCTGGTCGAGGATTCGCCGGAGAAGGCCATCGCCGTCGGTTCGGTCCAGACGGACGGCAGCGATGCCACCCACCGGGTCACCATCGCCAACAACAAGGTGGTCGACGCCAATCTGGAGTCCAACGACGGCGGCGGCATCTACCTGATCAACCGCCAGCAGGACCTGACCGACCACACCGTCATCAACAACGAGGTGACCGGCACCACGGCGACCAACCCGAATGGCGACGTCGCCAGCTGGGGCATCTATCTCGACGACTGGACCAGCGGCGCCACGGTGAAGGGCAACATTGTCCACGGCAACATCGGCGGCGTGTTCCTGCATGGCGGCTGGGACAACAAGGTCACCGAGAATGTGATCGCCGACAACAGCGGCGCCCAGATCGGCCTTCAGCAGCCGGTCGCCTGGAGCGGCTGGCAGGGCCACCAGATGAGCGGCAACGACATCTCCGGCAACGTCGTCGATGTCCGTGACGGCACCGCCGTCCACATCTACGGCCCGGCCGATGTCGGCAACATCCACAACAACTTCTACAGCAACCTCGACGCTTCCAAGGACATGTTCGACGTCTGGCCGCAGGTGATGTCGGGCGGCGGCAAGGGCGATCTGGCGGAATGGAAGGCCGCCGGCTACGACAACGGTTCGGTGCAGCTGGACCCGAGCTTCGTCAATCCGGGTGCGCACGATTTCAGCCTGGCATCGGACTCCGCGGTGTATGGGCTGGGCTTCGACCATATCCCGACCCACGACATCGGGCTGCTGGGCTGATCGCAGCCGGTCGCTTCCGAGCATAACGATCCGATCAAGCGCGGTCCTTCGGGGCCGCGCTTTTTTCTTGCCGACTTTGTGGCCGACACCGGGCAGCAGTCCGCCGAATCGATTGGGGACACCCTTGAATGCGTCGCGCTCTCCATCTATCTACCATCCACACGGATGGTGAATGGATGGCGTAGCGATGGGCGAAATTGAACAGAGCGTGAAACCGAGGACCGGCGACAGCGAGAAGATCACGATCAATCTCGGCTATGTCGACCTCGGCCACATCGACCTGCTGGTCGAAGAAGGCTTTTATTCCAACCGCACCGACTTCATCCGCACCGCCATCCGCAATCAGGTCGACCGGCACGCCGATGTCATCCGACAGACGGTGGCACGCAAAAGCGTCGATCTCGGCCTGCGCCACTTCACCCGGGCGGATCTCGAAGCGGCTCAGGCGGCGGGACAGATGCTGGAAATCCGTGTCCTCGGACTCGCCACCATCGCCCAGGACGTGACCCCCGAACTGGCCCGCTCCACCATCGCCTCGCTGAGCGTGCTGGGCGCGCTGCATGCGCCCACCGCGGTCAAGGCGGCCCTCGCCGACCGCATCCGCTGAAAGTCTTTCGGCTCGGGCCACCGCCTGTGCCCGCTGCGAACCAGGAAAGTATGGACATGCGCCACACCAATCCATCCGGCATGCTTCCCGGCATGGCCGAAGCCGCCCGCCTGACCCGGGCCGGCAAGCTCGGCGAGGCGACGACCCTCCTCCAGCGCCTGCTGCGGGGGGAATACAAGGGCGAGACGGCACCGGCGCCTGCACCGGACACAACCGCCGCCGGGGCCACCCTGGAGGGGGAGTTCGTAAGGCTCGACCCGACGCCATCGGCAAAGGACGCCGGCCCGAAGCCCGCCAACGGCAGTGCGAGGCAAAGGTCCGGAGCCAAGCCGCGCACCGGACTGGGCGAGACCCTGCGCGGCCTCGCCACCCGCTTCACCCCGAACGGTCTTCATGGCGGCGCCCCGCGTCCGGCACCCATCCCACTGCCGGACGGGGCATCCTTCGCAACGCTTTCCTACAGCGGGCCGGCCGGGACACGGGCCTACAAGCTCTATGTGCCGGCCGCGGCAGGCGACGGACCGCGCCCGCTGGTGGTGATGCTGCACGGTTGCACCCAATCGCCCGAAGATTTCGCCGCCGGGACCCGAATGAACGCCTTTGCCGAGCGGCATGGCATCCTCGTCGCCTATCCCGAGCAGCCGGCTTCGGCCAACGCACAGCGCTGCTGGAACTGGTTCAAGCCTGAAGACCAGCGGCGCGACCAGGGCGAACCGTCGCTGCTTGCCGGCATCACGCGACAGGTCATGCGAGACCATCGGGTCGATCCGGAACGGGTCTACATCGCCGGACTATCGGCCGGCGGTGCAGCGGCAGCGACCATGGCGGCGGCCTATCCGGACCTCTACGCCGCGGTCGGCGTGCATTCCGGCCTGCCGGCCGGTGCCGCGCAGGATCTGCCGTCCGCCCTCGCCGCGATGCGCCAGGGCAGCAGCCGAAGCCAGCGGGCAGCGACGCGGGGCGACCGCAGGGTGCCCACCATCGTCTTTCACGGCGACCGCGACCATGTCGTTCATCCCAGCAACGGCGACGGCGTTATCGTACAGGCAACCGCCGGCTCCGACCTGCGGTCGGACGTGCAGCAGGGTCGAAGCCAGGACGGCCATGCCTACAGCCGCAACATCCTCCGTGCCCCCGATGGCCGGACCCAGTGCGAGCACTGGACGATCCATGGCGCCGGGCACGCCTGGGCCGGCGGCAGCCCATCCGGCTCCTATACCGACCCGAGCGGTCCGGACGCGTCGGCGGAAATGCTGCGCTTTTTCCTGGAGCATCGGCTAGAGACGCCCCCGCGCTGAGCAGCGTCGCAACCGATACAGCCACCAACGCGATGCAGAGACCGGGGTCAGCCCCGGTCCTTCACCGCGCCGATCAGGAACTCCTTGTTTCCTTCCGGCCCGGTGATCGGGCTTTCGGTGATGTCCAGCACCCGCCAGCCGGGCAGCGCATCCAGCCAGCCACGGATACGGTCGCAAACCTCCTGGTGCAGTTCGGGTTCGCGCACGACGCCGCCCTTGCCGACGCGGCCTTTGCCGACCTCGAACTGCGGCTTGATCAGGGCAACCAGCCGCCCGCCCGGCACCACCAGATCGAGCGCGGCCGGCAGCACGATCTCCAGCCCGATGAAGCTGGCGTCGCACACCACGAGGTCGATGGGGTCGGGGATTTCGGCGGCGGTCAGGTGGCGGGCATTGGTCTTTTCCAGAACCGCCACGCGCGAGTCGGTGCGCAGCTTCCAGGCCAACTGGCCGTGGCCGACATCGACGGCATAAACCTTTGTGGCTCCGCGGGTCAGCAGCACATCGGTGAAGCCGCCGGTGGAGGCGCCGACATCGACCGCGGTCAGGCCGGTGGGGTCGATGGCGAAGACATCCAGCCCTTTGACCAGCTTCAGCCCACCGCGCGACACCCAGGGATGGTCCTGTCCCTTCACCGCCAGCGGGGCCTCCGCCGCGATCTGGTCGCCAGCCTTGTCGATGCGCCTGGTATCGGAATAGACCAGCCCGGCCAGGATCAGCGCCTGCGCCTTGGCACGGCTTTCCGCCAGCCCGCGCTCCACCAGCGCCACATCAACCCTCACCCGTGCCATGCCGCCGCCCTTCGCAATCCCGCAATGGCGCATTCCTGACGCGGAACGGCCGGAAGGGCAAGCCCCGCCTCCCGGAAGGCACGTCGGACACCCAATCAGGCGAAGGTCAGGCGGGCGGGAACTCCACCACCACGCGCGTGCCGTAGGGGCTGCTGTCCGCCGTCAGTTTGCCGCGCAGCTGGCCGACAAAGGCACGAACCACCTTCAACCCCAGCGTGGTCGCACGGGACAGGTCGAGGCCGGGCGGCAGGCCGGCGCCGCGGTCGACCACCTCCAGCCGGATGCTGCCCCCGTCGCCGCGGCCAAGCCGCACGTCGATGGCTCCGGGCGTGCCGGCGGGAAAGGCATGGCGCGCCGCGTTGCTGACAAGCTCGCTGACGATCAGGCTGAAGGGAATGACCGCCTCGGCCGGCATTTCGGTGGCGTCGGCAGTGACCTGAACGCGGTGGGTACCGGGCAGCGTCGCCTCAAGCTCCTGGCACAGCTCGCGCAGATGGGCCGCCATGTCGATGGTGGCGGCGCGCAGGGACCCATGGGTGCGCTGATGGGCTTGGGTGACGATGCCGACGCGGCCACCGGCGCTCTGCAAGGCCCGCCGCACCTCCGGATCCTTGCTGGACAAGGTCTGAAGGGTCAGCAGGCTGGAGACCAGCTGCAAGGTGTTCTTCAGGCGGTGGCTGACGTCGCGCAGGCGTCGGTCATGCTCGGCCACCGACTCCGGCGTTTCCTCCGCTGTGACGATCAGGCCGCGGACGACGCCGTTGACGCCCAGCATCGGGGTGACGCGGACATCCCAGAAGCGTTCCCCCTCGGTCGAGCGGTCGCCGGCGGCGCGGTGGCGCTGGGGCTGTGCGGTCCGCCGCGCCTCGGCGAGCAGGGAGGCGGCCAGGGCCGGGAAGCGCTCGGTCAGGCTGGTCCCAGCAACAACGCCCAGCGCCCGGAACGCGGCATTGGCAAAGGCGCAGCGATCGCCATCTCCTTCCACCAAAGCGGTGGGCGTCGGCGTCTGATCCAGCAGACAGCGTAGCATCGCAGGATCGTCGATGCCGGCACCACCGGCCGCAACGTCGGTGCCGACCACCCGTTCCGCTCCCGGATCGGCGCCGAACTCCGCGTTACGGAATGCCGTGACCGCCATGATATGCGCCATCGCCCCTGACCCCGTAGCCATCCTGCCGTTGGCTCGTCCCTCCGGTGTCGGCGGGCTACCATTTCAGCCTGGATAGTGTAAGGCGTGGCTTGCGCTCCGCACCAGCCCAACAACCCGAAACCTTGCTAGACAAATGGCATTACGACGTTCGGAAGGCGTAACACCATTGAAGGTCACGCGCGGGCGGCAGCGCTCTCGATTCCCAACGCCTGCAGCGCCGTATGGACAATGTGCTGGGCGCTCAGGCCGGCGGTCTCATACTGCTTGGCCGGCGAGTCGTGGTCGAGATAGACATCGGGCAGAACCATCGGCCGGATTTTCAGCCCGCCGTCGAGCAACCCGCTCGTGGCCAGGAATTGCAGCACGAAGCTGCCGAATCCACCGACCGACCCCTCCTCGATGGTGATCAGAACCTCATGCCCCAGGGCAAGGCGGCGGACCATATCCTCGTCCAGCGGCTTGGCGAAGCGGGCATCGGCCAGCGTCGTCGACAGGCCGCGCGCCGCCAGCTCCGCCGCCGCGCGCCGGGCTTCGCCCAACCGGGTGCCGTAGCTGAGGATGGCGATCTTGGTGCCTTCCTGAAGAATGCGGCCCTTGCCGATTGGCAGGATGCTGCCGCGGTCAGGCAGTTCCAGCCCCACACCCTCGCCGCGCGGATAGCGCAGGGCCGAGGCGCGGTCGTCGATGGCGGCCTGGGTCGCCACCATGTGCATCAACTCCAGCTCGTCCGCCGCCGCCATCAGGACGATGTCGGGCAGGCAGCCGAGATAGGCGGTGTCGAACGACCCGGCATGGGTCGCCCCGTCGGCGCCCACCAGACCGGCGCGGTCCAGCGCGAAGCGCACCGGGAGATGCTGCAGCACGACGTCATGGATGACCTGATCGTAAGCGCGCTGGAGGAAGGTGGAATAGATGGCGCAGAAGGGCTTGAACCCCTCCGTCGCCATGCCGGCGGCGAAGGTCACTGCATGCTGTTCGGCAATGCCGACGTCGAAGCAGCGGTCGGGGAAGCGCTCCCCGAACAGGTCCAGCCCGGTGCCCGACGGCATGGCGGCGGTGATGCCGACGATGCTCGGATCGACGGCTGCCTCGGCGATCAGGCTCTGGGCGAAGACGCGGGTGTAGGTCGGGGCGTTCGACTTCGGCTTGGACTGGGCGCCGGTCACCACGTCGAACTTGGCGACGGCGTGCAGCTTGTCGGCTGACTCCTCCGCCGGGCCATAGCCCTTGCCCTTCTTGGTGACGACATGGATCAGCACCGGCTTGTCGTCGTCGGCATCGCGGACGTTCTGAAGCACCGGCAGCAGATGGTCCAGATTGTGCCCGTCGATGGGACCGATGTAGTAGAAGCCCAGTTCCTCGAACAGGGTGCCGCCGGTGACCATGCCGCGGGCATATTCCTCCGCCCGGCGGGCGGCGTTGCGCAGCGGGCGCGGCAACTGGTCGGCGATCTCCTTCGCCAGATGGCGCAGGGACAGGTAGGGCTTGGACGAGATCAGCCGCGACAGATAGGCGCTCATCGCACCGACTGGCGGGGCGATGGACATGTCGTTGTCGTTGAGGATGACGATCAGACGCGACTTGGTCGAGGCGGCGTTGTTCATCGCCTCGTACGCCATGCCGGCGCTCATCGAGCCGTCGCCGATGACGGCGATGACGTTGCGTCGCTCGCCCTTGATCTTGCTGGCGACCGCCATGCCGAGGCCGGCGGAGATGGAGGTGGAGCTGTGACCGGCGCCGAACGGATCGTATTCGCTCTCCGACCGCTTGGTGAAGCCGCTGAGGCCCCCGCCCATGCGGAGCGTGCGGATGCGGTCGCGCCGACCGGTCAGGATCTTGTGCGGATAACACTGGTGCCCGACGTCCCAGATGAGCCGGTCGTAGGGCGTGTCGAACACGTAATGCAGCGCCGCCGTCAGCTCGACCACCCCCAGCCCGGCGCCGAGATGCCCGCCGGTCACCGAAACGGCGTCCACCGTCTCGGTGCGCAACTCGTCTGCGAACTGGCGGAGCTGCTCGGGCTTGAGAGCCCGCAGCTTGGCTGGCGTCGGACAAAGGTCGAGCAGCGGGGTCTTGGTGGCGGTCACGTCGTGATGGTCCTCAAAGCTCTGGTCAGGCGCGGCGCGCGACGACGAAGTCGGCGACGGCCTTCAACATATCGGCACGCCCATCGAAAATGTCCAAGTGCTGCGAAGCCTGATTGGCAAGCATTTCCGCCTGTGCACGGGCGCGGTCGCGGCCGAGGATCGACACGAAGGTCGCCTTGCCCGCCTGGGCGTCGCGGCCGACGGTCTTGCCGGTCTCCTCCGCCGTGCCTTCCACATCGAGCAGATCGTCGACGATCTGGAAGGCGAGGCCGAGATCGTGGGCATAGGCACGCAGGGCGGTGCGCTGCGGCGGGTTCGCCTTGCCCAGGATGCCGCCGGCCTCGCAGGAGAAGGCGATCATCTCGCCGGTCTTCATGCGTTGCAGCCGGGTGGTGGTCCCCAGGTCGAACGTCTCATGCTCCGCGATCAGATCCAGCATCTGGCCGCCGACCATGCCGTGGCCGCCGGCCGCCTTGGCCAGCGCCGTCACCAGCTGGCAGCGGATGTTGGGGTCTTCGTGCGTCGCCGGATCGGCCAACACCTCGAAGGCGAGCGTCAGCAGCCCGTCGCCGGCCAGGATGGCGGTCGCCTCGTCGAACTGGCGGTGGCAGGTCGGCCGGCCGCGCCGCAACTCGCCATCGTCCATCGCCGGCAGGTCGTCGTGGACCAGCGAATAGCTGTGGACCATCTCCACCGCCGCCGCGGCGCGGATGGCGCAGTCCGGGTTCACCCCGAACAGGGCGGAGGACTGCATCACCAGGAAGGGGCGCAGCCGCTTGCCGCCATTCAGGCAGCCATAGCGCATGGCGTCGAACACACGCGCCTCAGCCAGATCGGTGGTCGGCAGCAGGGCGCCGATCTTCATCTCGACGGCCTGGGCGATCTCCGCCATGGCGGACTTCAAATCGGATTGGGGAATGGTCTGCACGTCAGTCGATCCGGGCGGGTTCGGTGCCGATGGAGCCGTCGGCGCTTACGGTGATGCGGTCGATCTTGGCCTGCGCCTCGCGCAGTTTCATCTCGCAATGACGCTTCAGCGCCGTGCCCCGCTCGTAGGAGGAGATGGCATCGTCCAGCTTGCCGCGACCTTCCTCAAGCTGGCGAACGATCCGCTCCAGTTCGGCGAGCGCATCCTCGAAACTGAGGGCGGCGATGTCGGGCGGAATGGGAACAGAAGCGGCGGAAGGGGGCATGTCGGGCAGAACCATCGATGGAACCTCAAGCCCGCGAAGGTATGCCCCGCCCTCGTCGGGCGCAAGGCCCGAGGCACTCCCGTACCCCGGCCCTTGCGGACTATGTTCGGCCGCTGGGCAGCCTATGCGTTCGGGCAGAGCTACCCCTTTCGGGAGACAAAGCCTGCCGTCCCATGGGGAACGCTCCGGTCAGCAGTACATCAGTTCCCGCACATGGGCCGCACTCGCCGAGGCCAGGGCGCGAAGGTTGTAGCCCCCCTCCAGCACCGAGACGATGCGTGCGCCGCAATGGGTGCGGGCCAGTTCGCCCAGCTTGCGCGTGGCCCAGACGAAATCGTCGTCGATCAGGTGCAGGCCGGCCAGCGGATCGCGCGAATGGGCGTCGAACCCGGCCGAAATGATCAGCAGGTCGGGCTTGAAATGGTCGATGGCCGGCAGGATGACGTGCGTCATCGCGTGGCGGAACTCGGGCGATCCCGCCATGGCAGGCAGCGGCGCGTTGACGCAGTTGCCGTACTCGCCCTTCTCGCCGGCATCGCCGGTGCCGGGATAGAGCGGCGACTGGTGGGTCGAGCAATAGAGCATGTCGGGATCGAACTGCAGGATGTCCTGCGTGCCGTTGCCGTGATGGACGTCGAAGTCCATCACCGCCACGCGCTGCAACCCATGGACGGCGCGGGCATGGAAGGCGCCGACGGCGGCGTTGTTGAACAGGCAGAATCCCATCGCCTTCTCCCGCTCCGCATGGTGGCCGGGCGGGCGGACGGCGCAGAAGGCGTTGCGCGACTGGCCGGTCGCCACCGCATCGACCGCGGCGCAGACGGCGCCGGCCGCGCGCAGCGCCGCCTCCCCCGATCCGGGCGAGACGACCGTGTCGGCATCGACGCCCGCATGCTCCACATCGGGGATCAGGGACAGCACGCGGTCGATGTGCGACTGCGGATGCGCCCGCAGAAGCTGTTCAACCGTGGCGCGCGGCGCCTCCTGCCGTTCCAGCATGTGGAACTCCTCCGTCTCCAGTGCGGCGAGCACGGCGCGCAGGCGGTCGGAGCATTCGGGATGACCGAGACCCGTGTCGTGCTCCAGGCACGCCGGGTGGGTGAACAGGGTGGTGAACATCGATTTTTCGGTCGTTATCGTTGGTTTTCGGGCGGTAAAGGCGGCGTTTCCGAAAACCATTCTTCCCGCATCGCTAATGAAAGTACAGGCTGAATCCAGGACGATTCGTCACAGCCCACTTTCGGGAGCGGAGGCAATCCGTGACACGGCAAGATTGGGGTACGAACGGATGCGATGCCAGCGGCGCCGCGGCCGGCCGTTCGGGTCAGGCCGCGCGCTCGATGACGAAACGCAGGATGCCGTCCTCCTCCACGACCGACAGCAGGCGGTTGCCTGTCGCCTCGCAAAAGGCGGGAAAATCCTTGCGGGCACCGGGATCGGTCGCCTCCACCGTCAGGGTGTCGCCGATGGCGATGGCCTTGATCGCCTTGCGGGCACGCAGGACGGGGAGCGGGCATTGCAAGCCCTTGGTATTCAACGGATGGTCGGTCATGGGAAAAATGCTACCCGACCAGCCATCTGCTGTCACGATGCATGGTGGGAGGGCTGCAAAGCCCAATGCGGTTGATTATCGATCACAACCGGTGGCTGATACAGCCCCATCGCCTTTGCTTCGCGATGCGAGAAAAAGCTGGAGCACAGTGAGGATCGCGACGCTCAAGCCTACGGTGGCACCAAGCAGCGGCATGTTCCGCATGCTGGATTCCCACAGGTGGACAAATCCCGTGAGGTACGAATATACTAGGATACGAGCATTTTTCTTTGCCAAGCCGCGCAACGACGGCTCGGGCGCAAAACGAATCGGAACGGACAGGGCGACGGTAAAGCGATGAAGATCGAGGATTTGCAGGCCAACGCCCGCCGGGCGAGTGCGCTGTTGAAGGCGATGTGCAACGAGCGGCGCCTGCTCATCCTGTGCCATTTGAGCCAGGGCGAGCGGTCGGTGGGCGAACTGGAGGATCTGGTCGGCCTCAGCCAGTCGGCGCTGTCCCAGCATCTGGCCCGGCTTCGCAACGACAATCTGGTCCGCACGCGGCGCAGCGCCCAGAACATCTACTACTCGCTGAACGGGCATGAGGCGCAGACCATCATGACCACGCTGCACGGCCTTTACTGCACGCAGGCCGCCGAGGATGTCGCCGAAACGTCGGACGACGAGGAGCGCGACCTCGACCAGACCACCGGCCGTTCCGACCTGCGCGCCGCCGCAGCCGGCTGACCGCCCGAGACCGAACGGGCGCCGCCGATCGAGCGCCCCATCGAGCGCTCTCGACTGTAAGCTGCGGGCCTCAGCCGCGCGACCGCAGCGCCGCGGTCGCCAGCGCCACCCAGCCCAGCATGAGGCACCATCCACCGGCCGGCGCCGTCATCGGCACCGGCAGCGGGCCGACCGTCGCCAGCGCATAGAGCGTGCCGCAGAACAGCAGGATCCCGGCGACGAACAGCCAGCCGGCGATCCGCAGAGCCAGACCTCCCGTCCCGCCGCCCTCCATCCGTCCGCTCCCCATCCGCCCACCGAGCGCCACCAACAGGACGAGCGCCAGCGCATGGGCCAGCTGGTACTGCCCGGCGATGCGGAACCATTCCTGGGCCTGCGATTGGGCGGCCAGCGCGTGGCTGGCATAGGCGCCGGTGCCGACCGCCACGGCGCCATTCAGCGCGGCGAAGACGATCCAGATGCGGTCGATCAGTCCCAAGGGGCGTCCTTCCCGTTCCCATGCCCCCGGCCCATGTGCAGGGCCGGGAGGCGGTGCTATCCTGTCGCCTGTCTACACGCAGGCCCTGCGCCCGAGCAAGGAAGCACAATGTCCTCTCCTGCATCCGCTTCCCTGGTCAGCGCGCCCCTGGTCAGCATCGTCACGCCCACTTGGCAGCGGGAGGAGTTTCTGCCCCGCCTGCACGCCTGCATCCAGGCGCAGACCCATGGCGAGATCGAGTGGCTGGTGTTCGACGACAGCCCGCGTCCCTCGGCCTATCTGAAGCCGCTGGCGAATCCGCGGCTCAAATATTTCTACTCTCCCAGCCGCTACGCCATCGGCGAGAAGCGCAACATCCTGGCCGAGCATGCCAGGGGATCGGTGATCGTCCACATGGACGACGACGATTTCTACGCTCCGGTCTATGTGGAGCGCATGCTGGGCTGGCTGGAACAGGGGTACGATCTCGTCAAGCTGTCGGGCTGGTTCCTCTACAGCGTGCCGCACCGGCGCTTCGGCTATTGGGATACGGCGCGCGGCGGATCGCACCATCGCTGGGGCCGGCAGACTTGCGACCATGTCGAAGCGCCGGATGCACCTGCCTCGCCCGACAACCTCGACGGGTATGGCTTCTCCTACGCCTACCGCCGGCCGGTTTGGGAGACGGCGCGCTTTCCGGCGGTGAACGCCTGCGAGGATGCGCCTTTCGTGAAGGCCGCCCGCCAGCGCTTCCGCGTCGGCGCCTTTCCGGATGCGGAGGGGCTGTGCCTGCACACGCTGCATGCCCGCAGCACCAGCCTGTGCCTGCCGCAATACGAGCTGCCGCCGCTGCTGATCGAGCGGCTTTTCGGCCCGGAGGCGGCCGCCTACACCTGAACGTCGAGGAACATGCCGCGGCGGTAGTTGCGCGGCAGGGTCAGCACGCCGTTGACCACCAGGGCAGCGAGTTCGCGCAAGGTCGGAACCCGCTGACGCCCCTGCTGGACAACGCCCTCCGCACGGGCGCGCGCACCGGATGCGGGGACGCGCCCGCCACCGGAGTCGGGGCGGATCGGCTCGTTCGAACGGTCGCCGGTGCGTCGGGTCTCTACCATGCCCGATCATTTACCATAAATGCCCGGAGCGGAAAAGAGGGGCCACGGTGACATTCGCGCGCCCGCCCCTCATAACCAAAGCGATATGACGAAATCTTTTGCGACCGGGTGGAATGAAAGCGGGAGGGGCGACGTTCATCGGCTCATGAGGGGACAAGATACCCCCGACACCAGGAGGACGCCGGAATGACTGGCCGCATTGGTACTGGATTGAAAGCCGTGGTTCTGGGCGCTCTGGTCGCCGGATCGATGCTGGGTGCTTCCGTCGGCACGGCCGCCGCCCATGATGGCTGGCGTGACGGCTGGCGGGGCGATCGTGGCCGCGAATGGCGCGGCGGACCGCCGGACTGGCGTGGCGGGGGGGGGCGCCCCCCCCACCCCCCCCGGGGGGGGG
>NZ_LGQW01000015.1:4905761-4965440 GCF_003116035.1 Azospirillum sp. TSH64
CGCCATCATGGCGGGAGAGGCCGATCTGATGATCGCGGGCGGGGTGGAGAGCATGAGCCGCGCCCCCTTCGTGATGGGCAAGGCCGACGCCCCCTTCTCCCGTCAGGCCGAGATCTTCGACACCACCATCGGCTGGCGCTTCGTTAACCCGGCGATGAAGGCGGCCTACGGTGTCGATTCGATGCCGGAGACGGCGGAGAATGTCGCCGACAACTGGAAGATCGCCCGCGCCGACCAGGACGCCTTCGCGCTGCGCAGCCAGGAGCGCGCCGCCCGCGCCATCGCCGACGGCAGCCTGGCCCGCGAGATCGTCCCCGTCACCATCCGCACCCGCAAGGGCGAGACGGTGGTGACGACGGACGAGCATCCCCGCGCCACCACCATCGAGGCGCTGTCGGCGCTGAAGCCCATCGTCCGCCCCGGCGGCACGATCACCGCCGGCAACGCGTCGGGCGTCAATGACGGCGCCGCCGCCCTGCTGGTGGCCTCCGAAGCGGCGGTGAAGCGCCATGGCCTGACCCCGCGCGCCCGCATCCTCGGCGGCGCCACCGCCGGCGTGCCGCCGCGCGTGATGGGCATCGGCCCGGTCCCGGCCACCCGCAAGCTGCTGGAGCGGCTTGGCCGGACCATCGGCGGCATCGACCTGATCGAGCTGAACGAGGCCTTCGCCGCCCAGGCGCTGGCCGTCCTGCGCGAGCTTGGCCTGCCGGACGACGCCGCCCATGTGAACCCGAACGGCGGCGGCATCGCGCTCGGCCACCCGCTCGGCATGAGCGGCGCCCGTCTGGCGACCACCGCGGTCTACCAGCTCGAACGGTCCGGCGGCCGGACGGCGCTCTGCACCATGTGCATCGGCGTCGGCCAGGGCATCGCGGTGATGATCGAGCGGGTGTAGCGTCAAACCCAGTCGCGACCGCCACAACAAGCGAAGGCAGACCCAATGCCCTTCATCGAAGCCGCCGGCATCACCCAGCATTACGACCTGACCGGCCCGGCCGACGCGCCGGTGCTGCTGTTCGCCAACTCCATCGGCACCAGCTTCCACATCTGGGACGCGGTGGTGCCACACCTGTCGCAGCGCTACCGCATCCTGCGCTACGACATGCGCGGCCATGGCCTGACCCAGGTGACGCCGGTCACGGAGGACGCCGGCTACAGCATGGATCTGCTGGCCGACGATGCCGCCGGCCTGCTCGACGCGCTCGGCGTCAAGCGTGCCCATGTCTGCGGCCTGTCGATCGGCGGCATGATGGCGCAGCGCCTCGCCGTCAAGGCGCCGGGCCGGGTGCATGGCCTGATCCTGTGCGACACCGCCGGCGTCATCGGCCCGGCGTCGGTCTGGACCGACCGCATCGCCGCCATCCGCGCCCGCGGCATGACGGCGATTGCCGACGGGGTGATGGCGCGCTGGTTCACCCAAAGCTTCCGCGACGGCCGTCCCGACCAGATCCGCGGCTACACCGCCATGGTCGCCCGCATTCCCGAGGATGGCTATGTCGGCTGCGCCATGGCGATCCGCGACGCCGACCTGCGTGCCGCCAACGCCGCCATCACGGCCCCCACCCTGGTGATCTGCGGCGCGGAGGACGTGGCGACCCCGCCCGACGCCGCCCGCGAACTGGCGGCCGGCATCCCCGGCGCGCGGTTCGAGCTGCTTCCCGGCGCCGCCCACATCCCCGGCGTCGAGAAGCCGGCGGAACTGGCCGCCATGATCGACGGCTTCCTGAGGGACCTGTGATGGCCGACCGTGAAATGACGGACAAGGATCTCTACGACCGCGGCATGGCGGTGCGCCGCGCGGTCCTCGGCGACGCTCATGTCGACCGCTCGCTGGAGCGCGCCACCGGGTTCGACGCCGATTTCCAGGAGTTCATCACCAAGACCGCCTGGGGCCAGATCTGGACCCGGCCGGAGCTGGACATCCGGACGCGCAGCATGCTGACCATCGGCATGCTGGCCGCACTCGGCAAGGACGGCGAGCTGAAGCTGCACATCCGCGCCACCCGCAACACCGGCGTCACCCGCGACGAGGTGAAGGAAATCCTGATGCAGGCCGGCATTTATGCCGGCATCCCCGCCGCCAACCACGCGATAGCGCTCGCCCGCGCCGTCTATGCCGAGATGGACGAGGAAGACGCGAAGAAGGGGTGAGCAGCATGACCACCATCCACGCCGACCCCCTGCTCGACCCGCTCTTCACCAGCGATGCCGCGGCCGACGCCTTCTCCCCCTCGGCAAGGCTGCAAGGCATGCTGGAGTTCGAGGCGGCGCTGGCGCGGGCGGAGGCGGCGGTCGGCGTCATCCCCGCCCGCGCCGTCCCGGCCATCGAGGCGGCGTGCAGGGCCGATCTCTACGACCCGGCCGCGCTGGGGGCGGAGGCGGCGCTCGCCGGCAACACCGCCATCCCCCTGGTCAAGCATCTGACCGCCACCGTGAAGGCCGCCGACGAGGAGGCGTCGCGCTACGTCCATTGGGGCGCCACCAGCCAGGACGCGATGGACAGCGGCCTGATGCTTCAGCTGCGCCGCTTCCTCGACGGTCTCGACGCCGATCTGGCCGTGCTCGCCGATGGCCTCGCCGATCTCGCCGAGCGCCACCGCGCGACGCCGATGGTCGCCCGCACCTGGCTTCAGCACGCCCTGCCGACCACTTTCGGCCTGAAGGCCGCCGGCTGGCTCGACGCGCTCGGCCGGGACCGCCAGCGCCTCGCCGCCGCCCGTGCCCGCCTCGCCCTGCAATTCGGCGGTGCCGCCGGCACGCTGGCGGCACTCGGCGACGCCGGCCCGGCGGTGGCGGAGGCGCTGGCGAAGGAGCTGGACCTCCCCCTGCCCGCCCTGCCCTGGCACGCCAGCCGCGACCGCATCGCCGAACTGGCCGCCGCCCTCGGCATCCTCGCCGGAACGCTGGGCACGCTCGGCCGCGACATCTCGCTGATGATGCAGATGGAGGTCGCCGAAGCCTTCGAGCCCAGCGCCCCCGGCCGCGGCGGCTCCTCCACCATGCCGCACAAGCGCAACCCGGTGTCCTGCGCCGTCCTGCTCTCCGCCGCCATCCGCGCCCCCGCCCTGGTCGGCGGGCTGCTGGCGGCCCAGGTGCAGGAGCATGAGCGCGGCCTCGGCGGCTGGCATGCCGAGTGGCAGGCGCTGCCCGACCTCTGCCGCCTCGTTGCCGGTGCCGCCCGCCATGCCCGCGAGACCGTTTCCGGCCTGACCGTCGATGCGGAGCGCATGCGCGCCAACCTGGACCTGACCCGCGGCCTGATCCTGGCCGAAGCCGTCACCATGGCGCTGGGCGACCGCATGGGCCGCATGGCCGCCCATTCCCGCGTCGCCGAGGCCAGCCGCCGCGCCGCCGCCGCCGCCCGTCCGCTGCGCGACGTGCTGGCCGAGGATGGGGAGGTGATGCAGGCGCTGGGCCTGGACGGCCTCGACCGGCTGTTCGACCCGCTGCGCTACACCGGCGCCGCCTCCCACTTCATCGACCGCGCACTCGCCGATCACAGATCCCAACAGCGTCAGCACAACTGACCGCGCCTAAGGAGGACAGCCGAGATGGACACCGCCGTTCAGGACAAGGAGGGCGATTTCCGCCCCCGCGATTGGGCGCAACACCCGCCCTACCTGTCGCCGCTCTACAAATCGACGGTGCTGCGCTCGCCGTCCAAGCCGCTGATCCCGATGAAGCAGGGGCTGTCGGTGCGCACCGGCCCGGTGTTCGGCCATGACAGCCTCGATCCGCTCGACCACGACCTGACGAAGAACGGCCGCGTCAACGGCGAGCCGATCGGCGAGCGCATGATCGTCACCGGCCGCGTGCTGGACGAAGATGGCCGGCCGGTGCCGCACACGCTGCTGGAGATCTGGCAGGCCAACGCCTGCGGCCGCTACGTCCACCGCTGGGACCAGCATGACGCGCCGCTCGACCCCAACTTCTTCGGGGCCGGCCGCTGCCTCACCGACGCCGAGGGCCGCTACCGCTTCACCACGATCAAGCCCGGGGCCTATCCCTGGGGCAACCACCACAATGCCTGGCGGCCGGCGCACATCCATTTCTCGCTGTTCGGGCCGTCCTTCCTGACCCGTCTGGTCACCCAGATGTATTTCCCGGGCGACCCGCTGCTGCCGCTCGACCCCATCTACAAAGGGGTGCCGGAGGGTGCGCGCGAGCTGCTGGTCTCCCGCTTCTCCATCGACGTGACCGAGCCGGTGTGGGCGCTCGGCTACGAGTTCGACATCGTCCTGCGCGGACGCCACGCCACGCCGATGGAGGGCTGACCGTCATGAGCCAAACCTTGAAACAGACCCCCTCCCAGACCGTCGGCCCCTATTTCGCCTATGCCTGGACGCCGGAACTCTACGGCCGCCGCCCGCTGGCGACCAACCGGCTGGCCACCCGCGACATGGCCGGCGAGCACATCCGCATCGAAGGCGTGGTCTATGACGGGGAGGGCCAGATCGTCCGCGACTGCGTGGTGGAGATCTGGCAGGCCGGCGCCGACGGCAGGCACCTCCCCGGTGCGGCCGGCTTCGGCCGCTGCGGCACCGACGACGCCGGCCGCTATTTCTTCGACACGGTGAAGCCCGGCGCCTGCGACCCCGGCCATGCTCCGCACATCGCGGTCACCGTGTTCGCCCGCGGCATGCTGAGCCACGCCTTCACCCGCCTGCATTTCTCCGACGAGACCGCGGCGAATGCGGCCGACCCGGTGCTGGCGGGCGTCCCGGCCGACCGCCGCGACACCCTGATCGCAACCCGCGCCGAGACGCCGGGCGGCGTGGTCTACCGCTTCGACATCCGCATCCAGGGCGACGGGGAAACGGTCTTCTTCGACTGCTGAGGGTGGGACTGTTGTGAAGGGGGGAGCCGCCGACCTGCGGCTCCCCCACCCCGTCACGCCTCGCGGATCGTCGCCACGAAGCGCTGCACCTCGCCGCGCAGCTGCGCCGACTGGTGCGACAGCGTGTCGGCCGCCGCACGCGCTTGCGAGGCCATGCTGCCGGTCTCGCTGGCGGCGCGGGTGACGCCCTCGATGTTGGTCGACACCTCGCGGGTGCCGCTGGCGGCCTGCTGGACGTTGCGGCTGATCTCGCGCGTCGCCGCCCCCTGCTCCTCGGCGGCGGCGGCGACGGCGGTCACCGTCTCGCTGATGCCCAGGATGGTGCGGCCGATGGCCTGGATGGCGCCGACGGCGCTGCCGCTGACCGACTGGATCTCGGCGATCTGTGCGGCGATCTCCTCCGTCGCCTTGGCGGTCTGGCTGGCGAGGTTCTTCACCTCCTGCGCCACGACGGCGAAGCCCTTGCCCGCCTCCCCCGCCCGTGCCGCCTCGATGGTGGCGTTCAGCGCCAGCAGGTTGGTCTGGCCGGCGATGGACTGGATCAAATTCACCACGTCGCCGATCTTCTGCGCGGCTTGGGCCAGACCGGCCACCGTGCCGTTGGTCTTCTCGACCTCGCCCACCGCGTCGTTCGCCATGCGCGACGAGGCGGCGATGCGCTGGTTGATCTCCTCGATGGAATGGGCCAACTCCTCCGCGGCGGCGGCCACCGTCTGCACGTTGCCGCTGGCGACGTCGGCGGCGCTGGCGACGGCGGAGGCCTGGGCGTTGGTCTGCTCGGCGATGGCCGACAGCCCTTCGGAATCGGTGCGGATCATCTCGGCCTGCCGGGCGACGCTGGCGACCACGTCGCCGACCGAGCCCTCGAAGCGCTGGGCCAGCTGGGCCAGATCCTGCTTGCGCTGCTCGGCGGCGCGCTGCTCGTCCAGGCGGCGCTGCTCCTCCATCTCGGCGACGCGGCCGGCATTCTCCTTGAACAGCTGCAACGCCGTGTTGATGGAGCCGATCTCGTCGGCGCGGTCGCGGTCGGCGACCTCCACGTCGCGCCGCCCGGCGGTCAGCGCCTGGATGGTGGCAATGATCCGGCGCAGCGGCTGGCCGACCACCACCCGGCTGGTCAGCCACAGTGCCAGCAGAAGCGCCACGGTCAGCAGCACCGCTCCCACCGCGATGAAGGTGCGCAGCTCCTGCTTCGGCACCTCGACCTTGTTGATCGGCAGGTTGACCAGGATCGACCAGGGCGTTCCGGTGTTGCCGATGGCGACCGGCCGGAACAGCTGCTTCACGTCGGTGCCCAGGCTGGCGGACACCGAGAAATGGGCGAAGGGCCGGCCTTCTCGGACGGCGGGCATCGCGTCCTTCAGCCGGGCGTTGGTCTCCAGGATCGGCTTGCCGAGATGGTCGGGGTTGCTGTAGGCCGCCCAGGCGCCGGCGTTGGAAATCAGGAAGACCGACCCGGTCTCGAACGGCTTGGCCGTCTTCAGCTCGTTCCAGATGACGTCGGTGGCGATGTCGACGCCGGCGACGCCGATGAACTTGCCGTTGTCGAGGATCGGCACCACCAGCGACACCATCAGCACGTTCTTGCCGGCGACGACATAGCTGTAGGGCTCGACGATCACCTCTTTGCCGGTGCGCTTGGCCTGCTGGTAATAGAGCCCGTCCGGTCCGGGATCGTCATAGCCGACCAGCGATTCCAGCTGGACCTTGCCGCCGCCGCGGTTCCAATAGGGGATGAAGCGGCCGCTGGCATCGGTGCCGGGGCTGTTGGCGAAGGCGGCATCCTTGCCGTCCAGCGCGTTCGGCTCCATGCCGACCCAGACGCCGATCAGGCCGGGGTTGGCCTCCAGCAGGCTTTTCAGCCAGTCGTTCAAAGCGCCGCGGTCGGTGACGCCGCTGCGCTTCAGGCTGAGCAGCGTCGTGCCCATGTTGCGGCTGATGTCCAGCGCATCGTTCAGCCGGCGTTCGACCGTCGCCGCATGGTACTTGCCCAGCTCCTCCCCGACCTGGAAGGACAGCGCGTCGGTGTCCGCCCCGCTCTTCAGTGAGATCACCACCGACCCGGCCCCCAGCCCGATCGTCATGACCAGCCCGATCGCCAAAACCAGCTTGGTCACCAAAGGCAGCTTCTTGAACATCGACGGTCCCCACGACACACTTTGGACAAGGGCACGACACCCTGGAGCAACTGTCTCGCAGTTCTGTTAAATTCGAGTAAATTATTCACCAATCCATCCGTCCGCTCCACAGTCACTGCGAGTTGCTCTCAAATACCGCGAAGAACTTGGACCGGCATCGGCAGGTCATACTTAAGGACCAACCTGAGAATCGTTCCAATCTTTGCAACCCAGGCTCGGCATCCGCAAAAGAAAAGGGGGCGGACCGGTCGATCCGGTCCGCCCCCTTTATCGCCGCAACCGGCGTCGCCGCGCTTACTTGCGCGAGGCGGCGATGGCGCCCTGCAGGTCCTTCAGCACGTCGGCACCGCCGTCGGCGGCGTACTTGTCGAAGGCCGGCTTGACCATCTCGCGCATGCGCTCCAGCTCGGCCGGGCTCAGCTCGTTGATCTGCATGCCCTTTTCCTTCAGGTAGGCGATGCTCTGGGCCGAGGCCTCGCGGCTGTCCTTGCGCTCGAAATCGCGCGAGGCGACGGCGGCCTCGTTCAGGATCTTCTTCTCGTCGGCCGACAGGCCGTCATACCAGCGCTTGCTGGCCAGCATGATCCACGGGCTGTAGACGTGGCGGGAGATCGTCAGGTACTTCTGCACTTCATAGAACTTGGACGACTGGATGGTGGTGACCGGGTTCTCCTGGCCGTCGACCGTGCCGGTCTCCATCGCGGTGAACAGCTCGGAGAAGGCCAGCGGCACCGCGTTGGCGCCGAAGCGGTTGAACATGTCGATGTAGACCGGGTTCTGCATCACGCGCAGCTTGATGCCGCCCATGTCCTCCAGCTTGGTGATCGGCCGCTTGCTGTTGGTCAGGTTGCGGAAACCGTTTTCCCAATAGACCAGCCCGACCAGCCCCTTGTCGTTCAGCGACTTCAGCAGCTTCTCGCCGAACGGGCCGTCGAGGACGGCGTCGGCCTCCTTCTCGTTGTTGAACAGGAAGGGCAGGTCGTAGACGCCGAAATCCTTGACGATGCCGACGAGGGTGGCGGTGGAGCCGACCATCATCTCCTGCGCGCCGCCGATCAGGGCGTTCTGCATCTGGATGTCGCTGCCCAGGCTGGCGTCGCCGAAGCCCTTGACCTTCAGCTTGCCGCCGCTGCGCTTGGACAGCTCCTCGGCGAAATACTTCACCGCGCGGCCCTGGTTGCTGCTTTCCGACAGGCCGTAGCCGAAGCGGATGATGCGCGTCTTCACGTCCTGCGCCGAGGCGGCGACAGGGGCCAGCAGGGCGGCGGCGATGCCGGTGGCGAGCAGCAGTTTGCGGAACATGGGGTCGATCTCCCTTGCCATCTGGTGATTGGCGTCTGGTGTTTGGTTGGTTTTGGACTTGCTTGGTTTTGGGCAGGCGTCAGTGGAACATGTGCAGCGGGGCGGTGACGATCTCCGGCACGGCGATCAGCAGGCCCACCAGCACGATGTAGGTGAGAAGGAAGGGCCAGATGCCCTTGGTGGCGCTTTCCAGCGAGATGCGGGCGACGCCGCACACCACGTTCAGCACCGTGCAGACCGGCGGATGGATCAGGCCCAGCGTGCCGATCAGGACGAACATCACGCCGAAATAGGTCGGGTCGATGCCGGCCTTGATCGCCAGCGGGGTCAGCACCGGACCCAGCACCAGGATGGTCGGGGTCAGGTCCATCACCGTGCCGACGGCCAGCAGCAGGACGGCGATGGCCAGCATCAGCATCTTGGGATGGCCCATCAGCGGGGCCAGCAGCTCGGTCATCTGCTGCGGCAGGTCGGCCAGCGTCACCATGTAGGACGACACCAGGGCGGCGGCGCACAGGAACATGACGGTGCTGGTGGTGCGCGCCGCCTGGACCAGCAGCGGCACCAGCTGCGGCAGCGTCACCTGACGGTAGACGAACAGCGCCACGAATAGCGAATAGACGGCGGCAACCACCGCGGCCTCGGTCGGCGTGAAGATGCCGCCGCGCAAGCCACCGATGATGATGACCGGCAGGGCCAGCGCCCAGACGCCGTCGCCCAGCGCCTTCAGCCGTTCCCGCCCGCTGGCCTTCGGCTGCAGCTTCACCGTCATGTCGCGGACGACGAACATCCAGGCGCCGATCAGCCCCAGCCCCATCAGCAGGCCGGGCACGATGCCGGCCATGAACAGCGAGCTGATCGAGGTGTTGGTGGTCACGCCGAAGATGATGAAGGGCATGCTGGGCGGGATGATCGGGGCGATGATGCCGCCCGACGCGATCAGCCCGGCGGAGCGCGGCACCGGATAGCCGTGGTCGCGCATCATCGGGATCAGCAGCGTCGCCAGGGCGGCGGTGTCGGCGATGGCCGAGCCGGACAGGCTGGCCAGCATCACCGAGGCGCCGATGGTCACGAAGCCCAGGCCGCCCTTGATGTGGCCGACCAGGCTGACCGCCAGGTTGATGATGCGCTGGGAGATGCCGCCGGCGTTCATCAGCTCGCCGGCCAGGATGAAGAAGGGCACCGCCATCAGCGGGTAGTTGTCGGCGCCGCTCAGCATGTTCTGGGCGACCAGCTGGGCGTCGAAGAAGTCGAGGTGGACCATCAGCGCGACGCCGGTCAGCATCAGCGCGAAGGCGATGGGCATGCCGAGCAGCATGAAGCCGAACAGCGAGCCCAGGAAAATGGTGAGCGTCATGGCGGCGTCTCCGTCCGCAAAGGGTCTTCTGGGCTGGGCTTCAGCGCTTGGCGACGGCCGGGCCGGCGGCGCTGCCGGGATGGCCGCCGGGTGCCGGCGGCGCGACCGCCGGGCCGTGCGAGTCCGGATGGTCCATCATCGTGTCGGGGTCGCCGGGGATGCGGGCGCCGGGTTGGTTGGTGACGATCCGCCACAGGTTCGCCAGCACGATCAGCGCCATGGCGATGGCCGGGAAGAAGCCGGCCGCGGCATAGAAGGCCATCGGGAAGCGCAGGACGGTGGAGAAGGTCTCCATGCCGATCAGCAGCTGGATCCAGCTGCCCTGCACGAACAGGTAGAGCGCGTACAGCATCATCAGGTGCGCGATCACGGCACAGGCGCGGCGCACCTTGAAGGGCAGGCGGGCCTGCAGGATCTCCAGCCCCAGATGCCGCTGGTGGCGCAGCGCCACGGTGGCGCCCAGGAACACCAGCCAGACGAACATCAGCCGCGCGATCTCCTCCGCCGCCACGAGGCCGCTGTTGAAGATGTAGCGCAGCACGACGTTGCCGAAGACGAGACCGACCATGACCGCCAGCATCGCCGCCATGATCCATTCGGTGATCCGCTCCAGCAGATCCGCAACGCTCTTCATGCGTTCCTCCCAGCGGCTGCGCCGCTCTGATTCCCAGCGGCTGAGCCGCTTTGATTCTCAGCGGCTGCGCCGCCTTGGTTCGATGTCCCGCCGATGCCGGTCAGGCGGGCATAGGCATCGGCGACGATGGCCTCGGCCGGCAGCGTCACCTCATAGGACAGCACGGCTTCGTCGGCTGTCGGCATCTCCAGGTCGGCGAACTGGCTGTCGACCAGGGCGGTGGGCATGAAATGGGCGGTGCGCGCGCCCATGCGGGACGCAATCAGCGTCTTGTCGCCGTGCAGGTGCAGGAAGACCACCCGCTCGCAGTCGCCGCGCAGCCGGTCGCGGTAGCGCCGCTTCAGCGCCGAACAGGCGACGACCAGCCCGCGCTCCGCGCCATGCGCCTCGGCGATGAAGCCGGCCAGCGTGCCCAGCCAGCCGTCGCGGTCGGCGTCGGTCAGCGGGATGCCGGCCGACATCTTCTCGATGTTGGCGGGCGGGTGGTGGGCGTCGCCCTCGATGAACGCGTCGCCCAGCTTCGTGGCGAGGCTCTGGCCAACGCTGGACTTGCCGCAGCCGGCGACCCCCATCACCACGACGATCGGCGGCGCACCGCCCAACAGCTCGGGGGGAATGGTGTTCAGGCCGGGGGACGGCGCGATGGGGGGACCGTTCATGAGGCTCGTGTTCCCGAAGACCGGTGCGGCACCGCCCCCCTTGACCGGGATCGCGGCGGCCCTCGCACCGACATAGTGATGTTAGCGCTATCATTACCGGGTCAAAACGACGCTGCCAGCCTGCCGGCCGGAAATCGCGGGTGACGCCGGGATGAGGTGGCGATACTGTTAGCGCTAACCTTGACGGCCGTAAAGAGTTTTGTTTGAGTTGCGGACAAACTGATCGGGGATGGCCGCGGGTTGCAGGTTGAGCCCCCGGATGGGATGTCTGCGCATGGACCGCGGCCATTGCCGAGTATGATACACACCGGTGACCAGCGAGCCCGCGCGACCTTCCGTCGCGCCGGCCGGAAACGGAAGGACGAAGCCCTGTGACGACCCGTGGCGGCGATGGGACGGCAACCCCGGCGGTCAAGACGCGCAAGCCGCGCTCCTCGCGCACCGGCCGCGCGACGATGGCGGACGTGGCGGAGCGGGTGGGCATCAGCGCCATCACCGTGTCGCGTGCCTTCAAGCGTCCCGAGCTGGTGATGCCGGAGCTGCGCCAGCGCATCCTCGACACCGCGCAGTCGATGGGCTACGTGCCGAATCAGGCCGCCAGCGCGCTGGCCTCGGCGCGGTCGATGACGGTGGCGGTGCTGATCCCGTCGATGACCAACATGGTCTTCGTCGAGACGCTCGCCGGCATCCACGACATGCTGCTGCCGCGCGGCTACCGCGCCCTGATCGGCGTCACCCACTATTCGCCGGAGGAGGAGGAGCGACTGATCCGCACCTATCTCCAGTTCCAGCCCGACGGCATCCTGCTGACCGGCACCGATCACACCGCGGTCGCCCGCACCTACCTGTCGGCGCTCGCCAGCCCGACCGTCCACATGATGGAGCTGCTGGACGACCCCGACAGCCTCAGCGTCGGCTGTTCGCAGGAGGAGGGCGGCCGGCTGATGACCACCCATCTGCTGGAACGCGGCTACCGCCGCATCGGCTTCGTCGCCGTGCAGCTCGACCCGCGCACGCTGGCCCGCCTCGACGGCTACCGCCACGCGCTGGAGGAGGCCGGTCTGTATGACGAAAGCCGCGTCTGGCGGCTGCCCGACCCGTCCTCCATCCATCTGGGTGCTGCGATGATCGACCGGCTGATGGCGGAGAACACCGACTGCGACGCCGTCTTCTTCTGCAACGACGATCTGGCGCAGGGCGCTTTGTTCCAGTGCCAGCGCCGCGGCATCCGCGTGCCCGACCAGCTTGCCGTCGCCGGCTTCAACGATCTGCCGGCCTCGGCCTGGACCACGCCGACCCTGACCACCGTCGCCACGCCGCGCTACGCCATCGGCCGCCACGCCGCCGCCATGCTGCTCGACCTGATGGACGGCAAGGAGCCGCCGCAGCGGCGGCTCGACCTCGGCCTGACCTTCATCGCGCGGGAAAGCACGTGAGGGAGCACAGCCCCTCCGCCCCGCCAATGATCCGGATCAACCGCAGGGCGTGAGGTGCGGCATGGCTGCCGCGCAGGCTCGGCGACGCTGGCCTGCCGGGCCGGGCGTAGACTGTGCGCATGCTGACGCTTCGACATCTGGCGATAGACACCGTCCGGGAGAACGTCGCCTTCCTCAACCGCCGCTGCACCCGGTACCATGTCGAGGATTTCCTCGGGCTGGGCCGGGTGGAGGTGCGGAACGACGGCCGCTCCCTGCTGGCGGTGCTGAACGTCGTCGACGACCCCGCCATCGTCGGCCCCGACGAGATCGGCCTGTCCGACCCCGCCTTCGGCCAGCTCGGGCTGGCGGAGGGTTCCGCCGTCCATCTCGTGCCCCCGACCCCGCCGGAAAGCTTCGAGCTGGTGCGCGCCAAGGTCGGCGGTGCCGCGCTCAGCGACGAGCAGCTCGCCGCCATCATCCGCGACGTCACCGAGCAGCGCTATTCCAAGATCGAGATCGCCGCCTTCCTGATCGCCTGCGCCAGCTTCATGACGACGGCGGAGGTGCTGGGCCTGACCCGCGCCATGATCGCCGCCGGCACGCGGCTGCATTGGGAAGGTCTCGGCACGATTGCCGACAAGCACTGCATCGGCGGCATTCCCGGCAACCGCACCTCGATGATCGTGGTGCCCATCGTCGCCGCCCACGGCCTGCCGATCCCCAAGACCTCGTCGCGCGCCATCACCTCGCCCGCCGGCACCGCCGACACCATGGAGGTGCTGGCGAATGTCGACGTGCCGATGGAGCGCATGCAGGCCCTGGTGCGCGAGGCCAAGGGCTGTCTGGTCTGGGGCGGCCATGTCAGGCTGTCGCCGGCCGACGACATCCTGATCTCGGTCGAACGGCCGCTTGCCATCGACACCCGCGAACAGCTGGTCGCCTCGATCCTGTCGAAGAAGGTGGCGGCCGGCTCCACCCATCTGCTGATCGACATCCCCGTCGGCCCGAGCGCCAAGATCCGCAACGCCGGCGAGGCGGTGCGCCTGCGCAAGCTGTTCGAGCATGTCGGCGACCGGTTGGGCCTGACGCTGGAGGTGGCGATCACCGACGGCTCGCAGCCGGTCGGGCGCGGCATCGGCCCGGTGCTGGAGGCGCGCGACGTGATGGCCGTGCTGCGCAACGATCCCGCCGGTCCCGCCGACCTGAAGGAACGCGCCCTGCTGCTGGCCGGCCGCATCCTGGAATTCGACCCCGCGGTTCGCGGCGGCAGCGGCACCCGCCGGGCGCGCGAGCTGCTGGCGTCGGGCGCGGCACTCGCCGCCATGGAGCGCATCATCGAGATGCAAGGCCCGCCGCCCGCCGTGGCGACGCTGGGCTCGCTGGTGGCGGAGGTGGCTTCGCCCGCCGACGGCATCGTCTCGTCGCTCGACTGCTACCGCCTCGCCCGCATCGCCCGGCTGGCCGGCGCGCCGACCGACAAGGGTGCCGGCATCGACCTGCTGCGCAAGGTGGGCGAGCCGGTGCGCCGTGGCGAGCCGCTCTACCGCATCCACGCCAGCACCAACGCCGACTTCACCTTCGCCCAGGCCCATGCCGCAGAGAGCAGCGGGGTGGCAGTGGGGTGAGCATCTGAAGGAGCCGACCAATGTCCCTGTCGCTGACCTTCCATGGCGCCGCCGGAACGGTGACCGGCTCCTGCTGCCGCCTGTCGACGCCCGCGGGCGACGTGCTGATCGATTGCGGCATGTTCCAGGGCACCAAGACGATCCGGGAACTGAACTACCGCCCCTTCCCCTTCGATCCGGCGGCGATCAAGGCCGTCCTGCTGACCCACGCCCACATCGACCATTCCGGCCTGCTGCCGAAGCTGACGAAGCTGGGCTTCCGCGGCCGGATTTACGCCACCGGCGGCACGGTCGACCTGCTGGAGTACATGCTGCCCGACAGCGGCTACATCCAGGAGGGCGAGGTCGAGCGGCTCAACCGCCGCAACCGCCAGCGCGGCCGTCCGCCGGTCCAGGCGATCTACACCCAGGACGACGCCATCCGCAGCCTGCGCCGGCTCCGCCGCGTCGAGTACGACCGCTGGACCGACATCCTGCCCGGCCTGCGCGCCCGCTTCTGGCAGGCCGGCCACATCCTGGGCTCCGCCTCCATCGAGGTCGAGGCCACTGACGGGACCGGCGACCCCACCCGCATCCTGTTCTCCGGCGATCTAGGCCCTGGCGGCAAGAGCTTCCACGCCGACGCCGACGGCCCGGAGCGGCCGGACTGGATGGTGCTGGAGACCACCTACGGCGACCGCGAGCGCACCGACCTCGACGAGGCCGGGCGGCAGGCGGTTCTGCGCGCCGAGGTGTCCACCGCCCTTGCGGCCGGGGGCGTCCTGCTGATCCCGGTCTTCGCGGTGGAGCGCACGCAGGAGCTGCTCTACGACCTCGACCGCCTGTTCGACAGCGGCCAGCTGCCGGCGGTGGACGTTTTCCTCGACTCCCCCCTCGCCGACGCGGTGACCGGCGTCTTCCGCCGCCATCTCGACGATCTGGAGACCGACGGCGACCCCTTCACCCGCGCCAATTTCCACCATGTCCGCGGCGTGCCCGACAGCCAGCGCCTCAACAGCGTCGCCGGTGGCGCCATCGTCATGGCGGCCAGCGGCATGTGCGACGCCGGCCGCATCCGCCATCACCTGAAGAACCGCCTGTGGCGCCCGCAGGATACCGTGCTGCTGGTCGGCTATCAGGCCCCCGGCACGCTGGGCCGCCTGTTGCAGGAGGGCACGCCCCGCGTCCGCATCCATGGCGAGGAGATCGCGGTGAAAGCCAGGGTCCGCTCCATCGACGTCTATTCCGGCCATGCCGACCGCAGCGCCCTGCTCGACTGGGTGGCGGCCCGCCACGGCGTCGGCCACGGGCTGTTCCTGGTCCATGGCGAGGAGCCCGCCCGCGCCGCCATCCGCCAGGCCCTGCTCGACAAGGGCTGGTCGCCGGAACGCATCGCCCAGCCGGCACTGGACGACCGCGTCGATCTCGCCGCCCCGCGCCCGCTCGCCCCGGCCGACCGCCACCCCCGCCTCGCCCCCGCCGACCTCGCCGCCGGCCTCGACTGGCACAACCACTATGCCGAGGCGCTGCTGGCGCTCCGCCGCACGCTGGACGCCGCCCCCGACGATGCGGCGCGCGACCGCATCCTGGCCGGCGTGATGGGCGCGCTCGACACTGGGAAAGGAACCCGGCCATGACCCTGAAACGTCTCCTCATCGCCGTGGTTCTGCTGGCGATCCTCGGCGCCGGGGCCGCCTATGGCTGGCGGGCGATGCAGGGCAACCGCCTGCCCGCCGGCTTCGCCTCCGGCAATGGCCGGATCGAGGCGAACGAGATCGACATCGCCACCAAATACGCCGCCCGCGTCCTGACCATCCCGGTCGAGGAAGGCGATCTGGTGGAGGCCGGCGCCGTCATTGCCACGCTCGACACCCGCGACCTCGAAGCGCAGCTCCGCTCCGCCGAGGCCCAGTTGCGCCAGACCCGCAGCAGCCGGGAGGAAGCCGCCGCCCTGGTCGCCCAGCGCGTCAGCGAGGCCGATTTCGCCGCCAAGGAGATGGAGCGGGCGCTGATCCTGTTCGGCAAGGGCCATGTCGCCGAACAGCGGGTCGATCAGGCCCGCAACAGCCGCCGCACCGCCGACGCCGCCCTGGAGGCCGCCAAGAGCCACCTCGCCAGCGCCGAGGAGGCCATCGCCGCCGCGGCCGGCGATGTCGACCGGCTGGCCGATCTGGTCGCCGACGGCGTGCTGAAGGCGCCGCGCAAGTCCCGCGTGCTCTACCGCCTGTCCGAACCCGGCGAGGTGCTGGCGGCCGGCGGCAAGGCGGCGACTCTGCTCGACCTGTCGAACGTGTACATGACCTTCTTCCTGCCGACCGACACGGCCGGCAACCTCGCTCTGGGCGCCGAGGCCCGCATCCTGCTGGACGCCGTTCCCGACACCGCGATTCCTGCCGCCGTGACCTTCGTCGCCCCGCGCGCCCAGTTCACGCCCAAGCAGGTGGAGACCAAGTCCGAACGCGACCGCATGATGTTCCGCGTCAAGGCCCGCGTGCCCGAAGCGCTGGTTACCCGCTACATCGAGCGGGTGAAGACCGGCCTGACCGGCATGGCCTATGTGAAGCTGGACGACAAGGCGGTCTGGCCCGACTGGCTGGAGTCGACCCTGACGCGCGAAGCAACCTCTTCCCCCGGGAATACTCCCTCTCCCCCCCGGGGAGAGGGTCGGGGTGAGGGGGACGCACCGCGTGACTTCGCCGAAAATCAGTCACCCTCCGCCCCCCAATCCACCCCACGCTCCCCCCTCACCCTAACCCTCTCCCCACTTTCGGCGGACCGATGGTCCGCCTGTCGCGTCAGCGCAAACGAAGTTTGCGCGAGAGCGGGGGGGAGAGGGGATATTCCCACAGGCGAAAGATCATGACCCCCGCCCCAGCCGTCTCGCTGTCGGGCGTGCGGCACCGCTATGGCGGGACGGTGGCGCTGGCGGACGCCTCGCTGGACATCGCTCCCGGCACCAGCGTCGCGGTCATCGGCCCGGACGGCGTCGGCAAATCGACCCTGCTCGGCCTGATCTCCACGGCGAAGAAGATCCAGCAGGGCAGCGTCCGTGTGCTGGGCACCGACGTTTCCGACCGCCATGGCCGCGCCGCCCTCCAGCCGCGCATCGCCTACATGCCGCAAGGGCTCGGCCGCAACCTCTACGCCGACCTCAGCGTCGCCGAGAATCTCCAGTTCTTCGGCCGCCTCTTCGGCCTCGACGCCGCCGAGCGCCGGCGCCGCATCGCCGACCTCTTGGAGTCCACTGGTCTCGCCCCCTTCCCCGACCGTCCGGCCGGCAAGCTGTCGGGCGGCATGAAACAGAAGCTCGGCCTGTGCTGCGCCCTGCTGCACGACCCCGACCTGCTGATCCTCGACGAGCCGACGACCGGCGTCGATCCGCTGTCCCGCCGGCAGTTCTGGGACCTGATCGCCCGCATCCGCGCCGGCCGCCCCGGCATGACCGTGCTGGTCGCCACCTCCTACATGGACGAGGCGGAGCGCTTCGACCAAGTCGTCATGATGAACGCCGGCCGCCTGCTCGCCCACGACACCCCGGCGGCGGTGAAGGCGCGCACCGGCGCCGCCGATCTGGAGGAGGCCTTCGTCGCCCTGCTGCCGGAGGACGCCAAACGCGGCCACCAGCGCCTGACCGTCCCGCCCCGCCCGCCCGAGCCGGCCGGCGCCGAACCCGCCATCGAGGCCATCGGCCTGACCCGCCGCTTCGGCGACTTCACCGCGGTGTCGGACATCAGCTTCCGCATCGGCCGCGGCGAGATCTTCGGCTTTTTGGGATCCAACGGCTGCGGCAAGACCACGACGATGAAGATGCTGACCGGCCTCTTGCCCGCCAGCGCCGGGGAGGCGCGGCTGTTCGGCCGGCCGGTGGACGCCACCGATCTGGAGAGCCGCCGCCGCGTCGGCTACATGGCGCAGGCCTTCTCGCTCTATGGCGAGTTGACGGTGCGCCAGAACCTCGACCTGCACGCCCGCCTGTTCGACCTGCCCGACGCCGACACCCGGCTGGCGGCACTGGTGGAGCGGTTCGGCCTGTCGCCCTACATCGACGCGGTGGCCGACCGGCTGCCCTTGGGCGTGCGGCAGCGGCTGTCGCTGGCCGTCGCCATCCTGCATGAACCGGAGCTGCTGATCCTCGACGAGCCGACCTCCGGTGTCGATCCGGTGGCGCGCGACCAGTTCTGGCGCGACCTGATCGCGCTGTCGCGCGAGCAGGGGGTGACGATCTTCGTCTCCACCCACTTCATGAACGAGGCGGCGCGTTGCGACCGGGTGGCCTTCATGAACGCCGGCCGCGTCATCGCCGCCGGCCCGCCCGACGAGCTGCGCCGCCAGCAGCGGGCCGACAGCCTGGACGACGCCTTCATCGGGTTCATGGAGCAGGCGGAGGGCGCCCCCCCTCTCAACCATCCTATTCCCCCTCTCCCCCCCGGGGAGAGGGTCGGGGTGAGGGGGATGCACAGCGAGGATTCTCGGGAAAGGGCCGTCGCGCCACCCCCTCACCCTAACCCTCTCCCCGGGGGGGAGAGGGGATATTCCACCCGCCGCCTGCTCGCCTACGCCTGGCGTGAAACCCTTGAACTGCGCCGCGATCCCGTCCGCCTGACCGTCGCCCTGCTCGGCACCGTCCTCCTCATGCTGGTCTTCGGCTACGGCATCACCATGGATGTCGAGAACCTGACCTTCGCCGTCCTCGACCACGACAGCTCGCCCGAAAGCCGCGCCTACATCGAGCAGTTCGACGGCTCGCGCAGCTTCCGCACCACCCCGCCGGCCGTGGACGCCCGCGACTTGGCACTCCGCCTTCAACGCGGCGAGGCATCGCTGACCATCGAGATCCCCGAAGGCTTCGGCCGCGATCTGCGCCGTGGCCGCATCCCGGAGGTGGCGGTGCGCATCGACGGCGCCATGCCCTTCCGGGCCGAGACCATCCAGGGCTACGTCGCCGGCCTGCACCAGCGCTTCATCCAGGATGCCGCCCTCGCTTCCGGCGTCACCCTGCCCGCCTCCCCCGCGACGCTGGAGATGCGTTACCGGTACAACCAAGCCTTCCGCAGCCTCGACGCCATGGTCCCCAGCACCATCGGCCTGCTGCTGGTCTTCATCCCCGCCATCCTCGCCGCCCTCGGCGTGGTGCGGGAAAAGGAACTGGGCTCGATCACCAACCTCTACGTCACGCCGGTGACCCGGCTGGAATTCCTGCTGGGCAAGCAGCTGCCCTATATCGGGCTCGCCGCCTTCAACCTGCTGCTGATGGTGGTCATGGCCGTCACCCTGTTCGGCGTGCCGGTGAAGGGCAGCCTGACCGGGCTGTTGCTCGGCGGGCTGGTCTATGTGGTGGCGACCACGGCGCTCGGCCTGCTGATCTCCGTCTTCACCGCGACCCAGACGGCGGCGGTGTTCGGCACCGCCATCGTCACCATGCTGCCGGCCACCCAATTCTCCGGCATGCTGCAACCGGTCGCGACGCTGGAAGGCGGGGCGTGGCTGTTCGGCACGCTGTTCCCCACCACCCATTTCCTGAAAATCTCCGTTGGCGCCTTCACCAAGGGCCTCGCCCTGCCCGAGCTTCTCCCCTTCATCCTGGCGACCGCCGCCTTCATCCCGGTCTTCCTGGCGCTCGGCGTCGCCTTCCTGCCGAAACAGGAGCGCTGAGCCATGCGGCACTTCCTCCGCAACAGCCTGACACTGGCGCGCAAGGAGTGGATCAGTCTCCTGCGCGACGTCTTCATGCTGGGCTTCGTCGTCTATTCCTTCACTTTCTCCGTCTACAGCCAAGCGACCGGCATCTCGCACGAGCTGCGCAACGCCGCCATCGCCATCGTCGACGAGGACCGCTCGACCCTGTCGCAGCGTCTGGCCTCCAGCTTCCATGGGCCGGAGTTCCAGACCCCGGCGACGATCGGCCATGCCGAGGTCGATCCGGCGATGGATTCCGCCCGCTACACCTTCGTCCTCGACATCCCGCCCGATTTCGAGGCCGACGTGCTGGCCGGCCGCAGCCCGGTGATCCAGCTGCTGATCGACGCCACCGCGATGATGCAAGCCGGCATCGGCGCCGGCACCATCCAGGGCATCGTCGACGACGAGGTCGGCCGCTTCGTCCGCCGCGAGGCCGACGGCAGCGCCGCCCCGGTCAGCCTGCAAGTCCGCGTCGCCTACAACGAGGCGCTGGATACGAAATGGTTCACCGGCACCATGTCGGTGGTCAGCAACATCACCATGCTGGCGGTGCTGCTGGCCGGCGCCGCCCTGATCCGCGAGCGCGAACACGGCACGCTGGAGCATCTGCTGGTGATGCCGGTCCGTCCGGCCGAGATCATGGCCGCCAAGGTGCTGGCCAACGGTGCGGTGATCCTGGGTCTGACGCTGGTGGCGCTCTATGCCGTGCTGCGCGGCCTCTTGTCGGTGCCGCTGGCCGGATCGGTCCCGCTGTTTTTGGCCGGGACGGCGCTCTACCTGTTCTTCGCGACCGCGCTCGGCATCTTTCTCGGCACGGTGGCGCGCTCGATGCCGCAGCTGGGGCTGCTGTTCATCCTGATCGTGCTGCCGATGAACATGCTGTCCGGCGGCTTCACCCCGCTGGAAAGCGAGCCGGAGTGGCTGCAACTGGCAATGCAGCTGTCACCCTCGACCCATTTCGTCGCCTTCGCCCAGGCGATCCTGTTCCGCGGGGCGGGGTTCGACGTGGTGTGGCCGCGCTTCGCCGCGACGGCCGGGATCGGTGCCCTGTTCTTCGCCTGGAGCTTGGCCCGGTTCCGGCGCCATCTGGCGAGTTTCAGATAAAACGAAGAAAGGCGCCGTCAGCCGACGGCGCCTTTCTCCAATCGCTCGGATCAGTGCGACCCGCCGCCCTCGAAGGACGGTGCCGCCAGCCCCGAGGCCACCAGCTGCTCGATCAGCGCGCCCTTCAGCCGCTCCAGCCCTTCCGTGCTGTAGGACTCGGCACGCGCCACCAGCACGTCCTGGGTGTTGGACGCGCGCAGCAGCCACCAGCCGTCGTCGGTCGTCACGCGGACGCCGTCGATGTCGTTGACCTTGGCGCCCGACGCCTTGACACGGCCCTTGACCTCCTCGACCACGGCGAACTTGCGTTCCTCGTCGATCTGGAAGCGGGTCTCCGGCGTGTTGACCATGTCCGGCAGCCCGTCGCGCAGGGCCGCCAGCGTGGTGTCCAGCTTGCTGACCAGCCCGGCCAGACGGACGCCGCAATAGAGCGCGTCGTCGAAGCCGTACCACTTGTCGGCGAAGAAGATGTGGCCCGACATCTCGCCGGCCAGCGGCGAGCCGGTCTCGGCCATCTTGGCCTTCAGCAGCGAGTGGCCGGTCTTCCACATCAGCGGGTTGCCGCCATGCTTGGCGATCTCGTCGAACAGGGCCTGGCTGGCCTTGACGTCGGCGATGATGGTGGCGCCCGGATGGCTCTTCAGCACGTCGGCGGCATAGAGTGCCACCAGCTGGTCGCCCCACACCACCCGGCCCTTGTGGTCGATGGCGCCGATGCGGTCGCCGTCGCCGTCGAAGCCGATGCCGATGTCGCAGCCATGCTCCGCCACCGCCTTCTTCAGGTCGACCAGATTGGCCTCGACCGTCGGGTCCGGGTGGTGGTTGGGGAAGTTGCCGTCGATGTCGTCGAACAGCAGGACATGCGTGCCCGGCAGCTTGGCGGTCAGGCGGCGCAGGATCTCGCCCGACGCGCCGTTGCCGGCGTCCCAGGCGATCTTCAGGTCGCGCGTGCCGTCATAGTCCTTCAGCAGGCGGGCGACATACTCGTCCTGGACGTCGATCTTCTCAGACGAGCCCTGGCCCTGCTCCCAGTCGGCCTTGGCCGCCATGGTGCCGAGTTCCAGGATCTGCTGGCCATAGACCGGACCCTTGCCCAGCATCATCTTGATGCCGTTGTAGTCCGGCGGGTTGTGCGAGCCGGTGATCATGATGCCGGCCGCCGCCTCGCGGTCGCGGGTGGCGAAATACAGCATCGGCGTGGGGCCGAGCCCGATGCGCAGGACATGCAGGCCGGTGGAAACCAGCCCCTCGACCAGCGCCTCCTCCAGTTCCGGCGAGGACAGACGGCCGTCATAGCCGACGCAGACCGTCTTGCCGCCCTTGCGCACCACCACGGTGCCGAAGGAGCGGCCGACCGCGCGGGCGTCCGCCGGGGTCAGCGTCTTGCCGACGATGCCGCGGATGTCGTACTCGCGCAGCACCGTGGGGTGGAAGGTATGGGCTTCGCTCATCGTCTCGTTAGTCCTCTGTTGGACGCCGTCTTTGGACCGTCAGCCACGGTCCATCCCGCCGGCCGGCGACGGCCGGCCGATGGAGGTATAGGTGAAGCCGGCCTTCGCCATGTCCTCGGGGTTGTAGATGTTGCGCAGGTCGATCATCACCGGCCGCTTCAGCATCGACTTGACCCGACGCAGGTCGAGCGCACGGAATTCGTTCCACTCCGTGAGAATAGCGACGCAATCGGCCCCTTCCAAGGTGCCGTACGCATCCTTCGCCCATTCCACGCCGGGAAGCAGCTTTTCGGCCTCGTACATCGCCGCCGGATCGAAGGCGCGCACATGGGCCCCCGCCGCCTGGAGCGCCGGGACGATGTCGAGCGACGGGCTGTCGCGCATGTCGTCGGTGTTCGGCTTGAAGGCGACACCCAGCACCGCGACGGTCTTGCCGTCCACCGACCCGCCGCAGGCGGCGATGATGCGCTCAGCCATCTGCTTCTTGCGCTTGTCGTTGATGTCGACGACCGTCTCGATGATGCGCAGCGGGCTGCCGACCTGCTGGGCGGTGCGGACCAGCGCCAGCGTGTCCTTCGGGAAGCAGGAGCCGCCATAGCCCGGACCGGGGTGCAGGAACTTCTTGCCGATGCGGCCGTCCAGCCCGATGCCGCGCGCCACGTCATGGACGTTGGCGCCGACCTTCTCGCAGAGATCGGCGATCTCGTTGATGAAGGTGATCTTGGCGGCCAGGAAGGTGTTGGCGGCGTATTTGGTCAGCTCCGCCGTCTCCAGCGAGGTCACCACGATCGGCGTCTCGATCAGGTAGAGCGGCCGGTAGAGCCGGCGCATCACCTCGCCCGCACGGTCCGAGGTGGCGCCGATGACGACGCGGTCCGGCCGCATGAAGTCGCCGATGGCCGAGCCTTCGCGCAGGAATTCCGGGTTGGAGGCGACGTCGAACTCGGCCTCGGGGCGGACGCGGCGGATGATCGCCTCGACCTCGCGGCCGGTGCCGACCGGGACCGTCGATTTCGTCACCACCACCGTGTAGTGGTCGAGATGCTGGGCGATCTCCTCGGCGGCGCCATAGACGTAGGACAGGTCGGCGTGGCCGTCGCCGCGGCGCGACGGGGTGCCGACCGCGATGAACACGGCGTCGACGCCCTGCATCGCCTCCTTCAAATCCAGGGTGAAGGACAGGCGGCCGGCGGCGACGTTGCGGGCGACGAGGTCGTCCAGGCCGGGCTCGTAGATCGGAATCTCGCCGTTCTTCAGCCGCTCGATCTTGCCGGCGTCCTTGTCGACGCAGGTGACGTGCACGCCGAATTCGGAAAAGCAGGCGCCGGAGACCAGGCCGACATAGCCCGTGCCGATCATCGCAATGCGCATCGCGTCCCCCTCATGTCCTTGAAAAAAGGAAAACCTGTATGTTTCGGGATGCCCTGGCGGATCTCCGCCGCGAGGCGTTCCTCACGGCCGGCCTTTTC
The DNA here is from genome assembly GCF_003116035.1 of Azospirillum sp. TSH64. GTDB lineage: Bacteria > Pseudomonadota > Alphaproteobacteria > Azospirillales > Azospirillaceae > Azospirillum. The sequence goes on from NZ_LGQW01000015.1 coordinate 4,929,414, forward strand.
GTTTCCGGCCGGCTCTTCTTGAAATGCAGTCCAAACGCATGCGCCCGCCCCCGTCCGGATCAGGGGACGGGGGCGGGCACCGCGTCAGGCGTGCTGCCCGTCGGTCAGCAATATTTACGCAGCATGGCACGCACCTTGTCGGCCATGTCCGGCCGGTTCAGCGCGTGGGCGAGCGTCGCCTCGATGAAGCCGACCTTGTCGCCGCAGTCGTAGCGGGTGCCTTCGAAGCGCAGGCCGTGGAACGGCTGGTTGCCGATCAGGTTGGCCATGGCGTCGGTCAGCTGGATTTCGTTGCCGGCGCCGCGCTGCTGCTTTTCCAGATGGTCGAAGATTTCCGGCTGCAGGATGTAGCGGCCGATGATCGACAGGGTCGACGGCGCGTCTTCCGGCTTCGGCTTCTCGACGAGGCCGCGGACGGTGGCCAGACGGCCGTCGTCCTTCTCGACGTCGAGGATGCCGTAGCTGCTGGTCTTTTCGCGCGGAACGTCGACGACGGCGACGACGTTGCCGCCGACCTCCTCGTACGCCTCGACCATCTGCTTCAGGCAGGGGGTCTTGCCCTGGACGAAGTCGTCGGGCAGCACGATGGCGAACGGGTCGTTGCCGATCAGGGCGCGGGCGCACCAGACGGCATGGCCGAGGCCCAGCGGAACCTGCTGGCGGGTGTAGAAGCAGCGGCCGGGCGCGATCTCGCTGTGGCGAACCTCTTCCAGCGCGTCGATCTTGCCGCGCTCTTCAAGCGTGCGGTTCAGTTCGGTGTCGGCATCGAAATGGTCTTCGATGGCACGCTTGGAGCGGCCGGTGACGAAAACGAAATCCTCGATGCCGGCGGCGCGCGCCTCTTCGACGGCGTGCTGCAGCAGGGGGCGGTCGACCAGCGGCAGCATCTCTTTCGGGATGGCCTTGGTGGCCGGCAGGAAGCGCGTGCCGAGACCGGCGACCGGGAACACCACCTTGCGCACGGGTTTCCGCATTGGACGTCTCTTGTGGTTGAGGCGAAGTCAAATCCATGGTTCCACGGCTGGACCCGACCGCAAGCGAAGCCTGCGGAAGCACGACCGTGGTTCCGGCTTTCTGCCACGCCTTCCGTCACTGCGCAACAAACCTTCCGAGACCGGGCAAAAGGCTAGTCCTAGAGGCCGAAATCAAATGAAAACCGGCTGAAACTCCTCAATCAAGCCGATCTTTATCCGTTACGTCCAGGCCGGCACCAAACCTTTCTCATAGGCTGGACCGCTTGAAAAAGCGGCGGATTCCACCGGCGCGACACCGTGCCGCTGCCTGTACGGCGTCATGGCTTTACAAACGAACTTTCCGTATGACGTTTTGTTGCGAATACTTGCACGAAGGGGGCGTCCGCCCTCATGGTGCCGGCCATGATCCCCGACTCGCTTACCCCCACTCCCCCGACTCAGGACGAGCCCGCTCCCGGCTCGCTCACCGCGGACCAGCTGAGCGCCCGCGTGCTGCACCGGGACGAGCTGTGCTTCGTGATCGACAAGCCGGCCGGTCTGGCCGTCCACAAGGCCGGGCGCATCACCGACCATCTTGAACTCTACCTGCCCCATCTGGCGGAGCCGGACGGGGAAGCGCCGAAGCTCGCCCACCGGCTCGACCGCGACACCGCCGGCTGCCTGATCCTGGGCCGCACGCCCTGGGCGCTGAAGCGCCTGGGCCAGATGTTCGCCGCCGGCCATGTCGGGAAGACCTATTGGGCAGTGGCCGAGGGCATCCCGGAGGCCGGGACCGGCGTGATCGACCTGCCGCTGCTGAAACGGATCGAACCCAAGTCCGCCGCAGGGTTCGGCCGCTCCTCCTGGACGATCCTGCCCGACCCGGCCGGCCAGCCGGCGGTCACCGACTACCGGGTTCTCGGCACCGGCAACGGCCGCTCCTGGCTGGAGCTTCGCCCGCGCACCGGCCGCACCCACCAGATCCGCGTCCATTGCGCCGCCATCGGCTGCCCGCTGGTAGGCGAGCCCTTCTACGGTCCCGAGCGCCGGCCGTCCGGCAATCTGCATCTGCTGGCCCGCTCCGTCGCCTTCCGCATGGCCTTCGAGTACGCCCCCGTCAGCGCCGTCGCCCCGGCGCCGGAGCATATGCGGGACGCGCTGTCCGCCTGCGGCTGGCACGGCGAGTAAGACGCCGCCGCGAAAAAGCAGGGGCTTCCGGCGTCTTCGCCGCCTCCCATCTGTTGAAGGGAGCAGGCCCCCACAACCGATGGAGAGCAAGTCATGGGACAGGCGGTCACGGACAACCGCGCGATGAACCGGTTTGAACTGGCGGTCGGCACCCAGACGGTGTTCGCCAACTACCGCCGCAACGGCCAGACCCTGGTGATTTCCTATGTCGAGGCCCCGCCCTCCCTGCGCGGCACCGGGGCCGCCGGCCGCCTGATGGAAGGGGTGGTGGCGACCGCCCGCACCGAGGGGCTGAAGATCGTCCCGCTGTGCAGCTACGCCGCCCTGTGGATGCGGCGCAACCGGCAGGACGATCTGCTGGCCTGAGGCCCGCCGCCCTCCATTGAAGAAATCAATGGAAGCGCTGAAAACTATCAATTTCCCATGAGAACCATACCCCGTTAGCGTCCGTCCCATGGTTTTCCGACACGTATTTCCACACTGCGGCAAGACCCGTGCAGACGATCGAAACGAGGGAAGATCCATCATGGACACGCTGCTGTCGGCACCGATTCTGTTCTTCGGCCTCGGTGCCGTCATCGCGCTTACCGGGGCGCGCATTCCGTTCCCGGAGGGCTTCGGCAAGGCGCTCGCCGCCTATCTGCTGGTCGCCATCGGCCTCAAGGGCGGCGTGGCGCTGGCGGGCGCCGATGTCGGCGCGGTGCTGCCGCTGCTGCTGACCGCCGGCCTGCTCAGCCTGCTGATGCCTGTCCTCGGCTTCGGGCTGCTGCGCTCGGCGGTCGGTCTGGATCAGGTCAATGCGGCCGCCATCGCCGCCCATTACGGCTCAGTCAGCCTCGTCACCTTCGTCACCGCCACCAAGCTGCTGGAAAGCCAGGGCGTCACCTTCGGCGGCCACATGGTCGCGGCACTGGCGATCATGGAGGGCCCGGCCATCGTCAGCGGCCTGCTGCTGGCGGGCGCCGCCGGCATGGTGTCCGGCGTGGCGGCGGGCGGCGGCGGCAGCCTGTCGGTGCCGCTCGGCGGCGGCAGCGGGAATGGCGGCTCGATCAGGGGCGCCATCCGCGAGGCCGCCTTCAACGGCTCGGTCCTGCTGCTGGCCGGGTCGCTGCTGGTCGGGCTGGTGATCGGCAAGCCCGGCCTGCAAAGCCTGCACGGCCTGTTCATCGCGCCGTGGGACGGCGTGCTCTGCCTGTTCCTGCTGGAGATGGGCTATCTCGCCACCTCCCGGCTGCGGGAAGCGGTGTCGCTCAGCCCGCGGCTGATCGCCTTCGGCATCGTCATGCCGCTGGCCGGCGCGGTCATCGGCCTTGCCGCCGCCGCCTCGCTGGGGCTCGGCCTCGGCGATGCCGCCCTCCTGGTGACGCTGTGCGCCAGCGCCTCCTACATCGCGGTGCCGGCGGCGCTGCGCCATGCCCTGCCGGCGGCGGAGCCCGGCCTGTCGCTTCCGCTGTCGCTGGGCATCACATTTCCTTTCAACATCCTCGTCGGTATTCCACTCTACCTCGCAGTGAGCCGGGCGGTGCTGACCTGACCGGCCGAGCCGGAACCACCGCCATGCCGCCAGCCCCTCCGCCTGCCATGCCCGCTCCGCTGCCGCCCTTCGACCTCGACCTGCTGCGCAGCTTCGTGACCATCGTGGACAGCGGCGGCTTCACCCGGGCGGCGGAGCGGCTGGGCCGCACCCAGTCCACCATCAGCCTGCAGATCAAGCGGCTGGAGGACGGGCTGGGCAAGCGGCTCTTCCTGCGCGAGGGCCGCGGCCTGGACCTGACCCCCGACGGCGAAATCCTGCTGACCTACGCCCGCCGCCTGCTGGGCATGGCGGGCGAGGCCTGCGCCCTGCTGATGGAGCCGGAGGTCGGCGGCGTGGTCCGGCTCGGCACGCCGGAGGATTTCGCCACCGCCCATCTGCCCGACGTGCTGTGGCGCTTCTCCCGCGCCCATCCCCAGGTGGCGCTGGAGGTGCAGTGCGACTTCACCGTCAACCTGCTCGACCGTTTCGCCCGCGGCGAATACGACCTCGTGCTGTGCAAGCGGGAGCCGCAGGGTCCGGCCGGCGGCGTCCGTGTCTGGCGCGAGCCGCTGTTCTGGGTGGCGTCGGACCGGCTGATCCTCGACGCGGGCGCCCCGGTCCCACTGGTCCTCGCCCCGGCGCCGGACATCCACCGCAAGCGCGCCATCGACGCGCTGGACGCCCATGGCCGCTCCTGGCGCATGGCCTACACCAGCCCCAGCCTCGCCGGCATCAAGGCCGCGGTGACCGCCGGGCTCGGCGTCACCATCCTGCCGAAGGACATGCTGGCCCCCGGCTTCCACATCGTGAACGCCGAACACGGCCTTCCCGACCTGCCCGACATCGAAACCGCCCTCTACCGCCAGCCCGGCCCGCTGCCCAAGGCGGTGGACCTGCTGGCCGAGCACATCGTCCGCTCGCTGGAGAGGACGGCCGAAAGGACGGCGGCGGGGTGAGGGGCTCCGCCGCCCGCAAGGGGATCACCCCAACTCGAAGCTGGTGATCCCGAACACCCGACCAAGCTCGGCCGCCGGAGCCGGCCCCAGATACATGCGCGCTGTCTCGAACTGCGGCGACAGCCCCAATTCCTCCGCCAGCCGCACCCCTGCCGCGTTCGGTTCCGGCACGTCGAGGAACACCGGGCCGACCCTGCTCCCGGCCCCGGCCGCCCGACCCAGCGCCAGCAGCAGATCCCGCGCGATCCTCGCGTCCGCGGCATAGAGCGGGCCGATCTTCCAGCCGTCATGGCAGGGCCGGATCACCCCGAAGCCCGTCACATCGCCGTCACCATCGCCGTCCCCCACCGCCGCCAGCGCCGTCGCACCGGGAAGGGCGATCCAGTTGGCGAGGAAGCCGGGGCGGGGCGCCGGGAACAGCGCGGCATCCAACGCCGTCAGCCGGTCGAAGGGCACTGTCCGGGCGTCCACCAGCCTCGTCCCGCCGCCCCCATCCCCCGGCAGGACGCCGCCGAAACGGATGTTGCGATGGGACAGGGCAAAGCCGGATTTGCGGTAATTGTCCTGTTGGGCGACGACGCCGTCGAGCCCGACGGTGCAGCCCTCCAGATGGCGCAGCCCCGCCTGCCACAGCGTCCAGCCATAGCCGCGCCCGCGCGCCTCCGGCCGCACGATGTAGAAGCCGAGAAAGCCGAAATTCCCCGGATAGCGGACCACCGACAGCGAGGCGACCGGCTGCCCGTCCAGCAGCCCGACCAGGAAGCCGGCCGGATCGGCGGCATGGAAGGCGCCGGCATCGTGCAGGCCGGGGTTCCACCCTTCCAGCCGCGCCCAGTCGACCGCCAGATCCAGCTCGGCCCGGCTCATTACACGGACCCGATAGCCGTCGGTCCCCTGCGCCCCGCTGCGTTCCATCTCCGCCCCCTTCGCCCCTATGGAACAGAGCGTAACGCAATCCACGGCGTGCTGGGAGCCACCCAGCGACACGACCAAGATCCCCTCTCCCCCGGGGAGAGGGGGCAACCCCGATTTTCATCCACCCTTTCCCCAAGCCGCGACAACCATGATAGGACTATCATCCTTGCTACTGCCGGCCAGGAGCCGCCATGCCGCGCCGGACGCCGTTCACCCGATCTACGTTTCCCGCCAATGCCTTCACCCTTGGTGAGACAGTGGAACACACCCGGATTTCTGTTCCACGCTGTTTCAAACCGTCAGCCCGCCCCGCGTCCCCCGGTACTGCCCCCGCTCCGCATGAAAGAGGTGAACACGAGCCGAATTCCTGTTCCACGCTGTTTCAAACCGTCAGCCCGGCCGCACCCTCCGGCACCGCCCCGACGGCGGATGAAACAATGGAACAGCCCCCGGATCCCTGTTCCACGCCGTTACACGCCTCCCATAGGGCGCCCGGCCGCCACCGACCGCGCGCCGTTGCTTTCGGGGCGGGAGTGCGGTTAAGTCGCCGCCGGTTTCCGCTGATCCGCGTCAAGGTCATGCCCGTCGAGTCCCTGGACGCCACCGCGTCGCGCCCCGCTCCCCCAGTTCCCCGCCCGTCTCCCGCCGGCCGCGGGGTCGATGCCGTGCTGCACGGTGTGGCCGGGGCCGCCGCCCTGGTGCTGGGGCCGCTGGCAGCACTCGCCCCGCGCGGGCTGCCGGTCTGGGCCATCCTCGTTCTGGTGCTGTCGCTCGCCGGTCTCGCCCGGCGCGGGGCCTTCGGGCGCATCCTGCGCCTCACGCCGCCGGTCGCCGCCGTCGGCGCCTTCCTTATTCTGGCCCTGGCCTCCACCCTGTGGAGCCCGTCGGACCGCGCGCTCGCGACGGTGCTGGAGATCGGCTACATCGCGCTCGGTGCGCTGGCCGGCGGCGCCTGGATCGCCGGGCTGCCGACGGCCGACGCGCGGCGGCTGGCCGGGCTGTTCCTGGCCGGCGGGCTGGCCGGCGGGCTGCTGTTCGCGGTGGAGGCGGCGCTGGACTTCCCGCTGAACCGCTGGTGGAACAGCGTGCCCGACGACCAGCTGCCCAACCTGCTGAACGGCAATGTGCCGAAGCGGACGGCGGCGCTGCTCTGCCTGCTGGTCTGGCCCGCCGCCCTGGCGGTGGACCGCTTCGGGCGCAAGGCGCTGGCCCTGCTGGTGCCGGTCGGCTATGCGCTGGCCTGCCTGCCGCTGACCAGCCGGTCGGCCATGCTGGGCATCGCCGCCGGGCTGGTCACGCTCGCCGCCGCCCGCGCCTCCGCCAAATGGACCCGCCGGCTGTTCAGCGCCGCGGTCACCGCCGCCTTCCTGCTGGTGCTGCCCGCCGCCCTGCTGTTCTCCGGCCCGCTCGACCTCGACCATTCCGGCCTGCTGTTCCGTTCCGCCCAGCACCGGGTGGAGATCTGGGGCCATGCGGCGGACCGCGCGCTGCGCACGCCGGTGTTCGGCCAGGGCATCGACGCCTCGCGCTCCCTGCCGCCGGAAGGGGCCGTGTCGGAGTTCTCACCGATCGGCGACAGCCTGCTGCCGCTGCATCCCCACAACGCCTTCCTCCAGCTCTGGCTGGAGACCGGGGCGGTCGGGGCGGCGCTGGCGCTGGCGGCGATGCTGCTGCTGCTGGCCGCCACCGCCCGGCTGGAGCGCCGCGACCAGCCCTTCGCGCTGGCGCTGTTCGCCACGGCGATGGCGATGGGCAGCACCGCCTACGGCATCTGGCAACCCTGGTGGATGGCAGGATTCCTATCCGCGGCGCTGATGCTGCGGCTGGCGACCCGCATCGGGGCCCCTATCGGGAACAAGACACGATGAGCAAGCGCCCACTCCGCATCCTGGTCATCAAGCTGGGCGCCTTCGGCGACTTCTTCCTGGCCCAGACCGCCTTCGCCGCCATCCGCCGCCACCATGCCGGCGACCGGCTGACCCTGCTGACCCTGCCCTCGCTCGCCCCGCTCGCCCGGATGAGCGGGCTGTTCGACGAGGTGCTGGAGGACCCGCGCGACCGTTCGCTGTCGGCCTATCTGGCGATCCGCCGGGCCTTGCGCGCCCAGCGCTTCGACCGCGTCTACGATCTCCAGGCGCAGACGCGCACCGACCTCTATCACCGGCTGCTGTTCCCCGGCCCCTGGCCGGAATGGTCGGGCACCGCCCGCGGCGCCTCGCATCCCGACCGCTACGAAGGCCGGCGCAAGGTGCCGGTGCGCGACCGCTATGTCCGCCAGCTCGCTCCCTTCGGCATCGTCCCGGACGAGACGCCGGACCTGTCCTGGCTCGATGCCGACATCGCCAAGTTCGGTCTGCCGGAGCGCTTCGCCCTGCTGGTCCCCGGCTCCTCCCCCGGACGGCCGGACAAGCGCTGGCCGGCCCGCCGCTATGCCGAGGTGGCGGCGGCGCTGGCCGAGCGCGGCATCGTGCCGGCGGTGATCGGCACCGGCATCGAGCGCGACCTCGCCCGCGTGATCGCCGAGACCTGCCCGCAGGCGGTCGACCTCACCGACCGCACCAGCGTGCCGGAGCTGGGCGGGCTGGCGCGCCGGGCCTGGGGGGCGGTCGGCAACGACACCGGCCCGACCCACCTGATCGCCGCCGTCGGCTGCCCCACCGTCGTGGTGTTCTCCGACGCCTCCAACCCGATCCACAGCACCGGCCCGCGCGTGCTGATCCACCACCGTCCCGACTTCAACGACATCGACAGCGCCGGCGTGGTCGAGGCACTCGACCGCGCGCGGACCCTGGGAGGTTCCTAACGGCAGAAGGGACTTAATGACAGAAGGGAAACGGCGCCACCTTGGGCATGTAGACCGGGATCCACTCGCAATGGGTCGCCGGGTTCGGCAGCTTGCGGGTTTCGATGACCGGCCAGGCATGGGCCGCGACCACCACCAGCGCCACGCCCGCCAGGATCCAGCGCCGCGGCCTCGCCCGCTCCAGCAACCCCGGCATCCGCGCCAGCACCCAGGCGGCGGACAGGATCGCCAGCGGGTCGGTGTAGGCGGCATAGGCGCGCTGGAAGCCGCGCAGCGAGAACAGCGACTCCAGCCCCCAGGCGACCAGCAGCAGGAACAGCGCCTGCACCGCCGCCAGCCGCTCTCCCCGCCGCCACAGCACCACGGCCCCGGCCAGCGCGAACCACTCGACGACGATGGTCTGCGGGATGTTGTCGGGGTGCAGGACGATGGTGCGGATCGCCAGCGTCCGGCCGATGCCGGCCAGCAGCAGCCCGAGCGTCCCCTGCCCCACCACATTCCCCTGGCCTTGCAGTTCCGCCCCGTGCCGCCAGGAGGAGAAGACGAACATATGCTCGACGAAGTTCGCCACGGCGATGGCGTTCTGCTCGTTCCAGCGGATGTCGAGCGCCAGCAGCCCGGCCGCCAGCCCCAGCAGCACCGCCGCCGCCCCGGCCACCACGCGGGCCGCCGGCACCCGGTGGACCGCCGCATGGACCAGGATGCCGACCAGCACCCAGCCGGCGACGATGCTCTGATAGCCGCCGCCCGACAGCCCGCCGCCAACGGGAGTATACGGATAGACCGCCCGCCCCCAGCCGGCCAGCCCGGCCTGGATCAGCCCGAAGGCTGGCACCGCCGCGGCCACCGCCATCAGCCCGACCAGCGCGGCAACGCCCCAGCCCTTTTCCGGCACGGCCTCTGCCCGCCGCCCGAACAGGATCGCCGCCACCGGCAGCCCCATCGCCAGGAAGACCGCCTGCACCTTGGTCACCATGGCCAGCCCGACCAGCAACCCGCCCAGCGCCAGCTGCAGCAGCGATGCGCCGCCGCACGGCTTGCCGTCCGCCGGCCGCACCGCCCGCAGGACCAGCAGCAGCCCCAGCACGACGAAACCGGCCGACAGCAGGTCGGTGCGCATCTGCCGCCCCTGCGCCGTCAGCCCGACGCCAAAGGCCAGCAGGATGCCGGCCAGCAGCGCCACCCGCCGGTCCTCCACCAGCCCGCGCAGCAGCGTGGCATAGCTGACGGCGAAGGCGGCGGTCAGCAGGATCGACAGCGCCCGCCCGGCCTGGACCAGCGACTGCCAAACGGCTTCGGTCGCCGCGACGTCGCTGCCTGGCGGCAGGGCCGACAGGCTGGCGACCGGCAGCAGCCCAACCGCATGCAGCAGCCGGTACCAGACGTCGATCACCAGGAAATAGCCGTAGCCGGGATGGTCGAAATACTCCTGCGAGAGCCCGTCGCCGAACAGCAGCCCGTGATAGGCCAGCACCAGATCCTGATCGGAATGCACCCAATAGGGCAGACGGAACCCGACCAGCAGGACCGACAGCGCCATCGCCGCCGCCAGCCCGGCGCACAGCAGCCACCAAGGCGCCGCCGCGACGCGGTCGAGCAGGGAGGGACGGGCGGCGGAGGGTGCAGGCATCATGATTGGCACGGCTCACGGTTCAGGTCGGCCGCCTTGTGGCACGGAACAGGCCGGTTGGGAACCATCTCCCGTTTCCCCTGGGAACCAGACGCTTGCTCCGGTGTTGCCCTCATGGAACGGCGGAGTCGGGAGTCTCCGCCTCTTTCGTGGTGCCTCGCACGAGTGGCTTTGCAACGTTGGCGGGTCGCTGCCACAAAATACGGTATGGCAGACCCGCCGGGCAGACGATTGCCGGACAGACACATGGGGAACTCGATGGCCGATACCGACGATATCCAGGAGCGTATCCGACGCCGTGCCCACGAGTTGTGGGAGAGCGAGGGCCGTCCGCACGGCCGCGACTCCGACCATTGGACCCAGGCCGAGGCGGAGGTTCGCGGCGCCGGTGCGCTGGAGCCGACCGGCAAGGTCGCCGGCTCGCGCAAGAAGCCTTCCAGCTCCAAGGCCGCCGGCAAGAGCACCCGTGCCGCCGCCGAATCCCTGTCGGAAGTCGCGAGCGCCCCGGCGGAGAGCGCCAAATCCGAAGCGGCCAAGCCGGCGAAGGCCAAGCCGGCCGCTGCCTCCAAAGCGACTGCCTCGAAGCCGAAGGCCGATGCCGCTCCGGCCGAGCAGGCCGCCTCCGTCAAGGCTCCGGCAAAAACCACCGCCAAGGCGGCGCCCACCAAGTCCACAACCGCAAAGACTCCGGCTGCAAAGCCCCCGCGCAGCTCGAAGAAGGACGGCGGCAAGAGCGCCACCGCCGGCTGATCCAGCCTCCCTTGCCGGAACCCAGCGGCCCCGGAGCCGGTTGTCAGGTAATCCCTGCACTCTTCTCCGGAGGAACCGTCATGGCCGGCACGCCGTCGATGGACGACTGCATCCGCAACTGCACCGATTGCCACACGGTCTGCCTGGAAACCGTATCGCACTGCCTGACCAAGGGCGGTGCGCATGCGGAGGCCGGGCATGTCCGCCTGCTGCTGGACTGCGTCGACATCTGCCGCACCAGCGCGGATTTCATGATCCGCGGCTCCCGCTTCCACCATCTGACCTGCGGCGCCTGCGCCGAGATCTGTGCGGCCTGCGCCGACCAGTGCGACCGCATGGCCGACGACGCCATGATGAAGCGCTGCGCCGAGATGTGCCGCCGCTGCGCCGAAAGCTGCCGGGCGATGTCGAGCATGGCCGCCTGACCGGAGCGGCGCCCCTACTCCATCACCGCCGCTTCCTCCGGCGCCGGGGCTCCCGCCTTCGGCCGCCGGAGCAGCAGCAGCATCGGGATGACCAGCAGGGCGACATACATCATCAGCTTGAAGTCGTCGATGTAGGCGATCATCGCCGCCTGCTGCGTGACCTGGGCATTCAGCATCGCCAGCGCCTCGGGCGTGGCGGTCACCTGCTCCGTCATCATCTGCGAGAAGGGCGTCAGGTGAGCGGCGAGGCTGGCGTGGTTGATCTGGGTGTTCTGCGACAGCAGGGTCATCACCACCGAGATGCCGACGCTGCTGCCCAGGTTGCGGACCAGGCTGAACAGGCTGGCGGCATCGGTGCGCAGCCGCGGCTCCAGCGTGGCGAAGGCGATGGTGCTGAGCGGCACGAACACCAGCCCCAGGCCCAGCCCCTGCACCACGCCGCTGATGATGATCGGCTCGCGGTCCATCACGATGGTGAAGCCGGTCATGGACCACAGCGACCAGCTGGTCAGCAGCACGCCGGCCAGGATCAGCAACCGCGCGTCCACCCGGCGCACCAGCCGCCCCACCATCAGCATCGAGATCATCGTGCCGACGCCGCGCGGCGCCAGCACCAGCCCGGTGGTGACCGTCGGGTAGCCCAGCAGGTTCTGCAGCATCGGCGGCAGCAGCGCCATGGTCGCCAGCAGGATGACGCCGATCACGAAGATCAGGACCAGCCCGGTGACGAAATTGCGGTCACGCAAGAGCGCCGGGTCGATGAAGGGCTCGGTCTTCGTGTTGCCATGGGCGGTGGCGATGTGGATGGCGAAAACCCAGAAGGCGCAGGCGGCCAGGGCCGTCTCGATCCAGATCTCGGTCGCGCCGAACCAGTCCAACTGCTCGCCGCGGTCCAGCAGCATCTGGAAGGCGCCGACCGCCAGCCCCAGCATGGCGAAGCCGAAGAAATCGAAGCTGCGGATGCGCCCCTTGGTCTCGTGCAGGAAGACCGCCATGCCGGCGAAGGCCAGCAGCCCGACCGGCAGGTTGATGTAGAAGACCCAGCGCCAGCTGAAGCTGTCGGTCAGCCAGCCGCCCAGCGTCGGGCCGGCGATGGGACCGACCATGATGCCGGCCCCCCAGAGCGCCATCGCCTGCCCGTGCCGCTCCTTCGGGTTGATGTCGAGCAGCACCGACTGCGACAGCGGCACCAATGCCGCGCCGAAGACGCCCTGCACCAGCCGGAAGGCCACCATCTGCGTCAGGCTGCCGGCCAGCCCGCACAGCACCGACGCCGCCGTGAAGCCCGCCACCGCGATCAGGAACAGGCGCTTGCGCCCGAACCGGTCCGCCATCCAGCCGGTGGCCGGTGTCGCGATGGCCGCCGCGACGATGTAGGAGGTCAGCACCCAGGTGATGGTGTCCTGCGCCGCCCCCAGGCTGCCCTGCATGCTGGGAAGCGCGACGTTGGCGATGGTGGTGTCCAGCACCTGCATGATGGTGGCGAGCATGATCGACACGGTGATCATGCCGCGATGCTTCACCTCATGCGGGGCTACGGAGGATTGGCTGGCGGCCATAGGATGCCTGCGGATGATGGATGCGTGGTTGCCTTACCGGATCGCCGCGACCGCGTTTCCGATGGCGCCCGGCAACGGCCGGCTGTGGTGGGTGTCGACCTCCACCTCGGCGCTGAGGCCGGTGCGCAGCGGCACGGGCTCGCCCTCCGGCCGGTCGATGCGGAGGCGGACCGGCACCCGCTGCACCACCTTCACCCAGTTGCCGGTGGCGTTCTGGGCGGGCAGGACCGAGAATTCCGATCCGGTGCCGGCGCCGATGCTCTCGACATGGGCGGTCAGGGTGCGGCCGGAATAGGCGTCCAGCACCACCGTCGCGGTCTGGCCGACCGCCATGTGGGTCAGGTCGGTTTCCTTGAAATTGGCCTCGACCCAGCTCGACCCGCTCATCACCAAGCTGACCGCCGACAGCCCGACCGAGGCATATTGCCCGACCAGAAGCCGGTCGGTCTGGCTCACCACGCCGTCGGCCGGCGCCGCCACCACCGTGTGGTCGAGGTCGCGCTGCGCCGATGCCTTCTTCGCCAGCGCCTCCAGCACCGTCGGATGGCGGTCGGTGGGGATGTCGGGATCGCCGCCAAGGGCGGCGCGGGCGCTGATCACCGCCTGCTTCTCCGTGTTCAGATCCTGCTGGGCCGCCATCAGGTCGTGGCGCACCGAATCGTAGGTGGCCCGCGCGGCGACGCCGGTCTTCAGCAGATCCTGCTGGCGCTGGAACTCGCGCTGCTCGAAGGAGACCTTCTCCTCCGCCGCGGCCTGCTTGGCCTGCGCCTCGCCCAGGTCGGCGCGCAGCTGTTCCACCTTCAGCCGGGCAGAGGCGAGTGCCGCATCGGCCTGCTGCAAGGCCAGCCGGTAGGGCTCGTCATCGATGCGGAACAGCAGGTCGCCGCGATGGACCTGCTGGTTCTCATGCACCGCCACCTCGACGATGCGGCCGGAGATATCCGGGCTGATCGTCACCTTGTCCTGCTGGACATAGGCATTGTCGGTCGAGACATAACGTCCGCCCACAACATATTCATAGCCGCCGCCGACCGCCACCAGCAGCGGCAGGGCGGCCATCAGCAGCCAGCGGCGCCAGCGCGTCCGTCGGATGGGCTTGGCTGCCGGATTCTGAGCATCCGGGCGGGTATCGGTATCGCGGTCGGTCACGGCGGTCATGGCGGTCGGGTCCCGAAGAAAAAGGCGGGGTCGTCAGGCTTTGGCGGCGATCTTTTCAGCGGCGGTCTTCGCGGGCGGTTCCGCCCGGCGGTCGGAAAGGTTGGCGCGCATGTGGGCCAGCATCCCGACCAGCATGGCTTCGGCATCGGGCGGCAGGCCGGCGAGCGCCTCTGCATAGAGCCCGGTGGCGAGCGCCCGGCCCTGCTCCAGCACCGCATGCGCCTTCGGCGTCAGGTGCGGCAGCCGGGCGCGCCGGTCGGTCGGATCGGTGCGGCGTTCGATCCAGCCGCCCTCCTCCATGCGGTCGATCTGCCGGCAGAGCGTGATCGGCTCGATCTCCAGCAGGTCGGCCAGCGCCGCCTGCTTGATCCCCTCGTTCCGCGCCAGCGTGGCGATCACCGACCATTGTGCGCGGGTCAGGCCGAGATGGCGGGCGCGCTGGTCGAAACGGACGCGCATCAAGCGCGCCGTGTCGGTCAAAACGGCGCCCAGACTCGTCGAATGGGCATTTGCGGAGCGGGGATCGGCAGGGGAGGACATCGGCGGATCGTAAGCTTGCTTATTGGTCCCTCAAAACTAATAAGCAAGCTTATCATCGGCAATCCTCGCGGCGTGCATGGCAGGGCCACGTCCGCGTCGCGCCTCCAGCGCCCTGGACGGGATCGCGCCTCTGGCGCGCGCGACAGGAGATTGCTAAGGTGCCCACCCGTTTCGTTCCATTCCTTTCGCCAATTCGCCAAAATCGACCAGCTGAGGACCGATCCATGCCGCACTACCGTTCCCGCACCTCCACCCATGGCCGCAATATGGCGGGCGCGCGCGGCCTGTGGCGGGCAACCGGCATGAAGGACGGCGATTTCGGCAAGCCGATCATCGCCATCGCCAACTCCTTCACCCAGTTCGTCCCCGGCCACGTCCATCTGAAGGATCTGGGCCAGCTGGTGGCGCGCGAGATCGAGAAGGCCGGCGGCGTGGCGAAGGAGTTCAACACCATCGCCGTGGACGACGGCATCGCCATGGGCCATGGCGGCATGCTGTACAGCCTGCCCTCGCGCGAGCTGATTGCCGACGCGGTGGAATACATGGCGAACGCCCATTGCGCCGACGCGCTGGTCTGCATCTCCAACTGCGACAAGATCACGCCCGGCATGCTGATGGCCGCGATGCGCCTGAACATCCCGGCGGTCTTCGTCTCCGGCGGCCCGATGGAGGCCGGCAAGGTCAAGTGGCGCGGCAAGATCAAGTCGGTCGACCTGATCGACGCCATGGTCGCCGCCGCCGATCCGACCGTCTCGGATGAAGAGGCGGCGGAAATGGAGCGCGGCTCCTGCCCGACCTGCGGCTCCTGCTCCGGTATGTTCACCGCCAACTCGATGAACTGTCTGACCGAGGCGCTGGGCCTGTCGCTGCCCGGCAACGGCACCATCCTGGCGACCCACGCCGACCGCAAGGAGCTGTTCCTCGCCGCCGGCCGCATGGCGGTCGATCTCTGCCGCCGCTGGTACCAGGAGGAGGACGCCACCGCCCTGCCGCGCGGCATCGCCACCAAAGAAGCGTTCGAGAACGCGATGACGCTCGACATCGCCATGGGCGGCTCGACCAACACAGTCCTGCACATCCTGGCGGCGGCGCAGGAGGGCGGCATCGATTTCACCATGGAGGACATCGACAGGCTGTCGCGCCGCGTCCCCAATGTCTGCAAGGTCGCTCCCGCCGTGGCCGACGTCCACATCGAGGACGTCCACCGCGCCGGCGGCATCTTCGGCATCCTTGGCGAGTTGGACCGCGCCGGTCTGCTGAACCGCGATACCCCGACCGTCCATGCGCCGTCGCTCGGCGAGGCGCTGGACCGCTGGGATGTGATGCGCACCCAGGACCAGTCCGTACACACCCTGTATCGGGCCGCCCCAGGCGGCATCCCGACCGTCGTGCCCTTCAGCCAGGAACGCCGCTGGCCTGAGTTGGACCTCGACCGTGAGAAGGGCGTGATCCGCAAGGCCGAGAACGCCTTCAGCCAGGATGGCGGCCTCGCCGTGCTGTACGGCAACATCGCGGAGAACGGCTGCATCGTGAAGACGGCGGGCGTCGACGCCTCCAACCTCGTCTTCGCCGGTCCGGCCCGCGTCTTCGAAAGCCAGGACGATGCCGTCGCCGGCATCCTGGGCGACGTGGTCAAGGCTGGCGAGGTGGTGGTCATCCGCTACGAGGGCCCGCGCGGCGGTCCCGGCATGCAGGAAATGCTGTACCCGACCAGCTATCTGAAGTCGAAGGGGCTGGGCAAGGCCTGCGCGCTGGTGACCGACGGCCGTTTCTCCGGCGGGACGTCCGGCCTGTCGATCGGCCACGTCTCTCCGGAAGCAGCCCAGGGCGGCGCCATCGGGCTGGTGCAGGATGGCGACCGCATCGAGATCGACATTCCCAACCGCATCATCCGTCTCGCCGTCGACGACCAGGAGATGCAGCGCCGCCGCGACGCGATGAACGCCAAGGGCATGGATGCCTGGAAGCCCGTCAACCGCGACCGTCTGGTTTCCCCGGCTCTCCGCGCCTACGCCGCCCTGACCACCAGCGCCGACCGCGGCGCCGTGCGTGACGTGACCCAGGTGGAGAATATCGCCGTCCGCCGCTGACATGGTTTAGGCAATGGGCGCCGGCAGCGCCGCAATCAGGCACAACGAACATTCATCACAAGTAACAATCAAAGCGCCGCGCAAGTCGCGGCGCTTTCTTTTTGCCAGGAATTACATACACAGATATGTTACTTTCCGTTGGCGGGAAAATCTTCGGGTGTCGCATCGCTCGGATGTTCGCAAAATTCGAAATGCATGCTCTAATATGCCAACGCGAATTCCGCGAGGGGGGCGGACGTGGCGGACACCATGTTGGGCGCAGCGACGGACGAAGGCCGTCCCTGGCAGGAGGCATCTCGCCTGCCGGGCGATAAGCCGCGCGAACGCAAGGTCGTCACGGCGATGTTCGTCGATATCGTCCGTTCCTCCGCCATGGTGGCAGGCCGCGATCCCGAGGATGCGGACGATCTGCTCCTTTCGATCCTGAACCGTGTGACGGAGGCTGTGCCGCGTTTCGAAGGCACGGTGACCCAGATGCTGGGTGACGGCTTCCTGGCGACCTTCGGCGCCCCCGGCGCCAAGGAGGACCATGCACTGCGCGCCTGCCTTGCCGCTCAGGACATCCTCAGCGCCACCCGCGACGAACAGGGACGGCCTCTCTTCCACATCCGCATCGGCATCAGTTCGGGTGACGTCGTCGCCCATGTGGTGACCAATGGGCTGTGGACCGACTATCGCGCGGTCGGCGAGTGCGTGCATATGGCCGCCAAGCTGCAGCAGCGCGCGGCTTCCGACACCGCACAGCTCAGCCGGGACACGCTGGACCTGATCCCGGTCGGGGTGGCCGCGCGCCCGATGGGAAGCCTGCGCCTGTCCGACGAGCTGGAGCCGATGCCGGCGTTCCTGCTCGACGGGGCGCGTGCCGTCCGCCGCACCGCCACCGACCTGCTGTCCGCCACCGACGCCCCGCATGTCGGCCGGGAAGAGGAAGTGGCGACCCTGTTCGCCATCGCCGATTCGGTGGAGGCCGGGGCTCCCGCCCAGCTTCTGCTCCAGGGAGAGGCCGGAATCGGCAAGTCCCGCCTCGTCGGCGAGTTCCTGCGCGACCCGCGCAGCCGGCGCTGGACCCTGCTGCAATGGCCGCAGATGCCGATCCGCCGGCTGGCCGATCCCGACGACCTCGAGGCGGTGGCGCTGAGCCTGGCCGAACAGGTGGCCGGCTGCGCCAGCGAGGAAGGCATCGGCTGGGTCTGCGAAGCGGCACGCCGCCGGTCCGGCTCGCTGGCCGGCGATGCCGTGCACGCGCTGTTCGGCCGATCCGGGCTGGATCCGCTGTGGAGCGGCCTGGACGCGGCGCAGCGCCTGTCCCTGGGCATCGAAGGTCTGGTGGGGGCGACGCTGGAACTGGCGGCACCGCTCGGAACCGGCGGTGGAAGCGACTCGGGGGATGGGACGGCGAGTGGAGCGGTGGGACGACCGCTGCTGGTGCTGGTGGAGGACGCCCATTGGGCCCGGCCGGTGATGGTGCGGCTGCTGGACCGGCTGGCCCAGGCGCTGCCGGGGTCGAGGGCTCGCCTGCTGCTGCTCGCCACACGACGGCCTCCCCCGCTGGGACCGGAGTCGGAAGAACGGGGCTGGAGCGGCCGTCCGGGCGGGCGCCGCATCGATCTGGGCATGCTGTCGCCGGATCAGGTGCAAAGGTTCCTGGCCCACTGGCTCGGCCCCGACTGGTCGCTGGTGGAGCTGAAGGCCCAGGTCGCCAGCCGCTGCCAGGGCGTTCCGCTCTATCTGGAGGAGGTTCTGCGCACGCTTGAGGCGTCGAACGCCATCGAGGGCACGCCGGGTGCCTACCGGCTGATCGATCCTCTGGTGGTCCACAAGCTGCCGCGCACGCTTCATGCCCTGCTGGCCGAGCGCATGGACATGATGACGCTGGAGCGGCGCCGGCTGCTGATGAATGCAGCCGTGATCGGCACCACCTTCGACGTCGGGCTGCTCCAGGCGCTGACCGGATTGCCCACGCCGGTCCTGTCCGACTCCCTGGCCTATCTGGAGCGCGCCGGCTTCGTGCTGCGCACCCGTCTGCTGCCCAACCTGGAATATTCCTTCAAGCATGCGCTGATCCAGGAAGTCGCCTACGCCACCCTGACCAAGTCCGACCGCCGGGCGCTGCATGCCCGCGTGCTGGAGGCGTTGCGCCATCGCCGCGACCACGACCTGCCGAACCGCCTGGACCTGCTGGCCCACCATGCCTTCATGGCGGAGAACTGGCCGGCCGCGCACCTGTTTGGCCGGCGGGCGGGCGAAAGGGCCGAGGGCCGCTCCAAGCTGGAGGACTCCAGCCGGCATTACGCCAACGCCCTGGCCGCGGTGCGGCATCTGCCGGATCATCCAAGGAACACGGCGCGTCAGATCGATCTGCTGATCGCACTTCCGCGGTCGCTGCTGCCGCGCGGATCGATGGGGGTGGACGACCACCTGCAACGGGCCATCGCCATGGCGCGGGAGTCGGGCGACCGCGTCCGCTACGCCCGAGCCTGCTCGATGCTGGCGTCGTTCCTGTGGACTTTCGGCGATCTGGATCAGGGGCTGGCACTTTGCCGGGACGGCTTGTCCGCACTGGACGAGCGGGACGACCGCCGCACCCGCGTCCAGCTTCTGTTCCGGCTGGGCGGCCTGCAAACAGACAAGGGACTTTTCGTCGACGCCCTGGAAACGTTCGAGCTTGGCGCCACCATGCTCACCACATCCCGCCCGCACGACCGCTATGGACTGGCAACCGTCGCACAGGTGCATATGGGCAGCATCGCGGCACGCTGTCTTGCCCAACTGGGACGGGCCGAAGAGGCGGTGGAGGCCGGTCGCCGGTCGGTCGAGATCGCCGAGCAAAGCAATCACCTTTTCTCGAGACTGTTTGCCCTGACGCATCTGGGATGGACGCAGATCATCTGCGGGCACTTGAAAGACAGCGTCCCAGCATTCGAAACCGCATTGTCCATCGGACACGCAATCCATGCTCCGCTGCTGCTGCCGTTGGTCATGGGCGGCATCGGGTATGCGTCGGTCCTGACGGGAGACCGGGACGCCGGTTTCGCGATGTTCGATCGCAGCTTCGCGCTTTTCCACCAGCAGGGAGCGATTAGGGGCAAGCCGCATCCGTTGGGATGGTTGCCTCATGTCCAGATCTGGTATGCGGACGCCCTGGAATCTGTGGGAAAGCGCGTGGAAGCGCTCAAAATGGCGGATGCTGCCTTGGAAACCGCGCTGCTGACGACCCAGATCTCAAGCCAAGCGCGTGCAAGGGCACTGTTGTCTCGCCTGAATGGCAGACAGAAGGCTCCCCAAACCAGTGAGAATATTTCTCTTTGAAATCCACTTAAGCGACTTCGAATCCCCGGAAATATTCCAGTACAAAAGTGCGAATTGTGGAGCTGAGCGCCGTGGTCTTCAGGCGCTTTTCCTCCAGCTCGGCACATAACTGCTGCGTCGGCTTTCCTTCAATTTTTGCAATGGCATCCAACCCTTCCCACACCGCCTTTTCAAGGCGCAACCTGGATCTTGCGCCGTTCATAAAAACGACACGGTCGGAGAGCTGTGGCCAAACCATCAGGTCTTCGAGGTCGGCGGAGCCGTGACCGGATGCGATACTGCCCCGTTTCTTGTTGGTGGCTCGCAGCATGTTCGTTTCTCCGCTCAATCCATCACCGCTCGCGACCCCATGGCACCCTGACAAGCTCATGAGATGCGCAACCGCTCAGCACACCTGATACCCGCCGCCCCCAAGTCACGAAGTGAAAAACTTCACAGACCGAACCCGTTCGAATCCTAAGAATTGCCCACATCACCAAGCCAGATAGGAGTTCATCCAAGATGTCGCTCTCCATCTCCCAGTCGTCGATGATCCGCGGCGCCGACGGTCGCCTGTATGCCGTGTCCGCTCAGGGCGTCACGGAAATCGCCGAGATCCAGGCCTCCACCGCCCGGAATCTGGTCCGCTCAGGTGACCGCAGCACCTTCGATGCCGCCGATCACGAGGCCGGCCGCTTCAGCATCACCCCGGGCGCCTGATCGGAATCCCGGTACCGGTTTTTGGACCGTGGCCACCAGCACCGATGAGGTGCTGACCGGCCACGGACCCGGGAACAGGAAGCCTCTTCGATTTCCCTCCGCCCCGGATCAGCCGCGATGCCCTTCGATCTGCTCGATATCAAAGCCTCCGTTTCGGATGCGGTGAAGGCCCATACGGTCGGCACCCACCGGGTCGTGGCACCCGAACAGACCCTGGCGCGGGTCGCCCCGTTCCTGCCGATCATGGGGATCACCCGGGTCGCAAACGTCACCGGACTGGATGCCGTCGGCATTCCGGTGGTGATGGTGACGCGGCCGAATTCGCGCTCCATCTCGGTGTCGCAGGGCAAGGGAGTGACGCTCGCCGCCGCCAAGGCGTCGGGGGTCATGGAATCGATCGAGAGCTATCACGCCGAACGCATCACCCTGCCGCTGAAGTTCGCCAGCTTCGAAGAGCTGCGCTGGACCCATCCGGTGGTGGATGTCGACCGCCTGCCCCGGCTGTCGACCGGAAGCTTCAATCCCCACAGCCCCATCCTGTGGATCGAGGGTCAGGACCTGCTGAGCGGCGGCCCGAAATGGGTGCCGTTCGAAATGGTCCACCTGAATTTCACCGTGCCGATGGCCCCCGGCCACGGTGCCTTCCTGGCCGGCTCCAACGGTCTGGCATCCGGCAACCACAAGGTCGAGGCGATCAGCCATGCCGTCACCGAACTGGTGGAGCGCGATGCGACCACCCTGTGGCACCTGCAGGAGCCCGCTGCCCAGGTCGCGACCCGCATCGACCTGGACAGCATCGACGATCCGGTCTGCCGCTCGCTGATCGACCGCTTCGAGGCGGCCGGCGTCGCCGTCGGCGTGTGGGAGACCACAAGCGACGTCGGCTTGCCCGCCTTCCTCTGCCGCATCGTCGAACGGGAGGAGCTGCCCCAGCATTCCATCCGCCCGGCCACCGGCATGGGCTGCCACGTGGCGCGCGAGATCGCCCTGTCCCGTGCCCTGACCGAGGCGGCGCAGAGCCGCCTGACCTTCATCGCCGGTGCCCGCGACGACATGCCCCGTGCCGAGTATGAGCGCCACCTCGACCCCGCCCACCATGCCCGCTGGAAGGCGATGATCGTGGAGGGCGCCGGCAGGCGGTCCTTCCACCACTGCCCGACCGGCGCCGCGCCCACCATCGAGGCCGATCTCGCCCATCAGCTCGACAGGCTGCGCGCCGTCGGCATCGAGGAGGCGGTGGCGGTCGACCTGACCAAGCCGGAATTCGGCATCCCGGTCGTGCGTGTCGTCGTGCCCGGGCTGGAGGGTGCCGACGAATCCCCCGATTACCTGCTGGGCGAACGCGGCCTGCGCGCTCTCGGCAGCCAAGCCATGGAGAAGGCGGCATGAGCGGCATCTATGTCTTCCTAGGCCCCACCCTGCCGCGCGAGGATGCGGCGCTGGAGCTGGACGCCACCTACCTGCCGCCGGTCGCCCAGGGCGACGTTCTGCGGCTGTGCGCCGAAAAGCCAGCGGCCATCGGCATCATCGACGGCTTTTTCGAAAGCGTGCCGTCGGTCTGGCACAAGGAAATCCTCTACGCCATCCACGCCGGCATCCCGGTGTTCGGCGCCTCCAGCATGGGCGCCCTGCGCGCGGCGGAACTGTATCCCTTCGGCATGACCGGCGTCGGCGCCATCTTCGAGGCCTTCCGCGACGGCCGGCTGGAGGACGACGACGAGGTGGCGGTGATCCACGGCCCGGCCGAGTTGGGCTACACCTCCCTGTCGGAGGCGATGGTCAACATCCGCCGCACCCTGTCCGACGCGGTCGCCGACCGGGTGCTGACCGCCGGGACGGCCCTGCGCCTGGAGTCCATCGCCAAGGAACTGCCCTACCGCGAGCGCGGCTATGGCCGGATGCTGCGGCTGGGCGGCGACATCGCCCTGCCGGCTTCCGAACTGGCGGCTTTTCGCGGCTGGCTGCCGCTGGGTCGTTTCGACCAGAAGCGCGAGGACGCCAAGGCGATGCTGCGCGCCATGGCACGCCGGCTGGGCCGCGCGACGAGCGATGATGCGACCACCGAAGCCCGTTTCCATTTTGAACACACCGTCCTGTGGGAACGCGCCCTGCGCGATGCGGCGCCGCTCGCGATGTAAGCGCGTTTTGGCTAGACTGATCG
This sequence comes from Azospirillum sp. TSH64, assembly GCF_003116035.1. GTDB lineage: Bacteria > Pseudomonadota > Alphaproteobacteria > Azospirillales > Azospirillaceae > Azospirillum. Next base: position 4,952,066 of record NZ_LGQW01000015.1, read on the forward strand.
CGCCGGGGTGGCGATGACCGCCAGCCCGGCGCGAAACTGTGTCTGGACGAACGGATGAACGCGCCTGTGGATGTCGCATCGGTGCTGAGGCGCAACCGGCTGCTCGGGGAACTCGATCCCGAGCAGATGGCCGAGATGGTGGCTCTGGGCCGCATGGCACGCTTCGATGCCGACCAGATCATCTTCGACAAGGGCGACCCGGGCGACAGCCTGTTCGCCGTGCTGAAGGGCCAGATCGCCATCCGCACCTCTTCGGCGGATGGCAAGACCATGCTGCTGAACATCCTGGAAGCCGGCGATGTCCTGGGTGAGATCGGGCTGATCGACGGCCGGGAACGGACCGCCGCCGCGGTCGCCCTGCGGCCGGTCGAGCTGTTCCGGATCGACCGCGCCGACTTCATCCCCTTCCTGGAGCGTCACCCGCGTCTCTGCACCCGCATGATGATCGTCCTTTGCGACCGGCTGCGCTGGGTGTCGGAGAACATCGAGGACGCCGTGTTCCACGATGTTCCACGCAGGCTCGCGCGCCGGCTGCTGCTGCTGTCGGACAGTTACGGGCAGCCAACCCCCGCCGGTCTGCGGCTGACTTTGCCCCTGTCCCAGGAAGCATTGGCAAACATGCTGGGCGTCACCCGTGAAATGGTGAACAAGTGTCTTGGCGCCCTGCGCAGGACTGGAACAGTGACATATGCCAAAGGTTTTATCGTCATCAACGATGTGGCTTTGCTCAAGGACATGGCCGGAGATCCGGAACGCACCCCCTAGGGGGAATCCTTACATGCCTAAAGTTTTGTTCCCAAAACCGGTTGTGGTCGCGTTATAGTGTTCATGCGTTGGGGGCAATCGCACGGGTAGCACGAGGGCATACGAACATGTCGAGCGTTGGGGACAGCAAATCTCGCATCGATCAATCCACAGGTGCCGCTTCTCTGGCCTCTCGCACGCTGAAATTGTCTGGACGTGACGTTTCGATCCGGCTTGAGCCTTCCTATTGGGAAGGGCTGGAGGAGATCTGCCGGCGGGAAGTTATGACGGTGGACGAGTTGTGCGACGACGTGCGTGACCGCATGGAGCAGCAGGCCCGCCATTCATCACGGTCGGGCGTTTCCCTTGCAAATGCCCTGCGCGTGTTCGTTGTCGGCTATTTCCGGCAGGCGGCGACCGAACGCGGTCACGCCCGCGCCGGCCATGGACAGGGCCGCCCCTTCATCGCGACGCCCTTCGACACGGTTCCGGCCACCAGCGAAACCTGAAACCGGAAAAAAAGCAGCCCCGGAAACGGACCTTTCGATCCGCTCCCGGGACGCTTCGGTGCGCGTCCAGCCCAAGCCGCTTTGGAACCGCTTGGGCCGACGCACCATTTACTGGGCGGTCCAGCCACCATCCATGGTCAGAGCCGCGCCGCGCATGTTGCCGGCGGCCTCGGAGCACAGGAACACTGCCAGTTCGCCCAGTTGTTCCGGCGTGACGAAGGATTTGGACGGCTGCTTCTCGCTGAGCAGTTCGCGTCCAGCCTCCTCCACCGACAGGCCACGCGTGGCGGCCAGCGCGTCGATCTGCTTCTGCACCAGCGGCGTCAGCACCCAGCCCGGGCAGATGGCATTGCAGGTGATGTTGGTCTCCGCCAGTTCCAGCGCCGTCACCTTGGTCAGGCCGATCACGCCATGCTTGGCGGCGACATAGGCAGACTTGTTGACCGAAGCCACCAGCCCATGGACCGAGGCGATGTTGATGACCCGGCCCCAGCCGCGCGCCTTCATGCCCGGCAGAGCGGCGCGGGTGCCGTGGAAGACGGCCGACAGGTTGATGGCGATCACCGCGTCCCAGCGCTCCACCGGGAAGGTGTCGACCGACGACACATGCTGGATGCCGGCATTGTTGACCAGCACGTCCAGCCGGCCATAGGCCGCCTCGGTGGCGGCGACCATCGCCTCGATCTCCTCCGGCTTCGACATGTCGGCGCCGTTGTGGGCGACGCGCACACCGAACTCCTTGGACAGCGACTGGCACAGCTCGGCGATGTAGCCGGCATCGCCGAAGCCGTTCAGCATCAGGTCGGCGCCCTGGCCCGCCAGTTGCCGTGCGATCCCAAGGCCGATCCCGCTGGTGGACCCAGTGACGAGCGCAGCCTTCCCCTTCAGATTGGTCATTCTTCTTTATCCTTCGATCGGCATGGAACGGAGGTCCGGGGCGATGATCAGTTCGCACCCGGTGTTGGCGATCACCTGCTCCACCGTGACACCGGGGGCGGTTTCCTTCAAGACGAGGCCGGCGTCGGTCGGTTCGATGACGGCGAGGTCGGTCACCACCAGATCGACCCGGCGGACCGAGGTCAGCGGCAGGGCGCAACGTTCGACGATCTTCGCCTCGCCCTTGGCGCTGTGCTGCATGGCGACGATCACCCGGCGGGCGCCGGTGACGAGGTCCATCGCGCCGCCCATGCCCGGCACCATCTTGCCCGGCACCATCCAGTTGGCCAGCCGCCCTTCGCGGTCCACCTGCAGGCCGCCCAGCACGGTGACGTCCAGATGGCCGCCGCGGATCAACCCGAAGGAGAAGGCGCTGTCGAAGGACGCCGCCCCCGGCAGGGCCGAGATGGGCGAGCCGCCGGCATCGGTCAGGTCGTGGTTTTCCGCCCCGGTGATCGGGCCGGACATGCCGACGATGCCGTTCTCCGACTGGAAGAACACATGGCGGCCAGGGGGGACATAGCGGGCGACCAGGGTCGGCAGGCCGATGCCCAGGTTGACGAGGTCGCCATCCATCAGTTCCAGCGCAACGCGCTTGGCGATCAGGGTCTTTTCATCCATGGCTCTCTACTCCCCGATCAGCGCGGCGTTGCGGCGACGATGTAATCGACCAGCACCGACGGCGTCATCACCGTGTCGGGCGGGATGCAGCCGACCGGCAGGATGTCTTCGGCCTCGGCGATCACGGTGGCGCCGGCCATCGCCATCAACGGGTTGAAATTGCGGGCGGTCAGCGCGTAGGTCAGGTTGCCGTACAGGTCGGCCTGCTTGGCGGCGACCAGCGCGAAATCGGCCTTGATCGGCATTTCCAGCAGGTAGGTGACGCCGTCGATCTCGACCGTGCGCTTGCCCTCCTCCACGATGGTGCCGACGCCGGTGGCGGTCAGAACGCCGCCCAGCCCGACGCCGCCGGCGCGGATGCGCTCGGCCAGCGTGCCTTGCGGCACCAGTTCCACCTCGATGGCCCCGGCGATCATCTGCTTCTGCGTCTCGGGGTTCAGGCCGATGTGGCTTGTCACGACGCGACGGACCAGCTTCTCCACCACCAGCTTGCCCAGGCCGTTGTTGGGCCGGGCGGTGTCGTTGGCGATGATGGTCAGTTCGCGCTTGCCCTGGCGGATCAGTTCGTCCACCAGCCGGTTGGGGCCGCCGACGGCCATGAAGCCGCCGATCAGCAGGGACGCCCCATCGGGAATGCGCGCGACGGCGTCCTCCAGGGAAATGAGCTTGTTCTTCATGATCAGACGATCCCGGTCAGGTAGTAGACGGCGATCACGAAGAAGACCGCCAGCGTCTTGATGCAGGTGACGGCGAAGATGTCGCCGTAGGATTGCCGGTGCGTCAAGCCGGTGACGCCCAGCAGGGTGATGACGGCGCCGTTGTGCGGCAAGGTGTCCATGCCGCCGCTGGCCATGGAGGCGACGCGGTGCAGCACCTCCATCGGGATGCCGGCGGCGTTGGCGGCGGTGATGAACTGGTCGGCCATGGCCGCCAGCGCGATGCTCATGCCGCCCGACGCCGATCCGGTGATGCCGGCCAGCGCGGTGACGGTCACCGCCTCGTTCACCAGCGGGTTGGGAATGGCGGCCAGCGCGTCACGGATCACCAGGAAGCCCGGCAGTGCCGCGATCACCGCTCCGAAGCCGTATTCGGACGCCGTGTTCATCGAGGCCAGCAGCGAACCGCCGATGGCGGCCTTGGTGCCTTCGGCGAAGCGCTGGGACACCGGCTTCCAGGCGAAGGCCAGCACCATCAGGATGCCGCAGAGCAGAGCCCCTTCCACCGCCCAGATGCCGGCGACCGAGGACACTTGCGTCACCAGCGGCTTGGCGCCGGGGGTCAGCGCCACTTCGCTGGTGGCGCCGTAGACGCTGGGGATCGCCATGGTGAACAGCTTGTTCAGCACGCCGACGGCGACCAGCGGCGACAGCGCCAGGATCGGGTTCGGCAGCGCCTCGGACGCCACGGCTTCCGGCTCGTTGGTGTGGCCGCTGCCATAGCCCTCGCCGCGCGCGATGGCCGAACGGACGCGCCATTCCAGATACAGCAGGCCCAGCGTCAGGATGAAGACCGAACCGATCAGACCCAGCCAGGGAGCGGCATAGGCGTCGGTCTTGAAGAAGGTGGTGGGGATGATGTTCTGGATCTGCGGCGTACCCGGCAGCGCGTCCATGGTGACGGTGAAGGCACCGAGCGCGATCACGCCGGGGATCAGGCGCTTGGGGATGTCGCCCTGCCGGAACATCTCGGCCGCGAAGGGATAGACGGCGAAGACCACGACGAACAGCGACACGCCACCGTAGGTCAGCAGCAGGCAGACCAGCACGATGGAGGTCACCGCGCGCTCGCGCCCCACCAGCTTGATCACGGCCGAGACGATCGACTTGGAGAAGCCGGACAGCTCGATCACCTTGCCGAACACCGCGCCCAGCAGGAAGACCGGGAAGTACAGCTTCACGAAGCCGACCATCTTGTCCATGAACAGGCCGGTGAAGATCGGCGGCACCGCGGACGGGTCGGTCAGCAGCACGGCCCCCAGCGCCGCCACCGGCGCGAAGAGGATGACGCTGAAGCCCCGGTAGGCGACCAGCATGAGGAACGCGAGCGCTCCCAGGCAGATCAGGAAACTCATTTGGACGGTGCTCCCTCGGTTATTCTTTTCCGACGCTTGGCGTCTGGAGTGTCGTTTTCGGAATTCACGGATGAAGCAGATTGCGGAGCCGGGCCATGCCGGCGTCGTAGAGGTCGCGGACAAACCGTTCGGCTTCCGCCTCCGTCCCCTCTTGCGGGTGGGAGGCGTAGGGATGGAAGGTGGCGGTCCAGTGAAGCACGGCCTGCCCCTCCCCATCGGCCCGCAGGCGGATTTGCGCCAGCAGGTCGACGACCGGATACGGTCCCTCGATCACCGCATAGGTGTAGGCGTCATCGACCCGGCTGACATGCTCCAGCCGGTGGACGACCGGCGAGCCGTCGTAAAGCCGCAGGCGCCTGAGCGCGCCCTTTTCCGTCCCGTCCACGGTCATGGAAACCGCGCCGGGATACCATTCACCGACAGCGCCATCCCACCGCACCAGCGGCCACACGTGGCGCGCCGGGACAGGCAGAAGGGTTGTGGCGGTGACAAGCGGCATCGCGGCGCTCTTTCCTGGCAAACCCCGGGACGGGGGTGCATGCATCCTTATCAGCAAGGGTTATGCCAGGGCGGCCTTGACAGGATGTCGCAGGCGAAACCTTTGGAATAGCGGATTTTTTGCAGTGCACACTAAAATCGCCTGGGACCGACCTCTCTCTTTTTCGAGACTATTGACTGAGGAATCGTCTCGTTTTCAAGATTTTGTCTTCTTTTCGAGACATGGCTTCCAAGCGTGACGATCGGGAGATCAGGTGGTTGAGCGGAGCTGCGGAATGCCGCTTGACCTTCCCGTTGCTGGAAGGTGCAGCCTTTCCAGATCATCCGCACACCTTAACTCCCAAGGGAGAAGATCCATGCTGACGTTGAAGGTTTCCGGAATGACCTGCGGCCATTGCGCCCAGACCGTGACCAAGGCCTTAGAGGCTCTCCCTACCGTGGAACGCGCCCTCGTCGACCTGAAGGCCGGCGAGGTCGCGATCGAAGGCGGCGCCGAAGAATCCGCAATCCGGCAAGCCATCGAGGATGCCGGCTATGAGGTACAGGGCCGGGCGTGAAAGGTCATCACAAATAAGAAAATGGGCGCCGGACCAAAGTGGTCGGGCGCCCATTCTCGGCGGCGTTTTTCCCGGAAGGTTCTTTGAAGGTCGTTTTATTTGGTCAGGATCAGCTTGTTGGCGCGGGTCACACGCAGGCGGTAGCTCTGCCCGGCGTGCTGGATCACGATCTCGCGGCTGCCCGACATCAGGCGGCCGGATTCGACCACCGGCAGGGATGCGGCGAAGGAAGCGGGAACGGAGACGGCGCTGTCGTGCATGGCGAGTCTTTCTTGCTGGACGGACGTTGCGGTTGGCGATGTCCGGGCGTGAACCCTGGACAGGACCCTAACTCGGCCCGAAGCCAATTGCAAGTCATTCTCATTCGCTTTTGAAAATTGACATCCTCTCCCGCGATCAGTCCCGAACCGCGCGGCGGACCGTCCAGCGCAGCCCCACCACCAGCAGCTTGTTGTATTCGTTGACCAGCAGGTTGGCGGTGCCGGGCCACATCCACCAGTCGTCGAGATGGACGGTGGGGGCGACGACGGGATGGGGGACCAGTTCCACATCCGGCATCGCCATCGACAGCTCCAGCAGGCTGCGGCGCATGTGATAGTTGGCCGTCACCAGCCGCAACGACCGGAATCCCTGGTCTCGCATCCAGTCGGCCGTCTCATAGGCATTGCCGATGGTGCTGTCGGCGGAATAGCCCAGCGTGATGCAGCACTCCAGTTCGGTCGGGGAACGGCGGGACAGCTTCAGCAGTTCCTGCACATCCACCCCGTCATAGACGCCGGAGACGAACAGCTTCCTCGCGCGGCCGGCGGCGAGCAGTTCAAGCCCGGTGCCCAGCCGGTGGCTGCCGCCGGTCAGCACGACGATGGCGTCGGTCGGCCGGTCGGCCTCGGCACCGCCGGGGGACGACCGCGGCACGTCGGCCGCATACCAGAACAGCCCGCCCAGCCAGACGGCCGCCAGCACCAGCATGCCGACGATCACATGCGCAATCGCCCGCGCCATCATTCCGCCGCCGCGCCGCCGGTGACCGTGGCTCATCATGGTGCCGACCAACCCCCGGTCCTAGCCATGGCCCCACTCATGGCGCGGATCATGACCCTAATCATGGCATGGACTCCAGCGTGCGCAGCACGGTCCAGCGCGCGGTGACCAGCGCCAGAAGGGCCAGCCCCGCCGGCACCAGCAGCAGGGCCCCCCATTGCCAGGGCTGCAACGCCAGATCGGGCAGCAGGCTGGCCCGCAGCCCCTGGGAGGCGCGGTGCAACCCATACATCGTGCCGCCGGCCAGCAGCAGCCCGAGCCCGCCGCCGCGCAGGCTGCGGCCCACCACATGCCGTTCGAACTGGCGCGAGACATAGCGGTCGGTGGCGCCCATCAAATGCAGCAGTTCCACCACCGGCCGGTGGAGGGCAAGGCCGGTGCGCACGGCGAAGACCACGGTCATCACCGCCGCCGCCCCGATCAGCACCACGACACCCAGCGCCGCCAGCCGGATCGCCCCGGCGAAGGAGCGCAGATCGGCCAGCCACACCGCATGGTCGTCCAGCGTCGCCCCCGGCGCGGCGGAGGTCAGGCGCAGGCGGAGTGCCGCGACATCGACCGGCCCGTCGGCGGCGACGTCGATCAGCCGCGGCATCGGCAGCAGCGGATCCGCCGCCCCCGCTCCCAGCCAGGGCTCCAGCAGCCGGGCGATCTCCCCCCCGCCCAGCAGGGTCGCCGTTCGGATGCCGGGGAAGGAGCGCAGGACGGTCAGCGCCGCCTCCGCCCGCTCGTCCAACGGGGCGACGGGGGCGCCCGACATCGGCGCCACCTGCACGGTCAGGCCGCCGGCCAGCCCGCTGTCCCAGCGCTGGGCCATGTCCGACACCAGCATGGCGCCGGCCAGCGCCAGCGCCGCCAGGAACGCCATCAGCGCGGTGATCCAGCCGAGGAAGCGCGAGGAGGGGTCGACCGCCAGCGGCAGGTCGGAACGGGGCCGCACCGGACGAAGCGCCATGCCGCTACTCCCACCTTGAGTCGATGGGCCTCGAATCGATTGGCCCCGGGTCATTGGCCCGCGCATCCTTCGTGCGGGCCTCGACGCGGCCGCGCGCCGGCAGCACCATCAGCCGGCCGTTGTCGAGATGAAGGCGCGGGTGGTCGAACCGGCGGATCAGCGCCTCGTTGTGGGTGGCGATCACCACGGTGGTCCCCAGCTTGTAGAGTTCCTCGAACAGGTAGAGCAGCCGCATGCCGATGCCGTCGTCGACGTTGCCGGTCGGCTCGTCGGCCAGGAGCAGCCGCGGCCGGTTGATCACCGACCGCGCGATGGCGACCCGTTGCTTCTGCCCGCCCGACAGGGTGGAGGGCGTGGCGTGCAGATGGTTGCCAAGGCCGACCCAGCGCAGGATCTCGCTGCAATGGGCGACCACGTCGGTCTCCGGCGTGCCGGCCATGCGCAGCGGCAGCGCCACATTGTCCAGCGCCGACAGGTGGTCGAGCAATGCGAAATCCTGGAACACCACGCCGATCTGGCGGCGCAGTTCCGGCAGGTCGCGGCGGGTCACCACCGCCATGTCGCGGCCGAACAGGGTGACCAGCCCGCGCGAGGGCCGGTGGGCCAGATACATCAGCTTCAGCAGCGACGATTTGCCCGCCCCGCTGGCACCGGTCAGGAAATGGAACGAGCCCGGCTGAAGGGTGAAGCTGATGTCCCGCAGCACCTCCGCCTCGGTGCCGTAACGCAGGCCGACATTCTCGAAACGGATCACGGTTCCACCACAGCTTGTCACCCTTTCGCGCAGCCCCCCTCCATGCCGGGGACAATGCACCCGGCCGGGAGCGGAGTCCACCCTGCCCGGCAAAAGGCCCTCCCCTCCCCGCCGTCCTCTCTCCGCCGTCCTCTCCCTGGCCGCGCGGAATACTTGAGAAGTCGGCGAAGACCTGACAAGTTGCCGGCCATGATCTGGATCCGGTCCCTCGCCTTCAACATCGCGTTCCACCTCTGGACCGCGCTGATGTGCTTCGCCCTGCTGTGGATGCTGCTGCTGCCGCGTCCGCAGATGGTCGCGGTGGTGAAATGGTATCTCGGCACGGTCGGCTGGCTGGAGCGCACGCTCGTCGGCATCCGCTACGAGGTGCGCGGGCGGGAGAACCTGCCCGACGGCCCCTTCCTGCTGGCGGCCAAGCACCAGTCGGCATGGGAGACCATGAAGCTTCACCTGCTGGTGAAGGACCCCGCGATCATCCTGAAGCGCGAGCTGATGTGGATCCCGATCTGGGGCTGGTACGCCGCCAAGGCGAAGATGATCCCGGTCGACCGCGGCGCCGGCGGGGCGGCGATCAAGTCGCTGATCCGCAACTCCCGCCCGGTGCGGGACGAGGGGCGCCCCATCGTGATCTTCCCCCAGGGCACCCGCGTGGCGCCGGGCACCTATCGCCCCTACCGCATCGGCGTCGGCATGCTCTATGACAGCCTCCGCATTCCCATCGTGCCGATGGCGCTCAATGCCGGCCTCTATTGGCCGCGCCACAGCTTCCTGAAGCACCCCGGCACGGTGGTGGTGGAGTTCCTGCCGCCGATCATGCCCGGCCAGCCGCGCGCCGAAGCGATGCGCGACCTGGAGGAGCGGCTGGAGGCCGCGAGCGACCGCCTCGTCACCGCGGCCGGCGGACCGCCCACCCTGCGCCCGCCGCCACCGGAGCCGGCACAGGGCAAGCGGACGGCGGCCGCCGTCTCCTGACGGAAGGCATAGGGGCCGGTCCCCACGGTTAATCCCTTGAGCGCCGCCGCGTATCTGCCTACCCTCGCGCAACGAATCGCCGGGAGGGCCGGTTGAACCGGCCCCGGATGACGCGCGAGAGGATGGATGACGCAGACCGCGAAGCCCCCCAGGCCTACCCGGTACCAGGATCGCTGGACGGAGCGATGGCGCGCAGCCGCCGTCGCCCTGCTGATGATGGTACAGCCGCTGGCGGCCCCCGTCGGCACCATCCTGACCGCTCCCGCGGGCCCTGCCCCGCTTGCAATCGCCGTCACCGCAGCAGCCGTCACGCTGGCGCCGGGCGATGCCGAGGCCCGCGCCGGGTCCAGCAGCCGGTCGTCCAGCAGCCGGTCGTCCGGCGGCTATTCGCGCCCATCGCGCACCCCGTCCGTCGGCAGCAGCAGCAGCGGCGGCAGCGGCGGATACTCCCGCCCCTCCACCTCGCGGACGCCGTCCACCGGAAGCGGCGGCGGCTGGTTCTCCGGCGGGTCTTCGAGTTCGAGCGGCGGCTATGCCCGGCCGGGCAACAGCGCCCCGTCGGTCGCCGCCCCGCCGACCTCGGCAGGGGACCGGACCTTCAGCCAGCAGGGCTCGGCCGATGCGCTGAACCGCTACCGCACCAAGCAGGAGGCCGACCGCACCCCGCCGGCCCAGCCGGGCGCGCCGCCGCCCGCCGCCTCCACCCAGGGGCGGACCGGCGGGTCCAACAGTTCCAGCAGCTCCGGCGGGTCCAGCTGGGGCTGGGGCTGGGGCGGCTCCTCTAACCGCACGCCGTCGACGCGCCCGGCGCCGGCCAACCCCTATGGCGGCTATGGCTGGAGCCCGCCGCCCTACACCGTCAGCGCCCCGCGCCGCTTCGGCGTCTGGGACGGGCTGTTCCTGTGGTTCATGCTCGATACGCTGACCCGGCCGGGCCATGCCGCCTTCTTCCACAACAACGCCGACGACCCCGGCTACCGCGAATGGCGCCAGGAGGCCGACCGGCTGGCCCGCGACAATGCGGAGCTGCGCGGCAAGCTGGACCAGCTCGACCAGTCGGTGGCGGCCCAGGCCGGCACCCCGCGCCAGGCCGGCCAGCTGCCGCCCGACGTGCCGGCGGATCTGGCGCGCGCCGATTCGGCCAGTTCGGTGGACAGCGCCAGCGCCGCGCAGGCGTCGCGCAGCTCCGGGCACGGCTTCTGGTGGTGGGGCCTGCTGCTGCTGGGAGCGGCGGTGCTGTTCCTGCTGTGGCGGGCGCAGCGGCGGATGGATGCGCCATCCAAACCGAATGCAGTCGCCGGCGGCCCTGTTTCCAAGGGCTCCGGCTCCAAGGGAGGATCTGACGTGCCCCTGTTCGGAACGCTCGGCAACTATGTGAACCAGAAGCTCGGCGGCAAGGCCTACAGCCCGTCGCTGTTCCGGCTGGGCATGACGGTCACCATCGACCCCACCCCCTTCCTGCTGGCGGAGAGCGCCACCAAGGTCAAGGCGCCCGACACCGGCACCGACCGGCTGGTGTCGATCGAGGCGGTGGGAACCGTCACCTCCGGCCCGGCCACCGTCTACCGCCTGCATCTGCCGGGAGGGGGCTTCTTCCAGATCCATCTCGGCCCCGACGGGCAGCCGGACGAGTGCCGCTATTTCACCCCCATCGACAGCGTCACCCCGTCCGACGAGGGCGAGTGGGGCTTCTGGCTGGACGATGCGGAGGGGATGATCGGCTGGCCGGAGTTCCAGACCAAGGACGGCAAGCTCTATCCCCGCGTCTGGCAGCCGGGCGCCAGCCGCATCCAGCCCTTCACCCTCAGCGAGGCGCGCCAGACCCTGCGCGGGACCGAGACGGTGACCAGCCAGGCGATGCTGTACGGCACCCCGACGAACGCCGGGGACCCGGCGCCCGCCACCGAATATATCCTGGTGGAGGCGGTGGAGCGCGCCGGCCGCGCGTCGGTCGAGATCGCCGCCGGCATCGACGTGAACCCCGCCTCCCTCTCCCTGTCCTAACCCCCCACACGACAAGAGTGCCGGCCCCATGGAAAGCACCTTCGGTTCCATCCTGACCGCGCTCGGCACCGGCCTTCCGGTGCTGCTGGTCCAGCTCGCCGTCACGCTGGCGCTGCTGGCGGTCGGCGTCGCCGTCTACACCCGCATCACCCCCTTCGACGAGCGCCGGCTGGTGGCGGAAGGCAATGCCGCCGGCGGCCTGACGCTGGGCGGGTCCATCGTGGCGCTCGCCATTCCGCTGGCGGCGACGCTGGCGACCAGCAGCTTCCTGCTGGACATCGTGCTGTGGGGCGTGGTGGCGGTGATCCTCCAGCTGGTCGCCTTCGCCGTCGCGACCCTGCTGATCCGCGACCTGCGCGGCCAGATCGAATCGGGCAACGTCGCGTCGGCGGCGACGCTGGTCGGCGTCCAGCTCGGGGTGGCGGTGATCAACGCCGCCGCCATGGCCGGATGAGCCGGGCGGGATGAGCCGGGCCGGGTAAACGGGGCGGGATAGAGAAAATCGCCCCCGAGAGGTAAGGACGGGGGTCTGGTTCCCGGATCGCCCCCACCCCATCTGTGCAGGCGAAGCGTCCGCGGCCTTGGTCCGGGGGCGCCTCCAACAACCCTCCTTCGACAGGAATCAGCCATGCTTGCCTTCATCCGCAACCTTATGGGTGTCAAGACCGACCAGGCCGTCCAGGGCGCCATGGAGGCGCTGGTCCGCTGGGATCCGAAGTCCGCGACCGAGGCGGAGCTGCGGACCATGGAGCAGCATCTCGACGGTCTGGGCCGGCAGGTGGCGGAAGCCCGCGCCATCCATGACCGCGAGCAGCGCGAGGCCGACGAGATCAAGGCCCTGTCGACCCAGCGCATGGCCGCCGCCGAGCATCTGCAGCGCCAGATCGACGGCGAGACCGACCCGTCGCGCAAGGCCGCCCTGGAAAAGAGCCTGGAGACCGTCATCGCCATGCTGGAGGAGATGGCCCCCGACATCGAGCGCGAGGTCCGCGACGCCGTCGAGGCGCGCGAGTTCCTGGAGATGCTGGAGAAGAACTATGCCGACGCCGGCGCCAAGCTGAAGGCCGCCCGCGCCGAGCTGACCCGCGCCCAGCGCGACATGGGCCGCGCCGACCAGCAGCGCGCCATGGCCGAGCGTCAGGCCGAAGCCGCCCGCCAGGCCGCCGGCCTCGCCGGCGCCACCAGCGGCCTGACCGTCGCGCTGAAGGCGATGCAGGACACGGCGGCCAAGGATCTGGCCGCGGCGGAGGCCGCCAACGCCAAGGCCAAGCTGCTGCGCCCGTCGGCCCCGGAGAAGGAAGACCCCAACATCGCCGCCGCGCTGGCCGCCGCGTCGGGCAAGACGGCGCCGACCAGCCTGTCCGACCGTCTGGCGGCGCTGAAGGCCAAGCAGGGCTGAGGGTTCGGGGGATGGGATGACGAGGTCGGCGGGGGAGGACTCCGCCGATCCTTACCTCCTGGGGGCCATCCCGGGCGGCATCAGGGGGGGCATCAGGGGGGATGGAACAGCGTGAAACGGTTTCCGGCTGCTGTTCCATGTTCACCGGCCCGCCTCACGGACGGTCGCCTCACGGACGGTCGCCTCACGACCGGCCGCCTCACAGACGGTCGAAGGCGGCCTTTCCGCCCTTGCGCTCCAGCGCCGAGCCGAGGGTGGGATAGGGATCGTCGGGGTTGAGGGTGTAGGGATAGACGCCCTTCGGCCCCGGCGCT
>NZ_LGQW01000015.1:4965450-4966227 GCF_003116035.1 Azospirillum sp. TSH64
TCGGGCGTAGAACGCCTGACCTTCCGGCGTCAGGCTGAGGCGGCGTGTCGACCGGTGGATTAGCCGCGTACCCAGCCGTGCTTCCAACCGGGTGATCAGCTTGCTGACACCCGATGGCGTGAGGCCGCAGGCCCGCGCCGCCGCGGTGAACCCGCCGAGATCGACGACCCGCGCGAAGACCTCCATCTCTGCCGCCCGGTTGACATCCATCCGCGTCGCAACGATGACCCCGCGTCACAAGTCCTGAGACTGGCGGCAGCCTAATTCACAGCTGCTCCGTCGGCTATATCCTTGGCAGGCGGCCGCTCCCATCGCCCACCGCCATCGGCGACCGCGACAGCCTCGATCACGGAAGGACAAGATATGGAGTACCGGACACTCGGTGCCTCGGGCCTCAAGGTGCCCGCGCTCAGCTTTGGGACCGGCACCTTCGGCGGCAAGGGGCCGCTGTTCTCGGCTTGGGGGACCAGCGACGTCGAGGATGCCCGGCGGCTGGTCGACATCTGCCTCGACGCCGGGGTCACGCTCTTCGACACCGCCGACGTCTATTCGGACGGCGGCTCGGAAGAGGTGCTCGGCGTCGCTATCCGCGGGCGGCGCGACAAGGTGCTGATCTCGACCAAGACCGGGTTGCCCATGGGCGACGGGCCGAACGATGCCGGTCTTTCCCGTCATCGGCTGATTGGCGCCGTGGAGGCAGCGCTCCGGCGGCTCGGGACGGATTACATCGACCTGCTCCAGCTGCACGCCTTCGATGCCTTCACGCCGGTGGAGGAG
>NZ_LGQW01000015.1:4966237-5077886 GCF_003116035.1 Azospirillum sp. TSH64
TCGACGTAGGTCGCCGCCGGGCCGTCCGCCGCCGACAGCGCATCGGAATAGACCCGCCCGCCGATGCGCGCACCGGTCTCCCGCGTGATCTGCTCCAGCAGGCGCGGATCGGCGATGGTCTCGACGAAGACCGCCTTGATCTTCTCCGCCTTGATCTGGCGGATCAGCTTGGCGATGTCGCCGGCCGCCGCCTCGGATTCGGTCGACATGCCGACGGGGGCGAGGAAGGTGACGCCGTATGCCTTGCCGTAATAGCCGAAGGCGTCGTGCGAGGTGACGATCTTGCGGTCCTTGCGCGGGATCGGCTTCAGCGCGGCCTTGATCTCCGACTCCACCGCGTCGAGCTTCGCTTTGAACGCGGCGTGGTTGGCGCGCAGGGTGGCGGCCTTGTCGGGAGCGGCGGCGACAAGGCCCTTGAGGATGTTGTCGGCATAGATCCTGGCGTTGGCGACCGACTGCCAGGCGTGCGGGTCGTGGGCGCCGTGATCGTGGCCGTGATCGTGGCCGTGATCATGGGCCTGGCCCTCATGGCCGGCCTCGTCATGCTCCTCCTCGCCGGCGATGGGCTTGACGCCGGTGCTGGTGACGGTGACCGGACCCTTGTAGCCGGACGCCTTGACCAGCCTGTCGATCCAGCCCTCCATGCCCAGGCCGTTGACGACGACAAGCTTGGCGTTGCCAAGTGCACGCGCATCGGCGGGGGTCGGTTCATAGACATGGGCGTCGCCGTCGGGGCCGACCAGCGTCGTCACCGCGACCTCGTCGCCGCCGATCTGGCGGACCATGTCGCCGAGAATGGTGAAGGTGGCGACCACCTTCACCGGTTCGGCCAGAGCGGGAAGCGCGAAAAGCACCATCGCCATCGCCAGGGAAGCGGCGAATGAACGGTTCATCGGGAATACTCCTTGGAAGGAAGCACGGAAATCACGCCTCCAGATGCCGGCCGGGAAACCAGCGCGTCCGCAGGCTGCCGACCGGCCCCAGCGCCAGCGACAGCAGATAGCCCGCACCGGCGACCAGGACGATGGACGGCCCGGACGGCAGATTGAGGTGGAAGGACAGCAGAAGCCCGCCGATGCCGGACGCGAAGGCGAGCGCCATGGCGGTCAGCGCCAGCGTGGCGATGCCCTCGGCCCAGAAGCGCGCCGAGGCGGCCGGCAGCATCATCAGCCCCACCGCCATCAGCGTGCCCAGCGCCTGGAAGCCGCCAACGAGGTTGAGGACCACCAGCACCAGGAAGACGAGATGGCACAGCGCGCCCAGCCGCCCTCCCGTGCCGCCGACCGCGCGCAGGAATCCGGGATCGAAGCATTCCACGACGAGCGGGCGGTAGAGCAGGGCCAGCGTCAGCAGCGTGACGGTGGCGATGCCGGCGACCAGCAGCAGACCGGCATCGTCCACCGCCAGGATGGTGCCGAACAGCACATGCATCAGGTCGACGTTGCTGCCGCGCAGCGAGACGATCAGCACCCCGCCGGCCAGCGAGATCAGGTAGAAGGCGGCGAAGCTGGCATCCTCGCGCAAGGCTGTCACCCGCGACACCAACCCGGCGAGCAGCGCCACCGCCAGCCCGGCGAGAAAGCCGCCGATGCTCATCGTCCACAAGGACAGGCCGGCGGCGAGAAAGCCGATGGCGGCGCCGGGCAGCACGGCATGGGACATGGCGTCGCCCATCAGGCTCATCCGCCGCAGCACCAGCAGAACCCCCACCGGGCCGCATCCGAGCGACAGCGCCAGACAGGCGGCAAGCGCCCGCCGCATGAAGCCGAACTCCAGGAAGGGGGCGGCGGCGAAGTCATAGAGGGTCATGGCGCGGACCTCCGGCAAAGCGCGGCCTTGTCGTCCCAGCCTTCCGCCATCGCACGGGCGCGGAAGAGGTTGGCGGGAGCCAGTGCGTCGGCGGTTCGGCCCCAGGCGATCGGCTCGCGCGCCAGCAGAAGCGTGTCGGGGAAATGGCTGCGGACCTGCTCCAGGTCGTGCAGCACGGCGACCACGGTGCGCCGCTCGCCATGCCAGCGCCGCACGACCTCGAGCAGATCGGCGGTCGTCCTGGCGTCGATGGCGGTGAAGGGCTCGTCAAGCAGGATCAGGCGGGCGTCCTGCAGCAGCAGGCGGGCGAACAGCACGCGCTGGAACTGGCCGACCGACAGGGCGGCGATGGGGCGCCGCTCGAAGCCGGACAGGCCGACAGCGGCCAGCGCCTCCCCGGCCTGGCGCGTCAGGGCAGGCCCGATGGAGCGGAACAGACCGACCCGCCGCCAATGTCCGAGCAGGACGGTGTCGAGCACATCGATGGGAAAATCGCGTTCGATCTCGGCCTGCTGCGGCAGATAGGCGATGTCGGCGGCCGTCAGTCCGTGCAGCGTCACCCGGCCGTCGAGGGGGCGCAGCGCGCCGACGATCGCCTTGAGCAGGGTGCTCTTGCCGGCACCGTTCGGGCCGACCACGGCGGTGAGCGAACCCTCCCGGAAGCCGCCGGACAGGTGGTGGACCGCCGGATGCCGCCGGTATCCCAGAGTGAGGTCGGTCAGGCGGATGAGCGGATCTGCCAGTGCGTCAGCGAGGGTTGGTGCCATGTCAGATCATCCAATCCAATGGCCAATCCAGCGCCCAGGCGACCGTCAGCCACAGAAGGACGCACAGAAGAGCGGCTGCGGCGATCCGGCACGGCGCGGAGGCGGCCAACGGCGAGCGCGAGCGGTCAGTGATCATCATGGTCCAGGCAGAGCAGCAGACGGCGCGCACCGGACGGGTCGGCCGGCGGCGAGCGATGGACGAGGCCGCGCCCGCGGTTGCCGGGCCATGCCTCTCCCTTCAGCAGGGCGACATGGCCGGCACGGAGCATCCGGATGCGGCGCGGGTCGGCCAGCACGGCATCGTTGTCGCCACGGCCCAGCGCCGGGCGGGTGACCGCCCCATCGGGCAGCCACTGCGTGCCGGCACCCCGGTAGGTGCAGAGCAGGCGGAGGCCGACATGATCGACATGGAAAAACCGGCAGCCGTCACCGGACATGCTGTCCAGGCGAAGCCGGATCGCGTCGCATCCGAGGATGCCCGCATACACCGTCACCAGTTGGACGATGTCGTCGAACAGCGGCCCCGCATTCCAGCGTGACGGCAGGGCGGCGGCCAGATCGCCGGTCACCTCATCCGGTGTCGTCGCGAGTTGGAAGGACGGCCAGTCCCGTTCCGCGAGCTGGGCGCATTGTGCGGAGATCCCGGCCGGCAACCGGCGGCGCCAGACAGCGAGGTTCACGTCGGAGCGCCGGATGACCGATAAGGCATTGGCCGTACGGCACCGGGCGGGCTGGCCATGTCCCTTCCGACTGGCGGACGGCCGGGTGGCGATGGGGGCCAGGGAATTGGGAAGGCTTTGCATGCGGCCTCGGCGGAAAACGGCGACAGATCAGTAATGTTATATCATTACATATATTGCAAGCGCGCTCTTGCCCCGCTTGGCCCTTTAAAGCCTGACCGTGCGGAACGCCGGAGGTCGGAAGGCCATGCAGAAGACAGGTTCAGCCGGACCGGCGGACGGTCGGGCAGGGCACCGGGCGTCGCAGACGCCCAATCCAGGGCCGTCTCCCCCCTTCGGAAAGCCTGGGGTTTGAAAGTTATGATTTTGTAGAAAATATATATTTATTCCCAATGATCACTGGATTTTGTTTTGCAGCGGAGCGGTTGTGGCGACGGCTATCCAACTATCCAGCCGACTATGCAAAAGGCATCAATTGACAGCGATGTACTTTTTACCGGCTATATGAAAACCGTTGGCGCCAAGTAAAACACAACCGGCGCTAATAAGAACTGTTCTCAACGAAGCCTCTCCATGATCTTTGAAAGCGTCGAAAGTGCCCACAATTTTTGTAAGAGAACCCGCGTTTTGAACACCCTCCCATTGTCCGGACTCACCGTCCTCATCATTGAGGATGAGCCTTTGATTGCGCTGAGTCTGGAAGATGTCCTGACCGACAACGGTGCAGTCTGCGTTGGCCCCATCGGATCGATCGGCAGTGCGCTGAAAACGATTGCAACGCGGCGCGCCGACATCGCTCTGGTCGACATCAACCTGCGTGGCGAGCGGATCGATCCGGTGGCCGACCGCTTGTCTGCCATGGGGATCCCCTTCCTCTTCACCACCGGCTACGGCGAAGAAGCCCGTCCCAAGGCGCATCGTCATCGTCCGGTGATCGCCAAGCCCTACAGCGATGCCGAGGTCATCGACGCTCTGCTGCAACATCGTCCGCAGACGGGTGGGTGATCCTGATGAGCGCTATGCCCCATGTCCTGATCGCCGAGGACGAAAATCTGGTCGCCCTGGCCATGGCCTTCGTCCTGGAGTCCGAGGGATACCGGGTCACGGTCGCCTGCAACGGTGCGGAAGCGGTCGAGTCCGACGTCGACGATCCGGCCGACATCCTGATCACCGACATGCGCATGCCGGTGATGGATGGCGCGGCTCTGATCCGAGCCATCCGGGCGCGGCGTCCGGACCTGCCGATCATCGTGGTGAGTGGGTTCAGCGAGCATCTTCCACGGCCGGAACCGGGGCGGCTGGTGGTCATGCGCAAACCCTACGACGTGGCCACGATGGCGCCGACGATTGCCACGCTGTTATCCGGTGAAGCCGGATCCGCTGGCTGATGCCGGATCCGTGGCCGCACGCAGCGGACCGTCTGCCGCCGGCAGTTCACCCTTTCGGCGTAGGCATCGCATCCAACCGGCCGGTTTTCCGGATATTATGTATGCGTCAATTGACCGTTTTGGCCGCCGGGTCTGTTATGGGGGACCGGCGATACGCTGGGGAACCGGGCACAGAGCGGGCGATCCGAACCATGAGTCACACTTTATTTCGCTCGGCTCGCGGAAATATGGCAAGTCCAGCCGAAATGGCGGGACGGGAAGCGGCTCGGGCCGACCGGTCCTTTGCCGGCCTCACGGTCCTGATCGTCGAGGATGAGATCCTGATCGCGATGGACCTGGAGGACCTGCTCACCGACCATGGTGCGACCTGCCTCGATCCGGTCGGCTCAATCGGAAAGGCATTGACGACGATTGCGGGACACCATGTCGACATGGCGATTCTGGACGTCAACCTGCGCGGCGAGCTGATCGATCCGGTGGCGGACCGTCTGGCGGCGGCTGGCACGCCCTTCCTCTTCACCACCAGCTACGGTGTGGACGCGATTCCCCCGGCACACCGCCACCGTCCGATGATCGCCAAGCCCTATGGCGAGTCGGCGATCATTCGGGCCTTTGCCGAGCATTGCCCGACCTGACACGCCGCTTCGACGGTCATCGCCGACCGGACAGGTCTTCGTGCTTCATCCTAGAACCGGAAATCCAATGACGAACGGCACGCCTATCCTGCTGGTGGAGGGCGATCGCAGAGACCGCGACCTGTTTCTGGAGGCCTGCCGGGAGGCGGGGCTTGGCCAAGCCCCGGTGGTGGTCCGGGATGGGGAGGAAGCGCTCCGGCTGCTGTCTCCGCCGCTGGCGTCGGCCGCACCGCTGCATCCCGCCGTCGTCGTATTTGCCCTGCCGGCGTCTGGCGGGATAGAGGAACTGCACCGGTTCAAGGCGGCGGCCCCGGACACCCGGCCGATTCCGGTGGTGGTGTTCTCGGCTGCGCGGAACCGGGAGGATGTCGGTCCGTGCTACGCGGCCGGGGCCAATGCCTATGTCGCGAAGCCGGAGGCGTTTTCCGAACTGGTGCAAGCCGTGCGGGCGATCGACCGGTTCTGGTGCGAATTGAACCGGCTCCCGTCCCGTCAGAAGCTTGCCTCCGTCCCGGTGCGGCGCTCTGGCGTCAACGGAGCGGGCAACCGTCCGGCTGCCACCATGAGCGGTCCGTGACGGGATAGTGACGGGACCATGCCGGCGTGGTCGCCGGCCTCTGCACCCGGCGGGCTACCGTGCCGTCACGTCCTGCCGTGCGACGACGAAGGGTGACAGCATGTCGGCATTCAGATCGAAGCCGAAACCCGGCCCGTCCGGCACCGTGACGGTCCCGTCGTTGTTGACGGCGGGACGGCCGCAGAGATCCAGCAGGGGGTTGGGGCCGGCATCGAATTCGAGGAACGGATAGCCTCCGGCCGCGGCGCCGCTGCGCAGCGCGGGCAGGGTCGCGGTCAAATGCAGGGCCGCCTGGAAGTTGACGATGCCGCCCCAGACATGGGGAACGACCGGCCGGTCGTACAGCTCCGCCAAAGCCGCCACCCGTCCGACGCCGGTCAGCCCGCCGCAGACGGCGATGTCCGGTTGCAGCACATCCATGCAGCCGGCCTCCAGGAAGGGGCGGAAGGCACGGGCCTCAGTGAAGGTCTCCCCGCCGGCCAATGCTGGCGTCATCAGGCCGGACAGCATGCGGTATCCTTGCAGGTCGCCCGGAACCGTCGGCTCCTCCACCCAGAGCAGGCCGGCCTCCCGCATGTTCGATACGGCGGCCAAGGCCGCCCGCGGCGCGTAGGACTGGTTGAAATCCAGCATCAGCGTGCCGTCCGGCCCCATCATCTGCCGGACGGTATTGACGATGGCCGCATCGTCCGCCGGGGCGAAGCCGCTGCGCAGCTTGATCGCCTTGAAGCCCGCCCGGAGATAGCCCTCCACCTCGCGCTCGAACTCGCGGTAGGGATGGCCGCCGGGCTTGAAGAAGGGGCCGCTGGCATAGGCGGCGACCCGGTGGCGCAGGGCGCCGCCCAGCAGCGTGCTGACCGGAATGCCGCGCTGGCGCGCCGCAAGATCGTGCAGCGCCATGTCGATGGCGGCGACGGCCCCCATCGCCCCGCCGGCGGCCTCGCGCATCTCCTGCCAGAGCCGGCCGATCTGCTGGGGATCCTGCCCGAGCAGGCGGGGGGCAAGACGCGAGGCGATGGTGGTGCGGTCGGCGGCAGGGGTGTGCCAGGCCTCGCCCCAGCCGGATCGGCCGTCGCGGTCGACGATCTCGACGAACAGGGTCTCGCGTCGGTCGAAAGACACCAGCGCGTTGCCGATGACCTCGGGCAGCGGGGCGACCAGATGATGAAGGCGGACTGCGGCGATGCTCATGCCTTGCTTTCCTGTGCGTTGTCCTGGGCGGACCGCGATGCGGGCACGACGCCGCCGCGCATCAGGTCGCGCATCAGATGGCCGAGCAGCAGGATCGCGCAGGCCGTCAGCGCCATGGCGCCGGCGAGGACCAGCTGCGCACCGGCGAAGCCGCCGGTGGCGTCCCGCACCCAGCCGATGATGGTGGGGCCGAAGAAGCCGCCGGTGCTGCCGACCGAGTTGATCAGCGCGATGCCGGCCGCGGCGGCGGTGCCGGTCAGGAGGGTGGTCGGGAAGATCCAGATGTTGGGCGAAGCGCCGCCGATGCCGGCCGCCCCGATGGTCAACCCGGCCAGCCCGATCAGCGGATCGCTGCTGAGGGCTGCGAGGACGAAGCCGGCGGCGCTGACCAGGAACGGCCCGGCCGCATGCCAGACCCGCTCGCCGGTGCGGTCGGCATGGCGGCCGACCAGCAGCATGGCCAGCGCCATGAAGGCGGAGGGGATGGCGGCGACGAAGCCGGTCTGCACGGTGCTGAGGCCGAAGGCCTTGACGAACTGAGGCATCCAGATGGCGATGCCCGTGGTGCCCATGACGAGCCCGACCGCGATCAGGCACATCAGCAGGACGCGGGGATCGCGGACGGCGCGGCCGACGGTGAAGCGTTCCGTCCTCTCCTGGGCCGCGCGCTCGGCCTCCAGCCGGGCGGACAGCCAGCGGCGCTCGTCCTCGGCCAGGAAGCCGGCCTTCTCCGGCGAGGACGGCAGGAAGAGGGCGACGACCACACCCATGACCATGGCGGGCATGGCTTCCAGGATGAACATCCACTGCCAGCCGGCCAGACCGTTCCAGCCGTTCAGATGTTCGATGATCAGGCCGGAGACCGGTGCGCCGATGACCGACGACAGCGGCACGGCGATGTTGAAGGTTCCGAACATGCGGGCGCGGTATTCCCGCGGGAACCACAGGGTCATGTAGAAGATCATGCCCGGAAAGAAGCCGGCTTCGGCGGCGCCCAGCAGGATGCGCACCAGATAGAAGCTGCCGGGGCTCCAGACCAGCGCGGTCGCCGCCGAGAGCAGCCCCCAGGTGATCAGGATGCGGGCGATCCACAGCCGCGCGCCGTAGCGCACCAGCAGCAGGTTGCTGGGAACCTCGCACAGCACATAGCCGAGGAAGAAGATGCCGGCGCCGAAGCCGAAAGCGGACGCCGAGAAGCCCAGATCCTGGTTCATGGTCAACGCGGCGAAGCCGATGTTCACCCGGTCGAGAAAGGCCGCGAAATAGCAGACCATCAAAATCGGCAGGATTCGCCATCCCACCTTGGCGATGACGTCGGATCGCTCATTCATCCTGGTTTCCTCCGGATTGCGCGGACTTCGCCACGCTTTGCGCCACATTTTGCTTTGATGGCCAACAGTGTCCGTTCATTGACATTGATAATCAAATAGGATGTTCTTAACATCTGATATTGGGAAAACTGATATTAGAAACCGGCCATGCGGATCACCGTCGCACAGTTGGAGGCCTTTTTCTGGACAGCACAGTTGGGCTCTGCGCAGCGGGCGGCCGAGCACCTCAACCTCGCACAGCCCACCCTGTCGCTGCGCCTGAAGGATCTGCGGGATGCGCTCGGAAGCGACGTGTTTGAACGGACGGGCCGCGGCCTGCGGCTGACGCCGGAAGGGCGCCTGCTGCTGCCGCGGGTCTCCGCGATCATGACGGAGCTGCGGGCCATCGGCGGACAGGACGAATCCCGCACCGTCGCCGGCCGCGTCCGGGTTGGGCTGGCCGAGGGTTTCGCCGTCACCTGCCTCTCGCCGCTGCTGGCCGGGCTTCAGGAGGATCATCCGGCGCTGCAGCCGGACTGGGTGGTGTCCACCAGCACCACGCTGGAGAGCGCCCTGCTGCGCGATGCGCTGGACGTGGCGGTCCTGCTCAACCCGATCGGCGACGAGCAGCTCCACCTCCAGCCGCTCGGCGCCCAGCCGACGAGCTGGGTCGTTCCGAAATCCTGGGAGCAGGCCGGTCCGCTGACGCCGCGGGACCTGTGGGCGCAGCCTGTCTTCTCCAACCCTCCGCCGTCGGCCATGCACCGGCAGATCAGCGGCTGGTTCGCGACGGCGGGCCTTTTTCCCAGCCGTCTCAGCACCTGCACCAGCGTCGCGGTGATCGCCGAACTGGTGGCCGGCGGGGTCGGCGCCGGGCTGCTTCCCATCCCGATGGCGCAGCGGTTCCTGGCGCTGGGCCAAGTCGAGCTGGTGGCGTCCGATCCCCCGGTGGAGAACGGACGGCTTTTCATCTGCTATCGGACCGGCGTCAACGATCCCAAGGTGGCGGCGGTCGCGCGGTCCATCGCCCAGGTGATGCGGCGGATCGATTACGTCGACCTCTGACCGGCGACGGCTCCGCGCGACGATCTCGCCGCCAGACAAGCATGCCGTCCACCATCGACGCCCCGACCGCGGCGGCGGGCGCTGCTTGCGTGGCATTGGAAAGGCGTCCAACCGGCATGCACTGCCCTGAGTCCGTCGGGCTTATGCGACGCCGCATAACGCAAGAAGCCGATGCGCGTCGGCTGCCGACCGCGGGCTGACACTTCTATGCTGCGAGGGACTGACAGTTTCACATTGCGCTTACACGCGCGCGGAATCAAGATAAGGCACATAACCGTTATTATGGAAATTTAAATTGGCTTTATCTCAATGCGCATAACTCCCACGGAAGTCAACAAGCTCCGCCTGACCGCCGGCCGGCACGGCAAGCCAGCCCGATGAAAGGCCCGACTAACCGGCTTTACGAGTACGGCTCCGTGATCGCACCGCCGATCCGGCATTCGGGGAATGGCCGTCGGTCTTCGGCAACGCCAAGGAGCGCGGCATCTTCGGCCGCCAAACATCCGGGCAGCGCCAGAACATCCTTTCACGGACGTGTCCGCGGGGAGTCTTCGGAAGAACCCTTTGAGGGGCCCGCGCTAACCTCGGCCGGCACTCCTGCACGATCTGAAAGGATGCAAGATGCTGAGGATGGATCGTTTATCCACGACGCTGGTCCGGCTGACCATGGACAGGCCACCCGCCAACGCACTCTCCTTCGACCTGATCCAGGCGCTGGCGGACGATCTCGACCGCTTCGGGGCTGAGGCCGACGCACCGGCCGTGATCCTGACCGGGGCCGGCGAGCGCTTCTTCAGTGCCGGCGGCGACATTCGCGAAATCGTCGCCAGGGCGGACGCCGCAGTTCCAAGGATGCGTGCCTTCCACCGGCTGCTCGTCGCGCTCGAAGGCTACCGCTG
The DNA here is from genome assembly GCF_003116035.1 of Azospirillum sp. TSH64. GTDB lineage: Bacteria > Pseudomonadota > Alphaproteobacteria > Azospirillales > Azospirillaceae > Azospirillum. The sequence goes on from NZ_LGQW01000015.1 coordinate 4,976,559, forward strand.
TCCGCTGCTGTGCGCGGTCAACGGCTATGCGGTGGGCGGGGCGTTGGAGCTGGTTCTGTTCGCGGACCATGTCGTGGCGAGCGAGGGGGCCAAATTCGGCTTTCCCGAAATCAACCATGGGCTGCTTCCCGCCGCGAAGGGCATGCGGCAGGCGATGGACCGTCTCGGGCGCCGGACTGCCGAGCGTCTCCTCTATTCCGGGGATCTCGTTTCGGCGCAGGAGGCGAAGGCGATGGGCCTTGTCGATGAAATCGTCGGTTTCAGCGATTTGCAGGACCGGACCCGTGCCGTCGCCGAGACGCTTCGGCGCAAGGACATGCATCTGTTCTCGGCGATCAAACGGACCTTCGCCGATGCGCCGCGGATGACCGACGGGGAGCTGGAAGCGCGCACGCTCGGCGACATGCAGGATTACCTGAACCGCGGCGAGACGGCCGCGGCGCGTGACCGTTTCCTCCAGCGCAAAACGGGGCAGCAGCATGGCTGACGGCGATCATCTCCGGCTTGAGTTCATGACCTCGCCCGAGGTTGCTCTCGCCATTGCAGGCGGCACCCGGACCATCGTCATCCCCTGCGGGGCGGTGGAGCAGCATGGACCGCACCTGCCCCTCAGCGTCGATGCCGACCATGCGGAGCATCTCGGTATCCTGGTGGCGAAGGGCGTTGGGCGCGCACTGGTGGCGCCGACCATCAGGGTCGGCTGTTCGTCCCACCATCTGGCATTTCCCGGCACGATCTCGTTGCAGGACAGCACATTGGAAATGATCTGCCGGGATTACTGCACCAGCCTGGCGCGGCATGGGTTCGAGCGCATTCTCATCTTCTCCGCCCATGTCGGCAATTCCCCGCCCTTGGCCAGGATGCTGCCGCGCTTGCGGTCGGCCGTGCCCGCCTCCTGCCGCGTCTTTGCCTTCACCGATGCGAAGGCGTGGCTGGAGTGCTGGCGCGATGCGGTGAGCGAGGCGGGCGGCGAGCCGATCAGGGTCGGCGGCCATGCCGATATCGCCGAAACCTCGCTGATGCTCGACATCCACCCCGGACGGGTGCGCATGGAGCGCTATGAGGCCGGAAGGCTGGGGCTGCTTTCGCAAGGCGATCTGGAGCTGATGTGGCGCGACGGGCTTGCGGCCGTCAGCGCCAACGGCATTCTTGGCGACCCCTCCGGCTCCTCGACGGCCATCGGCAGCCATTGCATCGAGCGCATCGCCTCGCTTCTCGTCGATGCTTTTTCCCAGGACGATCCGGCCTGACGGCGCGCTACCCTGCGATCCGACCGATCATTCCTACACAAAATAATGTTCTGAGCGCGCAGTCAGTGCAACCGATCTTCGGCAGGTTCTGCCGCCGGCTTCATGACAAGCTTTCAATCACCGAAGAGGCATCACAAACAAACCCGAGAGGGCATCCAAATGGCAGTCAAGTTCGGCTTCTGGTCCGAGCAGGAAACTCTGGTCGGACAAAGCTATTCGCGCCGGCTTCATGAGCTTGTCGAAGAGGCGGTGTTTGCCGAAAAGATGGGTTTCGACATCGTCAGCCTGTCCGAACAGCATGTCGCCTTGGGCGGGATCTCCAGCTCGGCCCCCGAAGTCGTGTATGGCTACCTCGCGGCGGTCACGTCCCGCATCCGGTTGAGACCGGCGGTTTCGCTGATGCCCAAGAAGATCAACCATGCGCTGCGCACGGCGGAACGTGCCGCCGTCACCGACATCCTGTCCAACGGCCGCATGGAGCTGTATTGCGGCCGCGCCAACACCACCATCGCCATGCGCGCCTTCAATGTGGAGCCCGCGGAAACGCTCGAGCAGATGGAAGAAGGGATCGCGCTGATCCGGGAAGCCTTCAGCAAGGACATCTTCACCTTCGAGGGCAAGCATTACCAGGTTCCGCCGCGCATGCTGGTGCCGAAACCATTGCAGAAGCCCTACCCGCTCATGGGCATCGCGGCGACCAGCGAGCGCAGCCATGTCTGGGCGGCCCGCCAGGGGCTCGCCGTCCTCAGCCACACGCTCTACCAGGGCTGGGACGCCCAGGCGAAGATGGTCGAGGCCTACCGGTCGAACTGGCAGCGGGATCCGAACGGCCCGCTCGACCGTCCGCGTCTCGGCATGCCGGTGTTCCTCGGGATCGCCGAAACCGATCGGGCGGCGAAGGACATCTATGCCGAGCCGCTGATGCAGTACGCCCGCATCTCGACCGATGCCTATCCGCGGCTGGCGAAGATCGCCGACGACTACGCCTACATGGGGGAAGGGCTGGAGGCGCTCCAGCGCGCGGCCACCGACTGGGATTATCTCCTGAACGACTCCGCCAGCCTGGTCTGCGGCAGCCCGGATACGGTCATCCGCCAGTTGGAACGCTTCATCGAAACCGGGGCCGAGGAAATCCTGTTCCACATCGACTCTGTTTCGCACGCCGAGATCATGAAGGCCATCGAACTGGTCGGGCGCCACGTCATCCCGCATTTCAACGACCGCAACAATGTGGTGCGTCCGACCGACGAGATCCTCGACCAGATCCGCAGGATGCGGACGGTGAGCGCTTCGGCCTGATCCCCTCTCGACCGATCTGAAGAGAGCCTCCCATGACCGACAAGACCTATAGGGGCCTGCTCGTCGAGAAGCGCGCGAGCGGCGTGGCCATCGTCACCCTGAACCGGCCGGAAATCCTCAACGCCATCGACTGGCCGATGCATGCCGCGCTGGAAGAGCTGTTCGTGGACCTCGACAACGACCGGGCGGTCAAGGCTGTCGTCCTGACCGGTGCCGGCCGCGGTTTCTGCTCCGGCGGCGATCAGAATGCGCTCGACGACGATCTCGGGCCGATTTCGCCGACCCGTTCCGGGCGTCATCTCATCCGCAACATGCTCGAGCTGGAATGCCCGCTGATCGCCGCGGTCAACGGCGTCGCCGTCGGGCTGGGTGCCACGCTCGCCCTGTTCTGCGACGTCGTCTTCGCCGAGCCCGCGGCCCGCTTCGCCGACACCCATGTGACGGCCGGCGTCGTCGCCGGCGACGGCGGTGCTGTGATCTGGCCGCTGCTTCTGGGGCCGGTGCGGGCCAAGCATTACCTGATGACCGGGGACTTCATTTCGGCGGAGGAGGCGGCGGCGGCCGGCATGATCAACAGGGTCGTGCCGGAAGGAACCGTCGTCGAGCATGCGGTCCGCTACGCCGAGATGCTCGCATCCGGTCCCCGCGACGCCATCGTCTGGACCAAATACGCCGTCAACACGCTGATCAAGGAGCAGGTGCATTTGAATCTCGACACCGCCGGCGCGCTCGAGATGCTCACCTTCCACAGCCCGGAGCGCAAGGAGGCCGTCGCCGCCTTCCGCGAGAAGCGCAAGCGCTTTGCAGAAGGCGGCAATTGAGATGGGCGGGCCGCATTCCGTTTTCCCGCCCGTCCTGCCCTCAACCGCCTCATCCGCCATCGACCCTCCACCAACCGCGCATGAGGACGCGACGTTGCCGTCGCTGCTGCGCGACCGCCGGGACGGCAGGGGCGAGGCCGTGGCGTTCTTCCAGAAGCGTGCCGGCACATGGCACGCCACGACCTGGGGGGAGTTCGCCAGGGACGTTGCGGCACTTTCGCGTGCCCTCCTCGATCATGGTCTGGAGAAGGGGGACCATGTCGCCATCATGGGCGACATCTCGCAGGACTGGGTGGTCGCCTACATGGCGACGGTCTGCGCCGGCGGCGTGGCGGTCGGGATCTATTTCACCTCTTCGACCGAGGAGGTGGAATATTTCCTGGAGGATTCGGGAAGCAAATTCGCCTTCGTCGCCGGAGAGAAGGAACTCGCCGTCCTTCTCCGCAGCCGGCAGGCGGAGAGCTTGAAGAAGATCGTGGTCTTCGATCCGGCGGTTCAGTCGTCGAAAAACGTCGTCTCGCTGCCGCGCTTTTCCGCCTCATCGTCCTCCGATTGTGCGTCGCTGCTCGACGAGCAGGCCGGCAAGGCGCGGGCGGAAGACAATGCCAGCATCGTCTACACCTCCGGCACGACCGGCAATCCCAAGGGCGCGATCCTCACCCACCGGTCGCTGATCGAGGGGCTGATGACCACCCGAGGCTTTTGCCCGGCGCTTTTCCGCGAACCCCAGCGGGTGGTCGTCCATCTCCCCCTCTCCCATGTCGTCGGGCTCGGGCAGGGCATCGTTCTTCCTCTCATCAGCGAGGTCACGCCCTATTTCGGCGAGACCGGAGCGGATTTCGCGACGACGATCCGCGACGTGAGGCCGACCTATTGGATGGCGCCGCCGCGCTTCTATCAACGCTATGCCGCCGAACTGGTCAGCAGGATCAATGCGTCGGCCACGGTCGGCAGGAAATCCTATCGCTTCGCGATGTCCATCGCCCAGAAGGCGCTGGCGGACCGGCAGGCGGACGGCCCGGACGATCCGTTTCTCCAGGCGCTTTTCGCGACCTGCCGCGACCGGGTCTTCCTGCCGCTCCTGGCGGAGATCGGGCTCGATCAGCTGAGATACCCGTACACCGCCTCCGCGCCGATGCCGCCGGACGTCGTGAAGCTGTGGCAGACCTGGGGGTTGAACCTCAAGGAGGTCTATGGCCAGACCGAACTGGTCGGTGCGAACACCGGGCAGATGCGGGACTGGTCGAAGCCCGGCACCATCGGCGTTCCGATTGCCGATCCGCGCTGGAAGACCAGGATCGCCGGCGATGGCGAAATGCTGGTGACGGGGCCCGGCCTGTTCACGGGCTACCTGAACAAGCCCGACGACACGCTGGAGGCTCTGCGCGACGGATGGCTCCACACCGGCGATATCGTCGAGGTCCGGCCCGATGGCCAACTGGCGATCATCGACCGGAAAAAGGAGATCATCAACACCTCCGGCGGCAAGTCGATCAGTCCGGCACAGATCGAGAACGAGCTGCGGCGAAGCCCCTACATCTCGGAGGCCGCGGTCTGCGGCGACGGGCGGAAATACCTCGTGGCGCTGATCGAGGTCGACCGCATCGCGATGATGGACTGGGTGAAGGGGCGGAACGAAACGATCAATGATTACGCGGATTTCTGTTCGTCGGAAGCGGTGATCCACCTGATCGAGGGGGAGGTCGCCAGGGCGAACCAGAGGCTGGCGCCCGTCGAGCAGATAAAGTCGTTCCGCATCCTTCCCGAAGAGCTGTCGGCGGAAAACGGCGTCATGACGGCGACCCGGAAAAAGCGGCGCAAGGTGCTGAACGAGCGGTACGCGGCGCTGATCGATTCGCTCTACGACGACTCCGAGGATTCGCTGATCCGTCAGGCGCTGTCCAACCTGTGATGCGGTGATCGGAGGAAGATCATGACGATGCTGCCCTGCCCCCCACGCCATCCATTTCTGTCCTCGACGGCGGAGATCATCGAAGAGGCCCGCAACGGCCGACTGTTCATCCTCGTCGATGACGAGGATCGGGAGAACGAGGGCGATCTGGTGATCCCGGCGCAGATGGCGACGCCCGAGGCGATCAACTTCATGGCGTCGCATGGCAGGGGCCTGATCTGTCTGGCGCTCGGCAAGGAGCGGGTCGACCAGCTCGGCCTCAGATTGATGAGCGCGGAGAACGGCACCCGCCACCGGACGGCCTTCACCGTTTCCATCGAGGCGCGCGAGGGGGTGTCCACCGGCATCTCCGCGGCGGACCGCGCGCGGACGGTGGCGGTGGCCATCGACGCGGCCAGGGGGCCGGACCATATCGTCTCGCCGGGCCACATATTTCCCCTGGTTGCACGGCCCGGCGGCGTGCTGGTCCGTGCCGGACATACCGAGGCGGCGGTGGACGTGGCGCGCCTTGCCGGCCTCAACCCGTCGGGCGTGATCTGCGAGATCATGAAGGAAGACGGGACGATGGCCCGCCTCGACGATCTCGTTGCCTTCGCCCAGCGGCATGCGCTCAAGATCGGCACAATCCGCGACCTGATCGCCTTCCGCCGCCGCCACGATCATGAGGTCGAGCGTGTCGTCACGACGAAATTCGACAGCCGATGGGGCGGCGAGTGGAGCGCCATCACCTTCCGCATCAAGGCAATCGAGACGGAAGCGATTGCGCTGGTGAAGGGCGTGATCGACGACAGGCCGACCCTGGTGCGTATGCACGCGCTGGACATCCTGTCGGACGTGCTCGGCCAGACCGGCGACCGTGGCGACATCGTCGCCCGCTCCATGCAGGAGGTCGCCGCCGAAGGCAGGGGCGTGATCGTGCTGTTCAACCGCGATGTGCCGCTGTCGCAGCTTCTGCGGGTGAAGGCGGGGGAGCCCTTCGTCGACAAGGCGGAACTGCGCAACTATGGCGTCGGCGCCCAGGTCCTTGCGGATCTCGGCATTCACGACATGATCCTGCTGTCCAACTCGCAGCATGTCCCGGTGGCGCTCCGGGGTTATGGGCTGAACATCGTGGAGCACCGGATGCTGCCGACGCCCCCTGCCCCGTAGCGCAGCGTCCACACAATTGCCGGACGGCCGATCCCGCTGTACCGGCGGCATGTCCTTCAACTGCCTTGCGTGAGGTTCGCCATGTCAGGACAAGATTTTTCCGTTGCGGACTATGTGGAGACGGCAGTTTTCAAAAATGCATTGCGGGCCATTGTGGGATCGGTGTCGATCGTGGCGTCGGGCCGGGGTGCCGACAGACGCGGCCTGACCGTCACCGCCGCGGTTTCCCTGTGCATCGATCCGCCGATGGTTCTCGCCTGCATCAACCGCAGTGCCGAGGCCCACGACGTCATTCTCCGGACCGGCGCCTTTTCCTGGAATGTCCTGTCCGCCGATCAGATCCAGTTGGCGGAACGCTTCGCAGCGATGGACGGCAGCAAGGGCGCCTCCCGCTTCTCCCCCGCCGACTGGGGCGAGAGGGTTACCGGGGTTCCGGTCCTTCTGCAATCCGTTTGCAGCTTCGATTGCAGACTGAAGGACAGCGTGGAAATCGCCACCCATACCATCATGATCGGTGCTGTTGTCGGCCAGACCCACAATCAGAACAAGGCTCCGCTGATTTACTCTTCGGGCAGGTTCGGCCGAATCGAACATTTTGAATCCAGCAAATAGGACGGATTTTCGGCGTTTCCAACATCACATTCTTTATTTTGTCCGGTGACGAATCCTGTCTCCCGCAAGGGGAGAGGGATATTCGAAGGAGAGCCTTGCCGCTCCACCCTCGGATGCGATTGCCCTGCATCAGGGGCAATGCCGAGTTCTTTCAAGGAAAAATGGAAGACCGAACCCTGGCCCGTCCGAAGAGATCGGGGACGGACTTCCTTGTCTCAACTCCAATAAATCTTCGCAGGGAGCAAAGATGGGGGACATAACTCTGCCGGCACCCCGTGCCGCGTGGTGGATAAGCCTCGGCATCAGCCGGAACGCGGCGATCCTCGCCGCCTTGTCGATCTCCTGGCCGGCCCATGCCTGGGAATTCAAGGAAGGAGACTGGTCGGGGGGCATCCGGGCTGTGGTCACCGTTGGAACGGCCATCCGCGCCAGTCCCATCGACCCGTCGCTGGTTCCCGCCGGTGACGGCGCACGGCTCCGGCTTGACCATGCGGCGCCGGGCGGCGTCAATTCCGACGACGGGAACCTGAACTATCGCAGGGGAGACCCGGTTTCCACCGTCGCCAAGGGGCTGGTCGAGTTCGAGGCCAACAACGCCGACGGCTGGGGCGTCTTCACCCGCGTGAAGGGCTGGTACGACCACACGCTTGCCGAGGGGCATGTATCGCTGGGCAACCTGCCGAACGATTATGCCGGCGGTCCCTTGTCCGACCGCGGCTTTTCGCAGGGCGCCAAGTTCCGCGGCATCTCGCTTGCCGATGCCTACGTCAAGGGGCAGTTCTCCGCCGTCGGGCTCCCGGTCTCCGTCAAGGCGGGCCAGCAGACCGTCGACTGGGGACCGGCCTTCACAATTCCCGGCGGCCTCCGCGACATCAACCCGCGCGACTTCGCGGCCTTGTCCCGGCCGGGCTTGCAGCCGCAGGAAGGAGCGAAGCCGTTCCTGGCGCTGTCGGGCAAAATCGACCTCTCGTCAGCCGCAAGCCTCGAAATCTTCTATCAGCTGCTGTCGGCGACATCGACGCAGCCCGGTTGCGGAACATTCGCCGCCACCGCCGATTACGCCTCGCCGGGGTGCGACAGGGTCATGGTGTCCAATGCCCTGTCTTCCGCCGACGGGCTGGCGACCGGGCGGTTCCTGAAGCGTGGCAGCGACGGGACGGCGGGCGATGCCGGCCAGTTCGGTATCGGCGGCTCCTATCTGGTGCCGGACATCGGCACCAGGTTTTCGCTCCACTTCACCAACATCCACGCGCGGACCGGCTATGTCGAGGCCGACCGGACCGGCCGGAACGGCGCCATCTTCCTGCCGGGAGATCCGGACGGTTTGAATCCGGCCTATCGCTTCCAGTACCCCAAGAACATCCGAATGCTGTCCGGCAGCTTCGCCACCAGCGTTCCGTCGATGAAACTGCGGGTCGCGGGCGAACTCGACCATAAATTCAATCAGCCGCTCGCCTTCAACGCCCCCGATCTTTTGCAGGCGGCCGTGAGCGAAACCGGGGTGCTGGCGCGGGATTTCGCCCTGGTGCCCCTGGGCGGGCCGTTCGCCGGTTACGAGCGCTTTCACGTCACCCAGGGGCAGCTCGCCGCATCTGGCGACATCGGCAGCGTGATTGGCGGCACCCTGACCCTCGGCGGCGAGGTCGGCGCCAAATATGTCCACGATCTGCCGGACCCCAATTTCCGCCGCTATGGCCGCTCCGACATTTTCGGAACCGGCCCCAACAACGGCGTCTGCGCGGCCGGCGCCGATCCCAAGGCCTGCACCACCAAGGGCTTCGTGACGCCATTCTCGTGGGGCTATCGCCTTCAGGCGAGCCTGAGCTATCGGGACATTCTGCCGGGGGTGACCCTCAAGCCGTCCGTCGCCTTCGCCCACGATGTCAACGGGATGTCCTATGACGGCGCGTTCAATCAAGGGCGCCAGATCCTCCGGCTCGCCCTCGATGGCACGGTCAAGGACAGCTATCTCTTCAACCTGACCTACCAGACGACCCTCGCCGGCCCCTACGACCCGCGCGCCGACCGCGACGTGTTCCTCGTCAGCACGGGCGTCAAACTCTGATCGCATGCCGGCCGCATCATTTCCCCCATGCCTCCCGACACCGCGTTCCGACCGAAACCGACCCGGCCCCCCTGTGCCCGGTCTTGTTGGAGACTGCCGTATGACCGACGACGCAACGACCACGGTGTCGGTGCCGCAGCCGAAACCGCAGCCGATGGGCATGTCGATCCACTATCGGCGCTATGCCCTGACCATGCTGTTCCTCGTCTACATGCTGAACTTCGTCGACCGTCAGATCGTCAACATCCTGGCGGAACCGATAAAGCGCGAACTCGGTCTCATGGACTGGCAGCTGGGATCCCTGACCGGACTGTCCTTCGCCATCTTCTACGCGACGCTGGCGCTTCCGATCGCGCGCTGGGCGGAGCGTGCGAACCGGGTCAGGATCGTCGCGCTGTCGGCGATCACCTGGAGCCTGTTCACGGCGGTCTGCGGCGTGGCCCAGAATTTCACCCAGCTGTTCCTCGCCAGGGTCGGCGTCGGTGTCGGAGAGGCGGGCTGCACGCCGGCATCCCAGTCGCTGATCAGCGATTACACGACACGGGAGAAGCGGGCCTCGGCGCTGGCCTTCTTTTCCATGGGCATTCCGGCCGGTTCGCTGGTCGGCATGGTGGTCGGCGGCCTGATCGCGGACAGCCTCGGCTGGCGCGCCTCCTTCGCGCTGGTCGGGGTGCCCGGCATCGCCCTCGGGCTGCTGGCCTATTTCACGCTGCCCGAGCCGCGGACATCCTCCGTTGCGGCCAGCGGGGCGCAAAGCACGCCCACACTGAGGGAGGCGCTGACCGAACTCGGCGGGAAGCGGACCTATATCTGGCTCACGGTCGCGATGGTGGCCATGAGCTTCGGGATTTACAGCAATCTTGCCTTTCAAAGCTCCCACTTCCTGCGCAATCACGCCGAAGGATTGGGCATCCTGGCGGCAAGGCTGCACGATCTCACCGGGATTCAATTGGGCCCAACCGGCTTTCTCGGTACGGTGCTGGGGCTGATCGTCGGCATCTGCGGAGCCGCCGGCACCTGGCTGGGCGGCCGGGCGACGGATCGCGCGGTGGCGCGCGGCAGCCTGAACGCCTATGCGACCATTCCGGCCGCCGCGGCCCTGTGCCTGCCCTTCTCGCTTTTCGCGGCTTATCTCACCTCGAACACCGCGGCGGCACTTTGCCTGATGGGTTTGCCGATGCTGCTGCAATCCGTTTATTACGGCCCCATCTTCGCGGCGGTGCAGAGCCTGGTGCGTCCGCGCACCCGGGCGACGGCCACCGCCATCTTCCTGTTCTTCGCCAATCTGATCGGGCTTGGCCTTGGACCGCTGTCGGTCGGCCTGATCAGCGATTTTCTCGCGCGGTCGATGGGGTCCGGCGACGGCATCCGCTGGGCGCTGATCAGCACGTCGCTCGTCTATGTGCTGGCGGCGATGGCCTTCATGGCGGCGCGGAAGAGCATCAGGCAGGACATCGTCAGCTGACAGGGTAGGCAACGGTAGCCACCCGGGGGGCCGCGATGCCGGTCCCCGAACATGCCGACGGCCCTCGATCCTGCTTGCCGGGATCGAGGGCCGTCGGCATGAGAGCCGGCATGGGAAGGGCGACGCGGCGTCAGTTCGTCGTGCCTTCGGCCCGATCCTGCAAATACCGGCGCGGAGGTTGCCCCATGTGTTTCCTGAACATGGCGGTGAACGCGCTCGGGGAATCGTATCCCAGCTCCTGGGAGATCGCCTGCACGGTGGCGCCCATCGACATCCGTTGGACGGCGATCACGATGTGGAGTTGCTGTCGCCAGCGGCCGAACGACATTCCCGTCTGTTTCTGGATGAGCCGGGCCAGCGTGCGCTCGCTCATGGCGACTGTTGCCGCCCAGTCCCGGATGGTCCTGCGGTCGTCCGGCGCCTCCAGCAATTGGGCGGCGATGCGCTGGATCCTGGGATGGTTGGAAACCGGGAAGTGGAGCGGCTCCGCCTTCATCTGTGCAAGCTCGTCCAGGATGACCTGGACCAGACGGCTCGTCGGACCCTCCAAGGGATAGAGCGGCGGCAGATTGGCCAGGTGAAAGATCATCTCGCGCAGCATCGGGCTGATCGAAAATGTCGCGCAGGACTCCGGCAGGGGTGAAATCCCCGGATTGATGAAGACGCAGTATGACCGGCCCTTGTCCGACATGGAAATGCTGTGGGGAATCTCTCCCGGAATCCAGACCGCACCGTTGGATGGGACGATCCGAAGCCCGTCGAGCGTCCGGCACATGACCGAGCCTTCCGCCGCCACCACCAGTTGGCCTTTCCGGTGCCGGTGGATCGGCAGCTCGTCGTCATCCACATTGCGCCGGACAAGGAAGGAGACCAGCGGCCGGGCAAACTCGTCGGGATCCTCAGCGGTGAAGCTGATGCGCAGGCCGGTGGGATCCCACGCCATCGGGAGAGCATCGCCGGCCACCGGGGCTTCCGGCCACTTCGCATCAATCCGCGCACTCTTCGGCAATGTTGCGGCCTCCGTGCTGTCCGAAGCGGACCTCGGTCCGAGTTTGACAGTTTCGCGACATAAAATGGCAATCCCGTAGATTCTGCCATTGGTTGGGCTCGGATACACTCTGCCGCATGCACAGTCGAATGGCGGAAGGGAATGCGCGCTGCTCTCAAATAGGTTTGTTCCGCGGAATTTCCTGCCGTTCTTCGCTTCGGTTCCAGGACAGGCCGTCAAGACCACAACAGGGAGTCATCATGATGAACACGTTGACGCTCGACCGAACGGACATCAAGATCCTCAGCGAGCTGCAAAAGGACGCAAACCTGACGAACGTCGAGCTTGCCGGCAGAATCAATCTCTCCCCCTCGCCCTGCCTCACACGGGTGAAGAAGCTGGAGCAGACCGGCATCATCGACCGGCGCGTCACCCTTCTGAATCCCAAGGTGATGGGGTTGGAAATCAATGCCTATATCCAGGTCAAGCTCGACAAGCAGCCGCAATCGGCTCTAGAAAATTTCCGCGACGCCGTCGAGCGGATTCCCGAGGTGATGGAATGCAACTGGATGACCGGCGACTGCGATTTCCTTCTGCGCGTAATCGTCCGGGATGTCGAGGAGCTGGAACATCTGATCGCCAGCAAACTGTCGAAAATAGAGTTCGTTTCCACCATCAGGTCCAATCTGGTTCTGAAGCAGATCACCTATAAAACCGAGCTGCCGATCAGCACATCGCATGCCATAGTCATTCGATTCTGACATAATCCGCCTTGGAAGTGTTGCATCGAGGCGGTGGCTTATGCCGGTCGCCGGCAGGGCCGATGCGTCGGCATCCTGCCGGCCTCCTTCAGATCCGAGAGAGTTGCTGTGGCGAAGGCGAAACGAAAGACGCTGCCGAAGGATTTCGAGAGCCTGCTCAGGACGGGCGACGTCGAGGCGCTGAAGGCGGTTTTCGACGGCTGCGACGTGAATGCCCGCGGCGGCGTGTTCAAGCGGACCGCCCTCGCCTTCAACGAATGCCCCGACGCGCTCGCCCGCTGGCTCGTCGAGCACGGCGCGGATGTCTCCGCGCCCGACAGCTACGGCGACACCCCGCTTCATGCGCGCTCCGGCCACTGGCAAGGCCGGATCGGAATTCTGCTGGATCTCGGCGCCGACGTGCACAGCGGCGAGGCTACGCGCGGCACGCCGCTCCACAAGGCGGCCGCGGTCGGCAATCTGCGGGCGGTCGAACTGCTGCTGGCCCATGGCGCGCGTGTCGACGCGCTCGACGGGAGCGGCCTGACGCCGTTGGCCTACGCGTTGCGGCGCTGCGCCAACAGCGACATCAGGCGGGTGGAAGCCGCCGCCCAACTGCTGGTGGCCGCCGAGCGCCGGACGGCAACGGCCAAGCCGAAATCCCTGCTCGGCCGTCTCCTCGGCAAGGGCCATGACGAAGGAACCGTGGCGAAGCCGGAGATCGCGGCCCTGGTGGAGCGCATCGGCACGCAGTTCGAGTTCCATCGCGCCGGATACAATCCGGACGACGTGGAGGCGACCAGTGCCGCGCTGGACCGGCTCTATGCGCTGTTCGGCGTGACGCCCGTTCCGCGCCGCGTGATGCATGACGGCAGATCGCCTGTCGTCGCCACGGCGGCCCGCTGGGAAGACCGATACCGGGAACTTTGGGACCTGCTGGTGCCATCGGCCGGTCCTGCGGACACCGTGCAGGGCGAGGTCATCCGCATCGCCGGCAGGATCAACGACGAACTCGAACGCAACGGCGGCGTCAACTGGGATGCGGAGTATCGCAAGATGGCCGATGCCTTCCTACACCACATCCGCTCCGCCACCCCCCTGCCCGAATCCGCGCTGTCGGAGGCCAACCGGACGATCGCCGAGGCGAAGGCCGGGGTCGGCGACGACAGCGTCCGGCTTCGTGCGCTCGCCGTCGACTGGGTGGCGTTGAACCCGTCCTCCCTGCCGCTGCCAGCGCCGACCTACCGGCGCTGAGAGCGCGGCTCAGCCGTCGAGGTCGGTTCGGTCGCCCCGTGTCGTCGGGGACGACACGACGAGAAAATGCACGTCCGCGCCGCTGTCGTTCCGGGCCTGATGGCGGCTTCCCGGCGGAATCTCGATCCCGGACATCGCCGTGATCAGATGGCGGGTTCCTTCCAGCTCCATCGTCAGTTCGCCGGAGAGCACGTAGAAGAACTGGCGCGCCTTGCCATGGACATGCCTGCGCTCCGCCGTTCCGGCCGGCATCCGTTCCTGAATGACCATCATGTCCGGGGAGGGGGAAAGCACCCATCCGTCGCAGCGGTCCCCCCAGTTGTAATGCTCCGCGTTCTCAACACTGCGCTTCACGGTCGCCTCCGGCCAACATCGGTTTTCCCCACTCTTCGGCTCAGGCATGAGCGTCGGGCAGACCAAAACGGCAGCCGCCGCGACGCCCCGTCCAGGGACTTGGATCACAACACCTCCATGCTGGGAAGTCCATTTGCGGAACAGGACCGCGAGGTTCCGCCGCCGAGGGGGGCCGCCGCTTGAATCCCTTCACGTCACGTGTCACATTTGGGACGACACGTGACGGAGGACGCCATGCCCACGGCCGGATCCCACATGGGACGGGGGGAGACAGGACCGTATCAGCGGGTCACCGATCTGCTGGGCGGTCCGCGGGTGTTCAAGCGCCCGGTGGTGACGCAGCTGGATGCCCACAACGCCATCAAGACCGGCCTGCCGGGCGGCGCGCTCTACCATCTCGTGACCCACCTGCGCGTCCTCAAGCCGGCGAGCATCGAGTCCGCCGTGGGGATGAGCGTGCGCACCTACCAGCGCCGCAAGGGCGCGCCGGACAAGCCGCTCAGCCCCGAGCAGGGTGGCCGGACCTGGAAGCTGGCCGAGATCCTGGCCCAGGCCTCCGAGGTCTTCGGCTCGCAGGAGGAGGCCGAGCAATGGCTGGAACGTCCGGCCATCGGGCTGGACGACAACCGTCCGCTGGACCTGCTGGACACCCCCGCCGGGGTCGAGATGGTCGAGGATTACCTGGGGCGGATGGCTTCCGGGGTCTACACGTGACACCCTTGCCGGCGGCGCTGGGCGGCACCGAGCTGGTCGCGTGGCGTCTCGACCCGGAGCCCTTCCGCACGAGCTGGGACAGCGGCGAAGGGGCCTACCGCTTCGGCGGGCGCTGGAACAGCAAGGGGGTCCGCGCCGTCTACTGCTCTCTCGACCCGGCAACCGCTATCCTGGAGGTCGCGGTGCACAAGGGCTTCAAGGCGTTGGACACGGTGCCGCATGTGCTGACGGCGCTGACCGTCACGGAGCCCGCCGCCGTCCATGTGGTCACCCCGGCCGATGTGCCCAACCCGAACTGGCTCCGTCCCGGCATCCCCAGCGTCGGCCAGCAGCAGTTCGGCGATGCCCTGCTGACTGGGCACAAGTTCGTCCTGATCCCGAGTGCTGTGTCCCCGCACAGCTGGAACCTTCTGTTCGCCGCATCTCCGGCGGCGGGAGCGTACGGGATGCGCTCGCAGGAACGGTTTGCCCTGGACACGCGGCTGCACCCGCCGCCGCCCTGATCACCTGCCGCTCACTCCTCCTCCAGCAACGCGCGGACGGGCGCCGGCCGGACGGGGGCTTGCGCACGCAGACGCCCGACCTCTCCGGCATGCGCAAGCCCGCCGGAGGCGGCGATCAGGTCGGCCGCGGCCAGCTGGCAATAGCGGCCCTGGCAGCGCCCCATCCCGGCACGGCCCAGCGACTTCACCCGGTTGGCCTCCGCCCCGCCATAGGCCGCCGTCCCGCGCACCGAACCGGCGGTAATCCCCTCGCAGCGGCACAGCACGGTGTCGTCGGGAATTGCCCGCACCCGATCCGCCGGCCAGGGGAAGGCACGGGCGATGCCGCGGGCGAAGCGCTCCAGCCGGTCGAGGCGCTTCAGGTCGGCCGCAATGTCCGGCTTCGGATCGGACAGCTCCAGATCGGACAGGCAAGCCGCAGCAGCGAGACGGCCGGCGACCTCCGCCCCGTCGGCCCCCAGCAGGCGCAGGCCGTCGCCGGCCAGATAGACGCCCTCCCCTGCCCGGCCCATGCGGTCGGTGCTGGGCAGCCACTGTGCCCAGGTCGGATCGTAGGCGAACCGGCAGCCGGCAAGATCGGCAAGCTGGGTTTCCGCCTTCAGATGCCAGCCGAGACCGACGGCGTCGCAGGCCGTCCGCCGGGATTGTCCGCCGGCATCCGTCCAGCGGACCGCAGTCACACCGCTGTCCATCACCCCGCTGTCCGTTACCCCGCTATCCGTCGCCTCGATCCCCTCCAGAACGACGCCGGCATGGTAGAGCCGCCCAAGCCGCGCCCGCATCGTCAGCCCTTGCAGGGCGAAGGACGGGCGGACGGCGAGGTCGGGGACGGCGGCGATCTGGCCGCGCAGGCCGGCGGTGTCGAGGACCGCGGCGACCTCCGCCCCCGCCTTCAGCAATTGGGTCGCCAGCAGCGTCAGCAGCGGCCCCGACCCGGCCAGCACGATCCGCCGCCCCATCGCCACGCCCTGGGCCTTCAGCGCGATCTGCATCGCGCCCAGACTGTAGACGCCGGGAGCCTGCCAGCCCGGCACCGGAGCCAGACGGTCGGTCGCCCCGGTCGCCAGGATCAGCCGGTCGTAGCCGATCCGGCGGCTTCCGCCGTCACCGACCGCGTGCAGGACCCCGTTGGCGAGTGCGACGACCGAATGGCGCGGCAGATGGACGATGCGGCCCGCCGCCGCCAGCCCGTCGAAGGCGGCGTGCAGCGCCACGGCCTTGCCGGCCTGCGAGCCATAGAGCAGCCCGGGCGGGCGGGTGAAGCCGTCGGGCGGACGGCGGTAGATCTGCCCGCCGGCCTTTGCCCCCTCATCGATCACCGTCGGGCGCAGCCCAGCCGCCGCCAGCGTTTCCGCCGCCCTGATCCCGGCCGGCCCGGCCCCGACGATCACGACACGCGGCTGGTTCGGTTCCGTCATAGCCAACCCGGTCATGGCCAATCCTCCCGCGTCCGGGTCAGCAGCCGCATGCCCTCGGCCAGCGGCGTGGAGCAGGCGCGGATGCGGGCACCCTGCTCCTGCCAGATCCAGCAATCCTGGCAGGCCCCCATCAGGCAGAAGCCGGCCCGCCGCTCCGGCCCGAACTCCGCCTGCCGCAGCGCCGGGGCGTTGGTGAGGATCGCCGTCAGCACCGTATCGCCGGCGAGCGCCACACGCTCCACCCCATCCAGCAGGAAACGGACCGGGGCGCGTCCCGTCTCGGCCAGCCTGACCAGCCTGCCCCCCGCCGTCCCGCTCATTCCACCGCCTCGCGGACCAGTGCCTTCGATGGCGGCATTTCGGGGAAGCGGGCGTAGACCTCGGCCAGCGCGGCTTCAACCCCGCCGGCACCATCGCGGCCGGCCATGCGGCTGAAGATTTCCGTCTTGGCGAAGAAGCGCCAGTGGATCGGCAGGCCGGCGAGGGTGCGCGTCAGGAACTCGTAGGCGTCCGGCGTCCATTGCCGCTCGTAGCCGTCGCGCTCCGGTCCGAAATGGAAATGCCCGGTGGGTGCCGGCCGGTCCGCACGAAGCCGGTCGGTGGCCTCCGCGTCGAGCACACCGTCGCGGATGACGACACCATATTCCCGCTCCGCCGCCTCCACCGAGACATAGCCGCGCGCGACATCCTGGGCCACCCGCCAGGATTCGCGCGTGAACGGGTCGCCCCGGCCGCCGCCGCCGGCCGAACGGATGTCCAGCACGTCGCCCGGCTGCAGCACCGCCGTGTCGATGTTGCCCAGCCGCTTTTCGCCCGGCCTGCCGGGATTGACCACCATGTCCGACAGCCCGGCCGCCCGGCCGCCCAGCACGCCCCAGGGGCGGAAGAATCCGCGGTCGCGGTTGCGCGCGGTGATCCGGGTATCGGGGGAGAAGACCCGGAAGGCCATGTGGGTGGCGAGACCGCCGCGCCAGCGTCCGGCCCCGCCGCTGTCGGTCGCCAGCCCGTAGCGGACGAACTCCACCGGGGTTTCCATCTCGGTGATCTCGATGGGCGTGTTCTTCAGATAGGCGGCGTCGGCGCCCGACCCGTTGGTGCCGTCGCGGTGCGGCATGCCGCCGCCGCCGCCGACCACCGGGTTCACCGCGGCGATGATGCGGTTGCCGGTCCGCTCGTCGGTGGTCATCACGTTGACGATGCAGTTGTTGCCGGCCGGCGCCGCCGGAAGCCGCTCCGGCACCGCCTGGGAAAAGGCACCGAAGATGACGGAGCGCAACCGCGCACAGGTCAGCGACCGCATCCCCACCGCCGCCGGGAAGGTCGGGTTCAGGACCGTCCCTTCCGGGGTGATGCAGGTGAAGGGCCGGGTCAGACCGGTGTTCAGCAGGATTTTCGGATCGAGGGTGAAGAGGACGTAATAGACGCCGACCAGCAGGATGGTGTGGCGGGGATCGCCGCCCGACGGCACGTTGAGCGAGGATGCCAGCTGCGGGTCCGAGCCGGTGAAGTCCAGCACCGCCTCGTCACCCCGGATCGTCAGGGTCAGCTTCAGGCGGCAGGGGTTGGCGTTGACCGAATCCTCGTCGGCATAGTCGGCGAACTCCCACCGCCCGTCGGGCATCGCCCGCAGGATGTCGCGCGCCTGCGCCTCGGCATGGTCGAGCAGGGCGTCGACACCGTCGAGGAAGGCGGTCTTGCCGAACTTCTCGACCATGGCGAGGATCTTGCGCTCGCCGGTGTTGAGCGCGCCGACCAGCGCCTTGATGTCGCCGATGTTCAGGTCGGGCTTGCGGACGTTGGTGGTCATGATCCGCAGGATCTGCTCGTCGAACACCCCGTCGCGGACCAGCTTCATCGGCGGAAAGCGGATGCCCTCCTGGTGGATTTCGGTCAGCGCCCGCGACAGCGAGGCCGGGACGGCGCCGCCCATGTCGGTGTTGTGGATGTGCCCGCCGGTCCAGGCGATGATCTCCCCGTCGTAGAAAACCGGCTTCCACAGATGGGTGTCGGGGGCGTGGGTCGCGACGAAGCCGGAATAGGGGTCGTTGGTGAAGGCGACGTCGCCGGGCCGGTAGTCATCGATCATGGCGATGGCGCGGCCATAGGTCAGGCCGGGATACCAGGTCGCCCCCAGCTCCATCGGCACGCCGAAGGTCTCGCCCCGGCGGTTCAGCAGCATGACGGTGAAATCCTCCGTCTCCTTGACGAAGGCGGAGTGGGCGGTGCGCTGGAGCGTGTGGGCCATGTTCTCGGCCGCCGACCGCGCGTGGTTCGCCAGCACCTGAAGCTTCATCTTGTCGAACACGGCGGTCACTCCGCAAAGGTCAGGTGGAGGTTGAGATGCGCATCGACGCGGGCCGCGGTCCCGGCCGGGATGGCGAAGGTGGTATCCTCCTGCGCGACGATGGCCGGTCCCTCGAACCGGGCGCCGGCCTGCAAGTCCGCGCGCCTGTACAGCCCGACCGGAGTCACGGCGCCGCCGGTGAAGACCGGCACGCTGCGCTCCGCCGAGGCAGGATGCGGTTCCTCCGGCGCGGTCGGGAACTGCAGGGCCGGGCCGTTGCCGATGGCGGACAGGCGCAGGTTGACGATCTCGATCCGCCCATCGGGGTCGTGGAAATCGTAAAGCCGGGCATGCGCCGCGTGGAAGGCGTCGGCGATTGCGCCCGGATTGCTGCCGTCCAGCCATTCGGGAGTCAGCGCCGTCTCGATCTCGTAGCTCTGGCCGGCATAGCGCATGTCGGCGACGATCCTCAGCTCGGCGGCACCCGAATGGCCTTGCGCCGCCAGCCAGTCGCGCCCTTCCCCGCCCATCGCGGCGAAGGCCTCGCGCAGCGCCGGCATCAGGCCGGGGGAAAGGTCGGCGAACAGGGTGCGGACGAAATCGCCGCGCAGGTCGGCGACCAGACCGCCCAGCGCCGACACCACGCCCGGCCAGCGCGGAGCGACGACGCGCGGCATCCCCAGCTCGCGCGCCAGGAACACGCCCAGCATCGGACCGCCGCCGCCGAAGGGCATCAGCGCGAAATCCCGCACATCGACGCCGGCCCGTGCCGCCATCTTCTCGACCTCCGCGAACATCTCCGACACCGCGACGTCGAGGATCGCCTGGGCGGTCGCCTCCACCGAGCGGAACAGCTCGTCGGCCAGCCGCTTGACGGCGGCACGGGCGAGGCCGGCATCCATCCGCAGCTGCCCGTAGGCCATCTGGCTGTGGCCGAGCCAGCCGCACACCACCATCGCGTCGGTCACCGTCGCCCACTCGCCGCCACGGCCATAGCAGGCCGGACCCGGCGTCGAACCGGCGGAGTCCGGCCCGACGCGCAGCACGCCCTGCCCGTCGACGCTGGCGATCGACCCGCCGCCGATGCCGATGGAGCTGACCGACACCGACGGGATGTGCAGCGGGAACTCGCCGATCATCTCGCCGACGCCGAACTGGGCCTGACCGTCGACGATCAGGGCGAAATCGGCCGAGGTGCCGCCGATGTCGAGCGTCAGGATGCGCGGCTCCCCCGCCTGCCGGGCCAGCCACGCCGCCCCGTTCACCCCGGAGGCGGCACCGGACAGCAGCATGTGGACGCAGGCCCGCTTGCCCTCCGCCGCGTTCATCACGCCGCCGTTGGACTTGGTCAGCAGCGGGCGGGCGGGCACCCCGCGCCCGACCAGCCGCCCTTCCAGCGCCGAGAGGTAGCCGGAAATCCGGGGATGGACATAGGCGTTCAGGATCGCGGTCGTCGTCCGCTCATACTCGCGGATCACCGGCCAGACCTCGGCGGAGGTGAAGACGAACAGCTCCGGAGCCAGCCGGGCGACTTCCTGCTTCACCGCGGTTTCGTGGGCATCGTCGCGCCAGGAATGCAGGAAGGAGACGACCACGCCCATCGCTCCCTTGGCCTTGACGGCGGCGACGGCATCGGCGACGGCCGCCATGTCGGGGGCCTGCCGTTCCGTCCCGTCTGAGCGCAGCCGGGCGGGAATGCCGAAGACCATGTCGCGGGCGACCAACTGGTCGGGGCGAGAACAGAACAGCGAATAGGTGTCCGGCATGCGCAGCCGGGCGAGTTCGATCACATCCTCGAACCCCGCATTGGTCAGCAGCGCCAGCGGCGCGCCCTTGCGCTGGATCACCGTGTTCATGCCCACCGTCGTGCCATGCACGAAGCGGGTGACGGCGCGCGGGTCCAGCCCTTCGCGCTCGGCCAGCAGGGTCAGGCCCGTCATCAGCTCCGCGCCGGGATCGTCCGGCGTTGTCAGCACCTTCAGCGAGGCCACCCGCCCCGACCGGGTCTCCAGCGCGCAGAAATCGATGAATGTCCCGCCGATGTCGACGCCGACCTTCCAGTCGGCCTCACCCATGCCACCGTCCATCTCCGCTCCTCCCGGCAAGTCAGTCTGTGTCCGATCCGGGGGAAAAGCTGACATGGCGGGCCTGGGGCGATCCAAGACCCATTGAATGCACACACATAAGGCGGGCTTATGCATTGCGCTCCACAAGCCGGCACTCCCATAGCCCGGCCTTATGGGATCATGCCGAACCGGTCTTTGACCCGCCCGCCCATGCCCGGCAGCCTGACCGGTGGGGCGGAGCCATGTCCGCCCGCATGCGGGAGAGGTCGATGAGGGTTATCGTGCTGGGCGGCGGATTGATCGGATCGGCCGCCGCCTTTTTCCTGGCCCGGCGCGGCCTGTCCGTCACGCTGCTGGAGCGCAACCGCGTCGGCACCGGCGCCACGGTGGCGTCCTTCGGCAACATCCGCCGCACCGGGCGCTATCTGCCGCAACTGCCGCTCGCCCACCGCTCGCGCGCGCTGTGGGGGGAGGCGGAGCGGCTGCTGGGGCGGGATGTCGAGTTCCGCGCCACCGGCCATCTGCGGCTGGTGTTCGACGAGGACGGGTTGGCCGACATGCGCCGCTACATCGCCGACGCGCGGCCCTGGGGGCTGGAGTTGGATGAACTGTCGCCGCCGGAGATCCGCCGCCGCTTTCCCGGCCTGGGGCCGGGCGCCATCGCCGCCTCCTTCTCGCCGCAGGACGGCAGCGGCAACCCGCGCCTGATCGCCCCCGCCTTCGCCGACGCCGCCCGCCGTCTGGGCGCGGAGATCGTCGAGGAATGCGGGCCGGTGGACGTCTCGGCAACCGCGTCGGGTTTCGAAGCGACGACGCATCGGGGCCGCTTCACCGCGGAGTGCCTGTTGAACGCCGCCGGGGCCTGGGGCGCGACCATCGCCGCCCGCTTCGGCGAAAGCGTGCCGATGGCGGCCTATGGGCCGCAGATGGGCGTGACCGAACCCCTGCCGCACCGGATCCTGCCGGTGGTCGGCATGTGGTCGCGCTCCGGCGGGGACGGTTATCTTCGTCAGGTGGAGCGCGGCAACATCGTCTTCGGCGGTGGGGCCGAGCGGGTGCCGGTGGCGCTCGATCCCGGCCATGCCAGGGCCGATCCGGCACGGCTGCCCGGACAGTTGCGGGCCCTGGTCCGGCTGCTGCCGGCGCTGGCAGACGTCACGGTGATCCGCACCTGGTCGGGCTGCGAGGGCTACGTCGCCGACAAGCTGCCGGTCATGGGGGCATCGGCGACGACGCCCGGACTGTTCCACGCCTTCGGTTTCAGCGGCCACGGCTTCCAGCTCGGCCCCGGCGTCGGCGACGTGATGGCGGAGATCATCGCCACCGGGCACAGCGAAACGCCGCTGCACGACTTCCGCATCGGCCGTTTCCAATCCGCTGCCGTTCAGGTGGCACAAGCCTGACGGGGCCGCACCCGCCCGCTTCTCAGCGGGCGGGGTCCAGAGCGGCGGACCGGGCATGGAACCGGCCAGCCAGGGGGATCACCAGGGCCGAGGCGGCGATGACGAAGGCGCCGGCAAGGCTGACCGGCGACGGCAGCACGCCGAAGATCGCCGCATCGAGGATCAGCGCCCACAGCATGGCGGTGTAGTCGAAGGGCGCCTGGGTCGACACCGACGCGCGGGCCATCGCTTCCGTCATGGTGATGTGCGCCAGCCCGCCGGAGATGCCCGCCCCGATCAGGCAGGCCAGGGACAGCCCGCTGGGGGTGACCCAGCCGAACGGCCAGCTCGCCAGACCGCCGAGCGCGCACAGGAGGGCGAAGTAGAAGGCGATGGTCCCCGGCGCCTCGGTCGCGGTCAGCGTCTTGATCTGGACCCGGCCCGCCGCGGTGGCGAATGCCATCGCCAGCCCGGCCGCAACCCCGATGAGGGTGCCGTGGTCCGGCGTCGGCCCTTCGAAGGCCGGCACCAGCATCAGCACCACGCCGGCGAAGCCGACCAGCGCCGCGCCGATGGCCACGGCACCCGGCCGTTCGCGCAGGAACAGCATGGCGGCCGGCACTGCGAGCAGCGGAGCCAGGAAGCCCAGCGCGGTCGCCAGCGCCAGCGGCAGATAGGCCAGCGAGACGAAGGAGAGCACCATCGCCATGCCGCCATAGAAATTGCGCTTCAGGTGCCCGACCGGCTGCCGCGTCCGAAGGGCCGACGGAAACTGCCGGCGCCACATCAGATAGGCGATGATCGGTGGGATCGCGAAGGCGCTGCGGAAGAAAACGATCTGCCCGACCGGCGCCTCGGCCGACGCCAGCCGGACGAACAGCGACATCACGACGAACAGCCCGGCCGACACCAGTCGGAGCATGATCCCGGCGCCGTTGCCGGACGAGGATGAAACGGGAAAAGGGTCGGGGACCGGTTCCGGCACGGAGTCGGAGTGAGAGCCGGCGGAGGGGTCCGGCGTCTGTCCCGGCATGATCGGCGCATCCTTGTTCATGAAGCGGGTGGCGGCTCAACCCAGGGCCTGGGTGGCGAGCGCATAGGTGACGGGACGGTCCGGCGCCCGCGTCGACGGATCGGTCAGCGGCGCGCCCAGCGACATGGTCAGCACCGTGTCGTGAATCCGCAAACCCGACCGGGCGACGAACAGCGGGAAGGGCCCTTCGTCCAGATGGGTGTCCAGGCGCAGGAAACGGCCGTCATGTTCGTCCACATGGGGCTGGACCACGGCAATCGCATCCTCGTCCGTCCCGGCGACCGCCGGACCGACGACATGCCCGCGGCCGAAGGGGCGGCAGAGGGCGAAAGCCACCAGAACCCCGTCACGGTCCAGGCCATAGCCGACCGACTGTTCGAACAGCCGCGCCATCAGCCCGGCCCGCGAGAGTCCGAAGGCACGTTCGTCCAGCGCCGTCACCGCCGCGAGATCCGCCGCCTCCAGCCGCCGCACCGCCTGCGCGGGCGCAACGTGCTCGCTCCGGCGCGCCTCGCCCTGGCACTGGAACACGGTCCGGTGGCCGATGAAGCCGAGCGAACGGTAGAGCGCCAGCGCCGCACGGGTGGCGTTGAGCCGGTAGGTCCGTCCCGCCGACGCCGACAGCACCCGCTTCATCAACCAGTCGCCGACACCCAGCGCTTGCAGCCGGGGCGAGGTCATGACCATGCCGATGGTCGCGAAATCGTCGCCGTGGGGGAACCACATCGCCGATGCCAGAACGCGGTCGATCTCGTCCAGCGCGACGAAGCCATGCCCGACCTCGCGCACGAACTGCCAGTCCTCCGCGCGATGCGGCCAGCCGACCGAGATCGACAGCGCATGCAGGCGCTCAAGGTCGATGTCGGCGATGTCGGCCACCCGCATGTCGAAGGCGTCGACGGTCAGGGAGCCCGGTAACGCACCGTCCCCCACCCCATCCCCAACTCCGTCTTCCATGCCGCTCTCGCTCAACGCTTTCTCCTCCCCGGATTTTCCATAACGTGAGGCAGTGCTCCTTTGGGTCAACCGGCACGCCTGTACCATCCAGCGCTCCCCGAGATTACCGGAGCAGCCGCCGCACAATTCACCGCAAAGCACCGGGTCGGCACAACAATCAACCAAATCGCCCATGCATTCGGCACGGAATCGAGCGGCAGCCGGATAAGATCGTGGCTACCGCAGCCGTCAAGCCGGCGCCCCTCTCCTCGACACAGCAGCGAACCCGCAACGACTCCCCGCGCCCCAAGGCGCGCAGCATGGGACAAGGTGAGGCCGTCATGACCGTGACCGACATCCTGAAGGATCTGATCGCCTTTCCCTCCGTCGTCGGAACCCCCAACGGCGCCATCGTCGACGGCATCCGCGGCATTCTGGAGGCCGCAGGCGTCCGCGTCCGGGTTCTGCCGGGACCGGAGGGCGACCGCTTCAACCTGTTCGCCACCATCGGCCCGGCGATGGTTCCGGGCTATGTCCTGTCCGGCCACATGGACGTGGTGCCCGCCACCGAACCCGAATGGACCGGCGACCCGTTCCGGCTGCGCACCGACGGCAACCGGCTTTACGGGCGCGGCACCTCGGACATGAAGGGCTTCATCGCGGCGGCGCTGGCGGCATTGCCGGCCCTGACCGCCGCCCCGCTCGCCCGGCCGATCCATCTGGCCTTCACCTACGACGAGGAGGCCGGCTGCCAGGGCGCGCCGCATCTTCTGCCGCATCTGCCCGATTTGTGCGCACCGCCGCTGGGCGTCATCGTTGGGGAGCCGAGCGGCCTGCGCGCCGTCCGCGCTCACAAGGGCAAGGCGTCGGCGCGGCTGACCGTCCGCGGGCGGTCCGGCCATTCCTCCCGCCCCGACCAGGGGCTGAACGCCATCCATGCCATGGCCGACGCGCTGACCGCCGCCGTCGCCCAGGCCGGCCGCCTGAGCGAAGGCCCGCTGGATTCGGTCTTCGAGCCGCCCTATTCCTCGCTTCAGGCCGGCACCCTCCAGGGCGGGCTGGCGGTGAACGTCATCCCCGACAGCTGCACCGCCGAGTTCGAGGCCCGCGCCATCGCCGGGGTCGATCCCGTCGCCCTGCTGGAGCCGGTGCGCGAGGCGGCGCTGCGGCTGGAGGAGCGCGGCTTCGCCGTCGACTGGACGCAGACCAGCGCATATCCCGCCCTGTTCCTGGCCGCCCGCTCGCCGCTGGCCCGTCTGCTGGAGGAGCTGACCGGCCGGGAACCGCAGGCCGCCGTCAGCTATGGCACGGAGGCCGGCCTGTACCAGACCGCCGGGATCGACGCGATCATCTGCGGCCCCGGCGACATCGCGCGGGCCCACCGTCCCAACGAGCACATCCTCGTCGAGGAGCTGCACGCCTGCCAGTCGATGATCGAGGCGCTGGGCCAGCGCTGCCGTCTCTGACCGCCGCCTTCACGCGCATCGCCAAAAGGGTTCCAATGACCTTCCTGTTCAATTCCGATGCCGTGCGCGGCGCGATCTTCGCGGACGCCTTCGCCCGCGCGCTGCCGGATCTCCCCTTTTCGATGGACCCGGCCAGCGTCGATCCGGATGCGGTGCGCTACCTGATCACCTGGACCATCCCGGCGAACCTCGCCCGCTACCGCAATCTGGAGATCGTCTTCTCCATCGGCGCCGGGGTCGACCAGTTCACCATGACCGCCCTGCCCGACCATGTGAAGGTCGTCCGCATGGTGGATGACGGCATCGTCCGCATGATGCAGGAATACGCCACGCTGGCCGTGCTGACCCTGCATCGCCAGATGCCGGCCTACCGCGCGCAGCAGAGGGACTGCCTCTGGCGCCCCCTGCCCCAGCCGCAGGCGGCACAGCGCCGGATCGGCGTGCTCGGGCTGGGCGTGCTGGCGCAGGCGGTGCTGGAGCGGCTGAAGCCCTTCGGCTTCCCGCTGTCGGGATGGAGCCGCTCGCCGCGCGAACTCGACGGTGTGACCTGCCATCATGGCGCGGACGGGCTCGACAGGATGCTCGGCGAAACCGACATCATGATCGTCCTGCTGCCGCTGACGCCCGACACCCGCGGCTTCCTCGACAAACGACTGCTGGCGAAGCTGCCCCGCGGTGCCGCGCTGATCCACACAGGGCGCGGTCCGCAGCTGGACCATGCCGCCCTGCTGGACGCGCTCGACACCGGCCACCTGTCCGCCGCGATGGTCGATGTGACCGAGCCCGAGCCGCTGCCGGCCGACCATCCCTTCTGGACCCACCCGAGCATCGTGCTCACCCCGCACATCGCCAGCATCACCCAGCCGGAAAGCGCCGCCCAGGCAGTCATCGCCAATCTGCGCCGGCATTTCGCCGGGCAGGACCCGGTCGGTCTGGTCGACCGGCGGCGCGGCTACTGACACGGCTGCCCGACACCCCTCCCGCGGCACGGCCGCTCATCGATCAAGGAACTCCCCATGTCGCTGCTGAAGACCATCGACACCGCCCCGACCTTCGCCCCGCGTGAATCGACCCCGATGCCGGACCGGCTGATCGCCGGATCGCCCGCCTTCAAGACCTGGGCGCAGGACGCCGCCAAGGACGACACGGTCAAGACCGGCGTCTGGGAAGCCACGCCGGGCGAAACCCGGTCGATCAAGGGCGAGACCTTCGAGTTCTGCCACATCCTGTCCGGCGTGGTCGAAATCACCCCGGACGCCGGCGAACCGGTGGTCTACCGGGCGGGCGACAGCTTCGTCATGAAGCCGGGCTTCACCGGCGTGTGGAAGACCATCGAGACGGTCCGCAAGATCTACGTCACCATCGCCTGAGGGGCCGTCATGAGCCTGTCCTTCGATCCGGACCGCCTGCCGCTGCCGAACGGTCATTTCATCGGTGACCGCCTGATCCCGGCGGAGGACGGGCAGCCCCGGCTGCCGATGCACCGCCCATCGGACGGCCGGGCCTATGCCGACTGCCCGGTCGCCTCGGCCGACCTCGTCGACCAGGCGGTCGCGACCGCGCAGGCGGCGCTGAAATCCAGCAACTGGGGCGGCCTGCGCCCGCGGGAACGCACCGCCGTGCTCCAGCGCTGGGCCGCCCTGATCGAGGAGGAGGCGGAAACGCTGGCGAAGGTGGAGGCGCTGTCCTCCACCCGCCCGGTCGGCCAGCTGGTGGCCGGCGACGTGGCGGTCACCGCCGAGCAGATCCGCTTCTTCGCCGAATTCGCCGACAAGGAGGGCGGCGACCTCGTCCCCACCGACGACGGCAGCCTCGGCATGGTGATGACGGAGCCCTACGGCGTCGTCGGCGCCATCACGCCCTGGAACTTCCCGCTGTCGATGGCAGGGTGGAAGCTCGCCCCGGCGCTGGCCGCCGGCAACGCGGTGGTGCTGAAGCCGTCGGAGATGACGCCCTTCTCCACCGTCCTGCTGGCGCAGCTGGCGGTGAAGGCGGGGGTTCCCGCCGGGCTGATCAACATCGTCCAGGGCGACGGCCCGACCACCGGCGCCGCCATCACCCGCCATCCCGGCATCGCCAAGGTCAGCTTCACCGGATCGACGGCGGCAGGCTCGGCGATCATGGCCGACATCGCCCGCAGCGGCGTCAAGCCGATGACGCTGGAACTGGGCGGCAAGAGCCCGCAGATCGTCTTCGCCGACGCCGACCTCGACAAGGCGGCGGCGGCCATCGCCACCAGCGTCCTGTCCAACGCCGGACAGGCCTGCGTCGCCGGGTCCCGCCTGCTGGTCGAAGCCGGCGCGGCCGGACCGCTGGTCGAGCGGATCCTGGGCCATATGCGCGCCGTCCGCCCCAGCCCGACCTGGGACGCCGAGACGCGCTATTCTCCCATCATCTCCGAACGGCAGCGTGCCCGCATCCATTCCATCGTGTCGGCGTCGCTGACCGGGTCGGTGGAGTGCCTGACCGGCGGCGGCCCGATGGACGCCGAGGGGTATTTCTACGCGCCGACCCTGCTGGCCGGGGTCGACCAGACCTCCCCCGCCGTGGTGGAGGAGATCTTCGGACCGGTCTTGACGGTGCAGAGCTTCGACAGCGAGGAGGAGGCGATGGCTTTGGCCGACCATCCGATCTACGGGCTCGCCGCCGGCCTCTACACCCGCGACCTGTCGCGGGCCCTCCGGCTGACCCGGCGGCTCCAGGCCGGAACGGTGTGGGTCAACCGCTATGGCCGCTCCCGCGACCACATCCTGCCGACCGGCGGCTACAAGCGCTCCGGCATCGGCAAGGATCTGGGGCGCGAGGCCTATCTCTCCAACCGCCGCAGCAAAAGCGTGCTGATCGGCCTGTAATCCAATCAAAAAGACAGGGGACGTTCGATGAAGACCCACAACATTGCGATCATCAAGGGCGACGGCATCGGGCATCCCGTGGTCGACGCGGCCTGGGAGGTGTTGCAGGCCGTGGCGACGCAGTCGGGCTTCGCGCTGACCGGCACCGAACTGCCCTGGTCCTGCGCCCATTACAAGGAAACCGGCGTGATGATGCCGGCCGACGGCATCGACAGCTTGCGCAAGTACGACGCCATCCTGCTGGGGGCCGTCGGCTGGCCGGCGGAGGTGCCGGACGCGGTGTCGCTGCACGGGCTGCTGCTGCCGATCCGCAAGGCATTCGACCAGTATGCCAATGTCCGCCCGCACCGGCTGCTGCCGGGGGTGGAGGGTCCACTGCGCCGCGGCGGCTTCGACATCCTGTGCATCCGCGAGAACACCGAAGGCGAATATGCCGGCGCCGGCGGGCGCATCCATCAGGGGACGCCGCAGGAGGTTGCGGTGGAGACCGGTGTCTTCACCCGCATGGGGGTGGAGCGCATCCTGCGCTTCGCCTTCGCCCAGGCCCGCGCCCGACGCGGCAAGCTGGCCTCCGTCACCAAGTCGAACGCGCAGAAATACTCGATGGTGTTCTGGGACGAGATCACCCGCCAGCTCGCCGCCGAACATCCGGACGTCGAGGTGACGAGCTATCACGTCGACGCCATGGCGGCGCGCATGGTGACGGCGCCGGAAAGCCTGGACGTGGTCGTCGCCTCCAACCTGTTCGGTGACATCCTCACCGATCTGGGGGCGGCGATCCAGGGCGGGCTGGGCTTTGCCGCCTCGGCCAACCTGAACCCCGACCGCAAGGCGCCGTCGATGTTCGAGCCGGTGCACGGCTCGGCCCCCGACATCGCCCATCTCGGCATCGCCAACCCCATCGCCGCCATCTGGTCGGGTGCCATGATGCTGGAGCATCTGGGGGAAAAGGCCGCCGCCGACCGCGTCATGGCGGCACTGGGCGACACCACCGGCCGCGGCATCGGCACCGTTCCCGGCAAGGACAGGACGGACGCGATCACCGCCGCCGTGCTGTCGGCCCTGTCGTAACGCCGGTCCCCTCGCCACCCACACGCAGCGGAAAACACAAGACCATGATCCATCACCTGACGGACTCCTCCCTGTTCCGCGAACGGGGGCTGATCGGCGGCTGCTGGTGCGACGGGGCTGCCGGCCGGACCATCGGCGTCCAGAACCCGGCGACCGGCGGCACCCTCGGCAGCGTTCCCGACATGGACGGAACCGACGCCCGCGACGCCATCGCCGCCGCGGCCGAAGCCTACCCGGCCTGGAAGCGGCGCACCCATGCCGACCGTGCCGCGCTGCTGGAGCGCTGGCACGCGCTGATGATCGAGAATCTGGAGGATCTGGCCCGCATCCTGACGCTGGAGCAGGGCAAGCCGCTGGACGAGGCGCGCGGCGAAATCCGCTATGGCGCCTCCTTCGTCAAATGGTTCGCCGAGGAGGCGCGGCGGATCGGCGGGACCACCATCCCCTCCCCCACCCCCGACCGCCGCATCGTCGTGCTGAAGGAGCCCGTCGGGGTCTGCGGCATCATCACGCCGTGGAACTTCCCCAACGCCATGATCACCCGCAAGGTCGCCCCGGCTCTGGCCGCCGGCTGCACCGTGGTCATCAAGCCATCGGACTTCACGCCCTATTCGGCGCTGGCGCTGGGCGTGCTTGCCGAGCGCGCCGGCATCCCGGCCGGCGTTATCAACATCCTGACCGGCCGGCCGGAAGCCATCGGCGAGGAGCTTCTGGCGAACGAGACCGTCCGCAAGATCTCCTTCACCGGCTCCACCCGCGTCGGCTCGCTGCTGATGCGCGGGGCCGCCGACGGCATCAAGCGGCTGAGCCTGGAGCTGGGCGGCAACGCGCCCTTCATCGTGTTCGACGACGCCGATCTGGACCAGGCGGTGGAGGGTGTCATCCTCTCCAAGTTCCGCAACGGCGGGCAGACATGCGTCTGCGCCAACCGCATCCTGGTGCAGTCGGGCGTCTACGAGGCGTTCCGCGACCGGCTGGTCGCCCGCGTCAACGCCATGCGGGTGGGATCGGGGCTGGAGCCGGGCGTCGCCATCGGCCCGATGATCAACGAAGCCGCCGTCGCCAAGATCGAGCGCCACGTCGCCGATGCGGTGTCCAAGGGGGCCAGCATCGCCTCTTCCGCCGTCGCGGCGAAGGGTGCGCAATATGTCGCCCCGGTGGTGCTGACCGGCGCCACCACCGACATGCTGCTGGCGCATGAGGAGACCTTCGGCCCGGTGGCCCCGCTGTTCCGCTTCGAGACGGAGGAGGAGGCCATCGCGCTGGCCAACGCGACGCCGTTCGGGCTGGCCGCCTATTTCTACACGCAGAACCTCGCGCGGTCCTGGCGGGTCGGAGAGGCGCTGGAGGCCGGCATGATCGGGCTGAACACCGGCGCGATTTCCACCGAAGTCGCCCCCTTCGGCGGCGTCAAGCAGTCCGGCCTGGGCCGCGAAGGCGCGCAGGTCGGCATTGAAGAATATCTGGAAATGAAGACCTTCCACATCGGCGGGCTGGGGTGAGGGAGTCCCCTCTCCCCCCCGGGGAGAGGGTTAGGGTGAGGGGGACACGCGGCGAGGATTCTCAGGGAAGTCCGGCATGTGCATCCCCCTCACCCCGACCCTCTCCCCGGGGGGGGAGAGGGAGATTCGAAACGCAACGTCGTCACTCAACCCCTCACTGGATGCGGTCGAGCGCCTTGTAATACAGCCCGACCAGCGGCAGGAACCAGGGCTTGCCGAAATGGCCGGGGACGGCGGGCCAGGACAGGCCCTTCAGCGGGTTCCGGTCCTCGCGTCCCAGGATCGCGTCGGCCATGGTCATGCCGAGATGGGTCGACAGCTGCGCCCCATGGCCGGAATAGCCCATGGCGTACCACAGCCCGTCCTGGTAGCCGGCGCGCGGGTAGCGGTCGCTGGTCATGTCCACCAGACCGCCCCAGCAATAGTCGATGTCGATGCTGGCGATCTGCGGGAAGATGCGCGCGAGGCTCGCGCGCAGGATCGCCCCGCTCTTGGCGTCGGACTGCTGGTCGGATGTCGCCGAGAAGCGGGCGCGACCACCGAAGATCAGCCGCCGGTCGGGCGACAGGCGGAAGTAGTTGCCGATGTTCATCGACGTGACATAGGTGCGGTTGCCCGGCACCACCGATGCGATCTCGCCGTCGCTGAGCGGGCGGGTGGCGATGATGAAGCTGCCGACCGAGATGATGCGGCGGCGGAAATGGCTGAAATTCGGCGTGGTGTAGGCACCGGTGGCGACCAGCACCTCCTTGGCGGTGACCGTGCCGCGCGGCGTGGTCAGCGTGTGGCGGTCGCCCGTACGGGCGATGGCGCCGACCGGCGCGTTTTCGACCAGCACCGCGCCGTGCCGTTTGGCGGCGTCGGCCAGCCCGACCACGAAGCGGCCCATATGCATCATGGCGCTCTTGCGCGACAGCATCGCACCGAAGAAGGGCGAGCCGACCTCTCCCTTCAGCTCTTCGGCGGTCAGCAGGGCCGTGTCGGGATCGACCTCGCGATGCACCACCTCGAAGTTGCGGGCGATGGCGTCGAAATGCGCCGGCTTGGAGGCCAGCTTCAGCTTGCCGGCGCGGCGGAAGCTGCAGTCGATCCCCTCTTCGGCGATCAACGCCTCCAGCGTGTCGATGGATTGGTCGAAGGCGCGGTAGAGGGCGACGGCGCGCTCCGTCCCCAGCGCGGTCTTGGCGGCGATGAAGCTGTGCGCCAAGCCGTTGTTGAGGTGGCCGCCGTTGCGCCCCGAAGCGCCGCCGCCGACGCGGTCCGCCTCCAGCACGATCACCCGCGCCCCGGCCTTGGCGAGCTGGCGGGCGGCACCCAGGCCGGTGAACCCCCCTCCGACGATGGCGACGTCGTAATGGCCCTCGACGGTTCCTTCGGCCCCGCCTGTGAAGGCCGGAGCGGTGTCGTGCCAGTAGGAGACGAATTTCATGACCTGGGTCCTTGTCGTTGCAGCCCGAACCTTGAAAGTTCCGCCCCTTACAGACCGACCACGCCGGGCAGCCCGGAGATGTCGGAAATCTCGACATAGCCGTAATAGGGGTTGGCCGGCTCGTGGCCGCGGTTGACCCACACCTTGTTGCGGATCCCCAGATCGTGCGCCGACATCAGGTCGTAGCGGAAGGAGGAGGAGCAGTGCAGGATGTCTTCCGGCCCGCAGCCGAGCATGTCGAACATGTATTCGAACGCCTGGAAGCGCGGCTTGTAGGCCTGCGCCTGTTCGGCGGTGTAGACGGCGTGGAAGGGCGCGCCCAGCTTCGCCACGTTCGACGGAATCTGGTCGTTCATCGCGTTCGACAGGATGACCAGCGGGATTTCCTTGGCGACCTTGGCCAGGCCGGCCGGCACGTCGGCATGCGGACCCCAGGTGGGAACCCGCTCGTAGACCATGCGCGCATCCTCGTCGCGGAAGACGACGTTGTTGCGCTTGCAGCTGCGCTCCAGCGAATTGTGCACGACCTCGGCATAGGGCTTCCAGGCGCCCATGATCTCGTCAAGACGGTAGGCGGCGAAGTTTTTGATGAACTCCGTCATCCGCGTCTCGTCGAGGATCGACCCGTACAGGTCGCGCGCCGCTTCGGCCATCTGAAAGTTGATCAGCGTGCCGTGGCAATCGAAGGTGACGTATTTCGGCCGGAACTGGCTCATGGCTGCATCCTTGGGATGGAACGACGTGGGAGGGGGCGAATTGGAGTGAGCCGAATTGGCGATAAGACGCCGCCGGCCCTGCCCCATGATCCTACCGTCGCCGTGAAGCCGGGCCTGACCGAATTGCCCGGCGCGAAAGCACAAAGTTTCGTTTCCGTCTCGGCCCTCAGCATTTGGTTGGGGGCGGAACGGCGCCGGGGCGCCCGGAACGGGGGATGGATGCCCCGTCCGCCGGTTCGTCCGCCATCCTCGCGGCATAAGATGCGGCGGGCTGCCGGAGCAAAGGTGAAAGATGTCGCGGCGGGTATCGCCTTCAGACAAACGTCCGGGGCCGCTGCGCACACTCTTGGAGGCAGAGGGTGAAAGGACTGCCCATGAACAAGAATACGGTTCCCAAGAGAGCGGTCGACTGCACGGCCTTCGAGCCCAAGCATCTGGGCGATGCGCTCGCCCTGTCGCGGCAGGCGCAATGGCCGCACCGGCTGGAAGACTGGTCGCTGCTCCTGTCGCTGAGCCGGGGGCTGGTCGCCGTGGATGCCGGGTCGGGCCGATTGGTCGGCACCGTCCTGATGACGCCCTATGGCGAGGATGCCGCCACCATCAACATGGTCATCGTCGACGAGGGCTGGCGCGGGCAGGGCCTCGGCCGCCGCCTGATGGACGAGGCGATGGCGCTGGCGGACGGCCGCCCCCTGCGCCTCGTCGCCACCAGCGAGGGGCTGCCGCTCTATGAAAAGCTGGGCTTCCGCGAGGTCGGCACCGTCCTCCAGCACCAGGGCGAAGCCGGTCCGGTTCCGCCGGTGACGGCGGAGGACGTCGCCCCGGCCGGCACCGACGAGCTTGCGGCCATCGCCGCGCTCGACCGACAGGCCTTCGGCGCCGACCGCCGCCCGCTGCTGGAGCGCATCGCCGGGGTCGGGTCCTTCACGCTGCTGCGCCGGAACGGCGCCCCCGCCGGTTTCGCCGGTTTGCGCGATTTCGGCCGCGGGCAAGTCGTGGGCCCGGTGGTCGCCCCCGACGCGGACGGCGCCAAGGCCCTGATCGGCCCGATCCTCGCGGCGCATCCGGGCAAATTCCTGCGGGTGGACACCACCGCCGACACCGGCCTCGCCCCATGGCTGGCCGATTGCGGTCTGCGTCATGTCGGCGGCGGCATCGCCATGCGCCGCCCGGCGCCAGCGACAGCCGCCGCGTCACCCGCCCCCGTATCGACTTTCGCGCTCGCCAGCCAGGCACTCGGCTGATCCGGAGAGGACCATGCTCAGCAATTCCCTGATCGAACTCGACCGTGCCCATCTGGTCCATCCCGTCGCCTCGTACCGCGGCCATGAGAAGGCCGGCGTCCGGGTGATCGCCTCCGGCGCCGGGGCGACGATCACCGACGCAGCCGGCCGCCGGCTGGTCGACGGTTTCGCCGGCCTGTGGTGCGTCAACGCCGGCTACGGTCAGCAGAGCCTCATCGACGCCGCCACCCGCCAGATGCAGGAACTGCCCTATGCCACCGGCTATTTCGGGCTGGGCAGCGAACCGGCGATCCGTCTGGCCGCAGCACTCGCCGAACGGGCGCCCGGCGACCTGAACCATGTCTATTTCACGCTCGGCGGGTCGGACGCGGTGGACAGCACCATCCGCTTCATCCGCTATTACTGGCAGGCCAAGGGCCAGCCGCAGCGCGACCAGTTCATCTCCATCGAGCAGGGCTATCACGGTTCCTCCACCGTCGGGTCGGGCCTGACCGCGCTTCCCGCCTTCCATGCCGGCTTCGGCGTGCCGTTCGACTGGCAGCACAAGATTCCGTCGCACTACGCCTACCGCAACCCGGTGGGCGACGATGCCGATGCGATCATCGCCGCCTCGCTCGCCGCCCTCGACGCGAAGATCGCCGAGATCGGCGGACCGGAGCGGGTCGCCGCCTTCTATGCCGAGCCGATCCAGGGATCGGGTGGCGTGCTGGTGCCGCCCGACGGCTGGATGAAGGCGATGTGCGACCGCTGCCGCAGCCTGGGCATCCTGTTCGTCGCCGACGAGGTCATCACCGGCTTCGGCCGCACCGGCCCGCTGTTCGCCTGTAGCGACGACGGCGTGGTCCCCGACATGATGACGACGGCGAAGGGCCTGACCTCGGGCTATGTGCCGATGGGCGCCGTCTTCCTGTCGGACGCGGTGTACGATACCATCGCGGACGCCGCCGGCAGCAGCGCGGTCGGCCATGGCTACACCTACTCCGCCCACCCCGTCAGTGCCGCGGTGGGGCTGGCGGCCTTGCGCCTGTACGAGGACAGCCTGCTCGCCAACGGCGCCAGGGCCGGGGCACGGCTGATGGCCGGGCTGCACGCACTGCGCGACCATCCGCTGGTCGGCGATGTGCGCGGGCGCGGCATGCTGGCCGCCATCGAACTGGTGGTGGACAAGGAGCGCAAGACCCCCCTGCCCGCCGCCGCCGAGCCCTCGCGCCGGATTTTCGACCGCGCCTGGAACAACGGTCTGGTGATCCGCGCCTTCGCCAACGGCGTGCTGGGCTATGCCCCGCCGCTCTGCTGCACCGACGAGGACATCGACGCGATCCTGGAGCGGACGGCGCAGACGCTCGACCAGACCCTGGAGGATCCGGACGTCCGCCGGGCGATGCGCTAGACGAAAAAGGGGGTGTCCGCTGAAAAAACCGCGGATCCCTCCGTATCCAGCATTTTCTGCTGTCCAGCACTGAAGATTCGGAGACCCCCACCCAACCCTTGGACCACACTGGAGGGGAAGAAGACCGACTCTCCAGGCCAGCTCAAGAGGGACCGGCTCCGAAAAGACATCCCGGCGGACGTTGCCGCCGGACCTGAAACGCCCCGCCGGACCGGAACGGTTCCCCTGCGGTCCTTGATGAGGAGATGGTGCGTTGACCAAGAGTCTGCCGAGCTTCAAATATCTGACCTTCGACGTCGTCGGCACCCTGATCGACTTCGAATCCGGCATCAAGGACTGCCTCGCCGCAATCGCGGCGGAGGCCGGCACCGAGGTGGACGGCGAGGCGGCGCTGACCCTCTACCGCGAGGCGCGCTACGCCCCGGACGCCGACCTGTTCCCCGACGATCTGGCGCGCGTCTATTCGGTGATCGCGCCCAAGCTGGGGCTGCCCGCCGGCACGCAGTACGGCGAACGCCTGCGGGAGTCCGCGGCGGTCTGGGCCGGCTTCCCCGACAGCCGGGAGGCCCTGGCGCGTCTGGCCAAGCGCTACAAGCTGATCGCGATGACCAACGCGCGGCGCTGGGCCTTCACCCATTTCTCCCGCGAGCTGGGCGATCCGTTCTTTGCCGGCTTCACCGCCGACGACACCGGCGTCGAAAAGCCCGACCCCGCCTTCTTCCAGCAGGTGTTCGACTTCGTCGAGCGCGACGGCGGCAGCAAGGACGACATCCTGCACGTCGCCCAGAGCCAGTATCACGACATCGGGGTGTCCCGCCGCCTCGGCATGACCAACTGCTGGATCCAGCGGCGGCACGCCCAGAAGGGCTATGGCGGCACCATCGAACCCGCCGAGTTCACCGAACCGGATTTCCATTTCCGCTCGATGGCGGAACTGGCTGACGCCGTCGACGCAGCGGCCGCAGAGCCGAAGACGGCTTCCGCGTAACCGGACCAAACCGGAGCGCGCAAAAAAGAAACGAACGAACAATCCTGAACAGAGTGAGGCAGACATGATCAAGACGCCTGAAACCCGGACTCTCCAAAACTGGACCGGTGCCGACGACAGCATGGTCGAAAGCGCCATCCGGCGCGGGGCCAGCCGCCGCGACCTGTTGAAGATGCTGCTGGCCGGCGGGGTGTCGCTGGCGGCTGCCGACCTCGTCCTGGGCCGCGCCGGCATGGCGCTGGCCGCGACACCGGTGAAGGGCGGCGCGCTGAAGGCCGCCGGCTGGTCGGCCTCGACCGCCGACACGCTGGATCCGGCCAAGGCATCGCTGTCCACCGATTATGTCCGCTGCTGCGCCTTCTACAACCGCCTGACCACGCTGGACCAGAACGGCATCCCGCAGATGGAGCTGGCCGAGAGCGTGGAATCGGGCGATGCCAAGACTTGGACGATCAAGCTGCGCAAGGGCGTCACCTTCCACGACGGCAAGTCGCTGACCGCCGACGACGTGGTGTATTCGCTGAAGCGCCACCTCGATCCCGCCGTCGGTTCCAAGGTCGCGAAGATCGCCGCGCAGATGACGGGGTTCAAGGCCGTCGACAAGACCACCGTCGAGATCGAGCTGGCCAGCCCCAACGCCGATCTGCCGACCATCTTGGCCACCCACCATTTCATGATCGTGGCCGACGGCACCACCGACTTCTCCAAGGGCAACGGCACCGGCGCCTTCACCTGCAAGAGCTTCGAGCCGGGCGTGCGCTCCATCGGCCTGCGCAACCAGAATTACTGGAAGGGCGGCCCGAACGTCGACTCCTTCGAGTTCTTCGCGATCAGCGACGACAATGCCCGCGTCAACGCGCTGCTGTCCGGCGACATCCATCTCGCCGCGTCGATCAACCCGCGCTCGACCCGCCTGGTGGACGGGCAGAAGGGCTTCGTCCTGTCGAAGACGACATCCGGCAACTATACCGACCTGAATATCCGCCTGGATATGGAGCCGGGCAGCCGCAAGGACTTCGTCGATGGGATGAAGTACATCGTCAACCGCGAGCAGATCGTCAAATCGGCCCTGCGCGGCTTCGGCGAGGTGGGCAACGACCAGCCGGTCTCGCCCGTCAACCCGTACCACAACGCCGCGCTGAAGCCGAAGGCGTTCGACCCGGAAAAGGCGAAGGCGCTGTTCAAGAAGGCGGGCGTGCTGGGCCAGTCGATCCCGGTGATCACATCGGATGCCGCCTCGTCGGGCATCGACATGGCGATGGTGATCCAGGCCTCCGCCGCCGAGATCGGCATGAAGCTCGACGTCCAGCGCGTGCCGTCCGACGGCTATTGGAGCAACTACTGGCTGAAG
The DNA here is from genome assembly GCF_003116035.1 of Azospirillum sp. TSH64. Lineage (GTDB taxonomy): Bacteria > Pseudomonadota > Alphaproteobacteria > Azospirillales > Azospirillaceae > Azospirillum. The sequence continues at coordinate 5,014,813 of NZ_LGQW01000015.1, forward strand.
GCGCCGATCCATTTCGGCAACATCAACCCGCGGCCGACGCCGGACATCCTGTTCTCCCTGCTCTACGCCTCCGAAGCGCCGTGGAACGAGAGCAAGTACAAGTCGGAGAAGTTCGACAGGATGATGATCGAGGCGCGCGGCATGCTCGACCAGGCCAAGCGCAAGGAGATCTACAACGAGATGCAGGTGATGATCGCCGAAGAGGCCGGCACCATCATCCCCGCCTACATCTCCAACGTCGACGCCATCAGCGACAAGCTGAAGGGCCTCGCCCCCAGCCCGCTGGGCGGCATGATGGGCTACGCTTTCGCCGAGTATGTCTGGCTGGCCGCCTGATACAGTGGACGGGCGGAACGGGGCGGCCGAAGGGCCGGCCCTTCCGGCCCGTCGCGGCCCATCCGGGCAACCCCTGCGGGGGCGCCTCACCTTGCGGAGGCCAAGCATGACATCACGCGTTCCGTCCCTCATCCTTGGTCGGCTGCTCATCGCACTGGTCACGCTGACGATCGTGTCCTTCGCCGTGTTCTTCGCCACCACCCTGCTGCCCGGCGACACGGCGACCATCCTGCTGGGGCAGGCGGCGACGCCGGAAGCCGTCGCCGGCCTGCGCACGGCCATGCATCTCGATGAACCGGCCCTGCTGCGCTTCGTCTACTGGATCGGCGGCCTGTTCCAGGGCGATCTCGGCACCTCCTACGCCAACCATATGCCGGTGGCCACGCTGATCTCCGGCCGGCTCGCCAACACCCTCAAGCTGGCCGGGCTGACCACCCTGGTGTCGGTTCCGCTGGCGTTGACGCTGGGCATCACCGCCGCCATGTGGCGGCGCACGCTCTATGACCGCATCGTCACCATCGCCACCATCGGCGTCATCTCGGTGCCGGAATTCGTGCTGGCGACCCTGGCCGTTCTGGTGTTCGCCGTCTACCTGAAATGGCTGCCGGCCCTGTCCTTCACCTACAATGTCGACAGCTTTTCCGGCCTGCTGCGGGCCTACGCCATGCCGGTCATCACCCTGACCTTCGGGGTGTCGGCGCAGATGATCCGCATGACCAGAGCCGCGGTGATCGAGACGCTGAACACGCCCTATGTCGAAATGGCGCTGCTGAAAGGGGCCTCGCGTCCGCGGATGGTCCTGCGCCACGCCCTGCCCAACGCGCTGGGGCCCATTTCCAACGCGGTCGCCCTGTCGCTCTCCTACCTGCTGGGCGGCGTCATCATCGTCGAGACGATCTTCAACTATCCGGGCGTCGCCAAGCTGATGGTCGATGCGGTGTCCACCCGCGACCTGCCGCTGATCCAGTCCTGCGCGATGATCTTCTGCTTCGGGTATCTGATCCTGATCACCACCGCCGACATCGTCGCCATCCTGTCGAACCCGAGGCTCCGATGAAGACAAATTCTTCCACCGGCTCGCTGGCGGCATGGTCGGGCTACCGGATCAACCTGGTCGGCCTGACCGCCTTCTCCGTCGTCCTGTTCTGGGCGCTGGTCGCCCTGTTCGCCCCCTACATCACGCCCCATTCGGTGGGCGAGATGATCGACCTCGATTATTTCGGCCCGATGCGGCCCGGCCTGTGGCTGGGGTCGGACTATCTCGGCCGCGACATGCTGTCCCGCATCATCTACGGCGCCCGCTACACTGTCGGCATCTCGCTGGCCGCGGTGTCCATCGCCTGCTTCACCGGCGTGGTGCTGGGCATGACCTCGGCCGTGCTGCGAGGGCCGGTGGACATGGTGGTCAGCCGCATCCTCGACGCCATGAACTCCATCCCCAGCAAGCTGTTCGGCCTGATGGTGGTCGCGGCGGTGGGCTCGTCCATCCCCGTTCTGATCCTGACCCTGTCGGTCATCTATGTTCCCGGCGCCTACCGCTTCAGCCGGGCGCTGGCGATCAACATCGACACGATGGACTTCATCATGGTCGCCCGCATCCGGGGCGAAAGGCTGCCCTATCTGATCGCATCGGAGATCCTGCCCAACATCATCGGCCCGGTGCTGGCCGACCTCGGCCTGCGCTTCGTCTTCATCGTCCTGCTGCTGTCGGGCCTGTCCTTCCTGGGGCTGGGCGTCCAGCCGCCCTATGCCGACTGGGGGGCGCTGGTGCGCGAGAACATCGGCGGCCTGCCCTTCGCGGCACCGGCGGTGATCGTGCCGTCGCTGGCCATCGCCACCCTGACCATCAGCGTCAATCTGCTGATCGACAATCTTCCGCAGAAGATCCGGGACCGGAGTGCTTCCTGATGACGAACCTTGTCGAAATCCGCGGCCTGACGGTCGAGGCCACCACCGATTCCGGCCGCTGGATCCAGATCCTGAAGGGCATCGACCTGGACATCGCCGCCGGCGAGACCGTCGCCTTCATCGGCGAAAGCGGCTCCGGCAAGACCACCGCCGCCATGACGCTGCTCGGCTACGCCCGTCCGGGCTGCCGGATTTCCGGCGGAACGGTGACGGTCGACGGCCATGACATGGTGACGCTGCCGGAAAAGGACCGCGCTGCCCTGCGCGGCACCACCGTGGCCTATGTGCCGCAGAGTGCCGCCGCCGCCTTCAACCCGGCCTCGACCATCATGGAGCAGGTCATCGAGGTGACGCGGATCCATCGCCTGATGCCGCCGGACGAGGCCCGCCGCCGGGCGGTCGCCCTGTTCCGCGCCCTGTCGCTCCCCAATCCCGACAGCATCGGCGACCGTTACCCGCATCAGGTGTCGGGCGGCCAGCTGCAACGGCTGGCGGCGGCGATGGCGCTGATCGGCGATCCCAAGGTGGTGATCTTCGACGAGCCGACCACGGCGCTGGACGTCACCACCCAGGTCGAGGTTCTGCGCGCCTTCAAGGCGGTGACCGCCCAGCACCGGATCGCCTGCGTCTATGTCTCCCACGATCTGGCCGTGGTCGCCCAGATCGCCGACCGCATCATGGTGCTGCGCAACGGCGCGGTGCAGGAAACCGGCAGCGTCCACGACATCCTGACGCGCCCGACACACCCCTACACCCAGGAATTGCTGCACGCCTTCCACCCCGACACCGGCGGGCGCGAGGTGCGGCCCGTCGCCGACAGCGGCGCCCCGCTGCTGGAAATCAACACGCTGAGCGCCGGCTACGGCCCGCCGCAGTCGAACGGGCAGCCGCTGGTCCTCGCCGTCAAGGGGGTGAGCCTGCAGGTGAAGCGGGGCACCAACCTCGGCATCATCGGCGAGTCCGGCTGCGGAAAATCGACGCTGGCGCGCGCCATCGCCGGGATCCTGCCGGCCTGCAAGGGCGACATCCAGTTCAATGGCAAGGAGCTGTGGCACAGCGCCCGCCAGCGCAGCCACGACCAGCTGCGCGACCTGCAGATCGTCTTCCAGCACGCCGACACCGCGCTCAACCCGGCCAAGTCCATCGAGGACATCCTCGGCCGTCCGCTGACCTTCTATCACGGCCTGCGCGGCAAGGCCCGCGATGCGCGGGTCGATGCGCTGCTGGACATGGTCCGCCTGCCCCGCGCCCTGCGCCACCGCCGCCCGGCAGAACTGTCGGGCGGCCAGAAACAGCGGGTGAACTTCGCCCGTGCGCTCGCCGCCGAGCCGAAGCTGATCCTGTGCGACGAGATCACCTCGGCCCTCGACACCGTCGTTGCGGCGGCGGTCATCGACCTGCTGAAGGAACTGCAACGCGAGCTTGGCCTGTCCTATGTGTTCATCAGCCACGACCTGTCGGTGATCGAGGCGATCTGCGACGAGATCGTCGTGATGTATCGCGGGCAGACGGTGGAGACTATCATCCCCGCCGACCGACAGCCGCCGCAGCACCCCTATTCCAAACTGCTGTTCTCGTCGGTTCCGAAGCTGGATCCGACCTGGCTCGACACGCTGAACATCGACGCCGACCGGATGCGGGTGGCCTGACCCACCGGTTGGCGATGATTGGCCGAGCCAACAAGCTGGGCTATTTGTGGGTAGGCGGTCACATACCGCCATATGTTCATGACTCGTTAATTGCGGCGGCCCACCCTGCGGCATGATGTCGAGGAGGGCATCCAAATGACCTGTTCACAGCAGAGTGTCGCGGTCGGCGGCTTCACGGCGACCATCACCGACCTCGGGGATCGCCGGGAAATCACCGTCGCCCGTGCGGGGCTCGGTCCCTGGGTCTACCAGGAGACCACCCTGGCGAGCCTTTCGGCCTGCGTGGAGCGGTTCACCGGGCAGTCGGTCCCGCGTCACCGCGCCGATCAGCCCTGCTAGGCTGGGACCGGCGCACTGACGGAGCCCAATCGGAGTTCGGCGTTCAGAGTTCGGCCGCGACAGCCTTCACCGCCTTGGCCGTCGCCGCCACCACGATGTCGGCCTCCTCCCGCGTCAGGCAGAGCGGCGGTGCGAAGCCGAGGATGTCCCCCTGGGGCATGGCGCGGGCGATGACACCCCGCTCCAGAAGGGCTGCGGACAGGCGCGGCCCGACCTTCGCCTCGGCGGGGAAGAAGCGGCGGTCGTCCCGGTCGGCGACGAACTCCACTGCCGCCAGCATGCCCTCGCCGCGCACCTCGCCGACCATCGGATGCCCGCCCAGCGCGTCGGTCAGCGCCGCGCGGAAATAGCCCCCGGTCTCGCGCGCGTTGGTCACCAGGTCGAGCCTGTCGACCAGCTCCAGATTCGCCACCCCGGCCGCGGCGCAGAGCGGATGCGCCGAATAGGTCCAGCCATGGCCGATGGGGCCGAGCTGGTCGGAGCCCTGCTCCAGCACCTTCCACACCCGCTCGCCGACGATCACCCCCGACAGCGGCGCATAGGCGGAGGTCAGCCCCTTGGCGATGGTGATGAGGTCGGGCTTGATGCCGTAATGGTCGGACCCGAACATGCTGCCGAGCCGGCCGAACCCGGTCACCACCTCGTCGGCGATCAACAGGATGTCGTGCTTGTCGAGGACGGCCTGGATCTTCTCCCAATAGCCGGCGGGCGGCGGGACGATGCCGCCGGTGCCCAGCACCGGTTCGCCGATGAAGGCGGCGATGGTCTCCGGCCCCTCCGCCTGGATCAGCGCCTCCAGCCGGTCGGCGCAATGCTGGGAGAACTGCTCCTCGCTCATGCTGCGGTCGGCCCGGCGGAAATAATAGGGGGCTTCGGTGTGCAGCACCGGCGGACGCGGCAGGTCGAAGGCCTTGTGGAACAGCTCCAGCCCGGTCAGGCTGCCGGTCATCACCCCCGACCCGTGATAGCCGCGCCAGCGCGAGATGATCTTCTTCTTCTCGGGCCGGCCGAGGATGTTGTTGTAATACCAGACCAGCTTGATGTTGGTCTCGTTCGCGTCCGATCCCGACAGGCCGAAATAGACGCGCGACATCCCGGCGGGCGCCCGGTCGACGATCATCTTGGCCAGCGCGATCGACGGTTCGCTGCCATGCCCGACATAGGCGTGATAATAGGCGAGCTTGCCGGCCTGCTCGGCGATGGCGTCGGCGATCTCGCGACGGCCATAGCCGACATTGACGCAATAGAGGCCGGCGAAGGCGTCCAGGCTGCGCTTGCCGTCACGGTCGGTGATGTAGACGCCCTCGCCGCCGGTGACGACGCGGGTCGGCGTGTCGCCGCGGGCATGCGCCGCCATGTGGGTCGACGGGTGGAAGAAATGGTCGCGGTCCCAGGCGGTCAGCTCGTTGGTCAGGTCGGTCATGGCGTTTCTTTCCAGATCGGGAGTTTCTGCTCAGGCGGCGTCGAGGCAGACGTATTTCAGCTCGGTGAAGGCCTCCATCCCATGGCGCGAGCCTTCGCGGCCGAGGCCGGATTGCTTGACCCCGCCGAAGGGAACCGGCGCGCCGGTGATCTTCACCCGGTTGACCGCCACCATGCCGTAGTGCAGCGCCCGCGACAGGCGGAGGATCCGGCCGGCGTCACGGGTCACCAGATAGGCGACGAGGCCGTAGTCGGTGTCGTTGGCGCGAGCCACCGCCTCCGCCTCGTCATCGAAGGGCAGGATCGCGGCGACCGGGCCGAAGGTCTCCTCGCGCAGGATCAGCGAGTCCGTTGCGACGTCGGCCAGCACGGTCGGACGGTAGAACAGCGGGCCGGCGGGATGGACCTCGCCGCCGGTCAGGCAGCGGGCACCGCGGTCCAGCGCGTCGCGGACATGACGGGCGCATTTGTCGACCGCCCGCCCGTTCATCAGCGGGCCGATCTGCACCTCCGGTTCCAGCCCCGGCCCGACGCGCAGCGCGGCACTGCGGGCGGTGAAGGCGGCGCAGAAGCTGTCGTAGAGCGGGCGCTGCACATAGATGCGGTTGGCGGCGAGACAGTCCTGGCCGGAGGTGGCGAACTTCGCGTCGATGGCGATGTCCACCGCCCGTTGCAGATCGGCGTCGGCGAAGACCAGCAGGGGCGCATGGCCGCCCAACTCCATCACCAGCCGCTTCATGGTGGGCGCGCAGCGCGCGGCGATGCGGCTGCCGATTTCGGTGGAACCGGTGAAGCTCATGGCGCGGACGCGGGCGTCGTCGCACAGCGCTCCGACCAGCGGCTCCGGATCGCCGGTCAGGACGTTGAAGACGCCGGCGGGGATGCCCGCCCGCTCCGCCAGTTCCGCCAGCGCCAGCGCCGACAGCGGCGTCTCGGACGACGCATGCGCCACCACGGTGCAGCCGGCGGCCAGCGCCGCCGCCGCCTTGCGCGTCAGCATCGCCGACGGGAAGTTCCAAGGCGTCGCCATGCCGACCACGCCCAGAGCCTCCCGCCGTAGCAGCATTTCGGCACCGGGCAGGTGGCTGGCGATGCTCTCGACGCCCAGCCGCTTGGCTTCCTCCGCGTACCATTCGACGAAGGAGGCGGCATAGTCGATTTCTCCACGCGATTCGGCGAGCGGCTTGCCCTGCTCCAGCGTCATCAGCAGGGCCAGATCCTCGCGGGCGGCGGTGATGCGGTCGAACCAGTCGCGCAGCCGGGCGGCGCGGTCCTGCGGCAGCCGGGCGCTCCAGGCCGGAAAGGCGGCGGCGGCGGCGGTGACGGCGGCGGTCGCCTGGGCGGCGTCCAGCGCCGCGACCTGGGCGAGGGTCCGCCCGCTGGCCGGGTCGGTCACCGCGAAGGTGGCGCCGTCGGGCGCCGCGGTCCAGCGTCCGCCGACATAGGCGAGTTCGCGCAGCAGCCGGCGGTCGCTCAGGCGGCTGACGGCGTCGTGACGGTCCGGGCGGGACAGCTGCGCGGTCATGGACACCTCCGGAAAGGATTTGGGCATTGGAACGCCGATGTCCGGAGTCTAGGGGTGCCGCGATGGAGAGAGTGTCCGAACCTGCCCCTTGGGGCGGAGACTGTCTCTTTCCCAAGGCGGGCAGGAAGAGAAAGTCTCTATCAGCTTGCGACGGACCCGCCCGGCTCCTCCATCAGCGCTTCCAGCGGCATCGCCGCATCGTCCTTCACCGTCCGCGTGACGATGTAGGTGAAATAGCGGTCGATCCCGGCGTCGCCGTCCAGCAGCCGGTCGATGAGCCGCTGATAGGCATCGACGTCGCGCGCCACCACCCGCAGGACATAATCGACCCCGCCGCCGACCGACCAGCAGGAGACGATGCCGGGCTCGGCCCTGACCGCCCGCTCGAAGCGGTCGAAATCGGCCTGCCGGTGGCTGCCCAGCGTCACCTCGACCAGCGCCATCGCGAAGGGCGTCACCTGCCGCAGCGCCAGCCGCGCGTGATAGCCGGTGACGATGCCGGCCTCCTCCAGCCGGCGCAGCCGTACCCAGCACGGCGTCGGCGACAGCCCCACCCTGTCGGCCAGGGCCAGCTTGGTGATGCGGCCGTCCCGCTGGATTTCCGAAAGGATGCGCAGGTCGATGGAATCGAGCTTCAGGTCGGGCATGGGGCGGCGTGCCTCTGGAAAATGACAACCCGACGATGTCCGCGCTTTCCGCCATTGTCAAATGTGGTGATTTCCAGCAGAAATGTTGCATGACAAAGTGGCACCCCGATGCATCGGCTTTGAGCAGGCCCGTCTATCTCTCGCTGGCCGATCAGGTGCAGCGGGCGATCGCGCAAGGCCAATTGGCGGTCGGCGACCAGCTGCCCACCCACCGGCAGCTTGCCGATGAATTGGGCATTTCCGTCCAGACCGTCAGCCGCGCCTACGAGGAGCTGATCCGGCGCGGCCTGATCAGCGGGGAGACCGGGCGCGGCACCTTCATCCGCGCCGTCCAGACCGAGGTCGACCCGCCCTACATCCCGCAACGCACCGACGAGGTGATCGACCTGTCGATCCTGAAGCCGGTGTGCGAGCCTCTGCATGTGGAGGCGATGCGGGGGGCGCTGGTGGAGCTTGCCGCCAGCCTGCCGCCGGCCGTGGTGCTGTCCTTCCGCCCCAACACCCTGTTCGCCCGCCACCGGGCGACGGCGGTGTCCTGGCTGCGCCACTGCGGGGTGGAGACGGGGGCTGCCAACGTCACCCTGACCAACGGCGCCACCGCCGGCATGACCATCGCCCTGATGGCCGCCGCCCCTCCCGGATCGACCGTGGTGACGGAGGAGGTCGGGCACCACACCCTGCTGCCGCTGGCCTCCTATCTCGGCATCAAGCTGCGCGGCGTCGCCATCGACGAGGAAGGGATCCGGCCCGACGCGCTCGATGCTGCCTGCCGCGACGGCACGGCCAAGGCCCTGTTCGTCATGCCGAACCCGATCAACGCCACCGCGACCCACATGGGCGAGGAGCGGCGGAGGGAGATCGCGCGGCTGGCCCAGCGGCACAATCTCTCCATCGTGGAGAACGACCCGCTCGGGCCCCTGCTGAGCGAGCGGCGCCCGCCGCTGGCGGCCCTGGCGCCGGAACGGACCCTCTACGTCACCAGCTTCACCAAGACGGTGATGCCGGGCCTGCGCACCGGCTATCTGGTGGTTCCGGACCGGCTGCTCGCCGCCGTCACCAACCGCCATCTGGTGACCAACTGGATCGCGACGCCCATCGTCGCCGAGATCGCCACCCGCTGGGTCGAGAGCGGATTCGCGATGGAGATGGTGGAATGGCAGCGCAAGGCCCTGCACCGCCGCCACGCGCTGGCGGCGGAAATCCTGAAGGGCATCCCCCATCGCAGCCATGCCGAGGGGCTGCATCTGTGGCTGCCGCTGGGGGAAGGACGGCCGGAGGCGACCTTCGTGTCGCATGCCCGCCATCAGGGGGTGGCGCTGGCGCCGGGATCGGCCTTCGCCATCGGTCCCGGTACGCGGCCCGACGCGCTGCGCGTCTCCATCGGCTCCACCACCGAGGCGGAGCTGCACGCCGGCCTGCGCGTGATCGTCAATCTGCTGAACAGCGATCCGGAACCGGTGCTTCTCGCCATCTGAACAATTCCGAGGGGGGCTCCTCCAGAATTGTCATGATTTTATTTTCCGGATTGACATGATTTAGGCGGTCCCGCATCGTTTGCGCACATCCACGGTCGCCAACCATTGCAAGGGAAGACCGGTGTGACCGACACAATCATCGACATCGACCGGGTCACGAAGCGCTACGGCTCGCACACCGTGCTGCAGGATTTGTGTTTTTCAGTCCGGCCGGGTGAGAAGCTGGCGCTGATCGGGCCGTCCGGCTCCGGCAAGACGACGATCCTGCGGACGCTGATGACGCTGGAGACCATCGAAAGCGGCACCATCCGCATCGATGGCGAGCCCCTGTTCCAGATGGAGCGCAACGGCAGCCTGGTCCCCGCCGACGAGGCGCATCTGCACCGGATGCGGACCAAGATCGGCATGGTGTTCCAGCTGTTCAACCTGTTCCCGCACAAATGCGTGCTGGACAATGTCACGCTGGCGCCGATGCTGACCAAGGGCGTCAGGAAGGCGGATGCCGAGCGCCGGGCGATGGAACTGCTGGACCTCGTCGGCCTCGCCGACAAGGCCCGCGCCATGCCGGCCCAGCTGTCCGGCGGCCAGAAGCAACGGGTGGCCATCGCACGCGCCCTGGCGTTGCAGCCGAGGATCATGCTGTTCGACGAGGTGACCTCGGCCCTCGACCCCGAACTGGTGGAAGAGGTGCTGAGCGTGATGCGGATGCTGGGGTCGACCACCGACATGACCATGTTGCTGGTGACCCACGAGATGAGCTTCGCCCATGATTTCGCCGACCGCGTGCTGTTCTTCGACCGCGGCCGCATCGTCGAGGAGGGGCCGCCCGACGTGCTCTTCACCAACCCGACGCACGAGCGGACCCAGGCCTTCCTGAAAAAGATCATCGCTGCCGGACAGCGGATCTAAAAGTTCAGCGCATCTGAAGGCTCGGCGCATCCGACCGCGTCCGTTTCCGCTTTTTTCCCCCGAACGCAGGAGATCTCGGCTTCATGGCTGATTGGGCCGGCTATCTGGGCTTGATGCTGGACGGCGCGCTGGTGACGGCGAAGCTGACCGTGCTCGGCTGCGCGCTGGCCCTGCCGGCCGCCTTCCTCGCCGGGCTGGGCCGGCTGTCGCGCCACTCCACGGTGCGCGCCCTGTCGGTCGCCTACATCGAGTTCTTTCGCGGCACGTCGATCTTCGTCCAGCTGTTCTGGGCCTATTTCGTCCTGCCGCTGATCGGGGTGACGCTGACGCCGTTGCAGGCCGGCGTGCTGGCGCTCGGGCTGAATGTCGGCGCCTATGGCGCGGAGGTGGTGCGAGCGGCGGTGCAGTCCATCGGCCGCGAACAGCACGAGGCCTGCATCGCCCTGAACCTGACGCGCTGGCAGAGCCTGCGCCACGTGCTGCTGCCGCAGGCGGCGGTGGTGATGGTGCCGACCTTCTGCAACAACGCCATCGAACTGCTGAAGGCAACCTCGGTCGTCTCGCTGATCTCGCTCAGCGACCTCACCTTCCAGGCGCAGGTCGTCCGCTCGCAGACCGGCAGCACCGCCCTGCCCTTCCTGACCGTGCTGGTCATCTACTTCGCCTATGCCAGCCTGATCTCGGCCGGCATGAAAGCCCTGGAGCGCCGCATGACCCGCGGCCTCGACGGGCTGCGCACTTAAGGAAACCGGCCATGGAATGGGATTGGGAGTTCGTCCGCGAGATCATGCCGATGCTGCTGGACGGCCTGCGCATCACGCTGCTGGCCACCCTGCTCGGCTCCATCCTGGCCGCCGCCGCCGGGCTGGGCTTCGCCCTGCTGCGCCGGTCGAAAAACCGGGCGGTGACGCGCATCACCGGCTTCGTGGTGGAGTTCATCCGCGGCACGCCGCTGCTGGTGCAGCTGTATTTCCTGTTCTACGTGCTGCCGGAGCTGGGACTGCTGCTGTCGCCGCTGACCGCCGGCGTGGTCGGCTTGGGCCTCCATTACGCCACCTACACGTCGGAGGTCTTCCGCGCCGGCATCGACAACACGCCGCGCGGCCAGTGGGAGGCGGCCAAGGCCTGCAACCTCACGCCCTACCAGACCTGGCGCCATGTCATCCTGCCGCAGGCGATCCCGCCGATGATCCCGGCGCTGGCGAATTATTTCGTCGCGATGTTCAAGGAAACCCCGCTGCTCTCCGCCATCACGGTGATCGAGCTGATGAGCGAGGCTCGCGGCGTCGCCAACAGCAATTACCGCTATCTGGAGCCGATGACGATGGTCGGCGTCCTGTTCCTGTGCATCAGCCTGATCGCCGTGCCCGCCCTCCACCTGCTGGAACGCCGTTTCCGGCCACCCCGCTGACTGCCGGCGCGCCGACACGCTGACCCTGGAGTTTCCGAGCCATGTCCTCCCTCCCCATCCTGCGCTCTCCCACCGCGCTGGCCTTCGACGACCGCCCGGTCGAAAAGCGCGTCGGCCTGGTCGTGCTGGCGACCGACCACACGACCGAACCGGATTTCCGCCGCATGGTCGCCGGCGACCGCATCGGCGTCTACACCGCGCGCATCCCCTACGCCAACCCGACGACGCCGGAGAATCTGCGCCGCATGCAGCCGCGCCTCGCCGACGGGGCGGCGCTGATCCTGCCCGGCGAGCCGCTCGATGCCATCTGCTATTCCTGCACCTCGGCCAGCGTCGTGATGGGCGACGACGCCATCGAGCAGGCCATCGCCTCGGCCAAGCCGGGCGCTCCCGTCATCACGCCGCCCGCCGCCGCCCGGCGTGCCCTGCATGCCTTCGGCGCCCAGCGCATCGCCGTGCTGACCCCCTACACCGAACAGACCAGCCGGCCGATGGCCGCCTATTTCGGCGTGCATGGCTTCGACATCGCGCGCTTCACCTGCTTCGGGCTGGATGACGACCGCGAGATGGCGCGCATCGCGCCGGCCAGTCTGGTGCGCGCCGCCGTCGAAGCGATGGCGCCGGACGCCGAGGCCCTGTTCATCTCCTGCACCGCCCTGCGCTCGGCCGCCGTCGCCGCCGAGATCGAGGACGCCATCGGCCGCCCCGTCGTCACCAGCAACCAGGCCACCGCCTGGGCCGCGCTGCGCCTGTGCGGCGATGACCGGTCCCGTCCCGGGGCTGGGCGGCTGATGACCCTGCCGCTGCCGCAGGATGCATGGTCATGAGCGGCCAGGACATCGGTCTGGAGGACGTCTTCCGTGCTCGCGCGCGGCTGGCCGGACGGATCGTGGCGACGCCGACCGTCGCCTCGCCCAGCCTGACCGCCCGCTGCGGCACTCCGGTCTTCCTGAAGCTGGAGACCCGCCAGACCACCGGCAGCTTCAAGCTGCGCGGCGCCACCAACGCGCTGTCGGCCCTGCCACGCGAAGCATTGGCGACGGGGGTCGCGGCGGCCTCCACCGGCAATCATGGCCGTGCGCTCGCCCATGCCGCCGCTCAGGCCGGCGTCCGCTGCGTCGTCTGCATGTCGGCGCTGGTGCCAGCCAACAAGATCGAGGGCATCCGCGCGCTGGGGGCGGAGATATGCATCGTCGGCCGTTCCCAGGACGACGCGCAGGTCGAGGTCGACCGGCTGGTCCGCGAGGAGGGCTTCGCCACCGTCCCGCCCTTCGACCATGCCGACGTCATCGCCGGACAGGGCACGCTGGGGCTGGAGATCGTCGAGGCGGTTCCCGATGCCGAGCTGCTGCTGGTGCCGCTGTCGGGCGGCGGCCTGATCGGCGGCGTGGCGCTGGCGGCCAAGGCCCTGCGGCCAGGCCTGCGGGTGATCGGCGTGTCGATGGAACGCGGTGCCGCGATGCATGCCAGCCTGAAGGCCGGACGCCCGGTCCAGGTCGAGGAGCTGGAGACGCTGGCGGATTCGCTCGGCGGCGGCATCGGGCTCGACAACCGCCACACCCACCGGCTCGCCGCCAGCCTGCTCGACGACGTGGTCCTGCTGACCGAGGCGGAGATCGCCGCCGGCATCGAGCACGCCTACTCCGCCGAGCAGGAAATCGTCGAGGGCGCCGGGGCCGTCGGCATCGCCGCACTGCTCGCCGGCAAGGTGACGCCGCGAGGCCCGACAATCGCCCTTCTGTCCGGCCGCAACATCGCCATGGACCTGCACCGCCGCATCATCACCGGAGGCCTGCCATGCCCCGCATGACCATCCTGACCGAGGCGGAGCTGCGGCGGATCGTTCCGCTCGACCGCGATGCCGTTGTCTGCGTCGAGGACGCCTTCCGGGCACTGGCCACCCGTCCGGTGGCAATGCCGCCGATCCTGCGGCTCGACATCCCGGAACATGCCGGCGGTAGCGGGGGAGAAGTCGACGTCAAGACCGCCTATGTCCCCGGCCTCGACGGTTTCGCCATCAAGATCAGTCCCGGCTTCTTCGGCAACCCGGCGCTCGGCCTGCCCAGCGTCAACGGGCTGATGGTGCTGCTGAGCAGCCGGACCGGGCTGGTCGAGGCCCTGCTTCTCGACAACGGCTATCTGACCGACGTGCGGACCGCCGCGGCGGGTGCGGTCGCCGCCAAACACCTGTCGCATCCCGACAGCGCCGTCGCCGCCGTCTTCGGCGCCGGGGTGCAGGCGGCGTTGCAACTGGAGGCGCTGATCCTGGTCCGCCCGATCCGCGAGGCCCGAATCTGGGCGCGCCAACCCGAGCGCGCCGCCACCACCGCCGCCCGCCTGTCGGAGCGGCTGGGCTTCCCCGTCCGCGCCGAGACGGACGGCCTGACAGCCGTGGCGGGGGCCGACATCGTCGTCACCACCACCCCGGCCGACCGGCCGATCCTGATGGCGGACTGGCTCGAACCCGGCCAGCACGTCACCGCCATGGGGTCGGACGCCGAACACAAGAACGAACTCGATCCCGCCATCCTGTCCCGTGCCGACCTCTATGTCGCCGACCGCCTGACGCAAACCCGCCGGCTGGGCGAACTGCATCACGCGATCGCCGCCGGCACGGTCGCCGCCGACCGGGAGTTTCCCGAGCTGGGCGCCGTCATCGCCGGGCAGGCCGCGGGCCGCCCCTCCACCGACGCCATCACCGTCTGCGACCTCACCGGAACCGGGGTGCAGGACACCGCCATCGCCACGCTGGCGCGCGGCCGGGCCCTGGCGGCCGGTGCCGGCACCGTCTTCGACGCCTGATCCTTCATTTCCCATGCCCCTCCTCTTACGAGAGAGACCCCCGACATGCTGGAACCGACGCTGAACTTCAGCCGGGCCGAATATGCCGCCCGGCTCGACAAGACCCGTGCCGCCATGGACAAGGCCGGCATCGAGCTGCTGATCGTCACCGATCCGTCGAACATGGCCTGGCTGACCGGCTATGATGGCTGGTCCTTCTACGTCCACCAGTGCGTGATCGTGCCGCCGCACGGCGAGCCGATCTGGTACGGACGCGGCCAGGACGCCAACGGCGCCAGGCGCACCGCCTATCTGGCCCATGACAGCATCATCGGCTATCCCGACCATTACGTGCAATCGACCGAACGCCATCCGATGGATTTGCTGTCGACGATCCTGGCGGACCGCGGCTGGGGCGGGCTCACCATCGGCGTCGAGATGGACAATTACTGGTTCACCGCCGCCGCCTACCAATCGCTGACCACCCACCTGCCCAATGCCCGCTTCCAAAACGCGACGGCGCTGGTCAATTGGCAGCGTGCGGTGAAGAGCCCGCAGGAACTCGACTACATGCGCAAGGCCGCCCGCATCGTCGAGGCGATGCACGCCCGCATCGTCGAGCGCGTCGAGCCCGGCATGCGCAAATGCGACCTCGTGGCCGAGATCTACGACGCCGGCATTCGGGGCATCGGGGGGGCGGACGGCTTCGGCGGCGACTATCCGGCCATCGTCCCGCTTCTGCCGTCGGGGGCCGACGCCTCGGCCCCGCACCTGACCTGGGACGACCGGCCGATGAAGCTGGGCGAGGGCACCTTCTTCGAGATCGCCGGCTGCTACAAACGCTATCACTGCCCGCTGTCGCGCACCGTCTTCCTCGGCACGCCGACGCAAGCCTTCCTCGATGCCGAGAAGGCGACGCTGGAGGGAATGGAGGCCGGGCTCGCCGCCGCCAAGCCGGGCAACAGCTGCGAGGACATCGCCAACGCCTTCTTCGCCGTGCTGAAGCGCTACGGCATCACCAAGGACAACCGCACCGGCTACCCCATCGGCCTCAGCTATCCGCCGGACTGGGGCGAGCGCACCATGAGCCTGCGGCCCGGCGACCGCACCGAACTCCAGCCCGGAATGACCTTCCACTTCATGACCGGCCTTTGGCTGGAGGACATGGGGCTGGAGATCACCGAGAGCATCGCCATCACCGACACCGGCGTCGAATGCCTGGCCAATGTGCCGCGCAAGCTGTTTGTGAAGTCCTGACCATGGCGCCCGCCGCACTTGCCCCCTCACCCATAACCCCGACGGTTGATTTCGACCGTGACGGGGTGCAGCATGGCTTCCTGCGCCTGCCCTACAGCCGCGACGATTCGGCCTGGGGGTCGGTGATGATCCCGCTCACCGTGGTGCGCAACGGCAGCGGGCCGACCGCCCTCTTGACCGGCGCCAACCATGGCGACGAGTATGAGGGCGCCGTCGCCCTGTTCGACCTCGCCCAGACCCTGACGGCCGACCGGGTCGCCGGCCGCGTCATCATCGTTCCGGCGATGAACTACCCGGCCTTCCAGGCGGGAACCCGAACCTCGCCCATCGACAAGGGCAACTTGAACCGCAGCTTTCCCGGCCGCCCCGACGGCACGGTGACGCAGAAGATCGCCGATTACTTCACCCGCGAACTCCTGCCGCTGGCCGATCTGGTGATGGACATCCATTCCGGCGGCCGGACGCTGGACTTCGTGCCCTTCGCCGCCGCCCACATCCTGCCCGACAAGGACCAGGAGGCGCGCTGCTTCGCCGCCGTGGCCGCCTTCGCCGCGCCCTTCTCCATGCGCATGCTGGAGATCGACGCGGTCGGCATGTACGACACGGCGGCGGAGGAGCTGGGCAAGACCTTCGTCACCACCGAACTCGGCGGCGGCGGAACCGGCCGGGCGGAGACCATCGCCATCGCCAAGCGCGGCGTCCGCAACGTCCTGCG
Organism: Azospirillum sp. TSH64; assembly: GCF_003116035.1. Lineage (GTDB taxonomy): Bacteria > Pseudomonadota > Alphaproteobacteria > Azospirillales > Azospirillaceae > Azospirillum. The sequence goes on from NZ_LGQW01000015.1 coordinate 5,031,187, forward strand.
CCACGCCGGGATCCTGACGGATGGGCAGGCAGGTGGCAGCCAGTCGGTCGGCGGCCAGCCGGCGGAAGCCAGCCGCTGGCTCGACATGCCGTCTGCCGACTGTTTCCGCTTCGCAGAGGACAGCGGCCTGATCGAGGCCTGCGTCGATCTGGGCCAGCCGGTGCGGAAAGGCGACCTGCTCGCCCGCATCCACCCCATCGGCCGCACGGGGCTGGCGCCGGCCGAATACCGGGCGGCGCTGGACGGCATCCTGGCGGCCCGGCATTTCCCCGGCCTGGTCAAGGCCGGCGACTGCATCGCGGTGGTCGGAACGGTCGAGAGCTGACCGGCGCCAGTTGAAACCCGCCTCGGCAGAAGGCGGGCATTTTGAAGAACGGGTATCGACACCGACCGAACAGGGACCGGCGCCCCGATGGGACCGCCGGCCGGGCACGCACCAAATCACGAAAGAGGGACGGCCGACATGAAACACTCTGTAATGGCTCACCGGTTCGGCATGGCCGCTGCGGCGCTCCTGACGCTCTCGGCACCGGCCTTTGCCGCCGACACGCTGGAGACGCTGCGCGAACAGGGCTTCGTCCGCATCGGCATCGCCAACGAACCGCCCTACACCGCCGTCAAGCCGGACGGCACCGTGTCGGGCGCCGCCCCCGACGTTGCCCGCGCGGTGATGAAGAAGCTGGGGGTCAACGACGTCGTCGCCTCGATTTCCGAATATGGCGCGATGATTCCAGGCTTGCAGGCCCGCCGCTTCGACGCCGTCACCGCCGGCCTGTTCATGAAGCCGGAGCGCTGCAAGGCCGTCGCCTATTCCGAGCCGATCCTCTGCGACGCCGAATCCTTCGCCTTGAAGAAGGGCAACCCGCTGAAGCTGACCTCCTACGAGGACATCGCCAAGAACCCGAACGCAAAGATCGGCGCTCCCGGCGGCGGCACCGAAGAGAAGCTGGCGTTGCAGGCCGGCGTGCCGCGCGACCGCGTGATCGTGGTGCCGGACCCGCAGAGCGGCATGAAGATGTTGCAGGACGGCCGCATCGATGTCTATTCGCTGCCGGTCCTGTCGATCCACGATCTGGTCGGCAAGGCCAACGACCCGAACATCGAGGTGGTCGCCCCGGTCAAGGGCGCCCCGGTCTATTGCGATGGCGCCGCCTTCCGCAAGCAGGACACCGCGCTGCGCGATGCCTTCGACAAGGTACTGGCCGAGATGAAGGCGTCCGGCGAGTTCGCCAAGATCATCGAGCCCTACGGCTTCTCCGCCGAGGCCGCGAAGCAGACCTCCCGCGAGAAGCTCTGCGCCGCGTCCAACTGACCGGTCCCGGGCTGCGCGTGGATTGAAGCCGGACGTTTGCCTGAGCGGGGGCGGGGCAGGAAATCTGCCTCGCCCCCGCTGTATTTCCCTCTGCCCATAGCCCCTGTCCGCCAGCGACGGCGCTGCCGCGGGAGGACCCATTCCTTGGAATCGATGGGACAAAATGTCGCACATTCCTCTGTAGAGGAGGAAGATGGCGGTATCCGCACAGGGTAGCCTCGTCTTCGTAATGGAAGGGAGGCAGACGTGACATTCTCGTCGAATGAACCACCGCCCATCAATCAAAGGGACCTTCGCAACGCCTTCGGCATGTTCCCGACCGGAGTTACGGTCGTCACCGTGCTCGACGAAGACGGAAATCCCCGCGGGATAACGGCGAATTCCTTCACATCCGTTTCGCTCGATCCGCCGCTGGTCCTTGTCTGCATCGGAAACCGTTCCTTCAGCTTTCCGATCTTTTGCAATACGTCGTCCTTCGCCGTGAATCTGCTGCATGCGGGGCAGGCCGATGTCTCCGGCCTTTTCGCCTCCCGCTCGCCCGATAAATTCCAGTCGACCGGCTTCGGCCCGAAACACACCGGCGCCCCGGTCCTGACCGATTGCCTCACCTGGTTCGATTGCACGGTGCACGACCGCGTGATGGCCGGCGACCATCTGGTTCTGATCGGCCGCGTGCAGGCGTTCGGCCCAGGCGGGACCGCCGGGGGGACGGCAAACCGGACAGCTCCGCTCGGCTTCTGCCGGGGCCGCTACGCGACGGTGCACGAGGCGCCGGACGCCGGTGCCGACGCGCCGCACGGCATGCAGGTCGGCTACCTCGTCGAAGCGGACGACGGCATCCTGCTGCAATCCGACGGGGCGGGCGGCTGGCGCCTGCCGGGCGGCCGCAGCCGCAAGGCCGAACGGGCACTGGCTTTGGCGGACGGCAGCACGCTGCCGCTGCGGCCGGACGACAGCTTCCTCTATTCGGTCTTCGACGTCGCCGGGCAGGATGCCGGCTGTCTGGTCTATCGCACCCGCCTCGCCGCCGATGCGGCGACCATGCCCCTGCCGCCGGGCCTGCGGTTCTTCGCGCTCGACGCCCTGCCCTTCGAGGCGATGGCGACGCGCGAGACCCGGGCGATGCTGCGCCGCTATGTCCGGGAACGGCAAGCGGACCGCTTCGGCATCTACATCGACTCAAGCGACGGCGGACGGCTGGCGATGGTCGACGGCCGGCCTTCCCCCTGGCCCGGCGCCTTCGCCGAAAACGGCTGATCCCCCCCGCCGCCCCTTCACAAAGAATACGAGACCGCGATGCACACCACCTGCAGGTCGCTCGAAGGCACCCGCCGCGCCCTCTATATCGGCGGACGGTTCGTCGAACCGAAAAGCGGCCGCTACATCCCGAGCTACGACCCCACCACCGCCGAGCCCTGGTACGAGCTGGCCGATGCCGGTGCCGAGGATGTCGAGGCCGCCGTCGCCGCGGCGCGGACCGCCTTCACCGATCCGGCCTGGCGGCGGATGACCCAGAGCGACCGCGGCAAGCTGGTGCGCCGCCTGGCCGAGCTGATCCTCGCCAACGCCGAGGAACTGGCGCTGATGGAGACCCGCGACAACGGCAAGCTGATCAAGGAGATGCGTGCCCAGATGCGCGCCATCCCCGACAGCTACGTCTATTTCGCCGGGATGGCCGACAAGCTCCAGGGCGACACCATCCCGGTGAACAAGCTGGACATGCTGAACTTCAACCTGCGCGAACCGCTGGGCGTCGTCGGCATGATCACGCCGTGGAACTCGCCGCTGATGCTGCTGACCGGCACGCTGGCGCCCTGCCTCGCCATCGGCAACACGGTGGTGATCAAGCCGTCGGAACACGCCACCGCCTCCACCCTGGCGCTGGCCGAGCTGGTCACCGAGGCCGGTTTCCCGGACGGCGTCGTCAACGTGGTGACCGGCGGCGGCGCCACCGCCGGCGAGGCGCTGACCCGCCATCCCGGCATCGCCAAGATCGTCTTCACCGGCAGCACCCAGACCGGCAGCCGCATCGCCGCCACCGCCGCCGCCAACCTCGTGCCCTGCCAGATGGAGCTGGGCGGCAAGTCGCCCCATGTGGTGTTCGGCGACGTGGACATCGAGCGGGCGGTGAACGGCGTGGTCGCCGGTGTCTTCGCCGCAGCCGGGCAGACCTGCGTCGCCGGGTCGCGCTGCTTCGTCGAGGCCGCCATCTATGACCGCTTCGTCGAGGCGCTGGTCGCCCGCACCGGGCGCATCACCGTCAACCACCCGATGGAGGAGAGCACCGACATCGGCCCGCTCGCCCTGTCGGCGCAGCTCGCCAAGGTCGAGAACTATGTCGCCTCGGGCCAGCGCGACGGCGCCCGGCTGGCCGCCGGCGGACGGCGGCCCCAGGCGGCCGGGCTGGAGAAGGGCTGGTACTTCGAGCCGACGGTGCTGGCCGACGCGCGCAACGACATGGGCTTCATGCAGGACGAGATCTTCGGCCCGGTCGTCGGCGTGGTTCCCTTCGCCTCGGAGGACGAGATGATCGCCATGGCGAACGACACCCGCTATGGCCTGGCGTCCGGCATCTGGACCAGCGACATCGACCGCGCCATGCGCTTCGCCACCCGGATCGACGCCGGCACGGTCTGGATCAACACCTACCGCGCCGCCGCCTACATGTCGTCGAACGGCGGCTTCAAGCAGAGCGGCTACGGCCGGCGCGGCGGCTTCGACGTGATGCGCGAATTCTCGCGGTCGAAGAACGTCGTCATCGATTATTCCGGCGCCATGCAGGACCCCTTCGTCATCCGGCTGCGCTGATCCGCCCCGACCGGGCTTCTCCTCCCCCGAGAAAAGGACAAGGACATGAAGTTCGCCGTCGCGCTTTCCATGGAGCGCTTCTCACCGGACACGCCGATGAGCGACGTGACCAGCACCATGCTGGAACTGGTGAAGATGGCCGACCAGGGCGGTTTCGAGACCCTGTGGACCGCCGAGCACCACACCATCGAGTGCACGATCTCCCCCAACCCCTTCACCATCCTGACCTGGCTCGGCCAGCACACCGAGCGCATCCGGCTCGGCACCGCCACCATCGTCGCCCCCTACTGGAGCCCGATCCGGCTGGCCGGCGAGGCGGCGCTGTGCGACCACCTGACCGGCGGCCGGCTGGAGTTCGGCATCGCCCGCGGCGCCTACCAGTACGAGTTCGACCGCATGGCCGGCGGCATGCCCCAGCAGGAGGGCGTCGCCTACATGAAGGAGCTGGTGCCGGCGGTGCAGAAGCTGTGGGCCGGCGACTATGCCCATGACGGCCATTACTGGAAGTTCCCGCTGGCGACCTCGGTGCCCAAGCCGTTGCAGGTGCCGCACCCGCGCATCTGGGTGGCGGCCCGCGACCCCGGCACCTTCGACTGGGCCGTCGGCATCGGCGCCAGCATCCTGTCGACGCCGCTGGCCGCCCCGGCGGCCGAGATCGCCGTGCTGGGCGAGAAGTTCCGCAAGGCGGTGGCCGACCATCCGGAGGTGCCGCGCCCGCGCTTCATGATGCAGCGCCGCACCTGCTGCTACGAGCGGCCGGAGGAGGCCGAACTGGCGGTGCGGCACAGCATCGACTATGGCCGCAGTTTCGAAAACCTGTTCCAGAACATCGGGACGGTGACCAACGGCTTCCCGACCGCGGTGTCCTACGAAAGCGTCGCCGGCCGCGACAACTACAAGCCGGAGAACGTCCTGAAGAACCTGATGTTCGGCACGCCGGACGAGGTGATCGAAAAGCTGCTGGACTATGAGGCGGCCGGCGTCGACCAGTACTCGCTCGGCCTGTCCTTCAACCTGCCGGTCGAACTCCAGCGCAAGACGCTCGACCTGTTCACCCGCGAGGTGCTGCCGGTCTTCGCCGCGCGTGAGCGCGACCGCCGGTTCGAGGAGGAGCGCCGCCTTGCTGCCGTGCCGCCTCGCATGGCCGCGGCGGGGCGCTGACCATGGCCGACTCCCGTCATTTCACGGTCGGGCCGGTGACGCTGAACTACCGGCTCGACGGCCGGGGGCCGGAGCCGCTGGTCTGCATCCACGGCGTCGGCTCCTATCTGGAGGCCTGGAGCGGCGTGGCGGAGCGGCTCGCCGACCGCTTCACCATCCTGACCTTCGACCTGCGCGGCCATGGCGGCACCACCCGGATCAAGGGCCGCTACGAGATCGACGATTTCGTCGGCGAGACGCTGGCGCTGGCCGACCATGTCGGGTTCGGCCGCTTCAACCTGGCGGGATTCTCGCTGGGCGGGCTGATCGCCCAGCGCCTGACCCTGACCCATCCGGAGCGCGTCAAGCGGCTGGTGCTGCTGTCCACCGTCGCCGGCCGCAATCCGGAGGAGCGCCGGCGGGTGCTCGACCGCCTGGCGGCCCTGCAGGCCGGGCAGCCGGGCTCGCACTACGACGCCTCGCTGTCGCGCTGGCTGACCGAGGACTTCCAGGAACGGAACCCGGAACTGATCCGGGGCCTGCGCGAACGCAACGCCGGGAACGACCCCGACTGCTACGCCGCCGCCTACCGCGTCCTGGCGGAAACCGATTTCGGCGGCTTCCTCGACCAGATCCGCTGCCCGACCCTGATCGCGACCGGGGAGGAGGACATCGGCTCCAACCCGCGCATGGCGCGCACGATGCACGACAGCATCCCCGGCTCGGATCTGCACATCCTGCCGGGCCTGCGCCATTCGATCCTGATCGAGGCGCCGGACGCGGTGGCGGGGCTGATGGGGCGCTTCCTGACGTCCGCCGAGCAACCGAAGGAGGGCGCAAGCCATGGATGAACCCCTGCAACGGGCGGGCGAACGCGTCCGGCGCGACGTGCTGGGCGACGCCTATGTCGACCGCGCCATGGCGGCGGCCGACGACTTCTCCCGTCCCTTCCAGCAGATGGTCAATGAATATTGCTGGGGGCAGTGCTGGGCCGACGACGCGCTCGACCGCCGCCAGCGCAGCCTGCTCAACCTCGGCATGATCGCGGCGCTGGGCCGCATGCACGAGTTCGAGCTGCACCTGCGCGGCGCCATCCGCAACGGCCTCTCCGATGCCGAGTTGCAGGCGGCGCTGATCCAGATCGCGGTCTATTGCGGCATTCCCGCCGGTGTGGAGTGCTTCCGCATCGCCCGCAAAATCCGCCAGGAGATCGCCGAAGACGGCACGGGAGGCACGCCATGATCGTCGAGGAACGCATCTACCGCATCCGCTCGGGCAAGCTGCGCGAATATCTGGCGCTGGTGCAGAGCGAGGGGCTGGCGATCCAGCAGCCGATCCTCGGCAACCTGATCGGCTACTTCGTCAGCGAGATCGGCCCGCTCAACCATGTCGTCCACATGTGGGGCTACGCCGATTTCGAGGACCGCACCGCCCGCCGCCAGCAGCTTTCCGAGGATCCGCGCTGGCAGACCTTCATCCCGAAGCTGGCGGCGCTGATCGAGACGGCGGAAAACCGCATCCTGCTGCCGACCGCCTTCTCGCCCCTGAAATGACGAACCGGCAGCGTCATGCTCCGTTTCTTAGGAACGATAGGTCTGCTTTTCCTCTGTTTCGCAGGAAGACAGGAAGACGCGCAAGTCTTCCTAATGGGCACAAGTAAAAATCTTAAAGACAGGGAAAGCCCACCGAACACAACGATGGGAGACGGTTGTGACTGAACGACTGAGGGTAGAGAATCTCTATAAAGTTTTCTCCAAATCTCCCGATCCGGCCCTGCGGATGTTGGCCGCAGGTGCAAAAAAAGCCGATGTTCTGGCAAAAACCGGAATGGTTGTAGGGTTGAACGACGTTTCACTGTCGGTTCCGAGCGGCGCCATCTATATGGTGATGGGACTGTCGGGATCGGGCAAATCCACCCTGGCCCGCTGCATCAACCGGCTGAACGAGCCGAGCGCCGGCCGCATCCTGCTGGATGGCCGCGACATCGTCGCCGCCGGAGAGGCGGAGCTGCGCGACATCCGTCGCAAGCGCATCTCCATGGTGTTCCAGCATTTCGCCCTGCTGCCCAACCGCACCGTCGCCGAGAACACCGAGTTCGGCCTGAAGCTCCAAGGGGTGTCCCCCCAGGCCCGGCGGCGCCGGGCGGAAGAGGTGCTGTCGATCGTCGGGCTGGCGCGCTGGGGCAACCACTACCCCCACGAGCTGAGCGGCGGCATGCGCCAGCGGGTCGGGCTCGCCCGCGCGCTCGCCACCGATGCCGACGTGCTGATCATGGACGAGGCATTCAGCGCGCTCGACCCGCTGATCCGCACCGAGATGCAGGACGAGCTGCTGCGCCTCCAGCGCACGCTGAAGAAGACCATCCTGTTCATCACCCACGATTTCCAGGAGGCGCTGAAGCTCGGCACGCGGATCGCCATCATGGCCGACGGCGAGCTGGTCCGCGAAGGCACGCCGCAGTCCATCGTGCTGGAGCCGGGCAGCGACTATGTCGCCGCCTTCACCCGCGAGGTCGACCGCTCGCGCCTGTTCGATGCCCGCTGGGCGATGACCCCGGTGCAGCCCGTCCCGCTCGCCGCCGGCCTGTGCCTCGCCGAGACGGGCGACGGCGGCGGGCTGGTGCTCGACGACGGCGGCCATGTCGTCGGCGCGCTCGACTCCGAGACGTTGCGGGGACTGCGCGAAACATCTGGCCGCGGGATTGGCAGCTTGGGCGCCCTGCGCAAGGACTTCGTCACGGTGCGCGAGTGCGACAGCCTTCTCGACGCCGCCCGCGCCCACCGGGCCGGACGGCCGATGGCGGTGGTCGACGAGGAGGGCCGGCTGACCGGCACCCTCGCCGCCGACCGCATCCTGGCGGGCATCGCCGCCGCCCCCTCTCACCCGGCGGGAGGCCTGCATGCTTGACGCGAACGACCTCAACGTCTTCCCGGTCGACGCCTGGATCCAGGACGGCGTCGCATGGATCGCGCTGAACCTGCGCCCGCTCTTCCTCGCCATCAAATGGCCGGTCGAGTATGTGCTGAACCTCAACATCTTCCTGCTCCAGGAGATTCCCTTCCTCGCCATCGTGGCGGTGTCGGTACTGCTGGCCTGGCGGCTGGCCAGCATCGGGGTGGCCTGCTTCAGCGCCGTCGCCCTGGTCGCCATCGCGGCGCTGGGCGTCTGGTCGGAGGCGATGACCACCCTGTCGCTGATCACCACCGCCATCGTCATTTGCGCCGCCGTCGGCATCCCCATCGGCATCGGCTGCGCCCGCAGCGACCGGATGTGGGGCGTGGTCCGCCCGATCCTCGACATCATGCAGACGACCCCGACCTTCGTGTATCTGGTGCCGGTTGTGATGCTGTTCGGCGTCGGCACCGTGCCGGGCGAGGTGGCGGTGGTGACGGCGGCGGCCCCGCCGCTGATCCGCTTCACCAACCTCGGCATCCGCATGGTCGAGACCGAGATGGTCGAGGCCGGCCTCGCCTTCGGCGCCACCAAGCGGCAGCTGCTGTGGGAGGTCCAGCTTCCGCTGGCCGTGCCGACCATCCTCGGCGGCCTGAACCAGACGGTGCTGACCGCGATGGTGATGTCGGTCGTCGTCGCCATGATCGGCGCGGAAGGGCTTGGGCTGGTGGTGCTCCAGGGCCTCGGGCGGCTCGACGTCGGCCGCGCCGCGGTGGGCGGCATCGCCATCGTCCTGCTGGCGATGATGCTCGACCGCATCACCCAGAAGCTGGCCCAGCCCGGCGGCCCCGGCGGACGCCCGCTGCTCCGCAGCCTGCGCGCCCTTGTCCGCTCCAGCCGTCCGGCCACCTCCAAGCCGGCGATCTCCAGTCCGGACCAGTGATCCCCCCGGACCGCAAAGCCCGAACCGCAAGCCCCGCTCCCCCCCGAATCCCGTCCCGACCCCGATTGAGGAAACCGCCATGCCCTTCTTCACAAAGTCGGTCGCCAAATCCCTCTCCGTCGCCGCCTTCCTCGCCGCGGCCTGCGTCCAGCCCTCCCTGGCCGCCGACCAGCCCGGCAAGGGCAAGACCATCCGCTACGCCCAGTCGGACAGCCTGGGCGCCAACTACGTCACCGCCCAGATCGTCACCGCCGCCTTCAAGGAACTCGGCTATTCGGTCAAGCTCAGCACGCTGAGCACGACCCTGTTCTTCCAGGCTGCGGCGCAGGGCGACCTCGACATCGCCACCGACATCAACTTCCCGCAGCGCGAGCCCGCCTTCCGCAAGGTGGAGCAGCAGGCGACCATCGTCGGCGGCGGCCTGATCAAGGAGGGCGGGGTCAACGGCTACCTGATCGACAAGAAGACGGCCGATGCCCACCACATCACCTCGCTGGAGCAGATGAAGGACCCGAAGATCGCCGCGCTGTTCGGCAAGGGCGGCAAGGCGGATCTGGTCAACTGCGATCCCGGCTGGAGCTGCGGCGACGTGGTCGACTTCCAGCTCGACAAGTTCGGCCTGAAGGACACGGTGACCTCGGTGCGCGGCAAGTACGAACCGCTGATGGTGGAGGCGGTCGCCCGCGTCCGCCGCGGCGAGCCCGCCTTCTTCTATGCCTGGAGCCCGTCCTGGGTCACCAACACGCTGGTCCCCGGCAAGGACGTGGTCTGGCTGCCCACCCCGTTCGACGCCCTGCCCCCGTCGGTGCCCAACAAGGGAACGGCCCTGGTCAGCGGCGTGTCGGGCTGCGCCGGCGGCGCCGACCCCTGCCGGATGGCCATGGCCTCCTGGAACTGGAACACCGTCGCCAACCGGGACTTCATCGCCGCCAACCCGGCGGTCAAGGCGCTGGTCGAGAATATCGGCTTCCCGCTGCAGACCTGGGCCGGGTGGGAACGCAGCATCAGCGAGAAGGGCGCCAGCGAAAGCCATATCCGGGCGCTGGCCCAGGAGTGGCTTTCCGCCAACAAGCCGGCCTTCGAGCAGTGGGTCGCCAGCGCCAGGGCGGCGAGCTGAGCCGACATCCAACGCTCCCCAGTTTCCACCCCCGAAGCCGCCGGCCGCCCCCGGTCAGGCCGGCTCCGGGACCGGACATCAGAGAATCGGACAGGACATGATGGACATCGGACTGCGCAAGATCTCCACCTTCATCGAGGAGACCATCGTCGAGGGCGGCAAGCCGGCCGAACGGCCGATCACCTCGGTCGTCGTCGCCGCCGTGCTGCGCAACCCCTGGGCCGGCCAGGGCTTCGTCGAGAATCTGCGGCCGGAGATCCTGCGGGTGGCCCCGGTGCTGGGGGCAGAGATGACGCGGCGCCTGGTCGCCCTGATGCCGGCCGCGCGCATCGAGGCCTACGGCAAGGCCGCGTCGGTCGGCGTCAATGGCGAGATCGAGCACGCCTCCGCCCTGATCCACACGCTGCGCTTCGGCAACATGTTCCGCGAAGCGGCGCAGGGCACCACCTTCCTCAGCTTCACCAACACCCGCAACGCTCCCGGCGCCCTGCTCGCCCTGCCGATGATCCACAAGACGGAGACCGGCAAGCGGGCGCATTTCCTGACCTCCAATTTCCAGGTTCCCGACTCCCCCGGCCCCGACGAGCTGCTGGTCGCCATCGGCGCATCGGACGGCAGCCGTGCCCATCCGCGCATCGGCGACCGCTTCCTCGACATGGAGGAGATGGAAGCGGAAAAGGCCGGCGCCCGTTGAGGCTCCAGCGCGCCCGCTCCCGCCCACGCCCGGCTTTTCGAATGGATCGAGGCTATACCGACATGCCGCTGCAACGCAGCCCGATGACGCTGCTGTTCTGTTCGGGCATCGACAATGCCGGCCTGTGGCGGGAGGCCCTGCACCGCCGCCTTCCCGACGTGACGCTGCGGGTCTGGCCGGAGGTCGGCGACCCGGACGACATCGACATGGCGCTGGTGTGGCAGCCGCCGCCCGGCGTCTTCGCCCGATTGCCCAACCTGCGGCTGGTGATGTCGCTCGGCGCCGGGGTCGAGACGCTGCTGGCCGACCCGTCGCTTCCCGACGTGCCGCTCGTCCGCATGGTGGCGGACAGCCTGAGCGACGACATGGCCGGCTTCGTCGCCCTGCAAGTGCTGCGCTGGCATCGCCATTCCGACGAATTCGACGCCGCGCAGGCGGCCGGGGTCTGGCGCTGGCTGCCCTACCGGCCGGCCCGCGAGGTCACGATCGGGCTGCTCGGGCTGGGGGAGCTGGGACGTGCCGCCGCCGTCGTGCTGGGGGCGCTGGGGTACCGCGTCCTCGGCTGGAGCCGGTCGCCGAAGCGGCTGGACGGCGTGGAGTGCTTCGCCGGCCCCGACGGGCTGGAGGCGATGCTGCCGCGCTGCGACCAGTTGGTCTGCCTGTTGCCGCTGACCGCCGACACCCGCGGCATCCTGGACCGGCGCCTGTTCGCCCGCCTGCCGGCCGGGGCCGTGCTGGTCAATGCCGGGCGCGGCGACCATCTGGTCGAGGCGGACCTGCTCGACGCCCTCGACTGCGGCGGGCTGGGCGGCGCCAGCCTGGACGTGTTCAGCGAGGAACCGCTGCCGGCCGGCCACCCCTTCTGGCGGCATCCACGCATCCGCGTCTCCCCCCACAGCGCCGCCGCCACCCACCCGGCGCAGGCGGTGGAGCAGGTGGCGGCGACCCTGGCGGCCTTCCGCGACGGGCGGCCGCTGGCCAACCGGGTCGAGCGGGGGCGCGGCTATTGATGATGCCGCCGCTTCTGCCGGTGATGGCCGCCGCCGTCCTGATGCAGGCCGGCAACGGGCTGCTCCAGGCCCTGCTGCCGCTGCGCATGCAGGCGCAGGGCCTGTCGGCCGCCGACATCGGCATGGTGGCGTCCGCCTATGGCGTCGGCTTCGCCGCCGGCTGTCTGGCCGCACCCAGGGTCGTCCGCAAGCTCGGCTTCGTCCGCGCCTATGCCGGGCTGGCGGCACTGATGGCGATCCTCGCGCTTGCCCTGCCGCTGGCCGGCGGCAGCGTCGGCTGGGTCCTGCTGCGCGCGCTGACCGGCGTCGGCTTCGCCGGGCTGTTCACGGTGATCGAGGGGTGGATCGGCGCCGGAGCGCAGGACGGCAACCGCGGGCGGATCCTGGCGGTCTACATGGTCACCACCAAGCTGGCGCTGATGGCCGGCCCGCTCCTGCTCGACCCCGGCGGCGACCAGCCCTTCCGGCTGCTGATCCTGCTGATCCTGCTGTCGGTCCTGCCGGTCGCCCTCACCCGGCCGGTCCGCCCGGCCCTGCCGACCGCAGTCTCGCTCGACCTCAGCGGGCTGTTCAGGCTGGCGCCGTCGGCCCTGGTCGGCTGCTTCGCGGTCGGGGTGGTGACCGGCACGATGATCGCGTTCGCCCCGCTGTATGGCTTGCGCATCGGCCTGTCCGAACCGGCCGCCGCCGCCCTGCTCGTCGCCCTCCAGGGCGGCAGCCTTCTCGCCCAATGGCCGCTCGGCGCGCTGTCGGACCGGCGGGACCGCCGCGTCGTGATCGCCGCCGTGGCCGCGACCGGCGCCGTCCTGTCCGCCGGGCTGGCGCTGCTGCCGGCCGGCAGCCCGGCCTGGCTGGTCTGGGCGGGGTTCGCGCTGTGGGGCAGTCAGGTTTTGTGCATCTACGCCCTGTGCGTCGCCCACGCCTGCGATGTGGTGCCGCCGGGCCGCATCGTCCCCACGGTCAGCGGCCTGCTGGTGGTCTGGGCCGCCGGAGCGATGGTCGGCCCGGTGCCGGGCGCCCTGCTGATGGACAGGCTCGGCCCGTCGGGACTGTTCGTCTACGCCGCCGCCGGCTGCACCGCGCTTGCCGCCTTCGTCCTGATCCGCCGCGCCGTGCGGGAACGGGACCGGGCGCCCGGCCCGCCGGCCTTCCGCCCGCTGCCGCCCGACAGCCTGACCGGAGCGGCGATCTCCGGCCCCCGGACAGTCCCTGACCCCTCCAGCATCGGGCCAACGGATGCCAAGCCGCCGGAAGGGCGCTGACGTTCCGCTTTTTCCGAGTGCCGTCATCGGGTTAGAGTCGGTCGAAACTGGGCCTTCAGCCCTTCCCTTCGCCGGAGGAACATGGTCGAGACGTCGCGCATCCAGTCGCTGCGCGTGGTGGCGAGCCTGATCAATTCGGGCGGGGATCTGGCGACGGTGCTCCAGCGCCTGGTTCTGGCCGCCTGCCGCCATGCCAACTGGTCGATGGGGTCGATCATGGCGGTCGATGTCGAGCATGGCTACGCCCTGGTCGTCGTCCGCCACGACCCGACGCTGATCCAGCGCCCGCTGCCCGACCGCTGGGAGCTGGCGACCAGCCCGTCCCTGGTCGCCCTGCGGCGGAACGAGCCGATCTTCATCCCCGACGCCCGGGTGTCGGAGGAGTTCCCCGGCTATCGCCGCGAGGCCTTCGAGCGCGACTACCACAGCGTGCTGGTCATGCCGATGAACTGCACCGACGACAGCGGCCGGCCGCTGGTGCTGAGCGTCGTGTCCCGCGGCATCATCGAGGTGAGCGAGGAGGATCTGGCCTTCATCGGCATGATCGTCCAGCTCGGCGAGATCGCGGTGGAGCGCCAGCACCGGCTGCGGGCCGAGACCCTGGCCGCCGAACGCCTGCAACGGGCGCTGGAAGTGAACACCTCACTGCTGCGCCAGGCGCTGGAGGACGGGGCAATGGCCACCCTGCTGCCCCGCATCCGCGACCTGCTGCCCTACTCCATCGTCATCGTCGACTTCACCGCCAACCTCGTCACCGCCGACCGGGCGCCCTGCGGCAGCGACATCGGCGACGCCGACTGGCAGGCGGCGGTCGCGGCCGACCTCGGCCCCTCGATCATGAAGGCGGCGCGCGATGCCATCGATCATCCCGCCGCCACCGGGCTCGCCGCCACCGGAGCGACGCTGTTCTGGGAGGTCAAGGGCAAACGCATCCGGACGACGCCGCGCATCGACCCGCTGACCGCCGACGGCGAGGTGGTCGGCGTGCTGATGATCTTTCCGGGACCGCAGCCTTACGGCCAGGCCGACCAGCTCCTGCTCGACGGCATCAAGCACGCGCTTGGCATCCAGATGCTGCGCAACGTCATCCGCTTCCGGTACGAAAACCGGACAGTGACCGAGCTGTTCCTGGAACTGGTGGAGCGGCGATGGCGGGATCCGCTGGACATCGGACAGCGCGCGCTGCGGCTCGGCCTCAACCTCGACCTGCCGGCCCAGATGATCCTGGTCGGGCTGCCCGGCCGCAGTCCGCGGGCGGTGAGTGCCGCGGCCGACCTCCAGCTCCCGGTCCAGCGGCTGCTGTCGCTGCACGGAATCGCCGGCACGCTCGTCACCGTTCCGGCCGGGCTGGTCTGCCTCGTTCCCGCCGTCGACGAGCGGAGCCATGGACCGGTCAAGCGGCTGATGGCGCAGATCGCGCGGTCCGTCGCCGACATCCTGCATGCCGAGCCGTTCGTCCTGCTGACGAGCCGCTGCATGGCCCCGCCGGACTATGCGGAGGCGTGGGAGCGCTCCTGGCGGATGATCAGGATCGCCGAGGAGTTCGGCCGCCCCGGCGTCCTCGATGCCCGGCAGTTCGGCCCGCTGCCGATGCTGCTGGCTGCCGCCAACACCCACGAGGTGCGCGGCTATGTCGCCGACAGCATTGGCGCCCTCATCGAGTACGACCGTCAGCACGGGACGCCCTATCTGGAGACGCTGTCCGCCTATCTGAAGACGGGGTGCCGCACCAAGGCCTGCTCCGACCAGCTCGGCGTGCACGTCACCACCCTGCGCTATCGGCTGACACGCATCGAGGAGCTGTTCGGCATCGATGTCGAAAGCCCGGATCGCCGCTTCTCGGTTGAACTCGCCATTCACCTGAGCGGCGTCATCGACCGGTCCCCCTGATCTCGAAAGGGCTCCGCCGGCCCCCACACCGGTCCTGCTGCGCTATGGCGGCGTCACCTCGATCCGGATGGAACCGAAATAGGAGGCGAGATCGTCGATGTCCGCCTCGCTCAGCGACGGGGCGACCACCGACATCATCTCGTTCCTGCGGGCCCCCGTCTTGTAGTCGGTGAGCGCCTTCCGGAGGTAGATTTCCGGTTGCCCGGCAAGGTTGGGCGCTTCCGGAATTTTGGAAAGCCCGTCCAGCCCGTGGCAGGTCTGGCACTGGATGGCCTTCTTTCTTCCCGCCGCGGGATCTCCGGCGTGGGCGCCGGCCGCATAGACGGCCAGTCCCAGCAGGATCGGCACGCTCCACCGGTATCGCATCCTCATCCTCCCGGCGACTGCCCGTCATTGCCCATAGGAGATCCGGTAGACGGCGCCTGCGAAATCGTCCGACACCAGCAGCGAGCCGTCGGCCAGCACCGCCACATCGACCGGCCGTCCCAGATATTCGCCGTCCGAGGTGAGCCAGCCTTCGGCGAAGACCTCGGTCTTGTCCGCGGTGCCGTCCGGCTTGAGCGAGGTGAACATGATCCGCGCCCCGATGGGCTTGGTGCGGTTCCACGACCCGTGCTCGGCGGCGAAGATGCCGCCGCGGTACTTCGCCGGGAACTGGCTGCCGCTGTAGAAGGTCATGCCGAGATCGGCCGCATGCGCGTCGTATTCGACCTGCGGCGACACCGCGTCTGCCGGCGCCTGCTGGTCCTTGTATTCGACGGTGCGGACCTTGCCGCCCCCATAATAAGGGAAGCCGAAATTCAGGCCCGGCTTTTCCGCCCGGTTCAACTCGCCCGGCGGGACATCGTCGCCCATGCCGTCCACTTGGTTGTCCGTGAACCAGAGCGCCTTGTCCTTGGGGTTGAAGTCGATGCCGACGGAATTGCGCACCCCCCAGGCATAGACTTCGCGGTTCTTTCCGTCGCGGTCCATGCGGACGATGCCGCCGATCCCCCATTTCCTGTAGAGGTCGAGCTTGTCGGCCGCCGGCACGTTGAAGGGCTGCCCGAGCGCGATGTAGAGCTTGTCGTCCGGGCCCACCCGGCACACGCGGGCGGTGTGGTTGTAGCTTTCCTCCTCCTTCGGAATGAGTTCGCCACCCTTGACCACCTGGAAGGCGGCGACGTCGGCGCCCTCATAGAAGAACTCGGCGGCGGGGAAGGTGAGCACCCGGTTCTGCTCCACGACGAACAGGAATCCGTCCTTCGAGAAGCAGACCCCGTTCGGCACCGAGAAATTGATCGTCGGCGCGAAGACCTTCACTTCGTCGGCGACGCGGTCCTTGTCCCGGTCGGTGACCGCGTAGACCTTGGTCTTGCGCGTCCCGACGAAGACAGCCACGCCCTGCGGCCCGACGGCCATGTGACGGGCGTCGGGCACGATGGCATAGAGCGCGATCTTGAAGCCCTGCGGCAGCTTGATCCGCGACAGGGTCTTGCTGATCGCCGCCGCCTTCGGACCGGATTGCGGGATGACCGGAATTTCGGTCACGTCGCCGGTGGTCTTGAATTGCTGCAACTTCTCGAGGTTGCCGGGCGGCTGCGGGTAGTCCTGGGCTCCGGCGGGCATCGTCAGGCATGCAACCGCCAGGAAAAGCGCGGTGTTCAGACCGGTCTTCATGATTCCTCCCATTGCATCGCTCTTTTGGTCGTCGCACGGGTTCTGGGCCCGCTTTCTTGGGTCGTCGACTGGAGCACGGCGCCAACGGCCGCAGGTGGACGCTGGCATCAGGCTTCGGCAATTCAGGATCGTCGCAACCGCTCCATGGCTCATCTCCGTTTCATTTCGGGGTCTGAACCGTGCATCGGTGCGTCTCCAGCGTAGTTGCGGGCGTGCCGGACAAACCACACCCTCGTGGAGGTAGGGCCGAGAAATTCGGGGTATCGCGATTCCTGCGCCGACCGTGGGAGCCTCGCGCCCCTGCCTCATTCGGTCTTGTCCGCAACGCCGTGCTTGAGGTGGAGCGCAAAGCCGGCAGCGCCCGGCTCCTCGAGACCGGGACGGAGCTGCATGGCCGGGATCAGATAATCGCCGCCGTTCTGACGCCGGAAGGGGAGTGGCGGCGTTGTCGCGAGCGTCCGCATCCGCCCGCGCAGCCGCTCCGCGACCGCCTCGAAGCCGGCCTCGTCCAGGCGGTCCGCACGGTAGACCAAGAACGGCGGAAGCACCTCGTAGCCCGGATAGTGGAGGATGCCGTGGTTGATCGGGAACAGCAGGTCGTCCATCGGCCCGTTGATCCCACGCGGCGAATAATGGTCCTCCCAACCGCCTGCGGTTACGATCAGCATGGCGCGCTTGCCGGCCAGGGCCCCTTCGCCGTAGCGGTCGCCCCAGCGCCGGTCGCTGTGCTCACCGACACCATAGGCGAAGCCGTTGGCATAGACCCGGTCGACCCAGCCCTTGAGGATCGCCGGCATCGAGAACCACCAGAGCGGAAACTGAAGGATCAGCGTGTCCGCCCAGAGCAGCTTGTCGATCTCGGCCCTGACATCCGCGGTCAGCGCCGCGGCATCGAAGGCGCCGCGGGACGAGCCGGGCACCTTCAGCCGGTCCTCGGAGGGAAGCGTCGGGAAGTCGTCCCGGTCGATCTCCGATTTCCAACCCATGCCGTAGAGGTCGGACACCCGCACCTCATGGCCCTGTGCTTCCAGGTCCTGGATGGCGACGTCGCGCAGCGACGCACTGAGCGAACGCGGTTCGGGGTGGGCGAAGACGATGAGGATTTTCATGGCCGGCTCCGGCTGGGTGATGCAACCGGTGAGCAGGTATCATGCGGAGCGGCGATCCGGTATATGGTGGGAATGGATATGATTATGCCGGAAAACGGATAAATTGGACGTCACGCTCGAACGCATGCGCACCTTCGTCCGCGTGGCCGAACGGGGAAGCCTGTCAGCGGTCGCCCGCGAACTGGGTATCGGGCAATCGACGGTGACGCGCCATCTGCGGGAACTGGAGACCGCCGTCGGCGTGCCGCTGCTGAGCCGGACGACGCGGCGGGTGACGGTGACGGACGAGGGCAGCCGGTTCCACGCACAATGCGTGCAGATCCTGCGGCTGGTGGAACTGGCGAGCGAGGAGGCGCGCAGCACCCGCGGCGCGCCGGCCGGCACGATCCGCATCTCCTGTACGGCAGCACTCGGTGTCCTGCATGTCGGCCGCCTGATCTTCGCGTTCCAGGATCTGTACCCGGACATCGCAATCGACCTCAGCCTCAGCGACGAGCGCATCGATCTCGTCCGCGACGGCGTCGACATCGCGCTTCGTCTCGGACCGCTCACCGACAGCTCATTGAAGCTGAAGCCGTTGGGCCAATCGAGGCGCCTGCTGGCGGCGGCGCCCCAGTATCTCGCGGGGAGCGGGGTGCCGACGCATCCGCGGGACCTGGGCAAGCATGAAGGCATCCGGATGTCGAACATCGCCGGAAGCGACCTGCTCGTTCTCGAAGGGCGGGGGGAGCGCCACGCACTGCCCTTCGGCGGACGGCTGCAGATGGATCATGGGCTCGCCGTGCGCGAGGCGCTCGCGGCCGGCCGCGGCATCGCTCCCACCCATCTTTGGCTGGTCGAGGATCTTCTCGCGGCCGGACGGCTTGTGCGGGTGCTGCCGGATTATGCGCCGCCCCCGGTGCCGCTCAGCATGCTGATCGTGCCGGAACGTGCGGGCATCGCGCGCGTCCGGCTGCTGGTCGATTTTCTTGCCGAGCGGATCGCGCAGATCGCCGGGATCGAGCCCGGCGCCGTGCGGAGCAACGCGGAGGGTCACACCTGAAACAGCGTCGTCAGCGGCATGTGGGCGCGCACGATCGGCGATTTCAGCACGACATAGCTGAAGTATTTGTCGATACCGATGTCCATGTCGGTCAGCTTTTCCATGATCTCCTGATATTCGCCGATGCCGGAGGTGACGAACTTCAGCATGTAGTCGTAGCCGCCGGACACCAGATGGCATTCCAGCAGCTGTTCGATCTTCTTGGCGGCGGCCAGGAAGCGGGCGAAATCGACCTGCCGGTGGTTCTTCAGCGTCACCTCGGTGAAGACGGTCAGGGTCTGGCCCAGTTTGCTGACGTTGATCTGCGCCGTGTAGCCTTCGATATAGCCTTCCGCCTGGAGCTTCTTCACCCGCATCAGGCAGGGGCTGGGCGACAGATTGACCAGTTCGGCCAACTCGACGTTGGTGATCCGGCCGTTCTTCTGGAGCTGATGCAGAATCTTGATGTCGATGCGGTCCAGCTTCATGGGGAACCCATCCGGTTCGAGGGCGGGAGAGCGGAATACGGCAGCAGATAATTCTGCCGGGCATGCCGGGGAAGCTTAACATGCACAGCCCGCCTGTCGACGGCCGAGTGGCTTTCTTTCGGCGGAACAAAGCGCCGCGCTTTCCGTCATCGGCAGAAGATAATGCCGTTCAGTCGCCCAATGCAGCGCCCGCCGATCCGCGCGCCATGGCTAGATGGTGTCACGCCGAAATCGGAGACCCGCGCCATGCCCGCCCCCTTGCAAACCATTCCGTCCTCCCCGAGCCTGCCCGAACGGGCGGATGCCGTCGTGATCGGCGGCGGCATCGTCGGTGTCTGGGCGGCCTATTTCCTGGCCCGGCGCGGGCTGTCGGTGGCGCTGGTGGAAAAGGGACAGGTCGGGGCGGAGCAGTCCAGCCGCAACTGGGGCTGGTGCCGGCAGCAGAACCGCGACGCGCGCGAACTGCCGATGGCGACCAAAAGCCTGGATTTGTGGGAGCGTTTCGCCGCGGAAAGCGGCGAGGACACCGGCTTTTCCCGCTGCGGCCTGCTCTATCTCAGCAACGACGACGGGGAACTGGCGGGCTGGGCGCGCTGGCGCGATTTCGCCCGGACGGTCGGCGTCACCACCCACATGCTGTCCGCCGCCGAGGCCGCCGAGCGCGGCCGGGCGACCGGGAAGCCCTGGAAGGGCGGCGTCTTCTCGCCGTCGGACGGCATCGCCGATCCGGCCCGCGCGGCACCGGCGGTGGCAAGGGCGATCATGGCGCTGGGCGGCACGGTGCACCAGGGCTGCGCCGCGCGCGGGCTGGAAACCGCCGGCGGACGGGTCTGCGGCGTCGTGACCGAGAAGGGAACGATCCGCACGACGCTGGCGGTTCTGGCGGGCGGAGCCTGGGCGTCCTCCTTCTGCCATCAGATGGGCGTGCGGTTCCCGCTGGCCTCGATCCGCTCGTCGATCCTGTCGGTCGGCCCCAGCCCCTCCGGCCTGCCCGATGCCCTGCACACCGCCGCCGTGTCGATCACCCGGCGTGGCGACGGCGGGCACACGCTGGCCATCAGCGGACGCGGACGCGTCGACCCGACGCTCCAGCAAATCCGCTTCGCGCCGCAATTCATGCCGATGTTCGCCCGGCGCTGGCGCAGCCTGATGCCCGGCGGGACGGAGGGGATGCGCGCCGGCCACGAAACGCTGCGGCGCTGGCGGCTCGACCGCCCGACGCCGATGGAGCGGGTGCGGGTGCTCGACCCAGCCCCGGACCGCGGCACAATCCGCCTCACCCACGAGCGGGCAACCGCGCTGCTGCCCGGCCTGAAGGGCGCGCCGGTCACCGCCGCCTGGGCCGGCTACATCGACAGCACGCCCGACGGCGTTCCGGCCATCGGCGAGGTCGGCAGCCTGCCCGGCCTGATCCTGGCCGCCGGCTTCAGCGGCCATGGCTTCGGCATCGGCCCCGGCGCCGGGCACCTGATCGCCGACCTCATCACCGATCAGGCGCCGATTGTCGATCCCAAGCCCTATCACCCCGACCGCTTCGCCGGCTTTTCCGCCGGCAAGGTCGCCGACTTCTGACCGGCGGCAGGGCCAGAAAATTCAAGAGCCGCCCGGCCAGGAGTTTCAAGAGCTTCCAGGCTCCAGGGCGCGGGCGGCCTTGCGAATGCAGTCGCGCATCAGGGCATGGCTGCCGGACAGCGGGCGCTCCTTGCTGGTCAGGATGGCGATGGGCACCTGGATGCTCGGGCGGAAGGGCCGCTGCACGATGCCGGAAAACTGGCTCCATGGCAGAAGCCCGTCCACCACCGCCACGCCGATGCCTTCGCGGACGAAGGGCAGCGCGGTGATCGACAGGTCGATCTCCACCGCCGGGGCATAGACGCCGCCCTCGGCCTCCAGCGCCGCGGCCAGCAGCCGGCCGGGCAGCGTGTCGACGCGGTAGGAAATCAGCGTCTCCTCCGCCAGATCGGCGAAGCCCAGCTCGGCCTGTCCGGCCAGCCGGTGCCCCTCGGGCATCAGGCAGACCAGTTCGGCGTGTCCGACCGTTTCGACATCGAGGTCGGGATGGGGCATGGCGTTCATCGCCACCCCCAGCAGAACGTCGCCGCTGCGCAGCATGTCGCGGATGTTGCCGATCGGCGCGACCAGGGACCGCACGACGATGTCCGGGTGCGCCTCGCGGAATGCCGTCAGAGCCTTGGGAACGATGGACATGGAAGGCGGAGCGGAGGCGGCGAGACGGACCAGACCGGTGCGGCCGTGACGCATGTCGAGCGTTCGCCGGCGCAACGCCCCCAGTTCCGAGAAGATCCGCTCGGCCTCCGGATAAAGCTCGTTGGCCTCCTGGGTCGGCACCAGACGCCCGCGCACCCGGTCGAACAGCTTGAACCCCAGCTGGTCCTCGGCATGCAGCAGGATCTGGCTCAGGGCCGGCTGGGAAATGTTCAGCATCCCCGCCGCCCCGGTCACCGTTCCACAGCGCATCAGCATGCAGAAGACTTCCAACTGCCGGGCTTGCATTCACGATCCTGGGCTCTGTTCGCCGACCGACTATAGCGATCGACAAGCCCGAGGGTCGAGCGGTAAGGGTGACCGGCCGTCGAGGGCGGCGAGCCCGACGCCGTCAGAACAGCGGGAGCTGGACGCGGCCGCCGTCATCCGCATGGGCTTTCGCGGCACGCAGTGCGGCATCCTGGGCGCCGGCCATGGTGCGCGCGGTTCCGGAGCGGACCTGCTCGCCGGCGACGGTGACGACCCATGCCCAGATCTCCGGCCCCCGCCAGATCACTGCGAGGTCGCACCCGTGGACCCGCGTCACCGCGTGTCGAATCGTCCAGTCCGTCATCGTTGGCATGCTGCCGGCGTCCCCATCGGTTTCACCATGCTGTAGCACAGGGGCGGGGGAGCCAGCCAGCATCGGTCCGCACCCTA
This sequence comes from Azospirillum sp. TSH64, assembly GCF_003116035.1. GTDB lineage: Bacteria > Pseudomonadota > Alphaproteobacteria > Azospirillales > Azospirillaceae > Azospirillum. The sequence goes on from NZ_LGQW01000015.1 coordinate 5,053,457, forward strand.
TCGGTGTAGATCAGTATCGACGCCGGTTTTCCCTCACTCCTCCACGATGCGTTCGATCCGCCGGTCCGGCACCAGCCACAGCAGGATCACCAGGATATAGAGGGCGATGGACAACCACTGCAGGACGAAGGCCAGCGGGATGGCCAGTGCATACAGCCCCAGGCTGATCTTGCCCTTCAGGTCGGCCCCGACCGCCCGTGCCACCACCGACTCGCGTCCGCCGCAGGCGATGATCGCACGTTCGGTCAGGCTGTAGCCGATGGCCGCCATGCCGAGCACGACGCCGTAGGATGCCGTCGCCACCGGCGAGAAGTCGCTGGCATCGAGCCAGCGGATGACGAAGGGGACCAGCGACAGCCAGAACAGCAGGAACAGGTTGGCCCACAGCACCCGCCCGTCGATGCGCGTGGTCGCCTGCAGCAGATGGTGGTGGTTGTTCCAGTAGAGCCCGACATTGATGAAGGACAGCACATAGGCCAGCAGGATGGGGACGCGCTCCGCCAGGGCGGCGAGGCTGCCATCCTCCGGCACCTTCAACTCCAGCACCATGATGGTGATGGCGATCGCCACGACCCCATCGGTGAACGCTTCCAGCCGGCCGGCCTTCATGGTCCGAACTCCAGTCTTTGCGGAGGACACCGCGCCGGGGCGGCAAGGCCCCGGCACGAAATCGGTCTCGTCAGGCCGCATCCACCATGACGATCTCGCTGTCCTCCAGCGCCGTCACCGTCAGGGCGTCGAGATCGGCGATGGCCGCACCGTCGCGGGCATTCACCCGCACCCCGTCGATCTCGACCGCACCGCTGGCCGGGACCAGATACGCGCGGCGGTCCTTGCCGAGCGGGTAGGTCGCCGTCTCGCCGGCCTTCAGCGTCGCCCCCAGCACGCGGGCGTCGGTGCGGATCGGCAGGGCGTCGCCGTCATCGGCGTAGCCCGACGCCAGGGTGACGAAATGGCCGCTGCGGTCGCCCTTGGGGAAGGGCTTGCTGCCCCAGCCCGGCTTCTCGCCGCTGCGCGTCGGCATGATCCAGATCTGGAAGATGCGGGTGGTGACGTCCTCCAGATTGTATTCGGAATGCGCGATGCCGGTGCCGGCGGACATCACCTGGACGTCGCCCGCCTCGGTGCGGCCCTTGTTGCCCAGATTGTCCTGGTGGGTGATGGCGCCCTCGCGGACATAGGTGATGATCTCCATGTCGCGGTGCGGGTGCGGCGGGAAGCCGGTGTGGGGGGCGATGGTGTCGTCGTTCCAGACGCGCAGGTTGCCCCAGTTCATCCGCTTGCGGTCATGGTAGTTGGCGAAGGAGAAGTGGTGCTTGGCATCCAGCCAGCCGTGGTTCTCACCGCCCAGGCTCTCGAAGGGACGCAGTTCGATCATGGTCCGTCTCCTGATTGTGCGACCGATGGGTCCTTGCCGCCTCGGCCGCCGTGTTTCGCTTGAGAGGACAATAGCGCTGGTCTCCTTTCAGGTTTACCCCTATAAATCGCCGCAAGATGTTCAAGAAAGTTGAATGATGAGCAGCGTCGGCACCCCCAGCTTCGACCAGCTCAGCATCTTCCTCGCCGTGGTGGATGCCGGCAGCTTCGCCGGGGCGGGACGGCGGCTGAACCGGGCGGTCTCCGTCGTCAGCTACGGCATCGCCAACCTCGAAGCCCAACTCGGCCTGGCGCTGTTCGACCGCGAAGGGTCGCGCAAGCCGACGCTGACCGCCGCCGGGCGGGCATTGCTCGCCGAAGCCCGGACGATTGCGCAAGCGATGGACGGCCTGCGCGCAAAGGTGCGGGGCCTGCACGAGGGGCTGGAGGCCGAGGTCGATCTCGCCGTCGACGTGATGCTGCCGGCCGACCGTCTGGGCCGGGTGTTGCGGGACTTCGCGCGCAGCCATCCGACGGTTTCGCTGCGCCTGCATGTCGAAACCCTGGGCGCGGTCGCCGCCCTGGTGCTCGACCGCCGGGCGGTGCTCGGCATTTCCGGCCCGGTAGCGGCCGGCATGGACGGGCTGGACCGGACGACCGCCGGATCGGTGCCGATGGTGCCGGTCGCCGCCCCCGACCATCCGCTGGGCCGCATGGCACAGATCGCCCCCGGCGCCGGCCGCGACCATGTGCAACTGGTCCTCACCGACCGGTCGCGTGCCACCGAGGGGCAGGATTTCTCGGTGATGAGTCCGCGCACATGGCGGCTCGCCGACCTGGGCGCCAAGCACGCGCTGCTGCGCGAAGGGATCGGCTGGGGCAACATGCCGCTGCCGATGGTCGAGCCCGATCTGGTCGCCGGCACCCTGGTGCGGCTCGCCATGCCCGACCATCCGGGCGGCACCTATCGCTTCTCCGGCGTCTGGCGGCGCGACACACCGCCCGGCCCGGCCGCCTCCTGGCTGCTCGCCCAGTTCGTGCAGCTGGGAGCCGGCGACCGCGAGGAGGACGGCTTCACCGACCTCTGACGGATGGGGTTCCCGGCATCAGGCCGCAACCGGTGCGGTCGAGGCCGGGTGAAGGGCGCAGAACGCGGTGCCTGCCAGCACCAGCGCGCCGACGACGACCAGGGGCAGCACCAGCCCGCTCTGCATGACCATGACGGCGCCGAGTGCCGCACCGAGGAAGATCGCCGCCACGCTGGCCATCCGGCGTCGCGCATTGGTGTTCGCCCCGCCGGCAAGGCCGGAATCGGCGGCCAGTCCGGTCAGGGTCAGGGTGAGGACCGTCGTCGTCAGATCGGGAACCTTCATCTGCCGGACCGTGGCGTTGCGGAATCCCATGGCGAAGCCGGTCAGGACGATGATCGCATAGAGGGCGGCCGCCGGAGCCTGCGTCCCGACATCGAAGCCCGCGGCGACGGCGGCGGCGATCCAGAACAGGGCCGTTTCAAACAAGGCGGCGGTCAGCAGCCAATGCCGCATCGGCCGGCCGGCGAATCTCCTGCCGAGCCGACCGGCGATCAGGGCGCCGGTCAGGAAGGACAGCAGCGCCGCCACCGCCGGCAGAACCCGGAAGCCCGGCGTCCCGACGACGGCGAAGCCGAGGAAGACGATGTTGCCGGTCATGTTGGCGGTGAAGACCTTGCCCAGGCCGAGCACGCTGACGGCATCGACGAGTCCCGTCGTCACCGACAGCAGCAGCAGGAGGATGGGCAGTGGGGAGGTGCCGGATGCGGCCGGTGCGGACATGGCTGGCGTTTCCTGCGGATTTTTCGGGTGAAGGGGGCAGTATCGGCGGCGGCAGCCGGCCTGGTCTTGTCGCATCGGCACGGCCTTGGACCATTCTGGACCTCCCGGCAGGTCTGGCCGCATGTCTGGCCACAGATCTCCAGCCGCATGGCGAACAGCCTCGACAGGATGGGCGGATGGGTTAGGCTGCCGGACTTCGCGCCCGTCACCAGCCGTCATCCCGATGAACAGCAGCGCCATCCGCTTTTCGGACTCACACCTGCAACAGCGCCGCCCGGTCTGGGAAGCGTTGTCGACGATGTATCTGGACACGGACGTTTCGCTGTCCCGCGCATGGCGGGTGCAGGTTCTTTCGGTCTCGCCCTACAGCCTGGACGAGATGGACGCCATCCTTCGGGAGGAGATCCACCCCGTCTGCTTTTCGAACCTGCTCCAACCCGCCGGTGAATGGGCCGGCTTCGATCCCGCCATGCTCGAGCAGGCGATTAGAGGTCGCAGGGCGCGCTGGCGCTCCAGGCTGCTGGCCAAGCTCAGCCTGGCCCTGCCGGGGTGTTTCCCGACGGCGGAATGGACGGTCACGCGCCGGGAGATCGCCTGTCGGCGCGGAGCATCGCAGACGTGAGCGGCACCGTGCAGCGGCTCCAGGCGAGGCCGGGCACCCAGCTCATGGCGTCGTCCTGATGCCGGATAATGTATCGCAGACACTACACTTCCCCGAAATAACGTACTATCTATAAGACATAAACCGGCATGTCCCGACACTTCGCTTCGATCTGCATCACGTCTCGCACATGAGAGCTGATTTCCGCATCGCGTATCAGGTGTAAGACGATGAAAGCCCAAGACGGAACCCACAGGACCAAAGGGTCGCCGGTCTATCCGGCGGTGGCTCGGGCAATCGGGAAGCTCGGCCAGGACATCTCTCTCGCACGCCGGTCGCGCCGCATTCCGGCCGAGGATTTCGCGCGGGCGATGGGCGTGTCCCGAGCGACCCTCCATCGGCTGGAGAAGGGCGATGCCGGTGTCTCGCTCAACACGCTCGCGATGGCGCTCAACGCGCTCGGCCGACTGGATCTGCTCACGGACCTGCTCGACCAGACGAAAGACGACGTTGCCTTGATGATGCTCCGCCAGGACGTACCGACCCGCGTCTCGAAGCCTCGGGCGAAGAAAAACGTGTCGAAGCCCGATGACGCCACGACCGGCCCCATCGTCTCCACCGATGAGGTGGAGGGTTGGTGAGATGACGACACGGAGAATCGACGTCCGGCTCGGAACGAATGCCGTTCCCGTGGGAGAGTTCATTTACGAGAGCACGGGCACCCGCGAAACGTCCGCATTCACCTATCACGCCTCTTGGCTGGACAACCCGCGGGCCTTCGCCATCGCGCCCGACCTGCCGCTCCAGGTGGCTCCGTTCTACCACGCGCGCATGGGCAACGCCTCCGCGCTTCCCGGCCCGAGGTGTTGTCAACTTGACCAGCCAAGGACGCAGTGAGGCTGAGCCGCCCCGCTGCAGGGTCGTTGGTCAGCTGGCCTGAGCAAGCCCGGTCACCTCGCGCCAAGCGGTGAAGGCGCGAGCACGGGCGACGCGGTACTCGGAGGCGGAGATCAGGTGGCGGCGCAGTTGGAAGTGAGTGTGGATCCGGCTGTGGATGGAGAGAAACCGCTGGGCGTGTCGGACTGATTTGAACCGCTTCATGTGCCGCTCGTGCCATCGGGTCGGCTGGTGTGAGACTTCGCAGCGATTATTTAGGTATCGGCTTTGCCGATGCTCGCTGCCGAGCTTCATCTCCCTCTTCGCTGCGGCGTAAGATTTCAGCTTATCCGTGACCACGACCCGCGGCGCATAGCGCAGTCCTTTCAGTAGCTTGCGAAAGAAGCGCTTGGCCGCCTTGGTGTTGCGCCGGCTCTGCACCAGGATGTCCAGCACCACCCCATTCTGATCGACGGCGCGCCACAGGTAATGCTGCTTGCCACAGATGCGGATGAAGACCTCGTCCAGGAACCACTTGTCGCCCGGCTTGGGCCGGCGCCGCTTGAGGGTGTTGGCGAAGTCGCGCCCGAAACGGAGGCCCCATTCTCGGATGGTCTCGTAACTGACCTCAATGCCGCGCGCCGCCAGCATCAACTCGATCTCGCGCAGGCTCAGGCTGAAGCAGTGGTACAGCCACACCGCTTCGCTGATGATCTCGGCCGGAAAGCGGAAACCGCGATAGGGATTGGACGTCGTGCTCATGCTTGCCAGCCTGCCATGCCAGAGCGGCCAACGCCAACCTGACAACGCCCGGCCCGATTGCCGATGGTTCCCCGGATTCGTGGGGTCGCGCCATCATCAGGATGGCGCTGGGCGGCCGCGTGGACTCGGAACTCGACTACCTGTTGGAGGCCGACGACGAACTCCGCTCCGGGGCGCTTCGCTACTTCGATAAGCCGGGCCCCGCCGGAAAGCCGCTCGCACCCCCCAGGGAGACGGGCGAGATCTCCATCCCGCGCCTTTTCGACCTCGAGCAGATTGTGGCCGAGTCCCGGGCATTCGAGGCGGATCCCATCCACTACCGGGAGAGCCGGGCGAAGATGCTTCACGGCGGTCTGCTCAAGACCGCCGTCGGATCGCTCGGCGGCGCGCGGCCGAAGGTGAACGCCCGCGATGAACATGGCGCCCTGTGGATCGTGAAGCTGGCGAAGATGGACGATGAGTATGCTGTCGCCCGTGCCGAGGTTCTGGCGCTCCGCCTGGCCGGGCGCGTCGGCATCAAGGCGTCCACGGCCGACCTGCTGCCGACCGGCCAGCGCTTCCCCGTCGCGATCATCAGGCGTTTCGACCGCATTGCCGGCCGCGCGGACGGTCAGCCGCACGCCCGTGTCCCCTTCATCTCGGCGCAGACCTTCATGGGGCTGCGCGGTGCCGAGCCGGGCAACTACGTCGATCTTGCCCAGCGGATGCTCACGCACTGCGCGGCACCACGGACCGACATGCGCGAACTCTTCCGGCGGGTGATGTTCAGCATCCTGATCCGGAACACCGACGACCATCTGCGGAACCACGGTTTCCTCGCCGCGCCCGGAGGCAAGTGGACCCTCTCTCCGGCGTTCGACGTGAACCCGGTTCCGGAGGAGGGCACCCTGAAAACCGCCATCTCCGAGATTCACGGCAACGAACTCAGCGTGGCCCGCCTGATCGAGGCCGCTCCGTATTTCCAGACGAGCGAGGACGAGGCCCGCAAGATCGCCATCGGCATGGCCAATGCGATTTCCGCCGAGTGGCGGCAGATCGGAACGAGGCTCGGCATGACCGGGCAGGACATGCGGGCCATCGCCCCGGCGATGGAGAACCGCCAGATCGAGGAGGCACTTGCGCTCGGGCGGACGACGGCTCCCGGCGCCACCATCCCGTGAGGCGGGGCATGCCCGGTTTCCGCTGCCGGGCATGCCGCACCCGTCACTCCGGCACGGAGCCTTTCACCACGACGCGCATCAGCACGCGGCGGTGCTTGCCCATCTCGTAATTGGCGGTGGCGCGGTGCAACAGGCAGCGGTTGTCCCAGAAGACGAGGTCGCCGTGCCGCCAGCGGTGGGTGTGGACGAAGCGGTCCTGCGTCGCATGCTCCAGCAGCTCCTCCAGCAGGGTTCGCCCCTCCTCCTCCGGCATGCCTTCGATGTGGGAGCTGTACATGCCGATGTAGAGGCTCTTGCGCCCGGTTTCGGGATGGGTGCGGACCAGCGGATGGGCGATGGGCGGGGCGGCGGCGATGTCGTCTTCGGTCGGCGGGGCGCTGCCGGTGTAGCGGCGCATGAACTCCAGGCTCTGCACCGTCTTCAGCCCGCCGATCCGCCGACGCGTCGCCTCCGGCAGCGCGTCGTAAGCGGCGGTCATGTCGGCGAACTGGGTGTCGCCGCCGTCCGGCGGCAGTTCCACCGCCTGCAGCATCGTCAGCAGCGACGGCTCGCGCAGGAAGGACTTGTCGGTGTGCCAGAAATAGTTGGAACTGATGAATGGCTTGGCCACCGGGTTGCCGGCGGCGTCCAGGTTGGTGATGGTGTGGACCGCATCCCATTTCGACCCGTCGGCCAGCCGGATCATGTGGCCCTCGATGGGGCCGAACAGTTCGGCGAAGCGGTACATGCGCTCCTTGTCCAGCGACTGGTTGCGGATCACCAGCAAGTGATGGTCGCGGAAGGCCGTCCGCACCGCATCGACCGTCGCGTCGTCGAGCGGCCGGGACAGGTCGAGCCTGTCGGTCTCCGCCCCGATGATGCCGTCGAGCGGCGTGAACAGGGGAATGGTCGCGGCCGAAGCGGCGGAAGCAGCGGCGGAGGAGGCGGCGGGCGCATGGAGGCTGGTCATCGGGACGGTTCCTCGTGCAGGTCGGTTGGTTTTCAAAGCGGTCGGCGGCAGGCCCAGAGGGCGGCGCGCCTCAGGATTTGGCGGTGGACCGGGTGTTCCAGGGAGGCGCGGTCATGGCCCAGCGTGTCGGCCACCACCCGCCCCAGCCCGGCGTCGCGCGCCCACAGGGCGGGCCAGGCGCGTCCCCCTTCCGGCGCCACCAGCGCCAGCGGCCGGACGTCGCCGGCCAGATCGAAGTCGCCGTAGGCCTCGTCGGTGACGGTGAAGGGCGGCAGGCCGGCGGTCAGGGGATGGGGAAGGTCGGTGGGGACCAGGGTGACCGGACCGCGCGGCGGATGGGCGGAGCGGCCACACACCCAGGCGCCGCCCAGCAGATCCTTCCAGTCCGGCCAGTCGTCGAAGCAGATCAGCGCGGTGTGCAGGCCCAGCAGCCCGCCCCCGCCGGTGACGAAGTTCCACAGCCTCCGCCGTCCGTCGGGCGACAGCGAGAAGGCCCAGCGCTCGCGGTGGGGGGCGTATTTCTCGCTGCCCAGCATCCGCCAGCGCAGCGCATAGACGGTGAGCAGGTCGAAACCGCCCTGGTCCAGCGCCGAGAGCCCGGCTTCGATGTCGTCGGTGACGGTCGAGACGACCCCCGCACCGGCCAGGATTTCCTCCAGCGCCGGAGCGGCGTCGGCGAAGGGGTGGCCGATGCCGCCGGTCAGGATCAGGTTGCGGACCGCCCCGCTCATCGGTCGCCCGCCAGGGGCTTCACCGCCGGCGCGCGGCGGGGCAAGTGCATCTTCAGGCTGAAGGACACGCCGCCATCGACCATGAGATGCTGTCCGTGGATGTAGCGCGCCCGGTCCGAGGCCAGGAACAGCACCGCGTCGGCGACATCGTCGGCGGTGCCGAGCGACCGGGCGGGAACGGCGGCGCCGCGCACCGCGCGCACCTCCGCATCCGCATAGATCGGCGCCGACATGCCGGCGTCGATGAAGCCGGGGGCGACGGCGTTGACCCGCACGCCGCGCGGCGCCAGCGCCAGCGCCAGATGTTCGGTCAGCAGCGCGACCGCCGCCTTGGTCGCCGGATAGGCCCCGGCGTCGGGGCTGGGGGCGACGGCGTTCAGCGAAGTGATGTTGACGATGGCCCCCGACCCGCGCTCCGCCATCCGCCGCGCCACGGCGCGGGTGACGATGAAGGTGCCGGTCAGGTTCACGTCCACCACGCGGCGGAAATCGGCAACGCTGTGCTCCAGCAGGTCGCCGAAGCGGACGATGCCGGCATTGTTGACCAGCAGGTCGGGACCGTCGCCGAACGCCTCTGTCATCGCCGCGACCACCGCGTCGATCTGCGCCTCGTCGGTCACATCGGCGGTGAAGGCCAGGGCACCGGGAATGCGCGCGGCCTCGACCTCCAGCCCGGCGGCATCGAGGTCGAGCAGCGCCACGCGGTATCCTTCGCCGGCCAGACGGCGCGCGATGGCCGCGCCCAGTCCGCCGCCGGCTCCGGTCACCAGAGCGGTCTTGGTCATGCGATCCTCCCGGGAAAGCGGGTTTTGAACATCGACGGAATCGCCGTCGCGGCGTGCTCTGCGCCCATCGCTGTGGTCTTCCTTGTTCCGGATGCGGGCGGCCCGTCAGCCGCGCGGGCGCCTGTTGACGACGGTTCCGGCCTCGGGCTGGAAATAGCTGCGCTCGGGCTTGTAGGTTCCGCTCGCCACGGTGATGCCCCAGCTTCCCGGCTCCAGCGCCATGAAGCCGTGGATGTCGGCGGGCGGGGCGATCACCACGCTGTCGCCCGGCTCCAGCACGCGATCCTCGACCACGCTCAGGTCGGCCTTGCCGGGAACCGAGCCGTCGTCGCGCCGCTCATAGACGGTGTGCTTCACCCGCCCCCGGTAGATCGCCATGCTCTCCCAGTTGCCATGGTCGTGGACGGCGATGGGCTGGCCGTCGGGCAGCTCGAACAGCAGGATCGACAGGTCGCCGTCATAGTAGAGGTACTGGGAATTGGCGACGTGGTTGCCGATGCGCGGCACGCCGGCGGTGCACAGGTCGGGCCGGGCGGCGAGTGCCGCCAGCGGTTCGCGCAGCGCCTCCGTCAGGCGGGCGGTGTCGTGTCCGTGCGTCTCGATCGCCCGGATCGCCGCCTGGGCGCAGGCGCGGATGGCGGTGCCGGTCTCGGGGCTGGCGGCCATAATGGTTCCTCCTGGGTGGGCGGTGGTCAGAGCGTCGCCAGCAGGCGGCGGGTGGCGGCAACGGCGCGTGCCACGCGGGCCGGCGCGTCCATCGTCCGCGCCAGGGCGGCGGTGGGGATTTCGAGGGCGAGCGGCAGGCCGGGCGGAAGCGCGCGCAGCAGCCCGGTCAGGTCGATGCCGCCGTCGCCGGGGAACAGCCGCTCCTTCACCGCGGTGTGCAGCAGGGACTCGCGGTCGGTCCGATAATCGCGCGGGGCGTCGCAGAGATGCATGTAGGCGAACAGGCCGGGCGGGATCGCCGCCACCTCGGCCGGCGTGCCGCCGGAGCGGTCGTAATGCAGCGCGTCGAGCGCGATGCCGATGTTCGGGCGACCCACCCGGCCGATCAGCCGGGCGGCGGCGGCGGCGCTCGGCACGCTCATCCAGGGCACGAACTCGAACTGCACGCTCAGGCCGAAGCCGGCGGCATCGTCGCACAGCCGCCCCAGCCTTGCCGCCAGCCGCCCCTCGTCGGGGTCGTCGCCGGTCGCCAGAACATGGCGGGCGCCCAGCTCGGCCGCAGCCTCCAGGAAGGGGCGGAAGGCGTCGAGGTCGGTGTGGGGCAGGACGCGGGCGGTGTTGGCGTCGAGCGCCGTGACGCCGCGGTCGGCCATGCGCCGCTTCATCTCGCGCCTGAGGGCGGGGTCGGCCAGCAGCGGCATCGGATCGCCGTCGGGCTGGCCGCCCAGCAGGCGCAGGCCGACATGGGCGCAGCCCTGGTCCGCCGCCACCGCCACCATGTCGGGCGGCGACAGCTCCGGCACCGTGTAATAGGAGAGCGACAGCGGGTTCACGCGGCACCTCCCGCCTGGAGGGGGGCGGGAGCCGGACGGACGCCGCCATACTGCGCCCAGCTGCCGGCGACGTGCCATCCGGCATCCACCACCAGGTTGACGCCGGTGATCGCCGACGCCCGGTCGGAGGCCAGGAACTCGATGCTCTCCGCCACCTCGCGGGGCTGCACGATCCGGCCGAGTGCTGTGAATTCGGCCGGATCGGCGGCGTAGCGGCCCGACCGGATCCGCTCGACCACCCGCGGCACCAGCGTCGAGCCGGGCGAGACGCAATTGACCCGGACCCCGGCGCGCCCCCATTCCCCGGCGAGGTTCAGCGTCAGGCTGACCACCCCGGCCTTGCTCGACGCATAGGCATGGACCGGCACCGAGCCGATGGCGGCGATCGACGCGATGTTGACGATGCTGCCCCGTCCCTGCCGCGCCATGCGGGTGCCGAAGGCGCGGTTGGCGTAATAGGTGCCGGTCAGGTTGACGTGGATTGTGCGCTCCCACACCTCAAGCGGCAGCTCGGCCGGCGGCAGCACCGGCTGGAAGACGGCGGCGGCGACCACCAGCGCGCCGACCGGGCCGTGCGCCGCCTCGATGGCCGCCGCCGCCCGCTCCACCGCGCCGGCGTCGGCGATGTCGAGCGCCAGCGCGGCGCCGCCGAGGTCGCCGGCAACCCGCTCCGCGGCATCCGGGTCGAGGTCGGCGACCGCCAGCCGCCAGCCGCGCGCCGCCATCAGCCGGGCGGTCTCCTCGCCGATGCCGTTGCCGCCGCCGATGACGACGGCCAGCGCGCCGCCCGCGGTCGAGGTCTGCTGCGTCATGGCCGGGTCCATGGCCGGGTCCTCCGTCACTTGCGCAGATCTGCGGCGAGGAAGGAGTCGTCCAGCACCTTCGACCAGTCGACCGGGCCGGACCATTCGCCCATGCGCTCCATGCCCTTGACCCAGATGTTCAGGGCGTCCATGTCGAAATCGCCCTGGCTCCAGTACTTGATCGCCGCCATTCGCTTCATCGAGGCGGTGGCGACATCGACCGGCAACGTGTCGCCATAGCGCTTGGCGACCATCTTCGCGGCCTCTTCCGGATTCTCGTAGATGAAGTTCACCGCGGAGCGCCAGGCAGCGAGCAGCCCGCGCAGCTGGTCCGGGCTCTTGCGCATGAAGTCGCCGGTGGCGACGCCGACGGTCGGCGTCATCGACGGCAGGTTCTCCAGCGAGAAGGCGACCTTATAGCGGTCCTTGCGAGCGCTGTAGAGCGGCTCCAGGATCAGCGCCGCATCCACCCCGCCCTGCTCCAGCGCCGACAGGCCCGAACCGACCGATCCCAGCGCCACCATGTCGGCCTTGCCAGGGTAGCCGGCCGCCTCGAAGGCCATGACGACCATCAGCTCGCTCGACGATTTCGGCGCGGTGATGCCGACCTTGCGGCCGACCAGATCCTTGACCGAGGACACGCCGCTGTCCGGCCGCGTCACCCACAGCAGGTCGTCCACCCGGCGGATCGCGGTGTGGACGATGCGGATGTCCATGCCCTGCCGGATGCCGGCCAGCGCGGTGGAGGTGCTGACGATGCCGTAGCCGAGCCCGCCGCCCACCATGTTGCGGATGCCGGTGCCGCCGCCCACCGAACTCATCACGTCGGTGACGTCGACGCCGTTCTTCTTGTAGTCGCCGCGCTCCAGCGCCACCGCGATGGGTGCGGTGTTCAGCAGGGCGCCATAATGGGACGCCATGATCTCCAGCGCATGGGCCTGCGGTGCCGAGGCCAGCAGGCCGCCGATCAGCGGCACCGCCGCCAGCGCGCGGGTCAGGAAACGGGTGATGGTCATGGCGTCCCTCCGTTGTGCGTTTTGTCTTTTCTCAGCAGCCGGCGGGCGTTGCCGGCCAGCGCGGGCGACACGGCGCCGTGGTGCCCGTCCTCCGGCTGGTCCCAGCCGGCGAAGTTGGTGCCGAAGACCAGCCGGTCCGGCCCGACCACCTGGGTCAGCAGCGCCAGCGCCCGGTCGTCGTTCAGGTGCGTGTCGAACCACAGGCGCGACAGCATCTCCTCGAAGGCGCCGTCCTTCTTCATCGACTGGCTGGCCCACGGGCGCTTCATGCCGGCCTGCGCCAGCCGCCCGGCGGTGAAGGCGGCGGCACCGCCGCCATGGCTGATCCAGACGTCCAGCCGGGGATGGCGCTCCAGCACGCCGCCGAAGATCAGGGTGGCGACGGCGATGGTCTCCTGCGCGGCGAAGCCGATGATGACGTCGAGGTCGAAGCGCTTCAGCGCCGGGTCGCCGGGCGGCCCGTCGATGCCGGCCGGGGCCGGATGCAGGAACAGCGGCACGTCCAGCCGGACGAACGCCTCGTAGAGCCTGTCGAACTCCGGGCTGTGCAGCGGCTCGCCCGCGAATTCGGTGCCGGTCGCCGCCCCCCACAGCCCCAGCTCGCCGACAGAGCGTTCCAGCTCCTCCGTCGCCGCGCGCGGGTCCTGCATCGGCAGGGCGGCCAGTCCGCCCAGCCGGTCCGGATAGCGCGCGACCAGCTCGGCCAGCGCGTCGTTGTGCCGGCGGCAGAAGGAGACGGCGGAGGGCACGTCGATGTGGTGGAAGTAGTTCAGCGGACTGGCCGACAGCACCTGGAAATCGATGCCGGACCGGTCCATGCGGCGCAGCCGCAGCTCCGGGTCGGTGAAGGGGCTGTTCAGGTGGCGGACGCCGCTCAGCCGGTAATTGCCGACGCGGTACCAGGGCTGGCCGGTCTCGTCGACGCCATGCTCCGGGCCGTGGATGCCGGCGGCGCCGTTGGTCGCCTCCAGGCGGACATGGGCATGGACGTCGATCAGCGTCGCGGTTTCGATGGGCATGGGAAGGTCCTTTCCGCCGGACAGGCCGGCGGCCGGGAAGGAAGGGCTGGCGAAAGGCGTCGAATACGGGCGCCGCTCAGGCGACCCGGTGCATCCGGTTGTCGAGCGCGAGCAGCGCGCTGTTGACCGCCAGGGCGAACAGGCCGATCAGCACGGTGACGCTCATCATCGTCGCGGTGTCGTTGACGCTGATGCCGTTCATGATCATGAAGCCCAGCCCGCGCTTGGAGGCGAACATCTCGCCGACCATCACGCCCAGCAGGGTGATGGAGAAGCTGATGCGCAGGCCGGTCACGATCTCCGGCACCGTCGCCGGCACCAGGACCGCGGTCAGCGTCTGCATCCGCGTCAGCCGCATGGCGCGGGCCGAGCGCCGCAGCACCGGGTTCATGGCGCGGATGGCGCCCATGGTGACCAGCATCATCGGGATGAAGCCGTGGAGCGTGCCGAAGGCGACCTTCGCCGGCATGCCGAGCCCGAACAGCAGCAGGATCACCGGATAGAGCGTGACCTTGGGAATGGCGTAGAGAGTGACGAACAGCGGCTCCAGCACGTCCGACAGCGCACGGTTGGCACCGATCAGCACCCCCGCCAGCCCGCCGCCGAGGCAGGAGATCAGCAGCGACAGCCCGAGCGCCTTGGCGGTCTCCGCCACATTTTCCCAGAAGGACGGGTTGCCGAACAGGACGGTCATCCGGTTCAGGGTGACGGCGGGCGAAGCCAGCGCCTCGTCCCCGGCTAGCCCGTGGAACAGCTGCCAGCCGCCCAGGATCAGCAGGGCGATGACGGCGGCGGCCACCAGCTTCTCCCCTGCCCCGGCGGTGTCGCGGGCGGCGCCGACGCGGCCCGCACCGGAACGGTGGCGCACCCGCTGTTCCGCCCAGTGCAGCAGCACGGTCAGGCTGGAGACGAAGACCACGACGAACAGCAGCAGCGCGTACATCGTCCGGTCCTGGAGATTGTTGTACGCGAAGGCGATGGAGTAGCCGAGCCCGCTGCCGGCCAGGATGAACTCCGCCCCGATGACGCCGGTCACCGAATAGCTCAGCGCCAGCTTCACCCCGGTGAAGATGTGCGGCCCGGCGGCCGGAAGCTGGATCAGCAGCGCGTCCTGGACGCGGTCGAGGCGGTAGGTGCGGCCGACCTTGCGCAGCACCGGCGGGATGCGGTCCAGCCCGGACAGCGTCGCCGTCACCATCGCCATCACCGCATAGAGGAAGCCCATGGCGATGATCGGCAGCGCGTTCATGCCGAGCAGCACGATGAACAGCGGATACAGCACGAAGAACGGCAGGGCGTAGTAGCTGGCGATCAGCGGCTCGACCGCCCGGCGGACCCGCGGCAGGGCGTGGAGCGCGACGCCGCCGGCAAAGCCAACGACCATCGCGGCGACGGCGGCGGCCAGGATGTTGCGCAGGGTGAAGCCGATCTGCGACCAGAAGCCGTCGGTTCCCATCAGACGGACCAGCTCGGCCAGCATCTCCGACGGCGGGATCATGGTGGCGCGCCCGACATAGCCCAGCCGGCAGGACGCCTCCAGCGCCAGGACGGCCGCGACGGTGATCAGCAGGCGCTGGATGCCGGCCCGCGTCATCCCGCGACCCTCCGCTGGCTGGCCATCGCCTTCAGCGACTCCTCGCGCAGCGTGTTCCACAGCCGGGTGGTGACCTCGCCGAAGGCGGGTTCGGCGGCGATGGCGCTGGTGCGGTCGCGCGGCCAGCCGGTCTCCACGATCTCGATGAAGCGGCCGGGGCGCGACGACATCACGCCGATGCGGTCGGACAGCATCGCCGCCTCGTCCAGCGCATGGGTGATCAGCAGCACGGTCGCCCCGCTGGCCCGCCACAGCCGCAGCAGCTCGTCGCCCATCAGCAGGCGCGTCTGCTGGTCGAGCGCGCCGAACGGCTCGTCGAGCAGCACGAGGCGCGGACGCATCACCAGCGTCCGGGCGATGCAGACGCGCTGGCGCATGCCGCCGGACAGCTGGTTGGGATAGGCGTCGGCGAAATCGTTCAGCCCCATGAAATCGATGGCATGGCGAACGCGCTCCTCCGCCTCCGCACCGCGGAAGCCGGCGCGGCGCAGGCCGAAGGCGATGTTGTCGCGCACGGACAGCCAGGGGAACGACGCATCCTCCTGGAAGACCACGCCGACCCCGTCGGGAACCGTGCCGCGCACGCGCTTGCCCTCAAAGGTGATGGTGCCGTCGGTTGGGCTGCTCAGCCCGGCCAGCACGTCGAGCAGGGTGGATTTGCCGCAGCCGGACGGCCCGACGATGGAAAAGAACTCTCCCCGGCGCAGGTCGAGGTCGACCGGACCCAGCGCATGGACCGCCGATCCGAAGATGCGGGTGACGCCGGTCATCACCGCGTGGGCGCCGGCCGCGAGGCCGTTGGAACCCTGGGCACCGCTCGGACCCTGGGCGCGGCCGAAGGGAATGGGCTGCGCCGGATGGGACGCGCCTGCCGCATCCTGGGGGACCGGTGCTCTTTCTGACGATAGGCCACGCATGGGCTGCATCTCCCTCCCGGTGTCGGGCGTTCGGCGTTGCGCCTGAATTCTGTTTGTTTTGTAAGCATACAAATGCAGCCCGCCGGCCCTGTCTAGGACAGCTTTGGACCACCCCCATACAAAAATTGTTTGCCCTCCCCCACCGCCGATGCGAGGCTTCCGTCCCTGCCGGTGGCGTGCCGCAGGGCCGCCCCACTGGACCGCCCCACTGGACCGCAACGATGGATCGCGACCGATGCGCAGCCGCCAGTTGGAAAGCTTCATCCTCGTCTGCGAACTGGGCAGCATCAGCAAGGCGGCGCTGGCGCTGAACATCGCGCAGCCGGCGCTGGGGGTGCAGATCAAGGCGCTGGAGCGGGAGTTCGGCGTGCCGCTGCTGGTCCGCACCGTCACCGGAACCCACCCCACCCCGGCCGGCCTCCTCTTTCTGGAAGAGGCGCGGCTGATGGTGCGGCGCCTGCAGGACTTGAAGCGCTCGCTGCGCGAGGCCGCCGGGCAGGTTCCGAGAACGCTGGCCGTGGGACTGACCCCCAGCCTGTCCGGACTGCTGGCCGGCAGGCTGATGGAGCGGCTGCACGGCGCCCTTCCGGGGGTGGAACTGAAGCTGTTCGAGGAGCTGAGCCATGCCCTCATCGGCCATGTCTCGTCGGGCAAGCTGGATCTGGCGCTGGCCTACACGGTGCCGCGCAGCCGCATGCTGCACCGGGAACCGCGGCTGAACGAGGCGCTGTGCCTGATCACCCATCCGGGTTCGCGGTTCGACGGGACCGGCCCGCTGTCGCTGGCGGCCATCGCCGACGCCGACCTGGCGATGCCCAACGAGGGCGATCTGGTCAGGCGCCTGGTGACCGATGCGATGACGGCGCGCGGTCTGGTGCCGAACATCGCCTTCTCGCTCGAATCGATGCAGGCGATCAAGGACATGGTCCGGCGCGGACTGGCTTGCGCGATCCTGCCGCACAGCGCCGTCGCGGAAGACATCCAGGCCGGCACCCTGGTGATCCGGCCAATCTGCGACCCGGCGCTGATGCGCACGCTGTTCCTCATCCATCCCGCCGGAAGCGAGGTGAATGCCGCCACGGCACAGGCGCTGCGCATCATCGACGGCCTGCTGGACGAGTTGAGGCGGAGGGACCGGAACTTCACCGTCGCGACGGAAGAGGAGTGATGGTTTCCATATGGCCGTTACCGATCTCAATGGTGTTGTCGGTGCCGATCCCGGTGAAGGCTTCGGCCCAGGGCGCAGCCCGATTGCGCAACAACCCCTGAACCGTCCTTGAACAGTCCCTGAACAGCCCTCGCCGCGAGCGGGCACAATCGAACGGAAAAGCCAATGAAGCCCACCCCCATCACCGCGCCCCCCGCAGATGCCGCTGCACGCAAGGCGGTCAGGCCGGTCATCTGCTATCCGACGCAGAGCCTGCCGCGTGCCGATCTGGCGGCATACCGCGCGGTGCGGGACGGGATGGAACTGATCGGGACGGTGGTGGTCCCGCCGCGCGATGCGGCCACCTGGACCGTGCCCGCCGGCCACTTCTGCCGCATCGTCTCGACCGAGGGCGCACAGGTTGGCGACCTCAACCTCTTCAACGCGAACGATCTGAAGGAGCGGCTCTACACCGGCAAGACCCGGGCGCTGAACGGCACCCATGTGGGGCTTGGCGATCAGCTGTTTTCCAACCTCCCCTATCTCCGCCCCATCGCCACCATCACGCACGACACGCTCGACTGGTACGGTTTCGACGAATTCGGCGGGTCGGTGCATGACGTCATCGGCACCCGTTGCGACCCCTACACGCACAACCTGCTCAGTGCCGGGGACCATTACCACCACTGCTGCCATTCCAATCTCACCCGCGCCCTGGCGAAAGCCACCGGCATGAGCCTGGCCGAGGCCGAACCCCACATCCACGATGTGCTGAACGTCTTCATGTGCACGGGCTTTACCCGGGACACCGGGCAGTATTTCATGAAGGCGAGCCCCGTGCGGCCGGGCGACTACCTGGAGTTTTTCGCCGAAGTGGACCTGCTCGGCTGCATGTCCGCCTGCCCCGGCGGCGATTGCTCGTCGGAGCACTCCTCGGACACGGCCAGTTGCCATCCGCTTCTCGTCGAGATCCACAAGCCCGCCCGACTGCCGGAGGGATGGCGCGCACCGGCCATCAATGGCTACGACCGAAGCCACGGCTGCTGAACGGCTCAGAGCGGGCTTGCACTGCGGTCGATCTCGATGACTCATTGAGTCCATCGGATCGGAGTGAGGGACACATCATGCGCGAAATCTTGAAGATGGGTGATCCCCGGCTGCAACGGGTGGCGAGGCCGGTCGAGGATATCCACGACCCGGCGGTGAAGTCGCTGATCGCCGAGATGTTCGAAACCATGCATGCCGCCAACGGCGCCGGGCTGGCCGCACCGCAGATCGGCGTCGACCTGCGGGTGATCATCTTCGGCTTCGACGCCAATCCGCGCTACCCGGACGTGCCTCCCGTCCCCGTCACCACGCTGATCAATCCCTGGTTCGAGAAACTCACCGAAGAGGTCGAGGAGTCCTGGGAGGGCTGCCTGTCGGTTCCGGGGCTGCGCGGGATGGTTCCGCGGTGCACGCACATCCGCTATGGCGGCACGCTGGAGGACGGCACGACGCTCGTCCGCGAAGCGAAAGGCTTCCACGCCCGGGTCTTCCAGCACGAGTTCGATCACCTCGACGGCTTCCTCTATCCCCAACGGATCGTGGACATGTCCAAGTTCGGCTTCATCGACGTCCTGTTCCCGGAATCCGGACTGGCCGATCTGGAAGAGCACTGACACGACCCAGGCGGGAGATGTCCTTGCCCGAAAACCCCCAATCTCGGTGCCGACGGGGTCACGCCGGTTCACGCCGCCAGCAAAGCCCCAAGGCGGCGTAACCCCGGTTCGATCCGGTGAGCGGCAATGGAGGTGAAGCCCAGCCGGAAATACCGGCGGCCCTCGGCGGGATCCAGAAAGAAGATATCGCCGGCTTCGATCAGGACGCCCTGATCGCGTGCCCTGCGAACCAGATCGCGGCTGTCCAGGTCGGGCGGCCCTTCGATCCAGAAACTCTTCGCGCCGAAGTCGCGGCGGGGCCGGCAGCCGGGCAGAAGCTTCGGCAGCAGTTCGGCGATCAGCTCGGCCCGCTCCTCCAGCACGGCGGCGGTCCGGCGCAGATGCTGGCGGTAATGGCCGAGCTGGATGAAGGTGGCGAGGCTGCGCTGGTTGTTGGTCGGCGGGTGGCGCAGCATCAGCCGGCGCAGGACGCGCAGCTCGTCGATCACCGGCTTCGGCGCCACGATGTAGCCGATGCGCAGGCCCGGCGCCAGGATCTTGGAGAAGCTGCCGGTGTAAATCACCCGGTCGGCCCGGTCGAGGCTCTTCAGGCAGGGCAGATCGGCATCGCCCTCCACCGACAGGTCGGATTCATAGTCATCCTCGATCAGGACGACGTCGTGGCGGGCGGCGGCGTCCAGCAGGGCGCGCCGCCGCCCCATCGGCATCACGGCGGTGGTCGGACACTGGTGCCCCACCGTCACGAAGGCGACCCGGCGGCTGGCGAACACCGCATCGGGCAGGACGCCGAAGCCGTCGCAGGTCAGCGGCCTTATGTCCGCCGTCGCCATGCCGACCATGTGGCGCACGTCGGGATAGCCTGGATTCTCGATCCCCACCGGCGTGTCGCGACCGACCAGCAGCTGGACCAGCATCGACAGCGCATGCTGGGAACCGATGGTGACGATGATCTCGCCCGGACCGGCGAAGATGCCGCGGCGGGGCAGCACCTTGTGGCGCAGCTGGTCCAGCAGGTCGGGGTCGTCGTCGTCGATCATGTCGCGGGCCCAGCGGGTGATCTCCTGCACGCTGGACGCCGCCTTCACGCTCTCCCGCCATGGGTTGGTCGGGAACAGGCTGGGATCGAACTGTCCGAACAGAAAGGGATAGGGATAGTCCGTCCAGTTGCGCGGCTTGGTGATCTGCGGCAGGCGCGACGGCCGGATGGCGAAGCGCGCCGCCCAGCCGCCGGCCTTGTCCGCCGCGGCGCCGTCCGCCGCGACGCCGGTGTGCGTGGGCTCCGACGCACGCCGGTCGTCCGACGGGGCAACGAAAAAGCCGCTGCGCTCCCGCGCGACCAGCAGGCCATCGTCGATCAGATGCTGATAGGCGGCGTTGACGGTGTTGCGCGAGATGCCCAGCGCCTCGGCAAGGCTGCGGCTGGAGGGAACCCGCATGTCGGGTGCCAGCAGGCCGGTCTCGATGGCGTCGGCGATGATGCCGCGGACGCGCGCGCTCAATCCCTGCGGGTCGCGCTCCATCCCGCCGAAAAGAAGCCGCCAGGCGGT
Source organism: Azospirillum sp. TSH64 (assembly GCF_003116035.1). Classification (GTDB taxonomy): domain Bacteria; phylum Pseudomonadota; class Alphaproteobacteria; order Azospirillales; family Azospirillaceae; genus Azospirillum. Next base: position 5,073,691 of record NZ_LGQW01000015.1, read on the forward strand.
GTCGATCTGCATGGTGCAACCGTCCTTCTTACCCCGGGCCATCGCATGGGAGTGACTGCCCCGGTATGCGGAAAAGCAAGAAGGGTGCCGGCCGATGACGGGCGGAAAGGCGCCGATTGCGGCGGCCGGGATGGTCACCGGACGGGCGTCTGCCCAAAGGGGCGCCACATGGCGCGGGATGGGGCAGCGGATCGGGCGCCTGACCAGTGACCGCCGCAAACCGGGGGGATCTGGACCTTTCGGCGGGGGCGGCGGCTGGGTCCTAATGGCCGCATCGGCCCAATAGTCACATCGGCCTAATGACCGGCCTCGACGGAGACCCCGCCATGACCTTCAGCAAGACCCTGCTCGCCACCGCCTTCGTCGCAATCGGCGCGCTGTTCGGGGCCTCCGCCCCGGCCGTGGCCGCGGAGAAGACCGTCACCTTCGCCTATCAGGACATGATGACGCCGATCCGCGTCCTGATGGAAAGCGGCGATCTGGAGAAGAAGACCGGCTATGCCGTGAAATGGGTGAAGTTCGGCGGCGGCGGCGACGTGATCCGCGCCATGGCGTCGGGCAATGTCGACATCGGCGAAGCCGGCTCCTCCCCCATCGCCGCGGCGGCCTCCCAGGGCCTTCCCATCACGCTGTTCTGGATCCTGGACGACATCGCCAACGCCGAACAGCTGGTCGCCCGCAACGGCAGCGGCATCAAGTCCATCGCCGACCTGAAGGGCAAGACGGTGGCGGTGCCCTTCGTGTCGACCTCCCATTACCAGCTGATGTACGCGCTGCAGGAGGCCGGGCTGTCGGGCAAGGACGTGAAGCTGCTGAACATGCGTCCGCCGGAAATCGCGGCGGCGTGGGAGCGCGGCGACATCGACGCCACCTTCATCTGGGCACCGGTCCTGACGACGGCGAAGAAGAACGGCACCGTCATCGCCAGCGCCGGCGATTTCGCCAAGAAGGGCAAGGCGACCTTCGACGGCATCGTCGCCACCAAGGCCTTCATGGCCGCCAACCCCGACTTCATGACGGCCTTCGTCAAGCTGCTGGCCGCCGCCGACGCCGATTACGCCAAGACCGGCGATAGCTGGACCGCGGCGTCGCCGCAGGCCGCCGCCATCGCCAAATGGACGGGCGCCGCCCCGGCCGACGTGCCGGACGGGCTGGCCGCCTACCGCTTCCCGACCCTGGAGGAGCAGGCGTCGAAGGAGTGGCTGGGCGGCGGTGCCGCCGAGGCGCTGAAATCGACCGCCGAGTTCCTGAAGAGCCAGGGCCGCGTCACCGAACTGGCCCCCGACTACGGCCCCTTCGTGACCGCCGACGTTGTCAAGGCGGCCGCCAGGTAACGGTCCGGTCCGCAGCACCATCCCCCCGCAATCAGGAGGCCCAGCCATGCTCGAAGTCCGCAATGTCAGCGTCCAGTATGGCGGCGGGGAAAGCGCCACCGTCGCCCTGTCCTGGGTCGATCTGACCATCGAGCCGGGGGAATTCGTGGTGGCGCTCGGCGCGTCGGGCTGCGGCAAGACGACCCTGCTGTCCTGCATCGCCGGCTTCCTGCCGCCGACGGACGGGGAAATCCTGCTGGACGGCAAGCCGGTCACCGGGCCGGGGGCCGACCGCGGGGTGGTGTTCCAGCGCCACGCCCTGATGCCTTGGCTGAGCGTGGCCGACAATGTTGCCTTCGGGCTGAAGATGCAGGGCATGGGCAAGGCCGAACGCGGCCGGCGCGCCCGCAGCATGCTGGAGCTGGTCGGGCTGGCGTCCTTCGCCGACAAGCGCATCTACGAGCTGTCGGGCGGCATGCAGCAGCGCGTCGGCATCGCCCGTGCGCTGGCCGCCGACCCGCGCATGCTGCTGATGGACGAGCCGCTGGGCGCGCTCGACGCCTTCACCCGCGAACAGATCCAGGAGCTGATCCTGCGGGTGTGGGCGGAGACGCGGAAGATGGCCTTCTTCATCACCCACGAGGTGGAGGAGGCGATCTTCCTGGCGACCAAGCTGATCATCATGACCCCGCGCCCCGGCCGGATCGCCGAGATGATCCCGCTGGAGTTCAGCCGGCGCTTCCTGGCCGGGCAGGATGCCCGGTCGGTCAAATCCTCCCCCGATTTCATCGCGATGCGCGAGCGGGTGCTGGGCTTCATTCACGAGCGCAGCGACCACGGCAGCCACGCCGCCACAGGAGAGGCCGCATGAAACCCACCGCCACGGAGCAGGTGCGATCCGCCAAAAGCCCGGGGGCCGGGCTGGCCGGCATTCCGTCCGGGATGGTGCCGTTGAACCGGCTGCGCCGCCGAATGCAGGGATTTCGGTCGCAGCCGGCGCTGATCAGCATGGCGGCCATCCTGGCGGCGCTGGCGCTGTGGGCGGCGCTGACCGGCCAGGGCGTGGTCAAGCCGCTGTTCCTGCCGAAGATCGGGACAGTCTTCCAGGCCTTCCTCGACGCGGTGGACGGAAGGATCGACGGCGCGCCGCTGACCGAACACATCGCCATGAGCCTGGTGCGCGTGGTCAGCGCCTTCGTGCTGGCGGCATTGATCGGCATCCCGGTGGGGCTGGCGACCGGGTTGAGTACGACCCTGCGCGCGGCACTCGATCCCTTCATCGAATTCTACCGGCCGCTGCCGCCGCTGGCCTATCTGCCGCTGGTCATCATCTGGTTCGGCATCGGCGAGACCTCGAAGATCCTGCTGATCTTCTTCGCCTGCTTCGCCCCGGTGGCGCTGGCCGCCCGGGCCGGCGTGTCGGCGGCGGCGGCCGATCAGGTCAACGCCGCCCGCGCGCTGGGCGCCAGCCGCTGGCAGGTGGTGGTGCATGTGGTGCTGCCGGCGGCATTGCCCGACATCCTGGTCGGGCTGCGGATCGGCATGGGGGTGGGGTGGACGACGCTGGTCGCCGCCGAGATGGTCGCCGCCTCCACCGGCATCGGGCAGATGGTGCTGAACGCGTCCAACTTCCTGCGCACCGACATCGTGCTGATGGGCATCTTCGTCATCGGCGCCTTCGCCACCCTGTTCGAGTTCGGCATGCGCTGGCTGGAACGCCGCCTGGTGCCCTGGAAGGGCAAGGTCTGAGCCGCTGAGGGAAGGTTGCGAAACCGATGTCCATGCTCCTCTTCGGGGGCGTGACCTTCCTCGCCGCCGCGTTTCGCGGGGTGACGGGGTTCGGATACGCCCTGATCGCGGCGCTGGGGCTGCTGTTCCTGCCCTCGCCCGCCGCCGGCATCCCCTTCATCCTGGTCAGCGACCTGCTGTTGACCTGTTTCCTGCTGCTGGACCGCGAACAGGGGGCGGTGGATTGGGCGGTGGCGCGGCTGATGCTGGCGATGGGGTTCGCCGGCGCGCTGTGCGGCAGCCTGATCGCCGCCAGCCTCGACGACGGCACCTCGCGGCTGCTGGTCGCGGTGACGGTCTTCGCGGCGGCCTGTGTCGCCCTGGTGCGGGAGCCGCCGCACTGGCTGCGGCACCGGACGGTCGGGGCCGGCATCGCCTTCATTGTCGGCGTGCTGCTTGCCGCCTTCGCCGTCGGCGGGCCGCTGATCGCGGCATGGCTGCTGGCCGGGGGGCGGGACCGGCGGACCATCAAGGGGACGCTGGCGGTGTTCTTCGGCGCAGTCGATGCGCTCAGCCTTGCCGGGCGCGCCATGGTCGGGGCCATCGACCCCGGCGTGGCCGGGCTGCTGGCGACCTTCATCGGTCCCACGCTCGCCGGCTTCGCCGCCGGCCGGCTGCTGTCCGCCCGCCTCAGCCTCGACGGCTGGCGGCGGCTGGCCTCCGGGGGCCTGTTCGCCGTGGCGGTGGCCGGCCTGATCCAGACCGCCGTCACACTGGGCCTGAACTTCACCACTCCGTCATGAGGAAAGATCGAACGATGTCGAACACCGCCGCGAAAACCGGCACAGGCAAGACCGCCATCGTCACCGGCGCCACCTCCGGCTTCGGCGACGCCATCGCCCGGCGGCTGGTGGCGGAGGGTTGGCGGATCGTCGCCACCGGCCGGCGCCAGGACCGGCTGGATGCCCTGGTCGAGGCGCTGGGCGGCCCGGATGTCGTCCATCCACTGTGCTTCGACATCCGCGACGAGGCGGCGACGCGCGACGCCCTGGCCACCCTGCCCGACGCCTTCGCCGGCATCTCCGTCCTGGTCAACAATGCCGGGCTGGCGCTCGGCACCGGGGCGGCGCAGGACTGCGACCTCGACCAGTGGCG
>NZ_LGQW01000015.1:5077896-5134612 GCF_003116035.1 Azospirillum sp. TSH64
GTTCAAGGCCGTGCCGGAGCTGACGGAAAAGCTTGGATAAGGCGCGCTGATCCAGGCCGCCGCGGCGGTCGCCGGACGGAACCGGCGACCGCCATGGCGGACCAACCACCCACATCCTTCGCGGGACAGCCTCCATGACCACGATCAAGAAGATTGGCATCATCGGTGCCGGCCAGATGGGCAGCGGCATCACCCAGGTCTGTGCCCAGGCCGGCTACGACGTCTTCCTGTCCGACATCAGCGAAGCGGCGCTGGAAAAGTCGCTCGCCGGCATCTCCCGGAACTTCGACCGGCAGATCCAGAAGGGCAAGCTGAGCGAGGCGGACAAGACGGCGGCGCTGGCCCGCATCGTCACCGGCACCGACCTGTCGATCTTCGGCGACTGCGATCTGGTGGTCGAGGCCGCGACCGAGAACGAGGCGCTGAAGCGCGACCTCCTGAAGAAGCTGGTCCCGCACCTGAAGCCGGAGGCGCTGATCGCGACGAACACCTCGTCGATCTCGATCACCCGTCTGGCGGCGGCGACCGACCGGCCGGCCAAGTTCATGGGCATGCACTTCATGAACCCGGTGCCGGTGATGCAGCTGGTCGAGCTGATCCGCGGCATCGCGACCGACGAGCCGACCTTCAACGCCATCAAGGAACTGACGCTCGCCATCGGCAAGACCGCCGCGGTGGCCGAGGATTTCCCGGCCTTCATCGTCAACCGCATCCTGCTGCCGATGATCAACGAGGCCGTCTACACGCTGTATGAGGGCGTCGGCGGCGTCGACGCCATCGACACCGCGCTGAAGCTGGGCGCCAACCACCCGATGGGCCCGCTGGAGCTGGCCGACTTCATCGGGCTGGACACCTGTCTGGCGGTGATGCAGGTGCTGTACGAGGGCCTTGCCGACAGCAAGTACCGCCCCTGCCCGCTGCTGGTGAAGTATGTCGAAGCCGGCTGGATCGGCAAGAAATACGGCCGCGGCTTCTACGACTACTCGCAGACTCCGCCGGTGCCGACGCGCTGAGGATTGCCGGTTTTATTTGAAAAAGGCCCGCCCCGGAAGACCGGAGCGGGCCTTTTCATTGGCCCTCACTTGAAGTAGGCGCCGCCTTTGGCGAGCGCGCGCTGCCAAGCCGGACGGGCGTGCATGGCGTCGACGAAGGCGGCCAGCTTCGGCCAGCGGCTGCGGTTGCCCTTCATCATCGCAATCTCGACCGGGAAGCTGAGCATGATGTCGGCACCGGTCAGGCTGTCGCCGACGAAATGGCCGGACGGTCGAAGCTCGGACTCCAGATAGTCGAAATGGCTGGCCAGCTGCTCCTGGATGCGGGGATGCAGCGGCGCGCCCGCCTCGCCCAGCCGCCCGACATAGAGGTCGAGCAGCACCGGGGTCATCACCGAGCCTTCGGCGAAATGCATCAGCTGGAGATGGCGCAGCGCGTCGTCCGAGCCGGCCGGCGGCAGGAAGCGGCCGGCACCCTCGCACAGATGCTGGACGATGGCGCCGGACTCCATGACGATCCGTCCGTCGATCTCCAGCAGCGGCGATTTCCCCAGCGGGTGCACCGCCTTCAATTCCGGCGGCGCCAGATTGGTCGTCTTGTCACGCTGGTAGAAGCGGAGTTCATAGGGAAGCTCCAGCTCCTCCAGCAGCCACAGGATCCGCTGCGACCGGCTGTTGTTGAGATGATGGACGACGATGGTCACGGAATGCCCTCCGGGGAATGGATTGAGGTGCGGGAAGCGGCAGTAGGGGGGAGGGTCATTTCGGCAGCGCGTAGGCGATCACCGAATCGCCGCCCTTGGTCCCGAGCGAGCCATGCCCGCCGGCCACCACCAGCACATATTGCCGGCCGTCCTCGCCCTGGTAGGTCATCGGCGTCGCTTGGCCTCCCGCCGGCAGGCGGCTCTCCCACAGCTGCCTGCCGGTGGAGACGTCGTAGGCCCGGACATAATAGTCAATGGTGCCGGACAGGAAGGCGACGCCGCCCGCGGTCATGACCGGGCCGCCCAGGTTGGGCACGCCCATGCGGAACGGCAGCGGAACCGGCGAGGCGTCGCGGGTGGTGCCGTTCTTGTGCTTCCAGACCACCTTTCCTGTCGTCAGGTCGGCGGCGGCGACATAGCCCCAGGGCGGCGCCTGACAGGGCAGGCCGAGCACCGAGACGAAGGGGCCGAGCTTGATCGCATAGGGCGCGCCGAAATTCTCGTTCAACGCCGGCAGGCTGAATTTGGGCCGCTCGCCGCCCTGGACATAGAGGTCGGTGTCGTTCTTGCGCGGCACCAGCTGCGAGACGAAGGCGAGATATGTCGGGGTGGTGAAGGCGACCTGCCGCTGGGGATCGACGGCGACGCTGCCCCAGTTGAAGACGCCGAAATTGCCGGGATAGATCAGAGACCCCTGGAGCGACGGCGGGGTGAAGCGGCCGTCGTAGCGCAGGCGCTTCAGTGCGATGCGGCAGGCGAGCTGGTCGAACATCGTCGCCCCCCACATGTCGGCCCCGCTCAGCGGCGGCGGGTCGTAGGAGAGGGCCGAGACCGGCTGGGTCGGGGCGGCATGGTCGCCGTCGGCGGCGCCCTGCGGCGCCGGCGTCTCGGTCACCGGCAGCACCGGCTGGCCGGTGCGGCGGTCGAGCACGAACAGCTCGCCCTGCTTGGTCGGCTGGACCAGCGCCGGGACGGTCTGGCCATTGACGGTCAGGTCGATCAGGCTGGGCTGCGCCGGCACGTCATAGTCCCACAGGTCATGGTGCACGGTCTGGAAGACCCAGCGCACCTGCCCCGTCGCCAGATCGAGCGCCACGACGGAGGAGGAGAAGCGCTCCACCTCCGGGCTGCGGTTGGCGCCGAACTGATCGGGCGGCTGGTTGCCCAGCGGCAGATAGACCATGCCCAGCGCCTCGTCGACGCTGGCGATCGACCAGCTGTTGGGCGAGTTGACGGTGTAGGTCTGGCCGTCGGCGATCGGCGCGGTCTGGTCGGGCTTGGCCGAATCCCAGTTCCACACCAGCCGGCCGCTGTCGGCGTCGAAGGCGCGGACGACGCCCGACTGCTCCTTGGTCGAGACATTGTCGAGCACCGTGCCGCCGACGACGATCAGCTTGGCGGTCACCACCGGCGGCGAGGTCGAATAATAGGCGCCGGGCCGGACATTCGGCATGTTGGCCCACAGGTTGACCTGCCCGTTCTCGCCGAAGCCGGTGCAGATCGAGCCGTCCTCCGGGTTCAGCGCTACCAAGCGGCCGTCCGCCGTCGGCATGAACAGCCGGGCGGCGCAGGCACCGCCGGCCGCAGGGGTGGATGCGGTGGCCTGCGGGGCCGGGCGGTAGGACAGGCCGCGGCAGGTCAGGTGCTGCAGGGCCAGCTGCTTTTGGTCGATCTGCAGGTCGCGGCGCCAGACCTCCTTGCCGGTGGTGGCGTCGAGCGCGATGACATGCTGGTGCGGCGAACACAGGAACAGCCGGTTGCCGATCTTCAGCGGCGTCACCTCGAAGGTGGTTTCCTTCGGGTCGCCGGGCTGGCCGCGCAGGTCGCCGGTCTCATAGCTCCAGGCGACCTGGAGCTTGTCGGCATTCTCCGGCGTGATGCCGGTCAGCGGCGAATAGCGCTGGCCGAAGCCGGTGCGGCCATAGGCCTGCCACTCGCCGTCCGGGACCGCCGGACCGCTGCCGCCGGCGGGGGACGCGGCGGAGGCGGTCTGCTGGCGCGCCGGAACGGTGCCGTCTATGCGGTGCGGGTCGGTGAACCAGGAGGCGACGGCGACCAGCAGCACGATGGCCAGCGCGGCGGTCAGCGGGATGCCGGTGCCGCGGAAGGCGCCGACGGGATAGGCCCCCGGCGCCGGTTCGCCGGCCATCGGCTGGCGCTCGCCCAGGCGGCGGGTGACCCAGGGCAGCAGCAGCAGGAAGCCCACCACCGCGATCACGTCGCCGCGCGCCGAAAGCGGCCACCAGTCCAGCCCGGCCTCCCACAAGGCCCAGATCAGCGTGCCGATCACCAGCAGCGCATAGACCGACAAGGCCGTGGGCGACCGCTTCGCCAGCAAGGCGGCGGTGGCGAGGAACAGCAGCCCGGCGACGGCGTAGTACCAGGAGCCGCCCAGCAGGATCAGCCAGAGGCCGCCGCCCAGCGCCCCCAGCCCCAAGACCGCCAGCAGGATGACCATCGCCCAGAGGGCGAAACCGCCCCGCGCCCAGAGGGCGGCGCTCGAGTCAGACTGTTTCATGGCACTCAACCTCGACCGAAAGCTTTTCGGACCGAACAGCCGGGCGCGGCCAAGGTTGCGGCGGATTCGCTCCCCATCCCCTTTCACCCCGCAAGGCTGACCTTCCGGGTGCGCCGGGCTCAAGTGCCGGAACGCCACGGGCGCAACTTTTGTTGAAGGGCAAAGGAGTCTGACATCAACAAGACGGAGGCCGCCATGCACCGCCATCCCTGGAGCGAAGAGTTCGTCAAGATGAGCCCGCAGGCCCGCTATCGCGGCGTCGGCCCACGCAACTACCGCCGCTCCGACGACCGCATCCTGGAGGACATCAACGAGCGCCTGACCGACGACCACCACATCGACGCCTCCGACATCGGCGTTCGGGTGGAGGGCGGCGAGGTGACGCTGTCCGGCACTGTCGGCGACCGCACCGCCCGCCGCCGGGCGGAGGACATCGCCGAGAGCGTGTCGGGCGTCGGCCATGTGCAGAACGACCTGCGCGTCGCCAGCCACAATGCGCCGGGCCAGACGAATTCGGTCGGCATGGGCGAGCGGGTGGAGCCGGCAGCGCCGCAGGGCGAGGGCAGCGTGACCGGCCCCGGCGCCCCGGCGCGGGACGCGATGGTGGCGGCGCTCGACAACAGCTCCATGGTGCTGGGCAAGCGGCCGCTGCCGGAAGACGACACCCTGCGGCATGGGGACGCCATGGTGGGCAGCGGCGGGCACGACCGCCGCTGACTCAATGGGTTGCCGGGGGGCCATTCGCCCCCCTGCACCGCATGCGCTGCTGCCCTGCGCCAGGGGCGGAGAGCCGGAGAGGCTGCTTAACCGTTGGTTAACCGCCGGGGACCATTGTCCCGCGGCCAATCGAGTATCCCCTCTCAAGCCTTCTGGAACAGAGCAGCTGCCATCATGGGCACCAAGACCATCAAGCTTTCCGACAAGACCGGCTACCGCGACGTCGAACTGGACCAGCTGCCGCGCAATGTGCGCGCCGCGGTCACCGACCTGTCGACCAAGAACCCGGTCGCCGATATCATCGTCGACCAGTCCGGCATGCTGTACCGCATCCACCTGTCGGCGCCCGCCAACATGTATGTGGATGTCCTGTCCGTCGCCTGACGCGACGCCACGGCGCACCGGTTTCGCGAAGGGCGGTTTGCAGCTATTGCAACCGCCCTTCGTCGTTCCGGCCCTCCAGCCGGGCGAGCGCCCGGTTCAGCAGGCGCGGCGGCAGCATCGCCACGGCACCCTCGCGCACGGCGCGCACATCCTCGATGTCCAACCCGGTGGCGACGGCCAGCTGGCGGTCGTCCAGATCGCGGTCCTCCGCCAGCAGCATGATCCACCCCGCCAGCGTGCGGGCCTGGACCAGCTCGGTCCGGTTGTTGAACCACAGGCCGGCACCGGGCCGGCCAATCGGCGTTGCGTTCTCGAAAGGCATGTCGGGATCGAACGACGTCATGGACGCACCTCCCCTCAGCTGTTTCTTTCGCGGTTGCAGCAAATACGCGCCGTCATCCAGTGCTTTTGTTCATCCTCATCTATGAAGTCTGCCCGAGGCTTCCAGAGGGTGGTAGACATTATTCGGCACCACCAACGAATTCCCGCCTGTCTTTTTGCGCTGCGGCACGAGCGGACGGTGCCGGGGCTGCGCCTTTCCGGGATTCTTTGAAACTGTCTTCGCCGGCCGGGGGCTAGGGTGGGAGTGCCGCTTCGGCGTATAACCGGCTCCATAGTCCTGATTCCATCGTCCCGCTTCCTCAGCGCATTCCGGAACCGCCGATGCCCGATTCCCTGCCGCCCGACTCTCCGCAGCCCGAGTCTCTGTTGTCGGGAGCGGCCCTTCTCGACCGCATCGACGCGCTTGCGGCGATCAGCGCGGAGGAGGGGCGGCTGTCGCGCCTCTACCTGACGCCGGAACACCGCCGCGCCAACGACCTCGTCGCCGGCTGGATGCGCGAGGCCGGGATGGGCGTGCGCGAGGATGCCGTCGGCAACATCATCGGCCGCTACGAGGGCGAGCGGCCGGGGCTGCCGGCCCTGCTGATCGGTTCGCACCTCGACACCGTGCGGGATGCCGGGCGCTATGACGGCATGCTGGGGGTGCTGAGCGGCATCGCCGTGGTGGCCGAGCTGAACGCCCGCGGCCGGCGCCTGCCCTTCGCCGTCGAGGTGATCGGCTTCGGCGACGAGGAGGGCACCCGCTTCCAATCGACGCTGATCGGCAGCCGCGCCATCGCCGGCACCTTCGACCCGGCGGTGCTGGAGACGCGCGACGCCGCCGGCACCCGGCTGGCCGACGCGATGACCGCCTTCGGGCTGGATCCCGCCGCCTGGGCCAACGCCGCCTACAAGGCCGACGACGTGCTGGCCTATGCCGAGCTGCACATCGAACAGGGGCCGGTGCTGGAGGCGCTGGGCCGGCCGGTCGGCGTGGTCACCGCCATCGCCGGCGCCACCCGGCTGGCGGTGACGGTGGAGGGCATGGCCGGACATGCCGGCACCGTGCCGATGACCCTGCGCCGCGACGCGCTGGCGGCATCGGCCGAGATGATCCTGGCGGTGGAGCAGCTCTGCTCGGGACAGGAGCGGCTGGTCGGCACCGTCGGCCGGATCGAGGCGTCGCCCGGCGCCACCAACGTCATCGCCGGCAAGGTCCGCTTCACCATCGACCTGCGCGCCGACCGCGATCCCCTGCGGCTGGAACGGGTCGGCGCGGTGCGCGCCCGGCTGGAGGCCATCGCCGACGCCCGTGGTGTGGCCATCGGCTTCGAGACGCTGCATGAAAGCCCGGCGGTGGCCTGCCACCCGGCGCTGATGGCGCAGGTCGCCGCCGCCGCATCCGCCGAGGGGCTGGACGCGCCGGAGCTGCCGAGCGGCGCCGGCCATGACGCGATGGCGGTGGCGGCGCTGACCGACATCGCCATGCTGTTCGTGCGCTGCGAACGCGGCATCTCGCACAACCCGGCCGAACGCATCACCGCCGCCGACGCCGAGGCCGGTGCACGGGTGCTCGCCCGCTTCGTCGAAAATTTCCAGCCCGCAAACTCCTGACGGACCGCCTGCCATGACCGACCTGTCTCCCTCCCTCGCCGCCACCCTGGATGAGGCGGTGAATGCCCACTTCGACGAGGAGGTCCGTTTCCTGGCGGAGCTGGTGAAGGTGCCGTCCGACAACCCGGCGGGCGACTGCGCCCCCCATGCCGTCCGCGCCGCCGAGCTGCTGGAGGCGATGGGCTTCACGGTGGAGCGCCACCCGGTGCCGGCCGAGCTGGTGCGGGCCAACGGCATGATCAGCGCCACCAATCTGGTGATCCGCCACCGTTTCGGGGATGGCCCAACCGTGGCGCTGAACGCCCATGGCGACGTGGTGCCGCCCGGCGAGGGCTGGTCGAGCGATCCCTACGGCGCCGAGATCCGCGACGGCGTGATGTATGGCCGCGGCGTGGCGGTGTCCAAGTCGGATTTCGCCAGCTATGCCTTCGCGCTTCGGGCGCTGATGGAATCAATGGCTCCGCTGAAGGGCACGGTGGAACTGCACCTGACCTATGACGAGGAGGCCGGCGGCGAGATCGGGCCGAAATGGCTGCTCGACCAGGGGATTTCCAAGCCGGATTATGCGGTGTCGGCCAGCTTCGCCTATTCGGTGGTGACCGGGCACAATGGCTGCCTGCATCTGGAGGTGCAGGTCGACGGCAAGTCCGCCCACGCCGCCCGCCCCGACACCGGCCACGACGCGCTGGAGGCGGCGACCGGCATCCTGGCCGCGCTCTACGCCCACCGGCCGGAGCTGGCGGCGCGCCGGTCGGGCGTCGCCGGCATCACCCACCCGTCGCTGACCATCGGGCTGATCCAGGGCGGCATCAACACCAACGTGGTTCCCGACCGCGTCACCTTCCGCCTCGACCGCCGCATGATCCCGGAAGAGAACCCGGCCGAGGTGGAGGCCGAGCTGCGCAGCCTGATCGAGGGTGCCGCCGCCGGCCGGGACGGCATCCGCGTGTCGATCCGCCGCATCCTGCTGGCCCGTCCCTTCCGCTCGGTCGGCGACGCGCCACGGCTGGCGGCGCTGTTCGCGGCGCAGGCGCAGGAGGTGCTGGGCGTTCCGGTCGGGCAGACCGGCATCCCGCTCTACACCGACGCCCGCCATTATTCGGAGGCCGGCATCCCGACCATCCTCTACGGCGCCGGCCCGCGCGACCTGCTGGAAGCCAACGGCCACCGCGCCGACGAGAAGCTGGTGCTGGAAGACCTGCGCAAGGCAACCCAGGTGGTCGCACGGTCGCTGGCGGAGTTGCTGGGGTAAGGAGGGGGCAACGAGGTCAGGTCAAGGCGACTGCCTATAAGCCCTCTCCCCTCCGGGGAGAGGGTTGGGTGAGGGGGCAGCGCGGGCGGAACGCCTGCGCCAGGGGATTGCCAAGGGGCAGTATGCCCCTTGGCGGCGCGCTTTGCGCGCCGGCCCCCTCACCCTCCCCACGCCTCCAGCGCGGGTCCCCTCCCTCTCCCCGGGGGAGAGAGGGCATTCTTCGCCCCCCTTTGCCCTACCCCACCCGCTCGCCGGATGGCAGCCCTCCCGATGACAGATCGAGGCCCCAGCCGGTCAGGTCCGAGGCGGCGGGGTCCGCCTGCGCCGCGCTGTCCAGACCGGCCAGATGGCGGTCGATCATGCGGTCCAGCCGGTCGCGCGCCTCCCAGACCGTCAGGCTGTGGTCGGAGCGGTCGAGATAGGCCACTTCGATGCCGGACAGGCCGTCCAGCGCCCGGCCTCCCTCGCCCAGATGCAGGTAGAACTCGGCCAGCGTCATGTCGCCGCTGCTGTAGACCACCAGCACCCGCCGGCCTTCCACCGACAGGCGGCGGAACATGCGCAGCGCGTGGCGCGTCAGGCCGGTGCGGAGCAGCACCTTGCGGAAGAAGCGCCCGGCCAGACGCCTGGCCAGCCCGGTCAGGCGGGCGGGCTTGCGGAAGCTGGCGCGCAGCCGGGCCGGCTTCAGCGCCTCGATCAGATATTCCTTGGTGGAGCGGAAGGCCACCGTCCGCATCAGCTCCGACACGGCGATGCCGCCGCCCATCTCGAACCGGCCGGGGTTCAGCACGATCTGCCCGACGACGCGGTCGTCGCCCAGCCCGGCATGCAGGGCGGGCGTGCCGCCGGCGCACAGGCCGATGACGACGACGCGCTCGTGCCCCTGCTCCTCCAGCCAGTTCAGCGCGGCGCGGACGTCGCCCATCACCTCCTTGTTGTAGAGGAGATTGTCGGGGAAGCCGGGACGGTCGGGGCTGTCGCCGATGCCGGCCGCGTCGATGCGGAGCGAGGCGTAGCCGCGCGCCGCCAGCCGCCGAGCCTGCACCACCGTGGCGCGGCCGGAGCCGACATGGTGGGTGGCGCCGCTGTTCAGGAACAGGATGGCCGGCCGGTTGCCGGCCGGATCGGCCAGGACCGGCGTGCAATAGACGCCGAACAGCTCCGGCGCGGTGCCGAAGAAGATCGGGCGTTCGACCGCGGTCGGCATCATCAGCCCGGCCGGGCGATCCGGCGGCGGGGTGGCGCCGGCGGCGACCGGGGCGGCGGCGACGATCCAGCGCAGCACCGGCTCGAACGCGGCGGCGGCCTGGGCGCGCTGCGGCTGCTGGGTCAGCTCCATCATGCCGCTGACGCCCATCGGCTCCGCCATCGCACCCAGCGTGCGCCAGCGGGCGGCCAGCTTGACCGGGGTCTTCCCCTCCGGCCGGTCAGCGATCAGGATGCGCGGCGCCGGCAGGGCCGGGGCGTCGCAGGGGTTGAGGCCGCCCAGCGTCAGTGCTGTTTCCGGCGTCAGCGGCATGCCGATGACGTTCAGCCAGGAGGAGCGCTCCGGCGGTTCCGGGTTGCAGACCGGACGCAGCACGATGGAGGACAGGGTCTGCATTTCACGGACCGCCTTGCGGCCCGAGGTGATCGGCGACATCAACACCAGCCTGTCGATGCCCTGCCCGTCCTCCGCCATCTCCAGCGCGGCGGCGGTGGCGAGCAGCGCTCCCATGCGGAAGCCGACCAGGGTCACGTCGGTGACGCCGGTGTCCTCGCGCAGGCGGCGGACCGCCGCCTTGACGCCGTCCAGCCAGGCGCGCACCCGGTCCGGCTCGCCGTCGTCGCCGGCCGAATCGCCGGAGCCGGGATAGTCGAACCGCAGCGTCGGCAGCCCGGCGGACGCCAGGCTTTCGGCGAAGCTCTTCCAGGCGCGGTGGGCGCACAGCTCCTCATACCCGTAGGGACCGCAGAGGACCACCCCGCGCAGCCCCTCGGCCGGGTGCAGCCATCCGAAACAACCCTCGAACACCACCGGTGTCGGCTTCATGCGTTCCCCCTGTAGCGGACGGGCGCCATCGCGTTCAGCGCATGGACCTCGCCGTCTGGCACCATCCGTCCGGCCGATGCCGTCCCGTCCGTAACCCCAACCCCATTCCCACTTTGCGAACCTGCACGCGGCCGCAAGGTGACAACCCGCTCGACGCCGGGGGCGAGATGGAACCAGCCGTCATCCGCCTGGAACCGCTCATCCTCGACATGCACCGAACAGGCGAACCGCCCTGCCGCCAGCCGCAGCGCCCACGCGTCGCCGTCTCCGCTCCCCTGGCGCTCGACCACCGCCGTCAACCCCAGGTCGGCGCGCGGCAGCGAGCGTCCCTTTGGAAAATAATGAGACTCGTCAATTGGTTCCGCGTCCCTTTCGGCCAGCAGCACCTGCGCCGTGACCACATCGTGCGAGATAGGCCCAAACCTGTAGGCGTAGGTCGTGTCAAAAAAGCGGTCGGTCAGTTCGGCGGCGGCCAGCGCCACCGCACCCCTCGCCGGAACCGTCACCGGACGCTCCGCCTTCAGCACCGGGACCGAGCCGTCACGCCCCCCCTCCCGCCATGCGGTCAGCCGCAGCAGGGCCTCCACCGGCCGGGCGGTGTCGTTGACCAGATGCACCGCCAGCCCGTTGACACCCTCGTCGGTCAGGATGACCCGCAGCGGGCGGAAGGCGCGCTTCAGCGCGTAATAAGCCGGCTTCGGCGTGCCGTCGGCGGCGACCACGCCCCAGCCGGCGCCCGGAGCGATGTCGCGCCACTGCCAGACCAGACCGCCGGCACAACTGGAGCCGGCGCGCCGCCATTCGTCGAACACCGCCTGCATCACCTCGCCGGTCACCGCGCGCGACAGGCGGCGGTAGCGGTCGGGATCCTCGTAGCGCAGGCGGCGCGGATCGACGGCGTAGAGGCTTTCCAGATAATGCTCGCGCACATCCTCGAAGTCCCAGGAGGCGCCGGGATCGCGCGGCACCCGCGCCTTCCAGCGCGGATGGTGGAGCGCCGGAACGCCGAGCGGATCCTCCTCGGGGAGGTTGGCGAAGGCGAGGCATTCGCTGGCGAAGCGCACCCCCGCCCGCCGGGCATCGTCGAGCGGTTTCATGTAGGCGCCGACGCCGTAATAATGGGTCACCCCGGCATTGGCGATGAAGGGCAGCGGCCCGCCGCTGGGGGAGTTCGGCACCTGGATCAGGTCGGGCCGCCGGGCCGTCGTCTCCTCCGCAATCACCGCCGTCAGGGCCGCTTGCGCCCAGGAGGCGCGGGGCAGGCCCAGCATGGCCGCCTGCTGCTCCATCTCGCTGCCGCCGCAGAGCACGGCCAGCGACGGCGACGCCTGGGTGCGGTCGAGCAGCTGCGCGATCTCCGCCCGCACGCTGTCGAGGAAGGCGGTGTCGGTGGGATAGTCGAAATTGGCGAACATGGCGTCCTGCCAGACCAGCAGGCCCAGCTCGTCGCACAGCTCGAAGAAGGCGTCGCCCTCATAGAGCATGGTGCCGCCGACGCGGACCATGTTGGCGCCGGCCTCGCGCAGCCGGCGCAGCTCCGGCTCGTAGGCGGCACGGTCGGACGACAGCCCGACAAGATCGACCGGCACCCAGCAGCCGCCGCGGCAGAACACCCGCTCGCCGTTCACCAGCAGGGCGAAGCCGGTGCCGTCCACCCCGCGGTCGACCGCCAGCGAGCGGAAGCCAACACGGCCAAGGTCCACTTCGACCGATCCAATGCGGGCGGCGACGCCGTGCAGGACCGGCTCGCCATGGGTGTGCGGCCACCAGGGCTCGACACCCGGCAGGGTCAGGTCGGCGGTGAAGCCGTCCACCCCGTCGAAGACGAGCGGCGCCGTGCGGCCGGCGACCTCGACCGAACCGGCGGTGCTGGGCGATGCGCCCTCCACCGTCAGGCGGAGCGACAGATGGCCGTCGCGTCCGTCATAAGCGGTGCGCAGGTCGGCGGCGAGGACACGGCAGGGGCCGGTGTCCTCCACCAGTTCCACCGGACGGAACGGGCCGACGGCATGGATCGGCGGGCACCAGCCCGGCATGTGGCCCAGCAGGGTGGTGCGGACGAAGCGCAACCCCGCCGGCTCGGCCAGCTTGGGACGCCAGCGGGCGCGGCCCTTCTTCGCCGCCAGCACCGGGTGCAGGGCGTGGAAGCGGATGGACAGTTCGGCCTCGCCGGTCAGCGTCACCGGCACCTCATGGGCCAGATACATGCTGTCGGAGGTCAGGATGCGCTCGCCGTCCAGCCGCACCTCCGCGATGGTGGCGAGGCCGTGGAAGCGCAGGACATGGGGGCCATGGCCGTTGAGGCGGGTGCGGTAGACGAAATCCCTGTCATGCAGCGGGGCCGGCTCCTCCGCCGACCACAGGCCGGCGGCCTGGAGGGCCTGGGCGGCGGTGCCGGGAACCGGGGCGGGGATGATCTCCCCGCTGTCCGGTCCGCCGGGCGCCGAGACGGTCAGCGTCCATCCCCGATCCAGAAGGGTCCGCCGCTGTCCCGTGACCGCTCGGATTAGGGCCATCGCCGCTCACCCGTACCGGCGGGCCAGACTGCCCATGACGGTGTCGTAGCCGCGCTCCAGCCGGTCGAAGCTGTCGGTCAGGTCGGGCGCCTTGCGCCGGGCCACCGTGCGGGCAAGCTGGAACTGCATCGCCTTGGCGCCCTCGGCGATGGACTGGCAGGCCTCCACCGCTTCCCCAGGGCCGTCGAGCCAGCGGAGATGGGCGCCAAGCAGTTCGAAATTGGCGCCGAGCTGGCGCAGCAGGTTGAAGGCGTAGAGGTGGAAATATTCCATCGGCCGGGCGAGCAGCCGGTCGAGATGCTCCGGGAAGGCGGCGCGGTAGGCCGTCACCGGGTTGCCGGCGGGACGGCGGGCGAGATGGCGGCGCAGCAGGTCGAGCGAGGCGGCGACCAGCGCCCCGCCCTCCAGCGCCGTCCCGCCGGGCTTGACGAACTCGACATAGGGGAAGAGCGGCCCGGCCGCCGCGGCGGCGACGCCCTGGTAGTCGGCACCGTCGAGCCGGTAGAAGCCGGCATTGTGGAAATAGTCCATCGTCCCGGCGGCCGGATCGATGCGGACGATGCCGACCGTGGTCTTCACATGGGTGGTGCCATAGGAGGTGCCGCGGGTATCCGGCAAATGGAAGCCGTCGACCTCCACCAGCACCAAGCCGCCATCGGGACTCCTCCGCAGCTGCTCGGCCACATGGGCCTCGACGCTGTCGTAGATCGCCAGCTCCTGCACGCGCAGGCCGTACAGCGTCTCCAGATCCTCCAGCGGCACCTTGAAGAAGGTGAACTGGTCGCCTTCAAAATCCTGGGTGACGGTGAAGCCCAGCATCGCCCGCGGTTCCAGTCCGCGGGCGTGCAGCGCCTCGATCCACAGATCGACGTAGCAATTGGTCTCCGGCCAGATCCGTTCCCCCCCCTGGTCGTCCCGGTGCAGGGAGTGGCGGTCGTAGCCGTCGGGGTGGCGCTGCGTCCACATGGTGCCGGTTACCCCCACAGGACCTTGCGCACCGACGCCGGCCACTGCGCGGTGTCGAAGCCATGGTGGCGGAACAGCGCCAGCGCCACGCGTTCCATGCCGAAGCCGACGCAGGCGGTGTGGGCGACGCCGTCATCGGCGGTGTGGATGTCCCACAGATGGCCGAAATGGTCCTGGTGGTAGTTGAAGCTGAGGCAGGCGGTCGGCTTCTCGGTGCTGGTGATCGGGATCAGCAGCTCGAACTTCAGCTTCTGCTCGCGCTGGCTGTTCGACAGCATGGTGCCGGCCCGGCCGAAGAAGGGGTCGTTGGCGACATCGACGTCGAGCGGCACCTCCAGCGAGCCCATCATCGCGCGCCCGCGCTCCAGCCACAGCTCGCGGAACTCCACGACCTGATCGGGGGTGCCGATGCGGATGTATTCGCGCATGCGGAACAGCTGCATACGGGCGGGGTCGATCGACGGCTCATGCCGGAAGCAGTAGGAGAAGACGTCGATCAGCTTGCCCTCGCCGGGCAGCGGGCCCCGCCGCGCGATGGTCGGATAGACCGGGTAGCAGGCGGCCGGCGTCATCACCACGTCGGTCGCGACCTGATCCTCGGTCCAGTCCTGGCCCTCCTCCAGCCGGCGCAGCAGGGTGCGGTGCGCCTTCTCGTCGCCACCGAAGCTGTGGATGGTGCCGGCCAGATGGGGGAAGCTCTTCAGATACTCGCTTTCCTCGAAATACTGGCGGTTCAGCGCCGGCGGGAAGCGCATCACCTCCGCCCCGTCCTGGCCGCCCCAGCGGGTGACCAGCGCGTCGAAGCGCTCCACCACATCCTCGAAGACGCCGCTGCGGCCATAGAGACCGTCCACGCCCGTCGGGATCAGCAGGCCCGCCTCCACCAGCGCGTCGCGATAGGCGGCCTGGGCGGCCGTGATGTCGACCATGTTCATTCGAAGGCCCCCGACCCGTCGCGCTGGACGAGCAGCTGTGTGGAGATGTGCGACATGATGCGGTCGTTGCCGATCATGAGGGCGGCGGAATGGGCGTCGCGCAGGTGGCGGCCCAGGCTGTAGGGGGTGTCGTTGCGGTAGCCGGCGAGACCGCAGGTGCGGATCGACGCTTCCACCACCTCGCGCACCAGCTCCGAGGTGGTCACCTTCAGCGTGCCCATGGCGGTGGCGAAGGACAGGCTGGTCAGCCGCTCCGGTGAGCCGCAGGCCAGCTCGTACTGGCGGATGGCGGCCAGGATGACGGCCTTCATCTGCTGGAGCTTGGCGGTCGCCTCGGCCAGCCGCACGGCGGACGCCGGGGTGGTGCCGGGCTTGCGCTTGGCCTCCGAACGGACGAAGGCGCGGGCGCGGCTGACCGCGTCGGCGGCGATGCCGAGCCAGGTGCTGCTCCACAGGATGTGGGTCACCGGCAGCATGGTCTGGGCCGACAGGTCGGCGTAGGACAGCGGCAGGATCTGGTCGAGGACGCCCGCCGCCTCCAGCCGGTAGCCGTCGGAGCAGGTGCCGCGCATCCCCATCGCGTCCCAGAGGCTGGTCTTCTCCAGCCGGTAATCGTCCTTGGTCACCACCACCAGCACCTGGTCCGACGAGGGGGCGTCGGGGTTGCGGCGGGCGGTGACCAGGATCACGTCGGACTGGTCGCCGTAGGAGATGACCGACGCGTTCTTGGCCAGGGTGAAGCGGTCGCCGCCAGCCTCCTGATCCGCCTGCACGGCGCAGACGCTGTTGCGGATGTCGCCGCCGGTCTCCTTCTCCGTCGTGGCGGAGCCGAGCAGGAGCTGGCCGGCGGCGATGCGCTGCATCAACTCGCGGTGCCAGCCGTTGCCGCCATGGTTGACCAGACAGGCGATCTGGATCTGGTGCATGGCATAGATCATGCCGGTGGCGGCGCAGCCGCGGGCCAGCGCATGGCAGGCGGCGGCCACATCGAACAGCGACGCACCGCCGCCGCCGAGTTCCGCCGGGATCATGACGCCCAGCAGCTTCTCCGCACGCAGGGCTTCGAAGGCCTCGATGGGGAAGCGGCCGTCGCGGTCGACGTCAGGGGCGTGGCGCGCGGCGATCTCGGCACCGATGGCGCGCGCGCGGGCCACGATATTGGCTGGGGCCTGGACCGATGCTGGAGTCAGCTCGGCCAGGCCGGCCAGGGCCGCGTTCACGCCTCGCCCCCGTCGACCAGGCCGCGCACCGCGTCGCGGATGGCGGCGATGCTCTCGAAGGTGCGGCGGTTCAGCAGCTTTTCCGGAAACTCGATGTCGAACTGCTCCTCCAGCCCCAGCATCAGGCCGACGCAGCCATGCGAGGTGAGGCCGGCGGCATAGAGGTCGTCGTCGATGGCGAGCGTTCCGGCATCGACCGCCAGCCCGCCGCACTCCGCCAGGACGGAGCGGATGCCGGCGACCGTCTCGTCGTCGGCGCCGCCGCCGGGCGGACGTCCGAGGCCCCCGGCGGCCCCGGCGGCCTGGAAGCCCTCATGGGAAGAATTGGCGTAAGGCGGGCTGGCATCCTGCGGCATTCTCGAATTCCCTCGGGCAAACTTGCTGGTCTGAAGCTAGCCACGCCATCCCGGTGCTTCCACTCGGCATCGGTATGGCCGCACCGCTATCCAAGTGATCGCTTTTTCACCGGTGGGGGTAAGCAGAGGGATAGGGTCGGTCGATAGCCCGGATAGCTTTGGTGCTGCCCGCTATGGCCATGATCCTTGCGCATAGGCTCAAGCCGGGGCTTGGGCTTGGCCGCTGGAAGACAGGCGGCTCCTGCCCCCGCGGCACCGGAGGGCGGACCCCACCGGCGGCGGGCAACGGAGTTTCCTGCGAGCGAAATTTTCCCATCCATTTTGCCTACCTCTTCCGTATAGCGGAAGGACGGCGACTATCTTTTCTCGGTCACGGAAAAAGAAGTTGACGGCTGCTCGCGCTGTCGAAAAGCATGCAAGGGCCGGTGTGGCCGATGGTCGCAAGCACTTCGCGGCGCTTGCATTGCCGTGATTGCGCACAATGCGGACGCGCAGCCCCCCTCCCCCCAGGCGAGGCTGCAGGCGCCCGGCCAGAGTTCGTGCCGGCCTCGTTTCGTGCAGGCCTCGTTTCGTGCAGATCGACCAGCGACCACACCCGCCTTCAAGGGACACCGACGCCATGACCATCGCCGAAACCACCGCCCCGCAAACCGGTCCCGACCTGTCCGGTACAGGCGGCGGACGCCGCCCCGGCCTGCGGTTGGGCGTGCGGGCGAAGCTGATGCTGGCCTTCGCCGGCATGGCGGCGATGACGGTGGCGGCCAGCGGCGTCGGGCTGGTGTCCTTCTCGGCGGTCGAGCGGCCGATGGCGCAGATCGCCGACACCAGCCTGCCGGAGATGGAGCTGGCGACCCGGCTGGCCGGCGAAAGCGGCGCCATCGCCTCGGCCGCCCCGATGCTGGACGGCGCCGCCAGCCAGGAGGAGCGGGAACGGCTTCGGACGGAGGCGCAGGAGCGCGCCCGCGGCTTCCTCTCCCTGGTGGACGATCTGGCAGCACGCCGGCCGCAGGACCCGCTTTTGTCGGAGGTGCGCGAGACCGGCAATGCCCTGATCGGCACGCTCGACCGCATCAATGACGGGGTGGCCCGGCGCCTGTCGCTGCATGACCGGCGCGAGGCGGCCTCGACCCGGCTGGCCCAGACCTATGACGGCTTCCTGAAGACGCTGGCGCCGCTGGTCGACGGGTCGAGCCAAGCCTTGCAGGAAAAAGGCATGGCGCTCGACGGCGGCACCGACCGCGAGATGGGGGCTCTGTCGGACGCCGTGCGGTCGATGATCGCGCTCTATGACCTGCGCGGCGGGATCGCCGGTGCGCTCGACGCCATGAACCGCTCCGGCGCGGCGCAGGACGCCAAGACCGTCGGCGACCAGCAGCAGTCCTTTCTGGAGGCCTCGTCCCAGGTGACGGCCACGCTCGGCACGCTGGGCGACCGGCTGCCGGCCGACGCCGCCGGCAAGATCGACGCGCTGTTCCTGTTCGGCTACGGCAAGGACAATGTCTTCGACCTGCGCCGCGCGGCGCTGGAAGGCACCGGCGGGCCGGCGGCGGACCGCCAGCTGGCCGAACGGCTGGCCGACGCCCGGACGCAGGCCGCACAGCTGCTCACCCTGCTGAACGCGCCGCTGCGCAAGGTGCAGAGCGATATCAAGCGCGCCAACTTCGACATCCGGTCCCAGGTGCAGGACGCGGTGCAGGATCTGCTCGGCCGTGGGCTGGAGCAGTTCCGCACGAACCTGGAGCTGTCGACCTACGGCACCGCCCTGACCGGCGCCCTGAACGAGGCGTCGCAGGCCCCCGACGCCGCCCGGCTCGACCTGTTGGAAAAGCGCTTCTCCACCGCCTCCTCCTCGCTGTTCGAGCGGATCGGCACGCTGCGCGCCCAGGCCGGCGACAGTGCCGCCGGCACCGAGGTGCTGGCCGCGCTGGTGAAGGCGCTGATCGGCTTCGGCCGTGGCGAGGAAGGGGTGATCGCGCTGCGCCGCGGCGAACTGGCGGCGATGGCGGACACCGAGCGGATGCTCGCCGAGAACCGGCAGCTGGCCCAGCGCTTCGCCGCCACGGTGGACCGCAAGATCGCCGCGATGCGCGAGGAGGCCAAGGCCGCGGTCGCCGGCACCGACGACACCATCGCCGCCGGCCGCAAGATGCTGGTCCTGTTCGCGGTCGGCAGCCTGATCGTCGCCGCCGCCCTGGCCTGGCTGGTGGTCGGCCGCCACATCGTGGCACGGCTCAGCGGGCTGTCGGACGCCATGCGGGCGATTGCCGCCGGCAACCTGAACGCGCCGATCCCCGCCGCCGGTGCGGACGAGATCGGCGACATGACCCGCGCCCTGATGGTCTTCCGCGACACCGCCAACGAGGCGAAGGCCGCCAACGCGCGGGCCGAGGCCGAACGCGGCCGTGCCGCCGGCGAACGCCGCCGCGCCATGGTCGAGATGGCCGAGAATTTCGAAAGCAGCGTGCGCGGCGTGCTGGACCGCGTCTCCCAGGCCGCCGGCGAGATGCAGAGCATGGCCGAACGCATGAGCCGCAGCGCCGACCTGACCGCCGGGGAGGCGACGACCGCCGCCGGCAGCTCCCAGCAGGCCGAGGGCAACGTGAAGGCGGTCGCCGCCGCGACGGAAGAGCTGTCGGCCTCGATCCAGGAGATCGGCACCCAGGTCCACGCCTCCAGCCAGATCGCCCGCAAGGCCGCCGACGAGGCCGAGCGCACCGACCGCACGGTGGAAGGGCTGGCCCAGACCGCCGGCCGCATCGGCGAAGTGGTCGGGCTGATCCAGAGCATCGCCGGCCAGACCAACCTGCTGGCGCTGAACGCCACCATCGAGGCGGCGCGGGCCGGCGAGGCCGGCAAGGGCTTCGCGGTGGTGGCGTCGGAGGTGAAGGGCCTCGCCACCCAGACGGCGAAGGCGACGGAGGACATCTCCGCCCAGATCGCCGCCATGCAGTCGGTGACGCAGGAGGCGGTCGACGCCATCCGCTCCATCGCCGGCACCATCCGCGAGGTGAACGAGATCGCCGCCACCATCGCCGCCGCGGTGGAGCAGCAGAGCGCCGCCACCCGCGAGATCGCCCGCAATGTCGGCGAGGCGGCGGACAGCACCCAGCATGTCCGCGGCAACATCGACAGCGTCGCCGATGCGGCGCGGGAGTCGGGGGAATCGGCCAACCGCGTGCTGTCGGCCTCCTCCACCGTGCAGGAGCAGCTGCGGACGCTGGCCGGTCAGGTCGACGGGCTGGTCGGGGAAATGCGGGCGGCTTAAGGCCGGTACGTTGCCGGGGACGGGCTAAGGCCCGTCCGCCAGCTCGCGCAGGGCGGTCACGTCGCAGCGGAAGCGGTTGGGCCGCAGCTCCTCCAGCAGGCCCTGCCGCTTCAGTTCCGCCACCACGCGGCTGGCGGTCTCGGTGGTGATGCCCAGCACGGCGCCGACATCCTCCCGGCCGAAGAAGTCGCACTCGCCGCGGTCGTCCACCAGGGTCAGGAACAGCCGGGCGACCCGCGCCCTGGCGCTGCCGGTGCCGAGTTCGACCAGAAAGGCGTCGGCCCGCTCCACCGCCTGGTGCCAGCGGCGCATCAGCTGCTGGTGCAGGTGCTGCGTCTCCTCCGACAGGCGCTGGATCACCGCGCGCGGGATGCGGCAGGTCAGGACCGGATGGATGGCGATGGCGGTGTGGCGGTAGGGCTCGCCCAGCGCCGCCTCCAGCCCGGCGGTGTCGCCGGTGCGCAGCAGCCGGACGATGCGCTGGCCGCCGTTCGGCAGATACTGCACCAGCTTCACCAGCCCGCCGCGCACGGTGAAGAGCGCCGCCGGCTCGTCGCCGACATGGTAGAGTGCGGCCCCCGGCGCCACCGTCATCTCGTCGATGGGCAGATGGATCAGGTTGAAATCCGGTTCCGTCAGGTCGGCGAAGAGTGCCGAGTCCCGGATGCCGCACCCCCGGCAGTTCGCCAGCCCCCGCCATGCCGCGTTGATGCTGGTCTTCTTCACGCTCATGTCCATGGTGGTGCGGGGCGGCTGCTTCTGTTGGTGCCAACGATGACCGCCGCGCAGTGTGGCAGCTTTTCGGACCGGTTCCAAGGATGCGGGAGGCGGCCGGTCAGGCCGCGCTCTCCTCCACCGGCCGGATCGGCCGCACCTCCTCGCGCAGGGTGACGGCGCCGTTGGTGCGCTCCAGCACCAGCTTGCGGCCGTGGTGGGCGGCCAGTGCCGCATGGTGGCCGATGGTCAGCAGGGTGGCATGCGGCAGTTCGCGCTCCATCAGCGACAGAAGCTCCTCCTCCGCCGGGGGATCGAGGCTGTCGGTCGCGTCCTCCAGGAAGATCCAGTCGGGGCGGCGGATCAGCAGCCGGGCGAAGCCCAGCCGCTGGCGCTCGGGCACCGACAGCACCTCGTCCCAATGGTCGAGGCTGTCCAGCCGGCCGACGAGGTCGGGCAACCCGACGCTGACCAGCGCCTCGGCCGCCTTGTCGTCGCCGACCGACGCCGCCGTGCCGGGATAGGCCAACACCGCGCGCAGGCTGGCATGGGGCAAATAGGGGCGTTCCGGCATGAAGAAGACGCGGGTGTGGGCCGGCAGGGTGATCAGCCCGCGCCCCCAGGGCCAGACGCCGGCCACGGCGCGGAACAGCCGGATGGTCGCCGTCGCGTCGCCGCCGATCAGCACGCGGTCGCCCGGCCGCACCTCCAGGTCGAAGGGATGGACGACCGCCGTGCCGTTCGGCTCGTCGATGGCGACGCCGCGGAAGGTCAGCCTGTCGTGCTCGTCGGAACGCACCAGCTGGATGTGGGCGTCCGGCACCTCGCAGACATTGCGGTCCAGCCGCACCAGCGCGTCGTGCAGGTTCAGCACGCGCTCCACCGACGCCCGCCATTCGGCGACGCGCGGCAGATTGTCGATGGGCCAGGACAGGGCGCCGACCGTCTGCTGGAAGGCCTGCGCCGTCTGCATCAGCACGCCGAGCGTGATGGTGCCGGCGATGTAGCGCGGGGCGGCGACCAGAACCGGAAAGGCGGTGGACAGCACCGAATAGCTGGCGCTGAACACCATCATGTGGCTGAGCGCCCGGGTCTGGCCGTTCCAGCCCCGCACCACCCCGCCGAACAGGCCGGAGAGGTGGCCGCGCTCCGCCGATTCGCCATGCAGCAGGGCGATGGTCTGGCCGTTCTCGCGGATGCGGGCCAGCGCGAAGCGGAAATCGGCCTCGTAGCCCTGGCGGCGGTTGACCGCGTTGACCAGCGGCTGGCCGATCAGCATGGCGATGGTGGTGCCGACCGCGGCATAGAGAAGCGCCACGAACAGCAGGTGGCCCGGCACCGCCAGCTCGGTCCCGAACAGCGTGACCGACAGGGTGCCGGACAGCATCCACAGGATGTTGGTGAAACTGACCAGCAGCAGCGCGCAATAGGTCAGCGAATGGCCGAGATCGATGGCCATCTCCGCGGTGATGCGGATGTCCTCGGCGATGCGGCCGTCGGGGTTGTCGTGCTCGCCCGGCATGTAGGCGATCTGGTGGTGCCGGCCGCGGCGCAGCCAGTCCTCCAGCAGCTTGCGGGTCAGCCAGTCGCGCCAGCCCATCTGCAACCGGCGCTTCACCCGCAGATGCAGGACGACGATGACGATGTTGTAGAGGATGATCAGCCCGACCAGACCGATCATGGTCAGGAAACGGTCCATGGAGCGCTGTTCGAGCGCGTCGAACAGCCGCTCGCTCCACAGGTTGATCAGGACGGGGACCGAAACCTGCCCCACCGTCAGCACGACCAGCGCCACGGTCAGCGCCCACACGGTCACCCGCGTGCGCCCATGCCAATAGCCGCCCGCCAGGCTCAGAAAGCGACGGGCAAAGCCGGGAGCCTTGCCGCCGGCATCATCGCCGCCCTTGCCAGTTCCGGAGCCTTTGCCGGCGCCCGTGTCGCCGCCTGTGTCCTCGGTCATCCCGCCCATTCCGGGCCTCCGCACAATCCCTCAACATCCGTATAACCAACGAATAGGACGTGGCAGGCCGAAAGTACAGGGGCTGCGACGAAAGAAAGATCAAAGCCGTCCAGTTCTCACAACCTCCGCGAGGAAGCGGTAGCTGTCCTTCGGCGTGCGCTCCAGCGTGTCGTAATCGACCCTCACAATGCCGAAGCGCTTCGACAGGCCGTAGGCCCATTCAAAATTGTCCAGCAGGCTCCAGCACAGATAGCCCGTGACGTTGCAGCCGTCGGCCAGCGCCTGCGCCACCGATTCCAGATGCTCGCGGTAATAGAGAACCCGCTCGGCATCGTGGATCTGGCCGTCCGGCGTCACCACGTCGTCATAGGCGCAGCCATTCTCGGCGATGAAGACGGCGGGGTTGCCGTAGTCGGTGCGGAGTTCGCTCAGCAGGTCGTAGAGCCCCTCCGGCTGCACCGGCCAGGCCATGCCGGTCCAGCGCCGGCACCGGGCCTCGCCCCAGCCGACGGCGAAGGGCCGCCCCTCCTCATGCTTCATCGTCATGCGGGAATAGTAATTGATGCCCAGCAGATCGATGGGGTAACGGATCGCCTCCTCGTCGCCGGGCAGAACGAACTCCGCCATTTTGTCGGCCAGCAGCGCCGGGATTTGCCCGCGCGTCAGCCCGTCCAGCGCCACCCGGTTCCACACCGCATCCCAGCGGGCGGCGGCGGCGACATCCTCCGGCCGGTCGCTGTCGGGAACGCTCGGCTGAAGGTTCAGCACGGTGCCCAGCGTCAGGCCGGACCGCTCCGCCGCGATGGCGCGCAGGGCGGCACCCTGGGCCAGATTCTGGTGGTGCAGGGCGCGCAGGATGCCCTGTTCGCCCAGCCGGTGGCCGGGGGCATGCTCGCCGACGCCATAGCCGAAGATGGCGACGACGTTCGGCTCGTTCAGCATCATCCAGCTCTTGACCCGGTCGGCCAGCCGGGCGGTGACGATGCGGGCATAGTCGGCGAAGGGGCCGACGATCTCCCGCCCCTGCCAGCCGCCGGCATCCTCCAGCGGCTGCGGCAGATCCCAATGGTAGAGGCAGGCCATCGGCGTGATGCCGGCCTCCAGCAGGCTGTCGACCAGCCGGTCGTAGAAGTCGAGGCCGCGCGTCTCCACCGCCCCGGTTCCCGTCGGCAGGATGCGCGGCCAGGCGATGGAGAAGCGGTAGCTGTCGAAGCCCGCCGCCTTCATCAGCGCGATGTCTTCCGGGTAGCGGTGATAATGGTCGCAGGCGACGGCGGCGCTGCTGCCGTCCATGATGCGTCCATCAGCCGTGAAAGTGTCCCACACGCAGGGCCCGCGCCCGTCGGCATTGGCCGCCCCTTCGATCTGGTAGGCGGCGGTCGAGGCCCCCCAGCGGAAATCCGGTGGGAAACTCAGCGGCTTGGCATCGGCGGCCTGGGATACGGGCTGGCTGAAGCTGTCCATTCATTTCCTCCCGAGGGGCATGGTTCGTTTTCCCCAGCATGCCGCAGCGGGAGCCCGTGCGCCATGGGACAAGCATGCGAACGGTCCGGGCGCGACGCGGTGGCGCAGCCGGAGCCGGTTGCACACAGGCACTGTGCGGACCTGCCCGAACGGCGTAGCCTGATCCCACAAGACGGCGGCCAGCCGCTCCGTTTACGGAGGAAACGCAAGATGCCCAACACCACGAAGATCGTCTTCATCGGCGCCGGCAGCGCCGCTTTCGGGCTCAGCCTGTTCCAGGATCTGTTCTCCACCACCGAACTGGCCGGCAGCACCCTGACGCTGGTCGATACCAACCCGGAGGCTCTCGACCGCATGGCGGCGCTGGCCGGGGTGCTGAACCGGCGGGGGAATGCCGGCCTCACCATCGAGACGACCACCGACCGCAAGGCGGCGCTCCAGGGTGCCGGCTTCGTGCTGTGCGCCATCGCCATCGACCGCAACCGGCTGTGGAGGCTGGATTTCGAGGTGCCGAGGAAGCACGGCATCCGTCACACGCTGGGCGAGAATGGCGGTCCCGGCGGGCTGTTCTTCACGCTGCGCACCCTGCCGCTGATCGTCGACATCGCCCGCGACGTCGAGGCGATCTGCCCCGATGCGCTGTTCATCAACCTGTCCAACCCGGAAAGCCGCATCGTGCTGGGGCTGTCGCGCTGCACGGGCGTGCGGACGCTGGGGCTCTGCCACGGCATCTTCCTGGCGCGCTGGTCCATCTGCCAGATCCTGGGCATGGCCGAGAAGGAGGTCGATGTCTGGGGCGCCGGGCTGAACCATTTCCAATGGCTGACCGCCATCCGAGAGAAGGCGACGGGCCGCGACCTCTACCCCCTGCTGCGCGAACGGGAGGCGACGCACGACCCGTCCTTCACCCCGCTGGCGCGCCGCCTGTTCCACGCCTTCGGCCTGTGGGTGACGCCCAGCGACGACCACACCGGCGAATTCCTGCCCTATGGCTGGGAGGCCGGGGAGCATGGCTTCGACTTCCGCCACGATGAAGAGGGCCGCGTCATCCTGCGCGACCTGATGGACGGGGTCATCGCCGGCAGCCGGCCGATCCCCGACGACTGGACCAAGCCGTCCTGGGGCGAGCGGGCGGTGGCGGTGATCGCCGGCCAGCTGCACAACCAGAAGCGCTTCATCGAAAGCGGCATCGTCATCAACCGCGGCGTCATTCCCGGCCTGCCCGACGAGCTGGCGGTCGAGGTGCCCGTGATCGCCGATGCCGCCGGCGTCCATCCGATGTCGCTCGGCCGCTTGCCCGACGGCATCCTGAAGCTGCTGTCGGTCCAGGCCAACGTGCAGCAACTGTCGGTGGAGGCGGCGCTGCACGGGTCGAAGGAGTTGGCGCTTCAGGCCCTGCTGATCGATCCCGTCGTCAACTCCAGCACGGCGGCAGCCGCCATCCTCGACGAGCTGTGGGAGGCGAACCGGCTCTATATCCGGGCGTGTTTGTAACTCGGCCTACCGCCGCCGGATCAGCTGGGCCGAGGCGAAGCCCAGCCCGGCGGTCAGCGCGCCGACGCCAAGGAACAGCGGCGCAAAGCCGGTGTGGGAGGAAATATAGCCGTACAGCACCGGGCCGATGCCCTGGCCGATGAAGAAGCTCGACGCGAACAGGGCCAGCGCCGACCCGCGGGCGGTGGGGGCCAGCTCCGTCGCCTGGGTCTGCATGGTGTTGTGCAGCATGTAGAAACCGAAGCCGGCGACCAGGAAGGCGAGGCTGACCACCGGCCAGGGCACCGGGAAGGCGATGACCAGATAGGCCAGACCGGCCGCCAGACCGCCGGCCTTCATCATGCCCCATTGGCCGAGCGAGGCGATCAGCCGCCGCACCACGGCGCTGTAGAAGACGCCACCGATGGCGAAGGCGGCGATGGTCAATCCGGCCTGGAAGGCGCCGGCCGCACCATGTTCGATCAGCACCGGTGCCACGAAGGGGAAGACGCCGAAGATCAGCAGCCCTTCCGCCGCCACCGTGGCGAAGACGAACAGCGAGGCCGGGTTGGTCAGCACGGTGGCGTAGCGCCGCTGGGCGTCGGCCACCGACAGGGGCGAGCGCGTCTCGACCTCGCGCGCCAGCCCGATGAGGGCTGCTGCACAGATCAGCGCGGTCAGGCCGGCGGACAGGCCGAACACCGCGCGCCAGCCGAAGGCCTCGGCCAGCGCGCCCGACACGGCGGAACCCGACATCTGTCCCAGGATGACCGCCAACAGGAAGCGGCTGATGGCGATCTGCCGCTCCTCATAGGGAACCCGGTCGCCGATCAGCGCCATGGAGGCCGGGATGATGCCGCCGGCAAAGGCGCCGGCCAGGATGCGCCCGGCCATCACCGTGCCATAGCTCGGCGCGATGGTGGACAGCACCAGACCGACCGTCAGCACCGACAGGGCCAGCCGGACCAGCCGCGACTTGCCGATGGAATCGCCCACCGGCCCCAGCACGATCTGCATCAGCGCATAGGGCAGCGTGTAGGCCGAGGCCAGCAGCGCCGCTTGCCGCACCGTCACATCGAGATCGTCGGCGATCAGCGTCAGCATCGGATCGGTGGTGCGGAGCGAGAAGGCGCTGGCGAAGCCGGCAAGGCCGAGCAGGAAGATCAGGCGCATCGAGGATCCGAACGGCAGCGGTGACGGTTCAGGACCTTAACCGGATCGCGCAGCCGCGTACCGCAATGCGGCAGTGATGGCAGGCATGCGCGCGCCGCAGGAACGTTCGTGTGCCTCATTACCCGGCAGGTAATCGATTCCGCTCCCTCCGCCGGGCAATCCTGGGGTTGCCGGGACGATCCGGCGGACAGCAGGGGAGGATGAACATCATGGGCGTCATCAACACCGACGACGGCGTGCGCCTGTTCTACCGCGACTGGGGCAACAGGAAGGGAGGGCGGACCATCGTCTTCGTATCGAGCTGGTCGCTGACCTCCGACGCCTGGGCCTATCAGATGGCGCCACTGTCCGAACAGGGATGCCGCTGCATCGCCTTCGACCGCCGCGGCCACGGCCGGTCGGACGAATCACCGTCCGGCTACGGCTTCGACCGGCTGGCGGACGACATCGCGGCATTGCTCGACGGGCTGGATTTGCGCGACGTGACCCTGGTCGGCCATTCGATGGCGACAGGGGAGATCGTGCGCTACCTGTCCCGCCACGGCGCCGGGCGGGTCAAGGGCGTGGTGATGGTCGGGACCATCACGCCGCTGATGGCGCGGACCGGCGACAATCCCGACGGGGTCGATCCGGCGCTGTTCGAAGCCTTCCGGACGGAACAGCTGCTGCGCGACTTCCCGAAATGGCTCGGCGACAACGTCGATCCTTTCGTAAACGCGGAAACCTCGGCGGAGATGAAGGGGTGGATCGTCGGCATGGCGCTTCAATCCTCGCTGATGGCCCTGCTGGAGTGCAACCGCGCCATCACCGCGGCCGATTTCCGGGCGGAGCTGCCGGCCATTGCCGTGCCGACCCTGGTCGTCCATGGCGACCGCGACGTGACGACGCCGCTGGCGCTCGCCGAGCGCACGGTGGCGCTGATGCCGAATGCCAGGCTGTCCTTTTACGAGGGAGCGCCGCACGGCCTGTTCATCACCCACCGCGACCGCTTCAACGCGGAACTGCTGGCCTTCGCCCGCGGATGACGGCAACCATCGACGGCACCACCGGTTCGGAGCCAGCTCCCATGCCCCAGGACATCCCGCAGACACCCGGCCGAAACGGCAGGATTCCGGCCCCGCCGCCGGTCGGCGCCCTGTTGCGGTCCTGGCGCCAGCGCCGGGGGCTGAGCCAGCTCGATCTCGCCTGCGAGGCGGACATCTCGACCCGGCATGTCAGCTTTCTGGAGACAGGCCGGTCGCAGCCCAGCCGTGGCATGCTGATCCATCTGGCCGAACGGCTGGACGTGCCCTTGCGCGAGCGCAACGCGCTGCTGGTCGCCGCCGGTTTCGCCCCGGTCTACAGCGAACACAGTTTGGACAGCCCGGCGATGCAGGCGGCACGCAAGGCGGTCGATCTGGTGCTGACCGGGCATGAGCCCTTCCCGGCGCTGGCGGTGGACCGGCATTGGCACCTGCTGGCGGCGAACCGGGCGGTGGCGCCGCTGCTGGAAGGGGTGTCGGCGGAGCTGCTGGCCGGGCCGGTCAATGTCCTGCGCCTCAGCCTGCATCCCGACGGGCTTGCCGGCCGCATCGGCAACTGGACGCAGTGGCGCGACCATGTGCTGTCCCGCCTGACCCGCCAGATCGAGGCGGGCGCCGACCCGGTCCTGGTCGCCCTGCGCAGCGAGTTGCAGGGCTACCCGGCTCCGGCCTCCGGTCTCGGGGGCGGCAGCGAAGCCGGGCATCATCCCGACGTGGTCGTGCCGCTGCGGCTGCACACGTCCTTCGGGCTGCTGAACCTGTTCAGCACGACGACCGTCTTCGGGACGGCGGTGGACGTGACCCTGTCCGAACTGGCGATCGAGGCGTTTTTTCCGGCCGACGCCGAAACGGCAGAGCGGTTGCGCGAGGCTCTTGCAGACACCCCCTCTCCCCAAGGGAGAGAGGGGGCAGCCCCCTCCCGCTCTTAGCTCATCGCCACGAGGCTGGCGTTGCCGCCTGCGGCGGTGGTGTTGACGCTGAGCGAGCGCTCGTTCATCAGCCAGGCGATCTCCACGCCTGCGCCGCCGGCCGGAACGCCCTGGGTCGGGACGAGGGGGCCGGGCAATTCGGCGATGCGCCGGTTGGCGGCCAGCAGGCGGGTGGAATCGCCCTCCACCAGCGCACCGGCCAGCGGTCCGAAGCCGGTCCAGTTCGCGCTCACCCGGACACGGGCGGCCAGTTCCGGCGGCAGATCCGCCAGGCCGGAGGTGACGGCGCCGTCGCCATCGACCACCGCCTCGTTGCCGGCGGCGAGTGCCGCCCCCAGCAGACGGTACAGCCCGTCCTCGGTCTGCGGCAGCAGCAGGATGCGGCCGCGCGGGATCAGGCTGTAGAGGTTGCTCTCACCCACCGGACCGGCCAGTTCGACGCTGCCGCCGACGAGGGACCGCTTGGCCAGCGACCGGACGTCGGTGGCGATCTCCGCCTTGCCCCGGCCGGCGAGCCAGTCGGCCAGCGCATGGGCCAGCGCACGTACGGCGTCGTCGCCGCGCATGCCGAGATCCAGCGCCGGCCCCAACGCCGGACGTACGGACAGCAGGCGCGACAGGTACAGCGGGCCACCGGCCTTCGGGCCGGTGCCGGACAGGCCATGGCCGCCGAAGGGCTGTACGCCGACCACCGCACCGATGGTGTTGCGGTTGACGTACAGGTTGCCGGCCTCGATCCGGCTCGTCACCCGCTCGATGGTGGCGTCGATGCGGGTGTGCAGGCCGAAGGTCAGGCCATAGCCGGTGCCGTTGATGGCGTCGACCAGCCGGTCCAGATCGTCGCGGCGGAAGCGCAGGACGTGCAGGACCGGGCCGAACACCTCGCGCTCCAGGTCGGCGATGGCGTCGATCTCGATGATGGTCGGCGCGATGAAGGTGCCCTCGGCGGTCTCCGCCGGCAACGGCAGCGATTCGACCCGGCGGCCCTTGGCCTTCATCGCCTCGATGTGGCGGACGATGCCGTCGCGCGCCTCCGCCGTGATGACCGGGCCGACATCGACGGCCAGCCGGTCGGGGCTGCCGACGCGCAGCTCGCGCATCGCGCCCTTCAGCATGGTCAGGGTGCGGTCGGCGACATCCTCCTGCAGGCAGAGGATGCGGAGCGCCGAGCAGCGCTGGCCGGCACTGTCGAAGGCAGAGGCGATCACGTCGCCGACCACCTGTTCCGCCAGGGCGGAGCTGTCGACGATCATGGCATTCTGGCCGCCGGTCTCGGCGATCAGCGGGATCGGCGCCCCCTGCCCCTCCCCTTGGGGCGACAGGCGCCCGGCCAGCTGGCGCTGGATCAGGCGGGCCACCTCGGTGGAGCCGGTGAACATCACCGCACGGGTGCCGGCATGGCCGACCAGGGCGGCGCCGACTTCGCCCGCACCGGGCAGGAGCTGGACCGCGCCGGCGGGAATGCCGGCGGCGCGCAGGAGGCGCACGGCCTCCGCCGCGACCAGCGGGGTTTCCTCCGCCGGCTTGGCCAGCACCGGGTTGCCGGCGGCGAGCGCCGCGGCGACCTGACCGGAGAAGATGGCGAGCGGGAAGTTCCACGGGCTGATGCAAACCACCGGCCCCAGCGGCAGATGGGTGTCGTTGGCGAAGCCGTCGCGGACCTGGGCGCCGTAATAGCGCAGGAAGTCGATGGCCTCGCGCACCTCGGCGATGGCGTTGGCGGCGGACTTTCCGGCCTCGCGGATGATCAGGCCGAGCAGGGTCGGCAGGCGCGCCTGCATCGCGTCGGCAGCGCGGAACAGGCAGGCGGCGCGCTCGGCAGGCGGGGTGGCGGCCCAGACCGGAGCGGCGGCCTCGGCGAACAGGAAGGCGTCGGCGATGTCGGTGGGGCCGGCCTCGATGCACTGCCCGACGACATCGCGGTGGTCGGCCGGGTTCAGCACCGGCTGAGCGGTTCCGCTGCGCTCACCGTCCGCCAGCAGCGGGGCGGCGGTCCAGGCGACGGCGGCGCTGTCGCGCAGGGCGGCGGACAGGTCGGCCAGGACCGTCTCGTTCGACAGGTCGAGGCCGGCGGAGTTCGCCCGCTCGGTGCCGTAGAGATCGGCCGGCAAGGAGATCAGCGGGTTCTTGGCGCCCACCGGCAAGGCTGCGCGGGCAATCGCCACCGGATCGGCGACCAGATCGTCGATCGACACGCTCTTGTCGGCGATGCGGTTGACGAAGGAGCTGTTGGCGCCGTTCTCCAGCAGGCGGCGGACCAGATAGGCCAGCAGCGTCTCATGGGTGCCGACCGGGGCATAGACGCGGCAGGGCCGCTTCAGTGGGCCGACCACCTCCTTGTAGAGCGGCTCGCCCATGCCGTGCAGGCACTGGAACTCGTACTGGCCGACCTTGAAGGCGCCGTTCAGGTGGGCGGCCATCTGGTAGATGGTCGCCAGCGTCTGGGCGTTGTGGGTGGCGAACTGCGGGAACACCGCGTCTGGGGCGCCCAGCAGCCGGCGGGCGCAGGCGACATAGGAGACGTCGGTGTGCAGCTTGCGGGTGTAGACCGGGAAATCCTCCAGCCCGTCGACCTGGGCGCGCTTGATCTCGCTGTCCCAATAGGCGCCCTTGACCAGACGCACCATCAGCCGGTGGCCACTGCGCCGGGCCAGATCGACGACGAAGTCGATGACATAGGGACAGCGCTTGCCATAGGCCTGGACGACGAAGCCGATGCCGTCCCAGCCCTTCAGATCCGGGTCGAAGCACAGCGCTTCCAGCAGGTCGAGCGACAGTTCCAGCCGGTCGGCCTCCTCGGCGTCGATGTTGAGGCCGATGTCGTAGCTGCGGGCCAGCCGGGCCAGCTCGGCGACGCGCGGCAGCAGCTCCGCCATGACACGGTCGGCCTGGGACCGGGAATAGCGCGGGTGCAGGGCCGACAGCTTGATCGAGATGCCGGGGCCGTCATAGATGCCGCGCCCGGCCGACGCCTTGCCGATGGCGTGGATGGCCTTTTCATAATCGGCGTAATAGCGGTCGGCGTCGGCGGCGGTGGTCGCCGCCTCCCCCAGCATGTCGTAGGAATAGCGGAAACCCTCGGCTTCCATCTTGCGGCTGTTGGAGAGCGCCTCGTCGATGGTCTGGCCGGTGACGAACTGCTCGCCCATCATGCGCATGGCGAAATCGACGCCGCGGCGGATCAGTGGCTCGCCGCCGCGCAGGATCAGCTTGGTCAGCGCCGACGACAGCGCCTGTTCGCCGCCGAAGCCGGCGCCCAGCACGCCCGTGACCTTGCCGGTGACCAGCAGCCCCCAGGTCGCGGCGTTGACGAACAGCGACGGGCTGTTGCCGAGATGGGCGCGCCAGTCGCCGCCGGCGATCTTGTCGCGGATCAGCGCGTCGCGGGTGGCGCGGTCGGGAATGCGCAACAGCGCCTCCGCCAGGCACATCAGCGCGACACCCTCCTGGCTCGACAGGCTGTATTCGTGGATCAGCCCCTCCACCCCGCGCCCCTGCGGCTTGGCGCGCAGCGCCGCGATCAGCGTGCGCGCGGTCTGGGCCGCCGCATCGGTCACCTCGGCCGGCAGCGCCGCCTGATCGACCAGCCACGCCACGCAGTCCGGCTCCGGCCGGCGGTAGGCGGCGGTGATCGCCTGGCGCAACGGCCCCACCGGACGAACGACGGGGGCGAAGGCGGCGAAGGGGCCGGCTCCGCTGGAGAGGGACGGCTCGGAAGCGGGGGCAACGCTCGGGTCGGTCATCTGGTTCATCGCGTGGCTGGCTCTGGTCGGGGGGCTCGGGGCGGCTTTGGAAAGCCCGGGTCCGGCAGTCAGGAAAGCCGGTCCAACGCCTGTCAGGCTAACCGATTTTCTAGGATCCTTTCCATCTGGTATTTTATCGATTATGCCGAATAAAGTTCCGATTTTTAGCTTATACGCAGAATATATAATGGGTTCTGCGGCTAAATGTCAGAACATCCAGCCTGTTTTGCGAGGCAAATTTTCGGCAATTCCATTTTTACGGAATAAAATTCGGCCATGCGGCTCCATTTCCGACAATCCGTCTGGATTTTCGGGTTCGCTTCGGAAAATTCGACGGGATGCCGGCGCGAACGCCCGAACGGCCGGGAGTCAGCCCTTCAGCGGCTTGGTCCGGCTGGTTTCCGGCGGCTTGCGCACAGGCAGCGGGGGAGCGGCCTTCTCCACGCCGCCCTCGCCCAGGTAGGTCTGGGCCGCGGCCACGACCGAGCGCCAGGGCCTTTGCAGCGGGAACTCCGGCCAGCCGCCGGAGAACAGGCCGGAGATCATCCAGCCCGCCATCAGCGTCACCGCCAGTTGTTCGGAAAAACCGCCGGTTTTCAGAATGGGCAGGGCGAAGTTGCGCCGCCGCTTGATCGGCCACAGCAGCGGCAGGCCGGCCGGCGTCAGCAGGTCGCCTGCCAGATGGGTGAGGTAGCCGACGATGAATGGGATCAGAACATGCTGATAGGCCGCATGTTCGTGCAGGACCCACAGGCAGCCGGCGATGGCCAGCGCGGAATGGGTGACGCCGCGATGGCCGAAGATGTTGGAAATCGCGGTGGAGAGCGGCTTGACCAGCTGGCCGAGCGTCGATTTCGGATGGTCGATGTCCGGGGCGAGCGCCCCCAGAATCGCCGCCCCGAAGGCGACCGCGTCGAAGGTCATCCCGTACCGGCTCGACAGGTAGAACCACGTGGCGCCACCGACGATTATGTGAGAGGACGCCATCACCGTCGGGTCACCGGGGGCCTGAAGCTGGTCTCTGTCGGGGCGGCATCCGGCCGAACCCGAAATTGGGGGTAGCCTGACATTAGAATATTCCGCACCCCCAGAACAATAAGCCAAGGTAAAACAAGGGATTCCGAAAACGCATAACGTCCATGCGTTCGACAACGGTGGGTTGCCGGCGCCACGACTTTGAATCGCCGACAGCCGGTGGCAGCCGGTCCGGGCAGCCACAGCCCCGACATTTTCCACGCCGCCCTTCTTCGTCCGAACGCGCCGGCAGCCGTCGCGGCGGGGTAGTCGGCTACCGCTGCGGGTGCCCGGCGCTTAATGGCATTACTCCGGTCCGGCACGGGTGGGGCACATTCCCCACACGCACTGCTCTGGCATAGTTTCGCCGACCTGCCGGCGGTTGAAGCCGGGACAAATGCCAGGGAGTGGTCGTCGATGAGATCGAAGGATTTCGTGCGCGCGGCGGAAGGAACGCTGGAAGGACCGCTGGGCGGCAGCAGGACCGGTGCGGCCGATGTCCTGGCCGCCAATGTTCTGGTCAGGGACCGCTTCGCCGCCTGGACGGTGTCGGTGGCATTCCTGTTCGTGCTGTGTGCCGACACGTTGCTCGGTGTCGTCTTCCGCCCCTATCTGGACGGCGGGACCGGCGACACCACGGTTTGGGATGTCCTGCTGCTGGTGGCGGGCCGGTCGCCGGAACGGCTTCCGCTCGACAGCTGGGAACCCATGATGACGGCCTTCACCTGGCTGCGCGAGCATGGGAAGGAGAATGTCTATGACGCCGTCTTCTTCACCCAGCATGTGAAGTTCCAGTATCCGCTGACTTCGCTGCTGGTGATGGAGGCGCTGTCGGCGGTCGGGCTGCTGCATCTGCGCATCTATGCGCTGATCAACCTGCTGATGGTGGTCGCCACCGCCGGCGGCATGGCGCTGCTGATGCGGGAGCTGGCGGAGCGCATGGGCTTCGACCGGGCGATGCGCGGCGGCGTCAGCCGGCTGACGCTTGCCGCCCTGGGGGCGGTGGCGGCGCTGTGCTTCTATCCGGTGGTCAAGGCCTTCGCCGTCGGCCAGATCCAGGTCTGGCTGAACGCCGCCTTCGTCTTCGCCACCCTGTTCACCCTGCGCGACCGGCGGGTGCTGGCCGGCGTGCTGCTCGGCGCCTCGACGCTGATCAAGCCGCAGATGTCGCTGTTCCTGGTCTGGGCGCTGTTGCGGCGGGAATGGGGGTTCGCCGTCGGCTGGGCCGCCGTTGTGCTTCCCGGCTTCGCCGCCGCCTGCGCGCTCTACGGCTTCGGGCCGTCGCTGCATTACCTCGACGTGCTGTCCTTCCTGGGCCAGCATGGCGAAAGCTACTACTCCAACCAGACCGTCAACGGGCTGCTGCACCGGCTGCTGCACAACGGCCCCAACCTGATGTCGACCACCAACGGCGACACCGAATGGCGGGGCAGCGCCTTCGCCCCCTACCACCCGCTGGTCCACATCGCGACCCTGGTTTCCGGCGTGGCCTTCGTCCTGTTCGGCCTGCTCTGGCGGATCAGGAATGGCGGGCGGCAGCCGATCGCGTCCTTCCTGGTGGCCGGCACCTGCTTCACCATCGGCACGCCCATCGCCTGGGTCCCGCATTATGGCGTCCTGCTGCCGGTCTGCGCCTATCTGCTGTTCGTGCTGATCGACCGGGCGGCGATGGAACGGACCAGCGGCGACCGGCGCCGGAACCTGGGCCGGCTGCTGATGCTGGGCGCCGGCTTCGCGATCCTGAGCAACGACTTCTTCCATCCCCTGAGCGAGCTGGCCGACACCTCCTACAACATCCTGCAATCCTACCTGTTCTTCACCGCCCTGATGCTTCTCCACCTGCTGGTGACGACCGCCGATGCGCCGGGCGAACCGTCGCCGGATGCATCGGGGGCGGCCCGGCGGTCCTGAGGGATATCACCTCCCGACGGGTCGCCGGAACGCCGGGGCTCGCGCGCCTGTTGGTGGGCGAGATGACCCAACCGGCAGGAAGGAGTCCCGTCATGGCACGTTACTCAGGATCGGATTACCCGCATCGCGACGGCACGGGCTGGCTGTCGCCGCGCGGGCTGGCGATGATGGCCGGCGGCGCGGCGCTGGCCCTGGTGGCGAGCCGGCTGCTGCCGCCGGTGGTGGCGCAGCTGGCCGGCACCGCCCGCCATGCCGCCGGGCGCGACGGCATCGACGCGCTGATCGACGACCATCGTCACATCCAGGCCCTGCTGGTCGAGATCGTGCAGACCCCCATCGACGCGCCGGGCCGCCGCACCCAGCTGCTGCTGCGGCTGAAGCGCCGGCTTGCCGCCCATGCCATGGCGGAGGAGGACGTCGTCTATCCGCTGCTGCACGAGGAGGCCCGCAAGGAGGAGGACGCCAAGCATCTCTACGGCGAGCATGCCGAGATGAAGATGCACCTCTTCACGCTGGAGCAGACGCCGAAGGACGACCCGCGCTGGCTCGCCGTGGCGCTCGACCTGAAGCGCATCGTCGACGGCCACATCCGGCAGGAGGAGGAGATCGACTTCCCCGCCCTGCGCAGCAGCCTGGACGACGGGCAGACCGCCATCATGTCCGGCAATGTCGCGCGCGAAAAGGCACTGATCCTTTGACGCTCCCCTGAAGGCCAGGGGCCTTCCGGGGGCGGAACGCTCCGTCGGAAGGCCCTGTTGCCCTGGCTACCAACGAGGTGGCCGAAAAGGGAAGACTTCGATGAGAGCACTGGTCTGGCACGGCGCCAACGACATCCGCTGCGACACGGTTCCCGATCCGGAGATCGAGCATCCGCGCGACGCCATCGTCAAGGTGACGACCTGCGCCATCTGCGGCTCCGACCTTCACCTGCACGACAATGTCATGCCGGGCATGGAGAAGGGCGACATCGTCGGCCATGAATTCATGGGCGAGGTGATGGAGGTGGGTGCCGAGGCCAAGAGCGCTTTGAAGGTCGGCGAGCGGGTGGTGGTTCCCTTCACCATCTGGTGCGGCGAGTGCGACCAGTGCCGCCGAGGCAACTATTCGGTCTGCGAGCGCTCCAACCGCAACAAGGCGCTGGCCGACAAGGTCTTCGGCCACACCACCGCCGGGCTGTTCGGCTACACCCACCTGACCGGCGGCTATGCCGGCGGGCAGGCCGAATATGTGCGGGTGCCGATGGCCGACCGCACCCACATCAAGATCCCCGGCGGGCTGACCGACGAACAGGTGCTGTTCCTGGGCGACATCTTCCCCACCGGCTGGCAGGCCGCCGCCCAGTGCGACATCCAGCCGACCGACACCGTGGCGATCTGGGGCTGCGGCCCGGTCGGGCAGATGACGATCCGCAGCGCCATCCTGCTCGGCGCCCGCCAAGTGATCGCCATCGATTGCGTGCCGGAACGGCTGGCGATGGCCAAGGCCGGCGGCGCCATCACCATCGATTTCCAAGAGGAAAGCGTCGTCGAGCGGCTGAACGAGCTGACCGGCGGCAAGGGTCCGGAGAAATGCATCGACGCCGTCGGCATGGAGGCGCACGCCACCGCCACGCTCGATTCGATGTACGACCGGGCCAAGCAGGCGCTGATGCTGGAATCGGACCGCGCCCATGTGCTGCGCGAGATGATCTATGTCTGCCGCCCTGCCGGCACCCTGTCGATCCCCGGCGTCTATGGCGGGCTGGTCGACAAGATGCCCTTCGGCATGGCGATGAACAAGGGACTGACCTGGCGCATGGGCCAGACCCACGTCAACCGCTGGACCGACGACCTGCTGAACCGCATCCAGGAAGGGCAGATCGACCCGTCCTTCGTCATCACCCACACCGTTCCGCTCGACCAGGGCCCCGAGATGTACAAGACCTTCCGCGACAAGCGGGACGGCTGCATCAAGGTGGTCCTCAAGCCCTGAGGTGACATCATGGCTCTTTACGACCGCTCCTCGGCCGGAGACAACCTCGCCCGCGGGCTGGGCTGGTTCAGCATCGGCCTCGGCGTCGCCGAAGTGATGGCCGGCCGCAGCATCGCCCGCTGGATGGGGATGGAGGACAAGACCAACCTGATCCGCGCCTATGGCGTGCGGGAAATCACCGCCGGCGTCGGCCTGCTGGCGCTCGGCGATCCCAAGCCCTGGATCTGGAGCCGCATCGCCGGCGACGCCGTCGACATGGCGACGCTGGCGGCGGGGATGGAGAACAATCCGCGCGCCGGCAACGCCCGCATCGCCTTCGGCGCGGTGATGGCGGCGACGGCGCTCGACGTGGTCTGCGTCCAGAAGCTGCACCGGGAGGAGGCCTATTACCGCAGCCTGCCGGTGCCGGACTACAGCGACCGCAGCGGCTTCCCCCGCCCGGTCTCCGCCATGCGCGGTGCCGCCAGCGACGCCTCCATCGGCGAGGATATGCGGACGCCGAGGATCCTGCGGTTCCAAAGCGCCACGGGGCCGGCGCAAAGCCAATCCGCCCAGGGCTGACCGATAGCTTCCGACTCTCAAAACGAAGACCGCCCGCCGCAGGACTGCGGCGGGCGGTCTTTCCGTCGTCAGGACAACAGGGTCGCGATCAGGACGACAGCGTCTTGTTGATCTTCAGGGCCACCAGCGTGCAGACCGCACCGGACAGCAGATAGAGGCCGGACGCGATCAGCCCGAAATGGCTGGACAGGAACAGGGCGACGAAGGGCGCGAAGCCGGCGCCGAACAGCCAGGCCAGATCGGAGGTCATCGCCGACCCGGTATAGCGGTATTGCTGGCTGAAGCCCGACGCCACCGACCCCGACGACTGGCCGAAGGACAGGCCGAGGATAACGAAGCCCAGCACCATGAACACCAGCTCGCCCATCTTGCCGCCGTCGAGCAGCATCGGGGCGAAGCCGCTGAACACCGCAATCGCCGCGGCACAGGTGCCGAGCAGCGTGCGCCGCCCGACCCGGTCGGCGATGTAGCCCGAGGCGACGATGGCCGCGACGCCGAAGGCGGCGGCGATCACCTCGATCACCAGGAAGACGCCGGTCTCCTGGTTGGCGTTCAGGAAGATCCAGGACAGCGGAAAGACGGTGACCATATGGAACAGGGCGAAGCTCGCCAGCGGGGCGAAGGCGCCGATCACCACCCGCTTGCCTTCCACCTGCAGAGTCTCCACCACCGGGGCCGGCTGCAACTCACGGTTCACGAACAGACGCTCGAACTCCGGCGTCTGGACCAGCCGCAGGCGGGAGAACAGGGCCACCACATTGATGGCGAAGGCGACGAAGAAGGGATAGCGCCAGCCCCAGGCGAAGAAATCCTCCGCCGACAGGCTGTTGACCATGTAGGCGAACAGGCCGCTCGCCACGATAAGGCCGATGGGCGCGCCCAGCTGCGGGATCATGGCATACCAGCCGCGCTTGTTCTCCGGCGCGTTCATCGCCAGAAGCGAGGCCAGGCCGTCCCAGGTGCCGCCCAGCGCGACACCCTGCCCGATGCGGGACAGCGCCAGCAGCCATGCGGCGGCGACGCCGATCGACTCGTAGCCCGGCAGGAAGGCCAGCGCCACGGTGGAGATGCCCAGCAGGAACAGGGCGATGGTCAGCTTGGCGCTGCGCCCGTAATTCTCGTCGATGGCCATGAAGATGAAGGTGCCGATCGGTCGCGCGACGAAGGCCAGCGCGAAGATGGCAAAGGACCAAAGCGTCCCGGTCAGCGGATCGACATAGGGGAACACCAGCTTCGGGAAGACGATCACGGAAGCGATGGCATAAACGAAAAAGTCGAAAAACTCGGAGGTTCGGCCGATGATCACGCCGATGGCAATCTCTCCGGGATTGATCCCGTGATGCCGCGCGTTCACCAGCCTCCCGTCCCGTTCTACGGCCGCAATCGATGAAGTCATCATGTCGGCTCCGGCTGCGTAATTTCGCTTGCGATGATCCGCAGATCATACAATATGTCACCGCAACAGTCGGTGATCTGTCAAGCGCGCAGGAGTGAGGCATTGGACAAATTGTCCAATGTCAGGGCTAGGCTATTGCGGCTAGCTCTCTGCCCAAAGCAAACCTTTGATACAGGTCCTGCCTTGAGCCGTTATCGCGCAATCGCCCTGCTGCCAGTGATGGCGGCGTTGAGTGGCTGCAACCTGGTCGTGCTGAACCCGGCCGGCGACGTTGCAAGCCAGCAGGGTGACCTTGTGGTCATCTCAACCCTGCTGATGCTCCTGATCATCGTCCCGGTCATGGCGCTTACCGTGCTGTTCGCCTGGCGTTACCGTCAGTCGAATAACACAGCCCGCTACGAACCGGACTGGGACCATTCGACGCAGCTTGAACTGGTGATCTGGGCCGCCCCGCTGCTGATCATCATCTGCCTCGGTGCCATCACCTGGGTGACCACCCACAAGCTCGATCCCTACCGTCC
Organism: Azospirillum sp. TSH64; assembly: GCF_003116035.1. GTDB lineage: Bacteria > Pseudomonadota > Alphaproteobacteria > Azospirillales > Azospirillaceae > Azospirillum. The sequence goes on from NZ_LGQW01000015.1 coordinate 5,117,541, forward strand.
GCTCGACCGCATCGCGGCGGACAAGCCCGTTCCGGCCGGCGCCAAGCCGCTGGACGTGCAGGTGGTGGCGCTCGACTGGAAATGGCTGTTCGTCTATCCGGAATACGGCATCGCGTCCGTGAACGAGATGGCGGCCCCTGTCGACCGGCAGATCCGCTTCAGCCTCACCGCCTCGACGGTGATGAACTCGTTCTACGTTCCGGCGCTGGCCGGCATGATCTACACCATGCCGGGCATGGAGACGAAGCTCCACGCCGTGATCAACGAGCCGGGGACCTACAAGGGTTTCTCGTCCAACTACAGCGGTGCGGGCTTCTCGCACATGCGCTTCGCCTTCCTCGGCCTGTCGAACCAGGATTTCGACGGCTGGGTGTCCAAGGTGAAGACGGCCGGCGGCTCGCTCGACCGCAACGCCTACCTGGCGCTGGAAAAGCCGAGCGAGGCGGTTCCGGTCCAGCATTTCGGCACCGTCGATCCGAAGCTGTTCAACGCCGTCGTGAACATGTGCGTCCGTCCCGGCACCATGTGCATGAGCGACATGGCCGCCATCGACCGTGCGGGCGGGCTGAACGCCGGCGGCAAGGCCGCTGCCGACGCCATCCTGCGGGCCAACACGCTGGCCGGCTTCCCGGACACGCAGGCGACCGGCCTGTGCACCGTCGCCGAGGCCGTTGAAGCCGCCGCAAATTCGGGCGCCGTGCAGCGCCCCACCGTCACGCCGATCAGCGCGTCCGCCTCCCCGGCCGGGCCGCAGCGGCTGGCCAATCCCTGATTGGGCAAACCGGCATGCTTGAGACACTGACGACCTTCCTCTTCGGGCGCCTCAGCCTGGAGTCCTTCCCCTATCACGAGCCCATCGTCGTCGCGACCTTCTTCGCGGTGCTGCTCGGCGGCATCGCGCTGGTCGCCGCCCTCAGCTATTTCAAGCTGTGGGGCTATCTGTGGAAAGAGTGGTTCACCACCGTCGACCACAAGCGCATCGGCATCATGTACATGATCCTGGGCCTGATCATGCTGCTGCGCGGCTTCGCCGACGCCATCATGATGCGCGCCCAGCAGGCCATCGCCTTCAACGGCAGCGAGGGCTACCTCAACTCGCACCACTTCGATCAGGTCTTCACCGCCCACGGTGTGATCATGATCTTCTTCGTCGCGATGCCCTTCGTGACGGGGCTGATGAACTATGTCGTGCCGCTGCAGATCGGCGCGCGTGACGTGTCCTTCCCGTTCCTGAACAATTTCAGCTTCTGGATGACCGTCGGCGGCGCCGTGCTGATCATGGCCTCGCTGTTCATCGGCGAGTTCGCGCGCACCGGCTGGCTGGCCTATCCGCCTTTGTCGGGGCTGGAGGCCAGCCCGGACGTCGGCGTCGACTATTACATCTGGGCCTTGCAGGTGGCGGGCGTCGGAACGACGCTGTCGGGCATCAACCTGATCTGCACGATCGTGAAGATGCGCGCGCCCGGCATGACCATGATGAAGATGCCGGTCTTCACCTGGACCTCGCTCTGCACCAACGTCCTGATCGTCGCCTCCTTCCCGATCCTGACCGCCGTCCTGGTCCTGCTGTCGCTGGACCGCTATGCCGGCACGCACTTCTTCACGAACGACATGGGCGGCAACCCCATGATGTACGTGAACCTGATCTGGATCTGGGGCCATCCGGAAGTCTACATCCTGATCCTGCCGTGCTTCGGCATCTTCTCGGAAGTGACCTCCACCTTCACCGGCAAGAAGCTGTTCGGCTACACCTCGATGGTCTACGCGACCGTCGTCATCACCATCCTGTCCTACCTGGTGTGGCTGCACCACTTCTTCACCATGGGTTCGGGCGCCAGCGTGAACTCGTTCTTCGGCATCACGACGATGATCATCTCGATCCCGACGGGTGCGAAGATCTTCAACTGGCTGTTCACCATGTACCGCGGCCGGATCCGGTTCGAGCTGCCGATGATGTGGACCATCGCCTTCATGCTGACCTTCGTGCTCGGCGGCATGACCGGCGTTCTGCTGGCGGTCCCGCCGGCCGACTTCGTCCTGCACAACAGCCTGTTCCTGATCGCCCACTTCCACAACGTCATCATCGGCGGCGTGCTGTTCGGCCTGTTCGCCGGCATCTACTACTGGTGGCCGAAGGCCTTCGGTTTCCGCCTCGACCCGTTCTGGGGCAAGATGTCCTTCTGGTTCTGGGTCATCGGCTTCTACTTCGCCTTCATGCCGCTCTACGTCCTGGGCCTGATGGGCGTCACCCGCCGCCTGCGCGTGTTCGAGGATCCGTCGCTGCAGATCTGGTTCCAGATCGCCGCCTTCGGCGCCGTCCTGATCGCGCTCGGCATCGGCTCCTTCCTGATCCAGATCGCCGTCAGCATCCTGAAGCGCAAGCAGCTCGTCGACGTCACCGGCGACCCGTGGGAAGGCCGCACCCTGGAATGGGCGACCTCCTCGCCGCCGCCGGACTACAACTTCGCCTTCACGCCGGTCATCCATGACAACGATGCCTGGTGGGACATGAAGAAGCGCGGTTATGCCCGTCCGCTGGAGGGCTTCCGCCCGATCCACATGCCGAGCAACACCGGCACCGGCATCATCCTGGCCGGCCTCAGCACGGCTCTCGGCTTCGGTCTGATCTGGCACATCTGGTGGCTGGCGGCGCTGAGCTTCATCGGCCTGCTGGCGGTCGCCATCAACCATACCTTCAACTACAACCGCGACTTCCACATCCCCGTGGATGAGGTGGTGGCGACCGAGAGCGAGCGGACCCGTCTGCTCTCCGGACAGGTGTAAAGCATGACGACGACCGTTGATGCCATGCATGGCGGCCACGCGGGGCACGACACCCCGCGCGGCGCCACCCCGCCCGTCTTTTATGTGACGGACGACCATGCCCACGAGGGAGCCAGCACCGCGCTCGGCTTCTGGATCTACCTGATGAGCGACTGTCTCATCTTCGCGGTGCTGTTCGCGACCTACGGCGTGCTGGGCACCAGCTACGCCGCCGGCCCGACGCCGAAGGAGCTGTTCGACCTGAAGCTGGTGGCGCTGAACACCTCCATGCTTCTGTTCTCGTCCATCACCTACGGCTTCGCCATGCTGGCGATGGAGAAGGGCCGCACCGCCCAGACCCAGGGCTGGCTGGCGGTCACGCTGCTGTTCGGCCTCGCCTTCCTGGGCATCGAGCTGTACGAGTTCGCGCACATGATCCATGAGGGCGCCGGCCCGTGGCGCAGCGCCTTCCTGTCGTCCTTCTTCACGCTGGTCGGCACCCACGGCCTGCACGTCACCTTCGGCAGCGTGTGGCTGGTGACGCTGATGGTCCAGGTCGCCCGCCGCGGCCTGATCCCGGCCAACCGCCGGCGCCTGATGTGCCTCAGCATGTTCTGGCACTTCCTGGACGTCATCTGGATCGGTGTGTTCACCTTCGTCTATCTGATGGGAGCGCTGCGATGAGCACCCACGCGCACAGCGACCACCACGCCGATCACGGACACGGCAGCCATGGGGCACACGGCGGCCATGGCCATGACGATCACGGCCACCCGGCGGGCGCCCACGGCACCTTCGGCAGCTATATGATCGGCTTCGTCCTGTCGGTGATCCTGACGGTCATCCCGTTCTGGCTGGTGATGAACGGCACGCTGGACAACACGACCACCACGGTCGTGATCCTGGCGCTGGCCGTCGTCCAGATCATCGTCCACATGGTGTATTTCCTGCACATGAACGGCCGCGTCGAAGGCGGCTGGTCGATGCTGGCGATGATCTTCACGATCATCGTCGTGGTCATCATGTTCGCCGGTTCGCTTTGGGTGATGTACCACCTGAACACCAACATGATGCCCGGCCACGACATGAGCAAGATGCCGTGACCGGACTGCCGTCCGCGCCCCCTGCGGGCGGTTCTTCGGTGAAGAGGGCCCGCCCGGCTTGGGCGCTGGCCCTCTTCGGCCTTCTGGCGCTCGCCGGCATCGCCGGCCTGACCGCGCTCGGCATCTGGCAGCTCGAACGCCGGGTGTGGAAGCTCGACCTGATCGAGCGGGTGGACGCCCGCATCCATGCCTCCCCCGTCCCGGCTCCGGGGCCGGAGGCGTGGGCGTCGGTCACCGCCGCCTCGGACGAATACCGCCGGGTCGCCGTCACCGGGCGGTTCCTGAACGACCGCGAGACGCTGGTGCAGGCGGTCAGCGACCTGGGCGGCGGTTTCTGGGTGATGACGCCGCTGGTCACCGACCGCGGCTTCACCGTTCTGGTCAACCGCGGCTTCGTGCCGCCGGACAAGCGCGATCCCGCGACCCGTGCCGACGGGCAACCGCAAGGCGAAGTCACGGTCGCCGGCCTGCTGCGCCTCACCGAGCCGAAGGGCGGCTTCCTGCGCAGCAACGACCCGGCCGCCGGCCGCTGGTATTCCCGCGACGTGGCCGCCATCGCCGCCGCGACGGGGCTGGAGCAGGCCGCGCCCTACTTCATCGACGCCGACAACACCCGCAATCCCGGCGGCTGGCCGGTCGGCGGGTTGACGGTGGTCAGCTTCCCCAACAGCCATCTCGGCTACGCGCTGACCTGGTTCGCGCTGGACCTGATGCTGATCGGCGCCGTCCTGTTCGTGCTCCGCAGCGAGATGCGGCGCCGGCGAGCCTGAAGGAAGACACTCAGCGGAAAACAGGCAGCGGAAAACAGGCGTCCTAAAACTCCACCTAAAACTCCCCGCCCGCCGGTAACTCTCTATATAAGTCGGTGGGCTGATGAACCGGGTGAGGAACAGGACGTCTTTCGTGCGCGACACCACCGACCGCAAAAACCTGTTCCTGCTCGTCCAGCTGCGTTGGCTTGCCGTCGTCGGGCAGATCGTGACGATCCTGATCGTCCATGCGCAGATGGGAATCCGCCTGCCGCTGCTGCCGATGGCGGCGGTGATCTTCGTCCTGATCGCGCTGAACATCGCCAGCCTGATCCAGATCCGCCGCAGTTCCAACGTCTCCAACACCCAGCTGTTCCTGGAGCTGCTGATCGACGTCTGGGCGCTGACCTTGCAGCTCTATCTCAGCGGCGGCGCGTCCAACCCCTTCATCTCGCTCTATCTTCTCCAGGTGGCTTTGGGGGCGGTGCTGCTGGAGGCGTGGTCGGCCTGGGCGCTGGTGCTGGTGGCGACCGCCGGCTTCACCTGGCTGATCGGCACCCACCAGCCGCTGCCGCTGCCGCCCGCCTATGAGGGCGAGCTGTTCAGCCTGCACATCCAGGGCATGTTCATCTGCTTCGTGCTGGCGGCGAGCCTGCTGGTCCCCTTCCTCACCCAGATCAACCGCAACCTGCGCGCCCGCGACGCCTTTCTGGCCGAGCTGCGCCAGCGCTCGATGGAAGAGGCGCACATCGTCCGCATGGGGCTGCTGGCGTCGGGTGCGGCGCATGAGCTGGGGACGCCGCTCGCCACCCTGTCGGTGATCCTCAACGACTGGCGCCGCATGCCGGCGCTGGCCTCCGACCCCGATCTGGCCGACGAGATGGCGGAGATGCAGAACCAGATCGACCGCTGCAAGACCATCGTGTCCGGCATCCTGATGTCGTCGGGCGAGGCGCGCGGCGAGGGCACGGTGCGCACGACGGTCAAGGGCTTCCTCGACGGGCTGGTCGAGGACTGGCTGTCCAGCCGGTCGCCCAAGCGCTTCGACTATGACAACACGGTCGGCCCGCAGGAACGGATGATCGCCGACCTCGCCCTGAAGCAGGTGCTGTTCAACGTGCTGGACAATGCGCTGGAAGCCTCGCCGGGCTGGATCGGCGTCGCGGCGCTGCGGCAGGGCGACAATCTGGTGGTGGCGGTCAACGATGCCGGCCAAGGCTTCGACCCCGCCATTCTGGAGGAGCTGGGCAAGCCCTACCGCTCCACCAAGAAGCGGCCGGGCAGCGGGCTCGGCCTGTTCCTGGTGATGAATGTGCTGCGCAAGCTGGGCGGGACGGTGTCGGCCAAGAACCGGCCGGGCGGCGGCGCCACCGTGACGCTGACCCTGCCGCTGTCCGCCCTGTCGCCGGGAGGCTCCGATGGAGACGACTGAGTTGGAGGAGGAGATCCTCCGCACCCTGCTGATCGTCGAGGACGATGCGTCCTTCGCCAAGGCGCTGCGCCGGTCCTTCGAGCGCCGCGGCTATGAGGTCCATGCCTGCGCCGGGCTGGAGGAGATGCGGGAGCTGTTGCAGACGCTGGATCCCGACTATGCCGTGGTCGACCTGAAGCTCGCCACCGGATCGGGGCTGGAATGCGTGAAGGAGCTGCACGAGGCGGACGAGGAGACCCGCATCGTCGTGCTGACCGGCTTCGCCAGCATCGCCACGGCGGTGGAGGCGATCAAGCTGGGCGCCTGCCATTATCTGGCGAAGCCGTCCAACACCGACGACATTGAGGCGGCCTTCGACCGCACCGAGGGCGACACCTCCATCGCGCCCACCGTCCGCACCACCTCGATCAAGAATCTGGAGTGGGAGCGCATCCACGAGACGCTGGTGGAGACGAACTTCAACATCTCCGAGACCGCAAGGCGGCTCGGCATGCACCGCCGCACCCTGGCGCGCAAGCTGGAGAAGAAGCGGGTGCCGTGATCCGGGCACCCGCTCCGTTCCCTACGAAAACTCCCGCACCGTGTGCAGGTGGTTGAGCGGGCCGTGGCCGTGGCCCAGGCCGGGGGCGGTGAGGATCGCCGTCTCGACATAACGCCGCGCGCGGGCAACCGCGTCGCGGGTGTTCAGGCCCTGGGCCAGTCCGGCGGCGATGGCAGAGGACAGGGTGCAGCCGGTGCCGTGGGTGTGGGGGGTGTGCACCCGCTTGCCCTGGAAGACCGTCTCGCCCTCCTCGGTCAGCAGCAGGTCGTAGAGGGTGTCGTCCTCCAGATGGCCGCCCTTCAGCAGCACCGATTTCGGGCCGAAACTGAGCAGCAGCTCGGCGGCGCGGCGCATGTCGTCGAGGTCGCGGATCGGCAGGTCGGTCAGCGCCTCGGCCTCCGGCAGGTTGGGCGTCACCACCTCGGCCAGCGGCAGCAGGCGCCGGCGCAGGGTCAGCACCGCGTCGGGGTCGAGCAGGTGATGGCCGCTCTTGGCGATCATCACCGGATCGAGCACCAGCGGCACATTGACCGCGCGCGCCTCATACTCCGCCGCCACCGCCTCGATGACGGGGGCGTTGGCGAGCATGCCGATCTTCACCGCGTCGGCGCCGATATCCTCCAGCACCAGCTTCATCTGGAGGGCGACGAAAGCCGGATCGACCGGCACCACGCCATAGACGCCGGTGGTGTTCTGCGCCGTCAGGGCAGCGATGGCGGTCATGGCGTAGGCGCCGAGCGCGCTGACCGCCTTGATGTCGGCCTGGATGCCGGCACCGCCGCCGGAGTCGGACCCGGCGACGATCAGCACGCGGCCGTTGATGGTGCTGCCGTTGATGGTGCTTCCACTCATTGCGCAGCCTCCAGGCTGCGGGCGGCGCTCGCCTGGATGGTGCCGGCGATGTCGGCGACCACGCTGTCGACCAGCGCCGCGTCGTCGCCCTCCGCCATCACGCGGATGAGCGGTTCGGTGCCGGATTTGCGGATCAAGAGGCGGCCGCTCGACGCCAGCCGCGCCTCGCCCTCCTTGATCGCCTGCTGGACGACGGCGTCCTCCAGCGGCTTGGTCCCGGCGGTGAAGCGGACGTTGGTCAGCTTCTGCGGGACCGGATCGAACACGCGGCAGACCTCGCTCGCCGAGCGGCCGTCGGCCTGGATCAGCACCGCCAGCACCTGCAAGGCGGCGATCAGCCCGTCGCCGGTGGTGGAGTAGTCGGACAGCACGACATGGCCCGACTGCTCGCCGCCGACATTGTAGCCGCGCTCGCGCATCATCTCGACGACGTAGCGGTCGCCGACCGGCGTGCGGGCCAGATGCAGGCCGAGCCCGCCGAGATGGCGCTCCATGCCCAGGTTGGACATCACGGTGGCGACGACGCCGCCGCCGCGCAGCGTCTGCGAGCGCGCCCAGGAGGTGGCGATCAGGGTCATCAGCTGGTCGCCGTCGATCGGGCGCCCGGCCTCGTCCACCATGATCAGGCGGTCGGCATCACCGTCCAGCGCCACGCCCAAATGGGCGCCATGGGCGACCACCTGCTCCTGCAGGGTCTGGGTGGATGTTGCGCCGCAGCCCTTGTTGATGTTGGTGCCGTCGGGGCTGACGCCGACCGGGATCACGTCGGCCCCCAGCTCGTACAGCACCTTGGGCGCCACCTTGTAGGCGGCACCGTTGGCGCAATCGACGACGATCTTCAGCCCGTCCAGCCGCAGGCCGCGCGGGAAGGTGTTCTTCACATATTCGATGTAGCGGCCGGTGGCGTCCTCCATCCGGCTGGCGCGGCCGAGATCGGCGGGCCGGGCGAGGTCGGGGGCGAAGGGCAGCGCCATGCGCGCCTCGATGGCGGCCTCCACCTCGTCCGACAGCTTGTAGCCGTCGGGGCCGAACAGCTTGATGCCGTTGTCCTGATAGGGGTTGTGCGAGGCGGAGATCACGACGCCCATGTCGGCGCGGAGCGAGCGGGTCAGCATGGCGACGGCCGGGGTCGGCAGCGGACCGACCAGCACCACGTCCATCCCCATGGAGATGAAGCCGGCGGTCAGCGCCGGTTCCAGCAGATAGCCGGACAGCCGGGTGTCCTTGCCGATCACCACCCGGTGGCGGTGGTCGCCGCGGCGGAACTGCAACGCGGTCGCCATCGCCACGCGCAGGGCCGTTTCGGCGGTCATCGGGTCGATGTTGGCGGTGCCACGGATGCCGTCGGTGCCGAACAGGTGTCGCGTCATGAAAGCCTCGTGCAGAAACGGTATCCAGGCCCCGCATGTCGGGGCGCGGACCCGGATGTACAAGCGAAGGATGTTTCTTCGCGCGGCAGCCGGGCCGGGTCAAGGCCCCATCGGCGGCTGCGCGAAAGGGTTACAGGTGGAACGTCTTTTTCCCCGACCGGCGGGGGCGGTCCTCAGTGCCGATGCAGCCCTTCCCAGACGGCGCGGGCCTGCGCCGTTTCGGCCACGTCGTGGACGCGCAGAATCTGCGCGCCCTGGTTCAGCGTCTCCAGCCCGGCGGCGAGCGAGCCGGCCAGCCGCTCCTTCGGCGGCTCCTCGCGCGACAGCCGGCCGATGAAGCCCTTGCGCGACAGGCCGATCAGCACCGTGCAGCCCAGCGCATGATAGAGCGCGGTGTGGCGCAGGATCTCCAGATTGTGCTCCGTCTTCTTGCCGAAGCCGATGCCGGGATCGACGGCGATGCGCTCCGGGGCCACGCCGGCCGCCACACAGCGGGCGACCCGCTCCTCCAGCCAGTCGAACACGTCGAGTGCTGCGTCGCGGTAGGTCGGGTTGGCCTGCATGGTGCCGGGGTCGCCCTGCATGTGCATCACCACCACCGGCGTCGCGGTGCGGGCCACCACCGGCAGCGCGTCCGGGTCGGACAGGCCGGCGATGTCGTTGACGATGCGGGCGCCGGCCGTGGCGGCGGACTCCATCACGCGGGCGTGGCGGGTGTCGACCGAGACGGTCGCCCCCTTCTCGGCGAAATGGCGGATGACCGGCAGGACGCGCCGCTCCTCCTCCTCCGGCGGGACCGGGACGGCGCCGGGACGGGTGGACTCGCCGCCGATGTCGAGGATGTCGGCGCCGGCCGCCAGCATCGCCTCGCCATGGGCGATGGCAGCGCCGGGGTCGAGGAAGTCGCCGCCGTCGGAGAAGCTGTCCGGCGTGACATTGACGATGCCCATGATTTGCGGCCGGTCGGGCGACAGCCCGGCGAAGGGCGCGCGGGCGCGGGTCAGGGCGCCGAGCTGGCGGTCCAGCGCCTCCGCCACCGCACGCGAGCGCTCCCAGCCCCAGGCCATGATCTCCGACAGCGGCGCGAAGGCGCGGTCGATGCGGGAAGCCCCATGGTGCAGGCCATCGCGGACGATCAGTTCGGCGGTGGAGAAGGCGAAGCGCCCGCCGGCCAGCGGCACCGCCGCTCCCTTGGCCCAGGCGGCGATGGGCATCAGCCCGACCGGACGGAGATAGACCCGCCCCCCCTCTTCCCCCGCCCAGGGACAGAAGCCGGCCAGCGAGCCGGCGGCGGATTTGGGCGCTGCCGCCTTGGCGGCGGGCTTGGCGGAGAGCGGCGGCATCGGGGATCCCCTTCACGTCATTGGCTGACGGATCCGTTCCTGGCATGCGGCCGGCGCAATGGCAAGGGGGGCCGCCCTGGACGGCGAAGCCGGCGGGGATTTTCGGACGATGTGCAAGACGCTGGAACGGAACGGGCCGCCCGATGGACGGCCCGGACAACCGGTAGGCGACAGGCAGACGGCGTGAACCGGATTACATGCAGGTGGCCTGCGCGGTCATCACGATCTCGATGCCCTTGCTGTGCTTCTGCGTGGCCGCGGCGGCTTCTTCGGCCTTGCCGGACGCCATGGCGGCGTTCATCGCCTTCATCGCCTCGATGGCGGTGGTGCGGTCGGCACCCGTCAGCTTGCCGGACGCGCACTTGCACGACGCGACGGTCGGCTCGGACTTGTCGGTGGCCGTGCACAGCGCCTCGAAATCATCGGCGAGGGCAATGGCGGGAACGGCCATCATGGCGACGGCGGCGACGGCAGCGATCTTCAGAATGCGCATCTACAACTCTCTCAATCGAATTTGTGACAATTGCGAGGTAGCGCCAGATATTCGCGCGTTAGCAAGCCGATAGCGTGGTGCCTTGGAAGGTTAGAGATTTGTTGTTTGAAACAATTGGCGGCTGTTTGCCGGCCTATGGTCCGGCTGGCGCGACACTCACCCCCGCCGCGCCAGACCGCCCTTCAGCTTCAGCACATAGGTGATGACCTCCGCCACCGCCTGATAGTGCTGGAGCGGGATCGTCGCATCCACCTCGGCCGAGGCGTGGAGGGCGCGGGCCAGCGGCGGGTTCTCGACGATGGGGATGTTGTGCTCCTGGGCCAGGGCGCGGATGCGCAGCGCGATCAGGTCGGCGCCCTTGGCGAGGCAGATCGGGGCGGCGGTGCGGCCGCGCTCGTACTCCAGCGCCACGGCGAAATGGGTGGGGTTGGTGATCACCACCGTGGCGCGCGGGACGTTCGCCATCATCCGCTTCTTCGAGCGCGACCGGCGGATGTCGCGCAGCCGGGCCTTGGCGTTGGGGTCGCCCTCGATCTGCTTGAACTCGTCCTTGATCTCCTGATGGCTCATGCGCAGGCGGCGGCGCCACTCCAGGCGGTTCCACAGCACGTCCACCGCCGCCATCAGGACGGTCGCCAGCAGGACCGCCAGCAGCAGCCGCAAGGTCACGTCCCGCAGCAGGGTGGGCAATCCGGCGACGTCCATGCCCACAGTATCCTCCGTCCATGCGATGTAGGGCGCCAGCGCGTGCCAGGCGGCGGCGCTGATGATGGCGAGCTTGACCAGGCTCTTGGCGAATTCGACCAGCGCCGGCCGGCCGGCGATCCGTTTCCAGCCGGAGGCCGGCGACAGGTGCGACCATTTCGGCCGGATGCGGTCGGACGCCACCACGAAGGGCCCCTGCCCCAGCGCCGACACCGCCACCCCGGCCAGCAGGATGCCCAGCACCGGCAGCAGGGCGACGGCAGTGCCGCCGATCAGCCAGCGCAGGCTGTGGATGACGTCGACGGCGCTGCCGTCGATGCGGATGTCGTCCGGGTTCTCGATCAGCGGCAGCAGCAGGGCCGACAGGCTCGACGCCACGCCCGGCACCGCCATCAGCACGATCATCCAGGCGGCGACCATCGCCGACAGCAGCCCGACATCGCGGGCGCGGGGGACGTCGCCCTTCTCCGCCGCCTCGCGCAGGCGTTTCTCCGTCGGTTCCTCGGTCTTCTGCTCGTCGTCCTGCTCCGCCATGCGCTACGAGCCCGACAACCAGCCGCCGAGTGCGGCGACGAAGGCGGTCAGCATCGCCCCAGCGGTCGCCATGAACAGGCCCATGCCGATCATCAGGACGCCGGGCGTCGCGACGAAATAGACCGGCATCGCCGGCATCACCCGGTTGACCAGCCCCAGCGCCAGATTGACCACCAGCCCATAGAGGATGAAGGGCGCCGCCAGCCCCACCCCCAGACGGAAGGTGGTCGCCAGCAGCTCGGCGAAACGCTGGGCGACCATGCCGAGGTCGGGGAACAGCCCCGCCGGCCAGGAGCCGTAGGAGCGGGCCAGCGCGCCGATCATCAGGTAATGCACGTCGGATGCGAACAGCAGCGCCAGCCCGCCGATCAGCAGCACGCCGGACAGCACCGACCCGCCCTCGAACCCCGCCGCCGCCATCGAGAAGGGGTTGCTCAGCCCCACCACCTGGGCCGCCACCGCGCCGGCGGTCTGGAGGGCGGCCATGAACAGCCGGGCGCCGAGGCCGAGATAGGCGCCGACCAGCGTTTCGCCGGCCAGCGCCCGCAGCATCTCCACCGGCTGGTCCGGCATGCGGTCGGGCAAGCCCTCCACCCCCGGCAGCAGCACCAGCGTGACGATGACCGCCAGCGCCGCCCGCACCCGCATCGGCACCGCCGCCTCGCCGAAACCCGGCAGCAGCCCGATGGCCGCCGCAACCCGCACCAGCACCAGCAGGCCGCGGTAGATCTCCAGGGTGAGAAACTGGCTGAGGCTGTCCATGGGGCCATCCATCGGCCTAGACCTGATCGACGGTCTTGAGCGCCGCCTTGCGGTGCAGCTCGGCATGGCTCAGCACCGGGGTCATCGGGCTGACCCGCTCCAGCAACGACCGCACGAAGGGCCGCGCCTCCGCCCCCACCAGCAGGGCGGGCCAGATTTGCGAGGTGGCGTGCTTCTGGATCTTCAGCCGCACCGCGGTCAGGAACTCCTGCACCTGGCTGGGCGGCATGACGAAGCGGCGGTCGTCGCCCTCCACCACGATGTTGTCGAGCAGCGCCTGCTCCCAGCGCGGGCTGAGCGCGATCACCGAGACGAATCCGTCGGGTCCGGCCAGCCCCTGGTGGATCTGCTGGCCCAGCCGCATCCGCACATGTTCGGTGATCAGGGTGATGTGGCGGGTCCAGCCGACCGCCTCGGCCACCGCCTCGACGATGGCCGGCAGGTTGCGGATCGACACCCGTTCCGACAACAGCTGTTGCAGCACGCGCTGGAGCACGACCAGCGAGATCTGGCTCGGCACCATGTCGTTGATCAGCTTCTGGTACTCGCGGCCCAGCCCGTCGATCAGCTTTTGCAAGGCGGCGAAGGTCAGCAGGGTGGAGAGGTTGTCCTTGATGACCTCGGTCAGGTGGGTGGTGATGACGCTTTCCGGATCGACGACGGTGTAGCCCTTCGCCACCGCCTCCTCATGGCGGGCCGGGTCGATCCATTTGGCTTGCAGGCCGAAGGTCGGCTCGCGCGTCGCGTCGCCGGCGATGTCGGGCACCGCGCCGCCGGTCGGATCGATGGCGAGCAGGTGCTTCGGCCGCACCTCGCCCTTCGCCGCCTCCACCCCCATGATGCTGATGACGTAGCTCTTGGGCGCCAGGAAGCTGGAATCCTTGATGCGCACCGACGGCAGGACGAAGCCGAACTCGGTGGCGAAGCGCTTGCGCAGGGTCTTGACCTTGGTGGTCAGTGGGCCGTTCTTGTTGAGGATCAGCGGGACGAGGTGGTTGCCGACCTCCACCTTGACCTCGTCGACCTTCAGCATGTCCTCGACCGCCTCCTCCGGGACGGCGGGGGGCGCCTTGCGGCTTTCCTCCAGCTTGGCGAGTGCGGCGGCGCGGGCCTTGCGGCGCGGCGCGTACCAGCCGAGCAGGGCGAAGGCGGCGCCGATGGCGAGGAAGGGCGCCATCGGCAGGCCGGGCGTGATCGCCAGCGACACCAGCAGGCCCGACGCCACCAGCAGCGCCTTCGGATAGGCGCCGAGCTGGTCGATCACCGCCTTTTCCGCCGAGCCGACATTGCCGCCCTTGGTCACCAGCAGGCCGGCGGCCAGCGACACCACCAGCGCCGGGATCTGCGTCGCCAGCCCGTCACCCACCGTCAGGGTGGTGTAGATGGAGGCGGCATGGTCGAAGCTCATCCCCTTCTGGGCGATGCCGATGGCCATGCCACCGAGAACGTTGATGACGGTGATGACCAGCCCGGCCACCGCGTCGCCGCGCACGAATTTCGAGGCACCGTCCATGGCACCGTAGAAGGTGCTCTCGTCCTCCAGCTCCTTGCGGCGGCGCCGTGCCTCGGCCTCGTCGATCATGCCGGCGGAGAGATCGGCGTCGATGGCCATCTGCTTGCCGGGAATGGCGTCCAGCGTGAAGCGGGCGCCGACCTCGGCGATGCGGGTGGCGCCCTTGGTGATGACGACGAAATTGATCACCACCAGGATGCAGAAGATCACCACGCCGATGACGAAGTTGCCGCCCATCACGAACTGGCTGAAGCCCTGGATGACGTGGCCGGCGGCGGCGTGGCCGTTGTGCCCCTCGCTGAGGATCAGGCGGGTGGACGCGATGTTCAGCGCCAGCCGCAGCATGGTCACCACCAGAAGGACCGTGGGGAAGGAGGAGAAATCCAGCGGGCGCGGGATCCACAAGGACACCATCAGCACCAGCACGGCGACCGAGAAGGACAGCGCCAGCCCGAGATCGAGGAACCAGGACGGCACCGGCAGGAACAGCACCGCCAGCACCAGCAGGATGCCGACCGCGAACAGCACGTCGCGGTTCGCCAGCCCGATGTCGCCGATCAGGCCGAACCGGCTGCGGACGTGATCCGTGAGGGTCATGGGGGTCCTGATGGGTTTGTGAAGGGGCGGGTTTGTTTGAAAGGAGGCGTTCCGGCAACGATAGGGGGGTGCGGTAAAACCGGGATTTAAGGGCGGGGCCCGATGCGGGGTCGGAACGGGAAAGTGGTTGACTAGGAAACAAACTGCGCGGTAGTTTCCTAGTCAACAAACGGAGCGGCCTTCCATGAACGCCAGCGGCGGGGGTTTCCGGCTGACCGACCATCTCGGCTACTGGATGCGCATGGTGTCCAACCATGTGTCCTTCGCCTTCGCCCGCCGGCTGGAGGGCAAGGACGTGACGGTGGCCGAGTGGGTCATGATGAGGGAGTTGCAGGACGCCGGTCCTCTGGCCCCCAACCGGCTCGCCGGACGGATGGGCATGACCCGCGGCGCCATCAGCAAGCTGGCCGACCGGCTGGTCGCCAAGGCCCTGGTCACCCGCGACGACGACCCGGCCGACGGCCGCGCCCATGTGCTGGCGCTGTCGGACGCGGGACGCCTGCTGGTGCCGGATCTGGCCCGCTTGGCGGACGAGAACGACGAGGCGGCCTTCGCCTGCCTGACGGCGGAGGAACGCGCGCAGCTCGACCGGATTTTGAGGAAGATCGCCGCGGCGCATGGGCTGAAAAGCAGCCCAACCGGCTGATCCCCTCTCCCCCACCGACCCTGATGAAGGAGAAGCGCCGATGTACGCGCAGCAGAAGACGATTGCCCAGACCTGCCTCGCCGCGTCGCATGACGGCACGATGAACTTCCCGTCCATCGTCGCCGTGCTGATCGACGCCGGGTTCGAGGGCTATGCCGTCGATTACCGCCGCGGGACCAGCACCTATTACCTGCCGGACGGCGACAGCGTGGAGTTGCCGGCCATCGCGACGCCGACACCGGTCGCCGCGACCTTCCGGGCGGACGGGGTCGAGGCGGCGGTGCGCGCGGCGCAGACCAACGCGCCGGGCTACAGCTATCGCGGCTTCTGCGAGGCGGTGAAGGCGGCCGGATGCGCCGGCTACATGGTGTCCTTCTCCGGCCGGCGGGTGGTCTATTACGGCCGGACCGCGGAATGCCATGTCGAGCATTTCCCGCAGTGACCCGGTTTCAGTTCTGCCCGGCCGGCAGCAGCGGGCGGGCCGGGCCATCGGCGAACAGGCCGGACAGGAAGCTCAAGCGCCCGCGCTCCGCGGCGGTCCAGACCTGGGCGGAGCCGCCGGGGCCGGCGGCCAGCGTCTCCAGATAGCCGAGCGCCCCGGCGACCCAGCGCAGATTGCCGGTCACCCGCTGGCGATAGGCCTCGCCGCGCTCGGACTGGGCGGAGTGGTAGCGGGCGATGGCGGTTTCCAGCGAGCCGTGGTCGCGCCGCAGCGCCGACAGGAAGGACGCGGCATAGCGGGCATTGGCGACCGGATCGAAGGCGGTGACGAGGTCGGGAAAGGCGTCGGGGTGCCAGCGCAGATTCACTTGCAGGCAGCCGACGTCGATGGACTGCACGCCGCGCGCCTGGGTCTCGCGCACGAAGGATATCGCCGCGTCGCGCGTCGGGAAGTAATGGGAGCGCCCCTCGGTGTTGACCGTCCAGGGCCAAGCGGTGAACAGCCGGTCCTCCGTCCGCCGGCCGGACTCGGTGAAGCCCATCGCCAGCAGCAGATGGTCGGCGATGCCCGCCGCCTTCTCCGCATCGAGGATGGCGGCGATGCATTGCGCTTCCGGCGGCAGGGCCTTTGCCGGCGCTTGGGGGGCGGGCTGTTTGGGCGGCGCGTAGAGGGCGGTGCTCCACACCCCGATCTGCGAGAGGTTGGCCGGCGGCGCCGCCGCACCGCCGGCCGGGCTCACGAGCAGCCCGAGAAGGGGGAGCACGGCCGCTCGCAACAGGGGGGACCGCATCCGCCGGCGCCGTCAGTCGATGGCGACGATCAGGTCGCTCAGCCGGTCGGCGTAGGTGGTGAGCGCGCCGTACATGAAGGGCAGCGCCAGCACCGTCACCACCAGGATCGCGACGATCTTCGGCACGAAGGTGAGCGTCATCTCCTGCACCTGGGTCAACGCCTGCACCAGTGAGATCGACACGCCGACCACCACCGCGACGAGCAGCGGCGGGGCGGCGATCAGCAGGGTCGTCCAGATGCCGCTGCGCAGCACCTCCAGCACGTCGGCCTGATTCATGGGGGATCCTTGGTTTTCCTATGGAGCGGAAAATCCCCCTCTCCCCCCCGGGGAGAGGGCCGGGGTGAGGGGGATGCAAGGCGAGGATTCTCGGGAAGCCACGCGGTGCGTCCCCCCCCCCCCCACCCCCCCCCCCCGGGGGGGGGGGGGGGGTTTTC
>NZ_LGQW01000015.1:5134622-5134752 GCF_003116035.1 Azospirillum sp. TSH64
CGTGAAGTCATCGTCGCTGTTCGACGGTGGCGTGATCTTCAACCCGGCCAGTTGGTCCGGCGTCAGCGTGATCGAGCCGTTGCTGATGGTCAGCGTGTTGCCAGCCGTGTTGCTGAGGCTGGCGCCCGCC
>NZ_LGQW01000015.1:5134762-5134962 GCF_003116035.1 Azospirillum sp. TSH64
AAGAAAACAGCGGCTTAGCGGTTTTGATCTTCCGGCTTCGACCGAAATTCTCCGGTCACTCCAATCCGATCCTCTGAAGAAGGGGATGCGGAAGAGCGGCCGGTGCGGCACGTTTCAGTGCTGCGGGTTCATTGACAAGTTTATACCGTGTTGTGAGAAGGGATGCGCAGGCGGCGGCAGTTGGTAGCCGTTGCGGCCTT
>NZ_LGQW01000015.1:5134972-5136469 GCF_003116035.1 Azospirillum sp. TSH64
CTCCACCTTCAGATGCTGTGCGATCCTGCTCCTCCTGATTTGTACCGAATCCCGCGATGGTCTCTGCAACACGTCCTGTGATTTCCCGCCGCTGGCCTTCCTGTAGGTGCCAGTAGTGGCGTTCGTTCACCCGCGCGGAGTTGCCCAGCACCTTGCCCATGAAGCTTGGCCCATACCCAAGTGTCGCACCGACGCTGTTCCAACTGCGACGGAGATCATGCAGCGTTACACGCCGACTATCCTTCAACAGTCCAGCTTCCCTTCTGATCAGCGCCCACGCGCGGTCCACGCTCATGATGTGCCCAGATACTGATTCTGGTGTCGGAAACAACCAATCACACGATCTTGGCATTCGTTGTAACAACTGCTTTAACGGCGTGCTGATGTGAATGTCTAAAGCGCCATCCTTCTGATCGGTTTTGTGCTGGACCACTCGAATTTGATTCCGGTCAAGGTCAACGTTTTCCCAGCGGAGACGAAAAACTTCGCTCTTGCGCAAAGGTGAAAGCATCAAGAACTCAATGGCCCACAGCGACACACTCCGAATACCGCCGTGGAAACGATGCTTCTCAAGCGCCTGCCATAGCCGCTTGTACTCGTCTGGCGTCAACACCCTTGCCCGTCTCGGCTTCGACACCCCTATGTCGATCACGAATGGATTCCGGGTATCACCAACAAGCTCCCGCTTCTCACCCCACGTCCAGATCGACCGTGCCCAAGCGATCACCTTGGCCCGTGAATGCGGAGCCTGTCGCATTCGGTCGTAGACCTGCTGCACGCTGCCTCGGGTTAGGACGGACACCATGGAGTCCCCAAATCGGGGACGGATATGAAGTCGGCAGTAGCGACGGACCTCCGCCAGCGACGTTTCCTTGTGGTGCCCATCAGCCCATTCAAGGTATCTGTCGATAACGTCGTTGAAGGTTCGCGCTGCTGCCAGACTCACCTTACGCTCCCAGGCTGGATCAGAGCCTTCCATGATCTTTCCAATTAGAATTTTTGCTTTGCTTCGAGCTTCATCAGCACCAACGACACCAAACTGGCCGAGTCTGAACTCCCGTTGTTTCCGGTCTGGACTCCGATAGCGCAGGATGAACTGCGCTTTGCCAGAGGCGTAAACCTTCACGCCGAATCCTCCGATTTCGGTATCCCAGGACCGTCCAACGGGAAGTTTCTTGACAGCGACATCGGTCAGTCTGATTTTGCGCCTCACCGGAGGGGCCATGATGCGTTCTTCTCCTGAAAACCTTCACTAAGTCACTGACTTCACTGGCGAAAACGGCGGCAGGCGGAACTGTGCAAAGCCACCATCAAAAAGGCTATGCGGATCAACGGCTTACGACCGAGTTCGTAACGGCGCATCCTTACACCAGGGATGAGCGCCGCCGTGATGTGGATGAGTCACCAGATGGTCACCGTAAACCGTCCTCCCCCATCGTCGCTGAACCGTCACTGCGACTCTGCCAAAACCCCATGATTTCAAGGCTTTCGCGACCC
>NZ_LGQW01000015.1:5136479-5137407 GCF_003116035.1 Azospirillum sp. TSH64
CTGGATGATCGTGCTCGGCATCGCCATCGGCGGCGCCATCGGTTACGTCGTCGCCAAGAAGATCGAGATGACGGCGCTGCCGCAGCTGGTCGCCGCCTTCCACTCGCTGGTCGGCCTCGCCGCCGTCTTCGTCGCGCTCGCCGCCTTCTACTCGCCGGAGGCCTACGGCATCGGCGTCCGCGGCGCCATCGCCAAGGGTTCGCTGATCGAGATGGCGCTCGGCACCGCGGTCGGTGCGATCACCTTCACCGGCTCCATCGTCGCCTTCGCCAAGCTGCAGGGGCTGGTCACCGGCAAGCCGCTGGTCTTCCCGATGCAGCACCCGCTGAACGCGGCGCTCGGCGTGCTGACCGTCATCCTGATCATTTGGCTGGTACAGTCGAACGCCGATGTCGCGATGTGGCTGATCGTCATCGTGGCGCTGGCGCTGGGCTTCCTGCTGATCCTGCCGATCGGCGGCGCCGACATGCCGGTCGTCATCTCGATGCTGAACAGTTATTCGGGCTGGGCGGCCTGCGGCATCGGCTTCACGCTGCAGAACAACCTGCTGATCATCACCGGTGCTCTGGTGGGATCCTCGGGCGCGATCCTGTCCTACATCATGTGCAAGGGCATGAACCGCTCGATCTTCAACGTCATCCTCGGCGGCTTCGGCGGCGAGAGTGCCGCGGCCGGCGGTCCTGCCAAGGGCCCGCAGGGCTCGGTCAAGGCCGGTTCGGCCGAAGATGCCGCCTACATCATGAAGAACGCCCAGTCGGTCATCATCGTCCCCGGCTACGGCATGGCGGTGGCCCAGGCCCAGCATGCGCTCCGCGAGATGGCCGATGTGCTGAAGCATGAAGGCGTGGATGTGAAGTACGCCATCCACCCGGTGGCGGGCCGCATGCCCGGTCACATGAACGTGCTGCTGGCCGAGGCCAACGTGCCG
>NZ_LGQW01000015.1:5137417-5180342 GCF_003116035.1 Azospirillum sp. TSH64
GAAAACGCCCCGCGTCCCCCAAAATCCACCCCACGCCTCCCCCTCACCCCGACCCTCTCCCCGGGGGGGAGAGGGGGAATCCCCCAACGGGGAGGGCGCCAAAGCCGCCGAATCAAGGAATCCCCCCCATGAACCGCGCGACGCGCATCGCGGTGATCGTCGCCATGGCGATTGCCGTGCTGGCCCCGATCGGCCTGGTCGTCTACCAGAGCTTCCTCGACGGGCCGTTCTTCCAGCCCAAGACCGCCTTCACGCTCAGCGCCTACGAGTTCGTCCTGGACGACGAGGATTTCTTCGACGCCCTCTACAACTCGTGCATCATCGCCTTCGGCATGACCGCCATCGCGGTGCCGGTCGGCGCCATGCTCGCCTTCCTGATGGCCCGCACCGACCTGCCCGGCCGCCGCTGGATCGAGCCGGTGATCCTCGTGCCGATGTTCGTGTCGTCGGTGGTTCTGGCCTTCGGCTTCGTGGTCAGCCTCGGCCCGGCGGGCTTCGTCACGCTGTGGTTCAAGGGCGTCTTCGGCTTCGTCCCCTGGTACCTCTATTCCAAGACGACGCTGATCGTCATCGCCGGCCTGACCCACGTCCCGCACGTCTTCCTCTACACCTCGTCCGCCCTGCGCAGCCTGGGCTCCGACGTCGAGGAGGCGGCGCGCATGACCGGCGCCGGCCCGCTGCGCACGGCGCTGACCGTCAGCCTGCCGATGGTGATGCCGAACATCCTCTACGCCGCCGTGCTGGTCTTCTTCCTGGGATTCGAGCTGTTCGGCCTGCCGCTGGTGCTGGGCGACCCCGAAGGCATCCTTGTGCTGGCCACATACCTCTACAAGCTGACCAACAAGCTGGGCACGCCGTCCTACCAGCTGATGGCGGTAGTCGTGGTCGCGATCATCTGCATCGCCCTGCCGCTGGTGGCGCTCCAGCGCTTCCTGCTGCGCGCCGCCAACCGCTACGTCTCGGTGAAGGGCAAGGCCGCGGCGCAGAAGCCGGTGTCCATCGGCGTCTGGCGCTGGCCGGCCGCGGCGATGATCACCGCGTGGCTGCTGTTCACCGTGGTGATCCCGATCAGCGGTCTGGTGCTGCGCGCCTTCGTGTCGAGCTGGGGCGAGGGCGTCAACCTGCTGGACGTGCTGACGCTGGCGCATTTCCGCGAGCTGATGGAGTTCCCCAACCTGACCCGCGGCATCGTCAACACGCTGCTGATCGCGTCGGTCGGCGGGGCGCTGTCGGTCGGCGTCTACACCATGCTCAACCTCGCCGCCCACCGCTGGCAGTCGGGCTGGACCAGGCTGATGGACTATCTGGTCCTGCTGCCCCGCGCCATGCCGGGCCTCGTCGCCGGTCTGGCGATCTTCTGGGTCTTCCTGTTCACGCCCTTCCTGTCGCCGCTGCGCCAGACCATGATCGCCATCTGGGTCGCCTACACGCTGGTCTGGCTCGCCTACGGCATGCGTCTGGTCAGCGGCGCGCTGCTCCAGATCGGCCCCGAGCTGGAGGAGGCCGGCCGCATCGTCGGCGCCAGCCCCGGCCGGGTGTCGCGCGACCTGACGATCCCGCTGGTCAAGGTCGGTCTGTTCTCCAGCTGGCTGCTGATCTTCGTCACCTTCATGCGCGAATACTCCACGGGCGTCTATCTGCTGGCCCCCGGCACCGAGGTGATCGGCTCGCTGCTGGTCTCGCTGTGGGGCACCGGTGCCGTCGACCTCGTGACCGCGCTCTCCACCGTCAACATCGCGATGATCGGCGGCGGCCTGCTGCTGATGTCGCTCTTCGGGAAACGCTCCCATGGCTAAGCTCATCATCGACGACCTGCACCTGTCCTATGGCAGCACCGAGATCCTGAAGGGCATCACCGCCACCTTCGCCCAGGGCGAGATCGTCGCCCTGCTCGGCCGGTCGGGCAGCGGCAAGACCACGCTTCTGCGCTCCATCGCCGGGCTGGAGGAGCCGAAGAAGGGCGTCATCTCCATCGGCGACCAGCCGGTGTTCGACGCCGCCGCCGGCCTCAACGTGCCGTCGGAGAAGCGCGGCCTCGGTCTGGTCTTCCAGTCCTACGCGCTGTGGCCGCACAAGACGGTGTTCGAGAACGTCGCCTACGGCCTGCGCCTGCGCAATGTGCCGAAGGCCGAACTCCAGCAGCGCGTCGCTGCCGTTCTCGACGGCGTCGGGCTCGGCCATCTCGGCGACCGTTATCCGCACCAGATGTCGGGCGGCCAGCAGCAGCGCGTGGCGCTGGCCCGCGCGCTGGTCTACAACCCGCCGGTCATCCTGCTCGACGAGCCGCTGTCGAACCTCGACGCCAAGCTGCGCGAGGAGGCCCGCATCTGGATCCGCACGCTGATCAAGCGGATGAACCTGACCGCCGTCTTCGTCACCCACGACCAGGTCGAGGCGATGGCGATCGCCGACCGCATCGTCCTGCTCGACGGCGGCCGCATCGTCCAGGCCGGCACGCCGGAGCAGCTCTACACCGAGCCGGTCAGCCTGTTCGCCTCCGAGTTCATGGGCGTCAACAACCAGATCAAGAGCCGGGTGCAGGACAAGCGCGGCGGCTACGCCCGCATCGAGCTGTCCGGCCACCCGCTGTGGGGCAAGGACCGCGCCGGCAAGGGCGTGTCCGAGGAGGCCACCGGCGTCATCCGCCTGGAACAGGTCGAGATGGTGGACGGCCCAGGGGGAGGGGATGGCGAGAATCGCATCCCGGCCGAGCTGGAAACCTCGGTCTATCTCGGCAGCCACTGGGAGCATGTCTTCCGCTGCGGCGACCAGACGCTCCGCGCCTTCGGCCGTCCGCTGGCCGCCGGCACCCACTGGCTGCACCTGCCGCCGGAACAGCTCTGGGTGTTTTAAACGTGTAATTGTCCCGCCCTTATATCCCCTCTCCCCCCCGGGGAAAGGGTCAGGGTGAGGGGGACGCATTGCGAGGATCTCTTCGGCTACGCCGAACCCCCTCATCCCAACCTTCTCCCCGGGGGGAGAAGGGGTTTTCCACGTGATCGTTTAGACCTCGATCAGCGCATAAGGCCGCCCGGTCTCCTTGGGGATGGTCTGCGCCACATTGTAGACCGGCGTCCCCCGCAGCGTCTTTCCGCTGTATGTCCCGTGATGCGCATGCCCATGCGCCACCGCCCGCACATTGTCGAAGCGGTCGATGGTCTCCGCCAGCCGCGACGAGCCCAGGAAGGGGAAGATCTCCGTCGGCTCCCCCTCCACCGTCGCGGCGATGGGGGCGTAATGCAGCACGACGAACACCCGCTCGGTGTCGAGCTGCCGCAGCGCGCTCTCCAGCCGCATCGCCTCGTTCACCGCCTCATGGACGAACTGCTTGATCGCCGGCTCGCCGAAGCTGTCGAGCATCCGGTTGCCGAAGCCGCCGCCGAAGCCCTTCACCCCGGCGAAGCCGACGCCGCCGATCTCCTGCGGCGCCCCGTCGAGGAACCGCACCCCGGCCTGGGCCAGGATGTGCTGGACCTCCTCCACATGACCGCATTCGTAATCGTGGTTGCCGAACACCGCGACCACCGGAATGCCGATGGAGCGCAGGGCGTCGGCCAGGATCTCCGCCTCGCGCGGCTTGCCGTGGTTGGTCAGGTCGCCGCACAGCGCCAGCACGTCGGCCTTGCCGGCGATCTCCTGGAACAGCTCGCGATAGGGATATTGCGTGGTCTCGCCGACATGGATGTCGCCGATGGCGGCGACGGTCAGCCTGCGCTCATCCATTCCCGTTCTCCTTCGGGTTCTGCCTGGTGCCCTCCTCCCCGACCACGTCGGCGAAGCCCCACTCGGTGACGTCGATCAGGTAATCCTCGCGCGAGAACAGCCGGCCCCGGCAGATCCGGGTCTGGGCGACCGGCAGCTTGGCGCGTTCCTGCATCCTCTCCAGCAGCTCCGCCACCAGCCAGTCGGGCACGCGGTCGCGCTCGGTCGGATAGATGAAGCGGAAGTTCAGCAGGTGGATCAGCAGCACTTCCCAATGCTGCTCCATGTGGGCGAGCAGCCGTTTCCAGTCGATCCTGTCATGCTGCTTCAGGATCATGTGGACGACGTCCGGCCCGTCGTATTTGTGGCGCATCTGGACGAAGGATTTGGAGAAGATCATCTCGGTCGGCGCCACCAGCGGCACGTCGCTGCCGCAGATCACCGCGCGATGCTCCTCCTTGAACCAGCGGTCATTGACCGGGTTGATGGCGACCGCCGAGTTGAAGATGACATCGAAGAACAGCTCGCCATGCTTGACCTTGCCGATCCAGCGCTCGTCCTCGATCTCCGTCTCGAAGCCATGGTCCTGGAAATGGGACAGGATGCGCGGGAAATCGCCGCCGCGGCAGAAGATGTCGATGTCCTTGGTCGGCCGCGTGATGCCGGTATAGGCGCTGATCGCGTAGGTCCCGCCCAACAGGAACGGGATGTTGGACTGGGTCAGCAGCTTGAGGCTTTCGGTATAGAAGGCCTCGGCCTCCGCGGTGACGGTGGCGCTGCCCTCACGGAGTTCGCTCATGGACCACTCCCCATTTCACCGGCCTTGCGCGGCGGTGCTGCACGTTGACCCGGTACAACAGGGCAGGGCGGGGAGTGTTGCGGGACAGGCGTCTGCCGTGCCCTGCGTTTCCGGCTGTGCTTGCCGCGGATCGGGAAATTTGATCTGGTGCGGCAGGGTGGCCTTACCGGGGGTTGAACCATGGAGCTGTCGGCGGGAAGTTCCGCGGATGCCGTCGCCGCGCTCAGCCGGGCCATGCTGCGGCCGGTCGAAAGCGCGTCCGCCTTGCGGGAGATCGAGTCCTTGCTGGAGCGTCTCCGCCATGCCCCGCCGGACGAGCGTGCCGCCTGCGCCACGCAGCTCGGCCGCCTGACCGGCGCTGCCGATCCGGTCCTGCGCCTGTCCGCGCTGGCCGCGATCACCGGCGACCTGCGCCGCTACGACGAGTTGCTCGACCTGATCGAAGCCGAGTTCGAGCGCCCAGAGTTCGAGCACCCGGATCTCGACCGCCTGCTTCACATCTATTGCTGCATGGGCCGCCAGCTTTTCCTGATGCGCATGAACGGGGCGAGCCGGCCCGGCTTCTTCGAGGATCGGCTGTTTCCCCACTACACCCGCCTGATCGGCGCGATCCGCGACCGGCTCGGCCTCGCGCCGCGGCCCCGCCCGGCGGGCAGCCCGGCCACCGGGCGGGTCGTGCTGGTGACGAACCAGTTTCTGTCGCTGCGCCACCAGCCGTCGCGCGACCTGCTGTCCTATGCCGCGGTTCTGGAGGAGCGCTGCGGCCGGGAGGTGGTGATTCTCAACACCAACATCATGCCGGCCGACATCCACAGCCTGTTCGTGCCGTCCTTCGCATCCTCGGTGGAGCCGGCCTTCGACGGCAAGCAGGTGATCGAGGCGGACGGCCGCTCCTTCCGGATGCTGTCCTCGACCGGCCGCGGGCTGAGCCGGGACAAGATCGACTGGTTCCTGCGCGCGGTCGACTGGCACGACCCGGACGTGGTGGTGTCGCTGGGCGGATCGGTCATCGTCGCCGACCTGCTGGCGGCGGCGCGGCCCACCCTCTGCATCCCCACCACCAGCGGGGCCACGCCGTCGCTGGCCGGCATCGTGCTGGATTTCGGCGGGGGGAGCCGGCCGGAAAGCGGTCCGCTTGCGGCCTCATGGCGGCCCTTCCGCTTTCTGCATTCACTGATCGGCGCACCGGAACCGGACAGGACGGTTCCCGCCAAGGCACCCTCCAAAGCGGCGGCCAGGGCCGGCTACGGCCTGCCGGACGATGCCTTCCTGTGTCTGGTGATCGGCAACCGGCTGGACGAGGAGGCCGACGGCGCCTTCCTGGCGATGCTGGAGTCCCTCATCGACCGTGCGCCGCGGGTGGCGGTGGCGTTTGCCGGCGAGGCGGCGGCGCTGCCCTTGCGCCTGCAAGGGTCGCGGCATGCGGAACGCCTGGTCCACCTGGGCTATGTCACCGGCATGGCGGATTTGATGCAGGCGGCGGACGCCTATGTGAACCCGCAGCGCACCGGCGGCGGGGCGAGCGCCGCCGAGGCGCTGGCGGCCGGCGTTGTCCCGGTTTCGCTGCCGGTCGGCGACGTGTCGGCCGTCATCGGCGCCCGGTTCGTCGTGCCCGATTATGCCGCCGCCGTGGAGCGGCTAGCCCTGCTGGCCGAGGATCCCGCCGCCTTCGCCGCTGCCTCTGCCGACGCCCGCGACCAGGGGGCGGGGCGCGCCGATCCGGCGGAAGCCGCGGCTGCCCTGTCGCGCTACCTGGACGAGGCCGTGTCGCTGCACCGGCCTTGCCCGTGACCGCCGGCGGGACTGCCCCACAGGGTCATAGCCAAGGCTATAGAATGAAATATTTTTAATCCGACAGTAACGGAGAGCGTTCATCCGCCTTCTGGCCAGGGCCGTGATCGTCTTTGAAGTGCAAATGACTGTTCGACTTGGCGGTTGACGCGCGGTGACTGCCGCTCTATGGTCGCCGCCGTTGGGGAGTAGCTTCCGGCGGCCTCGCCGGGAACGTGTCAACATTCTTGCGCCCGATGCGGCGCATGGCACGTTCAGCGGACATTCGTCTGCCTAGCGAGACCAGTGTGCCCGAGACTCCGCGCCGGCCGGATTTCGGACATGCTGTCTCATGTGTCCGGCAGGAACCGCTCCCGTGACTCCTCTGTCTATCGTCGTGCTGTCGCTCAGCATGTCTGCCGACGCCTTCGCCGCCTCCATCGGCCGTGGCGCATCGCAGCGCCCCAGCGTCGCCGTCGCCATCAAGGGCGGTCTGGTGTTCGGTGTGGTCGAGGCCATCACGCCGCTGGTCGGCTGGGCGCTGGGTCTGGCCGCCGCCAGCTATGTCGCCGCCGTCGATCACTGGATCGCCTTCGTGCTGCTGTCGCTGGTCGGCGGCAAGATGGTCTGGGAAGGCTTCCAGCCCGAGACCGACGATCCAGAGCGGCAGGCCCGCCGCGCGAGCCCCTGGACGCTGGTCGCCACCGCGGTCGGCACCAGCATCGATGCGGCGGCGGTCGGCGTCTCCCTGGCTTTCCTCGGGTCCGACATCGTCACCATCGCCCTGTCCATCGGCTTCGCCACCTTCGCGATGACCACCATCGGCATGCTGATCGGCCGGGCCGTCGGCCATCGCATGGGCAAGATCGTGGAGGTGCTCGGCGGGTTGGCGCTGATCGCGCTCGGAACGTCGATCCTGTTCGAGCATCTCGAGCTGTTCGCCTGACCGGCGGCGGTGGGGAACGACGAGAAGGGGCATGCATGAAATGAAAATAATCCTATAAAACGGGAAAATTTCTTATAGGCTTGCCGCGTCCTTTTGCCAAACGCGGAGCCACGCCATGCCCCTCGATCCCCGCAGCTTCACCACCGACAATTTCCCCCGCTGGGCCGAGGAGCCGCCGACCCCGTCGGAAGGCGCGCTGGTCCCCGGATCGCAGTTCCAAGAGGAGCAATGGATCATGGCCGCCGGGATGCTGGCCCGCGGCAACAGCTTCCTCCAGGTTTCGCGCGCCATGGGGTGCAGCCGCACCACTTTGTGGCGGGCCTATTACGGATCCAAGGATTTCCGTCACAGGGTGTGGTGGGAGCGGCAGGCGCTGAACCGCGAGGCCGAACTGCGCCTGTCCTCGCTGCGGGTGCTGGTGGCCGAGCAGATCGAGCGGCTGGTCACCTCGGGCGATCCCGCCACCGTCCGCTGGCTGGCCGAACGGCTCGGCCTCATCCCCGGTCTCGGGGCCGCCCGCAACCCCGCGCGGGACAATCGGGAGATGGGGGCGGAGGAGGGTCCGGATGAAATGCCGCGTGCGCCGCGCCCGGAGGACCCGCCCGCCGTCACCGTCCCCGAACTCGACGACGACATCCCCGGCGCCATCCGCGAACGCTGCCCGCCCAGCCCGGAACTGGTCGCCGCCGTCGTCGCCCAGCCGGAAGCGGTGGGGCCGAAGGGTGTCTTCCCCTGGACCATCAACCAGTATGAGGAGTACCCGAATCTCAACCCCGGCCCGGTGAGCCGCCGCGCCGCCGGCCCCTTCTGCCGGCGGTAGATGGAACAGTCGGCGGAGTCTGTTCCACGCCGTTCCATCCCCCCGCCGGCCAGGACGGAGACAACATCCCCCGGTCAGCCCCCGAAATTCGGCTTCCCCGCCAGGATGTTGGAAGTCACGTGCCGGATATCGCGCAGGCCGCACATCGCCATGGTCACGTCCATTTCCTTACGGATGATCTCCAGGCAC
The DNA here is from genome assembly GCF_003116035.1 of Azospirillum sp. TSH64. Classification (GTDB taxonomy): domain Bacteria; phylum Pseudomonadota; class Alphaproteobacteria; order Azospirillales; family Azospirillaceae; genus Azospirillum. The sequence continues at coordinate 5,145,644 of NZ_LGQW01000015.1, forward strand.
TGGGACACGCCGGCCTCGCCGCCGGCCCCCAGCCCATAGAGGAAGGCGCGGCCGATGAAGGTGCCCTTGGCGCCCAGCGCCAATGCCTTGACCACGTCCTGGCCGGAGCGGATTCCGCCGTCCATCAGCACTTCGATGCGGTCGCCCACCGCCTCGACGATGGCCGGCAATGCCGAGATGGAGGAAATCGCGCCGTCGAGCTGCCGGCCGCCATGGTTCGACACGATCAGCGCGTCGGCGCCGGTGTCGGCCGCCATCACCGCGTCCTCGGGATCGAGGATGCCCTTCAGGATCAGCTTGCCGCCCCAGCGGTCCTTGATGCGGCGCACGTCGTCCCAGTTCAGCGTCGGGTCGAACTGCTCCGCCGTCCAGGAGGACAGCGACGACAGGTTGCTGACCCCGGTGGCATGGCCGACGATGTTGCGGAAGGTGCGGCGGTGGGTCCGCAGCATGTTGATCGACCAGCGCGGCTTGGTCGCCATGTCCAGGATGTTGCCGACGGTCAGCTTCGGCGGGGTGGACAGCCCATTCCTGATGTCCTTGTGGCGCTGGCCGAGGATCTGGAGGTCGAGCGTCAGCACCAGCGCCGAGCAGCCCGCCGCCTTGGCGCGGTCGATCAGCTTGTCGATGAAGGCGCGGTCGCGCATGACGTAGAGCTGAAACCAGAAGGGCTTGTCGGTGTTCTCCGCCACGTCCTCGATGGAACAGATGCTCATCGTCGACAGGGTGAAGGGCACGCCGGCCTTGGCCGCGGCGCGGGCGGCCAGGATCTCGCCGTCGGCATGCTGCATGCCGGTCAGGCCGGTCGGGGCCAGCGCCACCGGCATCGCCACCGGCTGGCCGACCATCGTGCTGGCCAGCGTCCGGTTGGTCATGTCCACCGCCACGCGCTGGCGCAGCTTGATCCGGCCGAAGTCGGACTCGTTGGCGCGGTAGGTCGATTCCGTGTAGGAGCCGGAATCCGCGTAATCGTAGAACATCCGCGGCACGCGCCATTCCGCCAGTTGCCGCAGATCCTCGATGCAGGTGACGGGCCGGTCGGTGAACAGGTTCGCCCAGCGCGACGGCGGCCGCGAGGAGGGCATGCGAACGGAGGTCATGGGGCGTGTCTCAACGGTTGCGCGCGAAACGGAAGGGCATCGATTTGGCCACTCCCTCCGCGCACCGTCAAGCCATGGCTGCGGCACCCCCGCTTTCAGCCGGTCGTGCGTCCGGCTTTCAGCGCGCCGGCTTCGACCTAGGCTTCGCGTTGGGCTTCGGCTTCGACGGCTTGGCCTTCGGCGGCGTCATCATGGCCTTGACCATCGCCGTCTGGGCCGCCGACTGGTTGCGTCGGGCCGCTGACATCGCTGCGGCGGTCCACATGCCGCCGGCACGGTTGGCCCAGGACAGCCACGCGCTCATGAAGGGATTCTTGGTCATGGTGCAGGCGACTCCGGAATGAGGGATACCGACGACAACAGCGCCGGGCCGCCGATGTTGCGCCGCACAATTTTGCGGCGCTTGCCCGCCCAAATTTTTGGCGGACCTGCCGATTCTTGGGCAGATGCACCAGGGCCGGGCGGCCCTGTTCGCCGGAAGACACCCTTATCCCCGCAAGGGAAGAGGGGCTTTTTCGCCGGCATATCCCTGGCATATCCATTGCTTGTGCAGCCCCAGGGGCTGGGCGATGTCGGGGGAACGGGCTGGATGGGTATGGAACGCGACGCCATGAAGAAAGGAACCAGCGCCGCCGCGGCGCGCTTCCTGCGCACCGCCAAGCTGTGCCGCATCCGCGACGTCGAACAGCTTCTGGCGGTCAGCGCCCTGGTGCGCGACCTCAGCGCCCTGATCCATGCCCTGCAGAAGGAACGCGGCGCCTCCTCCATCTATCTCGGGTCCGGCGGCACCCGCTTCGCCGAGGACCGCGCCCGCTGGCAGGCCGATGCCAGGACGCTGGAGTCGGTGCTGCGCGACCGGCTGGACCTCGTGGACGAGCAGCTCGACCGCCTCAGCTGCGGCGCGCAGTTCTACAGCCGGGCCGCCATTGCGCTCTATGCGCTGGACGGGCTGCCCGCCCTGCGCGATCAGGTGTCGTCGCTGGCGCTGGTGCCGCAGGATTCGGTGAAGGCCTTCACCGACATCGTCGGCCATCTGCTGTCCGTGCTGTTCGAGGCGGCCGACATCGCCGCCGATCCGGCGATCTCCCGCGCGCTGGTCGCCCTGTTCAACGTCGTCCAGGGCAAGGAATTCGCCGGGCAGGAGCGGGCGACCGCCAGCGCCGGCTTCTCGCGCGGGCGCTTCGACGGGGTGGAGCATGGCCGGCTCGCCCATCTGATCGACGCCCAGAACCGCGCCTTCCGCATCTTCGCCGAGTTCGCCGACCCCGCCCATGCCGCCGCCTTCCGCACCGCCCTCACCGACCCGTCGGTGGCGGAGGTCGAGCGGATGCGGGCGGTGGCGCTCAGCGACGATGCCCGCCACGGCGAGCTGTCGGGCATCACGCCGGAGGTCTGGTTCGACCGGTCGACCCGCCGGATGGAATTGCTGAAAACGGTGGAGGACCGTCTGACCGACGATCTCCGCCGCCTGTGCGAGGCCAAGCTGGCCCACGCCCGTGCCGATCTCGGGCAGGCGGACGCCGGCGGTCCCGACGCGGTGCTGCCGGTCGCCATGATGCTGGTCGATGCCGGTGCCGCGCTGTCGGGATTCACCGGGCCGGTATCGACTGCGCCGGGCCAGGACGGCGCCGGTCTCTACGCCCCCGACGGGCTGCCGCCGAAGCTGATGCGCTCGGTCCTCGACGTCATGCAGGCGCAGTCGCAGCGCCTGCGCGACGTCAGCCTGGAGCTGGAGACGGCGAAGGCGGCGCTGAACGAGCGCAAGGTGATCGACCGCGCCAAGGGCCTGCTGATGTCCACCCGCAACCTGTCGGAGGAGGAGGCCTACAAGCTGATCCGCAAGACGGCGATGAACCAGAACAAGCGGATCGTCGAGGTGGCGGAGGCCATCCTCAGCATGTCGGACATCCTCCGCGGCGTCACGGCGGGAACGGGGGGAGGGGGGACGGCGGGAGGATGACCTGACTACTGCACCGTCCGCACCGGCGAGAAGGGCAGCCCCGCCTGATCGAGCGCCCGGTCGATCACCTCCTCGGACTTCTGGTCGAACAGCTGCAGCAGCAGATCGTCGACCATCCAGTCGTTGGTGGGCGTGCAGGCGGTGAACAGCTCGCCGATGACCTCCGCCTGGAAATCCTCGCGACGGTCATCGCCGCCCTCATACTCCATCCGCTTGGCGACGCCGACCGCCACCTGGAAGGGCTGGGTCAGGCCGGGGGTGACGGCCGCTTTCTTCATCAGCGCCGCCATGCCCAGCTCGCCGTCGTCCCAGGCCAGCCGGCGGGCATTCTCCGCCGGGATGCCGGCGCGGACGGCCATGCCGGCGACGAACAGCGACAGGTCGCCGGCGCACAGCGCGCGGAACAGCAGGACCGGCGTCAGGCGGCGGTTGGCGTGCAGCCACTGGATCACCGCGTCGATGTCCTCGGCCCCGCGCAGGACCGGGCGCAGCAGGCGCATGGTCGCCGCCTCCCGGCCGCGCTCGACCAGCCGCTCGACCAGTTCGCGCGACAGGCCATGCGCCTGCATCAGCGTGGTGCGCATGCTGTCGGAGACGAAGGCGACCACCCGCTCGACCATCGCCAGCGACAGGCCGGGGCGGGTCGCCGCCGCCTCGCTGACCATGCGGACGCGGCCGAAACGGTCGAGCGCGCGGCTCATCGCGCTGTCCGGCACCTCGGCGCCGTCGTTGCGCAGCAAGGCCGTCACCGCGATGACGTTGCCGCGCTCGGCAATCGCGCCGGACACGCGGGCGGAGACGGTGGAGCGGCTGGCGACCGCCACATGCTTGCCGGCATCGGGATCGGACAGCACGTCGAGCAGCAGGTCGTCGGTCAGGCCGGCGGCATCGCGCAGGATGGGGAAGGCCACCCGGCCGACGTCGCGGACCAGCCGCTCCGCCAGATCACCGGTCAGCAGCGGGCTGTTGCGCAGCTGCCAGGCCACCGCCTCGCGCACCGCCACCTGGGCGTCGCCGGCGAAGCAATGGACCACCTCGATGGCCAGCGACCGTTCGGCCGGGCTCAGCGCGCCCGATTCCAGATCGTGGAACAGCTTGTTCATCGTCTCGATCCGCGTTTCCGCATTCGGCGAGACGAGCAGCCGCTCCACATCCTTCGACGACAGGCCGTTGGGGTGGGGGGCGTCTGGTTGGGCGGCGGCGTGTGGCATCATGGCACCCGGCTGCGGCATCGGAGGAGACCCTTCAGTCGAAATCGAGGCAGGAGTAGCGGACCATGTCGCCCCACAGCCGGTCGAGCCGGCGGAGCGTGCGGTAGCTGGCCTTCAGGTCGCGGACCTCGGTCTCGTTGCGCACCAGCGCCTCGGCCTGCGCCTGCTCCATCCGCCGCAGCCCCTCCCACAGCTCCCGCCCCTTGTCGGTCAGCTGGAGCCGCGCGGTGCGGCGGTCGCGCTGGTTGGCGGCGCGGTTGATGTAGCCGGCATCGACCAGGATCTTCAGGCTGTAGGACGCGTTGGATCCCAGGTAATAGCCGCGCTCCATCAGGTCGCGGACCGACAGCTCGTCCTCGCCGATCAGCATGACCATCAGCGCCTGCACCGGGCCGATGTCCTCGATGCCCTGCTTGGACAGGCCGACGCGGACGACGTCGAGATACCGGCGGTGCATCCTCTCGATCAGCCGCGCCATGCCGTGGAAGTCGGCGAGGTCGAGATCCTCGCCGGGCTTGCCGCCCGCCCGGTCGGTTGCCTTGTCGTCCGCGCCCGGTTCGGGCGCGTCGTCATCGTCCCAGTTCAGGTTGCTCATCGCGTCCATGATCCTGCCGGCTCAACCATTCCTGTTTCCTTCCTGCCCGGCTCACTCCGCCGCGGCGGCAAGGCCGCGGAAGCCATGCGGGTGCGCGCTGCGCCATGCCCAGGCGCTGCCGATGATGCTGTCCAGTTCCGGGAAGCGCGGCTGCCAGCCGAGATCGCGGCGGATGCGCTCCGACGAGGCGATCAGCACCGGCAGGTCGCCGGGGCGGCGCGGACCGACCTTGACCGGGACGCTGCGGCCGGTGATGCGCTCCACCGACGCGATCACCTCGCGCACGCTGTAGCCGGTGCCGTTGCCCAGATTGTAGCGGACAGACCGCTCGTCCAAGGCGTCCAGCACCCGCAGATGGGCGTCGGCCAGATCGCAGACATGAATATAATCGCGGATGCAGGTACCGTCGCGCGTGTCGTAATCGGTGCCGAAGATCTCGATGTGCGGGCGCTTGCCGGTGGCAGCGTCCATCACCAGCGGGATCAAGTGGGTTTCGGGGCTGTGGTCCTCGCCCAGCCTGCCGTTGGGATGGGCGCCGGCCGCATTGAAGTAGCGCAGGCAGGCCGACCGCAGTCCATGGCAGCGGTCGGCCCAATGCAGGGCGCGCTCGATCATGAACTTCGATTCGCCGTACGGGCTGCCGGGGTCGATCGCCTCGTCCTCGTCGATGGGGATGCGCTTGGGCGAGCCGAACAGGTTGGCGGTCGAGGAGAAGACCAGTTTCATCACCCCCGCCTTCACCGCGGCGCGGATCAGGTTCAGCGAGGTGACGGTGTTGCCGTGCAGGTAGGCGTGTGGGTCGCGCATCGACTCGCCGACCACCGACAGGGCCGCGAAATGGAACACGGCATCGAAGCGCCATTGCCCGAACACGCGGGCCAGCGCCGCCTCGTCGGCCAGATCGGCCTGGACGAAGGTCGCCTCGGGCGGCACGGCGGCGGCGTGGCCCTGGCGCAGATTATCGAACACCACGACCCGGTGGCCGCGGTCGAGAAGCTCGGTCACGCAGTGGCTGCCGACATAGCCGGCGCCGCCGGTTACGAGAATGGTTTGGGACGTCGTCATGGAGTGTGGGTTTCCTTGAACCGGTTTTCGGGCCGCAACCGGAATCGGGCGGCCGGCGTGGTGGAAGGAAAACGGGGGGCGGGTTTGGGGCGGTGCAGGGGGCCGGATGGGGGGATCACGGCGCCTTGCGCAAATCTCATGCAGCGCAGCATGCACGATGTCGGCCGCGTCTGACCAGATTGCTGGAAACCCTCCCCCGAAGGGCCTAAGACCTTAGGTGAAGTCCGGTTTCTTCTTTTTCTGTCAGTGACTTAGCTGTTGTTTCCTACCCCTTTTTCGAGTGCTGGAAAGGGGTGATGCCCAAAACTTGTCACACGTCTCTAAAATGTCTCCGGTGTAAAGCTTAAGCGTGCCAAATCCGCCGACGCTTCCCCCCGCGTCCGGATCTGTCCCAGCATAGGCGGTCTCCCGGTCACCGGGCAGGCTGCATCCGGCATCCCCCCAGCCGGCTTCCTGTCCCGCGTCCGTCGCCGCCGGCAGCTTTTCCTGTTTTCCCCGATTTCCAGCGCCGCATAGGTGGCGAATCCTCCTTCAGGAAGGATCGAAGATGAGTTCCGTGGATCGGCCCCTGCTGACCCAAGCCTACCGGAAGATCGGACAGGGCCTGCTGCTGGCCGGTGTCCTCAGCCTGTTCGTGAATGTCCTGATGCTGGTGCTGCCGCTTTTCACCATGCAGGTCTACGACCGTGTGATGAGCAGCCGCAGCCTGGAAACGCTGACGATGCTGGCGATCATCGCGGTTGGGGCGTTGGCGCTGTACGGCGTGCTCGACTTCATCCGCGCCCGCGCCTTCCTGGTGACCAGCGCGGTGATCGCCCACCGCTTCAACGTCCCGGCGCTGGAGGCCTCCATCGTCGACGCACTGTCGGGCGGCCCGCGCAATGCGGCGCAGACCATGCGCGACCTGAACGACCTGCGCAGCTTCATGACCAGCAGTGCCGTGACCGCCCCGCTGGAACTGGCCTGGGCGCCGATCTTCCTGGCGATCCTGTTCCTGCTGCATCCGGTCTATGGCGTGCTCGCCATCGTCTCCGCCCTGGTGCTGCTGGTGATGGGCGTGCTGACCGACATGCTGACCCGCCGGCCGATGGCCCAGGCGAACGAGGCCTCGGCCCGCGTCTTCGCCGACATCGCCGGCACGGTCCGCCATGCCGAAGCCATCGAGGCGATGGGCATGCTGCCGGCGCTGGCCCGGCGCTGGCAGTCGGCGCAGAGCGGATCGGCCGGGATGATCGACCGCGGCGCTACCCTGTCGCGCGGTCTGGCTGCCGCGTCGCGCTCACTGCGGATGATCCTGCAGGTCGGGGTGATCGCCGCCGGCGCCACGCTGGTGATCGACAATCTGGTGACGCCCGGCAGCATGATGGCCGCCGGCCTGATCACCGGCCGCCTGCTGCATCCCTTCGAACAGTTGGTGGATGGCTGGCGCCAGTGGGTCAAGGCGCTGGAGGCGCACCGCCGCATCCGCGAGCTGCTGAACAACGGCGCCTCGGCCCGCTCCACCATGCCGCTGCCCCAGCCGCAGGGCGCCCTGACCGTCGACCGCGTCACCCATGTGCCCTCCGGGCTGAACCGACCGGTGCTGCGCAACGTCACCTTCGCGGTCCAGGCGGGGGAGGTGCTGGGCGTCATCGGCCCGTCGGGGGCGGGAAAATCGACGCTGGCCCGCCTGCTGGTCGGTGTCTGGCAGCCGACAGCCGGCGGCATCTATCTGGACGGTACCAGCACCTACCTGTGGGAGCGCGAGAGCTTCGGCAAATATGTCGGCTACGTCCCGCAATCGGTGGCGCTGCTGGACGGCACCATCGGCGAGAACATCTCGCGCATGGCCAGCGCCGACCCGGCGGAGATCGTCCGCGCCGCCCGGCTGGCCGGCGTGCACGAGATGATCGGCCGCTTGCCCTTCGGCTACGACACGCCGGTCGGCGACAGCGCCTTTTCCCTGTCCGGCGGCCAGCGGCAGCGCATCGCGCTGGCCCGCGCCCTGTTCGGCCGCCCGCGCCTGCTGGTGCTGGACGAGCCCAACTCCAACCTCGACCATGACGGTGAGCAGGCCCTGCTGAGTGCCGTTCAGAAGGTGAAGGCGGATGGCACGACCGTGGTGATGATCGCCCACCGCCCCTCCATCGTCGCCATCGCCGACAAGCTGGTGGTGATGAAGGACGGCGCGGTCGAGCATTTCGGCGCCCGCAATGACGTCCTGAAACTGGTGCAGCCCGGCGGTGCTCCCGCCGGCCCCAACACCACCATTGCCCGCCTCGTCCGCAGCGGAGAACAGCGATGAGCAGCGATACGCCCCTCCTGTCGTCCCAGCCGGTCTGGACCGCGACCATCGATGTGGCTCCGGTCGAGCCGTCCCTGCGCGGCACGGCGCTGGCCGGCGCGCTGGCGGTGCTGGTGGGCTTCGGCGGCTTCCTGACCTGGGGCTTCACCGCCAGCCTGGACAGCGCGGCACTCGCCGCCGGCACGGTGATGGTTGAAAGCCATCGCAAGACCCTCTCCCATCTGGAAGGCGGCATCCTGCGCGACCTGCTGGTCAAGGACGGCGACCTCGTGCATGCCGGTCAGGTGCTGCTGCGGATGGACTCCACGCAAAGCCAGGCGGTGGTGGCCCAGTTGCAGGGGCAATATTGGACGGCCCTGGCCCGGTTGGGCCGGCTGCGGGCCGAACAATCGGAAGCACCCAAGCCGCTGTTCACTGACGAGTTGGTGAAAGCGGTGCGTGACAATCCGGTGGCTGCGGAGGCGATGGCGGTCGAGGAACGGCTGTTCCGGTCCCGCCATGACAGCTATGAGGCGCAGCTGGGGATCCAGCGCAGGCAGATCTCCCAGCTGCGCGACGAGATCGCGGCACTGGAATCCCAGCGGATCGCCACCGCCGACCGGCTGCGCTACACCCAGGAGGAAACTCGCGTGGTGCAGGGCCTGCTGGCGAAGGGATACGAGCGCAAGCCGCGCCTGCTGGAGCTTCAGCGCAACGTCGCCGATTCCGAAGGGCGGCTGGGCGAGCTGATGGCAAACAAGTCCAAGGCGGAACAGGCCATCGCCGCCGCCGAACTGACCATGATCAACATCGGCAACACCCGGCGCTCGGAGGTATCGACCGACCTTCAGGCCGCCCAGGCCAGTGTCGCCGACCTGTCGGAACGGCTGCGCAGCGCCGATGACGTGCTGCTGCGTCAGGCGGTCACCGCACCGCAGGCCGGGCGGGTGACGGGCCTGAAATTCTTCACCACCGGCGGTGTGATCCCGGCCGGTGCCGGCATCCTCGACATCGTGCCGCAGGACGACGCGATGATCGTCGAGGCCCGCGTCTCTCCCCACGACGTCCAGAATGTGGAGGTCGGCAGCAAGGCGATGGTGAAGCTGACCGGCTACCGTCAGCGCGCCGTGCCGCCGGTGGCGGGACAGGTGGTGTCGTTGTCGGCCGACCAGCTGGAGGACGAACGCACCGGCGCTTACTACTTCGCTGCAAGGATCAGCATGGATGCGGGGGAACTGAAGGCCCTGCCCAATGTCGAACTGCATCCCGGCATGCCGGCCGAGGTGATGATCCACGGCCATGCCCGCCGCGCCATCGACTATTTCCTGACGCCGTTGACCGACGGTCTTCAAAGAGCCTTCCGCGAAAAATAAGCGGAACCGCCTTCCCACCCGGCCCTCCCCCGTTCGGGCCGGTGCGGGTGGGGGCTCTTGCACGGGTTCCATCCCCTGGCAAGCGGCCCCGTGGAAGGGCCGGCGTCCCCCACGCCGGCCCTTTTGCACGCCCGCGACAGAAGCGATGCATTTTTATTGCAGTCAAATCCGCCTATGCTTGCATAAGAGAGTATTCAGGCATTGTTTTGGTCGCTGACTGATAAAATGATTTTCTTTTTTCATCGCCGATGACGGTTTCGTCATGGGCGGCATGAGCGGTCCCGCCGTCGCCGGAAAATTCGCTGTGGCTTTGGGCGGGCCATTCGATTTTTAAAACTTTCTTTTAACGATTCGGGCTTTTTCCTGCAAATCCAGCCAGTCTATGGCGTTCCGGTGGCGAAAATGCGGGTCTGACCATCATTTCTAAAGCGGAAACTGCTTAGAAATTCGATGCAATTCAAAGTAACTGTCTTTTTGAAAATATCGACAATGCGTTCTACTGCAAGAATCCGCGGTCTAGACTCAACTTTCTCTTCCATGTGCCCGAGTTTTATCACACTATCCGCCCGATAGATTTGGTTACACCGAAAGGCGAGCTCAGCCTTTCGAGCGAGGCCTAAAGAAGGCCCAAAAATCCCAATCACATCGCAAGGAGACACCTACGATGGCTACGGTTCCTGGGGGCAGCTACGACGTGCATATCGGCACGAATCACGACGATCTGCTGGTCGGCGGCGAGGGTGACTCTCTGTTGCTGGGGGGCAACGGAAGCGACACTCTGCTCGGCGGCAATGGACATGACCTTCTGTTGGGGGGCAACGGAGCGGACGTGATCCATGGCGGTTCGTCGGCGGATGTGCTGCTGGGGGGTAACGGCAACGACATCATCGACGGCGGTTCGGGCGACGACATCATCCTGGGGGGGAATGGTGACGACGTGCTGATCGGCGGTGCCGGGCGCGATCTGCTGGATGGCGGCAAGGGCGACGACGTGCTGTCGGGGGGCGACGGTGACGACGTGCTGAACGGCGGCGCCGGCGACGACACGCTGTACGGTGGCGGTCATAACGATATCCTCAATGGCGGCAAGGGCGACGACCTGCTGCGCGGCGGCACCGGCGACGACGTGCTGAATGGCGGTGACGGCGACGACACCCTGTTCGGCGACGACGGCAACGACCGCCTGGAAGGCGGCAAGGGCGACGACCTGCTGATCGGCGGGGCCGGCCACGACGTCTTCATCTTCTCCGGCGGCGGCGGCCAGGACGTGGTCCTGGACTTCAAAGCCGGCGAGGACGTTCTGCAGATCTCCCGCAACATCAACGGCCTGAAAGTGACCGACGCCGCCGATCTGGCCGCCCGCGTCACCGACCAGCATGGCGACGCCGTGATCGACCTCGGCCATGGCGACAGCATCACGCTGAAGGGTGTCTCGGCTGCGGACATCCACAACCACCCGAACGACTTCTTCGTCATCCACTGACCGAGCACTGCCCGGGCACTGATCGTCCACTGCTTATTTGAGCAGTGAACAAGAAGGACGGACCGGTGGTGTCACAGCCGCCGCCGGTCCCCCTTTGCCCGCAGTCAGCCGATTTCGACTTTCCAACCCACCGACGCTGCCGGAATCCCATCCATGACCGTCATCGCCGTTCTGCCGAATTCGGTGTCGATCGCCCCCGCCCAACGTCTGGCGCTGGGTCCCCGCTTCCTCCTCGTTTCCTGGACGATGGATGGAAAGGCGGACGGCGCGGCCGATGCCGTCGGCCCGATCACGCCGAGCGTCGACGGGAAGCCGGTGCGTCCGCCCTTCACCACGCTGACCATCGACACCGGCTGGGGCGGACGGCGCGTCCTATCGATCCTGCCGGCGCCGCGCGATCCGCGCATGCCCATCCATTTCATTGCCAGAAATCGCGTGATCGCCGAGCTTCGCACCGAGTCCGGTGCCGCCGATCTCGATCCCGCCGGCTTGCTGGGCAGCCTCGACGGCGCCGCCCGCCTGCGGGTGCAGCGCTTCCTGTTCGATTTTGCCTGCTCTACCCCGGCGCTTCGCCGCGATGCCGCCTTTGCCGGGCTGTGCCGCCGGCTGGTTCTGGACCGTGCGGCGGAGCCGGCGATGCTGGCGGTCCGCGCCACGGCGGGCGGCGACCTTCTCCTCTGTGCCGGGGCGCTGTCCGGTCGCTTCGGCGCCATCAGCGGTCTGGTGGTGCTGTCGCCGAACGCGGTGGCGCGGGCGCCCTTCGATGCCTGCATCGGACCCGACCCGGCCGGCAAGGGGCGCATCGCCTTCGACCTGCTGATCGACCGCAGCCTGTGCATGCCGGGCAATCTGCTGGTTGTGCTGGGCGCCAACGGGGTCGCCTGCCGCCGCTTTCCCGTGGAATCCGCCGGCCTGCCGACCCTGACCGACCGACTGAACGCCCGTCCCGACACGCCGGCCGCACTGCGCCATTATCTGCTGACCTGCCTCGCCCAACGCGGCCGCAGCGATGCGTCCGCCGCCTCGGCGGTCAGCGAGTTGCAGGCGTTGGCCCCGCTGCCGCGCCGGCAGGCCGCCGATGCCAAGCGGCCGATCGGTGCCTCGCTCGACCTCGCGGTTCCCACGGCCGATGGCGGCCTGTTCCTCGCCGGCTGGCTGCACGACCCGCATGGGCTGGCGGCGGAGTTGGTGGTGCGCACACCCTTCGGCGGCGAACGCCGGGTCGAGCGGTTCGCCCACCGCTTCCCGCGCGAGGATGTGGCGAAGCTCTACGGCACCGGCGGCATCGACCGCAGCGGCTTCGTCCTGCATCTTCCCGGCAATCCCGAACCGGCGGAAGCGCTTCAGGTGACGGCGGAGCTTCGGCTGGCCTCGGGCGGGGCCCTGCGTCTGGTTCCGCCGCCGCGTCCGCGTGCCCATGCCGATGCCCGCGCCGCCGTGCTGGGCAGCCTGCCGCCGCGCTTTGCCACGCCGGAGCTGCTGGAGACCGTCATCGGTCCGGCCGTCGCCCCGCTGCATGCCGCCCATCTCGCCACCCGCGGCGAGCCGGAACTGGTCGTCTATGGCGAGCGCAAGGCCAAGCCCGCGGTGTCGGTCATCATCCCGCTCTACCGCACGCTGGAGTTCCTGCGTTTCCAGATCGCCTGCTTCGCCACCGACCCGGCGATGGCCGACGCCGAACTGGTCTTCGTGCTCGACAGCCCGGAGCAGCGGGACGAGGTGGTGCATCTGCTGCGTGGCTTCCACGGGCTCTACGGCCTGCCGATGCTGCTGTTGGTGCAGAGCGCCAATTACGGCTATTCCGCCGCCAACAATGCCGGCGTCGCCGTTGCCCGAGCCAACCGCCTGCTGCTCCTCAATTCCGACGTGGTGCCCGACCGCGCCGGCTGGCTGCCGCAGCTGGTCGCGGCTCTGGAAGAGCGCCCCGGCATCGGCGTCGTGGGGCCGAAGCTGCTGTTCGACGACGACAGCCTCCAGCATGCCGGGCTCTATTTCGACCGCGACCTGCAAGGCGCCTGGTACAACCATCATTACTTCAAGGGCTTGCCGCGCGACTTCGCCGCGGCCTGCCGGCCGCGGTCGGTGCCCGGCGTCACCGGTGCCTGCCTGCTTACCACGCGCGCCGCCTACAGCGCCGCCGGCGGCTTTTGCGAAGACTACATCATCGGTGACTTCGAGGACTCGGACCTCTGCCTGCGCATCCGCGACCAGGGGCTCGACATCCGCTATGCTCCGTCGGTGGAGCTGTACCATCTAGAGCGCCGCTCCATCGGCCGGCACCAGGGCTACACCCGGGGAGTCGCCTCAGAATACAACCGCTGGCTCCATGGCCGCCGCTGGGCCGACCGCATGGCCGGACTGATGGCGCACGACTGGTGTGCCGATGACGAGGCGCAGCCGTCCCGGAGCAGCCGGACCCGCAAGACAGCACAGGTGATCCGATGAATGCGATCGTGCCGACCCCGCAGCTTGCCGTGCTGCGCCGCCAGACCGATCCGCGGCTGGAGTGGCTGTGCGCCCAGATCGCGCGCAACCGTTTCCTGCCGGTGCCGCCGCCCGAGCTGCATTTCATCGGCGACGGCGATTTTCGTGCCATCGGGGCGGAGTTCCTGCGCCATTTCGTCCGTCTTGGGGGCCTGCGTCCCGACCACAAGGTGCTGGAGATCGGCTGCGGTGTCGGCCGCATGGCGCTGCCGCTGACCCAGTATCTGGACTCGTCCTACGATGGCATCGACATCGTGCTGGACGGCATCCGCTGGTGCGCCTCGACCATCACGCCGGCCTACCCGGAGTTCCGATTCCACCATCTCGACGTCGCCAACGGCCTCTACAATCCCGATGGCCGGATCGAGGGGGAGACGGCGACGCTGCCCTTCAAGGCCGGCGCTTACGACTTCGTTATCCTGACTTCCGTCATCACCCACCTGCGCACCGCCGATACCGAGCGCTATGCGGCGGAGATCGCGCGGGTGCTGAAGCCGGGCGGACGCTGCTTCCTCAGCCTGTTCCTGGCCGACGCCACGGCGCGCGCCGGCATCGCCAAGGGGACCGCCCGTCCGCCTTTCCGCGACGCGCCCGGCGTGGAACTGCTGGCCGATCCCGAGCATCCCAACGCCGCCGTCGCCTATGACGAGGAATTCCTGCTCGGCCGCTTCGCCGCCCATGGCCTGCGTCCCGCCCGCGTCGTCATGCGCGGCCACTGGAGCGGCCAGCGCGAGGCCGAGAATTTCCAGGATCTGCTGGTTCTGGAGAAGGGGACCGTGCCATGAGCCGGCGCCGCCTTCCGCTGCTCCCCGCCAATCAGGCCGCCCGTCCCGCTCCGCGCCAGCCGGCGCGGCCGCTGGTGGCCGCCCGGCCGCCGCGGGTGCTGCTGATCGCGCACAACCACCCGAGCCTGCATCCGGGCGGCACCGAGATCTTCGCGCATGAACTGTTCGGCGGCCTGAAGGCGGCCGGTGCCGAGTGCCTGTTCCTGGCCTGCACCAACGACATCCACCGCGCCCCGCGCCCCGGCACCGGTTTCCAGACTCTGGGCCGCAGCGCCGACGAGGTGCTGCTGTGGGCCGGCCATTTCGATCACTTCCATCAGAGCCAGATCGACCTGCACGGGCTGGTCCCCGACCTGTCCAACCTGCTGCGCGCCTTCCGGCCGGACATCGTGCATGTGCATCACACGCTGTTGCTGGGCGTGGAGATGCTGTTCCTGATCCGCCGTGTCTGCCCGGATGCGAAGATCGTCTACACCCTGCACGACTACTACCCGATCTGTGCCAATGACGGGCAGATGGTGACGCCGCCGCGCGGCGAAGGCGGGACGCGAACGCTCTGCACCAAGGCGTCGCCGGACGCCTGCCACCGCTGCTTCCCCGACCGGCCGGCCGACCAGTTCCTGCTGCGCGAGAAGCACATCAAGGCGATGTTCGGGCTGGTCGACCGCTTCCTGGCGCCCAGCCGCTTCCTGCGCGACCGTTATGTCGCCTGGGGCCTTGACCCCGCCCGGATCGAGGTGATGGCGAACAGCCGCCCGGCCGTCGAGCCGGCCCCGGCACGCGACCTCGCCCCCGGTGCTGCGCGCGACGTCTTCGCCTATTTCGGGAATCTCAATCCGTTCAAGGGCGTCACCGTGGCGCTCGACGCCGTCGCCCGCATGGCGCGCCAGGGGCTTTCCCCATCGTTGGCGGTGCATGGCGGCAGCCTGTACCAGACGCCGGAGTTCCGACAGCGGGTGGCCGACGGCTTCGAGGCGACGCGCGGTCTCGCCACCGCCCATGGGCCTTACCGGCCGCAGGAGATGCCGGCGCTGATGGCTGCCGCCGACTGGGTGGTGATGCCGTCGATCTGGTGGGAGAACGCGCCCCTGGTGATCCAGGAGGCCTTCCAGCACCGCCGCCCGGTCATCGTCAGCGGCATCGGCGGCATGGCGGAAGCGGTGCGCGACGGCGTCGACGGCCTGCATGTCCGCCCCAACGATCCCGTCGACCTCGCCCGCGTCATGACCCGCGCCCTGACCGAACCCGGTCTGTGGGAGCGGCTGTCGGCCAACATCCCCGCCGTCCGCCCGACCGAGGAGGCCGCATCGCTCCACCTCGCGCTTTACGGCGAACTTCTTTCACCGGCTCCCGCCGCTCTTATCCAGGGGAATCGCACCCGATGAAGGACCGCAGCACCAAGGCCGACATCACCGCCGCCGTCCTGCTGGACGAGGACACGCTGATGCTGTTCGGCGCCATCGACCAGCCCTTGCCGGCCGACAGCGTGGTAATGCTGGACGGCATGATCGACGGGCGCTTCCGCGGCGGCTGCTGGACCGACGGAGCGGGGGAGCGCTGGTTCCTGGGCGCCATCCGCGTTGCCGGGCTGGCCCACATGCGTCCGTCCCGCATCGAGATCGAGGATGCCCAGGGCAAGCACCTGCTGCTGCCCCGCCTGTCGAATGTCCGCACAAACCCCGCCCATCTGGTCGCGGCCTTGCGCGAGGTGCAGCCGCAGTCGCTGGACGTCGCATTGGACGTTGCCGTGACCCTGCTGTCCGGCCCGGCGATGGGCGAGGGCGAAGCCGGGGAGGGCCACCGCCGCACGCGCCTGCTGTCCGGTCTGGCGCATGAGGCATCCCGCCCCGACGGCTTCGCCGAGGTGCTGGGCCATTTCCGTGACGGCGCGCTGATGGTTCAGGGTTGGTCGCACGGCTTCCCGGCCGGTGCCTCCCATATTCTGCCCCCTGTGCTGGTCGAGGCGGATGAGGTGCGGCCCCATGCCATCGCCGCCGCGCCCTTCCACCGTCCGGACCTGCCCGACGATGCCGCCGGTCTTCTGACGGTTCTGGAAGGCCCGGTCGCCGCCCCTGACACCATCCGCCGCATCCATTTCCGCGCTGCCGACGGCTGGCGCCATCTCGCCATCTTCGAACACCGGCAGCTTCTGGCCGATGGCGTCGCCTCCGCCCATGCCCGCGACATGCTGGGCCAGTTGCAGGGCGATGCCGCCCGCCGCGGCGTCGCCGCCGCCCTCGCCGCCCGTTACAACGGGGTGGAGACGGTGTCGCAGATTCAGGCCCCCGTGCGCATGGGGCTGGACATGGCGGTGCGCGTGCCGGGCGCCGGGCTGTTCGTCTGCGGCTGGCTGCTCGACCCCACGCAAGCGGTCCGTGCGGTGACGGTGAAGGGTGGCGGCATGACGGCGCGGCTGGACGCCGACTGGTCGCGGCTGGCCCGCAAGGACGTGTCTGATGCCTTCGCCCATGATCTGCTGTTCGCCGGCCGGCTGCTGCCGGGCAACGACGGCCACGGTTTCACCGCCTTCGCCCGCGAGTCCGCCGGCATCGCCGCCGATGCCGAGTTCCATCTGGAGTTGACGCTGGCCGACGGCATCGCCTTTCTGCCGCTGCCCTGCCAGCCGCCGACCGACGATTCGCTGCGCCGCATGCTGGGCGCGGTCAATCCCGACAGCCCGGCCATCGACGGCGTCGTCTCCACCCATCTCGGGCCGATGCTGCGCACCGCGGCCTCAGCGAAGGCGGCGCCGTCCTCCGTCCTGCACCCGATGGGCCGGACGCTGAAGACGCCGCGGGTGTCGGTGATCCTGCCGGTCTGCGACGGGCGCGAGGATGTCGACCTGAACCTCGCCCGGATGGCGAACGATCCCGACTTTGCCGAAGCGGAGATCCTGGTCGTCGCCGGTGCCGCCACCCACGAGCGGCTGGCCGGCATGGTCCGTCAGGCCGCCGGCTTCTACCGGCTGGCGGTCGGCTTTGTGGCCGCTCCCACCGCCGCCGACCCGTTCGAGGCGATGGCCGCATCCCTGCCGCATGCGCGAGCCGACCGTGCCCTGCTGCTGTCGCCATCGGTCCTGCCGACCGAACACGGCTGGCTCTCGGCACTGGAACGCGCGACCCGCAAGCCGAACGCCGTCGGCTCCGCCGCACTGGCGCCGGTGATGGTCAGCCCGACCTTGCTGTATGAAGATCATTCCGTCCGCTTCGCCGGCATCGTCGCGGTGGAAGGGCCGGGCGGTGCCGTCACCTATGAGCGCCGCTTCGCCGGCTATCCCCGCGACTGGCTGAAGGATCAGGAGGCGTCCGCGGTCGATGCCGCTTCCGCCGACTGCGCGCTGCTGCCGCGCGAGCTTCTGATGCGTGCGATGGCCGATGGCGGCCGCTATCTCGGGCTGGAGCCGAAGGGGCTGGACCTGTGCCTGCGGGTGCGGGCGGCAGGCGGCTCCTGCCTGTGGCTGCCGAAGGTTCGGCTGGTGGCGGTCGACGAGCAGTCCCGCAATGCCCGCGACCCCAGGCTGGAGCGCATGAGCGCCCTGGTCGACGACTGGAGCTTCGCCGAGCGCTGGAAGGCGTCGATTGCCGCCTAGTGCTTCGCCTCCACCCGGTTTTCACCCCCTCCGCTTAGGACAGACGGTCACCCGATGAGCAAGACCAAGCGCGCGCTGATCATCAGCCATGGGCACCCCTCCTTCTCGCTGGGCGGGGGTGAGGTAGCCTCCTACAACCTGCACAACGGCCTGCACGACCTGCCGGGCTGGGAAAGCCATTATCTGGCCCGCGTGGCACCGCCCATCGCCCAGCACCGCGGCTCCGCCCTGATGGCGCTTCGCCAGAAGGAGCGGGAGGTGCTGTACTACGCCAACGACTACGACCATTTCCGCCTGTCCAACCGCAACCTGCCGGGGCTGGAGAAGGACTTCGTCCGCTATGTCCGCGACCTGCAGCCGGACGTGGTGAACTTCCACCATTTCCTGGGGCTGGGAATCGAGACGATCCAGGCGGTGCGCCAGGCCCTGCCGCGCGTTCCCATCGTGGTGACGCTGCATGAATACCTGTCGATCTGCCATCACCACGGACAGATGGTGAAAACCAGCCGCAACGCGCTGTGCTACCGCTCCAGCCCGGCCGACTGCGCCGGCTGCTTCCCGCACATCGGCGAGGCGGAGTTCTTCAAGCGCGAGCTGTTCTTGAAGACCTTCCTGGAACAGGCGGACTTCTACATCAGCCCGTCGAACTTCCTGATCGACCGCTATGTCGACTGGGGGCTGCCGCGCGAGAAGTTCCGCATGATCGAGAACGGCCTGACCATCGAGGGCATCGCCCCGCCGCGCCCGGTCAACCGCGGCGGCAAGCGCAACCGCTTCGCCTTCTTCGGCCAGCTGACCGAGTTCAAGGGTGCGCACCTGCTGGTGGAGGCGGTGTCGCGCCTCTCCGACAAGGCCTGGGGCGAGGACGGCGCGCTGATGATCTTCGGCGGCAATCTGGAGCGCCAGCCGGAGGCCTATCAGAAGCGCTTCAACGACGCGGTGGAGAAGGCCGGCGACCGGGTGCGCTTCTACGGCAGCTATCGCTCGGCTGAACTGCCGGGCCTGATGAAGGACGTCGACTGGATGATCATTCCGTCGATCTGGTGGGAGAATTCCCCCGTCGTCATTCAGGAGGCCTTCCTGCATGGCCGCCCGATCATCGCCAGCAACATCGGTGGCATGGCGGAAAAGGTGACCCACGGCGTCGACGGCCTGCATTTCCGCAACGGCAGTGTCGAGGATCTGGTGGACCGCATGACGGAGGCGCTGACCACGCCCGACCTGTGGGACCGCCTGCGCCTGCGTATCCGCCGGCCCATCGACCGCGCCGAGTGCGCCCGCCAGCATTCGGAGGTGTTCGACGCCCTGCTCGCCGCCGGCGGTGCCGCACCCTCCATGCCGGAACGGGCAGTGGCCCAGCGGTCTTGAGAAAAACGAGATGTGCTGTGATATTTTCGGAAGTATGGAATAATTCTCTCCGATATCCTCTGAATAAATTGCTAGTATTGGAATGAAAGTCACGAGGCCTTCCAGAAAAGGTCTGTGCGCCAATTTGAATTATCCCGGCATTAGTCCGGGTGCTATCCATCCCTATTGACGCCAAACCCGGGGAGATCCGCTGTGGCTAACATTCTCGTCATGATTCCGTCGGGCGAAGTCTATGATCACGACTGCGTGCGTTGGTACAGTTATCAGGACATTCAGCGCAGCATCGACCACTACCACAACATCGGCGATGCCTTCGTCTTCGACTCCTCGTTGAAGCTGCTGACCTACGACAAGCTGGATGTGCTGGAGATTCGCGAGTTCCGCCAGGAGGTGGTCGACCGGATCAACGCCGAATACGACTATGTCTTCCTGCGCGGCAGCAACTACATCCACGATTCAATGGACTGGCCGGCGGCGACCATCCAGGTGCTGGCCAAGCTGCGCATCCCCGTCATCGGCTTCGGCGTCGGCGCTCAGGCGCCGGCCACCGGCAAGCTGACGCTGACCGAGGAAAGCAAACGCATCTGGCGGATGATCGCCGACAAATCGACGACGCTCGGCGTGCGCGGCACCTACACCGCGGAAGTGCTGTGGGACCTCGGCATCAAGAACACCCGCATCGTCGGCTGCCCGACCGCTTTCCGCAACCGCGATCCGGAGCTGCGCATCGACCTTCCGGCTCTCGACAGCGTGCGCAATGTCGGCATCACCATGCGCCGTGAGGTCTCCAAGCATTATTCTCCGGACGTGCGCAAGTATCTGGAGCGCCACCGCGACTTCGTGAAGGACATCTCCCGCCGCTTCGACACCGTGCTGATGATGCAGGGCGAGGTCGAGGAGAAGAAGCTGCTGTGGGGCAGCGAGGAGCAGAAGGCGGCAGCCTGGGCCCACCTGCATGACAGCGCCTGGCTGAAGCAGTGGTATTTCGACGACGAGATGGATTCGCTGTACCGCGAGCGGCTGTGGTATTCGGATGTCGTCGCCGATTACGAGACCCTCGTGCGGTCGAAGGATCTCGTGCTGGGCTACCGCCTGCACGGCAACCTGATGGCCCTGTCGAACGCCACCCCGTCGGTTTACTTCAGCTATGACAGCCGCACGGCGGAGTTCGCGGAGACCTTCGCGATCCCCTGCTACAATGTCTATTCGGACAAGCCCTTCGTCCTTGAGGAATATTGGGACCAGAGCCTGTTCGAGAAGTTCAACCGCACCTACTACCAGCGCTATCGCGACATGCGGGAGTTCCTGGACGAGAACTACGTCCCCCACCGCATGCCCAGCCACACCCTGCGTCGCACCGCGGAACGCAAGGCGGCGTAAGCGCAAGCGCACCTTTCCAAGCCCGACAATCGTCCAGAACAACCGGAAACCGGTCCCATGTCCGCCACTGCCAAGATCGTCGAGCTTCGCGACTCCACCCCTGTGGCCGATCCCCTCGACGCACGCCAAGCGGCGGCCATCGTCGGTCATATCGACGCCCTGCAGGGGGGCCGTGTCTTCGGTTGGGCCTGGGACGGCAACCATCCGGCCGACCGGCTGGAGATCGAGTTGCGGCTGGAGCGGGACGGCGGTCCGCCCGAAACGCTGGCACGGGTGGCGGCCGACCGTCCGCGGCCCGATCTGGCCGGCGGCGGCATCGGCGACGGCTCCCATGCCTTCGAGGCGGAGGTGATCCTGCCGGAGGGGGCGGACCCGTCGCGGGTGGTGGCGGTGGTTAGGTCGCCCTCCACCGGCGAGACGTCGACCTTCGCCCAGCCGAACCCGGAGGACCAGCGGCTCGACCGGCTGCTGGGTCCGCATCTGAATCGCATCGGCGAGCGGATCGACGCTCTGCGCCGCGACCAGCGCCAGCTTGCCGCCGCCCAGCAGACCATCGGCCGGCTGCTGCGCGATGCGGGCGAGGGGGTGACGGCGCTGCGGGCCGACACCGCCCGCTTGGAAACATCCGATGGCGAGCGTTCCGAAGCCCTGGCCGAGTCCCTGCGCGAATTGTCCGAACGTGTCGGCGGGCTGGAGGTTTTCCTGATGCGGATGGACCAGAGCCTGCGCGGACTGGACAGCGCGTCGGCGGAAAAGACCGGCGGGGCAGGGTGGTCGCCGCTGCTGACCGTGCTGGGGTCGACGGCGGGCGCCTTCCTGGCGGTTCTGGTCGGTTGGCTGGTGCTCCACTGATCGGGAAGGTTCCGCTAGACTGAAGGGTAGGCAACCGCGGGGGACCCGGCGGTGTTTATCCTTCGCGGCCCCGACGACCCTCCCATCGGGGGCCGTGCGGTGCGATAGAGCGGAGCCTGCCCACATGCTTGACGGATTTCCCGTCGCCGAACCCGCCCCCGATGCGCCGTTTCCGGTCCCGGCATCGTCTCCTGCCAGCTTATCCGTCGGCAGCGAAGGCGAACTGGCCGTCCGGCTTGCGGCCCTCGCCCGGAGGCCCGGCGGTGTCCTGCTGCTTGCCCGCAGCGACGCGCGCGCCACCCGGCTGGCGCGGCTGGTGGGCGACCTTTTCCCCGACCTCGACACCATTCTGCTGCCCATCGACGAGACAGCGGCCGGCGACCGTGCCGCCCCGTCGCGTGCCGTGCTGGGCCGCCGCGCCGCCGGGTTGATGCGGCTTGCCGAAGGGGGAGAGCCGGCCGGTGGGCGGCTGGTGGTGGCCTCGGCCGATCTGGCCTTGCAGAGGTTGCCGCCGCCGCAGGCCTGGGCGGGCGGGCATTTCCGCCTGACCCGCGGCATGACCTATGACGAGGCCGCTTGGCGCGGCTGGTTCGCCCGCAACGGCTATGTGATGGACGACCGGGTCGACGAGCCCGGCGAGGTGGCGATCCGCGGTGCGGTGGTGGAAGTCTTCCCCGGCCACTGCGACCGCCCGGTCCGCTGCGACATCGCCGACGGGGTGGTCCGCGACCTGCGCCTCTACGATCCGGTGTCCCAACGCTCCGTGGACTCGATCGACGAGCTTGCGCTGGGGCCGGTCACCGACCTGATCGTCGGGCCGGAGATGCTCGACCGGCTGGCCGCCGGTCTTGCCGGATTGGGATCCGCCCTGCCGGAGGGGCTGCGGCGGGAGTTGGAGGAAGGCCGCCGGCCCTATGCCTTCGACCTCCAGCTTCCCAATGTCTACGACGATTGCCCGTTGCTGCTGGACCTGCTGCCGGAGGCGCTGGTCGTGCTCGATGCCGGTGCGCGCGACCGCATCGAGGCACGGGCCGACGATCTGGCCGAGGCCGGAATCGACAGGCGGATCCGGCGCGACGACCCGTGTCTGCTGCCGGTCCCGCCGTTGGAGCGCCGGCTGATCGACGCCGACGCGCTGGAAGCAAAACTGGTCGCCCGGACTGTGCTGCCGGTGGAGGTCACTGCCGGTTCCGCCATGGAAGTGGTACGCACCGAGCGCACGCTGCTGCGCCGGGCGGCGGGTATGATCGGGGAGGGCCGGGCCGTGCTGCTCGCCGCCCGATCCGGTGCGGGCGAGGCCGACCGGCTGGCCGAGCGGATGTCTTCGGCATTGGGGCGTCCGGTGCCCCGGCTGGCCCGCTGGCCCGAGCCGCCGCTGGCGGCGGGGGACTGCGCCGTGCTGGCGTTGCGGACCGCCGATGGCTTCACCTGCGACGGCATGACCGTGCTGGTCGCTCCCCGCCATGCCGAGGAGCGCGGCGGCGAGGCGCAGGTCCGGCCACCGCTGGCCCCGTCCGAACTGTCGACCGGCGACTTCGTCGTGCATCTCGACTATGGCATCGGCCGGCTGATCGGGCTGGAGTCCATCGCCTCCGGCGACGGCGAGGAGTCCACCGCCGATTTCCTGGTGCTGGACTATGCCCATGACGACCGGCTGCTGGTGCCGACCGCCGATTTCGACCGGCTGTGGCGCCACGGCTCGGCCGACACCGGCGCAAAGCTCGACAGCCTGAAGAACGCCCATTGGCTGGAGCGCCGCGCCGTGCTGGAGGCGGAGATCGGCGAGACCGCCAAGGGCATCCTGCGCGAAGCCCGTCGCCGCGCGCGGGAGACGGCACCGGTCATCGACCCGCCGGCCGACCGCATGCGCCGCTTCGGCGCCCGGTTCGGCTTCGACCCGACCGAGGGGCAGCGCCGCTCCATCCAGGCTGTGCTCGACGCCATGCGCCGGGGCCAGCCGATGGACCATCTGGTCTGCGCCGACGTCGGCTATGGCAAGACCGAAGTGGCGTTGCGCGCTGCCGCCGCGGTGGCCTTCGCCGGCCATCAGGTCGCGGTGATGGCGCCGACTTCCGTCCTCGCCCGCCAGCATCTGGAGGTGTTCCGCCGCCGCTTCGCCGGCTTCGGCATAAGGCTGGAGCCACTGACCGGCGCCATGACCAAGGCCGAGAGCGACCGCGTGCGTGCCGGGCTGGCCGACGGGTCGGTCGACATCGTCATCGGCACCCATGCCCTCTTGTCCAAGGAAGTCCGCTTCCAGCGCCTCGGCCTGATGGTGGTGGATGAGGAGCAGCGCTTCGGCGCCACGCAGAAGCAGGCGTTGAAGCGGCGCATCAAGGGCGTCCACAGCTTGGCGCTCAGCGCAACCCCGATTCCGCGCACCTTGCAGGGTGCCCTTGCGGGTCTGCGCGGCCTCAGCATCATCGATACGCCGCCGGCCCGCCGCCGGCCGGTGCGGACCGCCGTCACGCCCCGCGACCCGACCACCGCCCGTGCCGCCCTGCTGCGTGAGCTGGGACGCGGCGGACAGGTCTTCTGCGTCACCCCGCGCATCGCCGACCTCGGCGAGCTGGAGGCGTGGATCCGCGGGCTCGTCCCATCGGCCCGCATCGCCGTGGCGCATGGCCGGCTGGGGGCGGCGGCGCTGGACGATGCGGTGATGGGCTTCGTCGACGGCGAGAGCGACATCCTGCTGGCGACGCCGATCATCGAATCCGGCATCGACATCCCGCGTGCCAACACGCTGCTGCTGTTCCGCCCCGACCTGTTCGGGCTGGGCCAACTGCACCAGCTGCGCGGCCGGGTCGGGCGCGGGGCGGTGCAGGGCTATGCCTATCTGCTGACCGACCCCGACCACCCGCTGGAGGAGCGGGCGGCGCGCCGGCTCGGCTCGTTGGAAGTGATCGAAAGCCTGGGCGGCGGCTTCGTGCTGAGCATGCTCGACCTCGACCAGCGCGGAGCCGGTGACCTGCTGGGCGAGGATCAGAGCGGCCATCTGCGTGCGGTGGGGACCGAACTCTACCAGCGCATCCTGGCCGACGCCCTGCGGGCACTGCGCCGCCAGCCCGATGCGCGCTGGGATCCGGAGGTGACGGTCGCTGTGCCGCACTGCATCCCGTCGGCCTACATCCCGGAGGAGGAGCTGCGCATCGGCCTGCACCGCCGCATCGCCCGCACCCGCGAGGCGGGCGAACTGGACGCCCTGCGCGAGGAGATGGAGGATCGCTTCGGCCCGCTGCCGGACCCGGTGGAGCGGCTGCTGGCCATCGCCGGGCTGCGCTGCCGCTGCCGGACACTGGGCATCGCCTCGCTCGGCTGCGGCCCGGCAGGCGTGGCGGTCACCCTGCGGGGCGAGCGGGCCGCGGCCAGGGCGGCGACGCTTGCGAAGCGCTCGAAGGGCGTCCTGCGGGCGCAGGACGACCGCCTGTCGGCAGCGCTGGAGGCGCCGGATGCCGAAAGCCGGCTGGCGAACGCGTCCCGCGTGCTCGACTGCATCGAGGCGATCGTCCGCAAGGCACAGCGGCGAAAGCGGGAATAACCCCCTTCAGCGACAGGCGTGCCCGATGACCCGCGGCAGGATGGCGGTCAGCGCCAGGGCGTCGAAGCAATGCTCCAGATGCGCCGACCGCAACCTTGCGCGGCGGTCGGCGTCCCCGGACAGAGCCGAGAGAAGGCTGACGGCGTCGTCCTCGCCCGCGAAGGTCAACCCGTCCTCATTCGGCCCGAAAAGCCGGTCGGTGTCGGCATGGCGCCAGCTGACCAGCAGCCCGTTGCGTTTGACGATCTCCAGCGTTCTGGGAAAAATCGCCGTGTCGAAGGCGAGGCTGCCGAAATCCAGGCAGGCCGCCGCGTCGGGATAGGCGTTGCGCGGTGCCGGCGAGACTGGACCTGCCTTGAGGCCGAACCGCTCCCATCCATTGCCCCACAGCGAGAACCCCTCGCCCAGGCCGCGGCGCAGGGCGGTGGCGAAGCGGCGGCGGTTCTCCACCGCGAAGGCGATGGTGAAGGCGCGGTTGAAGTCCAGTGTCCAGGCCGGGTCCGCCGAGCGGTCGGCCAGCCCGCAACCGTCCATGGCCTGCACCCGATGGAGTGCCGGCTGTTCCGTCATCGCCGCCGCCACCGCTTCCGCATCGCGTTGGATCGACGCTGCCACTGGCTCACGCCCGGCTTCCAGATGCTCCGGCCAGCCCTGTCCCAGATAGAGGACGCGGTCCCGCACCGACGATTCCGAATCGGCATCGGACTGTCCCTTCATCGCCGCATAGGGGTGACGGTGCAGTCCAGGCGTGTCCGGCGCCATCCAACGCTTGTACAGATCGACCGACCCGTCCGCTGCCGGGGCGGTGCAAATCCAGCGATGGACGCCCAGGGGCTCGTGGAAGACCCGGCTCAGCCCAAGCCGGACGGCTTGCTCGGCCGATCCCCGGCACATGCACCACATGGAAATGCCGTTCTCGGCCATCCAACGGTCGGCATCGCGGATCTGTTCGGCATTGACGGCGCCGATCTCCTCCAGCGGGTGTTTCAGGCACACATGCACGATGGCCGGCGCAGTGCCGAACTGCGCGATGTAGCCACGCAGCATCTCCACGGTCGGCCTGGGGATCTCGAACAAATTCAGCACGAACAGGGCATCGATGCGGCGGTCGATCACATCCTGTGAGATGTCGGGCAGCGCCAGCACCGACTCATGACCCAGATCGACCAGAGCCGCCTGGATCGACCACAGAATTTCCGAGGTGCCCTGTCCGCACAGCAGGAAGCGCATGCCGCTATCTCCGCTTATCGAACAGGCTGACCGCCTCGGCCATATAGGCGGAAAGCTGCGCGAAGTCGGCGCCCTCCCGCTCGACCACCTCAATGCGGGTACGGGCTTCCTGCCGCGTCTCGGCCAGCAGCGCCGGATCGCCCGCCAGGGCGACGGCGCGGGCGACGAAAGCGTTGTCGTCGGCGACCACGAAGGACGGTCCGGCCACGCTGGCGACGTCACCGACCTCGAAGGACAGCACCGGCACACCGCCGGCCATCGCCTGGGCCGCTCCCGCCCCCCCACCGGCACGGCGCGGGTTCACGAACAGGTCGCAGACCGACATCAGCGCTTCCATGCGGTCGACATGGCCCAGGCTGTGCAGCCGTCCGGCGTGGCGGTCGGTTGCAAGCCGTCCGGGCAGGCTTTCCACCCCGCCGGCGAACAGCACCAGCGCTTGCGGGATCGCATCCAGGATCCGGCCCAGCAGATCGAGGAACCCGCCGCCCGTCTCCGCATCCAGGCGGTTGCCGACGACGACGCAGACGAAATCGCCCTCCTGCAAGGCGAACTCCGCCCGTGCCGCCGTCTCCCCGGTGTGGCGCAGCGACAGGCCGAAGCGGGCTGGGCGCCAGGATTTTGCCAGCCTTCCGCCTTCCGGCGGTCGCGCATGGCCGCCGAAATCCAGCACGATGTCGGCGAGCGACATGGTCTGCCCGCTGGTGGTCGGGACGCACATGACCGGATACGCGCTTCCCAGCAGGTCGGCGACCATCACCGAACCGCCGAACGCGATCACCAGATCGGGGTCGAAGCTTTCCACCGCCGACAGGAAGCCGGACAGCTTGTCGGCTGTGACGCCCGGAACGGTAGAAGACAGCATGCGGATCCGCTCGCCGCCGCAGCGGATCGTCTGCTCTCCCGACAGCCTGTCTTCGACCGCTGCGGCGAAGGGCGGGACGAAGGCACTGTAATAGCGGTCCGGCATCATGTTGGTGTTGAGCACCAGCACCGTCCGGCCCAGGTCACGTTGCAGCCGCACCGCCAGCAGCAGCAGGTCGCGCGATGGCTGGTGTTCGGCGGACAGGAACTGGCTGGTCACGATGACCACCCGTCCGGTATCGGGCATGCCCGCCGGCCGTCCGACCGGAACCAGCTCCAGCCGCACCGCAACCTGCCGCAGGAGCCGTTCGTAGAAGGGAAAGAGGTGTCCGGCGACGAAATCGGGCACCGAGCCCAAATCCATCCGCATCAGGAACAGCTGGCGCTGCATCGACCAGAAGATCTGGTTGATGCCGTCCAGCGATGCCAGATCCAGCACAGTGTCCAGCATCTGTAGAATATGCAGGTAACGGTGCAGATCGCCGGAGACAGAGGCCAGTGCCGATTCGCGCAGGATGGGATCCAGGCCGGCGGTCGCACTGTCCAGCCTTTCCATTGCCGTCGCATCCTGCCCCAACCCTGCGGCCCTGGCGGACTCGCAGCTGTCGGAGATCGCCTTCAACGCCTCGCCGGTTCCGGCCGGACCGCACAGGCGGGCAATCAGGTCGGTCAGTTCCGTGCCATGTAAATCGGAGGCTTGCATCGTTGGAAAAGTCCCGGCTGGCGCAGCGGCCACCGGCGGCGCCTCGACGGGGCGGGGTTGTGCCGGCATCCGTTTCCACCGATAGGTGCGATGCCGACAGCTGTCAATGCACTCGCTCCGCGGCACGGTCGCCATGTCGGTTGCCAGGCCGGTCGCCACATGCCGCCCCGGATCGGGAACGGCACGTGGCACCCGGCTGCCGTTACCAAGTTGGGAAGAACAGCAGCAGCAGGGAGAGAGCCGCGAGGATGCCAAGAATGGTCCACATGGCGGGGCGTCCCATGCCCCGCGAGGTGCCGGCCTTCGGGAGTTCGGTGCCCACATTCCGGGAAGGGCCAGCCATTGCGTTTGCTCCTGACAGTGTCGATCTGTCGGTAATCAACAAGGCAAGGCCGGTAAAGTTGCCGCTTCCGGTCATGCCCCCCCCCCATCTGCCCCGATACGGCGCGGGCTTGGCGCCAAGAGGCGGTACGGATTTTCCGAAAGCGTTTTTTGCTTTACCGCCAATGGGTTGATTGCGTCTCGCGGATTTCCCGCGGGAATCGGCGAAAAAACCACTTCCCAAGCGCGTCAGCCATCGGCAAACTCTACACAAGAAATAGAAAAGTTGCCGCGGGTACCACGAAAAATTCCCGTGCAATTCAGGAGCCACCGAAGGAGACCCCCTGTCATGTCGCTTCGCCGCCTGACTCTTCTCGCCGCCGGTCTGACCATGGCCTGGCTGGGTGTGGCCGCCGCCGATTCCAAGGACACGCTGCTGAACGTGTCCTACGATCCCACCCGGGAATTCTATGTTGAGTTCAACAAGGCGTTTGCCAAGAAGTGGGAAGCCGAAACCGGCCGTGCCCTGACCGTGCGCCAGTCGCACGGCGGCTCCGGCAAGCAGGCGCGCTCGGTGATCGACGGGCTGGATGCCGACATCGTGACCCTGGCGCTGGGCTACGACATCGACGCCATCGCCGATACCGGGCTGCTGCCGAAGGACTGGCAGAGCCGCCTGCCGAACAACAGCTCCCCCTACACCTCGACCATCGTCTTCCTGGTGAAGAAGGGCAATCCGAAGGGGATCAAGGACTGGAACGATCTGGTGAAGCCGGGCGTCCAGGTCATCACCCCGAACCCGAAGACGTCGGGCGGCGCGCGCTGGAACTATCTGGCCGCCTGGGCCTACGCCCTCCAGGCGAATGGCGGTGACGAGGGCAAGGCCAAGGAATTCGTGGCGCAGTTGCTGAAGAACGTTCCCGTGCTGGACAGCGGCGCCCGCGGCGCCACCGTGACCTTCACCCAGCGCGAGATCGGCGACGTGTTGCTGGCCTGGGAGAACGAGGCCTACCTGTCCCTGCAGGAATTCGGCGCCGACAAGTTCGAGATCGTGGTTCCCAGCCTGTCGATCCTGGCCGAGCCGCCGGTCGCCGTCGTCGACAAGGTCGTCGACCGCAAGGGAACCCGCAAGGTGGCGGAGGCTTATC
Source organism: Azospirillum sp. TSH64 (assembly GCF_003116035.1). Taxonomy (GTDB): domain Bacteria; phylum Pseudomonadota; class Alphaproteobacteria; order Azospirillales; family Azospirillaceae; genus Azospirillum. The sequence goes on from NZ_LGQW01000015.1 coordinate 5,174,953, forward strand.
TCCAGTTCCTCTATACCCGCGAAGGGCAGGAGATCGCCGCCAAGAACTTCTACCGTCCCCGTCTCCCGGAACTGGCGAGCCAGTATGCGGGACGCTTCGCCGATGTTAAGCTGGTCACCATCGACCAATTCGGGGGCTGGCGTGCCGCACAGGAGAAGCATTTCTCGGACGGTGGTGTCTTCGACCAGATCTTCCAGAAGGGGCGTTGACCTATGGTCGCCGCTGCCGACAGCGACGGCGCTCTGGCAGGAAAGGGGGGTGCGGTGACGGTCCGCGCCCCCGTTCCTCTCTTCCGGAAGCCCAGCGTTCTCCCCGGTTTCGGGCTGACGCTGGGCTTCACGCTCAGCTATCTCGGCTTCATCGTGCTGGTCCCGCTGGCCGCCCTGATCTTCAGGTCCAGCGGGCTCGGCTGGAGCGGGTTCTGGTCGGCGGTGACGACGCCCCGGGTTCTCGCCGCCTTCGAGGTCAGCTTCGGGCTGTCCTTCGCCGCGGCGCTGACCAACGCGATCTTCGGCTTCCTCGTCGCGTGGGTGCTGGTCCGCTACGACTTCCCCGGCAAGCGGCTGGTGGATGCGCTGGTCGATCTGCCTTTCGCCCTGCCGACGGCGGTGGCCGGCATCGCGCTGAGTGCGCTCTATGCCCCGAACGGCTGGCTGGGGAAGCCGCTGAACGAGCTGTTCGGCATGAAGGTCGCCTTCACGCCGCTCGGCATCGCCATCGCGCTGACCTTCATCGGTCTTCCCTTCGTCGTCCGCACGGTGCAGCCGATCCTGCAGGATCTGCCGGCGGAGGAGGAGGAGGCCGCGGCCTCGCTGGGCGCCTCGCGATTCCAAACCTTCCGCAGCGTCATCCTGCCGGCCATCCTGCCGGCGCTGGTCACCGGCTTCGCCCTGTCCTTCGCCCGTGGGGTCGGTGAATACGGCTCGGTCATCTTCATCGCCGGCAACATGCCGGGCCTGACGGAGATCCTGCCGCTGCTGATCGTCATCAAGCTGGAGCAGTACGACTACGCCGGCGCCGCCGCGGTCGGTACGGCGATGCTGGGGGTGTCCTTCGTCATGCTCCTGATCCTCAACCTCCTTCAGCAGTGGATGAGGTCGCGCCATGCCCGCTGACACCAGCATAACCGCCCCGGTATCCATCCCGGTGCCGCCGGGGCGATCCGCGCTGACCGAACCCACCTGGGTCCGGGCGCTCCTGATCGTCGGAGCCCTGCTGTTCCTGGCGCTGTTCCTGCTGCTTCCCCTGGTGGCGGTGTTCGCCGAGGCCCTGCGCCGCGGCTTCGGTGCTTATTGGCTGGCACTGACCGAACCGGATGCGGTTGCCGCGATCAAGCTGACGCTGATCGTCGCCGCCGTTTCGGTGCCGGCCAACCTGCTGTTCGGCGTTGTCGCCTCCTGGTGCGTCGCGAAGTTCGACTTCCGCGGCAAGAATCTGCTGATCACGCTGATCGACCTGCCTTTCTCGGTGTCGCCGGTGATATCCGGGCTGATCTACGTCCTGCTGTTCGGCATGAACGGGTTTTTCGGCTCCTACCTGCGCGACATGGGCGTTCAGATCATCTTCGCCGTGCCTGGACTGGTGCTCGCCACCATCTTCGTCACCTTCCCCTTCGTGGCGCGCGAACTGATCCCGCTGATGCAGGAACAGGGCTCCGACGAGGAGGAGGCGGCGCTGGTGCTGGGCGCGTCCGGCTGGCAGACCTTCTGGCGGGTGACGATTCCCAACATCAAATGGGGCCTGCTCTACGGTGTGCTGCTGTGCAACGCCCGCGCGATGGGCGAGTTCGGCGCCGTGTCGGTCGTCTCCGGCCATGTCCGCGGCGAGACCAACACGATGCCGCTGCATGTCGAGATTCTCTATAACGAATACAATTTCGTCGCCGCCTTCGCGGTCGCCTCGCTCCTGGCCATGCTGGCCCTGGTCACGCTGGTCGTGAAGACCGCGCTGGAGTGGCGCTTCGGGGACGAGCTGGCGGCGTCCCGGCACTGATCGCCGGGCTCTGGAGAGGAAAACGGGACCAATGGCGATCCAGGTTTCAGGCATCACCAAGCGCTTCAACGACTTCACCGCCCTCGATTCCGTCGATCTGGAGGTGAAGTCGGGGGAGCTTCTGGCCCTGCTCGGCCCCTCCGGCTCGGGCAAGACCACGCTGCTGCGCATCATGGCCGGGCTGGAAAGCCCCGACGGTGGCGGTCTGCTGCTGAACGGAGAGGAGGCGCTGGGGCTGAAGCCGCGCGACCGGCAGGTCGGCTTCGTCTTCCAGCATTACGCCCTGTTCCGTCACATGACGGTGTTCGACAACGTCGCCTTCGGCCTCAAGGTGCGGCCGCGCGGCGAGCGCCCCGGCTCCGCCGAAATCAAGCGGCGGGTGACCGAGCTGCTGGAACTGGTGCAGTTGTCGCCCTTCGCCGGGCGTTATCCGGCGCAGCTGTCAGGTGGCCAGCGGCAGCGCGTGGCGCTGGCCCGCGCCCTGGCCATCGAGCCGAAGGTGTTGCTGCTCGACGAACCCTTCGGCGCCCTCGACGCCAAGGTCCGCAAGGAGCTGCGGCGCTGGCTGCGCAAGCTGCATGACGACATCCACATCACCTCCGTCTTCGTCACCCACGACCAGGAGGAGGCGCTGGAACTGGCCGACCGCGTCGTTGTGATGAACCAGGGCCGGATCGAGCAGATCGGCACGCCGGCTGAGGTCTACGACCACCCGGCCTCCGCCTTCGTCTACGAGTTTCTCGGTCAGGTGAACCGGTTCGACTGCACGGTGGAGGGCGGCATCGCCCGTGTCGGCGACGGCGCCCTGGCGATCCCGACCCAGGGAGGCGTGCAGGGGCCGGCGGTCGCCTATGTCCGCCCGCACGATCTCGGGGTCACCCCGGCCTCGGCCGGTCCGGCGCGCATTTCCGGCATCCATGTCGTCGGGCCGGATGCCCGGATCGATATCGACCTCGCCGGCCTGTCGCTGGAGGCGGAGATGGACCGCGAACGCCTCGCCACGCTCGGCATCGCCGCCGGCGACCGCTGCGCGATCCACATCGACCGGGCGCGGGTGTTCGCCCGATAACGTCGCTCAGCTTGCCGACTGCTGATCGGCGAGAGTCCGGTAATTGCCGTCGCGGTGGGCCTTCAGGCTGAGGTCCACCGCCGCGGCCTCGACCCCGGCGCTCCGCAGCACCAGGCCGGCCAGTTGCAGGCTGGCCTCCATGGTTTCCGGTACGATGGCGCTGGCTCCCGCACCCGCCAGTGCAGCACTCTGGCCCAGATCGTGGGCACGGGCGATGATCGGCAGAGTGGGGGCCGTGGCATGGATTGCCTCCACCGCGCGGTGGGCGGCGTCCGGCCGGTTCAGCGTAATGACGGCGGCCCGCGCCCGTTCGATCCCGGCGGCGCGCAACACCGTGCCCTGGCTGGCGTCGCCGTAATAGACCGGCAGCCCATCATGGCGTGCGGCGGCAATGCGCTGCGGTTCCAGATCCAATGCCACATAGGCGATGTTGTGCTCGGTCAGCAGCTTGGCGACCGCCTTGCCGACACGGCCATAGCCGCAGATCAGCACATGGCTTTTCAGATCGCTGGTTTCGATGCCGAAGGCCTCGGCGCCCAGCCGTGCCTCGATCAACTGGGCAATGTGCTGGGCGACCGCCCCGATCGCCGGTGTCACCGCCATGCTGAGCGCCACCGAAGACGACAGCAGCAATCCGGTGTGGCCGTCCAGCACCGACAGGCCGACCGCCTTGCCGATCAGGACAAAGGCGAACTCGCCGCCCTGCGACAGCAGCAGCCCGATCCGGAGCGAGGTCGCCAGCCCCAGCCCCGACAGCCGGCAGAGCAGGAACAGCAGCAGGCTCTTGCCGACCAGCAAAGCGACGGTCAGCGCCGCGATGGTCTGCGCCTCCACCGCCATCGCCGGCAGATCGAGCGACATGCCGACGGTCATGAAGAACAGGCCGAGCAGCAGGCCGCGGAACGGCTCGATGTCCGCCTCGACCTGATGGCGGTAGGCGGTGTCGGCCAGCAGCATACCGGCGAGAAAGGCGCCCAGCGCCATCGACATGCCGGCTTCCGCCGTCAGCCAGCCGACCGCCAGCACCACGAACAGGTTGGTGGCGGTGAACAGCTCCGGATTGCCGGCCGAGGCGATGAAGCGATAGGCCGGCCGCACCACGAACCGGCCCAGCAGCATGATGCCGAGGATTGCGGCCACCGCCTTCACCGCGGCGAGCGCCAGGGCCAGCGGAATGCTGGCGTCGGGATCGGCCAGCAGCGGCAGCAGGGTCAGCAGCGGCACCACCGCCAGATCCTGGAAGATCAGCACGGCCACGGAAATGCGGCCGAAGCGGGCGACCGTCTCGCCACGCTCCACCAGCAGCTTCAACACCGTTGCGGTCGAGGAGAAGGCCAGCATGCCGCCGACGATCAGCGCCGCCTCGGGCGCCAAGCCGAGCCACCAGGCGGCGACGCCGATGGCGGCGCTGGTCAGCCCGACCTGCATCAGCCCCAGGCCGAAGATGTAATGCCTCATGGCGCGCAGGCGCGAGACCGGCAGTTCCAGCCCGATGGCGAACAGCAGGAAGACGACGCCGAATTCCGACAGCACCTGCGGCACCGCGAGATCGACCACTGGACCCGGCGTGTGCGGACCCAGCATCGCGCCGGCCACCAGATATCCGAGTACCGCGGGAATGCGCAGAACCTGGAACAGCGGCACCACCAGAATCGCGGCCAGCAGCAGGAACAGGACGTCGAACAGAAGGGCGGGGTCGTGCATGGCCGGATAGGAAGATTGGGGCAGGGGCGCCCCTGTATCGTCCCCCAGTTGCCTCTTCCGCAAGCGCGATGGCATCGGAAGGCGGCCATTTGCCGGCCGACAGCAGAGCTTTACGCCGCCACAGGCGGGGTAAGGCAAAATCGCTATGCGGGTGCATTTTGTCCTGGACGGGTCGCAAAGGGCTGCGTATATACCCGGCCCTCGACCGGCCGCGTCCTTCACGAGAGCGAAGACGCCAAGGAACGAGACCCCGATGGATTGGGGCAGTTGCGTTTCTTCTCATTGCTTCGCCGACGCTTCGGTGGAGCAGCCGAAAAAAAGGGCTTGACCCCTTCGGCTGAAAGAGATAGAAAAGTTGCCTGCCAGCGTGAGCCGACCGGTTTGCGCTCTTCCGATCTTAAAATGACGACGCATCAGGCCGGTTCACCGGATGATGGTTTGTCGTGATCGGGATGGATCTTGGACATTGTAGATCGTGAAGTCGAGAAGGGATGCGCAGGCGGCGGCAGTTGGTAGCCGTTGCGGCCTTGGGGTGTTGGTTCCCTGTTGGGGATCGGCACAATCGAGGATCGTCTGTGCATCTTTTGAGCAGAGAAACTGTATCAGTATCGACGTTTCAGGAGAT
>NZ_LGQW01000015.1:5180352-5368059 GCF_003116035.1 Azospirillum sp. TSH64
AGAGCAGAGTGCCGCCACCAACGAAATCTCCCGCAACGTCCAGCAGGCCGCAGCCGGGACGCAGGAAGTGACTGGAAGCATCGTTCAGGTGACGCAGGCAGCCGGCGAGGCCGGCGACGCCGCCGGTCAGGTGCTGACCGCTGCCGGTGAGTTGTCCCGGCAGGCAGAACTGATGCGCCGGGATGTCGAATCCTTCCTGGGAGACATCAAGGCCGCCTGACCGCCGGCCTCGCAACCCCAAAAAAAAAGCCCCGCTTGAGCGGGGCTTTTCTTGTTCTGCAACAGACTGCCGAGATGGCGACCCCAGCTGGATTCGAACCAGCGACCTGCCGCTTAGAAGGCGGCTGCTCTATCCAACTGAGCTATGGGGCCTTATCCCGGTTTTCCAGCCGCTTGCCAGTGGCGACTCGAACCGACGCCGACTTCGCGCTGTCGATCAGAAGCGCGGACGGTCGGTGCGGAAGTTGTCGGCGTAATTGCGCGGACGGACGCGGCGGACAGCAGCCTCCTGCACGGTATAGCTCCAGCCCTCACGCTCCGCGAACGCAATGGCCTCTTCCTTCGTCTCGAAGGACAAGCGCACCTGGTTCAGCGTATCGCCCGAGCTGGTCCAGCCCATCAGCGGCTCCGGACGGCGCGGCGTCTCGATCTCGTAATCCAGCATCCAACGGTGAGTCTTGGCCCGGCCGGATTGCATGGCCGTCTTGCTCGGCTGATAGATCCGGACGTTCATGGCTCGCTCGTCTCCCCAAATGCCTGCCGTTGCGTCCTGGCACCATGGCTTGGACGCGGATTTGTCCTCTGGCGATGGTCGGGGCGCCCGGATTCGAACCGGGGGCCTCCAGTACCCAAAACTGGCGCGCTGACCAGACTGCGCTACGCCCCGTCGCCGCGTTGTGAGATACACGAACGCCACGCCCACGGCAAGCGGACGGGCACTGCTTTCGCGGTCTTTTCCATCCCGCCTGCCTTGTTGGTCGTTCAGTGCGGCATTCGGTCGCTCAACAGCCTGTCTTCAACACCGTTCCGGATCCGTTTCGTTGCCGTCACTCACCCCCGCACCGCTCGCCATCATCCTGTTCGTGCCGGACCTTGCCGACCGGCCGGACCGCCGCTCCGCCATCGGCCTCGCCCACGAACTGCTGCGAATGGGTGCGGCGGTGGATGTGGTGGCGCCGATGGGCGGCGGACCGCTCCGCGCGGAACTGGACCCCGCCGTCGGGCAGATCGACCTTGCCAAGCGCCATGCCTCCACATCCCCGCTCGCCCTGGCGCGCATGGTGGCGGAGCGGCAACCGGCGCTGCTGGCGGTTCCGCGGGAGGTGGGCTGGGTCGGCCGGCTGGCGTTGTGGCTGGCACGCAGCACGGTGCCGCTGGTCATATTGAAGGGCGAAGTTGAGGCCGACTTGGCGGCTATTCGTGCCGCAACGCCTCGATCGGGTTGAGGCGGGCAGCCCGTCGGGCGGGGTACAGGCCGAAGAACACGCCGACGATGCCGCTGACCACCACCGCCAGGACGACGGAGTCGATCTGGATCAGCGTCGGCCATCCGGCCAGAGTCGCGACGCCCATGGCGGTTCCGATGCCGAGCGCCACGCCGACGGCGGCGCCGATCAGCGACAGGGTGGTCGATTCGATCAGGAACTGCACCAGGATGTCGCGCCGCCGCGCCCCGATGGCAAGCCGCAGCCCGATCTCCCGCGTGCGCTCGGTCACCGACACTAGCATGATGTTCATGATGCCGATACCGCCGACCAGCAGCGAGACCGCCGCCACGGCGGCCAGCAGGAAGGACAGGGCGCGTGACGAGGCATCGCGGGTTGCCGACACCTCCGACAGGTCGCGCATCCAGAAATCGTCGTCCTGACCGGCAACCAGCCGGTGACGCTGGCGCAGCAGGTCTCGGATCTGCGCTTGGGCCTCGGCCATGTCGGTGCCGTCGCGCATCTTCACCACCATGGTGTGGATGAAGCGCGGGTTGCTTTTCGCCATGCCCGGAATGTTGCGCTTGGCGGTGGACAGCGGCACGAAGATGACATCGTCCTGGTCCTGGCCCTGCGTGTTCTGCCCTTTCTCCGCCAGCACGCCGACGACGGTCAGCGGGGTGGAAAAGACCCGCACCGGCTCCCCGATGGGATCGCCGCCGCCGAACAGGGTGCGCACCACCGTCTGGCCCAGCACCACCACCTTGTTGGCCTGCGCCACATCCTCGTCCGACAGGCCGCGCCCCGCCGCGACACTCCAGTCGCGGGCATCCATATAGTCGGGCGTGATGCCGAACAGCACGGTGCCCCAATTCTGGTTGCCGGCGACGATCTGCAATCCCCAGCGCACCGACGGCGCCGTCACCACCACCCCGGGGATATCCGCCAGCACCGCCAGCGCATCGTCCTCCGTCAGGGAAGAGGCGGTGCCGGCTCCCAGCTTGACCCCGCCGCGGGCGATGCTGCCCTGCCCCACCATGATCAGGTTGGTGCCCAGGCTGGCGATCTGGCGCAGCACCTGATCGCGCGCACCGGCCCCCACCGCGACCATGGCGATCACGGCGGCCACGCCGATGACGATGCCCAGCATGGTCAGCGCGCTGCGCAATGGATTGGCCCGCAGAGAATCGAGTGCTACACGCAAGGCATCCCAGGCGGTCATGCCGCGACCTCCGGCGTCTGGTTCAGGTCGTCGATCAGCCGGCCGTCACGGAAATGCAGGACTCGGGACGCGAAGCGCGCCACCTCCGGCTCATGCGTCACCAGCACGATTGTGATGCCGCGCCGGTTCAGACGCTGGAACAGGCCGATGATCTCCAGGCTGGTGGCAGTGTCGAGCGCGCCTGTCGGCTCGTCGGCCAGCAGCAGCAGAGGGTCGTTGACCAGCGCGCGGGCGATGGCGACACGCTGCTGCTGCCCGCCGGAGAGCTGGGTCGGCCGGTGCCTTGCCCGCTCGCGCAGCCCGACCGCCTCGAGGGCGGCGAGCGCCCGCTCGACCCGCTGGGCGTGGCCGACGCCGGCGTAGACCATCGGCAGCATGACGTTGTCGAGCGCCGTCTGGCGCGGCAGCAGGTTGAAGGATTGGAAGACGAAGCCGATGCTGCGGTTCCGCACCGCCGCCAGCGCGTCGGAAGATAGTCCGGCGACCTCTTGGCCCGCCACCTCCTGCCGATCCAGCCGGTAGGTGCCCGAATCCGGACGATCCAGGCAGCCCAGCAGGTTCATGAAGGTGGATTTGCCGGACCCCGACGGCCCCATCACCGCAATGAACTCGCCACGCTGGATGACGACGGAGACATCGTCCAGCGCATGGACGATCTGCGGCCCCATGCGGTAATGGCGGGTCAGGCGCTCGACCGCGATCAGAGGCACGACCTCAGGCTCGTCCGGTTCAGAAGCCAAGGCGCGGTCCCCGGCGGGTGTCGCGGTCGGCGGCGAGGATGCCGGTAATGACCTCCTGCCCCGCCCGCAGATCGCCGGACACCACCTCGGTGAAGCTGCCGTCGCCGATGCCGAGCCGAACCGGCACCCCGACAGGGCTCCCATTGCCGGGGCTGGGCACCCAGACGGTCCGCGTCGCTTCGGCTGCCCTGCCGGGATCGACCAGCGACTCGAAGCGGTCGCGCTGCGCCGGGTCGAGCAGTCCGGCCATCCGCTCGAGCGTCGCGGTGCGGATGGCGTTGGCCTCCACCCTGCGGCGTTCCGGATCGCCGCCGTCCGCATCCAGCGCCGCGAAGCGCTCGCGGGCCTCGGCGACCAGGGCGGCGATGTCGCGCCGCTTGGTCTCGTCCAGCTTCAGCCCGTCCGTCACCCGTTTGGCGGAAGCCTCCAGCGCCGCGGCGCCGCGCCCGCCATTCAGGCCGCCGGTGGTCGGTGCCGGCGCTTCGGCGGAAGACTCGACGCCCGGCGGACGAAAGCGCAGGGCGGCATTCGGCAGTTTCACCGCCGACGGCCGCTCGTCCACGGTGATGCGCAGGTTGGCGGTCATGCCCGGCAGCAGCCGCAGCTCCGGATTCTCCACCGTGATGACGACGATGTAGGTGACGACGGTCTGATCCTCCTTCGGCGCCAGCCGCACCTGCGCCACCCGGCCGGTGAAGCTGTCGCCGGGGAAGGCGTTGACGGTGAAGCGCACCGCCATGCCTTCGCGGACCCGGCCGATGTCCGCCTCGTCGATGTTGGCAAGCACCTCCATCTGCCGCAGATCCTGGGCGATGGTGAACAGGGTGGGCGCCGACAGGCTGGCCGCCACCGTCTGGCCGGTGCTGACCGCCCGGTTCACCACCACGCCGTCGATGGGCGAGCGGATGACCGAGCGGTTCAAATCGACACGGACCAGCTGCAAGGCCGCCTCGCGCTGGGCCACCTGGGCACGGGCGACATCCACCTGGGCGGCGGCAACCGCCAGCGATGCTTCGGCTGATGCCGCCGCCGCTTCCGCCTGCCGCTTCTGCGCGCGGGCGGCGATCAGCTGGGCCTGGGCGCTGTGGGCTGCGGTTTCCGCCTTTTCCAGATCGGCGGCGGCGACCACGCCACGGCCCTGCAGGTCACGCCGCCGACGCAGATCACGCTCCGCATCGCGCTGGGCAAGGTCGGCGCGGACGATCTGCGCATCGGCATTGGCGATGCTGGCCTCCGCATTGGCAAGATCGGCCCGTGCCTTGTCGAGCAGGGCCTGCTGCTGGATCAGCGCGGCCTTGGCGGAATCGACATCGGCACCGGCCTGGGCCAGCCGCGCGGCAAGCTGGTCGCCGTTCAGCCGGGCAAGGATCTGCCCGCTGGTGACCCGGCTGTTGAAATCGGCATAAAGCTCGGCGATCTGGCCGGAAAGTTGGGAGCTGACCTCCACCGTCACCAGGGCGCTCATGGTGCCGGTGGCGGTGATGGCACTGACCAGCGGGCCTTGCTCGACCCGCGCCAGACGATATGAGGGACTGGGCTCGGCCCGCGCCAGCACGACATAGGCGGACAGGCCGGCCGCGGCGCTGAGCGCCAGTCCGAGAAAAATCGCCGCCCGCCTGCCCATTGCGCCCCTCCGCACCGCGCCACCCACGCGATGAATCTGGGGGAGTTTACGCGAAAGTCATGGGCTGCGAGCCCTCTTTCAACGGCGGGGCTTTGGCCTCAAGGCTTGGCGATGTCCGGCGAGACCACCCGGTCGCCGGGACGGATGCCGAGCCGCGAGGCCATGCCGCCGTTCAGCTCCAGGATCGCCTTGACCGGACCGTCGGAGTTGACGGAGTCCAACGATTCCGGCACCGCCCGCTCATGGATGTTCACGATGCGGCCGTCGGCGGCGATGAACAGCATGTCGAGCGGGATCAGGGTGTTCTTCATCCAGAAGCTGGCGGGCTGCACCCGGTCGTAGATGAACAGCATGCCGGCATCGGCGGCCATCGACTGGCGGAACATCAGCCCCTGCGCCTGCTGGCCCGGTGTCAGCGCCAGCTCGATATCGAAGCGGAACTTGCCGCCGCCGGCCGTCTCGACGGTCAGCTTGGATTTCTGGAAGCTCTCCAATGCCAGGGCCGGAAAAGCGACCACCAGCAGCAGGAGTGCGGCAATCACACCCCGAAAACTCCGACCGACCATCATGCATGTCCCCGAAGGCTGACCCGACCCGTGGATGCGGGAGAGGCGCCAGTGAAGCACGGCGCTCCGCCCCAGCCAAATTAAGCCTGTTTAGGACTTCGCCAGACGGTCGAAGGCCTGGAGCTTCGCCAGCAGGGCCGGCATATCCTTAAGCGGGACCATGTTGGGGCCGTCGCTGGGGGCGCAGTCGGGGTTCTCGTGCGTCTCCATGAAGACGGCGGCGACGCCGACGGCGATGGCGGCACGGGCCAGGACCGGCACGAATTCCCGCTGGCCGCCCGAAGTAGTGCCCTGCCCGCCCGGCTGCTGGACGGAATGGGTGGCGTCGAACACCACCGGGAAGCCGGTCTCCGCCATGATCGGCAGCGACCGCATGTCCGACACCAGCGTGTTGTAGCCGAAGCTGGCGCCGCGCTCGCACAGCAGCACGCGCTCGTTGCCCGACGCGACCAACTTGGCGGCGACGTTCTTCATGTCCCACGGCGCCAGGAACTGGCCCTTCTTGACGTTCACCGCACGGCCGGTCTCCGCCGCGGCGATCAGCAGGTCGGTCTGGCGGCAGAGGAAGGCCGGGATCTGCAGCACGTCCACCGCCTCGGCGACCGGGGCGCACTGGGTCGATTCATGCACGTCGGTGATGACCGGGCAGCCGAACCGCTCGCGGATTTCCGCGAAGATCGGCAGGGCCTTGTCCATGCCCAGACCGCGCGCGGTGGTGATGGAGGTGCGGTTGGCCTTGTCAAAGCTCGACTTGTAGATCAGCCCCATGCCCAGCGCGCGGGTCATCTCCACCAGCGCGGACGCGGTCTCCATCGCATGGTCGCGGCTTTCCATCTGGCAGGGGCCGGCGATCAGGACGAAGGGACGGTCGTTGGCAATGGTCAGGTCGCCGACCTGAACGGCGCGCGGCGTGGTCATCGGAGTGCTCCAAAACAAATCGAGGCGAGAGGGCGCCGCCCTCCCGCGCTCACCCGACAGGGGTTCGGGCAAGGGTCGGAAGACCCTTGCATCCCACTATTCAGGAAATCGGTCAACGGCGCTGGCGTCAGGCCAGATGCGTCCGGAAGAACTCCACCGTCAGCCGGTTCGCCTCGTCGGCCGCATCCCGGTCGTAATGCTCGCCACCCGGCCGGGCAAAGGCATGGTCCATGCCCGGATAGACCTTGGCGGTCACCCACGTGTTGTCCTTCACCCCGGCGACCACCGCGTCGCGCTTCTCGGGGCTGGAGAACTTGTCGTTCTCGGCGATGTGCAGCAGCAGCGGCTTGGCGATCTTGTCGGCCTCACCCAGCAGCCCCTCCAGCCCGACGCCGTAATAGCCGACATTGGCATCGGCGTCCGACCGCGTCGCCATCATGAAGGCAAGCCGGCCGCCCAGGCAGTAGCCGACGCTGCCGGCCTTGCCGGTGCAGCCATCCTGCCCGCGCACCCAGGCCAGCGCTGCTTTGAGGTCGTCCACCGCCTTGTCCTGATCCATGCCGTTCAGCAGGGCGAAGGCCTGGTTCCACTCCTCTTGCGTCTTGTCGGTCAGTTGCACGCCCGGCTTCTGGCGCCAGAACAGGTCCGGGCACACCGCCAGGAAGCCCTGCGAGGCGTACCAGTCGCACATCTCGCGCATCACCGCGTTGACGCCGAAGATTTCCTGAATCACGACAAGCCCGCCGGCGGGGGCCACCGTGGGCTTGGCGACATAGGCTGAGAAACGGCCACCATCGGCGGCATCGATCATCACGTCTGACATGGCACTGCTATCCTCCCGTTGGCAAATCCGCCCCTGATATGGAGCGGACTTGTCCCCGGTCACCTGTCTTTCGTCAGAAACCGACGCTGACGCCGACGAAGCCGCCGTAATCGCGGCGGTTCTCCTCGCCCAGCCTGGCATTCAGGCCCAGCGTGCCGGTCACCGACTCCGCCAGCTTGAAGGAGGCGCCCGCCGTCAGGTCGACATAGCTGCGGTCCGGCTTCGCCACCGCCACATCATAGGCCAGCGTGGAAATGCTGCGGCTTTCCACCGTGATGGAGCGCTGGTCGTCCTTGAACTCCCGGTTCAGCGTCACCTTGGCATAGGGCAGGACGCTGCCGAAATCGTAGGCCGCCTGATAGCCGATGCTGCCGACCAGCGAATTGCGGGTCTGCGAGCGGTAGGTGAAGCCGAACAGGCTGTTGTCCTCACTGAATCCCTCGACCTCGACATGCTGGTATCGCAGGCCCAGCACCGGACCATGGGTCAGCCCGCCGGTCATGAACTCGTAGCCGCCCTCGGCACCGATGGACGCGTTGATCCCCTCGGTGTTGCCGCTGGTGGAATGGTCGGTGCCGTTGATGCTGACGCCGCGGCGCAGGTCGTAGTCGGCGAAGCCGATGGAGCCGACGCCGTTCACGAAGGCACCGCCCATGCGGTAGACGCCGTAGCCGCTCAGCACATACTCCCGCTGCTTGTAATCGCCGCCGGTGGAGAAGCTGCCGCGGTAATGCGACGCCGTGCCGGCCACGCCGAGCAGAAGATTCTCGGTGAAGCGCTTGTCGATGCCGACGCTGACCGACAGCGGCGTGCCGCGCACCTCCGCCTGACCGCCGGCCCCAGGGTCGCCAGTGCGGTCGCTGGTCAGCCGCCCGACTCCTCCGCTGATCCAGGCGCCGCTGGTGCCGGGCTTGCGGCTCCACAGGCTGGTCGCTGCCTGGGCCAGAATGGTGGAGGTCAGGCGGTCACGGGTATGGATCGGCGATTCGGCGAGCTGCGCGACATTGCCGGGAGCGGTCAGCGCGTTCAGCACGAAGTCCGATACCGCGCGATGCCCGGCGGTGGTCGGATGGACGCCATCGGCGAACAGATAGGTCTGCGCCGCGTTGGGCGCCACCAGAGTTCCGGAGGTACAGAGCAGCGAACTGCTGGTGGTGCAGGCGGTGCCGGTCACATTGGTGAAGCCGTAGGCCGCCGGATCGGCCACCGCCGCCCGCAGCAGGGAATAGGTGTCGATGGGAATGACCGATACGCCGGCATTCGCCAGCCCCAGCGTGACCAGCTGGTTATAGCCACTGACAAGTTGCGTGATCTGTGCCGCCGCGGCTGAGCCCTGCGCCCGCCCGAACGGCGTCGATCCAATGTCCGGCACCGTCGGTACCAAGATCGTGCGCGCCCCGGCGGCGCGCAGACGCGCCACCTGCGTCACCAGATCGCCGGCGGCCTGCGTCACCGTCGCCTGTGCGGTGGCGGGGTTGGTGAGTGCCGTGAAGATGTCGTTCGCTCCACCCCAGACGGTGTAGAGCGCATTCGGATCGGCCCGGCCGCCGCTGGAGGCCAGATAGCCGGAGATCTGTGTCGCCACGCTGGGGGCGAGCGCCGTCGGGCCGGTCGCTGGAAAGCCGACCGAGGTATTCACCCGCGCGCCGCCGACCGCATAGTCGGTGCCGCCCCGCGCCGCCGTGGTGGCTGAGGTCCCGAGCGTCCCGGCGACGGTCTCCGCCCACACCGGCCCCGGGTTGGTGGTGAACTTGCCGCCGACGGGCAGGAGCGACTGGAACACGCCGCTGTCGGTCAGGCTGTCGCCGAAGAAGATGGTGGAGGAGTAATCCGCCGCAACGGCCGGAACCGCGGCGACCGCGGTCAGACAGGTGGCGAGCGCGGCGATCCTGACGCGGTTCATAGCCCTTCCCCGATCATATTGTTTGATTGTCCGATTTTCAGACGATCGTCGCACAAGGGTACCGAACGCGCAAGAAACATGACGTATAGGGAAGGTTGCCGGCAGCAAAAAGCCCCGCCTGTGAGGACGGGGCTTTCCGTAACTGAGGACGGTCGATCTGAAACGGTCAGACCAGCCGGCTCTGATCGATGGCCGCCTTGATGAAGGCGGTGAACAGCGGGTGCGGCTCGAACGGCTTGGACTTCAGTTCCGGGTGGAACTGCACGCCGATGAACCAGGGATGGTCGGGGATCTCGACGATCTCCGGCAGTTCCCCGTCCGGCGACAGGCCGCTGAACCGCATGCCGCAGCGCTCCAGACGCTCCTTGTAGTACACGTTCACCTCATAGCGGTGACGGTGCCGTTCGGAGATATCGGTGGTGCCGTAGACCTCGGCGACCTTGCTGCCGTCCAGCAGCTTGGCCGGATAGGCGCCCAGACGCATGGTGCCGCCCAGATCGCCGACTTCGGCACGGCGTTCCAGCGTGTTGCCGCGCATCCACTCCGTCATCAGGCCGACGACCGGATTGCCCGGCTTGCCCAACTCGGTGGAGCCGGCATCCTCGATCTTCGCCATGTTGCGGGCGGCTTCGATCACCGCCATCTGCATGCCGAAGCAAATGCCGAAATAGGGCACCTTGCGCTCACGCGCAAACTGGGCAGCCCGGATCTTGCCTTCCGTGCCACGGGAGCCGAAACCGCCCGGCACCAGGATGCCGTGGACGTTTTCCAGCCGCTTCACCGCCGCGTCGTCATCCTCGAAGATCTCCGAATCGATCCAGTCAAGGTTGACCTTGACGTTGTTGGCGATGCCACCATGGGTCAGCGCCTCGGCCAGCGACTTGTAGCTGTCGAGCAGGCTGATGTACTTGCCGACCACCGCGATGGTGACCTCGCCCTGCGGCTTGCGCACCCGGTCCATGATGCGGGTCCAGCGCGACAGGTCCGGCTCCTTGTCGGTCGGCAGGCCGAAATAGCTCAGGACCTGGGTGTCGAAGCCTTCCTCGTGGTAGCTGATCGGCACCTGGTAGATCGAGTCGACGTCGAGCGCCGCGATCACCCGCTCCGGACGGATGTTGCAGAACAGCGCGATCTTCTTGCGCTCGTTCTCCGGAATTGGACGGTCGGCACGGCATAGCAGGATGTTGGCCTGGATGCCGACGCTCAGCAGTTCTTTGACCGAATGCTGGGTCGGCTTGGTCTTCAGCTCGCCGGCGGTCGGGATGTAGGGCAGCAGCGTCAGGTGGATGTAGAGCACATTCTCCTGGCCGACCTCGTTGCCGAACTGGCGGATCGCCTCCAGGAAGGGCAGCGATTCGATATCGCCCACCGTGCCGCCGATCTCGATGAGGACGAAGTCCTCGTCGGTGGCGTCGGCGCGGATGAACTCCTTGATCTCGTCGGTGATGTGCGGAATGACCTGGACGGTGCCGCCCAGGTAATCGCCGCGACGTTCCTTCGCGATCACGGTGGAGTAGATGCGGCCAGTGGTGATGTTGTCGCCCTTGCGGGCAGACACGCCGGTGAAGCGCTCGTAATGGCCGAGGTCAAGGTCCGTCTCGGCCCCGTCGTCGGTCACGAAGACCTCGCCGTGCTGATACGGGCTCATCGTGCCGGGATCGACGTTCAGGTACGGGTCCAGCTTGCGCAGCCGCACCTTGTAGCCGCGGGTCTGGAGAAGCGCCCCAAGCGCCGCCGATGCCAGACCTTTGCCCAGCGAAGAAACGACGCCACCGGTGATGAAGATGTAGCGAGTCATGTCCGTCCGAAGAGCTTGAGAGCTGTTCCATGTCCCCTGAGGGGACGGATTTGCCATGTCCCCTTAGGGGGCGGAGTTTTCACGCCCCCCGATGGAGGCGAATGTTCCAGTCCCCGGAGAGCCGCAGCGGCGCCAGCCGCAATCAGCCCTCAAAAGAAAGAGGCGGCTTCGGGGAGGCCGCCTCGCTGTCCGCTTCGCACCCGTGCGCTGGGAACTGTCCCGTTACTGGGACACCGGCGGCGCAGGTTGGGCCGGAGCGGCCGGCTGGGCCGGGGCCGTCGAAGCCGCCGGGCTCGCCGGCAGCGTGTCGATGATCGACGCCGGGCGCGAATGACCGCCGGCCAGGATCGCCAGCACGATGCTGGTGGCGAAGAAGCAGCCCGCCAGAATGCCGGTGGTCCGCGTCAGCAGGTTGGCCGTGCCGCGGGTGCTCATCATGCCGCCCATCGTGCCGCCGCCGATGCCGAGCCCGCCGCCTTCCGACCGCTGGATCAGGATCACACCGACCAGCCCGACGGCGATCAGCAGGTGAATGACCAGAATCACCGATTCCATGCGATGCTCACCCCACACCATCCCAAAAATCGAATAGCGCGCCACAGGCCGTCTTAAGGGCCCGTGGCGCGCGCCCATTGTTTGTACCGCGCCATCGCGCGATATGCCAGCGCCAAAATACCTGAGCCTTATCCGTTGGCGGCATGGCTGACACCGATGGGCGCCATGCCGACTGGAAAGGCCGGCATCAGCGGCAGGCGGTGCCGATGGCCCAGAAATCGTCGGCCTTCAGCGATGCACCGCCGACCAAGGCGCCGTCGACATTCTCCACCGCCATCAGCTCCGCCGCGTTGCCCGGCTTGACCGAGCCGCCATAGAGGATGCGGACCTTGGCGGACTCCGCGATCTTGCCGTCCAGTTCTGCGCGGATATGGGCGTGCATCGCCTTCACGTCGTCCGGGGTCGCGGTCTTGCCGGTGCCGATGGCCCAGACCGGCTCATAGGCGATGACAGTGTTGTCGGCCGTCGCATCGGCGGGGATGGAGCCGGCCAGTTGCCCCGACACCACGGCGTTGGCTTGGCCGGCATCGCGCTGCGCCTCGGTCTCGCCGACGCAGATGATGGTGACGAGTCCCTCCTTGTGGGCGGCCACCGCCTTGGCGTTCACCACGGCGTCGCTCTCGCCATGGTCGGCGCGGCGCTCCGAATGGCCGAGGATGACGAAGCGGCAGCCGGCGTCCTTCAGCATGGTCGGCGCGACGTCGCCGGTGTGGGCGCCGGACGTCTTCGGCGCGCAATCCTGACCGCCCAGCGCCAGCGGGCTGTCGGCGATCGCCTCGCCCACCGGGAACAGCAGTGGAAAGGGCGGGCAGACCAGCATGTCGAAAGCGACCGGCCCGGCGCCCTTCAGCCGCCCGGCGAGGTCGGAGGCGAGGTCCAGCCCGTCGGCCTTCAACCCGTTCATCTTCCAGTTTCCGGCGATCAGCTTCCGGTTGGCGGTCATGGTCGTTTCCTTCTTGTCTCGGCTTTATATGGGAACTTGTGGAACGTTCTTGGCCTCTCGTGGTCAAAGCCCATAGCAAGCCCGCCGCGGAATTTCCACTCACCCGACCGGCACATCTCCCCCCGAAAGCCATAAGAGACATCTTGTAGCAGTCCCCGGCGGAGGCCGGCCAGACGCCCTCCGGCAAGGCCGGATCACATCCTCGGCGGAGCCGCACCATACGAAGTGCCATGTTGCGGATGCCCCTTTCCGGAATAGCATCATTTGCAGCGCACCAACTCCCCGCGGCGAAGGCCTGACCACGATGAAGAACTTCTCGGACCTGACGGAAAAGGAACTGCTGGCACTCGCCATCGCGCTGGAGGAGGAGGACAGCCGCATCTACGACGAGTTCGCCCACGGTCTTGCCGACAAATACCCGGACACGGCGAAGCTGTTCCGCGCGATGGCGTCGGAGGAAAGCGGGCACCGTCATCGGCTGCTTGAACTGTTCCAGGCACGATTCGGTGACCACATCCCGCTGATCCGCCGCCAGGACGTGAAGGGCTTCGTCGAGCGCAAGCCGGTCTGGCTGACCCGCCCGCTGGGACTCGACACCGTGCGGCGGCAGGCCGAACTGATGGAGGCGGAAACCAAGCGCTTCTACACCCGCGCCGCCGAACGGTCGCAGGACACCGCAATCCGCCAGCTTCTGGGCGACCTGGCGGAAGAGGAACGGCGGCACGAGGCCAAGGCCGAGCGGCTGGAGGCGAAATACGTCTCGCCCCAGGTGCGGGAGCAGGAGCACGAATCGGAACGGCGTCTGTTCCTCCTGCAGATCGTGCAACCGGGTCTCGCCGGGCTGATGGACGGGTCGGTGTCCACGCTGGCCCCGCTGTTCGCCGCCGCCTTCGCCACCCAAAGCAGCCACGAGACCTTTCTGGTCGGCCTCGCCGCCTCCATCGGCGCCGGGATCTCAATGGGGTTCGCCGAGGCACTGTCCGACAACGGGTCGCTGACCGGGCGCGGCAGCCCCTGGCTGCGCGGGCTGGTCTGCGGCGCCATGACCACGCTTGGCGGGCTCGGCCACGCCCTGCCCTATCTGATCCCGCATTTCTGGACGGCGACCGCCGTCGCCATCGCCGTGGTGGCGGTGGAACTGGCCGTCATCGCCTGGATCCGCAACCGTTACATGGACACGCCGCTGTTGTCCGCCGCCTTCCAGGTGGTGGTCGGCGGGCTGCTCGTCTTCGGCACCGGCATCCTGATCGGCAGCGCCTGAGCGCGGGAGGAAAAGCCGTTTTCGGGAACGAGCTTGTTCTTGTAACCGGACGCACGATTGTTTATGTCTGAGTTGCTGTCCTAATTAGAACAAATCGAACCGACCGCGTCGCCATGGCTGACCTTAAAGCGGGTGTGAACCAGCTCTTTCTCCGTGAGGAGGAACTCCGAACCGGGATGGAGCTGCTTTTCTACGCCTATCGCGAATTCACCGCCGAGCCGGACGAAATTCTGGCAGAGATCGGCTTCGGCCGCGCGCATCACCGCGTGATCTACTTCGTCGGCCGTTATCCGAGGATCACGGTGTCGGAACTGCTGGCGATCCTGAAAATCACCAAGCAGAGCCTGTCGCGCGTGCTGGGCGAGCTGGTCCGCCAGGGCTTCATCGACCAGCAGACCGGTGCCCGCGACCGAAGGCAGCGGCTGCTGGAGTTGACTGAAAAGGGCGTGGAGCTGGAGCGCCAGCTGTCCGAGACCCAGCGTCAGCGCATCGCCCGCGCCTATCGCATGGCGGGGGCCGAGGCAGTGGAGGGGTTCCGCAAGGTGATGATGGGCATGCTGGACGAGGAGGACCGGGCGAAATTCGCGCCGCCCGTTCCCCCTGCCCGTCTTGCCGTCAAACGCTGATCCGGAAAACGTCGAAGCGGATCAGCCGGCTTTCGATTCGATGGTCTCCACCGGAGCTGCGGTTTGGGCCTCCGCCGGGGTTGCCTCGGTCGGCTTGGCTTCGGTTGCGCCGTCGGCCGGCTTTTCAGCGGCCGTCTTCGCCTCGTTGGGATTGCGGCGGCGGAAACCACCCTTGCGGTAAACCACGTTTTCGGAAGCGCCCGGTGGGCATTGAACGATATTCCCGCCCTTTGCCAGGAAGGCACGGGTCATGTCGGCGAGGTCTTGGGCGTCCAGGTCCCGGGGGTCGTTGGACCTGTTGTGGTCGGCCATCGTGATCGCTCCTCGTGTCTCTCGGCCCTCAGCGGAGGGCACATGGAGATTAACACGGATCAAGGCCAAAACGGCCAAGCGCTTACACGACTGCCCGCCATGCATACCCAAGATATGTTCCGCAGGCGCCTCTATGTCGATTGCGGGGAGCCGCGTTATAGTCCGGCCATGACCGAAGATCAGCCCCACATCCTGGTCGTCGACGACGACACCCGCCTGCGCGAACTCTTGCGCAAATACCTCGCCGGCAACGGCTTTCTGGTCAGCACCGCCCGCGATGCCGCCGACGCGCGGGCACAGCTGGGCGGGCTGGCCTTCGACCTGCTGGTGCTCGACATCATGATGCCGGGCGAATCGGGGCTGTCGCTGACCGAATCGCTCCGGCGCGAGCGGGACCTGCCGATCCTGCTGCTGACCGCGCGGGACGAGCCGGACGACCGCATCGCCGGACTGGAGGCCGGAGCCGACGACTATCTCGCCAAGCCCTTCAACCCGCGCGAGCTGCTGCTGCGCATCAACTCCATCCTGCGCCGGCAGGCGGCACGCCCGCCGGAACCGACGGCGCCGCCGGCTGCTCCGGTCCGGCTCGGTCCCCTCACCTACCTGCCCGACCGGGACGAGTTGCGCCAGGGCGACGAGGTGATCCGCCTGACCACGGCGGAGGCCAGCCTGCTGCGCATCCTCGCCACCTCGCCCGGCATCACCTTCACGCGCGACGAACTGACCGAACGCAGCAAGGTCGCCGGCAATGCCCGCACCGTCGACGTCCAGGTCACGCGTTTGCGCCGCAAGATCGAGGCCGACCCGCGCGAGCCGCGTTACCTCCACACCGTCCGCGGCGAGGGGTATGTGCTGAGGCCCGATCCGTGACCGCGAGCGGACAGGCCGGAGCCGACAATGCTGCGGCCAGGCGGGCGGCGGCCCGCCGGGCCGAGCGGCGGCGGCGTACACCGTTTCTGAAGAGGTTCCTGCCGCGCACCCTGTTCGGCCGGTCCCTGCTGATCATCGTCACGCCGGTGATATTGGCCCAGGCGGTGGCGACCTGGATCTTCTATGACCGCCATTGGGACACGGTGACGAACCGGCTTGCCTATGCGGTCGCCGGCGACATCGCCACCGTCATCGCCGTGCTGGAACACGACCCGACGCCGGAGGGTCGCGACTGGACGCTGGCCACCGCCGCCCGCACCACCGACCTGATCGTCACCCTGGAGCCTAGCCAGATCCTGCCGGAGCAGCGCCGCCAGCAGAGCGGCCTGCTCGGCGGCCTGCTGGAACGTACGCTGGGCAAGGCGCTGGAGGACCGGGTCGGCCGTCCCTTCACCATCAACACCCGCGTCGCCCATGAATGGTACGAGATCCGGGTGCAGATGGCCGACGGCGTGCTGTCGGTGATGTCGCCGGAGCGCCGGCTGTTCACGCCCACCAGCTACATCTTCATCCTGTGGATGGTCGGATCGGCCATCGTGCTGTTCGCCGTTGCCATCCTGTTCATGCGCAACCAGATCAGGCCGATCAAGCGGCTGGCAATCGCCGCCGATGCGCTGGGCAAGGGCCGCGACGTCTCGAACTTCAAGATGGAAGGGGCGACGGAGGTACGGCAGGCTGCATCCGCCTTCCTGCTGATGCGCGAGCGCATCCAGCGGCAGATCAACCAGCGCACCGAGATGCTGGCCGGCGTCAGCCATGACCTGCGCACGCCGCTGACCCGGATGAAGCTGGCGCTCGACATGATCGAGGATCCCGACCTCGACCCCGAGGTGGAGGAGTTGAAGGCCGACGTCGCCGAGATGGAGGAGATGATCGAGGGCTACCTCGCCTTCGCCCGCGGCGAGGGGACCGAAGCGGTGCAGCCGACCGACCTGACCCGCCTGCTGAACGAGGTCGCCGCCGGTGCCCGGCGCGAGGGAACCGAGGTGACGCTGACCGCACCGGAGGGACTGTCCCTTCCGCTGCGGCCCAATGCGGTCCGCCGCTGCATCGCCAACCTGCTGGTGAATGCCGGCCGCCATGCCGGCAGCGCCTGGGTCAAGGCGGACCGGAAGGATGGCGTGATCGAAATCACCGTGGACGACGACGGCCCCGGCATTCCCGCCTATCTGCGCGACGACGTGTTCAAGCCCTTCTTCCGCGTCGACAGCAGCCGCAATCTCGATACCGGCGGCTCTGGCCTGGGACTGACCATCGCACGCGACGTGGCGCGCAGCCACGGCGGCGACATCACGCTGGACGACAGCCCTTACGGTGGACTGCGCGCGGTCATCCGGCTGCCGATCTGATCCGATGAGGCGATGCCATGAAAAAGCCCGCCTTCATTCAGGCGGGCAATTCATGTCATGCAATGACTGCCTCGTCCCCCACCCTCCCTACGTGCAGTAATGCGCAGGCAGGAAAGGTGGGAACGGGGGCAATGGACGAGCGCGTGGTTACTGGTTCGCCGCCGCCGCGACGACATTGGCGCCGGCAAGCTCGCCGCCGATGCCGTTGTTCAGCGCCCAGATGGCGGCCTGGGTGCGGTTGGAGGCGTTGATCTTGCGCAGCAGGCTCTTCAGGTGAACCTTCACGGTGGCTTCCGTGATGTTCAGATGGTTGGCGATCATCTTGTTGCTGTTGCCATTCAGCAGGCAGCGCAGGATCTGCACCTCGCGCTGCGACAGGCCCTTGCGGCGGGTCGGCAGCTCGGCGCCCATGTCCTCGGTGCGGCCGCTGACCAGCAGCTCGGCGAGGTGGGTCGGGAACACCTTCTCGCCCATCATCACCAGCTTCAGCGACTGCATCAGCGCCTCGCAGGCGATGTCCTTCAGCAGGTAGCCGCCGGCGCCGGCGCCGAGCGCGGCCGACAGGCGGCGGGTTTCCAGGTCGTTGGTCAGGATCACGATCCGGATCGACGGGTGAGCTTCGCGCAGGCTGCGCATCGCCTCGACTTCCTCGTCGGCGCCGCTCGGCAGGTCGACGAGGATCAGGTCCGGGTTCCGGCCGGTCCCGAGCGTCGACAGACCCTCGCGCAGGCTGCCGGCCTCGCCGACGACGTTGAAGGGGGTGCCTTCGAACAGACGCTTCATGCCCTCACGGAAAAGCTTGTTGGCATCGATGAGGAAAACGTTGATGGCATCCATGGTCTCAGCCCGCCTTTTGTTCCGTTCCGATCAAAGTGGCGCCGGGTGGCGCTTCGGAGGCATCCCCGACCTTCCGCTCCTGCGTCCGGTCCGCTCCCCCTCAGGGTTCGGGGGTGCCTCCTTGTGATCCATAGATACCCCCGATTTGCGCCGCGCAAAATTTCGCTTAGGTAAATTTCGCGTCGAGCAATGGGCATATGCCGTAAGCCTGGATAAGACAAGAAGAGGACATAATGGAGTTTGCCCTGGTCGGGTGGAATAACTGTCTGTGACAGAAAAGGGGAAATCGTTAACGGTCATGCCGTGACTTCGTAAGGACACTGAATGATAGTGTTGGGTGACTTTCCTGACGAAGGGCCTCAGCCGGGCAGAACTACGTCATCGCCCGATGGTTGGAGTCCTATATCCCGGAAATTTGCCATTAGGCATAAGCCTGGCTGTGCCGCTCTCCGTCGCCGGGCGGGGTAGGCCGCCATCGACGGGGGTCGTGCCGGGGCGTTCTGTGCTGTATACGTTCCAGCCGCGACAGAGCATTCGCACGCTCGACCCGATTTTCCAGTCCATTCCCTTTCGTCCATCCCCAGGCCGGGACGCCATGTCAGACGCTTATGATGATGATCCGTTGAGCCACGCCGCTCCCGCCGCCGGTCCCGCTTCGGGATTCCCGGCGGCAGCGCAGCGCTTCGCCTATCTGGACGGGCTCAACCCGACACAGCGGGCGGCGGTCGAGGCTCTGGACGGACCGGTCCTGGTGCTGGCCGGCGCCGGCACCGGCAAGACCCGGGTGCTGACCACCCGGCTGGCCCATCTGCTGATGACGCGCCGCGCCGCCGCCTTCCAGATCCTGGCGGTGACCTTCACCAACAAGGCCGCCCGCGAGATGCGCGAGCGTGTCGGCCATCTGATGGGGATCGAACCGGAGGGCTGGTGGCTCGGCACCTTCCATGCGCTGGCCGCCCGAATCCTGCGCCGCCATGCCGAGCTGGTCGGGCTGAAGTCGAACTTCACCATCCTCGACACCGACGATCAGGTGCGCCTGATCAAGCAACTGCTGCAAGCCGAGAACATCGATTCCAAGAAGTGGCCGCCCCGCCAGGTGCTGGGCGCCATCGAGCGCTGGAAGGACCGCGGCCTGACGCCCGACCGGCTCGGCGACGCCGACGGCGGCGATGTGGCGGGCGGCCGGGTGGTGGCGATCTACCGCGCCTATCAGGAGCGCCTGCGCACCCTGAACGCCTGCGATTTCGGCGATCTGCTGCTGCACAACCTCGCCATCTTCCAGAACCATCCGGACGTGCTGGCGGAATATCACCGGAAGTTCAAATATCTGCTGGTCGACGAGTATCAGGATACCAACGTCGCGCAGTATCTGTGGCTGCGGATCCTGTCGCAGGCGCACAAGAACATCTGCTGCGTCGGCGACGAGGACCAGTCGATCTACGCCTGGCGTGGTGCCGAGATCGGCAACATCCTGCGCTTCGAGACCGACTTCCCCGGTGCGACCATCGTCAAGCTGGAACAGAACTACCGCTCCACCGGCCATATCCTGGCGGCGGCCTCCGGTCTGATCGCCAACAACCAGGGCCGTCTCGGCAAGACGCTGTGGACCGAGGCCGACGGCGGCGAGCCGGTCAAGGTCAAGGCAGTGTGGGACGGCGAGGAGGAGGCGCGCTGGGTCGGCGAGGAGATCGAGACCCTCCAGCGCAAGGGCACCTCCCTGGCGCAGATCGCCGTGCTGGTCCGCGCCGGCTTCCAGACCCGCGAGTTCGAGGAACGCTTCATCACGCTCGGCCTGCCTTACAAGGTGCTGGGCGGCCCGCGCTTCTACGAGCGGCAGGAAATCCGCGATGCGCTGGCCTATTTCCGTGTCGTCAATTCCGGCGACGACGATCTGGCCTTTGAGCGCATCGTCAATCTGCCCAAGCGCGGCGTCGGTCCAGCGGCGATGCAGAGCCTCTACACCGCCGCCCGCGCCCGCGGGCTGTCGCTGACCGAAGCCGGCTGGGCGCTGACCGAGACGGATGAGCTGAAGCCGAAGCTGCGCGCCACCCTGCGCGGGCTGTTGCAGGATGTCTTCCGCTGGCGGACGCTGATGGCGACGGTGCCGCACACCGAGCTTGCCCGCACCGTCCTGGACGAGTCCGGCTACACCCGCATGTGGCAGGAGGACAAGACACCGGAGGCTCCCGGCCGGCTGGAGAACCTGAAGGAACTGATCACCGCCATGGCGGAGTTCGAGAACCTGCCGGGCTTCCTGGAACATGTCGCGCTGGTGATGGAGAATGCCGAGGCCGCCGGCATCGAGCAGGTGACGGTGATGACCCTGCACGGCGCCAAGGGGCTGGAGTTCGACCATGTCTTCCTGCCGGGATGGGAGGAGGGCGTGTTCCCCAACCAGCGCGCGCTGGACGAGACCGGCATCGCCGGGCTGGAGGAGGAGCGGCGGCTGGCCTATGTCGGCCTGACCCGTGCGCGCCGCCGTGCCTATGTCAGCCATGCCGCCAACCGCCGGCTCTACGGTAACTGGGTCAGCGCCATCCCGTCCCGATTCGTCGAGGAGATCCCGCAAGACAATGTCGAGGCCGAGGCGGCCAACGGCCTGTTCGCCGGCAGCGGCGGCGGGCGCGGCGGTTTCGGTGGCGGGGCGGGGGGCTACGGGGCCGGCGGCTTCCAGTTCCGCGGCTCCACCCGCCAGGCGCCCGCGCCCAAGACGATCACGCTGGACCAGGGCGCCTATGCGGTGGCGCCGCGGCCGCGGCCCGATGCGCCCTTCGCCAAGGGCGCGCGTGTCTTCCACCAGAAATTCGGCTACGGCACCGTGGTCGGCGTGTCGGAGGACAAGCTGGAGATCGACTTCGACCATTCCGGCAACAAGAAGGTGATGGACAGCTTCGTCGTCCCCGCCGACAAGGCGGGCTGAGTCACAATGCCTGCCCGCCGACAAGGCGGGCCAGCCCTAGGCTGCGCCCGCCGGCAAGACGGGCTATGCCGGGACACGGCACTGTGGACGGCTTGCCGCACTGTGACGGCCGTCACAGCCGCAGCAGCCGCAGCCGCCCAAGATCGCAGCGGTGCAACGGAGCCGGAGGCCAACCACCGTGTTCGGAACGGGCAGCGTCAGTTACGAGGTTCAGAGCCGCCGCGAAGGCCGTTGGCGCATCGAGGGGGCCTATACCGACCAGGAGTCTGCGCTGTCGGCCGCCCGCTCGCAGCTGGCGGCGACGGGCGTGGAAGAGGCGAAGGTGGTGAAGTTCCGCACCGTCGCCGGCCTGTCGCTGGAAACGGTGATCCTGCACAAGACGGTGCCCCAGACCCAGTGCAAGGGCCTGACCCTGGGCGGCACTGCGGAGGGTGCGCCCTTCTGCCGCACGCCGGACGACCTGCGCGGGTTCGAGAGCCGGGTGGTGATCGGCCGGCTGCTGCGCCCCTATCTGGATGCCCAGCGCATCACCCCGACCGAGCTGCTGCATTCCTGGCCGCTGTTCCGCCGGCTGGAGGAGCAGGGGGCGTTGCTGGGCGCCGCCATCCATGCCGCCGCCCGTCACCATGCCGAGATCCATGGCGTTTCCCACGCCGCGCGTGCCCGCGAGTTGCGCCAACTGGTGGAGGCGGTAACCGGGGCTGCCCGCGACGCCCTGGCGGAACGGCGCCGGCTGCCGCACTTTAACGCCGCCGACCTGCCGGGCACCAGCAGCGCCATCGACGAAGCGGTCGGGCATGAGGGCCATGACACGCTGTTCCTCGTGCTGCTGGCCCAGCATCTGGAGGCCGGCGGTCCGCTCGCCGGGAAGCTGGACATACTGCTGGCGTTGATCGGCGACGATGTCGAGCCACGGCATCTGGTCCTGCTCGACGGCGTGATCGCCGACATCATGGGGTCCGCCGACACGGTCAAGGAACTGCTGGGCGCGCAGCCGAGCCTGCATGCCGGGCTCTGCGCCCTTGCCGACGCCCTGTTCGACCGCGATCCCGACCCGGCGCTGGCGACGATGGCCCCCTCGTTGCGCCGGGTCTGCCGCCTTGCCCTGGAGGGCCGCCTGCCGCAGAGCCGGGCCGTCCTTGTGGAGCGCCTGCGCCAGAGCATCGCCGGCGACCAGCCGCTCGACCGCCGCGATGCCAAGGTGGAGGCGGTGCTGACCCATGACCTTGCCGCCCGGTTGAAGGGGGCGGACGGCGCGACGCTCGGCGGAGCGGCCATGGAAAAGGCGCTGGAGCGCCGCCTGCTGCGCCATCGCCAGTCGGTCCTGCGCGCCCAGGGCATGCATGACATCGCCGACCGGCTGGCAGGTCGTTAGAAGGACTGTCGCTAAGGGTTTTCCTCGAAACGGGACGGGCTCCGGAATCCTTGGTCTCTTTCGGGCTTGATGCTAAAAACGCCGCTTCTGTTCTCGCGTCGTCGTCGGAAAGCCCCTGTCATGTCGCAAACCCCGCTCTGGCGCATCGCGCTGGTCGTTCCCGAAGCCCATGCGCCCGCCTTTGCCGAGGCCGTGGGCGACCATGCCGATGCGGTGTCGACCTTTGAACTTGAGGAAGGCGGCAACTGGCTGGTGGAGGCGACCCTGTACGGCGCCCCGGACGAGGCGCGGTTGCAGTCGCGCGTCGCCGTGCTGGCCAAGGCCCTGGGCATCGAGGAGCCGCGGCTGGCTGTCGAGAACCTGCCGCCGATCGACTGGGTGTCGCACAGCTACCAGGGCTTCCCGCCGATTCGTGCCGGGCGCTTCTTCGTCCACGGCTCCCACCATGAGGGCATCGTGCCGGCCGGCAGCATCCCGCTGCTGGTCGATGCCGCCACCGCTTTCGGCACCGGCGAGCATGGCTCGACCAATGGCTGCCTCCAGGCGCTCGACCGGCTGTCGCGCCACCTGAAGCTGCCGCGCGGCGGCCGGCGCGGCGCGCTCGACATGGGCTGCGGCTCGGGCATCCTGGCGCTGGCCGTTGCCAAGCGCTGGCGCGTGCCGGTGACGGCGGTCGACATCGACCCGGAGGCGGTGCGCGTCACCCGCATCAACGCGGCGCTGAACGGGCAGAAGGGCATGATCCGCTCACAGGGCGGCGACGGCTATCACACCCGCATCGTCGGCCAGCACAAGCCCTACACCCTGATCACTGCCAACATCCTGGCCCGCCCGCTGTCGCGCATGGCGCCGCAGCTGCGCCGCCACCTGAAGAAGGGTGGTTATGCCGTGCTGGCCGGCCTGCTGAACCGCCAGGAACGCCACGTCATCCAGGCCCACCGCAACCATGGCCTGCGGCTGGTCGCGCGCATCCCGGTTGGGGAATGGACCACTCTTGTGGTGAAGCGTTGAAACCAAAGGGCCGTGATGCGACTTCCCATAGGGACGATGTTCCGACACGTTTCTGGGGAGCCACCATGCTGAACCGCATCCGGTCCTTGTTCACGGGCGAGCATGACGGCGCCGAGCCGGGTGAGGACGCCCTGCAGGCCGCCGCCGCCGCCCTGATGGTCGAGGCCGCGCGTACCGACGACACCATCTCCGAGGCCGAGCGCGACCGCATCCTGTCGGTCGTCCGCCGCCATTTCAAACTGAGCGAGGAAGAGGCGCAGGACCTGCTGTCCGCCGCGGTGTTCGACACCGAGGACGTCTCGCCCTATCTCCGCTACGTCAGCGTCATCATGGACCGCTGCCCGCCCGGCCACCGCCTCTGGATCATCGAGATGCTGTGGGAGGTCGCCTACGCCGACGGCGTGCTGAACGATCTGGAATCGAGCCTGCTGCGCCGGATCGGCGGCCTGCTGCACATCTCCGACGTCGAGCGTGGCGAGGCCCGCAAGCGCGTGCTGGCGCGCCTGGGGCTGCCGGACGACGCCGGGCTGCCGGTGTGACGGATCGGGTGGAAGCCGGAACCGCGCTTCCATCCCAACCGGCCCACTCCAACCGGCATAGCCACCACCCCGCCGCTTGCACAGGGCCGGCGGGGTGCCTAGCCTGTGTCCACAGGATTCACTCTTCCGAGGAACAGGTTCCGTGCCCAGCGCGATTCCCTCCGCTGCCTATCGCGGCGACGACGCCCTTGCGACCCTGCTGACCGAGGCCGGGACCGGCCGGTCTCCCGCCGATGTCCGCGCGCTGCTGGCCGGCGTGCTGGCGGCGCCGGAGGGAGAGGAACCCGCCGCCTGGGCCGTCCTGGTTGGCGAAAACCTCCCGCCGGCCCTCAGTGAACAGCTCCAGGCGCTGAAAGCGCAGCTCGCCGCCGAGGCGCCGACGGCCAATCCCGGCCCGGCGCAGCGGCTGGACGATCTGCGCGCCGCGCTGAAGCGCCGCGACCTCGACGGCTTCATCGTGCCGCGCGGCGACGAGCATCAGGGCGAATATGTGCCGCCGCGCGCCCAGCGGCTGGGCTGGCTGACCGGCTTCACCGGATCGGCCGGCAACGCGGTGGTGACAGCCGACCGTGCCGCGATCTTCGTCGATGGCCGCTACACCCTGCAGGTCCGCAGCGAGGTGCCTGCCGACCTGTACGAGTACAGGCATCTGATCGAGGACCCTCTGGCCGACTGGATCGTCGCGGCGCTGCCCGAAGGCGGACGCTTCGGCTTCGATCCCTGGCTGCACACCATCGGCTGGGTGGAGAAGACCCGCGCCGCCCTGGAGCGCGCCGGCATCCTGCTGGTGGCGTGCGAGGACAACCCGCTCGATTCGGTGTGGCAGGGGCAGCCGCCGGCACCGCTTACCCCCGTGGTGCCGCAAGACGAGACGTTCGCCGGCGAAAGCTCCGCCGACAAGCGGGCGCGGCTGGCCGACGAGCTGGGGCAGAAGGGCATCGCCGCCGCCGTGCTGACCCAGCCGGACAGCATTGCCTGGCTGCTGAACATCCGCGGCGCCGACGTGCCCTGCACGCCGCTGCCGTTGTCCTTCGCCATCCTGTCCGCCGATGCGTCGGTGGAGCTGTTTCTCGACCCGCGCAAGCTGGCGCCGCAGACCCGCGCCCATCTGGGCAATCGGGTGCAGGTGCGGCCGGTCGAGGAGTTCGGCGCCGCGCTCGACGCCGTCGCCCGCGGTTCCGCCCGCGTGCTGGCCGACCCGACCTGCACCTCGGCCTGGATCGTCGACCGGCTGCATCTGGCCGGCGCCAGGGTGGAGCGCGACGGCGACCCCTGCGCCCTGCCCAAGGCCTGCAAGAACGCGGCGGAACTGGACGGCACCCGCGCCGCCCATGTCCGCGACGGCGCCGCCCTCGTCC
Organism: Azospirillum sp. TSH64; assembly: GCF_003116035.1. Lineage (GTDB taxonomy): Bacteria > Pseudomonadota > Alphaproteobacteria > Azospirillales > Azospirillaceae > Azospirillum. Next base: position 5,205,387 of record NZ_LGQW01000015.1, read on the forward strand.
GCTTCCTGCACTGGTTCTCGGAAGAGGCGCCGACCGGCCGCCTGACCGAGCTGGCCGTGGTGGAGCGGCTGCTGGCCTGCCGGCGCGAGAACGAGCGCTTCCGCGGCGTCAGCTTCGACACCATCGCCGGGGCCGGGCCGAACGGCGCCATCGTCCATTACCGGGTGACGCCGGAGACCGACCGCCGGCTGGAGCCGGGCAGCCTGTTCCTGCTGGACAGCGGCGCCCAGTATCTGGACGGCACCACCGACGTCACCCGCACGCTGGCGGTCGGCGAGCCCGACCCGGCGATGGCGGCGGAGATGCGCGACCGCTTCACCCGTGTGCTGAAGGGCCACATCGCCCTGTCCACCGCGCGCTTCCCGCGCGGCACCACCGGCTCGCAGCTGGACGTGCTGGCGCGGCTGCCGCTTTGGCAGGCGGGGCTGGACTACGACCACGGCACCGGCCACGGCGTCGGCAGCTTCCTGTCGGTGCATGAGGGGCCGCAGCGGGTGTCGAAGGTCGGCAACACCGTCGCCTTGCAGCCGGGCATGATCCTGTCCAACGAGCCCGGCTATTACAGGACCGGCGCCTATGGCATCCGCATCGAGAACCTGATCGTCGTCCAGCCGGTGGAGCCGGAAGGCGAATTGGCGGGCGCGGAGCGCCCGATGCTGGAGTTCGAGCCGCTGACCCTGGTGCCGATCGACCGTGCGCTGATCGAGCGGCCGCTGCTGAGCGATGCCGAGGCCGCCTGGGTCGATGCCTATCATGCAAAGGTGCGCGAGTCGCTGTCGCCGCTGCTCGACGATGCGGCCCGCCGCTGGCTGGATCGGGCGACCGCACCCCTGTGAACCGAGCGGGCGGCTGTATCAAATTGCGGCTTGGGGCTGGGGGCGCCCCTGATTCCGCAAGATGTTGCCGCCCGTGGTAACACGTTCTTTACTCAGCTGCTTCAGTGTGACCCAAGGGGATGACTTTTGGCGGCAGTTAGGGCACTACAGTCGGCATCACTTCCCGGATTACGGCGCAGCCCCCGCGCCGGGTGGGCGTAACGGCCGGTCAGACACCGGCAACGGATTATTGCGGAGACGTCTAGATGAAGATCCTCGTCGTCGATGATTACGCCACCATGCGGCGCATCGTGCGGAACCTGTTGACCCAGATCGGCTACACCGACATCGACGAGGCCGGCGACGGCGTGTCGGCGCTGGCGAAGCTGCGTGAGAGCAAGTTCGGCCTCATCATCTCCGACTGGAACATGGAGCCGATGACCGGCTTGCAGCTCCTGAAGGAAATCCGCGCGGACGCGAAGCTGGCGGCGACGCCCTTCATCATGGTCACCGCCGAGAGCAAGACCGAGAACGTCATCGCCGCCAAGCAGGCCGGCGTGAACAACTACATCGTCAAGCCCTTCAATGCCGACACGCTGAAGCAAAAGATCCAGGCCGTCATCGGCGGCTGATCTTCGGGCTTAGCGATGTGGGGTAGCAAGGACGGCACCCGCCGTCCGGCGCCCGGTTCGGCCGCCCGGGTCAGCAGGGCGGCCGGCTGATCCAGTTTGGGGAGTGGACCGGTTTGGAGCAGCTTCCGCAGCTGTCCGATGAAGAGTTCGAGCAGATCGAGGACGCCATTGCCCGATCGGCGAAGGGCAGGGCATTCCTGCGGCGGCTCCACCGGCGGTCCCTCGGGGCCGCGACGGAGGAAGTGCGCGCCATGCTGCAGGAGTTCCGCGACTCCTGGAGCCGGCAGAACGAAGCGGTGGAGGCCGGCAAGCATGTCGGCGTTCTGCGCCGCGAGCTGATGGAAATGGCCGCCTCGATCGAGCAGGCGAGGCGGGAGGTGGCGGCGCTGCGTCCCCCCGACGGATCGGGCGACAAGATTCTGTCGGCAACCAACGAGCTGGACGCCATCGTCATCTCCACCGAACGCGCGTCCTTTGAAATCCTGAACGCCGCCGAGCGGCTGATGGATCTGTCGGGCAAGCTGCGGGCCGGCGGCGCCGATCCGGCGATCTGCAGCGATATCGACACCCAGGTGAACGACATCTTCACCGCCTGTTCGTTCCAGGATCTGACCGGCCAGCGCACCAGCAAGGTCGTCAACGCGCTCCGCTACATCGAACAGCGCGTCATGGCCATGATCAGCATCTGGGGCGAGGACGGGCTGGCCGGCATCATGGTCAAGGAAGAGCAGACGGACACCCGTCCGGATGCCCATCTGCTGAACGGTCCGCAATTGGATGGCCATGGCGTCAGCCAGGCCGATGTCGACAGCATGTTCGACAGTCCGGCTCCGGCCGCTCCGCCGCCGCCGCCACCGCCGCCGCCGGCACCGGCGCCGGTGCAGTCGAGCCAGGCCGACATCGACAGCATGTTCGACGCGCCCACCCCCGCTGCGGCACCCGCGGCTGCTCCGGTCAAGGCCAGCCAGGCGGACATCGACAGCATGTTCGATGCTCCGGCGCCGGCAGCCGCCCCCGCGGTGGCGAGCCAGTCCGACATCGACAGCATGTTCGATGCGCCCGCTCCCGCGAAGAAGCCGGTTCCGAAGCCGCCGGGCGCCGCCCCGAAGGCAAAGGCCGCCTCCAAGCCCGCCCCGCCCCCGCCGCCCGCGGCGGCGGAACCGCCGCCCCCGCTGGATCAGGCGGCCATCGACGCCCTGTTCGGGTAAGGGCCGGCCGCAAGCCGGCGACTTACGAAACGACAGCCTGTGCCGACAGAACCTCATGGGTTTCCCGGATTGACCGTCCCGGCCCGCCGATGGCCGGATGGGGCACGGTCAGCCGATCAGAACGCAGAACCGACGCGCGACCAGACATCCATCACCACAGGCCACAAGGCGGCCGTTTCCGAGAGGCGGGACCGAGGATGAAGCAGATGACCAAGCCCTTCATGGCCGAGCTTCAGAAAGCCCGCAAATCCGGGCACCCGTTCCAGGCACTGATCGAAGATGGCGCCGCCGTGGCGGCGCTTCCGGTGCCGACGCAGGTGGTTCAGGCCGACAACACCGAGGTGCTGCGCGCCGTCAGCGACCTGGGCGCCAAGCTCGACCGCTTCCTGGCGATGGACGCGGCGCAGATCGACCAGATCCAGGTGGAGATCGCCGACATCTCCGGCCGGATCAAGGCGACCAAGGTGGAGATGGCCGCCATCCGCCACCCGCTGGCCGGCGACGACAAGTTCCAGCAGGCCAGCCAGGAACTGGGCGCCGTCGTCGCCGCGACGGAGGCCGCGACCAACACCATCATGGCCTGCGCCGAGGAACTGGAAGAGGTGGTGTCGGAGCTGAAGTCGTCCTTGCCGGAGGGCTATCACAACGACCGCGTCAACGACATGGTCGATGTGATCGTCCGCATCTATGAGGCCTGCAACTTCCAGGATCTGACCGGCCAGCGCATCACCAAGGTCGTGCGCGCCATGTCCTTCATCGAGGAACGCGTCGACGCGATGATGGGCCTGTGGAACAGGCGCGAGTTCGAGGCGATGCCTCTGCCGCCGTCCGTCACCAAGAAGGACGAGAACCTGGACCTGCACGGTCCGGCCGAGGCGACGCCCGACAGCGGCAACATCAGCCAGGCCGACATCGACGCGCTGTTCGGCTGAGGCGCTTCCGATCCGATTTCCGTCGCGGGCGGGGAGGGGCATATCGCCCACCCCCGCGTTACCGCTTGCGGCGCCCTTACCCCGGCGTGCTATACAGGGGCAACTTCGAAAGCGCCCAAGACGACGATGCTTCCTCGCCCGTACCGCCTGCCGCTGACGGCCATCCTCCTGTCCGCCGCCCTCTCCGCCTGCTCCTCCACCAAGGAGGACGCCTATGTCGAGCGTCCGGCCGACCAGCTCATGTCGGAAGCCGACGCGGCGATGCGCGAGGAGTCCTACAAGAAGGCCGCGAAGCTCTACGACGAGGTGGAGCGCCAGCATCCCTATGCGGATGCGGCCAGCAAGGCGCAGCTTCTTGCCGCCTACGCCCAATACCAGGATCTGAAGTACGACGACGCCATCCTGGCGCTCGACCGCTTCATCCAGCTTCATCCGGGCAGCCCGGATGTCGATTATGCCTATTACATGCGGGCTCTGTGCTATTACGAGCAGATCACCGACGTGCGCCGCGACCAGCGGATGACGCGCCGGGCGCTCGACGCCCTGCAGGAGGTGGTCCGCCGCTTCCCCGACAGCAAATATGCCCGCGACGCGAAGCTGAAGATCGACCTGACCAACGATCACCTTGCCGGCAAGGAGATGGAGGTCGGGCGCTTCTACCTGCGTCAGCATCAGTACACCGCCGCGATCAACCGGTTCCGCGCCGTCGTTGAAAACTACCAGACCACGTCCCATGTGCCTGAGGCGCTGCACCGTCTGGTGGAGTGTTATCTGGCGCTGGGCGTGACCGACGAGGCGAAGGCCGCCGCGGCCGTGCTCGGCCACAACTTCCCCGGCAGCGAATGGTACACGGACAGCTACGCACTGCTGGTGGACGCCAATCTGCGTCCCGAGCGAAACGAGAAGTCGTGGCTCAATCGAGCCTGGAACTCCCTGTTCTAGGACGCTCCATGCTCGTGTCGCTGACGATCCGGGACGTCGTCCTGATCGAGCGATTGAGCCTGTCCTTCCGCAAGGGCCTGTGCGCCCTGACCGGTGAGACCGGCGCCGGCAAGTCGATCCTGCTCGACGCGCTGGGGCTGGCCCTCGGTGCACGCGCGGATTCGGGCCTGGTGCGCCACGGCGCCGATCAGGCCGCCGTCACTGCGGAGTTCGAGCTTTCGGGCGACCACCCGGCCTTCGCCATCCTCAAGGAACAGGGGCTCGACTCCGATTCCGGCGATGGTGCACTGGTGATCCGCCGCACCGTCAACACCGATGGGCGCAGCCGCGCCTGGGTGAACGACCAGCCGGTCGGCGTCGGCCTGTTGAAGACGTTGGGCGCCGAACTGGTCGAGGTGCATGGGCAGTTCGACACCCATGGTCTGCTGAACCCGCAGACCCACCGCGGCGTGCTCGACGCCTATGCCGGCCTGTCGGCCCAGGCGGCGCAGGTCGCCGCGTCCCACCGTGCCTGGAGGCAGGTGGAGGATGCGCGCCATTCCGCCGCCGCCGACATCGCCCGCGCCCGCTCCGAAGAGGAATATCTCCGCCACGCCGTGGCCGAGCTGGACGCCCTCGCCCCCAAGGCCGGCGAGGAGGAGGAACTGTCGGAGACCCGCGCGGTGCTGATGCATCGCGAAAAGCTGGTCGACGGCATGAATGCCGCCTATGCCGAACTGTCGGGCGACCGTGGCGTCGAGCGCGCCCTGTCCTCGGCCATCCGCACGCTCAGCCGCATCGCCGACCGGGCCGGCGGCACGCTGGATCCGGTGATCGCCGCCCTCGACCGCGCGGCGACCGAGGCGGGGGAGGCGATTGCCGCCCTCCAGGCCGTCTCCAGCGGTGTCGACATGGACCCGCGGGCGCTGGAAAAACTGGAGGAGCGGCTCTTTGCATTGCGCGCTGCCGCCCGCAAGCATGGCGTGGATGTCGATGCGCTGGCCGCCCTCCGGGAGGAGATGGCCGGACGCCTGCTGCTGATCGAGGATCAGGGCGACCTGCTGGCCAAGCTGGCGAAGGAAGCCGAACAGGCCCGCGCCGTCTTCCACAAGGCGGCCGAAGCGCTGGGCGCCGCCCGCCGCGAGGCCGCCGGCCGGCTGGACGTGGCGGTCGCCGGCGAACTGGCGCCGCTGAAGATGGAGAAGGCGAAGTTCCGCACGCTGGTCGAGCCGGTCGACGAGTCGGAATGGAGCGCGTCGGGCATCGACCGCGTCGCCTTCCAGGTCGCGACCAACCCCGGCTCGCCGCCGGGGGCGCTCAACAAGATTGCGTCGGGCGGTGAGCTGGCGCGCTTCATGCTGGCGCTGAAGGTGGTGCTGGCCCAGACCTCCACCGTCGGCACGCTGGTGTTCGACGAGGTGGACACCGGCATCGGCGGCGCCGTCGCCGCCGCGGTGGGCGAACGGCTGGAAACGCTGGGCCATGGCCTGCAGGTGCTGGTCGTCACCCACAGCCCGCAGGTCGCGGCGCGCGGTGCCGTCCATCTGAAGGTGCAGAAGTCGCAGAAGGGTGAGCAGGTCACCACCGGCGTCGCCGAACTGGATGGTGACGAGCGGCGCGAGGAGATCGCCCGCATGCTGTCCGGCGCCACCGTCACCGCCGAGGCCCGCGCCGCCGCCGACAGCCTGATCGCCGGCCGCGGCTGATCCCTCAGAGCGTGCGCTCTTGAAAAGAAAGGCTATTCCGCTGCCAGCGCCTCGGCATGGCGGCGGAACAGCCGGACGAGGGCATCCACCACCGCGGCCACGGCCGGAGCATCGCGCCGGTCGCGGTGGACCAGCAGATGGACGTCTTCGCGAAGCTCGGCCGGCGGATCGACGACGCGGACCAGCGCCGGTTCGGCATCGCCCAGCACGCAGGGCAGCAGCGTCAGCCCCATCCCGCGCCGGGCGGCATCGAGCCGCATCGGCAGTTCGCTGAGCCGGGCGACGATGCGGGCGCCGCGCTCCCGGACCGTATCGTCCACCCATCCGGATTGCGATGGCCGCCGCCGTGTCTCCGGCAGCCCGACCACGGCCGCGCCGTCCCAACGTCCGGACCAGTCGTCGCGCAGCCCCCGCATCGCATAGAGGGTGAAGCCGAAGGCACCCAGCCGGCGGGTTACCAGGTCCCCTTCGGGCGGCACCCGGTCCATGCGCAACGCGATGTCGGCCTCGCGCTGGGCCAGATTCAGGGTGTTGCGGGTGCTGAGGATGGTCAGGTCGGCGCCGGTTTCCGCCAGCAGCTCGGCCAGATGCAGGGTAAGAAAGGCGGAGACGGAGGTCGTCGCCGTCACCCGCACCGGCTGTGCCGTCGCGGCCAGCCGGTCGGCGTTGCGGGCGAAGGCAGCGGCCGCATCGCCCATGGCCGTGGCGCTGTCCAGCACGGAGCGGCCGAGCGCCGTCAGCTCCAGCCGGTTGGGCAGCCGGTCGAACAGCGGACCGCCCACCGCGTCCTCCAGCCGTTTCAACCGGCGGCCCAGGGTCGGCGGGCTCAACCGCAGCCGCTGGGCGGCACCGGTCAGGCTGCCGCACCGTGCCGTGGCCAGGAAGGCGCGGATGTCCTCCCAGTCGAGGTCGCCGTCGTCGATCATCCAGTCCCCGTCCGAATCGCCTGGTCCCAATCCTTCCGGCCTGGCGGGGCGGGGGAATGCCGTCACCGCGGCAACAGGCCGTGAAGGGCGGCATATTGCAACAGCATGATGGTCTTGCCGTCCAGGATCGCCCCGCTGCCGACCATCGCAAGGGCATCGGCGAAGGTCAACTCGACCACCTCGATGTCCTCGCCCTCCTCGGCGAGCCCGCCCCCCTCGTTGCGGTCGGCGGCGCGGTATTCGGCGACGAAGAAGGCCAGCCGCTCCGTCACCGAGCCGGGGCTCATGAAGGCGTCGAACACCCGGCGCGGCGCCTGGACGGTCACGCCCAGCTCCTCTGCGGCCTCGGCCCGGATCGCCTCCTCGGGGCTGCGGTCGTCGAGCAGGCCGGCGCACACCTCCAGCAGCGGTTCCGGATGGCCGTTGACGTAAGCCGGGAAGCGGAATTGCCGGGTCAGCAGCACAGTGCCGCGGGTCGGATCGTAGAGCAGCAGGGCTGCCCCGTTGCCGCGGTCATACGTCTCCCGGCTTAGGGTCTGCCAGATGCCGTCACTCCGTCGATAGTCGAAGGTGGTTTTCTTCAGAACATACCAGTCGTCGGACAGCAGCGTGACGTTGCGGATGCGGATGCGCTCGTCCGAGGCAATGGAATCGTCGGCAGGGAAAAGGATTGTCATGGCGCATCCCGATGGTCATTGAACGACCGTTACCCTGCGTCATGAGCAGCTTGCGGGCAGCCCGCCGAAGATGAAAGGGACCCTTGCGGAAATTTATGGCTGCCGCCGACCTTCGGCAACGATGTTTATTTGCAGTTGAAGAAAAGTTGCGGCGAAGCGAGAGCGCTGCCGGTGCAGCCAAGCTCTGATGGTCATTATCATACGCAAGCACGTTGCAAATCTTATCCTATGTTAAGTTAACGGCCTTTAATTAGAACGTAGGAATAGCCATTTTGGAGCGTTGCAGCGTTCCAGACTCCTGCCTAAATTGTTGATGAATTCCCTCGGCTGCGCGTGACAAACGACGCCGGTCCAGCTTCCGCTAGAGGTCGCGTTTGTCTGAAGTCTTCGTTCGATGAGTGGGCCGGTTCCTATGGGGTCTGTCGACCTCACCGATTGCGACCGGGAGCCCATCCACCAGCTGGGCCTGATCCAACCGACCGGTTTCCTGATCGCCGTCACGGCCGATTGGATTGTCGTCCATGTCTCGGACAACATCGGACGCTGGCTGGGTGTCGAACCCGACGATCTGCTGGGGCATCCGCTGGCGGCCTTCATTTCAGGCGAGGCGTTGCACACCATCCGCGGCCGGTTGCAGGTCGCCCACATCAACGGCAGCGTCGAGCGCGCCTTCAGCGTCCATCTGTCGGACATCGCCCCGGTTTGCGACGTGGCGGTCCATCTGTCCGGCTCCACCATCGTCATCGAGGCGGAGCCGAGCGAGGGCGAGGGGCCGCAGGATTCGGGATCGCTGCTGCGCTCGATGATCGCACGGGTCCAGAACACCCGCGGCTTCGACGGTTTCTGCCGCGAGGCGGCGCGCCAGATGCGGGCGCTGACCGGATTCGACCGGGTGATGGTCTACCGCTTCGCCGACGACGGAGCGGGGGAGGTAATCGCGGAATCGGCGGTGCATGGCATCGGCAGCTTCCTCGGCCAGCGATACCCTGCTTCCGACATTCCGCAGCAGGCCCGGCGCCTGTATGAGCGCAGCTGGCTGCGCTGCATTTCCGACGTGAACGCGCCGCCGGTGCCAATCGTGCCGACGGTCGATCCGATGGGCCAGCCGCTGGACCTGTCGCTCAGCCTGCTGCGCAGCGTCTCGCTGATCCATGTCGAATATCTGCGCAACATGGGGGTGAACGCCTCGCTGTCGGTGTCGATCCTGCGGCACGGCAAGCTGTGGGGACTGTTCGCCTGTCACCACCGCCATGCCCGCTCGCTCTCCTTCGAGCGCCGGACCACCGCCGAACTGTTCGGCCAGATGGTCTCGCTGCTGCTGGAGGGGCGGGAGCGCGAGCAGGAAAGCCAGCAGGAGGCGCAGGCCCGCCGCGCCCATGTCCGCATCATGTCGATGCTGGCCGACAGCGAATCGCCGCTGGACAGCCTTGTCAGCTTCGCGGCGGAGTTGCGGGCGCTGATCGATTGCGACGGCTTCGCCTGCTGCATCGACGGCCAGCTGCATATGGAAGGGGAGACGCCGACGCGGGAGGAGACGCTGGGCGTCATGCGCTTCCTGCACCGGACGCCACCCAGCAAGGTCTATCTGACCGACCATTTGGGGATGGTGCATCCGCCGGCCCGCGACTTCACCGAACGGGCCTGCGGATTGCTGGCGATTCCGGTGTCGCGGATGCCGCGCGATTATCTGGTTTTCTTCCGCAAGGAGCTGGTCCGCACCGTCACCTGGGGCGGCGACCCGACCAAGCCGGCGCAATACGGTCCCAACGGGCCGCGCCTGACCCCGCGTAAGAGCTTCGAGGCCTGGAAGGAGACGGTTCATGGCCGCTCCAAGCCCTGGACCGAGCTTGACGAGCGCAACGCCGAATCGCTGCGGGTGACCCTGCTGGAGGTGGTGCTGCGGCTGGCCGACGTCGCCGGCCGCACCCGCAAGGAGGCGACCGAGCGGCAGGAGCTGCTGATCGCCGAATTGAACCACCGCGTCCGCAACATCCTCAGCCTCGTCCGCGCCCTGGTGCGGCAGAGCGAGTCGGGGGCGGAAACGGTGCAGCAGTTTGCCGCCATCGTCGCCGGCCGCATCGAGGCGCTGGCCCGCGCCCATGACCAGATCACCGCCGACAATTGGGGGCCGGCTTCGTTGCGAGCCCTGATCGCGGCGGAGATCGGCGCCTATCTGTCGGCAAAGAGCGAGCGGGTGCGGCTGACCGGGCCGGAGGTGCTGCTGGCGCCGCAGGCCTTCTCCGTCTTCGCGCTGGTGGTGCATGAGCTGACCACCAATTCGGCGAAGTACGGCGCGCTCAGCGACAGCAGCGGCTGGGTCGAGGCCGACTGGTCGATCGACGAGGGTGGGCGGTTGCTGATCGACTGGCAGGAGAATGGCGGCCCGCCGGTGCGGGCGCCGTCGCGCACCGGTTTCGGCACCACGGTGATCGAGCGCTCGGTCCCGCACGACCTGCAGGGCGAGGCGGAGGTGACCTATGCCCTGTCCGGCCTGCGCGCCCGCTTCATGATCCCGGCGCGGTTCGTCACCATCGCCGACAGCCTTCCCACCGGCAACCGGCGCAGCCTGCCGGTTCCGGCTGCCGATTTCTCCATCGGCGGCCCGGTGATGCTGCTGGAGGACAACATGATCATCGCCATGGCGACGGAGGATGTGCTGCTGAGCTTCAACGCCAGCCGCGTCAACACCGCCGCCAGCGTCCGCCATGCCCTGCGCCTGATCGACGATGACCCGCCGGTGGTCGGCGTGCTGGACATCAATCTGGGCAACGAGACGTCGGTCGCGGTCGCCGAACGGCTGCGGGAACTGGGCATCCCCTTCGTGTTCGCGACGGGGTATGGCGAGAGCGCCGCCGTGCCGGAGCGGTTCGCCGATGTGCCGGTGCTGAAGAAGCCCTACGGGTCGGATCAGGTGGTCCAGGTGCTGGCGTCGGTGATGGGGTAGGGCGCCCGGTCAGCGAACCATCGTCGCCTGTTCTCCCGATCCCCGCCTATCCCTTGGCAGCCGCATAGCGCGCGAACAAAGCCACGCTGACCGCAACGGTGGCGTTCAGCGACTCCACCGCCCCGGTCGTCGGCACCGACAGCCGCGTCGCCGGGCAGTCGGCAGGCACGCCCTGGCCTTCCTCGCCCAGGATCAGCCGCATGTCCGCCGGCCAGTCGAAGCGGGTCAGGTCCTCTCCCCCGCCGTCCAGGGCGTAGAGCGGCCCGGCCGCCTCGTTCACCGCCGTCCAGCGCGGTCCGCGCAGCATGGTCAGCGTGAACTGCGCGTTCGACGCCGCCCGCAGGCATTTGGGGTGGAAGGGATGCGCCGCCCCTTCCAGCAGGACGATCCGCGAGACGCCGAAGGCCGCGGCGCTGCGCAGCAGGGCGCCGAGGTTGCTGGGATCGCCCAGCGCACAGAGCAGTTCCAGCCCCTGCGGCTGCTGCGACAAATCGATGGCCGGCATCTTCGGCACGGCGCCGACCAGCAGCGGGAAGCCGGTGCCCGACACATCCAGCATGCGGAACAGGGCAGGCGCCAGCTGCACCGGCTCCACTCCCGCCGGCAGCCGCCAGGAGGCGATCTGCGCCGGGTCGGTGAACAGCACGCGCTCGAACCGCGCGGGATGCTGGCGCAATGCCTCGGGAACGGTCTTCAGGCCGGCCAGCAGGAACTTGCCGTTCTTCTTCAGCCCACGGCTTTCCAGCGCCGATTCCCACAGCTTGAACTGAGGATTCTGCGGGCTTTCGATCAGCAGGGGCAGACGGGTCATGGCAGCAGGCTTTCCGGCAGGGAGATGTCCCTGCCTAGCACAGCAGCGCCGCGGAAGTCAGGTGTTGAGGCGGCGGCCGAGGAACAGCAGGGGGCCGCGCTGGCAGGCGTCGGTGAAGCCGGCGCGCTGGTAGAACTCGACATTGCGGGCGAAGACGGCGGTGACCAGATGGACGCCGGGCAGGCCGTCGTCCCGGCAATCCTCGGCAAACCGGTCGACCAGCCGCCGCCCCAGCCCATGTTCCCGCCATCCCGGCCGGACATTGACGTGAAGATGGGCGGGGTAGGCGGCGAAATGATCGGCGAAGACCTCGTATTTCGGGATGCGCCGGGCCAGTTCGACCGAGCCGGCGCTGTCCTTGCAGCCGGTGAGGTAGCCGACGACCTGTCCGTCGGCCGCCACCGCCATCCAGATGTCCTGCGGTGCCTCATCCACGAACCAGCCGGTCCAGGTGGCGAGGAAGGCGGCGCGCTCGGCAGCGGACGCGAACTCCGTCCGGGTGGTGGAGGCGAAGAAGATTTCCTCCAATGCCGCCAGGGCCGCCCCACGGTCGGGCAGGGCGGTCAGCCGTTCCAGCCGGATGCGGTCCTCTGCGGTCATTTCCGTTGGGCGGTCTCGACCGACAGGTTGCGCGGCGCCAGCATGGTGTAGTGACCGCGCGCCTTCATCACGCCGGCCCCTTCCTCCGCCTGCGGGCCGTGGCCCCAGAACAGGTCGCCGCGCACGGGCCCCTTGATGGCGCCGCCGGTGTCCTGCGCCATCACCAGCCGGTTGATGGCGCCGCCGGGAACCGGGGCGTCGCGCACCTCCAGCCACAGCGGCACGCCGAGCGGGATATGCTCGGCATCCACCGCAAGGCTGCGGCCGGGGGTCAGCTCCATGTTGCGGGCACCGCGGGCGCCGACCTCGGGCTTCACCTTGAAGAAGACGTAGGAAGGGTTGAGGTTCATCACCCGCTGGGCCTCGGCCGGATGGTCCTTCAGCCAGCGCCGGATCGTCTGCAAGGACATCTGTTCCGGCGTGGCGTCGCCGATGTCGATGATATGGCGGCCGATCGGGTAATAGCTGTGACCGTTCTGGCCGGCGTAATGGATGCCGACCACAGAGCCGTCGGCCATGATCGCCCGGCCGGAACCCTGGATTTCCAGGAAGAAGGCGTCGACCGGGTCGTCCACCCACATCAGTTCCAGGCCCTTGCCCTTCAAGGCGCCGTTGTCGATGCGGGCGCGGCTGGGCATGCCGTTCTTGCCGCGGGCCGGCATGCGGTAGAGCGGGACGTTGTAGCGCTCGGTCCGGGTCCAACTGCCGCGCAGCTCGATCTCGTAATAGCCGGTGAAGAGGCCGTTCTCGCCGTTGCTGACGTCGCGGGGGGTGAAGAAGGTCTCGAAGAAGCGGCGCGCCGCCTCGCTGTCGCCGGGGGGCAGGTCGCGGGCGGCGGCACAGATGGCGCGCCAGTCGTCGGTGGTGCCGGCGGCGCGCAACTGCCCCAGCGACTTGCCCGGCGGCTGGTTCTTCACCCAGCCGCAGGTCCGCTGCACCGCGGGGACCGCCTGGGCGTGGTCGTCGTCGATCCAGCCGGCGAGGTGGCGGAAATCGGGCGAGACCTGATTCCAGGTCGGGCGCTGGGCGGTCCGCCGCTGCCCGTCCACCGTCGGGGCGGTGCCGGCGCAGGCCGCCAGTGTCGCCAGCAGCCCTCCGATCAGCGCCATCCGCAGGCCGCGGCCGGCGGCTTTCCTCACGTCACGCGCACACGTCACCCCAGCCGCAGCCGCCATCGCGCACTCCGCCACCAGCATCCGATCTGTCCGTCGAAGACCTCCGACCGGTCTCCCGCCCTGGCGGTCCGGTCACGACAAGGTCACATCACCCGATTGTTTGTGCCGGTGGTTACCCCGAGTCGTCAATCCCCAACCTGCACTTTCGGATAGGTCGCGTCCGCTTGTCACGGGCGTGGGCGCGACAGAGCCGCTCGGGGGCCAAGCGGAGCTGCCGCGCGGCGGCAGGACGTGACAGAACGCGGCAAACGCGGTATCGACAGCCCATACGTGAAGGACCGTCCGCGATTTGCATCCCGTCCCCCACCCGCAAGGGGGAACATGCGGGCGGCCGGTCCTGTTCGCCGCCATGTGACACCCCAAGGGACCAGACGCCATGACACCCGCCGCCCGCCTCCAGGCGGTCATCGATCTGCTGACCGAGATCGACGAGACCCCTCGCCCCGCCGACGCGGTGATGAGCGCCTATTTCCGCAACCGCCGCTACATCGGCTCGAAGGACCGTACCGCCATCGCCCAGATGGCCTACGCGATCCTGCGCCGCCATGCCCGGCTCGGCTGGTGGATCGAGCGCGGCGGCTACGAGCGCCCCACTCCGCGCGCCCGCGTCCTGGCCTATCTGCTGCTGGAGGAGAACCGCAACGCCGGCGTCGTGCTGGAGATGTTCAGCGGCGGCAAGTTCGCCCCGGCCCGCCTGACCGACGACGAGCTGGCGATGGTCGGCAAGCTGGAAAGCCACACGATGGACCATCCCGACATGCCGGAGACGGTGCGGGTGGAATGTCCGGACTGGGCCGAAGCGGCCATGCGCGCTTCGCTGGGCGACCGGTTCGGGGTCGAGATGGAGAAGCTGCTGGAGGCGGCTCCGCTCGACCTGCGCATCAACCCGTTGAAGGCGAACCAGCAGAGTGCCATCAAGGCGCTGGCCAAGGCGCAGATCACGGCGGAGACCACGCAATGGTCGCCGCTGGGCCTGCGGGTGAAGGGCCGTCCGCCGCTCGGCAGCGTCGACGCCTTCAAGGACGGTCTGGTCGAGATCCAGGACGAGGGCTCGCAGCTGGTGGCACTGGCGGTGGCGCCCAAGCCCGGCCATCAGGTGGTGGATTTCTGCGCCGGGGCCGGCGGCAAGACGCTGGCCGTTGCCGCGCTGATGAAGAACAAGGGCCGCGTCGTCGCCTGCGACGTGCTGGACAAGCGCCTGAAGCGCGCCGCCGAGCGGTTCCGCCGCGCCGGCCTGCACAACATCGAGGCGCATCCGCTGACCAGCGAGCGCGATCCCTGGGTGAAGCGCCACAAGCGCAAGTTCGACCGCGTGCTGGTCGATGCGCCGTGCTCCGGCACCGGCACCTGGCGCCGCAACCCCGACGCCCGCTGGCGCCAGCTGGGTCCGGGGCTGGAGCAGCTGCTGCCGCTTCAGGCCAACATCCTCGACAGTGCGGCACGTCTGGTGAAGCCAGGCGGGCGGCTGATCTACGCCACCTGCTCCATGCTGCATGACGAGAACGAGGCGCAGGTCGAAGCCTTCCTGCAGACCCACCACGACTTCATCGTCAAGCCGGTCGCCGAGGTCTGGGCGGAGGAGGAGGCCGGCGCGCCGCCGCCGGTCGACGGTCCGTACCTGCGGCTGACACCGGCCAAGCACGACACCGACGGCTTCTTCGCCGCCGTGCTGGAACGTCGCGCCGAGGAGACGGTGTCGGAGGAGAGCGTTTCGGACGTCGGCATCGAGCAGGGCGAGGTCGATCCGGTCGAGCTGGGCAAGGCGATCGATGCGTGAGCGAGGGGGAGGGGGCGTCTCCCCCCTCCCACCCTTGACAGCCGGGGTGGCGCGCTCCTTATCGGTGGGGTAGGCTTTCCGCTGTTGAGACAATCCGGGCGCGTTCGCCCAACCCCTCAAGAGGACCAGATGAAGTTCTCCTTCGCCAAGCTGTCCCTGCCGGCCTCCGGCGTGCTGGCCGTGACCGTCGCCGCCGACCGCAGCCTCGGCCCGATCGGGCGCGAGCTGGATCAGAAGACCGGCGGGGCGCTGGCCCGCGCCATGGCCGCCGCCCGCTTCAACGGCAAGAAGGACGAGACGCTGACGCTGCTCGCCCTGGCCGGGACCGAGCTCGACCGCATCCTGCTGGTCGGCATCGGCAAGGGCGCCGACCTGACCGATCTGGTTCTCCAGTCCGCCGGCGGCGCCATCGCCGTGCAGCTGGACAAGGCCGCCGACGAGGCCGCCCTGCTGGTCGAACTGCCGGAGGGGACCGCCCTGTCGCCGGCATCCGCCGCTGCCGAGATCGCCTTCGGCGCGCAGCTGCGCTCTTACAAGTTCGACAAGTACCGCACCAACGACCGGAAGTCCGACAAGAAGGAGCCGAAGCCCAGCCTGCGCAAGCTGACGCTGCTGGTCGAGGATGACGGCGCGGCCAAGTCGGCCTTCAAGAAGCTGGACACGCTGGCCGACGCCATCCGCTTCACCCGCGATCTGGTGTCGGAGCCGGCCAACGTCATCTATCCGGAAAGCCTCGCCGAGAAGACGAAGGAGCTGGAGCAGTTCGGCGTCGAAGTCGAGATCCTCGACCAGAAGAAGCTGCGCAAGCTCGGCATGGGCGCCCTGCTGGGCGTTGCCCAGGGCAGCGCCTGCGAGCCGCGCGTGGTCGTCATGCGCTGGAACGGCAACCCGGAGGCCGACGACAAGCGTCCGGTCGCCTTCATCGGCAAGGGAGTGACTTTCGACAGCGGCGGCATCTCGATCAAGGGTGCGGCCGGCATGGAAGACATGAAGTGGGACATGGGCGGTTCCGCCACCGTGATCGGCACCATGTACGCGCTGGCCGCCCGCAAGGCGAAGGTCAACGCCGTCGGCATCGTCGGGCTGGTCGAGAACATGCCGTCCGGCACCGCGCAGCGTCCGGGCGACATCGTCACCTCGGCATCGGGCCAGACCATCGAGGTCATCAACACCGACGCCGAAGGCCGACTGGTGCTGGCCGACTGCCTGTGGTACGCGCAGGACGTCTACAAGCCCAAGCTGATGGTCGACCTCGCCACCCTGACCGGCGCCATCATCGTGGCGCTCGGCCACGAGCATGCCGGCCTGTTCTGCAACAACGACGATCTCGCCATGAACCTGACGGCCGCCGGCCTGAAGGTGGGCCAGCCGGTGTGGCGCATGCCGATGAACGACGCCTATGACAAGGAGATCGAGTCGCCGGCCGCCGACATGAAGAACACCGGTTCGGGCGGCGGCGCCGGCAGCATCGTCGGCGCGCAGTTCCTGAAGCGCTTCGTCAACGACACGCCGTGGGCGCACATCGACATCGCCGGCGTGGCCTGGGCGAAGAAGGACGGCGCCACCGTTCCGAAGGGCGCGTCGGCCTTCGGCGTGCGGCTGCTCGACCGCTTCGTGGCCGACTTCCACGAAGCCTGATGGCAAAGGCTTGATGCGTGCGTGAAGGGGCCATGACCGAAGTCCGCTTCTACCACCTGCAACGGCGCACGATGGAACAGGCGCTGCCCAAGATCCTCGAGAAGGTTCTTGAGCGGAACTGGCGTGCCGTCGTGCTGGCCGGCTCGGCCGAGCGGGTGGACATGCTGAACCAGCATCTGTGGACCTACGATCCCGGCTCCTTCCTGCCGCACGGGGCTGTGCGCGACGGCTTCGCCGAGCGCCAGCCGGTGTGGCTGACCGACACCGACGAGAATCCGAACAGCGCCACCGTGCTGGTCACGGTGGATGGCTGCGTCAGCGACCGGATGGATGGCTACGACCTCGTCTGCGACCTGTTCGACGGCAACGACGAGGAGGCGGTGCTGGCCGCCCGCCAGCGCTGGAAGGCCTGCAAGGCGGCTGGCCACAGCCTGACCTATTGGCAGCAGACCGACCGCGGCGGTTGGGAAAAGCGCGCCTGAGCCGCGGCCTTTGACGGTGTCCGTTCATTTCCATTGCATTCGATCCGTTCAGAAGCAAAATTGATTGCCTATGCGGACGGTTCAAAGGTGCATGCTCCGATGAACAGGAGCCAGATCGACCCGGCGCTCGCCCAGCAGGTCAAGGACGCGAGCATCCTGATCGTGGACGACAACCCGTCCAACGTCGAACTCCTGCGGGAAATCCTCAGCCATGACGGGTACAGCCGGGTCCGCGGCGAGACCGACCCGCGCAAGGTTCCCGACCTCTGCGCGGCGGAACCGTTCGACCTTCTGCTGATCGACATCCGCATGCCGCACATGAGCGGCTTCGACCTGATGGAGCGGCTGAAGCCGGTCTTCGGCGACGATTACGTGCCGATCCTGGTGCTGACCGCCCAGACCGATCAGGAAACCCGGCGCAAGTCGCTGGAGCTGGGCGCCAACGATTTTCTAACCAAACCCTTCATCGCCTGGGAGCTGCTGCACCGTGTCCGCAACATGGTGGAGATCCGCAAGCTCTACCGCCGCGCCGCCGAACAGAACCGCGAGCTTGAACACCGGGTGTCGGAACGCACCGCGGAGCTGTCGGACGCGCTGGAGGCGGCGCGCAAGGCCGACCGCGCCAAGCTGGACTTCCTGGCGGTGATGAGCCACGAGTTGCGCACCCCGCTCAACTCCATCATCGGCTTCGCCGACGTGCTGGCGGCCGAGGGGATGGGCAAGCTGGGCCATCCCGATTACCTGGAATATGTGAAGCTGATCGAGGAAAGCGGCCGCTCGCTGCTGACCATGGTCAACAACATCCTCGATTACACGCGCGGCTCCACCGGCTCCATCGAGATCCAGGAGAGCGACGTCAACATCCCGCAACTGCTGGCCGGCTGCGCCGACATGCTGGCGCCGAAGGCTGTGGGCAAGCAGCTGTCGCTGACCGTCCAGCCCTGTCCGTCCTTCCGCATGCGCATCGACCGCCGGCGGCTGCGCGAGATGGTGCTGAACCTGCTGGACAATGCGGTGAAATTCACCCAGTCCGGCGGCCATGTCGCGGTGACGGTGGAGGATCGTGGCGAGTTTGTCGGGCTGACCGTGCGCGACGACGGGCCGGGCATCCCCACCGAACTGATGGGCCGCATCTTCAACCCCTTCACCCAGGCCGAACGCTCTCTGGTGCGCCAGCATGAAGGGGTTGGGCTCGGCCTGCCCATCGTGCGGCGCTTCGCCGAACTGCATGGCGGCGGGGTGGAACTGGACAGTGTGTCGGGCCGCGGGACGGCGGTGACGATCCTGCTGCCGAAGGACCGGCTGCTGTAAGGGAAGGGGAGAGAGCCGGACGCTTCCCTCTCCGATCCTGGCTGCTCAATGAAAGGTGAACATCTCCGGCGCGGCGCCGACGCGTGCCACCAGCCCGCCGCTGGGCGGTACCGGGCGCCACTGGTCGCGCTGGGAATCGACCGGTTCCGACACCACGACCAGCCCGTTCTCGCCGCGGCGCCAATAGAGGCTCGGCGGCTTGTCGTCGGACGCCCAGCGCACCGCCCACACCCGGTCGCCGTCGGTCCAGGTTGCGGTGAAGCGCAGGGGAGCGGTGATGTCCAGCGCCCGCATCTCGTCGCGGATGGCGTGCAGCACGCGCTGGAAGGCGCCGACCGAATCCCGCTCCAATCCCTGGCCGAGCGCGGCGAGGAAGATCGCCTCGCTGTCGGTGGTGCCGGTGCGGGTGCTGTACAGCTCGTCCGGGATCATCGCCTCGACCCGGCGGCGCAGGCGCGGCCAGTCGCCGACCTGCCCATTGTGCATGAACAGGAAGCGCCCGGCCTTGAAGGGGTGGCAGTTGGCCCGGCTGACCGCGGTGCCGGTCGCCGCCCGCACATGGGCGAAGAACAGGTGGGAGCGGACATGGCTGCAGATCGATTGCAGATTCTCGTCCGACCAGGCCGGGCGGATCTCGCAATAGCGGCCGGGCTCGGTCCGCTCGCTGTACCAGCCGACGCCGAAACCGTCGCCGTTGGTCTCGGTCTTCGCCTCCGCGGCGTGCATCGACTGTTCGATCAGGGAATGACAGGGCGTGCAGACCAGCGTTTCCAGGAACACGGGCTCGCCGCAATAGGCAAGAAACCGACACATCGACCGACGCACCATGGCAGCCGCGACAAGGACTGCGTCAATTTGACCCGATGCGCCGTGTGAAACAAGATGCCCCGGTCACGGAACCGTCATGCGTCCCGGCAGGTGTTGCATTTCCGCCGTTCGGACAGGGTCTGCCCCGTTTTTGTCACCAGACGAGCTTGGGCAGGGCGGCGACGCGCAGCGGTCCGACGAACAGCGAGCGGTCCTGCACGGTGACCGGGGCGGTGACCACCGGCTCGCCGTTCGGGCCGGTCGGACGGGCCAGCATGGTCAGCACGGTCCTGGCGATGGCCGCCTCGTTCGGGCGCATCATCGGCTTCACCGCGTCGAGAATCGCAGGAGCGCCGCGGATCTCCGCGGTCAGCGCCGCCTGCGGCTGCAACTGGGCGTCCAGCGCCAACGTGCCCGACAGGACAGCCGCCAGCGGCCCCCAGTCCAGCGCCAGCCGGTCGACCTCGACCGTGCCGCCGTCGCGGCTCCAGGCCGACAGGCTGGCCGGCTCCGGCCGCGGCGGGGTTCCCATGACCCGCAGGGTCAGCTCGGTCCGCTTCACCTCGCGCCCCAGGTTCGGCGGCATGCCGTCCGGCAGGGTTAGCCCGTCGGCGGTCAGGGTCAGGGTCAGGCCGGCGATGCCGCGTTCGGCCGGCGGCTGCTCCGGTTGGGCGGCGCCGACGTCCAGTGCGGCGACCGGTACCGTCTGACCCGCGACCTGTGCGGTCAGGCCGGTGAAGCGCAGGGCGAGCCGCTCCAGCGTGCCCGACATCCGCATGGTCAGGTCGCCGTTTCCGCCATTCGGGGCCAGGATGTCGACCGGCGGCTGGCCGGGCTGGACGACCGACAGGCGATGTTCGCCGGGAAAGGTCAGCGCGATGCGGGTGGGGTTCCAGGGGGCGGCCTCCGCCACCAGACGCGCGCCCTGCCACTCGGCGCCGCGTGTGGCGAGGTGGGGCTTGTCCAGCTCCGCCCGCAGGGTGAAGGGGAAGCCGTGGACGGTCAGTCCGCCATGCTCCACCACCGCGCCGTTGGCGCGCTGGTCGGCGACCCAGTTCTCCAGCCCGTCGCGCACGGTGCGGGCCGCCTGCCACCACCACAGCGAATAGGCAACGGCCGGCAGCAGTACCATCATCAGCACGAGGATGGTCGCGATCCGGCGGCCGGTCAGCAGGCGGCGGGGCGTGGCAGAAAGCGCGTTGGGTTGCATCGGTGGCATGTCCGTTCCATCTCCGTACCGTTATAGCGACCCCGGAACCCGCATGCTAGGCTCGGTGGCTGCCGATTCGGTTCTGTCTTTCCCTGCGCATTTTCCCAGCGATCTTCCTCAGCGACCCTCAATGGCCCCCGACTCCTCGCTTCCGCATCCCGCCTGGACGCACGACATCGCCGTCGAGCCTGGTGCCGACCTGTGGGTCTTCGGCTATGGCTCGCTGATGTGGAACCCCGGTTTCCCCTTCGTGGAGCGGCACGCGGCGACCCTGCCGGGATACCACCGCAGCTTCTGCGTCGCCTCCCACCGCTACCGGGGGACGCCGGAGCGGCCGGGGCTGGTGCTGGGGCTGGACCGCGGCGGCTCCTGCCGCGGCATCGTCTTCCGGGTGGCGGCAACCGATGTGCCGGCCACGTTGGATTATTTGTGGGAGCGGGAGATGGACAACCGGGTCTATCTGCCGAAGATGCTGCGGGTGCGGCTGCGCGACAGCCGGCCGGCGCAGGGGGCGGCGCAGGGGCTGGACTTGGTCAGCGCCTGCTGCTTCATCGTCGACCGCGGTCATCCGCAATATTGCCGCGGTCTGGACGAGGCGTCGGTTGTCTGCCGCATCGCCGACTGTTGCGGCCAGCGCGGCCCCAACATCGATTACCTCGCCAACACGGTCGAGCATTTGAAGGAGCTTGGCATCTGCGACGCCCGGCTGTCGAAGCTGTATGACCGGGTGCGTGACGTTCCGGGGTGATCCGGCGGCCAGCGAAGACACAGGCAGCATCCGTGCGGCATGACGCCGTGCTGGCGCTCCGCTGTCCAGGCGACCATCTTCATGGGCATGACGAATCTCCGCATCCCGGCTCTGGCCTTCGTGGGAGCGATGCTGTGCCTGGGCATGGTCGCCCCGGCCGGTGCCGCTCCGCTGCATCACGACATCGAGCTGATGCTCGATCCCGCCGCCGGACGGATGGAGGCGGTGGACCGGTTGACCCTGCCGGCCGGAGCCCAGTCCCTGCGGCTGGACCCGGCCCTGACGGTGCAGGAGGTGCGGGCGGGCGGCAGGCCGGTTCCGGTGGACCGGCACGGCGACCGTCTCCGGCTGGTGGTGCCGGAAGGCGTGGACGCGGTGACCATCCGCTATGGCGGGCGGCTGCCGGGCTTTACAACCGGTACCGGTCTGGCGCTGGATGGCGAGGGCGCGTTCCTGCCGGGGCTGGGCGGCTGGCTCCCCGATCCGGCATCCGCCGCTGACGAGCCGCCGAGCTGGCGCCTGTCGGTGCGGGTGCCGTCCCCCTATGTCGCGGTCGCCACCGGTCGGCTGGAGGAGGAGGAGCGCGAGGCCACCGGCTACCGCGCGGTGTTCGCGGAGGATCGCAGCGTCGAGGAACCCTCGGTCTTCGCTGGTGCCTGGACGGTGGAAGAGCGGCCGGCCGGACCCTTGCGCCTGCGGCTCTACCGCCATCCGGAACAGGCCGGGCTGGCCGACGGCTATCTTGAGCTGTCGGAGCAGGCGATTGCGGCCGGGGCGGCGCGCATCGGTGCCTATCCCTTCGACGGATTCAGCATCGTCTCGGTTCCGCCGCCGGTCGGGCTGGGCTTTCCTGGCCTGACCGCCATTGGCCGCGCCGTGCTGCCGCTGCCCTTCATCCGCAGCCAGTCGCTGACCCACGAGATCATGCACAACTGGTGGGGGAACGGTGTCCGGGTGGGCGAGGGCGGCAATTGGGCGGAGGGGCTGACCACCTACATGGCCGACTATGCGGCGGCCCAGGCGCGCGGCGCTGATGCGGCAAAGGCGATGCGGCTCGACTGGCTGCGCGACTATGCCGCCCTGCCGGCGGAGCGCGACCGGCCGCTGACCGGCTTCCAGTCCAAGACGCACGATGCCTCGCAGATCGTCGGCTATGGCAAGGCGGCGATGCTGTTCCACATGCTGGAGGCGGAGATCGGCCGCGACGCCTTCGACGCCGGCATCCGCAAATTCTGGAGCGGCTTCGCCTTCCGCGCTGCCGGCTGGTCCGACCTGCGCCGGTCTTTCGAGGCGGCGTCCGGCCGCGACCTCGGCGGGCTGTTCGGCCAATGGGTGGAGCGGCGGGGTGCGCCGATGCTGACCCTGGCGGATGTCCGCGCCGACGGCGACGGCGTGCTGCTGACCCTGCGGCAGGAGGCCGACGCGCCCTATGCCCTGGCGGTGCCGGTGCGGCTGGAGACCGCGGCCGGGGTGGAGGACCATAGCGTCCGCCTCGACGGCCGGCAGGTTACACTGCGGCTGCCTGCCAAGGCGGCGGTAAAGGCTGTGTCGGTCGACCCCGATTTCGACCTGTTCCGCCGTCTGGCGCCGGGGGAAGCGCCGCCGATCCTGCGCGACGTCACCCTTCGCCCGGGTGCCGAGCGGGTGATCGTTGCGGATGGTGACGCGGCGGAGGCGGCGCGGGCGCTGGCTGGCCGTCTGATGGACGCTACGGGCCGGGAGAGCGGCGACAAGAAGTCTGCACCGCTGCTGCTGGTGGGGACCGACGCGGCGGTGGCGCGGGAACTGGCGCGGCGCGGGCTGGCGCCGGTGCCGGCGGAACTGGCCGGGCGCGGCAGTGCCAGGGTGTGGGTGTCGCGTGCGGCGGACGGGCGGACGGCGCTGGTGGTGTCGGGAGCCGATGCCGAGGCCCTGCGTGCGCTGCTCCGGCCGTTGCCGCATTACGGACGTCAAAGCTGGCTGGTGTTCGAGGGGGCCAAGGCGGTGGATCGCGGCGTGTGGGCCGCCGGCGACAGCCCGCTGCGCCGGGTGGTGGGGCGGTAGAAGAGGGAGCGGGCGCCAAACCTGCGGCGGGTGTGGCGCCCCGCCTTCGACCTTATCCCTCTTTCCCTTCGCCCCAGACCAGACCGTTGAACAGCGGTTCGATCACCGTCTGGCCGACGTCGCGGGTGATGAAGACCAGCTTGGTGCGGTGGTCGTCGCTGGGCCAATCCTCCAGACGGACCGGCGGGTGGAACATGTGCTGGACGCCGTGGACGACCACGGGCAGCTCGCTTTCCTGAACGTTTAGCAGGCCCTTCACCCGCAGCAGGTTCTCGCCGGCCTGGGCGATCAGCGCCTCCATGAAGTCGACGAAGCCGTTCCAGGGGATCGGCCGGTCGATCACCATGCAGAAGGCGCGGATGTGGTCGTCATGGCGGTTGGCGTCATGGTGGTGATGCTCGTGGCCGCAGTCGGGGCCGCAATGGTCGCCATGGTCGTGATCGTGGTGATGATCGTGATGGTCATGGTCGTGATGCGCATGCCCATGGTCATGATGCCCATGGTGATGCTCATGCGCTTTGGCCTGCTCGTCGCGATAGGCCTCCTCGCGCAGCCAGCGGGCGACGTCGGGGCTCTTGGTCTCCGGATTGTAGAGACCGGCATCGAACAGCTTGGCCGGGTCGATGTCGCCATGGGCGGCGGGAATGACCGGGGCGGCCGGGTTGATGGCGGCAAGGCGCTGCATCAGCGCGACGGTCGCCGCCGGGGTGGCGACGTCGGTCTTGGTCAGCACGATGCGGTCGGCGACGGCGGCCTGCTTCACGCTTTCCGGCTGACGGTCGAGCTGGAGCGAGCCGTGCGCCGCATCGACCGTGGCGATGACGCCGTCCAGGCGGAAGCGGGCGGCCAGCAGCGGGTCCGACATCAGGGTGTGGATGATCGGGGCCGGGTCGGCGAGGCCGGTCGTCTCCACCACCACCCGGTCGAAATCGGGGATCTCCCCCTTCACCCGCTTGAGGAACAGGTCGCGCAGCGTGTCGACCAGATCGCCGCGGATGGTGCAGCACAGGCAGCCGCTGTCCATCAGCACCATGTTCTCCGACGCCTTGGCGACCAAGAGATGGTCGAGCCCGACCTCGCCGAACTCGTTGATGACGATGGCGGTGCGGGCCATGGCCGGGTTGCGCAGCAGCGCCTGGAGCAGCGTGGTCTTGCCGCTGCCGAGGAAGCCGGTCAGCACCGAGACGGGAAGACGGGCGGGAGGGGCGGCGGGAGCGCTCAACGGGGATTCTCCTGACAGGATTTGCACAGGCCGCGCACCTCGACGGTGGGGCGCTGGACACGGAAGCCGCGCCCGGCCGCCGCGGCGTCGATGGCGGCGCCGACACCCGGATCGTCGATCTCGGCGGCGTCGCCGCAGGCCTCGCACACCAGGAACTGCCCGGAATGGACATCCCCCGGTGCGGCGCAGCCGACATAGGCGTTTAGCGATTCGATGCGGTGTACCAGCCCCTGTTCGACCAGGAACTCCAGCGCGCGGTAGACGGTCAGCGGTGCGGCCGCCTTGCCCTCCTGCTGGCTGAGATCCTCCAGGATCGCATAGGCGCCGCGCGGCCGGTGGCTGGACCACACCAGCTCCAGCACGCGGCGGCGCAGCGCGGTCAGCCGCGCCCCCCGCTCCGCGCACAGCGCGTCGGCACGGGTCAGGGCATCGGCGATGCAGTGGGTGTGGTCGTGAAGCGCGGACATGGGTGTTACTTTATAACACCCTGTCGGCCGTTGCAACCCGGCCAAGGGAAAAGGCGGCCCCGGGGGAGGGACCGCCTTGCCGAGTGGCGATTGTTTTTCTTGGGGCCGTCTTTTTCAAGAGCCGGGACGTGGCACGACCGCGGGGCAGGGGTCGACGTCCTTCTCGCTGGCCCATTTGGGACGGGCAGGGCGGCCGCACCGGGCCGCTGTTGGCACGATAACGGGCCGGCGTGACCGTTTGCGGGCGTGCCGGTGACCGTTCGATGAAGATTGCCCGTCAGTCCTCCGTCTCCGCCTTGCCCTTGCGCTCGTTGTAGAGGGCCAGCGCCCGGTCGCGCGCAATGGCATGGTCGAGGATCGGGTGCGGGTAATCGTCGCCCAGCTTGACGCCGGCCTGCCGCAGGACCTCGGTCGGTGCCGCCCAGGGCTGATGGATCCAGCGCGGCGGCAGCCGGTCGAGTTCTGGCACATAGCGGCGGACGTAATCGCCCTGGGGGTCGAACTTCTCGCCCTGCAGGACCGGATTGAAGACGCGGAAGAAGGGAGAGGCATCGGTGCCGCAGCCGGCCACCCACTGCCAGTTGCCGGCATTCTGGGCCAGGTCGCCGTCGACCAGCGTGTCCCAGAACCAGCGCTCGCCCTCCTGCCAGGGCAGCAGCAGGTCCTTGATCAGGAAAGAGGCGACGATCATACGCACCCGGTTGTGCATCCAGCCGGTCTCCCACAGCTGGCGCATGCCGGCATCGACGATGGGATAGCCGGTACGCCCGCGCTGCCAGGCCCGCAGGCCGGCAGCGTCCTCGCGCCAGGGGAAGTCGGCGAAGCGGCGGTCGAGCGGGCTGTCGGGAAGCTCCGGCGCATGGTGAAGCAGATGATGCTGGAATTCGCGCCAGCCGATTTCGCGCAGGAAGACTTCGACTCCGGGCGCCAGCTCCGGCCGGGCGTCGGCGGCATGGCGGGCGGCGTGCCAGACCTGCCGCGGCCCGATCTCCCCGAAGGCCAGATAGGGCGACAGGGCCGAGGTGCCGGGATGGTCCGGCCGATCACGCTCCGTCCCATACACCCCGACCGGCCCGTCGAGGAAATCGGCCAGCCGCGACCGCGCGGCCGTCTCCCCCGGCACCCAGCGCTTGCGCAGGCCGGCGGCCCAATCGGGCTTGGCCGGCAACAGGGCCCAGCTTTCGAGCGCGTCGCTGGCCGGTGCGGATTTCGGCGCTGTCAGCGCGGTGGGCGCGCGGGTCGGCAGCGGTGGGTCGAGCGTGGCCGACAGGTGGCGCCAGAAGGGGGTGAAGACCTTGAACGGGCCGCCGCTCTTGTTCTTGACGGTCCAGGGTTCGGCCAGCAGTCCGGCGTTGAAGCTGCGGGCATCGACACAGCGTGCCTTCAGCCGCTCCTTGATCGCCGCATCGCGGGCGGTCTGGGCGGGGGCGTAGCGGCGGTTCCATAGCACGCACTCCGCCCCGGTTTCCGCGATCAGCGTTTCCAGCACCGCCCCCGGCTCGCCCCGGCGCAGCACCAGCGGCGAGCCGTGGCGGGCGCAGCAGGTGGCGAGCCGTTCCAGGCTGCCGTGCAGCCACCAGCGCTGTGCTCCGCCCAGCGGCCAGGGGTCGCCGGTCTCCTCTTCCAGGATGTAGAGCGGGATGACCGGCGCGCCGCGCTCGGTGGAAGCCTGGGCGGCGGCGGTCAGCGCCGGGTTGTCGGCAAGGCGCAGGTCGTTGCGGAACCAGACGATGATGGGAGAGGCGGACATGCACAGCGCTCGGTTGGATGTCTCCGGACCACCCGATATAGGCTGCGCTCACGCTTCGGCCAGAGCATTCGGCCGAGTCAGCGCGCGCGGTCCGGCGACAAACGGGCGCAGGGGAAGCGGTAGACCCGGCCGCGCGCCGTCATCAGTACCTCGAACCCCGGCGCCAGCAGCCCGTCAAAGGCGGCGTCCAGCACGTTCAGCCCGCCGGTGAAGCTGCCGAAGGCCGGCAGGATCAGCTTGGCCCCGTCATGGGCGAAGCAGCGCTCGCGCACCCGCCGCCCGGCGAGCGCCACCGCGGCGGCCGGATGCAGGTGGCCCGACAACTCGCCGACGGCGCCCGGCTCGGCCTCGTGCCGGAAGGTCAGCGGGCCGATGGACAGCTCTTCCACCACCCGGCCGCCGAAGCCCTGCGGCGGTTCGGGATCGTGGTTGCCGGTGATCCACACCCAGTCGGCGACGGAATCGGTCAGGGCGCGCAGCCGTGCAACGTCCGCCGCGTCCATCCGCTCCGCGGCCCTGCGGTCGTGAAAGCTGTCGCCCAGGCACAGCACGCGCGCCGGCCGCGCAGTCGCGATCAGCCCGGCCAGCCGGTTCAGCGTCGCCCGCGTGTCGTAGGGCGGCAGCATCCGTCCGCGCGCGGCAAAGGCGGATCCCTTTTCCAGATGCAGGTCGGCGACGGCGAGAATGCCCTCCGCCGGCCACAGCAGCGCGCCAGACGGATCGGCCAGCAGTTCGGCGCCGAGGAAGGTCAGTGCGGCGCGGCTGTCATCGCCCTGACAGCCGGAGCCAAGAGTTTGGGGGGAAGCTGACAACATTCGTTTACCGGCGATCATCGGAATCGGCCAATATCCATGGAAAAGTTGTGGGCATGATGTTTGCAGCCGGACGGGCCGCCGCCGTGGAGGCATGGCGGATCACAACCATACCCGGAGGATACCCATGGCCACAGTGACGTTCACCGGCCTGACGCTGCCCAAGGACATGACCGTCTACGCGGTCGCCGGCGACACCGGCACTCTGCTGGCGCTGGCGAAGAAGCACGACATCCCGATCCCGTTCCAGTGCCAGGACGGCGAGTGCGGATCCTGCCTCGTCAAGGTGACCTATCTCGACGGGAAGACTCCGATGGCCATCGATCTGACCGAAAAGGAGAAAGTTACCCTGTCCGTCAACGGCAAGCTGAACCGGGACCTGTTGGAGGCGGCCGAGAACGCCCATCGTCCGCCGCCCTACCGTCTGGCCTGCCAGTTCATCGTCCGCGACGAGACCATTCTTGTCGAGTTCAGCGGCGAACCGGGCGTGGAGCCGGAACTGCGCAAGTAACCTGCGGTCGGCATGGGGCGGCGTCACAACGACAACCGTCCCTGCTGCGGGCGCCACGTTTCCAATTTCGCAGGCCGCGGCGGAGCCAGTTCCGGCATCGCCTCGGCCAGCAGTTCGGCCTCGGCGGCGGCGAGCAGCTCATCGGTGGCGCTGCCGTCCACCCGCTCGCGGCCGATCTCCAGGATCACCGGCACCGCCAGGGGAGAGATGCGGTCGAGGTTCTTGTGGGTGATACGCCCGCGCACCCGCGCCAGGAAATCGGACAGGCGGCGGATGTCGGTCAGCCCGCCGGCCGCATCGGCCCGCGTCGCCCGCAGCAGCACATGGCCGGGGTCGTGCTTGCGCAGCACGTCATAGATCAGGTCGGAGGAGAAGGTGACCTGCCGCCCGGTCTTCTCCTGTCCCGGATGGCGACGGTCGATCACTCCGGCGATCAGCGCCACATTGCGGAAGGTCCGCCGCAGCATCGACGATTCGTCCATCCAGGCTTCCAGATCGTCGCCCAGCATGTCCTGGTCGAACAGCGCGTCCATGTCCGTGGGCGAGCGCAGCGACCACACCGCCAGCACATAGTCGGTGGCGACGAAGCCCAGCGGCCCCAGCCCGACCCTTTCCATCCGCCGGGTCAGCAGCATGCCCAGCGTCTGGTGGGCATTGCGCCCCTCGAAGGCGTAGGCGACGAGGAACTGCTTTCCGGCCTTGGGGAAGGTTTCGACCAGCAGCCCGTCGCGGTTGGGCAGGACCGAGCGGTAACGCTGAAGCCGCAGCCATTCCTGCACATCCTCCGGCAGACCGTCCCACTGGCGCGGATCGGCCAGCATGGCGCGCACGCGCTCGGCCAGATGGGTGGACAGCGGCAGCCGCCCGCCGGCATAGGCGGGAACCTTCGGATCACCGGTGCCGCCCTTGGCGACCTGCGCCTCCATCTCGCGCACGCCGAGGAATTTCAACAGCTGTCCGGCGAACAGGAAGGTGTCGCCGGGCGTCAGGCCCTGAATGAAATACTCCTCCACCTCGCCCAGCACCGGGCCGCGGTTCAGGCGGACGCGCAGCAGCGCCTCCTGGGTGATGGTGCCGACATTCATGCGGTACTGGCGCGCCACCGCCGGGCCGGCCACCGCCATCCGGCCGTCCTCGCGCAGCTTCAAACGCTGGAACCGGTCATAGGCGCCGAGCGCGTAACCGCCGGTGGTGACGAAATCCAGCACGTCGTCGAACTCGTCGCGCGTCATTGCGGCATAGGGGGCGGCGGAGACCACCTCCTCATACAGCTCGTCGGGCAGGAAGGGGGCGGCGCAGGCCATGCCGAGCAGATGCTGGGACAGTACGTCGAGCCCGCCCGGCCGCGGCGCCTCGCCGTCCAGCGTGAGGTCGTGCACCGCCTCCAGCGCGGCGCGGCATTCCAGCACCTCGAAGCGGTTGGCGGGGACCAGCAGGGCGCGGCTCGGCTCGTCCAGCCGGTGGTTGGCGCGGCCGATGCGCTGGACCAGCCGGCTCGACCCCTTCGGCGCGCCGATCTGCACCACGAGATCGACCGCCGCCCAATCGATGCCGAGATCGAGCGAGGAGGTGGCGACCACCGCCCGCAGCTCACCGCGCGCCATGGCGCCCTCGACCTTGCGGCGCTGCTCCACCGCCAGCGAGCCGTGGTGGAGCGCGATGGGCAGATTGTCGTCGTTGACCCGCCACAGCGCCTGGAACACCAGCTCGGCCTGGGCGCGGGTGTTGACGAACAGCAGGGTGGTGCGCTGGCGGCGGACGCGCTCGTAGATTTCCTTCATGGCATGCATCGCCATGTGGCCGGCCCACGGCACCCGTTCCTGCGAGGTCAGGATCTCGACCTCCGCCTGGGCGCCGCTGCGGCCCAGCACGAGGCGCACGTCGTCGGAGTCGCTTCCATCATGCCGGCCGCGGCGCGACAGCCAGGCCAGCAGCCGTTCCGGTTCAGACACCGTGGCGGACAGCCCGACGCGGCGGGCGGCGGGGGCGAGCCGCGACAGCCGGGCCAGCCCGAGCGCCAGCAGGTCGCCGCGCTTGGATCCTGCCAGCGCATGCAGCTCGTCGACGATGACGCAGCGCAGAGTGCGGAAAAGCTTGTCGGCGTCGGTGTAGGACAGCAGCAGCGCCAGGCTTTCCGGCGTCGTCATCAGCATGTGCGGCGGATGGGTGCGCTGGCGCCGGCGCTTGGCCTCCGGCGTATCGCCGGTGCGGTTCTCCGCCCGGATCGGCAGCCGCATCTCGGCGATCGGCTGTTCCAGATTGCGCTGGATGTCGACCGCCAGCGCCTTCAGCGGCGAGATGTAGAGGGTGTGCAGCCCCTCGCGCGGCCGTTCCGCCAGTTCGATCAGCGAGGGCAGGAAACCGGCCAGCGTCTTGCCGCCGCCGGTCGGTGCGATCAGCAGCGCGCTTTCGCCCCGTTCCGCTGCCTCCACCATCGCGACCTGATGCGGGTGGGGTGCCCAGCCGCGCGACCGGAACCACGCGGCGACGTTGGGCGGGATCAAGGCAGGGGGGGATGCATCCATGACGGCCGGACTGTACCGGATCGCCTGGAACGTAGAAAGAACGAAAGTGTGGAAGAGGGCGTTACACCGCTGCCGCCTTCTTCATCCCGAAGCAATGCTCCGGTCCGGGGAAGGAACGGGCCCGCACCTCGGCGGCGTAGGTCGCGGCGGCTTCGCCGACCGTCTCGCCCAGATTGGCGTAGCGCTTGACGAATTTCGGCTGGAAGGCGCCGAACAGCCCCAGCATGTCGTCGGTGACCAGGACCTGACCGTCGCAGGCCGGCGAGCCGCCGATGCCGATGGTGGGGATCGCCACCTCTTCGGTTATGCGGCGGGCCAGCGGCTCCATTGTGCCTTCGATCACCAGGGTGAAGGCGCCGGCCTCGGCGATGGCGCGGGCGTCGTCGGCGATCCGCTCCGCCGCCTCGGCGTCGCGGCCGACCGCCTTGTAGCCGCCCAGCGTGTTTACGGATTGCGGCGTCAGACCGACATGCCCCATCACCGGGATGCCGCGGGCGGTCAGGAAGGCGACCGTCTCGGCCATCTCGATGCCGCCTTCCAGCTTGACCGCCTGGGCGCCGGTCTCCGCCATCACGCGGGCGGAGGCGCGGAAGGCCGCCTCCTTGCTTTCCTGATAGCTGCCGAAGGGCAGGTCGACGACGACGCACGCGCGCTCCGACGCGCGCACCACGGCGGCGCCATGGGCGATCATCATGTCCAGCGTTACCGGAAGCGTGCTGTCCAGCCCATAGACCACCATGCCCAGCGAATCGCCGACCAGCAGGATGTCGACATGCGGGTCGAGCAGCCGGGCGACCGGGGCGGTGTAGGCGGTCAGGCAGACAATGGGCTCGCCCCCCTTGCGGGCGCGCAGCGCCGGGACCGAATGACGGGCGGTGAGGTTGGAAGCGCTCATGATCGGGCCTTTCCAAGGCTGGATGCAGCGGGCCGAAGGGGGGCGGTCCAGCTCGCTGACCATTCAATACGCTTGGCCGACGCACAGTCGGACCAAGAAAAATGGCGCAGATACACCAAAACCGCCCACGCGAGATTCGCGGGACGGTCGGGTGCAAGACACAAGGGGTCTTGGGCGCGCATCACACGCGCCCTTCGCAGTCGCTAAGCGCGACCGACGATTAGTAGCCCTCGCGTTCCATCCGCTTGCGGAGCAGCTTGCGGGTGCGACGCACCGCTTCAGCCTTCTCACGCGCACGCTTCTCCGAGGGCTTCTCGTAGTTACGGCGGAGCTTCATTTCACGGAAAATGCCCTCGCGCTGCATCTTCTTCTTGAGCGCGCGGAGGGCCTGATCGACGTTGTTATCTCGGACCAGAACTTGCACGTTAACCGTCACCCTTCCAAGTGAAGCATGTTGCGCCAAGGCAACAAATAGGCATGCGCGGCGGGCGCACCCCTTGTGTGGGCGCAGTGTGTAGCACGACCCAACGCCTTTGTGAAGGGGAGTCTTCGGTTCACCAGCATGAGCCCGGCCATAAGCCCGGTTGGGACCCACAGGAAACGGTTGCCCCGGCGGTGCCCACACTCCAGATATAGAGACATGCCAGTGCTTCCAATCGCCCGGATGGGCAATCCCTTACTCCGCAAGATCGCGGAGCCCATCGCCGACCCGACCGATCCGGCAGTCGCCCGGCTGGCGGCCGACATGATCGCCACCATGCTGGACGCGCCCGGAGTCGGCCTTGCCGCTCCGCAGATCTCCGAGCCGCGCCGGATCATCGTGTTCCGCGTCCCCGTCGACCGCGGCGAGGGGGAGGAGGTGGCAAACACCGTCCTGGTCAATCCGGTGATCGAGCCGCTGACCGACGAAAAGGTTCTTGGGTGGGAAGGCTGCCTGTCGATTCCGGGCCTGCGCGGGCTGGTGCCACGCTACAAGCGCATCCGCTACCGCGGTTATGGGCTGGACGGCGCCCGGATCGAGCGGGAGGCGTCGGGGTTCCATGCCCGCGTCGTCCAGCACGAGGTCGACCACCTCGACGGCGTGCTCTATCTTGATCGCATGGACGATCTGCAGCTCCTGGTCTGCACCGAGGAGATGCATCACCTCAACGCCGCGCTGGCCGCGGCGACTCGTGACACCGACGCGCCGTCCCGGACCTGAGGGCCGGCGCAGGGAGAGTTGGCTATGAGCATCGACACGCTTCGCGACGAGATCCTGGTGGCGAGCCTGCCCAACGTCGTTTTCGACGGCTGGAGCCTGCAGTCCCTGCGTGACGGCACCCAGATGGCGGGGCATGAGCCGTCGGCGCTGCTGCGCGCCTTCCCCGGCGGCGTCACCGATGCGGTGGAGCATTTCGCTGACTGGGCCGACCGCCAGATGCTCGACCGGCTGGAGGCCCAGCCGCTGGCCGAGATGAAGGTGCGCGAGCGCATCTCGCTGGCCGTCCGCACCTATTTCGAAGTGCTGGAACCGTACCGCGAGGCCAAGCGCCGGCAGCTGTCCTATCTGGCCATGCCGCAGAATGTGGCGCTTGGCCTGCGGCTGCTCTACCGCACAGTCGATGCCATGTGGTTCGCGGCCGGCGACAGTTCGACCGACTACAACCACTACACCAAGCGGGCGCTGCTGTCGGCGGTGGTCAGCTCCTCCACCTTCTACTGGCTGGACGACAAGTCGGACGACCATGCCGAGACCCGCGCCTTCATCGACCGCCGTCTGGCCGACGTGATGGCGGTGGGCAAGGCGACCTCGTCGGTCGGCAAGCTCGGCTCGATGCTGAACCTCATTCCCAACCCCCTGCGTTTCGCCCGCCAGATGCGCCAGCGCACCACCGGTGCCCAGGCGAGCAACGCGACGGTCCACATGGCCGAGAATATCTGAGGAGAATACGCCCTCTCCCGACGCGGGAGAGGGCGCTTTATGTCCGCTTCGCCTTTGCGGCTTTCTTCGCCGCGGCCCGCAGCGCCGCCTCGAACCCCGACCGGGCCCAGGGCAGCAGTTCATCGCGGTCGTCGAACGCCGAATCGGGAGGTGGGTAGTAGGACAGGGTGGTGGGTTTGTCCGGCATCGGCCGGAAGGGCTCCAGGCCCAGCTCCGTGAAGGACGCTCGGTTCACGTCATCCGCCTTGAAATAGAGAATTTCGTCGGCGATCAGCGCGAAGGTCAGTCCGTCGATGGACAGGCCATAGCCGCCGAACATGCGGCGCACACGCACGTCGCCCAGCGGCGCCAGCATCTCGCAGAGTGTCGCGACATACTCACTGGGCGGCTGGGCGGGCATCTGTTCGGAAAGTTACTTCTTACGGAAAGCGTCCAGGGCCACGACCTCGCCACGCTTCGGCTCTTCGGCCGGAGCGCTTTCCTCTGCCTTCTCTTCCGCACGCTCGGCGGCGGCGCGGGGCGGCATGGTCGCGACCTCCGCCGATTCGGCGGCGGCCAGCGGCTGGAACTGGAGGGCGAAGTTCACCGACGGGTCGGCGAAGGTGGTGATGGCGGCGAACGGAATCACCAGCCGCTCATGCACGTTGTTGAAGCTCAGCGTGACCTCGAAATGATCGTCCGTCACGTCCAGCCCGTAATATTGGAACTGGAGGACGATGGTCATCTCGTTCGGATACTGAGAGGACAGGTAATCCGGAATCTCGACACCGGGGAAGCCAGTGCGGAAAGTCAGGTAGAAATGGTGATTGCCCGGCAAGCCGCGCTCGGCAACCTCGGTCAGCGCGTCGCGGACAACGCCTCGCAACGCGGTTTCGACCATCCGGTCATAGCGGAGCTGCTCTTTCGGCATGCTTGGGCGGGTCCCTGGTAACGCGATCGGTCTTGCGTCCCGCCTTGGCCAAGGGCCGGCACGAAACGCTGGGAAGAGAGGTGTGGGCCTTCTGTTGCTAGGCGGCCCACGGCCCCACCCTTAGGCGCTAACCCTCGGGGATTAGGTTTAGGCTACCAGCCGCCGTTAGGCAGCGAGGCGAGCCTGAGCAACGTTGTCGTTGGCAACTATTGCAACGGCCCGATAACGGCGGAACCATGCCGAGCGAAAACCATGCCTTTACTACGCGTGTCGATCCTGTTTCGCCCCCAACGACCCCGGTCAACGAGTCCGGTGTATGGTTGGTGGAGGCGCCGGGTACCGCCCCCGGGTCCACAACGCTTATTCCACAAGGCGTTTATCGCCATAGTCGGCGAACCGACGTCGCGAATATAGGCACTCCCGCCCGGCAAGGGAAGGGCTTGTGTGACGTGATCGCCAAATGCGTAGTTATCGAACACCTCCGCAGAGCTTCCCCCGCATGAGGACGGATTGTCCCGTTCCCGTGCCGCGCGCTGTCTGGTAAGACTGCCGGCTTCGTAACCCCGGAGTCACCATGCCGATCACGCCCGAGCAGCGCGACGAAATCGATCGCCTGCGCGCCGTCACCGCCACCACCCGCCGCGCCACCGTCCCGGCCCTGGAGGACATCCTCTATCAGCCGCTGGAGGTGCTGGACCACGGCTTCGTCCGCGTCATCGACTATATGGGCGACGATGCCGCGGTCGTGCAGGCGGCGCGCGTGTCCTATGGCAAGGGCACCAAGAAGGTCAGCGAGGATTCCGGCCTCATCAAGTATCTGATGCGCCATCGCCACTCGACCCCGTTCGAGATGTGCGAGATCAAGTTCCATGTGAAGCTGCCGATCTTCGTCGCCCGCCAGTGGATTCGCCACCGCACCGCGAACGTGAACGAATATTCGGCGCGCTATTCCATCCTCGACCGCGAGTTCTACGTGCCGGCGCCGGAACAGCTGGGCGCCCAGGCCGTGGTCAACCGCCAGGGCCGCGGCGACGTGCTGGAGGGCGAGGAGGCCGCCAACGTGATGCGGCTGCTGCGCGAGGATTCCGAACGCGCCTACGGCCACTATGAGGAGATGCTGAACCACCGTGAGGACGGTTCGGTCATCGATCCCAACCGCCAGGGGCTGGCGCGCGAACTGGCGCGGATGAACCTGTCGCTGAACTATTACACGCAGTGGTACTGGAAGGTCGATCTCCACAACCTTCTGCACTTCCTGTCGCTGCGTGCCGATGCGCATGCCCAGTATGAGATTCGCGTCTATGCCGACGCGATGCTGGACGTGGTGAAGCGCTGGGTTCCGGCGGTCTTCGACTCCTTCACCGAATACCGCATGGGCGGCGCCCATCTGTCGCGCACCGGCCTGGACGTGGTGAAGCGCTTGCTGGCCGGCGAGCCGGTGAGCCAGGAGGCCAGCGGCCTGTCCAAGCGCGAATGGCGCGAGCTGATGGACCAGCTCGGCCGCAGCGAGTCTTAAAGAGGGAAGTCGGACCGATGACGCCGGATCAGGCCGAAAGCATCTATCGCCAGGGCCTGATCGCCGCGCAGGCCGGCCGCTGGGCCGAGGCGCAGGAACTGATCGCCCAAGCCATCACCGCACGCCCCGGCGTCGCCGTCTGGTGGGCCACCTATGGGCTGGTGCTGGAAAGCCAGGGCGATCTGCCGGGTGCGGTGCAGGCCTTCGCCGGGGCGCTGAACCTCGACGGCGATCTCGCCATGGCAATGGACGGCCTGCTGGCGGCGGCAGAGACGCTGGCCGCTGCTGGCCACGCCGATCTGGCGGAGGGCTGTTACTGTCGCGCGCTGGCGCTGACCCCCGGCACGCCGGCCGCTCTCGTCAAGTCAAGCGCCCTGCTGCTGGTGCAGGGGGTCGACCCGTCCAAGCTGCTGCGCCGTGCCGCTCTGCTTCAGCCCGAACGCCAGGCCTGACCGAACCGCCGCCGGGGCCGCGGTCAGTCGCGGGCGTCGTGGTCTTCGTCGTCCCGCTCGTCTTCGTCCGCTTCGGCGGCGAGGCGGCGCTGGTTGGCCAGCATGTCGAGCGCGCCCTGGAGGATGTAGGCGGCGGCCATCTTGTCGACCACCTCGTCGCGGCGCTTCCGTGTCATGTCGGCCTCACCGATCATGAAGCGCTCGACGGCGGAGGTCGACAGCCGCTCGTCCCAGAAGGCGATCTCCGCCTCCCAGCCCAACAGGTCGGAGCGCTCCAGCAGATTGTTGGCGAAGGCGCGCACCGACTCGGCACGCGGCCCCTCCGTCCCGTCCATGTTCAGCGGCAATCCGACCACCAGCCCGCCGATGCTGTAGTCGCGGATGGTCTTGCCCAGCTCGCGTGCGTCCTGGGTGAATTTGGTGCGCTTCAGCGTGCCGATCGGGGATGCGACGATCAGTCCAGGGTCGGCCACCGCCAGCCCGACGGTCTTGGTGCCGACGTCAAGGCCGAGCAATCGTTGGTTTTTGCCCAGCCGGGCTGCGAGTTCGGAGAGGGTGTGGATCATCGCCCGACCATAGGGCCGCAGCCTTGTCACCGCAAGATTGCTTGAGTTGATCTCAAAGATACTTACTCTTCTAAGTATGAGCAGCGCCTTCCCCCAAGCCCTCCTGTCGCACCGGCCGCTTGCCGACGCCGACATCCCGACGATCTGCGGCTTTCCCCGCACGGCCGAAGAGCTGTATTTCCTGTTCCCGCGGGCGGTGTGGCCGCTGACCCCGGATCAGGTCCGGGCGACGCTGGGCATGCGCCGCGACCCCACCGTCATCACCCTGGCGGAGAACGGACGGGAGCGTGTGGTCGGCTATGCCAATTATGCCACCTTCGAGGATGGCCGCACCGCCAGCATCGGCAATCTCAGCGTCGATCCGGCCCTGCGCCGGCGCGGCATCGCCGAATATCTGGTGCGCACCATGATCGACCGTGCCTTCGACCATCACCACCTGCCCGAACTGACGCTCTACTGCTTCAACACCAACACTCCGGCTCTGCTGCTCTATGCCAAGCTGGGCATGGCGCCCGTCGCGCTGGAAACGCGGGTGACCCCCTGGGGCCAGCCGATCGCGCTGTTCAAACTGCGCATGGATCACGCCACCTGGCGTTCGGTCGTTCCCATTGCCGCCTGACCTTCCGAATATTTAATGATAGGGCCGCTGGCGGGGCGGGACATGAGGCGTATAGTCGGTCGCCTGTGGACGCGGCTGCCTCGTGCGCGGCTGCTGCGTGGCCCGAACCATCGACGGAGCGGACGGATGAGCAAATTGGGCGCGGATGCGAGCCGGCGTGCGGTGCTGGCCGGACTTGTCGCCGGCGGTGCCGGGCTGTTTGCCGCCGGTGGGGCCAAGGCGATCACCGCGCAGTCCAGTTCCGATTATGGCGCGATGCTGGATGCCGCCTGCGGCGCCAGCACCGACCACAAGCGCCAGATCGCCGCGGTGGAGAAGACACTTGGCGTCCTTCTCCCCGACGCGCGGGTGGTGGAGGCGTTGCAGCGCACCCAATGCCCGTCCTGCGGATGCCCGCTGGCGCTGGCTGCCGGGCTTGCGAAAGGCGATGCCGGCGCCTTCTGAGCGGCGGAATGGCCGCAATCGTTGCGGATGAAGCCGGCGGGTGCTAGCTTCGCGGCCGATTTCCAATGTTTTGGAAGAGAGTAGAGGCATGTCGCTCGACAAGGCCACGGTGGCCAAGATCGCGCATCTGGCCCGCATCAAGGTGCCGGACGAGGAACTGGAATCCCTGGCTGGGGAACTGAGCCAGATTCTGACCTTCGTGGAACAGCTCAACGAGGTCGACACGAAGGACGTGCCGCCGATGACCAGCGTCGCTGCGCAAAAGCTGCGCCGCCGCAAGGACGAGGTCACCGACGGCGGCTATGCCGCGCAGGTCCTGTCGAACGGTCCGGAAACGGCCGAAGGCTTCTTTGTCGTGCCCAAGGTGGTCGAGTGATGACGGCGCTCACGCATCTGACGATGGCCGGGGCCCTGGATGGCCTCGCCAAGAAGGAGTTCACCGCGGTCGAGCTGACCGAGGCGCATGTGCGCGCGGTCGAGGCCGTGCGCCCCTTCAACATCTTCATCACCGAGACGCCCGATGCCGCCCTGTCGATGGCCAAGGCCAGCGACGAGCGCCGGGCGCAGGGCACCGCCGGTCCGATGGACGGCCTGCCCATTGCGGTGAAGGACCTGTTCTGCACCAAGGGTGTGGCCACCACCGCCGGCAGCCACATCCTGGACGGCTTCAAGCCGGAGTATGAGTCCACGGTGACCTCCCAGCTGTGGCGCGACGGCGCCGTCATGCTGGGCAAGGTGAACCTGGACGAGTTCGCCATGGGCTCCGCCACCATCACCGCCCATCAGGGCGAGACGGTCAGCCCGTGGAGCCCCGGCGCGCCGGGTGCCTGGGAGAGGAAGATCGTCGCCGGCGGGTCGTCGGGCGGCTCCGCCGCGGTGATCGCCGCGCGTGCCGCACTGGGCGCCACCGGCACCGACACCGGCGGCTCGATCCGCCAGCCGGCCGGCTACACCGGCACCGTCGGCATCAAGCCGACATACGGCCGCTGCTCGCGCTGGGGCATCGTCGCCTACGCCTCCTCGCTGGATCAAGCCGGGCCGATGACCCGCACGGTCGAGGATGCGGCGATCATGCTGCGCTCCATGTGCGGGTTCGATCCGAAGGATTCCACTTCCGTCGATATGCCGGTGCCGGATTTCCGCGCCGCCCTGACCGGCGACATCCGCGGCCTGCGCGTCGGCATTCCCAAGGAATACCGGGTCGAGGGTCTGTCGGCTGAGATCGCCGCGCTGTGGGAGCAGGGCATCGCCTGGCTGAAGGAGGCCGGTGCCGAGCCGGTCGAGGTCAGCCTGCCGCATACCAAATACGCGCTGGCCGCCTACTACATCATCGCGCCGGCCGAGGCGTCGTCCAACCTCGCGCGCTATGACGGCGTGCGCTACGGCCTGCGGGTCGAGGGCGGCAACCTCAAGGAGATGTACGAGAACACCCGCGGCGCCGGTTTCGGCAAGGAAGTGCAGCGCCGCATCCTGATCGGCACCTACGTGCTGTCGGCCGGCTATTACGACGCCTACTACAACAAGGCCCGTCAGGTGCGCACGCGCATCAAGTGGGACTTCGACGAGGCGTTCAAGAGCTGCGACGTCATCCTGACGCCGACCGCCCCCAGCACGCCGTTCGCCATCGGCGAGAAGATGGACGATCCGGTGCAGATGTACCTGAACGACGTCTTCACCGTTCCGATCAACCTCGCCGGCCTGCCGGCGATGTCGGTCCCGGCTGGTCTCGGTGCCGACGGCCTGCCGCTCGGCCTCCAACTGATCGGCCGCCCGTTCGACGAGGAGACGCTGCTGCGCGTCGGTCAGGTCGTCGAAAAGGCCGCCAATTTCAGCGCTGTTCCGCCCTTCGTGGCGTGACGCGGGTGGCTTGACAGCTTGACAGCGGAAGGGCCGGCTCCTACCAGGAGCCGGCCCTTTTCGTTTGGAATGAGGCGGTCGGGGCGCTTACGCCCCGCCGATGCCCTGAACATAGGTCTCGCCGGTCTTCGGATCGATGTTTTCGCCAGTCCCCGGCGTGCCCGGCGGCGCTTCGTCCTTGTCGCTCATCGGTTCGACCGCCGGCGTCACCGGGATCGGCTTGGTCGCCGGACGGTCGCTGGCGGACCGGTCAGTCTGCGGCATATCGGAGGTCTTCTCATCGGCCATGACGGCTTGCTCCCTTCGTTGGCTCGGTTCATCCCCACCAACAGGCCATCGGCAGCATCGTCACCCCCCGGCCCCGCTATTCCGCCGCCTCCAGCGCCACCCGCGCCAGTTCCAGCAGCTTCTTGTCCACTTCTTCCTCGTCATAGCCGGGGTTGTCGGCCAGGGAGTCGCGCAGTCGCATGGTGATCAGTTCGCCGGTGTGATGCTTTTCGTAAAGGCGGACGTCGCCCAGCGCCTTTGCGACGCGGCGCAGCTTATCGCGGTCCATCATGCTCTCCTG
Organism: Azospirillum sp. TSH64; assembly: GCF_003116035.1. GTDB lineage: Bacteria > Pseudomonadota > Alphaproteobacteria > Azospirillales > Azospirillaceae > Azospirillum. The sequence continues at coordinate 5,245,785 of NZ_LGQW01000015.1, forward strand.
TCTTGGTCAGCCAACTTGATCACTGCAGTGGAAACAGCCGGACCGCTGCATCATTCCTGCCCTCTATCCTCGTCCATGCGCCGTACTGCGCTTGGATGGCGGAACAGGGGAGGGCTTTCCAGCGTCCCTGTAGATGTCGGCAATCATGGCGATTGGGGGCGTAAGCATGGATCCGGGACACGATCAACGGCGCGAATTGCTCACCCGCGTTCGCCATGTCGTGGAGCATTACGAACGCTACAGCACCGCCGGGCCGGCCATCATGCGCGGCGTGCGCTATGACCTTGCGGTGCGGGCAACCGACCTGAACGGCGACGGCTGCCAGTTCCCCGCCTGCAACTGCGCGAAGGCGGACTGCGCGGAGCGCAAGGGATGCGTGCCGGATGTCGGCGCTTGGACCGAACAGGCCAAAAAAGAAAACCGCCCCCGGCACGGACCGGGAGCGGCTTTGGAATGATGCGTAACCGGCCGCGGCGCCCGTTGCCGGACGCCGCGAGGCAACATCAGACCGAGTAGTACATTTTGTATTCGATCGGGTGCGGCATGGTCTCGAAGGCCATCATCTCTTCCGTGCGGAGATCGATGTAGCCGTCGATCATGTCGGCCGAGAAGACATCGCCCTTGCGCAGGTACTCGTTGTCCTCGCGCAGCGCGGTGAGCGCCTCGCGCAGCGAGCCGCAAACCGTCGGAACCTTGGCCAGCTCGTCCGGCGGCAGGTCGTACAGGTTCTTGTCCATCGCGTCGCCGGGGTGGATCTTGTTCTGGATGCCGTCCAGGCCGGCCATCAGCATGGCGGCGAAGGCCAGGTACGGGTTGGCCGACGGATCCGGGAAGCGGACCTCGACGCGCTTGCCCTTCGGCGAGGCGACGTACGGGATGCGGCAGGACGCCGAACGGTTGCGGGCCGAGTAGGCCAGCAGGACCGGGGCCTCATAGCCCGGGACCAGGCGCTTGTAGCTGTTGGTCGACGGGTTGGTGAAGGCGTTCAGCGACTTGGCGTGCTTGATGATGCCGCCGATGTAGTACAGCGCCAGCTCCGACAGGTCGGCGTACTGGTTGCCGGCGAACAGCGGCTGGCCGTCCTTCCAGATCGACTGGTGGCAGTGCATGCCCGAACCGTTGTCGCCGAACACCGGCTTCGGCATGAAGGTGGCCGACTTGCCGTAGGCGTGGGCGACGTTGTGCACCACGTACTTGTAGTACTGCATGTTGTCGCCGGTGCGGACCAGCGTGTCGAACTTGATGCCCAGCTCGTGCTGGGCGGCAGCCACCTCATGGTGGTGCTTCTCGACCGGAACGCCCATCTCGGCCAGGACGCTCAGCATCTCGGCGCGCAGGTCGTTGCAGCTGTCGACCGGAGCGACCGGGAAGTAGCCGCCCTTGGTGCCCGGGCGGTGGCCCAGGTTGCCGTCCTCATAGTCCTTGCCCGACGAGTAGGAACCCTCGTCCGAGGCGAACTCGTACGACACCTTGTTCATGTCGACGGAGTACTTCACGTCGTCGAACACGAAGAATTCGGCTTCCGGGCCGAAGAAGACGGTGTCGCCGATGCCGGCCGAAGCGGTGTAGCGCTCGGCGGCCTTGGCGATGCCGCGCGGGCAACGGGCATAGGAACCGCCGGTGCCCGGATCGTACACGTCGCAGAGGATGTTCAGCGTCGGCTGGGCGGCGAACGGATCCATCACGGCCGTCGTCGGGTCCAGCTTCAGGATCATGTCCGACTCTTCGATGCCCTTCCAGCCGGCGATCGAGGAACCGTCGAACATGATGCCGTCTTCGAACACGTCCTCGTCGATGGTGGAGACGTGCTGAGCGGTGTGGTGCAGCTTGCCGCGCGGGTCGGTGAAGCGCAGGTCCACGTACTTGACGTCGTGTTCCTTGATCAGGTCGAAGACCTTGCTGATGTCGGACATGTCTCTTTTTCCACGCTTTAAGAGGGTTGGATCCCGCTGCGTCAAGCCGCTGTCGAAGCCCCTACGGGGCTTTGGCGGCGGAGGGCGGCGCTCGCGGCGGACGTTATCTCACGCCTTTCTTCCCCGCACAACGCGCCAACCCAAAAAGTCGCACGTTCGCCATAGGCGGCCTTCGGCCGTTCGGCGAGGTGTGCGGCAGGAGCCGGCAGGAGGGAGAGGGGAAATCGGCGCATGTTGGCGGATGCTGGTCGGAGGGAGGCCGGTCGGACCGGTGGGGGCCAGGACGTCGCGCGATCAGATCGCGTCGGCGCCCTTCTCACCGGTGCGGATGCGGACAACTTCCTCCACGGGCGTGACGAAGATCTTGCCGTCGCCGATGCGGCCGGTATGCGCGGCCTGCTGGATCGCCTCGATCGCCCGTTCCACCAGGGAGTCTTCCATCACCACCTCGATCTTCACCTTCGGCAGGAAGTCCACGACGTATTCCGCGCCGCGGTAAAGCTCCGTGTGGCCCTTCTGGCGGCCGAAGCCCTTGGCTTCGGTGACGGTGATCCCCTTGATCCCGACTTCGTGAAGGGCCTCCTTCACCTCGTCGAGTTTGAACGGCTTGATGATGGCTTCGATCTTCTTCATGGGTCTCTCGTGTACGAGGTGCCAACGCCGGCAGGCACCGTCCACGGCACTGCCGACAGCGACGACGGTAAGCATGGAGCGTGCCACATTCGGCCGATCCGGTCCGGCGGCATCGACGCTGGTCATAAGACGGTCGGATGCCGTCCGATGGGGCAGGGTGCTGCCGAAGGATTCAGCGGAGTGAACAATATTTGTGCAACTGGCGCAAGCGCTCCGCGCCAACCGGCGTTCAAAGGCCCGATCGTACGGGAGAAAGGGGTGCCGCTCCGCTCCGAAAGAAGTTTTTTCGCTTTTCGTGAAAAAGCCGCTTGACCGGCCAGCCGCGGTGGAGCATAACGCGGCTCCCGACGGCGGAAACGCTGACGGCGGCGGTGGTAGCTCAGTTGGTAGAGCTCTCGGTTGTGGTCCGAGCGGTCGTGGGTTCGAGTCCCATCCATCGCCCCATCATCTTCTTCGCGTCCTGGAAGAATTCTGTTCTATAAACGTCCGCACGGCTTAACCGCCGTCGCGGACGTTTGTGCATGTCGGCATGGGTTTTCCCGGGGGTGAGATATCGCCTACGGGTAGAGCGTGCGTGCGCATCTTCGCCCGCAGAGGAAACGGCAAGGCAAGCCAGGGTCGGCCAGGGGTGGGGAGAGTGGGGGATGGATGAGCTTCTGTCCGTCGCGGAGATGTATCGGGCCGACCAGCTGACGATTGCCGCCGGCGTGCCCGGTCCGGCCCTGATGGAGGCTGCCGGCGCCGCCGTGGTTCGGGCGGTGTGCGAGCGCTGGGCGCCGCATCCGACCGCCGTGCTCTGCGGCCCCGGCAACAACGGCGGCGACGGTTTCGTCATCGCCCGGTTGCTGCTGGAGGCCGGCTGGCCCGTCCGTCTGGCGCTGCTCGGCACCCGCTCGGCCCTGACCGGCGATGCCGCGGTGGCGGCGGAGCGCTGGCCCGGCCCGATCGAGGCGGCCGATCCCTATATCCTGAAGGGCAACCCCCTGGTCATCGATGCGCTGTTCGGCGCAGGCCTGACCCGGCCGCTCGACGGCGTCGCCCGCGCCATTGTCGAGGCGATGGAAGGCCGCACCGTCGTCGCCGTCGACGTGCCGAGCGGCCTGCATGGCGACAGCGGCCGGGTGCTGGGCGCCGCACCGCAGGCGGCGCTGACCGTCACCTTCTTTCGCCGCAAGCCCGGCCATGTGCTGCTGCCCGGACGCACCCTGTGCGGCGAGGTGGTGGTCGCCGACATCGGCATTCCGGATCGGGTGCTGGACAGCATCGCGCCGCAGACCGCGGTCAACGAGCCGTCGCTGTGGAGCCACCGCTTCCCCTGGCCGGCGCTGGACGGCCACAAATATGCGCGCGGCCATGCGGTGGTGCTGGGCGGCGCGCGGATGACGGGCGCGGCGCGGCTGGCTTCGGTTGCCGCTCTCCGCGCCGGGGCTGGGCTTGTCACCATCGCCTGCCCGCCGGAGGCCTTCCCGGTCTATGCCGCCGGCTGCGCCAGCGTGATCGTCGATCCGCTGGAGGACGCCGGCGCCTTCGCCCGGCTGCTGCAGGACCCGCGCAGGAATGCGGTTCTGGTCGGGCCGGGGGCGGGAAGGGGGGCGCAGACCCGCGCCGCGGTGATGGCCGCGCTGGACGCCCGCCGCGCCTGCGTGCTGGATGCCGACGCCCTGACCAGCTTCGCCGAGTCGGCCGACGAATTGCTCGACCGGCTCGACCAGCGCTGTGTCCTCACCCCGCATGAGGGGGAGTTCGCCCGGCTGTTCGGCGATTCGGTGGGCATGGACGGCGACAAGCTGTCGCGGGTGCGCGCCGCCGCCGCGCGCTCCGGCGCGGTCGTCGTGCTGAAGGGCGCCGATACCGTGGTCGCCGCTCCGGACGGACGTGCCGTGGTCAACGTCAACGCGCCTCCCGATCTGGCAACCGCGGGAACCGGCGACGTGCTGGCCGGCATTGTTCTGGGGTTGCTGGCGCAGGGGATGGACGGGTTCGAGGCCGCCTGCACCGCCGTCTGGCTGCATGGCGAGGCCGGGCGCGCGCTCGGTCCCGGCCTGATCTCCGACGATCTTGCCGGCGCGCTGCCCGGCGTGCTGAAGGCGTTGAAGGTGCAGGGATAACCCCGGCCAAGGACAGGCTGGGGGCGGATTGGAGGCGACGTTGGCGGTACCCCCGACGACGGCGTCCGCGCGCCCCCTTGCGGCAGAGCGCCGGCAGGACCAGACTCCGGGTCATGAGCGACGCACCCGATACCACCATCCTGGAGCCTGTGCCGCCATCCCAGGCCGCGCAGCCCAATTTCCTCGACCGCGCGCTGGACAACCTGCGCACCCGCTGGCGCGAGATCGCAGCCTCGGCCCGCGGTGCCGTCGGCGCACCGCCGCGCACCCATCTGCCCAAGGAGGACGCCGAGCGCCTGAAGGAGCAGATCGAGGCCTGCCTGGAATCGCGCGGCGGCGAGGTTTCCGCCCGTGCCCGTGCCGCCCAGCTCGGCCGCACCTATCTGGCGCTCGATCCGCAGGGACGGCGCAATTTCCTTGTGATGCTCGCGCGCGACTTCGACGTCGACCGCGACGCGGTGATGGACGCGATGGCGACCTTCCAGGCGGCGGCCGATCCGGTGGCCCGCGGCCATGCCGAACGGGCCTTGCGCCGCGCGCTGGAACCGCCGCGCCTGCGGCTGCTGACCCAGTTCAACGCCCTGCCGGAAGGGGTGAAGTTCCTGGTCGATCTGCGCGCCGAGCTGATGGAGATGGCGCGCGGCGAACCGCTGCTTCAGGCGCTGGAAGACGATCTGAAGAATCTGTTGCGCGCCTGGTTCGATGTCGGCTTCCTGGAGATGCACCGCATCACCTGGGACAGCCCGGCCTCGCTGCTGGAAAAGCTGATCAAATACGAGGCGGTGCACGAGATCAGCGGCTGGCAGGACCTGAAGGACCGGCTCGATTCGGACCGGCGCTGCTTCGCCTTTTTCCACCCGCGCATGCCGCACGAGCCGCTGATCTTCGTCGAGGTGGCCCTGGTCCAGGGCATGTCGGACAATGTGCAGGCTCTGCTCGACCCGACCGCCCCGGTCTGCGATCCCAAGAGCGCCGACAGCGCCATCTTCTACTCGATCTCCAACGCCCAGGTCGGGCTGGCCGGCATCAGCTTCGGCAATTTCCTGATCAAGCGGGTCGTCGACGGGCTGGCGACCGAGTTTCCCAACATCACCTGCTACGCCACACTGTCGCCCATTCCTGGGTTCCGGCGCTGGTTCGACCGTGTGCTCGACCGCGACGGCGACGCCCTGCTGACCAATGCGGAAGCCGAGCGCATCGCCGAGCGGCTGGCCGAACTTGACCGGGCGGCCGATGCGGATGCCTCCACCGAAGGCGGTGTCGGGACCGACGAATCGCCGCTGCTCGCCCGCGCACTCGCCGGTCCCGGCTGGGCGGAGGACGAGGAGTTGCAGAAGCGCCTGCGCGGCCCGCTGATGCGGCTGGGCGTCCATTACCTGACCACGGTGCAGGAGGCGAAGGGCCATGGCCGCGCCCGTGCGCTGGATCCGGTCGCGCATTTCCACCTGACCAACGGTGCCCGGATGGAACGGCTGAACTGGCTGGCCGACAGGTCGGCCAAAGGGCTGAAACAATCGCTGGGGATGATGATCAACTACCGTTACCGGCTGGGCGAGATCGATGCCAACCACGAGGCCTACACCGGCGAGGGGCGCATCATCACTTCGTCCGCCGTGCGATCGCTGGACAGGGCAGGGAGCAAGGCGGGGGGCAAGGCCGGCGGCTGACGCGAAAAGACCGGGCCCCACTCTCTCGGGCGGGTCCAATTTGCCTGTTTGCTTCCGCCGCGCTGTGCTATAGACCGGACTTCGCCGGCGGTCCGGCGGGTGTTTGCGCACCCGTCGCGGCTGCCTTTGCCATGAACGCGGGCGTGGCGGAATTGGTAGACGCGCTGGATTTAGGTTCCAGTGACTTCGGTCGTATGGGTTCAAGTCCCTTCGCCCGCACCATGGCAACACCTTGGACCGCATGGACAACACGGATTCGGGCCGCCCGGACGGGCGCCGCCGGGCCGGACCAACGAGATAGGCTTTCGTTCCGATGAACATCACCGAGACCAGCACCGACGGCCTCAAGCGCGAATTTCAGGTCGTCATTTCCGCCAAGGACATCGAAGAGAAGGTGAACGGCAAGCTGGAAGAGCTGCGCCGTACGGTCCAGCTGCCGGGCTTCCGTCCGGGCAAGGTGCCGGTCACCGTGATCAAGCAGCGCTATTTCGGCGGCGTGCTGTCCGAGGTGCTGGAAGACGCCATCTCCGACAGCTCGCGCCAGGCGCTGAGCGAGCGCGGCCTGCGCGTCGCCCTGCAGCCGAAGATCGAGGTCGAGAAGTACGAGGACGGCGGCGACCTCACCTACAAGATGGCGGTCGAGCTGCTGCCCGACGTCGAGCCGGGCGACTTCACCGGCCTGGAGCTGGAGAAGCCGGTCGCCGAGGTGAGCGAAGAGGCGGTCAACGAGGCGGTCACCCGTCTGGCGTCCGCCCACTCGACCCAGGCCCCGGTCACCGAGGACCGCGCTGCCGAGACCGGCGACATCGCCGTGATCGACTTCGCCGGCACGGTCGACGGCGAGGCGCTGGAAGGCATGGACGGCAAGGACTACCCGCTGGAGCTGGGTGCCGGCCGCTTCGTTCCGGGCTTCGAGGAGCAGCTGGTCGGCGTCAAGGCCGGCGAGCACCGCACCGTCAACGTCACCTTCCCGGAAGACTACCCGCATGAGCGCCTGAAGGGTGCTGCGACCGTCTTCGAGGTCGACGTGAAGGAGCTGCGCAAGAACGTCCCGGCCGAGGTCAATGACGAACTCGCCAAGGAGTTCGGCATGGAGAGCCTGGAAAAGATGCGCGAAGCCATCCGCGACCGCATCAAGGGCGAGTATAACGGCCTGTCGCGCCTGCGCGTGAAGCGCCAGCTGCTCGACAAGCTGGCCGAGGCCCATTCCTTCGAGGTGCCGGCCGGCATGGTCGACATCGAGTTCGAGGGCATCTGGGCCCGCCTGCAGGAAGAGCTGAAGAACGGCACCGCCGGCGAGGACGCCGACAAGTCCGAGGACGAGCTGAAGGCCGAGTACCGCTCGATCGCCGAGCGCCGCGTCCGCCTGGGTCTGCTGCTGTCGGAAGTCGGCCGCCGCAACAACATCCAGGTCACCCAGGACGAGGTGAACCGTGCCCTGATCAACGAAGCCCGCCGCTTCCCCGGTCAGGAGCGTCAGGTGTTCGAGTTCTTCAAGCAGAACCAGCAGGCGCTCGAGAACCTCCGCGCCCCGATCTTCGAGGACAAGGTCGTCGACCACATCCTGGATCAGGCCAAGGTCACCGAGAAGACCGTCAGCGTCGAAGAGCTGACGAAGGACGAGGACGAGGCCGGCAACGAGTCTGCGGCCGCCTAACTCCCCAAAAGGAGTGGGGGCGGACTACCATCCGCCCCCAAAGGTTCCTATATGTGGTTCCGTGCCGGCAACGATCACCGGTTCAGCCAACTGCGGGGGCAGGGAAGAACACATGTACGACTTCGAGCCGAAGATGAATGCTCTGGTCCCGATGGTCATCGAACAGACCAACCGGGGTGAGCGCGCGTACGACATCTATTCGCGCCTGCTGAAGGAGCGGATCATCTTCCTGATCGGCGGAGTGAACGACGCCGTCGCCAGCCTGATCTGCTCGCAGCTGCTGTTCCTTGAGTCGGAAAATCCGAACAAGGACATCGCGATCTACATCAATTCGCCGGGCGGCTACGTCTCGGCCGGGCTCGCCATCTACGACACCATGCAGTACATCCGTCCGCAGGTGTCGACGGTGTGCATGGGCCAGGCTGCCTCGATGGGCTCGCTTCTGCTGGCCGCCGGCGCGCCGGGCAAGCGCTTCTCGCTGCCCAACAGCCGCATCATGATCCACCAGCCGTCTGGCGGTGCCCAGGGCCAGGCCTCGGACATCGAAATCCAGGCCCAGGAAATCCTGAAGCTGCGCTCGCGTCTGAACGACATCTACGTCAAGCACACCGGGCAGGACCTCGACACCATCGAGACCGCCATGGAGCGCGACAAGTTCATGTCGCCGGAAGAGGCGAAGGCCTTCGGTCTGATCGACGAGGTGGTGGAGAAGCGCCCGGGCGTCGACCACCATTCGTGAGCCGCGGGTCCTCGGCCCTCCCAACAAAGGGTTGATCGGGTCGTGACGCTGTTGTTGAATGGCGGTGACACGATCCGGTCATGGAGCGGTTCCGATAAGGAACCGGTCCCGAATGGGGAGAGTCTCGCAAGGGACCCGGCTATGCGGATCGTGATGCGTCGCCAAAACGGCGCATGACCTTGTCGCGGACGCCGTCCGCGATAACCTGAGTAGGACCGGCGTCGGGGGGCGCCGCGAACGGGCATGGCCCCAGGGGCCACGCCTCCCGCGAGATGACGGAGTACCGATGAGCAAGTCCAGCAGCGGCGATTCGAAGAATACGCTCTACTGCTCCTTCTGCGGCAAGAGCCAGCACGAGGTCCGCAAGCTGATTGCCGGTCCGACGGTGTTCATCTGCGATGAATGCGTCGAACTGTGCATGGACATCATTCGCGAGGAGAACAAGACGACCCTCGTGAAGTCCCGCGACGGGGTTCCGACTCCGCGCGACATTCATGCGGTGCTCGACGATTACGTCATCGGACAGTCCTACGCCAAGCGCGTGCTGTCGGTGGCGGTGCACAACCACTACAAGCGCCTCGCCCACGGGACGAAGCACAACGACGTCGAACTGGCGAAGTCGAACATCCTGCTGATCGGCCCGACCGGCTGCGGCAAGACGCTGCTGGCCCAGACGCTGGCCCGCATCATCGACGTTCCCTTCACCATGGCAGACGCCACGACGCTGACCGAAGCCGGTTACGTCGGCGAGGACGTCGAGAACATCATCCTCAAGCTGCTCCAGGCCGCCGACTACAATGTCGAGCGGGCGCAGCGCGGCATCGTCTACATCGACGAGGTCGACAAGATCAGCCGCAAGTCCGACAACCCGTCGATCACCCGTGACGTGTCGGGCGAGGGCGTGCAGCAGGCCCTGCTGAAGATCATGGAGGGCACCGTCGCCTCCGTGCCGCCGCAGGGCGGGCGCAAGCATCCGCAGCAGGAATTCCTGCAGGTCGACACCAGCAACATCCTGTTCATCTGCGGCGGCGCTTTTGCCGGCCTGGACAAGATCATCGCCCAGCGCGGCAAGGGCACCAGCATCGGCTTCGGCGCCGATGTGCGCTCCGCCGACGAGCGCGCCACCGGTGAGATCCTGCACGAGGTCGAGCCCGAGGATCTGCTGAAGTTCGGCCTGATCCCGGAATTCATCGGCCGTCTGCCGGTTCTGGCCACCCTGTCCGATCTGGACGAGGCGGCGCTGGTCGAGATCCTCAGCAAGCCGAAGAACGCCCTGGTCAAGCAGTACCAGCGCCTGTTCGAGATGGAGGACGTCCATCTGGAGTTCTCCGAGGACGCCATGCGCGCCATCGCCCACAAGGCGATTGCCCGCAAGACCGGCGCTCGCGGCCTGCGGTCGATCATGGAAGCCATTCTGCTCGATCCGATGTTCGATCTGCCGGGCCTGACCGGCATCGAGAGCATCCTGGTCAACAAGGAAGTGGTCGAAGGGCGGGCCAAGCCGCTCTACGTCCATGCGGAACGGCGCAGCGAAGCGCCTGGTGCATAACCGTCTGGGTTTTCCCGGTGCGGAAATCTAAAAAAGGGACGCTTCGGCGTCCCTTTTTCTTTTTCCGATTGTCGCCGCGGATCCCAATAAAACCATTCTCTGCATTGGTCTTGTCGGATGGAAACCGTTGAATAAGAGAATAACTTCAACAAATTTAACGAATATAAAAAGATAACGCCGTAATGTCGGCGCAGAGACATTGGGTAGGGTGGATGATCTGCCTTCATTCCAGGCTTGGCATCACCGCTATCCATTGTTTGCGCACGAATATTGCGGTGAGCGGGAAATGAAAATACGCAGTTTCCTTTACGTTTGCTTGGCGTGCGTCGGAGTGGTCGCTTCGGTTCCGGCCACTTGGCTTGCGGTGCAGGAAATCAACTCGGCCGGCCGGGCATCCGCTGCCAGGGACGTGGTGGACGTGCTGGGCGCCGCCACTGCTGTGAACGAGGCGATGGCGCTCGAGCGCGGCGTCGTCAACCTGCCGCTGACGGCAGGAACGGCGATCGACGACGGTGGCCGGGACTCTCTCAAGAAGGCCCGTGCACAGTCCGACGCTGCGCTCGCCCGCTACGTTGCCGCCGCCAAGGCGCTGGGCGACCCGAAGTCCGCCGACGAGACCGCCGCCCTGGGCAACAGTCTGGCGACCGTCCGCGCCCAGGTCGACGGCTGGCTGGTGAAGGACCGGTCCGGTCGCCCGACGGACGCCTCGGCGCAGTTCTTCGCCGGCATGGTCAAGGTCACGAGCCAGGTCGGGGTGACGATGAACCGACTCGGCCATCGCTTGAACGACCTTGATGCCACCGTCGGCGACCGGGCCGACATCGCGGTTCGCGCCGCCCAACTGCGGGAAATGGCCGGCCAGCAGTCGGTACTCTATCTGCGCGCACTGGGAACCGGCAAGCCGATGACCCCTGAGGCCGAAGCGGAGGCGATGACGCTGGAGGGGCGGATCTCGGCCAATTGGGAGTCGGTCGAGGACGATATCGTCACCGGCGAGATGGAGCCGGCCCTGCGGATGGCGCTGGAGACTGCCCGGAAAGGCTACATTCAGGGTTTCGGTGGCTTCAAGACCCGCGTTCTGACCGCATCGCGGGCGGGCAGGCCTTATGATTTGGACGGTGCGGAATGGCGCCGCTCGGCCTCGCCCCTGCTGCAGGACCTGCTGGTGATCCGCGACGCCGGCTTCGCCGTCGGGCGGGAACTGGCCGACAGCCATCAGGCCTCGGCTCTGCGTCATTTGATGCTGGCGGCTGGAATCATCGTCGCCGGGCTCGGCGCATTGCTGGGTGTGGCGGTTGCGATCACGCGCCGGGCCTCGCGTCCCATCGTCGAACTGGCCCGGATCGTCGGTGCGATTGCCGGCGGCCGGCGTGACCTCGACGTCCTCCACCGGAACCGCTCGGATGAAATCGGCGAGATGGCCGCGGCAATCGACGTGCTGCAAACCAGCGCCCGCGGGGCCGACGACGCCGAAGCCCGCCGCCGGACGGAACTGGAGCAGCGCGAGGAGAACCGGCGCGCCATGGAACGGGCGACGCAGGATTTCGTGGCGCAGCTCGAATCTGTGGTCGGACATCTGTCCGCCACGGCGGACTCCGTGCGCAGCAACTCCGAACGCCTGTCGTCCGCTGCGGAAAGCGCCTCGTCCCTCTCGTCCTCCGTGGCATCCGCCTCGGAACTGGCCAACGGCAACATCCAGACGGTCGCGGCCGCCGCGGAGCAGCTGCAATCCTCCATCGGCGAGATCAGCCGCCGGATCGACGACGCGTCCCGGATCGCCCAGGATGCGGTGCGCGAGGCCGGCAGCACGGCCGGGATCGTCGCGACCTTGGCCGACCGTGCCGCCGGCATCGGCTCGGTGGTCGATATGATCAGCTCCATCGCCTCCCAGACCAACCTTCTGGCGCTGAACGCCACCATCGAGGCCGCCCGTGCCGGTGAAGCCGGCAAGGGATTCGCCGTCGTCGCCAGCGAAGTGAAGAATCTGGCCGGCCAGACCGCGAAGGCCACCGACGACATCCAGCTTCGCGTCGGGGAGATTCGCGACGTCAGCGGCAGTGCGGTGACCGCCATCGACGCCATCAGCCGCACCGTCGCCGCGATCAGCGAGGCGGCGTCGGCCGTCGCCGCAGCGGTGGAGCAGCAGAATGCCGCCACCCGCGAGATCGCCCGGAACATCCAGGCGGCCGCCCAGGGCACCGTGGAGGTGTCCGGCAGCATCGGACAGGTCGCTTCCACCGCCGAAAGCACGCGCGTCGCGTCCGGAGAGCTGCTGACCGCATCGCGCGGCCTGTCGCATGAGGCCGGAACACTGCGTACGACCGTCGATGGCTATGTGAACCGCCTCAAAACCGCTTGATCCGGCAAAAACGGGGAGGGAAGCGGCGGTTTCCTGCCAGGTTGCGGCTTGGAAACCGCCCTTGGGGGTTGTCAGCCCCTTGAAGGCCGCAGGGCCGTGTGCCACGTTAGTCGGGTGCCGTAGGCGATCTCCGCGCTCAACCCGAGGCGGGGGCTGTGTCAGGCCCATTCCGGGCTGGCGGCGATCCATTCATTGAGGCCCTGCCCATGATCGAACTCTCCCGTGGTGCCCTCTACCCGGTCCTGCCGCTGCGCGACATCGTGGTCTTCCCCCACATGATCGTGCCGCTGTTCGTCGGGCGCGAGAAGTCCGTGCGCGCGTTGGAAGACGTGATGAAGGATGACAAGCAGATCCTGCTCGTCACCCAGAAGAACGCTGCGCAGGACGATCCGACTCCGGCCGACATCTACAGCGTCGGCACCGTCGGCACCGTGTTGCAGCTGCTCAAGCTGCCGGACGGGACCGTCAAGGTGCTGGTGGAAGGCGGCCAGCGGGCCGCCATCACCAAGTTTGCCGACAATGAGGAGTTCTTCCAGGCCCAGGCCGAGCTGGTCGAGGAAAAGACCGGCGAGAACCAGGAGCTGGAGGCGCTGAGCCGCGCCGTCGTCTCCCAGTTCGAGCAGTACATCAAGCTGAACAAGAAGATCCCGCCGGAAGTGCTGGTCTCGATCAACCAGATCGAGGAAGCCGGCAAGCTGGCCGACACCGTCGCGTCGCATCTGGCGCTGAAGATTCCGGAAAAGCAGCAGCTGCTGGAATGCGCCACCGTGTCGGAGCGTCTGGAGCGGGTCTATGCCTTCATGGAAGGCGAGATCGGCGTGCTGCAGGTGGAAAAGCGCATCCGCAACCGCGTCAAGCGGCAGATGGAGAAGACTCAGCGCGAATACTACCTGAACGAGCAGCTGAAGGCGATCCAGAAGGAACTCGGCGAGACCGAGGACGGCCGCGACGAATCGGCGGAGCTGGAAGAGAAGATCAACAAGACCCGCTTCTCCAAGGAAGCCCGCGAGAAGGCGCTCGCCGAGCTGAAGAAGCTGCGGTCGATGAGCCCGATGTCGGCCGAGGCCACCGTGGTCCGCAACTACCTGGATTGGATGCTGTCCATTCCGTGGAAGAAGCGCACCAAGGTGAAGCGTGACCTGAAGCTGGCCCAAAAGGTGCTGGACGACGATCATTACGGTCTGGAGAAGGTCAAGGAGCGCATCCTCGAGTATCTCGCCGTCCAGAACCGCATGAACAAGGTCAAGGGACCGATCCTCTGCCTCGTCGGACCGCCCGGCGTCGGCAAGACCTCGCTCGGCAAGTCGATCGGCAAGGCCACCGGCCGCAACTTCGTCCGCATGTCGCTGGGCGGCGTTCGTGACGAGGCCGAGGTCCGCGGCCACCGCCGCACCTATATCGGTTCCATGCCCGGCAAGGTCATCCAGGGCATGAAGAAGGCGAAGTCGTCGAACCCGCTCTTCCTGCTCGACGAGATCGACAAGCTCGGCGCCGACTGGCGCGGCGACCCGTCGTCGGCCCTGCTGGAGGTCCTGGATCCGGAGCAGAACGGCACCTTCAACGACCATTACCTGGAGGTCGACTACGACCTGTCCGACGTGATGTTCGTCTGCACGGCCAACACGATGCGCATGCCGCAGCCGCTGCTGGACCGCATGGAGATCATCCGCGTCGCCGGTTACACCGAGGACGAGAAGGTCGAGATCTCCAAGCGCCACCTGATCGAGAAGCAGATCGAGGCGAACGGCCTGAAGAAGGGCGAGTTCACCATCTCCGATGACGCGCTGCGCGATCTGGTTCGCTACTACACGCGGGAAGCCGGTGTCCGTTCGCTGGAACGCGAGATCGCCAACCTTTGCCGCAAGGCGGTGAAGGAGATCCTGCTGAAGAGCGGCGGCAACGCCAAGGTCGCGGTCACCCGCCGCAACCTCGACAAGTATGCCGGCGTCCGCCGTTTCCATTATGGCGAGGCGGAGCTGGAGGATCTGGTGGGCGTCACCACCGGTCTGGCCTGGACCGAAGTCGGCGGCGAGCTGCTGTCGATCGAGGCCGTGGGCCTGCCCGGCAAGGGCCGCGTCACCACCACCGGCAAGCTGGGCGACGTGATGAAGGAATCGGTCCAGGCGGCCGAGAGCTACGTCAAGTCGCGCGCCACCGCCTTCGGCATCAAGCCGACGCTGTTCGAGAAGAAGGACATCCACGTCCACGTTCCCGAAGGCGCCACGCCGAAGGATGGCCCGTCGGCCGGTGTCGCCATGGCCACCTCCATCGTCTCGGTGCTGACCGGCATTCCGGTGCGCAAGGATGTGGCGATGACCGGCGAGATCACGCTGCGCGGCCGGGTGCTGCCGATCGGCGGCCTGAAGGAGAAGCTGCTGGCCGCCCTGCGCGGCGGCATCAAGCATGTGCTGATCCCGAAGGACAACGAGAAGGATCTTGCCGACATCCCGGACAACGTGAAGCGCGGGTTGGAGATCATGCCCGTCGGCACGGTGGACGAGGTGCTGCGCAACGCGCTGGTCCGTCCGCTGGAGCCCATCGAGTGGACCGAGCCGGAGGTCGAGGCGGCCGCGGCGAAGGCTCAGGAGAAGGGTGCCGACGGCGAGGCTCTGCGTCACTGATCCGGGACCGGCGGTCGCGATCCGATCGTGACCGCCGCCCTCGGGCGTGACTTTTGGGACAAGAGCCGCTTTGCCGCCCGTCGGGAATTGACGGGCAGCAAGCGCTGTGCTTATCCTTTGCTTCCAAAAAGTCGTGGACGAAAAGTCCTGGGGCGGCTTTTGTCTTTCAGTATTTGCTGAATTTCGAAGGGGGATTGCGTGAA
Source organism: Azospirillum sp. TSH64 (assembly GCF_003116035.1). Classification (GTDB taxonomy): domain Bacteria; phylum Pseudomonadota; class Alphaproteobacteria; order Azospirillales; family Azospirillaceae; genus Azospirillum. Next base: position 5,261,234 of record NZ_LGQW01000015.1, read on the forward strand.
CAAGAACGATCTCGTGGCGCATGTTGCCGAAGCGTCCGGTTTGTCCAAGACCGACGCCACGAAGGCCGTCGACGCCGTGTTCGACAGCATTGCCGAATCCTTGAAGAACGGTGATGAGGTCCGTCTGGTCGGCTTCGGCACTTTCGCGGTCGCTGAGCGTCCCGCGACCGAAGGCCGCAATCCGCGCACCGGCGAGAAGATCGACATCCCGGCGTCCAAGCAGCCGAAGTTCAAGGCCGGCAAAACTCTGAAGGACGCCTTGAACTAAGCGCTTATCAGCGCTTGAAGTTTTTGGCCCGCTCAGGGCATAGTGCGGCCGGCCGGGCACCACCCGGCCGGCCTGCCTTTGAGTGCGAAGGCTTGTCCGGTTCGGGCGATTAGCTCAGCGGTAGAGCGTCTCGTTTACACCGAGAATGTCGGGGGTTCGATCCCCTCATCGCCCACCAATCTTTTCAATGACTTAACGGTAATTCCAAGGCCCCTCCGAGGGGCCTTTGCCGTATCTAGGTGACAACTAGGTGGATCACCGCGAGATACATGAATGTCATGCTTTCGCGAGCTGCTCAACCGGACGGCGGAGGCCTGCGGCTTTCTCGGGGGTGATCGTCACTATCAGAGCCGCCAGCAGGACGAAGATCCCGCCGACCCCCGCCAGGACCCCCGGCACCTCGCCGAACAGAAGCCAGCCCATTATGGCCCCGACCGGCACGCCAAGCAGATCCAGAGGCGCCAGCATGCCGACGGGAGCCAGAGCGAAAGCGCGAGCGGCGAAAAGCTGCGCACCGGCGGCACACAGCCCCAGCATTACGAGAACCGGCCAGTCGGTGAGAGGCGGCATCACCCATGACGGCAGGGCGACCGGCAGTGTGCCGATGACGGCGGCAGCGCTGTAGATCAGGACGATCAGTGGCGCCGAGTTGGTGCGGGTGAGCCTGCGGACGGTTGTCTGCGATCCGGCGGAGGCGACGGCGGCGGTCAGGGCGGCCAGGATACCCAAGCGCGAGTCAGGAGCTTGTATCTCCGGCCAGGACGATAGAAGGACGCCCGCGAAGCCCAGCACGACGGCGCTCCACACCAGTGGTCCCGATCTTTCCCCCAACATCCACCGACCGGCGATGGGCATCATCAACGTCCGGCTGATGTAGAGAACCATCGCCAGTGCCAATGGGAGAACGGTCACGGCATAGAGCAGGCCAAAGATCGCAACCACCCCCAACAGGCAGCGTATGGCATGTCCCTGCAGATCCCGCGCCTTTTTGAGGTCGGCCAGAAGCCGCCATGTTCCGGCCACCATGACCGCGGCAACCAGAGACCGTATGAACGTCATCTCTATGGCCGGCAGCTTCGTTCCAAGCAGCTTCGCCGCAGCGCTGCCGGCACAGAATGCGACAACGGAGCCCACAGCCCATAAAGCGGCAGCGACACTGCCATTCGTCGCGATTCGCATGCCTGAAAACCTCATTTCACACCAAACGCGCATTGCCGGGTATGCAATTACCTGTTGCGGTACTGTTCGCTGCTTTCTACCCGTTGCGCGGCAGCAACAGTTCTGGTGTACAAGTCCCGAAAATTGCCGCTCGGTGGCAAAATTGCCATTTTGATGGTGCCACCCGTGAGTAGCGTTGGCAATGTGGATTTGCCACTTGAGAACTCCGGAATCCCATGGCCACAACCGAGATCCCGAAAGAGCTTTGCGAACTGATCAAAACCGCTGCCGATGTTCGGGGGGCGATCCTGATTTATGAGCGCAACGTCGTCGTCTTCGCGAATTCGGAGGCTCGGGAGCTGCATCACCAGCACGACTGGTCCACAGTCATCACGTTCGACGATATTTTTCAAGTCGGCGTCGAGCGCGGCCGGATCACCGAGCCGGCCATCCTTGCCGACCCGGAAGCACACCTCGCTTACGCAAAGATGGCGCGGGCGAGAGAACTGAGCTTCCAATTTCGCCGCAACTACGACGGCGTTCCGTATGACCGGTATCACACCGGTCTGAGCGCCGAGTGGAACGCACAGATCTGGGTGCCGGTTCGACCTTCCGTGTATGACCTCGACGACTCGTCCGTGCCGAGTCTGCAAGCACTTTCGATGCGCAACCGGGCTCAGGCGACGATGGCGGCGTTGCTGGAGCGGATGGGGGTGGCTGCGGCGGTCGTAACCGCCGATGCCCGGCTGATCGACAGCTCTTCGCTCATGGTGCGCCGTCTGCGCATCGGCGATGTGCTGGAGCGCGGACTTGGCAATCGGCTGACCTGCGGGGATGCGCAAAGTGCGGTGCGCCTGCACCAGGCCATCGCGTCGGTGGCGGCCGGCCGCGGCAGTGAGGCCCTCGTCCCGATCTGCGACGGCGTCGCCGTCCAACTCGTCGCGGTGATGCCCGCGCGAGCGGGGCAGGCCATCGTCGTCATGCAGGACCTCGCCCGGCCGGAGCCTCTGCAGGAAATACTGATCTCCGCCTTCGGTTTGACGAAGACGCAGGCCGAGGTCGCCGTGCGTGTCGCGGCTGGGGAGTGCGCCGAGCAGATCGCGGTGGCGCTCGATCGGAAGCTGGGTACGGTCCGGCGGCAAATCGCCACGTCGAAGGAAAAGATTGCCGTCGGAGGGCAACAGGATATCGCCCGTGTCGTAACACGGGCGGCAACATTATTCGGTGGCATTCCGCCATTGAATTCATAGAGGAAGCAATATGGCGAACCTTGAATATGTGAAGAACTACGATTTCTCGCGCGTGATTGCTCACATGGTGCGTGATGGTCTTTCGGAGGACGAAGCGGCGCAGTCGGCCGATCACCTGCGGGCCTTCATGGTTCTGAACGCCATGCACCTCGACGCACCGACCTGCCTGGTGGCCTGGGAAGGCATGGAGCCGGCATGGCATGCCTTCATCCTCGATACCCGCGCCTATGCATCATTCTGCGAGCGGGCTTTCGGGCGCATGCTTCACCACTGGCCGGATGCCTATGGCACTGACGAATTCCGTGCCGGCTGGTCGAAGACTGTCGAACTGGCTGCCAAGCATTTCGGAATCTTCCTGGATCGTGACCCGGAAGCCCGTGAAGCCAACCGTGGCAAGCAGTGGAACATGGCTGCGCTCTGCAACCGTCCCTTGGAGCAGGGCGAAGACCCCGAGGATCCCATCATCCGACAGGTCGCCTGATCGCGGCTGACGGGCGCCCGCTTGCGCCAACAAGCGGGCGCCCTCTCCGGGTCGGTCAGCCAGCCCAGACGATCAACCGAAGCCCTAGGAAGCAACGATGATCAACCGCCAGCATACCGCCGTAGGCGGCGGGTGCAAGGGTAAGAGCATGCCCGAAGCGCAATTGCCGTATATCGATCACCTATCCATCGACCAGCTTCGACGGCGAGCGGCTGATGATCGCGCAGACGCGCTGGCGTTGATCGGCGGCTCCTCGCCCGGAACCCTTTCCATGCTGTTGGAAGATGCCGAGCGATGCGAGGCGAGGGCGACCATGCTCGAACAGCGGTGCAGCGACTCCATCCCCGGCGGCCCGGGTGACCTGACGATCGAAGTTGCCATCGCTCAGTTGATGCATGCGGCGCGTGGCCGTGTGGTCGGTGATCGCGCGGGGCGCTCGGGATCGCCCATCACCGCAATAAAGGCCGACATCCTGCGCAATGTGGAGCGCGGCACCGCTTATGCCTTTGTCGCCCATTGCGCCGACTCCACACGCTTCCGCCTGCAGTCCACCCCTCAGCCGACGCTGGAGGCTGCCTACGTCGCGGCCGTCCGCTCCCTGACATCCATGGCGGTGAGGCAATGCTGATGCCCTGCATCGAGCCTTCCACGCGGCTGCGCACACCGGTCGGCACGGCGCTGGAGGCGGACGTGGGGGCGTCGCAATCCCGCGGACGGGATATGATGGCACGTCTTGGTCGGCTGACGGCGCGCGAGGTCGACGTGCTGGTGCGCCTCGTTGCCGGAAAAAGCTCCAAAGCCATCGCGGCCGATCTCGGCATCAGTTTCAAGACGGTGGAGTGCCATCGCGCCCGCGTCATGGAAAAGCTCGGATGTTCCGGTCTCTTCGAACTTGGCCGCGCCTGGGAGGCCGCCGTGTGGAGCAGCGGCCGTAAGGTCCCGCGATAACGGCCGCGCTGCGAAAGCGCCGGGTGGGCGCCCCCTTGTTGCGGTCACTCTTCGCCGCAGGGGGTCGGCTGGTCCCTCATGCCGAAACAGCCTTGCCTGGCATCGTACGGGAACTGGTACTGCCGCAGGACATGGCGGCCGGTGTTGATGAAGGGTGCCCTCTTGAGGGGACGGCAATCTGGCTGAAACCACGCAAATCCAGCTGATCGCACAACCGTTCACGCGGCTATCAATAGGCGGTCAGCGGGCGTGCTGATCCAGGAAGCCGCGGCATTGATCGAAATCGCGCAGGCACGGGTCGGGCAGGGCGATGCCCTTGCGCTCGGCGAGACTGCGGGCGAAGGCGACCATGCGCTCGGTCGGTTCGCGCCGACGCCGGGCGTCGGAGTTGGGCGCGTCGGCAACCGGAGTGCTTTCCGAAATGGCGGCAGCCGGCGGGGCACTGCCATCGGCCTTTGCCTTGCGGGTGCGCCGCGGCTTCGGCGCCACAGCCTCTCCGTCGGTGGATGCCGTTGCCTTGCGCGTCCGTCGACGCACCGGCTTCGCTGCATCACCGGGTGCCGTAGGAACGCCGCGGACCGTCTTCCCCCTTGCGGTCGTGCCGCGGCGGGAGAATCGTGCCTTCGGGGCAGGCAGGCCGAGGTCGAGCGCGGTGCCGCGTTGTCCGACCAGCGCACCGATCAGCCGGTCGGCCTCGCTGGCGATGGCGTCGATCACGCGGCGGAAATCGGCGCGTCCGGTTACCACCTCGTCCAGCTTCATTTCCCACAGTGCTGTGGTGCCGGGATCGACCAGGGTCGGGGCGGCGGCGCGCAAGGTCTCGAACAGATGCAGGCCGGCCGGGGTCGGCACCAGCCATTTGCCGTCCGCCCCCAGCAGGTTCTGCTTGCGCAGACCCTTGATCACCTCGGCGCGGGTGGCCGGGGTGCCGATGCCCTTGGCCTCTTTCAACCGGTCGCGCAGAGCCGGGTCCTCGACGAACCTCCAGGCATTCTGCATGGCATCGACCAGCGTGCCTTCGTTGTAGCGTGGCGGCGCCTGGGTGCGCTTGGCCTCCACCTTGGGATCGCTGAGCGTCGCCGGTTCGCCGTCGGTCAGCGGCGGCAAGGTCTGTTCGGTCTCCTCCTCCGGCTTGCCGTCGGATTCGGCCGAACCGAAGGCGGCCTTCCAGCCCAGCTTCAGCGGGATGCGGCCGACGGCGCGGAAGGCGACCGGCTTGATGCCTCCGGGCGTCGGCACCGGCACCGGCATGGTCACGCTGGTCTGGCGATACTCGTAATCCGGCATCACCGCCGCAAGGTATGACCGGCAGATCAGCGCAAACAGCCGCTTCTCGTCATCGGTCAGCCGGAAGAGCCGCGATTCCAAATCGTCCAGCACATTGACATTGGGGATCACCGCATGGTGCGACACACCTTCCAGCGCCTTGTCGCAGAAATGGCCGGACTTGCCCTTGCGGATCACCGGGCGCCGAATATCCATGTGGTTGTCCAGATGCGCGAAGCCGCGCAGCCGGGTCAGCGCCCCGACGATGGCGGGCACATCGGCGATCTGGTTTTCCGACAGGTATCGCGCCTCGGCGCGCGGATAGGTGATGAGCTTCTTGCCGTCGCCGTCATACAGTTCCTGCGCCACTGCCAGCGTACGGTCGGCGGTCCAGCCCCAGCGCTGGCCACAGGTCTTCTGCAGCGACGGAAGGTCGTAGAGCTTGGGCGGTGCCTGCCGTTTCTCCTCCACCGTGACCGTCAACGGTCCGCGGTGGGTGTCGGCGGCACGCGCGATGGCCTCGGCGGCGGCGCGGTCCTTGATGCGGTCCTTCGGCGCCGGGGCATGGCGCATCTGGAAGCTGCCCTCGGCCACGGTGGCTGTCGCCACCACCTCGAAATAATCCTCCGGCTTGAAGTTGCGGATCTCCAGCTCGCGCAGGCAGACGATGGCCAGCGTCGGGGTCTTGACCCGGCCGATGCCGATGACGCCGCGGGTGCCGGGGGCCAGCAGGGTCTTGGTCGCCGTGCGGGTCAGCGACAGGTTGTAAATTTGGTCGGCCTGCTGGCGCGCCACCGCGGCCTCGTAGAGCGGCCGCATGCTGTCGTTCGGCTTCAGCGTGGCGAAGGCGTCGCGCAGGGTCTTGGGATCCTGGGCTGTGAAAAGCGCGCGCCGCACCTTGCCGCGATAGCCGACATGCTCCAGGATTTCCTGGCCGATCAATTGGCCTTCGCGGTCGCAGTCGGTGGCGAGGATCACCTCGTCGCAGCCGCGCAGCGCGGCGGTGATCGCCTGCAGCTTCGCCGCCTTGTTGCCGCCCTGGTCGGGCCGGGTCGGATAAAGACCGTCCGGCTTCAGCAGGGTCGACGACCAGCGCTTCCAGGCCGGGTCGACCTCGTCAGGCTCGGCAAGGCGCAGCAGATGGCCCTCGGCCGGCAGGATGCGGCCGTAGCGGTCGCCCAGGGCCGCGCGCAGGTCCTTCGCCTGGCTGGATTTCTCGGTGATGATCAGCGTCGCCATGCGCCGGAGGATACGGGATTGAAGGAAACGGAGCAAGAACATGCGCGCGGTCGGCGTGGCTTTCGGCACGGTGCTGTTGCCGCGGCCTTGGCCGGTCTGGCGATGCTGGCCGGCGTGCCTGCAGCCCATGCGGAGCGGCCGCTGCTGCCCGGCGTTGGCCCGGGCGACCGGCGGGTACCGGTCGACGCGGCCGCCGATCCCTGGCGCAGCGTGGTGCGGGTGCAGACCAACCTGGCCGGACGCTGCACCGGGGCGCTGGTCGGCCGGCGCACGGTGGTGACCGCCGGCCATTGCCTGTTCAATCCGCGTACCCGGCGCTTCCTCCAGGCGTCGTCGCTGCATGTCCTCTTCGGCTATGACCGCGGCGCGTTCACCCGCCATGTCACGGTGGCGCGGGTGGCGACCGACCCGGCTTACGACCCGGCTGCGGCGGCGCCGATGCTCGCCGGCGACTGGGCGGTGCTGACCCTGGCGGAACCGGCGCCGGACCAGGTGCCGCCGCTCCCCGTCAGCGAGGCGCCGCTGCGGCCCGGCACGCCGCTGATGCTCGGCGGTTACAGCCAGGATCGGGCGCAGATCCTGATGGCCGACAGCGCCTGCCATCTGCTGGGGGAAAGCGGCGGGCTTCTTGTGCACGACTGCGATGCCACGCGCGGGACCAGCGGCGGGCCGCTGCTGGTGCGGACGGTGCGCGGCGCCGGGGCGAACGGCGGGGCAAGCGACGCGGCGAATGGCGGGGGGTGGGCGGTCGCTGGAGTCGGCGTCGCCGCCGGAAACGCACCGGCCGTGCGCAATTTTGCGGTCCCGTCGGCGCGTTTCGCCGCACTTTTGGCGAAGGATACCGCCGCGGGTCAGCCCTGAGCGGCGGAGGCGCATTTTTTTCTTCGCGCGCGGCCCCGAATGGCATAGACGTACCCGCATCTTTTTCAGCCCCCGGAACCCGGAGTCTTTCCGTCATGTCGATCCAGCGCTTCCACACCGGACCGCGCATGAGCCAGATGGTCGTCCACAAGGACACGGTCTATCTCGCCGGTCAGGTCGCCGACGAGCCGACGCCCGACGTCGAGCGTCAGACCATCCAGATCCTGGCCCAGATCGACGCCCTGCTGGCGGAAGCGGGCAGCGACAAGAGCAAGCTGTTGTCGACCACCATCTATCTGGCCGACATCGCCAGCTTCGGCGCGATGAACAAGGCTTGGGACGCCTGGGTCGATCCGGCCAATCCGCCGGCCCGCGCCACGGTGGAAGCCAAGCTGGCCGCACCCCAGTATCTCGTTGAAATTCAGGTCACCGCTGCTAAATAAGGCGGCGGAAACGGGGCGACCCGGCAGCCTCGGTTGGGGTGTGCCGGCGTGGCCCGAACGCTGTGAGGGCCGCGCGCTTCAATATTCCGACAAATTGCTTGTCGGTTTACGGAATGTTAATGACGCCTTAACAGATCGCCCGTAAAACCCCGACCAACCTCTGCCGCCGAAGCGGACGACCCCTGACGGTCGCGCTTCGGTTGTCGCGTTACTGCAATGGAACCGCAACATGCCGCGCCAAACGCCACTGTCTGACATTCGGAACATCGGCATCATCGCCCACGTCGACGCGGGCAAGACGACGACCACCGAGCGCATTCTGTACTACACCGGTCGCAAGCACACGATCATCGACGTCCACGAGACGAAGGATCTGAAGACGTCGACGACGACCGACTACATGGAGCAGGAGCAGAAGCGCGGCATCACCATCCAGTCGGCCGCGGTTTCGACCTTCTGGCGCGAGAAGAAGATCAACGTCATCGACACCCCGGGCCACGTGGATTTCACCATTGAGGTGAACCGCTCGCTCCGCGTGCTCGACGGCGCGGTGGTGGTGTTCGACGGCGTCGCCGGCGTGGAGCCGCAGTCGGAGACCAACTGGCGTCTGGCCGACAACTACAACGTGCCGCGCATCTGCTACGTCAACAAGATGGATCGTTCGGGCGCGAACTTCCAGCGTTGCGTCAGCATGATCAAGAGCCGCCTGAACGCGCGTCCGGTCTGCATCCAGGTTCCGCTCGGCTCGGAAGACAATTTCCGCGGCATGGTCGATCTGGTCGAGATGAAGGCCTATGTCTGGTTCTCGGACGACAAGGATGCCAAGTGGGAGATCTGGGAGATCACTGACGATCTCGCCCAGAAGCTCAACCTGAGCGTCAAGGAAGACCTCGACAACATCGCCAGCATCCCGGCGCTGCGCGCCGAGTTGGTCGACACTGCGCTCGAGCAGGACGACGCGGCGATGGAAGCCTATCTGGAGAGCGGTGAGGAGCCGTCGGCCGACGTGCTGCGCGCCTGCCTGCGCAAGGGCACCATCACCAGCGCCTTCACGCCGGTGCTCTGCGGCTCGTCCTACAAGAACAAGGGCGTCTGCCAGGTTCTGGACGCGGTCGTCGATCTGCTGCCGGCCCCGACCGACGTCGAGGCGATCAAGACGGTGGACGAGGACGGCAACCCGAACGGCGAGCGTCTCAGCTCCGACGACGCGCCCTTCTCGGCGCTGGCCTTCAAGGTGCTGAACGACACCTACGGCTCGATGACCTTCGTGCGCGTCTACTCGGGCGTGCTGACCAAGGGCATGTCGATCCTGAACTCGACCCGCGGCAAGCGCGAGAAGATCGGCCGCATGGTCGAGATGTACGCGAAGGACGCCAACCCGATCGAGGAAGCCCGCGCCGGCGACATCATCGCGCTCGTCTCCCTGCAGGAGACCGAGACCGGTGACACGCTGTGCGACGCCTCCGCGCCGGTCATCCTGGAGCGCATGCGCTTCCCGGACCCCGTCATCAGCGTCTCGGTCGAGCCGAAGACCAAGGGCGAGCAGGAGAAGTTCTCGATCGCGCTCGGCAAGATGGTCCGCGCCGATCCGTCGCTCCGCCTGGAGACCGACCGTGAAACCGGCCAGACCATCCTGCGCGGCATGGGCGAGCTGCACCTGGAAGTGACGCTCGACCGCATGCGCACGGAGTTCGGCGTGGAAGGCAACATGGGCAAGCCCCAGGTCGCCTACCGCGAGACGATCACCAAGCCGGTCGAATACACCTACACCCACAAGAAGCAGACCGGCGGTTCGGGCCAGTTCGCCGAGGTGAAGATCGTCTTCGCGCCGCGCGAGCGGGGCGAGGGCTTCGAGTTCCTCGACGAGACCGTCGGCGGCACGGTTCCGCGCGAATATGTGCCCTCGGTCAAGAAGGGTCTGGAGATGCAGAAGGAAGACGGCGTCCTCGCCGGCTACCCGACTGTGGACTTCAGCGCCCGCCTGGTGGACGGCAAGTACCACGACGTCGACTCGAACGCCCTGACGTTCGAAATCGCCGCCAAGGCCTGCTTCCGCGAGGCTCTGCCGAAGGCCGGCCCGATCCTGCTCGAGCCGGTCATGAAGGTCGAGATCGTCACCCCCGACGACTACCTGGGCGACGTCATCGGCGACGTGAACCGTCGTCGCGGCACCGTCCTGGGCCAGCTGGAGCGTGGGTCGAACATCGCCGTCGAGGCCAATGTCCCGCTGAACGAAATGTTCGGCTACATCGGCCAGCTGCGCGGCATGACCTCGGGCCGTGCGTCCTACACGATGGAGTTCAGCCACTACGAGCCGGTGCCGCGCAACGTCACCGACGAAATCGTGGCCGGCCGCAACAAGGCCGCCTGATCGCTTGGCTCCGACTTTTCGGGGCTGGCAATCGGGAGACATCCGGTAAAGCAGACGGCCGGCGGAGCAATCCGCCGGCCGTTCGCCGTTTCAAGGGGCGGAGGATGGAAACAGGGGCATAAGGCCTTCCGTTCCAGGCCGACCCTTCGCCTGCACCGACGGCATAAGGGACATAGGTCGGCAGCCTAACGCGCCGGGGCGGCGGCCAATGACCAATTCATTATCGTTTTGCAACCAAAAAATAGTTGGCAGTTTGTCGAATCCGTGCCCAAATTTGGAGCATGACGATTCGACGCTTCTTTTCCTTGACTGTGCTTTTGACGCTGACCCTCGGGGTACCGGCCGGGGCAGGGCAGGGGAACATGCGTCTGGACAGTCTTTTCCAGGCTTTGAACACCACCACCGACGCGACCTATGCCGAATCGGTGGAGGAGCATATCTGGGACTTCTGGCTCGATCATCCCGACCCGGTGATGGTGCGCGACATGCGTGCCGGGGTGAACAGCCTGAACGGCGACGACTATGATTCGGCCCTGCACGCCTTCGACGCCGTGGTCGCCCGCGACCCGTCCTATGCGGAAGGGTGGAACAAGCGCGCCGCCACCCACTACATGCTGGGCGACTACCGCGGCGCCATGTTGGACCTGCATCACGCGCTGTCGCTGGAGCCCCGCCATTTCGGAGCGCTGGTGGAGTTGGGGCTGGTGTATCTGGCGTTGGGCGATGAGAAGCCTGCTTTGCGCGCCTTCGACGCGGCGCTGAAGATCAATCCGCATCTGACGCGGGTTCGGGCGCAGGCCGATGCGATCCGCAATCGCCGGGCGGGAACCGATCTGTAGAACGACCGGGTCCGCCATCCGTCATTCCTGGTGCCGCTGCAAGCCCATCGCGGCTGCCGTTGATGCACGGGGCTGCGCCGCATGACGGGGTGTCCGGACGTTGCCCGCAATCGGTCTTGACAAGTTCCAGGGTTTTCCTATAGTCGCACCCTCTCGCCGCCCTGCGTGGGTGGCGGGTAACATTGTGCGTTCCCGGCCCCGGCCTTGTGTCGGGCGGGATTTGCTCGGTGTGTAGGCGGCCCGACGGGCTGCCGTTGAGATATCGAGACTGAGGAGAGTAGCGTGGCGCGTATTGCTGGCGTCAACATCCCCGCGCAGAAGCGCGTGGAGATCGGGTTGACCTACATCCATGGCATCGGCCCCTTCAAGGCCAAGGAAATCTGCGCGAAGCTGGAAATCCCGGCCGAGCGTCGCGTGAACGAGCTGACGGACGACGAAGTCCTGAAGATCCGCGAGACCATCGACGCCGACTACCGCGTCGAGGGCGATCTTCGTCGCGAAGTCGCCATGAACATCAAGCGTCTGATGGATCTGGGCTGCTACCGTGGCCTGCGTCACCGCAAGGGCCTGCCGGTCCGCGGCCAGCGCACCCACACGAACGCCCGCACCCGCAAGGGTCCGGCCAAGCCGATCGCCGGCAAGAAGAAGTAAGAGGACGAACGCAAAATGGCCAAGCCCTCCGCCGCTTCTCAGCGCCTGCGTCGTCGCGAGCGCAAGAACATCACCGCTGGCGTCGCTCATGTGAACGCCTCGTTCAACAACACGATGATCACCATCACCGACGCGCAGGGCAACACCATTGCCTGGTCGTCGTCGGGCACCATGGGCTTCAAGGGTTCGCGCAAGTCGACGCCCTACGCCGCCCAGGTCGCCGCCGAGGACGCTGGCCGCAAGGCCCAGGAACACGGCATGAAGACCCTGGAAGTCGAAGTGAAGGGTCCGGGTTCGGGGCGTGAGTCCGCGCTCCGCGCCCTGCAGTCGATCGGCTTCCAGATCACGTCGATCCGCGACGTCACGCCGATCCCGCACAACGGGGTTCGCCCGCCGAAGAAGCGTCGCGTCTGATTTAGTTCTGTTTCCGCACCCGCGGGGAACGACCGTTCCGGGACAGGGGGCCGCAGCCATCGCGGCCCCCTCAGCATGGGAACGGCTCGGGCCCCGCGGGTTCGTGTTCACCCGATGGCATCTTGAGGTCTATCCGTGCTTCAGAAGAACTGGCAGGAACTGATTAAGCCGAGCAAGCTGGACATCCAGCCCGGTGACGACGCCGACCGCTTCGCGACCGTGGTCGCCGAGCCGCTGGAGCGCGGCTTCGGTCTGACGCTCGGCAACGCGCTGCGCCGCATCCTGCTCTCCTCTCTGCAGGGTGCCGCCGTCACGTCGATCCACATCGACGGCGTGCTGCACGAGTTCTCGTCCATCCCCGGCGTCCGCGAGGACGTGACCGACATCGTCCTGAACATCAAGACGATGGGTCTGCGCATGGGCGGCGACGGCCCGAAGCGCATGCGCCTGCGTGCCGAAGGCCCGGGCGAGGTCAAGGCCGGCATGATCGAGACCGGTCCCGACATCCAGGTCATGGATCCGGAACTGATCATCTGCACGCTGGACAACGGCGCGCGGCTGAACATGGAACTGACGGTCGAGACCGGCAAGGGCTACGTCCCGGCCAGCCAGAACCGTCCGGAAGACGCCCCCATCGGCCTGATTCCGATCGACGCCCTGTTCTCGCCCGTGCGCAAGGTGTCCTACAAGGTCGACAATGCCCGCGTCGGGCAGGTCACCGACTATGACCGCCTGTCGATGACGGTGGAGACCAACGGTTCGGTCAAGCCGGACGACGCGGTGGCTCTCGCCGCCCGCATCCTGCAGGACCAGCTGCAGCTGTTCATCAACTTCGAGGAGCCGACGCACGCCGTCTCCGAGGAGAAGCACGAGGAGGTTCCGTTCAACAAGAACCTGCTCCGCAAGGTGGACGAGCTGGAACTGTCGGTCCGTTCGGCCAACTGCCTCAAGAACGACAACATCGTCTACATCGGCGATCTGGTGCAGAAGACGGAGGCGGAAATGCTCCGCACCCCGAACTTCGGCCGCAAGTCGCTGAACGAGATCAAGGAAGTGCTGTCCCAGATGGGCCTGCACCTCGGTATGGAAATCCCGAACTGGCCGCCGGAGAACATCGAAGAGCTGGCCAAGCGTCTGGAAGAGCCGTACTAAGCATCTCAGCATTTTGCCGCGCCCCGTCCGCCTTCGGGCGGGAGGGGCGCATTCCCCAGGGCCGCCACGGCCCGACCCGGCTGCCGTACCAGCATTACGACTGGGCGGCGGGGTTCACGATCGGCTCCCCGAGGGGGGCCATGCCATGAAGGAGGACCGCCATGCGTCACGGCGTTTCGGGACGTAAGTTCAGCAAGACCAGCAGCCACCGCAAGGCCATGTTCTCGAACATGGCGAACGCGGTGATCAAGCACGAGCAGATCACCACCACCCTGCCGAAGGCGAAGGACCTGCGTCCGATCGTCGACAAGCTGATCACGCTCGGCAAGAAGGGTGGCCTGGCCAACCGTCGTCTGGCTTTCGCCCAGCTGCGCGACAACGAGACGGTGACCAAGCTGTTCACCGTCCTGGCCGACCGCTACAAGGACCGTCAGGGTGGCTACAGCCGCGTCCTGAAGGCCGGCTTCCGCTACGGCGACGCCGCCGACATGGCGGTGTTCGAGCTGGTCGAGCGTGACGTTTCGGCCAAGGGTCAGAACTCCGGCCCGACGCAGGACGTTGCCGAGGCCGAAGGCGAGACCGCCGAGTAACATGACCGGCAGTCGCGCCGGTCTCACGCCCTGTGCGGCATCGGGTCCCAGGGCCCCGTATCGCACAGGACGGGATCGCCGATATCGGTGATATATTAAGCCCTTCCTCCGGTTCGCCGGAGGAAGGGTTTTCTCATTTGTGGCCGGTCAAATGTTGCGTTCTCTTTACACACGCCTCCAGCGCCTGTCCGCCCGCGACGATGCCGTCTGGTGGATGTCGGCGATCTCCTTTGCCGAAAGCTCCTTCTTCCCATTGCCGCCGGACGTGATGCTGGTGCCGATGTGTCTGGAGAAGCCGAAGAGGCTGTGGTTCTACACCAACATCTGCGCCTTTGCGTCGCTGCTCGGCGGAATGCTGGGCTATGCGCTCGGCTTCTATCTGTTCGAGAGCGTCGGGCGGATGATCATCGACTTCTACAATGCGCAGGAGTCGTTCCAGCATTTCCAGGAGATGTTCTCCGAGTTCGGCCCCTGGTTCCTGATCCTGAAGGGGGTGACGCCGATCCCCTACAAGCTGCTGACGATCACCGCCGGCTTCGCCCATCTCGACCTGACGGTCTTCATCCTCTGTTCCATCGTCGCGCGCTTTTCCCGATTCTACATGATCGCCATCCTGCTGCACTTCTACGGTCCGCAGGTTCAGCACATCATCGAAAAGCGCCTGATGCTGGTGGCCACCGTCCTGCTGGTCGTGGTGGTCGGCGGCCTCCTCAGCTTCAAGTTCGTCTAACCGGGCCCTCCAGATCAGTCCAGGCCGATCAATCCGGCATGCCCTGGTCCTGGCGGTCCCGCCGGGACGGCGGCAGGGCGTCGCGGTCGGCACGGTCGCGGCGCACGATCAGCACGATGGCGACCGCCACGAACAGACCGCCCAGCAGCGGCACGATCATCTCGCCCATGCCGATGTTGGGCAGGGCCAGCACGCGCGAGGCCAGCATGACGAGGCCGAGGACGAGCAGGGCAAGCAGCAGCCGCAAGGACCGGTGGCGCGGCCGGTTGCGTGTCGGTCTGCCGTCCGATTCCGGTGTCATTTCAGTCATTCCCTTCTTGATGCCGATATCGGCATAGTGGGGACCGAATGGGGGATGGTCCAGAGGGGTGTGGCATTCCGTCATGCCAAAGGCCATTTCCACAACAAGAACAATAGGAGCCGTCGTGGCTATGTTCCGTCCGGTCCGTCTCGTTGCCCCGCTTGTGGCCGTGGCCCTGCTCGGTCTGTCGGCCTGCGCCGATCCGGCCTCGCGCCCCGCCGCCGGCCCGGCGCCCACCGTCACCGTGGTCCCGGGACCGTCCACCCCGCGCGCCGGCGCTGACGACCAGTCGCTGCGGATCGACGGGGGCACCGGTGCCGGTGCGTCCTGCCAAGCCCAGTGCGAGCGCAGCCACAATTCCTGCATGGATTCGGTCGCGGCCCGCAACCAGGGTGGCATCGACCGCACCGACTCGACTCCCTTCAGCCCGACCGACAATTGCAGCTATCAGTTGAGGCAGTGCTACCAGCGCTGCACCTCGGTGCGCTGAGGCGGCGATCATGGCAAAACGCGGCGAGTCGGGCGGGGATGCCGGGCTGTTCTCGGCGGCGGCTCCCCGTCCGCTCGCCGACCGGCTGCGCCCGCGCACGCTGGACGAGGTCGTCGGGCAGGACCATCTGCTGAAGCCCGACGGACCGCTGGGCCGCATGGTCGCGGCGCGGCGGCTGGCCTCCATGATCCTGTGGGGGCCGCCCGGCTGCGGCAAGACCACCATCGCCCGCCTGCTGGCCCACAGCACCGACCTGCATTTCGAGCCGCTGTCGGCGGTGTTCTCCGGCGTCGCCGACCTGCGCAAGGTCTTCGACGCCGCGCGGGCCCGCCGGGTGGCGGGGCAGGGGACGCTGCTGTTCATCGACGAGATCCATCGCTTCAACCGGTCGCAGCAGGATGGCTTCCTGCCCTTCGTCGAGGACGGCACCGTCACGCTGGTCGGCGCCACCACCGAGAACCCGTCCTTCGAGCTGAACGCCGCCTTGCTGTCGCGGGCGCAGGTGTTCGTGCTCAACCGGTTGGACGACACCGCGCTGGAGAAGCTGCTGTCGCGGGCCGAGGTCGAGATGGGCCGGCCGCTGCCGCTGGACGCCGACGCGCGGGCCGCGGTGAAGGCGATGGCCGATGGCGACGGCCGTTTCTGCCTGAACCTGTGCGAGGAACTGTTCGCGCTGCCGGGCGAGACAATGCTCGACACCAACGCGCTCGCCGCCACCATCCAGCGCCGCGCCCCGCTCTACGACAAGTCGCAGGAAGGGCACTACAATCTCATCAGCGCCCTGCACAAGTCGCTGCGCGGATCCGACACCGACGCTGCGCTTTACTGGTACAGCCGCATGCTGGACGGTGGGGAGGACCCGCGCTACATCGCGCGGCGTCTGACCCGCTTCGCGGTGGAGGATATCGGGCTGGCCGACCCCAACGCCCTGACCCAGGCGGTTGCCGCGTGGGAGGCCTATGAACGGCTGGGCAGCCCGGAGGGCGAACTGGCCCTGGCACAGCTGGTCATCTATCTGGGGACGGCGCCGAAGTCGAACGCCGGCTATACCGCCTACAAGGCGTCGGTGCGGGCGGCGAAGGAGACCGGCTCGCTGATGCCGCCCAAGCATATCCTGAACGCGCCGACCAAGCTGATGAAGACCATCGGCTACGGCAAGGGGTACGAGTACGACCACGACACGGCGGAAGGCTTTTCCGGCCAGAATTATTTCCCCGACGGGATGGCGCGGCGCGAGTTCTACCAGCCGGTGGAGCGCGGTTTCGAGCGCGATCTGCGCAAGCGGCTGGACTATTGGGCCAAGCTGCGCGAGCGGCGGGGAGAGGAATAGGCAAAGCGATTTCGCCCCGTCCTACGCCGACGCGCGGGACAGGGCGAATGACTTGCCCGAAAACAAGTGGTTCTTACGCCGCCATCCCATCGGCCGGGGCCGAGGCGATCAGGCGGTAATGGCTGGTGTCGGCGAGGACCGAACAGCTCAGGGTCTTCGAGACGCCCTCGTCCTCGGTGCTGACGACGCGGGCGTGGGGGATGCCCAGCAGGTTGACCGTTGCCGTCACCCGCCAACCGCGGCCGGCGGCGCTGCCGACCGGTTGGAAAACCTGCCCGATCTGGACATGCTTCTTGCTCATGACGGAAAACCCTCGGACGGCCGGTCGCCCATGGAGGCGCCGGCCTGTTGCGCAAAATTCAACCGACAGTTAAACGCAGCAACAAGTCGCGATCAACAGGGAAACCGTCGAATATCCCATAGGCCGGTAAATGCTGGGTGAAATGTCACGGCCGGCCCCCTCGGCCGACCGGCTTCTCAGCACCCCGATTTCGGCAGAGCCTCGATCTTTTCCAGCACGGCGTTGACGGTGAAATCGCCATAGTCGATCTGCATGGACTCGGCGATGCCGTTTTCCAGCAGATGCAGGCTCATCTCATATTCCGGCTGGGCCGAATCGCTCTGCACCGGGAAAAAGGCCATACGGACCGGCCAGGCCTTGCCCACCTTCAGCAACGGATCCTTGGCCGAATCCTTCGGCGCACCGGGCTTGCCGACGACGGTCGACACCTCGGTCGGGCCCTCCGCGTCGGAGCCGTCGAAGATTGTGCGGGTGAAGAAGGGCTCCTTGCGTTCGGCATGGTCCAGGATCGCCAGCGTGTGGGCGGTCGGGAACATGGTTCCGGCCGGCAACTCCATCTCCTGCGGATCGGGCTTGGTGAACTGGGCGCTGCCGCCGCCGCCTTCGCCCAGGTTCGCCTCGCCGCGCACCTCCTCGTCGACCTCGCCGTTCACCAGCTTGCGGACGTTGAAGCGGTAGCGCAGGCCGTTCTTCGCCTCCCACGTCGTGTAGTTGGTGTTCATCGCCATGTCCTCGCCCTCGCTGTAGACGAAGCGCAGCTGGAAGCGCTGCTCCGTCGTCCAGCCGTCGCAGGCGTCGGCCCATTCGAACATCATGCGGCCGCGGACGTCGCTGACCTTCGAGCCGTTGCGTGCCGACCCCAGCGACATGGCGTAGATCGCCCGGTGGGGCTGGATCTTTGCCGCCACCGCCGCCAGCGAGGTCGCGGCCGGCTGAGCCAGGGCAGGGGAGGCCGCGAGAAGCGCACCGGCGGAAACGGCGGCTGCGAAGACCGCACCAACGGTTGCCGGGAGGGCAGAGAGACGGTCGAGCAAGACGGGATCCACAGGTGATTGACGGCTCTTGGTGGAGTATGGGTGTTTTTGCCGCGGTCCGAAAGGCCCGCCACCCGAATGTCCTATCAATGGAAGGGAACCGCCGGAATGACAAGCCCTGCCGAGGTGCAGCCCGTGACGCAGTCGGACAGTCCCGTCTCCCGCTCCGCCGGGCGCCCCGTGCTGCTGCTGACCCGCCGCCTTCCCGACGCGGTGGAGGCGCGGGCGTCGCGCGACTACCGGGCGGTGCTCAATCCGGAGGACCGCGCCTTCAGCGGCGAGGAGATCGCCGCCCGCGCCGCGGAGGCCGGGGCCGATGCCGTGCTCTGCTGTGCCGGCGACCGGCTGGATGCCGCCGCCATCGCCGCCCTGCCGCAGAGCGTTCGGGTGCTGGCGACCTTCTCGGTCGGGACCGACCACATCGACCTGGAGGCGGCGCGCGCCCGCGGCCTGACCGTCACCAACACGCCGGACGTGCTGACCGACGCCACCGCCGACATCGCCCTGCTTTTGCTGCTGGGGGCGGCGCGGCGCGCCTCGGAGGGCGAGCGGATGATCCGCGCCAATGCCTGGACCGGCTGGACACCGACCCAGCTGATGGGCACCCATGTCGGGGCCAAGCGGCTTGGCATCGTCGGCATGGGCCGCATCGGACAGGCGGTGGCGGCCCGCGCCCGCGCCTTCGGCATGGCCATCCATTACAGCAACCGCCGCCGCTTGGCCCCGGAGCTGGAACTGGGCGCCATCTATCATGCCGATCCCGAGGCGATGCTGCCGGTGTGCGATGTTCTGTCGCTTCATTTCCCGGCCACGGCGGAAACCCGACATTGGCTGAACGCCGACCGGATCGAGCGGCTGCCGCCCGGCGCCATCCTGATCAACACCGCGCGCGGCAGCGTAGTGGATGACGGCGCGGTGATCGACGCGCTGAAGCGCGGGCGCCTCGCGGCGGCCGGGCTCGACGTGTTCGAGAACGAGCCGAATCTGCATCCCGGCTACCGCGACCTGGCGAACGCCTTCCTGCTGCCGCATCTGGGCAGCGCCACGGTGGAGACGCGGAACGCCATGGGGTTCAAGGCGCTGGACAATGTCGACGCGGCGACGGCCGGCCGGCCGGCGCCGGACCGGGTGGTGTGAAGGGAGGGTGGAGCCTTTTGCCGGCCGCCCTCCGCTGCCTGCCCTCCACTGGCTGCGATCCCCTGCCTGCGATCCTTTGCCCGGCACTCCCGGCAGGGATTTCCTCCCCCGAACGATTGGAGTGGGCAGAAGATTCCGGTCTGGTGGGAAAGAGGCTCCACCCCTGCCGAATGATCCACGGGCGCAATCCGCCGGAAATGCATAAAATGCTTGGTATCTCCGGGGTGCGACGGGTTGGCACGGGGGTTGCTTGGAGAAAGGCGAAGTGTTCCGACCTTCATCTGAGGAGCCGACCCCATGAACGCCATCGTCGCCGCCCTGGACCTGAAGCATCATGCCGCCGACCGTTTCGACGTGCCGGCAGGCTGGTCACCGGTCGCGCTGGCCTCGCGCGTCGGGCTTCTGCGGGGGACAGAGCGCCAGACGCTGGACGAGACGATCGCGTTGCTCGCCGAGGCAAAGGAGACGATCGTCGAGTTGCAGGAGCGCATCGCCTACCTGGAAAGCCTGACGATGACGGACGAGCTGACCGGCCTCCTGAACCGGCGTGGCTTCTACAGCCACTTCCGGCGCGAACTGGCCTCGGCCCGGCGCACCGGCACCGCCGGCGGGCTGCTGGTCATGATCGACCTGGATGGCTTCAAGGCCATCAACGACACCCATGGCCATGTCGCCGGCGACGCCTATCTGCGGCAGGTGGCCCGCATGATCGTCGGCAATGTCCGGCAGGAGGATGTCGTCGCCCGGCTGGGTGGCGACGAGTTCGCCGTGCTGCTGACCAACACCGACACCGCCAACGGCCTCGCCCGCGCCCGCCAGCTGGCCGCCATCGCCGATGCCACCCATGTGGAGTGGGGTGGCCAGAGCCTGCCGGTCCGCTTCTCCGTCGGCACCCAGCCCTATGGCGCCGAGGACAGCGAGGACGAAGTGATGCGCCGCGCCGACGCCATGATGTATGGCGCCAAGGGAGCCCGCCGCCGCGACGCCAAGCGCAAGGCGAAGCGGGCGGCCTGAGAAGGCCGGCGCTGCCCGTCATTGCCGTTCCGGACAATCGAGACCGCCCGCGTCCGCCGCGGGCGGTTTTCCGTTTCCCGACAGGGTGATCGCAGTCCGATAAGGGATGCCGGCGAGCGGTTCGGTAACGACTATTTAACCGTCGCGACCTAATCAGAAAGGGGGTATACCGGATCTGCGGTCCCGCAACCGCGACTTCGGCCCGCCGGCCGGGGGGAGCGCGTCCGCGGTGCGCACGGTGCGGCATCGGACCGCGTGAACGGGACAGCGTGAACGCGGGGGTCACACCCAGGGAGGATGCATGCCAGCGGAGCCGTGCGGACCATTGGAGACCGGTGGTAAGCCGACCAAGACCGTCCTCATCGTCGAGGACAACGAGCTGAACATGAAGCTCTTTCATGACCTGCTCGAGGCCCACGGCTATGGCACGCTGCAGACCCGCGAAGGCATGGAGGCGATGCGTCTGGCCCGCCTGCATCGTCCCGACCTGATCCTGATGGACATCCAGCTTCCCGAAGTGTCGGGGCTGGAGGTCACCCGCTGGATCAAGGACGATCCGGAGTTGAAGAGCATTCCGGTCGTCGCCGTCACAGCCTTCGCCATGAAGGGCGACGAAGAGAAAATCCGTCAGGGCGGCTGCGAGGATTATGTGGCGAAGCCCATCTCGGTCGTGAAATTTCTTGAAACGGTCAAGAAGTTTCTCGGGTAAGTCGCTTTCATCTGTACCAATTCTGCAGGATTTCCCTTCCGATGTCCGCGCGTGTCCTTGTTGTCGATGACGTTCTGCCCAACGTGAAGCTGCTCGCGGCAAAGCTGACGCGCGAATACTTCAATGTGCTGACCGCCTTCAACGGACCCGACGCGCTGGAGATGGTGCGGACGGAATCGCCCGACATCGTCCTGCTGGACGTCATGATGCCGGGCATGGACGGGTTCGAGGTCTGCGAGAAGATCCGTTCCGACCCCGCCACCATGCACATCCCGGTGGTGATGGTCACGGCGCTGTCCGACATCGCCGACCGCGTCCGCGGGCTTGAGGCGGGAGCCGACGATTTCCTGACCAAGCCGGTGAACGACATCGCGCTGTTCGCGCGCGTCCGCTCGCTGGTGCGGCTGAAGATGATGATGGACGAGTGGCGCCTGCGCGAGACCACGTCGGGCCAGTTCGGCGTCATCGAGCGCAGCGGCACCATGCTGAGCGAGTCCTTCGAGCGCGCAAGCGTGCTGGTGCTGGAGGATTCCGCCCTCGACCTCGAAAAGATCACGGACACGCTGGAGCGCGACCACAACACGGTGACCTCCGCCGACACCTGCGCCAAGGCGTTGGAACGGGCGCTGGGCAGCCCGCTCGATCTGGTGGTGGTCAGCTTGACCCTGCTGAACGAGGATGGTCTGCGGCTCTGTTCGCAGCTGCGCTCGCACGAACGCACCCGGCAGGTGCCGATCCTGCTGATGGTCGACGACGGCGACCTTGGGCAGGTGGCGAAGGGGCTGGAACTCGGCGCCAACGATTACGTCATCAAGCCGGTCGACCGGAACGAACTGCTGGCCCGCGCCCGCACCCAGATTCGGCGCAAGCGCTATCAGGAACGGCTGCGCTCCAATTACGAGCAGAGCCTGTCGATGGCGCTGACCGACAGCCTGACCGGCGTCTTCAACCGCCGCTACGTCAACGCCCATCTGCCCCGGCTGCTGGAGCGCGCCATCGACAGCCACAAGCCGGTGTCGGTGCTGATGTTCGACATCGACCATTTCAAGGTGGTCAACGACACCTACGGCCACGCCATCGGCGACGAGGTGCTCCGCGAGGTTTCCGCCCGCGCCAGCCGCAACCTGCGCACCTTCGACCTCGTCGCCCGGCTGGGCGGCGAGGAATTCATCGTCATCCTGCCGGACACCGACGGCGAAGCGGCGCTGATCGTCGCCGAGCGCCTGCGCTCGCGCATCGCTGACTTCCCCTTCGCCGTCTCGGCCGACCGCGGCGAGATCAACGTGACGGTGTCGATCGGCATCTCCATCGGCGGCCGGCTGGGCGATACCGCCGAGGGTCTGGTCCGCCGGGCCGACGAGGCGCTGTACGAGGCCAAGCGCTCTGGCCGCAACTGCGTGATCGCCGACGCCCGCGCCGACCAGCTGGAAGGTTGAGGGGCGGACCCAGGCGTCCGCACCCCTTTTTCGTCCCCTTGCTGTCCCTGCTGCGCCGCACCATGTGGCAAAGCCGTTCCTTTCCACCGGCATCATTGGGGATCCGATGCTCGCCACCGCCAGCGGCGCCATCACCCATCTGGGCAGCAGCAGCCTCCTCGTTCCACTGTCCGCCCTCTATGCGACCGCGCTGTGGCGGCACCACTCGGCGCCGCTGGCGCTGCGCTGGCTGCTGGCCCTGGCGCTCTGCCTTGGCGCGATGGTCGTGCTGAAGCTGATCGGGCATGGCTGCGGCCTGCCGGACTTTCCGCTGTTCCCCTCGCTGTTCGCCGGTGACCGCTTCATCAGCCCCAGCGGCCATGCTGCCTTTTCCGCCGTCTTCTACGGGTCGGTGTCGGCACTGGCCGCGCGCAATGCTGAATCGCGCTGGCTGCGCATCGGTCTGCCGCTGGCGGCGGTGGCGCTGGTGCTGGCCATCGGGGCCTCGCGCGTCGCCGTCTCGGCCCATTCCGGGGCGGAGGTGGTGGCCGGGCTGACCATCGGCGGGCTGTCGGCCCTGCTGTTCCTGTGGAGCAGCCGCAAGGACGGCGCCCCGCGGCTGCGTCCCTCTCCCTGGCTGGCGGGTGCGATGGTGCTCGGGCTCGCCCTGCTGGTCCATGCCGGCGACCCGTCCTTTGTCGAAGGGACCATCCGCTGGGCCGCCCATCAGCTCGGCAGCGGGGCCGGCCTGTGCGAGCTGGCCGGCCACGTGTTTCCCGGCAGCCGCGGATAACTCACCAACCGGGGTGAAGCCGGCGGCATCCTGTGTTATGACGGACGGCCGCGCACGGTCCCGGCAACACGGCGCCGTTCACGTCACTGCTCAAGCCAAAGGCTTGCGCTGCGCTGCGTAAGATCCTATACCGACGCCCCGTTTCCGTTCCGTTCCGTTCCGTTCCGTTCCGTTCCGTTTTCGCGCCCAACCCATCCAAACTGCCCTGGTCACCCCCGCACCGCATGTCGCTTTTTGATGCCTTGCCGCGTGGCCCTTCGTCGGGTGGCGCCGCCGTCCCCTTCGGTCAGGATGACCTGACGCGCGTCTTCGATGCCAAGACGCTGCAGCGCGGCCGCACGCTGATGATGACGGGTGCGGTGGCGCTGGGTGCGCCCGGCAGCGACCGGATCGAGGCGGAGGTCAGCGACCTCGGCCGCCGGCTGTCGGTGACGGTGACCCCGGTTCAGGGCAAGCGCGGCGTGGTGCTCGACCGCACCTGTTCCTGTGGCCGCAACGCCTGCGCCCATATGGCGGCGGCGGCGATGCTGGCACTGGAAAGCCGTCCGGAATGGCGCCGCGCCTCCCTGTTCGACGTGGCCGACGTGAAGGCGCCGCTCGCCCCGCCGCCGCCACCTCCGGTTCCGCTCGCGTCCCCGCCGGCCGCTGCGGCCACCGTACAGCCATCGGCGCCGTCTCCCGCATCGCCTCCTGTGCCGCCGGTTGCTCCCAAGCCCCCGCTCACCCTGGTCCGTCCGCCGGTTCCGCCGCCGGTCCGCAGCGTGGCGCCACCCCCTCCGCCACCTCCGGCCCCGAAGCCGGAGCCGGTGCGCAGCCTGCGCTGGACGCTGGAGCCGGGGCAGGGCGATGTGGCCTGCTACATCCTGGCGGAGTTCGTGGCGGAGGGGGAGGCCGACGGCAGCCCCGCCACCCCGCGCGACGTGCTGGCCAAGGCGCCGCGCTCGCTGGACGGCGATGCCGACCGCGCCATCGCCCGGCTGCTCGGCGGCGGCGGTACGGAGCGCACCCCCGTCGCCAAGAGCCGGGGCGAGGCGGTGGATCGCCTGCTGCGTCGCTTGCTCTCCACCGGCCGGCTGCGCTGGCGTGACGGCACCCCGCTGGCCGAGGCGCCGGGCCGCACCGTCCGCACCTTCCGCGACCCGGCCACGCGCAAGCTGCGCCCGACCGGTCTGCCTGAGCGCAGCGTGCTGGTGAAGGGCCAGTCCTACTGGTGCGTCGACAGCGCCACCGGCACTGTCTTCCCGGTCGATCTCCAGGTGGTGGAGGTGCCGAAGGCCAAGCCGGTACCGCCCGCCCCGCCGCCGCCGCCGGTGCCGTCGAAGGCCACCCCGTCGCGCCTGTTCGGCCCGTCGCGCGGTGGTGTCGCGTCGATGCCGCGCATCGCTCCGCCACCTCCGTCTATTTCCACGCCTAGCTTCCGCGACAGCGGCATTCCCGGCGTGCGCAGCGGAGCGGCGGATGCCGCGGCCATCGTCGAGCGCTCCCCCCGCATCATCGCCCGCCTTGGCCGCGTGGTGACGCCGGCCGATGGGCTGGTCGACGTGCTGCGCCTGTCCTTCGACTATGGCGAGCCCGGCAATGCGGTGGAGATCGAGCCCGACGACCAGCGCCAGTTCGCCCGCTACGAGGATGAGTTCAATGAGGTCACCTTCGTCCGCCGCGACAAGGCCGACGAGCAGGCGGCGCTGGACCGGCTGTCCGGCCTCGGATTCGCCCAGGCGCGCATCGAGCCGCCGAAAGGCGCCTTGAACGCCCGCGGCTCCCGCGTCCACTGGCTGACCGGCCGGGACGTCGAGGAGCGCTGGCAGCATTTCCTGACCAACGAGGTCCCCGCCCTGACCAAGGCCGGCTGGATCATGGAGGTCGGCGCCGATTTCGGCACCAAGGTGATCGAACCGGGCGCCGAGGTCGAGGTCGCCGTGCGCGATGCCGGCGATGGCTGGTTCGACCTGGATGTCGGTGTCGAGATCGACGGCGAGCGCCAGCCGCTGCTGCCGATCCTGGCCCGGCTGGTGGAGAAGGGCGGCCTGTCGACCACCCGCATCATCGACGGCCGCGCCCACATCGTTCTCGACGACGGCAACGTGCTGGCCCTGCCGGCCGAGCGGATCGAGCGGCTGCTCAGCGTGCTGGAAGCGATGCTGGACAGCGGGCGCAGCAGCGGCGACCGGCTGAAGGTTCCGCTGGCCGAGGCCGATTCGCTGCTGGACATCGACGACCTGATCGCCCGGCGCGGCGACGAGACGGCGCAGATCGACGGCTATCTCCAGCGCCTGCGCGCCGACGAGATGCCGGGCGACATGACCCCGCCGCCGGGCTTCAAGGGGGAGCTGCGCGACTACCAGCGCGGCGGCCTTGCCTGGATGCAGAGCCTGCGCGCCAACAACGTCGCCGGCATCCTGGCCGACGACATGGGTCTCGGCAAGACCGCCCAGACACTGGCCCACATCGCCATGGAAGAGCATGAGGGCCGGCTGACCGAGCCCTGCCTGGTGGTGGTGCCGACCAGCCTCGTGCCGAACTGGGTGGCGGAATCGGAGCGCTTCACCCCGCATCTGCGCGTCGTCGTGCTGCATGGCATCGACCGTCACGGCAAGCTGTCGGAAATCGACCGCGCCCACATTGTGGTAACCACCTATGGCGTGGTGGCGCGCGACGTCGATCTGCTGAAGCGGCTGACCTGGCACATGATCGTGCTGGACGAGGCGCAGGCGATCAAGAACCCCGACGGCAAGGCGACCCGCGCCGTGGCGGCGCTGCCGGCGCGGCATCGGCTCTGCCTGTCCGGCACGCCGGTGGAAAACAATCTGGGCGAGCTGTGGAGCCAGTTCGCCTTCCTGATGCCGGGCCTGCTGGGCGACCGCAAGGAGTTCGGCAAGCGCTACCGCGTGCCCATCGAGAAGCGCGGCGACAACACCCGCGCCAACCTGCTGATGCGCCGCATCCGCCCCTTCCTGCTCCGCCGCACCAAGGAGGCGGTGGCGAAGGAGCTGCCGCCGAAGACCGAGGTGGTGGTGCGCATCGACCTGGAACGCGACCAGCGCGACCTCTACGAGACCATCCGCTTGTCGGTGAACGAGACGGTGCGTGCGGCGCTGGCCGCCAGCGGCAAGGGGCTGGGGCAGAACGCCATCGCGGTGATCGACGCGCTTTTGAAGCTGCGTCAGGTCTGCTGCGACCCGCGCCTGCTGAAATCCATCGCGGCGCTGGGCGGCAAGGCACGGCCGAGCGCCAAGCTGCACGCCCTGACCGAGATGGTGAAGGAGATGGTGCCGGAAGGCCGGCGCATCCTGATCTTCTCGCAGTTCACCACCATGCTCGACCTGATCAAGCTGGAGCTGGAGAAGGCCGCCATTCCCTATGTCGAGCTGACCGGCCGCACGCTGGACCGCGCCGAACCGGTGAACCGCTTCCAGAACCGGGAGGTCCCGGTCTTCCTGATCAGCCTCAAGGCCGGTGGCCGCGGCCTGAACCTGACCGCCGCCGACACGGTGATCCACTACGATCCCTGGTGGAACCCGGCCGCCGAGGATCAGGCGACCGACCGCGCCTATCGCATCGGCCAGGACAAGCCGGTCTTCGTCTACAAGCTGATCGCCGCCAACACGGTGGAAGAGCGCATTCTCGACCTCCAGCGCCGCAAGGGCAGCCTGTCCGACGCCACCATCGAGGGCAAGGGACTGGTCAGCGCACTGGATGGCGGCGACATCGACTATCTGCTCGGTGACGGCGACGAGGAGTAGTGGGTATTCCCTTTCCCGCCGTTTTGTGTTGCTTCCGAAAACCTACTCCATAAGAAGACTTCAAAGGTTTTCCACAGAGATCCTTGTTGAAATCCTCTGCAGCATGTCGTCTCATCCTCCCTGCCTTGCAGGTTCCCCGTGTTGCCTGCAGGCTTGGCGCGTTAAGCTGCCCGCGGTGCGCAACCGAAATCCGGAAGCCGAAGACGCACGGGAGGACAACAACCATGAGCACCGCAGTCACCACCCACGATCCCCATGCTCCGCTGGTCCTGCGCGAGGACCGCGACGGGGTCGCCACGCTGACGCTGAACCGGCCGAAGGCGCGCAATGCGCTGTCGGTCGGGCTGATGGCGGCGTTGCAGGATGCGCTGGACGCCATCGACGAGGATCGCTCCGTACGCGCCGTGGTGCTGGCCGGGGCCGGCGGGGCCTTCTGCGCCGGGCACGACCTGAAGGAGATGCGCGCCGCCCCGTCGCGTGACCTGTACGAGGCGCTGTTCACCCAGTGCTCGCGCCTGATGTTGACGATCAACCGCATCCGCCAGCCGGTGATCGCCAAGGTGCGCGGCGTGGCAACCGCCGCCGGCTGCCAGCTGGTGGCGACCTGCGATCTGGCCTATTGCGAGGAGGACGCGCGCTT
Source organism: Azospirillum sp. TSH64 (assembly GCF_003116035.1). Taxonomy (GTDB): domain Bacteria; phylum Pseudomonadota; class Alphaproteobacteria; order Azospirillales; family Azospirillaceae; genus Azospirillum. The sequence continues at coordinate 5,288,802 of NZ_LGQW01000015.1, forward strand.
CGCGACTCCGGGCGTCAACATCGGGCTGTTCTGCTCGACGCCGATGGTGGCGCTGACCCGCGCGGTCGGGCGCAAGGCGGCGATGGAGATGCTGCTGCTGGGTGACCTGATCGACGCCGAGGAGGCGGAGCGCATCGGCCTCGTCAACCGCGCGGTGCCGGCCGACCAGCTGGACGAGGTGGTGGCCGGCGTCGCCGCCAAGATCGCGTCGAAGTCGCCCCTGACTCTCGCCACCGGCAAGGAGGCCTTCTATCGCCAGATCGATCTGGACGCGGAAAGCGCCTATGCCTACGCCGCCAAGGTGATGACCGAGAACATGATGGCGCAGGATGCCGCCGAGGGCATCGACGCCTTCCTCGGCAAGCGCACGCCGGTCTGGTGCGGGCAATGAGCGAATCCAAGATCACCGAGCCGGCCGACTACACGGACGCCTTCCTGCGCGGCGTCCTGGAAAGCGCGAAGAGCATCGCCGTGGTCGGCGCCAGTGCCGATCCGGTGAAGGCCAGCTTCTTCGTGATGAAGTACCTGCGCGACAAGGGCTACACCGTCATCCCGGTCAATCCGAAGATGGCGGGACAGACCATCCTCGGCTTGGCCGTCTATGCCAGCCTCAAGGACCTGCCGGAGCCGCCGGACATGGTCGATGTCTTCCGCAACTCCGCCGCCGCCGGCGGGGTGACGGACGAGGCGATTGCCGCCGGGGCCAAGGTGGTGTGGATGCAGCTTGGCGTGCGCAACGACGAAGCGGCGACACGGGCCCAGGCCGCCGGCCTGACCGTGGTGATGGACCGTTGCCCCAAGATGGAAATCCAGCGCCTCTATGGCGAGATCGGCCGGATCGGGGTCAATTCCAACGTGCTGGTGACGCGCCGCAGGGCGCCGACGAAATCCTTCAAAAAACTGATCTGAAAAACTGGGGGAATCACACAGATGACTGAGCAGAAGAGCTTCGGCTTCGAGACCCGCGCCATCCATGCGGGCGCCGCTCCCGACCCGGCGACCGGTGCCCGCCAGACGCCGATCTACCAGACCACCAGCTTCGTCTTCGAGAATGTCGACGATGCCGCCTCGCTGTTCAACCTGCAGAAGGTCGGCTTCATCTATTCCCGCCTGACCAACCCGACGGTGGCGGTGCTGGAAGAGCGTCTCGCCAATCTGGAAGGCGGCGCCGGCGCCACCGCGACCTCGTCGGGCCATGCCGCGCAGTTGCTGGCCCTGTTCCCGCTGATGGCGCCGGGCGACCACATCGTCGCCTCGAAGAAGCTCTATGGCGGCTCGCTGAACCAGCTCGGCATCAGCTTCCCGCGCGCCTTCGGCTGGCAGCCCAGCTTCGTCGACACCGATACGGTGGACAACGTCAAGGCGGCGCTGACCGAGAAGACCAAGGCGATCTTCGTCGAAAGCCTTGCCAACCCCGGCGGCGTGGTGACCGACATCGAGGCCATCGCCAGGATCGCCGACGATGCCGGCATCCCGCTGATCGTCGACAACACGCTGGCGACGCCCTACCTGATCAACCCGATCCAGTGGGGCGCCACCCTGGTGGTTCATTCGACCACCAAGTTCCTGTCCGGCAACGGCACCTCGGTCGGCGGCGTGGTGGTGGACAGCGGCAAGTTCGACTGGAGCAAGTCCGGCAAGTTCCCGGCGCTGAGCGAGCCCGATCCCGGCTATCACGGCCTGCGCTTCCACGAGACCTTCGGCCATCTCGCCTTCACCATCCACGGCCATGCCGTTGGCCTGCGCGACCTCGGGCCGAGCCAGGCGCCGATGAACGCCTTCCTGACGCTGAACGGCATCGAGACGCTGCCGCTGCGCATGCAGCGCCATGCCGACAGTGCGCTGAAGGTGGCGCAGTTCCTGGAAGGCCATCCGGCGGTCGGCTGGGTCAGCTATGCGGGGCTGGAGTCGTCGAAGTACCGTGCGCTTGCGCAGAAGTACCTGCCGCGCGGCGCCGGTGCCGTGCTGACCTTCGGCGTCAAGGGAGGCTTTGAGGCCGGCGTGAAGGTGGTGGAGAGCGTCGAGCTGTTCAGCCACCTCGCCAACATCGGCGATGCCCGCTCGCTGATCATCCACCCGTCCTCGACCACCCACCGCCAGCTGTCGGCGGAGGCCCAGGCCTCGGCCGGCGCCGGTCCCGAGGTGATCCGCCTGTCCATCGGGCTGGAGACGCCTGAGGACATCATCGCCGACCTCGATCAGGCGCTGAACAAGACGCTGGCGTAACCGGTCAAGTCCGGCGGCGGGTCACTCCGCCGCCGGCACCGGCTCCGCCACCGGTTCGGCCTTGCGGCGGTCGTCCGGCAGCAGCAGGGCTGCGGCGAAGGCCATGGCGGCCAGCACCGACAGGGTCAGATAGAGCATGGTGAAGTCGCCGGTGCGCTCATAGACCCAGGCGACGAGCTGGACCGCCAGCGGACCGGCGCCGAAGGACAGGATGTATTTTGCGCCATAGGCAAGCCCGCGATGCTTGTCCGGGGTGTAGCGGGCCAGCAGCATGTTCTCCGCCGGGATCTGCGTCTGCGAGGCGATGACCACGAAGGCGGCGGCGGCCACCAGTGGCAGCTCGGCCAGGACGGCCACCGCGGCCATCAGCGGAATCTGGGCCAGCAGGCAAAGGACATAGACTCGTTTCAGCGAATGCCGGTCGGCTAGCACGCCGCCGATCATTTGCGGCAGGGCGGAAATCAGGTAGACCGCCGTCACCAGCCCGCCGACCCCCAGCGTGCCGCTGCCGAGCCAGCCGCCCAGCCGCGCCTCGAACAGCTTGGGCAGCACCACCTGCATGGCGTTGAAGATCAGCCCGGCGCAGACCATGGTCAGCGACAGCACGAAGAAGGCGCGCACCACGTCGCCGCGCGACGGCTTGGGCTGCGGCTTCACGTCGGCATGGCGGTCCTGAACCACGCCGGTCATCATCAGCACGGCCAGCACGACGCCGAGCACGAGGCAGATCGCGCCGGGGATGATGAAGGCCATGCGCCAGTTCAGCCATTGCGTCAGGCTGCCGGCGACCACCGCGGCGGTGGCGACGCCGAAGGTTCCGAACAGGCCGAGCCAGCCCATCGCCTTGCCGCGGTTCTCGGCGTTCGCCATCATCCAGGCCATGCCGACGGGGTGGTAGATCGACGCCCCCAGCCCCAGCAGGGCCAGCGACCACATCAGCATCTCCGGCCCGTCCGACAGCCCGGCCAGCATCGCCCCGGCGCCGGTCATCAGGTAGAAGACGGCGATCATGCCGGCCGAACTCCAGCGGTCGCCCAGCCAACCGGCCAGCGGCGCCCCGAGACCGATCATGAAGGCGCCCAGCGTCCACAGCCGGATCAGCTCGTCATAGGACAGCTTCCACTCGGTCTCCAGCGCCAGCACGATGGTCAGGAACAGAGCCGAGACGATGTGCATCAGCGAATGCCCGACCCAGGCGAAGCCGACCGACAGCCGGGCCGAAGTCGGCGACGGCAGGGCGGCGCTGGCGAATGGATGACTCATCGAACGTCTCCGGCCCCGGATTTGTCCTCGCGGGGGAATGTTTTGCAGGCAAGCGAAAGGCAAGGCTGGCACGGGATGGTTGAACCGTCCAATGCGCCTGTCTCATGGCGGGCATGCCGGGTGAGTGTCCGGCTCAGTCCTGCACGTTCCCGCGCATCTTCTTCACCTCAGACCGCTTGGCCTTGCCTTCCAGCCGCCGCTCCTTGGAACCCTTGGTCGGCTTGGTTGGGCGGCGGGGCGGCGGGGGAGGGGCAGCGGCTTCGCGGATCAGGTCGATCAGGCGCTCGCGCGCGTCCTCGCGGTTGCGCATCTGCGAGCGGTGACGGTCGGCCACCAGGATCAGCACGCCGTCCTGGGTGAGGCGCGATCCGGCCAGCCGCTCCAGCCGGTAGCGCACCGGATCGGGCAGGTTGGGGGAGTGGCGCACGTCGAAGCGCAGTTGGACCGCCGTCTCGGTCTTGTTGACGTGCTGGCCGCCGGGGCCGGAGGCGCGGACGAACTCCTCCTGCAACTCGCTTTCGTCCAGGCTGATGCGGGGATTGACCCGGATCATGCCGGGCTCTCAAGTGGGTTGCGGACGCGGAAGGCGCGGGCCAGCGCGGCGAAGCCGGCAACGTCGATCTCCTCTGCCCGTGCGGTCGGGGCGATGCCGGTCTCCTCCAGCAGCGCTTCGGCATTGCCCAGCGACTTCAGGCTCTGGCGCAGCATCTTGCGGCGCTGGCCGAAGGCGGCCGCGGTGACCTGCTCCAGGGCGCGCCAGTCGGCCGGCTCCGGGTTGGCGCGCGGAGTCAGGTGGACGACCGTCGATTCGACCTTGGGCGGCGGGGTGAAGGCGCGCGGCGGCAGGTTGAACAGCACGCGGGCATCGGAGCGCCATTGCGTGATCACCGACAGCCGGCCATAGGCCTTGCTGCCCGGCTTCGCCACCAGCCGGTCGGCGACCTCCTTCTGGAACATCAGCGTCAGGCTGACATAGGCCTCGATCCGCGCCAGCCAGCCGAGCAGGAGCGGAGTGGCGACATTGTAGGGCAGGTTGGCGACGATGGCGCGCGGGGCCGGTGCCAGCTCCTCCGGGTCGACCGTCAGGGCGTCGGCCTCGACGATGGTCAGGCGGCCCTGCGCGGCCTCGATGACGTCGGCCAGGGCTTCGATGAAGCGGCGGTCGCGTTCGATGGCGATGACCTTCACCGCGTTGGTCGCCAGCAGCGCGCGGGTCAGGCCGCCGGGACCGGGACCGACCTCTATGGCGGTGGTGCCGGCCGGCAGGTTGGCCGAGCGCGCGATCCGCCCCGTCAGGTTCAGGTCGAGCAGGAAATTCTGCCCGAGCGACTTGCGCGCCTCCAGCCCGAAACGCGCGATCACGTCGCGCAGCGGCGGCAGGGCGTGCGGGTCGAAAGCGGCCGGAGCGGGGGCGGGAGCGGCGGGGGCGGAGATCGGGTCGGTCATTCCCGATTTATAGGCAACCCCCGTGCGCTTCACCAGACGGCAGTTTGCAACAGGGGCCCATTGGGAGATCACATCAGCCGGCGCAGCACCACCACGGCCACCACGCCGGCCGCCACCGCGACCACCATCGGCACGCGCCGGGCGATCAGGCAGACGAAGGCGGCGGCCAGCGCGTCGGAAGGGCGCGACATTGCGGCCGGCGCCACCAGGGCCACCAGCACCGCGCCGGGTGTCGCCTCCAGCGCCGCATTCGCCGCCGGACCCAGCCGCAACCGCGCGATCAGCCATGGTCCGCCGATTCGCGTCATCCAGGTGACCAGCCCCCCGCCCAGAACGATGGCGAAGACGCTCCAGTCCAGAGTCAGGGCTTCAGGCATCGCGGGTCCTCCCTAGCCCCTTCGCTTGGAGGGCCGCAACCGCCCCGCCGGCCAGGGCGCCGGCCAGGATGTGCCAGGTTCCGCCGGTGGACAGCGCATGGACGGCCAGCGCCGCAGCGGCACTCGCCAGCCAGGGCGGTAGCGATCCGATACCGCGCCAGAACCCGGCCAGCAGGCAGAGGAAGACGGCGATGAAGGTGAAATCCAATCCCCAGGCGGTGGGGTCGGCGATCAGCGCGCCGGCCAGCGTCCCGGCCACCGTGCTGGACAGCCACGCAAGATAGAGCGTCGCCGCCACACCGTACCAATAGGCCAGCGACAACTCCGGTCCGCGGCGCAGCGCCAGCGCCCACTGCTCGTCGGTCATGAAGAACAGCGCCAGCCCCGCCCGTGCCCGGGGCACGCCGCGGAAGCGCGGCTCCAGCGTCGCCCCCATCAGCAGGTGGCGCAGATTGACCAGCAGGATGGCGCCGACCACCGCCAGCCCGGCGCTGCCCTTGTCCAAAAGCTCGACCGCGACGAACTGGGAACTGCCGGCGAAGACCAGGGCGCTCATCAGCCCCATGTCCAGCGCCGACAGGCCGGCCTTGGCGGCGAGGCTGCCCAGGAGGAAGCCGAAGGGAATGGCGCCCGCCACGATGGGCAGGCTATGGACGACACCCGACGCGAAGTCCTGCCGCGGGGATGCCGGTACGGCGAAGCTGCCCGTGCTCATGTCTGTGCTCATAGGGAGGAAGCTAGGCTGCGGCGGCGGGCGCGTCTTGGATCGGATTGCTGCCGCGCCGGTATTGGCCGGGGGAGACGCCGACCCGTCCCTTGAACACCCGGTTGAAATGCGCCTGATCGCAGAAACCGCAGGCCAGTGCCACGTCTGCCAGCGGCAATTGCCCCGCCAGCAGCCGCTTGGCCTGGGCGACCCGCCGGTCGGTCAGATAGCCGTGCGGGGTCGTGCCCACCGCCGCCCGGAAGACACGCAGCAGATGGAAGCGGCTGAGCCCGGCCGCCTCCGCCAGATCGGCCAGTTCGACCGCGCTGTCGAGATGGGCATCCAGATATTCCCGCGCGCGGCGGACCGCCGCCGGTTCCCGCCCCGCCTCGCGCGGACGCGCCGTCAGATCGCCATGGCGCAACGCCAATGCTGTGAAGGCGCGCAGCGCGTCGGTGTCGGCGCGCAACGGTTCGCGGTACGGCCCCTCCAACCCATGGTGCAGGCCGCGCAGGATGTGGAACAACTCCGGGTCGTCCAGTTCCATGGCGGAGAAATGCGGCGCCGCAGGCCGGCCCAGCGCGTCGGCCATCGCCTGTTCAAACAGCGTCACCGAGGGATAGAACATGCGGTAGGCATAGCCGTCCGCCGCCGGGCGGCCGTCATGCAGGATCTCGGGATCCAGCACCACCACCTGTCCGGCCCGCGCCACCCGTTCGGTGCCGCGGCAGCGGTAAAGCTCGGTCCCGGCGGTGATCACGCCGACCACATAGGTCTCGTGCGTGTGCGGGGCGTAGCTGTGGCGCTGGAAGCGGGCGTTCAGGCATTCCATGCCGTCGAAACGCGCCTCCCGCCACAGCCGGGCGAAGTCGCCGCCGCCGGCTGCTGTCCGGTTCAATGAAGGATCTAACGCGGATTGCTGGTCCATGCCGCAGTCTAACAGGCGGGCGCCCCGGTCGTCTTGGACAGGATTGCTGGCAGGCGCCTCATGCGGGTGGCGCGTTACACACTGTTACACAGCGTCAGCTTGGCCGATATCGTCCGGTTACAGTCGCGCGCGATCATCCCCCTCTTCCCGATGGGAGGAGGGGGAACTGCCAGGGTGGCGAAGGCGGTTAGGACGCCTTCGCGGTCTTCTTCTTCGGCGCGGCGGCTTCGGCGGGTGCATCCTTCGCAGCCTTGGCCTTGGTCGCCTTCTTGGCGGCCGGCTTCTTGGCCGCAGCCTTCGCCGGTGCCTTCGCCTTGGCTGGCTTCTCCGTCTCGGCGCCGTCGGCCTTGGCCGGCTCGGCGTCCTTGGCCGCCTTTCCGCCCTTCTTGGCGGCATCCTTGGCGACCTTGGCGTCGATCAGTTCCAGCGCCTGCTCCAGCGTCACGCTGTCCGGCTCGGTCCCCTTGGGGATCGAGGCGTAGACGCTGGCGTGCTTCACATAAGGCCCGAAGCGGCCCGACCCCATGGTGATCGGCTTGCCGGTCTTCGGGTGGTCACCCAGCGTCTTGGCCGGGGCCGACGCCTTCTTGGCAGCGCCGGCCAGCAGGTCGACGGCGCGGTTGATGCCGATGGTCAGCACGTCGTCGTCGGGCGTCAGCGACTTATAGACGCTGCCATGCTTCAGGTAGGGACCGAAGCGGCCGATGCCGGCGCTGATCTCCTCGGCCGTTTCCGGATGGTTGCCGATGACGCGCGGCAGGGCCAGCAGCTTCAGCGCGGTGTCGAGATCGACGTCGGCCGCGGCCATGCCCTTGGGCAGCGACACCCGCTTGGGCTTCGGCGCCTCGTCCTTCTTCTTTTTCTTCGCTTTCGGCTTCTTGCCGTCCGCCGCAGGCTCCTCTGCGGGCGGCTCCTCCACCGGCGGGGCAGCGGCGGCGGGCGCCGGGCCGAGCTGGATGTAGGCGCCGTAGGGACCGCGACGCACCGTCACCGGCAGGCCGGTCTCCGGATCGTTGCCCAGCTCGCGCGGGCCTTCCTGCGCCTCGCCGTTCTCGTCGTTGGCGACGGCCAGCGGCCGGGTGTAGCGGCATTCCGGATAGCGCGAGCAGCCGATGAAGGCGCCCATCTTGCCCAGCTTCAGCCCCAGCCGGCCCTCGCGGCAGACCGGGCAGACGCGCGGGTCATGGCCGTCCTCGGTGGCGGCCGGGAAGAAATGGGCGCCCAGCTCGTTGTCGAGCGTGGTCAGCACCTGGGTGATCGTCAGGTCCTTGGTGCCGTTCACCGCCACGTCGAAGGCGGTCCAGAAATCGCGCAGGACGGTCTTCCAGTCGATCTTGCCGTCGGAGATCTCGTCAAGCTGGTTCTCCAGCTCCGCCGTGAAGTTGTACTCCACATAGCGGTGGAAGAAGTTCTCCAGGAAGGCGGTGACCAGCCGGCCGCGGTCTTCGGGGATGAAGCGCCGTTTGTCCAGCCGCACGTAATTGCGATCCTGCAGCACCTGGAGGATCGAGGCGTAGGTGGACGGGCGGCCGATCCCCAGCTCCTCCAGCTTCTTGACGAGGCTGGCTTCGGAATAACGCGGCGGCGGCTGGGTGAAGTGCTGTTCCGGGTCGATGTCGCCGCGGGAAAGATCATCACCCTGGTCCATGGCCGGCAGCCGGCGTTCCTGCTGGTCATCCTCGGCCGCGTCGTCACGGTCCTCCTGATAGACCTTCAGGAAGCCGTCGAACACGACGATGGAGCCGGTGGCGCGCAGCACCACGTCCTTGGACGGGCTGGCGATGTCGACCGCCACCTGGTCCAGCACGGCACTTTCCATCTGGCTGGCCAGCGTGCGCTTCCAGATCAGTTCATAGAGCCGCAGCTCGTCACTTTCCAGATAGCCGGCCACCGAGTCGGGGCGGCGGTGCAGGTCGGTCGGCCGGATGGCCTCGTGGGCCTCCTGGGCGTTCTTGGCGGCGGTCTTGTAGACGCGCGGCTGGGCCGGGACGTAGCGCTCGCCATACTGCGTGCCGATCAGGCCGCGGGCGCCGTCGATGGCCTCCTGCGACAGGCTGACGCCGTCGGTTCGCATATAGGTGATGAGGCCGACCGTCTCGCCGCCGATGTCCACGCCTTCATACAGCTTCTGCGCCGTGCGCATGGTGCGGGTGGCGCCGAAGCCCAGCTTGCGCGAGGCCTCCTGCTGCAAAGTGGAGGTGGTGAAGGGCGGCGACGGGTTGCGGCGGCTCTGCTTGCGCTCCACCGTCGAGACGGCGAAGGCCTGCGGACGGATCCGCGCCACCGCGGCCTCGGCGGCCTCGCGGTTGGGCAGGGCGAACTTGTCGAGGCGCTTGCCGTCCAGCTGGGTCAGCGACGCGGTGAAGGCAGAGCCGGCCGGCGTGGTGAAGCCCACCGCGATCGACCAGTATTCCTGCGGCTTGAAGACCTCGATCTCCGACTCGCGCTCGCAGATCAGGCGCAGCGCCACCGACTGCACGCGGCCGGCGGACTTGGAGCCCGGCAGCTTGCGCCAAAGCACCGGCGACAGGGTGAAGCCGACCAGATAGTCCAGGGCGCGGCGCGCCAGATAGGCGTCGACCAGCTCCTGCGACACGGCGCGGGGGTTGGCCATGGCGGTCTGGACCGCGGACTTTGTAATCTCGTTGAAGGTGACGCGCTGGACGTCGCGGTTGTCGGACAGGTGCTTCTCGCGAAGGAGTTCGGACAGATGCCAGGCGATGGCCTCTCCCTCGCGATCCGGATCGGTTGCGAGGTAGATGCGGTCGGCCGACTTCACCGCCTTGGCGATTTCATCGATGTGGCGCTTGGAGCGGTCGCCCAGCTCCCATTCCATCGCGAAGTCTTCGTCCGGGCGCACCGAGCCGTCCCGGGCCGGTAGGTCGCGGACATGGCCGAAGCTGGCGATGACGGTGTAGTCGTCGCCCAGATACTTGTTGATGGTCTTCGCCTTGGCCGGCGATTCGACGATGACGACGTTGCTGCCCGGCAAGAAACCAGCCCTTCGCGTATGCCCACTCAAACCAAGGCGGCGCCGATCAGGCGAGAGAGACCTGATGACCGGGAAGACGCTGGACTCGGCCGGCAAGCTCAAGTTCCAGAACCACGGTCAGCACCACCGGAGCGGACAATTGGCACCCGCGAACGAGTTCGTCAATGGTGACGGGCGAGGGACCGAGGTTTTCCAGCACCACGGCACGCGCCTTGGCAAGGTCGGATTCGTCGGGTTCCATCGCTCGGCCATGGGTGAGGGCGGGTGCGCTGAACAGGTCGGGCTGCCGTTCGGCCAGCGTCGGCGGGCGCAGGGTTTCGATGGCGCGCAGCACGTCGTCGGTGCGCTCCACCAGCGTGGCGCCCTGGCGCAGCAGGTTGTTGGTGCCATGGCAGCGGGGGTCGAGCGGGGAGCCCGGCACCGCCATCACCTCGCGTCCCTGCTCCAGCGCCATCCGCGCGGTGATCAGCGAGCCGGAGCGCAAGGCCGCCTCCACCACCAGCACCCCCAGCGACAGGCCGGAGATCAGGCGGTTGCGGCGGGGGAAGTGGCGGGCCTGCGGCTGGGTGCCGATGGCGCTTTCCGCCACCGCCACGCCCTGCGCCAGGATGTCGCGGTACAGCCCCTCATTCTCCGGCGGATAGACGACGTCGATGCCGCCTGCCAGCACCGCGGCTGTGCCGCTGGCCAGCGAACCGGCATGGGCTGCGGTGTCGATGCCGCGGGCCAGGCCGGAGACCACCAGCAGCCCGGCCGCCCCAAGCTCCCGCGCCAGAGACTCGGCGAATTTCTTGCCGTTCAGCGAGGCGTTCCGCGCTCCGACGATGGCGACCGCGCGCCGTTGCAGCAAATGGGCATGCCCCATGATCGAGATCACCGGCGGCGCGTCGTCCACCGCGGCCAGGGGTTCCGGGTAGTCCGGTTCGCAGGCGCAGAGCAGCCGGGCACCGAAGCGGCGGTTGGCCTGCATCTCCCGCTCCGCCTCCGCCTTGGCGGCGATGCGCAGCGGCTTGGCCCGCCCGCCGCGCCGCGCCAGATCCGGCAGCATGTCGAGCGCCTTGGCAGCGCTGCCATACTGGTCCAGCAGGCGGTGAAACGTGATCGGCCCGACATTCTCCGTCCGGATGAGGCGGATCCAGTCGAGCCGTTCGGCATCGGTCAAAGGGCGGCGCGGTTGTGTCATGCGGCAAACATTTACAACCTGCTATCGGCTCGTTCAACATACATTCGCGTTATTTCGCCCTGAATTCGATGTTTGTGCTCCTGCATGGGTCGGCAGAGCCGTGTCTGCGGGAATGCCATCGGTCTGGGGTAGCGGCGCGCCGTTGCGAAACAATCTTATTCTGGTGCGGCAACGAAATTCCATTCGCCAAGTTGGAACCAAGATATTAGCTTTAATTCATCTTTGAGATCTATGCAAAAAGTCTATGGTTATTCGCGTTACATGGCAGCTGGATGCTTCATGGATCATGAAAATTGTCACAACCTGACAGATTTATTCTTATGGAAACCTCTGCGGTTATCGCTATTATTCGCATACATAATAGAGTACTCACGTGGGGGAGCGATGTTCGGACGGGGAAAGCAGACTCTTGCGCTCAAGCGCAAGATGGCGGCGCTCGATGCGCTGCGCGCCAAGGTGATGGTGGCGGATGCCGATCTGACCATCGTCCATGTCAACCCCGCGGTGGTCGGGCTGCTGCGCCAGGCGGAGGGCGATCTGCGCAAGGAGTTGCCGCGCCTGGACGTCAATCGTCTGGTCGGCAGCAACATCGACGTCTTCCACAAGAATCCCAGCCATCAACGCGGCATGCTGGCGGCGCTGACCAAGCCGCACAGCGCCACCATCAAGGTCGGCGGGCACCAGTTCGACCTGCTGGTCACGCCGCTGACCGAGGACGGCCAGCGCATCGGTTTCGTCGTCGAATGGGCCGATGCCAAGGATCGGCTGCAAAACCTCGACTATGCCGCGCAGATGACGGCGATCAACCGGTCGCAGGCGGTGATCGAGTTCACCACCGAAGGCATCATCACCAAGGCCAACGACAATTTCCTGAAGGTGATGGGCTATCGCCTGGACGAGGTCGTCGGCAAGAACCACAGCATGTTTGTCGAGACCGCCTACCGCGACAGTGCGGACTACGCCCGTTTCTGGGAAACGTTGCGGCGGGGCGAATTTCAGGCGGCGCAGTACAAGCGGATCGCCAAATCCGGCAAGCCGGTGTGGATCGAGGGCGCCTACAACCCGATTCTCGACGAGAAGGGACGGGTGGTCAAAGTGGTCAAGTTCGCCGTCGACGTGACCGCGCAGGTCCAGTTGCTGAACAACCTGAAGATCATGATCGACAAGAATTTCGGCGAGGTCGATCAGGCGCTTCACCTGTCGATGGGAGAGGCGGACTCGGCCAACCACGCCGCGGGTTCGACCTCGGCCAGCGTCCAGGCGGTGGCCGCGAGTGCCGAGGAACTGGTCGCCTCCATTGGCGAGATTTCCCAAAGCATGACCCGCGCCCGCGCGGCGACGGACGGCGCCTTCGACCGCACGGTGACGGTGGCGGAAAGCACCGACAGGCTGGCGACGGCCGCCCAGGCGATGAACGGCATCGTCGGGATGATCAACAGCATCGCCGGCCAGATCAACCTGCTGGCGCTGAACGCCACCATCGAAGCGGCCCGCGCCGGAGAGGCGGGCAAGGGGTTCGCCGTCGTCGCCTCCGAGGTGAAGAACCTCGCCAACCAGGCCGGCAAGGCGACCGAGCAGATCTCCGCCGAGATCGAAGGCATCCAGTCGACCTCGACCGAGGTCGCCACCGCCTTGAGCGCCATCCGCGAGGCGGTCGCGGCGGTGCGGGAGCATGTCACCGGCACGGCGTCGGCGGTGGAGGAGCAGAGCGCCGTCACCCAGACGATGTCGTCCAACATGCAGAGCGCATCCGCCGCCGTGGCGACGGTGACCTCGAACATCACCGCCATCTCCAGCGCGGTCAGCCAAGTGGCCGGCGCGGTCGGACGGACCAAGGAGGCGGCGCACGTCCTCGTACGCTGACGCGAAGGCGCGGCGGGCCGATCCTTACGTCTCGGGGGAGACCGCCTTCGCCACTTTGGCCTTGCGCGCCGCCACCTCGAACGCGACGTCCTCGATCAGCCCGCCGGTCAGCGAGGACAGGGCCGACTTCAGGCTCGGCCAGTGATTCATGCGGGCGGTGTCGGCAACGGCGGCGTTCCTGGCCATCAGGACGAGGCGGCGGCCGCCCTGGGGGGCCTCCTCCACCCGGTCCGGCTCCAGCTCGGCCAGCAGCGGCGCGGGCACCTTGCCCTTCAAAGCGTGCAGGACGGCGGCCCACAGGGCGGTCACGTCGTCGGCGTCGGGCAGCGGGCCCAAGTCGGCGAGGCCGGCCTCCACCGGATCGGCAGGAGCCACGGTGTCGACCTTGCCGATGCGGCGCGCCCGGCGGCCGGCGCTGTGGCGTTCGCGCTCCAGATAGGTCTCGGCCGCCTCCTCCTCGTCCTTGGCGAGGAATTCCAGCGTCACCGCCTCGATCTTGCGGCCTTTCCGCTTCATCTTGTCTTCCGGCATGCTGACGCGGAAGGGGGCGAGCTGGTTCACCTCGGCGATGGCGCGGTCGATGGTGCGGGTGCGCAGGATGCCGAAATCCTTGTAGGCGCCCTCCGGCACGTTCATCAGCTTGCGCAGCGTGTCGATGTCGAGCTCCAGCGACGGATAATCCATCTGGTAGCGCTGCATGCCGATCTCGTAGAGCTTCAGCGCGTAGGTGCTGGTGACCTTGACCATCGCCGGACCGGACAGCTTGGCCCACAGCTGCGACGAGCGCTGGATTTCCAGGAAGGCGTCGGTGAACTGGAAATGGATGTCGGCGGCGTCGCTGTCCTCCTCCTCCTCCGGCCGGACATAGCTGGAGAGGATGCGCAGTTCGGCGCGCGACCGCCGGCCGCGGAAGGGACCGATGACCACCAGGCTGGAATCGAAGATTTCCTTCAGCGCGTCGAAGATGCGCTCGTTGCCCTTGTGGTTGCCGCGCACCACGCGCTTGGGCATGCGGTAGAGCTTGTTGGCGAAATTCTGGCTGCCGGCGAGATGGATCATGAAGTTCAGCATCTTCTGCGCCGGCAGCGACAGCCGCGTGCCGTTGGCGGGATAGCTGTAGACCGCCTCCGCCGCCTTGATCAGATGCTTGTAGCCGTCGCGCTCGAAGGTGGCGCTGGCGACGCGGGCGGTCAGGCCGGCGACCGGGGCCGCGGAGTCGGCGCTGACCGCCGGCAGCGTGGCCGCCGCGCCGTCGCCGTCGATCACAGCACCGCCGGCCAGATCCTGCGGGCCCAGCACCACCAGCCCCGGTCCGCCCTTCGCCGATTCCGCAATCCTGTCGGCAGTCATCGGGGCCGCCATGGGCGCAGCCGCATCCGACGGGACGGACTCCTCCGCCACCGTGCTGCGCGCCTTCCTGCGCCCCGTCCCCGCCATAGCCGTCCTCCGCCAGAATCGGGGGAGGCTAAATCAATCCTTACCAGAAAAACAAGTAAGGAAAGGGTCGCGCCGCAGAATCCTTTTCATCCTTACACCCTGGGGGCGGAACCCTTACGCCCCGGGGGGTGTGCGAATCGCCCCCGCCCCGTAAGGCTGTTTCCCCCACCCTGTAAGGAAGATTCGCACCGACTCGCGGACTCCCCTGGAGATTCGCGCCGACGAATCCTCTTAAAAGGGAAAGGGAGTCGCAAAGCCTTGCCAAGTGCCGGATCCGCAACCGCTTCCCCAAGGCGTCGACAGCGCGAATCTGGCCCCAAGGGGTCTGTCGACATGGCCGCAGGTGCCGAATCGCACCGACTCGATTCGCAAAGACGCCCTTGAGAGAGCGGCGCCATCCTTACTCCCTGGGGGAGCAACGCCATTTTTGCTGTCCAGGGCTCTGTGGGCAAGCACAATCCTTACGGCTTGGGGGCGCTGACAACCGGATCCAGGCCCCCGAGAGGTAAGGATCAGGCCATTCATGAGAGCCCTTCGTCCGATTCTGGGCTGTGCAAGGAGCCACGGACGCTTGGACGCCCCCAGGATGTAAGGAAGCCCGCCCCCAAGCCGTAAGGATCGGGGAACGGGCCTGTCTTGCGCACCGGGCTGGAGTGTAGCCCCCAGGGAGTAAGGATAGGAAAGAAGGAACAGGATAAAGCTTTGTTATATAATGTTTTTTCTCAATGGGCCGCCAGCAGCAGAAGCCCCTGGCCGAGATAGACGCTGGCGGTTCCCATCACCAGATAGCGGCTCCACAGGCGAAACTGGGCGTCGCTCATACGGTCGAGGACGCGGCGGGAGAGATTCGTGCCGATCAGCGCCATGGCGATCGACATCAGGATCACCGTCGATTCCACCGTCTCGTCGCCGCTGCCCGCCACCAGCGGGGCGAAATAGACGATCTTCACCAGATGGCCGACCGATTGGATGGCCGCCTTGGTGGCGACCACGCTCTGCCGGGTCATGGCGCTGCGGATGAAGAAGGTGTCGAGCAGGGGGCCGGAGATGCCGGCGAGCAGCTGGATGCCCATGCAGAGGAAGCCGCCCAGCACGCCATGCAGCGGCTTCTGCGCGTTCAGCGCCCAGCGGGCGGGGATGGCCAGCGCCAGGAAGGGCGTCAGCCCCAGGATCAGCAGCGACACCGCCCGGTCCGGCACGGCGCCGACCAGGGCGAACAGCAGGCCGGCGACCGAACCGCCGAGCGCGAAGCGCAGGATGACCGGCCAGACGACATGGCGCCGCCACAGCCACGCCCGCCAGCCGTTGGAGGCGAACTGCGTCACGCCATGCAGAAGCATCGCCGACGGCACCGGCAGCAGGATCAGCAGCAGGCCCATCAGCACCATGCCGCCGGCCATGCCGAACAGGCCCGACAGAAACGAGGTCACGAGAACGGTGAGGCCAAGCCCCACCATCAGCGGAAGCGTCAGCATGAATCGCCCAATCTCAGAGAGGATGGCCGGAAACTCTCACGCGCACGGTTGCGCCGCAAACGGCATTGTTCGATGCTCAGCCCCAGAAAAAGTTGGGGTGGGATCGGAGTGACCTTGGGGATGGACGCATGCGCCGCCTGCCCTCGCTGAACGGGCTGCGCGCCTTCGAGGCGGCGGCCCGCCACCGCAGCTTCACCGCGGCGGCGGCGGAACTGCATGTCTCGCAGGCGGCGGTCAGCCGGATGGTGAAGCTGCTGGAGGACCGTCTGGGCTTCGCCCTGTTCGACCGCCGGGCCAACGCGCTGGAGCTGACCGAGCGCGGCCGGGCGTTGCAGCCGGCGCTGACCGAGGCGTTCGACGGCATCGCCCGGCGGGTCGAGCAGGTGGCGGCGATGCGGGCCGGGCCGGTGCTGACGGTGGGGATGGGAGCGACGGTGGCGGTGCGCTGGCTGATCCCGCGCCTGTCGGACTTCCATCTGGCCCATCCGGAGATCGAGGTGCGGATCGCCACCGGCGGGGCGGGGGCGCCGATGAACGACGACTGGACCTGCGCCGTCCTGCTCGGCGACGGCCAGTGGCCCGGCTATGAGGCGGAGCGGCTGTTCTCCTCCAGCCTGGAGCCGGTCTGCGCGCCGCGGCTGGCGGCGGCGCTGTGCAGGCCGGCGGATCTGGCCGGCGCCACGCTGCTGCACGTCTCCCACTGGGGGGAGGACTGGCCGCGCTGGCTGGAGGCCGCCGGGGTGGCGGATCCGATGCCGGCGTCGGGAACGCGGGGGCTGTCCTTCGGCAGCTATGCCATGACCTTGCAGGCGGCCATCGACGGCGTCGGGGTGGCGCTGGCGCCGCGGCTCTACAGTGCGGAGGACATCGCCGCCGGGCGCCTCGCGGCACCCTTCGCGCTGGCGGTGCCGATGGTCCATTCCTGGTATCTGGTCTATCGCGCCTCGCGCCGGGAGGATGGCGGCTTCGGCGCCTTCCGCGACTGGCTCTACCGGCTGCGCGCGGAGATCGAATGAGGCGGCGCATGGCCGGGCGGCGCAATTGAGCGATGCGCCGGCCGCGGGTGCCGACATAGGCTGTGCGCTGTTCTGTCACAGTTTCGACCAGACCAGTTTCGACCAGCCATGACCGCACAGGACCGCGCGATGCCGCCCACCGCCGCCCCTCTTCCCGCTGAAGACTCCGCCCACCCTGCCCTCTCCCGCTCGCTCGTCCTGCTGATGGCGCTGGCTTGCGGCGTGGTGGTCGCCAACATCTATTACGCCCAGCCGCTGGTCGGGCTGATCGGCCCGGCGGTCGGGCTGTCGCCGGAGACCGCCAGCCTCGTCGTCACCCTGACCCAGGTCGGCTATGGCGCCGGGCTGATCCTGCTGGTGCCGCTGGGCGATCTGCTGGAGAACCGCCGGCTGGTGGTGGTCACCCTGTGCAGCACGGTGGCGGCCCTGCTGGTGGCGGCCGTCGCCCCCACCGCGTCCCTGTTCCTGGCGGCGTCCTTCCTGATCGGCGTCACCTCGGTCGCCGTGCAGATGCTGGTGCCGCTGGCCGCCCACATGGCGCCGGAGGCCTCGCGCGGGCAGGTGGTCGGCAATGTGATGAGCGGGCTGCTGCTCGGCATCCTGCTGGCCCGCCCGGTGTCGAGCCTGATCGCCGACAGCCTGGGCTGGCGGGCGGTGTTCGGCCTGTCGGCGGTGGCGATGGTCGGCTTCGCCGTCCTGATGCGGCGGGTGCTGCCGCAGCGGCGGCCGACGGGCCGGTCGAGCTATGGCGCGCTGCTCGGCTCGCTGGGGCGGCTGCTGGTGCGCACACCGGTGCTGCAACGGCGGACCGTCTACCAGACCATGATGTTCGCCGCCTTCAGCCTCTATTGGACCTCGGTGCCGCTGCTGCTGGCGGGGGCGCCCTTCCATCTCAGCCAGCGCGGCATCGCGCTGTTCGCCCTGTCGGGGGCGGCGGGTGCCTTGGTGGCGCCGATCGCCGGGCGGATCGCCGACCGCGGCTGGACCCGGCCGGCCACCGGCTTCGCGCTGGCGATGGCGGCGCTGTCCTTCTTCGTGGCGCGTGCGGGAGAGGGGTCGATTGCGCTGCTGGTGCTGGCCGGGCTGCTGCTCGACATGGGCGTGCAGATGAACATGGTGCTGGGGCAGCGCGCCATCTATTCGCTGGGGGCGGAGACTCGCAGCCGGATGAACGCCATCTATATGGCGATCTTCTTCCTGGGCGGGGCCGCCGGCTCGGCGCTGGCCGGCTATGCCTTCGCCGTCGGCGGCTGGGAACCGGTGACCTGGATCGGCTTCGCCTTTCCCGCCATCGGCCTGCTGTTCTACCTGACCGAATTCCGAGGGGCGGCCCACCGCCTGACCTGAAATCGCCTGACCTGAACTCCAAGGAGACGATGCAATGGATCAACGCCAGCTTGGCCGTAGCGGCCTGACGGTGTCCCCGCTCTGCTTCGGCGGCAACGTGTTCGGCTGGACCGCCGACGAGGCGACCTCCTTCCGGCTGCTCGACGCCTTCGTCGATGCCGGCTTCAACTTCGTCGACACCGCCGACGTCTATTCGGCCTGGGCGCCCGGCAACCGGGGCGGCGAGTCCGAGACCATCATCGGCAACTGGATGAAGAGCCGCGGCAACCGCGACCGCATCGTGCTCGCGACCAAGGTCGGGTCGGAGATGGGGCCGGGGAAGAAGGGGCTGTCGCCCGCCTGGATCCGGACGGCGGTGGAGGACTCGTTGAAGCGGCTCCAGACCGACCGCATCGACCTCTACCAGTCGCACTGGGACGATCCCGAAACCCCGTTCGAGGACACGCTCGGCGCCTACAAGGAGCTGATCGACCAGGGCAAGGTCCGGGCCATCGGCGCCTCCAACCTGACCGCACCCCGCCTGCGCGAGGCGCTGGAGGTCAGCGCCCGCACCGGCCTGCCCCGCTACGAGACGCTCCAGCCGGAATACAACCTCTACAGCCGCGAGGGCTACGAGGCGGAGCTGGAGGGGATTTGCCGGGAGAACGGGCTGGGCGTCATCAACTACTATTCGCTGGCCGCCGGCTTCCTGACCGGCAAGTACCGCTCGGCAGACGATGTGGGCAAGAGTGCGCGCGGCAACGGGGTGGTGTCGAAATACCTGAACGAGCGCGGCCGGGCGATCCTGGCGGCGCTGGACGAGGTCGCCGGCCGGCATGGGGCGACGCCGTCACAGGTGGCGATTGCCTGGCTGATCGCGCGGCCCGGCCTGACCGCCCCCATCGCCAGCGCGTCGAAGCCGGAGCAGATGGGCGACCTGATCGCCGCCGCCCGGCTGCGGCTGGAGGCCGACGACATCGCGCAGCTGGACCGGGCCAGCGCTTATTGAGGGCGCTTATCGAGGCGTCAGGTCACGGCGACGGGATCGCCGCCGCCTTGGGCGGGGCCGGCTTGCCGGCCTCGTCGGTGCGCAGCACCGCCAGGAAGGCGTCCGCCATCGCGTGGTAGACTGAGTGCGGGCAGACCAGCCGGGACAGGGTGGTGGCGAGTGCGGCGCTCAGCATCAGCGGCAGCAGCATGTCGGGCGACGCGCTCATCTCCGTGACGATGACGACGGCGGTGAGCGGCGCCTGCACCACGCCGGCGAAATAGGAGACCATCGACAGCAGCACCACCGCCTCCAGCGAGCTGTCCGGCAGCAGCCCGCCGATGATGGAGCCGATGCCCGCCCCCACCGACAGCGACGGCGAGAAGATGCCGCCGGGGATGCCGCAGATGCCCGACAGGGCGGTCGCCAGCAGCTTGGCCGGGGCGTAGTACCAGGGCAGGGTCTCCACCCCGTCGAGCACGGCGCGGGCCTGCTCGTAGCCGGTGCCGAAGGTCAGTCCGCCGGTGACGGTGCCGATGACCGCCAGGGCGAGGCCGCAGCCGAGTGCGACGTACACCGGATGGCGGCCAATCCGTCCGCCAAGGCCGCAGCGGATCCAGCGCGACAGCCACAGCAGCAGGCTGCTGAAGCCGCCGCCGGCCAGCCCGCCGACGAGGCCGGTCGCCAGCACCGCCTTCCAGTCCTGCCAGCTGGCCGAGGCGGCGGTGTGGCCGAAATAGGCGTAGTTGCCGAGCAGGGCCACGGCGACCAGACCGGCCGCCACCACCGCCACCAGCACGAGGCCGCTGGTCCGCCGCTCGAAGCTGCGGGCCATCTCCTCGATGGCGAAGACGATGCCGGCCAGCGGCGTGTTGAAGGCCGCGGCGACGCCGGCCGCCCCGCCGGCCAGGATCAGACCGGGTTCCCGCCCCAGACCGGCGAGGGAGCCGGCCATCAGCATGATCGAGGCGCCGACCTGCACCGTCGGCCCCTCGCGCCCGATGGAGGCGCCGCAGGCCAGCCCGACCAGGGTCAGCAGGATCTTGCCCACGGCGATGCGCGGCGACAGCAGCCGGCGCTTGGCCGCCGGATCCTGGACATGGCGGGCGGCGATGGCCTGGGGAATGCCGCTGCCCTGCGATCCCGGCACCACCCGCAGCGCCACCCACGCCGAGAAGGCCAGACCCAGCGGGGTCAGCAGGAAGGGCAGCCAGGGCGATGCCGCCTCCGCCAGCCGGAACAGCTGCTGGGCGTAATCGGCGGCGCGGGCGAACAGCACGGCGACCAGACCGACCACGCCGGCACCGGACCAGAACAGCAGGCGCCGACGCCAGTTCCTGGGCGACATCCAGACATGGCGGGGGCGGCGCAGCCCCTGGGGAAGCCGGGGGGGCAGCCGATGTGGCAGACGGTTGGAAGGCATTGGACGGGCCGGAAGCGGGGGAACAGACGGGTGAAACGGCGGAACGCCGAATTTAGGTCCGTCCTTCTCCGCAGAACCAGCGGCAGTCATGCAGATCTGGGGTCACGCTCCGGGGTCAGCTGGGTCCGGGGGCACGCGTGAGGATCGGGGTCAGCGGCGGACGACGGTGACCGGCTGGGACCTCGAAGCGGAGCGGTTGCCGCGCGAGGCGATGGCGGCGCCTTGCAGGGTCTGCTGGCTGCGGCGCTTCTGCGCCTGCTCGACCTCGCGGCGGAAGTTGGGGCCGAGAGCCTCGTAGGCGGCCTTCAGCTCCGGGTCGTTCATCCAGATTTCGCGGCGATCCATGGTTTCCTCTTATATTGGCCGGCTGCCGGCCGAATGCCGGGCAGATCTGAGGCATGCCGCTCCTGAAGACGCTGTGCAGAAACGGCGTCGCGGGCGGGTCATCCGGCGTATTTATCAGGATGACGCCCGCGTTCCTTTTCTGAAGGCTGGGGCGGCATGACGACTGACAGGTTGGGGCGGTGAGTCTCTACTTCAAGATACGCCCGGTGTCGGATCGGGCGACTTTTCGAAAGCCATAACGCCCTGTCAGACCCAAGGTTCCAGCCGGTGTCTTATCGGCCGCAGGTGATAGGACCGGGGGAGAGAATTTCGCTTGTGAGGCGGGTTCCCCCTCTCCCCCCGGGGAGAGGGTCGGGGTGAGGGGGATGCACAAGGTGGATTCGGTGGGGAATCGGGGACTGCGCGGTTCTTGAAAATCCTCGCCGCGCGTCCCCCTCACCCTAACCCTCTCCCCGGGGGGAGAGGGGATATTGTGGTGGGGAGCAGGATCAGGCGTGCAGCAGGCCGATGTCGCTGTAGGCGATGTGGTCGAAGCCAAGGCCAAAGACCGGCGAGTTCGAGGCCAGGCTGAAATCGTCCGCACCCGGATTGACGAAGGCCGGGTTCAGGATCACCGAGCCCTTGTCGTAGCCGGCGGCCTGCCAGTTCGCCAGCGTGCCCCAGGCGCCGCTCGACATCACCTGCGGCCAGGCGTCGAACTCCTTCTCGGCGGTGTTCAGGCTGCTGTAGAAGTTGTTGTGCAGGTTGCCGACATTGGCCGGGCCGTAGATGTGGACGGCCGTGCCCTCGCGCACGTCGATGACGTTGCCCGAGATGTCGTTGCTGGTCATCGTGTGGCCCTTCCAGCCGCTCCAGGCGACATCCTGCTGGAGGCCGATCTGGGCGCCGCTGTTGCCGGCGATGACGTTCTCGGTGACCGTGTTGTTCCAGCCGCCATGCAGGAAGACGCCGCCGATGTTGTCATGGACGACGTTGCCCTTCACCGTGGTGCCGCTGGTCCAGTCGTCGAGATAGATGCCCCAGCTCGCCACCTGGCTCGACGGGTTGGTCGCGGTGGTGCCGGACACGTCGTTGTTGATGACGGTGTGGTTGGCCAGATCCTGCTGGCGGTTGATCAGGTAGATGCCGCCGCCGTCGTTGGACTCGAGGTTGGCGTTGATCACCTTGTTGTAGGAGATGGTCACGCGGTAGGCGGCGTCGCTGCCGTCCGTCTGGACCGAGCCGACGGCGATGGCCTTCTCCGGCGAATTCTCGATCTGGTTGTGGGTGACCTTGACGTCGGAGCTGCCGTTGATCCAGATGCCGGCGTCGCCGCGGTCGGCGGCGTTCGGATGGCGGATCAGATTGTCGGAGACCAGCGTGGCGTTGGAGCCGGCCTTGACGAAGATCGACTCCGCACCGGTGTTGTCGAACTGGTTGCCGGTGACCTTGCTGTTGGCGCTGTTCTGCACCGTGATGCCGTAGCCGCCGCCCTTGACCACATTGTTGGAGAAGGTCAGGCCGGACGCGTTGTCGGCGTAGACGTAATGGCCGCTGACGACGCCGTCGGCGAAGTTGAGCCCCTCGATGGTGACGTTCTTGGCGCCGCCGAGGCCGAAGGACACGCTGGCGTTGGAGCCGCCGTGGATCACCGCCTTCTCGCTGCCGTAGCCGGCGAAGGTCACGCCGCTGTCGCGGCTGTCCAGCCACAGCCCGCTCTGGTGATAGTCGCCGCCGCGGATGTAGGTGGTGTCGATGTTGGGGTCGGCGCGCATCGCCGCCTGCGCCTTGGCGAGGCTGGCGAAGGGACCGTCGGTGCCGTCGGCATTCGGCGCCGCCAGCTTGCCCGACCAGCTGTCCTTGCCGTTGGTGGCGACGTAGAAGGCCGGGCCGGTCGGGGTGGTGGGCGTGGTCGGCGTGGTCGGGGTCGTCGTGCTTCCGGCCGGGAAATCGGAGGCCGGGGCGTTCACCACCAGCGTGCCGTTCCACCACATGCCCTTCTGGCCGGCCACCACGTCCTTGCCGTCGAGCGCGCCCTTGTCATAGGTGACGGCGCTGTCGGTCGCGGCGTATTTGTGGCCGTTGATCGAGATGCTGTTGACGGTCAGGCTGCGGTCCTGGCCGTTGATCACCGCATCGTTGTCATACTGGATCTGCACCTTGTGCGCGACGCGGTCGGCGACGTCGGTGGTGAAGCTGAAATCCTTGGCGGCGGTGCCGGCGGTGCCCTCGCCGATCTGCTTGCCGTCGACCAGCACCTTGAAGTGGGCGTTGACGCCGCCCGCCGGGGTGCCGGAGGCGTTCACCACGATGGTGTCCTTGGCCGTCGTGCCCGCGGCCGGCGTCGCCGTGACGGCGGTGGGGAAATAGCTCTTGTCGGCGTTGACGACCAGCGTGCCGTTCCACCACAGGTTCGACTGGCCGGCGACGACGTCCTTGCCGTCCAGCGCACCCTTGTCGTAGCTGACGATGCCGGCGGTCGGCGCGATCGTCTTGCCGCCGATCGAGATGCTGTTGACGGTCAGGCTGCGGTCCTGGCCGTTGATGACGGCGTCGTTGTCGTACTTGATCTGCACCTTGTGCGCGACGTCGCTGGTCAGCACCGGCGTGAAGACGAAATCCTTCGCCGTCGTGCCGGCGGTGCCTTCACCCACCTTCTGGCCGTCGACCAGCAGGGTGAAATGGGCATTGATGCCGCCTGCGGCCTTGCCCAGGGCGTTCACGACGATCTTGGTAGCGGAAGTGGCCATCGGTTCGGTGTCCTCGCCTGATGTGCCCGCCAGCCTTGACCGCCTCTTGGGGCGGCTGGCTTTCGGGGCCTGATGTCCGTTTTGGGCCTGAACCCGGATGCGGGACGCAGGATGGCGGGGTGTTGCGGGATCTTTGTGTGATGTTTGCCCTAAAAAGAGCGGAATCCGCGACAAATTGCGGACATCCGGACCGAGAGCCGGTTGCGGCCGTTGTCGTGATTGCAGTGCAGCATTTCCGCAACAGCGCTGGGTACGAAACTTGCGGATTTCCCTTATTGATGAAGGAAGCCGTTGAACGAAAGGTGCTTTTCCCGGATTGTTTGGAATAGCTACAACTGTTTGCCGCCGGAACGAGACGCGGCGACCGCGAGGCGCCGGGCATCCCCATATGTCAGGCGACCGGAGCGGAACAAGGATTGACCGAGAGATGCCTGAGTACAGCGAGCGGACGCGCCGTGCCGAAGACCACGCCAGCCACCGGCCCCTGCCGGCGGGCTGTTTCCGGGTGCAGCGGCCCATTCGCTTCTCCCACTGCGACCCGGCCGGCATCGTCTATTTCCCGGTCTATTTCGACATGTTCAACGGGGCGGTGGAGGACTGGTTCACCCAGGGGCTGGACATCGACTATGCGACGATGATCCTGCAGCGCCGCCTGGGCCTGCCCATCGTGCATGCCGAATGCGACTTCGTCATTCCCAGCCGGATGGGCGACACGCTGACGCTGGGCGTCCTGTTGGAACGGCTGGGCCGCAGCTCGCTCCAGCTGCGCATCAACGGCGAGCATGAGGGGCAGGTCCGGCTGTCGGGCAGCCTGACCGTTGTCACCACCTCGCTGGACGATTTCGCCGCCGTGCCGATCCCGGACGACATCCGGGAGGCCATGAAGCGCTATCAGGCGGGCTGCGAGGGGTAAGGGGGGCTGGGCCTATTCCCCCTCTCCCCCCTGGGGAGAGGGCCGGGGTGAGGGGGACGCACTGCGTGGCTATCCCGAGAATCCTCGCTATGCTCCCCCCTCACCCTAACCCTCTCCCCGGGGGGGAGAGGGGATTGTGCGTGCCTTCCCCCGTGACGGACCATGATGGACGATTTCGACCGGCGGCTGATCGATCTGTTGACGGTGAACGCCCGCACCAGCACGGCGGCGCTCGGGCGGGCGCTGGGGCTGTCGCGCTCGACCGTGCAGGACCGCATCGCCCGGCTGGAGCGGCAGGGGGTGATTTCCGGCTATACCGTGAAGCTGGGCGATCCGGCGCCGCGGCGCGGCGTGTCGGCGCTGGTGATGATCAGCGTGAACGCCCGGCTGGCCGACCGCGCCGTGCATGCCCTGCGCAAGATGCCGGAGGTCCTCCGGCTGCACAGCATCAGCGGGCAATACGATTTGTGCGCCACCGTCGGCACCGAAACCCATGACGCGATGGACGCCGCACTGGACGCCATCGGCCGCCTGCCGGGGGTCGAGCGGACGATGTCGTCCATCGTGCTGTCGACGAAGATGGAACGGTAAAAGCCGGCGGAGCGGCGGGGGTGCCGCCGCTCCGCTTCGGCCTTACGCCTTGCCGTCCATGTGGATGACGCGCAGGTTGTTGGTGGTGCCGGCCTGGGCGAAGGGGATGCCGGCGACGACCACCAGGGTGCCGGTCTTGCCGGCCAGTTCCTCCGAGCGCCCGATGGCGATGGCGCGGTCGACCATCTCCTCGTAGGTGCGGATGTCGTCGGACAGCACGCTGTGGGCACCCCACAGCAGGCAGAGCCGGCGCGACACCGCCGTGTCGGGGGTGATCGCCAGGATCGGCACCTCCGGCCGCTTGCGGGCGATGCGGGCCGCGGTGGTGCCGCTGGAGGTGAAGGCGACGATGGCCGAGGAATGCAGGGTGTCGGCCAGATCGGCGGCGGCGGCGGCCACCGCGTGGGGCGGCGTGTGCTCCTCGCCCGGATGGGTCGCCTGGATCAGCGAGCGGTAGAGCTTGTGCTGCTCGGTGGAGCGGATGATGCGGTCCATCATGGTGACCGCCTCGACCGGATACTGGCCTGAGGCCGATTCGGCCGACAGCATCACCGCGTCGGCGCCGTCATAGATGGCG
Organism: Azospirillum sp. TSH64; assembly: GCF_003116035.1. Lineage (GTDB taxonomy): Bacteria > Pseudomonadota > Alphaproteobacteria > Azospirillales > Azospirillaceae > Azospirillum. Next base: position 5,314,606 of record NZ_LGQW01000015.1, read on the forward strand.
GTCGCCACGTCCGACGCCTCGGCCCGTGTCGGGGTCGGGGCGGAGACCATCGAATCGAGCATCTGGGTGGCGACGATCACCGGCTTCACCGCGAGGCGGCAGGCGCGCACCAGCTCCTTCTGGCGGCCGGGCACGTCCTCGTGCGGGATTTCGACGCCGAGGTCGCCGCGCGCCACCATCACCGCGTCGGACAGGCGGATGATGTCGTCGATCTTCTCCAGCGCCTGCGGCTTCTCGATCTTCGCCATGATGCCGGCGCGGTCGCCGATCAGGCCGCGGCCCTCCAGGATGTCGCCCGGCTTCTGCACGAAGGACATGGCGACCCAGTCGACGCCCAGCTCCAGCCCGAAGGCGAGGTCGGCGCGGTCCTTGGCCGTCAGCGGCGACAGGTCCAGGATGGTGCCCGGCAGGTTGACGCCCTTGCGGTTGGAGATGGTGCCGCCGACGACGACCTTCGCCTCGATCCAGTCGTCGCCCAGCTCGGTCACCTCGACGCGGACGCGGCCGTCGTCGATCAGCAGATGGTGGCCCGGCATGATGGCGGCGAAGATTTCCGGGTGCGGCAGCGGGATGGAGCGCTTGTCGCCGTCGGTCCCCTGGAGCACGAAGCGGATCTGCTCGCCGGTGGTGACGGCGATCTTGCCGTCGCGGATGGTGCCGACGCGGATCTTCGGACCCTGGAGATCCTGAAGGATGCCGATGGGGCGGCCGACCTCGGCCTCCAGCTCGCGGATGGCGCGGTGGACCTTGGCGTGGTCGTCGTGGGTGCCATGGCTGAAGTTCAGCCGGAAGGTGTCGACACCGGCCAGGAACAGGGTCTTCAGCATCTCGGGCGAGTTGCTAGCCGGTCCGACGGTGGCGACGATCTTGGCGCGGCGATGACGGCGCATATGGTTCCGGCCGCGGGGGCCGTCCTCTTTTGGCTGGGCCGTCCGGTGCGCCGCCGGGGCGGCCACCATGAGAGGACGGCGGGGTGACTGGTCAGCGGCACGAACGGCGGCGACGGGCAACCCCTTCGGGAAGCCCGTCAGCCGTTCGCGTGCCATACCAGGGTGTCGCGATTGGCGCCGGAAAGCAAGGCGGCAGGCAGGGGATGGGGGATGAAACGGCGGGCGGCCGCCGCCCTGCGGCACCGCAGCGCGGTCAGCCGCGCGCCCTGGCCAGCAGCCACCGCATCGCCGCATCGGCCGGATGGGTCAGGGCGAAGAGAAGCGCCGAGCGGACGATGTGCAGCGCCGACGGCGAAGTGCCGGGCCTGACCCGGATGTCCGCCTCCAGCAGGCCGACGATGCCGACGAGCAGATAGGCGCAAGTGCAGAACCACAGGAACGACATGAGGCCTCCAGTCGGAGAGGTCATGCCATTCCCGTGGTTAAGGATGCTCTAACGCCGGCTTTGCCGGCCGTTACCGAAGATCAGTCGGCGACGACGAGGCGGTCGCGCCGCGGGGTGCCGATGCGGCCGCCGATCGCGGCGGCCAGGGCGCCGAGCAGCAGGGCGACGGTGCCCCAGATGCCGGCGGCGGACAGGGTGTTGCTGGTCGCCTTGGCGGCGTTGGTCGCCGTCTCGGCCGCCTGCTGCTTGGCCGACCCGAACTGCTGTTCGAGCTGCTGGAGACGCTGGCGGGCCTGATCCTCGGGGATGCCGGCCTGCTGGGCGACGATGGAGACCGCCTGCTGGCGCGCCTGGTCGGCCTCGGGACCGCCGGCGGCCATCTTGGTCAGGGCGCTGAGCAGCTGGGTGCGGGCGTCCTCGCCGCTGCGCTGCTGGTCGGCCGGGCGCATCAGATCCTCGGCCTGCCGGCGCAGATCCTCGGCCGACACACCGGAGGCGCGGGCGACCTCGGGGACCGCCTGCTTCACCGTCTGGGCGACGCCCGAGGTGGCGCTGCCCAGCGCGTTGAAGGCGCCGCCGGTGATGCTGCCCAGCGTGGTGGTGACGAGATAGGCGCTGATCAGCAGCGCGAAGGCCCAGGTCAGCAGGCCGTGGATCAGCCCGTCGCCGCGGGTCGGCACCCCGGCGAGCCGGGCCGCGACATAGCCGCCGACGCCGAGCGCCAGCATATAGCTGACCGTCCACCACAGCCCGGCGCTGATCCCGAAGGAACTGGCCTGTGGCAGGGCGTCGCGCCCGGCGCCGGGGTCGATGGCCGTCAGGCCGATGCCCAGCCCGAGCATGCTGAGCAGCAGCTGGATCGCCAGGGCCAGGACGACGCCGGCAAAGACGCCGGCCCAGGAGACGCGGCGGTGGACGCCCGGCCTCACCTCGACATCGGTGGCAAGGACTGTGCGGCGTGGTCCCGTTTCGGGCGATGAGTAGGCACCGTGCTGTGTGATCATGCTCAAGGTCCTTAAAGCCTGGAGGGGACGCAAAAGACTGGAGCCGCCGATGTCCGGGATCGCAAATGACCAATCCCGGACTGTGGATATCGGATACTCTTCACGCCTTGAACATCATGCCGGCAGCAAAGGTTCCTCGCGAAAACAGCAGGTTCCGCAGGGTTGGAAAGTCGACGAGAAACCGGAATCCTTTTGGGAGTACAATGACGAAGCAGGTCGAATAATGATCATTCCTTCAACAGAAATTATATTTCGGCATTCTTTCCTGTGCCGGGCGCTTTGCGCAGCCAGCCGAAGGACAGGACCAGCCGCTCGCCGACCCCCTCGGTCACGCGGTGCGGATGGAGGTCCGGGCGGAAATACTTGATGCGGGGCCGGTCGACGATCGCCTCGTCGCACAGGAACAGGCCGCCCGACGCCGGCTGGCGCAGGATGATGTTGACGCGGTGGTGCTCGAAGCCGTCGGGCGCCGGGTCGACATGCTCGTCCAGGCCGCTGGTCGTCGGATAGCGCAGCAGATAGCAGTCGAAGCGCAGCCGGGACGAGCGGGCCAGCAGCATCTTGAAATAGTCCCTGCCGCCATTTTCCTGGCGGCCGCGGTCCCACCGCAACCAAGCCATCGTCCTGCTCCCGACCGTGAAACGCGTCTCCGGTGGATGCTATCCGACCGCAGCCGGGGCGACAGACTCACAATTCGCCAAGCCGGTCATGCAGATCCTCGATGGCGCGGATGCGGGCGCGGCCGGCCTCGCCGGTCAGCGGGATCAGCTCGGCGGCGAGCGCGTGGATCACCGCCAGGGCGGCGACATGGGTGTCGAGGGCGGCGAGGCTGCGCGTCTCGCAGCGGAAGGTCAGCGGCGGCGGCGGGGCCTCCAGCGCGGAATGGCTGTCGGCGATCAGGATGGTGGGGATGCCGCGCTCCCCCGCGATGCGCAGCAGGCGGACGATGGCCGGCGGACGGCGGCGGATGCCGACCAGGAACAGCAGGTCGCCCGGATTGAGATCGCCGGGCTCCAGATCGGCCAGCGTCTCCGCCATCGTCTCGCCGGTTGCCGCCAGCTGGTGGACCTCGCCGCGGACCTGGATGAACTGCCAGCGGGCATAGCCGGCCAGGAAGGCGCTGTTGCGGGCGCCGCAGACCCAGATGCGCCGGGCGTCGGCGAGCGCGCGGGCCGCGCGGGCCAGCATCGCCGGGTCGGTCTGGCGGGCGGTGGCGGCGAGCGCCTCCGCACTGCGCCGGAAATGCGCGTCGAGTGGCGCCGGATCGCCGTCGGCAACCGCTGCCGACGCGGGGGTCGGGCCGCCGGGCGGCAGCAGGAACAGCGGCGAGCCCCAGTCGCCGCCGCGCCGGGCGGCCAGACGCGCCGCCTCGAAGCCGGCATAGCCGAGCCGGCGGACCAGACGCGACACCGTCATCTTCGACACGCCGGCCCGGCCGGCCAGCTCGGTCGCCGAATAGCCCGACAGCTCGCCCGGACAGGCGAGGATCACATCGGCGAGCTGTCGCTCCATAGGGCTGAGGTCGCCATAGCGGTCGCGGATGCGGGCGGTCAGCGACGGTTCGCCTGCCTCCGGTCCATCCGGGGCCTTTGCGGCGTGAATTGCCTGTTTCATGGGCTGATCGCCTCTCGGCTTCGGCATTTGCACAAAAAATGGATTCCGGGGCTGCAACCAAAGCGGTGTTACATTTGTAACGGCTCCTTGCGTTGGCGGGATAAGCGTAACATTCCCGCGCCTTTGCGGCACACCCGAATTCGTAGGACGAAAGTGGCACATGGTTTGAAAAGGAGGGTCATCGTCTTTCGGTTCGGAGATCAGGTGCCATGCGGTTCGCGAAGATTCTGGGTGCTCTCGGCCTTGCCACGGCGGTTCTGGCCGGCGGTCTTGCCCCGACCCATGCAAAAGCCGACGCGCTTGAGCGCATCGCCAAGGAGAAGGTGCTGCGCGTCGCCGTTCCGCAGGACTTCCCGCCCTTCGGCTCGGTCGGCACCGACCTGAAGCCGGTCGGCTACGACATCGACGCCGCCACCCTGATCGCCAAGGAGATGGGCGCCAAGGTGGAGCTGGTGCCGGTGACCAGCACCAACCGCATCCCCTATTTGACCACCGGCAAGGTCGATCTGGTGATCTCCAGCCTGGGCAAGAATGCCGAGCGCGAGAAGGTCATCGACTTCTCCACCGCCTACGCCCCCTTCTACAACGGCGTCTTCGGTCCCGACGACATCAAGGCCGAGAAGGTCGAGGATCTGGACGGCAAGACCGTCGGCGTCACCCGCGGCTCGGTCGAGGACATCGAGCTGTCGAAGATCGTGTCGGACAAGGTCACCGTCCGCCGCTATGAGGACAACAACGGCACCATCTCCGCCTTCCTGTCGGGTCAGGTGCAACTGGTCGCCACCGGCAACGTGGTCGCCGCCGCCATCTTCGAGCGCAACCCGCCGCGCCAGCCGATCCTGAAGTTCCTGGTCAAGAACTCCCCCTGCTTCGTCGGGCTGAACAAGAACGAGGGGCCGCTCCTGGAGAAGGTCAACGCCATCATCGCCAAGGCGAAGGACGACGGCTCGCTGAACGACATCGCCAAGAAGTGGCTGCACGCGCCGCTGCCGAAGGATCTGTGATCGCCTGACCCTTCCACCGGCACGGGACCGTATCATGGCCTACAGTTTCGATTTCTCGTCCCTGCTGGACTACACGCCCGTGCTGGTGGACGGGGTGGCGACCACCGTGGCGCTGACCGCGGTCAGCACGGTGCTGGGGGTGGCGCTCGGCATCGGCGGGGCGGCGGCACGGACCTCCAGCGTCAAGCCGCTGGCGGTCGTCGTCGGCGCCTATGTCGAGCTGATCCGCAACACGCCCTTCCTGGTCCAGCTGTTCTTCATCTTCTTCGGGCTGCCGTCGCTGGGCATCCGGCTGGCGGAATGGCAGGCGGCGGTGCTGGCGATGGTGATCAATCTCGGCGCCTATTCGACCGAGATCATCCGCGCCGGCATCGAGGCGACGCCGAAGGGCCAGATCGAGGCCGGGGCCAGCCTGGGCATGACCGGGCCGCAGATCTTCCGTTACGTCGTGCTGGGGCCGGCGATGGCGAAGATCTGGCCGGCGCTGACCAGCCAGATCGTCATCGTCATGCTGGGCTCGTCGGTCTGCTCGCAGATCGCAGCGGAGGAGCTGAGCTTCGCCGCCAACTTCATCCAGTCCCGCAATTTCCGGCCCTTCGAGGTCTATTTCCTGGCGACCGCGCTGTATCTGGCGCTGGCGGTGGGGTTGCGCTGGATCTTCAGCCTGATGGGGCAGCGGATGTTCGCCAAGGGGGTGTCGCGTGCTTAACTTCACCCTGTGGGACATCCTGTCCAACCTGCTGCTGGCGGCACGCTGGACGGTGCTGCTGTCGCTGATCGCCTTCGTCTCCGGCGGTGTGGCGGGCCTGCTGCTGCTGGTCGCCCGCGTGTCGCCGGTGCCGCCGCTGCGCATCGCGGCAAAGCTGTTCATCGAGGTGTTCCAGGGCACGCCGCTGCTGATGCAGCTGTTCATCGTCTTCTTCGCCCTGCCGCTGATCGGCATCGAGACCTCGGCCTGGACCTCGGCCGCCGTCGCGCTGACTTTGTTCACCGCCGCCTATCTCGCCGAGATCTGGCGCGGCTGCGTCGAGGCGGTGCCGAAGGGTCAGTGGGAGGCCTCGGCCAGCCTCGCCATGACATTCCCTGAGCAGATGCGCCACGTCATCCTGCCGCAGGCCCTGCGCATCGCCGTGCCGCCGACCGTCGGTTTCTCGGTGCAGGTGGTGAAGGGCACGGCGGTGACCTCCATCATCGGCTTCGTCGAGGTGACGAAGGCCGGGACCATGATCACCAACGCCACCTTCCAGCCCTTCCTGGTCTATGGGCTGGTCGGGCTGATCTATTTCGCCCTGTGCTACCCGCTGTCGCTGTCGGCCAAGGCGCTGGAAAGGAAGCTCAATGTCGCCCGTTAACACGTCCGCCACCGTCCGGCCCCTGGTGAAGCTGTCGGCCATCCGCAAATCCTTCGGCCCGGTGGAGGTGCTGAAGGGCGTCGACATGGCGGTCGAGGAGGGACAGGTCGTCGCCATGATCGGCCGCAGCGGATCGGGCAAGAGCACGCTTCTGCGCAGCATCAACGGGCTGGAGCGCATCGACGGCGGCGTCATCGAGGTGGACGGCGAATGCGTCGATCCCGGCCAGATCGACCTGCGCGCCCTGCGCCAGAAGGTCGGCATGGTGTTCCAGCAGTTCAACCTGTTCCCCCATCTGACCGCCGGCGAGAATGTGATGCTGGCGCTGAAGGTGGTGAAGAAGCAGGACAAGGCCGCCACCCGCGCCGCCGCGGAATCGGCGCTGGCCAAGGTCGGGCTGGGCCACAAGTTCGACGCCTATCCGTCGCAGTTGTCGGGCGGCCAGCAGCAGCGCGTCGCCATCGCGCGGTCGCTGGCGATGGCGCCAAAGGTTCTGCTGTGCGACGAGATCACCTCGGCGCTCGACCCCGAGCTGGTCGCCGAGGTGCTGGGGGTGGTGCGCAAGCTGGCCGAGGAGGGCATGACGCTGATCCTGGTGACGCACGAGATGCGCTTCGCCCGCGAGGTCTGCGACCGGCTGGTCTTCATGCATGGCGGCCGCATCGCCGAACAGGGACCGCCGGCCAAGCTGTTCGACCGGCCGTCGACGCCGGAACTGGCGCAGTTCATCGGCATGGTCGAGGCGCGCTGACCGGCGCGCCCTCATCGGCCGGAGTTGTGGGAGTGTGGAGACCGTTCGACCAGGGTTCAGGCCAAGATTTCGAGGGCGGCGCCCAGCCTTTCGATACCCTGGGCGATCTCACGGCCATCCAGGCCGGCATAGCCGATCACCAGACCGGGATGGTCCGGACGGTCGGAATCCGGTCGGCCGGAAAGGGCTGACGGGTCGTAGAGCGGGGTGATGGGGTAGACGCCCACACCCGCCGCCCGTGCCGCCGACACGATCATGGCCTCCCGCTCCAGCGGAAAGCGGGTGAGCCAGGCGACGACATGCAGCCCGGCCTCGGCCCCGTCGACCCTGACCCCATCGCCGAACCTTGTCCGCAAGGCTGCCAGCAGAGCGGCGCGCCGTTCGCCGTTGCGCCGCCGCACCCGCCGGACGTGCCGTTCATAGGCGCCGCTGGCGAGCAGTTCCGTCAGGGCGCTCTGCTCCAGGGCCGGCGTGTGGCGGTCCGCCAGCCGCTTCGCCGCGCGGAAGGACTGGATCAACGGCCGCGGAACCACGAGATAGCCGAGCCGCAAGGCCGGCGAGAGCGTCTTCGACACCGTGCCAAGATAGATGACGCTTCTGGCCCTATCCAGGGTTTGCAGGGTGGGGATGGGGGCGACGTCGAAACGATATTCGCCGTCATAGTCGTCCTCGATGACAGTGGCCCCGCAGGCCCGCGCCCAGGCCAGCAGATCCTGGCGGCGGCTGATGGTCATGACGCTGCCGAGCGGGAACTGGTGCGACGGCGTCACATAGGCCAGACGGGCGGGCGGCAGCCGCTCCGTGCGCATGCCTTCCCGATCCACCATCTGCGGGATCAGCCGCGCGCCGGTGGCGGTGAGGATGTCCCGGGCCGCCGCATAGCACGGATTCTCGATGATCGCCGGCTCTCCGGGATCGAGCAGAAGCCGCACGCTCAGGTCGAGACCCTGCTGCGATCCGTTCACCACGATGATCTGGTCGGGATCGCAGCGCAGCCCCCGGGCCCGCCAAAGATAGGCTTGCAGGGCCGAGCGGAGTTCGGGCGAGCCGGACGGATCGCCATAGCGCAGGCGGGATGGACGGCACAGGATGGCGGCGTCGACGGCCCGCTTCCAGGTGAGGGTCGGGAAGTCCGACGCGGCGAGTTCGCCATAGCGGAAGTCGATGACGGGCGCATCGGGGCCGGGGAGATGCTGCATGGGAAGGCCGGCCAGCCGGCGCCCGAACTCCGAAAGCCGGGGTGGTGGCGCGCCGGTGTCCGGTGGCACCGGCCGTTCCGTTTTCAGCCCGTCGGGTTTCAGGTCATTCGGGCTCAGGCCATCCAGTTTCAGGCCATCCAGTTTCAGGCCCTTCGGCACCTGTGGCCTTGCGCCCTGCCTCACCTCCAGATAGCCCTCGGCGGCGAGTTGTTCATAGGCGGCCGTAACCGTCGCGCGGGACACGCCGAGGTCGGCGGCGAGAGCGCGCGACGACGGCAGGCGCGAGCCGGGCGGATAAACGGCGTTGGCGATCTGGGCCCTGATCGCGTCGACGATTCGGGACGCGATGGTCCTGACCCCATCCGGCTGCGGAAGCGTGGGCATCGACTGGACCGGTCAAAAAGATCAGAACTGGCTGTTCAGTGTGGGCCAGTTTTTACGGAAACTCCATCCCGAACTCCAGCTTGACCAAGAGGCCTGCATGTATATCCCAGCCGCGTTCCGCGAAACCGATCTGCCCTTCATCCATGAGACGATGCGGGCCGTCGGGCTCGCCAATCTGGTGACGACCACGGCCGGCGGGCTGCTGTGTACTCCCCTGCCCCTGTTCCTCGCTGCCGACGAGGGCGGGATGGGCACGCTCTACGGGCATGTGGCGAAAGCGAATTCTCAATGGAGGGAGACGCCGGTGGCGGAGGCCCTGGCGATCTTCATGGGGCCGGACGCCTATGTCACCCCGTCCTGGTACGAGGGCAAGAGCCGGGACGGCAAGGTCGTTCCGACCTGGAATTACGTCGCGGTCCACGCCTATGGCCCGGTCGAGTTCTTCGAGGATGCCGACCGGCTGCTCGATGTCGTCACGCGGCTGACCGACCGTCACGAGTCCTCGCGCCCGCAGCCCTGGGGCGTCGGCGATGCCCCGCCCGACTTCGTCCGGGCGCAGCTGCGCGGCATCGTCGGTGTGCGGCTGCCCATCGCCCGGATCGACGCCAAGCGGAAGATGAGCCAGAACCGCAGCGAGGCGGATAGGGCGACGGTGAAGGAGGAACTGTCCAGGAGCGGATGCGCTCGGGGCCGTCAGGCTGCCGCCCTCATCCCGGCTATTCCGGACGGCGTCCCCTGAGCCGGTCCGCACTCGCGGCCGGCATGCGGCTGACCGGTCGTTGCTGTCCAAAAGGAATATAAGCTTATAAAAAATCTCTTAACGCTTTGCCCGCAGGCCGTTGTGGCCTCACGAGCATTAACTTTTTTGCGGGTGAAAAAGGTCTGATGCGAATTCGTCTTACCCCGGTGGCTGTAATTCTGCGTGCTAGGTTTCTATCAATCCAGTCCCCGGATTGATCAGTATATCCGGCTTACATCTGGCATCATCCCGCGGAATTTTTGAAAGAATGATGCGTGAGTGTGGTTGTGTTCCCGAGTGAATCCGTCTATGTCTTTCGAGATCAACTTTCCAATATGATGTGATTCAAAGTGGATATTGGCTCTTTCAAAAGAAGACTGTGTACAGGATCGCAAATCCTGTGACCATGATGGGATATAGTTCACCGGCCTGTTGCGGGGGCCTTGACCGGGCTTGTGACGATCTGGGCCAAATTTGCCACAAGGTTCGAGAAAAGTTAACCGGATTTGGAAAGGTTTCGTTAACCATTGAAGCCCCAGCATGGCTTCAACGCAACGGAAATAGGATCGAAGTCATGAGCACGACCACCTCGCCGAGCAAGATTGTCGTCAACGCCTACGGCCAGTCCCAGGATGGCGTCGCGGCGCATTTCAAGCTGCTGGTGGATGGTCAGGAGGTCGGTTCGGCCAATGCGGCCGACGCCTCGTCGAAGGCATACAGCTTCACCGCCGACCTTGCAGCCAACACGGCGCATAAGATTCAGGTCGTTTACGACAACGACACCGCGAACAGCGCCAATCGCGACCTCTACCTCCAGTCGATCGAGGTCAACGGCCACACGCTGAAGCCGACCGACGCCATCTACGAACGCTATGACGATGCCGCCCCGGCGCCGACGCAGGCCGGCCAGGAAGCCATGTGGTGGGACGGCGCGCTGACCTTCAGCACCCCCGCCAACTACTATGGCGGCGCCCAGACCGCCGCTCCCGCCGCCCCTGCCGCTCCGGCCGCCGGCACCGCGCAGAACGTCATCACCGTGAACGCCGCCGGCAGCGAGGCGGGCGGCATCGGCGCGCACTTCACCGTGCTGGTCGACGGCAAGCAGATCGGCGAAGGCACGGCCACCAGCTCGGAAGCCAAGGATTACAAGTTCACCGCCGATCTGGCCCAGGGCACCGCCCATTCGGTCGAGGTGAAGTACGACAACGACGCCGTCATCGACGGCACCGACCGCAACCTGTTCGTCCACAGCGTCAGCGTCGACGGCAAGACCGTGGCGGCCACCGACGCCGCCATGTCGGTCCACCGCACCATCGACGGCGCCGACCTGGGCGCCACCAGCGACCTCTATTGGGACGCCACGCTGACCGCCAAGCTGGATGCCAGCCATTTCGCCGCCTCCACCGGCTCGGCGGGCGGTTCGACGGGGGGCTCCACCGACGCCGGCAAGGGCGGCACCGCCACCGGCGGCGCGACGGGCGGCTCCACCGGCGGTTCGGCGGGCGGTGACGCCTCGCTGTCGCTGAAGGTCGGCAACGTCACGGTGGCCGATCCGGGCATGGTGCAGAGCAGCAGCTCGATCAACGGCTTCCTGCACACCAACGGCAACCAGATCGTCGACGAGAGCGGCAACAACGTCCGCCTGACCGGCGTCAACTGGTTCGGCGGCGAGGGCTACAACTACGTGCCGTCGGGCCTGTGGGCGGACAGCTACCAGCACCACATCGACAGCATGAAGGACCTGGGCTTCAACGTCATCCGCCTGACCTGGGCCGACGACATGTTCGACAGCACCGCGGTCACCAACGGCATCGACTATTCCAAGAACCCGGACCTGAAGGGCCTGACCCGGCTGGAGGTCTATGACAAGGTCATCGATTATGCCGGCAAGAGCGGCATCAAGGTGATCCTCGACCACCACCGCAACGACGGCGGCGCCGGCACCAACGAGCACGGGCTGTGGTACACCGACAACAACCCCGAATCGAAGGTCATCGAAAACTGGAAGATGCTGGCCGAGCATTACGCCGGCAACAAGGCGGTGATCGGCGCCGACCTGCACAACGAGCCGAGCGTGTCGGCCACCTGGGGTGACGGCAACCAAGCCACCGACTGGGCCGCGGCGGCCGAGCGCATCGGCAACTCGATCCAGACCGTCAACAAGGACTGGCTGCTGCTGGTCGAGGGCACGGAGTGGAGCAGCACGCTGGCCGGCGTGAAGACCCATCCCATCGAGTTCGACACCCCCAACAAGCTGGTCTATTCGCCGCACGCCTACGGCCAGAGCGTCGGGCAGTTCAGCTGGCTGTCGGACCCGAGCTATCCGGACAACCTGCCGGCCCAGTACGACAGCATGTGGGGCTACATCTACAAGAACAACATCGCCCCGATCCTGGTCGGCGAGTTCGGCGGCCAGATGACCAGCGCCGCCGAGCAGACCTGGGCCAGCACGCTGATCAAGTACATGAACGGCGACTGGAACCTGGACGGCAAGAGCGACCTGGCGGCCGGCCAGCAGGGCATGAACTGGACCTACTGGGCCTGGACCCCGGAATCGGGCGACGTCGGCGGCCTGCTGGAGAACGACTACAAGACCGTCGATCCGACCAAGATGAACATCATCAAGGCCGGTCTGGCCGCCAACTCGGGCAACTCCGGCACCGTCGCCGGCAGCGACGAGGCGGTGTTCACCGTGCAGCTGGCCAAGGCGGTCACCACCGCCACCACCATCGAGTATGCGACCGAGGACGGCACCGCCAAGGCCGGCACCGACTACACCGCCGCCCATGGCAGCCTGACCTTCCAGCCGGGCGAGACCACCAAGACGGTGTCCGTCCACATCAACGGCACCAACACCAACGACGGCACGGAGAACTTCCTGCTGCACCTGACCCACGACAACGCCAACCTGGGCACCGCCACCGGCTTCATCACCGACCACGCGGCGTAAGGGACAGCTTTTCTACTGTGTTTATGGGGCCGGCCCGCGTCGTCACTGACGCGGGCCGGCTTTTTTTTCGGTCAGGCGGTCCTGCCGGAGAGCCATTCGCGACGGAGGAGGCCGTAGACGAGCATGTCGCACACGCCCTTGTGGGTTGTTTCATGCTCGCGCAGCCAACCTTCCCGCCGGAAGCCCAGCTTTTCGATCAGCGCGACGGACGCCGTGTTCTCCGCGTCGATTTCGGCGAACAGCTTGCGATATCCCTCGTTCCGGAACAGATGGTCGACGAGTGCTGCGACGCATTCGGCGGCGACGCCCTGTCCTTGACGGTGCGCCGCCGTGATGTAGCCGAGTTCGAGGACCCCTTGGTCCCGTCCCGGATAGGCGACGTAACGGCCGGCCAGGGACCCGTCGGATTTGTCGATTGCCGCCCAGCTCCGGCCGGGCCATGTCGGATCCGTCAGCCAGTCGGCCAGGCTGTCCATCGTCGTGAAATGGGGCTGCGACATGAAGCGGCACTGCGCCTCGTCGGAAAAGGTCGGGAAGAGGGCTGCGGTGTCCTCCCGGACCAGCTTTCGCAAGGTGAAGCGGTCTGTATCGAGTGTCGGCGTGTCCAAAACCAAGGCGGAACTCATCGGTTCAATCCGTTTTCGGGGCGGGGCGCCCCAAGCTGGCGATGCCCAAGCTGGCGATGGCCAGCCATTCCACCGCGGGATGGTCGGCCAGCCGGTCGAGCAGGCGGTCCAGCAGATCCCAGATCGCCGCGTCGTGGACGCGGTGGTGGGTCAGCAGGCCGATGGGCTCGGCGGGAATGCGCCGGCCCTCGCGGCGGTCGCGCAGTTCGCGGCACAGCAGGTCGAGCAGCCCGTCCAGCGGCACGGCGGAGCGGCTGCCGCGCCAGTCGATCAGGTCGAGGTGGGTGTTGATCCAGGCAATGCCGTCACGAGGAGCAGGGGACGGGCCGAAGGCGGAGACGGCGCGGTAGCCGGAGGCCGACAGGCAGGACGGCATGTCGGGGGCCATGCGGTTCCAGGGCGGGACGAACAGCGGCAGGACGCGGTCGCCGAACAGGCCGCGCAGGGTGGACAGGCCGCGTTCGGCCTCGGCCTGTCGGGTCTCGGGCGGGCGTTCGGGGCCGAACTCGCACTTCTTCCGGCCGGGGGCGGCGTGGTCGGTGTGGGACCAGCCATGGACCAGCGGGGTGACGTGGGCATGGTCGGCCAAGGCTTCGGCGAGCGACGGCTCGGCATCGGCCGGGATGACGGCAAGGCCGAGGGGGATGCCGGCATTGGCGCAGCGGGTGAGCAATTCGTCGAGCTGCCGGCTGGCGGCGACCGCGTCGTCGTCGCGCAGCCAGAGCGGGCAGCGGCGGTCCAGATCGGTCCAGCGGGCGAGTTCTTCGGTTACGGCGGTCCAGTTCGTCATGGTGTCTTCTCCGCCAGCATTGCCTCGACGATCTCGACGCTGCGCGCGGAACCGGCCAACGAAGCGGGGTTGAGCGGCGGGATGCGGGCGCCCAGCACCGACTGCAACGCTCGGGCGAGGCTGTCGGGCGTCAGATCGGCCTCGCGCAGGGTGGCGATGCCGGGCTGGCGGGCCAGGATGGCGGCGCGGATGGTCTGTTCGACCTCCTTGCCGTCCTCGAAGGGGCAGAAGACGCTGGGCACGCCGGCCGTCAGGCAGTCGAGCGCCGTGTTGTAGCCGCAGCGGCCGACGCTGGCCGACGCCCGGCCCAGCAGAGCGCGGAAGTCGGGGCGCACCGGCTCCACCAGCAGGCGGTCGGGCGGGGCCAGGGCGCGCAGCCGGTCGGCCAGCGCCGCGTCGCCCTTCGCCACCAGGAGGCGCCAGCGCTGCGGCAGGGCGCCGGAGGCGGCGCATTGGGCGGCGGCCTCGAAGACCGGGCGGCCGACCGGGCCGCCGCCGGCGGTGACCAGGATCTCGGCGGTGCCGTCCGTGCCGTCGTCGGGGACGGGCGGCGGCGGCACGACGAAGCCGGTGTAGCGCAGCAGCGGCATCATCGCCCGCGTCAGCGGCCAGCTGTCCTCCAGCGGGATCAAAGCGGGGTCGGAATGGACCAGCACGCCGTCATAGAGTCGCAGCAGGCGGGCTTCGGTCTCGGCCACCCGCTTGGGCTTGGAGGGCGGGGCCAGGATGTCGCGGACCGAGGCCAGCGTCAGCGGCGGGTGCGGCAGGGAGCGGGCGCGCTCCAGCAGGGCGTCGAACTCTGCGGCCAGCGCGCGGCGGCCGAAGGGGAAGAGTTCGGTGATGAGGACATCGGGGCGGAGGCTGTCGAGCAGGCCGGTCAGCATCGCTTGCCGCGCGGCGAACAGGCCGGCGTCGGCGGGGGAGCCGTCGGCGCCCAGCAGGATGGCGAAGTCGGCGCCGTCGCTCGCCAGCGGCGGCAGCTGGTGCAGGGTGGCGTTGCCGGTTTCGAGATGGGGGGCGGGACGGCCGCCGCTGGCGACATCGACGCGCCAGCCGCGGGCGGTGAATGCCTCGGCCAGCGCCAGCGCGCGGCTGAGATGGCCGGTGCCGAGCAGATGGGTGACGGCGATCAGCAGCCTCATGACAGGCGCTCCCCCTCTTTTGGACCGGCCGGGCGGAGCGTGCCGTCGGCGGCCAGCGTCATCGCGTAGAGGCGGTTGCGCTTGACCGGCACCGGCGGCGGGCCGCGGAAGTCCCAGCCCCAGGCAAGCGCCAGCGCGACGCGCATCACGCCGATGTGGGTGACGACGAGGTGGGAGGGAGGTGTCTTCTTCTCTCCCCTGGGGAGAAGGTCGGGATGAGGGGGTTCGGCGCAGCCGAAAAGATCCTCGCCGTGCGTCCCCCTCACCCTAACCCTCTCCCCGGGGGGGAGAGGGGATTGGTCCCGGGTTGGGAGAGAGAGCAGATCTTCCAGCCACCCCGTCAACCGCTCCCGCACATCGGCGGGGCTTTCGCCGTTGGGGGGACGGAAGTCCCAGCCCCACTGGTCGAGGTCGCGGTAGCCGCTGGCGGGGTCGGCGCGCAGGTCGCGGCCATGCAAGCCCTCCCAGGCGCCCCAGTCCATTTCGATCAGGCGCGGGTCGCTGTGGACGGGGCGGCCCTTGCCGAGGATGGTGGCGGTCTCCACGGCGCGGGAGAGCGGGCTGGCGTGCAGGGTGGCGGAGTACCAGTCCGGCGGAAGGGTCAGGGCGGCGAGCTGTTCGCGGCTGTCCGGGGCCAGCGGAATGTCGGTGCGGCCCTGGATGCGGCCCTCGCGGTTCCAGGCGGTGACGCCGTGGCGCAGGAAAGCGAGGCGGATCATGACATCAGTCCGCTGAGCAGGCCGCGCAGGCGGTCGGCTGCCGCGGTCAGGGCGTGGTGGGCCTCGACATGGGCGCGGGCGCTGCGGCCAAGCGCGCGCAGGGCCGGCGGATCGGCCAGCAGGGCGGCGAGCGCGGCGGCGAACTCCTCCGGGGCCGGGCCGGTCAGCCGGCCGCCGACGTCGTCGCGGATGACGGTGCCGGTGCCGGCATTGTCGATGGCGAGCACCGGCACGCCGTGCGCTTGAGCCTCCAGATAGACCATGCCGAACGCCTCGTTCAGGCCGGGCCAGACCAGCAGGTCGGCGGTGCGGTAATGGTTGGCGAGGCTGTCCGGCGGGCAGGCGCCGTGCAGCGTCACCCGTGGGCCGAAGGGGGCGAAGAGTGCCGCCACCTCTGCCGCCGCCGGGCCGTCGCCGACGATGTCGAGCGTCCAGGGCTGGGCCAACAGGAGCTGGAGAGCCTCGGCAAGCAGGCGGTAGGAGGCCAGCTTGTCGCCCGGCCGCATCATGGCGACGGTGAGCAGGCGGGGCGGCGCGGTCGGCTCTCGGACTTCCGGGGCCGGCGGCAGGTCGAGGAAGGGGGGCAGCATCGCCACCCGCTGGCCGGGCGGGCCGTAGGCCTCCACCGCCTGACGGTCGCGGGCGCTGACGCAGAGGACGAGGGCGGCGGCCTCGATGGCGGCCTCGGCGGCGGCGGCGAAGGCGGACCAGGGGCCGGTCAGGCGCTTGCGGGCGCGGGTCGCCTCCACCACGACATAGGGGATGCCGAGGCGGCGGGCGACCGCCGGGCCGATCAGGTCGGGGGCCTTGTAATAGACATGGTAGCTGAGCCACAGCGCCGGGCGCCGTTCCGGCTCGGTGGCGTAGAGCGACAGCAGCCGGTCGCACTCGGCGGCGGCGGCGGCGGTCAGGCGGGCCTGAATGGCGGGGTCGCCGGCGCCGTCATAGACGCGCAGCCCGCTCGCCACCTCCACCGGCCCGATGGTTTCCAGCGCCCGCAGGATCAGCCGCGCCATCTGGCGGTCGCCGGAGGGGATGGGGTGGTCGACCGGCTTCAGCGGGGCATAGAAGGCGATCCGGGGGACGGCGATCCGGGGGAAGGCGATGCGCGGGAGGGGGGCGGTCACGCCGCGGCCTCCTCCAGCCGGCGGACGAGGCGGTCGATGCCGGCGGTCATGCCGAACTCGGCGCAGAGCCGGCCATAGGCGGCGTCGGCCAGCCGTAGCCGCAGCGCCGGGTCGGCGGCGAGCCGTTCCAGTGCGGCGGCGATGGCGGGCGGGGTGCCGTCGGTCAGCAGGCCGTGGGTGCCGTCGGCGATGAATTCCGGGATGGCCGACACGGCGGTGGAGAGGATGGCGAGGCGCTGGCTCGCCGCCTCCATCAGCACATTGGGCAGGCCGTCGCGGTCGCCGTCGCCGGCCACCACGCTGGTCAGCACGAACAGGTCGGCATGGCGGAGCGCCTGGATCACCGTCGCCTGATCCTGGGCGCCGCGCCATTCGATGCGGTCGGTCAGGCCGAGCCGCTCGGCCTGGGCGCGCAGGGCCTGCTTGAGGTCGCCGGAGCCGATATGGACCAGCCGCCAATGCAGCCCGTCCGGCAGCGTCGCCAGCGCGTCGAGCAGCCGGTCGTAGCCCTTCTTCTCCACCAGCCGGCCGACCGACAGGATCTCCACCGCGCGCTCTGGCGTGGAGCCGTCGCGCTGAGCGGCGTCGCCGCGGTCCGGCGGGGCGGGGAAGCGCGAGAGGTCGAGGCCGTGATAGACGAGGTCGATGCGGCCAGGGTCGGCGGCGAGAGCGCGCAGATGGGCCGCACCCACGGCGGTGCAGGTGGCGCCGAAGCGGGCATCGGCCAGCTTCTCGCGCTTCTCCCACTCCGGCGTGGTCCAGATGTCCTTGGCATGGGCGGAAAAGCCCCAGCCGATGCCGCGGATCGACGCGGCATAGCGCCCGACCGACGCCGGGGTGTGCAGGAAATGGGTGTAGAGGAAGGGCACGTCGGCCGGCAGCTCCGCCGCCAGCACCAGCGCCTGCCCGAAGCGGCGTCCGCGGTTGGCGGTGCGGTCGCGCGCGAGGTCGCGCAGCCATCCGGCCGCGGTGCGCAGCAGGCCGGCGGGATGGCGCAGGATCAGGCGGCCGAGTGCGCGCAGCACGCGGGCCGGCTCATCGCGCAGATATTCCGGCAGGTAATGGACCGGGGCGGTGATGCGCTCGTGCAGGGCGTGTCGGCGGCTGTCGGTCGGGTGGCGCAGCGACCAGATCGCCAGATCGATGCCGCGCTCTTGGAGGGCCAGAAGCTCCTGCGCGATGAAGGTCTCCGACAGGCGGGGATAGCCCTTCACCACCACGGCGATCTTCAGCGGCTTGCCAGTCCCCATGGCATCGGACGACATGCCGCCGCCCGTTCCGGCGTCGGTCATGCGCGCTTGCCTGCCATGGCGCGGGACAGCCGTTCCGCCGCCCGGCGGATCGGGGTGACGGGGGTGGTGCGGCAGACCACCGAGTCCGCCGCCAGCACCTCGCGCGTCAGGTCGACGATGCGCTCCAGCCCGCCGAGCAGGCCGGGCAGCGGGCTGGCCGAGGGTGGCGGCTGGCCCGGCAGGGCGCGGATGGCGTCGGCCATCGCCCGCGGGTCGGCGCCGTCGCGGTCGCTGTCCAGCGTGCGCAGCAGCCCCAGCGCCTCCGCCGCCTCGGCGCGGATGCGCTGTTCCAGCCGGGGGCGGGTGCGCGGGGCCAGCACCGACGGCTTGTCGAAGGACAGGATCTCGCAGAAGGTGTTGTAGCCGCCCATCGCCACCACGCCGACCGCGCCGGCATAGAGATCCTCCATGCGGGAATGGAAGTTGATGGTCTCCACCCTGCCCTTCAGCTGGCGGATGCGGGTGGCGAACTCCTGGCGGCGTGCATCCTCCAGGAAGGGGCCGTAGACGATCAGGGCGCGCGGGGAGAGGTCCGGATCGCTCTCGTAGGCGGCGATGGTCCAGTCGACCAGGGCCGCCCCGTCGCCGCCGCCGCCCGGCGTCACCAGCACATAGGGGCCGGTCATCGGGCTGTCCGCCGCCTGGACGGCGCCGCCGCCCTCCGTCGGCTCGCGCTTCAGATAGCCGGTGTAGCGCAGCCGCGCCGCGATCTCCGCCGGCAGGTCGAGACCGTCGAGCGGGCGGTAGACCTCCGGCAGGCCGTAGATCCAGAGCTGGTCGTAATAGCGTTCGATGGCGGCGACCGCCTCCTTGCGCTCCCACTCCGGCTGGAGAGCCTCGGGCGCGTCCAGCACGTCGCGCAGGCCGAGCACGACGCGGGTGTTGCCGCTGGCCCGCATCTCGTCGAGCGCCGGCAGGAATTCGCCGTGCAGGCCGGTCGGCTCCTTGTCGACGATGGCCAGAGTCGGGCGGAAGGCGCGGGCGGTGGCGCGGATGATCTCCGCCCGGATCGCGGTGGTCTCCTCGATCGGCAGGCCGAGGTTGCGGGCGGTGTAGCCGCCGTCGGGCTGCTTCACCACGCCGGGCAGGCGCACATGGTCGACCCGCTCCGGGAAGTCGAAGCGGCCGGCGACCGGCGAGCCGGTGAGGATCAGCGCGGAGGCGTCGGGAAAGGCCGACACCAGGGCCTGGGCAATCGTCCGCGACCGCCGCAGATGGCCGAGCCCGAAGGTGTCATGGCTGTAGAGCAGGATGCGCGGCGGCGTCCGGTCGGGATGGAGGGGCCGAAGGGGCGGCTGTGGCTGGTGCATGCTCGGACACTCCGCTTCAGCAATGCTTCGGAACCGACAATCCGTCGCGGAACAGATCGCTGTGCTTGTCTTTGGAACCGGTTCGGCGCCGGTGGTTGCGGGGTCGTCCAGGCACCGGCGGCAAGGCTCCAGCCTGGAGAGAACCCCTCACATGGATTTTGCCGCGCATCAATATGACTTCCGACCGGGTAAGGGCAACGCCTCTATGCGCTGTGATATATATGAGCGCCGGACGGGCCGCCAGCCGGCGTCCGGCGGCGATGACGGGTCAGTCGCCATGATAGGGATCCAGGGCGTCGCGCAGGCCGTCGCCGAAGAAGTTGAAGGACAAGACTACCAGAATCACCGGCAGCATCGGCAATGACACCCAGGGATAGGTTTCCACGGCCATAAGGTTCTGGGCGTCGTTCAGCATCACCCCCCAACTGGTCGCCGGCGGGCGCAGCCCCAGCCCCAGGAAGGACAGCGCCGTTTCGCCGAGGATCATCGCCGGGATCGACAGGGTGGCGCTGGCCAGCAGGTGGCTGGCGAAGTTGGGCAGCAGGTGGCGGCGGATGATGCGCGCCGGGCTGGCGCCCATCAGTTCGGCGGCCATGACGAAATCCTCCTCGCGCAAGGCCAGGAAGCGCGAGCGCACGGCGCGGGCCAGCGACGGCCAGTCGAGCAGGCCGAGGATGACGGAGATGCAGAGGAACACCGTCACCGGAGACCATTGCGCCGGCACCGCGGCGGACAGCGCCAGCCACAGCGGCAGCTCCGGCAGGGATTTCAGGATTTCCGACAGGCGCTGCACCCCGGCGTCGATCCAGCCGCCGAAATAGCCGGCCATGCCGCCCAGCGTGATGCCGATGGCGAAGGACACCGCGATGCCGAGCAGCCCGACGGTCAGCGACAGCTGCGCCCCGATGGCGAGGCGCGAGAGCATGTCGCGGCCAAGCCGGTCGGTGCCCAGCAGATGCAGAGAGGCCCCCGGCGGCGGGCAGACCAGCCGGAGCCGCGATTCGACCAGACCGAGGAAGCGGTAGGGCGCGCCGGGGCAGAGGAATTGCAGCGGCATCGGCCGGCTGGTGTCGGTCTCGTAGCGCCAGCGATAGTCCTTCAGGTCGGGCCGCCCGGTGGTCGGATAGACGAAGGGGCCGATGAACTGCCCCTCGTGGAACAGGTGGACGCCCTGGGGCGGGGCGTAGAGATGCTCCACGTCGCGTTCGTTGGCGCTGTAGGGCGCCAGGAAATCGACGAAGGGCAGACTGAGATAGGACAGGCCCAGGAACAGCGCCCCCAGCACCGCCAGCCGGTGGCGCAGGAAACGGCGCAGCATCAGCCGGCCGGTGGAGGCGTTGGCGTCGAAGCGGGTGGCCGGCGCGTCCGCCGCGGCCGGATCGGGATAGGGCCGGCTGTCGACGTAATGCTCCCAACTGCCGCCCGTGCCGCCGCCGCCGCCAGTCACGCCCGAGTCCGTCATGCCCCCGTCTTTCATGCCCAAATCCTTCATGATTGGGCCTTTCTCGCCTTGCCCAGGCGGATGCGGGGGTCGAGCAGGGCGAGTGCGATGTCGGAGACCAGCATGCCGACCAGCACCAAGAGCGAGATGAACATCAGGATGAAGCCGGACAGGAAGATGTCCTGCGCCCGCAGCGCTTCCAGCAGGGCCGGGCCGATGGTGGGCAGGCTGAGCACGACCGAGATCAGCACCGAGCCCGACACCAGCGAGGGCAGGAGCGAGCCGATGTCGGAGACGAAGGGGTTCAGCGCCATGCGCAGCGGATAGCGGGTCAGCCGGCGCAGCGGCGGCACGCCCTTGGCCTTGGCGGTGACGACATAGGGCTTGCCCAGCTCGTCCAGCAGATTGGCGCGCAGGCGGCGCACCATGGCGGCGGTGCCGGACAGGCCGATGACGATGGTCGGGATGATCAGGTGTTCCAGCACCGAGCCGGCCTTGGCCCAGCTGAGCGGCTGGTCCTCGTATTTCGCGTCGACCAACCCGCCGATGGGCAGGCCCAGCCATTTCTGGCCGTAATAGAGCAGGATCAGCGCCAGGAGGAAGTTTGGCGTTGCCAGCCCGATATAGCCAACGGCGGCAGCGAGGTAATCGACCCAGCTGTTGGCGCGGATCGCCGCCAGCGCCCCCAGCGGGAAGGACACCAGATAGACGAACAGCACGGCGGCGAGGTTGAGGATGACGGTGAACCACAGGGTTTCGCCCACCACCGCCGCCACCGGCTTGTTGAACTCGAAGGACCAGCCGAGATCGCCCTGGAGCAGGCCGTGGAAGCCGTTCGGCCCCGGCCAGACGCCGATCCAGATCAGGTACTGTTCGGCCAGCGGGCGGTCGAGCGCATATTCGTGGCGCAGGAACTCCGCCTTCGCCAGCCCGGCCTCCTGGCCGGTGGCGCGCAGCTCGGCGATCTGGTTGGACAGGTAATCGCCGGGCGGCAGGTTGATGACGATGAAGATCAGCATCGACACCACGAACAGCGTCGGCACCATCACCAGCAGCCGGTGCAGGATGAAGCGCAGCATGGCCGTCAGTCCTCCCCGCGGTGGATGCCGACCGGCTCGGGATCGGCCGGGCGGGCGTCGGTGAAATAGAACTCGTCGGGGCGGTAGACGCCGAGATAGGCGCCGGGATCCCACAGCCACAGCCCCTTGTCGGGGATGTTGCGCAGGCGGTTCGATACCGCGATGGGCTGCGGCGTCTTCGATACCACGCCGATGGCGTAGATCTGGTCGGCGTGGATGTCGAGCAGGGCCGACCACAGGGCGCGGCGCTCGGTCTCGTCGGTGGTGTGGCGCCAGCGCCGGGCGATGTCCATCAGCTCCTGCGGGATCGGCATGTCGATGGGTTCGCCGGCGCTGCCGGAGGTCTGGTAATACTGCCCCCATTTCGGCCAGCTGAAATTCTCCTGGGTCATCGGCGCCAGCTCCTCCGGACTGCTGTCGGGGTCGGGGATGCCGTTGTCCCAGCCGCCCCACACCGCCATCATCGTCTGGCCGGCATAGACCCGGTTGCGCAGCACGTCGCGGTCGACCGTGCGCATCAGCAGCCGCACGCCGATGTCGCGCCAGGTCTCCGCGATGATCTGCATCGCGTCGGAGATTTCCGGCTTCTCGCCCGAGGTCTCGACGATCACCTCCAGCGGGCGGCCGTCCGGCAGCTCGCGGTACAGCTCGCCGCGCCTGCGCGTCAGCCCGATCTCGTCCAGCAGGGCCGCCGCCTGCTTGGGGTCGTAGCCGGTCCACACCCCCTTGCGTTCCGGCTTGAACAGCGGGCTGCCCGGCAGCACGTCGACTCCGCTCTCCTCGGCCAGCCCGAAGAAGAGCGAGCGGTTGACGATGCGGCGGTCGATCGCCATCGACAGGGCGCGGCGGAAGCGCACGTCGCGCAGCAGGGTGCGCCAGACCGGGTCGTTGTAGTTCAGGTTGGGGTAGAGGGCGATTTCCGCCGCCTTGCCCTCCGGCCACAGCAGGGTGCGGTAGTTGCCGTCCCGCTCCCCCGACACCAGCACCGGCACCTGCGAGAAGGTCAGCCCTTCGGCCTGGAGGTCGGCTTTGCCGGTGGCGACCTGGGCCGGGATCAGCCCGCCGCCCATCACCGACACGTCCAGCCCGTCGGCATAGGGAAGCTGCACGCCGCGCCGGTCGAAGCGGTGGTAGTAGGGGTTGCGCTGGAACAGCAGGTGGTTGCCGGTGCCCTTGGAGACCGCCATCCAGGGCTGGAGCGTCGGCTGGTCCGGGTTCTCCATCCGGAACATGTCGTCGAGCGCGTTGTGGAGCGCCGCCCAGTTGCGGACCTTGTACTTGGCGAGCAGCGGCGCCAGCTCCGCCTCGCTGGTGTAGCGGGCGTGGTAGCGCTTCAGGTAATGGGCCGGCCGGTAGATGAAGGGCGGCCGGGCGGCGGCCAGCGTCGGCAGGAAATAGGGGTTCGGCTCGTCCCAATGGAAGCGGACGGTGACGGCGTCGGGGAAGCTGACCTGCGGCGGCTTGCCGTCCACCAGCATGAAGCGCGGCGGGCCGGAGGGCGACAGCATCGGGTTGTTGGCGATGTCCTCCCACCAGTAGCGGATGTCGTCGCTGGTGAAGGGGGCGCCGTCCGACCAGCGGTGGCCGGCCCGCAGGGTCAGGGTGAAGTCGCGGCCGTCGACGACCTGAACGTCCTTCAGGATGTCGGGCACGATCTCCCGCTTGGCGGTGTAGCCGACCAGCCGGGCATAGCCGTAGAGCACGGCGATGCGGCTGTTGCGCCGCTGGGTGATGAAGGTGCGGATCCAGCCGCCCGACAGGCCGAGGTCGCGGCCCTTGCCCTCCACATCGACGATCAGCGGCTCGTCCGGCATGCGCTGGCGGACGGGCGGGATCAGGCCGTAGCGCACCTGGTCGCGCAGCATCGGCGGATCCTGCGGCGTGAAGGCGGCGGCGGGGGTGGCGAGGGTCAGGAGGAGGAGAAGGATTTGCGCGAGCATCCCGCCGCGCGTCCCCCTCACCCTTCCCACCGCAGAGCGGTGGGCCCCTTCCCTCTCCCCGGGGGGGAGAGGGTGAAGGTCACGCGCGTCGTCGCTATGGAGCACTCCGGTCCTCATGCCGCCCGCCTCACGAAATGGCCGGGGGCCGCTTCCACCAGCGGGGGCGGCGCGCCGTCGGCAGCGGGGCGGAAGGGTTCGGGCCACAGGTCGGGGCGGCCGGCGCCCAAGGCCACCGTCGCGATGTCGATGGGACGGCTCACGTCCGGCTCCGGCGAGGCGGCGATCAGCGCGCGGGTGTAGGGGTGCAGCGGGGCGGAGAACAGGATGGCCGGCGGCGCCTCCTCCATCACCCGGCCGGCGCGCATCACCGCGACGCGGTCGGCCAGCCGCGCCACCACCGCCAGATCGTGCGAGATGAACATCAGGCTGAGGCCCAAGCGCTGCTTGATCGATTCCAGCAGGTCGAGCACCTGCGCCTGGACCGACACGTCGAGTGCGGAGGTCGGCTCGTCGCAGATCAGCAGCTGGGGGTCGAGCGCGAGCGCGCGGGCGATGCCGATGCGCTGGCGCTGGCCGCCGGAGAAGGCGTGCGGATAGCGGTTGGCCCAGGCGGGGTCGAGCCCGACCTGCGCCATCAGCGCCCGCACCCGCTCGCGGCCCTCGCCGCGGCCGCAGACGCCGTGGATCGCCAGCGGCTCGGCGATGATCTCGCCGACGCTCATCCGGGGGCTGAGCGAGGCGTAGGGGTCCTGGAACACCATCTGGGCCCGGCGGCGGTAGGCGGTCAACTCCGGCCCGGCGGCGGAAAGGAGATCGAGCGGCGGTTCGCCGGCGGATGCCCGGAACAGCAGGCGGCCACCGGGATCCGGCCGCTCCGCCAGCATGGCCAGCCGCGCCAGCGTCGTCTTGCCTGATCCTGACTCGCCGACGATGGCCAGCGTCTCGCCGCGGCCGACCGAGAGGTCGACGCCGTCCAGCGCGCGGATGCGGACATTGCCGCGCTCGTAGGTCTTGGCGACGCCGTGGAACTCCAGGATGGGGTCTTGCATGGTGCCGGACCCTTGCGCGCAGGCCGTCTCCGGGATGGAGGGGGCGGCGGCCATCAGCTTGCGGGTGTAGCCGTGCAGCGGCCGGCCGAGAACGTCGGCGCAAGATCCCGATTCCATCACCCGGCCGGCGCGCATCACCACCACGGCGTCGGCCATGTTGGCGACGACGCCCAGATCGTGGGTGACCAGCAGCACCGCCATGCCGGTCTCGCTCTGCAGCTCCTTGATGAGCGCCAGAACCTGGGCCTGGAGCGTGACGTCGAGCGCCGTGGTCGGCTCGTCGGCGATCAGCAGCTGCGGGCGGGCGACCATCGCCATGGCGATCATCGCGCGCTGGCGCAGGCCGCCCGACAGCTGGAACGGATAGGAGCGGAAGGCGCGGACCGGATCGGGGAAGCCCACCCGCTCGAACATGGCGAGGCAGCGGTCCCGCGCGCTCGTCCGGTTGCAGTTGCCGTGCAGCCGCAGCACCTCCATCGTCTGGTCGCCGATGGTGTGCAGCGGCGACAGCGCGCTCATCGGTTCCTGGAAGATCATCGAGATGCGGCTGCCGCGGATGTCGCGCAGGCGCGATGCCGACAGGCGCAGCAGGTCGACCGCCTCCGCACCATGGCCGAACAGGATCGAGCCGCCGGCGACCGTCGCCCCGCGCGGCAGGATGCCGAGGATGCTGCGGCAGGTCAGCGTCTTGCCCGAGCCGGACTCGCCGACCAGCGCCACGCTCTGCCCGCCGCCGATGGAGAAGCCGACGCCGTCCACCACCGGATGGGGGGCGTTGCGGAAGCGGATCGTCAGGCCCTCAACCTTCAGCATCGCGCCGCTCTCCTCCCGTTTTACGAAGCCATTCGCAATTCGCCGTTATCCCCCTCTCCCCCCCGCTCTCGCGCAAACGAAGTTTGCGCTGACGCGACAGGCGGACCTCTGGTCCGCCGAAAGCGGGGAGAGGGTCGGGGTGAGGGGGGCGCACAGCGAGGATTCTCGGGATAGCCACGCCATGCATCCCCCTCACCCTAACCCTCTCCCCGGGGGGGAGAGGAAATGCTTGGTGCGCCTGCCCTACTGCGTCCATTTCATCATACTTCCGTTTCGGATCGGCTATCCGCAGGGGCCGCCTCCGGGGCCGCCTCCGGGGCCGGGACCGGAGGCGGGACGGCGGGGGCTTCGCTGGTCAGGCGCTTGCCGATCTGCTGGATCACCCGCATCGGCAGGTCCGGCACCGACGACAGCAGGCGCAGCATGGTCGGCCCGTCCAGCCGCAGCAGCCGCAGGTCGGTGCGGGCGCGGATGGTGGAGAAGCGGCGCACGCCGGCCAGAAGCTCCAGCTCGCCGATCACTTCGGGCGGCTTGATGTAGGCGATGTGCAGCGGCGGCTGGTTGTCCGGCATCAGCCGCACCAGCTCCGCCTCCCCTTCCGCCAGGACGAAGGCGAATTCCGACTGTTCGCCGCTGCGATAGATGAAGTCGCCGGCCGCGACCGTGCGCCATTCCGACGCCGCCAGCAGCCGGCGCAGCACCGTTTCCGGCAGGTCGGAGAAGACGGGCGAGCGCGACAGCAGGCGCAGGGCCGGCTCGTCGGTCCCCTCCCCCTCTCCCGGCACGGTGTCCTCGTCCTGGTCGGCGCCGATGTGGCCGCGCCGGACCAGCCGGCCGTCCTCCAGGTCGTAGAGCGCGTCGAAGGCGGGATTGTCGGAAATCCGCTCCTCCAGCACGATCAGCGTCATGGTCGGCAGCAGCTCCTTCATCGCCTGGAAGATGCGCAGCCGTTCCTCGGGATCGTAGCTGTTCAGCGCCTGGTAGATGACGAAGATGTCGGGCTTCTTCATCAGGCCGCGGATCAGCTGGACCCGCTGGCGCACGCTGATCGGCAGCAGCGAGCCGCCGATGCCGACCTCGCCCAGCGCCACCAGGATCAGCACGAAGGCCCGTGCGTCGGTGCGCTCCAGCGCCTCGTCCACCAGGGCGCGGAGCTTGGTGATGGCGCGCGGATCCTCGGTGGTGATGCGGCCGAACAGGAGGTTGTCCATCACGTTCAGGCGCGGGTGGTAGAGGTCGGGGTGGAAGATGGCGACCTTGTCGCGCAGCTCGTGCGGCATGTCGTCGAGCACGCGGGCGCGGATCGCCATGATCGCCTCGCGCTCCGCCTGCGGGATGAAGTCCATGCCGTCGCGCTTGGGCACGATCATCAGGAACATGGTGGCGAACAGCAGCGTGTCGGCCTCCTGATGGCGGCGCTGCGGCCGTTCGGACCGGCGCTTCAGACGGGTGACCGCCTCCACCAGCTCCTCGAACAGGGCGTCGTCGATGTGCGGGTAGCGCATGATCATGACGTCGCCGTCGTCGCTGTCGCGATAGACGCCGACCACCCGCAAGGCGAAGCGCCGGCCGATGCGCACGGCGGAGTCCCACAGCCCGTGCTCCTCCATCAGGCCGCGGACGGTGGGGTTGCAGACCATGCGGGCGACGGTCAGCCGCTTGCCGTCCGGCAGGCCGGCCAGCATGTTCTCGGCGATGCTGGCATAGGGGTTGAAGCGGTCGCGCTCGAAGCGGGCCAGCAGTGCGTCCATCCCGCGTTCGGCGATGGCGTCGCGCAGCCAGTGGCGGGCGCGCAGCAGCGGCTGGGCGACGAAGGGGTAGTCGTCGGGGTCGAACACCTCGCGCAGGCCGCGCTGGTAGACGGCACTCTCGCCGCCGGTGGCGGCCAGGCATTGCATGAACCAGGGGCGCAGGCTGGTCCAGTCGGTGGCGCCGATCATGCCGAAGTCGGTCCAGATCCCGTCCATGCTGTCGGTGGAGTTGCCCGACGCCTGGGCCTCGACGATCTCGCGGCGGCGGGCCGGGGTCATGCTGTCCGGGTCGTCGGCCGGCGGGCGGTGGCGCAGGCCGTAGGTGATGTTCTGCATCATGCTGCCGGTGAACATGCGCGGTTCCGGGCTGGCATAGGCCATGCGGCGGCCCAGCAGATCCAGCGGCAGCTCGTCCAGCGCGCGGTCGCCGATGGTGATCCGGCCGGAGGTCGGCGGCGACAGCCGCACCAGCACCTCGGCCAGACGGCGCAGCGCCAGCGCGTTGGTGCCGGCGATGCCGATGAGCGCGCCCGGCGGCACCTCCAGCGACAGGCGCTGCAGCATGCGGTCGCCGTATTCGTTGGCCCAGGTCACCGCCTCCAGCCGCAGC
The DNA here is from genome assembly GCF_003116035.1 of Azospirillum sp. TSH64. Taxonomy (GTDB): domain Bacteria; phylum Pseudomonadota; class Alphaproteobacteria; order Azospirillales; family Azospirillaceae; genus Azospirillum. The sequence goes on from NZ_LGQW01000015.1 coordinate 5,342,627, forward strand.
GGGGCCTTCAGGTCGGTCGGGGTGGCGGGGGTCGGCGTGGCCCAGTCGAACAGGAAGGGGGGAGAGAACTGCTCGGCGATCTGCTCGTACTTGATCTGGGCGTCGATCATGTTCTGGTAATAGTCGAGCAGCTCCTTCCAGGGCGCCGTCAAGTCCTTGAAGGCCGAGAGCGCCGCCACCAGGGCGCCGATGGTCATGTTGCCTTGCAGGACCAGATAGCCGCCGATGGAGAACAGGAAGAAGGGCGTGATTTGGTTGATGAAGTTGTTCAGGAACTTGACGAAATACTTCCGCTTGTAGATCTCAAGCCTGATCCAGTAGATGCTGCCGAGATATTGCGAGAATTCGGCCAGCACGTAGCGGACGGTGCCGTTGACGCGGACCTCGCGGATGTTCTCGACGCTTTCGCCGATGCGTTCGGACAGCTGGCGGACCTTGCGCACCCGCTCCTTGCCCAGCAGCTTCACCTTCAGCTGAAGCTTCGGGATGATATAGGCCTGCACCGGGATGAGGGCGACCGACACCAGCCCGATGGTCGGCTGCTGGATGAACAGGAACAGCAGGATGGTGAGCATCGTGCCGCCCTGGTAGAGCGGCTGGGCGAAGGAGTCGCCGATGAAGCCGGCCAGCGGCTCGGTCTCCGACGCGACGGTGGAGATCAGCTCCCCCTGGCTGACCTTGGAGAAATGCGGCAGCGGGAAGCGCAGCATGCGGTCGAGCAGGATGAAGCGCAGGCGCCGCACCTGCCGTTCGCCGACCACGCCCTTGAAGGTGTTGATCCGCATCTTGAAGGCGCCGTTGGCGAGCACCAGCGCCAGGAAGGTGAAGCAGAGAACCAGGAGGTAGGTCACCGGCCCCATGGCGACGCCGAGGATCTCGCGTTCCGGCTGCGGGTCCGACAAGGCCCGGTTGATGATGATCTTCGGCAGTTCCAGCGAGGCGTAGAGCACCGGGAAGGAGGCGACCGTCAACAGGGCGAGCAGGATCTGCTGCCGCCCGCTGTGCTTCCAAATGAACTGAAAAATGTTGCGGTTCATCAATGGCCTTCAGCGTCGCGGCCTTCAGCGTCGCAGCCGTCGCCGGCCGCCCCTGTCATGCAGCGGAGGATGAGGGGAAATAAATTGGCGTGGCCCGGTCCGTTTTCCAACGGCGCTTTTGCCATGCGCCCTTTTTCAATCCACCCTGCTTCGATCCCCCCTGCTCCGCTCAGCTTTCCACCCTCCAGGCATGGTAGGTCCAGCGTTCGTCGGGCGGCAGGTCGAGCCGGGTCCAGTTGGGACGGTCGAGCGGCCGGTCGGACAGCACGACGCCGCCGGGCAGCACCAGCGCATCGATCAGCGGCGCCAGCCACGCCGCCTGCGCGGCGTCATGGTTGCGGTCGGTGCTTCCGAAATCGGCATGGGCCAGCCGGGCGCAGCGGCCGAACCGCTCCGCCGCCGCCGGCATGGTCTCCTTGAAATCGCCGACGAACAGGCGGTCCTCGTCGGGCGTCAGCTCCGGCGGCACGCGGACCCACATGTCGAAGACCAGGATGTCGCGCGGCGGGAACAGGTGGCGCAGATGGTCGAAGGTGCGGCCCTTGCCCAGCCCCACCTCCAGCACCAGCCCGTCGCGGCCGGCGACCTCATGCTCCGCCCAGGCCAGCGCGTTGCGCTGCACCGTCATGCGGTCGATCATCCGGTCGAGCAGAGACCGGCTTTCCCCGCCATTGCCACCATCACCATTCCCAACACCGGCCGCCATCGGCCCTTCTCCCCTTGCCAAGCGCCCGAATGGCACGGGTGCAGTGTGGAAGTCCGCGCGCGCGCCGTCGAGACAAATTGTCGCGTGGTCGGGAGCCGGCGGCCGTCCTGTCGCCCTGCCCTGCCCTGCCCAGCGTCAGGGACGCTTCCTTCAGGGACGGTTGGGGTCGAAGCGCTTCGCCAGCCCCTGCCAGCAGCGATAATAATCGTGCTGCAACTCCGCGGTTTCCAGGGCGTGGCGCGTGGGACGGATCACCGCACGGGTCTCCACCATGAAGGCCATGGTGTCGGCGACCCGCTGCGGACGGCTGGTGTCGGCGGCCGTCGCTTTGGCGAAGGTTTCGGCATCGGGGCCGTGGCCGCTCATGCAGTTGTGCAAACTGGCGCCGCCGGGCAGGAAGCCCTCCTCCTTCGCATCGTAGACGCCATGGATCAGCCCCATGAACTCGCTGGCGACGTTGCGGTGGAACCAGGGCGGACGGAAGGTGTCCTCCTGCACCAGCCAGCGCGGCGGGAAGATGACGAAGTCGATGCTGTCGACGCCGGGGGTGTCGCTGGGCGAGTGCAGCACCAGGAAGATCGACGGGTCGGGATGGTCGAAGCCGATCGAGCCGATGGTGTTGAAGCGGCGCAGGTCGTATTTGCAGGGCGCGTGGTTGCCGTGCCACGCCACCACGTCCAGCGGCGAATGGTCGATGCGGGCAGTCCACAGAGCGCCGTCGAACTTCGCCACCAGCTCGAAGTCGCCGTCGACATCCTCGTACCAGGCGTCGGGCGTCAGGAAGTCGCGCGGGTTGGCAAGGCCGTTGGAGCCGATGGGGCCGAGGTCCGGCAGGCGGAAGGGCGCGCCGAAATTCTCGCAGACATAGCCGCGGCCTTCGCCGTCCGGCAGCTCGACACGGAAGCGGATGCCGCGGGGGATGAGCGCGATCTCCTGCGGCTCGACCTCCAGCACGCCAAGCTCGGTGAACAGGCGCAGGCGGCCCTGCTGCGGCACGATCAGCAGCTCGCCGTCGGCATCGTAGAAGAAGCGGCCCTCCATCGACCGGTTGGCGGTGTAGAGATGGATGCCGCAGCCGGTCTGCGCCTGCGGCCCGCCATTGCCGCCCATGGTGGCGAGGCCGGCGATGAAGTCGGTCGGTGCGTCCGGCATCGGCGGCGGGTTCCAGCGCAGCTGGGTCGGCGGGGCCGGCACCTCGTCGAAGCGGCTGGTCAGGCGGCCGGACTCCAGCGGGCGGAAGGGTTCGTGCACCACCGCCGGGCGGATGCGGTAGAGCCAGGAGCGCCGGTTGTGGGCGCGGGGGGCGGTGAAGGCGGTGCCGCTGATCTGTTCGGCATAGAGGCCGTAGGGCGGGCGCTGCGGCGAGTTGCGGCCGACGGGCAAGGCGCCGGGCAACGCCTCGGTCGCGAATTCGTTGCCGAAGCCGGACCGGTAGGTGAATGCGGAGGACGTCATGCGGGCTGCTCCCTTCTGCGAGGAGCGCCGGCGGCAGGCGCCGGGCGCGACCATTTGCCGCTGATATAGTTTCTTTTGAAACTATGCGCCAGGGGAAAATGGGGGTGGCCGCTGCGGGAGCCTTTCCCCCTCAGTTCATCGGGCGGTCGGGCAGGTCCAGCAGGAAGTCGCCGCCCTCGTCGTAGCCGGCGGTGCGGATCACGCCGTATTGCGGGGTCTGCGGCGCCTCGCTGGTCACATCCTGGCGGACCTCCTGATAGAGGGCGTAGCCGCTGCTGTCCTTCGGCAGGCCGAGCACCCGCTTCTTCAGCGCCACCGCGAAGGGGGAGTTCACCTCGCCGTCGGCAACCGGCTCGTCGCCGCCCGACGACAGGGCCATGACCGAGCGGCGCTGCCGCATCTCCGTCTCGCTGGCGAGGCGGCTGGCATCGACCTTCTGCTCCTTGGTGAAGGCGCCGGAATAGCAGCTGTCCGACACCACCATCACATGCTTGGCCGGCATGCGGCTGAGGAAGCGGCCGATGTCGTTGTTCGACACCCAGTTGCGGGCGCTGGTCGTCTCCGCGTCGGCCGGCAGCCAGTAGCCGGTGCCGGTCTCCGCCAGCTCATAGCCGTGGCCGGCGTAATAGACCATCACCTGGTCCTGCTCGCCGACCTCGCGGCCGAGCTTGCGCAGGGCGTCGCCGATCTGCGCCTTGGTCGGGTTGCGCAGCACCCGCGTCTCGTAGCCGAGCTGGTCGTTCAGCGCCTTGCCCACCGCCTTGATGTCGGCGTCGGGCGTGGCAAGCGCCGGGATGGCGCCGTCGCGGTAGCTGTCGACGGCGATCATCAGGGCGATCTTGCGCGGCTTCGGCGGGGCGGCCGGGTCGGGAGCGGAGGTCGCGCTGTCGATGGCGATGCGCTGCTCCGTCGTCTTGCCGGCCTCGTCGGTCATGGTCAGGGTGGCTTCCTTCGCCCCCGGCTCCACCGGGATGCTGGTGCGGAACTGGCCCTGCTCGTCGATGAAGACCCAGCGGCCGTTCACCCGCGCCTCCGCCAGATTGGCGCTGTCGGCGACGACGCCGCGCAGCGTCATGGTGCCGCCGCGGGTGCGGCCGCCCTGCGCCTGCCGCAGGCTGGGCAGGGCCGAGGCGGCGGACGGGCGGCCGAGCATGTCCGCCGCCGCCGGGTTCGCCACCAGCTGGCGCAGCGCGCCGGAGAAGGCCTGGGTGCGCTGTTCGCGCTCGACCCGCTGCACCATGGCGAGGTAGGTGCGGGCGACCTGGGGCGGCAGGCTGGCCTGCGCCGCCGCGGCGCGCACCTGGGCGTAGCCGCCGGGCTGGCCCGTCGCGCTGTTCTGCAGGATGCCGCCGACGCGCGACGCCACCGGGTCGCTGCTGGCGGTCAGCCCGCCGATCAGGGTGGCCACCGGCACGCTGGCCAGCACCGCGCGCTGTTCGGCCAGCGACAGGCCGCCGCTCGCCAGCGCCGTCACCGCCTGGACCATGCCGCCGTTGCCGGCCGCCTGGATGAGGCTGCCGGCCGCCGCCTGCACCTGCGGGGAGGCCAGAAGCTGCGGCCCCGGCTGCGACAGGGTGGCGCCGGAGGAGTAGGCCGCCGTCGCGTCCGCCGTGAAGGAGACCGAGCGGCCGGAGGCGAGCACGACCGTCGCCGGGCCCGGCGGAGGCGGCGAAGGCGGGGCGCCGTTGGACGGGGCGCTGTTGGAGGCGGAACTGCCGCCGGCCGACTGGGTGCCCTGCCCTGCTGTGGTCTGGGTGGCCGCGGTCTGGGTGGCCGTGCCTTGGTTGGCCGTGCCCTGCTCCAGCGTCGCCAGCAGGGTCTGCGGCGTGGTCGCGCCCGCCCTGGTTCCGGTGGCCGTGGTTCCGGCGGTCGCGCCGGTGCCGGTCGTGGCAGTGGTGGTGACGGTGGTGGTCGTTGCCGGGGTCGTGGCGATCTGGGCCACCGTTTGCAGCGCCGCCTGCACGGAGCTGGAGGCGGACGCGGCGGACTGGCTGCCGCCCGTCGTGGTGGTCGTTCCGGTTTCCGGGGACGCGGTGTCCGTCGTTCCGGTGCCTGTCGTTCCCGTGCCCGTGGTTCCGGTCCCGGACGTGTCCGTCCCGGTCCCCGTCGACGGGGTGGTGGTGGTCGGCGTGCTGGTGGACGGCGTATCGGTTCCGCCACCGCTTCCGCTGTCGGTGCCCGGAGTGGCGGGCGTCGTCGGCGTTGTCGGCGTCGGGTCCGTCACCGGCGGCGTTACCGGCGGGGGCGGAGGGGGAGGCGGCGGCGGCGGAGGCGGAGGAGGAGGTGGTGGGGGCGGCGGCGGCGGCGGAGCCGGCGTGCTGCTGATCGTCACGGCGCCGTTTCTGTACAGGGCGGAGGCGGTCCCATGGGGGCCGGCGGTCCCGGCGCTGCCTTGCAGCGACACCTCTCCGGCGGCGGCCACGATCTGGATGTTGCCGTTGTTCTCGGCGTCCAGCCCGATGCCGGCGACCTCGAAATCGGCGGACGAGGCGCCGCCCTTGCCGGCGATGGAGACGCCGCCCGACGACAGCAGCCCCACCCTGCCCTGGAGCATGACACCCCAGGACTCGATGGAGTCCGCTTCGCTGGCATCGCCGTCGATCAGGATGGCGTTGGCGGCGGTGGAACCGGCCGTGACGGTCGGCCCGCCCTGGTCGTTGCTTTCGATCAGCACCCCGGCGTTCCGGCTGTCGGACCGGGAGGTCGCCTTGCCGTGGATGGCGATCCGGCCGGTGGCGGCGCCGATGGTCGAACTGCCGTTGATCAGCACGCCGTGGGTGCCGCTGCTGTACCCCTCGCCCTCGCCGCGGATCGAGATGGAGCCGTGGCCGGTGTAGAGCGAGCTGTTGGCGATCGACACGCCGGCCCAGTCGCCATAATCGGCGCTGGCCGCCATGCTCGCCGGATCGCTGCCGCCGCCCAGGACGATGTCGCCGCCTGCGGTCGCGATGCTGCTGCTGCCCAGGCTGATGGCGCCGCCGTTGCCGCTGCGGTTGCTGTTCAGCGTGACCGGCCGGTCGGCGGCGACGATGTGGCTGTCCATCAGGGAGATGCCGGATGCCGCCCTGAGCGTCACGGCACCGTCGGAGGTCAGGCTGCTGTCGTCATCCAGGAACAGGCTGCCGCCCGACTCCAGCGTGATCGGGGCATTGCCGTTGCGGATGACGGCGCCGCTCAGCTGGATGTCGCGGCTGGAGTTGGCGCCCGCCCTGATGTCGATGGCCCCGTTGCCCTGCACCGTGATGGAGGAGTCGTCGGTGACGCGGATCGCATCGTTGCCTTGGGAACTCTCGCCATGCCCCTCGGTGCCGGTGATGGAAACGGCGCCGCCCCCGGTCTGGAGTGCCGAGGACGACAGCAGCACGCCGACATTGTCGCCGTAATAGATGCCATTGCCGCCCTCCCCGTTCAGCGTGATCGAGCCGGTCCCGGTGGTCAGCTGGCTGTCATACAGCGCGATGCCGTGGTTGCCGTCACCGTTGTTCTCGCCGCCGTGACCGTTGATCAGGATGGAGCCGGCGCCGGTCGAGACGATGGTGTCGTGGAACTCCACGCCGGCCCGGTCGGAGCTGGGCGAATAGCCGCCGGATATGCCGGTGGCGGGCTTCATCGCCGGGTTGGAGCCGCCGCCGACGATGAAATTGCCGCCGTTGGTGGTGATGGCGATGGGCGACGTGCCGGAGGTGGCCGCCGTCCGCACGATGCCGTTGCCGGTGCCGGTCGCGGCGTTCAGGGTGAGGGTGAGGGCGCCGGCACTGGACACGATGCTCTGGTTGACGACGATGTTGCGGTGGGCCTTCAGCGTCAGCGACGCATCCCCGCCGGCCGACTTCGTGATCGCCTGATCAATGGTGATGTCGCCCGCATCGGTCCCCGTCGATTCGGTTTGCAGCGTGACGCTGGTGCCGCCGTTCAGCGCGGTCTGGATGGCATCGGCGGTGATGGTGCCGCCGGTCGCCGCCACTGTGAGGTCGGTCGGGTCGAGCAGCCAGAAGCCGCCGACGCCTGTCCCCTGCCCTGTTCCGGACCCGGCATCGACGCTGCCGCGCACATGCAGCGACAGCTTGCCCGACGTCTCGACGAAGCCGCCGCTGCCGCCGGCCGCCCCGCCGCGGGCGGACACGGCGCCGTCGAAGCGGGTGCTGCCGTCGGCCCACACCACCACCTTGCCGCCCTTGCCGCTGTCGGTCGCGTCGGCGGCGATGCTTGCCCCCTGCGCCACGACGGTCTCGGCGGAGGGCGGCACCGGCTTGCGCGCCGGGCGGATGGTGTAGCCGGCCAGCGTGGCGGCCGATGCCCTGCCGCCCTGCACGTCGCCGCCGATCAGCACCTCCCCGCCCCCGGCGGGACCGGAGGCGGTGATGCGGGCGGTGGCGGTCAGCGCCGTGCGGTTGCCCGACACGGTGACGGAGCCGCCCTTCTGACCGGCGCCGCTGCCGCTGGCGTCGATGCTGCCGGAGACCTCGACCTCGCCGCCGTCGCCGAGCAGGACGATGTCGCCGCCCTGCTGCTCCACCCGGCGGGCCTGGACGGTGCCCGACATGTTGACGACGCGGTCGACCAGCCCCTTGGCGGCGCTCGCCGTCATCTGCACCCGGCCGCCGTCGGCGAAGATTTTGCCGCTGTTGCTGACCAGCGCCTCGACCGGCTTGCCGTCGGCGCCGACGGGGCGGGCGTCGGTCTTCGTATCGGATTGGGCGTCCACCGCGATGTTGATCTTCTGGTCGCCGAAGAGGTCGACGACGAAGCGGCGGCCCGACGCCAGCGTCACCTCGCCCATGCGGGCCTGGATGGTGCCGCGGTTGGCGACGCCGGGGGCGACCAGGGCCGCCAGCCCGGCCTGGGCCACCGTGATCGTGCCCTCGTTCTCCACCGTCGCGGTGGAGCCGGCGCGGCCTTCGAAATTGTAACGGCCGGCCATGAAGTCGGCGTTGCGGATGTCGTGTGTGGTGGCGACCAGCCCGCCGACATCGACCCGGGCGTTCGGGCCGAACAGGATGCCGTTGGGGTTGACCAGCCAGACCTGCCCATTCGCGGTCAGCCGCCCCATGATCGCCGACGGGTCGGAGCCGGTGACGCGGTTCAGCGTGATGGCGGCGGCATCGGGTTGCTGGAAATTGGTGTGCTCGCCGTCGCGGATGCCGAAGCGCTGCCAGTCGATCACCGCCTTGGGCGTCGACTGGATGATGTCGAGCCGGCCGGGGGCGGTCGTGTGGATGGTGGCGGCGCCGTCGGTGACCACGCCGCCTTCGGGGTTGGCAAGTGCGGGGAGGGGCAGGGCGAGGAATGCGGTCAGGATCGCCAGGCGCGCCGCCCCGGCCAGCGCCGTGCTGTGGCGCAAGGCCGCCCGGCGCCGCAGGCCGTCCCGTCGGAACGCCGTCTTGTCAACCGCCCGCTCGCCAACCGTCGTCCGCCCCGATCCCCGCATCACCGACCCAACCCCCATTGCCGCCGCCGACTCTTGCGGGAAGGCAATACGCTGTTCAAAACCCTGGAATGCGAAACATTTTAGCGACCGCGCGCCGGTACGGAAATCCCGAAAGTGGTGACAGATTGTTTCGTGGCGGCAACAGAGGCGGTCGGGCCGGGGCAGGGGCAAGCGTTACCGGTAACGGAAATGGCGGCGAGGCGTTACCGGTAACGGCTTTGGCGGTACAGAAACCGCCTATTTCCATGGCGCAGGTGCCGCCTTTGCCCTTTCGGGGAGCGGGGCGATCCGCTAAGAAGAAGGCCATCAGACGACTGGCACGCGATGCAGGGGGAACAGATGGCCGATCCGACCGCCGTCGCCACAAGGAAATCCGCGGGCAAATCCACAGGTAAATCAACCGGCAGGCCGGCAGCCCAGGGCGCCGACGGCACGGTAAACAAGGCTGTGCCGCTGCCTGCGCGCTGGGTGGTGTACAGTGCGCCGAAGGGCGGGACCGGCAAGACCACCAGCTGCAAGAACACCGCCGTCGCCGCGGCCAAGGACGGCATGCGGGTGGCGACGCTGGATTTCGACCCGCAGCGCACGCTGGGCCAGTGGCACGAGCTGCGCCGTCCGCACGATGTGGCGTCCATCGACCATTACGAAGGAACGCTGGACGACATCGAGGCGGCGCTGGCCCAAATCGATCCCGGCCGCTACGACGTCGTCTTCGTCGACACGCCGCCGTCGGTGGAGCTGTATCCGGAGGCGACCAAGATCCTGCTGCGCCGCGCCGATCTGGTGCTGGTGCCGACCGGGGTCGGCCGCTTCGACAAGATGAGCGTCATCCCCTGGATGGAGTTCCTGCGCGACTATGGCCGCCCCGCCGCCTTCCTGCTGAACCGGGTCAAGCGCCGGTCGGTCAGCCTGCGCGAAGCGAAGCTGGAGCTGGGCCGGGTCGGCCGGCTGGTGCCGCACGAGGTGCCGGACATCGAGGACATGCACCGGGTCGACGATGTCGGCTGCTCCATCGTCGATGTGGGTGCTGTCAACGGCGCCGACGAATGCCTTGGCGCCTGGTACTTCATCCGGCACGAGCTGGGGATCTGAACCCGGGGGATCTGATTATGGCCAATGTGAAGTCCTTCATGAAGAAGGTGGCGGAGCAGGGCAAGGCCGCTCCCCCGCCGGATGCCAAGCCGGAGGTAGCGTCTACGCCTGTGCGGTCAGGGGCCGCCGTGGCGCCGTCGAAGGCGGACCGCCGGGCGTCGGATATCAGCGACGCCATCGTGCCCTGCCACACCCGGCAGGAATTCGCCCAGGAAATCCGCTATCACTGGAACCGCAGCCGCAAGGAGTTCCTGTCGATCGGCCGGTATCTGAACCGCGCCAAGGAAATCCTGCCGCATGGCGACTTCGAGGCGATGATCGAAAGCGACATGCCGTTCTCGGTCGAGACCGCCTTCCGCTTCCGCGCGGTGGCGGAGGCGGTGGACACCGGCCGGCTGTCGCTGGACGTGCTGCCGGGGGCGGAAAGCGTCGCCTACCAGATCGTGACCATGACGCCGGACGAGCTGGAGCGCGCCAAGGCGCAGGGGCTGATCCGTCCCGATGTGACCCGCCGCCAGCTGATCGACTTCAAGCGCTCGCTGCGCCCGCCGAAGGACGTGACGCCGAACGACCGGCGCCGGCAGCTGCTGGCCGACTATGCCCGGCTGCGCGTCCGCATGGCGGAAATCCGCGACGAGCTGCGCCGCGATCATGGCATCGACCCGGAGCATGACGATCATGGCCGGTCGGGCCGCACCGGCGTCACCATCGATGTCGAGGCGGAGGATATCGGGGCAGACGCCGAGGACCAGGAGCGGTAAAGCTGGCTGTCCCGGCTTTACCGCCTGTCAGTGGTTGTGCGAGGTGTGGGAGGCGGGACTGTCGTCGCCGCGGCGCGACGGCGGGCTGCCGCCGCCCAGCAGGTTGGTCAGCGACCGGAAATCCCGCTGGAAATTGCTGAAGAAATCGCCGTCGCCGCCGCGCGACGTCCGGGCGCGTGAACTGGCCAGGCTGTGGCTTTCCGGGCCGCCGACGCTGCGGCCGCTGCTGCGGATGCGGCGCTCCGGTGCCTTCGGCTTGCGCGCGGGCGTGAGCAGCGGCGGGGGAGGGGCTTCCGGCAGCGCTGCGGTTTCGGGGGCGCGGGCAAAGGCGTCGCCGCACAGCCCGCGGTCGGACGCCTGTTCCAGGCGGCCCGGATCGAGCCGCCAGCAGTCGAAGGCGCCGGTCTGCGGCTTCGACGGTGCGGGGGCGGGCAGGGGAGCGGCGGACTGCTGGTATGCCTCCTGGGCCTCCGGTGCCGACAGCAGCGGTTCCGCCGTGGCCGGGCCTGCGGCAGGCATGACGAGCAGGGCCGCAAGTGCCGCCACCATCACCGATCCGCTGACCCCCGCCGTCCGGCCTTCGCCCGGCATTCCGTATCCTCTTGCTGGTCGCATCGCCGTCGCTCAACAGATAAACGCAATGGAGCGCCGGTTCGTCCGCGCGAAATGGGGGCGCTGCCCCGGAAGATGCGGTACCCCTTCGGATCAGGCTCTTTCGGCCATCCACCAACGTTTGGGGGGAAGGGGAGTGCGGCCCGGCGGGTGATGGTGTCGCAGGGGCGGGTTGGCACTCTTGTCAGGCGGGCGGCTTGATGGGAGAGTCCGGCCCCTCATCCACCCTGCAAGAACGGACGGCGCGCCGGCGGACATGGCCGATTTCAACTGGAACGACCTGCGCTTTTTCCTGGCGGTGGCCCGGGCCGGCACGCTGACCACGGCAGCCCAGCGGCTGCGCGCCGACCACACCACGGTCAGCCGCCGCATCACCGCGCTGGAGGAGGCGCTGCGCGTCACCCTGTTCGAGCGCCGGCCCAGCGGCTTTACCCTGACGCCGCAGGGCGAGCGGCTGAAACAGACGGCGGAGGTGATGGAGAGTGCCGCCCTGCTGGCCCAGGGCATGGTGGCGGACGGCGATCTGGCTCTGGCCGGTGCGGTCAGGATCGGGGCGCCGGACGGCTTCGGCAGCTGTTTCCTGGCGCCGCGGATCGGCGCCTTGTGCGAACGCCATCCGGAGCTGGAGGTGCAGCTGGTCGCCATGCCGCGTGTCTTCAGCCTGTCGAAGCGCGAGGCCGACATCGCCATCAGCCTGTCGTGCCCGCAGGAAGGGCGGCTGTTCGCACGGAAGCTGACCGATTACCGGCTGGGGCTGTACGGCACCGCCGCCTATCTGGGGTCACGGCAGGAAATCCGCAGCCGCGGCGACCTGCGCGGCCATTCCTTCGTCGGCTATATCGACGACCTGATCTTCGCCCCGGAACTGGACTATGTCGAGACGATGGGGGAGGTGGCGCCGCGCATCAAGAGCAGCAGCCTCGTCGCCCAGCTGAAGGCGACGCTGGCCGGGGCCGGCCTGTGCATGCTGCCGGCCTTCATCGCCGCCGGCGAACCGGATCTGGTGCCGGTGCTGCCGGAAGAGGTGACGATCACCCGGTCCTTCTGGCTGATCGTTCACGAGGATCTGCGCTCGCTGGCGCGGATTTCGATGACCGCCGACTACATCGCCGATCTGGTGCGGCGGGAGCAGGCGCTGTTCCTGCCCCCGCCGGCCACAGTCTGATTTACCGCAGCCTGATTTACCCCTCGCCGCGCAGCATGCGGATGATGCCGGAGAAGTCGGCGCCGCCTTCTCCTTGCGCGTTCATCAGCGCGTAGAGCTGCGCCGCCGCGGCCCCCAGCGGGGTGGGAGCACCGGCGCCCTGTGCCGCTTCCTGGGCCAGCTTCAGGTCCTTCAGCATCAGCGCCGCCGCGAAACCGGGCTGGTAGTCGCGGTTGGCCGGGCTGGCGGGGACCGGGCCGGGCACCGGGCAATAGCTGGTCAGCGACCAGCACTGGCCCGACGAGGTCGACGACACGTCGAACAGCGCCTGATGCGACAGGCCGAGCTTCTCCGCCAGCACGAAGGCCTCGCAGACGCCGATCATCGAGATGCCGAGGATCATGTTGTTGCAGATCTTCGCCGCCTGGCCGGCCCCGGCACCGCCGCAATGGACGATCTTCTTGCCCATGGCCTCCAGGAGCGGGCGGGCGCGCTCGAAGGCGTCCGTCTCGCCGCCGGCCATGAAGGTCAGGGTGCCGGCGGCGGCACCGCCGACGCCGCCCGACACCGGCGCGTCGAGCGAGGCGGCGCCCGTGCCGGCGGCCAGCGCATGCGCCTTGCGGGCGGACTCCACGTCGATGGTGGAGCAGTCGATCAGCAGGGTGCCGGGGCGCGCCACCGGTGCGATGTCGCCATAGACGCCCAGCACATGTTTGCCGCCCGGCAGCATGGTGATGACCACCTCGGCCGCCGCGGCGATGGCGGCAGGGGAGGCGCCGATGGTGACGCCGGCCGCCTTGGCCGCTTCGATGGCGGCGGGCACGAGGTCGTAGCCCACCACCTGATGCCCCGCCTTCACGAGGTTCGCGGCCATCGGGCCGCCCATGTTGCCCAATCCGATGAAACCGATCACCGCCATCGTCGCGTCTCCCGTTGCTTTGGTTTTTTGGGTTTGGTTTTTGTGGTTCGCTCTTACGCCATCCGCCCGATCTCGCTGCGCGAGACGATCAGGCGCATGATCTCGTTGGTGCCTTCCAGGATCTGGTGGACCCGCAGGTCGCGCACGATCTTCTCCACGCCATAGTCCGCCAGATAGCCGTAGCCGCCGAACAGCTGGAGCGCGTTGTTCGCCACCTCGAAGCCGGTGTCGGTGGCGAAGCGCTTCGCCATCGCACACAGGCGTGTGGCGTCCTGGCTCTTCGCATCCAGCGCCGAGGCGGCGCGGTGGACGAAGGTGCGGGCGGCCTCAAGCTCCGTCGCCATGTCGGCGATGCGGAACTGGAGCGCCTGGAAGCGGTCGAGCGTCTGGCCGAAGGCCTTGCGCTCGCTCATGTAGGTCAGCGCCTTGTCCAGTGCCGCCTGCGCACCGCCGATGGAGCAGGCGGCGATGTTGATGCGGCCGCCGTCCAGCCCCTTCATGGCGAACTTGAAGCCCATCCCCTCCTGCCCCAGCAGGGCAGAGGCGGGGATGCGGGCGTCCTCCAGGATGACGGCGCGGGTCGGCTGGGCGTTCCAGCCCATCTTGTGCTCGTTGGCGCCGAAGGAGAGGCCGGGGGTGTCCGCAGGCACCAGGAAGGCGCTGATGCCGCCGGGGCCGTCCTCGCCGGTGCGGGCCATGACGAGGTAGAGGTCGGAGCTGCCGGCGCCGGAAATGAACTGCTTGGCGCCGTTGAGGACGTAACTGTCGCCGTCGCGCACGGCCTTCGTCCGCAGCGCCGCGGCGTCGGAACCGGCGTTGGCCTCGGTCAGGCAATAGCTGGCGAGCCAGTCCATGCGGGAGAGCTTCGGCAGCCAATGGGCCTTCTGCTCGTCGCTGCCGAAATTGTCCACCATCCCCGCCACCATGTTGTGGATGGAGATGTAGGAGGCGATGGTCGGGCAGCCCTGGCTCAGCGCCTCGAAGATCACCACGGCGTCGAAGCGGCTCAGCGCCGAGCCGCCATGCTCTTCGGACACATAGATGCCGCCCATGCCGAGTTCGCCGGCGGCGCGCAGGGTGTCGATGGGGAAATGCTTCTTCTGGTCCCACTCGACGGCGTTGGGCGCCAGCTCGTCGCGGGCGAAGGACAACGCCATGTCGCGGATGGCGACCTGGTCTTCGGTCAGTTCAAAGGACATGCGTCACCTCCCTCCAAATCCCCCTCTCCCCCCCGGGGAGAGGGTCGGGGTGAGGGGGATGCGTTGCGGGACCTTTGTGGAAATCCTGCGGTGCTTCCCCCTCACCCTAACCCTCTCCCCGGGGGGGAGAGGGGATAATGTGCTTAACCCATCACTCCATGGTCGGAATGACGAAGCTGGCGCCTTCCTTGACGCCCGAGGGCCAGCGGGAGGTGACGGTCTTGGTCTTGGTGTAGAAGCGCACCGCGTCGGGGCCGTGCTGGTTCAGGTCGCCGAAGCCCGAGCGCTTCCAGCCGCCGAAGGTGTAGTAGGCGAGCGGAACCGGGATCGGAACGTTGATGCCGACCATGCCGACATCGACGCGGGATGCGAAGTCGCGGGCGGCGTCGCCGTCGCGGGTGAAGATCGCCACGCCGTTGCCGTACTCATGGTCGTTCGGCAGGGCCAGCGCTTCCTCGTAGGAGTCGGCGCGGACGACGGAGAGGACCGGGCCGAAGATCTCCTCCTTGTAGATGCGCATGTCCGGCTTCACCTCGTCGAACAGGCAGCCGCCCATGTAGAAGCCGTTCTCGTAGCCCTGCATCTTGAACTCGCGGCCATCGACCGCCAGCTTGGCGCCTTCCTTGACGCCGAGATCGACGTAGGACTTCACCCGCTCCAGATGCTCGGCCGTCACCAGCGGGCCGAAATCGGCGCTGCTGTCGGTCGACGGGCCGACCTTCAGGCTTTCCACCCGCGGGATCAGGCGGTCCATCAGGGCGTCGGCGGTCTTCTTGCCGACCGGCACGACGACGGAGATCGCCATGCAGCGCTCGCCCGCCGCGCCGAAGCCGGCGCCGATCAGTGCGTCGGTCGCCTGGTCGAGGTCGGCGTCCGGCATCACCAGCGCGTGGTTCTTGGCGCCGCCGAAGCACTGCACGCGCTTACCCGCCGCACAGCCGCGGTTGTAGATGTATTCGGCGATCGGGGTGGAGCCGACGAAGCCCACCGCCTTGATGTCACGGTCGTCGAGGATGGCGTCCACCGCCACCTTGTCGCCATGGACGACGTTGAGGATGCCCGCCGGCAGGCCGGCCTCCAGCATCAGCTCGGCCAGCTTGACCGGCACGCCCGGCGTGCGCTCCGACGGCTTCAGGATGAAGGCGTTGCCGCAGGCGATGGCCGGGGCGAACTTCCACATCGGGATCATGGCGGGGAAGTTGAACGGCGTGATGCCGGCGACGACGCCCAGCGGCTGGCGCATCGAATAGATGTCGATGCCGGGGCCGGCGCCGTCGGTGAACTCACCCTTCAGCAGATGCGGGATGCCACAGGCGAACTCCACCACCTCAAGCCCGCGCTGGATGTCGCCCTTGGCGTCGACGATGGTCTTGCCATGCTCCAGCGACAGCAGCAGCGCCAGCTCGTCGTAATCGCGCTGGACGAGGTCGAGGAAGCGCATCAGCACGCGGGCGCGGCGCTGCGGGTTGGTGGCGGCCCAGCCGCGCTGCGCCTGCTTGGCGTTCTCGACCGCGGCGCGCATCTCCTCGACGCTCGCCAGCGGCACGCGGGCGCGCACCTCGCCGGTCATCGGGGAGTAGACGTCGGCGAACCGGCCGGACGTGCCGGAAACCAGCTTGCCGCCGATCAGGTGCTGAAGTTCGGTGGTCATCCTATTGTCCTCCCTCGGGATTGTTTGTCACCATGTGTACCCGGGCGGCCCTTTGGGGCGACCCGAAACTTTGCGCATCGGTTGTGCAGGAATGCAGCAAGGGGTGTGCAGGACGGCCGGGCGTGGCTGGTTCCGCACTCGGCCACCCTGTCCCCAAAGGTGTGTGGAGAGTTGAAACCCCACCGCTTATAGTGCGCCCGCGCAGTCCGGACCGGAATTCGATCCGGGCCGTGCGGGGATTGCCGCAGAAACGGCGAAGCGGAATGGACATGACCAGCCACGAAGACGTCTTCGACACGCCGGAGACACGGCAGCCGACCATCCTGTCGGTCTACAACCAGAAGGGCGGCGTCGGCAAAACGACCACGTCGGTGAACCTCGCGCTCGCGCTGGCGGCGCTGGGCAAGAGCGTCGTGCTGATCGATTTCGACCCGCAGAGCAGCGCTACCAGCAACTTCCTGCTGCGCGACAAGGCCAAGGTCGGCATCAACGACCTGCTGCGCAAGGAAACCTTCGTCGAGGATGCCATCACCCCGACCGCCTTCGACGGGCTGTCGATGATCGTCGGCGCGCGCAAGCTGTACTCGCTGGAGCATGCGCTGGACAGCCGCGGCGGCTCGCAGCGGGGCTTGCGCAAGGCGCTGCATTTCTCGCGCAACCCGCCGGACTATGTCGTCATCGACTGCCCGCCGGCGCTGGGCCATCTGGCGGCCGGTGCCTTGGCGGCGTCGGACCGGCTGATCGTGCCGGTGTTTCCGGGGCGCTATGCGCTGGACGGGCTGCGCCGCACCTTGCAGGTGGTGGAGCATATCCAGAACGGGCTGAACCCCAGCCTGACGCTGGCCGGCATCCTGATGCTGTCGATCACCAACGACGAGGTCGGGCGCGAATCGCTGACGCAGCTGCGCAACGAGTTCCCCGAGCAGATGTTCCGCACCGCCTTCCCCTATGACGTGGATGTGGTGAAGGCCACATACCGCCGTATGCCGGCGGCGATCTTCACGCCGGAAGGACGGACGACCAGCCGCTTCGCAGCCCTGGCCTGGGAGATCGTCCATGGCCGTGGCACCACGCCCGACGACGCCCAGCTGAAGCCGGCGCTGGAGCGCATCCGCGGGTGGCACGAGGCGACCGACACCTCCTACAGCGCGCGGCGCGCCTCCTCCATCGACGAGGGCGACGAGCCCGGCGGCAGTGCTGGCAACGGCGGGCGGCAGGCGGAGCGTGCGCAGTCCGCCGGCCGCGGCGGGATGGGGCTGGCGTTTGTGGGACTGGTGGTCGGGCTGGTGGCCGGCTTCGTGCTGGGGGCTGTCGCGGGCCAGCCGATCCTGGGCAGGCTGCTCGGGCTGGGGGGGTGAGCCGTTTCCTGTTCCGGGGCGGGCGGCTCCGGTCCGGTGGGCTGCTGCCTGCGCAAGGGTATCCGCAGCCATGCGGCAATCGTGGGGCGTTTGGCGGCGGGACGGCTTGGTTGAGGCTGGGGCTGACCTAAATCTCCCCGATCCGCGGCAGGGGTAGGCAAACACATTACCCCCTGCCGCCACCGACACGATCGAGACGGGAATTCCTAATGTCCGCTCTGTTCACGCCCTTCACGCTGAAGGACGTCACCCTGCGCAACCGCATCGCGGTTCCGCCGATGTGCCAGTACAGCGCCGTCGACGGCGTCGTCAACGACTGGCATCTCGCCCATTATCCCGGCCTTGCCCGCGGCGGCGCCGGTCTGGTGATCGTCGAAGCGACGGCGGTGTCGCCGGAAGGCCGCATCACGCCGGGCTGCACCGGGCTGTGGACTGACGCCCAGGCGGAGGGGATGGCGCGCATCGCCGCCTCCATCGCCGCCGCCGGTGCCGTTCCCGGCATCCAGATCGGCCATGCCGGCCGCAAGGCCAGCGCCAACCGCCCGTGGGAAGGCGACGACCACATCGCCGAGGGCGATCCGCGCGGCTGGGACACCCTCTCGCCGTCGGCGGTGCCCTTCGGCCATCATCTGCCGAAGGTGCCCAAGGCGATGACGCTGGACGACATCGCCCGCGTCCGCGCCGATTTCGTCGCCGCCGCCGTGCGCGCCCGCGATGCCGGCTTCAAGTGGCTGGAGCTGCATTTCGCCCACGGCTATCTCGGCCAGAGCTTCTTCTCGGTCCATGCCAACAAACGCACCGACCGGTATGGCGGCGACCTTGCCGGGCGCAGCCGCTTCCTGCTGGAGACGCTGGCGGCGGTTCGCGAGGTGTGGCCGGAAAACCTGCCGCTGACCGCCCGCTTCGGCGTGATCGAGTATGACGGGCGCGACGAGCAGACGCTGGCCGAATCGATCGAACTGGCCCGCAACTTCCGCGCCGGCGGGCTCGACCTGCTGAGCGTCAGCGTCGGCTTCTCCACCCCCGACGCCCATGTTCCGTGGGGGCCGGCCTTCCTGGCGCCGGTCGCCGAGCGGGTGCGGCGCGAGGCGGAGCTGCCGGTGGCGGCGGCCTGGGGCATCGATGCGCCGAAGATCGCCGACCGCACCGTCGCCGACGGGCAGCTCGATCTGGTGATGGTCGGCCGCGCCCATCTCGCCAACCCGCATTATCCCTACCGCGCCGCCAAGGAGCTGGGCGTCGAGCGCCCGTCCTGGGTGCTGCCGGCGCCCTACGCCCACTGGCTGGAGCGGTATCGGGCGACCGACACCGTCACGGCGGACTGACGCCAAGCGGCTCCGGGGGGACGGCTTCGGAGTGTGAACGCATAATCACCCTCTCCCGGGGCGGGAGAGGGTGATTATCGCCACCTGCGATGCTCGGTGAATGTTCGGTGAAGATTTGGTGACGGCGGCAACCGTCCCGTGTTCGGCGGGTTAAGCGATGGCCGCGCCGCGGACCGCATCCGGACGGTTCCGGCGCCGCGACCCGACCCTCTCGAACAGCGAGCACGACCATGTCGGACACCACACTGCCGTCTGGCGCTTCGCCGCCGGTTCGCGGTCCCAATCTCCACCAGAAGCCGCACTCCGCCCTGCCGGTGGCGTTCCTCGTCGTGCTGGCCGCCGGTCTCGGCTATGCGGTCCATGGCTTCGTCACCGACCTGCAACGGGTGGACCAGCCGCCGCTGGCGACGGGGGCCTTCCTGCTTCTCGGTCTGGCGCTGCTGATCGCGCTGGGCTTCGAGTTCGTCAACGGCTTCCACGACACCGCCAATGCGGTGGCGACCGTCATCTACACCCACAGCATGCCGCCGGTGCTGGCGGTGCTGTGGTCCGGCGCCTTCAACTTCCTGGGCGTGCTGCTGTCGTCGGGGGCGGTGGCCTACAGCGTCATCACCCTGCTGCCGGTGGAGCTGATCCTTCAGGTCGGCAGCAGCGCCGGCTATGCCATGATCTTCGCCCTGCTGATCGCCGCCATCATCTGGAACCTGGGAACCTGGGCGCTCGGGCTGCCCAACAGCTCGTCCCATGCCCTGATCGGCTCGGTCATCGGGGTCGGCCTCGCCAACCAGCTGATGGCGCCGGACGGGCAGGCGACCTCGGGCGTCGAATGGGGGCAGGCCTTCGGCGTTCTCCAGGCCCTGCTGTTCAGCCCGGTGATGGGCTTCGTGCTGGCCGCCATGCTGCTGCTGGTGCTGAAGCGCGCGGTGAGGAACCGGCGCCTGTTCGAGCCGGCCGACCCCAGCCGTCCGCCGCCGCTGTGGATCCGCGGGCTGCTGATCCTGACCTGCACCGCCGTGTCCTTCGCCCATGGCGGCAACGACGGCCAGAAGGGCATGGGGCTGATCATGCTGATCCTGATCGGCGCGGTGCCCACCGCCTATGCGCTGAACCGCACCATGCCCGACAGCACCACCCCGGCCTTCGTCGAGACCACCCACCGGGCCGAAGCGGTCCTGCGCTCGCATGCCGACGGGCGGCAGCCGGCGTCGGCGGAGGAGGCGAGGCGGATGGTCGGCGACGCGCTGCGGACCAAGGAGCTGAACCGGCCGGAGGTCTATGGCGCGCTGGCCGTGCTGTCCGCCGACATCGCCCAGGGCGTGCAGAGCTATGGCGCCATCAAGCATGTGCCGGCGGAAGCGACGTCGAACATGCGCAACGACATGTATCTGGCCGCCGATGCGGTCCGCCTGCTGCCGAAGGCCGGTGCCAGCCTGCCCGATGACGAGGCGAAGACGCTGAAATCCTATCAGGAGGCGCTGAACGCCGGCACCCGCTTCATTCCCGACTGGGTGAAGTTCTCGGTGGCGGTGGCGCTCGGGCTCGGCACCATGGTCGGCTGGCGCCGCATCGTCGTCACCGTCGGCGAGCGGATCGGCAAGCAGCATCTGGCCTATGCCCAGGGCGCCTCGGCGGAGATCGTCGCCGCCGGCACCATCGGGCTGGCGGAGATCTACGGCCTGCCGGTGTCGACCACCCACATCCTGTCGAGCGGCGTCGCCGGCACCATGGCGGCGAACGGGTCCGGCCTGCAATGGAGCACGGTGCGCAACATGGCGATGGCCTGGGTGCTGACCCTGCCGGCCGCCATCATGCTGGCCGGCCTGCTGTACTACCTGCTGCGCCACCTGTTCTGAGCCCTGGCCGGCGCGGGTCCCGCCGGCCTCCCCACCGGACTCAGGGCGCCGTGGGGCCGGCGGGGGCGGCGGGCTGAACAAGGCTGAGGCCCAACCGGCCGCGGGCGAAATTCAGGTAGCTGACGGCCTGCGCCTGATCGCCCCGGCTCCAGTACCATTCGGCGGCGGACAGGGTGGTGCTGATGGTGCCGACCTCCGACGTCGAGGGAACCTTGCCCCGGGCCTCCTTGAGCAGCAGGGGAAAGCGTTGGGCGAGGTCGGTGGCAGCCGGCTGGGCCGCGGCGGCGGTGGACAGGACGATGCCGGCGGCGACCAGGGCCGGGAAGAGCGTGTTCATGGCGTGTCCTCGATCTTGAGCAACCTGTACCGCCGCTTCGCCGTCAACCGTCGGCCGGCGAAGAGGGGGCGGTCGGAAAAAGACTCTCAGATCTCTGTTACACTTCGGCGAACCGACCACTGCTCCGGAAGGACTAAAAGGGGAGGCAAAAGGAGGGGCGGCCCCCAGGGTTTCCCCGCAGGCCGCTTTCTCCCGGCCGCTCCCCCCTGCGCTCAGCCGGCTTCGGCTGCGGAGGAGGCGCTCCACAGGTTGATGCCGGCGTCGGCGACGGCGTGGCTGTCGATCTCGGCCAACTCCTCCGGGCTGAAGGACAGGCTGTTCAGCGCATCCAGCGAGTTGTCGAGCTGCTCGACGTTGCGCGCGCCGATCAGGGCGGAGGTCACGCGCGGGTCGCGCAGGACCCAGGCGATGGCCATCTGCGCCAGCGTCTGGCCGCGCCGCCTGGCGATGGCGTCGAGCGCGCGGATGCGCTTCAGATTCTCCGGCGACAGGAAGTTGGCGCGCAGGCTGCCGCCCTTGGCGGCGCGGGCATCGGCAGGCTGGCCACCGAGATACTTGCTGGTCAGCATGCCCTGCGCCATCGGCGAGAAGGCGATGCAGCCCATGCCGAGATCCTCCAGCGTGTCGAGCAGGCCGCCTTCAACCCAGCGGTTCAGCATCGAGTAGGAGGGCTGGTGGATCAGGCAGGGGGTGCCCAGCTGCTTCAGGATGCCCGCCGCCCGCCGCGTCATCTCCGGCGAGTAGGAGGAGATGCCGACATAGAGCGCCTTGCCCTGGCGGACGATGTGGTCGAGCGCCCCCATCGTCTCCTCCAGCGGGGTGCGGGGATCGACGCGGTGCGAATAGAAGATGTCGACGTAATCCAGGCCCATCCGCGTCAGGCTCTGGTCCAGGCTGGAGACCAGATATTTGCGCGAACCCCAGTTGCCGTAGGGGCCGGGCCACATCTCGTAGCCGGCCTTGGTCGAGATCACCATCTCGTCGCGGTAGGGCCGGAAATCGGTGGCGAGGATGCGGCCGAAATTCTCCTCCGCCGAGCCCGGCGGCGGGCCGTAATTGTTGGCGAGGTCGAAATGGGTGACGCCGCGGTCGAAGGCCCGGCGCAGCACGGCGCGCCCGGTGGCGAACACGTCGGTGCCGCCGAAATTCTGCCAGAGCCCCAGCGAAATGGCCGGCAGGTCCAGCCCGCTGCGGCCGGTGCGCCGGTAGCTCATTGTGCCATAGCGCTGGTCGGCGGCGAGGTAGGGCGGCTGCATGGCGAACTCCCGTTGTGATTCTTGGTGATATATCAGCATAGGGCGGCGGTGCGTCGGTGCGCAATGGCCCCGCCGGCCATATCACTCCCGGCGTTCGGCCCCGGGTGGCGAGGCGCAGACCTTGCGCACGCAGCCGCGCAGCCAGCGGTGGGCCGGGTCGGCGTCGAGGCGGGGGTGCCAGATCAGGGAGACGGTCACTTCCGGGGCGGGGAAGGGCAGGGCGAAGCCGTGGAGACCGGCGCGCAGCCCCTCGGTGTGCCGGTCGGGCACGCTGACGATCAGGTCGGTGCCGCGCACCAGCGCCAGCGCCGCGGCGAATCCGCCGACCGTCGCGACCACGTCGCGCCGGAGTCCGAGCCGGTCCAGCGCCTCGTCCACCAGCCCGCGGTCGTCGCCCCGCCGCGACACCAGCACATGGCGGCCGGCGGCGAAGCGCTCGGCGGTGATCCCGCCCGCGGCCAGCGGATGGCCGGGGCGGACGACGCCGATGAAGCGGTCGTGGAACAGGGCCTGGGTGCGCAGCTCCGGCCCGCTGCCGACGGAGACCACGCCGGTCTCCAGATCGACCGAGCCGTCGCGGAGCGGGCCGCTGTCCTTGTCCGGCTTGGCCAGAAAGCGGATGCGGACGCCGGGCGCCTCGGCGGCGACCAGGGTGAGCAGGGCCGCGCCATAGCTTTCGACGAAACCGTCGCTGGTCCGCAGGGTGAAGGTGCGGGCCAGCCGGCTCACATCGAGGTTTTCGGCCGGGCGCAGCGCCGCCTCCGCCTCCTGCACCAGCAGGCGGACGCGGTCGCGCAGGTCGAGCGCGCGGGGCGTGGGGACGAGGCCGCGCCCGGCCCGGACCAGCAGCGGGTCGCCGGTCGCTTCGCGCAGCCGCGCCAGCGCCCGGCTCATCGCCGACGGGCTGAGCCGCAGCCGGCGCGCCGCACCGGCGACGCTGCCTTCCGCCAGCAGGGCGTCCAGGGTGACGAGCATGTTGAGGTCGGGTGCGGTCATGCGCCGGAGCGTAGCACGGGCCGACGGCCGCCGCTGCGGGGACATGGCGTCCGATGCACGAATACAGTGCGGATGCTGCGCGTTCCGCCATGCCAGCCCGCGCCCTAGCCTGGATGCCTGTCATTCGGGAAGGAGAGGCGTCATGAGGGAAGCGGTTGCGGAGCAGGCGGTGGCGGGCGGACCGGCGCGAGGGCTGGTCGCGCAAGGGGGATTGGCCGGGCTGGCGCTGGCGATGCTGCTGTCGTCGCTCGGCATCAGCATCGCCAATGTCGGGTTGCCGGCGCTGGCGCGGGCGTTCGACGTGCCGTTCCGCGAGGTCCAATGGGTGGTGCTGGCCTATCTGCTGGCGATCACCACGCTGATCGTCGGGGTCGGGCGGCTGGGCGACATCGTCGGGCGGCGGCGCCTGCTGCTGGCCGGGATCGCCCTGTTCACGGCGGGCTCCGCCGCCTCCGCCGCCGCGTCCGGCCTGTGGATGCTGGTCGCGGCCCGCGCGGTGCAGGGGCTGGGGGCCGCCGCGATGATGGCGCTCGCCACCGCCTTCGTCGGCGATGCGGTGCCGAAGGAGCGGATCGGCCGGGCGATGGGGCTGATGGGAACGACATCGGCGGTCGGCACCGCGCTCGGCCCGACGCTGGGCGGCCTGCTGATCGCGGCCTTCGGCTGGCCCGCGATCTTCCTGGTCACCGTGCCGCCGGGCGTCGTGGCCTTCCTGCTGGTGCGGCGCTGCCTGCCGACCGACCGGAGGGAAATCCGGTTGGAGACCCGGTTGGAGACGGGGCGCGGAGCCGGGCGGGGGAGCTTCGATTTTCCCGGCACGCTGATCCTGGCCCTGGCGCTGGGGACCTATGCGCTGGCGATGACCGGCGGGCGCGGCGGTTTCGGCTGGTCCGAGGTGACGCTTCTGCTGGCGGCGGTGGCCGGCTTCCGGCTGTTCCTGGCGGTGGAGGCGCGGATGGTGTCGCCGCTGCTGCGGCTGGAGATGCTGCGCGACCGGACGCTGCGCGGGCGTCTGGCGATGAGCCTGCTGGTGGCGACGGTGCTGATGGCGACGCTGGTGGTGGGGCCGTTCCACCTCGCCCATGCCCTGGGGCTGGAGACCGGCATGGTCGGTGTGGCCATGTCGGCCGGTCCGCTGGTGGCGGCGCTGACCGGCGTGCCGGCCGGACGGGTCGTCGACCGCTTCGGCGCGGCGCGCATGACCATCCTGGGGCTGAGCGCCACGACGGGCGGCTGCGTGCTGCTGGCGCTGCTGCCGGCGACGTTGGGCGTGGCTGGCTATGTCGGGCCGCTGGTCGTCGTCACCGCCGGCTATGCGCTGTTCCAGACCGCCAACAACACGGCGGTGATGGCGGATGTGGAGAAGGACCGCCGCGGCGTGGTGTCGGGTGTGCTGAACCTGTCGCGCAATCTGGGGCTGGTCACCGGCGCCTCGGTGATGGGGACGATCTTCACGCTGGGGGTGGGGACGGAGGTGGCCGTCGCGGCGCCTGACGCCGTCGCCGCGGGAACCCGGACGACCTTCGCCGTCGCGGCCGGGCTGATCGCCGTGGCGCTCCTCCTGGCGGTCCGGACGGCGGGGCGGCGGTGACGGCGGGGCCGGGCACACCGCGATTGCGCTCCGATCATCTGGTATCGGTCATGTGGCATCGGCCAGCCATGAAATCCACAAAGGCGCGGACGCGGGCGGGCAGGGGGCCTGGACCTCCGAGATAGACGGCGTGGATGTCCTCGCTGCCGCCGGGGTTCATGTGGTCCAGCACCGGCACAAGCGCACCGGCGGCGAGGTCGGTCTCCACCTGGAAGCGCGCCAGACGCGCCAGCCCGACGCCGCCCAGGGCAAGCAGGCGCGCGGCGTCCCCGTCGCTCGCCCGTGCGGCGATGGGCGGCATATGCTCCTCGATCTCTTCGTCGCTTGCAGTCCTGAAAGGCCAGCCGCCGATGGCGCGCGGGAAGGTCCAGCCGATTCCCCTGTGGCGGGCAAGCTCGTCCGGGTGCCTCGGCGTCCCATGCCGCTCCAGATAGGCGGGGGAGGCGACCACGACCATGCGGGTGCTGCCCAGCTTGCGGATCATCAGGCTTGAATCGCGCAGCGGTCCGGTCCGGATCGCGACATCGGCCCGCTCCTCCATCAGGTCGACCACCGCATCCGACAGCACAAGGTCGATGGTGACGCCGGGATGGGCGGCCAGGAATTCGGGCACCAGCGGGATCAGGTGGCGCATGCCGAAGGGGACGTTGCTGTTGACGCGCAGATGTCCACGCGGCGCCGCACCGGCCGAGGCCTCCCGCTCGGCCTCCTCC
>NZ_LGQW01000015.1:5368069-5468778 GCF_003116035.1 Azospirillum sp. TSH64
CGGAAGGGCCCCAACCCCTCGCCGCCATAGCAGGCATTGGCGGCCTGCCGCACGGCGATGCGGCTGAGGTCCGTGCCGAGAACCTCGACGGTCCAGTCGGTTTCCAGCCCCTGACCGGTGCGGCGGGCGTGCCCGGCGTCGGCCAGGGCCTCCAGCGTCACGATGGCGAGACCGTAGGCCTCCTCCCCGGTGGCGCAACCGGCGCTCCACAGCCGCAGGGTCCGGGCCGCGGCGCGTTCGGCGATCAGGCGCGGCAGCAGATGGCCGCGCAGATAGGCGTGATGCGGCAGGTCGCGGAAAAAATAGGTTTCGTGGATCGTCAGATTCTCGATCAGGCTCAACCAGTCCGGGCTGTCGGCCGGCGCCCTTTCGATCTGCGCCACCCAGTCCTCCAGCACCGCCAGCGGCATCGCCGCCAGGATGCGCACCAGCTTGCGCTCCAGCGGGCGGTCGTGGCGAATCCCCGCCTTGCGTCGGACATCCTCCAGCAGCCGCCGCACCAGATCGTGCAGCGGTCCATCCGACCCGGACGCAGGAGGAGCGGCGCCGCCGGTCACGACGCCCGGAAGCGTTCGGCCAGCCGCCGCGTGTCGTCGGCCAGCCGGGACAGATGGACCATGGTCGCGGTGATCTCCTCCGACGCGGCAGCGTTCTTGGAGGCGACGGTGCGGATGTTGCCGACGTTCGATTCGATCTCGACGATATGGTCCTGCTGGTGGGCCATGGCCGCGGCGACCGACTGGACCATGCGGTCGATCTGTGTGACCCGTTCGGCGATGCCGTCCATCATCTGCACCACTTCCGCCGTGGCAGCCATCCCCTCCTCCGCCATCGCGGCGGCGGCCTCGACGATCTCGGCGATCTGGCGGGCGCTCTCGACGGCGTTGTCGGCGAGCTTGCCGACCTCCTCGGCGACCACCTCGAAGCCCTTGCCCTGCTCGCCGGCGCGGGCGGCCTCGATGGAGGCGTTGACCGACAGGATGTTGGTCTTCACCGCGATCTGGGTGATCGCCTCGGTGATGCGGCCGATGCGCCGGCTGTTGTCTCCGATGGTCTGGGAAACACGGACCAGCCGCGCCATCTCCGCCTTGCCGCGGTCGGCGAATCCGGCGGTGACCCGCACCATGTCGGAGGCGGCGCGGGTGCTGTCGGTGACGTCGGCGATGGCCCGGACGGAGCGGCCGACCGCGTTCACCACCCGGTCGAGATCCTCGGTCTGGATGGCGGCACCGTCGGCGACCTGCGACACCGCGGTGCTGGCTTGCCCGGCGGCGACGGCGACCTGGGCCGCCTGCTGACGGATGTTCCGGAAGGAGGCACGAGCATCCTCCACCAGCGCCGCCATCTCGCCATAGCGGCCGGGGAGAGGCGTTGCGGCCGGTGCGTCGCCGTCGGCCTCATGCGTCAGGCGGCGGAGGGTCGCATGGAGGCCGTCCTGGGTCCGCACGACACGGGCGAGCGCCGCGGCAATGCCTCCGGCCTCGTCGCCGCGGACGGACAACGCGGATGCATCGTTCCGCATCCCAAGAGCCGGCATCCCGGGGTCCGGCGTTCCGGCGGCGAGGCGGTCCGCGGCCGCCTCCAGCCGCGTCATCGCGTCCGACAGATCGAACGCCAGGACACAGCCGATCAGCAGCGCCAGGGCGAGCGTACCGCCTGTGGCGAGCCAGACGGTCTGCGGCGCGGCATCCGGAACCGCCTGGGGAAGCAGAAGGGGAACGAGCGCTGCTGCCGCGGGCAGAAGAACGGCGAGTCCGAAGCGGGGAAGGATCCGCAAGCTGGCCGGAAGGGACATCGCAGTACAGGCTCCTTACGAACGACCAGCGGCATCCCGCGACATCTCGCGGAGACCGCACGCCACCCTTATGACTTGCCGGATGCACCCCAACCGAAGCAAGGTGAATCCGGCAGATGGACCGGGATGCCGCAGGTCACGCGGGGCTTCCGCCGTCCGCCCATCGCTCAACCCGGCGCCGCCCAAGGGGCGGCCTTGATCGGACCCCCACCGGCATGTCCATCGCCACCCGCATCGCCCTGGGCTTCGCCGCCGTCCTGCTGCTGACGCTCGCCGTCGCCGTCGTCGGCTGGAGCGGGCTGAACACCTACGCCTCGCGGGTGGAGATCGCCGCCCAGACCGCCCGTCTGGACACCCTGCTGTACAGCGCCCGGCAGGAGGAATCGCGCTACCTGCTGGACGTCGACCCTTCGGCCAGCCGGCGGGTACGGCAACTGACGGACCAGTTGAGGACGGAGGCCGAGGCTCTGCTGGCCCTGCCCGATCACGCGGTCCCCCCGGAAGCGTTGCGCGAGGCGTTGGAAAAGCTGGCGGCCTACCGCAAATCCTTCGACGAGGTGGTCGGGCTGGAGGTCGACCGCTTCGCCAGCCTGGCAAAGCTGCGCAAGCAGACCGCCGCCCTGCTGGTGATCGCCCAGACGCTGACGCACGAGCAATCGGCACGCTATGCCGACGCGCTGGCGCGGGTGAAAGCGGACCCCGGCGACCGTGCGGCGGTGACGGCGCTGGAATCCTCGGCGCTGCTGGTCGCCATCGCCGGGCGGCTGATCCAGGACACCCGTGGCGCTCTGCTGGATGTGCAACAATTCCTGATCGACCATGGCGGTTCAGGCCGCAACTCCCTCAGCGCCAGCATCGACCGGCTGCTGGCGGTCGTCGGCGATGTCCGCAAGGCGGCCAACGACGGGGAAGCGCTGCGCGAGTCCGAGAAGCTGACCGCCGCCATCATGGGGGTGGAGACGGAGTTCCTGCTGGTGGCCGACATCGTCGTACGGCGCAACGCCGCGCGGGACGCCATGCGCGACGCCGCCAGGATCGTCAACGATCAGGTGACGCAGCTGGTGGCGGCCCAGACGGCCGAGCGCGAGGCCGGGCGGTCGCGTGCAGTCATGCTGTTGTGGAGCGGCGCGCTCGGCGCGCTGGCCGCCGGCACGATCCTGTCCATCCTGATCGCCCGCAGCCTGACCGGCCCCATCGCCGCCACCACCGCGGCGGTCCAGCGCCTGTCGGACGGCGATCTGACGGTGGCGGTGCCGAACACCGGCCGGCAGGACGAGCTGGGATCCATCGGCCGTGCCGTCGCCACCGTCATCCGGGTGCTGCACGGACTGCATGGCGAGATGCACAGGCTGTCCGGCAAGCCGGTGGGATCGGCCGAGACGGTCGGGGCGAAGCAGACCCCGGACTTTCATGGGGCGTATGGCGAGATGGTGGCCCTGCTGCAGGAAACCGGCACGGCCTTCCGCACCATTGGCGAGCAGGCGACCCAGGTCGCCGTCGCCGCCGGGCAGGCCAGCACCGCCATCGCCCATGTGTCGGACGGCGCCTCGGAACAGACCGACGATCTGGATCAGGTGGCGACCGCGGTCGGACAATCGGCCCGCGCCATCGCCCATGTCACCGACAGCACACGCGATGCGTCCGACATGGTGAAGGATGCCGCCGACTTCGCCGACGGTGGACGGCAGGACATGGCGCGGCTGCTGCGCGTCTCGCAGACCATCGCCGACAACAGCCGCCGCATCGGCCGCATCACCGAGGCGATCACCCAGATCGCAGTGAAGACCAACATCCTGTCGGTCAACGCCTCCATCGAGGCCGCCCGCGCCGGTGAGCAGGGCAAGGGCTTCGAGGTGGTCGCCGAAGAGGTCGGCAAGCTCGCCGACAACGCCGTCGAGAGCGCCCGCCAGATTGCCGAGATCGTCGAGGCCGCCGCCGCACTGGCCGAAGAGGGCAAAGCCGTCACCGAACAGGCTCGGCGCCGGATGGACGGTCTGGCCGAACGGGTCGACCGCATCGACGGCGCCTTTCAGTCGGTTGCGGTCGCCATGGAAGAACAGCAGGCCTCCGTCCGCGAGATCGAGCGGTCGGTTGAGAGCGTGCGCACCGTCGCCTCCAAGAATGCCGCCGCGTCGGAGGAGATCGCCGCGACGATGGTGCATCTCTCCCGCCTCGCCGATGAAACACGACGTCAGGTGTCGCGCTTTCAGGCCGGCTGAAGCTTGGCCTTTGCCGAAATTCTGAACAGGGAGTGAGACTGGAAAGCGTTTCCGACGCCGCATGCTTCTGCCCAGGCCCGCCGGTCGCAGTCTCTGAAGTGGTAATTCTTAATCCCAGCCGGGATTACATGGCATTTAAAGTTCTTTTAACCCTATTCCATGCCTAATCGGTTTACGGGAACGCTCGATCCCGAGAAGACGCTCTACCGAACATTAGACCCACACGACACCAAGGGAGTTCCCCATGCCCGCACAGAAGGTCGCCGATGAAGTCCGCCTGGCCAGCCGCATCCACGCGCGCCTGCTGGACGCCTTCATCGATTTGACGGAGCGGGAACTGGCCGGGCTGGCTCCGGGCTTCGCCGAGGAAAGCCTTGCGGAAGCGCTGGAGGCCCTGCGCGCCGCCCGCAAGTCTTACGGCACGACCGCCGGGGTGATGGTCATTTCCAACCTGCAATTGCCGCAGGCTTCGAACGCCGCCTGACCCCGGAAGCCATCCTGCGACCGGTCAGGCCGCGACAGATCAGGCGGTGACCGCCTTGCGGGTCCGCGGCTTGCGCGTCTTCGGGGGCTCGGCAGGCACGGCTTCCGCTTCAGCGGGCTTCACCACACCGCGCGGCTTGGCGTTGGTGGTCTTGCGCGGAGCCTTCACCACGGCAACGACCGGCGCGTGATCGGGAACGGCAACCGCTTCGGCCAGGACCGCGCGTTCTGCCTGGACCCAATGGTCGGCATCGCGGCCATGGGGACAGCCCTCTTCCAGCCAGATCGCATAGGCGCGATCACGGATGCGCTTTTCGACATCCACACTCATTACATCTCCCCGGGGAATGGTGGTCAGTTTTGCTGCAATGCAAAGACTGCCGAATTCCTCGAATGCGCGCAACAAGGCGAAACGTTATCGGCCCTCCGCCCGATCAATCGGCCGTCACTCCGATGACGTTTCGCCGTGCTCGGGCTGGCGGCTCTGCTGGACCTCGCGCCATTTGGTGACGTTGCGGTTGTGGTCGGCCAGCGACTTGGCGAAGACGTGGCCGCCGGTGCCGTCGGCGACAAAATACAGGAACTCGTGCCGTTCGGGCTTCATCACCGCCTGGATCGAGGCCTTGCCCGGATTGGCGATGGGCCCCGGCGGCAGGCCGGTGGTGACATAGGTGTTGTAGGGCGACTCGAACTTCCAGTCATTGCGGGTCAGTGCCCGTCCCAGCTCGCCGCTGCCATCGGTCAGCGCGTAGATCACCGTCGGATCGGACTGCAGCTTCATGCCGGCTTCCAGCCGGTTGACGAAAACCCCCGCCACTCGTGGCCGCTCCGCCGCGATGCCGGTCTCCTTCTCGACGATGGAGGCAAGAGCCAACGCCTGCTGCGGCGTGTCGAACGGCAAATTCTGATCGCGGTTCTTCCAGGCCTCCGCTAGCGCCTGGGTCATTGCCGTCTGCATCCGCTCGATCAGAGCGGCGCGGCTGTCGCCATAGGCGAAGTGGTAGGTCTCCGGCAGAAGGGAGCCTTCCTTCGGCGGCTTGGGCAAATCGCCGGTCAGTCCGGTTTCCCGTGCGAGCAGTGCGACCACCTGGGCGGAGGTCAGCCCCTCCGGCACGGTGAAGCGACGCACGACGGTGCGGCCCTGGCGCATCTGCTCCAGGACGCCTTCGATGCTGATTCCCGCGGGGAACTGGTATTCGCCGGCCTTCAGTTCACGGAAGGTGCCGGACAGCTTGGCCGCGGCGGCGAACACCAGCGGCGAGCCGATCACGCCGGAGTCGCCGAGCGTGATGGCGATGGCCTCCAACCCGCTGCCGCGCGGGATGACGACCGTTTCAGATTGCTCCAACGGCCCGGGGGATGAATAGCGCTGGTAGCCCCAAACACCGATTCCGCCCGCCGCACCGACAGCGAGGACCAGCGTCCCCGCAAAAATCCGGAGACCCCAGCCCATCGCTCACCTCTTGAAGACTGCAGACCGCAACGCGGGTGCGGCGCTTCGTTTACGCAAATTCCTTGAACACCAGCGAGGCGTTGGTGCCGCCGAACCCGAAGGAGTTCGACAGCGCGGCGCGCACGCGGCGCTCCTGCGCCACCTTCGGCACCAGATTGACGCCCAGGCAGCTCTCGGAGGGATTCTCCAGATTGAGCGTGGGCGGCACGATGCCGTGGTTGATCGCCTTGATCGAGTAGATCGCTTCGACCGCACCGGCGGCCCCCAGCAGGTGGCCGATGGCCGACTTGGTGGAGGACATCGCCAGATTGTCCATGGCGTCGCCGAACAGGCGCTTCACCGCACCCAGCTCGATCTCGTCGCCGAGCGGCGTCGAAGTGCCGTGGGCGTTGACGTAATCCACATCGGACGGGTTCATCCCGGCCCGCTTCAACGCGGCCTTCATGGCGCGGAAACCGCCATTGCCGTCTTCCGCCGGAGCGGAGATGTGGTGCGCGTCGCCGGACATGCCGTAACCGACGACTTCGGCATAGATGGTGGCGCCGCGCTTCTTCGCGTGCTCCAGTTCCTCCAGCACGACGACACCGGCACCCTCGCCGATGACGAAGCCGTCGCGGTCCTTGTCATAAGGTCGCGACGCCTTTTCGGGCGTGTCGTTGAAGTTGGTGGACAGCGCGCGCATGGCGGCGAAGCCGCCGACGCCGAGACGGCTGACCGCCGCCTCCGTACCGCCGGCGACCATGATGTCGGCATCGTCCCACATGATCAGACGGGCAGCGTCGCCGATGGCGTGCGCGCCGGTCGAGCAGGCGGTGACGACCGCATGGTTGGGGCCCTTGAAGCCGTGCTGGATCGAGATATGGCCGGAGGCCAGATTGATCAGGCAGGCCGGGATGAAGAAGGGCGACAGGCGGCGCGGACCCTTTTCGTGCAGGGTGACGGCGCCGTCGGCGATGCCCGGAAGGCCGCCGATGCCCGAACCGACCATGACGCCGGTCCGCTCGCGCTCTTCATCGGTCTGGGGAACCCAACCCGAATCCTTGATTGCTTCCTGCGCCGCGGCGATGGCGAAGATGATGAAATCATCCATCTTCCGCTGGTCCTTCGGCGGAATGAAGGTGTCGGCGTTGAACTCGCCCTCACCGTTTCCGCGCGGGACCTGCCCGGCGACTTTGGAGGCCAGGTCCGAAGCGTCGAACCCCGTGATGCCGCGGATTCCCGACGTTGCGGAAATCAGCCGCTCCCAGTTCAGCGTGTGGCCGACGCCGAGCGGCGTGACCATACCGAGTCCGGTGACGACGACACGTCTCATGAGGCTGTTCCTTGACCTTTCCTCGAATAAACTGTCGACGATCTGGTCGTCGACGGCCAGGCCCCGCGCTGCTGGTGTTGCAAATGCGGTTTGCCTGGCCCTCGGGGGCTCAATGCCCGCGGCCCGATCAGGCGGCGGCGTTGGCCTTGATGAAGTCGATGGCGTCCTTCACCGACAGGATCTTCTCCGCGGCGTCGTCCGGGATCTCGACACCGAACTCTTCCTCGAAGGCCATGACCAGCTCGACGGTGTCGAGGCTGTCAGCGCCCAGATCGTCGATGAAGGAGGCGTTCTCCACCACCTTCGACTCCTCGACACCCAGGTGGTCCACAACGATCTTCTTCACGCGCTCGGCGATGTCGCTCATCTTTTAAGACCTTCCAATCCTTGAAACCGCTCGGGATAATCCGGTCGGAGCAACACGCGAAGAACGTGCCGTCCTGCCGCGAAAAGCCCCGTCCGATAACACATTTCAGCAGCCTTGACCAGCACCCGCGAGGGACCCTGGTTGG
Source organism: Azospirillum sp. TSH64 (assembly GCF_003116035.1). Taxonomy (GTDB): domain Bacteria; phylum Pseudomonadota; class Alphaproteobacteria; order Azospirillales; family Azospirillaceae; genus Azospirillum. The sequence continues at coordinate 5,375,844 of NZ_LGQW01000015.1, forward strand.
CGCCGTTCTTCACACGTGGCGATGCCGCCCCGTCTGATCCTCATCAGATCATAGCCATGCCGCCGTTGATATGCAGCGTCTGGCCGGTGACGTAGGCGGCCTCCTCGCTCGCGAGGTACACGACCCCGGCGGCGATCTCCTCCGACTGGCCCATGCGGCCGGCCGGGATAGACGGGAGCAGCTTCTGCTTCTGCTCGTCGTTCAGGGCGTCGGTCATGGCCGTGGCGATGAAGCCCGGCGCGACGCAATTGACGGTGATGCTGCGCGAGCCCAGTTCGGCCGCCAGCGATTTCGACATGCCGATCAGGCCGGCCTTGGAGGCGGCGTAGTTCGCCTGCCCCGCGTTGCCGGTGACGCCGACGATCGACGTGATGTTGATGATGCGGCCCCAGCGGCGCTTCATCATGCCGCGCATGGCGGCCCGCGACAGGCGGAAGGCCGCCGTCAGGTTCACGTCGATCACCGACTGCCAGTCCTCGTCCTTCAGGCGCATGGCGATCTGGTCGCGGGTCAGGCCGGCATTGTTGACGAGGATGTCGACCTTGCCAAGCGCCGCCTCGGCGTCCTTGAACAGCTGCTCGGTTGCGGCGGCTTCCGACAGGTTGCCGGGCACGACGAAGGCGCGCTCGCCCAGTTCGGCGGCCAGGGCCTCCAGCGGGGCGACGCGGGTGCCGGACAGCGCGACGGCGGCGCCCTGGGCGTGCAGCGCGCGGGCGATCGACGCGCCGATGCCGCCGGACGCGCCGGTGACGAGGGCCGACTTGCCGGTCAGGTCAAACATGGATGGCCTCATGACGCTGATTTATCAGAGTGCTGATACAATCACAGGGTTTTCAGGAACGACTCGACATCGGCCGGGGTACCGACCGACACCGCCGCCATATCCTTGTCGATGCGCTTGGTCAGGCCGGCGAGCACCTTGCCCGATCCGACCTCGACCAGCCGTTCGACGCCCTGCTCCTTCATATAGAGCACGCATTCACGCCAGCGGACCATGCCGGTTACCTGCTCGACCAGCAGGCGGCGGATGGCGTTGGGATCGGACACCGCCGAAGCGGTGACGTTGGCAACCACCGGAACCACCGGCGCGGAAATCGTGACGTTCGCCAGAGCCTCCGCCATCGCGTCGGCGGCCGGCTGCATCAGCGAGCAATGGAAGGGAGCGGACACCGGCAGACGCACGGAGCGCTTCAGACCACGTTCCGCCGCCAGCGCGATGGCACGGTCGATGGCGTCGGCACTGCCGGAAATCACCACCTGCCCGACCGAATTGTCGTTGGCGATGCTGCACACCTCGCCCTGGGCCGCGTCGGCGGCAATCCCCTGCGCCTGGTCCAGATCGGCACCCAGCAAGGCCGCCATGGCGCCCTTGCCGACCGGAACGGCCTTCTGCATCGCCTGGCCGCGCAGCTTCAGCAGGCGCGCGGTGTCGCCCAACGAGAAGGCGCCGGCAGCGCATAGCGCCGAATACTCGCCCAGCGAATGGCCGGCGACGAAGGTGGCATGCTTGGACAGATCGACACCGCCCTCGCTCGCCAGCACCCGCATCACCGCGACGCTGACCGCCATCAGGGCGGGCTGGGCGTTTTCGGTCAGGGTCAGATCGGCCTCGGGGCCCTCGACCATCAGGCGCGACAGCCGCTGGTTCAGCGCGTCGTCCACCTCTTCAAAGGTGTGACGAGCGACTTCGAACGCCTCGGCGAGTTCGCGGCCCATGCCGACGGCCTGGCTGCCCTGCCCCGGAAAGACGAACGCCCTGGTCATGCTTCGGTGAAACCCTGGATGAATGCGCCCCGCCCCTGCGGCGGCACCATGGATTGGGCGACAGTCATACCCTCACTTTTGAGCAAGTCAAGCGACGCGCGATGACCAAAGCGACAATGGTGCGATAAAACGCCACGTATTGAGGCAGAAAGCCCACGAAAAACCGCCATTCCAAAGGGGTTGTTCGTGGGCTCGCACAGAGGTGCCGCTCACCGGGTCTTGCACCGTTTGCCGCAGGGCAAATCAAAGGCCTGCGGTCATGCCTTGCCCATCAGCGCCACCCTGGTCCATGGCCTGACCTGCGCCAGCATCTCCAGCACCATCGGGCCGATCAGGCCGGAAAGCAGAGCCCCCCAGAAAATCACGCCGTCCGGAGCCTCCACATGGTGCAGCACCACCCGCGTGCCGGCGGCGAACAGGGCATGATGCAGGTAGATCGCATAGGAGGAGCCGCCGACGGTCCGGAAAATCCGGCTCGACGGCATGGCATGCAGCAGCGTCACCGCTCCCCCCATGCCGCACAACAGGGCAACGCCGCTGTTCCAGCCGAAATGGGGCAGATACCCCCACAGCGACGCCTGATGAAGCGCGACACCGAGGGCAAGTGCAGCACCGGCCGCCGCCTGCATCGTCTGCCGCGGAACCATCGCCCGGAACCGTGTGACGCCCACCCCGAACAGGAAGTGCGGCAACAGGAAGCAGGCCTCGTTGATCGAAAGGATGTTCGATTCGACATGGACCGTCAGGCAGGCCGCCACCGCTGCGGCCATTGCCAGCACGAATCCGCCCGGCCTGTCCATGGCATGGAGCGCGTCGAGCAGCGCCACGACGGAGAAGATCAGGAAAAGCGCCTGCAAATACCAGAAATGGGCATAGGGGTAGACGTAGATCTGCCACATCGACTCGGGGACGAAGCTTCCGTTCGCGCCCGGTGCATGCGTCTGCAGGAAATAGAAGATGGCGGATACCACCAGGAACGGCAAGCCCAGGCGTCGAAGCTTCTTGACGAAGAAGGTCTTCAGCCGGTCGCTCCGGGCCGGGTTCAGGGCATAGACCAAGCCTGAGATGAAGGTGAAGAGCGGCATACGGATCAGCTCGAAGCTGTCGGTGGCGTAGCGGTAGATCGACCCCTCCGCCACCTGCATTCCGGATCCGGGAATGCCGACCACGTGATAGGCGACCAGCAGGATGCAGGCCAACCCCCTCAGTTCCACGACATGGTACGGCAACATGTTCTTGCGCATGGCTACTCCAGGCACCGGGCTGTGATGCCGCCGGCGGAGCATGCGTGGGCGATTCGACACATAGCTCCGCCGGGAACGGCAGTCGCAACATGGCGCCTGGGGCAGTGTATTGCACTTCGGTCAAATGCGCCGGACCGTATCCCGCGCGATATCCACCCTTGCCCCACCCCTACCCAGCCCATTCCCGGCAAGCGCAGCGGTGTTCATCCGGGCAGCACCCCCGTTCATCCGGACAACACCCTATGGCCGACATAGATTTTCCAAAAGGTGGGAAGGTTTTCCACTTGCTACCACCGCCGGCCTGTGCATACTGCGCCGCTTCATAACTCCTTGCCGTCGGTCCGCCGCCGGCTAGGCCCGGGCGGCTGATCCGATCCATGAGGGGTGGGGCGCAGCGCCGGACCATGAACAGCCATGGGGAGTGCAATGGCACTTTACGAGTGCGTGCTGATCGCGCGCCAGGACATTTCGGCCGCCCAGGCCGAGCAGCTCTCTGAGCAGTTTGCCCAGATCGTTCGCGACAACGGCGGCACGATCGCCAAGAGCGAATACTGGGGTCTGAAGACCCTCACCTACAAGATCAAGAAGAACCGCAAGGGTCACTACACCCTCTTCAACATCGACGCGCCGGCCGCTGCCGTCGCCGAGATGGAGCGGAACATGAGCATCAGCGAAGACGTGCTGCGCTTCATGACCGTGCGTGTCGACGAACTCGACGCCAACCCGTCGGCGATGATGCAGAGCCGCAACGAGCGTGGTGAGCGCGGCGAGCGTGGTGATCGTGGTCCGCGTCGCTTCGACGACCGTGGCCCGCGTCCGCCGCGTCGCCAGGAAAACGTTGCCGCCGCCGAAGGGGAGTCCGCGTAAATGTCCGACAAGCAGACCACGGGCGCTCCGGCCCGCACCGGCGGCGCTCGCCGCCCGTTCTTCCGTCGCCGCAAGACCTGCCCGTTCTCGGGCGCGAACGCCCCGGCGATCGACTACAAGGACGTCAAGCTGCTGTCCCGCTTCATCTCCGAGCGCGGGAAGATCGTCCCGAGCCGCATCACCGCGGTCTCGACGAAGAAGCAGCGCGAACTGGCCCGCGCCATCAAGCGCGCCCGTTTCCTGGCCCTTCTCCCCTACGTGGTGAAGTAAGCCCGGCAACGGCCGAATTGTTTCGGTGAAGGTTCTTCAAGGGGTTTCCATGGCCTTGGGTCCGGCCGTTCCGCTGGTGGTCGCCGTCGGCGGCGGTCTGGCGAGCGCGTTCTTCTACCTGTCGGTCACGTTCGGCGGGATGGGTGCGCTGATCCTGGGCTATCTGGCCCCCCTGCCCCTGTTCCTGACGGGACTGTGGCTGGGGGTTCCGGTGGTGGCACTGGCCGGTCTGGCCGGTGCCGCCGCGGTGATGCTGGGCACCTCCGGCAGCATGCTGGTTGCGCTGTCCTACCTGGTGACCGGGGCTGCCCCGGCGATCCTGGTGGTGCGGCAGTCGCTGCTGGCGCGCTCGCGGGAGGATGGTTCCCTTGAATGGTATCCGCCCGGCCGGGTCCTGATGGGCCTGACCGGGATGGGCGTGGCGGCGTTGCTCGCCGCGGTGATCCTGACGCTCGACCAGCCCGGTGGGTTGGAAGGGCTGATGCGGCAGACCCTGGCCCGAGTCGTCGAGCCGGCGTTCCGCTCGCAGGGCCAGCCGGCTCCGGATCCCGAGGCATTCTGGGTGGCGGCCGTCCTGCCGGGACTGGTTGCGGTCTCATGGCTTGTCATGACGATCGTCAACGCGGTGCTGGCGCAGGGGGCGCTGATGCGGTTCGGCCGCAACCGGCGCCCTGCCATGCGTCTGGCAGAGCTGGAACTGCCGAGCTGGTTGGCGCCGCTGTTCGCGGTGTCGGTGGCGGCGGCATCGGCCGTACCGGGAACCGTCGGGTTCCTGGCGGTCAATCTGGCCCTGATCCTGGCAATCCCGTTCGCCTTCGCCGGGCTTTCGGTGGTTCATGTATTCGCCAGCAGTAAATCGGCGCGAACGCTGATCCTGGTTGGCTTCTACATGATGCTGTTTCTCTTCGGGTGGCCGATCCTGCTTTTGGTCGGCCTGGGCATGATCGAGCAATGGATCGGGCTGCGCCGCCGGTTTTCCCCCGCGGCCCCCGGTCAGGAGGACGAGTGATGGAAGTTATTCTGCTGGAGCGGGTCGAGAAGCTCGGCCAGATGGGCCAGGTCGTCAATGTGCGCCCCGGCTTCGCCCGCAACTATCTGCTGCCGCAGCGGAAGGCCATGCGCGCCACCAAGGCGAACCTGGCTGTCTTCGAGAAGCAGAAGGCCCACCTTGAGGCCGTGAACCTCGAGCGCCGCAAGGACGCCGAGCATGTCGCGACCAAGATGGACAACGTGACGGTCGTCGTGATCCGTCAGGCCGCCGAGACCGGCGTCCTGTACGGCTCCGTGACCACCCGCGACGTCTCCGACGCGCTGACCGCCGCCGGCTACAAGACCGACCGCAAGCAGGTCCAGATCGACACCCCGATCAAGACCCTGGGTCTGTTCAAGCTGCGCCTGGTCCTGCACCCGGAAGTGTCGATCACGGTCACGGTCAACGTCGCCCGTTCGGCTGAAGAGGCCGAGCTGCAGGCCCAGCGCGGCGGCATGATCACCGCCGCCGACCTGCGCGACGACGACGAGGAAGAAGAGACCTTCGTCGAAGAGACCGCGACCGAGGAAGAGGAGGGCTGATAGCCCTTCTGCCGCGGCAGTCCCGAAGAGGTCTTCGGGGTTTTCGCGGCACCGTCGCACCGCTCGTCCGGAAGCCGCCCGCCCCACCAGGGGCCGGGCGGTTTTCCGCATTCAGGTCCTCGGCGAGCGTCGCCGCACATAACTCAGCGCATAGGGCAGCAATGCCCAATTGGGTAGCAGCTCTGACCGATTGACGAATTGTCGCACCCCGCCTTGCGCGCGATGCTTGGACGGCACCGCGGAAGGAGTTCGGCATGCTGCTGGTTCGTCTGCTTGCCGCCGCCAAGGGCGACGGAACCCTGAATCTTGTTACGGCCGATGGAAAGCAACACCGGATTGGCTCCGGCCCTCCACATCTGACCCTTCGCCTCCATGACCGCAAGGTCGAGCGTGACCTGCTGATCAATCCCCGCCTGCGTTTTGGCGAAGCCTATATGGACGGCCGCTTTTCAATCGAGGGCGGCACTATCTACGACCTGCTGGCGATGCTGATGAGCGGCGCCGAGGTGCAGGGTGCGCTGGGCCGGGCGTTGGAAACGCTGTCTCCAATGCTGCGCCGTGTGCAGCAATATAACCCGATGCAGCGGTCGCGGCAGAATGTGGAACACCACTACAACCTGTCACGCCAGTTCTATCAACTCTTCCTCGACCGGGACATGCAGTATTCCTGCGCCTATTTCCCGGAGCCGGGACTATCGCTGGACGAGGCGCAGGAGGCCAAGAAGCGGCACATCGCGGCCAAGCTGCTGATCGTGCCGGGCATGCGGGTGCTCGACATCGGCTGCGGCTGGGGCGGCATGGCGCTCTTTCTGGCGCGGCACACCGGGGCACGGGTGACCGGCATCACCCTGTCATCCGAACAGTTGGCGGTCGCCCGCCGTCGGGCGGAGGAAGCGGGGTTGGCCGACCGGGTCACCTTCGATTTGCGCGACTATCGCGAATTCGCCGCCGCCCACCGGGGAGCCTTCGACCGTATCGTCTCGGTCGGCATGTTCGAGCATGTCGGCGTGCCGCATTACCGCGATTACTTCTCGGCGGTACGCGAGATGCTGAACGACGAGGGGGTGGCGCTGATCCACTCCATCGGCCGGCTCGACGGACCGGCGAGCACCAACCCCTGGATCCGCAAATACATCTTCCCCGGCGGCTACTCCCCTGCCCTGTCGGAGGTGCTGCCGGTCATCGAACGGTCCGGCCTGTTCGCCACCGACCTGGAGGTGCTGCGCCTGCATTACGCCGAAACGCTGCGCCACTGGCGTGCCCGCTTCCTCGACCGCTGGGAGGAGGCCAAGTCCCTGTACGACGAGCGGTTCTGCCGCATGTGGGAATTCTATCTGGCCGGTGCCGAGCTGGCCTTCCGCCTGCAGGGGCACATGGTGTTCCAGGTCCAGGTTGCACGCTCGCAGGGAGCGGTGCCCCTGACCCGCGACTACATGCTGAATGCGGAGCGCGACCTTGCCGGTGCGTCGGCCGGTCATCCGGTGGAACGGCGGCCCTCCCGCACACCGGAGTCGGCAACCTGACCGCTCCAGTCGTCGGATTTGCGGCCCCGGCACGGCATTCCGCCGTCAAAGGGCCACAATCCAGCCAACCGGTAATACCAATTGACCATCATTGCCGGGCGCAGGGCCGTGTTGCAAGCGGAATCGTGCGACATCGACGCCTGAACCACCGCCGCGCCTTCCTTTCCGTCACGGGGCGATGCTATATAACCGCGATTGATTTCCGCCCGGGGTACCGGGGAGCCACCCATGCGGCATGCTCCCCGGCAACAAGCGCCCGCTGGACGACGCGCCCGGCTCCCAAGGAATGACAACGCCCTTACCCGTTCGGGGAGATCTCGCACCCATGACCAAGATCAAGGTAGCCAATCCGGTCGTCGAACTCGACGGCGACGAGATGACGCGCATCATCTGGCAGTTCATCAAAGACAAGCTGATCCTGCCCTACCTCGACATCGACCTGAAGTATTACGACCTCGGCATCGAGAACCGCGACAAGACCGATGACAAGGTCACCGTCGAGTCCGCGAACGCCATCAAGCAGTATGGCGTCGGCGTCAAGTGCGCGACCATCACCCCGGACGAAGCGCGGGTGACGGAATTCAACCTCAAGAAGATGTGGAAGTCGCCGAACGGCACGATCCGCAACATCCTGGGCGGCACCGTCTTCCGCGAGCCGATCGTCTGCTCGAACGTCCCGCGCTACGTTCCGGGCTGGACCAAGCCGATCATCATCGGCCGTCACGCCTTCGGCGACCAGTACAAGGCCACCGACTTCGTCGTCCCCGGCCCGGGCAAGATGACGATCAAGTGGGAAGCGGCCGACGGCAGCCAGAAGATCGAGCATGAGGTGTTCGACTATCCCAGCGCCGGCGTGGCGATGGGCATGTACAACCTCGACGACTCGATCGAGGGCTTCGCCCATTCCAGCTTCATGTACGGGCTGGAGCGCGGCTACTCGGTCTACCTGTCGACGAAGAACACGATCCTGAAGGCCTATGACGGCCGCTTCAAGGACATCTTCCAGAAGGTCTTCGACGAGACTTACGCCGACCAATTCAAGGCCAAGGGCTTGGTCTACGAGCACCGCCTGATCGACGACATGGTCGCGTCGGCCCTGAAGTGGGAAGGCGGCTTCGTCTGGGCCTGCAAGAACTACGACGGCGACGTGGAGTCGGACGTCGTGGCGCAGGGCTTCGGCTCGCTGGGCCTGATGACCTCGGTCCTGGTCACGCCGGACGGCAAGACCGTCGAGGCCGAGGCCGCCCACGGCACGGTGACCCGCCACTACCGCGAGCACCAGAAGGGCAAGGAGACCTCGACCAACCCGATCGCCTCGATCTATGCCTGGACCCAGGGACTGGCCTATCGCGGCAAGTTCGATGACACTCCGGACGTGATCAAGTTCGCCCAGACCCTGGAGCGCGTCTGCGTCGAGACCGTCGAGTCCGGCTTCATGACCAAGGATCTCGCCATCCTGATCGGCCCGCAGCAGCCGTGGCTGACCACGAAGCAGTTCCTGGACAAGCTGTCGGACAACTTGGAAAAGAAGATGGCCGCCTGGTCGTAAGGTCGGCGCTTTCTTCAGCCGGCGCTTTCTTCACAGGGTGCGACGCCGCGTCCGGGTCAAACCGGACCGCGGCTCGGCTAGGGTTCGAGCGGGGAGTTTCTGCTCCCCGCTTTTTTCTTGTCCGAATTCAAAAAGGAATGAACCCGATGCCCAACGATCTGTTCCGCGTCGCCGTCATCGGTGCCGGCGAGACCGGAACGCCGCTGCTGCGCAAGCTGCTGGCCGCTCCCTTCGTCGAACTGCTGGGTGTGGCGGATCTCGATCCGGCGGCGCCGGGCATGCGCCTTGTCGAACACCGGGGCGTGAAGACCACCACCAACTTCCACGATCTGGCGGAACTGGGCGATGGTCTGGATGTACTGATCGATGTCACCGGTGTGCCCGCGGTGCGGGAATCGCTGCGCAAGGCGATGCAGGAGACCGGCAACCACCACACCGTGATCGTCCATGAAATGGTGGTGCAGTTGATGTTGTCGCTGTTGAACGGCGAACTGGTGCGGCTGAAGCACGACACCCAGGATTACTGAGGCACGCTGTCGAGGCAGGGGCGGGATTTGCAGCCTCTCCGAATTGGCTCATGATGGGGTGCGAGGGCGTCTGCGACGACGCCCGTCCATGTCAGGAGCGGCGATTGATGGAACTCGGCATTCTGGTCATCGCGGCGTTCGTGCTGGTCGTCATTCTGGCGATCACGAGCGTCCGCACGGTCCCCCAGGGCTTCAACTTCATCGTCGAGCGGCTGGGCCGCTATCAGGAGACCCTGCATCCCGGCTTCAACGTGATCTTTCCTGTCATCAGCTCGATCCGGGCCAAGGTGGATATGCGCGAGACCGTGGTGGACGTGCCGTCACAGAGCGTCATCACCAAGGACAATGCCGCAGTGACCGCGGACGGGGTGCTCTACTTCCAGGTGCTCGACCCGATGAAGGCGACCTACGAGGTCAACGACCTGCAACGGGCGATCCAGACGCTGGCGATGACCACCACCCGGACAGTGATGGGCTCCATGGACCTCGACGAGTTGCTGAGCCAGCGCGAGGCGATCAACGCCAACCTGCTGCGTGCCGTGGACGAGGCGACCGCCTCCTGGGGTGTGCGGGTGACCCGCATCGAGTTGCGCGACATCACCCCGCCCGACGACATTGTCCAGGCGATGGGCCGGCAGTTGAAGGCCGAACGCCTTCGCCGCGCCCAGATTCTTGAGGCCGACGCCGAGAAGGAAAGCCAGATCCGCATCGCCCAGGGCAAGCTGGAAGCCGCCAAGCTGGAGGCGGAGGCGCGCGAGCGGCTGGCGGAGGCCGAAGCCAAGGCGACGCGGCTGGTGTCGGAAGCGGTGGCGCAGGGTTCTAACCAGGCGCTGGGCTATTTCCTCGGTCAGAAATACATGGAGGCGCTGAAGGCCTTCGCCGCCTCGCCCAACCAGAAGACGATGATCCTGCCGGTGGAACTGGCCGGCGTAGCGGGTGCCCTGTCGGGTCTGGGCGAGTTGCTGCGCGACGCGACCCCGCCGAGACCGCCGGAGCCTCCCGCCGCCACCAAGCGCAATCCCTGGTCGGTGCCGCCGACCGCATCCGCTGCGGATGGGGAGTGACGGATGTCACCTCTGCTTTGGGGAGCGTTGGGTGCCGTGCTGATCGCGGCCGAGCTGGTGATCCCCGGCCTGCTCCTGATCTGGTTCGGCGGGGCGGCGATGCTGACCGGGCTGGTCACCGCACTGTGGCATGATTGGGGACTGGTCAACGAGGCCGGATTCTTCACCGTCGCCGCCGGGGCTGCCGTTGCCGTCGCCATGGTCCATGCGCGCCGCCGCAATGCGTCGTCGGACAGCGATGCCGCCCGGATCAACGACCGCGCCGGTCAACTGGTCGGCCGTGCGCTGACGCTGAGCGAACCGATCGTCAACGGACAGGGCCGGGTTTTCGTCGGCGACACGCTCTGGTCGGTCGAGGGACCGGATCGGCCGGCCGGGGCGGCAATGCTGGTCGCCGGCCATAAGGGGATGGTTCTGGTGCTGCGCGATGCGGCGGAGGTCCGGTAGGGTTCCTCCCCATGCAACCAGCCGGCCCACGAACACCCAACAAAAAAGCCCGTCTCTCTCCCGAGAGCGGGCTTTTTTGTTGGGTATCTTACCGAACTGTCAGGCGGCACCGACGTTGCGGTCTTCATCACGCTTCTTGCTGCCCGACGCCGGCTGATAGGCCAGGGCGGCGTGCTCCGCGCAATAGGGCATGCCCGGCAGGGCGGTCTTGCCGCAGAAGTGGAAATCCTGGTGCTTGGGGTCGCCGACCGGCCATTTGCACATCCGCTCCGTCAGAGCGAGGATGGTGGCGCCACGGGTCGGCTTCTTCTTGATGGGCGACGGCCGGCCCGACAAGCCCAGTCGATGGGCCTTGCCGATGACCGCGTTGCGGGTGATGTCTCCCAGAATGTCGGCGATCTCGCTCGCGCTCAAACCCTGGGACCAGAGGTCCTTGAGCTGTTGAATCCGCTCGTCCGTCCAACTCATCCCCGAGTACTCCCGATCCGGTGTCCGGTTATGCTGTGGCAAACAGGTCACGGTCTAGTGCCGTTTTCCATAAGCCGCAACATTTTGTGCCAGCCGGTGAGGAAGCTACCAGATGACGGCCGCGGACGATAGGGGGGCGCGGCAACATTCCTGTTGATAAGTCCGTGGGTAGACTCACGAATTCAGCGCGCCATAGACCTCCTCAGCGACGCCGGACAGGGTATCCCGATCGGTTTCCCCGGCGACGGCCAGAGCCAACCCATTGTCCTGCCAATACAAAGCGCGGACGCCGCCATCCTGGGCGAACCGGAACGCTGAACCGGAGGTGTTGGGAGAGGGGCGGATATACAACGTAATGCGACGCCCGGCCGCATCCTCGTACATGTACATTGCAACAGGTCCAGCGGAATCGGCCAAAAGCCGGCCGCCGATCAGTTGGTACCCCCCTCGTGTGACTTTTGGGCAACGCATATTCTTGCCCAGCCGCTTGGACAGCCAGTTGACCAGATGCGCTTCCTCCTCGACGCCGATCTCGACCGGATGGCGGACCTCGACGGAGAAAACGCGGTGAGCCGCGACGGCGTCGGCGATGAAGGCGGCGGTCGGCGGCTCGGCCCGCACGCCGATGCGGTCGCGCATCACCCAGCCGCTGGCGCCGCCGGCGAGGAACACCAGAAGGGAGGCGGCAATCGCCGTTCCCCACCAGACGGCACGGCCACGGGACGGGAGCGGCTTTTCGGAATGGTCGCGGGCGGTGAAGGGCGGGGTCAGGCGGTCGGGCAGAGGCTGGTCGATCAGCGGACCGAAGCTCTGCCCCAACAGGGAGCGCTGGGCACGGTAGCGTTCGAAGCGCTGGGCAACCTCCGGATGGTCGGCGAGGTGGCGTTCGACGGCGGCCAGCCGTTCCTCCGGCAATTCGCCGTCCAGCCAGGCATGCAGCTCGGCTTCGGTCACGGGATTGCTAATGCCGCTCATCACTTGATCCTCCTGACGACCTGCTGGGTACCACCGTCCAGCAGGAGCCTCAATTTTTCGCGCGCCCGGGCCAGCCGCGACATCACCGTCCCGATCGGCAGTTCCAATACCTCCGCCACCTCGCGGTAGGACAGCCCCTCCATTCCCGTCAGCAACAGGATGGTGCGGTGTTCGTCGGTGAGCTGGGCGAAGGCGCGGACGAAATCGCGCACCGCCCCGCGGTCGGCCGGCGGGGCGCTCAGCGCCAGATCGTCGGCCAGATCCTCCACCGGCACCTCGGCCCCGCGCCGCCGCCGGCCGCGTTGGCTGGAGATGTGCAGGTTGTGCAGGATCGTCATCAGCCAGCCGCCGAGCTTCGACGGGTCACGCAGCGCATGGCGGTTGGCCAGCGCCTTCTCCACGCAGTCCTGCACCAGATCGTCGGCGTCCGGCCGGTTGCCCACCAGGGCGGTGGCATAACGCCGGAGCCGCGGCACATGTGCGGCGATGGCGCGGTCGTCGATGTCGGGCGGGCTCATGTCGGGTCCGGGGATGGCGTCGTCGTCTGTCATGACGCCCTGCCCCGCCGCTTTATTCCCACGCCGCCCATCGGATCACTGGCCCGGCGAGGAGAAGCCGGCCTTGCCGTCGAAATTGCTGAGATTCTCGGTCTGGGTGAAGTCGATCTTGGCCTCGGCCAGGCGGCCCAGCAGCTCGACGATGGCGCCATGCTGCACCGGACCGTGCTGCGCCAGGAAGCGGCAGCGCCAATGATCGGTGCAGAAGACGTCGGCATTGCCGTCCGGCCAGACCCGTTGCGAGCGGTTGGAGATGCTGGTCAGCTTCAACGCATCGGTCGACAGCGGCAGCACCAGCTCCGCCAGATCGTCGGGCAGGCCGCCGGACCATTGCAGGAAGATGTCCACCCCGACCAGTTCCTTCAGCGCGCGGACGCGCGGGGACAGCCGGTTGATGCCGTCATAGGCCGGCCTTGCGGTGGAATAGCCCACCGGCGGCATGGTGACCGGGGTCTGGCCCAGCCGCTCCACCACCGCTTCGGCGAAGGCGGCGGTACCGGCGCGGACCCGGCCCAGCCCGCGGGCGTAGATGTCGGCGGTGTGGATGCCGTCCTCGATGGTCTTCAGCCACGCATTGTGGATGCGGGCGGCGATGTCGCCCTGGCCGATATGGACCAGCATCATCACGGCGGCCATCAGCAGGCCCGAGGGGTTGGCGATGCCCTGTCCGGCGATCATCGGGGCCGAGCCGTGGATCGCCTCGAACATGGCGCAGGTCTCGCCGATGTTGGCGGAACCGGCCAGCCCGACCGAGCCGGTCAGCTGGGCGGCGATGTCGGAGACGATGTCGCCGTAGAGGTTCAGGGTGACGATGACGTCGAAGCGCTCCGGCTGGTCGGCCAGACGGGCGGCGCCGATGTCGACGATCATGTGGTCGGCCTTGATCTCCGGATAATCGGCCGCGATCTCGTAGAAGATCTTCAGGAACAGCCCGTCCGTCATCTTCATGACGTTGTCCTTGACGAAGGCCGTCACCTTTTGCCGGTGGTTGGAGCGGGCGAAGTCGAAGGCGTAGCGGACGATGCGCTCCGACCCCGGCCGCGAGATCAGCTTGACCGACTGGATCACGTCGTCGGTCTGGCGATGCTCGATGCCGGCGTAGAGGTCCTCCTCGTTCTCGCGGATGATGACCACGTCCATGCGCGGGTGCCGGGTCCGCACATAGGGGTGGTAGGAGACGCAGGGTCGGACATTGGCGAACAGGCCCAGCGTGGTGCGGGCGACGACGTTCAGCGACTTGTTGCCGTATCCCTGGGGCATGGTGATCGGGCCCTTCAGGAAGACCCGCGTGCGGCGGATCGAGCCCCAGCCGGCGGCATCCAGCCCGCCGGGATGCCCCCGCTTGTAGACGGCCTCGCCGGCCGGAACCTCTTCCACCTTCAGACGCGCGCCGGCCGCGTTCATCACATAAAGCACGGCATCCATGATCTCCGAGCCGATGCCGTCGCCGCGTGCGACCGTGACGGGGGTGATATCGCGCATGCACTCACTCCAAGGGGACGCGCGACCGTAGACGCAAACAGGGGCCTTTTTCAATGGTTGGAGGCAGCGGCGGATCGCAGCATCGGGTGGGGCGCACTCCCCGCTCCGGGCTTTGCCGAAGCGGGGAGTGCGCGCGTCCGGTCAGTGATGCGCCCCGGCGACGCCGCCGCGGCCATCGGGCACGCCGATGCTGACATTCTGCATCATGCCCTGGTCCTCATGGTCGAGGATGTGGCAGTGCAGCACATACGCGCCGATGAAGCGCTCGTAGCGGGTGCGGACCGTCACCTTGTAGACGCCCTTCGGCGGCTCGGTGGAGGTCAGCGCGCTGCTGTTGTCGCTCTTCACCCAGATGGTGTCCTTCCACACCCCCTTCATGCCGGCATAGTCCGGGTCGCCGGACCCGGGCTCGCTGACGTCGCGCCCGTCGGGACCGATGACCGAGACGATCTGGAACGGGTTGACGTGAATGTGGAAGGGATGGCTGACGAAGTAGGAGGCCAGTTCCCACTGCTGGGCGGTGCCCAGCACCACCGGCCGGTTGTCCAGGTCCGGCCGGTAGGCGGCGGCCCCCTTCGGGCCGTAGGTGCCGTCAGGATTCTCAACCACCTCGAAGCTGTCGGCGACCTGGAACAGCGGGTTGGTGCGCTTGCCCCCGTCCGGCGGCAGGTTGATGAAGAAGGTCAGCTCCTGTTTGGGCTGGTGCATCACCTCATGCTCGGTGATCGGCCGGTGGGCAGTGAACTTCGAGAAGCGCGGGCAATAGGGGGTGTCGGCCATCGTCTTGGCGAAGCAGCGGGCGGTCAGCCCGTCGATGACCTCCTTGGCGACCGAGGGCGCGTATTTGGTCGCGTTGACCGTCAGCCGGCGGATGGTCTCCTTCACCGGATCCTTGACGACGCGGTCGCCCTTCACCCGGACGAAGCCGAGCACGCCGGTGGAGGTGGCGGTCTGGTCGGGGCTGGCATTGGCGGCGGACGGCTTGTTGATGACGCAGTAGATGCCGGGTTCGGGGAAGTTGACCAGCAGATCGTCGCGGTAGCCCGGCTGCATCGGCACGCTGGTGCGCACCTGCCCTTCCTCCATGGTCAGCCCGTCGGAGGCCGCGAGGATGTAGGGCACCGGCTGCCCGACGCAGCGCTCCTTGGCGAAGCGGTCCTGGCCGGCGGCCGACAGGGTCTTCTCGCTCTGGAAGAAGCCGGTCGGGTCGAGCTTGCGGAACTCCACCGTGATGGGGGAGCGGACGCCGCCATGGATCAGGCGCCAGCGTTCCGGCTCGCCGGTCCTGGCGTTGGCGAACATCGGACGGACGCGGCCGTTGACGGTGGTGAAGCGCCCGGACTGCTCCCAGGTGCCCGGACCGAACTGGTCGTAGGACACGACCTCGCCCACCTCGCCCGGCGCGCAGCTCCAGTCGATGGAGCCGTCGGCGTTGATCTTCAGCTTGCCGTCCTTGGTGCAGGCATAGGGGATCTGCTCGAACAGCAGGACCCGGTCGGTCATCGCCACGCCTTTGGGGCTGGTCAGCAGGGTGTCGAGATCGCCGTTCGCCTCGCGCGTCGGCGGACGGTCGCCGCGGATGATCAGCGCGCCGGCCATGCCGCTGCCGACCTGGAGGGCGGTCGAGCCGTGGCGGTGCGGGTGATACCAGAAGGTGCCGGCCGGATGATCGGCCGGAATGTTGTACTCATATTCAAAATCGACGCCCGGATTGAGCGAGATCAGCACATTGTCGCTGTTGCCGGTCGGGCTGACCCAGACGCCGTGGCTGTGCAGGTTGGTGCCATTGAAGCAGTGCGGCTTGTTGATGTCCGCCGCCGGCTGGTCGGTGCAGTTGGGATCGGCCGGCAGCTGGTTGTGCAGCTTGATGCGCACCGTATCGCCCGGCGTCGCTTCGATGGTCGGGGCGACATAGGGATGGTTGGGATCGACGTTGGTGCCGCGGTAGCTGCGCAGCCGCACGGCGTCGGGACGGCCCTGGGCCGGGTTGCGGATATAGCCGTCGGTGAAGGACACGAACAGGTCGTAATTGCGCGCCTGCCCGGTGTGCGGACGGGCGGTCGCCTGCGGCTGGCGCATCAGGAGAGAGCCGACGCGCGGCGATTCGGAATTGGTCAGCAGCGGCGGATTGCCGATGGCTTCGCCGGCCGGCTCCGCACCGTCCTTCGCGGCGGTGGCGGCCAGCGCGCCTGAGGCGTCACCCAGCGCCAAGGGCATCAACAGGCCAAACAAATATGCATGTTTCATGAAATACTCCCTCCGTAACGTCCTATATCGGGAGATATGATTCCTGATAATTGATTTTTGCAACGATGGCACACGCATAAACATATGCCGCCCCGCCCGGATGCGGCCGGAACGGAGGGCCCTGAATCGACAGGGGACGAAGCGGCTGGCGCAATGCAGGGTGGCGCAGCACAATTCATCACCGCTTATTGCTTGCCTGTGCCGCGGAATTCCGCTCATTGCTGCAACCGTGACGGCGAAGCGCCGCCGTGACGCAGCGTTTTGCGCAAGACCCGCCCGACCAGCCGGACCGAACGCGACATCATGAGCGACTCCCCCATTCGGAAGCCCTCCACTGGCCCCGTTCCAAACCCCGGCCGGAGCCTGATCGCATCGGCGATGATCGGGCTGATCGCGGGTATCGACAATCTGGGCAACGGGCTGGCGATTGCAGCACTGCTGTTCACCGGGCCGCTGGCGGCCGGGCTGGGCGCCGGGGTCGGCGTGGTGCTGCTGAGCGCCGCCATCCTGGCGCTGCTGGTCTCCCTGCGCAGCACGCAGCCGAATTCCGTCGCGCTGGTGCAGGAGACCGGCGTCGCCATCCTGGCCTCCACCGTCGCCACCATGGCCGCCGGGCTGGAGGATGCGCCGGAGGGGGTGAGGATCGCCACCGCCTTCGCCATCCTGGGCGGCAGCACGCTGGTGACCGGGCTGCTGTTCTGGAGTGTGGGACGGCTTCGGCTGGGGCGGCTGGTGCGCTTCTTTCCCCACCCGGTGGTGGCAGGATTCCTCGCCGGGTCGGGCTGGCTTCTGGTGGAAGGCGCGCTGGCGATGGTCAGCGGACGCCATGGGCTGGGCGCCGGCATCGCCGGACTGGCGGCACCGATGGTGGCGGTCACCGCGGCGGCGGCGGTCGGGCTGGCCGGACTGCTGGTGCTGGCGATGCGGCGCAGCGACAGCCCCTTCGCCATGCCGCTGGTCCTGCTGGCCGCGGCGCTGGCCTTCCATGCCGGGCTGCCCCTGCTGGGGGTGACGGCGGAGCAGGCGCGCGGCTGGGGCTGGCTGCCCGGCGTGGCCGGCGGCGGCGGGTTCAGCCTGCCGGTGCCAACGGAGGTTCTGGCGCTGGCCGATTGGGGCCGGGTGGCGGCGGCGCTGCCGGCGATGGTCTCGGTCGCGGTGCTGGGCATGCTGGGCCTTCTGCTGAATGTCAGCGGGATCGAGCTGGCGCAGGGGGAATCGGCGCAGGGCCGCGACATCGACGCCGACGCCGAGCTGCGCAGCACCGGGGCGGCCAATTTGCTGGCGGGCGCGCTGGGCGGTCCGTCCGGCTATGTCGGGCTGGGCATGACGCTGCTGGCCGGGCGGATGGGCGCCAGCGGACGCGGCGCCGGGCTGGCGACCGCGGCGGTGATCCTCGGCGGGCTGTTCGTCGCGGGGTGGCTGGTGTCGGTGACGCCGGTGTTCCTGACCGCCGGGCTGATCCTGTTCCTCGGCGTCGAGCTGTTGCAGGAGTGGCTGATCGACGCGCGCCGCCGGCTGCCGCGGACGGAGTGGCTGATCGTGCTGGCCGTGGTGCTGGCGATTGCCGGGATCGGCTTCATGGAGGGGTTGGCGCTGGGTCTGGCGGTGTCGCTGGCGATGTTCGTCTACAGCTATTCCCGGCTGCCGGTGATCCGCGGCCGGCACAGCGGGGCGGAGCTGCGCAGCCGGGTCGACCGCAGCCCGGCGGCCAGCCTGCATCTGACCGGCGCCGGTGCGGCCATCGAGGCGATGCAGTTGCAGGGCTATCTGTTCTTCGGCACCGCCGAGCAGATCGTCGGGCCGGTGCGCGACCGGCTGGAGCGGGCGGGCGGGCAGATGGGCGGACAGGCCGGTGCGCAGCCTCTGCGCTTCCTGATCATCGACTTCCGCCACATCAAG
The DNA here is from genome assembly GCF_003116035.1 of Azospirillum sp. TSH64. Lineage (GTDB taxonomy): Bacteria > Pseudomonadota > Alphaproteobacteria > Azospirillales > Azospirillaceae > Azospirillum. The sequence goes on from NZ_LGQW01000015.1 coordinate 5,394,299, forward strand.
GGCATGGATTCGGCCGCCGCCGGGGTGTTCCGCCGCATCCGCAACCTGATCGGGGCGGCCGGCGCCACGCTGGTGCTGAGCGCCCTGCCCGACGCGGTGGAGGACGCCTTCCGCAGCTGCGGCCTGGATCCCGACCGCGACCCGGTGCTGCGCCGCGCCCCCGACCTCGACCATGCGCTGGAATCCTGCGAGGAGGCGCTGCTGGCCCAGAGTAGCGCGGATGGCGGCGGAGCCGACGCGCCGCTGCTGCGCCATCTGGAGGCGATGACCGGGCCGCACCCGCGGCTGGCCGATGCGGTGGCGGCGCTGGACACCCTGCATCTGGAGCCGGACGAGGTGCTGATCCGCGCCGGCGAGGCGGCCAGCGACGTCTTCATCATCGGGCGCGGCCGGGTGAAGGTGCAGATCGCCCTGCCCGACGGCCGCAGCCTGCGCCTGCGCACCATGACCGCCGGGGCGGTGGTGGGCGAGATCGCCCTGTTGCTTGGCCAGACCCGCGGCGCCGACGTGGTGGTGGAAACCCCCGCCACCATCCACCGGCTGACCGCGGCGACGCTCGCCCGGCTGGAGCGCGAGGATCCGGAACTGGCGCTGGTCCTGCACCGCATCCTGGCGACCACGCTGGCGCAGAAGGTGACGCTGGCGAACCGGCTGATCGAACAGGCGGCGGTGTGAGCCGGCGGTCTGGGGTTGCGGTTTGGGGCGGATGGAACGTGTGAAACGCCGTGAACCGCTTTCCGGGCGGCGTTCCACTGTCGCATCCGCTCAGCGGCGGCGGGGAAACGCCCCTGCCCCGCCCTGGCGCTCCAGGGCCGAGCCGAGATTGGGATAGGGATCGTCGGGGTTGAAGGTCCAGGGATAGGCCCCCTTCGGCCCTTCCGCCTCCGGACGGGCGACGATGGCGGCGATCACCTTGGGGTCGGGCGGGGTATGCTCGCGGATCGCGCCGGGGATGCTGTCGTCGTCGAGACCGGGGAGCGGGGCGGCGACTTCAGCGGCAGTGGCCGGGGGCGCCGACTGGTCCTGCCGGGCGGCGGCCTGCTTGTCGGCCGCTTGCTTGTCGGCGGTCTGCCGGGCAGCAAGATCGTCGAAGTCCCTGAACAGGCCGAGCCGCTCGGCCAGCCAGCGCACGGTGGAGGGATCGCCGGCGGAGACCAGCCGCTCGATCTGCTCGGTCACCAGGGCGCGCAGCGAGCCGAGCCGAAGCTCCGACTCCCGGTTCAGCGCCTGCCGCTCCCACCAGACGCGATGGCGGAAGGCCTGCGAGCCGTAATAGGCCCGCCACAGCGTGGTGCGGCTGCACCCCATGGCGCGGGCGACCTGCTGGAAGGACGCGCCGCGCGCCAGCATGCCGGCGGCCATCACCCACTGTTCCTCGTGGAAGCGCGAACCGGGGACGAGCGAGCCTTCGGGCGGAACCGGCGGCTCCTCGGCCCAGCGGGGGAAGCGGTCGGCGGGGTGGGCGGTGGGGGACAGGCAGTCGGGCATGGGGCGTCTCCTGGGGGCGGTGGGTGGACGCTCCTATTTCAGCGGCGTTTTGCGGATTATGATAGGATAATTTTCATATTTTGGTTTGATTCTGCCTTCCACTGGGTGAGATGCGCGGCGACGCTGTGATGCGGGCATGGAGAAGTCGCGGGCAGCATATTTTCGGGCACAGGCACAAGGTTGATACAGTCATCCTATCGACGATCATATGCGAGATTGCAGGCGGATTGACAACGCCATATACGCCGTTACTCTATGGCGATCATCCACTAATGGTATACGTGTGTGCAGAAATGGATAAGAAAACCAAAGGCGCCTGGATTCTGTCTCAATCTAAAAGCCTCGATCTTGTAACGGGTGAGGGGGCGGCTCGCTTAGAAAATATATCCTATTCCGGAAAAATCGGGCGCCTTTACAATCTAATTAGAAGGAATATGCCGGATGCGATCTCACCGACCATCAATAAAGATGCAGTGCTGAGAGCATGTCAGTTAAATGGAATTGACCGATCAACACGTGAAACTGGTCTCAAAATTCTAAAGGACATGGGCCGAATCGATGTATCAGGTGATGGCTCTGTTTGCGTTCTTGGTGCTAACAGCACCGCTGTATTAGAAGTTACTGCTGAAATTTTTGCAAGCTCATCCCCAACCACTGATGAAGAGGCAGTCTTAGAGTTATCAAACAAAGTCTCTGAGCGACCAGTTGCAAGAATAGAAGCAGAAGAATACATCGGAGATTCTTTTAAGATAAGAAAGGATAGCTTAAGTAACTTAGTGGATCTTTGCAAATTAAGCGCAATTATCGATGAAGAAAAAGATCGAGATAAATCTATCCTTTTTAATTCAAATACTTTTAGAGATGGCAGTTATGCACGTAAAACATACTTGATAATTCAAGGGCTTCCTAAATCAGATGCTGCCACATTAAGCGAGATACAGGAAAGGTTAGCGAAGGAAGGTGCGCTGCATGAGTCTACCGTGGAAGACGTAATTGGAGCAGATCTTTTTAGAAGGTTGCTTAGCGTTGGATTTTTTGATCGTCTTGAAGTTAGCAATAGCGATGAATCTGTAGGATATATAACTTCCCCCAACGACTTTCAAAGATTTGGTAGACCGTTTGAAGAGGATCCAATAGACGATGCAAAAGCTCTCTTGGCATCTCTAACATACGGAAGGACTCGAAGCACATATTTGCGTGGCTCCATCACGATGCCTGACGCTCTGCTAAGCGCACTAATTGATGGAAGAGAAATCGGGAAAAATGGTGTAAAGGCTATAGGGGAAGATTATCACGAACTTGAAGCGCGGCAAGTGGTAAAGGTTACTAAGCGCAGCAACGATCGGTACACCATGAAGCTTCTTAAGAAAGATGTTGGTGAACTAGCTCTATCAATTATTCGGGGAACAGGCGCAGCACAGGGAGCACTTTTATTGGGTGGAGTGGCAGCAAGTGGGTTTAGAGGTCCACATGACGTGAGAACGTCTATCAGACCAAAGAATACTGCAAATGATAAAAAATTCGTAGCAGAGGCGCTCGACCGGCTAAGGAGTGAAGGGTAAAATGGCTATAAGGAAAGGAAGTGATCTCGAAGAGCTGGTCCGCGCCTATTTCTCGCGACAGGGTTTCTTTGCTCTTCGTAGCGTTTCTTACCGTTATGATGAAGAAGAAGTTACGGACATTGATGTATGGCTTTATAGTCGGCAATCAGCAAGCGTCCGTACAAAGATCATAGTTGATGCTAAAGACAAAAAGTCTCCAAAGGCTTTTGAGAGAATATTGTGGACCAAGGGCATGCAGATAGCTCTTGGGTGTGATCGGGCTATTGTTGCCACAACCGACTGCAATCCAAAAGTTGTCCAATTCGCACAACAACAAAAAGTTTCCATACTAAATAAGGGTTTTCTCGAAAAACTTGAGAGGGGAATTGAGACAAAAGGTCGGCTTACCCTTGAACAATTCATCGAAAACATTCAGACTTATCAGTCTCACAAGCAGGATGGAGATTGGCTAAAACGTATCTCTGACGCTAAATCGTCCTTAGCAAGCCTTCATGGATTTCCCGCTTTTAATAAAGCGATGTCTTCTTTCCGTTTTTTTTCTGAACGTGCGGAAACAAGACCTCATCATAGAGAGCAGGCTATACGCTGTGCATTCTTGTCAGCTGCTATCGGATGCATTGCACTAGATTCAGCATTAGAAAGAGTAATCTATGAGGACCATCACGTTCGTTACAACTCTATCCTTAAAGGTGTGACTTATGGAGATGCGGGAGACGCTCGCACGCAAAAAAGTATAGAGACGGTATTGAATATTATATCTCGTGGCGTAGAGAATGGCAGAGTCATAGCAAAGCAAGCAAGGGATGGCATACATGGAATTTTTGAAGGAATAAGGGCAGAAATAATTGCCGAGACATTTTCCAGAGAACAGAACGCCGCAATGCTATTCAGTGTAGCAAGAGAGCTCGACAACAAAGCCTTCGGATCTGAACCCAAAGCTCTTTTAGAGCTAAGCAAAGACGCGAAGTCTATTATCGGAATTTTCGCGGATTTCGTCGAAATAGGGAGAAAATATCTATTAACCCCACCCCAAGAGATAGAAAAAAATGAAAGCAGCGACACTAAGGAGCAGGAACAAATGGGAATGGCCATGCCCCAAAGCGGCAAGAGCGCACCGGATATAAGCCAAGGAGAAGAGCAGAAAAAGTTGTTCTAATCTATTGGAGATTCCCTCTCACCTCCCCAACTCCCGCATAGCCCCGTCCAGCCCCTCCAGCGTCAGTGGGAACATGCGTCCTCCCATCAGGCGCTGGAGCAGGCGGGTGCTTTCCGAGTAGTCCCAATATTGCGGCGCGGTCGGGTTCAGCCATACCGCCTTGGCGTAGACCGACAGCAGGCGCTGCATCCACACCTGTCCGGCCTCCTCGTTCCAATGCTCGACGCTGCCGCCGGGATAGACGATCTCGTAGGGGCTCATGGCGGCGTCGCCGACGAAGACCAGCTTGTAGTCGGCGGGATAGGTGTGCAGCACGTCCCAGGTGGACAGGCGCTCGGTGTGGCGGCGGGCGTTGTCGCGCCAGACGCCCTCATAGACGCAGTTGTGGAAGTAGAAGTGCTCCAGATGCTTGAACTCGCTGCGGGCGGCGGAGAACAGCTCCTCCACGAGGCGGATGTGGTCGTCCATCGAACCGCCGATGTCGAGGAACAGCAGCACCTTGATCGTGTTGTGCCGCTCCGGGACCATCTTCAGGTCGAGCCAGCCGGCGTTGTTGGCGGTGGCGCGGATGGTGCCGGGCAGGTCCAGCTCGCTGGCCGCCCCGCTGCGGGCGAACTTGCGCAGGCGGCGCAGCGCCACCTTGATGTTGCGGGTGCCGATCTCCACCCGGTCGTCGAGATTCCTGAACTCGCGGCGGTCCCACACCTTGACGGCGCGGCGGTGGCGGCTCTCGTGCTGGCCGATGCGCACGCCCTCCGGATTGTAGCCGTAGGCGCCGAAGGGTGAGGTGCCGGCGGTGCCGATCCATTTCGATCCGCCCTGGTGCCGGCCCTTCTGCTCGGCCAGACGCTGGGCCAGCGTCTCCATCAACTTGTCCCAGCCGCCGAGTGCTGCGACCTGCGCCTTCTCCTCGTCGGTCAGGAAGCGTTCGGCCAGCTTGCGCAGCCACTCCTCCGGCAGGTCGGTGACGGGGACCTCGTCGGCGGCCGGGGTGTCGTCGGTCAGGCCCTTGAAGGTGGCGCCGAAGACGCGGTCGAAGCGGTCGAGGTTGCGTTCGTCCTTAACCAAGCATGCACGACTGAGATAATAGAAATCCTCGACGCGGAAGGACGCGGTGCCCTGCTTCATGGCCTCCATGAGCGTCAGGTACTCCGTCAGCGAGACGGGCACGCCGGCCTTGCGCAGATCGAAGAAGAATGACGTGAACATGGGCGCGGTCCTTCGGCATCGGGAGTTCCCGGGGCGGAGAGTAAAGCAATGCCCCAGCCGAGAGAACAGCATGACCTTGCCAAACGCCTCATTGCCAAATTCCTCCTTGCCAGGCGCTCCCCTCCTCGATTTCGCCCGCGCGCTGGATTTCGCCGCGCACAAGCACATCGACCAGCGCCGCAAGGGCGTGCGCGCCGAGCCCTACGTCAACCATCTGTCGGAGGTCGCCCTGCTGGTGGCGGAGGCGACGGCGGGCAAGGATTCCGTCGTGGTGATTGCGGCGCTGCTGCACGACACGCTGGAGGACACCGACGCCAGCTATGAGGAGATCGAGCAGCTGTTCGGCACCGAGGTGGTGCAGGTCGTCGCCGAGACCACCGACGACAAGCGCATGTCGAAGGCCGAGCGCAAGCAGCACCAGATCGACGCCGCCCCCAAGGCCTCGACCCGCGCCAAGCTGGTGAAGCTCGCCGACAAGGTGTCGAACCTGCGCTCCATGGCGCACAGCCCGCCCGCCGACTGGCCGCTGTCGCGCAAGGTCGAGTATTTTGAATGGGCCCATGCGGTGGTCGCCGGCCTGCGCGGCACCGACGCCCGGCTGGAAGCGCTGTTCGACCGCGCCTATCACGACGGGCTGGCGGAGCTGCGCGGGCAGACGGTGTGAGGCGGAAGGGCGGTCGCCCGACCGCAGAGCCGTGTCGCCGCGGGCAACGATTCACACGGATTTTGACACGGATTACACGGATCGGGCCGCTCCTTGGGAGGGAATGTCCGGATATGGAGCGCGCTGAACCGGGGAGGTTCCGTGAAATCCGTTTTTAATCCGTGAAATCCGTGTCGATCTTGCCGGCATCGCCGATGCGTCGGGTTCAAGCGGGCGTTCGCCAGATTAAGCGGGCCGGATTGACATTGCGCAATGCGGCTCCATCACGGAAGTCTTATGGAGAAGGGACGACGCTGACGCCACCCGTGCCGCTGACGGCCGAGGAAAGATGCCATGTCCCTTCGCCAAGAAGACACCACCCTCACCCGCCGCCCGGACCCTGCCGGCAAACCGGCCGCGTCCTCCCATGCCGAGCCGCATGAGGAGCCGGGACGCCACTGGTTCATCAACCGGCCCAAGGTCTATGCCGCCGACGTGAAGGGCCGCTTCCGGCAGCTGAAATGGGCGGTGCTGATCGTCCTGCTGGCGGTCTACTACATCACGCCCTGGCTGCGCTGGGAACGCGGGCCGGGCATCCCGGACCAGGCGGTGCTGATCGACATGGTCGGGCGCCGCGCCTATTTCCTGTGGATCGAGATCTGGCCGCAGGAGGTCTATTACCTGACAGGCCTCCTGATCCTCGGCGCCTTCGGCATCTTCTTCGCCACCACGCTGGCCGGGCGCATCTGGTGCGGCTATGCCTGCCCGCAGACGGTGTGGACCGACCTGTTCATGTGGGTGGAGCGCAAGATCGAAGGCCCGCGCACCACCCGCATCCGGCTGGACAAGGCGCCGATGACCGGGGCCAAGCTGGCGCGCAAGACCGCCAAGCATGCGGCGTGGGTCGGCATCTCGCTGCTGACCGGCGGCGCCTGGGTGTTCTATTTCAACGACGCGCCGACGCTGATGGGCGAGCTGCTGCACGGGCAGATCACCAGCGGGGTGGCGACCTTCATCGCGCTGTTCAGCTTCACGACATATTTCTTCGCCGGCTGGGCGCGCGAGCAGATCTGCATCTATGTCTGCCCGTGGCGCAGCTTCCAGTCGGCGATGGTGGACGAGGACACCTTCCTCGTCACCTATGAGGACTGGCGCGGCGAAGGCCGGGCGCCGCTGCGCAAGTCGCAGAGCTGGGACGACCGGCAGGCGGCGGGCCTGGGCGACTGCATCGACTGCAAGCAGTGCGTCCATGTCTGCCCGACCGGCACCGACATCCGCGAGGGACAGCAGATCTCCTGCATCGGCTGCGGCCTGTGCGTCGATGCCTGCAACGACGTGATGCGGCAGATCGGCCGGCCCATCGATCTCGTGCGCTTCGACACCCAGTCGAACCAGATCGCCAAGATCGACGGCAAGCCGGAGCGGGTGAAGCTGGTGCGGCCGCGCACGGTGATCTACTCGCTGATCATGCTGATCGTGCTGTGCGCCATGGGCATCGCGCTGATGCTGCGGCCGACGCTGGACGTCAGCGTGCTGCGCGACCGGGCGCCGCTGTTCGTCATGCTGTCGGACGGGTCGGTGCAGAACGCCTATACCATCAAGGTGCTGAACAAGACGCACATCGCCCGCAGCTATGCGGTGAGTTTCGAGGGCTTGCGCGATGCGCATCTGTCGGTGGCCGGCTATGAAGCGGCCGGCAGCGGCGGCAGCCTGACGCTGACCGCGGAGGCGGATTCGGTGGCGACCTTCCGGGTGTTCGTGAAGGTGCCGGCGGCGGCGGTGAAGTCCGGGTCGACCGACGTGGCGGTGATCGCCAAGGATCTGGGCAGCGGCGAAGCCGGCAAGCACGCCAGCGTGTTCATGGCGCCGTAGACGGCTGTTTCCGGGGGTCCGTCCCCTCTCCCCCCAGGGAGAGGGTCAGGGTGAGGGGGGTGCGCGGCGGGACTTCGGGGGAGGTTCGGCATGTGGCTTCCCCTCACCCAGCCCTCTCCCCGGGGGGGAGAGGGTTACCGCTCCGAGGGAGAGGGTGTGTTTTACGCCCCCGTCACCTTCGTCCGCGTGCGCTTCACCGTCGCGGGCGGGGGAGCGTCGCCGGTGGGGTCGTCGAGTGCGCTCAGCAGCCGTTCCTTGATCTTGGACAGCTTGCCGTCATGCGTCACCTTCAGGCCGAAGACGTCCTTCACATAGAAGACGTCGATGGCCTTCTCGCCGAAGGTCGAGACCTTGGCCGAGCTGATCTGCAGGGTCAGGTTCGACAGGGCACGGGTCAGGTCGTAGAGCAGGCCGGGACGGTCGCGGCCGTTCACCTCGATCACCGTGTGGGTGGTCGAGGCGTTGTTGTCGATCAGCACGCGCGGCGGCACATGGAAGACACGGGTGCGGCTGGCATGGGGCGTGCGGCGGGTCGACAGCTCGTTCAGCGGCTTCAACTGGCCCGACAGCACCTTCTCGATCATCACCGACAGCTTGGCGAGCTTGTCGCCGCTCTCGAAGGCGCCGCCGCCGGCGGCGTCCTGCACCGAGAAGACGTCGAGCGCCATGCCGTTGGTCATGGTGAAGATGCGGGCATCGACGATGTCGGCGCCGCAGGCGGCCAGCGCCCCGGCGAGGCGGGAAAACAGGCCGCTGTGGTCGGTGGCGTAGATCGTCACCTCCGTCACCGCCCGTCCGCGGTCGACGCGGGTCTCCACCGTCAGCGGCCGCTGCGCCCGCTCCGCCTCGCGGACGATGCGGGCCTGATGGGCCAGCGTGTCGGTGTCGAAGGCCAGCCAGTAGCCGGGATAGCCCAGCCCCTTGTGATGCTCGAACGCCGCCTCGTCGAAGTCGGTCAGCTCGGCACGCAGGGCAGCCTGGGCGGCCTGGATGCGCCGGCCGCGGCCCTCCACCGTCATGCCGCCGGACATCAGCTCTTCGGAGCGGTTGTAGAGTTCGCGGAGAAGCGTGGCCTTCCAGTTGTTCCAGCGCTGCGGGCCCACCGCGCGGATGTCGGCGACCGTCAGCACCAGCAGCAGGCGCAGGCGCTCCGGCGACTGGACCAGCGCCACGAAGTCACGGACGGTCTTGTCGTCCTCCAGGTCGCGCTTGAAGGCGGTGTGCGACATGGCGAGGTGCCAGCGCACCAGCCACGCCACCGTCTCCGTCTCCTCCGCCGTCAATCCCAGGCGCGGGCAGAGCTTCTCGGCGACGCGGGCGCCCAGCACCGAATGGTCGCCGCCGCGGCCCTTGGCGATGTCGTGCAGCAGCACGGCGACATAGAGCGCCCGCTTCGACACCACCTTGTGGATCACCTCGGTGGACAGCGGCAGCTCGTCGGCATGATCGCCGGACGCGATCTTGTGCAGGATGCCGAGAGCGAACAGCGTGTGCTCGTCGACCGTATAGACATGGTACATGTCATACTGCATCTGCGCGACGACCCGGCCGAAGTCGGGGATGAAGCGGGCCATCACCCCGGCCTCGTTCATCCGGCGCAGCGTGATCTCCGGATCCTTCGGCCCGGTCAGGATGTCGAGGAAGAGCCGGTTGGCATCCGGATCGTTGCGCAGCTTCGGGCCGATGGCCGACAACGACCGGGTGATCGACCGGAGTGCGGCCGGGTGGATGTCGATGTCGTTCATCTGCGCGGTGTGGAACAGCCGGATCATGTCGATCGGCTGCTCCTTGAACTGCTTGTCGCTGCGGGCGTTCAGCCGCTCGCCGTCGACGATGAAGCCGTCCACGTCCTTGCGCCTTGCGACCGAGGCCAGGCGCAGCAGGTTGAACTTGGGCGGGCGCTTCGATTCCGCTTCGAGTGCGGCGCAGAAGATGCGCGTCAGGTCGCCGACATCCTTGGCGACCAGGAAGTAATGCTTCATGAAGCGCTCGACGCCCTTGGTGCCGGCATGGTCGGTGTAGCCCATGGCGGCACCGATGCTGGTCTGGACGTCGAAGGTCAGGCGGTCTTCCAGACGGCCGGTCAGGTAATGCAGGTGGCAGCGCGCGGTCCACAGGAAGTTCTGCGCCTTGGCGAAGCGCTGCGCCTCCTCCGGCGTCAGCACATGCTTGCCGACCAGCTCGTCCACCCCCTCGACCCGGTAGAGATACTTGGCGATCCAGAACAGGGTCTGGAGATCGCGCAAACCGCCCTTGCCGTCCTTCAGGTTGGGTTCCAGCACATAGCGGCTGTCGCCCATCTTCAGGTGGCGGTTGTCGCGCTCGGCCAGCTTGGCCTCGACGAATTCGGGACCGGATCCTGCGACGACCTCCTTGTCGTAGCGCTTGCGCAGCTCGGCGAACAGCTTGCCCGGCCCCCAGAGATAGCGGGATTCGAGGATCGCCGTGCGGATGGTGACGTCGGCCTTGGACTGGCGGATGCACTCGTCGATGCTGCGCACGGCATGGCCGACCTTCAGCCCGAGATCCCACAGGATGTAGAGCATGTATTCGACCACCTGCTCCACCCGCGGCGTGCGCTTGTAGGGCAGCAGGAACAGCAGGTCGATGTCGGAGAAGGGCGCCAGCTCGCCGCGGCCGTAGCCGCCGGTGGCCACCACGTCGAACACCTCGCCCGACGTCGGGTTGGCGGTGGGGAAGATGAAGCGGACGGTGAAGTCGGCCAGCGTGCCGACCACGCGGTCGGCGAGGTAGCAGTTCTCCCGCACGCACTGCTCGCCCGATCCGCCGGCATCGAAGCGCCGCCGCACCTCCGCCCTGCCCTCGGCCAGCGACTTGCGCAGGCAGGCGATCAGCGCCGGGCGCAGCTTGTCGCCGGTGCCGTGCTCGGCGACCAGATCCTCAAGCTCCCCCGACAGCTTGCGGCGGGAGATGATGGCGCGCTTGTTGGGGATGGCGGGCGCGGGCGACTCTGGCGGGGCCGGCGTCTTGGAGCGGGAGGACAGCATCGGTCAGGAAAAACCTCGGCGTTCGCGCGGTCCGGACGGGCCGCACCGTTCGCACTATAGCGTTAAAGCCATCAGGTAGCACGATCAGGTAGCGCGTCCAGGATCGAATCCCGGCGCAGGGCGCGGCCCGACCGATCCGCGCGGCGACCGGACCGCAGAAGTTGCGCGCCGACCGCGGCGACGGCCTCACTGCAAGGACGATCATCCATTGGCTGTCGCCTAACGGTGCCTATCGCTTTAGGGGAGGATTTCACTGGACCAATACCCCCTTTTTTAGTAAGAAAATTCGCTGCGCACGAGAAGGTTCCCGCAATTTACGTATCGATTTTCCAGTTCTGACGCTTTTCCTCAACTTTGCGGAGTCATTGGAAGATGAATGGCATGTCTCTGAAATTTTTGCAGAACTCCCTGCTTTCCTTGGCTCTCGTCGTTGGCCTTTCGGCCTGCAATCAGAATCGTGCCAACACCACGCTCGATTCCACCCCGGCCGCGCAAGCGCCGGTGAAAATCAATTTCTCCGCCATCAAGTTAAGGAACACCGTCAACCCCGAAGAAGTCATCCTGATCGACAACGGCCAGCAAAAATCGATGCAGTACCTCACGCCGCAGTTGCGGACGGCCGTGCGGGCCTTGGGTTTTGGTGGTGTCGGACAATATGCGGTGCTGAGAGGCGTTCGCGCGACGCTGCGCCTGACCGGCAAGCAGCCGATGTTCGTGATCGCCGTTCCCAGCAATGCCCAGCCCGAGAGCTACTTCACGCTGGCCAATTTCGCCGTGCGCGACAACGGAACCCGCGAGGTCATCGTCGGCGGCGGCTATATGAGCTACTCGACCGGCGTGAACAAGGACCGCGTCGTTCCGACCTCGGTCGAGAAGATGCCGGATCAATCGAAGGCCCCGAAAGGCTCCATCCTCTACGCGGTGGCGGTGAACGCTCCCCTGAACGAGGGCGAATACGCGATGATCTTCTACAACAGCCAAGTCCGCGCGATCGGTTTCGCTGCCGGCGCCATGGACAGCTACTTCGATTTCGGCGTGGACAAATAATCCGTTCGCGGCCGGCGAAATCGGGAGTCCTCGCGCCGATTGAAGTGATGGGACGAGGGAATCCAGATCAGGGGCCCGATCAGGGGCCCGATCAGGGGATTGATCCGGATTTCACTCGATGCCGCCCCTCGGGCTGGCGGTGCGGACTGCCGCCAGTTTCCGGAAAATGCCACCGAAACGCCGACGGGTGCGGCCCCGGCGTCAGGAGTGTGGGGAAGCGACCGCGTTCCCGACCCTCGGCGCCGGATCGGCGGGCACGAACGCCCGCACTGAAAAAAGCGCCACCGGCGCCGCTGATGCCGCCGGTTGTGACCGCCGTCACAGCGGCACCGCCATCGCGTCGTCAAACTGGTCCCGTGTGGAGCGTAATGCGGGAGACGGGCCATGACCGGCCGGACGAGCACGGGACGCGCGGCGGAGACGTCGCTGAAGGGACGGCGGGAGCTGGCGGCGCTGAACGACGCGCTGGCGCTGGCCGAACGCGGGCTGGGACGGCAGACGGTGGCGGCGCTGATGGCGCGGCTGCTGCGGGTGGCGGCGATGTTCCCGCGCTCGGTGGACGACACGCTGATGTGGCAGGTGACCGACCTCGTCACCGGCGACGACCTGTCGGACGGGGTGAAGCTGACGCTGATCCGCATGGGATGGGCGTCCATCGTCCAGGCGCAGTACCGGGCACACGGGCTGCGGATGGTCGACGCCCCGAAGCGCCGGCAGGCCGCCGCGGCGTGAGGTGAAGGGTCCGCGCAGGCCGGAGCCGGCAGGAACTGGCCGGCAAACCTTGCCCGGCGGCAGGCTCCGCCACCCTGGCGGGCGCCTCAAGCCCCTGGAACGGAAAGACTTCCCGTTCGGCGTTGAAATTGCATCGCGCACCGCACTGCCGGCAGGTGCTGTCCGGCGGCGGCGCAACCGACAGCGGGACCACCGCGATGCAAGTCAACGGCTACAGCGGCTATTCGAACTCCCTCTACACCCAGTCGCAGACGGCGGCCGAGCGCAAGGGCTGGGGCAGCAGTGCCGGGCCCACCACCGACACCGACGCGGTCAACGCCTTCCTGAAGGAATCGAAGAAGACCCCGGCCGAGCGGATCCGCGACGACTGGCTCGCCCGGCACAAGATGACCGAGGACGACCTCAAATCGATGCCGTCGGAGAAGCGGGAGGCGGTCGAGAAGGAAATCGCCGAGGAGCTGAAGCGGAAGCTGACCGGGCAGGATGCCAAGCGCGGCGCCGTGATGAACCTGACCGCCTGACGCCGCCTGCCTGACGCAGCCTCCTTATCCCCTGCCCGACCCTGCCGTTTCCGTCACGCGTCGCGGACGCTCACATGCACGTTGCCGCCGCCCTCGCGATCCAGCAGGGCGGAGGCCTGGGCCTCGCGCTCCGCCGTCTCCACCCGCACCCACAGGATGATGCCGCCGGCCTCCAGCGCGCGGGAGAACTCGTCGGGCTTGGGATGGCTGGTCAGCTCGTCCAGATAATCCTTGATCGCCACGCCGCCGACGCCGGCCGCGACCAGCGCCGCCAGCGCCGCCTCGATGGGGCCGCCGACGATGGCGATCAGGCCGGCGGTGGTCAGGGGGAAGGCGTATTTCAGCTCGCCCACCAGACCGGTCAGCGCCTCGTCGCGCGGCCGGTATTTCGGATCGGCGGCCTCCAGCGAGGTGTGGCTGGCCAGCACCGACAGGTCGGCGCGGTCGAAATCCGCCGCCAGCAGGGCCTCCACCGCGCGGTCGAACGCGGCGCGGGTGGCGAAGAGGGCAACGACCTCCCGCACCTCGGAAGAGGTGGCGGCGGGCACGGTCTGCCCGGTCGATTGCGTCATGATGGCCGTCTCCCTATTTTTGTGGTCGGAGGTTGGTCCGATCATTTCAGGACCGTCGCCGTGGTTTCGCGAGGCCCCACCCAATTTAGCGACCGACAGCGAGCAGCCGTCAACCGCAACGGGGACGCACCCGGAATCGCAGCCGCCCGACCACATGCAGGGGTCGTAACATAGGCCGGACAGTCAGCCGCCGAGCAGATGCTTGGCAACATAAGCCCGGGTGTCGGCGTCGACCTTCTGACTGTGCGACACCTCCTGAAGATATTTCACTGCCGCCGGGTCGCGGCCACGCCGAAGCCACAGGTCATTCCAGTGATCAGGGGCAAAGACGATGGTTTGGAAAAGGTCGGAACTGATCCGACCGGCGCGGCAAAGTTCGAGAAGGCGCCATGCAAGCCCCAGGAAACCCGCGTCGTCCAGCCCTTGCATGGCATAGCCGGCAATTTCCTTTTGAAGATCGCTGACAAAGGGATCCTCCAACAGGGCCAGTGTTTCGGCCAGATAGAGCCTGGGTTGCGCATGGATCGTTCGAAACTCCTCATACCGGGCTAACTCATCGGGAGAGGTAAGATCGACGATTCTGACTTCGATGCCTCGTATGGTAGTCCGAAGTTCTTTCATAGTTCTCTCGCTGGTGACGGTCGGCATGGCCGCAGGTTCGAGACGCGATTGGAAGTGAAACAGAAAGACCAACGTCAGACCCGCTGCGGAAATCGCCACCGCGACCGTCCACATTCGAATCCGCCTCCCGACGGCCCTATTGGCCAACATAGCGCCTGAATACGACGGTCCCCTTCTGGTCGTCGCGGAAGCCCCAGTCATTTTCCACCACCGACTTATCGGTCGCGCTGATCGTTTTCCCATCGCCGGAGACTATCCCGACATGCCCGCTCGCGCCGCCCGCATTCGAGGGGATTGCCGCGACATCGCCCGGTTGAGGATCTGTGACAACCACCCATCCCTGAATGGTATGCGACGGGTCTCCCCATTGACCTGCAAGCGGTGGATAGCTGACATATCCGAAGTTGCTTATGCTCCAGCGTGTTTCAAGCGGCACTTTTGCGCCAGCCTGGGTCAACGCATCATACACGAATAAATTGCATTTCCATTTTCCAGCCCCGCCATAAGGGGGCTTTTCCTTCATCTTCGCCCAGTCGGTGCTATCGACTTTTTCTTTCGCTGTTTCGACAATTTTCTGTTGCTGAGTTTGGGCACTCACGCAAGAAAGGATAGGTGGGTTATAAATCGGAGGTAAATAAATTTGTGAGTTAGAATATTTGAGAGACTCTTCTATGCATTTCCTCAGCTTTTCCTCACGCTCTGCATCTCCATTGTTCTCAGTTGGCATGTATTCCCCCCTGTATACCTTTGACTTTGACATTGGACGGGGGCGGTCGGAAACGCAGCAGAGCTGCGTCGAAAATACGCTCCATTTTCATCGGCAGTGGGTCGCGCAAAATGGAACGCAACCAATCCATTTCCGGCGCTGCAGCGAAATCTTCTCCAAACTCAAATATAAATGATAAAAAAAGAAACAAATCTCTCTCAGATCTCAGATCAAATGGCGCAGATTTTTCGATTACCCTGTCTACAATAATGCAATATTCATGATAAGAAATTCCAGATAATTTCTCTTTATTTGAGTTAGATAAGTAGTTAAATGTTCTCGTTCGGAAATTTTCTAGAGAACTTTTGTAAAATTCTTCTATTTGATTGAAAGTTATAGAAATCATTTTTCTTCACTAGGTTGTTTTGTTAAGTTTAAAAAATCCAAAAAATAGCAATCTTTCGAATGGGTGTACGCTTGGAGAGAGTGTAAAAATAAAAATAAGCGATATTGGTGTTCTTTGCAACAGGTTCGCAGAGCCACTCATGAACCTCTGCATGCCCGTATTCCGTCCTTCAATGTCATCAGGCGAATTGCAGCGGCTACAGGCAGCATTTCAAATAGTTTTTTTCTCGCCCTCTATCCCTCGGCTGCATATCCCGTGATAGGGTGCGCATCCGAAACAACACCCATCCAAGGCTCCGTGGTTCCCGTGTCCGACATCGCAGAAATCGTCATCCCGCCCGACGCCACCCCGATGATGGCGCAGTATCTGGAGATCAAGCAGGCGCATCCCGATTGCCTGCTGTTCTACCGGATGGGCGACTTCTACGAGATGTTCTTCGGGGATGCGGTCAATGCCGCGGCGGCGCTGGACATCGCATTGACCAAGCGCGGCCAGCATCTGGGCGAAGACATCCCGATGTGCGGCGTGCCGGTGCATTCCCACGAGAATTACCTGCAGCGCCTGATCCGCCAGGGCTTCCGCGTCGCCATCTGCGAGCAGATGGAAGACCCAGCCGAGGCGAAGAAGCGCGGGGGCAAATCGGTGGTGAAGCGCGGCGTCATCCGCATCGTCACCCCCGGCACCCTGACCGAGGACAGCCTGCTCGACGCCCGCTCCTCCAATTGGCTGGCGGCGGTGGCGGAGACGGCCGGCGGGCTGGGGCTGGCCTGGCTGGAGATGTCGACCGGCGAGCTGGTGGTGCAGCCGGTGGAGCGCACCGGACTTGGTGCGGCGCTGGGGCGTCTCGACCCGCAGGAGGTGCTGGTCTCGGAAAAGCTGAGCCAGACGCCGGAGCTGTTCGAGCTGTGGGGCGAATGGAAGTCGCGACTGACCATCCAGCCCACCCCGCGTTTCGACAGTGAGAACGGCAGGCAGCGGCTGCTGAGCCAGTATGGCGTCGGCACGCTCGACGCCTTCGGCACCTTCACGCGGGCGGAGGTCGCGGCGGCCGGTGCGCTGGTCGGCTATGTCGAGTTGACGCAGAAGGGGCGCGTGCCCCGGCTGTCGCCGCCGCGCCGGCTGGGGCCGGGTGCGGTGATGGAGATCGACGCTTCCACCGCGCGCAACCTGGAACTGACGCGGACGTTGAGCGGGGAGCGGCGCGGCAGCCTGCTCGCCACCATCGACCGCACGGTGACCGGAGCCGGGGCGCGGCTGCTCTGCGCCCACCTGACCTCGCCGCTGACCGATCCGGCCGCAATCGGCCGCCGGCTCGACATGGTGGAATTCGCGCTTACGGGCGAGCGGCTGCGCGGCGAGCTGCGCGGCGCCTTGCGGAGCTGCCCCGATCTGGAGCGCGCTCTGTCGCGGCTGACGCTGGGCCGGGGGGGCCCGCGCGATCTGGCGGCGATCCGCGACGGGCTGCGGCAGGCCGGGCTGATCAGGGAACTGCTGGCAGGATCCATGCCGCTGCCGGACGGGCTGGCGGCGCTGGACAAGCGGCTGGGCGCGCATTCGGAACTGGTCGACCAGCTGACCCAGGCGCTGGCGCCGGAGCTGCCGCTGCTGGCGCGCGACGGCGGCTTCATCGCCCGCAACTACAGCTATGCGCTGGACGAGCTGGTGACGCTGCGCGACGAGAGCCGGCGGCTGATCGCCGGATTGCAGGCGAAATATGCGGATATCGCCGGGGTGCCGTCGCTGAAGGTCAAGCACAACAACGTGCTGGGCTATCACATCGAGGTCACCGCTGCCCATGCCGACAAGCTGATGTCGGATAAGGGGCGCGAAGTGTTCATGCACCGCCAGACCATGGCGAACGCCGTGCGCTTCGGCACGGTGGAGCTGTCGGATCTGGAGCGCCGCATTTCGGAGGCCGCCGACAGGGCGCTGGCGGTGGAGCTGGAGCTGTTCGCCGGGCTGGTCGAGGTGGTCGCCGGCAAGGCCGACGCCATCGCGCAAGCCGCCCATGCGCTGGCGGCGCTGGACGTCGCCACCTCGCTGGCCGAACTGGCGGAGGAGCGGCGCTACAGCCGGCCGCTGGTCGACGACAGCCTCGCCTTCTCGATCAAGGGCGGGCGGCATCCGGTGGTGGAGGCGGTGCTGGACGCCGCCCATGGCGGGCCGTTCGTGGCGAACGATTGCGACCTGGCGCCGGACAACCGGCTGTGGCTGCTGACCGGTCCGAACATGGCCGGTAAATCGACCTTCCTGCGGCAGAACGCGCTGATCGCGATCCTGGCGCAGATGGGCGGCTTCGTGCCGGCGGAACAGGCCCATATCGGGGTGGTCGACCGGCTCTACAGCCGCGTCGGCGCCGCCGACGATCTGGCGCGCGGGCGCTCCACCTTCATGGTGGAGATGGTGGAAACGGCGGCGATCCTGAACCAGTCGGGCACGCGGGCGCTGGTGATCCTCGACGAGATCGGGCGCGGGACGGCGACCTTCGACGGGCTGTCGATCGCCTGGGCCTGTGTGGAGCATCTGCACGACGTGAATCGCTGCCGGGCGCTGTTCGCGACGCACTATCACGAGCTGACGATGCTGGCGTCGAAGCTGCCGGCGCTGTCCTGCCACACCATGCGCATCAAGGAATGGCAGGGCGACGTGGTGTTCCTGCACGAGGTGACGGCGGGGGCGGCGGACCGCAGCTATGGCATCCACGTCGCCAAGCTGGCCGGGCTGCCGCCGGCGGTGGTCGGGCGGGCCGACGAGGTGCTGAAGCTGCTGGAATCGGGCGACCAGAACGCGACGATCCACCGGCTGGCCGAGGATCTGCCGCTGTTCAGCGCGGCGCTGAAACGGCCGGCGAAGGTGGTGGCGGAGGTCGAGACGGCACCGGCCGGGCCGTCGGCGGTCGAGGTGGCGCTGGCGGGGATCGATCCGGACAGCTTGACGCCGAAGCAGGCACTGGAGGAGCTGTATCGGCTGCGCGGGATGGTAAGGTAAATCCCTTCTCCCCCCTGGGGAGAAGGTTAGGATGAGGGGGTTCGGCGCAGCCGAAGACATCCGGCAGGTGCATCCCCCTCACCCCGACCCTCTCCCCGGGGGGGGAGAGGGGGATTTAGGCAGTCGCTATTGCGCCTGAACCAACTCCCCGTGGCGCTCGCACCCGGCCTCGGCCAATTCCACGAAACGCTCGGTCACGTCGTCGGGCTGGGCGACCTTGGTCGGGTCCTCGCCGGGGAAGGCCTGGGTGCGCAGCTTGCTCGCCACCACGCCGGGGTCGAGCAGGTTGACGCGCAGGGTCGAGCCGGCGACCTCCATCGCATAGGTCTTCACGATCATCTCCAGCGCCGCCTTGCTGGCGCCGTAAGGCATCCAGTAATGGTGCGGCGCCTTGGCGGCGGCCGACGTCACGAAGATGGCGCGGCCGGTGCCCGACGCGCGCAGCAGCGGATCCATCGAACGGATCAGCCGGTAGTTCGCCGTCACGTTCAGGTCCATCACCCGTGACCACAGCTTCGGATCGTACTGGGCGACCGGACCCAGCGCCTCCAGCGCGCCGGCATTGCCGACGACCACGTCCAGCTTGCCGAAGCGCTGGTAGAGCGCATGGCCGAGCTGGTCGATCTTGTCGTAGTCGCGCAGGTCCATCGGCACCAGCGTCGCCGACTGGCCGGAGAGCTTCTGGATGGCGTCATCGGTCTCCTCCAGCCCGCCGACCGTGCGGGCGACCAGGACCAGATGGGCGCCTTCGGCGGCGAAACGCTTGGCGACGGCGGCGCCGATGCCGCGCGAGGCGCCGGTGACGAGGGCGATGCGGCCGGAGAGACGGGACATGGGGACGACTCGTTTCCTGGGATTATTGTTCGTTCACATATGAAAAACCCTCCCCCAGGACGGGAGAGGGTTTTTCGAGGTCAGGCGCGAACCGGGACGTTCGACTCGACCGGCGGCTGGTCCAGCGCGTCGGTCAGCGGGATCGGGTAATCGCCGGTGAAGCAGGCGTCGCAGTAGCCGAGCTTGGCCGGGTCGCGCTTCTCGTCGCCCATCGCGCGGTAGAGGCCGTCGAGCGAGATGAAGGCGAGGCTGTCGGCCTGGATGAACTCGCGCATCTGTTCCACCGTCATGCGGTGGGCCAGCAGCTTGCTCTGCTCCGGCGTGTCGATGCCGTAGAAGCAGGGGTGCGAGGTCGGCGGGCTGGAGATGCGCATGTGCACCTCCTTGGCCCCGGCGGCGCGCACCATCTCGACGATCTTCTTCGACGTGGTGCCGCGGACGATGCTGTCGTCCACCAGCACGACGCGCTTGCCCTCGATCATCGCACGGTTGGCGTTGTGCTTCAGCTTCACGCCGAGATGGCGGATCTGGTCGGTCGGCTCGATGAAGGTACGGCCGACATAATGGTTGCGGATGATGCCGAGGTCGAAGGGCACGCCGGCTTCCTGGGCATAGCCCAGCGCCGCGGGCACGCCGCTGTCCGGCACCGGCACGATCACGTCGGCGGGCACGCCGGCCTCGCGGGCCAGCTCGCGGCCGATGCGCTGGCGCGCCTCATAGACGGAGGTGCCTTCCATCACGCTGTCGGGGCGGGCGAAGTAGATGTATTCGAAGATGCACAGGCGGCGCTGCTGCGGCTGGAACGGGCGCAGGCTGTGGACGCCGCTGTCGTCGATGACGATCATCTCGCCCGGCTCGACGTCGCGGACATAGTCGGCGCCGACGATGTCGAAGGCACAGGTCTCGCTGGCCAGGATGTAGGTGTCGCCGAGCTTGCCAAGCACCAGCGGACGGACGCCAAGCGCGTCACGGACGCCGATGACCTCCTTGGAGGACAGCGCCACCAGGGAGAAGGCGCCCTCGACCTGCCGCACCGCCTCGATCAGCCGGTCGACCGGCGAACCGCCGCGGGCGGTCGCCATCAGGTGGACGATGACCTCGGTGTCGGTCGAGGACTGGAACAGGCAGCCGCGGCGGACCAGCTGGCGGCGCAGCACCTGGGCGTTGGTCAGGTTGCCGTTGTGCGCCAGCGCGAAGCCGCCGAACTCGAAGTCGGCGTAGAGCGGCTGGACGTTGCGGATCGAGGTGTCGCCGGTGGTGGCGTAGCGCACATGGCCGATGGCGCTGCCGCCCTTCAGCTTGGCGATGATCGCCTCGGAGCTGAAATGGTCGCCGACCAGGCCCAGCGTGTGCTGGAGGTGGAACCGGCCGCCGTCGAAGCTGACGATGCCCGCCGCCTCCTGCCCGCGGTGCTGCAGGGCATGCAGGCCCAGCGCCGTGATGGCGCCCGCCTGCGGGTTGCCGTAGATGCCGAACACGCCGCACTCTTCGCGCAGCTTGTCGTCGTCGAACGGATGCGTCGTCAGCATCACCAGAAGTCCTTCGTCCAAGAGGCGCCGTCGGCGCGCGTCAGCACATGCAACGGAAAAAACCACGGTCCCACAAACGTCAATCGCGCCAAAACCGAGCGGTCAAGCTCAGCGGGCGTTGTTCTGCATCAGCCTTTCAAGATCGGCGCGATCGCGGTCCTTATAACCGGTATCGGGCGCCTGCGCACCCCCGGTCTTCGCGGGGCTGGGCACCGGCGTCGACAGGCGGTCGAGCGCCTGCTTGGCCTCCATCGCCTGACGCGCACGGTCGCGCGCCATGTCCATCTGGCCGAGACCTTCCTTGCGCAAATTCTCCGGCACGAAGGCGTAGAGCGTTTCCGCCCCCATCGCCAGGAAGGGCCGGGTCTTCGCCTGCTGGAGCCAGACCGGCTGTTCGGCCTGGTTCGGCACCAGCCACAGGAAGAAGAGGTAGGCGATGGAAACCAGGATCCCACCCTTCACCAGACCGAACGCAAAGCCCAGCGTGCGGTCCAGCGCCGACAGGGCGGAGGCCTGCACCCCGCGCGACAGGCTGCGGCCCAGCAGCGACAGCACGATCAGCGCGACGATGAAGACGCCCACCGCCGAGGCGGCGTAGGCCAGCATCTCGAAGCGGATGTAGATCTGCGCATAGGGCAGGACATGGGGCAGCGCGTAGAGCGTGACGATGGCCGCACCGGCCCAGGCGGCAACCGACACCAGTTCGGCGACGAGGCCGCGGCTGAAGGCGAGCAGTGCGGCCAGGAGCAGCACGGCGAAGACGACGATGTCCACCGGATTGACGGGAAGAGTGTCCATGACCCTGTGCCGATTGCCTGTAGGGATTGATGAGGTGCCGATTGGTGAATGTGCCGAGTGAAGGCGGAATTGCGGTCAGATGTATTCGTCGTCACGCGAGCGGCGCGTGTCGTTGTCGTCATGGCCGCGCCGGGACGGCGGCCGGCCGGAGGAGCCCTGCGGCTGGAACAGCGGCATCAGCTCGCCCAGCTGCTGGAGTTCGACGGTCTTGAGGCCGTTGTCGCCGCGGCTGCCCTTCTTGCCGGCGCGCCGCGCCGGGAAGATGGCGGAGGAGAAGCCGAGCTTCGCCGCCTCCTTCAGCCGGGTGTCGGTCTGGCTCACGGCGCGGACCTCGCCGGACAGGCCGAGTTCGCCGAACACCACCGTGTCGGCCGGCACCGGCTCCCCGGTCAGCGACGACACCAGCGCCGCGGCGACCGCCAGATCGGCCGCCGGTTCGGTGATGCGCAGGCCGCCCGCCACGCTCAGATAGACGTCGTTGGCGCCGATCTGCACGCCGCAGCGCGCCTCCAGCACCGCCAGCACCATAGCGAGGCGCGCCGAATCCCAGCCGACCACGGCGCGGCGCGGCGTGCCGAGCGGCGACGGGGCGACCAGCGCCTGCACCTCGACCAGCACGGGACGGGTGCCCTCCATCCCGGCGAAGACGGCGGCCCCCGACACGTCGCCGCGGCGTTCGGCCAGGAACAGGGCGGACGGGTTGGCGACCTCGCCCAGCCCGGCGTCGCCCATCTCGAACACGCCGATCTCGTCGGTCGGGCCGAAGCGGTTCTTCACCGCGCGCAGGATGCGGAACTGGTGGCCGCGCTCGCCTTCAAAATAGAGCACCGTGTCCACCATGTGCTCCAGCACGCGGGGACCGGCGATCATGCCTTCCTTCGTCACATGGCCGACCAGCAGCAGGACGACGCCGCGCCGCTTGGCGACGCGGATCAGCTCCTGCGCGCTGGCGCGGACCTGGGCGACGGTGCCGGGGGCGCTGTCCAGATTGTCCATGTACATGGTCTGGATCGAATCGATGACGATCACCTCCGGACCCTTGGCGTCGTCGAGCGAGGCGACGATGTCGCGCACGCTGGTGGCCGAGGCCAGATCGACGGGGGCGGTGGCGCAGCCCAGCCGCTGGGCGCGCAGACGGACCTGATCGACCGCCTCCTCGCCCGAGACATAGGCGCAGCGGTGGTCCTGCGACAGCCGGGCCATCGCCTGGAGCAGCAGGGTCGATTTGCCGATGCCGGGATCGCCGCCGATCAGGATGGCCGAGCCGGGGACCAGCCCGCCGCCGCAGACGCGGTCGAACTCGGCGATGCCGGTCATGCGTCGGGGCGGCGCCTCGCTGGAGCCGTGCAGCCCGACGAAGTCGATGCGGCGGCCGCGGGCCGCGCCCAGCCCTTTGGGCGCGCTGTCGGGCGCGGCCTCCTCGACGAGGCTGTTCCATTCGCCGCAGGCGTCGCACTTGCCCGCCCATTTGGGGAAGGAGGCGCCGCAAGCCTGGCAGACATATCGGGTGGTGGGCTTCGCCAAAGGTCTGGTAGTCCAATGGGGATAGGGCCCGCCACATATAGCAAGCCATTCCGCCGAATCCTACGATTGCAGGGGTGGAATGCAGGGGCTTTTTTCAGACGGGTGGCGTGATAGCTTGTTGCGCTGCCTGCGGATGGTCGCAGCGGCCGAAGGTTGGTCAGAGGATTTACGTGACGGATGACGGTTTGATGGACAAGGATGGACGGCGGATCGTTCTGCACGGTCCGGAAGAGTTCGCGGCGCTGCGCAAGGCCTGCCGGCTGGCGGCCGAGACGCTGGACTACATCGCGCCCTTCGTGGTGCCGGGCGTCAGCACGGGGAGACTCGACACGCTGATCGAGGAGTTCCAGCGCGACCGTGGCGGCATCCCGGCGACGCTGGGCTACCAGGGCTATCCGGCCTGCAGCTGCATCTCGCCCAACCATGTCGTCAACCACGGCATCCCCAGCGACGACAAGAAGCTGGTCGAGGGCGACATCGTCAACATCGACGTCACCGTGATCCTGGACGGCTGGTACGGCGACAGCAGCCGCATGTATTTCGTCGGTGAGAAGGTCGGCGTGAAGGCGCGCAAACTGGTCGATTTGACCTACCGCTGCATGATGGCCGGCATCGCCCAGGCCAAGCCCGGCAACCATCTGGGCGACATCGGCCATGCCATCCAGACGATGGCGGAGGCGGCGCGCTGCTCGGTCGTGCGCGATTTCGGCGGTCACGGCATCGGGCGGGAGTTCCACGGCGCCCCGCACGTCGATCATTTCGGCAAGCCCGGCACCGGCGTGGAGCTGCGCCCCGGCATGGTCTTCACGGTCGAGCCGATGATCAACGCCGGCCGTCCCGAGGTGAAGATCCTGTCCGACGGCTGGACCACGGTCACCCGCGACCGCTCGCTGTCGGCGCAGTTCGAGCACCAGATCGGCATCACCGAGGACGGCTGCGAGATCTTCACCCTCTCCCCCGCCGGCCACACCCAGCCGCCCTACGGGAGCGCCGCATGAGCGACGACCGGAAGCAGGACGAACAGAAGCAGGGCGAACAGAAGCCTTGGGACGTGCTCGGCAGCCGTGAGCTGCTGGACGCCAGCCCGTACCTGAAGGTGCGGGCGGAGACGGTGCGGCTGCCGGACGGGCGGACGGTGGATAATTTCTACCAGCTCGACCAGCCCGACTTCGCCCTGATGTATGTGGAGACCGAGGACGGCAAGGTCGTGATGCTGCGCACCTACAAGCACGGGCCGCGCCGCGTCAGCCTGACCTTCCCCGCCGGCGCCATCGAGCCCGGCGAGGATCCGCTGGCCGCCGCCAAACGCGAACTGCTGGAGGAAACCGGCTATGCCGCCGACGACTGGACGGCGCTGGGCGGCTTTGTCGTCGGGGCGAACTCGAAGGGCAGCACCTGCCACATGTTCCACGCCAAGGGCGCCCGCAAGGTGGCGGAACCCGATCAGGGCGATCTGGAGGACATGCGGATCGAGCTGCACAGCGCCCGCGAGCTGATCGACGCGGCGGCCCAGGGCGACTATGCGGTGCTGCCGGTGATCGCCATGCTGGGGGCGATGCTGCTGCCGGAACTGCGCGAGGGGCTGGGCATGGCGGCGCGGACGCGGTCGGTGTAGAAAGACGGGGCGACCTTTCACCGACCGGGAGGGCGGCCATGGCCCTGCGCAAAGAGCGCCGGATGACGCTTGACGAGTTTCTCGCCTGGGAGGAGCGGCAGGACGGCCGCCACGAGTTCCTCCAGGGCGAGATCGTCGCCATGGTCGGCGGAACGGTCGCCCACAACCAGATCGCCGGCAACGTCTATGCCGCCCTGCGCGGCGAGCTGCGCGGGTCGCCCTGCCGGGTGTTCCAGGAGACGATGCGCATCTGGGCCGACGAGTCGGTGTTCTATCCGGATGTCTTCGTCACCTGTGCCAAGCTGGACGACCGCGACCGGCTGGCCCGCGAACCGATCTTGATCGTCGAGGTTCTGTCCGACAGCACCTCCAGCTACGACCACACCACCAAAAGCGCCGCCTACCGCACCCTGCCCTCGCTGACCCACTATGTGCTGATCCATCAGCGCGTGGCGGTGGTCGAGAGCTTCCGCCGGGCCGGCGACGGCTGGACGCATGAGCTGCTGTCCGGGCGCGACGGCGTGCTGGCGATCCCGGCGCTGGAGGTGACGCTGCCGCTGGCGGCGATCTATGAGGACACGCGGGTGTCCTTCGACCTGACCATCCCTGTGAGCGATACCGACAATGCCTGAATACGCCTTGTCCGCCGAGCGGCTGATCGAAATGCTGGAGTTGCAGCCGCATCCGGAGGGGGGCTTCTACGCCGAGACCTACCGTGCGCCGGGCGACGGCGGGCGCGGGGCGGTGACGGCGATCTATTTCCTGCTGAAGGCCGGGCAGCGGTCGCACTGGCACACGGTGGATGCCGTCGAGATCTGGCTCTGGCACGGCGGGGCGCCACTGGAGCTGTCGGTTCATCAGGAGGGCGGAACGGTCGAACGCCACCGGCTAGGGATGGACATCGCCGGCGGCGAGCGGCCGCAGGCGGTGGTGCCGGTGGGAGCCTGGCAGGCGGCGCGCAGTCTGGCCGACGGGCCGGAGGGCTGGTCGCTTGTCAGCTGCACCGTGGCGCCGGCCTTCGAGTTCGCCGGGTTCCGGATGGCGCCGGAGGGATGGGAGCCGACGGAAAAGCTGTGAGGGGCGGGTGACCGTCCCCTCGCCCGGATCGCTCAGTGCTTGATCGTCCCAACGGATCGCCCCGGCACCGGACCGGGAGATCAGGCGATGGCCGGCGCGGCCTGCGTGCGCACCATGTCGGCCAGCGCCTCGGGCGCCATCGGGCGGCCGAACAGGTAGCCCTGCATCATGTCGCAGCCGACCGACACCAGGAAATCGCGCTGTTCCGCCGTCTCCACCCCTTCCGCCACGGTGGTCAGGCCAAGGCCGTGCGCCATGCCGACGGCGGCCCGGACCAGCGCGTTGCTCTTCGGGTTCTCCGGCACGTCGATGACGAAGGCGCGGTCGATCTTCAGCTTCGCCACCGGCAGCTGCTGCACATAGCTGAGCGAGGAATAGCCGGAGCCGAAATCGTCGATGGCCGCCTGGATGCCGAGAGCGGCCAGTTCGCCCAGCGTCCGCACCGCCACCTTCAAGTCGCGCACCGCCGCCTGCTCGGTGATCTCCAGCCCGAGATGGCTGCGCAGCGACGGATGCTCGCCCAGCAACTCCTCCAGGCGCAGGGTCAGGTTGCCGCGCAGGAACTGCTGGCCGGAGATGTTGAGGAAGACGCGGTCGGGCAGCACGCCCTCCGCCTCCCAGGCCGTCATCTGGGCGATGGCGGTGGACAGCACCCAGTCGGTGATCGGCACGATCAGGCCGCTTTCCTCGGCGACCGGGATGAACTCCCCCGGCGACACCGGCCCCAGCGCGTGATGGTCCCAGCGCAGCAGCGCCTCCGCCGAGCGGACCCGGCCGGCCCTGTCGACGATGGGCTGGTAGACGAGGCGCAGCTCGTTGCGTTCGATCGCATGGGTCAGATGCATGGTCAGCATCATCCGCCGCGTCGCCGCCGCCGCCATTTCCGGCGTGTAGAAGCAGATGGCGTTGCCGCCATTGTGCTGCACCGCCTGCAAAGCGAGCTTGGCCTTGGCGTTCAGGTCCTCCAGCGTGCTGACCGTCTCGTCCTGCACCGCGGCGCCGACCGACAGCCGCAGCCGCACCCAATGGCGGTCGGCGTAGATCGACGCGGTCAGCCGGTCGTGCAGCACCCCGGCCAGCGTGCGCGCCTGATCGGCATCAGCCACCCGTGACAGCGCTGCGAATTCGTCGGCGGCGATGCGGCAGATGATGGTGTTGGGTGGCAGCACCTCGGTCACCCGGCTGACCATCGCCTTCAGCGCGGCATCGCCGACATGGAAGCCGAAGGCTTCGTTCACGTCGCTGAACTGGTCGACGTCCAGCGCGAACAGCGCGAACATCCCGCCATTTGCGCTGCCATCCGCGCTGCCGCCCTCCGGCCCGCCGGCGCGGTGGCCGGCGAACAGCGCCTCGCACTCCTCCAGGAAGGCGGTGCGGGTCAGAACGCCGGTCAGCGGGTCGTGCCGCGCGAGGTAGGAGGCGCGCTGCTCCGCCGCCAGACGGTCGGAAATGTCGCGGATGATGCCGACGAAGGTGACGTCGTCGCCCATCCGCGCCTCGCCGACGCTGAGATGGATGGGGAACACCGTGCCGTCCTTGCGCTGGCCCAGCGTATCGCGGCCGATGCCGATGATCTTGGCCCGCTCGGTCCGCATATAGGTGTCGACATAGCGGGCGTGGTCGCGGGAGAAGGGCGGCGGCATCAGGATGGTCATGCTGCGCCCGACCAGCTCGCTGTCCTCATAGCCGAACAGGCGGCAGCAGGCGCGGTTGATCGAGCGGATGGTGCCGCTGCGGTCGGACACGATGATGCCGTCCACCGCCGCGTCCAGCAGGGTGGCGACGAAGCTGTCGCGGCAGGTCACGAACTGGGCGATGCGGTCGGGATCGCCGGTCTGGTGGAAGGTGCCGAGATAGCCGAGAATCGTCCCGGCGCCGTCGCGATGGGCGGTCACGCTGCCGCTGAGAATCGAGCGGCGGCCATCGCAGCCAAGCGTCGGGCAATCGACCGGGGCCGAGCCGTGGGCCGGCGATTGACCCAGGGCGGCGATGGCGGCCCCCAGCGCCGCCGTCACGGGATGGTCGATGGCGGCGAGCGGACGGCCGACCAGCTCCGCCGGCGAACGGTCGAGCGCCGCCGCGAAATGGCGGTCGGCATGCCGGCACACGCGGTCGCGGTCCAGATAGACCAGCGCCATCCCACCCGCCATCCCCCCATCGTCGAGCAGGCTGGCGGCCAGCGAGGCCAGGAAGGCCGGATCGCGCGGCATCCCGGCGGCGTCCGCCGCGCCGGACCCGCTGCACTCGGAACCGTTCATCTGATCCGCCGGTTGTAGGTCCACGAAGCGATCCGTTTCTTCTGTCCGGCCCGAAAGACGGACCTCGTGATACATCGCCGGGATACCGGCTGACCGAATTCGGATACCCGACGGTGGTATTATGACCCCGTCCGGCATCTTTTCCAACGTCAAGCGGACGCGTAAATGCAGGACATTTCCGCAACCCCGCCGCCGTGATGCTTTCGCACTCTAACGGTTGGAAGCCGAAGCACGATTGACATGGTTCAATTCAGGCCGCGGTTTCGGAAACGGACGCGCACCATCCGCCGCATCGCTACATCTTTCGCGCGTGTGGTCTGCGACAATTCGGGGGCATTGGGTCCGGCGTGCTGGACCTTCGGCGGTATACACCCCAAGATATTCGCCGACACCAGTTGCCGGCACCGCCGGTCCGAGAACCGTCCCGGCATTTTTTCAGCCAGTCCCGTCTCTTTGTGCCTGATGGAGGAATAAACCGCAGGTCCCAGGCGTTTTTCCTGACAATGGCCGCAACAACCGACCCCCAGGTCGGCTGGCGCCGGCCCGTCGGGTCCGTCAACGGTCCGCGGTTCGAGAAAAAACGATTGGGAGCATTCCGTCATGACCAACGCATTCAGCCAGATCCGACACACCGACGGCCGTGCATACTACCAGGGCACCCCGCTGTCCCTGGCCGATGCGCAGATCATGCTCAACGACGACATCCTGCGCCGCCGGGTGCGCGTCGGGGCCTATCTGCGGGTGGATGACGGCCGGCTTGTGCTGGTCAACGGCCCTGCCCTGCACCCGTGGGTCAGCCGGCTGGCCCCGTCGGCGCTCAGCCCCCGCGCGGCCCGGCCAGAATAAGCGCCGCTCCGCCCAGACAGATCAGCGCGCCGGCCGCATCCCAACGGTCGGGCCGCGCACCCTCGACCAGCCACAGCCACAGCAGCGACGCCGCGATGTAGACGCCGCCGTAGGCGGCATAGGCCCGCCCGGCGAATTCGGCGTCGGCCCGCGTCAGCAGCCAGGCGAACAGGCACAGGCTGGCCACCCCCGGCAAGACGAGCCACGCGCTGCGGTCCAGCCTTATCCACGCCCAGAAGGCGAAGCAGCCGGCGATCTCCGCCAGCGCCGCCGCGCCATACAGCGCCAGCGTCGCGCCCTGTGTCCGCTCCATCCGCCCGTCCACCCCAGCCCCGCTTCAGACCGGCAGGATGCTGACGGCCGTGCCCCTCGGCGTCAACAGGGTGCACTCCATTGCAAGGCGCCACAGCTCGTTTCAATTTGCCGCCCTAATATTACAGTGCATTCATGGACTTGGCCGGGGGTGCGGCATAAATTCGCTGGGAGGAGGCATACTATGATGCTCATAGACGCTACCGACCCGATGCGGGATGCCATCGAAACGATCCGGGCCACCGACGTGATTTCGGACTCGAAGAAGCGCATCCTGTTCCAGGGGCTGGAGGCGTTGCGGGACCGGCATTGTCCGGACCCGCGTCCGATGGCGGGCCGTTGCGAAGAGTGCTCGTCCCGCAGCCGCTGCCTGCCGGCGGTGCTGGATCTGCTCGGTTCCTGACCACGGGCGGGGAGAACGCGGAATGCGCCTGACGCTCGATGACGAAGCCACGCTGTGTTCCGTCGAGATTATGGCGGAGGCGGTCGAAATGGCCTTCGTTCCCGGTATCCTCGAACTGCGCACCCTGCGCGATTCCCTGAACGATGCCCTGCACACCCGATCCCCGGCGGCCGTGAAGCTGGCCTTCAGCGCCTTCAGCCGGGTCGACCGCGATTTCCGCAACCAGATCACCCATCACGCCCTCCAGCTGGCGGCCCTGCGCCGTCACAGCGCCGGGCCGATGCACCGCGACCTGCCCGTCGATGGCGGCATGCCGGCGCGGTCGGCCGGCCGCGGAGTCGATGGACCACGCCGGGCGTGAGCCGGACGGAAGCGTGGGGCCTGGGCCGCTTGCCTTTCGTGTATTATTTTTAATGGACCCTTTTGCCTTCCGATCCGTTGTCCTGGCATAACCAACACAGATGAGGTTGCCACCATGGACAAGGATCGCATCGAAGGCGCTGCCCGTTCCATCAAGGGTGCCATCAAGGAAGCCGCCGGCAAGCTGACCGGCGACACCAAGACCGAGGCTGAGGGCCGCGGCGAAAAGGCCGCCGGCAAGGTGCAGAACAGCGTCGGCGGCGCCAAGGATGCCGTGCGCGACGCGCTGAAGTAACCGCCGACGCGATCCCGGCGCCCGCGAGGGTTTGCCGATCCGGCGTGACCATCGGACGCCCCGGCCCCGCATTTCGATGCAGGGCCGGGGCGTTCGCATGCTCGGGCCCCGCCGGGCGGGCGCCAGCGGCAACGCCCAAGCCGGAAATGGGCTGTTGCCCCCCCTCTTTCCCCTATCTATGATGCGCCGCCCCGGCCGGATGGCCGAACGACGCGCTTAGATTCGGGTCCCATGCTCCAGTTCATCCGCAATTTCGCCGGCTCCTGGGTCGTCAAGATCCTGTTCGTGCTGTTGATCCTCAGCTTCGGCGTCTGGGGGATCGGCGACGTGTTCCGCTCCTCCACCCCCACCACCGTCGCCGAGGTCGGCAAGGTGGAGATCGGGCAGCAGGCGCTGGACCAGGAATTCCGCCGGCAGATGGAACGGCTGCGCCCGATGCTGGGCGGCAACCTGACCGCCGAGCAGGCCAAGCGCTTCGGCCTTCTGGAACAGTCGCTGCAATCGCTGATCCAGCGCTCGCTGTTCGACCTCGCCGCCGCCGACATGGGCATCGCCGTCGGCCCGGAGGTGGTCCGCCTGCGCATCGCCGACGAGCCGGCCTTCCGCAACCAGCAGGGCCAGTTCGACCCCAACATCTTCCGGTCCGTGCTGCGCAACAACCAGCTGACCGAAGACGGCTATGTCGCGATGATCCAGCGCGAGACCGCCCGCCAG
The DNA here is from genome assembly GCF_003116035.1 of Azospirillum sp. TSH64. Lineage (GTDB taxonomy): Bacteria > Pseudomonadota > Alphaproteobacteria > Azospirillales > Azospirillaceae > Azospirillum. Next base: position 5,425,395 of record NZ_LGQW01000015.1, read on the forward strand.
CTGGTCGCCGGTGCGGTGTCCGCCGGCCTGACCCCGCCGCAGCCGCTGGTGCAGGACCTCTACCGCTATCGCGGCGAAAAGCGCGTGGCGGAAGTGGTGACCCTGCCCAACGCCTCCATCGGCGATGTCGGCGTGCCCGACGACGCGACGGTCAAGCAGGCTTACGACGACCATCAGGTCCGCTTCACCGCCCCGGAATACCGCGCCCTGACGGTCGCCCGCCTGTCGCCCGACGCGCTGGCGAAGGACATCAAGATCGACGACGCCCAGCTCCGCAAGGCGTACGAAGAGCGCGCGAACGAGTTCGGCGCCCCGGAAAAGCGCTCGGTCCAGATGGTGGTGACCGACGACGAGGCGAAGGCCAAGCAGATCGCCGAGGCCGCCAAGGCCAAGGGCCTGGCCGAGGCCGCCAAGGATGCCGGCGTCGAGCCGGTGACGCTCGACAACATCGCCAAGGCCGACCTGCCGGAGATCGGCGACGCCGCCTTCGCGCTGGAGCCGGGCAAGCCGTCCGACCCGATCAAGAGCGCGCTCGGCTGGCATGTCATGGCCGTCACCGGCGTCACCCCGGCCTCGACCAAGAGCTTCGAGGATGTGCGCGACCAGCTGGCGGCCGAGCTGAAGAAGGAGCAGGCGCTCGACTCCGTCTTCTCCATCGCCAACCGGGTCGAGGACCAGCTGGCCAGCGGCGCATCGCTCGACGAGGTCGCCCAGGCCCAGGGTCTGGTGCTGAGCAAGGTCGCCGCCATCGACAGCACCGGCAAGGCGCCGGACGGCAAGGACGCCGCGCCGGACCTGCCCGGCCTGAAGGCGCTGCTGCCGAACGCCTTCCAGCTGAAGACCGGCGCCTCCTCCAACCTGACGGAGGGCGAGGGAAGCAACTTCACCGCCGTCCGCGTCGACAGCGTGATCCCCGCCGCCGTCCGTCCGCTGGCCGACGTGCGCGAGCAGGTCATCGCCGACTGGCAGCAGGAGCAGCGCGCCGAGCGCGCCGCCAAGAAGGCGGAGGAGATCGCAGCCAACCTGAAGCAGGGTGCGGAGGCCGCGGCCCAGGACATCGCCACCCAGTCCGGCGCCACCTTCGCCATGACCAGCCCCTTCACCCGCGACGCCCAGGCGGTCCAGGGTCTGCCGGCCGAGATGGTCGCCAAGCTGTTCGCCGCCAAGCCGAACGAGGTCGTCACCGGCAACACCGCCGATGCCCAGGTGGTCACCCGCCTGAAGGAGATCATCCCGGCCGATCCGAAGGCCGCCGATGCCGATCTGGCGCCGGTCCGCGCCGCGGTCGAACAGGGGATGGAGAGCGATCTGGTGGCGGAGTTCACCAACGCGCTGCGCGACAAGTATCCGGTCCGCATCCATCGCCAGCGCATCGACCAGTTCTTCGCCAGCAACTGAGGCTTCGGCGCAGCCGACAGCAATCCGAGAGGTCTCGTGCCGTGAAGGTCCAGCCCGATAACACCAGCTTCGATGCCGCTTACGCCGCCGGTCGGCCGCAGGTGGTGTGGACCACGCTGGTCAGCGATCTGGAGACCCCGGTCTCCGCCTATATGAAGCTGGCGGACGGCCGTCCCTTCGGCTTCCTGCTGGAATCGGCGGAGCGCGGGGCGGGGTCGCGGCGCGACCGCTATTCGGTGATCGGCTTCAAGCCGGACGTGGTGTGGCGGTCGCGCGGCAACCGGGCGGAGATCAACCGCGACGCGCTGCACGATCGCGAGGCCTACAAGCCGCTCGACAACGCACCGCTGGACGAGTTGCGCGCGCTGATCAACGAGAGCCGGATCGACCTGCCGGACGCGCTGCCGCCGATGGCCGCCGGCCTGTTCGGTTACATGACCTACGACATGGTCCGGCTGATGGAGCGGCTGCCGGACAACAATCCGGACGAGCTGAACATCCCGGACGCCATCCTGACCCGGCCCAGCATCGTCGCCATCTTCGACAGCCACACCGATTCGATCACGCTGGTGACCCCGGTGTGGCCGAAGGCCGGCAAGGATGCCGCCACCGCCTACGCCGACGCGCGGGAGCGGCTGACCGACGCGCTGGCCGATCTGGAACGCCCCCTGCCCTACCGGCGGGAACCGCGGGCGGAAACCGAGTTGCCGCTGGCCTGGACCTCCAACACCACGCGCGAGGAGTATCACGCGATGGTGGAGAAGGCGAAGGAGTACATCCGGGCCGGCGACATCTTCCAGGTCGTGCCGTCCCAGCGCATCCGCTTCCCCTTCAAGCCGTCGCCGCTGGCGCTGTACCGCACGCTGCGCCGCCTCAACCCGTCGCCCTTCCTGTTCCACTGCGACTTCGGCGACCTGACCGTCGTCGGCTCCAGCCCGGAGATCCTGGTCCGCGTGCGCGACGGCAAGGTCACCGTCCGTCCCATCGCCGGCACCCGCAAGCGCGGCGCCACCACGGCGGAGGACGAGGCGCTGGCCGCCGACCTGCTGAGCGATCCGAAGGAGCTGGCCGAACACCTGATGCTGCTCGACCTCGGCCGCAACGACGTCGGCCGGGTGGCGAAGGTCGGCACGGTCAAGGTGACGTCCAAGATGATCGTGGAGCTTTACAGCCACGTCATGCACATCGTCTCCAACGTCGAGGGCGACCTCGATCCGAAGTTCGATGCGCTCGACGCGCTGGTCGCCGGCTTCCCGGCCGGCACGGTGTCCGGTGCGCCGAAGGTCCGCGCCATGGAGATCATCAACGAGTTGGAGAAGGCCCGCCGCGGCGTCTATGCCGGCTGCGTCGGCTATTTCGGCGCGTCGGGCGCCATGGACACCTGCATCGCGCTGCGCACCGCCGTGCTGAAGGACGGCATGATGTATGTCCAGGCCGGCGGCGGCGTCGTCGCCGACAGCGACCCGGAAGCCGAGTATCAGGAGACCGTCAACAAGTCGATGGCGCTGATCCGCGCCGCGGAGGAGACCCTGCGCAGCACCGCGCGCGGGTAATCTTCACCGTCACGCCCAACAAGAAGGCCGCATCATGGGGCGGCCTTTTTCATGCGGAAACGGTTGCGGGGCAATGGACCGGCTCCCGCCAATCCGGATTATCCACAGGAAAATGCACGCCACAGGACGGTGGCGTCGCACACATCCGCAACCATGCATCTATAGTGGGGCTGTGTGAACGGGGTGGCGGATTGGCCGCCACCGCCGCACACAAACAAGGGAGAAACGAGGATGGATAAGATCCTCACACTCCTGATCCTGCTGTTGCAGATCGTCAAGGCGTGCCTTGATCTTCTGAACCGCTGATCGGATGGGTGCGTCGGGGCTGGCCGGCCTCGATGCACCTGTCCCTAAAGATAAGCCATTTCCCGCGCTTGCCAAGAGGCTTCCGCACGCCTCCCGCGAGTTGACGGTCAGAGATACCGCCGCTCCAGATGCCGCTTGAACACCGATGCGTCGAGCGGCCGGCCGGTCGCCGCGGTCAGCAGATCGTCGCCGGAGGCATGGAAGCAGCCGGTCTGATGGACATTCACCCGCAGCCAGTTCACCAGCGGCGCGAACTCGCCACGCGACAATGCCGGGACGATCTCCGGATCGGCGCTGCGGGCGGCGTCGAACAGCTGGGCCGCGGTCATCGCGCCCAGCGTGTAGCTGGGGAAATAACCCCAGCCGCCACCGGGCCAGTGGATGTCCTGCAAGCAGCCGAGCCGGTCGTCCGGCGGGACCACGCCGACGAGTTCGGCCATGCCGTCGTTCCAGGCGCCCGGCAGGTCCGGCAGGGTCAGGTCGCCGGCGACCAGCGCCTTTTCCAGGCGGTAGCGCAGGATGATGTGGGCGGGATAGGTCACCTCGTCGGCATTGACGCGGATGAAGCCACGCTCCACCCGGCTGTAGAGGCGGCGCAGATTGTCGGCCTCCCAGGCCGGCCCCTCCCCGCCGAAGGTCTCGCGCACCACCGGCGCCAGCCAGGTGATGAACTCCGCCGAGCGGCAGGCCTGCATCTCCATCAGCAGCGACTGGCTCTCATGCACCGCCATGCCGCGGGACTGGCCGACCGGCTGGGTCAGCCATGCGGCCGGGCGGTTCTGCTCGTACAGCGCATGGCCGGTCTCGTGCAGGATGCCCATCAGCGCATCGGTGAAGTTCGCCTCGTCATAGCGGGTGGTGATGCGCACATCGCCGGTCGCCCCGCCGCAGAAGGGATGCAGCGACACGTCCAACCGGCCGCGACGGAAGTCGAAGCCCAGCCGCTCCATCATGCGGACGCCAAGCTCGCGCTGCTTCTCCACCGGGAACGGCCCCTGCGGCTCGGTCACCGCCGGCGCCGCCGCCTGCTTGTCGAGGACGCGGCCGATCAGGTCGGGCAGGAAGCCGGACAGGTCGGCGAACAGCGCGTCGATCCGCTCCGCCCGCGCGCCCGGATCGTGGCTGTCGAGCAGCGCGTCATAGGCGCTGATCCCCATCACCGATCCGAGCGCCTCCGCCCCCTCGCGGACGCGGGCCAGAACCTCGGTCAGCGAGGGCAGCAGCTTGGCATAGTCGCTTTCCGCCCGCGCGGCGCGCCAGGTCATCTCGCAGACCGACACCGCCTTGCTGGTCGCCTCGACCAGATCGGCGGGAACGGCGGTTGCCTGGATGTGGTGGCGGCGCATCTCGCGCAGGTTGGCGCGTTGCCAGGGGTCGAGGCTGCCGTCGCTCTCCGCCTCGGCCAGCAGATCGCCCATGCGCGGGTCGGTCGCCAGTTCGTGGGCGATCACCGACAGGGTCGCGGTCTGCTCCGCCCGGCCGTCGTTGGCCCCCTCCGGCATGATCGTCTGGGTGTCCCAGCCGAGAATGCCCAGCGCGTCACCGATGGCGGCGATGCGGGCGTGGCGGCGTTCAAGCTCCTGATATGCGGTCATCGGGTCGTCCGTCGGTTCCGGTGTCGGCGCGCTTGCGCTGTGACAGCACGTAGATCCCGGCGAGCGTCACCGCAAGCCCGTACCAGGTCAAGGCATACTGCAAGTGGTTGTTCGGCAGCTCCACCCGCGGCTCGATCCCCGCCAGGGTTCCGGCCGGTGCACCGGGCAAACCGGCGCCCTGCCCGGCGCCATTACCGCTCCCTTGTCCCGGCAGCAGTTCCACCACCACCGGCGCCAGGCCGCTTAGCGACAGCGCGGCGGCCATCGCCGGCGGATCGGCGCGCATCCAGGCGGAACCGGGCGCCGGGGTGCCGTTGCCGGGCTGGAACAGGCCGGGCGGCTGCGGCACGCGGACGATGCCCCTGACGGTCGTCTCGCCCTCGAGCCGGGCGGCGGCGCGGGCCGCCGGGTCGCGGCGGTCCATCGGCACGAAGCCGCGGTTGACCAGCAGGATGCCGGCCCCATCGGCGCGCTCGAACGGGGTCAGCACCTCATAGCCGACCTGCCCCTGGTGCGGGCGGGCGATCACCAGCAGGTCCTTGTCGGTCAGGAAATGCCCGGTGAGCGTCACCGGCCGGAACTCCCAGGCGGCGGGGTCGTCGATCCGGGCGGGCAGCGGTGCCGGCGGCGCGGCCATCTGGCGGGCGATCCGGGCGATCAGTTCCTCTTTCCAATGCAGCCGTTCCAGCTGCCATGTGCCGAGCCCGATGGTGACCGCAAGCCCGGCCAGCGTGACCAAGGTCGCTCCCAGCGTGGGGCGGAAATGTCGCCGCCCTGCCGTCTCGACCGCGGTCGCGCTCAAGAGCCCTTCTCCACTTCGCTGCGGCGATAGCGGTACTGGAGGGCGATCACAGCGGCCTTGGCCGGCCGCAACATGCCCAGCGTCAGGCCCAGCACCACGATGCTCCAGACGATGGCATGCAGCCACAGCGGCCAGTCCACCGTCATCGACACCCAGAGTGCGACCGGAACCACGAGGAAGCCCAGGATGAAGATCAGGAACACGGCGGGGCCGTCGCCGCTGTCGACCTGCGAGAAATCCAGGCCGCAGACATTGCAGCGCTCCGCGACGGTCAAATAGCCGTCGTACAGCCGCCCCTTGCCGCAGCGCGGGCAGACGCTGCGCAGGCCCGCCGACAAGGGGGAAACACTCGGGTAGAGATCGATCACGCCATCACCTCCAGTCCGGACCGTTCCGGCAGCGATACAGACCGCCGCCGGAACGGCTCGGCACCGGTCGCGTCAGTGGACGGCGACCACGCCGCCATGACCGCCCCACCAGTAGACCGACACGAACAGGAACAGCCAGACGACGTCGACGAAGTGCCAGTACCAGGCCGCCGCCTCGAAGCCGAAATGGCTTTCCGGGGTGAAGTGCCCCTTGTTCGTCCGGAACCAGCACACCGCCAGGAAGATGGTGCCGACCAGCACATGGAAGCCGTGGAAGCCGGTCGCCATGTAGAAGGTCGAGGGGAAGATGCCGTCGGTGAACTTGAAGGACGCGTGGACGTACTCGTAGACCTGGAAGAAGCTGAACAGGACGCCGAGCAGAACGGTCAGGCCCAGCGCCTTCGCTGCCACGCGGTTCTGTCCCTCAATGATTGCATGGTGGGCCCAGGTGACGGTAACGCCCGACAGCAGCAGGGTCAGCGTCATCATCAGCGGCATGTCGAAGGCGTCGATGACATGCACATTGGGCGGCGGCCAGATGGCGTCGGGGTTGAGCGGCGACACCTTCGGCTCCAGCGCCGCATGGAAGAAGGCCCAGAAGAAGGCGGCGAAGAACATCACCTCGGACGCGATGAACAGCGCCATGCCATAGCGCAGCCCGATCTTCACCACCGGGGTGTGGGCATGCTCGACCACCGACTCGCGGATGACCGACCGCCACCAGCCGAACATCGTCACCAGGATGGCCAGCACGCCCAGGATCATCAGCAGCTTGCCGCCGCCATGCATGTAGATGACCAGACCGGTCGCGAGAAGCCCGCCGGAAAAGGCGCCGATCAGCGGCCAGGGGCTCGGCTTCAGCAGATGGTAGGGATGCGGGATGCCGGCGCCCGGTTCATGGGCTGACGGTTCGGCGTGCGGCATTTGCCCGTGGGTGATGTCGGCCATCGTCTCACTACCCCATATGGTTCAGTTTGTGGCGGTCGCCCCCGGCTCCGCCTTTTGTTTGCTTGCCCCCGGCGCCGGGGACGTCGATGCGGCGGCCGTGTGCTGTGCCAGCCTGGCCTCGCTGTCCTTGGCGCGGAAGAAGGTGTAGGACAGCGTGATGGTGCTCACGTCGTCCATGTTCGGATCGTCGGCCATCGACGGGTCGACGAAGAAGGTCACCGGCATGTCCACGACCTGACCGGGTTCGAGAATCTGCTCGGTGAAGCAGAAGCACTGCATCTTGTTGAAATAGGCGCCCGCCTTTTCCGGCGTGACGTTGTAGACGGCGGTGCCGACGGTCGGCGCCTTCCCGCGATTCTCCGCCCGGTAGGCGGCGAAACCGGTCTCTCCCAGCTTCAGCACCAGATCCTTCTGTTCCGGCCGGAAGCCCCAGGGAAGGGCGGAGTTGGTGTCGGCGTTGAAGCGGACGGTCACCGTGCGCTCGACGACACGCGCCGCGGCCTGTTCGGCCCGCTGGGTGGTGCCGCCGAAACCGGTGACCGAGCAGAACAGGTTGTAGAGCGGGACCGACGCATACGTCAGCCCGATCATCCCCGCCACCAGCCCGAACAGCGTGCCGAGGACGAGGCGGTTGCGGCGGCGCAGCCTGTCGTCGCGCCCGTTCATCCCGTCACGAGGTATCATCAGTGCGCCCCACCCATCCGCACCACGGTGATCGCATAGAACAGGACCACCAGGGCCAGCAAAGCCGCCAGAACGGCCAGATTGCGCCCGCGCAGCTTTTTAGCCCGCAGGGCAACTTCCTGCCGGCGCTGCTCTTCGACGGAGTTGCGGGTATCGGTCAGGTCATCGCGTTCCATCACCGTCATGCCCACCCTCCAAGGATAAGCCGCTCGCCCATCATCACGGCGAACAGCAGGAACAGGTACAGGATCGAGAAACCGAACATCTTCTTGGCCGGCTTGTCGTCGCTGGCCCGCAGGACGCGGACGGCGCAGCCGACGAACATCAGGCCGAGGATCGATGACGCCGCCAGATAGACCGGCCCGGCGATGCCGAGGAAGGACGGCGCAGCCGCCACCGGCAGCAGGATCAGCGTGTAGAGCAGCATCTGCCGCTTGGTCGCCGCCTCGCCCGCCACCACCGGCATCATCGGCACGCCGGCACGGGTGTAGTCGCCGTTGCGGAACAGGGCCAGCGCCCAGAAATGCGGCGGCGTCCACAGGAAGATCAGCAGGAACAGCATAATCGACGGCAGATCGACGCTGCCGGTCACGGCGGCCCAGCCGATCATCGGCGGGAACGCGCCGGCGGCCCCGCCGATCACGATGTTCTGCGGGGTCCGGCGCTTCAGCCACATGGTGTAGACGAAGACATAGAAGCCGATGGTCAGCGCCAGCAGCGCCGAGGCGGTCCAGTTCACCGCCAGCCCCATCACCACCACCGACAGCACCGACAGGGTGACGCCGAAGCCGAGAGCCTCGGCCGGTTCGACGCGGCCCGACGGGATCGGGCGCTTCACCGTGCGGGTCATCACCGCGTCGATGTCGCGGTCGTACCACATGTTGATGGCACCCGACGCCCCGGCGCCGACGGCGATGCACAGGACGGCGACCAATGCCAGGAAGGGGTGGATGTGACCGGGCGCCAGCACGATGCCGGCCAGCCCGGTGAAGACCACAAGCGACATGACCCGCGGCTTGAGAAGCTCGATGAAGTCACCGGCCGACGCGCCCCCTGTGTGGTTGAGCGCCAGTTCGTTCGTCACGTCCGTCATATCATGTCCTTGTCTTCTAACCCCGGGCCTTCCAACAAAAAGTCGTCACCCCGGCACCCTCACCACCGGCGCCCATGTTCGGGCTGCTCGGCCTGGTCCTGTTTCCCGGACGGGGGGCCTGCTTCTCGGCGACGCCCGCCCGTTAGCACGCTTACTTGACCTGGGGCAACGTCTCGAACGCGTGGAACGGGGGCGGCGAGCTGACCGTCCATTCCAGCGTGCCGGCCTGCGGGCCCCAATAGGCGCCCGGCACCCGTTCGCCGCTGCGCAGGGTCTTCCAGGCGATCCACACGAACAGCAGCGTGGAGGCGAAGGAGAGGTAGGCGCCCAGCGACGAGATCATGTTCCAGCCCCAGAAGGCATCCGGATAGTCCGGGATGCGGCGGGGCATGCCCGACAGGCCGAGGAAGTGCTGCGGGAAGAACACCAGGTTGACGCCGACGAAGGTCGTGTAGAAATGGACCTTGCCCCAGAACTCCGGATACTGGCGCCCCGACATCTTGCCGATCCAGTAGTACCAGCCGGCGAAGATCGAGAACACCGCACCCAGCGACAGCACATAGTGGAAGTGCGCCACGACGTAGTAGGTGTCGTGCATGTAGTTGTCGAGGCCGCCGTTCGCCAGCACCACGCCGGTGACGCCGCCGACCGTGAACAGGAAGATGAAGCCCAGCGCCCACAGCATCGGCACCCGGAACTCGATCGAGCCGCCCCACATGGTGGCGATCCAGGAGAAGATCTTCACGCCGGTCGGCACCGCGATGATCATGGTGGCGGCGGTGAAGTAGGCCTTGGTGTTGACGTCCAGACCGACCGTGTACATGTGGTGCGCCCACACGACGAAGCCGACCACGCCGATGGCGACCATGGCGTAGGCCATCCCGAGATAGCCGAACACCGGCTTCTTGGAGAAGGTCGACACGATGTGGCTGATGATGCCGAAGGCCGGCAGGATCATGATGTAGACTTCGGGGTGGCCGAAGAACCAGAACAGGTGCTGGAACAGGATCGGGTCGCCGCCGCCTTCGGGGTTGAAGAAGGTGGTGCCGAAGTTGCGGTCGGTCAGCAGCATGGTGATGGCGCCGCCCAGAACCGGCACCGCCAGCAGCAGCAGGAAGGCCGTCACCAGCATCGCCCAGACGAACAGCGGCATCTTGTGCAGCGTCATGCCCGGGGCGCGCATGTTGAAGATGGTGGTGATGAAGTTCACCGCGCCCAGGATCGAGCTGGCGCCGGCCAGATGCAGGGCGAAGATCGCCATGTCGACCGACGGCCCGCTGTGCCCCAGCGGCGAGGACAGCGGCGGGTAGATCGTCCATCCCGTGCCGGCACCGGTGCCGACGAAGGCGGAGCCCAGCAGCAGCAGGAAGGCCGGCACGATCAGCCAGAAGCTGATGTTGTTCATGCGCGGGAAGGCCATGTCGGGCGCGCCGATCATGAGCGGCACGAACCAGTTGCCGAAGCCGCCGATCAGCGCCGGCATCACCACGAAGAACACCATGATCAGGCCGTGCGCCGTGATCAGCACGTTCCACATCTGGCCGTCGGAGACGAACTGCAACCCCGGCGACTGAAGCTCCGCCCGCATGATGACGGAGAACAGGCCGCCGATCAGCCCGGCGATGACCGAGAAGATCAGATAGAGCGTGCCGATGTCCTTGTGGTTGGTCGAATAGAACCAACGCTGCACGAAGCCGGGGACGTGATGATCGTCATGCCCGTGCCCATGGTCTCCCACATGCTCACCATGTCCCGGTGTGGCGTTTGCCATGTCTCTACCCTTTGTCGCTGTCCCTGGCCGCCGTCCGCTCCGCTCTGTCGCGGAGCGCCGGCAGCTGGGTTGGGTTCTTCTTATCGCGTCGTCCCTGTGGCGGGCTGTGCGAAGTCCGCTTATTCGACCAGCGTTCCGGTCGGGCGCTGCGCCACGTCGCGGTCACCGTCCTTAGGAGCGTAGGCCGTCTTGGCCTTGGCGACCCAGGCGTCGAACGCTTCCCGAGACACGGCCTCAACCGCGATCGGCATGAAGCCGTGGTTGGTGCCGCAGATCTCGGAGCACTGGCCGTAATAGACGCCTTCGCGCTCGGCCTTGAACCAGGTCTCGTTGATGCGGCCGGGCACGCCGTCCTTCTTCAGGCCGAAGGCGGGAACCGCCCAGGAATGGATCACGTCGCCCGCCGTCACCAGCACGCGGATGGTGGTGTTGACCGGAACGACCACGCGGTTGTCGACCTCCAGCAGGCGCTTCTGGCCCGGCTTCAGGTCGGCATCGGCGATCATGTAGCTGGAGAAGGTGATGTTGCCGTGGTCGGGATATTCGTAATCCCAGTACCACTGGTGGCCGATCACCTTGATGGTCATGTCGGCCTGCGGGATGCGTTCCGCCGCGTAGAGCAGCTTGAAGGACGGAACGGCGATCACGATCAGGATGATGACCGGGACCACGGTCCAGGCGACCTCGAGCAGCGTGTGGTGCGAGGTCTTGGACGGAACCGGGTTCCTCTTCGCGTTGAACCGGACGACGCAGTAGGCCATCAGCCCCGCGACGAAGATCACGATCAGCGTGATGACGACGGTCAGCAGGTCGTTGAACGAGGTCATCAGGTGTTTGACCGGCGAGGCGGAGGGCTGCATGCCCATTTCCCACGGTCGCGGCTCGTTCGCCAGGGCGGCACTGCTCCAGCCGCCCACCATCGACAGGACCGCCGCCAGGCCGGCGGCGTACAGGCTTTGCCTTCTCATCCCCAACCCCTTCTTAGCCGCGACGCTCGTCATGGCCCGCGGTCGTCTCTCCCGCCGACGCTCCCTCCGCCCTGTTGATCCGGACCGGCTTCTGTTCGCGCGGTCCATGGTTGGGCTTATCAGCGAACGTCAGTTTATGCAGGGATCACGCCATCTTAGCGCGACATATACCCGCAGCCGGAGCTTATCCCCGTGCCCCGCTGGGTTACAAGCCTTTCCTCTCGCCCACCGATTGCCCCATCGATTGCATAGACTTTTCCTCACATTCAGATGAGCCGTGGGAACAAAGGTTGAGCGGAAACAGGGGGCATGCCATGCGGCATTCCGCCGCAGTCCGTTGGACCAGCTGATTTTCTCGGGATTGGCTTCGGGACATGAATGCCAGCGCTCAGGCCCTGGCGCGCAGGATTGTTGCGGCGGCGGTGCGCGACTCAGGAGTTGAGGATGGGCAAGGTCCGGGCGTCCCGCCAGATGCGCGAAGGTGATAGACGGCGCCCCTACCCTTCCCCGCCCGGCTAGGGAGGGTTTGCGGCACCTTCAATTCAGATTGGACAGGGCGGCAACCGCGCCGGTCAATGCCCGCCGACCAGCACCTTGCGAATCCGCCTGACACCCGACCAGACGAAGGCGATGACGATGGGGATCATCAGCCCGACCAGCAGGTCGGGATCGACCTTGAGACCGAAGCCTTTCAAGCCCTTGGCCGCATAGCCGACGATGCCGACGAGGTAGTAGCTGATCGCCACCACCGACAGCCCCTCGACCGTTTCCTGCAGGCGAAGCTGCAACTGCGCGCGGCGGTCCATCGACTGGAGCAGCTCGGCATTCTGCCCTTCCACCGCGATCTCGACGCGGGTGCGCAGCAGCGTGCTGGCCCGCGCGACGCGCTGCGACAGCGAATCGAGCCGCTCCTCAACCGCCTCGCAGGTGCGGATCGCCGGGGTCAGGCGGCGGTCCATGAACTCCTGGACGGTCTGCAACCCCTCGATCCGGATCTCGCGCAGCTCCTCGATTCGCCGCTCCACCAGCTCGTGATAGGCACGGGCAGCACCGAATCGATAGGCGGTCTCGGCGGCGATCTGCTCGGTCTGCGCCGCCAGCAGGGTCAGGCGGTCGAGCAGGTCGCGCTCGTCCTGAAGGCCGCGCAGGCTGGCGATGCGGGCGGTGACCTCGGCCAGCCCGGCCTCGATCGGGCCGATGCGGGGCAGCACGCCGCGCGCCATCGGCAGGGCCAGCAGGGCCAGCACGCGGTAGGTCTCGATCTCCAGCAGGCGCTGGACGACGCGGCCGGTCTGGCGCGGCGTCATCGAATGGTCGGCGACCAGCATGCGGGAGAAGCCGTCGCCATGGATGCGGAAGTCGGTCCAGGCGGTGGCCGACCGGCCGGCGATTCGCGAGCCGACATAGCTTTCGGAGCCGAACATCGCCGCCATCATGTTCGCCGAGGGTTCGGGCGTGTCGGGATCGAGCACGGCGACATGGATGCCGACCAGCAGTTCGCCCGGCAGCCCGGCCAGCCAGTCGCGCGGCAGGGCGTGCAGCGCCGGATCGACGAAGGGATCGACGACGGAGCCGGCCGGCATGGCGCTGGGACGGAAGACCGTCCAGGTCGAGAATTCGGTGTGGCGCTCCCATTTCAGGTGAAAGCTGCCGAAGGAGGCGCTGTGGTGGGTGGCGCCCTGCGGCGGACGGACAACGCCGGCCCAGTCGCACAGAGCCTCCAGATGCCGGCGGTCGGCCTCCGCCGCCCCTTCGCCCGACAGCATCGCCAGCATGGTGGCGCGCACCGGGGCGGCCAGCGCCTCCGGCGGGCGGGCATGCACCTCGTTGGTGAGCGTCTGGCGCAGCGGATGGTCGCGCAGCGGGCGCAGGCCGGAGATGGACGCACCGGAGCCACCCGGCCCGGCGCGGTTCAGGGTATCGGTCGTCGTCCGCGCCGCACCGTCGGTCATGATCCCCTCCGCCATCCCAGCACCGCCCCCACTTGGCCGTTCCGTGGCCATCCCCTGGTCTTCCCTGGCCCGTCCGCCGACAGGTTACACAATCGGGCATCGGCGAACTTGCCGGATCGCGCCAGCGTCGCCACACTATAGTCTGTCCGTTAGAACACATCGTACGGTGCGGCGCGAGATCGCCCGCTATGACACTGTGTCCTACCATGGAACAAGGCCGCTACTCCCCGCGGGCCGGGCAGGCCGGGTTCCGCCCCATCACAGGTTCGGAGTTTTCATGAGCGCGCTTGCCGTCACCGACGATCTCTTCTTCAACCGCGCCGGCATGGACCGCGCCCGCGTGGAAGGCGTCGTGCAGGACGCCCTGCACAGTGCCGACGATGGGGAGCTTTATCTTGAATACGCCCAGAGCGAGTCGCTGGGCTGGGACGATGGGAAGCTGAAATCCGCCAGCTTCGACACCACCCAGGGCTTCGGCCTGCGCGCCATCGCCGGCGAGGCGACCGGCTACGCCCATGCCAGCAACCTGTCGGAAGAGGCGATCCGCCGCGCAGCCGCCACCGTGCGCGCCGTGCAGGCCGGCCACGCCGGCACTCTGGCCGAGCCGCCGGCCGGCACCAACCGCGCGCTCTACATCCCCGACAACCCCCTGCACCTCGTCCCCTTCGCGGAGAAGGTGAAGCTGCTGGCCGACATCGACGCCTATGCCCGCGCCAAGGACGAGCGCGTCCGGCAGGTCAGCTGCTCGATCAGCGGCGAATGGCAGGCGGTGCAGATCATGCGCGCCGACGGCGTGCGTGTCGCCGACCTGCGCCCGCTGGTCCGCCTGAACGTCTCGGTCGTGGTGGCCGAGGGCGACCGGATGGAGACCGGCGGCTATGGTGGCGGCGGCCGCGTCACCTACGAACACTACATCCAGCCGGAGACTTGGCGCGGCTTCGTCGACGAGGCGCTGCGGCAGGCTCTGGTCAATTTGTCCTCGGTTCCCGCCCCGGCCGGCGAGATGACGGTGGTGCTGGGCAGCGGCTGGCCCGGCATCCTGCTGCACGAGGCCATCGGCCACGGGCTGGAGGGCGATTTCAACCGCAAGAAGACCTCGGCCTTCTCCGGCCTGCTGGGCCAGCGCATCGCCGCGCCCGGCGTCACCATCGTCGATGACGGCACCATCGAGAACTCGCGCGGCTCGATCAGCGTCGACGACGAGGGCACGCCCGGCCAGTGCACCACGCTGATCGAGGACGGCATCCTGGTCGGCTTCATGCAGGACCGCATGAACGCCCGCCTGATGGGCATGCGCCCGACCGGCAACGGCCGGCGCCAGAGCTTCGCCTACAACCCGATGCCGCGCATGACCAACACGGTGATGCGCAACGGCAACCACAGCCCGGACGAGATCATTGCCTCGGTCAAGAAGGGCATCTACGCCAAGAATTTCGGCGGCGGCCAGGTGGACATCACCAACGGCAAGTTCGTCTTCTCGGCCAGCGAAGCCTACCTGATCGAGGACGGCAAGCTGGGTCCGGCGGTGAAGGGCGCCACCCTGATCGGCAACGGCCCGGACAGCCTGACCCGCGTGTCGATGATCGGCAACGACAGCCGGCTCGACCCCGGTGTCGGGACCTGCGGCAAGGACGGCCAGGGCGTGCCGGTCGGCGTCGGCCAGCCGACGCTGAAGCTGGAAGGCCTGACGGTCGGCGGCACCGCCGCCTGACGCTGCGGCGTCTGACATTTTCCGAGCCTCGATGAAGGGCCGGATCGCTTCTGCGGTCCGGCCCTTTTCGTATTTCGGGCTTGGAGCCGCCGATTGCATCGGTATCGTCACACCGGAGTTTTTCAACTTTCCGGATTGGATGATCACACATGCATTCGTTTTCGCGAATTTTAAAGGCTGCGACGCTCGCTTTCGGACTGGCGCTGGCCGCGGCCCTTCCCGGCCATGCCCAGACCGCCCCGACCGTTGAACAGGCGGCCGCCGCCAAGGCCCCGGGAGCCAGCGCCGACCAGCTGAACGCCCGCGTCGTGGTGGCGAGCTATTTCTACGCCTCCACCGATCTCACTTCCGCCCGCTATGCCGACGATTCCAAGGGAATCGATTTCTCCAAGCCGCTGGAGGTGATCGACGTCGCCGCCGGCACCGGCTGGTACCAGTATGTCCGCACCGGCTACGACAGCGTCCGCTTCGGCAACTTCTTCTCGCCCGTGGTGACGGCGACGCCCGACTGCCTCGGAATCTCCGGCGCCGGCCGGGCCGAGTACAAGGCGGTCCTGCCCGCCGGCCAGGGGCTGAAGTCGGTTGCCGCCCCCATCGTCGACAGCTGGACCACCCCCGGCACCAGCGTGCAGACGGCGGGCGGCTGCGCCCAGGTCGTGGTGCCGAACAGCGTGAAGGCCGGCGTCACCAGCGGCGGTCTGGTACAGTAACGCCCCGCCGCAATCGCAACCCCTTCCATCGCACCCGGAGCCCCGCCATGTCCGACATCGCCACCACCGACGAACTGCGCCGCCGCATCGCGCAGGCCCAGGCCGGGGTTGCCGTGCTGGCGCGGCGGGAACCGGACAGCAGCTGGCTGGCCAGCATCCAGCGCCAGTTGGAGTATGTGGATGGGGCGGCGCGGGACGGGGCCACGCGGCTCGACCGTGCAGAGGAGCTGAATTTCGGCCTGCTCGCCTCGCATTATGTCGACGACGCCGACCCGGCGCTGGCGGCGGAGCTTCATACCATCAGCGCCGCCACCCGCCGGCTGTTCGGTTTCTGAGCGCCATTTTGTGCTGGCGTTCCCGGCACCCCGCTTCGATGATCGCCCTTCCGGACGGCACGGCCGAACCCGTGCCCCTCGAGAACAAGATCAAAACGGGAGATGTGCGATGGCGACGGAATCGACCGCTGGGCTGGCCCTGGTTTCCACCTTCTGCCCCGACCGGGTCGGGCTGGTTTCCGGCATCACCAGCCACCTGTTCGACCAGGGCATCAACCTGCGCGACGCCACCTTCGCCTCGCTGGGCAGCGGGGCCGAGTTCTCCGCCGTCTGTGAACTGCCCGCCGGCCTGACGGTGGCGGAGGTCCAGGCCAGCCTGTCGTCCCTGCCCGTCCTGGCCGGCGCCGAGGTGAAGGTCACCCCCTTCGCCTTCGATCCCCAGCCGGGCCCGCAGGCCATGGTCACCCACCGCGTCGAGGTGTCGGGCGGCGACCAGCCCGGCCTCGTCGCCCGCCTGTCGGAGATCTTCACCCAGTTCGACGCCAACATCGTGCGGCTGGACGCGCAGACCTTGCCCGACCGCGCCGGCGAGCGCTATGTCCTGCGCTTCTCGGTCTCGATCCCGCCGGAGCGGGCGGAGGTCTGCCTGTCGGCGGTGGCCAACACCGCGGAAACGCTGGGGCTGACCTGCCGGGCGGAGGCGCTGTGAGGGGGCTGCCCCCTCACCCATGCAGGACTTTCAGCCCGACGATCCCGCCGACGATTGCCGCAATGCAGAGCAGACGCAGCGCGCCGGCGGGTTCGCCGAACAGCATCATGCCGAGCAGGGCGGTGCCGACCGTGCCGATGCCCGTCCACACCGCATAGGCGGTGCCGAGCGGCAGCGTCTTGAGCGCCGCCCCCAGCAGCAGGATGCTTGCCAGCATCGCCGCGGCGGTCAGCACGCTGGGGACCAGACGGGTGAAGCCTTCGGTGTATTTCAGGCCGACGGCCCAACCGATTTCAAAAAGACCGGCGAAGAACAGCGTGACCCACGCCATGACGGTACCCTCCGTCCTGGAATGGCGGGGTCGTCCCCACCCGGTTGGCCTCTGCAAATCGGCGGGGTCGTCCCCGCGGGCCTGACCGCAGATAGGACAGGCGGCATGCCCCGTCAAGACGGCTGGGTCAAGACGGCAGGGTCAAGACGGCAGGGTCAGGACGGGCGGGGAATGTTGCATCGCCACGCCGGCCCGTGCAGGATGGGGTTCCTGAATGGTTCCCCCCTTCGCCGCTGGTGGCGCTGGGGGCTTTCGACGTTGGACTGCAATGACCGAAAACGGTACCGCACCGGCTCCCGAGAAGGCCGAATCGATCGAAAACCGGCGCAAGCGGCTGCGCTTCCGCTCCTGGCACCGCGGCACGCGCGAGATGGACCTGCTGATGGGCAGCTTCGCCGACGCCCATGTCGGCGACTTCGACCACGCCATGCTCGACCGCTTCGAGGCGCTGCTGGAGCTTAGCGATCCCGACCTCTACGACTGGATGTCGGGGCGCGAGCCGGTCTCGGCGGAGCATGACACTGACGTGATGCGCCTGTTGACGGCGTTCCGTTACACACCACGTCAAGGCTCCTGACGGAGCCCGGTCAAGGCTCCCGACGGAGCCCGGTCAAGGCTCCCCGACACGCACTTCCCATCTCCGAGGCATCCTCCTTTGGTCAGTTACGATCTCCAGCCCGGCCGTGCCGGCCGACTCCTGATCGGCGGCGCGCCCGAGGGTCATGACGCCCGCATCCTGGCGGAGCTGGCGCAGAAGGCCGGCGGCTACGGCCTGCTGCATGTGGCGCTGGACGACACGCGCTGCGCCCTGCTGGCGGAGGCGCTGGCCTTCTTCGCGCCGAAGCTGGAGGTGCTGACCTTCCCGGCCTGGGACTGCCTGCCCTATGACCGGGTGTCGCCCAACGGCGGCATCGTCGCCCGGCGCATCGACACGCTGACCCGGCTGATCGCCCGGCGCGACGCGGCGGCGAACCGCGACGGCCTGGCGCCGCTGATCGTGCTGACCACGGTCAACGCCGTGGTGCAGAAGGTGCCGCCGCGCAGCGCCTTCAGGAATGCGGTGTTCTCCGCCAAGCTGCGCGACCGGATCGACCTGGAGAAGCTGCAGCGCTACCTCGCCGGCAACGGCTACACCCGCGCGCAGACGGTGCGGGAGCCCGGCGAGTTCGCCGTGCGCGGCGGCATCGTCGACCTGTTCCCGCCTGGCACCGAGGAGCCGCTGCGCCTCGACCTGTTCGGCGACGAGCTGGAGGGCGTGCGCGCCTTCGATCCGATGACCCAGCGCACCACCGACAAGCGGGACAGCGTCGAGCTGAAGCCGATGTCGGAGGTCTTCCTCGACGAGACCGGGATCGCCCGCTTCCGCTCCGGCTACCGCGAGCTGTTCGGGGCGGTGACCGACGACGATCCGCTCTATGAGGCGATCTCCGCCGGGCGCAGCTATGGCGGGATGGAGCATTGGCTGCCGCTGTTCCACGAGAGCATGGACACGGTGCTGGACTATCTGCCGCGCGGCATCGTCAGCCTGGACCATCAGGCGGCCGAGGCGCGCGACGCCCGCATCGCCCAGGTGGTCGATTTCCACGCCTCGCGCGACGGCATGATGACCATCGAGAAGCGGGCCGGTTCGCCGGTCTACAAGCCGGTGCCGGTCGCCTCGATGTTCCTCGACGGGATCGGCTGGGACGCGCTGCTGGCGGAGCGCGCGGTGGCGCAGCTCCAGATCTTCTCGACGCCCCCCGGCATCAAGGGGACGGTGGACGCCGGCGGCAAGCGCGGCCATGACTTCGCCGAGGAGCGCAACCGCCCCGACGTGAATGTCTTCGACGCGGTGAAGGACCATATCCGCAGCTTGCGCGCCGACGGGCGCCGCGTGCTGATCGCGGGATATTCCGCCGGATCGCGCGACCGCCTGTCCAACGTGCTGGCCGACCACGGCATCCCCGGCCTGGAGCCGGCGGAGAGCATGGAGGATGTCCGCCGCTTCGACCGCGGCATCATCGGCACAATCGTGCTGGGGATGGAGCACGGCTTCACCTCCGCCGACCTCGCCGTCATCACCGAGCAGGACATCCTCGGCGACCGTCTGGTCCGCCCGGCCAAGAAGAAGCGCAAGGCCGCCAACTTCATCGCCGAGCATTCGGCCCTGCATGAGGGCGACATCGTCGTCCACATGGACCACGGCATCGGCCGCTACGACGGGCTGGAGACGCTGGAGGTCACCGGCGCGCCGCACGACTGCCTGCGCCTGATCTATGAGGGCGGCGACAAGCTCTATGTCCCGGTCGAGAACATCGAGGTGCTGTCGCGCTACGGCTCGGAGGACGCGAATGTCCAGCTCGACAAGCTGGGCGGCGCCGGCTGGCAGGGCCGCAAGGCCAGGGTCAAGAAACGCCTGAAGGACATGGCGGAAGCCCTGCTGAAGATCGCGGCCGAGCGCATGCTGAAGAAGGCCGATCCGGTTTTGACGCCGGAGGGCGTCTATCAGGAGTTCGCCGCCCGCTTCCCCTACCCCGAGACCGACGACCAGCTGAAGGCCATCGAGGACATCTTCACCGACCTCGGCAGCGGCCGGCCGATGGACCGGCTGGTCTGCGGCGACGTCGGCTTCGGCAAGACCGAAGTGGCGCTGCGCGCCGCCTTCATGGTGGCGATGAGCGGCAAGCAGGTCGCCGTCGTCGTGCCGACCACCCTGCTCGCCCGCCAGCATTTCCGCACCTTCTCGACCCGGTTCAACGGGCTGCCGGTGCGCGTCGTGCAGCTGTCGCGCATGGTCACCGCCCGCGAACAGACGCTGGTCAAGAAGGAGCTGGCGGAGGGCACTGCCGACATCGTCGTCGGCACCCATGCCCTGCTCGCCAAGGGCCTCGACTTCAAGCGGCTCGGCATGGTGATCGTCGACGAGGAGCAGCATTTCGGCGTGAAGCAGAAGGAGCGGCTGAAGGAGCTGCGCGCCGACATCCATGTGCTGACGCTGACCGCCACGCCGATTCCGCGCACGCTCCAGATGGCGCTGTCCGGCGTGCGCGAGCTGTCGCTGATCGCCACCCCGCCGGTGGACCGTCTGGCGGTGCGCACCTTCGTCCTGCCCTATGACCCGGTGGTGATCCGCGAGGCGATCCTGCGTGAGCATTACCGCGGCGGCCAGAGCTTCTATGTCTGCCCGCGGGTGGAGGATCTGGCGAAGGTGGCCGAGCGGGTGCGCGAGCTGGTGCCCGAGGTCAAGGTCGTCACCGCCCACGGCCAGATGCCGGCCAGCGAGCTGGAAGACGTGATGACCGCCTTCGACGAGGGCAAGTTCGAGGTGCTGCTCGCCACCAACATCATCGAAAGCGGCCTGGACATTCCCAACGCCAACACGCTGATCGTCCACCGCGCCGACCTGTTCGGGCTGGCTCAGCTCTACCAGATCCGCGGGCGCGTCGGCCGGTCGAAGAAGCGCGGCTATGCCTATCTGACCTATGCGCCGAACAAGCCGCTGAGTTCCACTGCCCAGCAGCGCCTGCACGTCATCGAGACGCTGGACAGCCTGGGCGCCGGCTTCCAGCTCGCCAGCCACGACATGGACATCCGAGGCGCCGGCAACCTGCTGGGCGAGGAGCAGTCGGGCCAGGTGCGCGAGGTCGGCGTCGAGCTGTACCAGCAGATGCTGGAGGAGGCGGTCGCCAGCGCGCGGGCCTCGATGCAGGAGGGGGCGGTCGCCGCCGCGGCGGCGCAGGAGTGGGTGCCGCAGATCAACCTGGGCACCCCGGTGCTGATCCCGGAAAGCTACGTCCCCGACCTGACGGTGCGGCTGTCGCTCTACCGCCGCATCGCCGATCTGGTCGACCGGGCCGAGGTGGACGGCTTCGCCGCCGAGCTGATCGACCGCTTCGGCAAGCTGCCGGAGGAGGTGGAGAACCTGCTGGACGTCGTCACCGTCAAGCGCTGGTGCAAGCAGGCCAACATCGACCGGGTCGATGCCGGGCCGAAGGGGCTGGTGCTGGCCTTCCACGACAATTTCTATGCCGAGCCCGCCAAGCTGCTGACCTACATCGCCCAGCACCTGACGCTGATGAAGCTGCGGCCCGACCACAAGCTGGTCTATGTCCGCGAATGGCCCGATCCGCAGGCCCGCGTGCGCAGCGTGCAGAAGCTGGTCAAGGATCTGGCGGAGATGGCGTCGGGCGGCGGCGTGCCGCGCGGCGAGACCCCGCCGCCGCCCCCTCCCCCGCCGCCGCCCAAGCCGACCGGGGCCAAGATCGCCTCGCGCTTCGGCACGCCGTCGCGGTTCGGCCGTCCGACCGGGCGGCGCTGAGATGGATGAGCTGATCCGCACCGTGTCGCTGGCCCGCCGTCTGGCCATCGGCGACCGGCGTGCAATGGGCGATGCCCCGTCGGTCGCCGACGAGGTGGCGGCCGACCGCGGCAAGCTGGCGGAACTGGTCGGCTGCCTGTTCGACGGGAACGCCAGCGTGCGCATGCGCGCCGCCGACGCGCTGGAACGGGTGTCGCGCGGCAATGCCGGCTGGCTCGACCCCTATGTCGAGCATCTGCTGACCGATGCCGTCGCCATCGAGCAGGCGGAGGTGCGCTGGCACATCGCCCAGATCGTGCCGCGCCTGACCATGACGGAGGAGCAGCGCCACCGCGCCGCCGTCCTGCTGGCCGACTGGTTCGAGAACAGCCCGAGCCGCATCGTCCAGACCAGCGCCCTGCAGGCGGTGGTCGATCTGGCCGAATCGGACGCGGACTTGCGCGCCACTTCGGCGGAGATGCTGGGCCGCGCCATGCGCTCCGGCGTGCCGTCGTTGGCCGCCCGCGCGCGGCGCATCCTGAAGCCCTTCGAGGTGGACGAGGCGACGCTGACCGCGGCCCTGGTGCGCGAGCAGACCGGCCTGACCCTGTCGATCCTGCCGGAACGGCTGGCGGTGGCGCAGTTGCCGCCGGGCAGCGGCCTGCCGGACTGGCTCGACTGGACCGACCCGCTGGTCGGCGCCACCCGCACCGGCGAGGAGCTGTCGATCCTCTGCCGGGAGGAGCGCGTGCCCGACGGGGTGAAGGCCGAACGCGGCTGGCGCGCCTTCCGGGTGGAGGGCGTGGTCGATTTCAGCCTGTTCGGCATCCTGGCCCGCATCGCCGTGCCGCTGGCCCAGGCCCATCTGCCGATCTTCGCGATCTCCACCTACAACACCGACTATGTGCTGGTCCGCGCCGACGACCTCGACAAGGCGGCGGACGTGCTGGCGCTGACCTGCACGGTGAAGCGGTAGGGGCGGCCGTCAGGCGCCGCCGCCCTCCCGCCGGCTTTGCTCGGCGATCTCCTCGCGCTCGCCCATCTTCTCCCACTTCTTCTGGACAGGCTTGTCGGGATCGCCGGCGGCCTTGCCGGTCTCATCGACCAGCTTGTCCTCGATCTGCTGGGCGGCTTCGGAAGGGGCATCGGAGGTGCGGGAAGCGGGGCGGTCTTCGGTGGCCATGGCGGCGATCTCCGGATTTTTGCTGAACACACGAACGGTTCCGTCCTGATAACGGCATGGCCGGCCCGGCGGTTCCGCTCCGGTTTCAAAAATTGCATGTAGAAAAGAAATACAATTTTTCTGTTGCCCGGGCTCATTTATCACAGCGACAGTGGGGTCATTGACCATCAACCCACGCGCGTGGAGGTTACGCCCATGAATGCGTCTCGCCTGTCGATTGTGGCGGCGGTCGGCCTGCTGCCGCTGACTTTGCTCGGCGCCTGTGCGCCGGCGCTGCCGACACCGGCCCCCACCAAGGAAGCGGTCTGGCTCGACCAGAACTGGAAGCCGGGCGAGCGCTATTGGTACCACCATGCCAGCCAGGGCACCTCGACCTTCCCGATCCCCTATTCCTGGTTCACGGCGCTGGAACAGCCGGACATCCGGGTCTTCGGCGAACCCAAAATGCTGGCGGACGAATCGTATCTGCAGCAGTTCGGCTTCATCCCCAGCCCGAAGCGGCTGGGCGGCACCACGGCGCGCGATTACGGCTATGGGGCGGAGCCCGGCTCGGCCAAGGCGGTGCTGGCCGCCTACAACCAGTCGGAGGACGAGGTCAACCCGGACGGCCTGCCGGTCGGCTTCGCCCGCACCAAGGGCTATGTCGACCCGACGACCGGCCAGTCGCTGCCCGACCAGATCGGCCTGACCTGCGCCGCCTGTCACACCGGCCACATCGAGTATAACGGCGTCAGCCTGCGCATCGACGGCGCGCCGGCCGTCATCAACCTCGATGCGCTGACGGCGGCGCTCGGCTATTCGCTGGCCTACACCAAGGTCCTGCCCGGCCGGTTCGACCGCTTCGCCGACCGCGTGCTCGGCCCCACCCGCACCGCCGAACAGACGGCCGCCCTGCGCGAACAGTTCGAGCAGACGCTGACCACCCTGGAAACCCTGGCGAAGCGCGGCGCGGCGCAGAGCGGCAATCCGGCGGTCACCGAGGGCTTCAACCGTCTGGACGCGCTGACCCGCATCGGCAACACCGTCTTCACCAATGACCTGCTGAACGGCAAGGTGGAGTTCGATCCCTTCACCAACGTCGCCGCCATCACGGCGCCGGTGAAGTATCCGCACATCTGGAACGCGTCCTGGTTCGACTGGGTGCAGTATGACGCCTCGATCATGCAGCCGATGGTGCGCAACGCCGGCGAGTCGATGGGCGTGGCGGCGCGGGTGAACCTATCGAACCCGGACCGCAAGCTCTATGCCTCCTCCGTGCCGGTCGACAATCTCTACAAGATGGAACAGCTGCTGGCCGGCCCGAACCCGCTGGCCCGCAAGCCGGACGGCAGCGTGACCGGGTTCCAGGGGCTGACCGCGCCGAAATGGCCGCAAGCCGTGCTCGGCACCGTCGATGAGACCAAGCGGGCACGCGGCGCGGGCCTGTACCAGGAGCTGTGCCAGGGCTGCCACCTGCCGCCGGTCGATACCCCGGCCTTCTGGGATGCGAAATACTGGACCAAGCCGAACGCCGCCAAGCAGAGCTATCTGAAGGTCACGCCGATCAATGTCGGCACCGACCCGGCCCAGGCCAACATCCTGCAAACCCGGACGGTGCAGCTGCCGGCCTTCCTGAAGGTCGATCCATCCAGCCTGTGCAACGGCAAGCCGGGCGAGCCGGTCACGAAGACGACTTTCGCGGCGGCGCTGGGCTACGTCGTCCAGAAGACGGCCGAGACCGCCTATGACGAGAACAAAATCCCGCCCGCCAAGCGGGAGGAGATGAACGGCTTCCGTCCGAACTGCCTCCAGGCGGAAGGCGGCTACAAGGCCCGTCCGCTGGACGGCATCTGGGCCGCCGGCCCCTACCTGCACAACGGCTCGGTCCCCACGCTCTACGACCTGCTGTCGCCGCTGGCCGAGCGGCCGAAGAGCTTCTGCCTCGGCCTGCGCAGCTTCGATCCGGTGAAGGTTGGCTACCGCACCGACTGCGCCGACGGCACCTTCACGCTGGACACCAAAATTCCCGGCAACACCAATGTCGGGCACCAGTTCGTCGGGTCCGGCGTCGCCGGCAGCGGCATCATCGGCCGCGGCCTGTCGGAACAGGAGCGCTGGGATCTGGTGGAATATCTGAAGACCCTGTAACGCCTGCCCCGCCGGCCCGGCCCCCGCGACCGGGCCGGCGGTCAATCCTCCGTGGGCAGCGCGTCGGCCATCAGCGCGTCGGCCAGCCGCTGCGCCAGGGCCGCCGCCGCCGCCGGCTGGTAGGGCTCGGCATGGCCGCATCCCCAGACCGGACCCGGCCATGCCGGATCGCCGCGCGTCCGCCCGATCACATGGACGTGCAGCTGCGGCACCATGTTGCCGAGCGCCCCGACATTCATCTTGTCCGGCGCGAACAGCCGCTCCACCACGCGGGAGGCTCGCGCGATCTCCCGCATCAGCGTCGCCTGGTCCCCGTCGCCGAGCCGGTGGATTTCCACGGCACCCTCGCGCATCGGCACCAGGATCAGCCAGGGCCACAGCCGGTTGTTCATCAGCAGGACCCGGCAAAGATCCAGATCGGTCACATGAAGTGTGTCGGCCTGTAGCCGTTCGTTAAGGGAAAACATGCTCCACTCCTCTCTGGCACTCGCTGTCTGGCACTGATCGGAAGCATCATCCGGGAATAATCCGGAGGCTGCCCTGTTGTAGCCGGCAGTGGCGGGCCAACCGCGAAGCTTGTATAGAAGGCCGTGCGCGCCGGCCATACGGCACGGGCGGCTTTCGTTGGACGTTTATAGAGTTCGGTCCGAGGCAATGGTCGGGGCGGCAACGATCCCCTTGCGCCATTTCCGCGGGCCGTATCCATGTTTTCTGGTGCGGCGAGCGAGAACGACCCACATGCGCAAATCGGCCTTTGCGGTTCTGATCCTGGTGATCCTCGGCAACATCGCCTTCTGGGCGCTGTGGAACCGTCCGGTGGACGAGCGGTCCTGGGCCGGCGCCATCACCGGCGTCGCCTATACCCCCTTCCATTCGGACAAGAGCCCGTCGAAGGGCGACAAGGCGTCCGCCGACGACATCGAAAAGGACATGACCGCACTGGAAGGTGCTGTAAAGGCGGTCAGAACCTATTCGACCACCGACGGCTCGGAAATGGTCGCGGCCATCGCCGCCAAGCACGGCCTGCCGGTGACCGCCGGCGCCTGGACCGCCGGCAAGCCGGAGATCGACGAGCCGGAACTGGCCGGCCTGATCAAGCTCGCCCGCGCCAACAGCAACGTCCGCCGCGTGCTGGTCGGCAACGAGGCGATCCTGCGCGCCGACCTGACGGTCCCGCAGGCCATCGAGTACGTCAAGCGGGTGAAGAAAAAGGTCAACGTCCCGGTCTCCATCGCCGAGCCGTGGCACGTCTGGCTGAAGAACCCCGAGCTGGCCGACGCGGTGGACTTCCTCGCCGTCCATCTGCTGCCCTACTGGGAAGGCGTGCCGGTCGACCAGTCGGTCGATTACGCCATGTTCCGCTACAACGAGCTGAAGGCGAAGTTCCCGAACAAGCACATCCTGATCGGCGAGATCGGCTGGCCGGCCGACGGGCCGTGGCGCCGCGGCGCCGAGGCGAGCCAGGTCAACCAGGCCAAGTTCATCCGCAACTTCCTGAACGTCGCCGCCCAGAACAAGCTCGACTACTTCATCATGGAGGCCTTCGACCAGCCCTGGAAGCGGGAGATCGAGGGCACGGCGGGCACCAGCTGGGGCCTGTGGGACTATCAGCGCAACCCGAAATTCCCGATGATCGGCGGGGTGCACGAGATCCGCAACTGGGAGATCAAGTGCGCCACCGCCGTGGCGCTGGGCTTCCTGCCGCTGGTGTTCTTCCTGTGGCGCCGCAGCGACCTGAAGATCGGCGGGCAGATCTTCTACGGCGCGCTGATCCAGGCGGTCGCCTCCGTGCTGGTCTTCACCGTCAGCGCCGCCTCGGCCGCCGGCCTCGCACTCACCACCGAAATCGCCTGGGGCCTGCTGATCTTCTGCCAGCTCGTCCTGTTCGCGGTCATGCTGATCGACGGCATGGAGCTGACCGAGGTCGTCTGGCAGCACAAGTTCAAGCGCAAGTTCATCCCCTGCTCCGCCGCCCCGCTGCCCAATGCGGCGAAGGTGTCGATCCATGTGCC
The DNA here is from genome assembly GCF_003116035.1 of Azospirillum sp. TSH64. Lineage (GTDB taxonomy): Bacteria > Pseudomonadota > Alphaproteobacteria > Azospirillales > Azospirillaceae > Azospirillum. The sequence goes on from NZ_LGQW01000015.1 coordinate 5,452,167, forward strand.
CTGCTACAACGAGCCGCCGCACATGGTCATGCAGACGCTGGACGCGCTGGCCGCCCTCGATTACCCGAACTACGAAGTCCTGCTGCTGGACAACAACACCAAGGATCCGGCGGTCTGGCGGCCCATCGAGGAGTATTGCAAGAAGCTGGGGCCGAAGTTCCGCTTCTTCCACCTCGACAACTGGCCGGGCTTCAAGGCCGGCGCGCTGAACTTCGGTCTGGCGCAGACCGCCCCGGATGCCGAGCACATCGCCGTCATCGACAGCGACTATCAGGTCCATCCCGACTGGCTGAAGGCCACCATCCCGCACTTCAACCGGCCGGAGGTCGGCTTCGTCCAGTCGCCGCAGGATTATCGCGAGTGGGAGCACGACCTGTTCCAGCGCATGACCAACTGGGAATATGCCGGCTTCTTCCACATTGGCATGATCCAGCGCAACGAGCGCAACGCGATCATCCAGCACGGCACCATGACCATCATCCGCAAGTCGGCCCTGGAAAAGGTCGGCCGCTGGGGCGAATGGTGCATCACCGAGGACGCCGACCTCGGCCTGCGCCTGTTCGAGCATGGCTATGAGGCCGTTTACATGCCGGAGAGCTACGGCAAGGGCCTCGTGCCCGACAGCTTCTCCGCCTACAAGACGCAGCGCTTCCGCTGGGCCTATGGTGCGGTGCAGATCCTGAAGCATCATTGGCGCCAGCTGTCGCCCGGCGCCAAGGAGCTGACCGCCGGCCAGAAGTATCACTTCATCACCGGCTGGCTGCCCTGGTTCGCCGACGCCGCCCACATGGTGTTCGGCATCGCCGGCATCCTGTGGTCCATCGGGCTGATGGCCTTCCCGAAATATTTCGAGTTCCCGCCCAACGTCTTCATGATCCCGACGCTCAGCGTCTTCGCCTTCAAGGTCGGCGCCTCGCTCTGGCTCTACGAGGCGCGGGTGAGGTGCGGCTTCTGGGACAAGGTCGGCGCGGCGGTGGCCGGCATGGCGCTGACCCACACGGTCGGCCGCGCCATGTGGCTCGGCATGTTCACGTCCGGCCGTCCCTTCGTCCGCACGCCGAAATGCGAGAACCAGCCGGCGCTGATGCAGGCCTTCCTGATGGCGCGGGAGGAGCTGGTGCTGCTGGTGTCGCTGTGGGGGGCGGCGCTCGCCATCGTCATGGTCTTCGGCCATGAGAACCGCGACGCCTTCATGTGGTCGGGCCTGCTGGTGGTGCAGTCGCTGCCCTATCTGGCCGCCTTCATCACCGCACTGATCAACGTCTTCCCGACGCTGGGCTTCGGCAGGAACAAGCCGCAACCGGCCGACAATGCGGTGGCCGGCGCCGGCGACTGATGGTCATAGGCCGGCGCTTCGGCTTGGAAGGAAGCGCCGGCTCTGCCAGACTGGATCGCCAGGGGTAACCAGTCCCGGGAGGCGGCTCATGTCCGGCAATCTCACCTCCGGACGCGGCATCGGCCCACCGGAGTTCAGTGTCCGCACCACAGCCGGCGTCGAGCGGACCGGCAGCGCCACCGACCGCAACCACCGCCGCAACCCGCGGCGGGAGCAGCAGGAGCGCGAGCAGGAGCGGCGCGACCAGAGCCCGCCCAACCCGCAGCGCCGCCGCCTCTACGATCTGCTGTTCGATGAGGTCGACCAGTTCGATGGGCTCGACGACGGGCAGCGCAGCCGGCTGAAGGACAGTCTCCGCAGCCACCTGTCCCGCCGTGCCGCTGCCCTTGCCCCTGCCCCTCAGGCCGCAGCCAATTTCCCAGCCGGGTCGGTTCCCCATGACGAAGAGGCGCTGGCCGAGGCCCTGCTGAAGGACCCGGCGGCGCCGATCCCGGTCGATGCCGAGCACATCGTCCAGGCCGTCACCGCGGCAGCGCCGGCGCAGGATGCGGAAACCGCCCGGATGGCCGAACAGCTGCGCGACTGCCTCTCCCGCAACACCGACCGCGCGCGCAAGGTGGCGGTCTATCTGCACCTGCTGCTGACGCTGGAGGGGGCGTTCCGGCCGCATGTGGTGATGGATGTGTAGGCAGGGGCCTCGATAGCCGCCAAAAAACAGAAAGCCCCGCCTTCCTTTCGGAAAGCGGGGCCTTTCGTCACGCATGACCGGATGGCGTCACTCCGGCGTGGAGGCTTCGCCGTCGGCTTCCGGGGTGCCCATCATCGCGTCGGCGACCAGACCGGCGTTGCCGCGGATCTTGGCCTCGATGCCGTCGGCCATCTCCGGGTTGTTGCGCAGATAGGTCTTGGCATTCTCGCGGCCCTGGCCGATGCGGGTGCCGTCATAGCTGAACCACGCGCCCGACTTGTCGACCACGCCGGCCTGGATGCCGAGGTCGAGCAGCTCGCCGACCTTCGACACGCCCTCGCCATACATGATGTCGAACTCGACCACCCGGAACGGCGGGGCCATCTTGTTCTTCACCACCTTGACGCGGGTCTGGTTGCCGACGACGGTGTCGCGGTCCTTGATCGAGCCGATGCGGCGGATGTCGAGGCGGACGGAGGCGTAGAACTTCAGCGCGTTGCCGCCGGTCGTCGTCTCCGGGTTGCCGAACATCACGCCGATCTTCAGGCGGATCTGGTTGATGAAGATCACCAGGCAGTTCGACTTGGAGATCGAGCCGGTCAGCTTGCGCAGGGCCTGGCTCATCAGGCGGGCGTGCAGGCCGACATGGCTGTCGCCCATCTCGCCCTCCAGTTCGGCGCGCGGCACCAGGGCCGCCACCGAGTCGACCACCAGCACGTCGATGGCGCCGGAGCGCACCAGCGTGTCGGCGATCTCCAGCGCCTGCTCGCCGGCATCCGGCTGGGAGATCAGCAGTTCGTCGATGTTGACGCCCAGCTTGCGGGCATAGGACGGGTCGAGCGCATGCTCCGCATCGACGAAAGCGCAGGTGCCGCCGGCCTTCTGGGCCTGGGCGATGGCATGCAGGGCCAGCGTCGTCTTGCCCGAGCTTTCCGGCCCGTAGATTTCGACGATGCGGCCCTTCGGCAGGCCGCCGATGCCCAGCGCGATGTCGAGACCGAGCGAGCCGGTGGAAATCACCTCCGTCTCGACCAGGTTCTCCTTGGCGCCGAGCTTCATGATCGAGCCCTTGCCGAACGCGCGTTCGATCTGGCTCAGGGCGGCATCGAGCGCCTTCTGCTTGTCCATGGAATCCTTCTCGACCAAACGAAGCTGTGCGGACGACATGCCCGGTACCCCTCTCTTAGAACACACGGTCGGCGCTCTTGCAACGAGGCTGAATGTACTCTCTTCGTTCTCGTTTGCAAGCGCCGATGTTGCCGGTGCGTTCCTATTTTTCCGGTGTTGTCCAGGCTCGTTTTCGCGAACGAATTCGTTCCCCCATCCGCTGTCCCGGCTGTCCGTCACCGCCCGTCGCGGATGACCTCCTTCACCTTGGAGGCCAGCTGCTTCAGCGAGAAGGGCTTGGGCAGGAAATGGGCGACTTCGACGCCGTCGATCTCGCCCAGCCGGTCCTCGGCATAGCCGGAGATGAAGATGACCCGCATCTCCGGGCGCAGCCTGCGGACATGGCGGGCCAGCGTCGGCCCGTCCATCTGCGGCATCACCACGTCGGTGATCAGCAGGTCGATGGAGGCGCCGTTGGTCTCGATCTGCTGCAAGGCCGCCTCGCCGTTCTTGGCCTCCAGCACCTGATAGCCCTTGTTGCGCAGCGCGCGGGCGGAGAAGACGCGCACCGCATCCTCGTCCTCCACCAGCAGGATGATGCCGGTGCCGGTCAGGTCGCTGCCGCGCCGCTCGCGCGGCTCCGCCGTATCGACCGGACGCAGCTCGCCCTGGTGGTGGGGCAGCAGGATGGTGAAGGTGGTTCCCTCCCCCACGGCCGAATCGACCAGCACGAAGCCGCCGGTCTGCCGCACGATGCCGTAGACCGTCGACAGGCCGAGCCCGGTGCCCGACCCGACCTCCTTGGTCGTATAGAAGGGCTCGAAGATGCGCTGGAGATTCTCCCGCGCGATGCCGCAGCCGGTGTCGATCACCTCGATGGAGACATAGCTGCCGGCCGGCACCGTCTCGTGCTCCCGCCGCTCCGGCTGGCTGACGACGTAGTTGGTGGTGTTGACGATCAGCTTGCCGCCGCCGGCCATGGCGTCGCGGGCATTGACCACCAGATTGATGATGACCTGCTCCAGCTGATTCTGGTCGACCTTGACCAGACCCAGGTCGCGGCCATGGATCATCTTCAGTTCGATGTTCTCGCCGATCAGCCGGCGCAGCAGGTTCGCCAGCTCCGCCAGCACGTCGGTCACGTTGATGACACGCGGCTGCAGGGTCTGCTGGCGCGAGAAGGCCAGCAGCTGCCGCACGAGGTTGGCGGCGCGGTTGGCGTTCTGCTTGATCTGCATGATGTCGCTGAAGGACTGGTCGCCCGGCTTGTGCCGCAGCAGCAGCAGGTCGCAGAAGCCGATCATCGCCGTCAGCAGGTTGTTGAAGTCATGCGCCACACCGCCGGCCAGCTGGCCGACCGCCTGCATCTTCTGCGACTGGGCGAACTGGGCCTCCAGGCTCTTGCGCTCGGTCATGTCGATGAAGTGCAGGATCAGGCCGACACCGTCGCCGCGCGCCCCATCGCCCCTGGCACCATCGCCCCTGCTACCCTCGCCGCGTCCATCCGTCCGCACCGGGTTGGCGAGGCGCCGGGCATAAAGCTGGGCGGTCAGCTCGCGCCCGCCGGACAGCCGGACCTCCAGCGGGTGGGCCGGGTCGGCGCCGCCCTGCACCGACCGCAGCCGGGCGATCACCGCCTCGCGCTCCGCCGGAACGATCAGGTCGGCCATCGGGCGGTTGATGACGCTGCCGGACTCGCTGCCGATCAGCGCCAGGAAGGCCTCGTTGCATTCGGTCAGCTGCCCGGTCTCGTCGACGAGCGCGATGCCGATGGGCGCATCCTCGAAGAAGCGCTGGAACCGCTGCTCGGACTGGCGCAGCGCCTCCTGCCATTCCCGTTCCGGGGACAGGTCGCGCACCACCGACCGGGTGTGGATGGTGCCGTCGTCGGCCTGCACCACGCTCTGCGCCACCGCGACCTGGAACCGCCGGCTGCGCAGACCCACCATGGTCAGCTCGCCGCGCTGCTCGCCGCCGCCATGGTCGAACAGGTCGTAGGGGGCGGCGGATACCGGGGGAGCCGCCAGGATGCCGTGCAGCCGCGATTCACCGTCGGTCAGGTCGCCGGGGGCGGCCTCCAGCCATTGGGCCAGGGTGGCGTTCACGAACAGGAAATGGCCGTTCTGATCGACCGAGAAGAAGCCGACCGGCGCATGCTCCATGAAGTCGGCGAGCTTGGCCTGCTCGCGCAGCATGACATGCTCCAGCTCGCGCCGCGCGGTGATGTCCTCGATCCGCCAGTGGACGGAGCCGGGGAAGCCGGCCACCGGCTGGCCCTGCACTTTGCGCCATTCCGGCGGGTGCCCGTCCAGCGCCGGGATCGCCAGTTCGGCCGAGGCGGCCCCCCCCGCCTTCACCCGTTCGCGCAGGCGGCGGAATTCGCGCGCGCTGTCGGGGTCGCCGGAGAATTGGCGGGCCAGGGCGTCCAGCGGCCGTTCGCCGCGGCGCCAGCCCGACAGCTCGCGGAAGGCGGCGTTGACGAACACCACATCGTCCGTTCCGTCGCAGACCAGCTGTCCGGCCGGCATCCCTTCCAGCGCGCCGCCGAGAAGCGCGCCGATGTGGGCCGACCGCCGCACCACCGACACGCTGCGGGCGATCAGCAGGGCCACGCCCAAGGCCACCAGCGCCGCCCCCAGCCAGCCGACCGCATCGTGCTCCAACAGCAATCCGGCGGCCAGCACCAGCAGTCCGGCCGGCGCCAGCGCATACTGCACCAGCATCAACACCCCGCCGGACGAAGCCTTGCGGTTCACTGCATCGCGCGCGGTGTCGGAAAGGGAAGTTGCGTCGTCCACCAATACTCCAAACCCCACACGGTCCGGCCGGGACATGCCCCGGTCCGCACTTGCCCGTCACACCACCTGCGATGGCCGACCGATCCAGCCGATCCCGTCAACCGCCCCTTCAACCGTCAAGGGGCCGGAGCCGTTGCACCCAGATCGAATGAATCCGGATCGATTGAACCGGATCGGTTGCCCCGGATCAATTGCGCAGCGACCGCCCTTTCAGCTTGAAGACATAGGTGATGACTTCGGCGACCGCCCGATAATGCTCGGATGGAACTTCCTCGTCGATATCGCAAGCGGCATAGAGCGCACGGGCAAGGGGCGGGTTCTCTATGACCGGGACATTGTTCGATTCGGCGATCTCGCGAATCTTGAAGGCGACCTGATCGACGCCCTTCGCCAGCACCATCGGCGCGCCCATCTGGGTGGGATCGTATTTCAGCGCAACCGCAAAGTGAGTCGGGTTGGTGACGACCACGTCGGCATTCGGCACCGCGGCCATCATGCGCTTGCGCGCGCGCTCGAACCGGATCTGCCGGATGCGGCCCTTGACCACGGGGTCGCCTTCCTGCTGCTTGTGCTCGTCCTTCACCTCCTGCTTGGTCATCCTCATCTTCTTGTCGAACTGCTGCTTCTGCCACAGGAAGTCGCCAGCGGCGATGAAGGTCAGGACGACGAGGACCCAGACCAGCAGGCGATGGGCCAGCCCGTCCATCTGCAACAGCATGGCGACGATGTCGATGCCGATATAGGCCTCGATGCCGCCGAACATCGGCACCAGCGCCATATAGGCGACGCCGCCGACCACCCCCAGCTTGACGATGCTCTTCAGCAGCTCGACGCCCTGGTTGGCCTTGAACATGTTCATCAGGCCGGGCAGCGGGTTCAGCTTGCCGAACTTCGGCGAGATCAGCTCCCACGAGACGTGGAAGCCGGTCTGCCCGATGGTCGACAGGACGCCGGCCACCACGAACAGCAAGATGGGCAGCCACAGCGCCCACATGGCGTCGGTCATCACCCGGAACAACAGCGCCCCGACCCCGGCCCGGTCGAAGGTGATGCGGTCCAGATTCTCGAAATAATAATTCAGGCGGAAGACCAGCCCCTTCAAGGTGCCGGGCAGGATGGAGACCAGAACCACCAGCATCGCCGCGACCATCAACCAGTTCGCGGCCTCGCGGGTCATCGCGAACTGGCCCTGTTTGTGGGCCTCGTCGAGCTTTTTTCCCGTCGGGTCTTCTGTTTTGGAGGACTCGTCAGCTTCTTCCGACACCGGCGTCCTCCTTCTACAGCGGCTTCAGGAATTCGATGAAGGTCGACTCGAAGCGCGACAGCCAGAACAGCATCATCGCCCCCAGCGTCAGGGCGAACATGAACAGCCCAAGCAGCACCTGGACCGAGGTGAACAGCTGGAACACCTGCACCTGCGGCGCCAGCTTGTTCAGGAGCCCGAGCGCCAGCGCGAACAGGATGCCGGTGATCAGGAAGGGGGCAGCCATCTGCACCCCCATCATGAAGCTCTTCGACACCAGCTGCCCGACCACGTTCGCCATGTCGTCGACCGGGATGGCGGCACCGGGCGGGAAGGTGGAATAGCTGTCGACCACCGCCATGATCAGCAGATGGTGCAGGTCGGTGACGAACAGCAGAAGCAGTCCCAGCCACCCCATCAGCGAACCGGGCAGCGACCCGGCGGACGCCAGCGCCGGGTTGAAGATCTGCGCGTTGGCCAGCCCGCTCTGCAGGCTGATGATGGTGCCGGCCACCTCAAGCGCGCCCATCAGCAGCCGGGCGATGGTGCCCATGAAGATGCCGATGGTCATCTCGCCGGCGGCCAGCACCAGCAGCTGGAACGGGTTGCCCGGCATCGGCGGCAGCATCGGCCGGATCGCCGGCGCCGCCACCATGCTGACCACCAGCGCGAACAGCAGCCGCGCGCGGGTGGGAACGAAGGCGTCGCCGATGGTCGGCATCACGCTGAAGGCGGTGCCGACCCGCATGAAGACCAGCATCCAGACGAAGATCTGTTCGCCCAGCAGCTGCTGCAGGATGGTCATTGGCCCGCCGCGGCGGCGGTCGGGGCCGGGGCGGGCGTCACGCCGGTGCCGGGGGTGAAGGGCGCGCCGCCATTCTCGTTGGCGCCGACGCCGATGGCGACGATGCGGTCGGCGACCTCATGTTCAAAGAACTCGGTCAGCTTGCTCAGCATGAAGGGCATCAGCAGGATGCTGAGCCCGAAGACCAGCATCACCTTCGGCACCATGGCGATGGTCTGCTCGCTGATCTGGGTGACGGCCTGGAAGATGGAGATGACGGTGCCGAGCGCCATCATGATGACCAGAATCGGTCCGCACACGATCACCAGCGTGACGATCGAGGTGCGGCAAAGCTCGATGACTTCGGTCTCGTTCATAACTGCAAGCTGGGCATGACGGCGGCTGGGACCGGGCGCAGGCCGTCACATCGGCATGCGCAGGATTTCCTGGTAGGCGTTCAGCACCTTGTCGCGCACGGCGGTGACGGTCTGCAACGTCACCTCGGCGTTGGTCACCGCCTGGACGACGTCGTTCAGGTCGGCCTTGCCGACGGCCGCCATCGCCGAGATGTCCTCGCTCTTCCTCAGGGTGCCGATGCTCTCCTTGGCCGCCTGCTCCAGCACGTCGCCGAAGGAGGCGCCGTCGCGCGCGGGCATGCCGGGGCCGGTCGTCTTGGCGGCGGTAGTGGCATAGGCCGCGGCGGCGTTCAGCGGATTGATCATGGCGGCGGTTCCGGTCGGTCAGGAGGGTTTGCGGCTGAGCAGGCGAAAATCAGGTGCGGAGAAGGTCGAGCGTGCGGGTCAGCATCTGGCGCGCGGTGTCGATGGCCGACAGGTTGGCTTCGTAGCTGCGCTGGGCCTCGCGCATGTCCATCGCCTCCACCACCGAATTGACGTTGGGCATCAGGACATAGCCGTCGGCGTCGGCCGACGGGTGCGACGGGTCGTACTTGCGCTGGAAGTCGCTCTTGTCGACATCGACCTTGGCGACGCGGACCTTGTCGACGTCCATCGCCCGGTCCAGCTCGTTCTTGAAGATGACGGTCTTGCGGCGATAGGGCAGATCGCCGGGCGTCTCGGCGGTGGTGTTGGCGTTGGCCAGATTCTCCGAGATGACCTTCAGGCGCGTGCCCTGCGCCTTCATGCCCGAGGCGGACACCGCCATCGACTTGTAGAGATCCATCGCACCGCCTCCTCAAAACCCGGCCGGAAAGATCGGCCGGAATGACGCTCAGCTGCCCGAGCGGATCGCCGACTTGATCATCGCCACCTGCTTCTTATACAGGTTCGTGATGGTCTGGTAATCCATCGAACTCTGGCTCATCCGCATCATCTGGTCTTCCAGCACGACGTTGTTGCCGTCCGGCGCCGTCTCGTACGGATCGCGCACCTTCTGTTCCTGGGCCATGCCGCCGGCGCCGCGGGTGCCGGCCAGATGGGACGCGTTGGTCGCCACCGGGGTCAGCCGCCGGCTGTCGCTCAGCGCGTCGCGGAAGCTGAAGGGCTTGAGGTCCCGGCTCTTGTATTCGGGCGTGTCGGCGTTGGCGATGTTCTGCGACAGGACTTCCTGGCGTTGGGTCAGCCAGTCCATCTTGCGCGACATCAGTTTGAAGAGTCCGAGATTTCCGAGGTCCATCGCCCTGATCCCGCCACCAATACCGCCGCCGATCCCGCCGAATGCCGCCCTGACGGCGGCGTCCGGCAAGGATATCGCCATGGAGTGCAATGGTCGCCCGTTTGCGTTAACGAAGGATGAATCCTTACCTGCGAGAATCGGCCGGGACAACCGCCTTTACAGTTCGTTAAGCCTACCGGTCCAGGATGCGGCGCAGGAAGGACCCCCTGACCAAGGCCGCCTGTTGTCCGCGCAAGCCCGCCCTCCCGCCCCGTCGCCTGCCGGCCCGACTGCCGGCAAGAGGCAGCCTGCCGCCCGGCGCCCGGCGCAACGCCCGGTCGCGGTGGCGCTGAAGTACGAGCTGGGCACCGAGAGCCTGCCGCGGATCGTGGCCACCGGCAAGGGCACGGTGGCGGAACAGATCCTGGAGGTCGCCTTCGCCAACGGCGTGAAGGTGCGCGAGGACGCCGATCTGGTCGAAATCCTGTCCGCCACCGAGGTCGACAGCGACATTCCGGTCGAAGCCATCGCCGCGGTGGCCGAAATCCTGGCCTATGTCTACCGCGCCAACGGCACCCTGCCGCCGGAGCCGCGATCCGAAGAGAGTCCGGAGGAGGACAAGCCGTGACCCGTCCGCCATCCATGCCGCCATCCGCCCTTTCGCCCTCCCCCGCTCCTCCCGGTCCAGACGGCACCGAGTCGGCAGCCGGCATCGCGCAACGGGCGGCAGCGCTGGGCGCCACGCTCGACGACGCGCGGGCGCAGGCGGAGGCCGGCGTCCTGATCGATCTCGCCGGGCTGGAGGACCGCGTCGCCCATCTCTGCCTTGCCGCGGAGACGCTGCCGCGGGGCGAGGCGCGCACGCTGCTCGGCCCGCTCGGCGATCTGGTTGCGGCGCTGGGTCCGCTCGCCGCCGCCCTGACCGACCAGCAGAAAGGACGCGAGGAGGCCGTCTCCGCCGCACTGGCCGGCCGCGACGATCCGCACACCGCCCGCCAGCGCGCGGCGGCCGCCTATGGCCGCAGCGCCGGCCCGGCCGGATCCGGTCTGGCGGATCCCGGCCTGACAGATACCGGCCTGGCCGACGACACGCCCTGACCAGAGAAAGCCTGCCGTTTCCATGGATCTCGACCAGTATATCAAATTCCTGATGGCGCTCGTCTTCGTCGTGGCGCTGATCATGGTCGTCGCCTGGGTGATGCGCCGGGTCGGCATGGCCGGCGGAACGGTGCGCGGACGCGCCCGCCAGCGCCGGCTGAGCGTGGTGGAGGCCCTGCCGATCGACGCCAAGCGGCGGCTGATCCTGGTCCGCCGCGACGACCGCGAGCATCTGATCCTGCTGGGCGCCAACGGCGACCTGCTGGTCGACAGCACCCCGGCGGGCGGCTTCGACAGCGCGCTTGCCGGGGCGGAGGCCGCACCCACCGACACCCGCCCGGCGGGGAGCGATCCGCGATGAGGCTGGCCATCCTCCGCCGTCTCCGGGCCTGCTGGAAGCCGGCCGCCGCCGGGCTGGCGCTGGCGCTCGCCGTCGGCGTGGCGCTGGGCCTGAGCGCCGGGCCGGCGCTGGCGCAGAGCCTGACCTTCGACCTGGGCGACGCCGGCGGCACCGCCACCGGCCGCATCGTCCAGACCATCGGGCTGATCACGGTGCTGTCGCTGGCGCCGTCAATCCTGATCATGATGACGGCTTTCACCCGCATCGTCATCGTGCTGTCCTTCCTGCGCAACGCGCTGGGCGTGCAGCAGGTGCCGCCGACCACGGTGATGATGTCGCTGGCGCTGTTCCTGACCTTCTTCGTCATGGCCCCGGTGTTCGAGCGCAGCTACGCCCAGGGCATCCAGCCGCTGATGAACCAGGAAATCGACGAGATGGAGGCGTTCCGCCGCACGATGGCGCCGCTCCGCGATTTCATGCTGCACCACACCGCCGAGAAGGACCTGCGCCTGTTCATGGACATGGCCCGCATCCAGTCGGTGCCGGAGGCGAACGACATGCCTCTGCATGTGCTGGTCCCGGCCTTCATGATTTCCGAGATCAAGCGGGGCTTCGAGATCGGCTTCCTGCTGTTCCTGCCCTTCCTGATCATCGACATGGTGGTGTCGTCGATCCTGATGTCGATGGGCATGATGATGCTGCCGCCGACCATGGTGGCGATTCCGTTCAAGATCATCTTCTTCGTGCTGGTCGACGGGTGGTATCTGATCGCCGGCTCGCTTGCCCGCAGTTTCGGAACGCTCTGAGGCGACACGCACAGCGGGAAAAGTCCTGCGCACTTCGTCGCATCCCCCCGGCGCCGGAGGGGCCGCGCAAGCACGCTCTGGCGTCGGGCGCCGTAAACGCGTATGAGGAAAGGCGATGCGCGTTTACGGCGGGATGGGCGGCCCGGCGACCATCGCCGCCACCACGGGCGCCATCGAACGGGCGTTTTGAACGACGGACCAACTTCGGACCGCAATCACTGCATGACTGATACCGCTTTGAAGGCCGCGCAGCCCGACACCGGCAAGCTCGCGACGCTGACCCTCGGTGCCCTGGGCGTCGTCTTCGGCGACATCGGCACCAGCCCGCTCTACACGCTGCGCGAATGCTTCGGCGGCGAGCATGGGTTGCCGCTGACCCACGACAACGTGCTGGGCATCATGTCGCTGGTGTTCTGGGCACTGGTGATGGTCGTCACCGTCAAATATGTGGGCTTCGTCATGCGGGCCGACAACAAGGGCGAGGGAGGCATCCTCTCCCTGCTGGCGCTGGCGTCGAAGACGCGGCCCGACGCCTCGGGCCGGCTGACCGTGCTGACGGCGCTGGGGCTGTTCGGTGCCGCGCTGTTCTACGGCGACGGCATGATCACCCCGGCGATGTCCGTGCTGTCCGCGGTGGAAGGCCTGGGCGTGGCCGAGCCGGCGCTGGAATCGGCGGTGGTGCCGCTGACCGTCGCCATCGTGATCGCCCTGTTCGCCATCCAGAGCCACGGCACCTCGCGCGTCGGGGCGCTGTTCGGTCCGATCATGCTGGCCTGGTTCGCCACGCTGGGCGTCCTCGGTCTGCTGGAGGTGATCGAGCAGCCGAGCGTGCTGGTCGCCTTCAACCCGCTCTACGCCATCTCCTTCTTCGCCGACCACGGCATCGCCGGTTTCCTGGTGCTGGGTGCCGTGGTGCTGGCGGTGACCGGCGGCGAGGCGCTCTATGCCGACATGGGCCATTTCGGCCGCCGCCCCATCCAGGTGGCCTGGCTGGCCGTGGTGCTGCCGGCGCTGCTGCTGAACTATCTGGGCCAGTGCGCGCTTTTGCTGAACGACCCGACGGCGGTGCGCAGCCCCTTCTACCTGCTGGCGCCGGACTGGGCGCTCTATCCGCTGATCGGCCTGTCCACCGCCGCCGCCGTCATCGCAAGCCAGGCGGTCATTTCCGGCGTGTTCTCGCTGACCCGGCAGGCGGTGCAGCTCGGGCTCTGCCCGCGTCTCGACATCCGCCACACCTCCAACGAGGAGGAGGGGCAGATCTACATCCCCCGCGCCAACTGGGGCCTGCTGGCCGCGGTGCTGGGCCTCGTCCTGGTGTTCCAGTCCTCCAGCCGCCTCGCCGCCGCCTACGGCATCGCGGTGACCGGCGACATGATCATCACCACCAGCCTGTTCCTGGTGGTGGCCCGCCGCCGCTGGAACTGGAGCCTGCCGGTCTGTTTCGGGGTCGGCGCCGCCTTCCTGACGGTGGAGGTCTCCTTCTTCGCCGCCAACGCGGTGAAGATCCCCCATGGCGGCTGGGTGCCGCTGGTGATCGCCTGCGTCACGCTGGGCCTGATGTCCACCTGGCGCCGCGGCCGCGCGGTGCTGACCAAGCGGCTGGCCGAGGAATCGCTGCCGCTCGACGCCTTCATCCAGCGGCAGGCGAAGAAGGGCGACATCCATCGGGTGAAGGGCACGGCGGTCTTCATGACCTCCAGCTCCAACACCGTGCCGATCGCCCTGCTGCACAATTTGAAGCACAATCAGGTCCTGCACGAGCGCGTCGTCTTCGTCACCGTGGTGGTGGACGACGTGCCGCGCGTCCCGGCCAAGGACCGCGTGCTGGTCGAGGGGCTGGCCGACGGCTTCTACCGCATCACGGTGCGCTACGGCTTCTCGCAGGAGCCGAACATTCCCAAGGCCCTGCGCCTGTGCAAGGCGTTCGGGCTGGAGTTCGACGTGATGGCGACCTCCTTCTTCCTGGGCCGGGAGACGCTGATCCCGCAGATGAACTCCCAGATGGCGCTGTGGCGGGAGAAGCTGTTCGTGGTGATGTCGCGCACCTCGGTCAGCGCCACCGACTTCTTCAAGCTGCCGCCCAACCGCGTGGTGGAACTCGGCACGCAGGTACAGCTGTAGCCGGTTGAAGGACGGCTGGGCACGACCGAAGACTTACCTCCTTCGCTCTCGCGGAAATCGCCGCCACCAACAGAAAAAATGGTGATCTGAGCGAAAGAAGCCTCCGTATCGGTGTTGTGTCCGCGGGAAGCGGACCTTCACCGATAAGAGGAAATGCTATGAAGAAGGTTGCCACCGTGGCGATCGCCACCCTTCTTTTTGCCGGCTGCGCCAATGCCGCCATGGAAAAGATGGTCGGGGGCGCGCCGATGTACCCCAGCAAGACCATCGTGGAGAACGCATCCCAGTCGAAGGACCACACCACCCTCGTCGCCGCCGTGAAGGCCGCCGGGCTGGTCGACACGCTGAACGGCAAGGGGCCCTTCACCGTCTTCGCCCCGACCAACGAGGCCTTCGCCGCACTGCCCGCCGGCACCGTCGACACGCTGCTGAAGCCTGAGAACAAGGGCCAGCTGACCAAGGTGCTGACCTACCACGTCATTCCGGGCAAGCTGGACGCCAAGGACCTCGTGGCGGACATCAAGAAGGGCAACGGCAAGGCGATGCTGAAGACGGTGGAAGGCATGCCGCTGACCTTCACCCAGTCCGGCGATGCCGTGATGGTCGCCGACGCGTCGGGCAACACCGCCCGCGTCACCATCGCCGACGTCCAGCAGTCCAACGGCGTCGTCCATGTCATCGACAAGGTTCTGCTGCCGAAGTAACCGCAGGAATGCGGGCGGCGGCGGGCGGCGTTTTCCGCCCGGCATTCCGCCGATTTAAGAGGTCGGCTTGTCCGCGGATTGCTTGCCGCCGCGATACTGCTTCAAAAACTTCTTGAACATATCCACTTCCGCGACGCGGGAGCGGATCGTGCCGACGTCGATCAGGCCCATCGCCTGTTCGGGGCGGGTCAGAATGCGGAAAGCATCCTCGTTCGGCCCGCCCTTCATCGACCCTTCAAAATCCTTTTTCAGCAGGTTGAGCCCGTTGCCGTCGCCGGCCAGCGCCAGCGCGACGGCACGGTTCAGCACGAGCTGCGACATGTTGGGATCGAGCGGCTTGCCCGGTGCTGGCGGCGCTCCGATCACCTTGTTCAGCGCCAGCGCCGCCGCATCCCACTTCTGCCCCTTCCAGGCGATGTCGACGCGCAGCAGATTGGCGTTGGTGCTGTCGTCCTGGGCCAGAATCTGCATCGCCTCGTCGCCGCGGTTCAATTCCGCCAGCGCCTTGGCCTGCATCAGCCGCCGCTCCGCCGCCAGATCGGCCGGCAGCCCGGCGACGTTCGACAGTTCCAGCGCCTTCAACGCCTCTTCCGGCTTGTTGTCGAGCAGCCGGACCGAGGCCAGCCGGGTGCCGACCCGCGCCTTGTCGAGCCCGGACAGGCGGTATTCGACCTGATGCTGCAGCAGGTCGGCGGCGCGGTTCAGCAGGTCGATGGAAATCAGCCGTTCCGCCAGTTGCCGGATGATCTCGTCGCCGGCCTCGCCCACCGGGGTCAGCTCGCGGAACTGGTCGTAGAGCTGCATGGCGTCCAGCGTGGGCAGGCGCTGCGCCCCGTCCTTGTAGAGGTCGGCGAAGATGCGCGACATTTCCTTGGTGATCGCCTCGGCACGCGGCGTGTCGGCGACCAGGGCTGCCGTCTCCTTCATCGTGTTGAAGCCCTTGGCATATTCACCGCCAGCAATCAGCACCTCGCCCATGCGCGAGCGGATCTGCATCTCCAGATCGTCGCCGCGCCAGGTGAAGGTCAGGCCGGCCAGCTGTTCCGCCGCCGCGGTCGGCGACATCTTGCCTTCCGACAGCTCCAGATTGGTCAGCGCCAGCCCGGCCTTGGCACGGTAGAAGCGGTCGTAGCTGTTGTAGGCGGCGGTCAGCTGCTGGCGTGCCTGATCGATCTCGCCGGTCTGGGCATAGAGCAGGCCGCGCAGATACTGGGTCTGCGGGTTCTCCTCCTGATCCGGGCCGCCATGCTCGATGACGCGGTCGAACAGCCGCTTGGCGGTCGCGGTGTCGCGGGTTTCCAGCGCCGCCTCCGCCGCCCGCAGCCCGAGCTTGCCCAGCATCGGATCGGGATAGCTGTTCAGGATCTGGCCCGACGCCTTGAAGCCGGCCATCGCCTTGGGCCAGTCGCGGCGGTCGGCGGCGATGGCGGCGCGCCACAGATTGGCTTCGGGATTGCCGGCGAGCGAGGGGATCGACAGGTCGGCCTCGCCGCCGTCGAGATCGCCGGTCAGCACGCGGGCGGCGCCGCGCAAGGCCCGGAACTCCGGCCAGCCTTCCAGGTCGGGCTGGTTCTGTTGCAGCACGTCCAACAGGCCGAGCGTCTCCTGCCCGAACCCGTTGGCGAAATAGAAGCGGGCGAGATCGAGCTGCGCCTTCGGCCGTTCCGATTCCGGCGCGTTGACGACGGCGAGCTGGAGATCCTGCCGCGCCTCGGTGAAATGGTCGAGCTCGCCGCGCTTCCAGGCCGGCAGGTTGAACAGCCGGCGCCCCTGCATCTGGGCGGGCGTTTGGGCGGGCTGGACCTTGGGCGGCTCCATGGCGGCGGACGACCCGCCGGCCGGCGGCGCCGGCATCGGCGCGGCGGCCAGCTGCGCCGGAACCGGCTGCGGAGCGGCCGACGGCGGGGCGGCGGCGGCGGGCG
Organism: Azospirillum sp. TSH64; assembly: GCF_003116035.1. Classification (GTDB taxonomy): domain Bacteria; phylum Pseudomonadota; class Alphaproteobacteria; order Azospirillales; family Azospirillaceae; genus Azospirillum. The sequence goes on from NZ_LGQW01000015.1 coordinate 5,468,728, forward strand.
GCGGCGGTGACGCCGCGTTGCCGGAATCGGCGGTGGGCGAGATGTGCAGGC
>NZ_LGQW01000015.1:5468788-5682243 GCF_003116035.1 Azospirillum sp. TSH64
CTTCTGCTTTTTATGTTCGCTGAACCGACGGATGTTTTCCTCAGAGCAGCCCGAGTTCACGCAGCTCCGCCGCCATGTCGGCCGGCAGTTCGTCCCCTGCCCCGCCGGCGGCGGAAAGATCCTGGGGGGCGGCGTCTGCGGTCAGATAGCGCCAGCCCTGGAACGGTCGATGTGCGGTCGGCACCGTCTGCACCCGGTCGGCGGCGATGTGCAGGGTGCAATAGCTCTCCCCCTCCTCGTCGGTATCGGTGTCGATGGCAAGGATGGGCTGGCGCACCAAAACGCTGCCCTTGATCACCCAATAGATCGATCCGCCGGCCAGCAGCTCGTCGCCGCGCTTGGGCAGGCGGCGGGTGTAGACGGGGATGCGGGTCTGGCCACCGGCGGTTACGGCACGGCGGTCCTGAAGCTCAGCCAGATGGTCGAGGTCACGGACGCCGACGGCGAGCTTGATCAGATGGAGAGGCATGGGGACTGCATGGTCTCTGACAGGAGGGACGGAACCGCGCCCAGCATAGCGCGCCTCCTGACATAGTGCGTTATGCCGGATTGTCCCGCAGTCTGGAGCGCGGAACGGATCTGTCCTCAGAGCGGATCGTTGCGGTCCGACCGGTTGATCGGCCGGGCATGGCCGATGATGGCGCTGAAGCCGAACAGCAGAAGCAGCACGCCCATGACGATCTCGATGCCGCAGACCAGACGAACCACCCCGGACACCGGGTGGATGTCGCCGTAGCCGACGGTGGCGAAGGTCACGATGGAGAAATAGATCCCCTCGGCGAAGGTGATGTCGCGCCTGACGCCCTCGATCACGAAGTTCGGCTCCGCCATGAAGCGGTCCATGATGGTGTAGATGGCGCCGAACAGGATGATGCAGAGCGAATAGAAGGTCAGGAAGGCGAAGGCCGGCAGGACCAGACGGGCCGATTGCTGGAAGAAGCCTTCGAACAGCAGGCCCGCATCGAGCAGGAAGATGGCGATGTCGCGCGACACCAGGGCGACGATGACGGCGATGGCCGACATGGCCAGCAGGAAGATGGCACCGATGGCCTGGGTGTCCATGTCCTGTTCGGGCACCAGGAAGGTCAGGGCGCCGATGCCCCAGACCGGCGCCATCCACAGGAAGACGCGGTCGAAATGGCCACCCTCGCGCAGACGCCGCGACATCACGATCCGCCGGATGTCCTCCGCCCGCCACCAGGCGCCGCCGAGGAAGGCGACCAGCGGCAGGACGAAGGCAATCGCCTGGATCAGCGGGCTGATGTTGTGGAAGTTGCTTTCGGCGAAAAAGACGAAGATGCAGGCATAGACGCCGATGAAGTTGGTCAAAGCCAGGGTGAAGAACTGGCTCCCCGGAAACAGGTAGTGGAAGGCGCCGACCACCAGCCCGACCGATCCCAGCAGGACGAAGGTCAGGTCGCCCGACACCGACCGGATCGACAGGGCGATCAGGCCGAGCAGCAGAGCCGTCAGCAGCGCCCCGCCCAGCCAGGACTTCGACGCCCCCCGGCCGCCATGCCCACCCCCATGCCCGCCGCCATGATTCCCGTGCGAACCGCCGGGCGGGACTGCCGGGGGCGGGCTGGAGGTCCGGGGACGGCGGTCGGGAACGATCTGATCCATGGGGCGGTAAACCGAAACGAGAGCAGGCACCGCGGCCGGCGCCCAACCGAAAGTCTTAGCCCATGGTTATAGCGGTTTGCCGGCCCCGACCGTCAGCACTTTCCGGCCCCGGATGACGATGCGGAGGCCCGGCTTTACCCGACGTCCTTGCCAGCCGCCCTTACCAGCCGCCGGTGGCGAGCCAGCGGTCGACCATGTCGAGCCGGTCCCAGCCCCAGAAGGGTTCGCCATCGACGATGAAGAAGGGCGAGCCGAAGACGCCGCGCTCCACCGCATCGTCGACCTCGCTGCGGAGCCGGTCCTTGACCGCCGGATCCTGGATGGCGGCGGTCACCGCGGCGCGGTCGATGCCGAGGCTGCCCAGTGTCTTCGCCGCGATCTCCGCCACCGTGTCGGCCGGGCCGATGTCCTGCCCCTCGCCGAAATGGGCATGATAGATGGCGCGGGCCAGCAGCTTGGCCTGCTCCGGATGCTCGTCGGCCAGCCAGTAGAAGGCGCGCGAGGCGGCGACGCCATTGGCCGGGGCCGAATCGGGGAAGGTGAAGGGCGCGCCGGTCAGGCGGGCGATGCGTCCGACATCCTGGGTCAGATACTCGCCGCGCAGGGGCTGCTCCAGGTTCGGCTTCATCCCCGTCACCTTGAAGATGGCGCCGAGCAGGACCGGGTGCCAAGTGACGGTGCGGCCGTGCTTCGCCGCCAGCTCGTCGATGCGCAGGCTGGCGAAGTAACCGTAGGGGGAGCCGAAGTCGAAATAGAAATCGATGGGATCAGGCACGCGCGTTTCCTCTCCGACAGGTTTTCAGGAAAGGCTAACGCGGGCGTGGGAAGGCGTCCAGGGTGGCGTCCGGGGGAGCCACGGACAGGGATCGGCAGGCCCTCAGACGGTGCGGACCTTGGCGTCGAAGACGTAGCCGGCACCACGCTCGGTCTTGATGATGCGGGGTTCCTTCGGGTTCGCCTCGATCTTGCGGCGCAGGCGGAGGATAAGCACGTCGATGGAGCGGTCGAACACCTCCGCCCCGTCGACCCGGGTGAGGTCGAGCAGCTGGTCGCGGGTCAGCACCCGCTGCGGCCGCTTGACGAAGGCGGCGAGCAGGCCGAACTCCGCCTTGGTCAGCTCCACCTCGCGCCCCTCCTGGCCGCGCAGGCGCTGGGCGGTGAGGTCGAGTTCCCAGTTGGCGAACTGCACGACGGCGCGCAGTTCTTCCGGGCTGCGGGCCGGGCGGGCGTCGTTGGAGACGCGGCGCAGCACCGCCTTGATGCGGGCCAGCAGTTCGCGCGGGTTGAAGGGCTTGGTCAGGTAATCGTCGGCGCCCAGCTCCAGCCCGACGATGCGGTCGACATCCTGATCCTTGGAGGACAGGATGATGACGGGGATCTGCGATTCGGTGCGGATCTGGCGGACAAGCCCCAGACCGTCGCCGTCGGGAAGCCGCAGGTCGCAGACCACGAGATCGACAGGCTCGCCATCCAGGGCCTGCCGGGCCGATGCGGTATCCTGCGCCGTCGTGACCCGGTACCCCTCTCCCGCCAGATATGAGGCCAAAAGCTCCCGAATCGGCTCGTCGTCGTCGACCGCGAGAATATGCATGCCTGTTACCTCCCCAAACCTTCTTATCTCACGCGCGAGCGCCACGCAATGCGTTACAACCCCGTAACAGCCGCGGCTCTTTCGCCCACCGCGTGAGTTGGTTGAAACCCCCTGCCGCACCAGCGACATAAAAGTACCCTTGCGCGGACATTAACCAGAAACACGTTGCGGTTTAAATCCAGACCATCGAACAGGGACGGTCGCCCGCCAAGGGGCGACGGACCAATGCCGTGATGGGGGACTGCACCGCCATGTCGAACATCGATCATTGCCTGGAACGCCTGGCGCTGCTCGACCGCGCCGACCGCCTGCTGAACGAGGTGCGGGTCTATGGGCAGCATGGCCCGATCCGCGAAACGCTGGCGCAGCACCGGCTGCTGCTGGGGGAGGCAAGGCGCCATCTCGACTCGGCACGCTCGGTCGGACGGCCGGGCTGACGGGCCGGACGACAGGCCGCTGAAAGATAGAGACAAGGCCACGATCATGTCCGGCTGCACCGTCCCGGCACTGCCGATGCCGCACCAGCGCACCGCATCGCATGCCCCGGCCCACTCCCCGGCTCACCATAGGACCGCGAGGCGCCTGCCCGCCGAGGGCAACCGCCGTCCGGTGGCGGAGCGCTGCAGCCACCACCAGGGCTGCACGCCGAACCCGGTGCAGGTTGCGACCCATAACGGCGCACCGCTGTGGCGCACGATGATGGAACGCTGGCTGACAGCGGCGCCCTGACGGCGGCACCCTGACGCTCGGGCCCCACCCTTGCGGCCTTACCTGCCGCCTCCGGCAACGCTCTCCCTAATCCCGCCCGAATTCGCGCTTATGCCGACGGTCGGGAGCAACAGAACCGGAGAGACAATCATGACCCGTGCCATCCTTCTCGCCTCCACCGCCCTGCTGATGGCGGCCCCGGCCGCCTGGGCCGCGGCGGACGGACCAACCGGCGGGCAACTGGCGCTGACGCGGGTTCTGCTGTCCACCGGCGGCGTCGGCTATTTCGAATATGAGGCGACGGTCAGCGGCGATGCCGACCTGTCGCTGGAGGTGCGGCGCGATCAGGTCGACGACGTGCTGAAAAGCATCGTCGTCTATGACGACAAGGGCGGAGTCGGCACCATCGGCCTGCCCGGCGCCGAACCGCTGGACACCGCCTTCCGCGAACTGCCCTTCTCGGCGGGCGACCTCACCTCGCCCGCCGCTCTGCTGAACGCGATGCGCGGGGCGGAGGTGACGTCCGGCGGCTCCCGCCAGTTGACCGGCCGGCTGATGTCGGTGACTGAGGAGACGGTGCGGCTGCCGGGCAGCGACGGCGCCACCGCCACCCGCCACCGGGTGACGCTGATGACCGCAGACGGCCTGCGCCAGCTGGTGCTGGAGGAGGCCGATGCCCTGCGCTTCACCGATCCGGCGGTGCAGGCCCAGATCGACCGGGCGCTGTCGGCGGTGGCGGACAATGCCCGGCGCGAGCGGCGGCAGCTGACCGTGCACAGCCGGGCGCCGCAAGGGGCGCCGCAGGATGGGCAGGCCGCCGGCGAGCGGCGGGTCCGGGTCGGCTATGTCGCGGAGACGCCGCTGTGGAAGGCGACCTACCGGCTCAGCATGACGCAGACCGGGCAGCAACAGAGCGGACAGCCGCAGACCGGGGCGGCGAAGGAGGGCAGCGGCGCCCTGCAGGGCTGGGCGGTGCTGGAGAATCTCAGCGGCGAGGATTGGAAGGGCGTCGATCTGACGGTGGTATCGGGCAATCCGGTCACCCTGCGCCAAGCGCTCTACACCCCCTACTTCGTCGAGCGGCCGGAGGTGCCGGTGGAGGTGCTGGGCCGGGTGCTGCCCACGGCGGACGAGGGCACGGTGACGCTGAACGACGCCCATCCGGCGATGCGGCCGCAGTCCGAACTCTCGCGTGCCGCAGCGCCGCCCGCCGCAGCGATGGCCGCTCCCCCGCCCCCCGCACCGGCCCCGATGGAAGAGCCGCTGGCGAAGGTGGCGCCCTACGGCAGCGCCGCCGGGACACCGGCGATGGCTGCGGTGCGCGGTGCCGATGCCGGTGCCGCGGAAGGCGCCCAGGTGCTGTTCCATTACCCGCAGCCGGTCAGCGTGCCGAACGGCGGGACGCTGATGATGCCGATCGCCGTCCGCAGCCTGCCGGTGGAGCGGGTTGCGCTCTACCAGCCGGGCACCGATGCCCGCCACCCGCTGGCGTCGCTGCGGCTGCGCAACGACGGCGACACCGCCCTGCCGCCGGGTCTGCTGACCTTCTATGACCGGACCGGCGGCGCCGGGATGGAGACCAGCGCCTATGTCGGCGACGCGCGCATGGCGACCCTGCCGGCGGGCGACAGCCGCCTGCTGTCCTTCGCCGTCGACCAGGCGGTGACCATCGACCGCGAGGAGAAGCCGAGCCGCCGGCTGTCCCGCGCCACCCTTGCCGACGGCGTGCTGACCCTGTCGGTCACCGACCGGCAGAGCACCACCTACACGGTGGCGGGCGCCCCGGACGCCGACCGCAGCGTGGTGATCGAGCATCCGCGCCGTCCCGGCTGGGATCTCGCCGAGCCGGCAAACGGCAAGCCGGAGGCGACAGCCGGCGCCTACCGCCTGCCCCTGGCGGTGCCGGCCGGCAAGACGGTGACGCTGACCGCGACCTTGGAACGGCCGCGGCAGGAGCGGATCGTGCTGACCGATCTGAGCGCCGACCAGATCGCCGCCCGCGCCTCCGCCCCCGAACTGCCGCCGGAGGTGCGTCAGGCGCTGACGACACTGGCCGGCCTGCGGTCGGCCGTCGCCGAGAAGGAGCGCCGCATCGCCGAATTGGAGGACGAGCGGACCGAGCGCATCGCCGACCAGGACCGGCTGCGCGAGAACCTGAAGGCGCTGCCGGCGGGCAGCGACCTGCACAAGCGCACGCTGGCCAAGATGGGAGAGGCGGAGAATCGCCTGGACGGCCTGGCTCGCGACCTGACCACCGCCCGCGCGGAGGCGGAGAAGGCCCGACAGGTGCTGCGCGAACGGGTGAAGGCCCTGGCGATCTGAGAGGAGGGGGGCGGGGTTCCGCCCCCCTTTCGCGCTTTTGTCCTTACAGCGTCGTCGCGCTGCAATAGGCCCAATCCTCGCCCTGCAGGCCGAAGAAGGCGGCGACCGGCTTGCCGCTGGAGCGGTCGACGACGACGCGGAAGCGGCTGCCGGTGCAGGTGCCCTGGGCCTGCTTGGCGACCGGGACCTTGACGTGCTTGGACTTCAGGCAGGCTTCCGACATCTTCGGCGGGTTGGCCGGGCCGTCCACCTTCTTGCCGTTCAGCACCATGTAATAGCTGGTGGCCTGCCCGCCCTTGACGTCGGCCTTCACCTCGATCTTGCCGAAGCGCGACTTGTAGAGGCCGGCATCCTGTTCGCCGTCCGGCGCGCCGCCGGGCAGCGAGCGGAAGGAGATGGCGGCGCAGGAGGGCGGGTCCTTGGCCTCGGCCGGGGCGGCGGCGAGCACGGCGACACCGCCGGCCAGCAGCAGGGCGGCGGGCACGGACAACAGATGGGCAGACAGCATCGAAAAGCCCTTTCGAACCGGTTGAAACGTCATTTCGGCATCACGCAGAAGGTGGTCTGCTGCATCAGGGCGCAGTCCTTCTCGACACCGCCGTCCAGCATCGACACCTCGACCTGGGTGATGACCAGGGTGCGGCCCGGCTTCACCACGCGGGCGCGGGCGATCATGACGTCGCCCTTGGCCGGCGACATCAGGTTGATCTTGAACTCCACCGCCAGCACTTCCGCCCCGGCCGGCATCAGGCTCAGGGCCGCATAGCCGCCGGCATTGTCGGCCAGCGTGCTGACCATGCCGGCATGGAAGAAGCCGTGCTGCTGCGTCAGGTCGGCACGGAAGGGCAGACGCATCTCGCAGAAACCCGGCTCCATCGCCGCCAGTTCGATGCCGAGCGTCTTGCAGATCGGCTGCTGTTCAAAGGACGCGAAACAGCGCGCCTTCCAGTCGGGAGTGCGGGGTTCAAAGGTGGCGGGCAAGGCAAGGGTCTCCGGCAGAGGGGTGCCAAGGGGGGAGTGCCAAAGGAGGCGGTGCGCCACAGCCTGCGTCAGCCGCCCCGCAGGATCAAGCGGCCGAACGGAGTGCGCGTCACCTTGCCCACCACCTTGCCCACCCTGGCCGCCCCGGCGGCCTATGACCGACCGCCGTCAGCCGCCGATCAGGCCCATCTGCGGGCTGGACGGTTCGGCATGGGCGCGCATCGGCATGCGGCCGGCCAGATGGGCGGCGCGGCCGGCATTGACCGCATCGCGCATCGCCGCAGCCATCCGCACCGGGTCGCGCGCCTTCGACACCGCGGTGTTCAGCAGGACGGCGGCACAGCCGAGCTCCATCGCCAGCGCCGCGTCGGAGGCGGTGCCGATGCCGGCATCCAGCACCACCGGCACCGGGCTGCGGGCGCAGATCGTCTCGATGGCGTGCGGGTTGCGGATGCCCATGCCGGAGCCGATGAAGGCCCCCAACGGCATCACCGCCGCGGCCCCCAGGTCGGCCAGCTTGCGGCAGGTGACGGGGTCGTCGTTGCAGTAGGGCAGCACGACGAAGCCGTCATTCACCAGCTCCTCGGTCGCACGCAGCAGTTCCTCCACGTCGGGATAGAGCAGGTCGCGGTCGCCGATGACCTCGAGCTTGATCCAGGGGGTGTCCAGCGCCTCGCGCGACAGCTGGGCGGTGAGCACGGCTTCCTTGGCGGTCATGCAGCCGGCGGTGTTGGGCAGCAGCCCGACCGGCCCGGTCGGCCGCCCGGCGGTGGCGCGGGCCAGCACGTCGACGAGGCTTTCCGAATAGCCGTCCAGGCTGATGCGGCGGATCGCCAGCGTGACCAGTTCGCTGCAGCTGGCCGCCAGCGCGTCGAGCATCACCTGCTGGTTCGGATAGCCGGCGGTGCCGAGGAACAGCCGTGAGCCGAGGCTGCGCCCGGCGATGGTGAGGGTGTCGGGTTGGGACATGGGGGGAGCCTTTTGATAAGGCCCTCCCGCGCAAGCGGTCCGGGGATACCCCCCTCTCCCCGGGGGGGAGAGGGGATCCTTCCCGGGCTGGTCGCGGGAGAGGGAAATTCAGGGTCAGCCGCCCTGGATCGGGCGGACGATTTCCAGGCTGTCGCCGGGCTGGAGCAGGGTCTCGGGCCAGCGCCGCCGTGGGACCACGGCGCCGTTCAGGGCGACCGCGACGCCGAGCGTTCCGGCGGCGATGCCATGCCCGGCCAGGAACTCGGCGACGGAGGCGGCGGACAGCGGCTCTTCGCGGCCGTTGACGCGGATGGCTTCACGTGAAACGGCGGTCATGCGGCGGCTCCCGCGGCAACGAAGCGGTCGGCGGCGAAGGGGCGCAGCATCGGGTCGGTCTCGCCGGTCAGCACCAGGCGGGCGATGCCGTCGGCGGTCACCGGGGTCAGCAGGATGCCGTTGCGGTGGTGGCCGGTGGCATGGATCAGGCCGGGAATGCCGCTCTCGCCCAGGATCGGCGCATCGTCGCGGCTGCCGGGACGGAAACCCGCCCAGGCTTCCTCGATGGGCAGTTCGGCGATGCCCGGCAGCGCCCGCCACGCCCCCTCCAGCAGGGCGAACTGCCCGCCGGCGGTCAGACGGTCGTCGAAGCCTCGCTCCTCCGTCGTGGCGCCGATCAGCAGCCGGCCGTCCAGCCGCGGGATCAGGTAGGTGCCGGGCGTCCACACCACATGGCGCAGCAGCGGCAGACGGGGGTCCATGCGCAGGCAGACCATCTGCCCCTTCACCGGACGCACCGGCGGCTTCGCGGCGGGCGGCAGCCCAGGCACGCCGGCCGACCACGCCCCGGCGGCCAGCACCACCCGGTCGGCCCGATGCAGCGTTTCGGCAACCCGCACCCCCACGGCGCGGCCGCCCTCCACCGCCAGCGCCACCTCGCCGCATTGCTCGTGCAGGCGGGCGCCGGCAGCCACGGCGGCGCGGCGCAGGGCGGCCGCGACCTTGCGGTTGTCGACCTGATGGTCGCCGGCACAGAACAGGGCACCGGCGACACCCGGTTGCAGGAAGGGCTCGCGCCGCCGCACCTCGGCCCCGCTCAGCCACTCCACCGGCAATCCAAGATCGCGCTGGAAACCGTGCAGGAAGCGGACCTTCGCGGCATCGTCGGCGGTCAGCGCGATGACCATCGTGCCTTCGCTGCGCAAATCGACGGCCATGCCGCTCGCCGCCTCGAGAGCGCGGGCGAAGTCCGGCCACAGGGCCTGCGACGCGCGGGTCAGCGGCAGCAGCCCCTCCTCGCCCGGCTCGGTTTCGACGCAGGCGGCCAGCATCCCGCCGGCGGCATGGGTGGCGCCGCGCCCGGCCTCCCCCCGCTCGAAGACATCGACGCGGCAGCCGGCCGACGCCAGCCTCCAGGCGATGGCGAGGCCGATGCAGCCGGCGCCGACGATGGCAATGGAGGGACGGAGTCCGGATTCAGAAACGGAAAAAGAATGTGATTCTGGCGCATGGATCATGCGGCGGCTCCCTTCGCTGGAATTACCCAGACAGGTTCGATGGGTGTGTTCTCAGCCGCGCGACCACCGCACGGCACCCCAGGCCTATGGATTGCCTTATGCCAATCTTCCGCTGGCCCCACAAGCGGAATCGACCGGCGTCCGGTCTTGCCAACCCCGGCCCGCCGTATCGGCTCGCCGCCCAACCTGACGATGGATGCGGCAACAGGCCGCAGCCGGATACGGAGTCCCCCCGACAGGAAGCGTTACCGAGCGGCAGCTAAAATGTCGGCACAATGAGCCATACCCGGGCACTCACAGCCGCAAACGGGCGCCGCCGGTGCGCGGAATGAACAACGAAGACGACCGAGGATTCGCCAGCATGCTGTCTTTCTTCCGCTCGGACTCTCCGACCGCCCCCGTTTCCGGCACTCCGGCGGGCACCCCGGCTGGCGGGCCCGAAGCGGCAGCGCACGCCGCCGGACCGGCGGAACAGCCGATCCGCAGCCTGTGCCTGCCGGCGGAGCGGATCGGTGCCGCGGCGCTGGAGGGGCTGACTTTCGCCGCCGGGGCACCGGCGCTGGTCGTCGGCTTCGTGTCGCCGCATGTCGATTTCGCCGCCACCGCGCGGGCGGTCCGCTCCGCCCTGCCGGCGGCGACCCAGCTGGTGCTGGTCTCCAGCGCGGGCGAGCTGTGCGCGGCCGAGGGCCAGCCGCTCTACCGCAAGGCCGGCGACCACTGGGACAGCGTGGTGCTGCAATCCTTCAGCCCGCGCCTGCTTGCCGGGGTCAGCATCCAGTCGGTCCCGCTGCATTGCGACGACCTGCGCGGCGGCCGAGCGACCCGCGACGTGCCGGCCAGGGTGGAGGCGATCCGCGGCGAACTCGACCGCATCCGCGTCCCCTTCCCGGTCGACAGCCATGACACGGTGGCGCTGACATTCATCGACGGGCTGTCGGCCAGCGAAAGCTGGTTCATGGAGGCGGTCTACCGCTCCGGCCATTTCCCCTGCCTGTTCATCGGCGGCTCGGCCGGCGGCAAGCTCGACTTCCGCAACACCCATCTGTTCGACGGCCAGCGCGTGCTGGAGAACGCGGCGGTGACGGTCTTCCTGAAGATGGCGCCCGGCATCCGCTACGGCATCTTCAAGTCGCAGAATTTCCGGCCGACCCAGACCCGCTTCGCCGTGGTCGACGCCGACCCGATGCGCCGCATCGTGCGCAGCGTGATCGACCGCGACGGCTTCGAGGTCGTCGGCTTCATCGACGCGCTCGCCAAATCCCTGCGCTGCAAGCCGCAGGAGCTGCCGGGCAAGCTGGCGAAGAACACCTTTGCCATCGAGATGGAGGGGGAGCTGTTCGTCCGCTCCATCTCCGGCTTCGATTTCGAAAAGGGGGAGGTCGCCTTCTACTGCGACGTCAACCCCGGCGATTCGCTGTGCCTGGTGGAGGCGACCGATTTCGTCCGCCAGACCCAGGACGACCTCTCGGCCTATCTGCGCAACAAGCCGCGCCCCCTCGGCGCCATCCTGAACGACTGCATCCTGCGCCGGCTGAACAACCCCGACCAGCTGTCGCGGGTCCATGCCTTCGACGGGCTGGCCGCCGCCGGCTTCTCCACCTTCGGCGAGCTGCTGGGCATCAACATCAACCAGACCCTGTCCGCGCTGATGTTCTTCGAGGTGCCGCCCGGCGCCGCGTTCAGCGACGACATGGTCGACCGTTTCCCGGTGCATTACGCCCGGTTCCAGAGCTATTTCATCGCCACCCGCTACAACCGGCTGGAGCTGCTGAGCCGCATCCGCAACAGCGTGATCGAGCGGATGCACAGCTATCTCGACGCGCTGGTGACGCTGACCGGCGGCGTGCAGGAGACCGCCAGCTATGCCGCGCGCATCGGCGGCTCGATGTCGGCGATCGAGGCGACGCTGAACCGCCACGCCACCCTGTTCGACGGCCACGCCGACCGCAAGGAGGCGCTGGTCCGCGAATTCAACCAGCTGTCCACCGTGGTGAAGAGCATCGAGAAGGTGCTGGCGGTGATCGACGGCATCGCCAGCCAGACCAACCTGCTGGCGCTGAACGCCACCATCGAGGCCGCCCGCGCCGGCGAGGCGGGCAAGGGCTTCGCCGTGGTGGCGGCCGAAGTGCGCAAGCTGGCCAACGACACCAAGCAGACGCTGGCCGACACCCGCCGCGCCATCGACCAGGTGGTGACCTCCGTCCGCTCCGTCGGCGGCCAGCTCGACGACACCAGCGCCCGCATGGACGAAGCCGCCACCGCCTCGCAGGAGTTGCAGACCGACATCCATGCGGTGATCGACGAGGTGGAGGGCGCCCAGAAGGCCATCGAAGACCGCCTGTCCGACATGAACGACCATGCCCGGCGCATGGAGGACATCAACCGCTACATCGCCTTCCTGAAGCAGCTCGACCGGGCGGGGTGAGCGGGCGGGGTGAGCGGGCGGCGTCCCGGCGCCTCACCCCAAGAACCCGTGCAGGAACCAACGCGGGGGCTCGTCGGGCCGGTACAGACCGGCGCGGAACAGCCAGAAGCGCCGGCCGCCGTCATCCTCGACCCGGTAGTAATCGCGCACCGCCAGTCCCAGCGATCCTTGCCCGCGCCACCATTCGCATTCGATCCGCTCCGGCCCCTCGGCCCGGCGCACACGGTGTGGCACGCCGCGCCAGACAAACAGCAGCGGCGGGTCGTCGGGCAGCGGGGCGGTGGCCTCCACCGGCTCGGGCGGGGTCAGCAGGCGCAAGGGGCGCACCTGCCCGGCCGGCCAAGGCTTCGGCGCCGGCAGGCGCTCCATCGGCGGATGCGGCGCCACGCAGCGCTCCGGCAGCCAGCTTTCCCGCGGCACCAGCCGCAGCACCGCCCGTTCCCCCAGCCGCAGCGCCAGCCGGTCGACCAGCTCGGCCAACTTGTCGTCATTGCCTTCCTCACCGCCCTCCTCCCCGTCGATTGCGGTCTGGACGGCGGACAGCGGTCCCGTCTCCGTCGCCGACAGCACCAGGGTTTCCAGCCCCGGCCCCGGCTCGATCCGTTCCAGCAGAGGGGCGAACAGCCGGGCAAGCACCGCTGGGTCGCGCGCTGGGCGGCTGGTGCCGAGCGTCAGGCTCTGCGGGTCGTCGTCCACCCGCTGGTCGGTGCGGTGGGCGTCCAGCCGCAGCCGGCGCGCCCCCTGCCCTGCCGCCTCCAGCCCCTTGCACAGCCTCCCCAGCAGATGGCGCAGCGCCCCGGCAATCGATTCGGGCGTGGCGATCGGCTCGGCGAAGGTCAGGCGCTCGCGATGGTCCGGCACCGGCCGGCGCGGGGAGATCGGCTCGTCCAGCCGGCCGAAGGCCTGATCGTACCGTTGCATCAACCTGGCTCCGAACCGCGCCGCCAGCCCCGCCCGCGGCATGGCATGCAGGTCGCCGATCCGGCGCAGGCCCAGCGCGTGCAGCCCCTCCACAATCTCCGCCGGCAGCCGCAGGGCGGCGAGCGGCAGACCATCCAACGCCTCACGACGCCGCTGCTCCGGACTGCCGAACCGCACCAGCCCCCAGGCGGCGGCCGGGGTATCGGCGATGGCGGCGCGGGCGGCGAAGCCGGCGGTGCGCAGCCGCCCGGTCAGGTCGGCGGCCAGCGCCGGCTCGCCCTCAAAGAGATGGGCGCAGCCGGTGATGTCGATCACCACCCCGTCCGGCTCGTCCGCCGCGGTCCAGGGGCTGTAGCGCCGCGCCCAGTCGGCGACGCGGCCGAGCAGGGCCGCATCGGCCTCCGGCGTCGCCTCCGCCACCTCCAGCGCCGGTTCCAGCGCACGGGCATCGCTGAGGGTATGGCCGGGAGCGATGCCCAGCATCGCCGCCGCCCGGTTGACCGCGACCACCACCCGCCGCTGGCGCTCCGTCCGCAGCAGGACGAAGGGGCGTGCGCGCAACTCCGGCGGCATGAGCCGTTCCCGCGCGTCGGTCGGCAGGCGCGGCAGCCACAGGGCAAGGATACGGCGCTTGGGTCTCTCCGCCCGGCGGAACAATCCCCTCTCCCCCCGATCCTCTCCCCGGGGGGGAGAGGGGGACAAGGGCGGGTGGGGAGGGGGATGCGTCATAAGAAACCCGACAATAAGGAACAAACAAAGAACATCTTAGCGCCGGCTTGGCTGCAAGGGGAGTCCCTCCTTTGGGGTCATCTTGCCGAAACGATCAGCAATGCCGACATTCCATCAATGACCCCACCTCTCCCATCGCTCGCCATTCGACTGACGCCGCTCCTTCTCCTGCTGGCGACAAGCGCCTGCGCGCCGACGGACCTGCGCGACGACAATCCCGGCCGCGCCCAGGCCTTTCCACCCGTCTACAACCAGACGGTCGTTCCTGGCGGGGGCGAGCGAAGAACCTGGAGCCAGATCCAGGCGGAACAGGGGGCGGAGCAGTCGCGGACCGGCTCCAGGTCCGCCGCCACGGCACAGTCCCGCAAAACCAGCGACAGCCAGAGCGACGACCGGCAGATGCGCCGCGACCCGGACGGCACCGACCAGCCGCCGCCGAAACGCCGCCGCGGCAGTTCGTCGCCGCCGCCCGACCCGGCCGCCCTGCCCCAGCCGCCGCGCCCGATCCCGGTGCCGCCCCCGCCCTCGTCCCAGAGCGCCACCGACGCCTTCAAGCGCGACCTGATCCGGCCGGAGGTCGACCGCATGCGGACCGACGACGCCATGGGCCGGCTCGACCCGCTGGGCCAGCGCGACCTGATGCGGCGCGAGAACGACCTGCGCCAGTTCGGCGACCCGCTGGCACGGTAACGGCCACCCTGCGCGCCCCGGCAGCGCCGGTCCTGACGGCTTGACCCCGCCCCCGCTCAGCCGCCATACCGGCAGCTGGAGCTGGACGGACAGCTGAACGGACGGGGGGATGCGGGCGTATGACGACGGTGACGGGGGCCTTCGGCAACGGGCTGACCACGCCGGTGTGGGTGCTGCAGCATCTGCTGGGCATCCTCGGCATCGGCCTGTGGGCCGGGCAGTCCGGCGGCACCGCGGTGTGGCAGGTGCCGGCCGCCGCGGTGACCGCCGCGCTGGCGGCGGGTTTCGCCGCCCAGATGGGCGTGCGGCTGCCCTATGCCGCGCCGGGACTGGCCGCCTCGCTGGTGGTGGTCGGGTCGCTGGTGGCGCTGGGGGTGCGCGCGCCGGCGGTGGTGGCGGTGCTGATCGCCGCGGTCGCCGCGGTGTTCCACGGCCATGCACATCAGGGACCTCCGCTCTACTGGGCCGGTTTCGCGTCAGGGTTGATGCTGGTCGCCTGCGGCGGGCTGGGTCTGTCGATTGCGGTGACGCAGGCCGAGTCGGACCGGGCCGTGCGTTTGTGTGGCGGTGCGGTAGCAGTCGCCGGCGTTCTCGACCTCGTCGGCGTGATTTGACCGGATGCGCCTTGAAATGACCGGGTTGCGCAGAAATCTTTGAAAGCACGACCTCCCCTCCCCGCCCGTCCCGCTTGGGAGGCACGGGCCAGACGAACGGAACGATCCGGTGTCCCGCGCAGCCGCCAAAGCCTGCCCACCCTCACCGGGGCTCCGCTCTCCGGGAGCTGGGCCGCATCCCGATGCGGCTCCCTTGACTCACCTCGGCCTGACCCGCCGCCATCTGCTGGGCGGGCTGATGGGAGGCGTGGCCCTGGCCCCGTTGCCGGGCGGCGGATTGCTTGGAAATCCGGCCGCCGCCCAGGATCTGCGCTATTTCCGCATCGGCACCGGCACCACCTCCGGCACCTATTTCCCGATCGGCGGGCTGATCGCCAACGCCATCTCCAACCCGCCGGGCTCGCGCCCCTGCGACAAGGGCGGAAGCTGCGGCATCCCCGGCCTGATCGTGGTGGCGCAGGCCAGCAACGGCTCGGTCGACAATGTCGAGATGCTGCGGGCGGGCACGGTGGAGGCGGGGTTCGCCCAGGCCGACGTCGCCTATTGGGCCTACAGCGGCACCGGCAGCTTCACCGGCAAGCGCCCCTTCACCGAGCTGCGCTCGCTCGGCATGCTCTATGCGGAGGCGATCCAGATCGTCGTCCGCTCCGACGGCTTCATCGACCGCATGGCCGACCTGAAGGGCCGCAGCATCTCTGTCGGCGAGGAGGGCTCCGGCACTCTGGTCGAGGCGCGGCTGATCCTGGACGCCTACGGATTGTCGGAAAGCACGATCACGCCGCTCTACCTGAAGCCCGGCACCGCGGCAGACCGGCTGGCGAAGGGCGAGTTGGACGGCTTCTTCATGGTCGGCGGCTATCCGGTGGCGGCGGTCAGCGACGTGGCGGCGCGGGTGCCGATCCGTCTGGTGCCGCTGGACGGCGAGCCGGCCGACCGGCTGCTTCGCGGCCAGCGCTTCTACATCGAGCAGGAAATCCCGGCCAACGCCTATCCCGGCAGCGCCCCCACCCCGACGCTGAGCCTGGGGGCGGAGCTGCTGACCCGCGCCGACCGCGACCCCGACCTGATCTATGGCGTCGTCCGCGCGCTGTGGCACGAGAACACCCGCCGCGTCCTGGCCGACGGGCATCCGCAGGGCCGCAATTTCGATCCCGCCCGCGCGGTCGCCAACGTTTCGGTTCCCCTGCATCCGGGGGCGGAGCGCTTTTACCGCGAGGCCGGCCTGCTCGGCAACGCCGCCAACGAGCCGGCGCGCGCGCCGGACAGCGCGACCGACTCTCCCTCCGCCGCCGGGGACAAGGCGGCGAACGGCAAGCCTCCTGCCGACAAGGGCACCACCGGGAAAAGCGGCGAAGACAAGCCGCAGCGCTGACCGCCTGTTGATCGCCCGCTGGCCGGACAGGACGAAAGGACCGTTTCCGCACGCCCCGCCGGTGGAATAGTCTGACCGGCATCCGGTTGATCCGCGCGATCGGGCGCAACGGACGGAAGGAGACAGGCATGACGGCCGGCGAAGGGGTGCGCATTGCGATCCGTTCCGCCCGCGACGCCGACTCCGCCCGCTGTGCCGAGATCTTCCTGCACGGCCGCCGCCAGGCCTTCTCCTGGCAGCCCGCCGACCGGTTCGGGCTGGACGATTACTACGACTGCGTCCGCGAGGATTCGGTGCTGGTGGCCGAGACGGACGGGACGGTGGTCGGCTTCGTCTCGCTCGATCCAAAGGCCGGCATCATCCACAACCTGTTCATCGACCCCGGCTGGCGCAAGCGCGGCATCGGATCGGCCCTGCTGCGCGAGGCGCTGGGACTGCTGCAGGGCGCCGCCGGCCCGGCCGAACTGGCCTGCGCCGCCCGCAACGCCGACGCCCGCGCCTTCTACGAGCGCAACGGCTGGATGCCGGTCGGCGAAGCGTCGAACCAGCCTGACGCGCTGGTGCTCTACCGCCTGTCGCGGGCGGGGTAGATGGCCGCTCCCCCCGCCTTCCCGCTTGCCCCGCGGAACTTCCTCCAACGAGACGATTTGGCTCGGATGCGCGGGCTGTTTTCGCTTGCCGCGTTGCGGTAAAGTCCCGCCGCCATGCGAACCCTGTACCACCACCCGATCCACGCCCTGTCGCGCACAGCGCGCGTGATGCTCGCCGAGAAGGGCCTGCCCTTTGAACCCGTGGTCGAAAGGCCGTGGGAACGGCGGACCGACTTCCTGAAGCTGAACCCGGCCGCCGAGGTTCCGGTGCTGGTGGAGGAGGACGGGACGGTTGTCGCCGGCGGCCTCGCCGTCATCGAATATCTGGAGGAGGCCTATCCCGACACCCCCCTGCTGCCGCGCGAGATCGCGGCGCGGGCCGAGGTGCGGCGGGTCGCCGACTGGTTCCTCCACAAGTTCGAGCGCGAGGTGGCGGAAAACCTCGTCGGCGAAAAGCTGATCAAGCGGCTGTCCGGCCAGGGCCACCCCTTCGCGCCGGCGATTCGCGCCGGGCTGGCCAACGTCACCTACCATCTCGACTACATCGCCTTCCTGTCGGAGCGCCGGCCCTGGCTGGCCGGGTCGTCCTTCACCCTGGCGGACATCGCCGCCGCGGTGCAGCTGTCCTGCCTCGACTATATCGACAACGTGCCATGGGACCGCAGCCCGGAGGCCAAGGACTGGTACGCCCGGATCAAGTCGCGCCCCAGCTTCCGCGCGCTGCTGGCCGACAACATCACCGGCTGCCCACCGCCCAAGCACTATGCCGACCTGGATTTTTAATATCCTGTTTGGATTTCGCCCAAGAGGGGCATGGACCGGCCGAGCGTATCAAGATTAACGTGCTCCCTAAATCGTAGTTGGGAGTAGTTGCTCGATGCGTCTCCGCCTTTCTTCGCCCGCTCCGGCCCTGCCGGTCCGTTCCCTCAGGCCCGCCCTGATCGCCGGCGGCATGCTGGCTCTGGTGGCCGGCTGGTCGCCTGCCCAGGCGGCACCGGCCGTCGACGATGCCGGCGCCAAGGCGCTCGCCGCGTCGCTGAAGAAGGATCTGCCCCGCTGGTTCCCGCCGCCCGCCGAGGATGGCGAGGGCATCGGCTTCGAATGGGAGGGCGAACCGACGGTCAAGCCGGCCGGCGACCATTACGACGTCGCCCTGCCGCGCCTGTCGGCCGAGGATGCGGAAGGCACCCTGTTCGACATCGGCACCATCCTGCTGGCGGTGACGCCGAAGGACGACAGCCAGTACGGCGTGTCGATCACGCTGCCCAGCGCCATGAAGGTGCAGAATCTCGACGACAACGACGACTATGTCGATGCCGCCACCATCACCATCGGCAAGCAGTCCTTCACCAGCACCTGGTCGGGTGCGCTGGAGACGCTGCTGACGGTCGACGGCGCCTTCAACGACCTGGCGGTCACCGCCGCCAACGGCAAGGGCAAGGTCTCCATCGCCACCATGACCATGGTGCAGGATCTGAAGCCGGAGACCGGGACCAACGGCTCCACCCTGTGGAGCGGCCCGGCCGCCTTCGCCTTCGGCGGCCTGTCGGTGCAGGACGACAAGAACAAGGAGCTGTTCAAGATCGGCGGCGTCACCAGCGAGGCGACCTACACCCGCGTCGACCTGACCAAGGTCAGCGCGCTGCAGAAGCTGTCCGAACAGACCGCCGCCAAGGGCGTGGCACCGACCAGCTCCGAACTTCTGCCGAAGCTGCAGGGCATGTTCGGCGGCATCAGCGGCGCGATGCGCCTGTCCAACCTGTCCTTCGTCAATCCGGAGGACGGCACCGCGGTGGCTCTCGGCCATCTCGCCTTCCGCAGCGGCCTGACCGATCTCGACCAGGCGATGTCCACCGTCAGCATGGGCATCGAGGCGCGCGACTTCACCATGACGCCGTCGCCGGCCCCGGTCGCCTTCACCCCGCGCGCCTTCGAGATGAAGCTGTCGGTCGCCAAGCTGCCGAACAGCGCCCTGTGGAAGGCCTTCACCGAGCTGGCCAAGTCCGCCGAGGCTGAAGAGGCCCCGCCGGCGAAGAAGGGCGCCAAGCCCAAGGCGGCAGCACCCGCGTCGCCCTCGGCGGACGTGGTCATGCAGCAGGCGATGGCCGCGATGGGCGAAGCCGGGACCGAGCTGCGCATCGACGCGCTGAACCTCGACACCCCGGCGACGGCCGGCACCGCCACCGGCGCGGTCAAGGTCGCGACCCAGGCCGCCTTCGGCGTCACCGGCGGCGCCACCGTCCTGCTGCGCGGCATCGACGCCGCGGTGAAGGCGATGCAGCCGGCCCCCGGCGCCAAGCCCGACAAGGAGACCCAGGATCTGCTCGCCGGTCTGGCGATGGTGCAGGCCCTGGGCCAAGCCGGCAAGGACGACACCGGCGCCGACACCCGCACCTACAAGATCGACATCACGGAGGCCGGACAGCTTCTCCTGAACGGCGCCGACATGACCGCCCTGCTGGCCGGCGGCAGCGAACCCGCCCCGGCTCCGGCCCCGGCGGAGAAGCCGAAGAAGAAGTAAGCCCGGCAGACGGCACGCCGAGCTTCAGCCCGGCGAAGCCCCCGATTCCGGCAACCCCGGATCGGGGGCTTTCTTTTGGGGATTGGAGCCGGGAACAGGGACGGCAGCCCTCAACCCGTCGATCAGGCGGTCCAGACCGAACCGGAAGCGGGCGTCGTCGTCATTGTCCGCGATGAGCAGCCTCACCGTGGCGGCGGCGTGGGGATAGCGTGCCTCCTGCTCCGCCGTCAGCTGCTGCGCCACCCGTTTCAGGTCGATCCCCTCGCCCTTTCCGCCCGGGGGCGGCAGCGTCGCCTGTTCCTCGATGGTGAAGCCGATCACGAAATACAGCATCGTGAACAGCATGTGCGCCGCCGTTCGCTCGTCGGCGCCGGCCGCGCGCAGGGTCGCGATGGTGCGGTCGCTGATGCGCAGAACATTGTCCATGACCGGGAAGGTTCCGGCATAGACCCGCGCCCCGTCGCGCCTGGACTTCAAGGCACGGCGGAACTCCGTCGCCATCTCCCGCAACCACGCGTCCCAGGGCAGGCCGGCATCGGCGGGAAGCCTCATCTCCGCCAGCAGGGCGTCGGCCATCGCGTCGAGGAGCGCCTGCTTGCCGGCGAAATGCCAATAGAGCGACGGCGCCTGGATCCGCAGAGCCCCGGCGAGACGCCGCATCGTCAGCCCCTCGATCCCGACCTCGTCGAGCAGAATCATCGCAGCATCAATGATGTCCTGTCGCTGCACACGCATGGCCCTTGAGTCCGCCTCTTCCTGCCGGGATTGACAAACTAACGCCGTTAGGTGAAATCTAACAACGTTAGTTTACCCGTCGCCGCGCTCCGCGGCCCAGCAGAGGAACGCCCATGGATCCCCACCGCATCCACACGGTCGAGGCGCTGAGGCAGCTCTACGACATGCCGTCCGAGCGCATCGTGAAGATGAGCTTTCCCTTTCTGGACGATCACTGCCTGCGCTTCGTCGCCGAATCCCCGCTGGTCTTCGTCGCCACCATGGCGGAAAGCGGGATGGACTGTTCGCCGCGCGGCGGGCGTCCGGGCTTCGTCCATGCCGAGGACCGCCAGACGCTGGCCCTGCCCGACTGGCCCGGCAACAACAAGCTTTCGTCGATCACCAACATCCTCACCTCCGACGGCGGCTGCGGACTGGTGTTCCTGGTGCCGGGGGTGGACATCTTCCTGCGGGTCAACGGCATCGCCACCGTCACCACGGCCCCGTCCCTGCTCGACCGGCTGAGGGAGGAGGGACGCACCCCCAAGGCCGCCATCCGCCTGTCCGTGCGGGAAGCCTTCCTCCATTGCGGCAAGGCGCTGCGCCGCTCGCATCTGTGGCAGCCGGACGCCTGGTCGGTGCCGCGCGACATGCCGTCTCCCGGCCAGGTGGTGAAGGACCAGGCGGGATTGGCGGACCTGTCGGTCGAGCAGATCGACGCGATGTACCGGAAGGGACTGGCGGAACAGCTCTACAGCGAATCGCCGCATATGGAATGAAGGCCGGAGGACGGAGACGGGACCGCCGGTTTGGGCCCCTTCACCGCGACACCCCGCCGCACACCTCCCGCGGTTGCATGGCACAAGCCTCTTGAACGGCGGGGACGCTTTCACATATCTCCGCCGTCTTGACGCCCACCCGTGCAAAACCAACGAAGGTGCCCCCATGACCGAGGAACGGCTCAGTTTTCAAGCCGAGGTCAGCCGTCTGCTCGACATCGTCGCCCACTCGCTCTACAGCGAGAAGGAAGTGTTCCTGCGCGAGCTGGTCTCCAACGCGTCGGACGCCTGCGACCGCCTGCGCTATGCGGCGCTGACCCAGCCGGAACTCTCGGCCGACGATCCGAACCTCAAGGTCCGCCTGCTGGTCGACAAGGACGCGCGGACCCTGACCGTCGCCGACAACGGCATCGGCATGAACCGCGACGATCTGGTCGAGAATCTCGGCACCATCGCCCGTTCCGGCACCGCCGCCTTCATGAAGTCGCTGGAAGGGGCCGAGAAGGGCGACGGCAAGAAGGACGTCAACCTGATCGGCCAGTTCGGCGTCGGCTTCTATTCCGCCTTCATGGCCGCCGACAAGGTCACCGTGCTGACCCGCAAGGCCGGCGAGGCCACCGGCTGGCGCTGGGAGTCCGACGGCAAGGGTGAATTCACCATCGCCGAGGCCGACGGCCTGCCGCGCGGCACGCAGATCGTCCTGCACCTGCGTGCGGGCGACGACGAATATCTCGACGAGGCCCGTCTCGGCGGCATCGTCCGCAAATACTCCGACCACATCGCCATTCCGATCCTGTTCGGCGAGGGCGAGGAGGCCAAGGCGCTGAACAGCGCGTCGGCACTGTGGACCCGGTCGAAGTCGGAGATCACCGCCGACCAGTACAAGGAATTCTACCACCATGTCGGCCACGCCTTCGACGATCCGTGGCTGACCCTGCACTGGCGGGCGGAAGGGGCGCTGGAATACACCAACCTGCTCTATGTGCCCTCGACCAAGCCCTTCGACCTGTTCGACCCCAAGCGCGCCCACCGGGTGAAGCTGTACGTCAAGCGCGTCTTCATCACCGACGCGGCGGAAGGGCTGATCCCGCCCTACCTGCGCTTCCTGCGCGGCGTGGTCGACAGCGAGGATCTGCCGCTGAACATCAGCCGCGAGATGCTGCAGCACAACCCGATGCTGGCCAAGATCAAGGCCGGCATCACGCGGCGCGTCCTGTCGGAGCTGTCGAAGAAGGCCAAGGACAGCGAGAACGCCGCCGAGTACGACAGCTTCTGGGAAAACTTCGGCGCGGTGCTGAAGGAAGGCCTCTATGAGGACTACGAGCACCGGGACGAGCTGCTGAAGCTGCTGCGCTTCCGCACCACCGCCGGCGAGGATCTCGTCTCGCTGGAGCAGTATGTCGCCCGCATGAAGGAGGGCCAGGACGCCATCTTCACCATCAGCGGCGACGACATCGACACCCTGCTGCGCAGCCCGCAGCTGGAAGGCTTCAGGGCCAAGGGCGTCGAGGTCCTGCTGCTGACCGATCCGGTCGACGAGTTCTGGATGCCGTCGGTCGGCGTCTATGAGGGCAAGCCGTTCAAGTCGGTGACCCGCGGCGGCGCCGATCTCGGCAAGATCAAGGGCGAGGAGACCGAGAAGCCGGAGGAGAAGACCCCGGAAGGCGAGCTGACCGACCTGCTGGCCCTGCTGAAGCTGACCCTGTCCGACGCGGTGAAGGATGTCCGCAAGTCCGAACGCCTGACCGACAGCGCCGTCTGTCTGGTGGCCGACGACAACGACATGGACATGCACTTGGAGCGCCTGCTGAAGCAGCACAAGCAGCTGAACGGCGAGGTCGGCAAGCGCATCCTGGAGATCAACCCGTCGCACGCCCTGATCAAGCGGCTGGCCGACCGGGCCAAGGGCAGCGGCGCCACCGACGCGCTGGAGGATGCGGCCTGGCTGCTGCTCGACCAAGCCCGCATCGTCGAGGGCGAGCCCCTGCCCGACCCCGCCGCCTTCGCCCGCCGTCTGGCGAGCGCGATGGAGAAGGGGCTGGCGTAAGGGTCGCCTGCACCGGGAAAGTCTGAAGGAAAGCCCCCCTCTCTCCGGAGACGGGGGGCTTTTCCGTTCTACCTTCCGCTTCCCCCCCGCCCCACCCGCCGGGGCGGGAAGACCAGCGAGATGGTGGTGCCCTCGTCGCGGCGGCTGACCACGTCCAGCCGGCCGCCATGCAGCTCGATCAGCCGCTTGGTCAGGGGCAGTCCGAGACCGGTGCCGACCTGGCTGCGGGCCAGCGCACTGTCCACCTGCCCCCAGGGCTCCAGCGCCTTGGCCAGCTCCTCCCCGGTCATGCCGATGCCGGTGTCGTGCACCGACAGCCAGAGCGTACCGTCCGCCGCCACGCGGCCGCGCAGCGTCACGATCCCGTCGGCCGGCGTGAACTTCACCGCGTTGGACAGCAGGTTCAACAGCATCTGGCGCAGCTTGCGCTCATCCGCCCGCAGCGGCGGCAGGTCCAGCGGGACCGCGGTGGCGATGCTGACGCCATGGCGCGCGGCCCGTTCGGCCAGCAGCCGCGCCGTGCCGATCGCCACCCGCACCACATCCACCGTCCCGTCCACCAGCTCCAGCCGGTCGGCATCGGCCTTCGACAGGTCGAGCAGGTCGTTGATCAGCTCCATCAGGTGCCGGCCGCTTTCGGCGATGTCGCGGGCATATTCGCGATAGAGCGGAATGGCGTGCGGTCCCAGCACCTCCTGCTCCAGCAGTTCGGCGAAACCCATCATCGCCGTCAGCGGCGTGCGGATCTCGTGGCTCATGTTGGCGAGGAAGGCGGTCTTGGCGCGGATCGCCTGCTCGGCCTGCCGGCGCGCCTCGTCCAGTTGGCGGGCGCGCAGTTCCGTCTGTTCGGCGGAGCGCGCCATCAGCCCGGTGACCGTGCCGACGCCCAGATAGCGGTCCTGCTCCACCACCAGGAAGCCGGTCACCAGCGCCGCCGGCTTCAGCCGCGCCAGCCGCCGCCCGATCTCCGCCAGCGGAGTAGCGCCGTCGATCAGCAGCGGATGCGGGTCCATCAGCTCGGTGACCGATTGCATGCCGCCCCCCTCTCCGCTGCCGTCCGGCAGCAGCCGGCCGCGCTCCAGCAGTCCGGCGACACGGCCGTCGCCGTCGACCACCGGCAGGGCGGCAAGCTCCGGCTGGCGCTGGAACCGGGCAAGGGCGGCGGCGCAATCCTGCGAGGAGGAGAGCGGAGCGACCGGAACGGCCAAACCGGCCGCTGTAAAGGCGGGTTCGTCCATATGCGGCTCCGCCGTGAACGAAGAGGTGGAAGGCGGGAAATCGAACGGCGTCACTGCGGCTTCCCTCCCTCCTGTCGGGCATTGTCGGGCCCGGTGGATGTCCGGCAGGCGCGCCGCCCCGGATCGGACGGCGCTGCCCTGGGGGAAAACCTAGCAGCGGATTATGAGCAATTGGTTTCCGACCCGCTCCATGGCGGCATCGCCCAATAGCCTGAAAGTATTATGCCCTTGGCGAAAAAAGCCTCCTCCGCTCGGCCGTCCGGCGGGAACGTGGGTGTTTGAGAATGTCTGCGAAACACAGTATGATGGTCGGGTATTCGGGGTGCCGCGAACGGCTGGCCGGGGCGAACTGAACGATCGCCTCCGTTGCCGGCTCTTTCCGCTGGCGTTCCGGGCATCAGGGAGACCGGAGGGGCGAACCGCCGCCCGTCGAACGAAGACAGGATTACAGGGGATGTCCATGCCCTCGCGCCTCGAAGAACTGTGCGTGAAGAAGGGATTGAAGATGACCGACCAGCGCCGCGTGATCTCGCGCGTGCTGTCGGAGGCGACGGACCATCCCGATGTGGAGGAGGTGCATCGCCGTGCATCCGCCATCGACCCGCGCATCTCCATCGCCACCGTCTACCGGACGATGCGGCTGTTCGAGGAGGCGCATGTCATCGACCGGCTCGATTTCGGCGACGGCCGCGCCCGTTACGAAGAAACCAGAACCGATCATCACCATCATCTGATCGACGTCGACTCAGGTGAAGTCATCGAGTTCACCAACGATGAAATGGAACGGCTGAAGGAAAGCATAGCCCGCGAGTTGGGCTATGACCTGATCGGCCATCGGTTGGAACTGTACGGCGTCCCGCGCAAACGCCGTGCCGACAAATCTGAGTCTTAACTATATACGGAACTCATTTCCGATACGCACAAGGGGTGGCGGCTGACGTCGCCACCATCCGGAATCGCCACCCGCATGACGGGTGGGTCAGGCGATCATCGCTTGCGGGGTGCATCGGGTGCCGGTCTGGACCTTGCGGGGCGCTGGCCCAAGGTTAGGCGAGGAGCAAACCTCAAAACAGACCGGAACCGGCCTCACCATGGATGACCGTCCCAACAACCGCCAGGGGCAGCCCCCCCACACCCGGCCCGAGAGCCCGCCGAGCACCGCCGGGCCCGCCTCCCCGACCCCCGACCCTGTCCTGGAACGGCTCGACCGCCTGTCGGATCTGCTGATGCGCCGCATCGACCGGCTGGAGGAGCGGGTCCGCAGCCTGGAGCAGGACAATGGCGAGATCATCAACCTGCTGATCGCCGTCAAGGCCGGACTGGAGGAAGCGTCAGGCGACCTGATCGCCCAGCTGGAGGAAGCCGACGACGGCACCGGGCAGGACGACGGCTCCGAGGACGGCTCCGAGGACGGACCGCTGTTCGAGGTGCCCTGCGGGCCGACCATGCTGCATTGACCCGGACGCGCCATCCGCCTCCGCATCGGGTCAGGTCTTCCTCGATGTCGACCTGAAACTCCTTGCCCGCCGCCCTGTGGCGGCCGGATAACTGCGGTCATGCAAACGACGTCATCCCCGCCGCCCGGCCTGGAGCCTCAAGCCGGCATCGCCCTGCCCCTGCCTCTGCCGGCGGCAACGCCGGAGTCGATCCTGGCGGCGATGCCGGACTCGCAGGTCTCCGGGCCGGCCGGCGTCGCCTTCTTCGACTTCGACGGGACGCTGATCCATGGCGACAGCCTGCCGATGTTCGTCGGCGAGGTGATCGGCCGGCGCCGCGCTGCCCTGGCGCTGGCCGACGCCATCCGCTCTGCCCTGCACCGCCATGTCCGCGGCCGTGGGCCGGGCTGCGACTTTCCGGGCTCGGTCAAGGCGATCTACCTGAAGCGCACGCTGCACGGGCTGCCGGTGGCCGATGCGCTGGCTGCGGCCGAACGCATGGTGCCGCGCGTGCGCTGGCACCAGCCGATGCTGGACGTGCTGACCGAGCATCGCCGCCAGGGCCGCCGCGTGGTGGTCGCCACCGGCGCGCTCGACCTCTACATGCCGGCGCTGCTGCGCGGGCTGGAGGTGGACGATCTGCTGGCGACCGGCATGGAGGTGGTGGACGGCAGGCTGACCGGACGGCTCAGCACCGCCAACTGCGTGCGGCTGGACAAGGCGGAGCGGGTGATCGGCTGGATCGCCGGCCATGGCCCGGTCGCCGCCACCTGGGGCTATGGCAACCATCCCAGCGACCTGCCGATGCTGGCGCTGATGCACAAGGGCGAAGTGGTCCGCATTCGACGAAGGTCGAACCGCAGGTAGCAGGCGTTTACAACCCCGGCGCCCGCCCGCATACTCCGTCCGTCCATAACAAAAACATGATGGACGGAGGGGAACCGTGGCTTTCAGCATCGAAGCCGACATCCGGATGCCGGGTTACGGCGGACGCCGTGCGGTGATTGCCGATGCCGACCGCGTCCAGCGCGAGGCGCTGGCCGGCCATCTGTCCGGCCGCGGCTTTCAGGTCTCGCAGACCGACGACGCGCTGGAGGCGCTGACCATCATCGGTGCCGAGGCACCGGTCGTGGCCCTGCTTCCGCTCGACCATGAGGGCGACGACGGCGACCGCGCCGCGGCGCTGGCGGCCATGCTCTATCCGCAGACCCGCATCCTGATGACCGGCCCGCGCATGCCGAACCTGCCCTTCCCCATCCTGCCCCGCCCGGTCGACCTGAGCGCGCTGGACCGCTGGCTGGACGAGGCGACGGTTTAGATCGGATCGCGTAAAATCGGGATCGATTTGAAGCGTGAATCCGATCGTTAAATATAAAGCTATAGCTCGGTGCGTTTCATATTAAACGCACCGAGCTATAAAAGCCGGCAACGCGCTCCAGCTTTTCCGGGTTGGCGATCTGATAGACCCGCCGGATCCTGTTGCCGGTGCCGCCGCAGGGGGCGATGTCGAAGGCCAGGACGCTGCGGAATGCCCCGCCCAGCTCGGCCAGCAGCCCCGGCCCGCCATTCACCCGCACCGGGACGAAGCCGAAGCCGACACCGCGCTTGCGCTGGACGCCGATCAGGAAGCGGGCGATGCGGTCGGCGCCGAACAGCGGG
The DNA here is from genome assembly GCF_003116035.1 of Azospirillum sp. TSH64. Classification (GTDB taxonomy): domain Bacteria; phylum Pseudomonadota; class Alphaproteobacteria; order Azospirillales; family Azospirillaceae; genus Azospirillum. The sequence continues at coordinate 5,496,232 of NZ_LGQW01000015.1, forward strand.
TTGACCGCCGTCCGCACCATCCCGCCGCCGTCGCTCAGCCATTGGGCGTCGTTGGACAGCAGGGCGACGATGGCGGCATAGTCGCGCCGGACGCTGGCCTCGGCGAAGGCATCGGCCAGGCGCCGCCCGGCATCCGCGGCGTCGGCCGGCCGGCCCCAGGCGGCGGGCTCGGCCAGTCTGGCGCGGGCGCGGCGCATGATCTGGCGGCAGGCCTCCACCGACTTGCCGAGCATCGCCGCGATCTCCGCGTAATCGAGGTCCATCGCCTCGCGCAGGACGAAGACCGCCCGCTGGTCCGGCGCCAGCCGTTCCAGCAGCAGCAGCATCGCCAGCGGCACCGACTCGGGCTCCATGCCGTCCTCCGGCTCCGAATCCCAGCCGGCGACCTCCGGTTCGGGCAGCCACAGCCCGTAATAGCGCTCCCGCGCCACCCGGGCGGACCGCAGCCGGTCGAGCGCCAGCCGCGTCACCAGGGTGGTGAGATAGGCGGGGGCCGACCCGACGCTGCCGGGCGCCACGGCCGACCAGCGCAGCCAGGCGTCCTGCACCGTGTCTTCCGCCTCGGCCACCGAGCCGAGCAGCCGGTAGGCCAGGGCGCGCAGCCGCGCCCGCTCGCCCGCGAAGGCGGCGAGCGCGGTGTCCGGGTCGGCCAGCGCCGTCACGCCGCCATCCCGATGGCGGTGCCCTCGATATGCTGGGCGATGCCGATGCGGTTCCAGGCATTGATCTGCGCCGCCGTCACCGTCAACTGGGCGATCTGCTCGGCGTTGAAATGGCGTTGCAGTTCCCGGTACGCCTCGTCGATGCGGTCATGCTCGGCGTGGGTCAGCACCTCCGCCCAGGCGAAGGCGGCGCGCTCGTCCGGCAGGAAAAGGTCCGACCGCTCCCACCCGGCAAGGGCGGCGATGCGCTCTTCGGACTGGCCGTCGTGACGGGCTTCCTTGCTGTGCATGTCGATGCAATAGGCGCAGCCGTTGATCTGCGACACGCGCAGGTCGATCAGGTGGACCAGCCCGGTCGGCAGGCCGCTGCTGCGGATGGCCTTGGAGGCGGCATACAGCGTGGCGAACAGGGACGGAGTGTCGGCGGCGACGGTGAAACGGAAAGCCATGGTGTTCATCCTCGTCTGGAGTGTCATCGCCCCCATGACGGGCCGCGTGTCTCCGGCGTGACGCATGCCTGCCCTGCGCTCCACTCAAGCCCTGGCTTTCAGGCGTCGCTCAGCATTCCCACCGCCTCGCGCAGGATGGCGACCTTGGCGGCGAACCGCCCCTCCGGGTCGCTCTCGTCGATCAGCTGGATCATGATGCCAAGGGCATGCGCGACCCGCGGGGCCATTCCCGGCCGCTCCCGCAAGCCGGTGGCAAGTGCGGCCAGTGCCGGCCGGTAGGGTCGCCCCTCGAACCCGTCGGTGGCGATCGACTCGAACCGGTTGGCGAGGTCGAGGATCTCGCGGTTGTCGCTCATGCGCGTTCCAGCATTGTCAGACGAACAGCATGGCGCCGCCGCCGGGCGCCTCATTCAGGAAGGTGACGACGCCGCCGGTGGCGACCGGCACGTCTGCACGCAGGGAGACGCCGGGCGGCAGCCCCAGCGCCCGCAGCCCCATCTCGCAGGCCATCACCGTGACGCCCATGGCGACGCAGGCCTCCAGCAGTTCCTCGAAGGTGGCGAGGCCGTGGGCGGCGAAATAGCGGTCGCGCGCCACCGGCGTGCTGCCGTCGTCGGCCGGGTCCAGGTCGTGCCAGCCCAGCACGCCCGGCTCCGTCTCATGGACCAGGGCGCGCAGCGCGCGGCCGGTGAAGAACAGCGTGACCTTGCGGTTGGTGGCCGCCGCGGCGCTGGCCATCACCAGGGCGTAATGCACCCGGTCGAAGCCGCCGGCGAACAGCACGATGGACAGGGCCGGCGTCCCGCCGGCTCCGGCCGCAGGGATAGTCTCCGGCATGGTCTCAGGCAGGGCAGTGGACATGATGGCCGCCTCCCATGTTTGCCACGGCGCCCGTCAGTGGGCGGAGAGGTCGTGGATCGTCCGATGATCGCCGCAAAGCGCGCAGTCGGGATCCCGCCTGATGGTTATGCGCTGATAGGACGCATAGAGCGTGTCCATCATCAGCAGGCTGCCCGACAGGCTCTCACCCAGCCCCAGCAGTTCCTTCAGCACCTCCGTCGCCTGCAGCGAGCCGACGGAACCGGCCAGCGCCCCCAGGACGCCGCCTTCCGAACAGGACGGCACGGTGCCGCGCGGCGGAGGTTCGGGGAACAGGCAGCGATAGCAGGGGTGCGGCGCCCCCAGATGCGCCTTGAAAGTGCTCAGCTGCCCGTCGAAGCGCAGGATCGCCGCCGACACCAGCGTCCTGCCGGCCAGGAAGCAGGCATCGTTCAGCAGGAAGCGCGTGGCGAAATTGTCCGACCCGTCGGCGACGAGGTCGTAGCCGGCGATCAGATCCATCGCGTTGTCGCGGTTGATCCGCGTCCGGTGCGCCTCGACCCGGACATCGGGGTTCAGCGCCCGGATGCGGGCGGCGGCGCTCTCCACCTTCAAGTGGCCGAGCGTCGATTCGTCGTGGATCACCTGCCGTTGCAGGTTCGACAGATCGACCGTGTCGTCGTCGACGATGCCGATGGTGCCGACGCCGGCCGCCGCCAGATAGAGCAGCAGAGGCGCGCCCAGGCCGCCGGCACCGACGACCAGCACCTTGGATCGCAACAGCTTTTCCTGGCCGATGCCGCCGACTTCCGGCAGGACGATGTGGCGGGAATAGCGGTGAAGCTGGGTGTCCGTGAAGTCCATGGCCCGCAGCATAGCGCAAGGACGGGCCGTTGCAGCAACATTCGATGCCGCGATTTCCGAGAAGCCGGCAGCGCGCAATCGCCGCGATGGGAAAACCGTCAGGCCTTGGTCGAGGTCGTCGACCCTTGGGACGCCCACTGCTGCAGGCGGGCCTGCCGCTCGCGCAGCGTCTTCTGGATGGCGCTTTCCTGGCCGCTGCCGAATTCCGTCAGGTCCGGATTGCGCGGCACCAGTCCGAGCCGGAAATCGGTCGGCGACTTCAGGTCGGACGGCGGCACCACCACCATCGAATATTCGCCGGGTTGCAGCTTGTAGGTCGGCTTTTGCAGGAAGTTCTGCTGGGAGTCGGGCTTGCCCGAGTCGCTGGCGGCGACCACCTTGCCGTCCTTGTCCATCAATGCCCAGCGCGTGTTGGGCAGCGAGATGTCGGCGGTGAAGGTGCCGCCCTGCACGACGTTGAAGGTGTGCTTCTGGATGCCGGTGTCGCCGTTGCCCGGCGGCTGGGCGGTGCCCTTCAAGGTCGCGCCGCCGGCCGTCACCAGGACGTTCTGCCGTTCCGTGACGTCCATCGAATAGTCGCGCACGCCCGCCGCGCGGTTGGCCTGGGAAAAGGTCGCCGTGTAGGTGCCGGGACCGAGCCGCGCGCTGGCGTCCGCCGTCGATTCGTTCGACCGCAGGGTGGTCACCACCTCGTTGCGTTCGTTGCGGATTTCGACGTTGGTGAAGCTGTTGTTGATCTTGAAGTTGTATTCGCCGGCCTTGCTGACCGTGAAGCTCTGGCTGTCGGCGTTCGCGCCGTCGGCGCCGACCCCGGTCGTCTTCCCCTTGAACTGGGAGAAGGAGCTGCTCGACAGGTTCGGGACGTAGGTGGACGTGGAAATATCCGACATGGCGGTCACTCCCCTGCGTCGGCACGGACGGAAACGACGTTGCTGATGCCGGGGAGTTTAGCCGAATTCGCAAAATCCGTCAAATTTCGGACGGGAATTTCGCCTTCAGGCTGCGGAGCGGGGACGGAGCACGTCCCCACCCTGCTAACCCTTCTTATTCCAGCCCTTCGAACAGGGCGGTCGACAGGTAGCGCTCGGCGAAGGACGGCAGGATCACGACGATCTGCTTGCCCTCATTCTCCGGACGGGCACCGATCTCCAGCGCGGCGGCCAGCGCCGCACCCGACGAGATGCCGACCGGCACGCCCTCCAGACGGGCAACGGCACGGGCGGTCTCGAAGGCGCGCTGGTTGGAGATGCGCACCACCTCGTCGATCAGCTCCTTCTTCAGGATGTCGGGCACGAATCCGGCGCCGATGCCCTGGATTTTGTGCGGGCCGGGCATGCCGCCGGACAGGACGGGGCTGTCCTCCGGCTCCACCGCCACCGCCTTGAAGGAGGGCTTGCGGGACTTCAGGACCTCGGCGGTGCCGGTCAGCGTGCCGCCGGTGCCGACGCCGGAGATCAGGAAATCGACCTGGCCGTCGGTGTCCTTCCAGATCTCCTCCGCCGTGGTGGCACGGTGGACCGCCGGATTGGCGGTGTTCTTGAACTGCTGCAACAGATAGGCGTTCGGATCGGCGGCCAGGATCTCCTCCGCCTTGCGGATGGCGCCCTTCATGCCTTCCGCCGCCGGGGTCAGCACCAGCTCGGCGCCCAGCAGCTTGAGCATCTTGCGCCGTTCCACCGACATGCTTTCCGGCATGGTCAGGATCAGCTTGTAGCCCTTGGCGGCGGCGACGAAGGCCAGCGCGATGCCGGTGTTGCCGGAGGTGGGCTCGACCAGCGTGGTGCGGCCGGGGGCGATGGTGCCGGCGGCCTCGGCGGCCTCGATCATGGCGCGGCCGATACGGTCCTTGACGCTGGCCAGCGGGTTGAAGAACTCCAGCTTGCCGATGATCTGGGCCTTCACCCCCGACTCTGCGGCGAGACGGTCCAGCCGCACCAGCGGCGTGGCGCCGATCGTGTCGAGGATGCTGTCGTAGATCTTGCCGCGGAACTCCGGTGCAGCCATGATTCCACCTCTGAGATTTGTGTTATATGTGATTTCAACACCCCAGGCGGAGCATTATCCAGCAGAGGGAGCCTGTCAAACGGGAAGTGGTGCCACCCAAGTCCCCCGCGTCAGATGGTGAAGTCGATGCGGTCCTCGGTCTCGCTTTCCACCCCGGCACGCCGCGCGCGCATGCACAGATCCTCGATGGTGATGGTGTCGAGCTTGGCCATGCATTCGTCCTGGAGTTCGCCCCACAGCGGGCGCACCACCTGATGGCCCAGCACCGAACCCGCCGGCTCCTCGATGGGGTCGGTGGCGGTCTCCATCGCGCGGACGACCTTCACGATCTCGCCCAGCGTGATCCGCCGCCGCTCGCGCGCCAGCCGGTAGCCGCCGCGAGGGCCCCGCACGCCGGCCAGCACGCCTTCGCGCACCAGCTGTTGCAGCACCTGTTCCAGATAGCGCTTCGGAATGCCCTGGCGCCGGGTGATCTCGCCGGACTGCACCGGCTCGGTGCCCGCGTTGTAGGCGATGTCGAGGACCGCCTCGATGGCGAACATCAGCTTCTTGGAGATGCGGAGCATCACGAACGACTCCCGGTATTCTGACCGTGGGTGGCCGACGGTGGAACCACCATCCCCTCCCCCACGTCCGCCTGTTGGTTAAAAACCGTTTTACACCGTCGATGCGGTAATTCTCAACAGGATTTGTCGCAGACAGACTCGGGAAAATGCACCGCCTCGTCCGGCGGGGTGCCGCCACCCCACCCCATCAGCCCACCCCATCATCCCACCGGCGTCCAGGCCACCTCCCCCAAATCCCGGACCAGAGTCTCTTCACGGAAGGCGAAGCGCTTGAGATGGTCGATCACCACCTCCTGCATGCGCTCCATCTGTCCGGCATCCTCGATGTCAATCGTCAGGGTCAGCCCCGCGTCGTCGGCCGCCATCCGGCAGCGGCGGTCGGCGGCGAAGGGAACGAGCCCCTGGGTCTCGTCATGGATGACCTCGAACTTGTGCGCCCAGTGCTTGCACAGCTGGGTCATGTAGCGGCGCCCGTTCGGGGTGGCGATGCGTGCGGTGGATGCAGCCATGGTCCTGTCTCCTGTCCGGCCCGATGCGTTCGATGCTCAGATGCGTTCGACCTTGCGGGCGGCGTCATCGATGATGTCAGCGACGGCCTGGGTCTGCTCCGCCGTTAGGTCGCCGCGCGACAGCCGCAGCCGCAGCGCCAGCTTGAAATTCTCGATGGCGCGGTGGATCTGCGGCGAGGATTCGCGCTGCTGCCGGGCCCGCGCATGGGCGATGCGCTCGCGCACCGCGGCGACCGACGGCTCCGCCGCCTTCAGCGCCTCCGCCCCTTCCGGCGTGATCTCGTAGAGCTTCTTGTTGCCCTCGGTCGCGCCGACGCGGATGTGGCCCTGCTCTTCCAGCAGGGTCAGGGTCGGGTAGACGACGCCGGGGCTGGGGCTGTAGGCGCCGCCGACCATCTCCTCGACCGTCTTGATCAGGTCGTAGCCGGAGCGCGGCTTTTCCGCGATCAGCCACAGCAGGACGAGGCGCAGGTCGCCATGGTCGAAGACCCGCCGCTCGCCGCGGCCACCGCGGCCGTGACCGCCCCAACCGTGACCGCCCCAACCTTCCCCGCCGCCGCGATGCCCATGGCGACCGTGACGGCCGCGCCCATCCGGAGCCTCGTCCTCGAAGTCGGGACGCGAGAAGCGGCGGCCGTGTTTGTGAAACAGATGCCGAAGCATGGAACCCTCATCAGATGCAGTTTCGATATAACGAAAACTTAGATATATCGAAACACGCTCTCTGACAAGGGGGAAGCGTTCGGCGGCACACGCATCGGGCGGACACGGCCCGGACAAATCGCGTCCGTCCGCAAATCACTGTCGCCCGCCCGGCCGAAGCGGCTATAACCGACGCCCCGGCTTTGCTTTCGCGCGTGTGTGCCCTGATGTCCCTTCGGATCGAGACCTTTTCCAACGTCACCGGCGGTTCCAGCTTCTTCAAGGCGGTGGGCCACCCGCTGGCGGCGCCCAAGGCGGCGATCCTGATCGCGCGGCTGGCCTCCTTCGGCCCGGTGGCGGTCTACGACCCGCTGGGCCTGCTGTCGGGGCTGGCGGAGTTCTACGACCTGTCGTCGATCGATTTCTGCGGCATCTATGTCCAGGACGTCGAGAAGGTCGGACAGGAGGTGTTCGGCCATGCCGCCCGCCCGGTCACCGACCTGCCGTCCAGCGGCGCCCGCACCGTCTTCGTCGTCGCCTTCGATTCGCAGCGCCTGGAAGGCCACATCGCCCACCTGATCCCGAAGCAGGCCGGCGTCGTCTCGCTCGACGCCATGCGCGTGCCGGAAGACATGCTGAACGATCCCGGCCACTACCTGTCGAAGTTCAACTGGGCGACCAACTTCGCCTGGTTCCGCGACGGCGACGGCCACCACACCCGCGTGGTGTCGGCCAACTACTGGCCGCGCTACGGCGCCAAGGGCACCCGGCTGTGGGCCTGCCTGTTCGACGGCGAGGGCCGCCCCATCGCCGACTGGACGGAGCCGATGCCGCCGACCGACGGCACCGTGGTGATCGACAGCCGGCAGGTGCGCGAACGCTTCAACCTGTCGCCCTTCTGCGGGTCGCTGTTCCTGCACATCATCGGCGCTGCCGGGCATGACGTGGTGAAATACGCGCTCGACACCTATGGCGACGACGACAGCGTGATGTCGTGCACCCACGACGCCAATGCCTGGCCCGCCGACCTCTATGCCGGCCTGCCCGCCCCGCGCGAGGGCGAGCGGGTGTCGTTGTGGATCCAGAACAGCCACCCGACCCCGATTCCCGCCGGCGCCGTCGGCCTCAACCTGATGGGCTCGGCCGACATCCGCACGCTCGACCGGGCGGTCCCGGCCTTCGCCACCCTTGAACTGGACGTCGCCAGCCTGTTCCCCGAGGCCCGCTGGCCCCAGCAGTTCGAGGTGCAGGCCGGCAAGCATTTCGTCCGCCCGCGCTACGAGATCGCCGCCGCCGACGGCCGCCGCCGCATGGCCCACGCCAATGTCGAGCGCACCGACCTGAAGCCGGACCCAAAGCTGCCGCTGCTGACCGGCGGTGCTGTGGACAAGGGCGTGGTGGGCAAGGGCCACATCCTGCCGGCGCCGCTGCTGCCGATGGGCCGCTGGCGTACCGTTCTGCTGCCGACGCCGATGAGCACGGCGCAGACCGAGTTGCCGGTGAAGGCGGTGGTCTACGACCGCAACGGCGCCGCCGTCGCCGAGCACCGCTTCGGCAACCTGAAGCGCTCCGACAGCGCGGCGCTGGACGTCACCGGGCTGGTCGCCGACAAGACCGTCGTCGATGGCTGGGGCCATGTCGAGCTGGTCTATGATTTCGATGCCGGAACGATTGCCGATGGCTGGCTGCATGCCCTGGTCCGTTACGAAGACGTAACGACCGGCCATGTGGCTGAGACCAGCTTCGGCAGCCACATGTTCAATATGGCGATGGTCTACCGCGACGAGCCGCAGAGCTACCATGGCCGCCCGCCCGGCCTGTCGACCCGCCTGTTCCTGCGGCTGGGCACCGACCCGTGGGACACGCTCTGCCACCTCGTCTACCCTGCCTCGACCCAGTGGCATGCCACGTCGGACACCGGCCTCGTGCTGGTGCGGCGCGACGGGGTGGAAGTGGCGCGCAAGCGGCTGGCGATCCCCTGCGGCGGCTCGCAGTTCTGGCGCTATCGCGAGATGTTTACGGAAGCGGAACGGTTGGCGGCGGGCGATCACGCCTATGTGCTGATCCGCGACACCACCTGCCGCCTGTTCGGCTACCATGGCTGCCTTGCGGCCGGTGACACCGCCTTCAGCCTCGACCATATGTTCGGCTTCTAGAACCGTTTTAATCACGACTCCGTTCGCGGGGAATTTGCGGGATCAGACCCATGGCCACCACGCACCACACCAAGGTCCTCATCATCGGCGCCGGCCCGGCCGGCTACACCGCCGCCATCTATGCCGCGCGTGCCAACCTGGAGCCGCTGATGGTCCAGGGCATGCAGCCGGGCGGCCAGCTGATGATCACCACCGATGTGGAGAATTTCCCCGGCTTCGCCGATCCGATCCAGGGCCCCTGGCTGATGGAGCAGATGCAGAAGCAGGCGGAGCATGTCGGCACGAAGATGGTGTTCGACCTGATCACCGACGTCGACTTCACCAAGCGTCCCTTCGTCTGCAAGGGCGACAGCGGCGACACCTACACCGCCGACAGCGTCATCATCGCCACCGGCGCCCAGGCGCGCTGGCTCGGCATCTCGACGGAAGAGATCTACCGCGGCTTCGGCGTGTCGGCCTGCGCCACCTGCGACGGCTTCTTCTTCCGCGGCAAGGAGGTTGCGGTCGTCGGCGGCGGCAACTCGGCGGTCGAGGAGGCGCTGTACCTGACCAACCACGCCAGCAAGGTCACGGTCATCCACCGCCGCGACGGCTTCCGCGCCGAGCGCATCATGCAGGACCGCCTGTTCCGCCATCCGAAGATCGAGGTGGTGTGGGACAGCACGGTTGAGGAGATCGTCGGCGAGGGCGACGGCACCATGGGCAACCCGCGCGCCGTCACCGGCGTCCGCATCAAGAACGTCAAGTCGGGCGACGAGCGCGTCATCCCGGTGGCCGGCGTCTTCGTCGCCATTGGCCATGTGCCGGCGACCGGCATCTTCCAGGGCAAGGTGGAGATGGACGAGTCGGGCTACATCGTCACGGTGCCCGATTCGACCGCCACCAACATCCCCGGCGTCTTCGCCGCCGGCGACGTGAAGGACAAGGTCTACCGCCAGGCAGTCACCGCCGCCGGCATGGGCTGCATGGCGGCGCTGGAGGCCGAGCGCTGGCTCGCCCACCACGAGCCGGCCGCCGGCGCGCATGGCGACCAGAGCCCGGCGGGGACCTGGTGAGCTGAAGCGATCCGCCCCCTCCCCCAATCGGGAGAGGGGGCGCCCCCTTACGCCCTTGACGGTCTTTGCACAAAGCTCCGACTGTGATTCCCTGATGCGTCCAATCGCGAGGGAGTCCTCTTGCCTACGCTGAAACGCGGCCTGACCCTGCTGGTCACGGTGGCCGCCACCCTGCTGGGCCTGCTGCTGGTCACGTTCCTGATCGGCCGGGTCGTGCCGATCGATCCGGTGCTGTCGGCGCTCGGCGACCGCGCGAATGCCGACAGCTACGCGCAGATGCGCACGCAGCTCGGCCTCGACCTGCCGCTGTGGCAGCAGTTCCTCCGCTATGTCGGCGACGTGCTGCAAGGCGACCTCGGCACCTCGGTGCTGACCTCCCGCCCCGTGCTGGAGGATGTGCTGCGCGTTTTCCCGGCGACGCTGGAGCTGGCGACCGTCGCCGCCATCGTCGGGGCGGTGCTCGGCATCCCCGCCGGGGTGTTCGCGGCGGTCAACCGCGGGCGCTGGCCCGACCATGCCATCCGCCTGCTCGGTCTGCTCGGCCATTCGGTGCCGATCTTCTGGCTGGGGCTGATGGCGCTGCTGCTGTTCTACGCCAAGCTGGACTGGGCGCCGGGGCCCGGACGGGTCGACGTCTTCTACGAGGGGATGGTCGATCCGGTGACCGGCCTCGTCACGGTGGACGCCCTGCTGGCCGGCGAGACCGACATCTTCTGGAACGCGGTCGGGCATCTGGTGCTGCCCTCGGCGATCCTCGGCCTCTATTGCGTCGCCTACATCGCGCGGATGACGCGCGGCTTCATGCTCGACCAGTTGCGCCAGGAATACATCACCACCGCCAGGGTGAAGGGCCTGTCCGAGACCCGCGTGGTCTGGGGCCATGCGCTGCGCAACATCACCGTGCCGCTGATCACCGTCATCGCCCTGTCCTACGCCAGCCTGCTGGAGGGATCGGTGCTGACCGAGATGGTGTTCGCCTGGCCCGGCCTCGGCCTCTACATCACCAATTCGCTGCTCAGCGCCGACATGAACGCGGTGCTGGGCGGGACGCTGGTGGTCGGCGCGGTCTTCATCGCGCTGAACCTGCTGTCCGACCTGCTCTACCGCCTTCTGGATCCCCGGGCCCGATGACCGCGCGCACCGACACCCCATCCGCCCCCCGGCCCGCCGGCTGGCGGGACTGGCTGACCACCGACACGCCGCAGTCCCGTGCGCAGGCCCGGCTGGGCCGTGCCTGGGCCGGCTGGACCGCCTTCCGCCGCAACCGGCTGGCCGTCGCCGGGCTGCTGATCGTGCTGGCCCTGGTCATCGTCGCCGCACTGGCCCCGGTGCTGGCGCCCCACCATCCCTATGCCCAGGATCTGAACAACCGGCTGATGCCGCCCAGTGCGGCCCACTGGCTGGGAACCGACGCCTTCGGCCGCGACATCCTGTCCCGCCTGATCCACGGCGCGCGGCTGACGCTGATGATCGTGGCGCTGGTGGCGGCGACGGCGCCGCTGGCCGGTCTGGTGATCGGCACGGCCGCCGGCTATTTCGGCGGCTGGGTCGACACCGTGCTGATGCGCATCACCGACATCGCGCTGGCCTTCCCCAAGCTGATCCTGGCACTGGCCTTCGTCGCGGCACTCGGCCCCGGCATCGAGAATGCGGTGATCGCCATCGCCATCACCTCCTGGCCGCCCTATGCCCGCATCGCGCGGGCGGAGACGCTGACCGTCCGCCGCGCCGACTTCATCAGCGCCGCCCGGCTGCAAGGAGCGTCCAGCCTGCGCATTATCCTCGGCCACATCATGCCGCTCTGCATCGCCTCGCTGATCGTGCGGACGACGCTGGACATGGCCGGCGTGATCCTGACCGCCGCCGGTCTCGGCTTCCTCGGCCTCGGCGCCCAGCCGCCGCTGCCGGAATGGGGGGCGATGATCGCCAGCGGCCGGCAATATGTGCTGGAGCAATGGTGGGTCGCCGCCATGCCGGGCCTCGCCATCTTCATCGTCAGCCTGGGCTTCAACCTGCTGGGCGACGGTCTGCGCGACGTGCTGGACCCGAAGGGGGACTGAAGCCATGGCCGACAACAAGACGGCGCACGACGCCCCCCTGCTGGAGGTCTCCAACCTCCGTGTCGCCTTTCCCACCCGCACCGGCATGGCCGAGGCGGTGCGCGGCGTCTCCTTCTCGCTCGGCCGGGAGAAGCTGGGCATCGTCGGCGAGTCGGGCTCCGGCAAGTCGATGACCGGCCGCTCCATCCTGCGCCTGGTCCCCCCGCCCGGCCGGGTCAGCGCCGACCGGCTGGCCTTCAACGGCGAGGATCTGCTGGCGGCGTCGCCCAGGCGCCTGCGCGAGATCCGCGGCCGGCGCATCGCCATGGTCATGCAGGATCCGAAATACTCGCTGAACCCGGTGATGACCGTCGGCCGCCAGATCGCCGAGGCCTACCGCGTCCACAGCAAGGCCGGCGCCGCCGAGGCGAAGCGCCGCGCGCTGGAGATGCTGGCCGCCGTGCGCATCCGCGACCCGGAGCGGGTCTATGACCGCTACCCGCACGAGGTGTCGGGCGGCATGGGCCAGCGCATCATGATCGCGATGATGCTGATCCCCGACCCTGACCTGCTGATCGCCGACGAGCCGACCTCGGCGCTCGACGTGACCGTGCAGATGCAGGTGCTGGCGATCCTCGACGACCTCTGCTCCCAGCGCGGCATGGGCATGATCTTCGTCAGCCACGACCTGAACCTCGTCGCCTCCTTCTGCGACCGCATCCTGATCATGTATGCCGGCCGGGTGGTGGAGAGCTGCCGTGCGTCGGAACTGCACGCGGCCCAGCACCCCTACACCCGCGGCCTGCTGGCCAGCCTGCCCAGGATCGACGAGCCGCCGGGCGACCTGCCGGTGCTGAGCCGCGATCCGGTCTGGCTGACCGCTGGGCGGGAGGCCTGAGGATGATGATCGACATCCGGGATTTGCAGGTCCGCTTCGGCCGGGGCGTCGACGCCGTCACCGCGGTGGACGGCGTCACCCTGTCGGTGCGGGAAGGGGAGAGCTTCGGCCTCGTCGGGGAGTCCGGCTCCGGCAAATCGACGGTCCTGCGCGCGGTCAGCGGCCTGAACGACGAGTGGACCGGCCGCATCGCCGTCGCCGGCGCGGAACAGGGACCGGTGCGGCAGACGGGCTTCTACAAACTCTGCCAGATGGTGTTCCAGGATCCCTACGGCTCGCTGCACCCGCGCCACACGGTGGACCGCATCCTGGCGGAACCCATCGCCATCCACGGGCTGGGCGATGCCGACGCCCGCATCGACCGGGTGCTCCGCGATGTCGGGCTCGGCCCCGCCTTCCGCTTCCGCTACCCGCACCAGCTGTCGGGCGGCCAGCGCCAACGCGTCGCCATCGCCCGCGCGCTGGTGCTGGAACCCCGCGTCCTGCTGCTCGACGAGCCGACCTCGGCGCTGGACGTGTCGGTGCAGGCGGAGATCCTGAACCTGCTGCGCCGGCTGCGGGCGGAGCATGGCCTGACCCTGGTTCTGGTCACCCACAACCTCGCCGTCGTCGCCAACCTGTGCGACCGGCTGGCGGTGATGAACCGCGGCCGTCTGGTCGAGGAGATGAGCGTCGAGGAGTTGCGCCGGGGTGCGGCGCGCCAGCCCTACACCTTGCAGCTCCTGCGCGCCAGCCAGGGCTACGACCGCGCGACGGCGGAGAGCTTCCGGGATTATGCGTGAGAGGGCGCCCTCCGCTTCGCCCTCACTCGGCCGCCAGAACCTGGGCGACCATGTCCGGCTGTTTTTCGATGACGCGCAGGTAGGACGCGACGGCGGCATCAGGCTCCCGCCGCCCCTGCTCCCACTCCTGCAAGGTGCGCAGCGGAATGCCGAAGCGCTCGGCGAAGGCTTCCTGCGACAGACCGGTCGAACGACGGACCCGCTTCGCCAGAGGCGGATGCCTCATGGCGGCAAGTTGCTCGTCGGTGAAAGTTTCGTGGTCGTTCATCGGGATCACCTTGGGTCTAGGATGCCGTTGCTCAAGCGTTGGCCTTGAAATAGTGGGCTGCTTCGCGTTTGTCGGCCTCCCGCACGGAAATGAATTTTACCCCCTCCGCACGTTCAGTATAGGTGACGGCGTAGACCTTGCCTTTGACCATGCCCAGCGCGTTGAAGCGCTCCTCGCCATAATCCATGGACAGATCGAGAGCTTCGATCAGATCGTGGTCACGAAGGACCTCGGCCCCAAAGGACAGGTCCAAGCCGTGCTTGCGGCGATTGAGCAGGTTCTTGACTGGATCGAAAGGCTCGCCCATGGAAACCAATACTACGTCATTGACGGAGTTTGTACCAGGGGGGATGTCACTTCAACCCAGCCGCACCACGAACAGCTTGTCCTCCGCCCCCTTGGCGGCGGACTTGTGGTCGGCGATGGCGGCGTTGATGGCGTCGGGGGTCAGCCCATCGCTGCCGGGTGGGATCACCACGGCGACCCCGCTGGCCGCCAGCAGCGGGAAGCGCCGCACGGCGCCATAGCGGTCCTTCGCCAGGAAGCCGCCGCTGACCCTGGTTTCGGCGTCGTACAGGCTTTCGGCATCGGAGCGGAACAGGGCCAGCAATTCCGCCAGCCGGGCAAGCACCTCGCCCTCCCCGCCGCCGCTGACTCCCAGGAAGAAGTCGTCGCCGCCGATATGGCCGGCGAAGGCGTCGGCGTCGATGGCCGCCCCGGCGCTGCCGGCCCAAGCCTTCAGCCGCTCGCTGAACATCAGGATGGCGCGGTCGCCCTGGCGGAAGCCGAAATTGTCGTTGAAGGGCTTGAAGTTGTCGAAATCCAGATAGGCCAGCACATGGCCGCGGCCAGGGTCGGCCAGCGCCCCTTCGATGTGGCGCAGGATCGCCGCATTGCCCGGCAGGCGGGTCAGCGGATTTTGGTCGGTCGCCATCGCAAGGTTGCGCTCATGCACCAGCCGCAGCAGCGCACCGCTCGACAGCACGCCGGCATAGGCGCCGCCCTCGACGATGACGATGCCGTCGGCGGCCGACTCGGTGGAGAAGGCCTCGATCACCCGGTCCAGCGGGGTGGAGATGTCGCAGACCGGCGAGCGGATGACCAGATCGTCCAGCCGGTCGCCCAGGCCGCGGTTGCGCAGCAGTTCGCCGCCGAAGCGCGAATAGACGAAGCGCTTGAGGTCGCGCTCGCGGATCAGGCCGAGCGGCCGGTCATGCTCGTCGATGATCGGTGCGATGGCGGCGCTGCCGTCGCGGCGGAAATAGTCCAGCAGCTCGGTCTTGCGCGAGTCGACCCGCAGCGGCGGCAGCCGTTCGATCACCTCCGACAGGCGGCGGTGCGACTCGCTGGGTTGGCGGCGGTCCTTGCGGTTCAGATCCTCGACCACCGGATAGCGGTTGGGCAGGGCGGTCAGATCGACGCGCGGCCGGGCGATCAGGAAGCCCTGGGCGAAGTCGCAGCCCAAATCCCGGCAGGTGTAGAACTCGGTGACGGTCTCCACTCCCTCCGCCACGATCTGGATGCCCAGCGCATGGGCATGGCCGGCCAGCGCCGCCACCAGCGCCCGCTTGCGCGCGTCCGCATCGATGCCGGCGATGAAGAAGCGGTCGATCTTCACATAATCCGGCCGCGCCTCGTACAGCGTGCGCAGCCCGGAATGGCCGACACCGAAATCGTCGATGGCGATGCCGGCCCCGCTCTGGCGGAAACGGTCGACCGCCGCGTCCACCGCGACGCCGCTGGGCACCGGGCGGCTTTCCGACAGCTCCAGCACGATGCCGCTGTTGCGCAAGGCGGCAGGGTCGCGGGCAAGCCAGGGCGCGTCGGGACGGCCGATCAGCCGGGCGTCCAGGTTCAGGAACAGCTTCGCTTCGTTCCAGCCCGGCAACGCGCGATAAGCGGCGACCGCCTTGGCATGCAGCGCGGTTTCCACCGTCGCCAGCAGGCCGGCGGCCTCGGCGGCGTCCAGCAGCTCGCCCGCGTTGGCGAAGCCGGTGCGCTCGAAGCCGCGCAGCAGCGCCTCATAGCCATGGCAGCGGCCGGAGCGCAACTGGACGATGGGCTGGAAGGCATAGCGCAGGGCACCGACCGCCGAGGCCCAATCGAACGATGCGGCATCATCGTCAGCGGAGCGGACGGCGTCCCAGCCCGCGCCATAGGAGTCGGCACGGTCGCTGTCCGGCCTTGCGGTTTTGGCTCCGGCTTTTGTGGTGGTCAGCACAGTCATCGCTCGGTCCGCCAGCGCCGATCGCGCATGGGGTCGGCATCCGCTTGTAACAGAGCTTGTTTGCGGTTTCATGACTGAAGGGTCACGTTGCTGTGCAACGCGATTACCCGCCTGAGAGGCGGGAGCCGGATCGGACCGGAAACTCTGGTTGATCAGATCCACTCACGCACACGGTGCGGTGGAATGCCGGTTGCCCGCTCCACCCACCATCGCTATGCATGCAATGGTGGGAACCGGGCGGCGGAGTGGCCACCGCCCGCGTCCCACCTACCGGGGAGCACTGAGTGGAAAAAGCACCCGTACTCCTGGTCCTGGTGCTTCAGTTGATCAAGGCGATCCTCGATCTGCTGAAGTAACCGGACCGGACAGGAGGGTGCGGTTGGCGCCGCACCCTCCTGTCCGCAAGAATATGGTCAAACCGCCCTCTGCCGCAAGATCCAGCCCACCACCGGAGCGCTCATCCGCACTGCTCCGGCTCAATCGGCCGGAGAGTGATCGCCCGGCCCCGGCCGGCTTGTCCCGAATCGAATCCTCGTATCGCCGAGCCCGCCTGCGCTATAGGAAGGCCCCCCTCTTTCAGAGTTGCGGTTCGGGGGAGGCGGTTCGGGTTTGAGCGGGAGGCGAGCGGGATGAAGGTCGGCATCGACATGGGGGCGACGAACGCGGGCAGCGCCGCGACTCTCGACCTGGAGGAGTTGCTGGCGACCCGTCTGCTGGTTCAGGGCAATTCCGGCTCCGGCAAGTCGCACCTGCTGCGCCGGCTGATCGAACAGAGCGCCCCATGGGTGCAGCAGGCGGTGATCGACCCGGAGGGCGACTTCGTCACGCTGGCCGAACGGTTCGGCCATGTGGTGGTGGAGGCCGACGCGCACAGCGAGGCAGCATTGCAATCCGTCGCCGCCCGCGTGCGCCAGCACCGCGTCTCCGTCGTCCTGAACCTGGAAGGGCTGGACGCGGAAATGCAGATGCGCCATGCCGCCGCCTTCCTCGGCGGGCTGTTCGATGCCGACCGCGATTTCTGGTACCCGATGCTGGTGGTGGTGGACGAGGCGCAGCTGTTCGCCCCGTCCGCCGCCGGCGAGGTGTCGGACGAGGCGCGCAAGGTCTCGCTCGGCGCCATGACCAACCTGATGTGCCGCGGGCGCAAGCGCGGGCTGGCCGGGGTGATCGCCACCCAGCGCCTGGCGAAGCTGGCGAAGAACGTCGCGGCCGAGGCGTCGAACTTCCTGATGGGCCGCACCTTCCTCGACATCGACATGGCGCGCGCCGCCGACCTCTTGGGCATGGAGCGCCGGCAGGCGGAGATGTTCCGCGATCTGGAGCGCGGCCATTTCATCGCGCTCGGTCCCGCCCTGTCGCGCCGGCCGCTGCCGCTGCGCATCGGCGCGGTGGAAACCCAGGGCCGCACCGGCAGCCCGACGCTGATGCCGCCGCCCACCACCCCGGTGGAGGACGCCCGCGACCTGATCTTCACCACCACCGGGCCGGAGCCGCCGCGCTACGTGCGCCGCCCCTCCACCTCGGCCAGCGCCGACCTGATGGCACAGCTGGCGCGCGGCCGCGCGGCCGCCCCGCCGCCGCCGCCCGACGACAGCGCCGCCGAACAGCCGGCGCTGCTGCCGCTGGAGCCTGTGGAAACGCCGGAGCAGGCCGCCGAACGCGAGGCCCAGTACGGCGAGGTGCTGACCGAGGTTCTGGCCGACCCGGAGGCGCCCTACCGCTCGCTCGCCGTCCTGTACCAGGATTTCCTGGTGCGCTGCCGCGGCCGCGGGGTCGATGGCGACCGGCTGGCCCTGCCCGCCTTCCGCCGCCGTCTGGCGACCGCCCGCGCCGGGGCCGGCAGCGGTGACGATCCCGCTTGGCAGCGGGCGACGGAGGTCGCCGCGACGCTGGCGGAGGACATCCAGCCGGTCTTCCTGCTCTTGGCCCGCGCCGCTCTCGACCACGCCCCCTGCCCGTCCGACGCCGACGTGGCGCGCGCCTGCGGCAGCCGGTCGAAGGGGCGGGGTCGCCGCCTGCTGACCTATATGGAACAGCGCGGCTTCATCGCCAGCCGCAGCGGCCTGGGCAACACCCGCGCCATCGCCCTGCCAGCGCTGGGCTGGGAAACCGCGCTGGGCGACCCCAACGCCGACGATGCCGCCGACGCCTCCGACGAGGGCGGGCTGTTCGCGGCGGGGTGAGCCCCTCAGCTTCCGGCGGTGGGCGCACTCACCGGCTTGCCGGGCTGGCCCCAGCTGGCGACGAAGTCGTTCACGCCGGGAACCGCCATCATGTGCGAGTCCTTGACGTAGACGAAGCGCTTCGGCCCGAAGCCGTATTCGGTCATCGTGATGCCGGCGGAGCGGCAGCGCTGATACTCGGCCGCGCCGATCGGGCGGTCGGAGGCCACCATGTCGGGATGGTCCAGCCCGACGCCGCCGCAGAAGGCGCGGAAGCCGGAGGCGGTGCCGCGGGCGTCGAGATGCGGCTTGGTGTCGGGACCGCCGGTGTATTTGGCGGCGGCCTGATCGATGGTGCCGCGCAGGGCCGGGCTGCCGACGATCCAGATGCCGCGGGCTTCCGGCGGCGGCTTGGGCACGGCCGGCGGCGGAAGGGCGGCGGTCTGTTGCGGCGGCGGCGTGAGGCCCGGCATCTGGCAGCCGGCCAGCGAAGCCGCAGCGGCAAGTGCGAGGGCCAGATGTTTGAAAGCCACTCTGCCGGCCGGAGCGGAAAAACGGGTCATCGGGCGTCTCTCTCCTCAAGGATCGTCAGGCCGCCGGGCGGCAAGGCCCGGAGGGCTCTGACAATGAGAACGCCCCTGGCCCGCTTCAACGGCACGCCCGCCATATGCCGATTGCCGTGTCCCGATGCGCCGCTCGCCATCCATGAACATTTCCGATAGGATGGCAGGAAACGATCACCATATGGAATGCATTGCCAATGTCCCTGCCCGACCTGGAGATCGACGCGCTGCGGGCCTTCGTCACCGTGGCGGAGGCCGGCGGCTTCACCGCGGCGGCGGAGCGGCTGGGCCGCACCCAGTCGGCGATCAGCGTCAAGATCAAGAAGCTGGAGGACATGCTCGGCCGCCGGGTGTTCGAGCGCACCAGCCGGTCGCTGGCGCTGACCCATGACGGCGAGCTGCTGATGGGCTATGCCCGCCGCCTGCTGGATCTGAACGACGAGACGGTGCGCCGTTTCGCCGAACCGGCGGCGGAGGGCGAGCTTCGGCTGGGCGTGGCCGAATATTTCCTGTCCGACCACCTGCCCCATGTGCTGCGCCGCTTTACGAAGCTGCACCCTCGCCTGCACATCGACGTCCGGGTGGGCATGTGCAGCGATCTGGTCTCGGCCCTGGACACTGGCGAACTGGACCTCGTCATCTCCCGCCGCGATGCCGGCGACACCCGCGGCCGGGCCATCTGGACCGAGCCGATGCGCTGGATCGCCGCCCCCGGGCTGGAGATCCCGGACGACGGCCCGCTGCCCTTCTGCGCCCTGCCGGCGCCCTGCGTCTTCCGCAACCGTGGACTGGCGGCGCTGGGTGAGACCGGGCGGTCCTGGCGGGTGGTCTATACCAGCGCCAGCGTCATGGGAGTGCAGGCCGCCGTCCGCGCCGGGCTGGGGGTTGCGGTGCTCAGCGACTCCTCGGTGCCCGACGGCGTGCGCCGGCTGGGAGTGGAGGACGGACTGCCCGAACTGGGCGACGTCGAAATGGCGATCTTCGGCGAGACGCCGCGCAACCGCCGCCTCGCCGAACCGCTGGTCGGCTTCATCGTCGAAAGCCTGGCGGCGATGCGCCCGGCCCGCCCGCCCCTCGCCCTGGCTGGTTGAGGGGGCTGGTTGAGGGGCAGGCCGGGCGCACCGGACGGATCAGAAGCCTTCCAGCACCACCTTGCCGCGGGCCTTGCCGGATTCGATCAGGGCATGGGCCTTGCGCAGGGTGGCGGCATCGATGCGGCCCAGCGTCTCGGTCAGGGTGGTGCGCAGCGTACCGGCATCGACCAGCCGCGACACTTCGGTCAGCAGCTCGTGCTGGGCGATCATGTCGTCGGTCTGGAACAGCGGCCGGGTGAACATCAGCTCCCAGTGCAGCGAGACGCTCTTGCGCTTCAGCAGGCGGATGTCGATGGGCTCCGGATCGTCGATCAGGCCGATATGGCCCTGCGGCGCCACCAGCTCGACCAGATCCTGGAAATGGCGGTCGGTCGCATTGGTGGAGAAGACGTAATCGACGCCGGTCAGCCCCAGCGCCTTCACCTGTTCCGCCATCGGCCGGCTGTGGTCGATCACGTCATGGGCGCCAAGCTCGCGCACCCAGTCGGCGGTCTCCGGACGCGACGCGGTGGCCAGCACCCGCACCCCGCTCAGCCGGCGGGCCAGCTGGATGGCGATGGAGCCGACGCCGCCGGCCCCGCCGACGATCAGCAGCGACTTGCCCTCGCCGCCATTTTTCCCGTCGCCCTCGCGCGGCAGGCCCAGCCGGTGGAACAGCATCTCCCAGGCGGTAATGGCGGTCAGCGGCAGGGCGGCGGCCTCGGCGACGCTCAGGCTGGCCGGGCGGGCGCCGACGATGCGCTCGTCGACCAGATGATATTCGCTGTTGGTGCCGGGCCGGTCGATGGAGCCGGCATAGAACACCGCGTCGCCGGCACGGAAGAGGGTCACCTCCGGCCCGACCGCCTCGACGATGCCGGCGGCATCGAAGCCCAGGACGCGCAGCTCGCCTTCGGTCGGCAAGGCGTTGCGGCGGACCTTGGTGTCCACCGGGTTGACCGACACCGCCTCCACCCGGACCAGCAGGTCGCGGCCGGTGGGGGTCGGGCGGTCGATCTCGACGTCGATCAGCGCGCCGGCATCGGCGATGGGCAGGGACTTGCGGAAACCAACGGCTTTCATGGCGGCCTCGTCTTCTGAATGGGTCTTCTGAATTGGGAAGACGTCGGGACACAGGATGGCGCCGCCGCCCCGATATGTGAAATTCATAGTTCTTCTTTCATCCATCGGATTCCGGGATGGACGAGGCATCGGCCGAACGGCTTCAAAATCATGACGCCAAAGAGGTATGGAATAGCCGGCCGGGCTGCGGTGTTCGTACAGATGACCGGTTTCACCGCCGAAGCCGGTCCGTCGTCAGACAGGAAGCACGGCCATGCCAACCAATCGTCTCCGCATCCTGACCGCCCTGCTCCTGGCTGCGGGGGGTGCCGCCCTGACCGGCTGCGTCGCCTACGATCCCTATTATCCCGCCTACAGCGAGCCGGTGGTGGTTCCGCCGCCGACCGTCTATGCCGTGCCGCCGCCGGTGGTGGTCGGGCCGGGCTATTACCGCCGCCCCTGGCACGACCATTGGCACGGCGACCGCGGCTGGGGCCCGGGACGTGGATGGGGCCCCGGCAGGGGACCGCGCGGCTGGCGCTGAGCCGGGGACGCCGACGGACCTCAGACGGCGTTGGCCGGCAGGCCGTCGCCGCAGTTGCGCAGAACCAGCACGGTGTGGTCGTCGTCGCTCACCGCACCGTCGCGCAGCAGGACCAGCGCCGCCAGCGTCGGCTCGACCCGGTGCAGGTCGCGGTGGATGAACAGGGCGGGCAGCCGGGCACACCCGCCGGTGTAGAGCACGACATGCTCCCCCGCTGCCCAGCGCAGATGGACCGAGGCGGGGGCCAGCGGATTGAAGCCGATCATCGCCCAGCGGGCGCCGAGCGCCGTGATCTCCTGCCGGCGCACCACCGCCCCGGCCAGGGTGCCGAGCGCCGTATAATCCACCGCACCGGCGTCGAAGCGCAGGACCGCGGCGGCCGACCGCCCGATCCGCGTCAGGGTCCGGTCGTGGGACAGCCCCAGTTCGGGCCGCCCCTTCAGGTCGCGCCGGATGGCGTTGACCACGACGGGAGCCGGCAGCCCCGGAACCGTGGCGGCGACCACCGCCTCCATCTGCCGCAGCACAGCGGGCGTCATCATTGTGGGGGGGGGAATTTGCGTGGCACCTTGCCCCTTGCCCTCCTCCGCACTGGAACCGGCATCGGTCTTGACGGGGGGCTCGGCGGGACCGGCATCGGCGGCCGTGTCGCCGTCGACCATCAGGGCGATGCCGCAGGGGCCGTCACTGCCACGGGCGGGGGCACAGCTGACGAACCAATGGTCGATGAAGGGACCGCCGCGCGCGGCGTCGCCGCCGCTCCGCTCGACCGTCACCGCCCCGGCCTGGGCCAGGGCGTCGGCCGGCGGGGCATCGTCCGCACCCGGCCGCAGGACACGGGCCAGCAGCGCGAGCCCGATGCCCGGCGTGGCATGAACATGGAACCGGTCGGCCTCGCCGCGAACGGACTCCAACACCGCGTCAAGCGCGGGGAGACCACCGTCCGGCGTTAACGGGGTCAGCGCGGCGGTGGCGGGATCGCGGTCGTAGGCCAGGCATTCGACGCCGGCCCCGCTGCGCATCCGGGCAATCAGGATGGTCCCGTCCGGCCGGCCAAGAGCATGGTCGGCCACCATGGTCACCAGCCGGTCCAGCCGGGCCGCCTCGTCCACCGGCAGCACCCCGTCGGCCCGTTCCGCCGCGATCCGACGCGCCGTGGCGATGTCGTCGGGCGACGCCACGGCGATGCGACGGTGACCATGATCGGGGAACATAGAACCGCTCCTGTCAGCGCTCTGGTTGCTCTTCCCCGGAACTTTACAATCCTCTTCCGGTCAAGCCCACGGAAAGCACTCGCCGGCCTTCAATTTTCGACCGGCCGTGTCCGAAGGAGCCGCAATCCGGCAAGGACGGGAACCCGCACAAGACAGCCCCGGGGATGGCGGCATCAGGATGCCGCCGCCTCCATCAGTGCGGCCGGGGCCGGCTGGCGGATGGACATGGGATGCGGCAGGTCACGGGCGCGCAGAATTTCCGCCGACTCCCAGAGACGCCCCAGGCCGACGATGGAGCGGCAGCCGGTCTTTTCCATGATGCGGGCGCGGTGGACCTCCACCGTCTTGATGCTGATGCCCAGCTCCCAGGCAATGGTCTTGCTCTGCTTGCCGTCGACGATCAGTTCCAGAACCTCCGACTCGCGGCGGCTCAGCAGGGCGAGCCGGCGGACGGCGTCGCGGCTGCGGTCGCGCTGCTGGGCATGCGGGCTGCCGGACGCCAGGCAGGCGCGCAGCCGCTCCAGGAAGGCCGGGATGGCGAAGGGGCGGGCGATGCAGTCGACCGCGCCGGCCTTCATCGCGGCGACGGCGGCGTCGACGTCGCCCTGCTCGGTCATCACCAGGACCGGCAGGTCGTGGCCGTGCAGCGAGGCCTCGGCCATGAACTCCATGGCGGTCATGTCCGGCAGGTCGCTGCGCAGGACGATGCAGGAGGACCCGGTGCCCAGCACGGCCAGCGCATCGGCGGCGGTGCTGTGGACACGGCAGGCGATGCCGACCGCGCCCAGCGCCCGCGAAAGCGTGCTGCGCGACATCAGGTCGCCATCGACGATGTGAACGAGGCAGGTGGTTTGCGGATAGGCGGGCGCGGAAATTTGCAGGGGCATCTTGGGACCTCCACCACATCGGGCCGGCGAACAGCGCCGGCTCTCCATAACGGTCGATCCGTGTCCGAACCGCCGCCATGACCGACATTTTAGCGGTCATCCCTTATTGACCGCTGCAATCGCGAGGGATAGCGGACCTGTCTAAAAGGATACCAGGGATACTACACCGGCGAAAACTCAAACAAGAACGCCGATCAATGCGCTATCCCACGGGACACCCCGAAACCAGACGGCGAACACCACAAGTATTTTCGCAAACTCCATACCCGGACGACCTATCCGCCGGCAGGAAACGCCGGCCAAACTTTATCACAAGACAAGAAAAGCCATCCAGTTGGTTTGTTGTGACCGCCGGGTTCAAAAATTATCTTCGCACGGATTTAACGTTCCGCGCGGCTTCCCCGGCCGCAACCCTGTGGCCGCTCAGGCCCGGCGGCGGGTCGCCAGGAGGATGCCGGCGGCGATCAAAGCGATGCCGACCCCATGATAGAGGTGCGGCTGCTCGCCCAGGAACAGGATGGCCAGCAGGCTGCCGAAGACCGGCACCAGATGGATGGCGAGGCCGGCGGTGTTGGGGCCGAGAAGCTCCACCGCCCGGTTGAAGCAGAGATAGGCGGCGATGGACGGGAACAGCACGGTGTAGCCGACCGCCAGCAGCGTGATGCCGCTGGCCTGGACCGGATGGCCGCCCAGGCTCTCCCAGACATAGAAAGGCAGCAGTTCCACCGCGCCGATGGCGAAGGTGACGACGACGAAGCTCAGCCCGTGGATCGCCGGCCGGCGGCGCAGCAGCGTGGTGTAGGCGGCATAGATCACCACAGCCGCCAGCATCCAGACGTCGCCGGCATTCAACTCCAGCCCCAGCAGGGTTCCCGGATCGCCGTGCGAGATCAGGGTCATCGCGCCGACCAGCGAGACGGCGATCCCCACCCCCTGCATCGCCCCGATCCGGTCGCGGAACAGGACGAGGCTCATCAGCACGATCATCACCGGCATCGACGACTGCAGCATCACGCAGTTCAGCGCGGTCGTCGTGTTGAGCGCGATGTACTGGAAGGTGTTGTAGATGCCGATGCCGAGCGTGCCCAGCAGCAGCACGCTCTTCCACCGCGCCAGGATCGGCGTGATGTCGTGGCGCAGATGCGGCCAGGCGAAGGGCAGCACCACCAGCATGCCCAGGAACCAGCGCCAGAAGGCCAGCCCGATGGGCGGCACCGACCCGGCGACCGCACGCCCCAGGACCGCGTTGCCCGCCCAGAACAGGGGCGGCAGCATCATCAGCAGCCAGGCCTGATCGGCGAGGCGGGATCCCTTGACGGAGGCGGTGCGGTCGGCGGGCATGGCGCTGTCCCGTGCGTTCAGCTGCGGCGGCGGGGCGAGGCGAAGACGCTCGCCGCGGTCACGGCGGCGCTGCGGTCGCCGCTGTCCTCGGCGCGGAAGACGCTTGCGCGGGGTTCGCGGCGGGGATGGCGCGGCGCATCGTCACGGCCTTCACCGCGGCCCTCGCCACGGCCTTCGCGGCCTTCGCGGCCTTCGCGGGCAGGCTTGGCGGGCTGGCGCATCTCGGCGTCGAGTTCGGCGATGCGCTTGACCAATGCTTCACGGATGGCGGGGGCCGCGTGGGCTTTCAGCGTCGCCAGCTGCTCCTTGAGCTGAACCAGCTGACGCTGCTTCTGCTCGCGGGTGCGCTTGATGGCGACGTTGTCGGAATGCTGGCCCTCGAAGGAGCGCATGGAACAGGCCCTCGTTTTAAAATACGGAAGTCAGGAGGCCGGCGCCCCACGCTGGGGCGCCCGGCAAGAGAGGGGCGGATTATTGGGAGGCGACCGCGGCAAAGCAAGGCGGACTTCACCTTGACTTTTCAGGATGGCGGGATGTCACGGCCAGGGGTGGGGGCAGGGTGGAACTCCGGCTCCCTTCCGGTCATCCGGCCAAAGAAAAAGGGCGCCCCCTTGCGGAGGCGCCCCTTTCCGAACCGAAGAACGGTCGAACGATAGGCTATTAGAAGCCCATGTCGTCCATGCCGCCCATGCCGCCCGGCATGCCGCCCGGAGCAGCCTTCTTCTCCGGCTTCTCGGCGATCATCGCCTCGGTGGTGATCAGCAGGCCGGCGATCGAGGCCGCATCCTGCAGGGCGGTGCGAACCACCTTCACCGGGTCGATGATGCCGGCGGCGACCAGATCGGTGAACTCACCCTTCTGGGCGTCGTAGCCGAAATTGGTGTCGTTCTGGTCGAGCAGCTTGCCGACCACGATCGAGCCGTCGGTGCCGGCGTTGTAGGCGATCTGACGGACCGGGGCCTGCAGGGCGCGACGGATGATGTCGATGCCGACGCGCTGCTCGTCGTTGACCGGGGTCAGGGCGTCCAGGGCCTTGGAGGCGTACAGCAGGGCGGTGCCGCCGCCGGCGACCACACCCTCTTCCACCGCGGCGCGGGTGGCGTGCATCGCGTCGTCAACGCGATCCTTGCGCTCCTTCACCTCGACCTCGGTCGCACCGCCGACGCGGATGACGGCGACGCCACCGGCCAGCTTGGCCAGACGCTCCTGCAGCTTCTCGCGGTCGTAGTCCGAGGTGGTCTCCTCGGCCTGGGCGCGGATCTGGCCGCAACGGGCTTCGATGTCGGCCTTGTCGCCGGCGCCGTCGACGATGGTGGTGGTCTCCTTGGAGATCACGACCTTCTTGGCGGTGCCCAGCATGTCGAGCGTGACGTTCTCGAGCTTGATGCCGAGGTCTTCGGAGATGACCTGGCCGCCGGTCAGGATGGCCATGTCCTCCAGCATCGCCTTGCGGCGGTCGCCGAAGCCCGGAGCCTTGACGGCGGCGATCTTCAGGCCGCCGCGCAGCTTGTTCACGACGAGCGTGGCCAGCGCCTCACCCTCGATGTCCTCGGCGATGATCAGCAGCGGACGCGAGGACTGGACGACGGCTTCCAGAACCGGCAGCAGCGGCTGCAGGCCCGACAGCTTCTTCTCGTGCAGCAGGATGAAGGGGCTCTCGAGATCCGCGACCATCTTGTCGGCGTTGGTCACGAAGTACGGCGACAGGTAGCCGCGGTCGAACTGCATGCCCTCGACGACGTCCAGCTCGGTGTCCAGGCTCTTGGCCTCTTCCACCGTGATGACGCCTTCGTTGCCGACGCGCTCCATCGCCTGGGCGATCATCTTGCCGATCTCGGCTTCGCCGTTGGCGGAGATGGTGCCGACCTGGGCGATCTCGTCGTTGGTCGTGACCTTCTTGGCGCGGGCCTGGATGTCGGCGACGACGGTCGAGACGGCCAGATCGATGCCGCGCTTCAGGTCCATCGGGTTCAGGCCGGCGGCGACCTTGGTCACGCCTTCGCGGACGATGGCCTGGGCCAGGACCGTGGCGGTGGTGGTGCCGTCACCGGCCAGATCGTTGGTCTTCGAGGCGACCTCGCGGACCATCTGGGCGCCCATGTTCTCGAACTTGTCGGCCAGCTCGATTTCCTTGGCGACCGACACGCCGTCCTTGGTGATGCGCGGAGCGCCGAAGGACTTCTCGATCACGACGTTGCGGCCCTTCGGGCCCAGCGTGACCTTCACGGCGTCGGCGAGGATGTCAACGCCACGCAGCAGCTTTTCGCGCGCGGAGGGGCCGAACTTGACGTCTTTGGCAGCCATGTCTCGATTCCTTTAACGTGTAAATTTCGAAGGGTACGGGCGGAGGACTTAGGCCTCGATGACGCCCATGATGTCGGATTCCTTCATGATCAGGTAATCGACGCCTTCGATCTTCACTTCGGTGCCCGACCACTTGCCGAACAGGATGCGGTCGCCGGCCTTGACGTCCAGCGCCACGACCTTGCCCGACTCGTCACGGGCGCCCGGGCCGACGGCGATGATCTCGCCTTCCTGCGGCTTTTCCTTGGCCGTGTCGGGGATGATGATCCCACCCTTGGTCTTGGTGTCGGACTCCAGACGCTTGACGACGACGCGGTCGTGCAGCGGGCGGAACTTCATGGAATGCCTCCTTGGATCAAGGCTTGGTTCTGACTGACGGAAATTGGCGCGGGCGGCGGCTGTTAGCACTCCAGCCCGGCGAGTGCCAGACAGCTAATCGAAGCGGATTATGGATTCAAGAGGCTCGTTTCGGAATTTGCCGCAAATGTCTGCAACACTCATCCGACACTGCTTATAGCACATTGATTTCAAATGATATTCCCTCATCTCGGCAGGCAGCCGGCACGGGCAAATTTCTTCAAACGGTCACGAGGAAACCGACCCTTCCGGCAGCGGACGCATCGCCGGGACAGCAAAAGGCTGGAGCCGGGCGCCAGATCCACCCGATCCTCCCAGCCGCTCCCTCACCTCCCGCACGTCACGCCTGTGATTGCCGTCACAGCGCCACCCGACGAAATTTCCTAAAATTTTAGAGAAATCGGCATTGGAGAGAGTGGAGGGCGCGATGATGGCGAAGCGGCGGGCGGACGGCTGGACCGGGACTCATGCGGCCGACCGCCTCGAACACAAGCGTCCGGCCCGAATCGCCGCCGCTCCGGGATCGGGCAAGCGGGCACGGTGGTGGGAGCATGAGAGCCGGCTGGTGGAGGTTCTGCTGGAGTTCACCACCATCGCCGGCCTGTTCGCCCTGCTGTTCGCTCTTTTCGTGCTGTTCGGCGCCGCCCAGACCTTGTCACCCTGACTTTATCAGCCCAGGTCCCGCGCAGAATTCTCCTGCCGCGCAGTCTCGGCGGCCACATCTCCGCAATTCGCGACAAATTGAAATCCACACTTCCCGCTCCGCGCGTATTCCCCATAGGATCGCCGCCGATACGGGCGGCACCACCCCGTCCGGCGCGCCAACCGGGAGTTTCCATCCATGACCACCCAGCCGGTCTGCCAAGCCGCGGTCGATCTTGTGAAGCATTTTGAAGGCCTTTACCTCAACGCCTACCTCTGCCCGGCCGGCGTTCCCACCATCGGTTACGGCCATACCGCCGGCGTGACGATGGGGCAGACCATCACCGTCGAGCAGGCCGATGCCTTTCTCGCCTCCGACCTTGCCCAGGCCGCCGGCCATGTCGACGCCCTGGTGACGGTGCCGCTGAACGACGACCAGCGCGGCGCGCTGGCGTCCTTCGTCTTCAACCTCGGCGCCGGCAGCCTGCAAAGTTCGACCCTGCTGAGGCTGCTGAACGAGGGCGATTATGCCGGGGCTGCCGGCCAGTTCGGCCGCTGGGTCTATGCCACGGTGAATGGCACGCCGACCAAGCTGCCGGGCCTCGTCGCCCGCCGCGCGGCCGAGGAGGCGCTGTTCCAGAGCCAGACCGCCCAGCCGAAGACCGGCGTCACCACCGCGGACGGCACCCCCTGATCCTGGCCTGATATCCGGGCCCGATATCCGGGCCCGATCCGGCCTTCCGGCAGGCGTCGGGCACGAGCCGTTTGACGGGACGGGATGTTCGCCCCACATTTGCGGACATCCCACCGCCGCGCTCCGGAATGCCGCCTTGACCGCCTTTGCCTCCGACAGCCTCGCCGCCGCCACCCGCCCCAATCCGAACCGGCCCATCGCCGTCTGGCTTCTGGTCTGCGCCGCCATGGTGCTGGCCATGGCCGTGATCGGCGCCATCACCCGGCTGACGGAATCCGGCCTGTCGATGGTGGAATGGAAACCGCTGATCGGCATTTTGCCGCCGCTGTCCTCGGCGGAATGGAACCGGGTCTTCGACCTGTACAAGGCGACGCCGGAATTCCGCATCTACAACAGCCACATGGATCTGGCCGGCTTCCAGTCGATCTTCTGGTGGGAGTGGTTCCACCGGCTGTGGGGCCAGCTGATCGGCTTCGTTTTCCTGATCCCCTTCCTGCGTTTCTGGATGCAGGGCCGCATCTCGTCGGAGCTGTGGCCGAAGCTGGCCGGCCTGTTCCTGCTGGGCGGGCTCCAGGGCGGCATCGGCTGGTTCATGGTGAAGAGCGGGCTGGTCGATTCGCCGAACGTCAGCCATTACCGGCTGGCCCTGCATCTCAGCACTGCCATCCTGATCTACGCCCTGCTTCTGCGCACGGCGCTGGGCCTGCTCGATCCGCTGCCGATGGCGGGCTGGCGGCCGGAGGCAGCGTCCCTGCGCCGCCACACCGGCTGGGCGCTGGGTCTGGTCGCCGTCACCATCGTCTGGGGCGCCTTCGTCGCCGGGTCGGACGCCGGCTTCGCCTACAACACATTCCCGCTGATGAACGGCCACTGGATCCCGCCGGAGGTCGACACGCTGACGCCCTGGTGGCTCAACCCGGTCGAGAACACCGCGGCGATCCAGTTGATCCACCGCGCGCTGGCGATCCTGACCGGGGTGGTCGTCCTGGTGCTGGCCGCCCGCGTCCTGAACGCCCGCCTGCCGGGACGCGCCGGCCGCGCGGCGCTGGCGTCGGGCGCCATGGTCCTGCTGCAAATCGCGATGGGAGTCGCCACGCTGCTGACCGTGGTGTGGACGCCCATCGCCGCCGCCCATCAGGCCGGCGCCATTCTGGTGGTGTCGATGCTGGTCTGGCTGCTGTTCGAACTGCGGCCGGTCGGGCGGGAATAACGCGCGTCGTATTCTTGCCGGCTTGCGGGCGCGGCCGGCAAGATCGACACGGATTGCACGGATTTAAGCACGGATTACACGGATTTTTTATGGCTTGCCGGCGCGGATGCTCCCCGACAAGCCGAAGCCTCGCGGAGGAACATCCGTGAAATCCGTGTCCTAATCCGTGAAATCCGTGGAAAATTTGCCAGACACGCCCGCACCCCGCGAAAGCGCGAGGCGCCGCGTCACGCCCCTTCGGCCAGATCGTACATCGCGTCGATGTCGGCGATCAGAACCTTGTTGCCTTCCTGGAGCGAGATCACCCCGGCGGTCTTCAGCTGGGTGAAGGTGCGGCTGACGGTTTCGGTGGTCAGGCCCAGATAGTCGGCGATGTCGGCCCGGCTCATCGGCACGAAGACCGGGTTTTCCTTGTGGCCGCGGCGGGCGGCGCGCTGCGACAGCATCAGCAGGAAGGAGCAGATCTTCTCCTTCGCCGTCTTGCGGCCGAGCAGGAGCATCTGGTCCTGTGCCGCGGCCAGCTCGTTCGACGCCATCGAGAACAGGCGCCGCTGCATCTTGGGGAATTCCTCCAGCAGCGCATCGATCTTCTTGCGCGGGAAGCGGCAGAGCGAGGCGCTGGTCACCGATTCGGCGGTGTAGGCATAGCTGTCGTTGACCGCCAGCCCAAGGAAATCGCCGGTCACCAGGAATCCGGTGATCTGGCGGCGCCCGTCCGGCAGCAGCTTGTACAGCTTCACCGTCCCGGACGTGACGTTGTAGAGCGCATCGGCGGCGTCGCCCTCGGCGAACAGGGTGTGGCCGGAATCGATGCGCACATTCTGCAGAATGTCGGCGAGACGGCGCAATTCCTCGGGTTCCAGCGCGGCGCACACCGTCAGGCTGCGCACGGGACAGGCCCCGCAGGGATTCATTTCCGTCGCAGCGCTCTTTTCCCGAGCGCGAACCATATCAAAAGGTGGCATGGAGGAACCCAGCCTTTCATTCCGCATGGGCCCATATTGGTGGCAATCGCTCAGAATCGCAACCTTGCACGCATACAACCTTTTTATGCCCATACGGGTTTTGGCACTATTGCCCGCGGACGGCCTCCACCGGCTTGGCCGGTTCACCGCCCGCGCGGGGTGCAGCCGGCAGATCGTCGTCGAACAGGACGCGGTGGGCCGCCCCGTCCAGATCGTCAAACTGGCCGGATTTCAGCGCCCACAGAAAGGCCGCCAGCCCCAGTCCGCCCAGGCTCAGCGCGATCGCGATCAGATAGAGAAGCTCGTCCATCACCCGAATCCTTACCCGGCAGTTCCCGAACGGCGATGTTCCGCACGGGAAGATCCTTGACGACGGCGCCGCGGGCCAGCCGCAGCGCGTTCAGAATGACGATCAGTGACGACGACGACATCGCCAGCGCCGCCAGCAGCGGCGTCAGCATGCCACCCATCGCCAGCGGCACGGCGCACAGGTTATACACCAGGGCGATCCCGAAATTCTGCCTGACCAGACGGCCGGACCGGCGGGAAACCTCCACCGTCTCGACGATCGGGCGCAGCAGCCGGCCCTGGAACACCACGTCGGCCGCGGTCTGGCTGACATCCACCGCGGTGGAGGGCGACATCGACACCGCGGCGGCGGCCAGCGCCGGGGCGTCGTTCAGCCCGTCGCCGACCATCAGCACGGTGCGGCCCTGCCCGGCCAGTTCGGCCAGCGCCGCGGTCTTGTCGGCCGGCGTCTGTTCGGCCCGCCAGTCGGCGATGCCCAGCCGCGCCGCCACCGCCGCCACAGCACCCCGGCGGTCGCCCGACAGCAGCTTCACCTCCAACCCACGCGCCTTCAGCGCCGCCACCACCGCGGCGGCGTCGGGGCGCGGGGCGTCGAGGAAGACGATCCGCCGCGGCTCCTCGCCCGGACGGGCCAGCCACAGCTCCGGACCGGCGGCATCCTCCGCCTCCAGCGGCGCGCCGGTGAAGCGGCGGCTGCCCAGCCGCACCTCGCCCTCCGCCGTCTGCAGGGACAGGCCGGCGCCGGCGATCTCGCGCACCCCCGCCGCCACCGGCACCTCGGGTGCGGCGGCGGCCAGCGCACGGGCCAGCGGGTGGCGGCTGGCCGCGGCGAGCGAGGCCGCCAGCGCCAGATCCTCCACCGACAGCCCCTCCGCCGACAGCCCCCCAGCCGCCAGTCCGTCCAGCTGCGGCACCGGGCGCCCCTCGGTCAGGGTACCGGTCTTGTCGAACACCACCGTGTCGATGGCGGCGAGCCGCTCCAGCGCGGTCGGGCTTTTCAGCAGGGTGCCCTGGCGCATCAGCCGGCCGCTGGCGATCACCTGCACCACCGGCACGGCCAGAGCCAGCGCGCAGGGGCAGGTGATGATCAGCACGGCGATGGCGTTCATCAGCGCGTCCTGCCACACCACCCCGCCCAGCAGCATCCAGCCGGCGAAGGTGGTCAGCGCGGTCAGATGGACGACGGGAGCGTAGAGGCGGGACACCCGGTCGGCGATGGCGACATATTTGGCGCGGCCCTGTTCCGCCACCTCCATCAGCCGGACGATCTCGGCCAGCAGCGTGCCCTCGCCCACCGCGGTGACGGTCAGGCGCAGGGGTGCGGTCAGGTTGAGCGTGCCGGCGAAGACCTGATCGCCCGGCCGCGCGGTGCCCGGCACCGTCTCGCCGGTGATCAGGCCGGTGTCGAGGTCGGACACGCCGTCGGACACCCGGCCGTCGACGGGGATGCGCTCGCCGGCCGCGACCAGGATGGTGGTTCCGGCAACGACCTGCTCTGGCGCCACCACAGCGCTGGTGCCGTCCTCTTTCAGGATGGTGACTGCGTTGGCGCGCAGGCCCAGCAGCTGTTCCGCCGCCGACCGCGCCCGGCCGCGCGCCCGCTGGTCGAGATAGCGGCCGACCAGCAGGAAGAACAGCAGCATGACGCCGCCGTCGAAATAGGCATGCTCGCCGCTGTGGATGGTCTCGAACAGGCTCATGCCGGTGGCGAGCAGCACGCCGATGGTGATCGGCACATCCATGTTGGTGCGGCCGTGCCGCAGAACCGACAGCGCCGAGCGCGCGAAGGGACGCAGCGCGTAGGCGATGGCCGGCATGCAGATCAGCGCCGAAATCCAGTGCATCAGGTCGCGGGTGGCGGTGCCCATGCCCTGGCTGTGGCCGGCCCAGACCGACACCGACAGCAGCATGACGTTGCCCATGGCGAAGCCCGCCACCGCCATGGCGCGCAGCAGTTCCTTCTCGCTCTTCGCCTGGGCGCCACCCAGCTGGTCGGGATCGAAGGGAACGGCGCGGTATCCCAGCTGGGCCACGGTGCCGACCACCGCGTTGGCGTCGGTCGCTTCGGGCGTCCAGCGCACGGTCAGCCGCCGCGTGGTCATGTTCATGCGGGCCTGGGCGATGCCCGGCTGGCGGTTGAGCGCCGATTCGATCAGCCAGACGCAGGCCGCGCACTGCATGCCGTCGACCATCAGGTGCAGGCTGCGGCTGCCGTCCTGCTCGTCGCGGGCATGCGGTTCGTAATCGACCGCCGGGGTGTCGTCGGGACGCAAGGGGCGGGCGGTGGGATCGACGCTGCGGCGCTCGTAATAGCGCTCCAGCCCCAGCCCGCGCACGAGGTCGTAGGCGGCGGCGCAGCCGGTGCAGCAGAACGGACCGGCGCCATCGCCGGCAGTCAGGCTGCCAGCT
Source organism: Azospirillum sp. TSH64 (assembly GCF_003116035.1). Taxonomy (GTDB): domain Bacteria; phylum Pseudomonadota; class Alphaproteobacteria; order Azospirillales; family Azospirillaceae; genus Azospirillum. The sequence goes on from NZ_LGQW01000015.1 coordinate 5,529,908, forward strand.
TGCGCATTGTCGCCCAGCTCTTGCCCGCAATGGAGGCAGACGGTCATCTCGACATCACCCTGACTGTCCCGGCCGCGTCGCGCCGTTACTGAACCCAGACGCGCTTCTGGTCCTGATAGTCGCCGCTGGCGTGGGTGATGACGAAGCGCATGTCCCACTGGCCTTCCAGATCCAGTTCCACCGGGGCGCCATAGCGGCCCTCGCCCAGATAGGGCAGCGACAGGGTCTTGTCATGCCCCTCGGAGATCGGACGGATCATCGTCACGGTGACGGCGGCATCCTTCAGGACCTGGCCCTGCTTGTCGCGGACGGTGATGGCGATCACGCCCTTGCGCGGTTCGGTGCTGGTGAAGTCCGGCTGGACCTGCCAGCCGCGTTCCGCCTGGGCACGGGCGCCGGCCAGATCGCTGTTGTAGCCGAGCCCCTTGATGAAGTGGTTCTCGGTCTCGATCCCGGTCCAGCTCGACACCGCGAAATGGACCATCACCCCGTTCACCGCCAGGACGATCATGAAGACGCCGACGAAGATCCAGGGGATGTACCATCCCGGCTGGCGCGGCGCCTTCAGGCGTTTCGGCGGGAGGGGGCGGTTTCCGGTGGTGGTGCTGATGCTCATGTCGCTGGCTGCCCTTCGACTGGTCGGCGGCGTTTGATCGCGGGCACTATGGCGACCGATTGCCGCAGGGACATTGCGATGGATCAAATGACAGGAAGTTAACGAAACCGCCGGTCCCGCACCTGTCCCGCGCCGCATGTCCCGCAAAGAAAAAGGCGTCGGGGAGTGACCTCCCCGACGCCCCCTCCGGTCGGTTCCGCAACGGCCCGCCCGGGCTTCGGCTTACTTGCCGCCGCCCAGGTTGTGGACGTAGACGGCCAGCGACTTGATCGTCGCATCGTCCAGGCGCTTGGACCAGGCCGGCATGACGCCGGCGCGGCCGTTGGTCACCGTCTCGACCAGCGTCTGCTTGTCGCTGCCGTAGAGCCAGTTGGCCTGCTTCAGCGGCGGAGCTCCGACACCGTCGACACCGGCGGCAACCGAGCCCTGGGCCGCATCGCCGTGGCAGGCGGCGCAGTTCTCGTCATAGACGGCCTTGCCCTTGGCGGCCTTGCCCGCATCGGCGGTCTTGCCGTTCAGCGACAGCACATAGTCCGTGACCTGATCGATCTGGTCGCGGTTGAGGATGCCGTCCTTGCCGAAGGCGGTCATGCCGACGTTCGGCGTGCCGCGGGTGTCGCCGTCATCCGAGCGGATGCCGTGCTGGATGGTCTTGTAGATGTCGGCCGAGGAGCCGCCCCACAGCCACACGTCGTCGGCCAGCGTCGGGAAGCCCTTGGCGCCCTGGCCGCCGGCGCCGTGGCAGGCGGCGCAGTTCTCGTTGAAGTAGGACCGGCCGCCGGCCATCGCGAAGCCCAGCAGGTCCTTGTCCTTCTGGATTTCGTCGACCGACTTGGCGGCGATGGCGGTCAGGTACTTGGCCTGGCCGGCCTTCGCCTCCGCCAGCTTGGTGTCCAGCTCCTCGCGCTGGGAATAGCCCAGGATACCCTTCGTGTAGGTCTTGCCCAGCGGCCAGGCCGGGTAGAACACGTAGTACACCATCGCCCAGGCGATGCAGACATAGAAGAGATACAGCCACCACTTCGGCAGCGGATTGTTCAGCTCGCGCAGTCCATCCCACTCGTGGCCGGTGGTCTCGACGCCGGACAGCTCGTCCTTGTAATTCTGTGCCATGGTCTAAAGCTCCTGACCATCATCCTTGAGCGGGATCTGGGCGGCGTCGTCGAAGGTGCGGCGGTTGCCGGGCCACATGGCGTAAACCAGGATGCCCGTCAGCAGCAGCATCAACCACACCGTCCAGAAGGACCGAAGCATCACCGTGATCGAATCCAAGTCCATGGATTCCTCCCCCGATTACTGCTGCAGCTGCTTGGACTGGTACTTGGTGAAGTCCACCATGGTGCCCAGCACTTGCAGGTAGGCGACGAGAGCGTCCATTTCGGTGACGGTCTTTTCGCCGGTGAAGTTCGCCACCACGGCCTTCGGGTAGCGCTTCATCAGCCCGGCGGTGTCGCCGTCGGGGTTCTTCTGCGCTTCCAGGTCGGCCTTGGCGTTGGCGATCTGCTCGTCGGTGTAGGGAACGCCGACGATCTTCAGCGTCTTCAGGTGGTCGCCGATGTCGCCGTAGCTCAGCGGACGCTCCTTCATCCAGCCGTAGGTCGGCATGATCGACTCCGGCACGACCGCGCGCGGGTTCACCAGATGGGCGACCTGCCAGGCGTTGGAGTATTTGCCGCCGACGCGGGCCAGATCGGGACCGGTGCGCTTGGAGCCCCACTGGAACGGATGGTCGTACATCGACTCCGCGGCCAGCGAGTAGTGGCCGTAGCGCTCGACCTCGTCACGGAACGGACGGATCTGCTGGCTGTGGCAGTTGTAGCAGCCTTCGCGCAGGTAGATGTTCTGCCCGGCCAGTTCGAGCGGGGAGTAGGGACGGACCCCCTCCACCTTCTCGATGGTCGATTCGATGGTGAAGAGCGGGACGATCTGAACCAGACCGCCGATCGACACGGTGATCAGCACGAGCACGATCAGCAGAAGGGTGTTCCGCTCGATCAGGTCGTGGCTGAAGCCCTTTTTATCCTGAGCCATTTCTCGCATCCTTCCCTAGCGTCAGGCCGCGCCGACCGTCGCCTTGTGCGGCGTGGTGACATAGGGCTTCTCGATGCGGACATCGCCCTTCGCCGTGCGCCACAGGTTGTAGACCATGATGAGAGCGCCGGTGACGAACAGGACGCCGCCCATCGCGCGGATCACGTAGAACGGGTGCATCGCCGCGACGGTCTCCACGAAGGAGTACTGCAGGAAGCCCAGGTTGTCGTAGGCGCGCCACATCAGGCCCTGCATGATGCCCGACACCCACATGGCGGTGATGTAGAGCACGATGCCGATGGTGGCGGTCCAGAAGTGGTAGCTGACCAGGCGCATGCTGTAGAGCTGCGAGCGCTTCCACAGCACCGGCACGAGATAGTAGATCGCGCCGAACGAGACGAAGGCGACCCAGCCGAGAGCGCCGGAGTGCACGTGGCCGACCGTCCAGTCGGTGTAGTGCGACAGGGCGTTGACCGGCTTGACCGACATCAGCGGGCCTTCGAAGGTCGACATGCCGTAGAAGGCGACCGAGGTGACCAGGAAGCGCAGGACCGGATCGGTGCGCAGCTTATCCCAGGCGCCCGACAGGGTCATGATGCCGTTGATCATGCCGCCCCAGGACGGCATCCACAGCATGACGGAGAAGGTCATGCCCAGCGTCTGCGCCCAGTCCGGCAGGGAGGTGTAGTGCAGGTGGTGCGGACCGGCCCAGATGTAGAGGAAGATCAGGGTCCAGAAATGGACGATCGACAGGCGGTAGGAATAGACCGGCCGCTCGGCGCGCTTGGGCACGAAGTAGTACATGATGCCCAGGAAGCCGGCGGTCAGGAAGAAGCCGACCGCGTTGTGGCCGTACCACCACTGCACCATGGCGCTCTGCACGCCCGACACGAAGGTGTAGGACTTCATGCCGAACAGCGACACCGGAACGTTGATGTTGTTGCCGATGTGCAGGATCGCGACGGTGAGGATGAACGCCATGAAGAACCAGTTCGCCACATAGATGTGCGACTCGCGCCGCGTCATCACCGTGCCGATGAACTGGACCGCATAGAGCACCCAGGTGACCGTCAGGTACAGGTCGAGGATCCATTCGGGCTCGGCGTATTCCTTGCCCTGGGTGAAGCCCAGGACGTAGCTCAGCGCCGCGAGCACGATGAAGACGTTGTAGTTCCAGAAGATGAACTTCGCCAGCCCTTCGCCCCCGAAGAGATACTGGCGGCACGTCCGCTGGACCGAATAGAGCGAAGTGGCGAACAGCACATTGCCGCCGAACGCGAAAATCACGGCCGAGGTGTGGACGGGGCGCAGGCGCCCGAAGCTCGTCCACTCCAGCCCGAGATTCAGCGCCGGGAAAGCCAGCTGCAGAGCGATGAAGGTGCCGGCCAGGAAACCGACCACGCCCCAGAACACTGCAGCGATCACGAAGAGTCGGATGGCGTCCTCATGGTAACGCACGTCTTCCGACACCCGCTGGCTGCCCAGGGTGGCCCCTGAAGTCAGAGTCGCTGATGTCATACAATCTCTCCCGTTTGCCCCGGGCGGCCGCGGGGCCGCGCCTTCTGGGTTGCACCACCACTGGGTACGTACTGTTAAGGAGCGGGACAGGTTGCACTCGGAAATGCCGAAAGGGACGCCGGGCGCGCCTGTCTCCAATGGCGCCCACTATGTGGATGGGGGGGTTCAGCAACATTGATCTACGTCAACGACCCTTCCGCCCCGGGGCTGCCATCGTTCAGTGTCCTTGCAATCGGCCGGGCTGAAATGGACGACGGTTTCATCGCTAAACCCCTTGGTCGGCGCCAGATCGACCAGGCTTACCCGCTGGTCTGCGCCCTGGCGCCGGGCCTGGGGGTCGACCAATGGCGCGCATTTGCCGCAGCGGTTCTGGACAGCGCAACCCTGGGGAGCAGTGCGGACGGTGGCGCAGGAGGCGGCCGCCAGCCGGCAAGCCGGGGCATCATGACCGTGCAGAACGCGCAGGGGTACCTGCACGGCCTGTTCTCCTACACGGCCGAACCGCACCTGCTGCACGGGCGGACGCTGTGCGTCGACAACTTCGTCGTGCTCGACCTGTTCGACGTCGCCGGCGTGGCGGAAGCCCTGCTGCAGGCGATGGAGGGGCTGGCCCGGCGGCTGGGCTGCGCCGCCATCCACACCACCCTGCCCGACCGTTTCGCCCGGCACGATTCCCTTCAAGGCTCCGGCCGCGACCCGATCCCCGACTGCTTCCGCACCGAAGGGCACCGGCAGGAAACGATCCGCTTCTGCAAGGAGCTGGCGGTGGTCAACGACAATGCCCCGACGCTGGCGGAGGGACGGCGCGACGCGGAGTAGCGCCTGTCGGGCCGGGAGGCGCACAATGCCGGACCTTGCAAAGGAAACGTCTCGGATGAGCGACGCGCTGGTCGGCAGCCTGCTGGAAGGACTTCCCGCAAGTCCGCAGCCCGAAGAACTGTTCACGACGCTGGCGGCGCTGCCCGGTGTGCGCATCGAGCGGATCGTCTCCACCGGCCAGTCCTCCCCGGACGGCTTCTGGTACGACCAGGAGTGGGACGAGTTCGTCCTGCTGGTCGCGGGCTCCGCCACTCTGCAGGTGGACGGAGAGGGAGACCGCCCGCTGTCCCCCGGCGACTGGGTGCTGCTGCCCGCCCGCACCCGCCACCGCGTTGCCGCCACCGCCGCCGGCGGGCCGACCGTTTGGCTGGCGGTCCATGCCGGTGAGCCGGGCGGCACCACCGGATCGGGGTAGAGGCCGAACGGCGCGGAGCGGCATGGGCGGGCCACCGCAGCCATTGCGCGCCGCCGATTTGCCGCTAGGATGCGGGCCCATGAGCGACACCGGCACCAAACCCGTCAAGAAATACCCCGCGATCCATCTGCAGTCCGGCCGCCAGCGGCGCGTCATGCAGGGGCATCCCTGGGTCTATTCCAACGAAGTCCAGATGGACACCACCGCCAAGGCGGTGCCGCCCGGCAGCCCGGTGCGGCTTCTGGACCCCGGCGGGACGCCGCTGGGCATCTACACCTTCAATCCGCACACGCTGATCGCCGCCCGGCTGCTGTCGAACGACCCGGCGACCGTGGTGGACCAGGCCTTCATCGCCGACCGGCTGCGCCGCGCGGTGGAGTTGCGCGACCGCCTGTTCAGCCGTCCCTTCTACCGCGTCGTCCATGCCGAGGCCGACGGGCTGCCCGGGCTGATCGTCGACCGCTTCGACGATGTGGTGACGGTGCAGGCCAACTCCGTCTTCATGGACCGCCGGATCGACGAGATCCTGGCCGCCATCGACGAGGTGATGGCACCGCGCGCGGTCATCCTGCGCAACGACGGCAGCCAGCGCGCGCTGGAGGGGCTGGCGGAGGAGACCCGGCTGGCCAAGGGCGAGATCGACGGCTCGATCCGCCTTGAAGAGAACGGCGCCACCTTCTTCGCCAACCCGCTGGACGGCCAGAAGACCGGCTGGTTCTACGACCAGCGCGACAACCGCGCCTTCATCGCCTCGCTGGCCAAGGGCGGCCGGGCCATCGACTTCTACAGCTACAATGGCGGCTTCGGCATCCAGTGCGCGGTGGCCGGCGCCACCCAGGCGATCGCGGTCGACCGCTCCGCCCTGGCCCTGGAGAACGCCACCCGCGCCGCCGCGGCGAACGGCGTCGCCGACCGCTTCGAGGCGCGCAAGGCCGACGCCTTCCAGGAGATGGAGCGGCTGGGCACGGCCGGCGAAACATTCCAGGTGGTGGTCGCCGATCCGCCGGCCTTCGTGAAGTCGAAGAAGGATCTGGCGGCCGGCAGCCGCGCCTACCGCAAGATGGCGCGTCTGGCGGCGAAGATCACGGCACCGGGCGGCTATCTGCTCTGCGGGTCGTGCAGCCACAATGTCGATCCGCCGACCTTCGCCGAACTGGTCGCCCGCGGCCTGCACGACGCCGGCCGCACCGGCCGCATCCTGCGCAGCGCCGGCGCCGGCCCCGACCATCCGGTCCACCCGCACCTGCCCGAGTCGGCCTATCTGAAAGCGCTCGTGCTGCAACTGGACTGAGTGCAGCCCGCCTGGGCATCCGGGGTGGACGGGCGGACGTACACACGCGGTACGCCCCCCGTACGCCTCCAGCCCCGGCCCGGCCCACCAGTGACACGTACGCCTGCCGCCCGGAGCGAGCCCTATCCTGCAAATCCCGCCAGCGCCCGCACCTCGGCCGGGCTGCGGCCCTCGTCCCGCAGCGACCGCAGGGACTGGGCGCGGTCGCGCTTGGCCAACCGCTCGCCCGCCGCATTCCGCAGCAGGCCGTGATGGTGGTAATCGGGGGGATCGTAGCCCAGCAGGGCCTGCAACAGCCGGTGCAGATGGGTGGCGAAGAACAGATCCTCGCCGCGGGTGACAAGGGTCACACCCTGGAGATGATCGTCGACGGTAACGCTGAGGTGATAGCTGGTCGGCGTGTCCTTGCGCGCCAGCACCACGTCGCCCAGCAGTTCCGGCGTCGCGTTCTGCCAGCCCTGGGCCCGGTCGTGCCAGCGCAGCGGCCCGGTCAGCCGGCAGGCGGCCTCCACATTGAGTCGCAGCGCCCAGGCGTCGCCCCGCTCGATCCGCTCGGCGCGCTCCGCGGCGGAGCGATGGCGGCAGGTGCCGGGATAGAGCGGCCCGTCGGGTCCATGGGGAGCCGCACCGGCCCGCACGATCTCGGCGGCGATGTCCTTGCGGGTGCAGAAACAGGGATAGAGCACGCCCAGCGACTCGAGCCGGGCCAGAGCGGCGCGGAAATCGTCGAAATGGTCGGACTGGCGGCGGATCGGACCGTCCCAGTCGAGGCCGAGCCACGCCAGATCCTCGATCAGGTCGCGCTCGTACTCCGGACGGCAGCGGTTGGGGTCGATGTCCTCGATCCGCAACAGGAAGCGGCCGGCGGCGCTGCGGGCGGTGGTCCAGCCGAACAGCGCGGAATGGGCATGGCCCAGATGCAGATGCCCGGTGGGGCTGGGGGCGAAGCGGGTGACGAGATCGCTCATTCCCGCTTTATAACGGCTGGCGTGACCTGGATGTAAGCGCGGATCGGAGAGAGGCGCGGATCGGATATGGGGCCTGATCAGATGTAAGGCCCGATCAGATGTAAGGATTGTCGCGGATCGGCTCGACCGGGATCTCTTCGCCTTCCAGATAGAGCGCCAGACGGCGGCGCAGCTCGCGGTCGAATGCATCGATGCGAATCTGGCGCTCACGCTCCTCGCGTTCACGGCGCTTCTGGGCGAGGTCGATGATGACGGCGGTCATGGCGGACTTTCCTCGGGGTCGCTTCCGGCCGGTTCGGACCGGCGGGATCGGCTTGGATCAACGAGGTCCACCATCGCGCCGTCATGGTTAACGAGGGGTAAGCACGCAAGGCGGGCGCGACTGTTTTTTGCCGATGTCACAGCCGCCTTCACAGCCGCCTTCACAGCCGCCGCGGGTGGGGCCGCTTGACCGCATCCCCGCCCCACCCACCTTGCCCACAGCGCGAAAAAGGTTACACAACGGTGAAGAAATTCGGCCGCGCCGGGTCAAGATATTGAGTCCCGAGCCCCGATCCACTATGTATCTGGTTGTCCCGGAGGACGATTCGGCCGCCGGGGCGCAGCAGACATGCCCCGCGCACGGTGCCGCAGCAGTGTCGCGTGCCGGGTTCCAGACACGCTCTCAGACAACGGTTACAGACAAGGGAGTGGCCATTGGCTCCACCACCCGATCACTGTCCGGCTCTGGTGCTGAACGCGGATTTCCGCCCGCTCAGTTACTTCCCCTTGTCGCTATGGTCCTGGCAGGAAGCGGTCAAGGCGGTCTTTCTCGAACGGGTCAACATCGTATCGCACTATGACCGGGTCGTCAGATCCCCCAGTTTTGAAGTCCGGTTGCCCAGCGTCATCTCGCTGAAGGAATTCATCCCGGCCTCGCGCCGTCCGGCCTTCACCCGCTTCAACGTCTTCCTGCGCGACCGCTTCACCTGCCAGTATTGCGGCCGCCCCTTCCCCACCCACGACCTGACCTTCGACCATGTGATTCCGCGGTCCCGCGGCGGTCGGACGACGTGGGAAAACGTCATCACATCCTGCTCGGCCTGCAATCTGGCGAAGGGCGACCGCCTTCCCCATGTCTGCGGCATGATCCCCCTCACGCCGCCCTTCCAGCCCAGTGCCTACGAGCTGCAAGAGAACGGACGCGCCTTCCCGCCAAACTTCCTCCATGAAAGTTGGCGGGATTTTCTTTACTGGGACTCGGAACTGGACCCGATGTAGGCTTGGCGCCGTGCCGTCAACGGATGGGGGCCGCTGCCGGCCCCTGCATCCGCCGCCTCAAACCCGCCCCGTCACACCCGTTCCGCCACCCAGATCACCGCCCGGGTGCCGGCCTTGATCGCCGCCGACAGCAGCGGATAACCCGCCGCGCGCTCCGCCTCGTTCTGCAAGCCGATGTCGCGGTGCTCGACCTCTTCCGCCTGGAACTTGCGGATGCTGTCGGACAGCTCCTGCTCGTCCGGGCCGAGATGAGGCAGTTGCGCCTCGTAATGCTCCTCGATCACCTCTTCGACCGCGACGGTGCAGGCCATCGCCGCCCGTTCGCCGAGGATCGCAGTGCCGGCGCCCAGCAGGAAGCCGGTGACGTGCCACAGGGGTTGCAGCAGGGTCGGCCGCACCCGGCGCCGGTTCAGCTGCTTCTCGAAATATTCGAGATGGACCAGCTCCTGATCGGCCATGTGGCGCAGGGTCTTGCCGTGGCGGCCCTTGCCCATCACGGCGATCTGGCCCTCATAGATGCGCTTGGCGCCATATTCGCCGGCATGGTCGACGCGGACGATGCGGGCCAGCCGGTCGCGCCGCGGCAGGTCGCCGGGCAATGCGCCGTGACGCGCGCCGTGACGGGAATTGGCGGTGGGAGACGTCGTTTCACTCACAATGCGGTCCTCGACACCGGGGTGCGGGTATAGGCGATGCGTGCCGCGACGAAGGCGTAGGCCGCCAGCGCCAGCGAGATCGCCACGTTGTAGCCCGCCATGGAGATCCCGAACAGCGACCACGCCACTTCGTCACAGCGGGTGACCGGGGCGGCCAGCACCTGGGCGCGGAGCGCCTCCAGCGAATTGGCCGCGGCCGAGCCGCCGCAGGACGAGGTGCCGGCCCACCAATGCTGCTCCACCCCGACATGGTAGGCGGCGATGCCGGCACCGGCCAGCAGGGCCAACCCGCTCACCACCAGCAGCGCGTCGCCCAGCCCCTTCCAGCGGCGGAACAGCCAAGTCACCAGCCCCAGCACCATCACCGCCACATAGGGCCAGCGCTGCATGATGCACAGCACGCAGGGTTGGTAGTTCAGCACGAACTGGAAGAACAGGGCCGACAGCAGCACCCCGGCACTGGCCAGCGCCAGCAGCAGGGCGGCGATGCGGGGATCCTCGAAGGCACGGGAGAGAAAGGGCTTGGTCGTCATGGCGGACAAGGTAGCGCGTGCGAGGCCGTTCGGCCAGCCGTCCGCAAGGCCCGCGGCACGCCTGCGACGGCATGACAGGGCGGCGGCATCGGCAGGGAATAAGCGGCACCGCGGCTGCGTCGCCGGGCGCTGTTTCGCCCCGGACCCGGGCAGCGAACCGGGATGCCCGGATGCCCGTTCTTTTGCCCTTTCCGTTTGCGGACTGTTGCGCTAGAAGAGGCGTCGCTGCGGGCGTGGTGAAATTGGTAGACGCGCCGGACTCAAAATCCGGTTCCGCAAGGAGTGTCGGTTCGAGTCCGACCGCCCGCACCACCCGATCCCTCTGTTGTGGGATCGCGGTTCCGGTCAGCCGGCCGCCTTTTCGGCGAATTGGTCGAATGCTTCGACCGCCTGGGCGGCATACATCACCGACGGCCCGGCGCCCATATAGACCGCCATCCCCATCGTCTCCATCACCTCGTCGCGGGTCGCCCCCTGCTTCATCGCCGCTTCGGCATGAAAGGCGACGCAGCCGTCGCAGCGGATCGCCACCGCGATTGCGAGCGCGATCAGTTCCTTGGTCCTGGTGTCCAGCGCATTCGGCTTGAGCGCCTCCTGGGCCATCCCGGAAAAGGCTTTCATGACCTCCGGGGCGCCGCCGCGCAGCTCGCGGATGGCGCCGGACAGCTCGCCGGTCATCTGCGGCCAGTTCTTGTGCATGGGTCTTCTCCTGCCATCGAAAAAAGGCGCACCGGACGTCCGGGTCGCCGCCCAGCCGGAACCGCCTTGGCGGAAAGCGAGCTGCGGGCGACATCGCCTCATTGACTTAACATTAGAATATACTAATTTATTGGTCAAGGGCAGTACGACGGTTGCTTGCCGTCCGATGCCACGGCCCGGCCCGCAATCCCCTTTCAAGGATCGACTCCGATGTTCCTCTGCTCCCTGATGCGACGCCTGTTCCCGACCGCGCAGCCCAACAAGCAGGGCGGCACCGACCGGATCCTGCAGGTCGATCCGCAGACCGCCATTCACTGGCAGGCGAAAGGCGAGGCGGTGATCGTCGATGTCCGCGAACCGCATGAGCACGCCGCCGGCCATATCCCCGGCGCCATCCTGAACCCGCTGTCGCGCTTCGACCCGTCGCGCGTCCCGGCCGAGCCCGAAAAGCATCTGGTCTTCCACTGCCAGGGAGGCATGCGCTGCGGCCCCGCCGCCGAGCGCTTGATGGCCGCCGGCCATACCGGCACCATCAACCGTCTCGGCGGCGGCTTTTCCGCCTGGGCCAAGGCCGGCGGCCCGGTGGAGCGCTGACGCCCCTCTCAAAGCCGCTGGCCTGCGCCTCACGACGGACGTATGTGTCTGTCGGTCACAGACAGATATGCAGGGACCGTCGAATGAAGCCCGCCCCCGTTCCTCCCGCGGCCTCTTCCCCGATCGTCGTCGACGAAACCGGACCGCAGAGCTTCACCCTCACCGTGACGTTCGACGGCCAGCGGTTCGAGTGCGGCAGATACATCAGCCGCGCCGCGGCGATGCAAGCCGGCCGGCTGTTCCTTCAGCGCAAGGAGGGGGAAGCCGCCAACGGCCGGACGAAACGGAAGCCGGGCAGGACGTGACGCCCGACATGCCCCCCGATGACGACCGCACCCGCCTCGCCGCCAATGTCGGCGCGGCCATCGCCGTCATGATCGTCCTTGGCCTGGGATACTGGCTGATGGGTGCCCTGATGCATCAGTCCAGGACCGAGGACTGTCTGCTGGCCCATCGGCGCAGCTGCGGCACGGTCGAGGTGCGGTGAGGTTTCCGGCCGCCGACCCGGAGCCGTTGCCATACCGCCGCCAACCGGCGGCAGGACTGAAGATTTCACAGTATTTTCAATATGGTGCGGGCGGTGGGACTCGAACCCACATACCTAAGGGTGAGGGATTTTAAGTCCCTTGCGTCTACCGGTTTCGCCACGCCCGCGCCCCGGGCCCTGCCATTGCAAGCCGATGCTGATGCACCGGACCGATGACGGCAAAGCTCATGTCCACGGACCGGCCCCGCGCTGCCCGCGGAGATTGCATACCGCGATATGCAACGCACCGTTCCGTGGTCATGACTTAGACAATCGCGGGGGCGCGGGTCAAGGGGCCTTCGCAAAACCGCAGGCATTCCCATATCGAAGGACGCGCAACTGGGGGCCGGCCCGCACCGGCTCGGGAGCAGGAGGGAGACGGCGTGAGCGAGACGCAATGGATGTCGCTGGTGGCGCTGCTGATGGTCGCGGTGCTGGTGGTGCCGGCGGCCCTTCGCCGCAACCGAGGGGCTGTTCTTCGCAACGCGGCGCTGTGGCTGGCGCTGATCGTCGCCCTCGTCTGGGTTTACGACCGCTTCGGACCGTTCGGCAACTGACCGCCGCCCCGCCCCGGCGTTGTGCCGCGGCGTTAGGGGCGGGTGTCCTCGTTCATCGTCATGATGCCGATTCCCATCGACACGCTGCCGAAGGTCAGCATCAGGCCGGCATAGAGCATCACCGTGGCGGTGATGCCGTATTCGCTGCTGCCGATCAGGGTCGCCAGCTTGGCGACGTCGAACCACAACAGCCCGCTTGCCAGCACCACGGCGCCGACGATGCCGGCGAACAGGTGGCGGAGAAGAAACAGCAGCGCTGTTTTCTCGAAGCTCTTCATGGCGGGGCTCCCGCGGCGGGAAAGACGGAGATGAGAGGAATTTAATGTAGGACCGAATCGGTCCGCGGCAATCGATCCGCCGACATATCCCCCGTCAGAGCGGCCGTCATACCCGCCACTATCCTTTCGTACCGACCGTGACGGTCGGCGTGCCGCCAAGGCCGCGGATGATCTCCGCCAGCTCGTCGGCGGCACCCGTCACCTCCGCCTCGTCGGTGCCGCGCAGCACCAGGCTGACGCCGAAGAAGCCGTGGCGGAAGTAAGGATAGCTGCCGATCTCCAATGCCGGATGGCGGTCCTGCAGGGCCGACAGCTCGGCGGCGATCACCCCCTCGCCCAGTTCGCAGGCCACCGTGCGGGCATGCAGGGGCGGCCCGCCGGCCAGCCGCGGCAGAATGCCGTCCAGCATCGCCCGCATGATGTTGGGCACGCCGGCCATGACGAAGACGTTGCCGATCTGGAAGCCCGGCGCCTGACTGATCGGGTTGTCGATCAGGATGCCGCCGGCCGGGACGTTGGCCATGCGCAGCCTTGCCTCGTTCAGCTGCCCGGCGGCGTAATGGCGCTCAAGCCGGGCGACCGCTTCCGGATTGCGCTCCAGCGCCACGCCGAACGCCTTGGCGACGCAGGCGGCGGTGATGTCGTCGTGGGTCGGGCCGATGCCGCCGGTGGTGAAGACATAGGTGTAGCGGGCGCGCAGGGCGTTGACCGCGGCGACGACCTCCTCCTCGACGTCCGGCACCACGCGGGCCTCGCGCAGCCGCACGCCGATCTCCGTCAGTTTCTCGGCGATGTGGCCGAGGTTGGCGTCCTTGGTGCGGCCCGACAGGATCTCGTTGCCGATCACCAGCACGGCGGCGGTCGGGTTGGCTCCGGTCTCGTTTGCGGCGGCTTCGGACGTCATCTGGCAGGGGTCTCCATCGGAACGCTCTTGTCGGGCGGGAAGGCCAAGGGTAGCGTCGCCGCCAAGATGCGCTTTCCCACCCCCCTTCTTCAAGGCCGCCTGATCCGCCGCTACAAGCGGTTTCTCGCCGACGTCCTGCTGGACGGGGTGGAGGTGACGGTGCATGTCCCCAATTCCGGCAGCATGATCGGGCTGGACAGTCCCGGCTCCGCCGTCTGGCTGTCGCGTTCCGACAATCCCAAACGCAAGCTGGCTTACACGCTGGAGCTGGTGGAGGCCGCCGCCCCCTGGGGCGAGGGGCTGGTCGGCGTCAACACCGGCCACCCCAACGCCCTGGTCGCCGCCGCGATATCGGCCGGCACCATCCCGGAGCTGGCCGGCTACGACCGGCTGCGGCGCGAGGTGAAATACGGCCGCAACAGCCGCATCGACGTGCTGCTGGAGGACGACCCGGCCAAGCCCGGAGCCGATCATCTCTCCATGAGGCCTCCCGCCTATGTCGAGGTCAAGAACGTCCATCTGCGCCGCCCCGGCGGCCCGCATGGAGACGCCGCCGAATTCCCGGACTGCGTGACCGCCCGTGGCGCCAAGCATCTGGAGGAGATGGCGGCGATGGTGGCGCAGGGCTGCCGCGCGGTCATGCTCTACCTTGTCCAGCGCGGCGATTGTTCCCATTTCCGCACGGCGGCCGATCTCGACCCGGCCTATCATGACGGGCTGCGCCGTGCACTGGATTCGGGTGTGGAGGCGCTATGCTGGTCTTGCGCGATCACGCCCGAATCGATTGAATTGGACCGGCCGCTGCCGATCCGGCTTTAGGGTCGCGGCAGCAGGCCTTCGGCATCCAGCTTTTGGTTACCTGGCATAGGGGCTTTCGTCTTGGAACAGGATCACGTCGAATCCAACCGCGTCCGCCTTCATGGTCCGGAGGGATTCGAAGGCATGCGCAAGGCCGGCCGTCTGGCCGCGCTGGCACTGGACTATATCGTCCCCTATGTGCAGCCGGGCGTCACCACGGGCGAGCTCGACCGCCTGCTGGAGCAGTTCATCCGCGACCATGGCGGCATCCCCGCCCCGCTGGGCTATCGCGGCTTTCCGCGGGCCAACTGCATCTCGGTCAACCACGTCGTCTGCCACGGCATTCCCGGCGACAAGCGTCTGGTCGACGGCGATATCCTGAACATCGACGTCACGCCGATCGTCGACGGCTGGTACGGCGACAGCAGCCGCATGTATCTGTGCGGCGACGTCGGCGTGAAGGCGCGCAAGCTGGTCGACGTCACCTATGACGCGCTGATGATCGGCATCGCCGCGGTGAAGCCGGGCGCCACGCTGGGCGACATCGGCCACGCCATCCAGACCTTCGCGGAGTCCCACCGCTTCTCGGTGGTGCGCGACTTCTGCGGCCACGGCGTCGGCCGCGTCTTCCACGAGCCGCCGTCGGTCCTGCATTACGGCAAGCCGGGCGAAGGGCTGGTCCTGCGGGAAGGCATGATCTTCACCATCGAGCCGATGATCAACACCGGCCGTCCGGACGTGAAGATCCTGGGCGACGGCTGGACCGCCGTGACCAAGGACAAGTCGCTGTCCGCCCAGTTCGAGCATTCCATCGGCGTGACGGCGGACGGTGCGGAGATCTTCACCCTGTCGCCGGCCGGCTACACGAGGCCGCCTTACCCGGTGGAGTAAAGCTGACGGTCATTGACGGGTCGAGGGGCGGGCGCCGTGTCGGGGGATGCGGCGCCCGAGTTGTTTATGGCAACCGCCAAGCACTCGACTTACCAGCGCCATAACGGAAAGCCGCGCAACACCCCGGAAACGAACAAGGGCCCGGCAATTGCTTGCCGAGCCCTTGAAGAAACTGGTGCCGCAACAGGGATTTGAACCCCGGACCTACTGATTACGAATCAGTTGCTCTACCCCTGAGCTACTGCGGCGTCGTTGTGGCGCGGAACATAGCGAGGTGCTTCGTGGGATGCAAGCGGTGAATTTCGGAAAAATCGGCCGCCCGTCCTCAAACCTGCCATGCGCCCGAAAGCCTTACCCGTGCTGCCGGATCACCTCCAGGAAGGCGTCGGCGTAGCGTTCCAGCTTGCGGCCGCCGACCCCCGGCAGATGGGCGAAGGTCGCGTGGTCGCGGGGGCGCTGGGCCACCATCTCCAACAGCGTGCTGTCGTGGAAGATCACATAGGGCGGCACGCTCTGGGCCTTCGCCAGCGCGGTGCGGCAGTCCTTCAGCGCATGCCACAGCGCGTCGTCGGCCGCCGACAGCGCTCCGCGGGCGCCGGAGCGCGACACCCCCTCCCCGCTCAAGCCGCCGCCGACCGACCCGCCCCGCGCGGTGTGGCGGCGCAGCGCATCGTGGACGCCGCGGCGGCGTTCCAGCACCGGGTCCTTGCGCAGCTTCACCACCCGCTGTCCCTTGATGACAGCCACCCCGGCATCGGTCAGGCGGAAGCCGCCATAGCCCTCCAGATCGACGGTCAGCAGCCCGGTGGCGACAAGCTGGCGGTAGACCGACTGCCATTCGACCTTGCTCATGTCCTTGCCGACGGCGAAGGTCTTCAACTGGTCATGGTTCTGCTGCACCACCTTCTCGGTGGCGTTGCCGACCAGCACGTCGATCAAATGGCCGGCGCCATAGCGCTGCCCGGTGCGGTAGACCGCCGACAGCGCCTTCTGCGCGGCGATGGTGCCGTCCCAGGTCTCGACCGGGTCCAGGCAGGTGTCGCAGTTGCCGCAGGGCTCCGGCAGCGTCTCGTTGAAATAGTTCAGCAGCACCTGACGGCGGCAGTCCGACGTCTCGCAGAAGCCGAGCAGGGCCTCCAGCTTGCCGCGCTCGACCCGGCGGTGGCTGTCGCCCGCCTCGGACTGCTCCAGCATCTGGCGCAGCATCACCACGTCGGCCATGCCGTAGGCCATCCAGGCGTTGGCGGGCAGCCCGTCGCGGCCGGCGCGGCCGGTTTCCTGATAATAGGCTTCCAGGCTCTTGGGCGGGTCGAGGTGGCAGACGAAGCGGACGTTCGGCTTGTCGATGCCCATGCCGAAGGCGACGGTGGCCACCATCACCAGACCCTCGCTCTTGATGAAGCGGTCCTGGTTGGCCTCGCGCGTCTCGGCGGGCAGCCCGGCATGGTAGGGCAGAGCCTCGCGGCCCTGTTGGTTCAGCCAGGCCGCGACCTCCTCCACCTTGTTGCGCGACATGCAATAGACGATGCCGGCGTCTTCCGGATGGTTGTCGCGCAGGAAGGCCAGCATCTGCTGGCGCTCGCTCTTCTTCGGCACCACGCGGTATGTGATGTTGGGCCGGTCGAAGCTGGACAGGAAGACGCGGGCGTCGGTCAGCCCCAGCTTGTCCTTGATCTCGGCGCGGGTCTGCACATCGGCGGTGGCGGTCAGCGCGATGCGCGGCACCGTCGGGTGGCGTTCGTGCAGGATCGACAGCTGCAGATATTCGGGCCGGAAGTCATGCCCCCACTGCGACACGCAATGCGCCTCGTCCAGCGCGAACAGCGCCAGCCGGGTGCGGTCGAGCAGGTCGAGGAAGCGCGGCGTCACCAGCCGTTCGGGTGCCACATAGACGAGGTCGATCTCGCCCTGCACCATCGCCCGCTCCACCTCCCGCGCCTCGGCCGGACCGAGGGAGGAGTTGAGGAAGGCGGCGCGCACGCCCAGTTCCCGCAGCGCCGTCACCTGATCGCGCATCAGGGCGATCAGCGGCGACACCACCACCGTCACCCCGTCGCGCACCAGCGCCGGGATCTGGTAGCACAGCGACTTGCCGCCGCCGGTCGGCATCAGCACCAGCGCGTCGCCGCCGCGCACCACATGGTCGATGATGTCGGCCTGCTGGCCACGGAAGGAGTCGTAACCGAACACCGTCCGCAGCGCGTCGAGCGCCGTGGCCGGCGGTTGACCGGGCGCATCGTCCGACGCACCCAGATTGCCGTAGGAAAACAACGAATCCACGCCGATGCGGTTCAGGAAAGTGGTGCCGGAGATCCGGCTTGTCGTCTCAACGCCCCATCATGTCGCACAGATCGCCCCCAGGGCAAAGCCGCAAAGGGACGCGGCCGGGAACAAAGGTCGGACCTTCACCGGTACCACCACACATTGGTGTGAAAGTGTGGCGCCTGCTCATCGCCCGCGTGTAAACTGAAAACGGCGGATGGGTGGTCCATCCGCCGTTTCAGAAGGAGGAAGGTGGCATGAAGAAGATGCCGTTCTTCCTGGTGCTCCAGTGGCGGAGATGGCGGATCGAGATCCGCCTGATCCGGCGCTAAGCACTGGAAGCGTGCCGGCGGGTGCAGCAACACGCGCCGGCCACCTCCGAAAAATATACAGCCGCGCCACCCGTTTTTCAACGCGCGGTATCGTCGTTACAGCAGATCCCGCAGCATCGCCACCAGCGGCACGTCGGCCGGCGGCATCGGGTAATCGCCCATCCGGTTCGGATAGACCCAGGCGAGCGTCTGCCCTTCCCGCGGCATCACGTCGCCCTCCCACACCCGGCAGACATAGAGCGGCATCAGCAGATGGAAGCGCTCGTAGCTGTGCGACGCGAAGGTGAAGGGGGCGAGGCAGCTGGCCGCCGTGTCGATGCCCAGTTCCTCCTTCAGCTCGCGCACCAGCGCCGCTTCCGGCGTCTCCCCGGCATCGACCTTCCCGCCGGGGAATTCCCACAGGCCGGCCAGCGACTTGCCGGGCGGACGCTGGGCCAGCAGCACGCGCCCGTCGGCATCGACGAGCGCCACCGCGACGACCAGCAGAACCGGCAGCGAACCGGGTGCGGGGGTGGAGCTGGGATCGAAACAGGCGGTCATGCGGAACCCTCTCGGCGGGCCGGCCACTCGGCGGCGGTGATTTCGAAACAGGGCGCCGACATGCTTCGCCCGCGGGCGGGAAAGTCTTGCCGGCGTTCGCCCCGCCGCCGCAAACCGGCTTTGCGGAGCAAGGCCTGGGACGGCAGGTTGTCGGGATCGGTGGCGGCCCAGATCCGCGACAGGCCGAGCGGACCGAAACCGATCCCCAGCATCGCGGTCACCATCTCCAGCCCATAGCCGGCGCGATGGTGCGGCGTGCCGACCCAATAGCCGATCTCGGCACCATCAGGCCGGTCAAGGTCCGGCTGCAACCCGACGCTGCCGACAGGCACGCCGTCGGAGACCCGCACCGCCAGAAAGACGAGAGCGGCGAGATCGGCATGGGCCCGCGCCGCCAGTTCCACCCAGTCATGGCCATCGGCAACCGAGTAGGGATGCGGGACCCGGGCGAGCCAGCGGGCAACCTCCCAGTCGCCGATCAGCGGCACGAAATCCGGCACGTCCTCATGCCGGAAGGTGCGGAGCAGCAGCCGGGGCGTCGCAACGCTGCCGGGCCAGGGCTCCGCTCCGCCGCCTGTCAAACCGTCAGCTCCGCCAAGCCGTCAGCTCCGGTAGCTGCCGTTGATGTCGATGTAGCCGTGGGTCAGGTCGCAGGTCCACACCTTCGCCGTGCCCTTGCCGAGGCCGAGGTCGATGTCGATGTCGACCTCCTTGCCCTTCATGTGGGCGGTGACCGGCGTCTCGTCGTAACCCGGGACTTCCATCCCCTCGGCGCAGATCAGGGTGCCGCCGACGGTGATCCTGATCAGGTCGCGGTCGGCGCGCTCGCCGGCGCGGCCGATGGCGGCGACGATGCGGCCCCAGTTGGCGTCCTCGCCGGCGATGGCGGTCTTGACCAGCGGCGAGTTCGCCACCGTCATGCCGATCCGCTTGGCGGCGGCGTCGCTGTCGGCGCCGCGCACGGTGATGGCGATGAACTTGGTCGCGCCTTCGCCGTCACGCACCACCTGCAGGGCCAGATCGAGCAGCAGATCCTCCAGCGCGGCGCGGAACTCCGCCAGTTCGGCGGCATCGGCGCTCGCCACCGGGGCGTTGCCCGCCTTCCCCGTCGCGAACAGCAGCAGCGTGTCGCTGGTCGAGGTGTCGCCATCGACGGTCACGGCGTTGAAGGTGCGCTCGGTGAACTCCGACAGCATGTCCTGCAACGCGGTGGCGGCGATGGCGGCGTCGGTGAAGACGAAGCCCAGCATCGTCGCCATGTCCGGCGCGATCATGCCCGATCCCTTGGCAAAGCCGGCGATGGTCACCGTCGTCCCGCCGATGGTCGCGGTGCGCACCGACCCTTTCGGGAAGGTGTCGGTGGTCATGATGGCGCGGGCGGCCTTCTCCCACGCGGCCGAATCGGCGGCAAGGCTCGGGGCCATCGGCGCCAGGCACTTGCCGATGGCGTCGGCGGCCAGCGGGATGCCGATCACGCCGGTCGACGCGATATAGACCTCGTCCGGGGCGCAGCCGGCCAGCTCGGCGGCGGCGTTGACCGTCGCCTGCACGGTGGCGTCGCCCGCCTTGCCGGTGAAGGCGTTGGCGTTGCCGGCATTCACCACCACGGCGCGCGCCGACCCCTTGGGCAGGCTGTCGCGGCACCAGATCACCGGGGCCGAGCAGGTCAGCGACCGGGTCAGTACGCCCGCCACGCTGGTGCCGGGATCCAGCACGGCCAGCAGCAGATCGTCGCGGCCCTTGTATCGGATGCCGCTGTTCGCCGTGGCGATGCGCACGCCCGCGATGGGCGGCAACGTCGGGAAGCTGGCGGGAGCCAAGGGGGAGAGGGTCGTGGCCATGACGGAAATTCCCGTGGTGGGGAGTGGTTGTGGCGTGGTGGAACGATGAAAACGGCAAGGCGTCAGGCCCCCGCCGCCCTTTTCTCCGTCTATGCCGGGAAAAGGACGACGGGGGCCTGAATGCCGGAGCTTACTTCTTCGCCGGTTCCGCCGGAGCGGCAGGCGCCGGGGCCGGGGTGGCCGGAGCGGCCGCCGGCTCTTCCTTCGGCATCGGCGAGCCGTCGAGCTGGAAGGTCTCGATCTTCGCCTTGCCGCGCAGTTCCTCGACGAGCGCGGTGACCATGTCCTTCGACAGGGTCTGCTCCAGCTGCGGCTTCACCTCGTCGAGCGTCGGCTGCGGCTGGGTCCGCTTGTCCTCGACCTTGATGATGTGATAGCCGAACTGGGTCTTGACCGGCTCCTTGCTGATCTCGCCCGGCTTCATGGCGAAGGCGGCGTTGGCGAAGGGCTCGACCATCGCGTCCTTGGTGAAGTAGCCGAGGTCGCCGCCCTGGGCCGCCGCGGCGGCGTCCTTGGACTTCTCCTTGGCCAGCTTGGCGAAATCGCCGCCCTTCTTCAGCTGGGCGATGATGGCCTTGGCCTCGTCTTCCTTCTCGACCAGGATGTGGGCGGCCTTGACCTCCTCCTGCGCCGGGTTCTCCTTCAGGTAGTCCTGATAGGCCTTGTTCAGCGCCTCGGGCGTCACGCGGGCCTTGATTTCCTTCTGGATGTAGGCGCGCTGCACCGCGCGCTCCTCGGCGCGCTTGATCTCGTCCTTCACCTCGGCCGAATCGGCCAGACCCGCCTTGTAGCCGGCCGAGGAGACCAGCTTGCCGCTGACCAGCTGGTCGATCAC
The DNA here is from genome assembly GCF_003116035.1 of Azospirillum sp. TSH64. Lineage (GTDB taxonomy): Bacteria > Pseudomonadota > Alphaproteobacteria > Azospirillales > Azospirillaceae > Azospirillum. The sequence goes on from NZ_LGQW01000015.1 coordinate 5,551,072, forward strand.
CGCCGGATAGATCATCTCGATCGGCATCTGCTGCACCTGCGGCGGCAGCTGCGAGACCATGCGGGTGACGTCCGACTTGTGCAGCTCCTCGCCGTTGACGCGGGCGACCACCGGATCGGCCGGAGCAGCGGCGGCGGCGGCCGGGGCCGGAGCGGCCGGCGCCGGGGTGGCGGGAGCCGGCGTCTGGGCGTGGGCGGCCAGCGCGATGCCACAGGCGGCAACCGACAGGAGCGCGGTGCGGAACACTCGTTGAACCATGGCGTGTCTGTTTCCTTCCGGCGGATGCTTCACAAATGGGCGGCCGATGGGCCGGCGCCCGTTTCGCATGGTCTGCGGCATCGGAGCCATCCGCCGCTCCGCGCCCGATTCCGCAGGGGATTAAGCATGGCTAAGCCGCGCGGGGCAAGGGTCCCCATTGTCCCGCGGCGCGGCCACCGCCCATTAGCTGTGTTCCGCCGCAGGGGATACCAGCCCCCGCCGCCGCCGGCCAACCGCCGCGGCGCTTTCTGGACGCGAATTCATCAAACGGTCATGCCGGGCGGTCATGCCGGGCGGCCCCGCCGCCCCGCCTTGCCGTCTGCGCAAATGCCGCAACGGAGCCCCCGCCGGCCCGGTCTCGTTGACAGCGCCTTGCCATAGTCCTATGTGAGACCCGTCGATAGGCTGGCCCACATTCCGCTTTACTCCCGAGGTTTTCATGTTCGGCGCTCTCGCCCGCAAGATTTTCGGCACCGCCAACACGCGCGCGGTCAAGGCGCTGCACAAGACCGTCGCTCAGATCAACGCGCTGGAGCCGTCGGTCGCCGCGCTGTCGGACGACCAGCTGAAGGGTCGCACCGACTGGCTGCGCGACCGGCTGGCCAAGGGCGAGACGCTGGACGACATCCTGCCGGATGCCTTCGCCACCGTGCGCGAAGCCGCCAAGCGCGTGCTGGGCCAACGCCATTTCGACGTGCAGCTGATGGGCGGCATGGTGCTGCACAGCGGCAAGATCGCCGAGATGCGCACCGGCGAAGGCAAGACGCTGGTCGCCACGCTGGCCGTCTACCTGAACGCGCTGGAAGGCAAGGGCGTCCACGTCGTCACCGTGAACGACTACCTCGCCTCGCGCGACAGCGGCTGGATGGCGCGGGTCTACGGCTTCCTCGGCCTGTCGACCGGCTGCATCGTCCATGGGCTGGACGACGACGAGCGGCGCGCCGCCTACGCCGCCGACATCACCTACGGCACGAACAACGAGTTCGGCTTCGACTATCTGCGCGACAACATGAAGTTCCGGCTGGAGGAACTGGTCCAGCGGCCCTTCAACTTCGCCATCGTCGACGAAGTCGACTCGATCCTGATCGACGAGGCGCGCACGCCGCTGATCATCTCCGGCCCCTCGACCGATTCGTCCGAGATGTATGTCCAGGTCGACCGGCTGATCCCGATGCTGGTCCCTGAGGATTACGAGAAGGACGAGAAGCACCGCACCGTCAGCTTTACCGAAGCCGGCCAGGAGCATATGGAGCAGCTGCTGGCCGAGGCCGGTCTGCTGAAGTCGGGCGGGCTCTACGACATCCAGAACGTGGCGCTGGTCCACCATTCGCAGCAGGCGCTGCGCGCCCACATGCTGTTCCAGCGCGACAAGGACTACATCGTCAAGGACGACAAGGTCGTCATCATCGACGAGTTCACCGGCCGCATGATGGATGGCCGCCGCTTCTCCGAAGGCCTGCACCAGGCGCTGGAAGCCAAGGAGAAGGTGACGATCCAGCGCGAGAACCAGACGCTGGCCTCCATCACCTTCCAGAACTACTTCCGCATCTACCCGAAGCTGGCCGGCATGACCGGCACCGCGCTGACCGAGGCGGCGGAGTTCGGCGAGATCTACGGGCTGGAAGTGGTCGACATGCCGACCAACGTCCCGGTCAAGCGCATCGACCATGACGACGAGGTCTATCGCACCGCGACCGAGAAGTACCACGCGATGACCGACCTGATCGAGGACGCGCGCAAGCGCGGCCAGCCGGTCCTGGTCGGCACCACCTCGATCGAGAAGTCGGAACTGCTGTCGGAGCTGCTGAACAAGCGCGGCATCCCGCACAACGTCCTGAACGCCCGCCACCACGAGCAGGAAGCCTACATCGTGGCCCAGGCCGGCCGCGCCGGCGCGGTGACGGTCGCCACCAACATGGCCGGCCGCGGCACCGACATCCAGCTCGGCGGCAATCTCCAGATGCGGATCGAGGTCGAGCTGGCCGACGTTCCGGAAGGCCCCGAGCGCGACGCCCGCATCGCTCAGATCGAGGCCGAGATCGCGGAAGCGCGCGAGAAGGTCAAGCAGGCCGGCGGCCTCTACGTCATCGGCACCGAGCGTCACGAGAGCCGCCGCATCGACAACCAGCTGCGCGGCCGCTCCGGCCGTCAGGGCGATCCCGGCACCTCGAAGTTCTTCCTGTCGCTGGAAGACGACCTGATGCGCATCTTCGGGTCGGAGCGGATGGACAGCATGCTCCAGCGCCTCGGCCTGAAGGAGGGCGAGGCGATCATCCATCCCTGGATCAACAAGGCCCTGGAAAAGGCGCAGCAGAAGGTCGAGGCGCACCATTTCGAGGTCCGCAAGAACCTGCTGAAGTTCGACAACGTCATGAACGACCAGCGCAAGGTCGTCTACGAGCAGCGCCACGAGGTGATGGAGAGCGAGGACATCGCGGAGGAAATCCGCGAGATGCGCCACCAGATCATCGCCAACATGGTGTCGACGGCGATCCCGGCGAACAGCTATTCCGAGCAGTGGGACATCGACGGCCTGCACGAGGCGGTCAACCGCGTGCTGGGCATGGACCTGCCGGTCCAGGAGTGGGCCAAGGAAGAGGGCATCGCCGAGCCGGAGATCGAGGAGCGCGTGCGCGAGGCCGCCGACCGCAAATATGCGGACAAGGAGGAGGCCTACGGCGCCGAGACGATGCGGCATGTCGAGAAGAGCATCCTGCTCCAGATCCTGGACCAGGAGTGGAAGGACCACCTGCTCCAGCTCGACCATCTGCGCCAGGGCATCAACCTGCGCGCCTATGCCCAGAAGGATCCGTTGAACGAGTACAAGCGCGAGGCCTTCGAGCTGTTCGACAGCATGCTGATGGCTCTGCGCGAGCAGGTCACCACCATCCTGATGCATGTCGAAATCCGCATGGCGCCGTCGCAGGAGGAGCTGTTCGCCCGCCAGATGCAGGAGATGCACGAGGGCCGCATGGACCCGGCGCTGGCGATGGCCGCCATGGGGGCAGGTGCCATGGGCACCGGTGATGGCGAAGCCCTGCCGGACGGCATGGTCCGCGCATCCTCGCCCGCTTCCTCGCTGATCGGCACGCCGGAGGACCAGCCGCTGCCGGCGGACGTGATGGAGAATACCCCGCGCAACGCCGCCTGCCCCTGCGGCTCCGGCAAGAAGTTCAAGCACTGCCACGGCCGCATGGCCTGAGGGCTGTTCGGCGGGGGGCCTGCGGGCTCCCCCACCCTTCATGAAACCATCCTTGCCCCACCCCGTTTCCCTTGCGTGACCACGGAGAAACGGGACGCCATGTTCGAAGAGTTCAAGAAATTCATCAGCCGCGGCAATGTTGTGGAGCTGGCGGTCGGCATCATCATCGGTGCCGCCTTTACGGGGATCGTCAATTCCCTGGTCAAGGATATCCTGATGCCGCCCATCGGCTGGGTCATGGGCGGCATCGACTTCTCCAACTATTTCTTCAGCCTGTCCGGCGACCGGTTCGATTCGCTCCAGGCTGCCGAACAGGCGGGTGCGGCCACCGTCAACTATGGCCGCTTCATCAACGCCTGCATCAATTTCCTGATCGTGTCGGGCGCCCTGTTCCTGATCGTCCGGCAGGTCAACCGGCTGCACATCCTGCACAAGGAAACGCTTAAGACCCCGCCGCGGCAGGAACAGCTGTTGGAGGAAATCCGCGACGCCCTGCGCGCCCAGGCGAACGACCGGGCGAACGACCGGGCCGGCACTCAGCCCACCCCCCGGCCCGCCGCCCCGCCCGCCGACCGCTCTCCCTGACCTCCTGGCGGGCGCGTCCGCGGGCTGCCATCGCTGCGGGAGCTTGTCACAAGCGCGCGAGAACCCTTCGTTGCCGCAGCCTGTCGAACGGGTTACCCTCTTGGATAAGCTGGCGATGGCGGTGAGGAGATGGCCTCACACGCCTGCGCTGTCCATGACCTCGGCAAGGGCCATGTCCATGTCCGCCATGCGCTGTCCATCGACTGTTCCGCCCGGGGCACCTCCATGAGGCCCAAGGGGAGGCCCATGGCGATCCGCGGCGCGCGGACCGCGGTCTTGCGGCTGCTGGCGATCCTCCTGCTGTCGCTTCTGGCCGGCGACCCGGCGGCGGCGATCAACACCCCGGTGCCGGCCCCGCTTCCGGAGGCCGGCCCCCGCCCGGCCGAGATCCGGGTGACGCTGGACAACAATTACCCGCCCTACAGCTTCCACACGCCGGACGGCACCCATGTCGGCATCGTCAGGGACATGTGGATGCTGTGGTCGCAGAAGACCGGCATCCCGGTGCGGATGATGCCGCTCGACTGGGGGCTTGCCCGGCAGGCGATGGACAAGGGCGACGCCGACGTCATCGAGACCATCTTCCGCAACAGCGCCCGCGAGGCGATCTACGACTTCTCCAAGCCCTATGCCCGCGTCGACGTGCCGATCTGGTTCAGCGCCGACCTCAGCGGCATCACCGGGGTGGAGTCGCTGCGCGCCTTCACGGTCGGGGTGAAGGACAGCGATTTCTGCATCGAATGGCTGACCGACCAGGGCATCACCGCCTTCCAGCGCTATCCCGGTTTCGAGGCAATGGTCGATGCCGCCTCGCGCCAGGAAACCCGCGTCTTCTGCATGGACGACCCCTCGGCCCGCTATTACATGACCAAGCGCGGGGTGCAGGGGCGCTTCCGCTACACCGAACCGCTCTACACCGGCGAACTGCACTGGGCGGTGCGCAAGGGCAACGCCGCCCTGTTCCGCCTGATCGCCGACGGTTTCGCCCGCATCGCCCCGGAGGAGCGCAAGGCGGTGGAGGAGCGCTGGCTCGGCCGCCCCCTCACCGGCATGGTCAGCCCGCAGACGATGGACCTGCTGGTCAAGCTGCTGGCCGGGGTGGCCGTCCTGGGCGCCGGGGCTCTGGTCTGGGTCCTGCTGCTGCGCCGGCAGGTCGAAAGCAAGACCGAGAGCCTGCGCACCGCCGTCACCGCCCTGACCGCCAGCGAGGAGCGCGTCCGTACCATCTTCGACAGCGTCACCGACGCCATCTTCATCCACGATCTGGACGGCGGCTCCATCCTGGAGGTCAACCGCCGGATGCGGGAGATGTACCGGGTGGAGGGCGTCCCGCTGTCCGACCTCACCGTCGAGAAGCTCAGCTCCGGCGTGCCGCCCTACACGCGGGGCGACGCCGCCGCCCGGATCCACAAGGCGGCGGACGGCGAACCGCAGCTGTTCGAATGGCATGCCCGCCGGCTGGACGGGTCGCTGTTCTGGGCGGAGGTCAGCATGCGGCGCGCCGTGATCGACGGCAACGACCGCCGGCTGCTGGTCCTGGTCCGCGACATCACCGAGCGCAAGGCGGCGCAGGAACGGATGGAGTATCTGTCGCGCCACGACGCGCTGACCCTGCTGCCCAACCGCATCCTTGTGCAGGACCGCACCGAGCAGGCCCTGGCCCGGTCCGAGCGCAACGGCCGGCTGGTGGCGCTGGTCGCCTGCGGGCTGGACCGTTTCAAGACGGTGAACGACAGCCTGGGCCACGCCGTCGGCGACGCGCTGCTGCGCGCGGTGGCGGACCGGCTGAAGGCGGCGGTGCGCGAGACCGACACGGTCAGCCGCGGCGGCGGCGACGAGTTCATCCTGCTGCTGTCCGGCAAGCCCGACATCGACACGGTGGTGGAAACCGTCGCCTCCCTGCACGAGGCGATGGCCGCCCCCTTCCAGGTCGGCGGGCAGGAACTGATCCTCACCCTGTCGTCGGGCGTGGCCATGGCCCCGGCCGACGGGAAGGATTTCGCCACCCTGCTGAAGAACGCCGACACCGCGCTCCACCATGCCAAGGCGGCCGGCCGCGACACCCACCGCTTCTATGCCGAGGCGATGAACGCCGAGGCGGTGGCCCATCTGTCCACCCGCAGCGGCCTGCGCCGCGCGCTGGAGCGGGGGGAGTTCCTGATCCATTACCAGCCGCAGGTCAGCCTGGAGACCGGCGCCGTGACCGGTGCCGAGGCGCTGGTGCGCTGGAACCACCCGGACAAGGGCATGGTCCCGCCCGGCGATTTCATCCCGATCGCCGAGGACAGCGGCCTGATCGTGCCGATCGGCGCCTGGGTGCTGACCGAGGCCTGCCGGCAGGCGGCGCAGTGGCATACCCAGGGGTTGCCGCTGTCGGTGGCGGTCAATTTGTCGGCCTTGCAGCTTCAGCGCGGCGACCTCGTGGCCACGGTGACGCGGGCGCTGACCGACAGCGGGCTCGACCCGCTTCTGCTGGAGCTGGAGCTGACCGAATCGATGCTGATCCAGAACACCGACCTGGTGATGGACAATCTGCGCCGGATCAAGGCGATGGGGGTGCAGGTGTCGATCGACGATTTCGGCACCGGCTATTCCAACCTGTCCTACATCGGCCGTCTGGCGGTGGACAAGCTGAAGATCGACCGCGGTTTCGTCGCCGACCTCACCCGCAACCACGACAGCGCCAAGATCACCGCCGCCGTCATCCAGATGGCCCACAGCCTGAACCTGACCGCCGTGGCGGAGGGCGTGGAGGACGCCGAGACGCTGGAGGCCCTGCGTGGCCTGAACTGCGACTTCGCCCAGGGCTATTTCCTCGGCCGCCCCGGCCCCGCCGAGGCGGTGGAGCGCGCCGCCCGGCAGGTGAACCCGTTCAAGGTCGGGGTTTAGGCAGGGTCGGGGTGTAGGCAGCCCCTGTTTCTACAGGCCCTTCACCAGGGCGACGAGCTGGTCGAGTGCCGCGCCCCAGCCGTGATGGAAGCCCATCTCCTCATGCTGTGTCTTTGCCACCTCGTCCTTGTGGAAGGCGACGGCGGTGTAGAGCGTGCCGGCGGCCGACGGCTCGATGGTCACGGACGCGGTCATGAAACCGCCGCCGGTGGGGCGGAAGCCCGGCCCCAGCGCATCGGTGAAGACCAGCCGCCGCTCGGGCTCCACGGCCAGGAAGCAGCCGGTGCTGTCGTTCCTCTCGCCGTTCGGCCCTTCCATCACCGTGCGGAACTTGCCGCCGGGCCGCAGGTCGATCTCGCAGGCGGTGGTGCGCCAGGGCGCCGGCGTGAACCACTTCATCAGCAGCTCCGGCTCGGTCCAGGCCCGCCAGACCAGACGCGGCGGCACCGCGACCTCGCGCTTCAGTTCAAGGTCGAGCTGCGGATTGAAATCCATAGCGGTCATGGTGTCCCGTCCTCCCGTTCGTTCAGGTCCAGCACGAGGCTGTCCAGCTGGTCGAGCCGTTTGGTCCAGAGGCTCCGCTGGGCGTCCAGCCAGCGTTCCGCAGCCGTCAGCGCCTCCGGCTTCAGCGTGCAGGTGCGCACCCGGCCGACCTTCCGCGTTTCGACGAGTCCGCTCTCCTCCAGCATCTTCAAGTGCTGGAGAAAGCTCGGCAAAGCCATGTCGAAGGGTTTTGCGAGGTCGCCCACCGTCGCCGGGCCACGCCCGAGCGCCTGGACGACCGCCCGGCGCGTGGGGTCCGCCAGCGCACGGAAGGTCAGGTCGAGTGCCGCATCCATGACGTCACCCTACCGGCGATGAACACTTAGGTCAACGCCTAACTATTGCCGTCATGCCGGCCCGCTCGCCATGTGCAGGCTGATCACCCCGGCGACGATCAGGAGGATGCCGACAACCTTCATCACCGTCAGCGATTCGCCGAACACGAAGACGCCGATGGCGGCGATGGCGGCGGTGCCGGTCGCCGACCAGATCGCATAGGCGATGCCGACCTCCATGCTGCGCAGCGCCTTGGCCAGCAGCAGGAAGGCGATGCCGTAGCACACCACCACGACCGCCGCCGGGCCGAGCCGCGTCATCCCGTCCGACATCTTCATCGCCGACGTGCCGACGACCTCGAACAGGATCGCCACCACCAGATACAGCCAGCTCATCGCGCCGAAACCCCGCCAACTCCCGCAAGGCCGATTCCGCGGGGGGCGCAGGATGGACCGGGCGAAAGGGTGCCGCAAGACCCACCAAAGACGTCCCCCGCCGGACATCCGTGCCAGCCGGGCCGGACGCCCAAGGTTGACGCCACGCCCGGCCGGCCCTAGGGTCTTTGCCCTCATTCCCAACTTTATCTTTGTGGTTTCGAAAGGGTCCGACGATGACCGGCGAACGGGATCTGGCGTTGCAGGCGAAGGCATGGCCGTTCGAGGAGGCGCGCAAACTGGTCGCACGCTTCGCGAAAGCTCCGCCCGCCAAAGGCTATGTCCTGTTCGAGACCGGTTACGGTCCGTCGGGCCTGCCCCATCTCGGCACCTTCGGCGAGGTGGCGCGCACCAGCATGGTGCGCCACGCCTTCCAGACCATGAGCGACATTCCGACCAAGCTGTTCTGCTTCTCGGACGACATGGACGGGCTGCGCAAGGTGCCCGACAACATCCCCAACAAGGAGATGGTGGCGGCCAATATCGGCAAGCCGCTGACCCAGGTGCCCGATCCCTTCGGCACGCATGACAGCTTCGGCGCCCACAACAACGCCCGGCTGCGCGCCTTCCTCGACAGCTTCGGCTTCGAGTACGAGTTCCAGTCCTCCACCGACTGGTACAAGTCGGGCCGCTTCGACGAGGCGCTGCTGGGCATCCTGCGCCATTACGACGAGGTGATGGCGGTGATGCTGCCCACGCTCGGTGCGGAGCGTCAGGCCACCTACAGCCCCTTCCTGCCGGTTTCCCCATCGACCGGTCGGGTCCTCCAGGTGCCGATGCTGGAGCGCAACGTCGAGGCCGGCACCATCGTCTTCGAGGACGAGGACGGCAGGAAGGTGGAACTGCCGGTCACCGGCGGCCATGTGAAGCTGCAATGGAAGCCCGACTGGGGCATGCGCTGGTTCGGCCTGGGCGTCGATTACGAGATGTACGGCAAGGACCTGATCCCGTCGGCCGATCTCGCCGGCAAGATCTGCAAAATCCTCGGCGGCACCCCGCCGGAAGGCTTCAATTACGAGCTGTTCCTCGACGACAAGGGCCAGAAGATTTCCAAGTCGAAGGGCAACGGCCTGACGATGGAGGAATGGCTGGCCTACGCGCCGCAGGAAAGCCTCGCCCTCTACATGTTCCAGAAGCCGAAGTCGGCCAAGCGCCTCTATTTCGACGTCATCCCGCGCGCCGTCGACGAGTATCTGACCTTCGTCGACAGGGTCCATGGCGAGGAGCCGGCGAAGAAGCTGGAGAACCCGGCCTGGCACATCCACAACGGCAAGCCGCCGGCGGTGCGCTCCGACGTGTCGTTCAACCTGCTGCTCAATCTGGCCGGTGCGGCGAATGCCGAGACCAAGGACGCCATGTGGGGCTTCATCCGCCGCTACGCGCCCGACGCCACGCCGGAGAACAGCCCGTTCCTCGACAGCATGGTCGGCTATGCCGTGCGCTACTACCAGGATCAGGTCAAGCCGACCAAGCAGTTCCGCGCGCCGACTGACGCAGAGCGCGCGGCCTTGCAGGATCTGCTGGTCAAGCTCGACAGCGTGCCGGCCGACGCCCGCGCCGACGTCATCCAGAACGAGGTGTTCGAGGTCGGCAAGGCCCACGGCTTCACCGAGCTGCGCGCCTGGTTCCAGGCGCTGTACGAGGTGCTGCTGGGCCAGACCACCGGCCCGCGCATGGGCTCCTTCATCCAGCTTTACGGCATCGAGGAAACCAAGGCATTGATCCGCGAGAAGCTGGCGGCCTGACGCTGCGGTCCGCATCGGATGGGGAAAGGGGGGTGTCGCGAGACGCCCCCCTTTTTCGTTTGCGAACATTCACAGGCGCGATGATTTTCAAATTTGACCGTTCGCCCAACCCGCAAGCGGCAAATTGCCCATGAAACGGGCAGAAAACTGCCTCCCCGCATAGGGGCTGGGCAAACCAAACTCTATTCCATACCGCGCTATGCGGATGTCGCACCGCACCAATACGAAAACCGTGGTACCGCTAACACGGCTGTGGGCTTAAACTCCGCCTCGTTACTGCATTTTGCAGTGCGTTTCCTCCCTAGACTAAAGGCCGCGCCCATTTGGGACGCGGCCCTTTTTTTTGCCCGCAGCACCCCTTCCCTTCCCAGTCCCGTCCCCCCTGTGACGGCCGTCACAGCCAGGATAGATAAAATGCCGGATAAATTGTTCCGGTAACCGCGACCGGCCCACTCGCCGGCCGGCTGGGATGCACCGGGAGGGAGGGCGTGGGATGACCGCCGATCAGCCGCCGTTCGAACGCCACCACCGCACGGCCCAGGCTCTGGTCAGCACCTTTCAGGAGGCGCTGGAGCCGCAATTCACCGCCAAGGGCGTCCTGTCGCGCGAGGAATTCACCCGCGCCATGGGGTTGATGATGGCGCATTGGCCGTCGGTGCTGCCGCTGTTCGCCTCGATCTGCCAATCCTGCACGGCGTCGAGTTGCGGCGGCTGCGGCGGCGGTTCCGGAACCATGGGGGAGGAGCCTCCGCAGATCGGGGCCGGCGGTCGCCGCCGCGACTTCGTCACCCGCCTGATGGTTTCGGCCCTGCGCACCCGGCTGCCCGACAGCATGGATCCGATCACCGGCGCCAGCTTTCCACAGGTGATCCTTCCCGGCCTGCAATCGACCCTGACCGCCCTGTTCTACGAGAAGGAATGGGAAGCGATGAACGCCAGCGTCATCGCCCTGTTCAACCGGCTGGGGACCGACCGCGATGCCGAGGTCTGGCAGCGGCTGGCGCATGAGGAAACGCTGGCGGTGCTGGCCGACACGCCCTTCATCCGGGTGATGCTGCGCTTCCGGCAGTTCCACCAGCAGCGCCAGACCTTCATGCGGCGGATGACCGACCAGCTGCGCGAGCGCCATTTCGTCTTCGCCGAGGAGCATTTCCAGACATTGTTCGACGCGCTGTTCGGCCGGCTGCGCGACGGGCTGCGCACGGAACTGGGCCGCGCCCGCACCGACATCCAGTATGGCGAGGGCACGGCGGAGGCGCTGCTGCGCATCTTCGATCAGTTCGACAAGCATCGGCAGGAGCAATCCGTGCCGGTCCGCGTGCTGGGCGGCCGGCAGATGCCGCGCCCGATGCTGGCGCAGCGCAGCATGCTGGGCAGCACCCCGGCGGCCAAGCGGCGCTGAGGTCCGCTGCAATTCCGGAGAGATATCACAGGGAGCACGGCCGCGGAATTAGGGGGCCGTTAACCAGGGGGGCGTTTCGATGGTCCGCATGATCCCACCGTTGCCGCTCCGCTTCGGCCGCGGCCCAACCACAAGGCTTCAGGTCCGGTGACAGCCCGGCGCTCCCCCTCCCGCCCCTCCGCCCATCTCCCGCCGGAGACGGAGTGCGGCGTCGCGCCCGAGCTGATGGACTATCTGTTCGCCGAGTCGCCGGCCCCGGTGCCGGAATCGCCCCCCGCTGCCGACCCCCAGCCCGGACGCGGCATCGCCCGTCAGGTCGGCGACGTCCTGGTCGAATCGCGACTGGCCGGCATGGGCGATGCCGACGTGCGCTCCACCCTGGCCCGCAAGCTCTGCCGGCTGCTGCCCGACCTGCCGCCGGGCGGGGCCGACACCGTCAGCACCGTCGCGACCCGCGCGCTGGAGCAGCTGGCCCGCGACCACATCGTCCGCGTGCGCGAGGCGCTGGCGACGGCGATCAAGGACATCGCCTGCGCCCCGCCCTCGGTCGTGGCGACGCTGGCGCGCGATGTCGAACGCTCGGTGGCGGAGCCGGTGCTGCGCTGCTGTGCGGCGCTGGGCGACGAGGATCTGCTGGACATCGTCGCCGCCGCCCCGGCCGGCTGGGCGCTGTCGGCCATCGCCCGGCGCCACAGCATCGGCGCCGCCCTGTCCGACGCCATCGCCGGCAGCGGCCATGCCGAGGCGACCGGCATCCTGCTCGACAACAGCGGTGCGGTGATCGCCGAACCCACTCTGGAAGCGCTGGTGGAGCAGTCGGCCCACCATCCCGACTGGCGGGAAAAGCTGGCCCGCCGCCCGGCCCTGCCCCGCCGGCTGGCGCTGCGGCTGGCCGATTTCGTCGATCTGGCGGTGGTCGAGGCGTTGCGCCGCCGCGGCGATCTCGACGACGCCACGGTGGCGGAGATTGCCGCGACCACCCGCCGCCGCATCGACTGGGCCGAGGCGCCCGACTCGGCCGAGCCGCCGGAACGCCGCGCCGTCCGCCTGCACCGGCAGGGGAAGCTCGACGAAACGGCGCTCAGCGACGCGATGTCGTGGAACGAGACCGGCTTCGTGCGGGCGGCACTGACCTTGCGCGCCCGCGTGGCGCCGGAGGTGGTGGATCTGATCCTCGACGCCCACGACCCGCAGGCGGTCACCGCGCTGGTCTGGCGCGCCGGCCTGTCGATGCGCTGCGCCATGCAGATCCAGGCGCGCGCCGCCGGCATCCACCCGCGGGCGATGCTGAACGCCCGGCAGGGCAGCGGCTTCCCGCTGTCCCCCGCCGAGATGGCCCGCCACCTGGAACGCTACGGCGTCGGGCCGTAAGGGGGGGGGCGAGGCGCCCCCCGGAGACAGTCCTTACTGCACGCCGCCGCGCGGCATCGGCTGGCGCGGGGTGGCGCGGCCGGTGTGCGGGATCGGGGCGTCGGGCGACGGCTCCTTGTAATAGGGGCCGCGGTCGGTCGGGCCTTCCATCGCCTCGGCCGGGGTGACGATCTGCTCGCCGGTGCCGGCGTCGAAGGCGATCAGCGCCTGCTGGCGCACCTTCAGGCAGGCGTCGCGCTTGGCGGAGGTCTCCGCCGACTGCGTGCCGTCCAGCGTCACCAGCGGCAGCACCCAGCTGGAGCGCTGGTTGTCGGGGATCGAGGTGTAGACATAGTTGGTCAGCGGCCGGCAATAGGCGGCGCTGGCCTCCGCAGCCGGATCGGTGATCGGGGCGGCGGCCATGGCGGCGGTATAATCGCCGACCGTCTGGGCCTGGGCGGCACCGGCGGCAAGGGCACCGGCGATGCCGGCGGCAAGCGCCAGCGACATGGTCAGACCGGGAATGAAACGGGCCACGAGCTTGGCCATCTGCGCTCTCCTTCGACCATCTGCGAACAAGGTAAGGACCGGACGCGAACCATACGTATAAAGCCCAACGCTCCGGCGTTTGGAAAGGATCATCGGGGGTGCGACGCAACGCTGCAATGCTCCGCTTGCGGTCATGCTTGCCCTCCGCGACAAAACGCGCTACCTACGCTTCCGAAATCTCGGGGCGCTGGATCCCTAAGACGTTAGAATGACCAACGGTTCTAGTCTCCCGCTGAATGGGGGACGCTCAAACGTTTTAGGGAACGCTCCATGGCTCGCAAGAAGATTGCGCTCGTCGGTGCCGGCCAGATTGGCGGCACGCTGGCTCTGCTCGCCGCTCAGAAGGAACTGGGCGACGTCGTCCTGTTCGACATCGCCGAAGGCATGCCGGCCGGCAAGGCGCTGGATCTGGCCGAAACCTCCCCGGTCGAAGGCTTCAACGCCAGCCTGACCGGCGGCAACGACTATTCGGTCATCGAGGGTGCCGACGTCGTGATCGTCACCGCCGGCATCCCGCGCAAGCCGGGCATGAGCCGCGACGACCTGATCGGCATCAACAGCGGCGTCTGCAAGACCGTCGGCGAGGCCATCGGCAAGTACGCCCCGAACGCCTTCGTCATCGTCATCACCAACCCGCTCGACGTGATGGTGTGGGTGCTGCAGCAGGCGTCCGGCCTGCCGCCGGAGCGCGTGGTCGGCATGGCCGGCGTGCTCGACTCGGCCCGCTTCCGCTACTTCCTGGCCGAAGAGTTCAACGTCTCGGTCGAGGACGTCACCGCCTTCGTGCTGGGCGGCCACGGCGACACCATGGTCCCGCTGGTGCGCTACTCCACCGTCGCCGGCATCCCGCTGCCCGATCTGGTCAAGATGGGCTGGACCACGCAGGAGAAGTTGGACGCCATCGTTCAGCGCACCCGTGACGGCGGCGCCGAGATCGTCAAGCTGCTGAAGACCGGCTCGGCCTTCTACGCCCCGGCCGCCTCCGCCATCCAGATGGCCGAGTCCTACCTCAAGGACCAGAAGCGCGTTCTGCCGGTCGCCGCCCACCTGAGCGGCCAGTACGGCCAGGACGACCTCTACGTCGGCGTCCCGACGATCATCGGCGCCGGCGGCGTCGAGAAGATCATCGAGATCGAGCTGAACGACGAAGAGAAGGCGATGTTCCAGAACTCCGTCGACGCGGTGAAGACGCTGGTCGACGTCGTCAAGAAGCTGGACGCCGAGAAGTCCGCTTCCTAAAGAACGGATCGCGCGGTCTCCGGCGTCCACCCGGCCCATATCCGGGCCGGGTGGACGCCGGTGGTGCGCCCGTCTTGTCCTTCAGTCGACCCGTTCTCGTCAGCCGAAACAAAAAACAGATGGACGCCCGATGAACATCCATGAGTACCAGGCGAAAAGCCTGCTGAAGAAGTACGGCGTCGCGGTTCCCCGCGGCGGCGTTGCCTACACCCCGCAGGAGGCCGAGACGGTCGCCCGCGAGCTGGGCGGTCCGGTCTGGGTCGTGAAGTCCCAGATCCACGCCGGCGGCCGCGGCGCCGGCCGCTTCAAGAACAACCCCGAGGGCAAGGGCGGCGTCCGCGTCGTCAAGTCGATCGAGGAGGTCGGCAAGAACGCCGCCGAGATGCTGAACAGCGTCCTGGTGACGAAGCAGACCGGCGCGGAAGGCCGCGAGGTCAAGCGCCTCTACATCGAGGAAGGCGCCGACATCAAGCGCGAGCTGTACCTCGGCATGCTGATCGACCGCGCCACCGGCCGCGTGACGATCATGGCCTCGACCGAAGGCGGCATGGAGATCGAAGAGGTCGCCCATAACACGCCCGAGAAGATCATCAAGGTCGCGGTCGACCCGGCCACCGGCATCCAGGGCTACCACACCCGCAAGGTCGCCTTCGCGCTCGGCCTGGAAGGCAAGCAGGTCGGTGCCGCCGCCAAGTTCATCCAGGCCGCCTACAAGGCCTTCGTGGATCTGGACTGCGCCATCGTCGAGATCAACCCGCTGATCGTCACCGGCTCGGGCGACATCCTGGCGCTCGACGCCAAGATGAGCTTCGACGACAACGCCCTGTTCCGTCACAAGGACGTGGCCGCCTTGCGCGACGAGGCGGAAGAAGACCCGGCGGAGATCGAAGCCGCCAAGCACGAGCTGAACTACGTCAAGCTCGACGGCAACATCGGCTGCATGGTCAACGGCGCCGGCCTGGCGATGGCGACCATGGACATCATCAAGCTGTACGGTGCCGAGCCGGCCAACTTCCTCGACGTCGGCGGCGGCGCCACGAAGGAGCGCGTCACCGCGGCCTTCAAGCTGATCCTGTCCGACAGCAACGTCGAAGGCATCCTGGTCAACATCTTCGGCGGCATCATGCGCTGCGACGTGATCGCCGAGGGTGTGGTCGCCGCGGCGCGCGACGTGAAGCTGCATGTGCCGCTGGTGGTGCGCCTGGAAGGCACCAATGTCGATCTGGGCAAGAAGATCCTGGCCGAATCCGGCCTGCCGATCCTGTCCGCCGACAATCTGGACGACGCAGCCAAGAAGATCGTCGCCGCCGTGAAGAAGGAGGCCGCGTAACATGGCTGTTCTCGTCGACAAGAACACGAAGGTGATCTGCCAGGGCTTCACCGGAGCCCAGGGCACCTTCCACTCCGAACAGGCCATCGCCTACGGCACCAAGATGGTCGGCGGCGTGACGCCGGGTAAGGGCGGGGCCAAGCACCTCGACCTGCCGATCTTCGACACCGTCGCCGAGGCGGTCGAGAAGACCGGCGCCAACGCCTCCGTGATCTACGTGCCGCCGCCGTTTGCGGCCGACGCGATCCTGGAAGCTATCGACGCCGAGATCCCGCTGGTGGTCTGCATCACCGAAGGCATCCCGGTGCTGGACATGGTCCGCGTCAAGCGCGCGCTCAACGGTTCGGCGACCCGCCTGATCGGCCCGAACTGCCCCGGCATCATCACGCCGGACGAGTGCAAGATCGGCATCATGCCGGGCCACATCCACAAGCGCGGCAAGATCGGCATCGTCTCGCGCTCCGGCACGCTGACCTATGAGGCCGTCGCGCAGACCACGGCGGCCGGCCTCGGCCAGACCACCTGCATCGGCATCGGCGGCGACCCGGTCAACGGCACCAACTTCGTCGACAGCCTGGAGCTGTTGGTGAAGGACCCGGAGACGGAGGGCATCATCATGATCGGCGAGATCGGCGGCGACGCCGAAGTCCGCGGCGCCGAGTTCATCAAGGCCTCGGGCACCAAGAAGCCGGTCGTCGGCTTCATCGCCGGCCGCACGGCTCCTCCGGGACGCCGCATGGGCCATGCCGGTGCGGTGATCTCCGGCGGCAACGACACCGCCGACTTCAAGATCGACTTCATGAAGTCGGTCGGCATCGCCGTCGCCGACAGCCCCGCCAGCCTGGGCTCCACCATGCAGTCGATTTTCAAAGGGTAACCAGTCCCCCGCGGGACCGCCGTCCGCGACGGTCCCGCGGCCTTAGCCAAGCCTTCTGTCACTCACGCCATCAGCCGCAACAGACAGGCGCAACCAACGCGCCGGACCCCGAGGGAGATGGGACATGAAAGCGCAAGCCCAAAACAGCATCCTGGCCCGCCGCATCATCCACGACGACCCCAGCGAGGGCGCCGCGGCCATCATCAAGACCGCGATCATCGAGACGCCGCGGGTGAAGAACGACAACGGCAAGGAGGCCAAGGCCGAGCGCGGCCAAGTGGTCCAGTCGCTGTGCCGCGCCCTGAACATCCTGACGATCCTGGGTTCCAACGACGGTCCGATGACGCTGACCGAGCTGTCGGAGGCCGCGAACCTGTCGCCCTCCACTACCCACCGCCTGCTGACGACGCTGCAGTACGAGCGCTATGTGCGCTTCGACCAGAGCGCGCGCGGCTGGGTGGTCGGCGTGCAGGCCTACATGACCGGCGCCAACTTTCTGAAAACCCGCAATCTGGTCGATGTCGCCCGCCCCCGCATGCGCCGCCTGATGGAGGAGAGCAGCGAGATCGTCAATCTGGCGGTCGAGGAGAATGGCGAGGCGCTCTATCTGGCCCGCGTCGGCGGTCCCCGTGCGGCCCAGGTCGCGGTGCCGCAGGCCGACCGCACGCTGCTGCACTGTTCCGCCGTCGGCAAGGCGCTGCTGGCCGGCATGCCCGAGACCAAGGTGCAGACCATCGTGACCCAGCGCGGCATGCGCCAGTTCACCCGCAGCACCCTGTCGTCGCTGCCGGCGCTGTACCGCGACCTGACGCTGGTCCGCACCCGCGGCTATGCCCTGGACCAGGAGGAGCGGGTGTCCGGCCTGCGCTGTGTCGCCGCTCCGATCTTCGACGAGAATTCCCGTGTGATGGGGGCCCTGTCGCTGTCCGGCTCCAGCCGGCGCATCGAGGACGCGCGGCTGCGCGCCCTGGGCGAGATGGTCAAGCGCGCCGCCGCGGCGGTGACGCAGGAGCTGGGCGGCCGCGTGCCGGTTCCCAACTGACCCGTTCCTCACAAGGGACAAGCAGACGCCTAGAGCAAGAGAACGCCAAGAGCTGACGGCAGGTGGTGCACGTTGGCATTCCTCCCTGGCGCACTTAGGGCCGCATTCCTCACGGGATGCGGCCCTTTTTCTTGAGAAAAGAGGTGTTTCCACGGAATGGAAAAGCGTCTTTTTTCTCGGGAAAATCAGCGGGACCTGTGCGATTGTCTGTCTCGGGAAAGGCGTTCCTTTCTCATCGGGCGGATGTGTTGTTTTGCATGTTCGCGCTTCTCTCGGAGACTGGCCGTGCTGTGTGCAGCACGGCCATTTTTTTGACTTTTCCGCAGGGCGAAATCGGATCCATCGCCGCGTGGACTGGCCGTCCGCCGCGACGACACAGTGCCCCCCAGATCTTTCACAAGAACAGGGCAGGGGAGTGATCCGAATGGCAGACTCAAGACTGATGACGGCAATCGAGGTGAGCCAGCCCGGCAAGCCGGAGGTGCTGGTCCCGGCGCACCGCCCGGTTCCCGATCCCGCACCCGGCGAGATCCGCATCGCCGTCCAGGCCGCCGGCGTCAACCGGCCGGACGTGCTCCAGCGGCTCGGCAAGTACAACCCGCCGCCGGGCATCACCGACATCCCCGGCCTGGAGGTCGCCGGCATTGTCGATGCGCTGGGCGAGGGGGTGGAGGGCTGGCGCATCGGCGATCCGGTCTGCGCCCTGCTGGCCGGCGGCGGCTATGCCGAGTATTGCGTGGTGCCGGCGGCGCAATGCCTGCCGATCCCCGACGGCCTGTCGATGGCCGAGGCGGCGGCCCTGCCGGAGACCTTCTTCACCGTCTGGTCGAACGTGTTCGAGCGCGGCGCGCTCCAGCCCGGCGAGGCGCTGCTGGTCCATGGCGGCACGTCGGGTATCGGCACCACGGCGATCCAGTTGGGAGCGGCCTTCGGCGCGCGGGTCTTCGCCACCGCCCGCGGGGCGGAGAAATGCGCCGCCTGCGTCCGGCTGGGTGCGGAACGCGCCATCGACTATGCCGAGGAGGATTTCGTCGCGGTGGTCAAGGAGGCGACCGGCGGTGCCGGCGTCAATGTGGTGCTGGACATCGTCGGCGGCGATTACGTCGCCCGCAGCATCGACGCTCTGGCGGTCGAGGGCCGCTATGTCTGCATCGGCTTCGTCCGCGGGGCGACGGCCAATGTGAACTTCTTCCCCGTCATGACCAAGCGGCTGGTGCTGACCGGCTCGACCCTGCGGGCGCGGCCCATCGCCTACAAGCAGGCGGTGGCCGAACAGTTGAAGGCCCGCGTCTGGCCGCTGGTGGCCGCCGGCACGGTCAAGCCGGTCGTCCACGAGGTCTTCCCGCTCGCACAAGCCGCGGACGCCCACCGGCTGATGGAAAGCAACCAGCATGTCGGCAAGCTGGTGCTGGCCGTGGGGTGAGCGGAAGCTCTCTCAGATCCAGCAATCCCCTCTCCCCGGGGGTGGGAGGGGGAATTTCAAGAGGTCGCTGCACCCTCAATCCAGCATCGGCAGTCCGGTCTCAATGCGGACCAGCGCGGCCAGCAGCGGGGCGCCGATGTCGCGGCGGACGAAGTTGCTGGCCTTCTCCGCCGCGTTGATCGCCAGCTGGAAGGTCCGGCGCCAGCGGTCGTCGTTGTAGAAGGCCTTCTCCGCCTTGGCCCGCTGCGCCAGCAGGCCGGGCCGGCGGCCGGCGGCCTCGTCAGTCAGCTTGTTCAGGCGGTTCATGAGGTCGTTGGCGACGGCCGGCTCGCCGCGCTTCATCGCCGCCTCGATCAACTCGGCATAGGCCTCGCCGCGGGTGTCGATGTCCGCCACCTGATCGGCGTAGGCGACCGCCATGCCCGCCTCGCCGCGCTTGGCCAGCCGCCCCAGCACCGCCGGGATGGTCCAGGGATTCTCGTCCTGCACGGTGCTGAGCAGGCCCAGCGCCAGCTTCGGCTCGCCGATGTCGGCTGCCGCCACCGCCAGTTCCGGCGGGCAGCAGTCGCCGCGGGTTTCCTTGAACTTGGAGAACTGCGTCTCGACCGTGTTCAGGAACAGGGTGCGGGCCTGCGCCTCCTTGCCGGCGCGCAGCAGCGTCTGGGCGACCAGCCCCAGCTCCCAGGCGCAATTGTGGCTGGAGGCATAGCTCTTGGCCTCGTCGGCCAGCGCGTTGGTCAGGCCGCTGTCGCCGCGCCACGCCGCCGCCTTGGCGATGTCGGCGAGGTTGTAGATGCGGGTCGAGCAGTCGTTGATCTGCCGGGTGATGTCGAGTGCCAGCGGCGACTGCCCCATCAGCGACAGGGCGCGGGCGACGAACAGATCCTGGCCGGAGCTGTCGGCGACGCCGCCGCGGCGGACCGCGCTGACGAAGGGCGCCATGATCTCCTTGGCGCGGCCGGTGTCGCCCAGCTGCTGGTAGGCGACGGCCAGCGACAGCCAGTCCCAGCGCGCCGCGTTGATCGGCGTCTCCACCGGCGGCAGCATCTCGCCGATGCGGTGGAGGAAGCACAGGCTGTTGAGCTGGTCGTTGCAGACCAGCGCGCGGATGCGCGAGCGGAATTCGTAGAAGTCGAAATCGCCGACGAACTGGTTGGTGACGAGCTGAACCGCCAGCGGGCTGTCGGGATACTTCGTCACGATGTCGTTGAACAGCTTGTCCGCCTCCTTCAGCAGGCGGCCCTCCTCGGCGACGTCATAGGTGTTGTCGGCCTGACGGATCAGCTGCAAGGCCTGGACGAACAGGCGGTTGGCCGGGCCCGGCGTGCCGGCGGCCGGGTTGTCCGCCCCGCCGCCGTCCTGGTCCAGCGCCAGCACGGTCTGCTTCGCCCCATCCGGTTGCCCGGCCATGTCCTGTGCGGCCTGTACCGCCGCGTCCTGCGCCGGAGCGGGACCGGCCGCGAACGCCGCCGGCAGGCTCAAGGCTGCGGCGACGGCGGCGGTGCGGAGAACGGCGAGGACACGGGATAGGGCGGAGGCCATGGCGGTCGGGGTTCAACCCTGGATGTTTGAGTTCGGGAGCAGACGGACGTAGCTGACGACGCGTTGGACGTTGGGCACCGACCGGGCGTGCTGGAGCGCGCGGTCCAGCTCTTCCTGTGACGCCGCGACACCCATCAGATAGACAACGCCATCGACGGTATCGATGCTGTAGTTCTGGCTATGAATATCCGCATCGAAGGTGATGCGGCTGCGGATCTGGGTCGAAATCCAGGTGTCGCGGGCGGTGTCCAGGATGCTGGACCCGTTGTCGATCTGGATTTCGTTGATGACTTCCTTCACGCCCTGCGCCTGCCAGACGAGGCGCACCGCGTCGAGCCGCATCTGCGCGTCGGCGGCGCGGCCGGTCAGCAGGACGCGGCCCTGATCGACGGTCAGCCCGATGCGGTTGGTCAGGTCGATGGAATGCTGCAGCCACAGCGAGTTGATGCGGGCGCGGATTTCGGTGTCGCTGACGAAGCCGCCGAAGCCGCGCTCCTGCGTCGCCACGACGGCGGTCCCGCCCGCGGCACCCAGCACCAGCGGCCCGCAGCCGGCCAGCGAGACACCGGCGGTGCAGGCGAGCGCGAAGACTGTCCAAAGGCGGCTCGAACCCGTCACAGTGTGCCTCCCTTCGCCTGCGTGGCCAGCGCCGGGCGGAATCGGCGCGCGGCCGGAAAAAGTCACGGCGGAACGGTCTTTGCAATGGGGAAATTCGAGGCTTTCACCAGTCATCGTCACTTTGTCCCGATGTGATGCACGGATGTTGCAGTCGCTGCGAGTGCGAAGGAGTGGCCGCGGCAGAAAATCCGCCGCAGCGCCTCATGCAGTTTCGGTGTGAAATCAGGCGAAAGCTGGGCTGGAAAGCACGCCGGCGATTTCACGGGCCAGGACGCGGGAAACCACCCGCCGGGCGGTCGCGTCGCCCAGGATTTCCTCGTCCCTGGGATTGGACAGGAAACCGGTTTCCACCAGAACCGACGGCACGTCCGGCGCCTTCAGCACCGCGAAATTGGCCGCCCGCATCGGGTTCTCGAGCAGGCGCAGCTCCTTGCCCGCCCCCTCCACCAGGATCTGGCGGGCGGCCAGCGAGGCATGGCGGGTGTGGCGCGCCGTCAGGTCCATCAGGATGTCCTTGACGATCCGGCCGCCGCCGACCGCCCCCGGCTTGCCGAAGCGGTCGGCTTGGTTCTCCTGCTGGGCGAGGCGGGAGGCGAAGGAGTCCGATGCCTTTTCCGACAGGATGTAGGCGGACAGGCCGCGGGCGTCCGCATTGGGGGCGCTGTCGGCGTGGATCGACACGAACAGGTCGGCCCCGGCCTCGCGCGTCAGCGCAACCCGGTCGTCCAGCGCCAGGAAGCGGTCGTCCCGCCGCGTCAGCCTGGCGGCGACGCCATGCCGCTCTGCCAGGATGCGCGCCACGTCGCGGGCGATGTCCAGCGTCACCTCCTTCTCGAAGGTGCCGCGGGTGCCTATGGCGCCGGGATCGTTGCCGCCATGGCCGGGATCGAGCATCACCAGCCGCGACCGCGACGATGTGCCGCCGGCCGGTTTGCGGTCGGGCCGCCGGCCCGACGCCTGGGCGCTGCCCGAACCCAACGGCTGGGCCAGCGCCAGGCCGGCGGCGCCGAAGGCGGTTAACCAAAGCTTGCTGAGCCCGAGCCCAAGCAGCTGTCGTCGATCCATGGCCAAAAATACCGTGCTGCAAAGGAGGGAAGTCATCGGCACCAAGCCGTGCCATCCGTTCATCTAGCCTGAATCATTAACCAATGCGGCGGCGCAAAAGTATTGTCAAGGCCGGCCAGATTACCGTTTCTGAATATTTGTGGGCATTCGGTAACCGGCGCAGACTTGACGTGCCGAGGATTCGACAGAGGTCATTGGTTGCTTGAAGGCGAATTGAAAAAGCGCTAAAATTTTAGCGATCAGCTCGGGAGGTGTCGATGTTGAGGAAAGCACTGTTCAACATCATCCGGCAAGAGCAGCGCGATATCGAGGACAAGCTCGAACGCGAAGAGCAGCAGCAGAGTCCTGACGTCCGCCGGATCGTCGGCCTGCAACAGGAGGCCACCAGCCTGCGTCGTGAGTTGGAACATTTCCACGACGTCTGACCCCGGCCATCGGCTTTGGCCGACCGGCGTCTTTTGGATAGGTCGCCACTGAATTTTGTGACCGACGGGTCGCGCCCCCTTCTCCGCAGGATCGCGGGGAAGGGGATTTTTGTTTCCGGGTCTTGTTTCCAGGGAAAAGGGCGAAACCCCGGCGTCTTATCCCAGCTTGGCGTATCCACGTTCGATCACCCGCTCCGCGGCCTCGTAAACCGCCAGCATCTGCTCGTAGGCCGCGCGCAGGCGGGCGAGGTCCGCGACGGCGGCAGCGTCCGGGTGGCGGGACTCCGACATCTTCAGGCCGGCACGGATATAGTCGGCGCGCAGTTCCGCCACCCGCACCGCCATCCGCAGGAAGGAGTCGCGGTTGAGGTTCGGCAATTCGCGGCCGATGACCTCGCAGTTGGCCTCCAGGATCGCGGCATCCATGTTTTCCAGAAAATGGCGGATGCGCTGGCTGCGGCTGCTGTCGGCGGCATCCGCCGTCATCAGCTTGTCGACCTTGCCCTTGGTGTATTCACCGATGATCTTGCCGCCGGATGCCATGGTCGACCCCGTCTTCCTCCGCCGGCCTGGCCCGGCCGCCGTCGCCGATTGTCGCACCGCCGGTCCGGCGATTCCAGAGCGGTGTGGACCGCCCGGCATCGGCGGCACACGCGCTTGACGGTACAGCCATGTGCACAGTCGCTCATGAAGCGGGTGCAACATCGCGGCGTTCGTGCTAGGGAAGCCTCCCCCTTTTCTTGCTGTACGCCATGGTGGACGCGCGATGTCTGAGACCGGCTCCGACTATATCCTCACCGTTTCCTGCCCCGACACCGTCGGCATCGTCTTCGCGGTGTCCGGCTTCCTGGCGGAGCGGAGCTGCAACATCATCGACAGCGCGCAGTTCGGCGACCGCATCTCCGGCCTGTTCTTCATGCGCGTCAGCTTCAACGGCAACCCGGCCGGGCAGACCAAGGCGCAGCTGGAAGCAGACTTTGCGGCGCAGGTGGCCGAGCGCTTCGGCATGACCTGGAAGATCCACGACGCCCGGCGCCGCCCGCGCGTGCTGATCATGGTGTCGAAGTTCGGCCACTGCCTGAACGACCTGCTGTACCGCTACCGCACCGGCTATCTGCCGATCGAGATCCCGGCCATCGTCTCCAACCACCGCGATTTCTATCAGCTGGCGGCGTGGCACAACATCCCGTTCCACCATCTGCCGGTCGCGTCCGACAACAAGGCGCAGCAGGAAGCCCGCCTGCTGGAGATCGTCGACGAGGAGAAAATCGACCTCGTGGTGCTCGCCCGCTACATGCAGGTGCTGTCCGGCGCACTGTGCGAGCGGATGGCCGGCCGGGTGATCAACATCCACCACAGCTTCCTGCCCAGCTTCAAGGGCGCCAAGCCCTACCACCAGGCCCATGCCCGTGGCGTGAAGCTGATCGGCGCCACCGCGCACTATGTCACGTCCAACCTCGACGAAGGCCCGATCATCGAGCAGGAGGCGGAGCGTGTCGACCATACGATGACGCCCGACGACCTGGTGGCCATCGGGCGTGATATCGAGAACATCGTGCTGGCCCGTGCCGTCCGCTACCACGTGGAGCATCGTGTGCTGCTGAACGGCAACAAGACGGTGGTCTTCCGCTAAAGCCTTCCGAGTGAAGCGGTGCCGCCCCTCAATGGGGCTGCGCCGCCTCGCGGGCATCTTCCGGCTGCGGCATGAACACGGCCCGCGTGATCGCCTGTTCGATCTGGTCGCGGGTGAAGGGCTTCGGAATCACCGGGCCCAGATGCTCCAGCCCGTGCTTGGCCAGATCGTCCGGGAAGGCGGTGACGAAGATCACCGGCAGGAAGCGGCGGGCCCGCAGCTCGCGCGCCACTTCCAGCCCGTTGTCGCCGTCGGCCAGCCGGATGTCCATCAGGGCCAGCGTCGGCCGGTGTTCCGCCGCCAGCGACAGCGCCTCGTCCATCGTCGCCGCGTTGCCGCAGACGATGTGGCCCATGCCGCGCACCGTTTCCGCCAGATCGTAGGCGATGATGGCGTCGTCCTCGACGATCAGGATGGTGGCGGTCAGCCGGGCACGGACACGCTCGCGGGCGTGGGTCAGCCGCTCCATCGCATCTTCCGGGGCGATGCCCAGAACGGCGGCGGCCTCGCCGACCGGCAGATCCTCCAGATTGACCAGCAGGTAGAGCCGGCGGTCGGTCTCCGCCAGCGTCATCAGCGCCGATTCCACCGGATGATAGGGCGCGACCGCGGGGGGTGAGCCGTCTTCGTCCTGCAGTTTGTGCAGATGGCGATAGAGCGGGCCGCGCGACGTGTCGTCGCCACGGCCGTTCTCAGCCTCGTCCGCCTCCAGATACCATTCCAGGGTGCGGGTCACCAAGGCGTCCCCCCGCCCGTTCGTCCCGGTCAGCGCGCGGGCGTAACGGCGCAGGTAGGGCAAATGCTGCATGAAGTGACCGGTGTACTGCTCCATCTCTCTCCCCGTGCCTTTCTGCGGCGCGTGTTCCTGGCATCCACCCGATATGCCGTTTCCGGGATCCCGGATACGGCCGGTGCAACTCGATCTCTTCCGGGCGCCTGTTCCCGGTCCGCATGTCCGGCGCTGAAATCCGGCGACCGGACCGCCTGGGCGGCCCTGCCGGGGATCACGACGCCATCGCCGCTGCTTCGATCAGCAGACTGACTCATCCCGAGCTGCAGCGGTGGAATTCATATGGCGCAGTCCGCGGCCTAACGGGAGTGAACCCGAAAGATTTATTCGAGATACCGACAACGGGTTACTCAGTATGCATAATATGAAGCAAGGCCGGATGTCGCCCGCATGGCCTTGCGGGCGGCCTATGACCGGCATGGCATTAGGGATGCCGGAAGGGCGGACTTAACCGTTCGGAAAGGCTTACAAGCCCACTCTGTCTTTGCCCTCCGGCATCGGTCTTTCCGCTGCCGTGCGAGGGCGAGGCGAGTGTTCCCGATCCTCGTGCGCGCCGGCCAACCCCCAGGCCGGCGCGTTTTTCTTGTTCGCCAAGGCAGCGATTCAAACCGCAGACCGTCCCCCTTGGGAACCAACCGTCAGCGGCGGTGTTGGGATCGGCATGGTGTGATTCCTCCCTGAACCGCCAATCCTAGTCGCCGCCGGGCGCCGCCGCGACATCACGCGGGTGGCGCCGGCGGCGAATTTTTATCTGCCAAGATAACGGCCATGTCGCCGCCTCGCTTCTGTCAATCGGGGACTTTCACAAGCCGGCGCTTGCAACGCGTTTAATCCAACGTTAAGGACATCGGCACACGGTTGGGGCATGGCGTCTTTGGGCGCGCCCTCCGTTTCAAGGCCGGCGGATCTGTGCCGGCCGGGGTATCGCGTGGGCTGCCGCATCGGGTCCGGGTTTGTGCATGGAAGACCAAGAGTTGGATCGGTCCCTGATGGACGGCATTCCGCCGGATGAGCTGGCCGACTTCGCCCGGTGGCGGGAGCGCGTGCGCGGCACGAACATTTCCGAGAAGACGCTGCTGGCGACCGACTATCTCAATCACTTCAACGAAATCGTGATGCTGATCGAGATGATCCCGGACATGCCGGACATGCTGGAGGAATGCCGCATCTGGCAGCCCAAGAGCTATGCCGAGCATTTCCGCGACAGCGGCTTCTCCGACAAGGAGCTGGCGATCGAGGCCTACGGCCATGTGCCGTCCAAGTTCCTCCGCCCTTTCGAGGACACCATCGCCCAGGCCCATCAGGTGATCGCCCACACGCTGGAGCGGATCGGCACCGACATCGACAGCGGCGATCCCGACAAGCTGCGGGTGGACTGCCAGACCTCCGTCGCGATGATCCACCGCATCATCCAGATCGCCAACGGCATCATCCACGGCACCGCCCATGTGATGGAGCAGGGCGAGATCGATCTTTACCTGCAGAACGGCTGACGATCGGTACGCCGACCCGTACTTTCGTTCCAAATCATGCGTCTTACCAACGAAAAACTGGCCTTTTCAGTCACTTGTCCCGGCACGAATGGCGATTGATGGTGCACCCACCATTCGTTCGTTGCATGGCTCACTTGCTCCCCCTGGCACTATAGTCGGATCATAAAAGATAAGACGGAGGCGTGTTCATGCGTCCTCTGCGGGGGGAGATGGAGCATTGCCCATGAAGGGATGCGCATTCGCGCCGGCCGATGGCATGGCCGTGTCTGAACCGCGCGTGTGGCGGCCGGGTCCGCCCACCGATCACGCCGGCCCCATTCTTCCCGTCCAGCAACGGGGGGAGATGACGCAGCGCATGACGCCATCCGGACATTTGGACAGCTTCACCCGTGACCGGCTGCCGGCACCGTCACAGCGCCCCGACCTGATCCTCGACCGTCCGGAACTCCAGTATCCGCAGCGCCTCAACGCGGTCTCCGTCCTGATCGACGGCTGGCGCGAGCGCGGCTGGGACGGCCGCCCCTGCCTGATCGGCGGCGACGGCGAGGTCTGGAGCTATGGCCGGATGCGCGACACCGTCGACCGCATCGCCCGCGTCCTGACCGAGGATTACGGGCTGGTCACCGGCAACCGCGTCCTGCTGCGCGGCCCCAACACGCCGATGCTGGCCGCCTGCTGGCTGGCGGTGATCAAGGCCGGCGGGGTGCTGGTGCCGACCATGCCGCTGCTGCGCGCGCCCGAGCTGGCCGACGTGCTGAAGCGCGCCTCCATCGACATGGCGCTGTGCGACACGCATTTCCTCGATGACCTGGAAGAGGCGGCGCTGCCCTCGCTGCGCATTGTCGGCTTCCGCGACGGCGAGCTGGAACACCGCATCGCCACCAAGCCGCCCGGCTTCGAGGCCGCCGACACGGCGCAGGACGATGTGGCGCTGATCGCCTTCACCTCCGGCACCACCGGCACGCCGAAGGCCGCCGCCCATCTGCACCGCCATCTGCTGGCGATTTCCGACCTGTCGCCGCGCTCCGTGCTGGGGACGACGGCCGATGATGTCTTCTGCGGCTCGCCGACGCTGGCCTTCGCCTACGGGCTGGGCGGGCTGCTGCTGTTCCCGCTGCGCATCGGCGCCTCGGTGATCCTGCTGGAGCGCGGGACCGCCGACCGGCTGATCGAGGCTGCCACCCGCCACAAGGCGACGGTGATGTTCACCGTGCCGACCGTCTATCGCGGCATGATCGGCCGCATGGCCGCCGACCCGGCGCTGGCGAAGGGGCTGTCCGGCCTGCGCCTGTGTATCTCGGCCGGAGAGCCGCTGCCGCAGCAGACCTTCGAGGGCTGGCGCGACGCCACCGGCCTGGAAATCCTCGACAGCCTGGGCACCACCGAGCTGCTGAACGCCGTGCTGCATGCCGTGCCCGGCAATGTGCGCCCGGGCTCCACCGGCAAGCCGGTGCCGGGCTATGAGGCGATGGTGGTGGACGACCAGTTCCGCCGGCTTCCCCCCGGCCAAGTCGGCCGGCTGGCGGTGCGCGGGGCGACCGGCTGCCTCTATCTCGACGACCCGCGCCAGGAAAGCTATGTCCAGCAGGGCTGGAACCTGACCGGCGACGCCTTCCACGTCGATGAGGACGGCTTCTTCTGGTACCACGCCCGCACCGACGACCTGATCGTCTCGGCCGGCTACAAGATCTCCGGGCTGGAGGTCGAGAACATCCTGCTGAGCCACGACGCGGTGCAGGAATGCGCGGTGATCGCCGCGCCCGATCCGGTGCGCGGCACCATCCCCAAGGCCTTCGTCGTGCTGCGCGACGATGTCCGCCCCGACGAGCGTCTGGCGGAGGAGCTGCAAAGCTTCGTCAAGGACCACATCGCGCCCTACAAGTACCCCCGCGCGGTGGAGTTCCTCGACGCCCTGCCGCGGACGGAGACCGGCAAGGTCCAGCGCTTCAAGCTGCGCCGCCGCGCCTGGCAGCCGGACGAGGCGGAGTAGCGCTCCTAGCGGGAGAAGCCGGCGAAGCGGGTCAGCCGGATGTTGCGCGCCTCCAGCAGGGCGGCGAACTCCGGCCCGCGCAGATAGTCATATTCGGCGCGCCGCGGTTCGACCAGCGTGTCGACGCGGCGCAGCTCATCGTCGGGCAGGCCGGGGTGCACCATCACCAGCGTCCGGCCGCCGATCCCGTCCAGAAAACGGGACATCAGCTCGGCGAAGGGGCGGCTGCCGGCAAAGTCGTAGACTCCGGCGAAGCGGTCGTTGGCCGGGATGCCGCGGTCCCGCACCATGCGCCTCAGCCCGCCGCCCAGCCCGCCGATCAGCAGCGTCTTCGGCACCGCCACGCCCCGGCGCAATACCGCCGCCACCGGCTCGCCGCACAGGCGGACATAAGCGCCGGGCAAGGCGGCCAGCGCCTCCGCCACCGCATCGCGGACGACCGGCAACTGGTGGATGTGCTGGTGGCCGTCGATATAGTCGGGCGGCCCGCCCCAGGCGTCGGTGAAGGCGGCGATCTGGCGCGACAGTTCGTCACGGATCTCCGCCCGTGCCGCCGGCGCGTTCAGCCTCCCGCGATAGGCCCAGCCCATCAGCTGCCCCAGCGGCGGCAGCCGCCCGTCCGGCGCCAGCGTCGGCATCGGTCCCAGCGGCGGCTGGTCGGTCAGGGTGAAATGCAGCCCGACATCCGCCTTGCCCTTCAGCTCGCGCAACGCATCCGCCCCGCTGCGCCAGTGCGGGCAGAGGCTCATGACCGAGGTGGCGGTCAGCCGTCCCCGGGCGATCAGGTCGCGGATGGCGGCGTTGACGCCAGGAGCCAGCCCGTAATCGTCGGCGCAGAGCAGCAAGTGGGTGGGGGCGGTTTCGGTCATGGCCGGACGGGTGCGGGTGGCGAAGGTCCGGCCAAGATGGGAGGGCGGCCCGTGGCGATCAAGCAATACCGGTCCGGCGATGCCGCTCAGGCCGCTTTGCCGGCCGGTTCCGCCGCCGGCTTGCGGGCCTGCAGGGTGGCGAGCATCACGCCGGGCAGCACCAGAAGCACGCCCATCAGATGGAAGCCCTGCAACGGCTCGGACAGCATCAGCCAGGAGGCCAGCGCCGCCCACAGCGGCGACACGTACAGCGCGGTGGAGGCGCGCGCCGCCCCCATCATCACGATGGTCTTCTGATAGGCCAGCAGAGCCAGAACCGAGGCGAACAGCGCCACGGCGACGATCGACAGGACGGTGGAGACGGTGACGGGGACCGGCCGCACCGCCACCGTCTCCCACGCATAGAAGGGCGCCAGTACCAGCACGCCGGCCAGCGCATTGGCGGCGAAGGCGGTGACCACCGGCAGGGGTGTGCCCGATTGCCGCAGCAGGATGGTGTAGACCGACCAGGACACCGCCCCGGTCAGCACCAGCAGGTCGCCGCCGTTGAAGGACAGGTGCCGCAAGGCCTCCAGATCGCCGCGGGTCAGGATCACCAGCACGCCGGCCATCGCCAGCAGGATGCCGAGGATCTGCCGCAGCCGGATGGCGTCGCCCAGCCAGACCGCGGCCAGCGCCAGGATCATCGCCGGGCTGGTGGCATAGATCAGGCTGGCGTTGGTGGCGCTGGTCCGCTCCAGCCCGTAATAGACGATGGCGCCCGAAATCCCCTGGCCCAGCACGCCCAGCAGCAGATAGCGCCGCCATTGCGCCCTCAATCGGTGGCGGTGGGCCAGCAGGCCCGGCAGGGCGAAGGGCAGCACGATCAGGAAGGCGATCAGCCAGCGCCAGAAGGCCAGCCCGATCGGCGGCACCACATGCGCCGCCGCCCGCCCGACCACTGGGTTGGAGGCCAGCAGTGCCGACCCGACGATGTAGAGGCTGTAGGCGGCCAGTGGTCCGGACCGCAGGGAGGACGGCAGAAGCGGAAAGGGCATGCCGGACCGGTATCCGAAAAATGGTTCCATCACAGGTGCAACCCAGCCTAGCATGGGGCTCGCCGCCGGACTTCACGGCGGGTGCGCATGGCAGCCGACCGCCTCCATCGGCTGCGCGCATTTCCCCGGCGACCCACCCGCATGGCCTGATTCGCAGGGGCAGGAAGCTGCCGGTTCGGTCAACCGGATGGTTGGCTTTGCAACTGTTTCGTTTTCGGGGGCGAAAATGTATCCATACGGACGTATTGGCGCCACGAATTGTGCTCTGCGCCACGGTATAGCCACGTATGCATGTAGGCGTTGACAGGCGCCTTGGGCACGCGCCAAATGGCGGCGCTATTTCATAGGCGTTCTGGCAAATTTCCATACGCTCCAATCGGAATCGGGAGGCAAGACGAATGAAGCGCATCCTGCTGGGTGCCGGGCTTGGTATGGCCGCGGCGCTGGCGCTGTCGGCGCCGGCCCAGGCGGCGAAGACCCTTGTTTATTGCTCCGAGGGTAGCCCCGAAAACTTCAACCCCATGTTGAACACGACCGGCACCAGCTTCGACGTTGCTCTTCCGGTCTACAACAACCTCGTCCAGTTCGAGCATGGCGGCACCAAGGTCGTTCCCGGCCTGGCGGAATCCTGGACCATCTCCGACGACGGGCTGGTCTACACCTTCAAGCTGCGCGCCGGTGCCAAGTGGCACAGCGTCGGCGATTTCAAGCCGACCCGCGATGCCAACGCCGAAGATGTGATCTTCTCGTTCGAGCGCCAGTGGAAGCCGGATCATCCCTTCCACAAGATCTCCGGCGGCGCCTACGATTACTTCAACGACATGGCGATGCCCAAGTTGTTGAAGTCGATCGAGAAGGTCGACGACCTGACGGTCAAGTTCACGCTGAACGCGGTCGAGGCGCCGTTCCTGGCCAACCTCGCCATGCCGTTCGCCCCGATCATGTCGGCCGAATATGGCGCGATGCTGCTGAAGAAGGGCACGCCGGAGAAGCTGGACCAGGTTCCGGTCGGCACCGGTCCCTTCCAGTTCGTCGCCTACCAGAAGGACGCCGTCATCCGGTACAAGGCGTTCGAGCAGTATTGGGGCGGCAAGCAGCCGCTCGACAACCTCGTCTTCGCGATCACGCCCGATGCGGCGGTTCGTCTGGCCAAGCTGAAGGCCAACGAATGCCAGATCATGCCGTACCCGAATCCGGCCGACATCGACGGCATGAAGAAGGACACCTCCATCGTCGTCCAGGAGCAGGAAGGCCTGAACGTCGGTTACGTCTCCTTCAACGTGACGAAGAAGCCGTTCGACGACGTGCGGGTCCGCCGCGCCGTCAGCATGGCGCTCGACAAGAAGGCGACGGTCGCCGCGGTTTATCAGGCTGCCGGCGTCCCGGCCAAGAACCCGATCCCGCCGACCATGTGGTCGTACAACAACGCCATCGAGGATTATCCCTACGACGTCGAGCGCGCCAAGAAGCTGCTCGCCGACGCGGGCTATCCCAACGGCTTCGAGACCGACCTGTGGGCGATGCCGGTGCAGCGCCCGTACAACCCCAACGCCAAGCGCGTCGCCGAGATGATGCAGGCCGATCTGGCCAAGGTCGGCATCAAGGCGAAGATCGTGCAGTACGAGTGGGGTGAGTACCGCAAGCGGATGCAGCAGGGCGAGCACCAGATGGGCATGCTCGGCTGGACCGGCGACAACGGCGATCCGGACAACTTCCTCTACACCCTGCTGGGTTGCGAGGCTGCGCGTCCGGGCGGCAACAACCTGTCGAAGTGGTGCAACAAGGAGTTCGACGACCTCGTCGTCCAGGCCAAGCGCACCACCGACATCGCCGCGCGCACCAAGCTGTACGAGCAGGCGCAGGTCATCTTCAAGGAAGAGGCCCCGTGGTACACCATCGCCCATTCGGTGGTTTACATGGGCCTCGCCAAGAATGTCGTCGGCTACAAGATGGACCCGTTCGGCATCCATCGCTTCGAAGGCGTCGACCTGAAGTGATGCGTGACGCGCCCCTGCAAAAAGGGGGTGCGGCGCCGGGTGTACCGGGTTGGAGGCCTTGGGGTTCCGCGCCTCCAACCCTTTGAACAGAGTGGCATTCCCAACCCTGCGCAAGCGGGGAAGGGCCGGAGTGGGGGCAGGTGCCCCTGATGGAACGGGGCGTTGCCAAGTCAGCGCTCCGTTCCAGTTTTCACCGTAGTTTTAAAAAACGAGTACCCGTCGATGCTTCGCTTCATCCTGACGCGGGTAAGCTTGGTGATTCCGACTTTTCTCGGCATCACCTTTCTGACCTTCATCCTGATCCGGCTGGTTCCCGGCGACCCCATCGAGGTGCGCGTCGGCGAACGGGGTATCGCGCCCGAACGGCTGGCCGCCCTCCGCCATGAACTGGGTCTCGACCAATCGCTCTGGCAACAGTTCCTCGATTATGTCGGCAACGTGCTGTCCGGCGATTTCGGCCTGTCGCTGGTCACCCACAATTCGGTGCTGAGCGAATTCATCACCCTGTTCCCGGCGACGCTCGAACTGGCGCTCTGCGCCATGCTGTTCGCGACGCTGGTGGGCTTGCCGGCCGGCATCCTGGCGGCGGTCAAGCGCGGGTCGCTGTTCGACCATGGCGTGATGGGCGCCAGCCTGACCGGCTATTCCATGCCGATCTTCTGGTGGGGCCTGCTGCTGATCCTGTTCTTCTCGGTCGCGCTGGGCTGGACCCCGGTCTCGGGGCGCCTGGATCTGGTTTATTACGTGGAGCCGGTGACCGGCTTCATGCTGATCGACACGCTGATGGCCGGCGATTACGAGGCGTTCCGCTCGGCGTTGTCGCATCTGATCCTGCCGACCATCGTGCTCGGCACCGTGCCGCTGGCCGTGGTGGCGCGCATGACGCGTTCGGCCATGCTGGAGGTGCTGGGCGAGGATTACATCCGCACCGCCCGCGCCAAGGGCCTGGACAGCGGCCGGGTCATCGGCATGCATGCGCTGCGCAACGCGCTGATCCCGGTGGTGACCGTGATCGGCCTGCAGGTCGGCACGCTGCTGGGCGGCGCCATCCTGACCGAGACCATCTTCTCCTGGCCGGGCGTCGGCAAATGGCTGATCGAATCAATCAACCGCCGCGACTATCCGGCCCTGCAGGGCGGCGTCCTGCTGATCGCCACCTCGGTGATCCTGGTCAATCTGCTGGTGGACGTGCTGTACGGCGTCCTCAACCCCCGCATCCGTCACGCGCGGTGAGGCCAATCCATGTCCGCTGAAACCTCGACCAACGCAGAATCCGCAGTCACAGTGTCGCGCCCGCCGCACCCGCTGACCGAGTTCTGGTATCACTTCAAGCAGAACAAGGGCGCGCTCGGCGGCCTGGTGGTGATCGCGCTGATCGCGCTGATCGCCATCTTCGCCGGCGTCATCGCCCCGCACCACCCCGACATCCAGTACCGCGACGCCATCCTGACCCCGCCGGTCTGGCAGGAGGGCGGGAGCTGGAGCTACATCCTGGGCACCGACGACATCGGCCGCGACATGATGTCCCGCCTGATGTACGGCGCGCGGCTGTCGATGATGATCGGCCTGATCGTCGTCACCCTGTCGCTGGCCGTCGGGCTGGGGCTGGGGCTGGTCGCCGGCTTCTTCGGCGGCATGGCCGACGTGCTGATCATGCGCGCCATGGACATCCTGCTGGCGCTGCCGTCGCTGCTGCTGGCGGTGGTGGTGGCCGCCATCCTCGGGCCGGGGCTGGTGAACGCCATGCTGGCGGTGTCGGTGGTGGTGATCCCGCACTATGCCCGCCTGACCCGCGCCGCCGTGCTGGCCGAGGTGAACAAGGACTATGTCGTCGCCTCGCGCGTCGCCGGGGCCGGGCCGCTGCGCCTGATGCTGATCGTGGTTCTGCCCAACTGCGTCGCTCCGCTGATCGTGCAGGCGACGCTGGGCTTCTCCACCGCCATCCTGGACGCCGCGGCGCTGGGCTTCCTCGGCCTCGGCGCGCAGCCGCCGACGCCGGAATGGGGTACCATGCTGGCCTCCTCGCTGCAGTTCCTCCAGCGCGCCCCCTGGGTCGTGACCTGGCCCGGCATCGCCATCCTGGTGACGGTGCTGGCCTTCAATCTGTTGGGCGACGGTCTTCGCGACGCGCTCGACCCCAAGCTGAAGCGTTGACCTCATGCCTCTTCTCGACATCAAGAACCTGTCGGTCGAGTTCACCACCCGCGCCGGCACTTTCCGCGCGGTGGATGGCATCGACCTGACCGTGGACGAAGGCGAGGTCGTCGGCATCGTCGGCGAATCCGGCTCCGGCAAGTCCGTCACCTCTCTTGCGGTGATGGGGCTGCTCGGTTCCAACGGCCGCGTCGTCGCCGACCGGATGATGTTCGGCGGCCGCGACCTGCTGACCATGCCCGCCGCCCAGCGCCGGAAGATCACCGGCAAGGACGTCGCCATGGTCTTCCAGGAGCCGATGACCAGCCTGAACCCCTGCTTCACCGTCGGTTTCCAGATCATGGAGACCCTGCGTGTGCATGAGGGGCTGTCCGGCAAGGCGCTGCGCAACCGCGCCATCGCGCTGCTGGAGCAGGTCGGCATCCCCGCGCCGGAGACACGCCTGTCGGCCTTCCCGCACCAGCTGTCGGGCGGAATGAACCAGCGCGTGATGATCGCCATCGCCATCGCCTGTAACCCGCGCCTGCTGGTGGCGGACGAGCCGACGACGGCGCTGGACGTCACCATCCAGAAGCAGATCCTCGACCTGCTGGTCCAGCTGCAGCGCGAACGCGGCATGGCGCTGATCCTGATCACCCATGACATGGGCGTGGTGGCGGAGACGGCCCAGCGCGTCGTCGTCATGTATGCCGGCCAAGTGGCGGAGACGAGGCCCGTCCAGTCCCTGTTCGAGCGGCCGCGCCATCCCTACACCGGCGCCCTGCTGGACGCGCTGCCGGAGCGGGCGCTCGGTAAGCGCCGTCTGCCGACGATTCCCGGCATGGTGCCGGGCATCGCCGACCGGCCGGCCGGCTGCCTGTTCAGCCCGCGCTGCCGCTTCGCCGACGCGCGCTGCCGGGCCGAGCGCCCGGCGCTGTTCGATGTGGACGACGGGCGCGCGCGCTGTTTCTACCCGCTGCCGGACGGCCATCCCGCCGCCGGGGAGGCGCTGTGATGACCATCCGGACCGAAACCCAGAACGAACCCCATATCTTCGAGGCCTCGGCCGGCAATTCGGTTGTGCTGGAGGCCCGCGACCTTCGCAAGCACTATGCGGTCAAGCGCGGCGCCTTCAAGCCGATGGCGACGGTGAAGGCTCTGGACGGCGTGTCCTTCCGCCTCCAGGCCGGCAAGACGCTGGCGGTGGTCGGCGAATCGGGCTGCGGCAAGTCGACGCTGGCCCGCTCCGTCACCATGATCGAGCCGCCGACCTCCGGCGAACTGCATTATGACGGCCGCGACGTGGTCGGGCGCAGTGCCGCGGAGATGAAGGAGCTGCGCCGCACGGTGCAGATGGTCTTCCAGAATCCCTACGGCTCGCTGAACCCGCGCAAGACGGTCGGCTCCATCCTGACCGAGCCGCTGGTCATCAACACCGCCATGGACAAGCACGAGCGGCGCGACCGCGCGGTGGCCATGATGGGGAAGGTGGGCCTGCGCCCCGATCAGGTCGACCGCTATCCGCACATGTTCTCCGGCGGCCAGCGCCAGCGCATCGCCATCGCCCGCGCCCTGATGCTGAATCCGCGCGTCGTCGTCGCCGACGAGCCGGTGTCGGCGCTCGACGTGTCGATCCAGGCGCAGGTGCTGAACCTGATGATGGATTTGCAGGAAGAGCTGAACCTCGCCTACCTGTTCATCTCCCACGATCTCAGCGTGGTGCGGCACATCGCCGACTCGCTGATGGTGATGTATCTGGGCAAGCCGGTGGAGCATGGCGCCAAGGACGTGGTGTTCACCCGTCCGCGCCATCCCTACACCCGCATCCTGCTGGCGGCGACGCCGCGGGTGAACCCGGATCTCCGCCTCGACCGGGTGGTGCCGAAGGGCGAACTGCCGTCGCCGCTGAACCCGCCGCCGGGCTGCGCCTTCCACAAGCGCTGCCCCTTCGCCACCGAGCGCTGCTCGGCGGAGGTTCCGCCGCTGCGCCCCGTCGATGAGCGGCTGGTGGCCTGTCACTACGCCGAAAAGATGGACTGACCGGCGGCAGGACACGTGCCCTTTCGGTCTGCCCTGACGATGAGCCCGGCCCCCCTTGCGGCGGCCGGGCTATCTTTGCTCCACTGAAGCGGCCTCCCTGCGATGGAGTCCGCACCATGGCCCTTCGCCGCCTTGCCGCCTTCTGCCTGCCGCTCCTCCTTGCCCTTGCCGATCCAGCCGCTGCGGCCAGCGTCGACTGTGCCCGGGCCCGCGCCGGAACAGGGGCGGCGGAGGGAAAGCCGATCTGTTCGACACCGGCGCTCGGCGCACGGCTGCGCATGGTTCCGCAGACCGAAGGGCAGCCGGGCAGCCGCCTCCATATCCGGGCCGAGCGGCCGGAGATCGCCGATCCGGCCACGCCCGGAGCCGCGTTCTTCAATGAGACGGTGCGCCGTTTCGTCGAGGGCGAAGTCCGCTCGTTCCGCGAAAGCTCGGCCGATCTGCCGGAGGGGATCGAGGCGGAGCTGGTCCTGACCGCCGATGTCCACGTCGTCGCCCCCGGTCTGCTGTCGGTCCAGTTCCTGGGTGAAGGGGTGCAGGGCAACGGCTTCCGCTACGCGGCGGCGCTGACGGTCGATCTTGTGCGCGAGCAGGTGCCGACACCGGCGCAGATGTTCGGCACCGCCTCCTGGCCGGCGACTGCGATTTCCGCCTGCCGGGCGGCGCTCGGCCCCGATCTGGCGGCGGAGTGTG
Source organism: Azospirillum sp. TSH64 (assembly GCF_003116035.1). Classification (GTDB taxonomy): domain Bacteria; phylum Pseudomonadota; class Alphaproteobacteria; order Azospirillales; family Azospirillaceae; genus Azospirillum. The sequence goes on from NZ_LGQW01000015.1 coordinate 5,588,541, forward strand.
ACGGCCCCGACCTGACGGATCCGCGCAGCTGGCGGTTCGAGCCGGACCGGGCGGTGGCGACCCTGTTGCTGCCGGGCAAGGAGTTGCGGGAAATCGCCCTGCCGTTCCATCCGCCCGTCCGGTGAAATGCCCATCACTGAAACAGAGGGGGCAAAGCGGCTGTTGAGTGCGGCGGCCGTCTTCTTTACGGTTGGCCCGATTCGTTTCTCAGCAGTCCTATCAGGGAGAGTGCCGCCATGCCGTCGTTCGACATCGTGTCCGAGACGGACGTCCACGAGATCGACAACGCTCTCGCCGGCGTCCGCCGCGAGATCGAAACCCGGTTCGACTTCAAGGGCTCCAAATGCACGGTGGAGCGGACCGAGAACGAGATCGTTCTGCTGGCCGACGACGCGCCGAAGCTGGCGCAGATGCAGGAACTGCTGCGCGTCTATGTGACCCGCCGCAAGCTCGACGCCGCGGCGCTGGACTTCACCGCGCAGCCGCAGCGCGCCGCGGGTGATGCCCTGCGCCACACCGTGACGATCAAGCAGGGGATCGCGCAGGATCTGGCGAAGACCATCGTCAAAGGGATCAAGGACAGCAAGATGAAGGTCCAGGTCTCGATCCAGGGCGACGAGCTGCGGGTGACGGGCAAGAAGCGCGACGACCTGCAGGACGCCATCGCCGTGGTCAAGCGGATGGGCATCGAGCAGCCCTTGCAGTACCAGAACTTCCGCGACTGACCTCCAGCCGGCTTGGTCCCGGCCCGGTTCGGCCCGACCCGGCAAGGCGAGGCAAGCCTTGCCGGGCGGCTGGGAATCTTCTGCCGGGTGGCTGGGAAATTTTTGCCGGTCAAATCGTCGCAGGGGCGGCGCCGGCCCTTGTGAATCGCCGGTTGTGGTGATGGCGTGATTTTTGCGTGTGTCCCTGCGGTTCGCCACAAACCGCCGGGGATGGTCCCATGTCGATGATGGCCAACAGCGAGGCCACGCAAGCCATGCGCATCAGGGCGGAAGACGTCCTGGAGCGCAAAGGGACGTCCGCGTCCCGGCAGGCGGGTGCGCTGGCCGGCCAGTTCGCGGCGATGCTGGAAACCCTGAACGGGGTCGGGGAGGGCGACGCCTCCGGTGCCGGTGGCACGGAAGTGGTGGCGAACGCCCAGCCCTCCGTCCGCCTCGGCGTCGGTGCCGTCACCCTGTTCGCGCAGGAGGACGGGCAGGGCGGGGCCGGCATGGCCGCCTCATCCCCGGTGCCCGACCCGCAGGACCCCGCGACCGCGATGCAGGTGGTGGAAAGCGCCATCCAGACCGGCAACGGGGCCAATTTCCGCTGGCTGACCACCCTGCTGACCCAGAACTCCGCAGCCTGATTTCTGCTGCCTGATTTCTGCGGCCAGTACTCTGCGGCCAGATTTCTCCGGCCTGAGTCCGGCCGCGTCGAGAAATCTCCGTTCAGAACCCCCGGCCGAACTCGGCCCAGGACATCGCGACGTCCGGCGACTCCGGCTTGCGCTTGCCGCCGCCATGGCGGGTGCGGAAACCGGCGAACAGATCCGGCAGGGCGATCTGCGGGAACGAAGCGGGACAACCGACTCCCGCAGGGGCGAAGCCGGCGGGAGCCAGAGCGGCGGAACCGGCGAACAGGCGGGTCAGGATGCTGGACATCGTGCGATTTCCCCTGGCTGCGGCGCAGCTCGTCAGCGCCGGTGAACATGGACCGATGATGCGCCTCTCTCTGCACCGCAACAAGATATTCTGTATACCAGATACCGTATTTCAAATATGTGTGCGCCGCATGGCTCCACCTTGACAGTTCTGTTCGCAAGGCAAGCAATCGGTGCATGCCTGCTACCGTGAAAAAGCGAGACTTTTCAACGCATTCCACGATGTGGAAAAGAATAACGCATTCGGTATCCGGTATTTGGAATACGGATTGTTGAGGCGCACAGTCATGTCCGAACGGCGCAGGACGCGGTGCGATGCGGGTGGCCCGCCACAGCGGACAGCCACACCCCGCCGGTCCTGCGCCCCCACGCTCAATGGGACTTTGGGGCATGACCACAGAGACGACCGAAGACCGCGGTCTTCTGCACAACAAATGGTTCCAGCTCAGCGTCGGCCTGCTGTGCATGGCGATGATCGCGAACCTGCAATATGGCTGGACGCTTTTCGTCGATCCCATCGATGCCAAGCATGGCTGGGGACGCGCGGCCATCCAGATCGCCTTTTCCATCTTCGTCTTCACCGAAACCTGGCTGGTCCCGGTCGAGGGCTGGTTCGTCGACCGCTACGGCCCGCAGGTGGTGGTTCTGGTCGGCAGCCTGCTGGTCGGCGGCTCCTGGGTGATCGACAGCCAAGCCACGTCGCTGCCGATGCTCTACACCGCGGCGGTGATCTCCGGCATCGGCGCCGGCTGCGTCTATGGCACCTGCGTCGGCAATGCGCTGAAATGGTTCCCGCAGCAGCGCGGCCTCGCCGCCGGCGTCACCGCCGCCGGCTTCGGCGCCGGTGCCGGCGCCACGGTCATTCCCATTGCCAACATGATCGCCAGCCAAGGCTACGAGCAGGCCTTCCTGGTCTTCGGCATCGGGCAGGGCGTGGTGATCTTCGTGCTGTCCTTCTTCCTGCGCAAGGCGCCGAAGTCGAGCGGCCCGGTGCGCAAGAGCGGGCTTGCCCAGACCAAGATCGACCATCCGCCGTCCCGCGTCATCCGCACCCCGGTCTTCTGGCTGCTCTACGTCATGTTCGTGATGGTGGCCTCCGGCGGACTGATGGCGGCGGCCCAGATCGCGCCGATCGCCCATGACTTCCACGTCGCCGATTCGCCGATCAACATGTTCGGCCTCGTCCTGCCGGCGCTGACGCTGGCGATCTCCATCGACCGCATCCTCGACGGCGCCGGCCGGCCCTTCTTCGGCTGGGTGTCCGACCGCATCGGTCGCGAGAACACCATGTTCATCGCCTTCGGCATCGCCGCACTCGCCATCATCCTGGTGACGCAGCTCGGCCGCAACCCGGTGATGTTCGTGATCTTCACGGCGATGTTCTTCTGCGTCTTCGGCGAGATCTACAGCCTGTTCCCGGCCACCGCCGGCGACACCTTCGGCTCGAAGTTCGCGGCGACCAACGCCGGCATGCTCTACACCGCCAAGGGCACGGCGGCGCTGCTGGTCCCGCTCAGCAGCATCATCGCCAGCCATTTCGGGTGGCACGCCGTGTTCTACATCGCCGCCAGCTTCAATCTGGTCGCCGCGGTGCTGGCATTGTTCGTCCTGAAGCCACTGCGCGCGGCCTTCATCCAGGCCGACGATTACGGCCTTCAGGCGGCACCGGCCACCGCCGAGCGCTGAGGGCGGGTTCTCCTCAACGCCCCAGCTTCGCCCAGGCCGCCCAATCGTCGAGAGAGGTGCGGGCGGCCGCGACCAGGGCATCGGCAAAGGCTTCCTGCGCCCCGGCCTCCAAGGCCGGGGCGTCGCCATATCCGGCGCGCAGTCGCAGCCGCCGCAGCATGCCGCCCTCCTGCTGCACCACGCGCAGCCGGACCTTCTCGCCGAAGCGGCCGCGCATGACGGAGCGGAGGTCGCCCAGCCCGTCGATCAGCCCAAGCGCCAGCGCCCGGCGCCCGGCCCAGAAGGCACCGGAGAACAACTCCTCCTCCGGCCCGGTCAGGCGGGTGCCGCGACGGGCCCGCACCATCGCCTTGAACGCCTCGTGCACGTCGGCCTGGAGGGCCTTCAGATGGGCGACCCCGTCCTCCCGTTCCGGCGAAAAGGGGTCGAGCAGCACCTTCTTGTCGCCGGCGGTGTAGAGGCGCCGTTCGATGCCGTGGCGCTCGATCAGCCCATGCAGCCCGAAGCCGGACGACACCACGCCGATGGAGCCGACGATGGAGCTTTCGTCGGCCCAGATCTCGTCCGCCGCGCAGGCCAGCCAGTAGCCGCCCGAGGCGGCGGCATCCTCGCAGAAGGCGAAGACCGGCACCTTCTTCTCCTCGGCTAGATCGCGGATCCGCTTGGCGATCAGCGCCGACTGCACCGGCGACCCGCCCGGCGAGTTGACGACCAGCGCCACCGCCTTCTGGTCCTTGGGCGCGAAGGCGCGTTCCAGCAGCGGGGCGACGCCGGCCAGCGTCAGGCCGGAGCGCAAGGGGCCGCCCTGGCCGATGACCCCGGTCAGGCGGACGACGGACACCAGCGGCCCGGCCTTGCGCCAGGGGCCGAAGGGGAGTTTGGCGAGGAGGGATTTCAGGCTCATGCCGGCAGAGATGGGATTGAAGTCTCCCGATTGAAAGGCGCAGGTCCTGTTAAATTGGCCCCGCTAAATCGGGAGCGCTTCCGCGTCGCGCAGCACCCGCTCCGCCTCCGGGCTATAGCCGCCTTCGGCCCTGTGCACCGTCAGGCCGGCGGTCAGGCGGGCCGGCGCCCTGCCGCCCTTGCGCGCGACCAGCAGCAGCCGCTTGGCCTCCACCCCCGGCTTGGGCCACAGCGGCACCAGGACCAGGCTGCCGAAGCGGCCGCGCAGTGCCTGCAGGATGTCGTCGATCCGGTCGGCGCGGTGGACCATGGTCAGGGTGCCGCGCGGCTTCAGCATGCGGTTGGCGAAGCGCACCCAGTCGGCCAGTTGCGCCGTCCCTTCGACATTCGCGGCGGCCTTCCAGCCGTCGGGCGGGACGCTGGCGGCACCGGCCTTCAGATAGGGCGGGTTCATCATCACCCGGTCGAATCCGGCGCTGCCGAGCGCGTCCGGCGGTGCCAGCAGGTCGCCTTCCACCACCGTCACCCGCTCCGCGACACCGCTGAGCGTGGCATTGCGGCGGGCGAAGGCGCAGGCGTCGGCCCGCTGTTCCAGCCCCACAACAGACACACCCGGCACCCGGACGGCGAGGCAGAGTGCCGCAGCCCCGGTGCCGGTGCCGACATCCAGCACCCGCTCGCCGTCGCCGGCGGCGGTGATGGCGGCGAGGAAGACCGGATCGATGGCCGCGCGATAGCCGCCGTCGGGCTGGAGCAGCCTGACCCGGCCGTTCAGCAGGAAATCCACGGGTAAAGCCACTGGCGCTTCGATGCTTTGTTCCGGAACCGGAAGGATCGTGTCGTTCACGCTTCGCCGGCCTCGCGCAGGATGCGGACGGCCTGTGCGGCGTCGTCCGTATCGACCATCAGCCGCCGCGGAATGGCACCGATCGATCCCTCAAGGATGCTGGTGTAGCTGTCCAGCACGATGGCCTCGATCCCGGCATCGGCAAGCAGGGCGACCAGCCAGGACAGGCGGACGGGATCGGTGGTGCGCAGCAGTTCGGTCATGGTTTCTCGAAAGGACGGGCGTCTCGAAATAACGGCCCCCTGCGGACTTGACCGAAGAGCCTAGGCCGTTATGCTCCCTAGCGCAAATTCTGGCGTCAATCATCCGTGGAGTCGACCTTGGCGGTCGTGACCAACTTCGAGCCGAAACGGCGCAAGTCTACCCCGCTCGACGACCTGACCGCTTTGGTGGCCGAGGACCTCAGCGCCGTCAACCAGATCATCCTCGACCGCATGCAGTCGCAGGTCGAGATGATTCCCCAGCTGGCCGGCTATCTGATCGCCGCCGGCGGCAAGCGCCTGCGTCCGGTGCTGACGCTGGCGGCCGCCAACCTGTGCGGCTACCAGGGCGAGCATCACCGGCTGCTGGCCGCGGTGGTGGAGTTCATCCACAGCGCGACCCTGCTGCACGACGACGTAGTCGACGAGAGCGACCTGCGCCGCGGCATGGCCTCGGCCAACGCGGTGTTCGGCAACAAGGCCAGCGTGCTGGTCGGCGATTTCCTGTTCTCCCGCGCCTTCGAGATGATGGTGGAGGTGCAGTCGCTCGACGTGCTGCGCATCCTGTCCGGTGCCTCCGCCATCATCGCCGAGGGCGAGGTGCTGCAGCTGCGCACCACCAACGACACCGAGACCAGCGAGCAGGCCTATCTCGAGGTCATCAAGGGCAAGACGGCGGAGCTGTTCGCCGCCGCCTGCCGCGTCGGCGCCGTCGTCGCCAACCGCCCGCAGGCGGAGGAGCTGGCGCTCTACGATTACGGCATGAATCTCGGCATCGCCTTCCAGCTGGTCGACGACGTGCTGGATTATTCGGCCCTGCAGGCGAAGCTCGGCAAGACGGTCGGCGACGATTTCCGCGAGGGCAAGATCACCCTGCCGGTGGTGCTGGCCTTCCGCCGCGGCAATGACGAGGAACGTGCCTTCTGGCGCCGGGTGATGGAGGAGCTGGACCAGAAGGACGGCGACCTCGAACATGCCCAGGCGCTGATGGCCCGCCACAATGCCCTGAAGGACACGGTGGAGCGTGCGCGCCATTACGGCTCCATCGCCCGCGACAGCCTTGGGCTGTTCGCCGACGGCCCGGTCAAGCAGGCGCTGCTGGAAGTCATTGATTTCGTGATCGATCGCGATTTCTGACAAGGCTGCGGCGAGGGTGGATCGACGGTCCTGATCTTTTTGACGATGACGCATTTTTTGCGTTGCGCACCCGGTCCGGACCGTTTATACACCCGCTCCACCGACGGACGGCGCACTTCAGGGTGACAGGCCGGCGGTGACAGGACCGGAGAGTAGCTCAGCCTGGTAGAGCACTGCTTTCGGGAGGCAGGGGCCGGAGGTTCGAATCCTCTCTCTCCGACCATAAGGACAAGGGCTTCCGGAGAAATCCGGGAGCCCTTCGTCATTTTGGGCCATCGTCTCGGGGCCATCGCTTCAGGGCCGCGCCAGACCCTCACACCGTGCACAGGAAACGCCGCTCCGTCCCTTCCAGCACCAGGGCGGTCAGGCGGTTGGTGGCGTAGGCGCCGGTGTCGATGCCGATGCGGTTGGGCAGCAGTTCCGGTTCCGGCGCGATGGTGTGGCCATGGACGACCATTTTGCCATGGTCGGCGCGCGACGCCAGGAAGGTCTCGCGGATCCACAGCCGGTCCTGGTCCTCCTGCCGGTCGAGCGGGACGCCAGGACGGACGCCGGCATGGACGAAGTGGTAGTCGCCGATGGTCAGATGGTTGCGCAGGCCCGTCAGGAAGGCACGGTGATTGGCGGGCAGCAGGCTGTTCAGCATCAGCTGCGCTTGTTGTAGATGTTCAACCGGCGCATCGGGGTCGGGGGCCGGGATGCCGTAGCTCTCCAGGGTCGCGTCGCCGCCATAGGTCAGCCAGCCGGGGGCGACGCGCAGGTCTGACAGGAAGCCCAGCATCGTGTCCTCATGGTTGCCGCGCAGGAACACGGCGCCGAAGGCCGGCGGCAGCCCGCAGGCCAGCCGTTCGATCACCAGCCGCGAATCCGGGCCGCGGTCGACGTAATCACCGAGGAAGACGAGGTATTTCAGCAGGTTCGGCGCCTGGTCGGCATCGCGGGCGATCTGGCCCAGCATCTGGTCCAAGAGGTCGAGCCGGCCATGGATGTCGCCGACCGCATAGACGCGCATGCCGCGCGGCACCGTCGCCGGTCCGGTCCGCCCGGCCGAGGAAACGCTCGACGTGGCGTCAGCCCACAGTTTCCGTGCCAAGCTCAACACGCGGCAGTTCTCGTTTTTGTCACAGTTCACCCACTCAGCTGTGTCCGGGCCGCCGGCTCTTCAAGGGGGCGACGGGGCTTCTTCTGTTGCACCGCATTCACGCCATTCGAGGCGATGGCGAGCACTTCGGCGAGGGTGACGGTCCGGCCGCTGTAACGGGCATGTGGTTTCAATCCATTGCGAAACGAAGGGCTTCGGCGATTCCACTTTGACATGGAGGGGGGACGCGGTGAACTCTTCGGTCGATCAGAGCGGACCCGATCCGCAGTGCGTCCAGCCAAAAAAGGCCCCCGCAGCATCATGACCAACGACCATAAGAACCGCTCCACCGGAGGATTCGCCCTTTCCCGCCGCACGCTGGGGCAGGCCGCCATTGCCGGCGGCGTGCTGGCCGGCTTCGGCCGTGCGCCGGTCTTCGCGCAGGACACCACGCTCAAGGTCGGCGTGCTGCTGCCGCGTTCCGGCCTGCTGGCCCAGGCGGGCCAGGCCTGCCAGCGCGGCGCCGACATCGCGCCGGCGGTGCTGTCCGAACTCGGCTACAAGGTCGAGGTGATGTCGGCCGACACCGAATCGAACGCCGACGTCGCCCGTTCGCGCACGGAAAAGCTGATCAACGACGGCGCCCATGTTATCGTCGGCGCCTTCGACAGCGGCCAGACCGCCGCCGCCGCCCAGGTCTGCGAACAGCGCGGCGTGCCGCTGGTGATGAACATCGCCGCCGCCGACAAGCTGACCGAGCAGGGCTACAAGACCGTCTTCCGCAACTTCCCGACCTCCACCATGCTGGTGACGAACGGGATGTCGCTGATGAAGGACCTGTTCGCCGCCACCGGCACCACGCCGAAGACCGCCGTGTTCCTGCACGCCAACGACACCTTCGGCATGGCGAACAAGGCCGCCATCGACGCGCTGTTCCCCAAGCTGGACATGCCATTCCAGATCGTGGAGTCGATCTCCTACGATCCCAAGGCGCAGGATCTGGCGGTCGAGGTGGCGAAGGCCAAGGGCACCGGGGCCGAGCTTGCCATCGTCACCACCCGCGCCAACGACGCCATCATGATGGTGCGCGAGATGGTGAAGCAGCGCTGGGAGCCCAAGGGCATCGTCTCCCCCGGCTCGCCCGGCCTCTATGACGAGCAGTTCTACAAGGTGCTGGGCAAATACGCCGACTTCGCCATCACCAACCTGCCCTGGTACGATCCCAAGGCTGCGATGACCAAGCGGGTCGAGGCGGCCTTCAAGAAGCAGTTCCCGAACGACCGCTTCGAGGGCTATGCCTTCAACGTCGCCTTCACCTTCGAGGCGATCCTGATCGCCGCCGACGCCTTCAAGCGCACCGGCACGGCGGAAGCATCGGCGATGCTGGCGGCCCTGCGCCAGACCAACCTGTCTGACAAACTGATGGTCGGCCCGGCGATCACTTTCGACGACAAGGGCCAGAACACCAACCTGATCTCCGCCTGCATCCAGAACCACAAGCTGCGCCCGACCGTGGTGCTGCCGAAGGCCTCGGCCGAAGCAGAGCCGGTGTTCCCGATGCCGGGCTGGGGCAAGCGGGCGTAAGCCGGTCCTCTTGTGACGCCCTCTCCCCCGTTCCGGGGGAGAGGGCTGCTTCAGCTCCCCGGCGCCCGCGGTGCGCTCCAGTTGCGCAGCACGCTCACCACGCGCAGCACGAACACCGCCAGCGCACCGACCACCGCGACCGGCACCGGCGGCAGGTCCAGGCGGTTGCCGGCGATCACCACCGCGGCCCCCAGCAGCGAGGCCATGGCATAGATCTCCTCGCGCAGCACCCGCGGCACCTCCGCCACCAGCAGGTCGCGCATCGCCCCGCCGCCGCAGGCCGTCATCACTCCCAGAAGGGCGGCCGGCAGCGGGCTCAGCCCATAGGCCAGCGCCTTGCCGCAGCCGGCGACGGTGAACAGCCCGAGGCCGGCGGCGTCCAGCACCATCACCGGCTTGCCCAGCCGGTTGATCGGGCCATGGAACAGGAAGGCGGTCAGCCCGGCGGCCAGCGCCACCATCAGATAGCTGTCGTCGCGCAGGCTGGCCGGCGGCAGCGCGCCGATCAGCAGGTCGCGCACCACGCCGCCGGCCAGCGCCGCCGCCAGCGACAACACCATCACCCCGAACAGGTCGAGCCGCTTGCGCACCGCCAGCGTGCCGCCGCTGAGGCCGAAGACGAACACGCCGATGAAATCCATCACCGTCAGCAGGGCGGAGAGGTCGGTCGGCATCGGAATGGGAAGCGGCGGCATGGGCGGGCTCTGGCAAAGTCGTGTGCCCAGCGATTGAGCACAGCCGCGCCCGCCGCGCCAAGCGAAACCTCCGCTACACCGTGTCGGGCACCGACAACCGGATGCCCATCCGCCGCGCCTCCAGCATGAAGGCGCGGGTCATCTGCAACAGGTCGGTGCGCCAGTAGAGCTGGGTCAGCGGCTCGTCCAGGAAGTCTTCCGGCAGCATGGCGTAGCAATAGGTCTCCACCACCCGGATCTCCTGTTTCCAGGGATCGACGCCGTCGCGCCAGCCGATGGTCCAGCCGGCATGGCCGGCGCCGATGGCCCAGCGTTCGAAATGCGGGGCGATGGTGTTGCTGTCGATGGGGTCCTTCACCGGCACCTGATAGAGCGCGACGAAGCGCCGGACATTCAGCTGAAGCCGCATCAGCAGCGAATCGCCAAAGGCGCCAATGCGATAGAGGCAGTCGGGCGAGCCGGGGGCATGGCTGAAGGTCACCTCGGCCCGCCGCAGCTCGCTCAGCGGCGTGGCGGACGGGGCATCGGCCAGCGGCGGCGTCTCATACTCGACGGCCCGCAGATCCTCGACCACGTCATGGGTCAGCATGTGGGAAACGCGGCTCTGCGCCTCGGCGATGGTCAGGCGGGTCAAGGGGCTGGTCCCTTCGGGCAAGTTGCAAAGCGGTCAGGAGACGAACGCCCTTTTCGGACTTTTGTTCAGGGGCCGGCCAATCTGCGGCGATCCGCCCCTTGACCTTCCAATTGCTGGAAGCCCCATATCCCGTCATGCCGAGCGGAATCGAAGGAGAACCGGCATGACCACGACCCAGCACGACAGCAGCCCTGCGACGACCGCCGATCTCGACCTCGGCGTGTCTGGCATGACCTGCGCCTCCTGCGTCCGCCGGGTGGAGAAGGCGCTGGGCCGGGTGCCGGGCGTCACCGCGGTGTCGGTCAATCTGGCGACGGAGCGGGCGCGGCTGAGCTTTGCCGGCACGCCCGACGCCAGGGCCGCGGCGGACGCCGTCGAGGCTGCCGGTTTCCATGCCGAACGGCGGGAGTTCGACCTGTCGGTCACCGGGATGACCTGCGCCTCCTGTTCCGGCCGGGTGGAAAAGGCGCTGATCCGCTTGCCCGGCGTCGACTCGGCATCGGTCAATCTGGCGACCGAGCGCGCCCATGTCGTCGCCTTCGCCGGAAGCCTCGACACCGCCGATCTGGTCGCGGCGGTGGAGAAGGCCGGCTATGGCGCCGCCCCGGTCGCGCAAGGCGGCGAGCAGGCGGAAGAGGAGCTGCGGGCCGACCGCAGCCGGCGCGAGCTGCACCATGTGCTGATCGCGGCGGCGCTGTCGCTGCCGCTGCTGGCCGGCATGGCTGGCGACCTGTTCGGGGCGGACTGGATGCTGCCCGGTCCGGTCCAACTGGTGCTGGCCAGCGTCGTGCAATTCTGGCTCGGCGCGCGTTTCTACCGCGCCGGCTGGAATGCGCTGCGGGCGGGAGCCGGCAACATGGACCTGCTGGTGGCGCTCGGCACCTCGGCGGCCTGGGGGCTCAGCCTCTATTTGATGCTGACCGCGCATCCGGGGCACGAGCCGCATCTCTATTTTGAAGCCTCTTCCGTCCTCATCACCTTCGTGCTGTTCGGCAAATGGCTGGAGGCGCGGGCCAAGGGCCAGACGGCGGCGGCGATCCGAGCCCTGATGGATTTGCGCCCGGCGACCGCCCGGCTGCGCCGCGACGGCGTCGAGACCGAGGTGCCGGTGGAGCGCGTCCGCGTCGGCGACCATGTGGTGGTCCGTCCCGGCGAGCGGGTGCCGGTCGACGGCCGGGTGATCGAGGGCAGCGGCGGTGTCGACGAATCGATGCTGACCGGCGAGAGCCTGCCGATCGACAAGGAGCCGGGTGCGCGCGTCACCGGCGGCTCGATCAACGGCGACGGCCTGCTGGTGGTGGAGACCACGGCGGTCGGCACCGAGACCATGCTCGCGCAGATCGTCCGCATGGTGGAGGGCGCCCAGGCGTCGAAGGCGCCGATCCAGCGGCTGGTCGACCGGGTCAGCGCCGTGTTCGTCCCGGCGGTGCTGGCGGTGGCGGCGCTGACGCTGGCCGGCTGGTGGATCGTCGGCGGCGATCTGGAAACCGCCATCGTCACCGCCGTCTCGGTGCTGGTCATCGCCTGCCCCTGCGCGCTGGGTCTGGCGACGCCGACCGCGATCATGGTCGGCACCGGCGTCGCCGCCCGCCACGGCATCCTCATCAAGGACGCCGAGGCGCTGGAGCGCGCCCATGCCCTGACCGCCGTCGCCTTCGACAAGACCGGCACGCTGACCGAAGGCAAGCCGCGCGTCACCGACCTGATCCCGGCAGACGGCACCGGTGGCGAAACCCTGCTGCGCCTTGCCGCCGCCCTCCAGGCCGGCAGCGAGCACCCGCTCGCCCACGCTCTGCGCGACCGCGCTGCCGCCGCCGGCATGGCGCCGGGGGCCGCAACCGATTTCCGCGCGCTGGCCGGCCGCGGCGTCAGCGGCACGGTGGCGGGGCGCCGCCTGCACCTCGGCAATGCCCGCGCGGTGGCGGAGGCCGGCTTGCAGCCGGGCGCCCTGGCCGGACCGGCCGACGCGCTGGCCGCATCCGGCCGCACCCTGTCCTGGCTGTTCGAGGTCGGCGAGGCGCCGCGCCTGCTCGGCCTCGTCGCCTTCGGCGACACGGTGAAGGACAGTGCCGTCACGGCCATCGCCTCGCTGAAGGCACAGGGGGTGGAGCCGGTGATGGTGACCGGCGACGGCCAGGGGGCCGCCCGCTCCGTCGCGGCGGCGTTGGGCATCGAGCGGGTGTTCGCAGAGGTGTTGCCCGGCGACAAGGCTGCCGTGGTCGCGACCCTGAAAGGGGAGGGCAAAACTGTCGGCATGGTCGGGGACGGCATCAACGATGCGCCGGCGCTGGCCGCCGCCGATGTCGGCATCGCCATGGCGACCGGCACCGACGTGGCGATGCACAGCGCCGGCGTCACCCTGATGCGCGGCGACCCGCGCCTGGTCGCCGGCGCCATCGACGTGTCGCGCCGGACCTATGCGAAGATCCGCCAGGGGTTGTTCTGGGCCTTCGCCTACAATGTGATCGGCATCCCGCTGGCGGCATCGGGCAACCTCAGCCCGGTGCTGGCAGGTGCGGCGATGGCGCTCAGTTCGGTCAGCGTGGTGGTGAACGCCCTGACCCTGCGCGGCTGGACGCCGCCAAAAAGCGAGGATGCGTGATGAGAGACGGCATGACCATCGGCGACGCCGCCAAGGCATCGGGCGTCAACGCCAAGCTGATCCGCTATTACGAATCCATCGGCCTGATCCCTGAGGCCGGGCGGACGGCGTCGGGTTATCGCGTCTACAGCGACCGTGACGTGAATGTGCTGCGCTTCGTCAAGCGGGCGCGGACGCTGGGCTTCGGGATCGAGCGCATCCAGAAGCTGGTCGGGCTGTGGCAGGACCGCTCGCGGTGCAGTTCCGAGGTCAAGCGGATCGCACTCCAGCACATCGACGAGCTGGAGGCGAAGATCGCCGAGTTGCAGGCGATGCGCGACACGCTGCATGAACTGGCCGACGCCTGCCACGGTGACGAGCGGCCGGACTGCCCGATCCTGAAGGATCTGGCGTCGTGAAAGAAACTCCCCACGCGCGTTGTCCCCTCTCCCCCCTGGGGAGAGGGTTAGGGTGAGGGGGATGCGCGGCAAGGATTTTCAAAGGTCGCGCAGTCCCGGTCCCCAGTATATCCACCCCATGCCTCCCCCTCACCCCGACCCTCTCCCCGGGGGGAGAAAGGGAAATCCCCATGGTGAAAGCGCGTTGCCTACCGCTTCGTCTTCGGATCATGCGTGGAGTGACGGTCGGTCGCATCAATGCGCTTGCTCATGCCTCACCGATCCTGCTGGTAGCCCTGGTGGGTGGTGTTCTGCCGGCTGTTGCCCTGCTGGCCCTGCTCCTTGGTGTTGGGCGCGGCGCGGTTGCCGGTGCCGTCGTCGGGCGAGGCGCTGGCCGCCGGCTCGCCGGGGCCTTTATCGCTGCGGCCCTCGGGCGGGACGGGCGGGATGTGCTTGGTCATGGTGGCGCTCCTATTGTTGGCTCGCGTTCTCTTCCAACAGAAGGGCGTGGGACGGGTTCCGGCCGGACAGAGACCCAGCCCTGCGCCCGGCCTCCGCAATGCTTTCATGCGAAATTGCTGCGACCGCGCAGAGTGGATCGGACTCTATGCTGATCCCCACCATGCCAGATCTTCCCGTCCAGCCTCTCGCCCCCGCCCAATCCGCACCCCGCAAGCCGCCCGTGACGGCGTCCGACGGACTGCCGATCCCGCAGCGCTATTGGGCGATGACGGCGATGACCGTCGCGCTGATCATGGCGGTGCTGGACGGCGTGGTCGCCAACATCGCCCTGCCGACCATCCAGCGCGAGTTCGCGGTCGATGCCGCCAGCGCCATCTGGGTGGTCAACGCCTATCAGCTGGCGGTCACCGTCTCGCTGTTCCCGTTCGCGTCGCTGGGCGATATCATCGGCTACCGCAAGGTCTACTGGTTCGGGCTCGCGCTCTTCACCGTGGCCTCTCTGGCCTGCGCGCTGTCGCCGAACCTGCCGGTGCTGACCGCCGCCCGCGTCGTCCAGGGCATCGGCGGCGCCGGGATCATGAGCGTCAATCTGGCGCTGGTCCGCCACATCTACCCCTCCACCCATCTCGGCCGCGGCGTCGGCTACAACGCGATGATCGTCGCGGTGTCCTCCGCGGCGGGCCCCAGCCTCGCGGCGCTGATCCTGTCGGTGGCCTCCTGGCCCTGGCTGTTCGCCGTCAATGTGCCGCTGGGGCTGGCGGCGTTGGCGGTGGCGGCGCGGGCGATGCCGGCGTCCAACCCGGCCGGTCACCGCTTCGACTGGCTGAGCGCCGCGCTGAACGCCGGCATGCTCGGCCTGCTGATCGTCGGCTTCAAGGGGGTGGATGGCAGCCAGCCTTATTGGCTTGTCGCGGCGGAACTGCTGGCGGCCCTGGCGCTCGGCGCGACGCTGGTGCGGCGCGAACTGGCGCAGGCAGCCCCCCTGCTGCCGGTGGATCTGCTGCGCCGCCCGGTCTTCGCCCTGACGGTCGTCACCTCGGTCTGTTCCTTCGCCGCGCAGAACATCGTCTTCGTCGCGATGCCCTTCTTCTTCGAGGATGTGCTGAACCGGTCGCTGACGGAATCCGGCCTGCTGATGACGCCCTGGCCGCTGGTGGTGGCGCTGGTCGCCCCGATCTCCGGCCGGCTGGCCGACCGCTACGAGCCGACGCGGCTGGCGGCGGCGGGCCTGCTGGCCTTCGCTGCCGGCCTCGCCCTGATGGCGCTGCTGCCGTCCGACCCGTCGACGCTGGAT
The DNA here is from genome assembly GCF_003116035.1 of Azospirillum sp. TSH64. Classification (GTDB taxonomy): domain Bacteria; phylum Pseudomonadota; class Alphaproteobacteria; order Azospirillales; family Azospirillaceae; genus Azospirillum. The sequence goes on from NZ_LGQW01000015.1 coordinate 5,603,688, forward strand.
GTGGTCTGGCGGATGGCGCTGGCCGGCTTCGGCTTCGGCTTGTTCCAGACCCCGAACAACAAGGTGCTGGTCAGCAGCGCGCCGAAGGAGCGCAGCGGCGGCGCCAGCGGCATCCAGGCCACCGGCCGGCTGCTGGGCCAGACGCTGGGCGCCGCCACGGTCGGACTGGTCTTCACCGCCATCGGCAAGGCGGACGGCAGCGTCGTCGTGCTGTGGCTTGGCGCCGGGCTGTGCCTCTTCGCCTGCCTGACCGGCATCTTCCGCCGCCGCCCGGCCGCCTGACCGGTTACGGCTTGGGCTGCTGGCTTTCCGGCCGGGTCAGCGTCGGCTCGTCGCCATAGGCGAAGGTCGGCGCCTTGTCGAGGTCGGCCTGCCCGATGTCCAGCATCGGCCCGTCGGGACCGTTGGCGAGCGCGCCGGCCGGTAGCGCCACCAGCTTCTCGCCCAGCCCCAGCACCTCGTTCGGCGCCATCACGATGCGGTCGACCCGGTCGCCGCTGCTGTCCATGGTGAAGTCGAGGATGCGGCCGGCCATCTGCCCGTCGCGGGTGCGCAGCTCCGTCCCCACCATCGCCCGCGCCTGCTCGGGATTGAGCGCTGCGGAGGGCAATGCCGCCACCGGCGGCGAGGAACCCTGCGCGCCCGTCACCGATCCCGTCACCGGCGCTGCGGGGTTCTGCACCTCACGCGACGGCGCTTCGCCGCTGACCCCCGGCGGGGAGGCGATCTGCCCGGTCGCCGGTTGGTCGTCCGGCCGCGGCGCGGTCATCAGCGGCGGCGAGGCGGCGACGCCCGGCGCGGTCTGGGCAAAGGCGGTGCCGGTCAGCAGCAGCGCCGCGGCCGGAACAAGCATGAGGGGGCGGAGCATGAGGGCGACCCTTCCGTTCGGATTCAGGTATCGCCCTGGTTAACAGCGGAAGGTGGGGTTGGGTTGCCGACATGAATCCGCGCTCGTCTCCCTCTCCCCCCGGGGAGGGGGGCGGGGTGAGGGGGATGCACATGTTGGATTCTTGCTGGAGGGCCGCCGCGCGCCCCCCTCACCCTAACCCTTTCCCCGGGGGGAGAGGGGATCTTCCGCTGCCTCCCCACTCACTTCCCGCGGCCGGTCTTGTCCTGCAACGCGTCGATGCGCTTCGACGCCTCGGCCTTGGTCAGGCCGTCGTCGAAGGATTCGCCGGCCTCCTCGCTCAGCGTCTTCAGATAGGAGGCCTGGGCGCCGGTCATCGGCTCGTCGCCGGTGGTCCAGTCGTCGGGGTTCTTGTCGCGGTTGGACGTGTCTTCGCCGGTCTTCGGATTCTCGTGGCCGGCATGGTCATGGGTATCGGCGGTGTGCTTGGTCGTCATGATGCGTGCCTCTCGAAAGGGAACGCATCATGAACAAACCTGAAGGCGGAAGGTTCCCGCCCCCTGGCCCGGCCCCCTCAGCCGTTGCGCCGCAGCAGGAACACGCCCTGTTCGCCCAGCAGGTTGGCGAAGCCGGAATGGGCGTGGCTGGTCACCCGACCGGCGCGGTCGATGATCCGCGTCTGCTCGATGGTGATGCTCATCTCCTCCGTCAGCACGACGAAGTCGCGCAGCGTGCAGAAATGGATGTTGGGCGTTTCCCACCACTGGTAGCCCAGCTTTTCCGTCACCGGCATGCGGCCGGTCAGCATCAGCTGCATGCGGACGCGCCAATAGCCGAAATTCGGCACCGAGACGATGGCGCGGCGGCCGATGCGGCACAGCATCTCCAGCACGTCGCGCGGCTGCTTCATCGCCTGAAGCGTCTGGCCGAGAATGACGTAGTCGAAGGCTTCCGCCGGATAGTCCTTCAGGTCGGTCTCGGCATCGCCCTGGATCACCGACAGGCCGTGCGCCACGCACTGGCGCACGCCGTCCATGCTGAGTTCGATGCCGCGCCCGTCGACATTCTTGGTGTGGGCCAAATAATCCAGCAGGGCGCCGTCGCCGCAGCCGACGTCCAGCACGCGGCTGTTCGGCTCCACCATTTCGGCGATCAGCTTCAAATCGTCGCGAATGTCCACCATGGTCGGTTGTCTTGTCCCACTCAGCGCGCGCGGCGGCGGACGGACAGGCCGCGATGCTCGGCGCAGCCCTCCAGGAAGCCGTGGATGACCTGATGGAACTCCGGCTCGTCCAGCAGGAAGGCGTCATGGCCCTTGTCGGTCTCGATCTCGACGAAGCTGACATTCCCGGCGACGGCGTTCAGCGCATGCACGATGGCCCGCGATTCCGAGGTCGGGAACAGCCAGTCGCTGGAGAAGCTGGCAAGGCAGAAGCGCACCGGCGTGGTCTTGCCCCCCGGCCGGAAGGCGTTGGCCAGCGATCCACCCGCATCGGCGGCGAGGTCGAAGTAATCCATCGCGCGGGTGATGTAGAGGTAGGAGTTGGCGTCGAACCGCTCGACGAAGGCCGCCCCCTGGTAGCGCAGGTAGCTTTCCACCTGGAAATCGGCGTCGAAGCCGTAGGTGATCGCCTTGCGGTCCTGCAGATTGCGGCCGAACTTGCGGTGCAGGGCGGTTTCGGACAGGTAGGTGATATGCGCCGCCATGCGGGCGACGGCCAGACCGGCCTCCGGCCTGGTGCCTTCCAGCAGATAGTTGCCGCCGCGCCATTCCGGGTCGGCCATGATCGCCTGCCGCCCGACCTCGTGGAAGGCGATGTTCTGCGCGGAATGGCGGGCGGCGGTGGCGATCGGCACCGCGGCGAACACCGATTCGGGGTAGGCCACCGCCCATTGCAGCACCTGCATGCCGCCCATCGAGCCGCCGATGACGCAGAAAAGCTTCTCGATGCCGAGATGCTCGACCAGCAGCTTCTGCGCCCGCACCATGTCGCCGATGGTCACCACGGGGAAGGACAGGCCATAGGGCTGGCCGGTGGCGGGATCGAGATCTTTCGGCCCGGTGCTGCCCAGGCAGCCGCCCAGCACGTTGGAGCAGATGACGAAATAGCGGTCGGTGTCCACCGGCTTGCCGGGGCCGACCAGCATCTCCCACCAGCCGGGCTTGCCGGTGACCGGATGCCTCTCCACGACGAAATGGTCGCCGGTCAGGGCGTGGCAGATGAAGATCGCGTTGGATTTGTCGGCGTTCAGCGTGCCGTAGGTCTGGTAGGCGATCTGGAAGCCGCCGATCTCCACCCCGCTGTCCAGCCGCATCGGCCGGTCCACCGCCAGACGCACGCGCTTGCCCGGCATGACCTGATCATTGGGCTCGTGGGCGGGGGCCGGGGCGGGAGCTTTGGGGGCGGAGCTGTCGAGGGCCGCGGACATCTCGTTTCGTGCCTTGTCGGAAGCCTTGCGGCGCCTTGATGGGAACCGTCAGGGAGCTGTGGCGGAACGGGAGCGTATAGCTACGAAGCCGGCCTTCGGAGTGTCAATGTTTTCTTTGATTTCAGGGCGCATGCGGACTACTACTAACCGGCTCTGCATTCGATGGTTTTTTGACCCATGGCTTCCGCCCGGACCCCGCTCGACGATTTGCGCCGCGAAATCGACCAGATCGACGACGCGATCCATGACCTGCTGATGCGCCGCGCCGCCGTGGTGGAACGCATCGGGGCGGCCAAGGGCAATGGCGCGGCCGAAACCGGCGCCCAGCCCGTCTTCCTCCGCCCGGCGCGGGAGGCGACGATCCTGCGCCGCCTGATGGCCCGCCATGCCGGCACCTTCCCCGCCCAGGTCGTCGTCCGCATCTGGCGGGAGATGATCACCGCCTTCACCCGCATGCAGGGCCCCTTCGCCGTCGCCGTCTATGCGCCGGAGGACCGCCGCGGCTTCTGGGACGTCGCCCGCGACCATTTCGGCGGCTTCGTACCGATGACCGCCGTCAACACTCCCGCCGCAGCGCTCCGCGCCGTGTCGGAGGGGACGGCGACGGTCGCCGTGGTTCCCTATCCGGCCGAGGACGATTCGGATCCCTGGTGGCGCTTCCTGGTGTCGGCCGACGCCGGCCGGCCGCAGGTGGTGGCGCGTCTGCCCTTCGGCGGGCGCGGCAATGCCCGCGGCGAGAACCGCGACGCGCTCGCCATCGCCGCCGTCCCGCACGAGCCGACCGGCGACGACCGCACCCTGCTGAGCATCGAGATCGGCGGCGACCTAAGCCGCGGCCGCCTGAAGGATTCGCTGGAGGCCTGCGGCCTGCCGCCGGTCGGCTTCTGCACCTGGCATCCGGCCGGCCACGCCACCGGGATGAGCGGCGGCGGACCGTCGGTCCATCTGGTCGAGATCGCCGACTTCGTCGGCCAGGGCGACCCCCGCCTCGCCAAGCTGCTGGAACGCTCGGGCGACATTCCGGTGCGGGTCAACGTCGTCGGCGGCTATGCCGTGCCGCTCGCTCTGGGCTGATGTGCGCGAATGAGGCGAGCCGCCGGGGCTGCTCCTGCCTTATCCTGCCGGCCCTCCGTGGAACGTTGGAACAGGGCCGCCGGAACTGTTCCATCCTGTTCCACCCCATCCTTGAACCGCCCATCCACCAGCGTCGGAAGGTAAGCAGACCATGACCCAGCCGAACGGCCCGCAGCCGCGTCCGGGGATTCTCGACATCGCCGCCTATGTCGGCGGCGAGCATCAGGGTCATATCCGCCTCGCCTCCAACGAAGGGGCGCTGGGGCCGAGCCCGAAGGCGATGGAGGCCTATGCGGCGGCGGCCGGGACTCTGCACCGCTATCCGGACGGCGGCTCGGCGGCGCTGCGCGGCGCCATCGCCAAGCGCTTCAACCTGGATGCCGACCGCATCGTCTGCGGCGCCGGGTCGGACGAGATCATCAGCCTTCTGATCCGCTCCTATGCCGGGCCGGGCGACGAGGTGCTGTATTCGCAATACGGCTTCCTGATGTATCCGATCGGCGCCAAGTCGGTCGGCGCCACCCCGGTGATCGCACCCGAGGACGGGCTGACCGCCAGCGTCGACAATTTGCTGGCCCGCGTCACCCCGCGCACCCGTCTGGTCTTCCTCGCCAACCCGAACAACCCGACCGGCACCTATCTGCCGGCGTCGGAGGTGGCGCGGCTGCATGCCGGCCTGCCGCCGGACGTCATCCTGGTCATCGACGCGGCCTATGCCGAATACATGAACAAGGACGACTACACCGCCGGCGAGGAGCTGGTGGAGCGGTTCCCCAACGTGGTGATGACCCGCACCTTCTCGAAGATCTTCGCGCTGGGCTCGCTGCGCATCGGCTGGTGCTATGGGCCGGCCGGGATCGTTGACGTGCTGAACCGGGTGCGCGGCCCCTTCAACGTGTCGAACGCCGCCCATGTCGCCGGCGTCGCCGCGGTTGAGGATGCCGAGTTCCTCGACCGCTCCCGCCGCCACAATGAACAGTGGCGCGAGTGGTTCTCCGCCAACGTGCGGGAGCTGGGGCTGACGGTGCACCCCAGCGTGACCAACTTCGTGCTGGTCGATTTCAAGGGCCAGCCCGCCGGCAAGGACGACGCCGAGGCCGCCCGCCAGTTCCTGAAGGCCCGCGGCATCCTGGTCCGCCAGATGCCGTCCTACGGCCTGCCGAGCTGCCTGCGCGTCACCATCGGCACCGAGCAGGAGATGCACGCGGTTGCCGACGCGCTGCGGGACTTCCTGAAGGCGTAAAGGTTTTCCGAACAAAGAAAAGCCCGCCGGAACAGCTGTTCCGGCGGGCTTTTTTGTGGTGGTCTTATCCCCGGTTCAGCAGGAAATCGACCGTCTCCGGCCGCCCCGGCAGGTCGAGCCTGGCCTGCACCGGTTCGCAGCGGCTGACGATCCGGCCGCGGCGCAGCACGAACAGGCGGGCGGCGCGGGTGCGGATCGCCTCCACCGGGTTGCCGGCCTGGAGCACCACCAGATCGGCGTTGCAGCCCGGCTCCAGCCCGTAGCCGTCCAGATGCAGCAGCTCGGCCGGGTTGACCGTCACCGCGTCGAAGGCGGCCTTGATGCCGTCCTGGCCGGTCATCTGCCCCACATGCAGGCCCATCTGCGCCACCTCCAGCATGTCGCCGGAGCCCAGCGGATACCAGGGGTCCATCACGCAGTCATGCCCGAAGGCGACGGTCAGCCCTGCCGCCATCAGCTCCGGCACGCGGGTCATGCCCCGGCGCTTGGGGTAGGTGTCGTGGCGGCCCTGGAGAACGATGTTGATCAGCGGGTTGGCGATCACCCCCAGCCGCGCCTCCGCCATCAGCGGGATCAGCTTGGAAACATAGTAGTTGTCCATCGAATGCATCGAGGTCAGGTGCGACCCCGTCACCCGGCCGTGCAGCCCCAGCCGCTGCGTCTCGTAGGCCAGCGTCTCGACATGGCGGGACAGCGGGTCGTCGCTCTCGTCGCAATGCATGTCGACCAGCAGCCCGCGCTCGGCCGCGATCTCGCAGAGCAGCCGGACCGAGGCGGCGCCGTCGGCCATGGTGCGCTCGAAATGCGGGATGCCGCCGACCACGTCGACGCCCATGTCGAGCGCCCGGACCAGCAGCTCCTTCGCACCCGGCGCTCGGAGAACACCGTCCTGCGGGAAGGCGACCAGCTGAAGGTCGAGGTAGGGCGCGACGCGCTTCTTGACGTCGAGCAGGGCTTCGGTCGCCAGCAGGCGCGGATCGCAGATGTCGACATGGCTGCGGATCGCCAGCAGGCCGCGCCCGACCGCCCAGTCGCAGTAGGCGAGCGCCCGCTCGACGATGGCGTCCTGGGTCAGCTGCGGTTTCAGCTCGCCCCACAGGGCAATGCCTTCCAGCAGGGTGCCGCTTTGGTTCACCCGCGGCAGGCCGTAGCTGAGTGTGCTGTCCATATGGAAATGGGCATCGACGAAGGGCGGGCTGACCAGCCGGCCGGTGGCGTCGATCTCACCAGCTGCCTCGCCCGCCAAGTTCGCTTCGACTGCGGCGATGCGACCGTCCTTGATGCCGATGTCGATGCCGCTGCGGCCATCCGGCAGGGTGGCGCGGCGCAGGATCAGGTCGAACATCAGCGTTCTCCTTTGCGGTACGGGATCATCAGGGCGCGCGGGTAGGAGGCCCGGCGGGCCACCAGCACCAGCGCCAGGATGCTCAGCAAATAGGGCATCATCAGGAACAGCTGGTAGGGCAGGACGCCGCCGCTCGCCTGCTGCAACCGCAATTGCAGCGCGTCGAACACCGCGAACAGCAGGGCGCCGAGCAGAGCCTTGCCCGGCCGCCAGGAGGCGAAGACCACCAGCGCGATGCAGATCCAGCCGCGCCCGTTGACCATGTTGAAGAAGAAGGCGTTGAAGGCCGACAGGGTCAGGAAGGCGCCGGCCAGCGCCATCAGCGCGCTGCCCGCCACCACCGCGCCGATGCGGATGGCGGTGACGTTCAGCCCCTGCGCCTCGGCGGCTGCCGGATTCTCGCCGACCATCCGCACCGCCAGCCCGACCGGCGTGCGGTAGAGCACATAGGCGACCACCGCGACCAGCAGGAAGGCGAGGTAGGTCAGCGGCGTCTGGGCCAGGGCGCCGGGCAGGGCCAGCGGCTGGAACGGCTCGACGGTCGGCGGGGTGCTGGCCTGCGGCAGGACGAGGCGGTAGACGAAGTAGGACAGGCTGGTGCCCAGCAGGGTGACGCCGATGCCGGTCACATGCTGCGACAGGCCGAGCGGCACGGTCAGCGCCGCATGCAGCAGGCCGAGCAGCGCGCCGCAGGCCGCCGCCGCCAGCACGCCGGTCCACAGGTCTGCGCCCTGGTAGACCGCCATCCAGCCGGCCATGGCGCCCAGCGTCATGATGCCTTCGATGCCGAGATTGAGCACGCCGGCCCGCTCGCACACCAGCTCGCCCAGCGTGCCCAGCACATAGGGGGTGGCGATGCGCAGCACCGCGGTCCAGAAGGCGGCCGACAGCAGGATGTCGAGGATGGTCGACAGGAAATCCATAACCCCTTACCCCCGCCGCAGCCGGTAGCGCGCCAGCAGCCCGGCGACCAGCATGCAGAGCAGGCTGGTGGCGACCAGGACGTCGGCGATGTAGTTGGGAACCGGCATGGCCCGGCTCATGGCGTCGGCGCCGACGAAGATGCCGGCGATGAACAGCGCGGCCCCGACCACCCCGATGGGGTGCAACTGGGCCAGCATGGCGACGACGATGCCGCTGTAGCCGAAGCCCGGCGACAGGTCGAGCGTCAGGTACCCCTTCAGCCCGCAGACCTCCGCCGCGCCGGCCAGCCCGGCGAGCCCGCCCGACAGCAGGGCGGTGCGCAGCATGACCCGCGTCACCGGCATGCCGGCGAAGGCGGCGGCGCGCGGGTTGGCGCCGACCGCGCGGTTCTCGTAGCCCCAGATGGTGCGGGTGTCGATCAGCCACAGCAGCACCGACAGGCCGAGCGCGATGGCGAGCCCGGCATGCAGGCGGGTGCGCGCCACCAGCTTGGGCAGCTCCGCCGCCTCGGCGACAGGGGCCGACTGCGGCCAGCCCATGCCCATCGGGTCCTTCAGGGCGCCTTCCAGCAGCAGCGACACCAGCAGCAGGACGACGAAGTTCAGCAGCAGGGTGGTCACCACCTCGTCGACGCCGAAGCGGACCTTCAGCATGGCGGGGCCGAGCAGGGTGACGCCGCCCGCCGCCATGCCGGCGATCATCACCACGGGGATCAGCGCCCAGGCCGCCAGGTCGAGCATGCCGCCGCCGACCACCACGGCGGCCAGCGCGCCCATGTAGAGCTGGCCCTCCGCCCCGATGTTCCACAGCTTGGCGCGGAAAGCGACCGCAGCGGCCAGCCCGGTGAGGATCAGCGGGGTGGCGCGGGTCAGCGTCTCGGTCAGGGCGAAGCGGGAGCCGACGGCGCCTTCGAACAGCAGGCCGTAGGCGCGCAGCACCGGGGCCCCGGTCCAGGCGACCAGCAGGGCACAGAGCGCCAGCGCCGCCACGACGGCGCCAACCGGTGCCAGCAACCGCAGGGCGAGCGGGGTATCGGTGCGCGGTTCAAGCCGCATCGCCATGCTCCAATTGGGTCTCCGGCAGGATGTCGCGCAAAACGTCCCAATGCCCGGCCATCAGCAGGCCGAGCTGGCTGACCGACACCCGGTCATGCGGCAGCAGCGGGGTGAGGCGCCCGTGATAGGCGACGGTGACGCAGTCGGCCAGCGCCAGGATCTCGTCCAGATCCTCGGAGATCAGCAGGACGCCGGCCCCGGCGGCGCGGGCATCGAGCAACCGGCTGTGGACGTAGGACACCGCACCGATGTCGAGCCCGCGCGTCGGCTGGCTCGCCAGGATCAGGTCCGGCCCATGGGCCAGCGTGCGGCCCAGGATCAGCTTCTGCATGTTGCCGCCCGACAGCAGCTGCGTTCGGGCGTCGGGACCGGGGCAGCGCACGTCGAACTCCTCGATCACCTCGCGGGCATAGGCCCGCGCCGCGCCCCGCCGCAGCACGCCGAAGCGCGAGAAGGATGAGTCGTGGTAGCGCTCGGCGATCAGGTTCTCCCAGACCGCCATGGCGCCGACCAGACCGGCGCTGTGCCGGTCCTCCGGGATGCGTGCGACGCCGCGCCGGACCATGTCGGCCGGATCGCCATGCTCGACCACGCTGCCCTTCAGGGACAGCCTGCCGGAGTCGGGGCGGATCAGTCCGCTGACCAGCTCCGCCAGCGCCGTCTGGCCGTTGCCGGACACTCCGGCGATGCCGACCACCTGATGACGGTGCACCGTCAGATCGACCCGATCCAGCAGCGGACGACCATGGCCGGAGGCAACCGTGACGCCCGCCAGCTCCAGCACCGGCTCGCCGGGGCTGAGCGGGGCGGGGGCCGGCGGCTTGACGCTGCGGCCGACCATCAGCTCTGCCAGCTTCGCACGGTCGGTGGAGGCGGTGGCGTGGGTGGCGACCAGCTTGCCGGCGCGCAGAACGGCGACGGTGTCGCTGGCGGCGAAGACCTCGTTCATCTTGTGGCTGATGAAGACGACGGCGAGCCCGTCGGCGGTCAGCTTGCGCAGGGTCTCGAACAGCCCGGCCGATTCCTGCGGCGTCAGCACCGCGGTCGGCTCGTCCAGGATCAGGATGCGGGCGTCGCGGTAGAGCGCCTTCAGGATCTCCGCCCGCTGGCGCTCGCCGACCGACAGCTCGCCGACCGGCGCGTCCGGCCGCACCTCCAGCCCGAAGCGCTGGGACAGATCGAGCAGACGGCGGCGGGCAGCACCCCGGTCGGAGCGCCAGCGCCACAGCGATTCGGTGCCGACGGCGATGTTGTCCAGCACCGACAGATTGTCCGCCAGCGTGAAATGCTGGTGGACCATGCCGATGCCGGCCTCCAGCGCCGCGCGGGGGGAGCCCGGCGGCAGCGGGCGGCCGAACGCCTCGATGGTGCCCTCGTCGGCGACGTAATGGCCGAAGAGGATGTTCATCAGGGTGGTCTTGCCGGCGCCGTTCTCGCCCAAGAGCGCCAGCACCTCGCCGGCGCGGAGCGTCAGCGAGATGTCGTCGTTGGCGAGCAGCGGGCCGAACCGCTTGGAGATGCCGGCGAGCCGGAGGACGACCTCCGGCCCACCTTTCATAGGGGATGACATCGGGATGCGCCGGGTGTCACATCGTCGACTTCGGCTCGGCATCGTTGACCTTCACGGTGAACTTGCCGTCGCGGATCTGCTGCTCGCGCTCCTTCACCTTCGCCTTGACGGCGTCGGGGACCTTCGCCTCGAAAGTGCCGAGCGGCGCCAGGCTGGAGCCCTTGTGCGCCATCATGCTGTAGGGGCCGTAATCCTCGGCCTTGTAGCTGCCGGCCTTCACCGCGGCGATGGCGCGCTCCACCGACGGCTCCATGTGCCAGAGCGCGCTGGCGACGACGGTGTCGGGATATTGCGGCTGGGTGTCGATGACGTTGCCGATGGCGAGCACTTTGCGCTCCTTGGCGGCATCCGACACGCCGAAGCGCTCGGCGTACATCACGTCGGCGCCGCGGTCGATCATGGCGAAGGCGGCTTCCTTGGCCTTCGGCGGGTCGAACCAGGAGCCGATGAAGCTGACCGAGAACTTGACCTGCGGGTTGACCTCCTTGGCGCCTTCCATGAAGGCGTTCATCAGGCGGTTCACCTCGGGGATCGGATAGCCGCCGACCATGCCGATGACGTTCGACTTGGTCATGCCGCCGGCGACCATGCCGGAGAGATAGGCCGGCTCCTGGATGTAGTTGTCGAAGACCGAGAAGTTCGGCTCCTGCGGCTTGAAGCTGGAGCCCATGACGAAGGCGGTCTTCGGATAGTCCTTGGCGACGGCGCGGGCGGCGCGCTCCACCCCGAACACCTCGCCGAAGACCAGCTGCTGGCCGGCTTCGGCATACTGGCGCATCACGCGCTCATAATCGGTGTTGGCGACCGACTCGGCCCAGACATACTCGATGTCGCCGCGGTCGGCGGCGGCCTTCAGCGCGACATGGATGCGGCTGACCCACTGCTGCTCGATCGGCACGGTGTAGACGCCGGCGACCTTCACCTTGCTTTGCGCAAATGCCGGCAGGGAGCCGCCGGCCGTCGCCGCGAAGGCAACCGCGGCCACACCGCACAGCACCGCACGGCGCGTCATACCCCCGGCCGCCTTCCCAAAGACGTTCATCGCCCGATCCCCCATCCCCCGAACCGACATCATAAGTCCCCTTCGTCGCTGAGTATCGTTGGTCGCGTATCGTTGGCCGCCGTTACCGGCGGCAGTATGGCCGAGCCGCCAAGCTCATGAATACTCGGGAATGTGCCCGTAAATCCATGGACCCGTGCGGCCGCCATTTCGAATGCAACGGAAATGCCATCGGCCGGGAGCGCCGCCCATCTCGCAGGCAGATGCCTCCGGCTGGTCAGAATGCTGGCATGTGATTGAATAAAGGGCAAATCTTCCTGACGATCCGGTCAGGATCGCGGCGCGTCGTCCTGCCGTGCGCCCTCGCGCTTGCGGGCGTCGCCGCGGCAGCGGTCGGAGCAGTATTTCACCTCGTCCCACACCCGCTCCCATTTCTTCCGCCAAGTGAAAGGACGGTTGCAGACCGGGCAGGTCTTGGTCGGCAAATCGGCCTTCTTCACGCCCTTCATGCCGGGCCGCCGCCCAGGATCGCGGCGGGACGGCGCAGGACGGGGTCGAAGGGGTTCAACTGGCGGCTGATCGCAGCGGATTCGCGTTTCAGGATGTCGACCACCACCGGCAGCCGTTCCTCGTTCAGACGCTCGCTGATCGTGCCGACGCTGAGCGCCGCCACGGCGTAGCCGTCGCGGTCCAGCACCGGAACCGCCACGCCCGACATGCCGGGGAGCAGGCCGGTGGACCGGCTGGCATAACCGAGATCGCGCACCCGCGCGATTTCCGTGCGCAGATAGACCTCGTCGATGATGCCGACGCCCTGCATGCGCGGCAGGTTGAAGCGGATGACCTCCTCCCGCTCCTCCGCATGCAGGAACGCCATGATGGCGAGGCTGCCCTGACCGACGCCCAGCGTCACCCGGCCGCCGATGTCGCCGGTGAAGGAGCGGATGGGGAAGGGCCCCTCGCTGCGGTCCAGGCACACCGCATCGAAGCCGCTGCGCACCAGCAGGAAGATGGTGTCGCGCAGGGTCGCCGACAGGCGCAGCAGGATCGGCCGGCAGATGTCGCGCAGGTTGTTCGGGTTGCCGGCCTGCGCCGCCAGCCCGAACAGGTCGATGCCCAGCCGGTAGCGCTTGGTCGCCTTGTCCGCCTCCGCCATCCCCTCTTCCACCAGGATCTTCAGCAGGCGGTGGACGGTCGGCGGGGTGAGGTCGAGCGCGCGGGAGATGTCGGTCAGCCGCGCCCCCGCCTCGTTGGAGGAGGCCAGCAGGCGCAGGATCGCCAGCCCGCGTTGCAGGCTGGACTTGCTGCCCGCCTCGTCGCTGCCGGCAGTTTCGGCGCCGGCGCTCTCGACACCCGCACTCCCTTTTGCCCTGCGGCGGAGGTCGGCGGTCATGTTTGGCTCCGTTCTGAAAATCGGTGATGTTGGCCGCCCCATCTATTCCGTATATCGGAAGCTTTTGCAAAATCTTTTCTGTTGGTGGAAAAAGCGGATTGACGCGACAGGGGGTGCGGCGGAACCATTCAGGCAACAGGTGAGGCCCGGAGACCGAGGCCAATTGTCGCAAGAGGGAGAATTCCCCCCGTGTCGTTCCTCGAATTGAAAAACATCACCAAGCGTTACGGCCCGCTGACCGCGGTCGGCGACGTGTCGCTGTCGGTGGAGAAGGGCGAATTCGTCTCGCTGCTCGGGCCTTCGGGCTGCGGCAAGACCACGACCCTTCAGATGATCGCCGGTTTCGTCGAACCGTCGGCCGGCACCATCCGGCTGGACGGGCGCGACATCACGCGGGCCAAGGCGAACAGCCGCGGGCTGGGCATCGTGTTCCAGAGCTACGCGCTGTTCCCGCACATGACCGTGTTCGACAATGTCAGCTTCGGCCTGGAGATGCAGCGCGTGCCCAAGGGCGAGCGCAAGCCGCGGGTGGAAGAGGCGCTGTCGCTGGTCCACCTCTCCCCCTACGCCAAGCGTTACCCGCGCGAGCTGTCGGGCGGCCAGCGGCAGCGCGTGGCGCTGGCCCGCGCGCTCGTCATCCGTCCGCCGGTCCTGCTGCTGGACGAGCCGCTGTCGAACCTGGACGCCAAGCTGCGCGAGGCGATGCAGTTCGAACTGCGCGAGATCCAGCGCAAGGTCGGCACCACCACGGTCATGGTCACCCACGACCAGGCGGAAGCCTTCTCGATCAGCGACCGCGTCGTGGTGATGGAGGCCGGGCGCATCACCCAGATCGACCAGCCCTACCGCATCTACGAGCATCCGGAGACGGAATTCATCTCCCGTTTCGTCGGCAAAACCAACCTGTTGCCGGGCAAGGTCGTCACCGCGACCGGCGCCGGCGCCACGGTGTCGCTGGCCGGCATCGCCGTGCCGGTGGAAACCCCCGGCCTGTCGGTGGGCGAGACGGTGACGCTGTGCATCCGTCCGGAAAAGCTGCATCTGGCAGCACCGGCGGGCGGGCTGCTGACCGGCCGCGTCGCCGACCGTTTCTTCCTGGGCAGCCAGTGGCTCTATCACATCGACGGGCCGCTCGGCACGCTGATGGTGGTGACGCCGAACGATGGCTCCACCCCGGCGGAGCAGGGCGCCCCGGTCGGGCTGGAATGGTCGCCGTCGGTCGTCCGCGTCCATCGCGGCGCCATGGCGGAGGCGCCGGATGTTGCCCTTGAGGTGACGGGATGAGCGCAACCCTTCCCGATGCCGCCCCGGCCTCGCCGGGTGAGGAGACGCCGGAACGCCGGTTCCCGACCGCCCCGCTGTTCCTGTCGGGCCCGGCGGCGCTGCTGTTCGCAGCACTGGTGCTGACCCCGCTGTTCCTGACGGCGCTGCTGTCCTTCAACCAGTTCGACTATGCGACCGGGCGCACCGGCGGCTTCACGCTGGAGCATTATCTGGCGGTGGTGACCGACGAGTATTACCTGGAAATCTTCCTGCGCACCTTCCGGATCTCGGCGCTGGCGACCGCCATCTGCGTGGTGATCGGCGTGCCGGAAGCCTACATCCTCAGCCGGATGAGCAATCCCTGGCGCTCCATCTTCCTGCTGGTGATCCTGGCGCCGCTGCTGGTGTCGGTCGTCGTCCGCGCCTTCGGCTGGAGCATGCTGCTGGGGCCGGAGGGGCCGGTCAACGGGGCGCTGATCGCGCTCGGCATCGGCCGGATGAAGCTGCTCTACAGCGAGGGCACGGTGGTGGTGGCCCTGGTCCACGTCATGCTGCCCTTCATGGTCATCCCGGTCTGGACCTCCTTGCAGAAACTGGACCCGGCGGTGGAGCAGGCGGCGCTGTCCTTCGGCGCCTCGCGCGCCACGGCCATTGTCCGCGTGGTGGCGCCGCAGGTCCTGCCTGGCATCCTGTCTGGAAGCCTGATCGTCTTCGGCCTCAGCGCCAGCGCCTTCGCCATCCCAGGGTTGCTCGGCGGACGGCGGCTGAAGATGGTCGCGACCGTGGTCTACGACCAGTATCTCAGCGACCTCAACTGGCCGATGGGGGCGGCGGTCGCCGTCATCCTGCTCGCCGCCAACCTGATCATCATGCTGACCTACCACCGCATGGTGGAAGGCCACTACCGCCGCCGGCTGGGGTGAGGACGCCATGACCCGCAACGGACCCGCCGCCCTGTTCTTTCACACTCTCGTCGTCATCTTCATGCTGGCGCCGCTGGTGATCGTCTGCCTCGTCGCCTTCACGCCGGAAAACACCCTGTCGCTGCCGACCAGGGGCTTTTCGCTGCGCTGGTTCGAGGCGGTGTTCCACCATCCGGACTTCGTCCAGTCTTTCTGGAACAGCCTGTGGCTCGCCGTGCTGTCGGCGACGCTGGCGGTGGCGCTGGCGGTGCCGGCCTCGCTCGCCATCACGCGCTGGGAGTTCCCCGGCCGCGGCTTCCTCAATGCGCTGTTCCTGTCGCCGCTGATCATCCCGCATCTGGTGCTGGGCGTCGCCATGCTGCGGCTGTTCGCCGTCGTCGGCGCCGCGGGCAGCTTCGGCTGGCTGGTGGCGGCGCATATGGTGATCGTCACCCCCTATGTGATGCGCCTGCTGATCGCCGCCATCTCCGGCTTCGACCGTAGCGTGGAACAGGCCGCCTTCTCGCTCGGCGCCAGCGAGGCCACCGTGTTCCGCCGCGTCACTCTGCCGATGATCCTGCCCGGCGTCACCGGCGGCTGGCTGATCGCCTTCATCAACAGCTTCGACGAGCTGACCATGTCCATCTTCATCACCTCGCCGTCCACGGTGACGCTGCCGGTGCGGATGTACATGTACGCCACCGAATCCATCGACCCGATGATGGCGGCGGTTTCGGCGCTGATCATCGGCATCACCGCGGTCGCCGTGCTTCTGCTCGACCGTGTCTATGGGTTGGACCGCATCCTGGTCGGCCAGCACTGAGCGTCCGCTCCGGCCGTCCTCTCCTCGGAGACCAGTCATCATGGCTTTGCTGCAGCGTGTGGCCGAACAGGGCCGGCGCGTGGTCCGCTTCACCCTCGACGGGCGTCCGGTGGAGGCGCTCGAGGGCGACACCATCCTGACGGCCATGCTCACCAACGGCGACCGGCTGCGCCGGACGGAATTCGCCGACACCCCGCGCGCCGGCTTCTGCATGATGGGCGCCTGCCAGGATTGCTGGGTGCGGACGGAGGAGGGCGAGCGGCTGCGCGCCTGCGGCACCTTCATCGCCGACGGCATGCGCCTCGTGAGCGGCGGGGAGTGGACGCAGTGAGCGAATCTCTTCTCCCTCCCGTCATCGTCGGCGCCGGCCCGGCCGGCATCCGCGCGGCGGAACGGCTGGTCGCCGCCGGCCTGCGCCCGGTGGTGGTCGACGAGGCGGCGCGCTGGGGCGGCCAGATCTACCGCCAGCCTCCGGATGGCGGCTTCACCCGGCCGAAAAGCGCGCTGTATGGGTTCGAGGCCGGTAAGGCCGACGCGGTTCACCGTGCCATGGCGGCGATCCGCGACCGGGTCGACTACCGTCCACGCACGCTGGTGTGGAACTGCGAGGCAGGCGCGCTCGACCTGCTGAGCGATGGGGCGAGCGAGACTCTGCCCTTCAGCCATCTGATCCTGGCGACGGGCGCCACCGACCGCGTGCTGCCCTTCCCCGGCTGGACCCTGCCCGGCGTCTTCACGCTCGGCGGGTCGCAGGTCGCGCTGAAGTTCCAGGGCTGCGCCGTCGGCCGGCGGGTGGCCTTCCTCGGCACCGGGCCGCTGCTCTATCTGGTCGCTTACCAGTATCTGAAGGCAGGCGTCGAGGTGGCGGGGGTGTTCGACACCACGCCCTTCGCCGCCCAGGCCCGCGCCACCGCCGGCATGCTGCGCGACCCGGCGACGCTGGCGAAGGGGCTGCTGTTCGTCGGCTGGCTGCGCGCCCACGGCGTGCCGATCCACAACGGCGTCCGTCCGGTGCGTGCCGAGGGTGCGGAGCGGGTCGATGCGCTGGTCTGGCGCGATGCCCGTGGGCAGGAACGGCGCACCTCCTGCGACGCCGTCGCCTTCGGGCTTGGTCTGCGGTCGGAAACCCAGCTGGCCGACCTCGCCGGCTGCCGCTTCCGCTTCGACGAGGCCGACCGGGCCTGGCTGCCGGAGCGGGACGGGGCAGGGCGCAGCTCGGTTGCTGGCGTCTATCTGGCCGGCGATGGCAGCGGCATTGCCGGTGCCGACGCGGCGGAACTGGCGGGCGAGCGCGCGGCGCTGGCCCTGCTGGAGGATCGCGGGCTGCCGGTCGAAGCCGCAAGGGTCAAGGAGCTGGACGGCCGGCTCGCCCGCATCGCCGCCTTCCGCCGCAGCCTGTCGGCCGCCTTCCCCTTCCCGGCGGACTGGGCCGACGCGATTGCCGACGACACGATGATCTGCCGCTGCGAAGGCATTACCGCCGGTGCGGTGCGCGAGGTCGCCCGCAGCGGACAGGCCCGCGAGATGAACCGCGCCAAGGCGCTGACCCGTGCCGGCATGGGCCGCTGCCAGGGCCGCATGTGCAGCGCCACCACGGTGGAGCTGCTGTCCCGCACGCTCGGCACCGGGCCGGATGGGGTGGGGCGCCTGCGGGCGCAGCCGCCGATCAAGCCGCTGCCGGTCTCCGCCGGTGCCGAGCGGCGGGAGGTCGCGTGATGCGGGAACGGATCGAGTGCGATGTCGCCATCGTCGGCGGTGGGATCGTCGGCGGGTCGGCGGCGCTGTTCCTGCGGCAGGCCGGCCTGTCGGTGACGCTGCTGGAACGCGACTGGTGCGGCGCCAAGGCCAGCGGCGTCAATTTCGGCGGCGTGCGCCGGCAGGGCCGCCCACTGGAGCAACTGCCGCTGTCCCAGCGCGCCCACGCCATCTGGGGCCGCCTACCGGAGCTGCTGGGCACCGACGCCGAATATATCCGCTCCGGCCATCTGAAGCTGGCGCGCAGCGAACCCGATCTTGCCTCCCTGATCGACTACCGCGAGCGCAGCCAGGGTTTCGGTCTCGGGCTGGAGATCGTCACGGGCGAGGAGTTCCGCCGCCGTTGGCCGGCGCTGGGCGACCGGGCCATCGGCGGCTCGCTCTGTCCGGAGGACGGTCACGCCAACCCGCGCCTCGTCTCCCCCGCCTTCGCCCGTGCCGCTGCCAGGCTGGGTGCGGTGGTGCGCGAACAGACGCCGGTCGACCGGGTCGAGAAGGACGGCGACCGCTTCGTCCTGCTCAGCGGCGACGTTCTGGAGGTGCGCGCCCGCTTCCTGCTGAACACCGCCGGAGCCTGGTCCCGGCGGGTGGCGGAAGCCTTCGGCGAGCCGGTGCCGCTGGAATCGCTCCATCCCAACATGGCGGTGACGGAGCCGCTGCCCCGTTTCCTCGACGTCAACATCGGGGTGGAGGGCGGCGGCGTCTATGGCCGGCAGGTGCCGCGCGGCAACATGGTGGTCGGCGGCGGGCGCGGCTTCGCGCTGGATGCCGACCGCGCCCGGCCGCAGCGCGACGCCGTGCTGACCCTGATGCGCGACGCGGCGGAGCTGTTCCCGCAGCTGCGCCACGCCCACGTCATCCGCTGCTGGACCGGGGTGGAGGGTTACACGCCCGACCGCAACCCGATCGTCGGCCCCAGCCGCACCACGCCCGGCCTGTTCCACGCCTTCGGCTTCTCCGGCGCCGGTTTCCAGATCGGCCCCGGCGTCGGCCAGACGCTGGCCGAACTGGTCACGACCGGCGGGACGCCGATGCCGCTGGAGCCCTTCCGCATCGACCGCTTCACACCGACCGCTTAAGATCCCATCCCTTGGCCCCTTGGAGGACGTGCATGCCCACCTTGCGTTCCCTGTCGCTCACCGGTCTCGCCACGGTTGCCATCACGGCCGCCGCCGCCCTCTCCACCCCCGCCGCCGCCCAGACCAAGACGGTCTACATCGGCATGAACGGCGGCACGATGGAGAAGACCTACACCGAGCATGTCTTCCCCGCCTTCGAGAAGGCGACCGGCATCAAGGTGGTGGTCGTTCCCGGCACCTCGTCCGACATCCTGGCCAAGCTGCAGGCCCAGAAGGACAATCCGCAGATGCACGTCGTCTTCCTGGACGACGGGCTGATGTACCGCGCCATCGGCATGGGCCTGTGCCAGAAGATGGACAGCTCGCCGGTGCTGAACGACGTCTACCAGTCCGCGCGCCTGAAGGGCGACATGGCGGTCGGCGTCAACATGGGCATGACCGGTCTCGCCTATAACAAGGCGATGTTCGACGAGAAGGGCTGGGCGCCGCCGACCAGCTGGATGGATCTGGCTGATCCCAAGTACAAGGGCAAGATCGTCGTCCAGTCGGCCGCCAGCAGCTCCTTCGGCCTGCACGCCTTCCTGATGTACAACCGCATCAAGGGCGGCACCGAGGGCAATGTCGATCCGGGCTTCACCACCTGGCGCAAGACCATCGGCCCGAACGTGCTGGAATACATCCCCAGCTCGGCCAAGATCGCCGAGATGGTGCAGACCAACGAGGCGGCCATCTTCCCGCTGACCCCGACCGGCGTCGGCAGCCTGAAGGCCAAGGGCATTCCGGTGGAATACGCCCAGCCCAAGGAAGGCTCGGTCGTCCTTATGGTCGGCGAGTGCGTCGTCGCCAAGAACCCGGACAACGAGGCCGCGCAGAAGCTGGCCGCCTACCTGCTCGGGCCGGAGGCGCAGCTCGCCGCCCTGCAGTACGGCGCGCAGATCCCGTCCAACACCAAGGTCACCGCGCCGGCCGACGTCGCCGACGAGATGAACAAGTTCCAGGGCTACATGAAGAACGCCGTCACGGTGGACTGGGACGTCATCAACGAGAAGCGCCCGGATTGGAACCAGCGCTGGAACAAGGAAATCGAACGGTAATCGGGACATGAAAAAAGGGGGCGGAAACGCCCCCTTTTCTTTTTGCCGAAACGATGCTTACTCAGCCGCCACCGCGGCGCGGCGCCGGGCCTCGCGGGACTGGCGGCCTTCCTTCAGCTTCTCCGACAGCAGGAACGCCAGTTCCAGCGACTGGCTGGCGTTCAGGCGCGGATCGCAGGCGGTGTGGTAGCGCAGGGCCAGATTGTGATCGGTGATCGCCTGGGCGCCGCCCGTGCACTCCGTCACGTCCTGGCCGGTCAGCTCGAAATGCACGCCGCCGGCATGGGTGCCCTCGGCCTGATGCACCTCGAAGAAGCCTCTGGCCTCGGCCAGAACCCGCTCGACGGGGCGGGTCTTGTAGCCGGTGGTCGACTTGATCGTGTTGCCGTGCATCGGGTCGCAGGACCACACCACCGTGCGGCCTTCGCGCTGGACCTTGCGCAGCAGCGGCGGGAACTTCTCCGCCACCTTGTCGGAGCCCATGCGCACGATCAGCGTCAGGCGCCCGGCCTCGTTGGTCGGGTTCAGGATGTCGATCAGGCGGATCAACTCGTCCGGGTCGGTGGTCGGGCCGCACTTCAGGCCGATGGGGTTCTTCACCCCGCGCAGGAACTCGACATGGGCGCCGTCGGGCTGGCGGGTGCGGTCGCCGATCCACAGCATGTGGGCCGACACGTCGTACCAGTCGCCGGTGGTGCTGTCGACGCGGGTCAGCGCCTGCTCGAACGGCAGCAGCAGCGCCTCATGGCTGGTGAAGAAGTCGGTCTCGCGGATCTGCGGGGTGGTCTCCGCGGTGATGCCGCACGCGGCCATGAAGGCCAGCGTCTCGTCGAGCCGGGTGGCCAGCTCCTGGAAATGCTCGCCGGCCGGCGACTTCTCGACGAAGCTCAGCGTCCACTGATGGACCTTGTGCAGGTCGGCATAGCCGCCCTGGGCGAAGGCGCGCAGCAGGTTCAGCGTCGCGGCGGCCTGGGTGTAGGCCTGCATCATGCGCTCCGGATCGGGAACGCGGGCGTCGCTGGTGAAGTCGAAGCCGTTGACGATGTCGCCGCGGTAGGACGGCAGGTCCACCCCGTCGATGGTCTCCATGTCGGCCGAGCGCGGCTTGGCGAACTGGCCGGCCATGCGGCCCACCTTGATGACCGGGATCGAGGCGCCGAAGGTCAGCACCACGGCCATCTGCAGCAGGACGCGGAAGGTGTCGCGGATGTTGTTGGGGTGGAACTCGGCGAAGCTCTCGGCGCAATCGCCGCCCTGCAGCAGGAAGGCCTGGCCGGCGGCGGCCTCGGCCAGCTTGGCCTTCAGACGGCGGGCCTCGCCGGCAAAGACGAGCGGCGGATAGGAGGACAGGCGCTGTTCGACCGCCTCGACCTTGGACAGGTCGGGATAAGTCGGCAACTGCTTCGCCGGTTTCGTCCTCCAACTGGCGGGTGTCCAACGCTCGACCATGACGCGCCTGCTCTTCCTTGACGATTGCGGAACGGGGGCCGGGCGGGCGGCGAACGACCGGCGGCTGAACCCGTGGGAGGTACTCTATAGCGCGACTCGAGGAAACTTTTCCATAGTTTCGGCTCCCTTGCCGGCAATGCTGTGCCGCGGGCATAGGCCGCCTGCCACCGGGGGTGATTTCAGATGAAAGGAAATTCGCGTCGGACCCTCGTGCTCCTGCCCGATGGGCAGGGACCGGATCGGCAGGGGCCGCTGGCGGCGGATGCCCGCGGCCTTTATACATCGGGGGCAATGGACCATCCCCCGAGAGGAGCCTTCCCGGTGAAACCGACATCCTGGCGGACAACGCGCCTGTCCTCCTGGGGGCAGGCCCTGGCGGTCTACCGCGACCCGCGCGTGCTGGCGATCCTGTTCCTCGGTTTCTCCGAAGGGCTGCCGCTGGCGCTGACCGGCGCCACGCTGAATGTCTGGCTGACCGAGCAGGGCGTCAGCCGGACCAACATCGGGCTGTTCGCGCTGGTCACCATGCCCTATGCGCTGAAATTCCTGTGGGCGCCGCTGATCGACCGGCTGCGCCTGCCGGTGATGACGCGGTTGTTCGGGCGTCGTCGCGGCTGGGCGCTGACGGCGCAGGCGGCGCTGATCGCGGCATTGCTGGGGCTTGGGACCACCGATCCGGGGCAGGATCTGTGGTGGACCGCCATGTGCGCGGTGCTGGTCGCCTTCTGCTCGGCCAGCCAGGACATCGTGGTCGATGCCTATCGCGTCGAGGTGCTGGAGGAGAACCAGCAGGCCGCCGGTGCGGCGGTTCTGGTGCTGGGCTATCGCTTCGGCATGATGGCGGCGGGGGCGGGCGCCCTCTACATCGCGCAATTCCACGGCTGGCGCACGGCCTACGAGGTGATGGCCGGGCTGGTCCTGGTCGGCATGGCGACCGTCCTGCTGTGCCGCGAACCGAAGGAGCCGCCGCCGAACGCCCGCGAAAAACTGATCGCCGAATGGCTGGGCCGCCGGCCGCATCTGTCGGGCCGCAGCGCCGTGCTTCTCGCCTGGATCTATGGTGCGGTGGTGGCGCCCTTCGCCCAGTTCACGGAGCGGCGCGGCTGGGTGGTGATCCTGGCCTTCATCGCCAGCTACAAGCTGGGGGAGGTTCTGGCCGGCCAGATGTCCTCGACCTTCTACATCAGCCTGGGCTTCACCAAGGTGGAGATCGCCAACGTCAGCAAGCTGTTCGGCCTGTGGGCGACCATCGCCGGCGGCCTGCTGGGCGGCTTGCTGGTGGGGAAGGTCGGCGTACTGCGCGGCCTGATGATCGGCGGCATCCTGCAGATGGTGTCGAACTTCGGCTATGTCCTGCTGGCCTGGAGCGGCAACGACGTGTCGATGCTGGCGGTCACCGTGGCGGTGGAGAATGTCTGCGGCGGCATCGCCACCTCGGCCTTCGTCGCCTATCTGTCCAGCCTGTGCAACGTCGCCTACACGGCGACCCAGTATGCGCTGCTGTCCAGCCTGTACAAGCTGGGCGGCGACCTGTTCGGCGCCTCGTCGGGCTGGCTGGCGGAGCGGATGGACTGGGTCAGCTTTTTCCTGCTGTCGATGGCCGGCGCCATTCCGGCCCTGTGCCTGCTGATCTGGCTGATGGGCCTGCACAGGCGCGAGCAAGAGGCCGCCGTCCCCGCACAGTGACGGGGACGGCGATGCCGGAGGAGCCTGTTATCAGCCTCCGCCATTAGCCTCAGGTGGTGCTCTTGGTCTTGCCAGCGCCCGGCCCGGCGCCCAGGTCGGCGCCGGTTAGCGGATCGGAGTCCGGCTTCGACATGGTGCGGGCGGCCACGGCATTGACTGCCGCCAGTTCCGACGCGGCGAGCTTGACCGTCGGGTTGCCGTCGCCGCCGTTGACCGGGGCGTCGCCCATCTTGACGTCCACGAACTCCCACTGGGCGCCCTGGTTCCAGGGGCCGCGCATGTCGCCCTCGCCCTGGCTGGTGTTGTAATACTTGTCGGTGTATTCCGGTTTGCCCGGCAGTTTGCCCGGCGGGAAGTTGTTGTCGATGGCGTAGAGCGCCTTTTCGAAGCTCTTCTGGTGGGCGATCTCGCGGGTCATCAGGAAGCCCAGTGCATCCTTCACGCCCGGATCGTCGGTGACGTTGATCAGGCGCTCGTAGATGATCTTCGCGCGCGCTTCCGCCGCGACGTTGGAGCGCAGATCGGCCGTCGGTTCGCCGATGCTGTCGATATAGCCGCCTGTCCACAGATGCCCGGCCGAATTCACCAGGGCCGGACCGCCGCCATACAGCAGCGACAGGGTGTGGCTGCCATTGCCCTGGGTGATGTTGGCGTACAGGTCGGCGGTCGCCTCCGCACCCTCGGCCAGCTTGCCCTTGGCGCCCTTGGTCAGCATCGCCACGATGGACCCGATGATTTCAAGGTGGCTCAATTCCTCGGTCGCGATGTCGATCAGCAGGTCCTTGCGGCCCGGATCCTCATCGGCCAGACCCTGCGTGAAATAGCGCATGGCCGCGGCCAACTCGCCCTGTGGGCCGCCGAACTGTTCAAGCATCAGGCTGGCGAGCACCGGATTCGGCTCGGACACGCGGACCGTGTACATGAGCTTTTTGTTGTGCATGAACATGCGAGGAATTCCTCCTGGGTCAGATGGCCCGCCTTGCAGGGGCCGCGGATCGGGGCGACCGGGTCCGGACCGGATCGCTTCATGTCCTCAACCCAGGATTTTTAGAAGCGTTCCAGGAAGAATGCCTGTTTCGGAGTGCTATGCCGGATGGATCACAATGGCGGCGGGAACGATTGCCTTCCGTATAGAGGAAGCCCGTATAGGCCATGATCGTGAAGCAAAACGCCCACGCCGGATTTCACATCCGGGTGGGCGTCCTTGCCGACCGGTGTCCGAAGACACCGGCCTGTGTCGGCGGAAACCTTACTGCGCCTGGGCGCGGCAGGCTTCCAGGGCAGAAATAGCCTTGCGGGTGTCGTCGAGGTAATAGGTGTAGGCGTAATCGTCGCCCTTGCCGTCGATCTCCATGTAAAGCTCGCGGCCGTTCATCAGGGCGTCGATCGCCTTGGAGGTCGCCGGGATGCCGACGACGGCCATCGTCTTGTCGATGGCGGCACCCGGAACCTTGTCGCTCCACTTCTTGTCGACCGACAGGGAGATCGAGAGATCTTCCTTCTCCTTCAGCTTCCAGGCCGAATCGCCGAAGATCAGAACCATCGCTTGGCCCTTGTTGGTATAGGCCAGGGCGATGGTCGCGGTGTCCTTCGAGTCCGTCTTCCACTCCTGCGTGATGGCGCAGTCCTTGTCGATCTTGACGTCCCACACGCCGATCTTGGTCTGGGCCTGAGCCGCACCGACCGAGGCGAACGCCGCAACGCAGGCAGCCGCTGCAAAAATTCCACGCATGTTTGGAGCCATTCCCTGGAAAAATTGTTCGTGCCGCCATGGTAGGTACCACAATCGGTCAAGGTCCAGGGATTTCCGGTCCTTATTGGCATGCACCGGGTGCCATGAGCGGAGGACTCCACTCATGGCCCCGTTGCGGACGGTTTGCCGCTGCCTTGCGGCAAGGCTGTCCGCTCAGATTTTCTTTTCCGGCTCCGCCTTCTCGCGCATCAGCACGAATTCCTCCGCGGTGGAGGGATGAAGCGCGATGGTGCGGTCGAAATCGCGCTTGGTGGCACCGCAGTTCAGCGCGATTGCCAGCGCCTGCATCATCTCGGGCGCGTCCATGCCCATCATGTGGCAGCCCAGCACGCGCTGGCTTTCGCCGTCCACCACCAGCTTCATCAGCACCCGCTCGTCGCGGCCGGACAGGGTGTGCTTCATCGGACGGAAGCCGGCCTTGTAGATGTCGACCTTCGCGTACTTCTCCCGTGCCTGCATCTCGGTCAGGCCGACGGTGCCCAGCGGCGGCAGGGAGAACACACCGGTCGGCACATTGTCGTAACCGATGTGCATCGGGTTGTCGTTGAACAGCGTCTCGGCCAGGGCGCGGCCCTCGGCGATGGCGATGGGGGTCAGCGCCATGCGGTCGGTGACGTCGCCGATGGCATATATGTTGTCGACGGAGGTGCGCGACCACTCGTCGACCGGGATCGCACCGGCCTCGTCCAGGGCAATGCCGACCTCTTCCAGGCCCAGATTTTTCGTGTTCGGCCGGCGGCCGGTGGCGGCCATCACCAGACCGGCGGAATGTTCACGGCCCATATGGTCGGTCAGGGTATAGCCGCCGGGGCCCTTTTCGAGCTTCGCCGGCTTGCAGCGCGAGATGATGTTGATGCCGCGCTTGCTCATTTCTTGCGCCAGGGCGACGCGGATGTCGTCGTCGAAACCGTTCAGCAGATCGTCGCCGCGGATCATCAGAGTCACTTCCGCACCCAGACCGCGGAAGATGCTGGCGAACTCCACCGCGATGTAGCCGCCCCCGACGATCAGGACGGAGTGGGGAAGCGTTTCCAGATGCAGCGCCTCGTTGGAGGTCACGGCATGCTCCATCCCCTCCACCTGCGGCAGCGTCGGCCAGCCGCCGGTGGCGATCAGGATGTTGCGGGCGGTGTAGCGCTTGCCGTCGACCTCCACCGTATGGCGGTCGACGATCCGGCCGAACCCCTCATACAGGGTGACGCCGGAATTCTTCAGCATATTGATGTAGATGCCGTTCAACCGGTCGATCTCGCTGTCCTTGCGCGCGATCAGCGTTTCCCAGTCGAAGGACGGCATCGGCGCGCTCCAGCCATAGCCGGCGGAGTCCTCGAAGCCGTCGCGGAACTGGGCGGCGTAGACCAGCAGCTTCTTCGGCACGCAGCCACGGATCACGCAGGTGCCGCCGACGCGGCTGCCTTCGCAGATCGCCACCTTGGCGCCATAGGACGCAGCGCGCCGGCTGGCGGCGACGCCGCCGGACCCCGCCCCGATGGTGAAGAGGTCGAAATCGAACTCGGCCACGGCCGTCTCCTTCCGCAACTGGACCCTGATCCTGCAAACAATTCCCCCGGACGGTTCCTGCGAACGGTCGGGGGGCCTGTTCACTGTGGACCGGCAGCATATGGGGAGGTGCGGGGTGTTGGGAAGCGCGCCCTCAGCGCAGCAGCATGTCCTGGATCAGGACTTGTCGAAGCTTCAGCGGGCGCATGGTCTTGTTGGCGACGTAGCGCAGCGCGTCCTTGATGTAGACCTGCCCGTCGGCCCCGCGCAGTTCGGCCGGATCGACCTCCAGCAGGCGCCGGCCCATGGCATCGGCGATGCGCGGCAGGTGGGGCGTCACCGCCTCCATCGGGGTTGCCGGATCGAATTCCAGCACGGCACGCAGCCGCAATTCCTGCAGGCGGCGGCCGTCGTTCAGCGTGATGGTCAAAGTGGGCAGGGCGGCATAGACGGCTGGCGAAAGCTCGACCCGCGCCGGAGGATGGGCGCCCTGGGCGGGGGCCGGACGCAGCAGCAGCACACCGCCGACCCCGGCGCCGGCAAAGGCGAGCATCAGACCCAGCAAGGCCAGGACGATCCGGTTCCCGGTGCCATCGAAGGAGGGCAGGCCGCTCCGGTTGGATTCGGCGAATTCCAATTCCGCGGACATTGCTGCCTTGCTCATTCCGCTCTGCCTGGATGTTGCCGACGAACCGGTGCGTGAAACCTTAAAAGCGCGGAAGTGGTAGGTCAAATAAAGGTATTTTAGTGGATTTTTCCTTTGATTGTCGAAGGACGGCCGGATTTCGACTGCGGACTTGCGGTGTAGCCTTCGGCGGCAGTCGATGTATTCAATGACGGCCGCAATCCTGCTTCCCGCAGAAAATGCAACGCAGCCATCCACCACGGGTTGGCCGGATGGGAAGCCTCTTCCCCCGTCCGGCCGGGACGTATAATGCTG
Organism: Azospirillum sp. TSH64; assembly: GCF_003116035.1. Taxonomy (GTDB): domain Bacteria; phylum Pseudomonadota; class Alphaproteobacteria; order Azospirillales; family Azospirillaceae; genus Azospirillum. Next base: position 5,630,813 of record NZ_LGQW01000015.1, read on the forward strand.
GGATACCAACACAACCGGCCGGCTGCCCTGTCCGGGGGCCGGACCATGACGACGAAGCACTGCAACGCCATGCGCAGACCGATGCGTGGAACCATGTGCAGAGCCATGTGCAGACAGGGGCGAAAGGCGAGGGTGACGGGTATGAGCGACACCGACAACCGTTCAGCTGGCAACCAAGCGGCCGGCAGCCGGAAGGCCGGACATGGGCCGACGGCTCTTCTCCCGCCCTCCGCCTCGGTTCCCGACTGGACGGACACCTATTTCCGCCGCACGAAGGAAGCGGTGGGCAAGTTCGGCGACAAGACCGTGACCTATGCCATCTTCATGCGGCGTCCCGTGGTCTGCGCCCCGCGCCTTGCGGTGGAGTGGCTGGAGGCGGTGGCGCGCGAACGCAACACCGGCTTCCAGATCGAGCTGAACTACCCCGAGGGCAAATGGGTCGGCGCCGGCGAGCCGATCATGTACATCACCGGCTCCTTCTACCATCTGGTCGATTGCGAGACGATCCTGTTGCAGAAGCTGGGTCCGGCCAGCGTCGCCGCCTACAATGCCTTCACCATGTGCGCCGACCTGCCGAAGGTCGCCTTCCTCGCCATGGACGCCCGTCACTGTGCCGGGACGGAGATGGCGGAGATGATGGCCTATGCCGCTTCCGTCGGATCCGACCGGGCGAAGCGCAAGGTCGGCGCCAAGGGCTTCATCGGCAACGCCACCGACGCCACCGCCCCCTATTTCGGTCAGGAGAAGGGCATGGGCACCATGCCGCACGCCCTGATCGGCTATGCCGGATCGACCGTGCGCGCGGCGGAGATGTTCCACGAGACCTTCCCCGACCTGGGCCTGACCGTGCTGGTCGATTATTTCGGCCGCGAGATCACCGACGGGCTGGAGGTCTGCCGCCGCTTCCCGCAACTGGCCGCCCAGGGCAAGCTGTCGCTGCGGCTCGACACCCCCGGCGGCCGCTTCGTCGAGGGGCTGGACCCGCCCGGCTCCTACGCCGTGCTGGAGCGACATGCGCCGCACGCCATCCGCGGCTATCGCGACGAGACGCAGCTGCGCTACCTGATCGGCACCGGCGTGTCGGCGGCGGCGATCCATTACGTTCGCGAACGGCTGGACGATGCCGGCTTCCCGGCGGTGAAGATCGTCGCCAGCAGCGGCTTCGGCCCGGCCAAGTGCCGGCTGATGGCGGAAGCCAACGCGCCGGTGGACATCATCGGCACTGGCAGCTACCTGCCCGAACGCTGGACCGAGACCTACGCGACCGCCGACATCATCGAGTATGACGGCGAGCGCCGCGTGAAGGTCGGCCGCGAGTTCCTGTTCCGGCGGTAGGGTCCTGTCTCACATCCCGGATCCCCTCTCCCCCCCGGGGAGAGGGTTAGGGTGAGGGGGATCCGCTTCGTGGCTCTCTTCGGCTACGCCGACCCCCCTCATCCCGACCTTCTCTCCAGGGGGGAGAAGGAGTTAAGTGCACCTCACCCCAGACGCTTCGCGATCAGCGGCCCGCGCGCGGGCGCCGTGTCCGTCACCGTGACCGACGCGCGCAGGCGGCGTTCCGCCTCGTCGGCCTGGGCCTCGCTGCGGGCGTGCAGGATCGCCAGCGGACGGTCGCCCGGTCCCACCGCGTCGCCCAACCCGGCCACCGCGTCGAAGCCGACGGCGAAGTCGATGGCATCGGTCGTTTTGGTCCGGCCGCCACCCAGCGCAACCACCGCCATGCCGACCCCGCGGGTGTCGATGGCGCCGACGAAGCCAGCTTGTTCGGCGAACAGCGGGCGGACGATGGGCGCGCGTTCCAGATGGCGGTCGGGCTGCTCCAGCAGGTCGGCCGGCCCGCCCAGCGCCGCCACCATGCGGGCGAAGCGCTCCGCCGCTTCACCGCTGGCGATGGAGCGGTCGGCCATCGCGCGGCCCGCCGCGGCGTCCGGCGCCAGCCCGGCCAGCGCCAGCAGTTCGGCGGCCAGCGCCGCCGTCACCTCGTAGAGCCGCGGGTCCGCCGGTTCGCCGCGCAGGATGGCGAGGCATTCCAGCATCTCCAGCGCATTGCCGGCGCTGCGGCCCAGCACCTCGTTCATGTCGGTCAGCAGGGCCACCGCCGGCAGGCCGGCTCCCTTCGACACCGTGACGATGCTATCGGCCAGCGCCTCGGCATCCGAGAAGCGCTGCATGAAGGCGCCGCTGCCGAACTTCACGTCCATCACCAGGGCGTCCAGCCCGGCCGCCAGCTTCTTCGACAGGATCGAGGCGGTGATGAGGTCGAGCGATTCGACCGTCGCCGTCACGTCGCGGATGGCGTAGAGCCGCTTGTCGGCAGGGGCAATGTCGTCGGTGGCGCCGATCACGGCGCAGCCCACCTCCTTCACCACCCGGCGCAGCAGCTCGTTGTCGGGCTTGGCGCGGTAACCGGGGATGCTCTCGAACTTGTCGAGCGTGCCTCCGGTGTGGCCGAGGCCGCGGCCCGACACCATCGGCACGAAACCGCCGCAGGCGGCCAGCATCGGCGCCAGGATCAGGCTGACCTTGTCGCCGACGCCCCCCGTGGAATGCTTGTCGATCACCGGACCGGGCAGGTCGAGCGACCTCCACTCCATCACCGTGCCCGAATCGCGCATGGCGCGGGTCAGCGCCACCCGTTCGTCCAGGCTCATGCCGCGGAAGAAGACGGCCATGGCGAAGGCCGATGCCTGGGCCTCCGACACGCGGCCGTCGGTGAGGCCGCGGACGAAGTCCTGGATGGTGGCGGCGTCCAGCGGCTGGCCGTCGCGCTTGGCGCGGACGATTTCCTGCGGAAGCATGCCTCAGTACCCTCCCGCCGGGGCAGGCTCGCGTTCGCCCTCCCGTTCGCCGTCCTGCTCGCCATGACCGGCGGCCGACAGCAGCGCGTCGAGCAGGCTGGAGGCTCCGAAGCGGAAGGTCTGAGGCGTGGCCCAGCCATCCCCCAGGATATGGTCGGCCAACGCCAGATAGCGCGCCGCCTCCGCCGCGTCGCGGATGCCGCCGGACGCCTTGAAGCCGACCTTCTTGCCCGATTCATAGATGCTGTCGAGCATCACCGCCGCGGCCGGCAGGGTCGCGGCCGGCTGAGTCTTGCCGGTGGAGGTCTTCAGGAAGTCGGCGCCGGCGGCGATGGCGTCGCGCGAGGCCCAGGCCAGCAGGTCGGCATCTGGGAAGGCGCCCGATTCCAGGATCACCTTCAGCAGCACCTTGTCGCCGCAGGCCTCGCGGCAGGCCTTCACGACATTGATCGGCTGGGTGCGGGCGCCGTCGATGAAGGCCTTGTAGGGCAGAACCACGTCGATCTCGTCCGCCCCGTCGGCGATGGCCCGCCGGGTCTCCGCTGCCACCGAGGCGGCGTCGGCCTCGCCGGTCGGGAAATTGACCACGGTGGCGATCTTCACCGGCGTGCCCTCCAGCGCCTTGCGCGCGGTGGGGACGAAGCGCGGCCAGACGCAGACGGCGGCGACCGGCCCCACGGGGGTGACGGCGCGGGCGCAGAGATCCTGCACCACGCGGTCGCTATCGTCGCCGTTCAGGCTGGTGAGGTCGAGCATGCCCACGGCACGGCGCGCCAGATCGGCGTCGGACGGGGCGTTGGCGCTGGCGTCCAGCGCGCTTTGCAGGTCGGCAGACAGTTTCATGACCGGGACCCGTCCTTCTCATGCAGGCGTTCGAGGAAGCCGACCAGCAGGCGCTCCAGGTCGGCGGCTGCCGCCGAGGCGGCGGTCAGGGTCTGGTGATGGTCGACCGGCCCGTCGCCGAGCCCGACGCCCAGATTGGTGACGACGGCACAGCCGACGACCCGCAGGCCGCAATGGCGCGCGACGATGCATTCGGGAACGGTGGACATGCCGACCGCGTCGGCGCCCAGCAGCTTCATCATCCGCACCTCGGCCGGCGTCTCGAAGGACGGGCCGGGATAGGCGGCATAGACGCCCTCCGCCAGATCGATGGACAGGCCGGCGGCGACATCCTTGAGCAGGCCGCGCAGTTCCGGATTCCAGGCATCGGTCATGCTGGGGAAGCGCTCGCCGAAGGCTTCGTCGTTCGGACCGGTCAGCGGGTTGCTGCCCAGCAGGTTCAGATGGTCGCTGATCGCCATCAGCCGGCCGGGTCCGACCTCCAGCCGCAGCGAGCCGACGGCGGCGGTCAGCACCAGCGTGTCGCAACCGGCCAGCTTCAGCGCCCGCACCGCGGTCTTCAGCGCATCGAAGCCGTTGCCCTCATAGGCGTGGACGCGGCCCTGCATGCAGGCGACCTCGACCCCGCCGAGCTGTCCCACCACCAGCCGACCGGCATGGCCGGACACGCTGGGGATCGGGAAACCGGCGATGTCGGTGTAGGGAATGGCAACCGCGTTGGCGATGCGGTCGGCGATGCCGCCCAGGCCGGAGCCCAGCACGATGCCGACCCGCGGCCGATGGCCGGAGGCACGGTGGAGGATGTCCGCGGCGGCGCGGGCTGCGGTCATGTCGGGAAACTCCGCTCAGAAGGCTAAATTGGTGGGGCCGAAGGATTCGGGCAACAGGGTTTCCAGCGGAAAGCTCCGCCGCAGGCCGGCCGGGTCGCAGATGTGGATCGGCGTGTCCGGGGATGCAAATTCGCGGATGCGCTGGCGGCAGCCGCCGCAGGGGGTGCAGATCTCCTCCGCCCCCGCCTCGCCACCCATCACGACGATGGCGCGGATGCGGCGGTCGCCGGCGGTGACCATGGCGCCGATGGCGCTCGATTCCGCGCATTGTCCTTGCGGATAGGCCGCGTTCTCCACATTGCAGCCGGCGAAGATGCGGCCCGAGTCGCCGAGGATCGCCGCACCGACCTTGAATTTGGAATAGGGGGCATGGGCGTTCTCGCGCGCGGCGCGGGCCGCTTCGATCAGCTGCGGCAGCTCTGCGGTGTCGGCCATCGGCTCAGCGTTCCTTCACATAGGGAATGCCGCTCGCCTTGGGGGCGATGGCCTTGCCGACGAAGCCGGCCAGCAGCAGGACGGTCAGCACATAGGGCAGCATCTGGATGAACTGAACCGGGATGACGCCGATGCCCGGCAGGACCACGCCCTGGAGGCGGACCTGCACCGCGTCGGTGAAGGCGAACAGAAGGCAGGCGAACAGGGTCGGCCCCGGCCGCCATTTGCCGAAGATCAGAGCCGCCAGCGCCAGATAGCCCTTGCCGGCGGTCATGTCGCGGACGAAACCGGCGCCATGGCCGGTGGAGAGATAGGAGCCGGCCATGCCGGTCAACACGCCGGTGACCAGCAGCGCCTGATAGCGCAGCGTCGCCACCGACAGGCCGGCGGTGTCGACCGCCGCCGGGTTCTCGCCCACCGCCCGCAGCCGCAGCCCGAAGCGGGAGCGGTAGAGCACCCAATGGGTGGCGATCACCAGGACCAGCGTCACCCAGATCAGGATGTTGTTGCCGTTGAACAGCTCGCGGTAGACCGGCCCCAGCACCGGGATGCCGGACAGCGCCTCCACTCCCGGCAGTTCCACCGCGGGGATGCGCGCCTGGTTGGGCAGCAGCGGGGTCTGGCCGCCCTGCTTGAACCAGGCATAGGCCAGCGTCGGCGCCAGCCCGGCGACCAGGATGTTGATCGCCATGCCCGACACCACCTGATTGCCGTTGTGGGTGATGCAGGCGAAGCCGTGGACCATCGCCAGCGCCACCCCGGCGGCGATGCCGGCCAGCAGCCCCAGCCACGGGTTCAGCGTGGCCGAGGCGACGGCGGCGGAGAAGAAGGCGCCGGCCAGCATCTTGCCTTCCAGCCCGATGTCGACCACGCCGGCCCGCTCGCAATACATGCCGGCGAAGGCGGCCAGCACCAGCGGGGTCGCCACGCGGATGGTGGCGCCCAGAAGCTGCAGCGCCAGAAGCAGCGCGTCTTCCATCGCTCAGCTCCTCCCCGTTTCGGCGGCGGCGGTGCCGCGGCGGCGGAACAGCGCCTCCACCTGCGGCTTGAACAGGTTCTCCATCGCACCGGCGAACAGGATGACCAGACCCTGGATGACCATCACCAGCTCGCGGTTGATCGTGGGGTATTCAAAGGACAGCTGGCCGCCGCCCTGCGCCAGAACCCCGAACAGCAGGGCCGCCAGAATGATCCCGACCGGATGGTTGCGCCCCATCAGCGCCACGGCGATGCCGACAAAGCCGACGCCGCCGGTGAAGTTCAGGATCACCCGGTGCTGCACGCCCAGGATCTCGTTCACGCCGACGAAGCCGGCGAGCGCGCCGGAGATCAGCATGGCGATGACGATGTTGCGCGCCGGCGAGATGCCGGCATAGACCGCCGCCCGTTCGTTCCGGCCCACCGTCCGCAGCTCGTACCCCCAGCGGGTCCGGCGCAGGAAGATGTGGAACAGCAGACAGCAGGCCAGCGCCCAGAGGAAGGACAGGTTCAGCGGCGAGGCGGGAATCGCGATACCGAACCAGCCGAGCGCCCGGTCCATCGACGGCAGCCAGACGCCGGGGTCGAACTCGCGGGTTTCCGGCGACTGGCTGCCGGGGCGGATCAGCACGTCCACCAGCAGCCAGGTCATGATCGACGCGGCGATGAAGTTGAACATGATCGTCGTGATGACGATGTGGCTGCCGCGCTTGGCCTGGAGCCACGCCGGGATGAAGGCCCAGGCGGCGCCGAACAGGGCCGAAGCCAGCACCGCCAGCACGGCCACCACCGGCCAGGGCCAGCCGGTCAGCGCCAGCGCCACCAGCCCGGCGCCGAGCCCACCCAGATAGGCCTGCCCCTCGCCGCCGATGTTGAACAGCCCGCAATGGAAGGCGATGGCGACCGCCAGTCCGGTGAAGATGTAGTCGGTGGTGTAATAGAGGGTGTAGCCGATGGCCTCGGGATATCCCAGGGCCTCCGACACCAGCAGCGACAGCACGTCCACCGGGTTCTCGCCGATCACCAGGATCACCAGCCCCGACAGCACGAAGGCGGCGACGAGGTTGAGAACCGGCAGCAGCGCATAACCGACCCAGCCCGGCACCGCGCCCGGCTGGCCCTTCCCCGATCCGCTCAGCAGCACCGGCATCTCCTGGATTGCCCCTTGCCGGGGATTCTTAACCGCCAATGCTCTGCCGACCAAGCGTTTCGTGATGTGAGAAAGCCAATGGGCACCGGGACTTGGAAGCGTCACAAAAGTCTTGCCGCAACGCAGCATTCTGGCATGCTTCTTACCCATAGAATTTTTATGGCTATGGAGCATGACCGATGCCGCTCGATATTCCGCAGACCTTCCGCCACCACGTCTTCTGCTGCGCCCAGCAGCGCCCGCCCGGCCATCCGCGCGGCAGCTGCGCCGCCAAGGGCGCGCATCCGCTGTGGCAGCGGCTCGATCAGAAAATCCAGGGCAAGGGGCTGGCCGACGTCGGCATGGCGATGACCGGCTGCCTCGGCTTCTGCTCCGCCGGGCCGCTGATGGTGGTGTATCCGGAAGGCATCTGGTACCGGCCGGAAACCCCGGAGGACATCGACGAGATCGTCGACTCGCATCTGGTGAAGGATGAGCCGGTCGAGCGGCTGGTGATGGTTCTGACGCGGTGAGGCGAGCGGGCGCTTCACGCCACTCCCTGAAAGTGCCGGCGCCTACCAGACCTGCGGTTGCGGCATTGGGACACAGGCGCATTTGCCCATAATGTGGGCACCTCCCGCCATTGCCGTTCCGAACCGATTTCATGACCGACGCCGAAACCGCCGACCTGCTGCCTGCCGAGGTCGATTCGGTTCCCTATGCCGTCGGCTGCTTCCTGGGCGCGATCCTGCTGTTCGCGGCGATGGACACGCTGATCAAGTTCCTGACCGCCGATTACCCGGTGCCGCAGTTGATGTTCGTGCGCTCGCTGGTCGCATTCCTGCTGGTGGGCGGCTACACCCTGGCGTGCGGCGGCGGGATCGCGGCGATGCGGACGCGGCGGCCCCTGGGGCATGTCTGGCGCGCCTTCGCCGGGCTGATCTCCATGGGATGCTTCTTCTATGCCTTCCGCGAATTGCCGCTGGCCGACGTCTATGTGCTGAGCTTCGCCGGTCCGCTGTTCATCACCGCGCTGTCGGCGCCTTTGCTGGGCGAGCCGGTGGGCTGGCGCCGCTGGGCCGCGGTGGTGGTCGGGTTCGGCGGCGTGGTGGTGATGGCGCAGCCGTCGGCCGGAGCGCCGCTGGTGCCGGTGCTGGTGGGGCTGTGCGCCGCCCTGTTCTATGCGCTGGCCGCGCTCGCCGTGCGCGGCCTGTCGCGGACGGAAACCAGTGCCTCCATCGTGCTCTACCTGCTGCTGACGACGACAGTGGTCAGTGGGGCTCTGGCCGTGCCGGTCTGGACGGCGCCGACCAACTTCGCGCTGGGGATGATGGCGCTGGTCGGGGCCATCGGCGCCGGGGCGCAGGTGCTGCTGACCCAGGCCTTCCGCCGCGCGCCGCCGGCGGTGGTGGCGCCTTTTGAATATACCGGCATGGTCTGGGCCAGCCTGTTCGGCTGGCTGGTGTTCGGCGACCTGCCGACCGTGCCGGTCCTGGCCGGCGCCATGGTCATCATCGGCAGCGGGCTATACATCCTGCATCGTGAAACCATGGTGGCGCGCCGCCGGTTGGGTTCTTGACAGGACGGGGCCGGCGGCGACACTCTCGCCGCCTGTTCACGGCTGGGGTGCCCGTGCGGTTGCCGGTTCGGCAATCGCAGGGGCTGAGACAACACCCATCGAACCTGATCCGGGTCATGCCGGCGAAGGGAGCCGACCGGAACCCGACGGACCCGCTGAAAGCTGCTGCAAAGCGCCCCGTCCCCTCCGCGTCGCCCCAACCGCCGGCGCGTGTCGAGGAGTTTTCGGTCATGCGGCGCACGCTTTCCCTTCTGATCGGCCTGCTGGCCGCATCCTCCTGCCTGTCGTCCGCTGCCCGTGCCGACGACACGCTGTCCTTCCCGGTGCTGGTGCCGCTGACCGGCTTCCTGTCGCTGGAGGGCACCAGCCAGCGCAATGGCGCCGTCCTGGCGCTGAAGCAGACGCCGGCCGGAATCGCCATCGCCTCGGAGGTCGTCGATACCGGCACCTCGCCCGAGGCGGCGGTGACGGCGCTGGAACGCGCGGCCGGCCGCGGCACGGTCGGGGCGGTCGCCGCCAGCATGCTCGGCACCCAGATGCTGGCGATGCTGCCGCTGGCGGGCGAGCTGAAGCTGCCTCTGGTCACCGTGTCGGGCACCGCCTCGATCACCGAGCAGGGCAATCCCTGGGTCTTCCGCTTCTTCCCCGGTGACGCGGTGACCAAGGCCGCCCACGCCCGCTATGTGGTGGAGGAGCTGGGCAAACGGCAGCCGGCCGTCATCTACCAGACCACCGCCTACGGCCAGAGCGGCAAGGCCCATCTCGACGCCGCCTTCAAGGCGCTGGGCGTCACGCCCGTCTTCGAGGAGGGGGTGGACCCGGCGGCCAAGGATTTGCTGCCGGTGCTGACCAAGGCGCTCGCCGCCAAGCCGGACGTGCTGGTCCTGCACCTGCATTCCGCCCCAACCGCGCTGCTGCTGCGCCAAGCGGCGTCCAGCGGCGTGACCCTGCCCATCGTCGCCGGCTCCGCCATGCACCAGCCGAGCACCGCGGCCCTGCTGGAACCGGCGGAACTCAAGGGCGTCTGTGCAGAGACCGCGGCCTCGCCGATTTCCGGCGGCACGCCGGAGGTCAAGGCCTTCACCGACGCCTACCGTGCCGCCTTCGGCAAGGAGCCGGACGCTTTCGCGCTCGGCCAGTATGACGGCATGACCATGGTGCTGGAGGCGGTGAAGGCCGGCGCCCGATCGCCGGACGCCATCCGCAAGGCGCTGTCCGCCGAGACGTTCCAGGGCCTCGCCATGACCTACAAGTCCGACGGCAAGGGCAACATGGCCCATTCCGCCGTCATCGTCTGCTATGACGGGGCCAGCCGGGTGCCGGTGCTGGCGAAGCGGTACGACGACCCGACGCTTGCGGCGAAGTGAACGGATGGCGGCGCTTCAACTGCTGGTCAACGGTGTGGCGCTGGGGGCGGCCTACGCCCTGGTGGCGCTGGGCTTCGTTCTGGTGCTGAACGCCACCTCGGCGGTGAATTTCGCCCAGGGCGATCTGGTGATGGCCGGCGGGCTGCTGGCGGTGGCGGCGGCGCCGCTGATCCCGCTGCCGGGCATCGTCCTGCTGCCGGTCGTTCTGGTGCTGATGGCGGCGCTGGGGCTGCTGCTGGCGCTGGCGGCCTATCTGCCGCTGCGCCGCCGGCCGCCGGTCTCGGTCTTCATCAGCACCATCGCGGTCGGCATCATCCTGCAGAACGGAGCCGCCATCCTGTTCGGGCCGGAGCCGCGCGCCGCACCGCCGCTGTTCGGCGACGATACGCTGCACATCGCCGGGTTGGCGGTGCCCGAGCAGTCGCTTGCCATCGTAGCGGTGGCGGGGCTGCTGATCGGGGCGCAGCAATGGGTGTTTGCCCGCACGCAGTTGGGCCGCCGGTTGCGCGCCACGGCGCAGGATCCGGAGATGGCGCGCGCCTGCGGCGTGCCGGTCACCGCGATGATCCTGGTGACCTTCGCCATCGGGGCGGCCTGTGCCGGCGCGGCCGGGCTGCTGCTGGCCAACCGCTATTTCGTCACGCCGACCTCGGGCGGCGACCTAATCCTCAAGGCCTACATCGCGGTGACGGTGGGGGGCTGGGGCTCCGTGCCGGGCGCGGTGGTGGGGGCGCTGTTGATCGCGCTGTTCGAGGTGGGAGTATCGTCGGTGCTCTCATATCCGGCGGCGTTGGGCGCGCTGTATCTGACCTTGCTGGCGATTCTGGTGCTCCGTCCGCAAGGGCTGTTCGGCGAAGCGGTGCGCCGCCGTGGGTGAACGGCACTCTCCGGCCGAGACTGTCGCGCTGATCGCTGGCGCGCTTGCCCTGTTGGTCTATGCGCTGGCCTTCGCGTCCCCCTATGGCCTGCGCATCCTGACCGTCGCCGGGGTCTATGCGCTGGCGACCTTCGGATTCCAGATCGTCTTCGGGCTCGGCGGGGCGCTGTCGCTGGCGCAGGGCGCCTTCTTCGGCGTCGGCGCCTATGTGACTGGTATCCTCGGCAGCCGCTTTGGGCTCGGTTTCGAGGTGACCTTCCCGCTGTCGATGCTGGTGCCGCTGCTGCTGGCCCTGCCGGTCGGTCTGGCGGTGCTGCGGCTGGAATCGCATTACTTCGCCCTGGCGACGCTCGGCATCGCGCAGGTCCTTCATCTGCTGGCGGTCAACCTGCCGGAGCTGACCGGCGGCTCCAACGGGCTGGCCGGGGTGCCGGCGGCGGTGCTGTTCGGCTGGGCGGTGCCGCGCGGGCTGCCGATGGCCGGGCTTGTGTGGGGGCTGGTCGCTCTCGGCGGGCTGATCGGCTGGCGGCTGGCGGGGGGTCGGCTCGGCCGGTCGTTGACGATGCTGCGCGACGACCCGCTGGCGGCGGCAACGCTGGGGCTCGATGTCGGGCGGCTGCGGCTGATCGCCTTCGGCATCAGCGCCCTCTTCGCCGGGGCCGCCGGGGCGCTGGCCGTCCACACCCAGCGCGTCGTCTCTCCGGAGGTGCTGGAGTTTCCGGTCATGGTCTCCATCCTCACCATCGCCATAGTCGGCGGGCGGGGGCAGATGGCCGGGGCGGTGCTGGGCGCCGTGCTGTTGCTGCATCTGCCGGAATGGTTCCGCTTCCTGGAGCGCGGCTATCTGGTCGTCTACGGCGTGGCGCTGCTGGCGACCGTGGTGCTGGCCCCGGACGGGTTGACCGGCCTGCTCGACCGCATCGCGGCCCGCCTGTTCAGCCGCCGGCCGCGGGCTTCGGTCGAGGCGAAGGAGCCGCCGCGTCCGCAAAACTCGCCGGACGGGCTGGCAGTCGACGATCTGCGCAAGTCCTTCGGCGGTGTGCGGGCGGTGGACGGCGTGTCGCTGGAACTGCGGCCGGGCAGCATCACCGGGCTGATCGGGCCGAACGGCTCCGGGAAATCCACGGTGATCAACCTGCTGTCGGGGCTGGAACGGCCGGATGCCGGGCGGGTGCGGCTCGGCGGGCGCGACGTCACCGGCACCCGCGCCGACCGGCTGGCCCGCGCCGGACTGGCCCGCAGCTTCCAGGCGGCGGTCTTGCCGAATGGGGCCGGCGTGCTGGAGGCGGTCGCCGCCGCGCGGCTTGCCGTCGATCCCGATGCCCGGACGGCGGAGGCGCACGCCCGCTGGGCGCTCGACCGGCTGGGCGCCGGCGACTTGGCCGGCAAGGGCTGCGATGGGCTGCCGGCGGCGCTGCGGCGGCGGGTGGAACTGGCCCGGTCGCTGGTCCGCCGGCCGGCGGTGCTGCTGCTGGACGAACCCGCCGCCGGCCTGACCGACGGCGAGAAGGCGGAACTGGCGGCCCTGCTGCGCGAACTGGCGCAGGAGGGCGTGGCGATCCTGCTGGTGGAGCATGACATGGGCTTCCTGTTGCCGCTTGCCGGCCGGGTGCTGTGCCTCGACCGCGGCCGGGTCATCTATGACGGGCCGGCCGGCGGCGTACGCCGGGATCCGGCGGTGGCCGCTGCCTATCTCGGCCGGGCGGTACCGGCATGAGCGCGCTGCTGTCCATCCGCGGCCTGAGCGCCGGCTATGGCGGGGCAAGCGCGCTCGACGAGGTGTCGCTGAGCCTTGCGGCGGGGGAGACGGTGGCGCTACTCGGCGCCAACGGGGCGGGCAAGTCGACCCTGCTGAAGGCCCTGCTCGGCCTTGTGCCGGCGCGGGGGGAGCTTCGCTTCGATGGGGCGGACATCGGCGGCCTCGCCACCGAGGCGCGGGTCCGGCGCGGCATCGGCTATGTGCCGGAAGGGCGGCGGGTCTTTGCGGGAATGAGCGTGCGCGACAATCTGGAGGTCGCCGGCCTGCCCGCCGGACGCGACCGCGCACGGGATGTCGAGCGCGTCTTCGCCCTGTTCCCCGACCTTGCCCTGAAGAGCCGTGAGAGCGCCTGGCGCCTGTCCGGCGGCCAGCAGCAGATGCTGAGCCTGGGGCGCGCGCTGATGGGCCGGCCGCGCCTGCTTCTGCTGGACGAGCCGTCGCTCGGCCTGTCGCCCAAGCTGGCCGACGAGCTGTTTGCCGCCGTCCGCCGCATCGCCGACACCGGCACGGCCGTGCTGCTGGCCGAGCAGAGTGCTGCCCGCGCTCTGGCGGTCGCACCGCGCGCCGTGCTGCTGCGGCTGGGGCGCGTCGTCGGCGACGGGCCGGTGGCGGCGCTGTCGGACGAGAGGCTGCGCGAGACCTTCTTCGGCGGCTAGGCGCCTGCCTATGCGTGTCCTGTGCAACAGGTGTCTGTTTCGTGCCACAGGACGGGCGGTTGGACTTGCGGACGGGGGCAGGCGCGGATAGCTTCGCCGCCACAACCATCTATGGATTACCTCGTCATGACCGCCCGCTTCGCCGCATCGCTGTCCGCGCTTCTCCTGCTGGGGGTGGCGTCGGCTCCGGCGATGGCCGAACTGGTGCCGGTGCAGCCGACGATTCCTCCCGCCGCCTATTACGGACTGCCCGAGCCGGAGGCCGAGATCGTCGTTCCCAGCGGCCCGGTGCAGGACGCCAAGCCGGGCAGCGCGCCGAACTCTGCCCCGAACACTGCAGCGGGCAAGCCGGCCGCCAACCCGTCCGCTCCGGCCCCGGCCAAGCCCGACGGGCCGGGCGAGCTGATCGAGAGCTGGGACGGCGGGGCCGCCAAGAAGAAGGACGGCAGCTTCGCCTATTGCGTGGCGGAGGGGGAATTCACCACCGGCCATGTGCTGATGTTCGCGCGCAGCCCGAAGGGCGAGACCAACATCGGCATCGGCATCCCCGGCGCCGACCTGCCCAAGGGCGGCGAGTGGCCGGTGACCATCGAGGTCGACAAGAAGCTGAAGCGGGAGCGGACCGCCGTCGCGTCCCAGCCGGACATGCTGGTGGTCTCCAACGGCAAGGACGAAGAGCTGATCAACGCCCTGATGGGCGGCAACGAGCTGGTGGTGTCGTCGGCCAGCGACCGCATCGTCTTCAAGCTGGCCGGCACCAAGAAGGTGCTGGGCGACCTGAAGACCTGCGTCGACAAGGGCGGCAACGTTCCGCCGATCAAGGTCGCCGCCGGCCGCCCGGCGGACAAGGACCGCAAGAACCGCCTGCCGGAAGGGCTGGACAGCCTGCTGACCGCCGCCGGCGTCCATGACGCCGAGCTGGTGCCGATGGACAAGGTCCCGCAGGACCGCCGCCCGGCCGACGTCGCCTGGCGCTTCGGCCCCATCGTTGGCGGCATCCGCGAACGCGCGGTGGGCGAAGGCGCCAGGATCGACGAGCTGTCCGACAGCTTCGCCGAGGCTATGAAGCAGCGTTGCGAGGGCACGCCGACCGTCGTCCTGAACCAGTCCGAGCAGGCGGGGGCCGTCTGGCTGCGCACCGGATCGGTCGACTGCGCGATGCCGCAGGGCAAGCTGCACGTCACGTTGAACTTCCTGCTGTCGCAGCGCCGCCTGTTCACCGTCATCTTCCACGAGGCCAGCGAGCCCGACGTGCAACTGGCCGACAAGGTGCGCGACAACCTCGCCCAGGTGCTGCGCCGTGCCGGCCTCGCCCCGGCTCCCGCCGTCACCGACGCGACGCCTGCCCAACCTGCGCCCACTCAGGGTGGACCGGCCCAACCCGCACCGGCCCAGACTGCGCCGGCACCGGCGGTGCAAGCTCCCGCACCGGCTCCCGCTGCCCCTGCGGCCACCCCTGCGGCCCCCGTTCCGCCGACGGTGAAGCCGCAATCGAAACCGCAACCGTCGAAGCCCTGACGGAACTCACGCCCTTCCGGCCCATTGACCCTATACGGAAGGGCCATCGATCAGCGTGACCATGCCTGACAACTCCGCGTCCATCGACGGCGTGGGCGACAACGCCCGCGCCGGAAGCGATCCCTATGCGGCGCTCGATGCCTCAGCCGCCACCACCGTGTCCGAGCGCTGGAGCGTGCGCAACAGCGCGCTCGCCGTGGTCGTGCTGGCCGCACTGGTCGGCGGCGTAGTCGGGCTGGCGGTCGGCCTGCTGCATGAAGCGGTGCTGTTGATGCAGACACTGGCCTTCGACCTGCCCGATGGCGAGCGGCTGGGGCAGGGCGCGCCGGACCTGCTGCGCACACTCGGCGTGCCGGTGGTGGGCGGTTTGCTGCTGGGCATCCTGTCACTGCTGGTGCGGCGCTGGCGCCCCAACGCCATCGTCGACGCGGTGGAGGCGAACGCGCTCTACGGCGGCAAGATGTCCCTGATCGACAGCCTGCGCCTGACGGTGACCACCGCCCTGTCCAACGCGTCGGGCGCATCGGTCGGCATGGAGGCGGCCTATACCCAGGCCGGCGCCGGGCTGGCCTCATCGCTGGGCCAGCGGTTGCGGCTGCGCCGGGCCGATCTGCGCACCATGGTCGGCTGCGGGGCGGCGGCGGCCATCGCCGCGGCCTACCATGCGCCGCTGGCTGGGGCCTTCTACGCTTTTGAACTGGTGTTGGGCGGCTACACCCTGGCCGTGCTGGCCCCGGTCGGAGCGGCGGCGGCGCTGGGGGTGGCGGCGTCGGCCCTGCTGACCGGCGGCGAGGTGCCGCTGGCGCTCGGCCGGCCGGTGGTGATCGCCGGCTGGGATTACGCCGCCTGCGGTGTCGTCGGCTTCCTGGCCGGCTGGCTCAGCATCCTCGCCATGCAGGCGGTGACGGTGGCCGAACGCGGCTTCAACCGCCTGCCGGTCCCGCGCTGGATGCGCCCGGCCATCGGCGGACTGATGGTGGGCGCGCTGGCGCTGGCGGTTCCGGCGGTGATGGGAAGCGGCCCCGGTGCCGTCCCGCCGGAACTGGCGGGCGGCGCGCTGGCGCTGGCCCTGACGCTCGCGGCGAAGATCCTGGCATCGGCGGTGTCGCTGGGCTCGGGCTTCCGCGGCGGCTTGTTCAGCGCCTCGCTGTTCATCGGCGGTTTGTTCGGCGGCCTGCTGGGTCAGGCCATCGAAACTTTTCTGCCGGGGCTGGGGATCGACGGCGGCCTGCTGCTGCTGGTCGGCATGGGGTCGGTCGCCGCCGGCGTCGTCGGCGCGCCGGTCACCATGGTGCTGCTGGTGCTGGAGACGACCCAGGATCTGTGGGCGGCGTCGGGCGTGCTGATCGGGGTCGTGCTGTCGACCACCGTGGTGCGGCAGGCCTTCGGCTACTCCTTCGCCACCTGGCGTTTCCACCTGCGCGGCGTGCCGATCCGCGGGGCTTATGATGTCGGCTGGCTGTCGGAGCTGACGGCCTTCCGGCTGATGCGGCGGGACGCCAAGACGGTGCCGGCCACCCTGACGGTGGAGGCGCTGCGCCGCCTTTATCCGCTGGGCTCGACCAAGGCGGTCTTCGCCGTGGACGAGATGGGCCGCTATGCCGGGATGGTCGACATGTCGGTCGTCCACGATCCGGAACAGGACACCGCCGCCACCGAAACCCGGGTCGAGTCGCTCGCCAACAAGGCCGACGCCGTCCTGATGCCCGGCGATGACGCCCGCACCGTGCTGAACCGCTTCGGCAGCGAGGAGGTGGAGGCCCTTCCGGTGCTGTCCTCCCCCACCGACCGGCGGATCATCGGCTATGTGACGGAGTCCTTCGCGCTGCGCCGCTATTCCCAGGCGCTGGAACGCCAGCGCGGCGAGGATCTGGGCGAGCGGGGGCTCTGGGGCCGGGACTGACCGGAAAAAGACAGCAACGCTAAAACGACATCGCCGGCCCTGTGACGCCGCGGCGGCTGCCTGCCGTCGCGATGCCCCGGAACCGGCGATGCGGGTACCGTACTGGAGACGAGGTTACTGCTGGGTGCCGGTCGTGCCGGTGGCGCCCGGCGTGGTGGTGGCACCCGGCATCGTGTTGTTCGTCGTGCCGGTCGTCCCCGTGGTGTTGCCAGTGGTGGTGCCGGTCGTGCTGCCCGAGGTGGCCTGACCGGTGCTGCCCATGTTCAGGGCGGACATCGTCTGCTGGTCGGCACGGCCGGTGACGCGCAGGCCGTTGTCACGCTGGAACTTCATCAGGGCGCTGCGGGTGCCGGCGCCCCAGACTCCGTCGACGGCGATGTCGCGGCCGTCGTTGCGGTCGTTCAGCGCCTGCTGGAGTTCACGGACCTGATCGTGGCTCAGCCGGGTGCTGGAGGCCATGCTGCCGGAATGGTGGGCCGACGACCGGCGCGTGGAGCTGCCCGAGGTCTCGTCCTTCACTTCGGCCGTGGCGCGGTCGGTCACGCGGTCGGTCTTCTTGCTCAGGCTCTCGTCCATGGTGTTGCCGGCCACCGCGCCGCCGACGCCGCCGACCACCGCACCGACCGGACCGCCGACGACGGCACCGGCCACGGCACCCGTGCCGGCGCCGGTGGCCGTCCGCGAGGTTTCGGTGCTGCCGCAGGCGCTGAGCGCGAACAGGGCGCCGGCCGCAGTGGCGGTCATGACGATCTTCGAAATCCCACGCATGGTTGCCATCCTTCTCGATTACGATTCGATGTTGGCGACCCGCCGCCCGGTGCGGCCTGTACTGTCCTGCCGCACGGCAAGCGACAGCTGGGTCATGTGAAGAACAATCAACAGCGGGCCTTCTTGTTCCCTGATGTCGCGTCACGATTTTCCGCATACGCCGTTTACCATGGCGCAAACGGAGGCTCGGCCGGAGTAATACTCCGCCACTGCCTGGGGCCGCTCGCCCGACATGCGCCGGGGAATCGCTCTGGACGTTGCAGCGACAGGCTTTCCGGCGCGATGACGATGAAAGAGGTGCGGCGAGGTGTGTCGTCCTCTTCATCCGCCCGCAATTCGGCCTCCCCGATAACGGGTTGGTTTCCACACCCCTCCCGAGAAGGGTTTAACGCTTTTCCCCTCCGACGCCGCGTTGGAAGCATTCCCCCATCGCGTTGGACACCCGGCCGGCGAAATTGACCATGGTTGGGCTACATCCGTCGTGGCGGTGCCGGACCCAAGGTAGTCAGGCACCGTAGCGATTCGTCTGCTGACCCCCACCGGGGCCGCTTCCACACGGGCGCTGGAGCCCGCGACAGCAGGAGAGGCGAGGGCTGCATGCAGCAACGTCAGACACGCGACGCCCGGCTCGATCTTTTCAAGGGCGTGGCCCTTCTGATCATCTTCATCAACCATGTCGGCGGGAATCCGCTGGCGAAGCTGATGCCCGCCCGTTTCGGACCGTCGGATTCGGCCGAGATCTTCGTCTTCATCTCCGGCTATGCCATCGCGCTCGCCTATGGCCCGGTGCTGGCGGAGCGCGGGTTCGCGGCCTGCCAGCGCAAGGCCCTCGACCGTTGCCGTCAGCTTTGGGTCGCCAACATCCTGACCATGCTGGTCAGCGCGCTGGTGGTGGCCTTCGCCGTATATATCGGCGATCTGCCGATGGAGGCGTCCAATCGGCTGGAAAGCTTCGCACCGCTGTTCGACACCCCCGTCACGGCGATGGCGTGGACCCTGGTGCTGATGTATCTGCCCTTCGCCTTCGACATCCTGGCGCTCTACATCCTGCTGGTGGCGGTGGCGCCGCTGTTCCTGTGGAGCTATGCCCGCTTCGGCTATGCGGCGGTCGCGCTGTCGGTCCTCCTCTATCTGGTGGCGCAGGCGGCCCCCGGGCTGGTGCCGCCCAACCTGTGGGACGAGGACTGGAACTTCAGCCCGCTGGCCTGGCAATGCGTGTTCTTCCTCGGCACCGCCCTGGCGCTGGTGGTGCGCAGCGGGCGGGTCCGGCTGCCGCAGTCGCGCTGGCTGCTGACGGCCGTGCTGGCGTTGCTCGGCGGCATGGCGGTGTGGAAGTTCGCCGCCTCCGACATCGGCCATGCCGTGACGCCGGCGGCGTTCCGGGGCTGGCTGCCGGAGGAGTCGATCCCCTGGGCCGACAAGGACACGCTGGGGCCGATGCGGCTGCTGCATTTCCTGGCGCTTGCCTGTGCGGCGGCCCTGCTGGTGCCGCGGGATGCGGGATGGCTGCGCTCCGCCCCCGCCCGCCTGCTGGTCGCCTGCGGCCGGCATTCGCTGCCGGTCTTCTGCGTCGGCGTGGTGCTGTCTATCGCCGGCTCCGCCCTGCTGGTGGCGGAGGATGGTGCCCTGATGGTGCTGGCGGTCAATCTGGTCGGGGTCGCCGCGCTGCTGGCGCTGGCGCTGGTGCTGGAGCGGCGGCGGACCCGCCATCAGCCGTCGAAGCCGGCGGTGCCGTCCGCGGTGCCCGAAACGCCTTAGAGTCCGCGGGAGCCAGCTACGGCCGGGCGTCTTGAATCCTGCGCCCGCTGAGCGCATAATTCGACCATGCAAGTCAACCCGGCCATACCGTCCTACCAGACGCTGAAGCCAACCCCGCAGCTGACGCCCGCGGCGCAGGTCGCCATGTCTCCGGCGGTCCAGGCGGCGCAGCAGATCGCCCCCGCGGTGCGGACGCAGACCGTCTCGGCTCCCCAGGCGGCCGGCAAGTCCGACCAGACCCGCGACGCCCGCACCGCCACCCAGGGCAATCAGGCGGTCGACACCACTGCC
This sequence comes from Azospirillum sp. TSH64, assembly GCF_003116035.1. GTDB lineage: Bacteria > Pseudomonadota > Alphaproteobacteria > Azospirillales > Azospirillaceae > Azospirillum. The sequence continues at coordinate 5,650,302 of NZ_LGQW01000015.1, forward strand.
GGCACGCTCGCCGCCCGGGTGAATGCGCAGGGCTACCAGCCGCGCGGGGCTCTGCTGAACCTGTCGGTCTAAGCCAAGATCGCTCCAACAAGGAAAAGGCGGCGGAGGGCTTTCCCTCCGCCGCCTTTTCCTTGTTGGAAAACTCAGTGCGACAGTTCGCTCAGCGGACCCTTGCCCTTGACGGTCTCGTAACGGCCCTTCTGCCACTTCTCCAAGCCCTGGAGCTGCTGTTCGGTCATGTCGAGGGTGAGCTTGACGCCCTTCATGTGCAGCTTGTTCAGCGGCAGGACCACGTCCTTGTCGCTGACGTCGATGGTGTGGTCGACGTCGATCACGGCGTAGAGCTTGTTGTCGTAGCGGACGATGTCTTCGATCTCCGCCATGTTCTCGCCCTTGGCGCCGTAGATGTCCTTGCCCTTCAACTGGTCGACATGCAGCTTCATCAGAGCCGGGTCGACGCTGTCGTCGATTGCCGCAACCGACGGGTTGTTCGACTTGGTCACGCTGTGGTCCGAGGCGGCCAGCGCGGGCGTGGCGGCGAGCAGCGCGGCGGTGCAGCCCAGAACGAGATAGCGTTTCATCGGTTGGCTCCATCTTTCGTGGATGTTGTGGCGGATCAACACCCTTGCCGACCGATAGGTTTCCCATTTTCCAAAAGAAAAAGGGCCTTCCTCCCATTTGGAGAAAGGCCCCGTTTCTTCCGGAGAAAGCGGAACTTTTACTTCAGCTCGTCCATCGTGTCGATGACATGGCTGACGATGCCGTATTCCTTGGCCTCGTCGGCCATCATCCAATAGTTGCGGTCCGTATCCTTGGCGACCTTCTCGAATGTCTGCCCGGTCTCACGCGCGATGATCTTGTTCAGACGCTCGCGCATGCGGATGATTTCCTTCGCCTCGATGGCGATGTCCGTCGCCCGGCCGCCCGTTCCGCCCAGCGGCTGGTGGATCAGGAAGCGGGTGTTCGGCAGGCAGAAGCGGTCTTCCTTCTTCGCCGCCAGATAGATGTGGCAGCCGGCGCTGGCGACCCAGCCCGTGCCCAGCATCTTCACCCGCGGCTTGATGAAGCGGATCATGTCGTGGATGGTGTCGCCCGCCTCGACATGGCCGCCCGGCGAGTTGACCACGACGGTGATGTCGTCGTCGCTCTCATGCGCGAGCGCCAGCAGCTGGGCCGACACGACCTGCGCCAGCTTCATGTCGATCTGACCGAAGATCAGGACCGTGCGCGCCTTGAACAGGCTCTGCTGCACGGCGGCGAACTGCGGCTGGGCGCTTTCCTTCGACTTCTCGTCCGGTTCCTTTTCGGGTTCATCGTCGAACCGGGTGTATCCGACCTGCGCCATTGATGTTCTTCTCCCTGGTATCGGAAGCGGGGTATCGGGACCGGGATTCGCCGCCGGAGGAATGCCCCGACCGCTGTCCCGCTGCCGCATGCGCCTTGCCTGCTTCACCACATAGCCCGTCCGGGCTTCATGTTCAACGTCCGGCGGGTCAAAATCGATGGGTCGGGCCGCGGCCGGATGGCACGTTTGCAACGCGGTGCAACAGTTTTCTGGCGATGTTCCACCGTTCCACCCCTCGAACACGAGGCTGTCCTCCGACATCGCAGGCACGACGGTCCTTTCTACCATGCGGCGGCGGCACGGGTAAGGGGAGGGTCAAAATCCGGTTCAGGCCATTGACGACCTTTGATTAGCAACGCCAGATTCTGCCGAGAACGGGCCTGGAGTGCAGTGCTATGGACGGGACTGGAACAGGGCAGGACCCCTCCTTCGGCGTTTCCGTCATCATCGCGGCCCACCGCGCCCACGACACCATCGCCCGCGCGGTGCGGAGCCTGCTGGAGCAGGACTGGACGGCATGGGAGGCGGTGATCGTCAGCGACGACGGCACCGATTACCGTCCGACCCTGCGGGCCGCCGGGATCGACGATCCGCGGCTGGTCTTCACCGGGACCGGCCGGGTGGGCGCCGGGGCGCCCGCGGCGCGCAATGCCGGGCTGGCGGCGGCGCGGCTGGAACTGGTGGCGCCGCTTGATGCCGACGACCGCTTCCGCCCCGGCCGGCTGTCCGCCCTGGTGCCGCCGGCGCTCGGCAACGGCGCCGCCTTCGACAATGTCGCCGTGGTCCGCGACGAGGACGACTCGCCGTTGCAGCACCTCTATGAGGATGGGCAGGCGCCGGCCCGGCTGGATGGCGCCGGCTTCCTGGCGACCTCGGTGCCGATGTTCCCGCTGGTGCGGCGCGATCTGGTGCCGGGCTGGGACGACGATGTGAATTTCTGCGACGACGTGGTCTTCAACGTCCGGGTTCTCGACGCCACCGGCGCGGTGCCGCTGGTGGCGACGCCCTTCTATGAATACCGGCAGCGCGCCGGCTCCATCACCTTCTCCGCCGACAGCGGCGAGCGGGCGGAGCGCTGCTACCGCCATGTGCTGGACCGGCTGGACGGCGACGGGCTGGGCATCCGGGACGACGGGCTTCGCCGGCGCTTCACCCAGGCCATCGCCGCCAAGCGCGCCCGCAACGCCGCCTATGAGGCTGCCTTCAAGGCCGGCCGCTGCGCCAATTTCCAGGAATTCCTGGTGCTGGAGTGGGGGTAAAAACCTGGGCGGCCAAGCTCCCGCTGGTTTTGCTTTACCATTCTGTGTCAGCTTTGTTGCGTCGCACATCGCCGGACCGGACACGGGTAAAGCCCCATGAATGCCCCGACCTGCTGCCTCGCCCGCATCCCCGCCAATGGAAAATTCTGGCTGAAGAACGCGCGCGTTCACGACGGTTTGCGCGATATCCGGATCGAGCATGGCCGGGTCCGCGCCCTGGTGCCGGCGGGCGAGTCGCCCTGCTGTGCGCCGGGACTCGATCTCGATGGCGGTGAGGTGCGGCGGATGGACGCAGATTCTCCCGTCATGGCGGGCGACCCGGCCGATCTGTGGGTGACGCTGTGCGGCGGCCGGACGGTGCCGATGCGGGCGGGAAAGCTTGAAACCGCAAAGCCCGAAGAAGCTGGCGGGCATTGGGATGCAGGCGGTCATAGAGATGCGGTGCATAGGGACGGTTCGGATCGCTGAACCTTCTCGACTCCGGATGTGAACTGAACGATATAGTTCAGTTTGCCCGGTGCCTCCGTCGGTTGCACTGCGGCAAAGCGAAACCCGCCCGGATCCCGGCCCCATGCGCCACACGCTTCGCATTGCTGCACTCCTCGTCCTGGCGGCGCTCGCCGGCGGGGCTTACTGGTATTTCGTGAAGCAGGGCGGGACCGTTGCCGGTCTGACCGCGATGGTGAACGGCGTCCTGTCCGGCGGCGCGCCGGCCCCGGGCGGCGCCTCCGGTGGGGCCGCCGGGGCCGCCAAGCCGCCGGGCGGCGCCCCGCCGATGCCGGTGGAGGCCGCCCAGGTCCGTGTCGGCACGGTCGAGCGGACGGTGACCGCCGTCGGCTCGCTGCTGTCCAACGAATCGGTGGTGGTCCGGCCCGAGATCGCCGGCCGCATCAGCGAGATCGCCTTCAAGGAAGGCCAGCGCGTCGCCAAGGGCACGGTGCTGGTCCGGCTGGACGACGCCATCGCCCGCGCCACCCTGGCCCAGGCGCAGGCGAGCATCGCCTTCTCCCGTGCCGAGCTGTCGCGTGCCGACCAGCTGGTGCGCCAGAACACCGGCCCGCTGCGCAACCGGGAGCAGGCCTCGGCCAAGCTGCTGGCCGACGAGGCGGCGGTGCAGCTTGCCAAGGCGCAGCTCGACAAGCAGGTGATCGCCGCCCCCTTCGACGGGGTTCTCGGCCTGCGCAAGGCGTCGGTCGGCGACTTCGTCCAGGCCGGCAAGGACATTGTCAATCTAGAGGACATCGACACCCTCAAGCTCGATTTCCGCGTGCCGGAGATGTTCCTGCCGGCGGTGAAGGTCGGCCAGACGGTGAAGGTGGCGGTGGATGCCTTCGGCGGGCGCAGCTTCGACGGAACCGTCTATGCCATCGATCCGCTGGTCGATGTGAACGGCCGCGCTCTGGCGATCCGCGCCCGCGTGCCGAATCCCGACGGCTCGCTGCGCCCCGGCCTTTTCGCCCGCGTGTCGCTGACGCTGACCACGGTGCCGGACGCGGTGCTGATCCCCGAGCAGGCCATCGTCGCCTTCGGCAAGGACCAGTTCGTCTTCAAGCTGGTGGACGGCAAGGTGGTCCAGACCCGCGTCGTGCTGGGCGAACGCCGCAACGCGGAGGTGGAGATCGCCAAGGGCCTCGCCCCCGGCGACATGGTGGTCACCGCCGGCCAGCTGAAGATCCGCGACGGCGTGCCGGTGACGGTGCTGCCGGCCAAAGCCGGGAGCTGACACGCCATGGTTCTCTCCGACATTTCGATCCGCCGTCCCGTCCTGGCGACGGTGATGAGCCTCGCTTTGATGCTGATCGGCATCGTGTCGTACCAGCGCCTGTCGGTGCGCGAATATCCCAAGATCGACGAGCCGGTCGTCACGGTGGAGACGACCTACAAGGGCGCCTCGGCCCAGATCATCGAAAGCCAGGTCACCCAGACGCTGGAGGACAGCCTCGCCGGCATCGAGGGCATCGACGTGATGTCCTCGATCAGCCGGGCGGAGAAGTCGCAGATCACCCTGCGCTTCCGGCTGGACCGCAACGTCGATGTCGCCGCCAGCGACGTGCGCGACCGGGTGGGCCGCGTCCGCGCCGCGCTGCCGTCGGAGATCGACGAACCGGTGATCGCCAAGGTCGAGGCCGACGCCCAGCCGATCATCTATCTCGCCTTCTCCTCCGACCGGCATTCGCCGCTGGAGGTGACCGATTTCGCCGACCGCTACGTCAAGGACCGGCTGCAGAACCTGCCCGGCGTGGCGCAGGTGCGCATCTTCGGCGAACGCCGCTTCGCCATGCGGCTGTGGCTCGACCCGCAGCGGATGGCCGCCTACCGGGTGACGCCGCAGGATGTCGAGACCGCGCTGCGCCGGCAGAATGTCGAGATCCCGGCCGGCCGCGTCGAAAGCGTGGCGCGCGAGTTCACCGTGGTCTCGGAGACCGACCTGCGCAGCCCGGCCGAGTTCGAGGCCATCATCCTGCGCGACGATTCGGGATATCTGGTCCGTCTGCGAGACGTCGGCCGGGCGGAGCTGGGGGCGCTCGACGAGCGGGTCAGTGCCCGTTTCAACGGCCGCGGCGCCGTCGCCATCGGCGTGGTGAAGCAGTCCACCGCCAACCCGCTGGACGTGTCGAAGGCGGTCAACGACGCGCTGCCCAAGATCCGCGCGGCGGTGCCGGACGGCATGGGGGTGGATGTCGGGTATGACAGCTCCGTCTTCATCGCCAAGTCGATCGACGCGGTGTTCCACACCATCTTCGAAGCGATCATCCTGGTCGTTCTGGTCATCTTCTTCTTCCTGCGTTCGCTGCGGGCAACGCTGGTGCCGCTGGTGACCATCCCGGTGTCGCTGATCGGCGGCTTCGCCCTGATGTACGCGCTGGGCTTCTCCATCAACACGCTGACCCTGCTGTCGATGGTGCTGGCCATCGGCCTCGTCGTCGATGACGCCATCGTCATGCTGGAGAACATCTTCCGCTACGTGGAGGAGGGGATGAACCCCTTCCAGGCGGCGTTGAAAGGGTCGCGCGAGATCGGCTTCGCCGTCATCGCCATGACCATCACGCTGGCGGCGGTGTATGCCCCCATCGGCTTCATGACCGGGCGCACCGGCCGACTGTTCACCGAATTCGCCCTGACGCTGGCCGGGGCGGTGATCGTGTCGGGCTTCGTGGCGCTGACCCTGTCGCCGATGATGTGCTCCAAGCTGTTGAAGCACGAGACCAGGCACGGGCTGCTCTACCGCGCCATCGAACGCTTCCTGGAGGGGATGACCAACGGCTACCGCCGGCTGCTGCGCCTGTCGCTGCGGGCGCGGCCGCTGGTGCTGCTGATCGGGTTGGGCGTCGCCGCCGCCAGCTATTTTCTGTTCACCGGCCTGAAGTCCGAGCTGTCGCCGGTCGAGGACCGCGGCACCATCGTCGGCATCGCCATCGCGCCGGAAGGCTCCACGCTGGACTACACCATGGGCTATGCCCAGCGGATGGAGGCGCTGTTCCGCCAGATCCCGGTGCTGGAGAAGTTCTTCGTCGTCGTCGGTTTCCCGGTGGTGAACCAGGGCATCGCCTTCGTCCGCCTGATCGACTGGGACGAGCGCGAGGTGAAGCAGCAGGCGATCACCGCCCAGCTGTTCCCCAAGATGTTCGGCATCCCCGGAATCCTCGGATTCGTCACCAACCCGCCGTCGCTGGGCCAGAGCCCGATCGACAAGCCGGTCAACTTCGTCATCCAGACCTCGCTGCCCTTCGAGGAGTTGCAGGCGATGGTCAACGCCATGATGGCGGAGGCGCGCAACTTCCCCGGCCTGACCAACCTCGACACCGATTTAAAGCTGAACAAGCCGGAGCTGCGGGTGTCGCTGGACCGCGACAAGGCAGCCGACCTGGGGGTGGATGTCGACACGGTCGGCCGCACGCTGGAAACCTTGCTGGGCGGCCGGCAGGTGACGCGCTTCAAGAAGGACGGCAAGCAGTATGACGTGATTGTGCAGGTTGCGAATGTCGACCGCCGCAACCCGGACGACATCGCCGGCATCTATGTGCGCGGCGGCACCAGTGTAACCGGGGGAGCGGGTCAGATGATCTCGCTCGCCAATCTGGTGAAGGTCGAGGAGCGGGTGGCGCCGAAGGAGCTGAACCACTTCAACAAGTTGCGCTCCGCCACCATCACCGCGACGCTGGCACCGGGAACCTCGCTGGGCGAGGCGCTGGCGGTGATGCAGGCGGCGGCGAACAAGGTGCTGCCCGCAACCGCGCAGACCGACTATGCCGGGCAGAGCCGCGAGTTCCGCGAATCGGCGACCGGGCTCTACTTCGTCTTCATCCTGGCGCTGGCCTTCATCTATCTGGTGCTGGCGGCGCAGTTCGAGAGCTTCGTCGATCCCTTCGTCATCATGCTGACCGTGCCGCTGTCGATGACCGGCGCGCTGGCGGCCTTGCAGATGAGCGGCGGGACGATGAACGTCTACAGCCAGATCGGCCTCGTCACCCTGGTCGGGCTGATCACCAAGCACGGCATCCTGATCGTCGAGTTTGCCAACCAGCTCCAACGCGCCGGGACCGACATCCGCAAGGCGGTGGAGGAGGCGGCCGTGCTGCGCCTGCGCCCGATCCTGATGACCACCGGCGCCATGGTGCTGGGGGCGGTGCCGCTGGCCTATGCCAAGGGGGCCGGTGCCGAAAGCCGGCAGGCCATCGGCGCCGTCATCGTCGGCGGCATGACTCTCGGCACGCTGCTGACCCTGTTCGTCGTGCCGACCGTTTACAGCTATCTTGCCCGCAAGACGCCGATGCAGGATGACGCTGCCGGGGCGGAGCAGGCGGGCAATGGGTTTGGCGGGGGACATGGTGGCGGGCAGGGCGGCGGGCACGGCACGCCCCATCCGGCCGAGTGACAGGGAGCGGCGTGGTGGCGAATGTTCTGATCATCGATGACGACGACGTTGCGCGTGCGGTTCTGCTGCGCACGCTGACGATGGCCGGCCATGAGGCTGTCGGTGCCAGCGACGGGCTGGAGGGGATGGAGCGGTTTCGCGGCCGTCCGGCCGACAGCCCGCTCGACCTCGTCATCACCGACATCTTCATGCCGAACCAGGAAGGTCTGGCGACGATCATGGAACTGCGGCGCGGGGCGCCGTCGCTGAAGATCATCGCGATTTCCGGCGGCGGCGCCCGCGCGTCGCTGGACGTGCTGCCGGTGGCGGAGGCGCTGGGCGCGCACCGCACCCTGCGCAAGCCTTTCACCCCGACCGAGGTGATGGATGTCGTGCGCGCGGTTCTGGAGGGATGATGTGCCTGTCCCGCGAAATGCGAAGCGCCGCTCTCCGGGGAGGAGGGCGGCGCTTCGCTGTCGGGGGTTCCAGCCGATTTGCCTGACCGGGCCTTATCCGGCGCCTATGTCTGGGCGTCTATGACGCCCGGGTCAGGATTCCCGCAAGTCAGGCGGCTAACCGTTCTTCCTGTACTCGACGGCTCCGGCGGAGGCGCTCGAAAAGCTGCTGGACACTGTCGGGGCTGATCCCATCGCGCACCATGACGGCGATCACGATCGGATCTTCGAGCAGTTCGGAAAGGGTCGGCGTCGTGTTGCGGTCCATGCGTCCCTCCCTTTGTGTCCGGCCTCCGGGTGCCGTAGCCGTCCCTGAAGGGGGATCGGCGGACGGACGAAGCCGGCAATGGCGATTGGCCTAATCCCTGCTGCGCGCTCGTCTCGGCTTTCGGTGTCCGGATTGCCTCTGGGGATATACCCCCTTCGGTCCGGATTGTGGGTCTGAAATACAATATGGCGACCATAACTCAGACGGAGTGGTATTGTCACCCGTCCTTTTGTCAACGGCCGCTATATCTTTGTGTATTCCAGTATTAGGGCCCGCGGCAGGGGGGTCGGCCGCTCAGCCCTGTCCAGGCCTTGCCCGTGTCAGGCTGGCGCCGGCGGTCGGGCCGCCCGAGTCGGCCGCAGGAATGGCGACATCGACCTGCACCCGCCGCACCTTGGCATGGGACAGGCACAAATCCGCGGCGCGGTCCGCCAAATAATCGGCACCGGGTACATCGGATTCGCCGCAAAGACGACGCAAGTCTTCGACAATATCCTCGTAAGACATCACCGCGGCGATGTCGTCGGGAAAGCCGGGGCCGGGATGGGTGACGGTCAACGTCAGGTCGAAACTGGCCTCCGGCCGGTCGGTGCGGCCGGCGAGCGCCACCACGGCGGCGAAGCCGCGCACCAGGATGGTGTAGGTGAGCGGCGCACCGCCCGGCTGGACCAGCATGGTCCGTTTCACGCTATCGTCCGACAACACACTCTCCCGGCCGGCGAGCGGACGCCGGCATTGCAGTCCGGCCGGCACTATAGGCGGTGCGGCCGCCGCTTGCCATGGCGAGCCCGGTCACAGCGCTTCGGCGATGCGGACGACGGTTTCACGGCCGGGCACCTCGTCGCAGAGGTCGCCGATCCGCCGGTTCAGCAGCGGGTGGACGATGCCGGCGGCGATGTCGGCCAGCGGGCAGAGAACGAAGGCGCGCTCCGCCATGCGGGGATGGGGGATCTCCAGTTCCGGCTCCGCCACCACCCGGTCGGCATAGAGCAGGATGTCGACGTCGATGGGCCGCGGGCCGAAGCGCAGGCCGCCCAGGTCGCGGCCCAGCGACGCCTCGATCTCCTTCAGGAAGCGCAGCAGGGCCGCCGGCTCCAGGCTGGTGGTGCCGCGCACCGCCATGTTCAGGAAGGCCGGCTGGTCGGTCACATACATCGGCGCCGTCTCGTAGAGGGCGGACTGCGCATCGATCCGCACCGCTTCGCCCAGCCGCCGGATCGCCTCGGCGAGGTTGGCGGCGCGGTCGCCCATGTTGCCGCCGAGTGCCAGATACACCGTCGCGGCGGAGGTCGATGAGGGCGGGGAGGGGGGCGTAAGCTCGGCCATGGCGTCGGCGGTCCCGATATGCTGGTATGGGCTGGGGACGGAACTCCTAGCAAATCCGGACCCGCCCGTCACTTCCGGCCCGCAAGTCCGCATCGACCGGCGCCGTCCGGGAACGGACGGGCAGCGGCGGGGTTTCAGCACTGTATCAACCGGTTGAGAAGAACCCGGCGATGACACGATATTCTGGCGGAGGACGAGAGATGGGCCGAGACAGGGGTATGGCAAGGACGGTTGGCGCTGCGATGATCCTTCTCGGCGGCACCGCCGTCCTCCTTGCCGGCTGCGCCACCGGCCCCGACCCGGAGATCGCGCGCCGCGCCCAGACCGCCATGGTCGGCATGCCGAAGGCCGACCTGCTGGCCTGCGCCGGCGTGCCGGACCGGCAGGCGACGGCGTCGGGGCGCGAATACTACACCTATGTCGCCCATCCGGCGGTGGCCTACAGCCCCGGCAGCAGCATCGGCATCGGAGCCGGCAGCTTCGGCGGCAGCGGCGGCGTCGGGCTCGGCCTCGGCTTCGGGGTGCCGGTCGGCGGCGGCACCGCTCCGGGATGCGAGGCGACGATGGTCATCGGCCCGCGCGGCACGGTGGAGCAGGTCAGCTACCCGGCCGGCGCCTCGCTGTCGTCCTGCACGCCAATCGTCAGCAACTGCATGGCGCCGCGCGGCTGAGGATGCCGGCAAGTAAGACTTTGAGATGAGGCGGCCGGGGCTGTCGCGGTGCCCGGTTATGCCATATCCTCGACCGTAACCCCGGCCGCAAGCCGGGGAACAGACGGCCGCAAAAGGCCGCATCAGGGTTGCCAACAGGGTTGGAGGAACCACGAACCATGGACATGAGCGGAAGCCACCGGATCGAGGCCAGCCGCGACGCGGTGTGGGCGGCGCTGAACGATCCGGACATCCTGCGCCAGTGCATTCCCGGCTGCGAGGAGGTGGTCCGGCAGTCCGACACCGAGATGACGGCCAAGGTCGTCGCCAAGGTCGGCCCGGTCAGCGCCAAATTCGCCGGCAAGGTCACCCTGTCGGACCTCGACCCGCCCAACGGCTACACCATCACCGGCGAAGGGTCCGGCGGTGCCGCCGGCTTCGGCAAGGGCGGCGCCACGGTGACGCTGGCCGAGGAGGACGGCGCCACGCTGCTCAGCTACACCGCCAAGGCCCAGGTCGGCGGCAAGCTGGCGCAGATCGGCTCCCGGCTGGTCGACGCCACCGCCCGCAAGATGGCGGAGGAGTTCTTCGCCCGCTTTACCCAGATCGTCGGCCCCGCCCCGGCCGAGGCTGTCCCCGCCGAAACGGCTCCGACAGAAGCGGCGCCCCAGCCGGCTGTCCGTCCGGCGGTCTATTCCGATCCCGCACTGGCCTCCGCCACGCCGAAGCCCGCCGCCCGCATGGCGGAGGTGCCGCCGGAAATCCCGCTGCCGCTGCCGGTCGGGCGTGGGATGGGTGTCGGCGGCGGCAATTTCTACGTGCCGTGGGCTGCACTTCTTGTGGTTGTGGTTCTGCTCGCATCGCTTGCCTGGATGAGTTGACGTGGCAGATTGTTCATTGGTCGTACGGCTGCATCAAAGGGGTTTGACACCCTTTCGGAATGTGTATGCTGCCGCGCGATTCCGGTCGGCGCCGTCGGCCGGTGGATCCATCGGAAGGGAAGCCGAAGAATGAAGAAGCTGTTGATGGGCGTTGCCGCCATCGCCGCGGTCGTGATGGGTGCCGGTGCCGCCCAGGCGGCCGATGCCGCCGCCGGCAAGGATGTCTTCAAGGTCTGCATGGCCTGCCACACCGCCGAGCAGGGTAAGAACAAGGTCGGCCCGTCGCTGTTCGGCGTCGTCGGTCGTCCGGCCGCCTCGATCGAGGGCTTCAAGTATTCCGCCCCGATGAAGGAAAAGGGCGCCGGCGGTCTGGTCTGGACTGCGGAGAACCTCGACGCCTACATCAAGGCGCCGAAGGAAATCGTCCCGGGCGGCACGATGGCCTTCGCCGGCCTGAAGGACGACGCCAAGCGCGCCGACCTGATCGCCTTCCTGTCCGAGCAGAAGTAAGACCGCTGTCCCCAGACGGCTGGTCCCCGGTCCGGCGGCCGGGGAACGGTCCTGACGGCGAAAGGGCCGGTGGCATTGCCACCGGCCCTTTGCTTTAGCGCCCCTGCGTTTGGGAATAGTCCTTTGGTTCCGAGTCTCAGCCGGCGGCGGCCAGGCTCTTGCTCGCAACCTCGTAAACGTCCGGCGACAGGCCCGAGGTTGCGACGATCCGCTGCAATTCGGCCTTCATCAGCCCCTGGCGGGCCGCGTCATAGCGCCGCAGACGGGAGAAGGGACCCATCAGACGGGCCGCAACCTGCGGGTTCATCGGATCCAGGCGCAGCACCTGATCGGCGAGGAAGCGGTAGCCGGCACCGCTCGCGTCATGGAAGCGGACCGGGTTGCCGTTGGCGAAGCCGCCGATCAGCGCATAGACCTTGTTCGGGTTCCGGATCTCGAAGGCCGGATGGCCGAGCAGGGCGGTGACGCGGGCCAGCGTGTCGGCGCGGTTGGACATCGCCTGCACGCCGAACCACTTGTCGACCACCAGCGCCTCGCCCTTCCAGCGGGCGTAGAAGTCGGCCAGCGCCGTCTCCCCCTCCGGCGAGGCGGCGTTGGACAGGAACTGCAGGGCGGCGATCTCGTCGGTCATGCCCTGGGCGCTGCGGTACTGCGTCAGGCACAGGTCGAGCGCCTCGTCATCCTCCAGCGCCATCAGATAGGCGAGGCAGAGGTTCTTCAGCGCCCGCTTGCCGATGGCGTCGGCATCGACGGAGAAGGGCTCCTGGCTGCTGTTGCGGCGGTAGAGGTCGAGGAAGCGTGCCCGCAGGCGGCCGGCCATCGTTTTGCGTGCGAACTCCCGCACCGCATGGATGGCGTCGGGATCGACCACCGGCATCTGGGTGCCGAGATAGGCCTCGGTCGGCAGCACCAGCGCCTGGGCGGCGAAGGCGGGATCGCGCTCGGCATCGTCCAGAATCTTGGCGAAGGCGTCGGCATAGCCCTCCGGCAACACCAGCGCGCGTCCGGCCTGCTGGTCGGCGACGAGGCCGAGCAGGATGCGGGTGCCGAGAATCTGCCCGGCTTCCCACCGGTTGAAGGCGTCGCTGTCGTGCGCCATCAGGAAGGTGAGGTCGGCGTCGGTCAGGTCGGTCTTCAGCTTCACCGGGGCGGAGAAGCCGCGCAGCAGCGACGGCACCGGCCGGGCCGCGATGTCGCGGAAGGTGAAGCTCTGGCTTTCCGCCGTCACATGCAGGATGCGGCTGGTGCCGGCGGCGGCCTCCTCGCCGTCCAGGCGCAGCGGCAGGTCCTGGCCATCGGGCCCGAGCAGGCCGACGACCAGCGGGATGTGCATCGGCTGCTTGGTCGGCTGGCCCGGCGTCGGCGGCACCGTCTGTTTCACCGTCAGGGTGAAGGTCTTCGCCGCCGGATCATGGCTGCCGGCGATGTCGAGTTCGGGCGTGCCGGACTGGCGGTACCACAGCTGGAACTGGGTCAGGTCGACGCCGCTGGCATCGGCCATGGCGGCGACGAAATCGTCGCAGGTGACCGCCTGCCCGTCATGGCGCTGGAAGTAGAGATCGGTGCCCTTGCGGTACTTCTCCGGCCCCAGCAGGGTGTGGATCATGCGGATGACTTCCGCACCCTTGTTGTAGACGGTGGGGGTGTAGAAATTGTTGATCTCGACATAGCTGTCCGGGCGCACCGGATGGGCCATGGCGCCGGCATCCTCCTGGAACTGCACGGTGCGCAGCCCCTGGACATCGGCGATGCGCTTCACCGCGCGGGAATGCATGTCGGACGAGAATTCCTGATCGCGGAAGACGGTCAGCCCTTCCTTCAGCGACAGCTGGAACCAGTCGCGGCAGGTGACGCGGTTGCCGGTCCAGTTGTGGAAATACTCGTGCGCGACCACCGCCTCGATGTTGAGGAAATCGGTGTCGGTCGCGGTTTCCGGCTTGGCCAGGATGTATTTGGTGTTGAAGACGTTGAGCGACTTGTTTTCCATCGCCCCCATGTTGAAGTCGCCGACCGCGACGATGTTGAAGATGTCGAGGTCGTATTCCAGCCCATAGACCTCCTCATCCCAACGCATCGACTTGACCAGCGAGCGCATGGCGTGGTCGATCTTGTCCTCGTTCCCCGGCTCGACATAGATGCGCAGCGTCACATCGCGGCCCGACGCGGTGCGGAAATGGTCCTCGCCATGGACGAGGCTGCCGGCGACCAGCGCGAACAGGTAGCAGGGCTTGGGGAAGGGATCCTCCCAGCGCGCCCAGTGGCGCCCGCCCTCCAGATCGCCGGATTCGGCGAGGTTGCCGTTGGACAGCAGCACCGGATAGCGCGCCTTGTCGGCGGTGATGGTGGTGCTGTAGCGCGCCATCACGTCCGGCCGGTCGGCGAAATAGGTGATCTTGCGGAAGCCTTCCGCCTCGCACTGGGTGCAGAAGTTGCCGGAGGACTTGTAGAGCCCTTCCAGCGCGGTGTTCTCCTGCGGCTTGATGCGGACGACGGTCTCCAGTTTATAGCTGGCCGGCACCTCAGGCACGATCAGGTGATCGGGGGTGACGGTGTAGTCGTCCGGCCCCAGAATGCGGCCGTCCAGCGCCACCGACACCAGATCCAGCCTCTGCCCGTCGAGCGACAGCGGCTCCGTCGCCGCCTCCGGCCGGTCGGGGTTGCGGCGGATCGCGAGCACCGCGCGGACGGTGGTGACATCCTCGCCCAGGTCGACGAACAGGTCGACCGTGTCGATCAGATGCGCCGGCGGGCGATAGTCCTGAAGCCGGATGGCCTTCGGCGTGCCTTTGTCCATGTGCCTTGTCTCTGGTCTGTGTCTGTCTTGCGGATCAAGCCGTTCGGGACAGGTCCGAGGAACAGGGACTGTAGCAAGGCGGGGGCGGGCTGTCGCCAGTGGGAATGGGGGTGGGGTAGTCTGCCGGTTGGCGGCGTACAGTGTGAAACTGTAAGATCGAAGGCGGAAGTGCTACATGGGCAAGACGGTTCGCTTCGACACCGAAATCAGCGAAGAAATGCTGACAAGCCTTCACCGGTTGGCCGAGCGCCAGGGCGGAACGCGAGACTAGTGGATCGAGCATGCCGCTGATCTCCTCAGGCGCCCCCATCACTTGTGTCGCTTGGCTGTTTGTTCTCCAAGATTTTAATCAGTTCCGTGTATGATGCTGTCATTTTCAATAGCAGTTGATTGTATATGGTTTGAAGGTCTGCTTCCTCCATAAGTCCCAGTCGATCCGTTACCTTCCTCATTGTCGCTGCGGCACCCTGGGTTGAGCCGAGGTGAGAATAAGCCACCCGAAAATCATATAGTGTGTAGAAAGGTGACATCAGCTTGTTCACCTGGGTCGCGTCACCAACTGAGCTTAACAGTGCCTGCAAGCGCTTAAGAGACCCAGTGCCGGTGCAAACGATGCCTTGTGTGGCAACAACTTCACCAAGTTTTGCGTTGTTGAGCGACTCCAAATGGATCTTATTTAAGGTGTCTGAGGTGGAATGCCGTTGCGCCGGTGTATCATGGACTGGCCGATGGAGCCGCCTCGCCAAATCGAGTACTTCTGTATCAAGATGCGCGATCTTTTCTCCCCAACGTTTGAAAGCGGCGGCAAGGAAATTTGAACGTTCTTTAAAGAGTATATCTTCTTGCGGCGGATCAGTGAATTTGCATTCAATCTGACCGTCATAGAATTCACTCCCCAGACTATGATCTGAGGGGCGGTTTTCACTCATTAAATAATACTGCTCAGATTTTGGGAGCTTCGCGATGTCACCAAGCCACATGATAAGATGACCATGCCGATTGATACCAAACGGAAACGCAAAGTCGTCCATATATGTAATATTGCCATAAGTCGGCGAGGCGTAGCGGATAAGATAGCGCGGATCGGCATCATATTTGGTCAGAACGGTGCGGTTGAAGAAAATTGGCGTTAGAAAACCTAGATTCCAAGGTCGGGCAAGCCCTGGATAATAGTAGTAATCATCCGGATCGTACTGAAAAGGAACATCCGTGTAATCAAACACGTCTTCAATTTTTTTTCTCTTACTTTTAAATATTGTAGCGTCTTTCTTCGTCGTGATTTCATGTGCTTGCATGATCGAGAAACGAGACCTGTCCGGTAAAGTGCGGAAGCTGCAACCAGTGCACTCCAACATCGGCAAACCATCGATGTCGATCTCAATTCCGGAAACCGTAACATGGAACCGCTCGAAGATCAGATCGAGTGGTCCCCCGCAGATATCGCAATAAGCCCGCTGCGCGCCGTCCTTCGGGGGAAGTTCGTTCAGTTCCATAGCATTTTCGTAGCTGTTGAGTTCGCCTGGACGATTAAAACTCGGATGTCGAGTGTCTTGAAAGAGGAGCTTAGTATACCGAAAAAAAGCAATGAAATTTTACGATCAAAAGCAATAAATGTCTGTTCTCTGCTCGCGCTATACTGAAGCCTGCATCGTTAGATGTCGACCAACGCCAGAAATAACTTAGATAATTTTTGGCAGGGTAAGGAAGAGAGCTTGAGATTATGGCGGAAGAGGTGGGATTCGAACCCACGGTAGGCTCACACCTACGACGGTTTTCAAGACCGTTGCCTTAAACCACTCGGCCACTCTTCCCTCGGCCCACGGGAGTAGCGAATGCGTCGCGGTGGGTCAAGTGTCGCGCGCAAGCGGCTGCGTTTTGCCCCTCAGTTCCGGATCGGGCGGCCCAGCGTGCGCAGGCGGCGGGTCGGTTTCGGCGGGCTGGGGCTGTCGGAGAAGTCGGGCAGGGCGGGGGCGCGGGCTATCGTCTTACGGATCAGCTCGGCCGTGGCGTCCAGATCGTCGAGAATCTCCGGCGCCACGCGGTCGGCATAGCGGGGGCTCAGCAGGCGGGTGCGGGTCTGGTCGATGCTGCGCAGTTCGGGCTCGAACAGTTCGCGGGCGCCGATGGGCAGGACCTGGTCCTCGCGCATGCTGGAAAAGTAATTGCGCATCGCGCGGGCCAGCAGGCGGGTCAGCAGAAGATCCATCCGCTCGAACTCGGCGCGCAGGTCGGTCAGGCGCGACTCGTCCACCCCCTGGAGATGCTCCTCGGTCAGGGTGAACAGGGCGCGGATCTCCTCCAGCTTGCGGCGGAAGTCGAGGAAGGAGGCGAAGCGGTCGTCGCCCATGTCGCGCTGGGCCCGCTCGGCAAGCTGGGAGGCTTCGGTCGCCTGACGCTCCAATGCCGCCAGCAGAGACTTCACCCGCTCCCGACCGTTGTCGCGCCTCCACGCCATGCCCGCTCCGCACTCCTTGATGACTGCGCCAGCCCGGCTTTCGACGGGGCGGCGCGTTCATCGTAGAAGCGAAACTTTTAACAAAATGCTTTTGTCACGGACTTTACACAGGCGGCACACCCACGCCGCTCAGGCGTCGCGCAGGTCCAGGATGACCGGCGTGTGGTCGGACGCCTTTTCCAGCCCGCGCGGGCCGCGGTCGATGGTGCAGCCGGCCAGACGGTCGGCGGCCTGCGGCGACAGCAGGAAATGGTCGATGCGCAGGCCGTTGTCGCGCGGCCAGCTGCCGGCCTGATAATCCCAGAAGGTGTAGGCGTGGTCGTCGTCATGCAGGGCGCGGTAGGCCTCGGTCAGGCCGAGATTCAGCAGGGCACGGAACTTGGCCTTGGATTCCGGGCGGAACAGCGCGTCGCCGGCGAAGGCCTGCGGCGAGTAGACGTCGCGCGCCTCGGGGATGATGTTGTAGTCGCCGCCCAGCACCACCGGGATTTCCTGCGCCAGCAGCGTGCTGGCATGGTCGTACAGCCGGTCCATCCAGCGCAGCTTGTAGGCGAACTTCTCGCCCGGCACCGGGTTGCCGTTGGGCAAATAGAGCGATGCGATGCGCACGCCGGCCACGGTGGCCTCGACATAGCGGGCCTGCTCGTCCTCCGGCTCGCCCGGCAGGCGGGTCAGCACGTCTTCGGCTGGGGCCTTCGACAGCAAAGCGACTCCGTTGTAGGCCTTCTGCCCGACGGCGTTGACATGGTAGCCGAGTTCTTCGAAGGCCGCGGTCGGGAAGGCGGCGGTCTCGCATTTGATTTCCTGGAAGAGCACGACGTCCGGGGACGCCGTGCGCAGCCAGTCGGTGATCAGCGGAAGGCGGGCCTTCGCCGAGTTGACGTTCCAGGTGGCGATCTTCACGAAAAAGGCCTGCCTTCTCTTCTTGGTCTTGTGCGGTCGGACGGTGGACGCAGACCGCGGCCCTAAACCGCGAAGGAGTTGCCGCAGCCGCAGGAGGCGGTGGCGTTCGGGTTCTTGATCTGGAAGGCGGCGCCCATCAGGTCCTCGACATAATCCAGCGTCGCGCCGGCCAGCAGGTCGAGCGAGGCGTCGTCGGTGACCACCTTGGTGCCGTCCTTCTCGAAGACATGGTCCTCGTCGGTCGCGGTCTCGTCGAAGGTGAAGCCGTACTGGAAGCCGGAGCAGCCGCCGCCGGACACGGTCAGGCGCAGCATCAGGTTGGGATTGCCCTCCTGCTCGATCAGGAAGGCGACGCGCTTGGCAGCACTTTCGCTGACGCCGAGGATTCGGGTTTCGGTGGGGAGTGCGGTGTCGGGCATGGGGTGGCCCCTCTGTTGCGGTGCGGGAGTTGCCACAAATGTAAGGGGGATCGCCGGCTTCGTCAAAGTGTGGGCACGTTTGCGCCAAAGCGTTGCGCATCTGGCACGCTCCGCCGCCGGCTGGCCGGGCGCCTGGGCATAGCACGCCTTCGCCGTTGCACCTGCGTTTCCCCGCCGGTAGTGTCCGCCCCATGACGGCGGACTGTTCCCACGATCGGCTGGCTCCCTATGGCTGCAACCCGGCGGACACGCGCGGGCGGCTGGTGGCGGAGCCGGAAAGCCCGACGCGCTCGTGCTTCCAGCGCGACCGCGACCGCATCGTGCATTCCGGGGCCTTCCGCCGGCTGAAGCACAAGACGCAGGTCTTCGTCTATCACGAGGGCGATTATTACCGCACCCGGCTGACCCACAGCCTGGAGGTGGCGCAGATTGCCCGCTCGATCGGCCGGACGCTGGGGCTGAACGAGGATCTGGCGGAGGCGGTGGCGCTGGCCCACGACCTCGGCCACACCCCCTTCGGCCATGCCGGGGAAGAGGCGCTGAACGCCTGCATGGAGCCGTTCGGCGGCTTTGCCCACAACGACCAGACCCTGCGCATCCTGACGCGGCTGGAACGGCGCTATGCCGAGTTCGACGGGCTGAACCTGACCTGGGAAGCGCTGGAGGGCGTGGTCAAGCACAACGGCCCGCTGCTGCCGCTGCTGCCCGGTCACCGCCTGCCGACGACGATTGCGGCCTTCCAGGGCGAGTGGGATCTGGAACTGCACACCAATCCGGGGGCCGAGGCCCAGGTGGCGGCGCTGGCCGACGACATCGCCTACAACAACCACGACATCGACGATGGCTTGCGCGCAGGCCTGTTCACGGTGGACGAGGTGGCGGAGCTGCCGCTGGTCGGTCCGCTGGTCCGCGAGGTCTGCGACCGCTATCCGGGGCTGGAGCGCTCGCGCCTGATCCACGAGACGATCCGGCGGATGATCAACGCCATGGTCGTCGATCTGGTGACGGAGACGCGGCGGCGGCTGGCGGAGCACCGGCCGGGCAGTGCCGCCGAACTGCGTGCCCTGCCGGTGGCGATGGTCAGCTTCTCCGACGGGATGCTGGAGGCGCAGCGGCCCCTGCGCGCCTTCCTGCGCCAGCGCATGTACCGGCACTATCGCGTGAACCGCGAGATGAGCAAGTGCAAGCGCGTGGTGCGCGCCCTGTTCCAGCTGTTCATGGACGAGCCCAACACCCTGCCGACCGAATGGCAGCGCGACATCGCCAAGAATGGGGGTGACGCCGATCTTGCGGTGCGCGCCCGTCATGTGGCCGACTATATCGCCGGCATGACCGACCGCTATGCGTTGGCCGAACATGACCGGCTGTTCGACCTGCATGTAAAGACCTGAACCGTGAAGACCTGAGCCGTCAGGCTCCTGTGACCTCCTGAAAAGACGACCTGAGACGATGAATATTTTCAAGGCCTTCGAGACCGATATTCGCAAGCTGCTGGAAGAGCTGGCCGCCGAGGGTGCGATCCCCGCCGGGCTGGACAGCAGCCGTCTGACGGTCGAGCCGCCGCGCGAGGCCTCGCATGGCGACCTGTCCACCAACGCCGCGATGATCCTGGCGAAGCCGGCGAAGATGGCGCCGCGCGCCCTGGCGGAGCTGCTGGTCGCCAAGCTGAAGGGCCGCGCCGACGTGGCGTCGGTCGAGATCGCCGGTCCGGGCTTCGTCAACCTGCGCCTGACGCCGGACGTCTGGCGTGACCGCATCCGCGACGTGCTGACCGCCGGCACCGCCTATGGCGATAGCGCGCTGGGAGCCGGGACTCCGGTCAATGTGGAGTATGTGTCGGCCAACCCGACCGGCCCGCTGCATGCCGCCCATGGCCGCGGCGCCGTGTTCGGCGACGCGCTGGCGGCACTGCTGCAGAAGGCCGGCTATGCCGTCACCCGCGAATACTACATCAACGATGCCGGCGCGCAGGTCGACGTGCTGGGCCGCTCCACCTTCATCCGCTACCGCGAGGTGCTGGGCGAGCAGGTCGGCGAGATCCCGGCCGGCCTCTATCCCGGCGAGTACCTGAAGGAGGTCGGCCAGGCGCTGGCCGAGCGCGACGGCAACCGCTGGGTCGGCACCGACGAGTCCGAATGGCTGCCGGCCTGCCGCGACTTCGCCATCGGCATGATCATGGGCTGGATCCGCGAGGATCTGGGCGCCCTTGGCGTCACGATGGACGTCTACAGCAGCGAGCGCGCCCTGGTGACGGCGGGGGCCGTCCAGACGGCGCTGGCGGCGCTGGAGGAACGCGGCCTGATCTACACCGGCGTGCTGGAGCCGCCGAAGGGCAAGAAGCCCGACGATTGGGAGCCGCGCCCGCAGACCCTGTTCAAGTCCAGCGACTTCGGCGACGACGTCGACCGGCCGCTTAAGAAGTCCGACGGCTCCTTCACCTATTTCGCCAACGACATCGCCTATCACTATGACAAGTACCGGCGCGGTGCTGCGTCGCTGATCGACGTGCTGGGCGCCGACCATGGCGGCTACGTCAAGCGCATGCAGGCGGCGACGCGGGCGATCTCCGGCGGCGAGGCCGAACTGGACGTGAAGCTGTGCCAGCTGGTCCATCTGATGCAGAACGGCCAGCCGGTGAAGATGTCCAAGCGCGCCGGCACCTTCGTGACGCTGCGCGACGTCATCGATCAGGTCGGCCGGGATGTCGTCCGCTTCATCATGCTGACCCGCCGCAACGACCAGACGCTGGACTTCGACTTCGCCAAGGTGACGGAGCAGTCGAAGGACAACCCGGTCTTCTACGTGCAGTACGCCCACGCCCGCTGCCGCTCGGTGCTGCGCCATGCCGCGACCGCCCTGCCGCAGCTGGACCAGACGCCGGCCTCGCTCGCCGCCGCGGCCAACCTCGCCCGGCTGGACAGCGAAGAGGAGATGGCGCTCGCCAAGCGTATGGCCACCTGGCCGCGCGTGGTCGAGGCGGCGGCCGAAGCGCATGAGCCGCACCGCATCGCCTTCTTCCTCTACGACCTCGCCAGCGACTTCCACGCTCTGTGGAACCGGGGCCGCGACGATGCCTCGCTGCGCTTCCTGATCGAGGGCGATGCGGAGCTGACGACGGCCCGTCTGGCGCTGATCGCCGCGGTGGCGACGGTCATCGCCTCGGGCCTGTCGGTGATGGGCGTGGAACCGGTGGAGGAATTGCGTTCATGAAGTACGACGGCGACGTCAACTACGCGGCCAATCCCTATGGGATGCCGCCCCGACAGTCCGCGAACAGGCGCGGGCTGCTGGCGCTCGGCTTCGCCGTGGTCGGCGTCGTGACGTTCGCCGGTGCGGCGGTGGTCGGGCTGCGCGGCCCGTCGCGGCTGTCCGGCGACGGGCCGCCGCTGCTGACCGCGGAGGCCGGCCCGTCCAAGGCCCGTCCCGACCAGCCGGGCGGGATGGAGGTGCCGCACCAGGACATCCTGGCCTATGAGCGGCTGCGCGACCATGACGGCGGCCGCGGCAATCAGGTGGAGCGGCTGCTGCCGCCGCCGGAGGTGCCGCTGCCGCGTCCGGTGGTGACGCCGCAGATGCCGGCCGTGGTGCCGCTGCCCTCGGTGCCGTCGGTGGCCCAACTGCCGCCGGGCGCCACCGCCACCGTGCCGCGCGACACTGTCGCCGCGGCGGTCGCGGCGGCGGCTCCGCTGGCAGCGCTGGAACCGGTGCCGGCTCTGCCCGCCGCCACGCCGACGGCGGCCGTTCCGGCCCCGGCGGTGCAGGCCCCGGCTGCCCAGACTCCGCCCAGCGTCGCCGCCAAGCCGCAACAGGCCCCGGCCAAGCCGGCCCCTGCTCCGCAGCAGCAGGTCGCGTCGGTCGCCAAGCCTCCGGCGCCGCCGGCAGCAGCGCCTGCCCAGCAGAACGCCGCTCCGTCGATGGGGCAGCTGATCGCCAAGCTGGAAGCCGCGTCCCTGCCGGCCGCTCCGGCCAAGGCCGCTCCCCAGCCGGCGAAGCCCGCTCCCGCAACCGCCTCCGCTCCTGCGGCCGGCGGCGGCAGCGGCTGGCGTGTCCAGCTGGCGTCGGTGCGCAGCGAGGGCGAGGCCGCGGCCGAATGGCGCCGCCTTGCCGGCCGTCACCCCGACGCGCTCGGCGGGTTGTCGATGCAGGTCGCCAGGGTCGATCTGGGCGAGAAGGGCATCTTCTATCGGGTGCAGGGCGCCGGCGCCGACGAGGCGCGGGCCAAGTCGGCCTGCGCCCAGCTGCGCGCGCAAAATGTGGGGTGTGTGGTTGTCCGTCCCTGATTTTTCCGGCCCTGATTCTTTGGGTTCCGATTCGGTGAGTTCCATCCAGGTCTCCCACCCGCGCGCGGTCGTCTTCGGCTGCGCCGGGCTGGAGGTGACGGCCGACGAGGCCGCCTTCTTCCGCGATGCCGATCCGCTCGGCTTCATCCTGTTCCGCCGCAATTGCGACAGCCGCGACCAGATGCGCCGGCTGGTCGACGATCTGCGCGCCAGCGTCGGCCGGGCGGACGCCCCGGTCCTGATCGACCAGGAGGGTGGCCGGGTCGCCCGCATGCGCCCGCCGCATTGGCCGGCCCATCCGCCGATGGGCGTGATCGGCGCGCTTGGCGAACGCGATGCCGCCGCCGGGCATGAAGCAGCCTGGATCAACGGCCGGCTGCTCGCCCATATGCTGACGGAGGTCGGCATCACGGTGGATTGCGCGCCGGTCTGCGACGTTCCGGTCGAGGGCGCACACGACATCATCGGCGACCGTGCCTTCTCGCGCGACCCGGCCTTGGTGATCGACCTCGCCCGCGCCACCGCCAATGGGCTGCTGGCCGGCGGCGTGCTGCCGGTGATCAAGCACATCCCCGGCCATGGCCGCGCCTTCACCGACAGCCATGCCGAGCTGCCGGTGGTCGAGGCCGGCCGCGCGGCGCTGGAGGCCACCGATTTCGCCCCCTTCCGCGCGCTGGCCGACCTGCCGCTGGCGATGGTGGCCCATGTGGTGCTGAAGGCCATCGACCCGACCGCCCCGGCCAGCACCTCGGCCATCGTGGTGCGCGAGGTGGTGCGCGGGCCGTCCATCGGTTTCGCCGGCCTGCTGTTCAGCGACGATTTGTCGATGAACGCGTTGCGGGGCGACCCGAGGACGCGGGCCGAAGCGGTGCTGGCGGCCGGCATGGATGTCGTGCTCCACTGCAACGGCGATCTGGCCGAGATGCGGTCGATCCTCGGTGCCGTTCCGCTCTTGAGCGGGGTGGCGGCGGAGCGCTGGGCGCGGGCGGACGCGATGCGCCATGCGCCGGAGGCGGCGGACATCGCTGCATTGACCAACCGGCTGGCCGAGCTTCTCGGCACGGCTGAGACCTGACGGACGGGAGCGGACGATGGAGGAATGGATCTTCCAGGTGACGGCCGTGGCCCTGCCGGCCATCCTCGCCATCACACTGCACGAGGCGGCGCACGGCTTCGTCGCCTGGCGGCTGGGTGACGACACCGCCTATCGGCTGGGGCGCGTCACCTTCAACCCGATCCGCCACATCGACCCGTTCGGCACCGTGCTGCTGCCGGCGCTGATGTATTTCACCACCGGCTTCGTCTTCGGCTGGGCCAAGCCGGTGCCGGTCAATTTCGCCCGGCTGGACCATCCGCGCCGCGACATGGTGTGGGTGGCGCTGGCCGGTCCGGGGACCAACTTCCTGCTGGCGGTGGCGTCGGCGGTGATCTGGCGGCTGGTCAATCCCGAGAACAGCTATATCGAGCTGTGGATCCGCTCCGCCGCCGAGGTCTCGGTGCTGGTCAACGTCATCCTGATGGTGTTCAACCTGATCCCGCTGCCGCCGCTGGACGGCGGGCGCGTCGCGGTCGGCATCCTGCCCGATTTCCTGGCGGTGCCGCTGGCGAAGCTGGAGCGCGTCGGTCTGCTGATCCTGATGGCGGCCTTCTTCCTGCTGCCGATGCTGGGGCGCCAGATCGGCATGGACCTCAGCGTCATGCATTGGGTGCTGGGTCCGCCCGTCGATGCGGTGATCGATTTCATCCGCGTCCTGACCGGCAACGACTGATAGGGTAATCGATGGCCGATCTGCTGGCCGGGCGTGAGGCCGACACCTCAGCAATCGCGGAGGGGTCGGCATCCGAACAGCTGTTGCTGGTTCTGGACGGCTTCGAGGGGCCGCTCGACATGCTGCTGGCGCTGGGGCGCGACCAGAAGGTCGACCTGACGCGCATCTCGATCCTGGAACTGGCCGACCAGTATCTCCGCTTCGTGGCGGAGGCGCGGAAGGTGAGGCTGGAGCTGGCCGCCGACTATCTGGTGATGGCGGCATGGCTGGCCTACCTGAAGTCGCGGCTGCTGCTGCCCGAACCGGAGGGAGAGGAACCGTCCGGCGAGGACATGGCCGCCGCACTCGCCTTCCAGCTCCAGCGGCTGGAGGCGATGAAGGGCGTCGCCGAAAAGCTGTTTGCCCGTCCGCGGCTGGGCATCGAAATCCATCCGCGAGGCGCGCCGGAGGATTTGGATCTGCGCCGCAAGTCGGTCTACGAGGTCACGCTGTTCGACTTGCTGCGCGCCTATGGCCAGCAGCGCGCCCGCAAGGAATCCGGCGTCCTGCACATCGCCCCGGTCCGCCTCTATTCGATGGAGGAGGCGGTGCGGCGCCTGTCATCCCTGCTCGGCCGCATGCCGGACTGGGCGACGCTGGCGAGCTTCCTGCCGGGCGGCGAGGGCGGCGGCGGGCTGCTGACCCGTTCGGCGCTCGCCGCGCATTTCGCCGCCACGCTGGAGCTGGCCAAGGCCGGCCGGGTCGAACTGCGCCAGGAGGGCGCCTTCGCCCCGCTCTATGTCCGCGGGCGGGCGGCCGGTTCCCAGGACGGCGACATTTCGGAAGAAGCGCAATCGAATGATTAAGGAAGTCACAGACGCCCAGGAGGCAGAGGCCCGCATCGGTAAGCTGCGCCTGCTGGAAGCCCTGCTGTTCGCCTCAAGCGATCCGCTGGACGAGGAGACGCTGGCCGGCCGCATCGGGCCGGAGGTCGGCCTGCTGCTGGAGGAACTGCGCGCCCATTACGCCCCGCGCGGCGTCACCCTGGTGTGCACCGGCGGCGGCTGGGCCTTCCGCACCGCGGTCGATCTGGCGCCGGAGCTGCGGCGCGAGGAGGAGGTGTCGCGCAAGCTGTCCCGCGCCGCCATCGAGACGCTGGCGATCATCGCCTACCACCAGCCGGTGACCCGCGGCGAGATCGAATCCATCCGCGGTGTCGCGACCAGCAAGGGCACGCTGGACCTGCTGATGGAGCATGGCTGGATCCGGCCGGGCAAGCGGCGGGAGACGCCGGGCCGGCCGCTGACCTGGATCACCACCGACCATTTCCTCGATCATTTCGGGCTGGAGAGCTTGCGCGACCTGCCCAGCGTCGACGAGCTGCGCGCCGCCGGCTTGCTCGACAGCCGTCCGGTGCTGCTGGGTCTGGGGGCGACGGCCGACGACAGTGCCCTGGACACGGGCGACGAGACGTAAGCCGCAGGCGACCGCTTGGTTTTTCTCCGGCACCTGAGCGAATTCCCGTGAAACCTCAATGACAACCGGTTAAGGATGGTGGGGGCAACGTTGCGGCACCCCGGCCTTTCTGCCATAGTGCCGGCCCGCCGCAAAGGCCGTTCAAACGTGATAGGCGCGCCATGGGTTCTTTCAGCATCTGGCACTGGATCATCGTTCTTCTGATCGTTCTTCTGCTGTTCGGCGCCGGTAAGTTGCCGAAGGTGATGGGCGATCTCGCCAAGGGCGTGAAGTCCTTCAAGGCGGGGCTGCAGGACGACAGCGACGATGCAACTCCGGGCGCCAACGCCAAGACCATCCCGAACCAGCCCGCCCCGAACCAGCCGGCCAACACGGCCGAAGCCGTGGCCAAGAAGGACGAGGCGGTCCGCAGCTGACCGGCAGGCGCGCGGCCGTCTCTTCCCGAGCGCCGCACGCCATCCTGCCCACCGCATTCGTGAAGCCGGAAGAACATGTTCGACATCGCTTGGTCCGAACTGATGGTGATCGCCGTCATCGCCCTTGTGGTCATTGGACCCAAGGATCTGCCCAAGGCGATCTTCACGCTCGGCAAATGGGTGCGCAAGGCGCGGGTCGTCGCCCGCGAATTCCAGACCCACATCGACGACATGATGCGGGAAACCGAGTTGGACGAGCTTCGCAAGGAAGCGCTGAAGACCCGCGACCTGAACATCAAGAAGATGATGGAGGACACCATCGACCCGAAGGGGGAGGTGGGCAAGGCCTTCGACGCCAAGGAATTCGACACGGGTCTGAACGGCCATGCCGGCAGCACGCCGGAACCGGACCTGCCGCAGGCGCCGACCCCGGTTCCATCCCCGGCTGCTCCGGCCGTGACGGACAACGTGGGGCCGGCCGGCGCGCCATCCCCGATCACAACGTCGCCGATCACGATCGCTCCGATCGCCACCGAATCCGCTTCGCCGGCCCCGGTGCCGCAGCCCGCTCCGGCCCCGCGGCCGGACGCCGTGGCCGCAGCCCAGCCGACCGACAAGCAGACCTGAAGACAAAGACGGCCCATGACCGGCGATACGCAGCAGGACGAACTCGAAGACAGCAAGATGCCGCTGATCGATCATCTGATCGAGCTGCGGAACCGGCTGATGTGGGCAATCGGCGCAATCCTGATCGCCTTCCTGCTGTGCTATGCGGTGTCGGACAAGATCTACAATTTCCTGGTCCAGCCGCTGGCCGACATCCTGGCGGGGCAGGGGCGCCGGATGATCTACACCGGCCTGACCGAAGCCTTCTTCACCTATGTGAAGGTGGCGTTCTGGGCCGGCTGCTTCATCTCCTTCCCGGTGATCGCCAGCCAGATCTGGATGTTCGTGGCGCCCGGCCTCTACAAGCATGAGCGCAAGGCGTTCCTGCCCTTCCTGATCGCCACCCCGGTGATGTTCCTGACCGGCGCCGGCATCGTCTATTACTTCATCTTCCCGATGGCCTGGCGCTTCTTCCTGGGCTTCGAGTTCCACCCGGACGGCAGCAACGCCCTGCCCATCGAATTCGAGGCGCGCGTCGGCGAATACCTGCATCTGGTGATGTCGCTGATCTTCGCCTTCGGCATCGCCTTCCAACTGCCGGTGCTGCTGACCCTGCTGGTCCGCGTCGGCATCATCAGCACCGACGCCCTGGCGTCGAAGCGCCGCTACGCCATCGTCGGCGCCTTCATCGCCGCCGCGGTCCTGACCCCGCCCGACGTCATCAGCCAGGTCAGCCTGGCGCTGCCGCTGATTGCGCTCTACGAGATCGCGATCATCATCGGGCGCCGGATCGAAAAGGCACGGGCCGCCGCGGAAGCCGAGTGACCGGCGGCAACGCGCCCGCAGCATTTTGCCAGTGGCTGCATGCAGTGGCGATTCGCCACTGGCAAATTACCTGCGTTGACCTAGGGTAATAATCCGTCCGTCATGGACATGCCGCCATTCTCGCGCTAAAAGCACGGTTCGGCCAACAAAAGGGCCTCAGCCGCGCACCCGGAGCCTTGACCGTATGCAGACCGCCAACGACATCCGTCGCACGTTCCTGGATTTCTTCGCCAAGCAGGGCCATCAGAAGGTCGATTCGTCGCCGCTCGTGCCGCGCAACGACCCGACGCTGATGTTCACCAACGCCGGCATGGTCCAGTTCAAGAACGTCTTCACCGGTGCCGAGACGCGGCCTTACCGGCGCGCGGCCACCTCGCAGAAATGCGTGCGCGCCGGCGGCAAGCACAACGACCTCGACAACGTCGGCTACACCGCGCGGCACCATACCTTCTTCGAGATGCTGGGCAACTTCTCCTTCGGCGATTATTTCAAGGACGACGCCATCGCGTTCGCCTGGAACCTGATCACCAGGGAATACGGTCTGCCGGCCGACAAGCTGCTGGTGACGGTCCACACCTCCGACGAGGATGCGGCGGGCATCTGGCGCAAGGTCGCCGGCCTGTCGGACGACCGCATCATCCGCATCCCGACCGACGACAATTTCTGGCGCATGGGCGACACCGGCCCCTGCGGTCCCTGCTCGGAGATCTTCTTCGACCACGGCCCGTCGATTGCCGGCGGCCCGCCGGGCAGCCCGGATCAGGACGGCGACCGCTTCATCGAGATCTGGAACCTCGTGTTCATGCAGTATGAACAGCTGGGTCCGGACAATCTGGTGGCGCTGCCCAAGCCGTCCATCGACACCGGCATGGGGCTGGAGCGTCTGGCTGCCGTCCTGCAGGGCAAGCACGACAATTACGACATCGACCTGATGCGGGCGCTGATCATGGCGTCGGCGGAAGCGACCAAGACTTCGCCGGACGGCGCGCATGCCGTGTCGCACCGCGTCATCGCCGACCATCTGCGCTCGACCTCCTTCCTGATCGCCGACGGCGTGCTGCCGTCGAACGAAGGCCGCGGCTATGTGCTGCGCCGCATCATGCGCCGCGCCATGCGCCACGCCCACATGATCGGCGCGCGCGAGCCGCTGATGCACCGTCTGGTCCCGGCGCTGATCCAGCAGATGGGCGATGCCTATCCGGAGCTGAACCGCGCCCGCGCGCTGATCGTCGAGACGCTGAAGCTGGAAGAGACCCGCTTCAAGCAGACGCTGGAACGCGGCCTGCGCCTGCTGGAGGATGAGGTCGGCCATCTGGGCGAAGGCCAGCCGCTGGCCGGCGACGTCGCCTTCAAGCTGTACGACACCTATGGCTTCCCGCTCGACCTGACCCAGGACGTGCTGCGCGGCCAGGGCCGCGGCGTCGACGAGGCCGGCTTCAAGGCGGCGATGGACGAGCAGCGCCGCAAGGCCCGCGAGTCCTGGGCCGGCTCGGGCGAGGTCGGCACCGAGAAGCTGTGGTACGAGATCAAGGACGAGCTGGGCGCCACCGAGTTCTTCGGCTACGACACCGAAGTCGCCGAAGGCAAGGTGACCGCCCTTATCAAGGGCGACGCCCGCGTCGAGGCCGCCAACCTCGGCGATCAGGTGCTGGTCGTCGTCAACCAGACTCCCTTCTACGGCGAATCGGGCGGTCAGGTCGGCGATGCCGGCGTGATTTTCTCCGCCGGCGGGGCCGAGGTCGCGGTGTCCGACACGCTGAAGAAGCTGGGCGCCGTGTGGGCCCATGTCGGCACGGTCACCAAGGGCACGCTCAAGGTCGGCGATGTGGTCGAACTGCGCGTGGACACCGAGCGCCGCTCCGCCATCCGCGCCAACCACTCCGCCACCCACCTGCTGCACGAGGCGCTGCGCCATCGCCTGGGCGACCATGTCACCCAGAAGGGCTCGCTGGTGGCACCCGAGCGTCTGCGCTTCGACATCAGCCAGCCGACCGGCCTGAGCGGTGCCGACATCGCCGCCATCGAGGACGAGGTGAACCGCCGCGTGCTCGCCAACAGCGAGGTCATCACCCGCCTGATGTCCCCGGACGAGGCCCGCGCCCAGGGCGCCATGGCGCTGTTCGGCGAGAAGTACGGCGATGAGGTCCGCGTCGTCTCGATGGGCGGGCCGCATGGCGAGCAGGACCGCGACTACTCCATTGAGCTGTGCGGTGGCACCCATGTCCGCCGCACCGGCGACATCGGCGTGTTCAAGATCGTCTCCGAAGGCGCCGTCGCCGCCGGCGTCCGCCGCATCGAGGCGCTGACCGGCACCGGCGCCAAGGCGTGGCTGTCCGAGCGCGACCATCTGCTGACCGAGGCGGCGAGCGTCCTCAAGGTCAAGCCCGACGAGGTCCCGACACGCGTGGCGGCCCTGGTCGAGGAACGCCGCAAGATGGAGCGCGAACTGGCCGACCTGCGCCGCCAGGTTGCCATGGGAGGCGGCGCCAAGGCCGACGGCGGCAACGAGGCCAAGGATGTGGCCGGCGTCAAGGTTGCCGCCCGCGTGGTCGAAGGCCTGCCGGCCAAGGACCTCAAGCCGATGGCCGACGAGTTGAAGAAGCAGGTCGGCTCGGGCGTCGTCGTGCTGATCGCGTCCAATGAGGGCAAGGCTTCCATCGTCATCGGCGTGACCGACGACCTGACCGCGACCCTCAGCGCCGTCGATCTGGTCCGTGTCGGTGCCGAGGCGCTGGGCGGCAAGGGCGGCGGCGGCCGGCCGGACATGGCGCAGGCCGGCGGCCCCGATGCCTCGCTGGCCCCGGCGGCCATCGAAGCCATCGAAAAGGCGATTGCGGCCAGGAAGGCCTCCTGATCCCATAGACACCCGGCCCCCGGAGCGATCCGGGGGCCGTTTTTCTATTCGTGCCGTCTTCAAAGGTCCGGCGATGGAACTTCCGACTCTTCCCTTCACCGTGACCGACTGGTCCGCCGTTCCCGTCACCGAACATCCGGGCGAGACCGGGCTTGCCCGCTGGCGCAGCTTCCATTCCGGCGAATTGCGGGTGCGGCTGGTCGAATACACGCCGGGCTATCTGGCCGACCATTGGTGCGACCGCGGACATGTGCTGTTCGTGGTCAGCGGCGAGCTGATCACCGAGCTGAAGGACGGCCGCCGCTTCGTCCTGAGCGCGGGCATGAGCTATCAGGTGTCCGATTTCGGCGACCATCCGCACCGGTCATCGACCGAAATCGGCGCCACTCTGTTTATCGTGGATTGAAACGTCTTCGCTTGAGGGAGCCTAATCCATGCGCTTCACCGGTACCGACCGCTATGTCGCCACCGACGACTTGATGGTGGCGGTCAACGCCGCCATAACGCTGGAGCGGCCGCTTCTGGTGAAGGGCGAGCCGGGCACCGGCAAGACGGTGCTGGCGGTGGAGATCGCCCGCGCACTGAACAAGCCGCTGCTGTCCTGGCACGTCAAATCGACGACCAAGGCGCAGCAGGGCCTCTACGAATACGACGCGGTCAGCCGCCTGCGCGACAGCCAGCTGGGCGAGGCGAAGGTTAATGAAATCGCCAACTACATCGTCCGCGGCAAGCTGTGGGAAGCCTTCGAGGCGCCGGAGCCTCCGGTCCTGCTGATCGACGAGATCGACAAGGCCGACATCGAGTTCCCCAACGACCTGCTGCTGGAACTCGACCGCATGGAGTTCCACGTCTACGAGACCCGCCAGACGATCAAGGCGGCCAAGCGCCCCATCGTCATCGTCACCTCCAACAACGAGAAGGAGCTGCCGGACGCCTTCCTGCGCCGCTGCTTCTTCCACTATATCCGCTTCCCCGAGCGCGAGACGATGGAGCGCATCGTCGAGGTCCATTATCCCGGCCTGAAGGCGGCCCTGCTGCGCGAGGCGCTGAATCTCTTCTATGACCTGCGCGAGGTTCCGGGGCTGAAGAAAAAGCCTTCCACCTCGGAGCTGCTGGACTGGATCAAGCTGCTGATGGTCGAGGATGTCGATCCGGAGACCCTGCGCGCCAAGGACGCCCGCACGCTGATCCCGCCGCTGTGCGGCGCACTGCTGAAGAACGAGCAGGACGTTCACACGCTGGAGCGGCTTGCATTCCTGGCGAAGCGAGGGCGCTGACCGGGACCTTCGAAATTCGACTGCCCTTCCCGATCGCCGACGCGCCGCAGGAAATGCCGGATCCCGTCGCCCTCAAGGAAGACTTCGGCCGCAAGTCAACGATCGAATCCCGCAATCCCTGGGACGATGCCCTGCCCATTCCTTCGGGCAGGGCATGTCGGGGATCCGTTACGGGCGGTTCGGGTACAGGCCGTTGGCGACGATGCAGACGGTTTGTCCGATCGCCGGCGACTGGGTGCTGACCTTCTGGGTCGCACCGGCTGCGGCGGGGGCGACCGTCACCGTGCCGCCGGTGATGCCGGTGTTGGGAACCGTGATGGAGCCGCTGGCCGTGCCCGCC
>NZ_LGQW01000015.1:5682253-5683079 GCF_003116035.1 Azospirillum sp. TSH64
GTGCCTCGGCACCTGGTTCGCCATCGAGCGGACGAAGCTCGGCGCCTATCTGCGGGCGGCGACGGAGAACCCGACGCTGGTGCAGGCCTTCGGCATCAATGTGCCGGTGATGGTGTCGCTGACCTACGGCTTCGGCGTGGCGCTGGCCGGTCTGGCCGGCGTGCTGGCCGCACCGATCTACCAGGTGTCGCCGCTGATGGGGTCGAACCTGATCATCGTGGTGTTCGCGGTGGTGGTGATCGGCGGCATGGGCTCGATCCTCGGCGCCATCGTCACCGGGCTGGGCCTGGGACTGCTGGAGGGGCTGACCAAGGTGGTCTACCCCGAGGCCTCCAACATCGTCGTGTTCGTCATCATGGCCGTGGTGCTGATGGTGAAGCCGGCCGGACTGTTCGGACGGGAGAGATAAGCCATGACCATGCAAACCAGGGACACACTGCACGAAGGTATCGTCATGTATGGCGGCTCGCCGAAGATCCTGCTGGCCGGGGCCGGGCTGCTGCTGGCAGTCCTGGCGCCCTATGCGCTCTATCCCGTCTTCCTGATGAAGGTGCTGTGCTTCGCGCTGTTCGCCTGCGCCTTCAACCTGCTGATCGGCTTCGCCGGCCTGCTCAGCTTCGGCCATGCCGCCTTCTTCGGCGGGGCGGCCTACATCGCCGCGCATGTGGTGAAGGTCTGGGGCTGGGCGCCGGAGTTCGGGCTGATCGCCGCCACCGCGGCCGCAGGCCTGATGGGGCTGGTCTTCGGACTGATCGCCATCCGCCGCCAGGGCATCTATTTCGCCATGATCACGCTGGCGCTGAGCCAGATGGTGTTCTTCCTGGCG
>NZ_LGQW01000015.1:5683089-5683806 GCF_003116035.1 Azospirillum sp. TSH64
GTTGCCCCGGCGGGCGATGCCGTCGCCGTGACCCGCGAGATCGATGGCGGACTTGAGGTCGTATCGCTGAAGCTGCCGGTGGTGGTCACTGCCGATTTGCGCCTCAACGAGCCGCGCTACGCCTCGCTGCCCAACATCATGAAGGCGAAGAAGAAGCCGCTGGAGACCGTCACGCCGGACAGCCTGGGCGTCGATGTCACGCCGCGCCTGAAGACGGTGAAGGTCGCCGAGCCGGCCAAGCGCCAGGCCGGCATCAAGGTGCCGGACGTCGCCGCCCTGGTCGACAAGCTGAAGACCGAGGCGCGGGTGATCTGAGCGGCGGCCCCGTGCCCGCCTTCCCCGCACCCCGCCCGACAGAGGAACCGCCCCATGCCCATCCTGATCCTTGCCGACCACGACAACGCCAGCCTGAAGCCCGCCACCGCCCATGCCGTGACCGCCGCCACCAAGCTCGGCGGTGACATCCATGTCCTGGTCGCCGGCCGCAACGCCGCCCCGGCCGCGGAGCAGGCCGCGACGCTGGCCGGTGTCGCCAAGGTGCTGGTCGCCGACGATGCTGCCCTTGAGCATGCGCTGGCCGAGCCGGTCGCAGCCCTGCTGGTGTCGCTCGCCCCCGGCTACAGCCATGTCCTCACCGCTGCCACCTCGGTGGGCAAGAACGTACTGCCGCGCGTCGCGGCGCTGCTCGACGTGGCGATGATCTCCGAGATCACCGCC
>NZ_LGQW01000015.1:5683816-5684423 GCF_003116035.1 Azospirillum sp. TSH64
CGCCTATGAGCATGCGCTGGCCGAACCGGTCGCGGCCCTGCTGGTGTCGCTCGCCCCCGGCTACAGCCATGTCCTCACCGCCGCCACCTCGGTGGGCAAGAACGTACTGCCGCGCGTCGCGGCGCTGCTCGACGTGGCGATGATCTCCGAGATCACCGCCGTGGTCGCCGCCGATAGCTTCGAGCGGCCGATCTATGCCGGCAACGCCATCGCCACCGTGCAGTCGGCCGACCCGGTCAAGGTGATCACCGTCCGCACCACAGCCTTCGAGGCGGCGCCCGCCACCGGCAGCGCCGCGGTCGAAAGCATCGCCGCCGCGGCGGACCCCGCTTTGTCGGGCTTCGTTTCGGCCGAGCTGTCGAAGTCGGAGCGTCCGGAACTGACCTCGGCCCGCATCGTCATCTCCGGCGGCCGCGGTATGCAGTCTGGCGACAATTTCCACCTGCTGGAGGCGATTGCCGACAAGCTGGGGGCCGCGGTGGGCGCCAGCCGCGCGGCGGTCGATGCCGGCTTCGTGCCGAACGACTACCAGGTCGGCCAGACCGGCAAGATCGTGGCACCCGACCTTTATGTCGCCGTCGGCATCTCGGGAGCGATCCAGCATCTG
>NZ_LGQW01000015.1:5684433-5808795 GCF_003116035.1 Azospirillum sp. TSH64
GTCAAGCGCTTCGTCAATGGTGGCCTGCATGCTGTCATTGGCAAGCTTGGTGAGTTCCTCGACTGAACCGAAGATACCCGTCGCGAATGGGTTTCCCGTGTCCTCGCGGTTGTCTGTCGACACCTTGCTGTAGACCGGTTGGCCCGTCTTCTTATCCAACACCGTTACACGGAAGCGTGCATGCGCCTCCTTGCGGACGAACTGGCTGCAATCAAATTTCTCGACCACGATGTCCAAGCCGTAGCTCCCGTCTTTGGCTGGGGCGAGAAGACCGCGCGCGTCGAGTGCGTCTTCAAATGCTTTGCGCACCACATCCTTGACCGGGCCTGACGCTTCGATGGTCTTCACGGCGTTGCCGTAGCCGCCGCGGATTGCGCCCAGATGCTTGCCGGTGTATTTGCGCGAGTCGGTGACGGAGATCACATCGACGTTTGGCTTCGTCGACATCGGCTTCTGCACAGCGGACGGACTGTAGGTCATCGGGACCTGATGCGTCGAGCATGCCCCGAGAAAACCGGCCGCCATCAGTGCGTACAGAGCAGTCTTCCGCATTCCGATTTTCCTCTTCGGTTCGTGGTCCGGTCTCCGCATGAGAGTTCATGAACGTGAGAACCACCTGAGCGAGCGTACCCACGGGTGCGGAAGATAGGAACTGAAAATGGCAGTCAAGCCATTGACTGCAACCGATCAAGCGGGAAGTATACCGTCCTCGCGTGACACCGACAAAGGACAGGCTTGTGCGCAACATTCTGGCGGCCGCCGCCATTCTCTTTCTCGCCGCCTGCCAGACCCGGCCAATCACGACGACCCAGGAGCATGCTGTGCCCCCCGGGGCGCAAGCCCTGCCGCTCAACGCCATCGAACTCGCCATCGTCGAGGCTGGCGCCCGGCGCGGCTGGCGTTTCCAGCACCTTGCGGATGGACAGGTCCGCGCCACCTACACCAAATGGCCGTGGGTGGCCGAGGCCGATGTGCTGTTCTCGAACCGGAGCTACCGCATCCAATATGTCAGCGCCAAGAACATGGAGCGCGGCAACGACGGGGTGGAGCGGGCCTACAACCGCTGGGTGGGCAACCTCGAACGCGACATTGCGGCCAAGCTGGACCAGGTCGCCGTCCGTCGCTGAATTCGGTCGCTTGACGTTGCTCCCGCAACAGGGGTAGGAGGTCGCCTCTCCGACCGGCAAGCCTCATGGAGAAGGCATGAGCATCCGGGCATGCGCCATCATCCCCAGCCACAACCACCACACGGCGCTCGACGGAATCGTCGCGGCGCTGCGGGGGCATGGGCTGGAGGTCATCCTGATCGACGACGGGAGCGGTGAGCCCGCCCGCAGCGCCATCGCGGCACGGCACGCCCCTGCGGACGGGGTCGAGGTGCTGCGGCTGGACGTGAACCGAGGCAAGGGCGGCGCCGTCATGGCCGGGCTCCGCCGCGCTCATGAGCGCGGCTTCACCCACGCGGTGCAGGTGGACGCCGACGGCCAGCACGACCTTGGCGCCGTTGCCGACCTGCTGTCGACCGCGGCGGCGCATCCCGACGCGCTGGTCAGCGGCCGGCCGGTCTATGACGATTCCGTCCCCCGCTCGCGGCTGATCGCGCGCTGGGCCACCCATGTGTGGATTTGGGTGGAGACGCTGTCGCTGCGGGTCAAGGACAGCATGTGCGGTTTCCGCGTCTACCCGCTGGCCCCCACCATGGCGGTGCTGGACAGCGAGCGGATCGGCGCCCGCATGGACTTCGACCCGGAAATCGTCGTCCGCCTGTTCTGGCGTGGCGTTCCGCTGGTCCACATCCCCGTGCGGGTCATCTATCCCGAGGGAAACACCTCCAACTTCAACCTCCTGCGGGACAACCTGCTGCTGACGCGCATGCACACGCGGCTCGTGCTGACCATGCTGCTGCGCCTGCCCTCGGTGCTGCGCAACCGTCCGCCGAAAGCGGGAGCCGACGCGCACTGGTCGACCGTGGGGGAGCGGGGCGCCTGGTGGGGCATGAGGCTGGTGACGCTGGTCTATCGGCTACTCGGCCGGCCGGGCTGCATCGCACTTCTGTGGCCGGTGGTCGGCTATTTCTACATGACCAATGCCGCGGGACGGCGGCATTCGCTGGACTTCCTGACGCGCGCCAACGCGGCGAAAGGCCTGCCGGCCCCGTCCTGGCGGGACGGGCTGCGACACCACATGGGCTTCGCCGTCAAGGCGCTCGACACCTTCATCGCCTGGGCCGCTCCGGAGCGCACCGGTCCCATCGCCGTCGACGGCGACGAGCCGCTGGGCCGCCTCGCCGCGGAGGGGCGTGGGGCGCTGCTGATCGTTTCGCACCTGGGCAACGCCGAATTGTCGCGTGCCCGCCTGGGGACCCGGTTTGGAAAAGACATCAACGTGCTGCTGCACACGCGGCATGCCGTCCGCTACAACCAGATGATCCGCTCCGTCCGCCCCGACGCCGCGGACCACACCATACAGGTCACCGACATCGGCCCGCAGACCGCCATCGATCTCAAGGAGAGGGTGGAGCGCGGCGAATGGATCGCCATCGCCGGGGACCGCACGCCGGTGGAGTTCAACGGCCGGGTCAGCAGGGTTCCGTTCCTCGGCCGGGAGGCCGCCTTCTCGCAGGGACCCTACGTGTTGGCGGCGTTGATGGGCTGCCCGGTTTACCTCCTGTTCTGCCTGCGCGAGGGACAGGGCCACCGCGTCACCTTCGAGCCCTTCGCCGAGCGCATCGAATTGCCGCGGCGCGGGAAGGACGACGCGCTCGCCGTGCTCGCCGCGCGCTACGCGGCAAGGCTGGAGCACCATTGCTTGCGCGACCCGCTGCAATGGTACAACTTCTTCGACTTTTGGGCTGACCCGAAGGCCGGGCCGCGGTGAAACCTCTCCACGCAGTGATACAGCCTGAGATGGCATCGATGGAGGCCGGGCGCATAGGGCGCTCGACTCTCGCCCTGCACCGCCCGGCTTTCCTTCCATGACGCATCGTCCCTTGTCCGGTCAGTCCTCGGCATGGCCGATGCCGACGTTCGGCGGTTGGCCGGCCGGCGAGCACGAGCATCATGCGGTGGTGGTCGGCGCCGGGATCGGCGGGCTGTCGGCGGCGGCGACCCTGGCGGAGCGCGGGCTGAAGGTGCTGGTTGTGGAGGCGCACGACCGGCCGGGAGGCTACTGCTCGTCCTGGCTGCGCAAGGTCCGCGGCCGGGATGGGTCGGTGGGGCGCTACATCTTCGACGCCGGAGTGCAGGATTTCAGCGGGCTGGGGCCACGCGGACCGCTGCGGCGGCTGCTGGAGGGCCTGGGCGTGGCGCATCGCATGGACTGGCGCCGGGTCCGCCACCGCTATGTGCAGGACGGCCTGTGCCTGGATGTGCCGGACCGGCCGGCGGAGCTGGTGACGCACCTCCAGGCGCTGTTCCCGCAGGAGGCTCCGGGGATCGCCAGCTTCTTCGCGGAGATGGGGCGCGTCTACGCCGATCTCTACGCCGATGTGGATGAGACCGGCGGCGTGCCGATGCCGCCCGCCACGCTGGAGGCCATGCGGTCCTGGACCGCCCGCCGGCCCGACGCCTGGCGTTGGATGCACCGCCCCTACGCCGAGATGCTGGATACCCATCTGCGCGCCCCGCGGCTGAAGGCCCTGCTGACCACCATCAGCGAGTATCTCACCGACCGCCCCGAACTGCTGCCCGTGCGTGAGATGGCGCCGCTGTTCGGCTATTATCTGGAAGGCGGCTGGTACCCGGCCGGCGGCTCCCAGCGGCTGGCGGACCTGCTGTGCGCGGTGGTGCGGGAGCGGGGCGGCGCCGTCCATCTGCGCACCCGCGCCGAACGCATCCTGATCGAGGGCGGTCGGGCCGCCGGCATCGCCACCGCCGACGGAACGGTGCACCGGGCGCCGCTGGTGTTGGCCAATTCCGACGTGGTCGGCACGTTGACGCGGCTGGTGGACCCGGCGCTGCTGCCCAAACGCTACGCCCAGCGTGTGAGGGGGCTGAAGCGCGGTCCCACGGCGGTGCTGGTCAGCCTCGCCGTGGAGGGCGTTCCGGACCTGCCGGCCCGCGTGTTCGTCGGGGCGGACGGCCTGCATTTCGGCATCGGCAACCCGAGCGCCGTCGATGCGTCCCTGGCCCCGGAGGGCCACGCCGCCGTCAGCATGCTCTGCCTACGGCCCGAACCCGAGGCTGTCGAATGGTTCGCCGCCGACAAGGCCGCCAACCGCCGGCGCAAGGAAGCCTTCGCCGACCGTCTGGTCGCCGCGGCGGAGAGCGTGCTTCCCGGGCTGCGGGGGCGCATCCTCTACCGCCAGACGGCCAGCCCGACCACCTTCACCCGCTACGCGCTCGCCGACAATGGCGCGATCTACGGCGCCGCCCGCGGCCAATGGTGCCCGCCGAACAAGACGCCGCTACCGGGGCTGATGCTGGTCGGCGCCGGCTGCCAAAGCGGTCCCGGCGTCGAAGCGGTGGTGATCTCCGGCATGGGCGCGGCAAACCTGGCAACGGGGTTCCCGGCGGAGGCCAGGGCGGCGGAGTAGACGCCCGTCTACCCGCGCCGGAACACCAGCGACGTGTTGATGCCGCCGAAGGCGAAGTTGTTGGACATCAGGAACTCGGTGTCGATGCGCCGGCCCTCGCCCATGACGTAGTCCAGCTCGGCGCAGCGTTCGTCCACATTGTCCAGATTGGCGGTCGGGGCGAACCAGCCCTCGCGCATCATCTCGATGCCCAGCCACGCCTCCAGAGCGCCGCAAGCGCCCAGAGAATGGCCGAAATAGCTTTTCAGCGAATGGATGGGCGCGCGCGGCCCGAAGACGGCGTGGGTCGCCGCGGTCTCGGCGATGTCGCCCCATTCGGTGGCGGTGCCGTGGCCGTTGACGAAGCCGATGGCGTCCGTCGACACCCCGGCGTCCTCCAAGGCCATGCGCAAGGCGATCTCCATGGTCCCGGCCTGCGGCTGGGTGACGTGGTTGCCGTCGGAATTGCAGGCGAAGCCGACGATCTCCGCGTGGATGTTGGCGCCGCGGGCGATGGCGTGCTCGCGCTCCTCCAGGACCAAGGTGGTGGCGCCTTCGCCGATCACCAGCCCGTCGCGGTCGCGGTCGTAGGGGCGGGGGCTGGTGTGCGGGCGGTCGTTGCGGGTGGAGGTGGCGAACAGCGTGTCGAAGACCGCCGATTCGGTCACGTCCAGTTCCTCGGCGCCGCCGGCGATCATGGCGTCGGCCTTGCCCCACTTGATCGCCTCGTAGGCGTAGCCGATGGCCTGGCTGCCGGAGGTGCAGGCGCTGCTGGTCGGGATGATGCGGCCGGTCACGCCGTAGAACAACCCGATGTTTACCGCCGCGGTGTGGCTCATCATCTGGATGTAGCTGGTCGCGTTGAGCGTCTTCGACGCGCCCTGGGTCATCAACTCGGCGAAGGCGATCACCGGGGCGGGACTGCCGAAGGACGATCCGTAGGCGATGCCCATGCGCCCGCCGCGGACGAACGGGTCGTTCAGCAGAGCCGCGTCGTTCAGCGCCTTCTCGGTGGCGTAGACCGCCATCCGGGAGACCGGTCCCATGGTCCGCGTCTTCTTGCGCGGATAGCGGCTCTCCACCGAGAAGCCGGTCACCGGGGCGGCGAGGCGCGTGTTGATTCCGTGGAAACGGTCCCACTCCCCCATGGTGCGGACGGCGGTCTCGCCCTTCGCCATGCGGGCGCGGATGGTCGGCCAGTCCTCGCCCAGCGCGCTCACCCCACCCATGCCCGTGACGACCACCCTGCGCATCACACCATACCCCCGTTCACCGCGATCACCTGCCGCGTCACGTAAGCCGCCCCGTCGGAACACAGGAAGGACACCACCGCCGCGACCTCGTCCGGCCGGCCGGCCCGGCGCATGGGGACCAGCTTCAAGGCTTCCTCCATGGGCAGCCCGTCGGTCATTTGCGTCTCGACGATGCCGGGCGCCACGCAGTTCACCGTGATGTTCCGCTTCGCCAGCTCGATCGCCAGCGCCTTGGTGGCGCCGATGATGCCGGCCTTCGCGGCGCTGTAGTTGACCTGTCCGCGGTTGCCGACCAGCCCCGACACCGACGACAGCGTCACGATCCGTCCGCCCCTGCGGGCCGAGACCATCGGCATCACCAGCGGCTTCAGCACGTTGTAGAAGCCGTCGAGGTTGGTGTGGAGAACCGAATCCCAATCGTCGTCCGCCATGGCCGGGAAGGCGGCGTCGCGGGCGATGCCGGCGTTCAGGACGGCGCCCCAATAGGGGCCGTGCGCCTCCATGTCGGCCTCCAGCGCGGCGCGGGCGGCGTCGCGGTCGGCGATGTCGAAGCCGAGCAGCCGGCCCTCCCCGCCGGCCGCGCGGACGTCGGCCAGCGTCGCCTCGCCGCCGGCCGCGTCGCGGCCGTAATGCACCACCACCGCGAAGCCGTCGGCGGCCAGCCGTTCGGCGACCGCGCGGCCGATGCCCTTGCTGGCTCCGGTGACCAGAATCGTCTTCTTCATCGTTCGACCTGAACTCCCTGGCTGGCGAGCAGCGCGGCCGTGTCCTCGGGCTGGTAGACGGTGAGCTGGGCCTTCGCCAGTTCGTCCCCGGTGCCCGCGCGCATCACCACACAATCGAAAGACCCAATGTTCTCGTCCCGGAAGACCGGCGCCACCGACACCTCCAACCGCTCGCCGATGGCGAACCAGGGAACGGAGGCGCGGAAGTCGCGCGTGCCCAGCAGCAGGCCGAGACGGACGTCGCCGCCGGCTTCCCTGGCCTCGGCTCCGGCCTGGGCGCCGCAGGTCTGCGCCATCCACTCCACGGCGACATGGGCCGGGGCGCCCCGCCCCGTCACCACGAAGGGCGCCCCCTCCCGCACGGTCAGCGCCGACACGAAGCGGTCGTCCACCCGTCCGACCGCCTCGTCCAGCAAAATCATCGGGCGTGCGTGCGGCAGCAGATCCTCGATGGACCACGGATACGCGCTCATCGCCATTCCCCCCGGCCCAGCACCAGGGCCACGTTGCTGCCGCCGAACGCGAAGGAGTTGCTGAGCATCGCCGCCGGTCCGGCGGGAAGCGCCGCGCCGGGGCCGATCAGGTTCAGCGGCGGAATTTCCGGGTCGGGCGCGCCGTCCCACAGGTGTGGGGGCAGCAGGCCGTCGGGGTTGTGGGCTGGATTCAGGGCCAGCCACAGGAACGCCGCCTCGCACGCCCCGGCGGCGCCCAGCGTGTGGCCGGTCATCGCCTTGGTGGAGCTGCACGGGGTCGCGTCGCCGAACAGCGCGTGCACCGCCTTGCCCTCCATGGAATCGTTCAGCGCCGTCGCGGTGCCGTGCAGGTTGACGTAGGCGATGTCCTGCGGCGCCAGCCCGGCGTCGTCCAGCGCCGCCCGCATGGCGGCGAAGGCGCCGCGGCCCTCCGGGTCGGGGGCGCTGACGTGGTGCGCATCGGAGCTTTCCCCCACCCCGAGAAGCTGAACCGGGGCATCCTCCGCGGTCAGCAGGAAGACCGCCGCAGCCTCGCCGATGTTGATGCCGTCGCGATTGGCGCTGAAGGGATTGCACAGGCCCGCCGATACCGCCTCCAGCGCGCTGAAGCCGCCCAGGGTCGTGCCGCACAGCGTGTCGGCACCGCCGACGACGGCGGCGTCGCACAGCCCCGAGCGGATCAGCCGCCGGGCGGACGCGAACACCTTGCCGCTGGAGGAGCAGGCCGTCGCCACCGTGTAGGCCGGCCCCGGCAGGTCGAGCGCGCGCGCCGCGAACTCCGCCGGCCCGCCGGTGGCAAGCTGGTCGTAATGAAACGGACCCGTCCACGCGCCGTCGCGGCGCATCGCCGTGAAGCCGGCCTCCGCCTCGGCCATGCCCGAGGTGCTGGTGCCGATGATCACGGCGATCCGGTGCCGGCCGTGGCGCGCGGCCGCCGTTTCGACGGCGTCGCGGATCTGCTCCAGGGCCAGCAGCAGCAGGCGGTTGTTGCGGCAGTCGTAGGTCTCCAGCCCCGCCGGGACCGGCGGCAGCGGCGCGTCCACCGAACCGACATGCACTGCGCGGCCGGGCACGAAGCCGGTGCGCGGGCGCAGACCGTCGCGGGTGCCGGCGAACAAGGCATCGGCCACCGCGACCGCCCCGGTGCCGATGGGGGTGGCGAGGCCCAGGGCGGCAAGCCCGAGCGGGTGGCTCATTGCGCCGCCGCCGCGGATGGCGCCGTGGATGCCGCCGCGGATGCTGCCGTGGACTGCACCTCGATCTCGTAGCCCCAGGCGAGGTTGGCGTAGCGCAGGGTGCCGGTCCATGGCGCGCCGTCGGCCCAGCTGCGTTCGGCGTGCAGCACCTCCTTGCCGTCGATGCGCACGCTGCGCCGGTGCGGGTCGGCGCTCAGCGTGCCGCCCGCGGGGGCGAGCGCCTTCTGCACGACCGCTTCGGGCCAGTACAGCACGACGATGTCGGCCAGCATGCTGCCCGGCCGCAGGGCCGGGGGCAGCCAGGGGGCGGTCTCCATCTTCAACCCGGCATCGCTCCAGGTGACGGTCATGGCGCGACGGCCCAGGCTGTCCACCCCGACCAGCAGGAACCGCTCCGGCGTGACGCTGATCCGGCCCTCGAAAACGAAGGTCTGCCCGTCGCGGCTGGCGGTGATGAGCTGTGCCGCCTCGATGCTCTGCCCGAGATCGGACGGGCGCGGCAGGGCCAGCGGCTCGCCGGGGGCGAGCAGCGGCGTGCTTGGGTCCGCCGGGCCGCTGCCGGGCACGGAGGCGCACGCTCCGAGCAGGAACAGGAGTGCGACCCACCCCTTATGCGTGGTCATGACGTGAGGTGATTTCCCAGAAATGTATCTAACCTAGAGCATACACCAATCAGAGTAACCGCGCACCGGTTGTGGCTTCATTGTGGCGCGCGCCGCGCGCGGCCAGCGGTGCGAAAAGAAAGGCAATCGAGATTCCGATCAGCATGGTCATGCCGAAGCTGTGCACCGCCGGAACGGCGCTGAAGGCCAGAAGCCCGAAGGACAGCAAGGTCGTCAGAGTCGCCAGCCACACCGCCAGCATGGTCACCGGCTGCTGCTCGACGCCGCTCTCCGCGCAGAAGACGGCGTAGTCCACGCCGATGGAGAGGATCAGCACCAGCGCCATGGCATGGAAGAAGGTGAAATCCTGGCCCATCAGCCCCACCGCTGCCGGCGCCAGGATGAGCGCCGCCCCGGGCGGCAGCAGCGTCCACAGCCCCCCTTGCCAGCCGTAGC
Organism: Azospirillum sp. TSH64; assembly: GCF_003116035.1. GTDB lineage: Bacteria > Pseudomonadota > Alphaproteobacteria > Azospirillales > Azospirillaceae > Azospirillum. The sequence goes on from NZ_LGQW01000015.1 coordinate 5,693,652, forward strand.
GCCACATCAGCACGGGCAACATCAGCAGTCCCGCCAGCCCGGTCAGCAGCAGCGCCCGGTGCCGGTACTTGGCGAGCAGCGCCGAGAAGTCCGCCGTCGGGTTCACCAGCCGGACGCCGGCCGTGCCGGCCACCGCGGCGCGCACGGCGTCCGGATCGTTCAGCCCCTGCAAGGCCACCACGTGCAGCCCCGGCCCGAGCACGAGCTCGCGCAGGAACGGCACGCTGTCCGCCGCCAGCGCATCTTTCAGCGTCAGCACCCCGTCCGCCGCCTTGTCGTTCGGAGCCTTGTCATCCGGCCCGGCCGGCGGCAAGCCGAGGCTGGCGCGCTGCGCCGCCAGCAGAGGACCGTCGAGCGCCCCGGCGACCAGTGCGCGGTTTTCCCGTTGCGTCCGGGCGGACGGCACGAAGGCGGCCGGCATCTGGTAGCCGGCGATGCTTCCTTTCGCCTTCAGCCCGGCCAGCGTGGCGGCGAGATCCTCCTGCAGCCGCAGCGCCGCCTCGTCGTCCGCGGCCTGCACCAGCAGGAACTGCGCGGCGGTGGTGGCACCGATCAGCCGCTGGATCTCGTCCTGCTCCTGCCTCAGTTCCGCCGAGACCGCCTGCAACCGCCGGACGTCGTCGTCCGCCGACAGCCGCGCCAGCCCCACCGTTCCGGCCAGCGCGCAGCCCAGCAGGAGAACGACGCGCACGCCGCGCCAGCGGCGCTCCTCCCAGAAGCCCCACAGGCCAGCCGCGGCGCGCAGCATCCAGGCGCCGTGCGTCAGCTTTCCCGCCCGGTCGAGCGAGGGCAGCCACAGCACCACCGTCAGGAAGGCGCCCACCAGTCCGATGATCGAGAAGGCGGCGATCTGCCGGAGCCCTGGAAAGGGCGCCAGCATCAGCGCCGCGTAGCCGATCAAGGTGGTGACCAGCCCCAGCGCGATGCCCGGCAGAACGTGGCGCAGCCGGTCGCGCGGGCTTCCCGACAGGGGATCGAACAGGCTGGCGCTGTAATGCAGGCTGTAGTCCACCGCCACCCCGATCAGGCTGGACCCGAACAGCAGCGCCGCCACATGCAGTTCGCCGAACAGCAGCAGGCTGCCGCTCAACCCGACCGTCATCCCGACGCCCAGCGCCAGCAGATTGTGCAGCAGCGGTCCCGGCCGGCGGAACGCCAGCGCCGTCAGCACTATGGTGCCGACCAACGACAGCGTGCCGAGCGTGGAGGCTTCGGCGATCGCGGTCTTCGAGCCGGCGTGCGCGAAGAACACCGCGCCCAGCCGCTTCACCGTGACGCCCGGCATCTCCCCCACGGCGGCGTCGAAGGCGTCGACCAGCCGGTCCTGCAAATCCAGCTCGAACGGCTCGCCGGCCAGAACGGCGCTGACCAGAACCCAGGTCGCGCCGTTCTCGGTGACGCTGAGCATGCCCTCGTCGGGGGTGAGCCGCGACAGCGGGAAGGGCAGGTTGGTGAGGAAGGAAGGCAGCAGCAGGAACGGGTCGGTGCGCAGCAGCCCGGCGTCCACAAGCCCGGCGAAGCCGAATGCCTGCGCCTGCGCGCGGGTGGCGACCTCCTCCCCCTTGCCGGCCGCCAGGAGCGCCCGGTCGCCATCGCTGAGCAGGCTCTGGCGATGGGGAAAGTAGAGAGCCCCCAGCCGCTTCAGCCGGTCGACGTCGATACCCTCGCCGATCCGCTCCACCTGCCCCGTCGCCAGAAGGGCGTCGCCGAGCTTCGCCGCCGCCTTGCGGGCGGTTTCGCGGTCGGCGTGCCCGACCAGCACCAGCACCCGGCGACCCAGCGCCTTGGTCACCGCATCGTTGGCACGCTGCAGAACGGGGTCCTGCTCCTCGCGCGGCAGCAGGGCGAGCAGATCGGTGCGGAAGCCCAGCCCATCGTGAAGGCGCAGCGCGAGATAGCCGCCGGCCAGCAGGACGAGCGCGAGCCAGAGCAGTGCCCCCAGCCGTCTCACGGACGCGCCGCCGAGGCCAGCAGCGCCGCCTCGTCCGCCGTCGGCGCTTCCGCGTTCAGACGCTGGTCGCGGAAGGTCAGGCGGTCGCGGTCGCCGTCGGGCTTGACGATCTCGACCTCTTCCACGAAGCGCCCGCCGCGCACGTCGATGGCGCGGATCGGCATGGTCGGGTCGTTGGTCCGGCGCGGCGTCAGGTGGAGGGTCCAGGCGTCGCGGTCGCCGCCGCGCTCAACCGCGAACATGTCCTCCAGCGCCTTCCAGTCACCGGTCAGCGCGCCGCCCAGCATGGTGTAGAGCTTCGACATGAAGGGCAGGCGCGCGGCGGGCAGGCGCATGGTCTCGTTGCCTTTCACCTCTTGCACGAGACCGGCGGGGCTCATGACGGTGGTGACTGCGAAGGGGGTCTCGGTGCGCCAGATCAGCCCGCGGCCCGGCGCCAGGGTGAAATGGCCCCCGCTCTTCAGCGGCGCCTGGAAGCCCTTGAGGAAACGCTCCTGCACGAAGGCGCCGCGCAGCACCTGCCCCTCATTGAGCGTCTCGGTGGCCAGCCTCTCGGTGGCCTGCGTCTGGGTGGCAAGCGTCCCGGCGGCCGGTGTCTCGGCGGCCGGCGCCGGGAAGGCGGCCAGCAGGGCCAGGAGGAAAACGACGATGCGCGTCACAGCAGAGCCCTCACCTTGTCCGTGAACACCGTGGGGCATTCGAAGCACAGCTCCGCCCCCTCTTCCTTCACCGCGAGCTGCACCGTGCGCGCCTTGGTCAGCAACGTGCCGTCCTGCTCGTCATGGATGCGGTAGTCGATGCGGATGCGGTTCTCGTACTCGACCAGAGTCGCCGTGACTTTGACCGACTGACCGAAGCGAATGGGGCGCACATACTTCACATGGAGGTCGACGATGGGGAAAACGTATCCCGACGACGCCATCTCCGGGTAATTGTAGCCGATGCGGTCGAGCAGCGCGCAACGCGCCTGCTCCAGATACCGGGCGTAGTTGCCATGCCAGACCACCTGCATGGGGTCGAGGTCGTAGAACTGCGCGCGGGTGATGACCTCTGCCGAAATCATGGGGCGATCCCCTCCACGCCGATGGAGCCGGAGGACAGCGTCTCGTCCCCGCAGCGATACTCGAAGGACAGGCGGCGCCGTGCCGGGGCGTGGCGCAACGCCAGCGTCACCAGCGTGTCCGGAACGGTGACTCGCCGGAACTTCACCTGCAGCGCCTGCGCCGCCTCGATCCCGAGGCCGAGATGCGTGTTGGCGAACATCACCGCCCAATCGATCTGCGCCACGCCCGGCACGATCGGCATGCCGGGAAAATGACCATCGAGCTGCACGAGGTTGCCGGGAATGAAGAGGTCCAGCTCCACCCCGTCGGCAAGCGACCGGACGGCGCGGACATCGGGGGCGGTTGACCGGGGGCCAGCCATCTCAGGCAGGACGGCTTCAGAAAGGGCGGCTTCAGACAGGGTGGCCTCCTCGAACAGGGCGGCGATGTCGGCATGCCGACGCTTGCCCAACGCGCCATCCGGCAAACGGTTCACGAAGCGCCAGCGGCGCGGCAGGCCGGCAGGTTCCAAAACGGCGGACAATTCCCGCCGCAACGAGCGGCCGAAGCGGAAGGCGCCGATCTCCTCCAGGCGCGCCGCGCCCTCGGCGCTCGGCACCACGACGGCGCAAAGCTGCTCCAGCGTCAGCACGGCGGCGTCGGCCACCAGGGGGGAGCGGCGCAACTGCGCCTCCACCTCCGGCAAGCTGACGCGCTTGCCCTCCACCTTCGCGATCCGGTCGGCGCGGCCAAGGAGACGGAAGCCGCCGTCCCCGGCCATTTCCACCAGGTCGGAGCCGACATGCTCCCGCCCTTCCACATGCGTCGCTCCGACCCGCAGGCGACCCTCCGGGGTGCGTCCGGCGACGACGCCGGGCAGCGGGCGCCAGGGCGGATCACCGCCCTCGCGGTGGCGGTGGGCGATGGCTCCGGTCTCGGTGCTGCCGAAGATCTCGGTGACCGCTGTGCCGAAGACCGCCGCCGCCTCCCGCGCAGCGGGCTCCGGAAGGGGGGCTCCGGCCGACAGCACCAGCGCCGGACGCCGCGACGGCGGCAGCGGCGCGATGCCCGACAGCCGGGTCAGGTGCGCCGGGCTGGTGACCAGCACAGACCCCGCGTCGAGCGCGGCCGGCACCGTCTCCCACAGCTCGTGCATCGTGCTGGCGAAGGGGCGGCCGGTGACCAGCGGCCACAGCAGGCGGAAGTTCAGACCGTAGACGTGCTGGTGGGGGACCGTGGCATGCACGCGGGCGGTCGGCCCGGCCAGCCGTCCGAGCACGGCCTCGGTCGCCAGGGCTTCGGCCTCCAGCATGCCGAGGGTGCGGACCACCCGCTTCGGCTCGCCGGTCGAGCCGGAGGTGAAGAAGGTCAAGGGCGTCTCGGGATCGAGCGGGGTCAACGCCATCTCTTCGCCACCCGGCCCTTCGCCACCCGGCCGCAGATCGCCGCCGACCGGCACGGCACCGTCCGCGGTCAGGGCGGTCAGAGTTCCCGGCTGGGCGTTCGGCGGGATCGTCACCTCGGCGCCGGCGTGCAGCAGCGCCAGCAGCCCCACCGCGCCCCAATAAGCGTCCGCCGCGACCAGAAGCCCGCGCCGGCACCCCTTCAGCCGTGCCGCGTTGCCGGCCACGTCGGCCCGGAAGCGGGCGAAGGTGACGCCGTCGGCAACCGGCGCATCGTCCGGCCGCCCCACGGCGAGCAGACGGGAAAGCGGGATGGCGGTCATGCCCCGGCGTGCCTCCGGCGCATGGAGCGGCGGACCAGGACTTCGCCGCCGAACAGCAGGCCCATGACGATGTAGGCGATGAGACCGGTCCACAGCGCCCACGCCTCGTCGCTGCCCCACAGGGCCAGCGCCCCGGCGACGGCGGCGTTCGACACCAGCCAGACGGTCCACACCACGGTGACGGTGCGGCAGTAGGCCTGCCCCGACGGCGGCAGGTCGGGCTCATGGAGACGGGCGAATCGCTCGACGAGGCTGGGCGGGTGCCGCAGCGAGGCGCCGAACGCCGCCGCGGTGCCGAGGCTGAGCGCGACCGGATAGGCCTTGGCCGCCAGCGTGCCATCGAGCACGGCGAGCACGCCGACCAGGACCGCCGCCGCCGCCAGCGGCAGGCGCCAGACCCGCGCCGCAGGCGAAGAGCAAATGGCGAAGCGCGCCCCGATCAGCGCCAGGGCCACTGCCACGAAGGCCAGCGGCGGCACCGAAGCCCGCCCGCCATAGACCAGCACGGGATAGAGTGCTCCGGCGACGACCAGGGCCGCGACGCCGAGCGGGTGCAGCCTATTCCTGGAGGAGGGCATGCACACGGTCGAGAACATCGCCGACCGTGCGGACGCTCTTGAACTCCTCGGGCTTGAACTTGCGGCCGGTCAGTTCCTGCAGCTTCACCACCAGATCGACCGCGTCGATGCTGTCGAGGTCGAGATCCTCGAACAGCCGCGCCTCGCGGGAGATCTTCTCGGGCGGCACCTCGAACATGTCTTCGAGATAGCTTTGGAGGCGCGCGTAAATTTCATCCTGCGTCAGCATGGCCTCTACTCCGCATGCTGAGATTGAATGAATCTGGCAAGAGACCGCACGTTGGCGAAATGTTGCTTCACGTCGTCCGTCACCGACTCAATCTTGATTCCGTAAGTCTTGCGCAGCGCGACCCCCAGTTCCAGGGCGTCAATGGAATCGAGGCCTAGTCCATCATTAAAGAGCGGCTCTTCGCTGTCAATATCTTCTGGGGCGATATCTTCCAGCTTGAGCGCGTCAACAATCAAAACCTTCAACTCACGTTCAAGCTTTTCCATCGGCCAACCGTTCCGCAAAATATTCTTCTAGACTGCGCACCAGCTTCCTGGCCGCCAGTGAGCGGTACTGATAGCCGAGCAACCCCGTAACGTCCAGACGATCCCCTACCATGACGCGAAAAATCGGCCGTCGCGGTGGGATCATCCACCATTTTTCGCCCTTAATGAGCGTGGGCGGATCGCAGGTTATCGTGACCGGTTGCACCTCGGCTTCCAGCAGGGTGGCCAGATTGGCGAAACCGCGGCGGAAGCGGATCGGCTCGCCGGGGACGGTGCGCGTGCCTTCGGGAAAGATGATGAGTCCGTCGCCGGCCTCCAGCGCGGTGCGGCAGGCGTCGAGCAACGCCTCCGGGTCGAGGTCGTTGCGGATGTAACCGGCGCCGCGCACCATGCCGCCCAGCCAGCGGCTTTCCCACAGTTCCTTCTTCACGATGCATTGGGCGCGCGGCATCAGCGCCATCAGAATCACCACGTCGAGCAGCGAGGGGTGGTTGGCCACCACCAGCTTGCCATGCCCGTCGCGCAGGCGCTCGGCGCCCTCGACCTTCAGGTCGATGACGCGCAGCACGCGCAGCATGCGGATGTAGAAGCGGAAGATCAGATGGATGAGGTGTTGGCAGCGCTGGCGCCGGACCGCACCCGCCGGGCTGGTCAGCGCCAGCAGCGGAAAGATGGTGGGCGCCAGGATTGCGCCGCCGCCGAACAGGAAGGCGAAGGCGAATCCGGTGGCCGCGCGCCGCCACAGCCTGTCCAGAACCTTAGCCGGCACGGTGCCACACCCAGTCGAGCCGCTCCCCGCGCGAGGTTGCCCGGGGCGCTCCGGACAGCAGGAAGCGCATGAAATCGAGCGCCGTGGACTCTGCGGCCGGCCCGCCGGCCGACGGCGCGCAGTGCAGCGCAAGCCCTTCGCCCTCTCCATCCGCGGGGCCAAGCGCCAGGGCGACCGCCAGCGGCAGGGCTTCGTCGGCTGCGGTGTGGAAGTGCGCGTATTCGTCGGGCATCGGCGCGTCGGCGTAGAGCAGAAGCACCGGCTCCGACGGGGTTTCGGCCAGGCTGGCGGCGGCCTCCAGGAGCCCGAAGGTGAAGCTGTCGGGACCGGCGGCAAGCGCCGTGTGGCCTCGGCGGTTGCCGGTGTGGATGGACAGCAACCCGGCCAGGCCGTGATGCACGGACAGGCTGAATTCGGCCGGCGACGGCAACTCGCCCTGCCGCAGCGAATCGATGATGCCGACGGTCCGCGCCAGCTCGCCATGGCCGGAGGCGAGGACGTAGCGCGCCGTCTGCGCCGCGTCGCCGCAGGCCAGCGCGGCGGCGATCAGCCTCTGCCCGATGGGCGAGGTGCGGCGGCGCAACATCATGGGGAGCGCCGGCGGCTGGGCATCGTCGGACAGGGCGGGCGCACCCGCCCAGGCCCGCCACGCGGCGCGGGTGCTGCGCTCCGGCGTCCAGGCGCACCAGCCGCGGATGGCGACACGCAGGGTTTCAGTCATGGCGCGGACGGGACCCGGGGTTCGGCCTGGCGCAGGCGCCGCTCGATCTCGTCCTGCAGCGCGCACACCAACTTGTTGTAGGCCTGATGAACGGTTTCGCCCCGCTCCCGCAGGTTGGTCGTGGACACATGATCGATGGTGTAGCTTTCATGCGAATAGCGGATTTCGACGACCGCCTCGTGGTCCTTCCATGCCTTCGTCGCCAGAATCTCACCGGGCGCCTTCCACTCCGCGGACCAGCCGCGTTCGATCGCCGCTTCCATGATCGTCCGCTGGAGCACCGCGGCGGACAGGTTGCGCGACGCCGCCGGCATGGGCTGGTCGGTTACCCGGTAGATGGGCTGCCGGCGGCTGCAGCCGCCGAGCACGGCGACCGTCGCGAGAATGAGGAAAAGCGCGCGGATGCCGGTCTGCAAAATCATGTCCTGCCGTTTCCGGACGCCATGTGGAGCGAGTGCGGACCCTATCATGGCAGGGTCACATTGTGGATAGAGGCGCGCATCGATTTTGCGATGCGGTTGCCGGTCTTGCCGTCGATGGCCGGAGCCGTCGCTGCGACGGCAAGGCCCATGCCGGCGGCTTTACTTGGCGCCCAGCTTGACCACGGTTCCCTTGAGCGCCACGCCTGCCATGATGTTGCCGGCGCCGCACATGTATTCCGTATTGCTGTTCGTTTCCGTGTTCTTGTAATTGCTTTTGATGTCGATCACCGCGTTACCGCCTTCTTTGCGGGCGCGCTCCTGCAGTTCCAGAACGGCGCTGAGGAAGACCCACTCGCAAGCCTCCTTGTCGGATTTGTTGAATGCGTTGGTCTTCTTGTTTGTGGCCCATTCGCCGACGACCTTGACCGGATTGGGATGTTTCTGGTTGCCAAAATAAAGCTTCACGCCCTTGTCCAGCTTCTCCTGGGCTGCGGCTGTGTTGAGGGCGGACTCTATCGGAAACATCAGGTGCGCGTCCCGGGCCGAAGCGGGAGATGCGGCAGAGACAATGGCCGATGCGACGGTGGAAATCAGCGCCAGGGTAGCGGCTTTGTTCACGGTCCCTCCCAAAGAAAGAATATTTCGCAGACGATGCTATCTTAAGCGGAGGCATTGGCTGTGCAACCGCTTTCATGATTCTTCGGTTGGCGGCCGAACCCGCCTCGGACCGCCGCTGGCGGCAGAGTCAACGCCCGGCGGCTTCTCGGTGTTTCCGGTCTTTTGCCGTTCGCGACCCTTCATCCGCGGAATGGACCGCTGTGACGAGAGTGTGCGGTGGGTTGTCGCGCTGTGGGGAACCCGCGCTCTACAGTCGGTGCGCAAATCAACGCCTGCGCGAAATTAACCTCTCATAAACGCCTTCACGGCGAACCTATTTTAGACAAAAGCAAGGCAGAGGGATGGTCGCCGGGCCGGGAAGGGGCTGGCGGGCCGGCCTCCTGCCGCGCGACCACCAGCCGTGTGCCGGCCGCCCCAGGAGACATAAATGTTCAATATTTTGACCGTCATTATTTCGGTCGCTCTTACGGCGGTGATGGGAGCCGCCGGCGTGTTCTATGTCGGTAGCGCCTTCACCACCGCCGGTCCGAAGGCCGCCGCCGTCGGCATCATCCAGGCGCTGTCGCAGGTCGATGCGGCCTGGACGCTGTATGGCAGCAACGGCAACACCACGACCCTGGGTGCCGCAGGTTCGACGTTCCCGACCATGTCCGGTGCGGCGACGCAGACCGACTTGATCAACACCGGCTACCTCGCCGCCGTGCCGACCGCTCCGACGATTTCCGCCACCTGGAACGGCGTCGCCGGTGCCTACACGCTCGACCTGACCAACACGGCGACCGCCACCGGCGTCACCCAGTTCGGCAGCTTCGCCAACGGCGGCATCTTCCTTGTGCTGGGCACCACGGCCCTGTCCCAGTGCACGGAAATCGCCCGTGCCGGCGGCCAGATCTCCGCCACCGGTACGCTGGCCGTTCCCGGCACCGGCCTGACGCTGACCGTCGCCACCCCGGCCGCCTTCAACACCGCCTTCACCGGCTACAAGTTCGGCTGCGTCCAGATCACCACGGCGACCGCGCTGACCTTCAACAACGTGACCGGCATCGCCGGTGACAACAACAAGTACGTCGCCTACTACAAGTTCTAAGCGTCGTCTGAGGCGCCCTGTTGCTGACCGAAGCGCCCCGACCCCTGTGGCCGGGGCGTTTTCTTGTGATTTTCCGGGTCTTTTTCCGGAATGCGCGGCAACGGGATTGGTCCGCGACCCGGCGGCAAGATAGAGTGGGCCCGATTTGGAGGCCATGCCATGACATCGCTGATCCTGATGACGATCATGGCCATCTCGCTGGTGGCGACGACCGGCTACACCGCCTACACCATGGTCGACGCCTCGAACCGGATCAGCCAGGCGCAGCGAAGTGCCGCCGACATGCACCGGCTGGCGGCGCTGGTCGAGGCCAACCTGCGCGTTCTCGACAATGACGGAGTCGCCAGTCCGCCGGCGCCCGAGGATCCGCCTCCCCGTCCGGCAGGCGCCGCATCCGCAAAAGGGCAGGCATCGACCGGCAAGGCTGCGGCCAAGGAGCCGGTGCAGCCGGCCGGCACCCTGCCGCGCTGGCTGATGCCGGGCACCCGGACACCCTGGGGAGCGGTCTACGGCTATTGCGTGTTCGCTCCGGCATCGGACCGGGCGGCGGCGCAGCTCCGCACGGCGTCCTGGCCGGCGGGGGCGGCCGGCGGCGGGCGCAGCTACGTGGCGGCCGCACCCGCGGCTCCAACGGAGTTGGCCCGTGCCGGGGTGATCGCCGCGATCGTGGCGCCGCCGATCGGCTCGACCGCTCTGCCGGACTGCGCGGCCCTGACCTTCCGCGACGGCCGGATCGAGGTTGCCGAGGGCAGCGCCGTCGCCGTCACCCGCGGGGCTTCGGCCGATCTCGCAGCGCTGGCCGCCTCGGCGACCGTCACGCGCCATGTGGCGCCGACCGCGCAGGGCGATGCGACCGGGACCAGCCCGGCCGACGCCATGACCCTGTCGGCCGCGCTCGGCCATTGGCAGGCGACCCGGCCCTCGACCATGGTCCTGCGCCTCGCCCCCGGCCGGCACGAGCTTCCGGCGGCGCAGGTTCAGGCGCTGGCCGCTGATCAGGACGGCGGCCGGGCGGTGCGGCTGGTGCTGAAGGCGGAAGCGGCCGGAGTCGTGGTGTCCACCAACCCGCCGGACGTGGCGCTCCGGCTGCCGACCGATACCCGGATCGAGAATGTCGGCTTCGAGATGCCGGTCGAGGCGCTTCCCGGCACCCGGCTGACCTTCGCCGGCAACAACGCCATCTCGACCAACCGGGCCGCCGGGCTGCGGGTGGCGCATGCGCGGCTGGACGTCGCGGGCGGGAAGCTGACGGTGACGGCGCCCGGCGGCGACGGTGTGCTGGTCGACGGCGGCACCGCCCTGTTCCGCGACGCCGCCGTCGAGGTGACGGTGGGGGCCGGGCGCAGTGCGCTGGTGTCCTCGCTGGGGGCCGGCGTCACCTTCACGGCCGAGTCGCGGCGCCCGTCCTTGCAAGTCCATGGCAGGGGATTGCCGATGGCGGCGCTGCGCAGCGGCGGCGGCCAAGCCATCCTCGACCGGACCGACGTCGCCGTCGACAACGGCACCCCCTTCGGCATCGTCATCGAGAACGGACAGCTGGAGATGAAATCCTCCATCATCGGCGGGCCAGCGGCGCGGCCGGGCAGTGCCGGTGTCCTCGACCTCGGCGGGTCGCACGCGGTGGCAGACCCCAACAGCCACATCTGGTCGGCGCCCGGCGGCCGCTGCGCCCAGGGGGCGCTGTTTTCCCAGCAGGCTGTCGCGGGGGAGGGGGCGCGGGCCGTTTCCGGGGCCGCCGCATCGGGCGCGGTCCTGCCGTCGGTCGCCAACCGGGCGAGCTGGACATGCCGGTCCTGAAGCCGTCCGCCGCCTTCCGCGAGGAACTTGCCGGCTATTTGCTGCGCAAGGGGCTGGTGACGCGCGGCATCCTCGATGCGGCGATGGCGGAGCAGCGGGTGACCGGCGAACCGCTGGGCGCCATCCTGGTGCGCAACGGCTTCCTTGCCCGCGCCGACCTGGACGAGGCGAAGATCAGCCACGAGACCGCCCTGGAGACGCCGGAGGCGATGGGCGGCACGCCGATCCCGCTGCCGCTGCTGGAGCGGCACGCGATCATCGTCACCGGGCTCAGCGACGATGCGGTGCATGTGGCGACGCTGCACGACGAATCGGTCGCCGGCCGGGTGGCCGCCCGTTACTACCCCGGCCGGACGGTGCGCTTCAGCAGCTTCGTCCCCGACCAGTTCGACGAGTTCCTCGACCGCGTCCGCCGCGCCCAGTCCGGGCTGGAGGACAGCGATCCGGTGGAGCAGCTGGTGTCGCGCGCGGTGGAGGCCGGGGCGTCGGACATCCACATCCTGCCGCGCCGCAAGACCTGCAGCATCTTCCTGCGGGTGGACGGCATCCGCCGCCTGATGGACGAGACGGCATCGGCCACCGCCGCCACCATCGTCGCCCGGATCAAGGACCGCTCCGGCATGGATCTGGCGGAGCGGCGGCTGCCGCAGGAAGGGCGGTTCGAGGTCGAGCATCGCGGGCGGCCGGTCGATCTGCGCGTGACCACCGTGCCGTCGGTGGATGGCGAGATCATCGTCATGCGCATCCTGGACGTGGAGCGGGTGCAGCCGAACCTGGACCGGCTGGGCATCAGCCAGGTCGGCGACTGGCGCCGCGCGGTGGACCGCCGCCATGGGCTGTGCCTGGTCTGCGGGCCGACCGGATCCGGCAAGTCCACCACCCTGAGCGCGACCGTGCGCGAGATGGACCGGCTGGGCCGCGCCATCTACAGCATCGAGGATCCGGTGGAATACCGCATGGCCTATACGGGGCAGGTCAACGTCAATCCGGCGGTGAAGCTGGACTTCGCGCGGGTGGTCCGCACCTTCATGCGCGCCGATCCCGACGTGATCGTGCTGGGCGAGGTGCGCGACGAGGAAACCGCGCAGATCGCGGTGCGCGCCGCCGATACCGGCCACATGGTGCTGACCACCCTGCACACGGGATCGGTGAACGGGGCCATCGACCGGCTGCGCCATCTCGGCGTTCCGGCCCACGACATCAAGTCGCTGCTGCGCGGCGTTCTGGTCCAGTCGCTGGTCCGCACCCTCTGCCGGGCCTGCCATGGCGCCGGCTGCGCGGCCTGCGGCAATGCCGGCTATGCCGGGCGGACGGCCGTCAGCGAATGCGCGGTGTTCGACGAGCCAGCCGCGGTGGTCGCCGCGGCGAAGGGGGCAAGGAACTGGCGGTCGCTGTATGAGGATGCGGTCGCCAAATTCCACGCTGGCGTCACCACCGCGGCCGAACTGCGCCGCGTCTTCGGCAGCGAGGCCAAGGGTGTGGAGCAGCGCATGCCGGCGCCGCGGCCGAAGACGTGAGGCGGAAGACATGACACGTCGGCGGCGATGAACATCATCCAGGCGATCTTCGCCCTTGCCCTGATGGGCATGGTGGTGGCGGGCGGCATCCAGTACGTCAACCCTTCGGCCATGGCGAAAAGCCGCGTCGCCTCGCAGGCCGATTCCGGCTTTTCCGTGCTGGAGGGCGCCTATCGCAGCCGGCAGGCCAGCGGTGCCGCGGTGCCGGCCGCCGACGGATGGCAGGCGGCGCTGTTCCCGGCCTTCGGCACGATGCCGCCGGCGGTGTCGGGGCTGTCCTGGTCCTACGGCGTGCAGGCGGAGGGGACCTGGTTCTGCCTGTCCGGCCCGCTGTCCGGCGGCTCTGCCGGTGGAGTTGGCGGCGATCCGGTGACGGGGGCGCTGGCTTCGCTCGCCACCCGGCGGCCGGAGGGGCTGTACGAGGTGACGCGCACCTGCGGCGGGGCGGGGGGAGAGCCGGCGGGAACCATTGCCGCCACCCTGTGGATGCAGCGGACGGCGCGATAGGGGGCTGGCTCCGGTCCTCACGTTGTTTCAGCCCCGGCCATTGACCGCGGGGCGTCGGCGGGCATAGAGATGCTGCGGCGCCCTGTCCGTGCGTGGTACCTTGGACGGACTGTCGCCACCTCTTTCGGTCGAGTCGGGAAGGCAGGGGCGTTCTTGGGCAGCGGCGGTCTCGCGACCAATGTCTTGTACGGCTTCTTGGAAGGTGTGGAGCGCCGCGACGCCCTCGCCTATGCGCGCTCGTTCGCGCGGCGCACGGTGGGAAGCTCCGAACGCTGCTGGTACGCGGTCGAGCCGCTGTGGACCGGCTTCCTCTATGAAATCCACGAGGGCGGCCCCGGCCGATCCTTCCTGCCCGATCTGGTGACGGAGCTCGACGCCAATCCCGGCGGAATCGCGCTGGTGCCGTCGGGACGCCGGGTGTTCGAGCTGACGGTGCGCAATGGGCGTCCGGTCGGCGGGCTGCTGCCCGAGGCCAAGAGCCGGCAGGTCCAGCTTCAGATGGCGGCGATCCGGCCGACGGTGCCGGTCGACGGCAAGGCTTATGGCGTGGTGATCCCGCCCTGGGTGACAGCCGATCAGGTCAGGCTGCGCACCATCCGGGCGACGCGGCGGATGCGGCGGGTGTCGGCGCCGGTCTCGGTGCCGCTGGCGCTGTCGTCGGTCGGCTTCGCCGCCGGGCTGGGGCTGCTGACCACCGGCGGCGGGCTGTATTACTGGTCACCGCACCGCGTGCCGCAGCCGCAGGCCCTGACGTTGGAACAGATGCCCCACCGGCAGTGGGAGGCGGCGCTGGCCGCCATCGGTCCGGACAATTATGTCAGCAAGCTGGAATACCGCGACGGCAAATGGACCATCGAGATTGCGGGCCAGCCACCGAGTGCTCGCTGATGCTGTGGACGGTCGCCGATTTACCCATTCTCAAGCATAGCGCCGGGAGTATTGCCGCCGGACCTGATGGTCGCAACCGGCGGGCGGGAATGATGGCGGACCGGGTTTCCGGGATGATGAGACAGATGGCGGGAGCGGCCCTGCTGGCGGCGTCGCTGTCGGCCGGCCCACTGCTTCCCGCTGCCGCGCTGGCGGAGGAGAGCCCGTTCCTGCCGCCATCGGCCCGCCAGGACAATCTGGAGCGGCGCCTGCAACAGCGCATCGACAGCGCGGTGTCCGGGCTGGAGGAGCGGGTCGCCAAGGCGATGATCGATGCCCTCGATGGGCGCACGCGCGACGGTGCCCTGCCGCGGGCGGTCGAGGATGCGCTGGCCCGCCGGATGGCGGTGCCGGGCGGGACCTTGCCCGGTGGTGCCTCCGCCGGAGCGATGGCGCCGGGCGGACGCCGCCAGGGGGCGGCCCTGGCCGGCAGCCCGCCGGGGGCGCCGCCGCTGCCGCCGTTGCCCAACATGCCGGGGTCCGCCATGTCGGCGGCCGATCTGGTGCCGTCGGGCGCCACCTTCGTCGGCTGTCTCGACGGCCGCGCCTTTTTCCAGGACCGTGCCGGCACGCCGTTCCTGATCGACCCGCGCGCCTTCCCGGCGACGGGCGGGGGACCCGCCACATGCGCAAGATGACCGTGATCCGCAAGAGCGGCTTTCTGCTGCCCGCAATGCTGGGGCTGCTGGCCTCCTGTTCCCTGCCGGAGGTGGCCGAGCTGCCGAAGCGCGAGACGGTGGTCGCCGCCGCCGAGCAGCGCCTGACCGAGGACAACTCCCCGGCGGTGACCGAGGTGCCGGTGGGCCGCGGCATGCTGGTCGCCCAATCCCTGCGCCAGCCGCTGCCGGCCAGCCTCGCGGCGCGCCAGATCTCGGTCAGCTTCCCGTCGGGCGAGAACACGCTGGACCGGCTGACCAGCATGATGACCTATTCCGGCGTGCCGGTCGCCACCCGGTTCGAGGGCACCGACGGGGCGGCGATGCTGCGCCAGACCCTGCCGATCCGCGCCTTCACCGGCAGCTTCACCGATCTGGCCGGCGTGCTGGAGACCGGCATGGGCGTGGTGGCGTGGTGGCAGAACGGCACGCTGTTCCTCAGCAACCGCGACCGCTTCGCCTTCACCGTGCCGCAGAACCAGGCGGTCATCGATTCGGTGATGACCGACCTGAAGACGCTGGGCGCCACCGACATCACCCAGTCGCTGCGCGGCGGGCAGGTGGTCTTCTCCGCCTCGCCCACTGTCTACAGCGAGGTGATCCAGCCCTACATCGACCGGCTGCACCGCAACATGGCGATGGTGCGCATCCAGCTGGCGGTGGTCAGCCTGGGCCTGACCGACCAGTCGGCCAGCGGCTTCGACTGGAACGCGCTGGCCTTGCAGTTCAACCGGCTGCAATCGGGTGCCACCACGACGACCACCAACGGGACGACGACGGTCAACGGTGGGCTTGGCGGCACCGTCTCGGCGGGCCAGGCACCGATCTCGGTCAACATCTCCAACCCCGGCACGCTGCTGGGGGTCAGCGGCGTGTTCAATGTCGCCGGCGCCATCTCCTTCCTGTCGAAGTTCGGCAACACCGACACCCGCCAGAATGTCGAGGTGCACACCCTGTCGGGGGCGGAGGTGACGCTGCGCAGCGGCCAGACCATCCCCTATGTCACCGGGGTCGGCGTCACCGCCGTCGGCGGGCTCGGCACCACGACCGCCGCGACCGGCAACGCCGCGCTGAACTCGCCGGGGGTGGTGGGGTCGGCGCAGACCGGCACGGTCCAGACCGGGCTGACCATCAAGCTGACGCCGCATTTCGATGCCGACAACCAGATCGTCACCATCGACCTGAACCTGCTGCTGAACAACCTGATCGAGTTCCGCGACCTGAATGCCGGCAACCAGGTCGGCATCCTGACCCAGCCGGTGACGCAGGAGCAGGCGCTGAACGACATCGTGCGGGTGGTGGCCGGCAACACGGTGGTGCTGGGCGGCTTGCAGACCGACAGCCGCGGCTTCAGCGGCAACCAGCCGACGATGACCCGCGGGGCGATCGACAAGGGGGTGATCGGCAAGCAGGCGCAGGACATCAGCAAGGACGCGCTTTTCCTGATCCTGCGGCCGACCGTGACGGTCTTCCGTCCGGCCGCGCGCTGACGGGACGGCGGCGATGGCGTGGTTCGAGGTCAGGCTGCTCGCCGGCGGCCGTGCCCGCTCCATCGAGGTCGAGGCCGCCGACGAACGCCGCGCCCGCGATGCCATCAGCGGCCGGGGCCGCGTGCTGTCGGTGCGGCGACGGCTCAAGGTTGGCGGCTGGGGCCGGCCGCTCGACCGCAACGAACGGCACATCCTGTTCATCCGGCTGGCGGCGATGCTCGACTCGCGCGTCGGGTTGGCCGAGGCGCTGCGCCGCATCGCCGCCGCCTTCCGCGGGCGCATCCGCCGCACCGCCGAACGGATGGCCGACGCGGTGGAGCTGGGCGACGACCTTGCCGACGCCATGCTGCGCCAGCCGCGCAGCTTCCCGCCGGTGCTGGTGGCGCTGGTGCGGGCCGGCGGCTTCGGCGAGGGCACGCCGGCGGCACTCCGCACCGCCGCCGAGTTCGAGCGGCAGCTGGCCGGGGCGCGCCAGGGCTTCCGCTCCGGGCTGGCGCTGGCGGTGCTCTATGTCGTGACGTCGGGCGTGGTGATGGTCGGCACCTCCTTCGTCCTGACACCGCTCCTGCTCGAGACCGAGGTGTTCCGGCGGGCGGGCGAGGAGGTGAATGTCGACTGGGTCTATCTGCTGTCGAATTTGACCACCGGGCTGGTCGCGATTGTGCTGGCCGTGCTCGCCGTCCTGGGCGGGCTGGCGACCGTCGGCCGGCGGGCCGCACCGGAACAGGTCGACCGGCTGGTGATGGGGATCCCGCTCTACCGCGACATCGCGCTCGGCATCCAGCACCATGTGATCTTCCGCGAGCTGTCGCTGCTGGTGGCCGGCGGCGTGCCGATCGACCGGGCGCTGCGGCTGACCGCCGACGGCGCCCCCGCCGGTGCGCTGGCCGCCGACCTCATTGATGCGACGCGGGCGGTCGCCGCCGGGCTGCCCTGGACCGACGCCATGCGGGCGCTGCCGGGCACCGACCGCGCCTCCATCGCCGCGGCGGAGAACCGGGTCGAACTGGCGCAGAGCCTGTCGGCGCTGGCCGAGCAGTACCGCGACCTCTACCTGCACGCCGTCGCGGTGGCGGAACCGGTGCTGCGCGGCCTGTCCGTCGTGGTGGTCGGGGTGGCCGGCATCGTCATGTTCGGCCTGACCATCGTGCCGATCCTGCAACTCGCCGAGCACATCGCGCGGCAACCCTTTTAAGCCGAGGAAACTCCACCGCCATGACCGGCCCCCTCTTCGCCCCCGGATCGGCCCGCACCGCCTGCATCGCCCTGTCGGTCTGCGGCGTCCTGTTCGCCGGGGTCGGGGCGGCTTTGCATATCCGCAGCTATCTGCTGGGCGAGGCGGTGGCCGAGGGCGGCAGCCGGTCGGACGGCATCTGCCTGGGGGCGGCGCGCCGGATGGGCGGGGAACTGACGATGACGCCGGAGGGCTTGCGTGTCACGCTGCCGGACGCGGTCGACCAGCGGACCTCGCTGACCGACGCGTCGGGCCTGCTGGCCTTCTGCCCGGACATGACGCTGTCCTATTTCTGCATGGGGCTGTCCTGCGGTCCCGGTGGCGGTCTCGGTGGCGGCCCCGGCGGCAAGGTCGGCATGCAGGTGGAGTTGACGCGCAAGGCGCTTTAACGGGGGCTTATTTGGGCTGGCTGGACAGTGACTTCGCGGCTTCGATGACGCGCCGCAGGTAGCGGGCGTGGAACTCCGGCGTGCGGCTGTGATAGTTGCCGACGGCGGTCCAGAAATTCTCCCAGCCGACGGCGTCGATCTCCCGCCGCAGGATCCAGGCGGTGACCCGGATGTTGTAGCAGGGGTCGAAGGTCAGCGCCTGCTGCACCACCTCCGGCGGGACGCGGCCGGCGGCGATCACCGGGAACCAGATGCTGTTGATCTGCCCCGGCCCGCAATCCTTGGTGCCGTTGCTGTTGGCCGAGCAGGCGCCGGGCGTGCCCTGTTCCACCGCCAGGATCAGCCGCAGCGCATCGGCCGGCACCTGCCATTCCACCGCCGCCATGTCCAGGCAGTGCGGCGGGACGGCGGCGATGCCCTTCGGCGCGCGGTCGGCCAGGGCCGGGGTTGCGGCAACCAGCAGCGCGGATGCCAGCAGTGCGGCAATATCGAAACGCACCCACCGTCTCACCCGATGCCTCCCCCCGCGACCAGACGCATGCATGAGAAGGCGGCGGCGCCCGCTAACAACCGGTTAATTCAAACGCATTGCATGGTTTCAAGTGAAACGATATGGTTTGCCCAACCGATCAATGACGGCCGTGCGTCCCTGGAGGGTTGGGGGTATCGGCCGCGCCTGTGGAGAAAACGGATGTCCAAGAACTTCGCTTCGCACGCCGACCTGGACGAGAAGACCATCAGTTTCGACAAGCTGTCGGACAACGCCTATGCCTACACGGCGGAGGGCGATCCCAACACCGGCATCGTCATCGGCGACGATGCGGTGATGGTGATCGACACCCAGGCGACGCCGGTGATGGCGCAGGATGTCATCCGCCGCATCCGCGAGGTCACCGACAAGCCGATCCGCCATGTCGTGCTGTCGCATTACCATGCGGTGCGCGTGCTGGGCGCCTCGGGCTATGCGCCGGAGCAGATCATCGCCAGCGAGGACACCCGCGACCTGATCGTCGAGCGCGGCGAGGCCGACATGGCGAGCGAGATCGGCCGCTTCCCGCGCCTGTTCCGCGCCGTCGAGTCCGTCCCCGGCCTGACTTGGCCGACCATCACCTTCCGTGGCCACATGACGATGTGGCTGGGTTCGCTGGAGGTGCAGTTGCTGCAACTCGGCCGTGGCCACAGCAAGGGCGACACGGTGGTGTGGCTGCCGCAGCAGAAGATCCTGTTCTCGGGCGACCTCGTCGAATATGGCGCCACGCCCTATTGCGGCGACGCCTATTTCACCGACTGGCCGGCGACGCTCGACGCCCTCGCCGCGCTGAAGCCGGAGAAGCTGGTGCCCGGCCGCGGTGCCGCCCTGACCACGGCGGAACAGGTGCAGGAGGGGCTGCGCGGCACCCGCGCCTTCACCAGCGACCTGTTCGAGCTGGTCAAGCAGGGGGTCGCGGCCGGCAAGGACCTGCGCGCCATCTACAAGGACACCTACGCCGCGCTGAAGCCGAAATTCAGCCACTGGGTGATCTTCGACCATTGCATGCCGTTCAACGTCACCCGCGCCTATGACGAGGCGACCGGCCATGTCGATCCGCGCATCTGGACCGCCGAGCGCGACATGGAGATGTGGCGCCAGCTGGAGGGCTGACGCCACCTTTACCCATCCTCACGTGGTGACGATCAGGCGGACATGACGCTTGCGGCCGGCCGACAGCACGGCCGGCGCGGTCAGCGTCGCCGCCTCGTCGGTCACCGGCCGGCCGTCCAGCCGGGCGCCGCCCTCGCGGATCAGGCGGCGCGCCGCCCCCTTGGAGGCCGACAGGCCGGCCGCCACCAGCGCATCGACCAGCGGCACGCCGCCGCTCCCCTCGGCAAGCCGCAGGATGACTTCCGGCAGTCCGTCGCCATTGGGGGCGAAGGGGCTGCCGGCCGCCGACGCCGCCCGTTCCGCCTCCACGGCGCCATGGCACAGGCGGGTCGCCTCGGTCGCCAGGACGATCTTCGCCTCGTTGATCTCAGCACCCCCCAGCCGCTCCAGCCGGGCGATCTCGTCGAGCGGCAGTTCGGTGAACAGGCGCAGGAAACGGCCGACATCGGCGTCCTCGGTGTTGCGCCAGAACTGCCAGAAATCGAAGGGGCTGCGCGCGTCGGCGTTCAGCCACACCGCACCGCCGGCGGTCTTGCCCATCTTGGTGCCCGACGCCGTGGTCAGCAGCGGCGTGGTCAGGCCGAACAGCTCGCGCCGCTCGACCCGGCGGGCCAGCTCGATGCCGTTGACGATGTTGCCCCACTGGTCGGACCCGCCCATCTGCAACAGGCAGCCGTGGCGGCGCGACAGCTCCAGGAAATCATAGGCCTGGAGGATCATGTAGTTGAACTCCAGGAAGGTCAGCGGCTGCTCGCGCTCCATCCGCTGGCGCACCGACTCGAAGCTCAGCATGCGGTTGATGGTGAAATGGCGGCCGACGTCGCGCAGGAAGGGCACGTAATCCAGCCCGTCCAGCCAGTCGGCATTGTCCACCATGACGGCGTCCGCCGGGCCGTCCCCGAAGGTCAGGTACTGGCCGAAGACGCTGCGCAGGCCGGCGGCGTTCGCGGCGATCTGCGCCTCGTCCAGCATCGGGCGGCTGGTGTCGCGGAAGCTGGGATCGCCGATCCGGGTGGTGCCGCCGCCGATCAGCACGATGGGGCGGTTGCCGGTGCGCTGAAGCCAGCGCAGCGCCATGATCGACAGCAGATGCCCGACATGCAGGCTGGCCGCCGTGGCGTCGTAGCCGACATAGGCGGTCAGCGCCCCGCCCGGCGCCGCGGCGGCGAGGCCCGACAGGTCGTCGGCCGGATCGCTGCATTGGTGGAGGAAGCCGCGCTCGCGCAGGATGCGCAGGAACTCGGCAGCATTGGAGTGGGTCGGCATCGAAGACGTCTCTACGGTTGGCCGGGCCGTCCGGAGACTGTCTCTGTATGGGGAGAGAACCATGGCCGCCGGACTTGCGACGGCATGGTTTCGGGTATGACCGATCGACGCCGCGCTATGTGAGCGGCGGATAATACATCGGGGCAGTGAGGGCGATGCGGTCGGTCATGGTGCACTCCCTACACCGGCATGAGGGAAAGGTCCAGCCTTGGACGATCACTTCCGTCCAAGCATCTGGCGGCGGGCGATGGCCCGGTGCAGCTGCATGCGCTGCGACACCGTGCGCAGGCGGGTGCTGCGGGCGCCGGGGGCGAACAGACCGTCCAGGTTCTGGCCGAACATCTCCCAACTGCGCAACGGGCCGGTGTCGATGTGCAGGAAGTGGGAGCGCGGATACCAGCCCACCCCGCCGCGCTTCAGGTCGAGCGCGCTGCGGTGCGCATCGGGCAGGCGCGACGGCAGGGTGACGTCCAGCGCGCGGCCCAGCAGGTGCTGGCTGTGCTCCGCCACGCCCAGGCTGCGGGCGGCCAGCATGGCGTTGGTTTCCGGCGTGCGGAAGGCCGACAGGATGGTCGCCTTGGACTGGCCCACCGCCTCCAGGATATCGGCCAGGAAGTCGAGCGTGCCGACGTCGACCGGCCCCTCCTTGTTGGCGCGGTGGTCGCGCAGGAATTTGCCGAGGTCGGCCATCGCGTCGGGCAGCGGGCCGTCGGCGTCGCGGTAGGGGCCGTCGAAGGTCTCTCCGGTGTGCTGGTTGGTCAGGGTCAGGCGGCGCGGGGCGGCGGGGGCGGCCATCGCGCGGTCGGACATCAGCACCAGGGCGCCGCACCCGATCAGCAGGCTGCGGCGCTTCAGGGAGAGGGGCGAGGAGGACATGCGGTCGGTCGATCTTTCGGCGGGGCAGCGTCAGGTCAACAAAATGGCGACCGATTCGCAAATGCAAAGTGGCGGCGCATGGCGCGGCTGCATGGCAAGCAGGGGATGAGGAGCGGGTTACAGCAGGCGCTGCGCCTTGAAGCTGGTGTGCCGGCCGCCCTTGCCGATCACCAGATGGTCGTGCACGACGAGCCCCACGGCGTTGGCGGCGCGGACGATCTCCTTGGTCATCTCAATGTCGGCGCGGCTGGGGGTGGGGTCGCCGGAGGGGTGGTTGTGCACCAGGATCACGGCGGCAGCCGACAGCTCCAGTGCGCGCTTCACCACCTCGCGCGGGTAGACCGGGGTGTGGTCGATGGTGCCGCGCTGCTGCACCTCGTCGGCGATCAGCTTGTTCTTGCGGTCGAGGAACAGCAGGCGGAACTGCTCGGTCGGCTCATGCGCCATGGCGGCGGCGCAATAGTCGATCAGCGCCTGCCAGGAGGCCAGCACCGGCCGGTCGATCACCCGCTGCTGCAAGGCGCGCAGGGCCGCCGCCCCGACGATGCGCACGGTGGCGACGGCATTGTCGGTGCCGAGCGACACGCCGTCCGCCTTCAGGCCGCGCAGCCGTTCCGGCGGGGCGTTGACCACCCCCCACAGGTCGCCGAAGGTCCGGATCAGCAGCTTGGCCAGCGGCCTCACATTGCGCCGCGGGCTGGCGGCGAACAGCACCATCTCCAGCAGCTCGTAATCCTCCAGCGCGTCCGGACCGCGGTCGAGGAAGCGGCGGCGCAGCCGTTCGCGATGGTCGAGATAATGGGGATCCTCGGCGGCGGCCTCATCGTCGGCGTCGCCAGCGGCATCGGGGGCGGGATCGGGGGTGGAGCCGGCGGTCGAGGCCAGCAGGTCGGGGAAGGGCAGGAGGCCGGCGCCTTGGCCGGCATCGTCCATTTCCGCTCCGCCTGCCGCACGTCCGGTCTTCCGGCCGCGTCCTGTCGTCTTGCGTTCTGCCATCGCCCATCGCCATGCATATGTATGGCAAAGACTATAGCGTCTGGATGCGCGAGCGCACAGGGATGGCGCTCGCATGGGTGGAGAAAGACGGCTGCGGGATCAGTCGGCGAGGCCGGGCTGGCTGCGTCCATGGCGGCCCGGCAGCATGCGGGCCAGTACGCCGTCGCGGCGGACGAAATGGTGCCACAGCGCCGCCGCCGCATGCAGGGCGGCAAGGGCAAGGATCAGGTTGGCGCCAAGCTCGTGGATCTCCTTCACCGAGCGGCCAAGCGTGCGGTCGGCCTCGACGGGGGAGGGGATGGTGAACAGGCCGAAGAAGGTCAGCGTGTCGCCGCGCAGCCAGGTCAGCACCACGCCCACCAGCGGGATCGCCAGCATCAGGGCGTAGAGGCCGAAATGGACGAGTTGCGAGGCGCCGCGTTCGGCCGGCGTCATCTCCGGCGGCAGGGCGGGGGTGCCGCGGGTCAGGCGCAGCACGATCCGCGCCAGCACCAGCCCGAGCAGGCCCAGGCCGAAGGAGATGTGCAGCCACCAGATCGTGGCCCGCATGGGGTGCCCGCGCTCGTAGAAATCCTCGCCGAAGGTCAGCAGATAGAGGCCGACGATCAGCAGGGCGATCAGCCAGTGCAGGGTCTTCTGGGTGGTGCTGTAGGTGGTGGGCATCTGGAACGCGCCTCCGTTCAGGCGGTGATGTTGAGCGTGCGGCCGCGGTTGGGGTCCGCCGGCAGGCTGGGGGTGGCGCTGCGCTGCTCGGTGGACTGGGCGCTGGCGCTCTCGCGGGTGTCGTTGTCGCGGTCGCCGTCGCTGTCGATCCCGGCCGTGGCCGTCGCGGTCGCGGACGGGCGGCTCTGGAGCGGTGACGGCATCGTCGGCAGGGCGGTCGGGGAGGTGGCGGACAGCATCGGCGGTCATCCTGGCAAGGGCGGAAAGTCCCCACCGGTCTAGACCGCCAAGCTTACATGGTGCTTACGGGGCGCCTGTGACGGCGGGACTCGTCCGCACTGCGTCGCTTCGCCGCGGCATGGGCGGGAAATGCAGGGTGAAGGTGGCGCCGCCGCCGGGGGTGTCCTCGACCGCGATGCCGCCGCCATGCGCCTGCATGGTGCGCGCGACGATGGACAGGCCCAGCCCGGCCCCGCCTGTTCCGTCAACATGCGTTCCGGCGCCGTGGCGGCTGTCGCGCCCGCCCTGCCAGAAGCGCTCGAACACGCGGGTCCGCTGGTCCGGCGGGATGCCGGGGCCGCGGTCGATCACCCGCAGCAGCGGCCCGCCGTCGGCGGACTGCGCCAGCTCCAGGCTGACCGTGCTGCCGGCCGGGGCATGGCAGACGGCGTTCTCCACCAGATTGCGCAGGGCGCGGAACAGCGGGTCATGTGCGCCACGCACCGGCAGCGCCCGCTCGTCGCCGATCACCTCGATCAGGCGGCCCTTGCCGAGCGCCAGCGGGGCGAGATGGGCGGCGGCCTCCACCGCAAGCCGGGACAGATCGACCGACTCGTCGGGGGCGATGC
This sequence comes from Azospirillum sp. TSH64, assembly GCF_003116035.1. Classification (GTDB taxonomy): domain Bacteria; phylum Pseudomonadota; class Alphaproteobacteria; order Azospirillales; family Azospirillaceae; genus Azospirillum. Next base: position 5,717,870 of record NZ_LGQW01000015.1, read on the forward strand.
GCAGGGCGTCCAGCCGCGCCAGATCGAGCAGCTGGTCGACCAGCCGCGCCATGCCGGCGACATCCTCGCGAATCGGGGCGCCCGCGGTGCCGATCAGCGCCAGATGGGCGTCCAGCACCGCCAGCGGCGTGCGCAGCTCGTGCGCGGCGTCGGCGATGAAGCCGCGCTGCGCCTCGTAACCGGCCTCCAGCCGGTCGAGCGCCTGATTGACGGCGCGGACAAGCGGCAGCACCTCGCGCGGCATGCCCTGCTCCGGCAGCCGTTCCGACACGCTGTCCGGTCCGATCTCGGCAGCACGGGCCGAGGCGCGGCGCAGCGGGCGCAGGCCGCGGTGGATGATGACCAGATTGACGATGATCAGCACCAGGGCGAAGGGCAGCCAGATCCAGCCGAAATGCTCGACGAACTCCTCTAGCAGCCATTCGATGTGCAGCTCCTCCTCGCCGGAGGCCACCTGGATCCAATAGGCCCGGCCGCCGACCTCGATGCGGTGGCTGAGGCCGTAGAGCGGCGGCTCGCCGTTCTGCGCCGGCACGCGGAAGACGCTGCGCGGCCGTTCGGTCGCGCCAGGGTCGAGCGGACCGTCGACACCGCTGGAGCCGAGCAGCAGCCGGCCCCCGCCATCGACCAGGGCGAAGGAGGCGGCATTCACCCGCAGCATCGCCTGGACCGGCTCGGACAGGGCGGTGTTCACCGTGCCGTCCGGGCCGCGCACCGCCTTCTCGATCACGCGGGCGACGCCGGACAGGGTGCGCTGGCGCATCCGGTCGTGGGTGCCCTTGAACTCGACATAGAGCAGCAACGCCGTGGTGGCGACGGCCAGCAGCGTGACCAGCACCAGCCAGCGCGCGATGGATGCCAGGAGCGACGGCGGGCGCCCTTTGTCCGCGCCGCCGCTCATTGCCCGCTCTCCGCGCCGGCCTCCGCCCCCTTCTCCGCAGGCACTTCGGTCAGGATGTAGCCGATGCCGCGCAGGGTCTGGACGCCGGCGGTGGCGCCCGCGGCAAGCAGCCGCTTGCGCAGCCGGTGGATCAGCACCTCGACCGCATTCGACCCGACCTCCTCGCCGAAGCCGTAGAGGCCGTTTTCCAGCGCCGCCTTCGACACCACCCGGCCGGCGCGGCGCAGCAGCAGTTCCAGCGCGTCCAGCTCGCGCCGGCTGAGGTCCAGCGGCCTGCCGGCGACGCTGGCCAGCCGGGCCGCCGAATCGAAGGCGAGGTTCCCCTGTTGCAGCACCATGCCCAGCGCCGCCCCCGGCCGGCGCAGCAGGGCGCGGATGCGGGCGACCAGCTCCTCCAGCGCGAAGGGCTTCACCAGATAATCGTCGGCCCCCAGATTCAACCCCCTGACCCGGTCGTCCACGCAATCGCGGGCGGTCAGGATCAGCACCGGGGTGGCGTCGGCGCGGGCGCGCAGGGCCGACAGCAGCGTCAGCCCGTCGGCATCGGGCAGCCCAAGATCGAGCAGCACGGCATCGAAGCCGGTGACGGCCAGGGCGGCCGACGCATCCTCCGCACTGTAGACGAGGTCGACGGCGAAGCCGGCCTTGCCCAGCCCTTCGGCGGTCAGGGCGGCCAGCCGGCGGTTGTCTTCGATCAGCAGCAGCCGCAAAGGGAAATTCCCGGAACCGGTGGGCGGGTGGCCGCGACTCTCCGCCTTTTGCCCGGCGACCGCAAGCCGGGCAGCAAAAAGGGCCTTCCCCCGCATGCCGGCGCAGGAAGGCCCCTTGCCGTCGCACTCAGACGATGGCGGTGTCCGGGATGGTTCCGGTCAGCACGGCGCGGACATTGTCGGCGATCATATGGCCGGTGCGGACGCGCGCTTCGTCGGTGGTGGCGCCGATGTGCGGGGTCAGGATCAGGTTCGGCACGCCCTGGAACGGGTTGTCGGCCGGCAGCGGCTCCGTCGCATAGACGTCGAGCAGGGCGCCGCCGAGATGGCCGCTCGTCAGCGCCGCCGCCAGTGCGGCCTCGTCGACGATGCCGCCGCGGGCGACGTTGACCAGGATGGTGCCGGGCTTAAGCCGGGCGATCACCTCGGCGCTGACAAGGTTGTGGGTGTCGGGCGTGTAGGGCAGGTGGAGCGACAGCGCGTCGGCACTGTCCCAGATGCGGTCGAACGACACCTTCTCCACGCCCATGCGGGCCCAGACCGGATCGTCGGCCGGCACATGCGGGTCGGCGGCGATCACCGTCATGTCCAGCCCCTGGGCACGGCGGGCGACATGGCGGCCGATGCGGCCGAAGCCGACGATGCCGAGCGTCTTGCCCGACACCTCGCGCCCGATCAGCCGGCCGCGCGGCCATTTGCCGGCAGCCACGTCCGGCGTCGCGAAATAGGTGGTGCCGCGCACCAGCATCATCAGGCCGGCGATCGCCAGCTCCGCGACCGACACCTCGTTGGCGCCGGTGGCCGGCAGGACGGCGATGCCGCGCTCCCGGCAGGCCGGCACGTCGATGTTGTCCAGCCCGACGCCCAGCCGGCCCACCGCCTTCAGGTTGGGGAAGGCGTCGAAGAAGGCGCCGCGGATCTCCGTCTCGTTGCGGATGCAGATGGCGCGGGCGTCGCGGCCCATCGCATACAGCTCGTCCAGGCGCTTATAAAGGGTCTCGTCGTAATGGACGTCGAAGTCGCGGCGCAGATCGTCCACGGCGCTGGGCTGCATGAATTCGGAAATGATGATGTCGGGCATGGCGGGGGACTTCGCTGGAGGGGGCGGTCGGCGGGCGGGTCAGAGCGCGATGTTGGCGGCGTCGAGATAGGGCTTCAGGTTCAGAAGCTCGATGGTCGTCTCGCCGGCTTCCAGCTTGTGGCGGTAGGCCTCTTCCGCGGCCTCGCGGGCGGCGGCCTTTGCAAGCGTGTCGGCAGCCAGATCCTGCGGCACCACCACCACGCCGTCGTCGTCGGCGACCACGATGTCGCCCGGCGAGACCATCACGCCGCCGACCACGACCGTCGTGTTGACGTCGCCCTTGGCGTCGGTCTTGTTGGTGCCCTTCATGTTGGTGCCGCGGCAGAAGACCGGGAAGCCCATGTCGCGGATGGCGGTGGCGTCGCGCACGCAGCCGTCGATCACCAGCCCGCCCAGACCGCGGGCGATGGCCGACGCGGTGAGGATGTCGCCCCAGGGGCCGGCATCGGTCATGCCCTTGAAATCCACCACCAGCACGTCGCCGGGCTTTGCCAGCGCCACCGCGATGTGGATCATCAGGTTGTCGGTCGGCCCGCAGGACACGGTCAGCGCCGGACCGCACAGCCGCATGCCGGGGAACAGCGGCTTGATCGGGTAGCCCATGGCGCCCTTCTTGCCCATCGCCTCGTGCAGGGTGGCGGGGGCCTGGGCACGCAGCGCCTCCAGCGTCACGGCGTCGGGGCGGGCGAAATCCTTGTGAACGGTCATGCCGGGAACAGCCTTTCGCGAATGAACGGCATCCGGTGCGACGTGCCTCGGATGATCCTTATGACGGGTGAATCACGACGGATAGACAAGTATTAGAATATTTGGCTGTAACTGAAAACATCGAAACGGAGGTTGATTGCTGGAAAATCGCCTCTACGATGGGTCGTGCCGCAAGAAGGTGCCGGAACGGTGTCTGATGATCGATAAAAAGCAATTGGAAGATGCCGCATCCGCAGGATCGGCGGTTCCCGGGGCGGTTCCGGGTACAACGCTGGATCGTGGTCCCGGCCGTGGCGCGGATGCGAACCGAAGGAGGCGATGTATGGATATGAAGGCGCATTCCACCGTTCAGGATGGATCGACAGGACCCGCCGCCGCGGCTGGAAGCGGCCGGTTCGGCGCCTTGTCGCACAGGCTCCTGTCGCGCGGGCTGGGGCGGCTGTCGGCGGCCGCCGGGATTGTCGCCACTGGGGCCGCCGCCGGGCTGGCGGCGGTCATCGCGCTGGCGGCGCCGGGTGCTGCCCTGGCCGCCTACCCGGAGAAGCCGATCAGCCTGATCGTCGGCTATGCCGCCGGCGGCGGGTCCGATTTCATCGTCCGGTCGCTCGCCCCCTTCATCGAGAAGGAGCTGGGCGGCAGCGCCCGGGTGATCGTGATGAACCGTCCGGGTGCGGGCGGCGAGATCGGCTTCGCCGCCATCGCCGACGCCACCCCCGACGGCTACACCATCGGCCTCATCAACTCGCCCAACGTCGTGACGATCCCCATCGAGCGGCATGCGCGCTTCTCGCTCGACCGGCTCGACCCGCTCTACAATCTGGTCGACGATCCCGGCTCCTTCGTCGTCCACAAGGACAGCCCGTTCCAGACGCTGGCCGACGTCGCCGCCTTCGCCAAGGCCAACCCGAACAATGTGACGGTCGGCACCACCGGCATCGGCTCCGACGATCATCTGGCGATGCTGATGTTCCAGCGCCTGACCCAGACCCAGCTGACCCATGTGCCCTTCCCGGGCAGCGCCGACGCCCACCGCGCCCTGCTGGGCCGGCATATCCAGGTCACTTCGATGAACATCGGCGAATCGGCGCGGGCCCGTGAAGGCGACCCGATCCGCATCCTGGGCGTGATGACGGAAAAGCGGTCGGAGCAGGCCGCCGACGTGCCGACCTTCAAGGAACTCGGCTTCGATGTGAAGATGTCGTCGCTGCGCGGCCTCGCCGCCCCGATGGGCCTTCCGCCGGACGTGCGGACCCGGCTGGTCGACGCCATCGCCAAGGCGGTCCAGCATCCGGAGTTCCAGGACATCGCCCGCAAGGCCTACCAGCCGCTGCGCCTGCTGCCCTCCGACCAGTATGCGGCGGAGCTGAAGACCCAGGAGGCGACCTTCCGCACCATCTGGAAGGAGACGCCCTGGCTGAAGTGAGGGGCTGACGAAGGGATCGTGAGTTTTTCAAAACGATAAAGGGCGCCGGTGCAAGCCGGCGCCCTTTCCTTATCGTCCGAACCCTGCGGGGGCTCTTACTTCAGCCACGGGTTGGTGGCCCACAGCTCGCGCAGCTCCTTGGTCGACTCGGCCAGTTCGGCGGCGTACTGGTCCGGCGCCAGCAGGCGGATCGGCTGGTACAGCTCCTTCGCCTTGGCCTGGAAGCCCGGATCGTTGGCGGCCTTGCCCAGCGCGTCGACCAGCTTGGTCCGCACCTCCGGCGGCAGACCCTTCGGCGCCGCGATGCCGCGCAGCGACGACATCAGCGCGTTGAAGCCCTGCTCCTTGAAGGTGCCGACGCCGGGGGCCTGCTCCACCTTCTTCTCGGCCATCACGCCCAGGACGGCGATCGGGTCCTTCTGCTTGTACTGCATCGCCTCGCCGATGTTCACGGCGCTCAGCATGATCTTCTTGTTGGCCAGCGCCGCCTCGTTGGCGGCGGAGCCCTGGAAGGGCACATGGGTGAAGGTCACGCCGGCTTGGCGCTGGAACACCAGCATCGCCAGATGGTCGTCGGAGCCGATGCCGGTGGTGCCGACCGTCACGCCGTTCGGGTTGGCCTTGGCGAAGGTGACGACGTCGGTCAGCGTCTTGAACTGACCTTCGGTGTTGACCGCGAAGGAGCTGGGATCGTCGACCAGATTGTAGAGCGGGTCGAGGCGGTCCAGCGAATAGCGGGCCTGGCGCTCGATCGGGATGGCGTTGACGTTCGGCGAGTTGATGGCGCCGATGGTGTAGCCGTCGGGGGCGGCGTCGGCGATGGCGGCAAAGCCGATCTCGCCGCCGGCACCGGGCTTGTTCACCACCTCGACCCGGCTGCCCTCACCCAGCTGCTTTTCCAGGAAGGGTGCCAGGGCGCGAATCAGCAGATCGGTGCCGCCGCCGGCGCCGAAGGCCACGATCATCGTGACCGGCTTCTCCGGATAGGCCGCCTCGGCGTTCGTGGCCGACATGAACAGCGCGCCGGCCGCGGCTGCCAGAGAGAGAGCTTTCCAGAACTTCATGATCCCCCCATCGATGATGCGCTGCGCAGGCGACCGCATGCGGCGTGCCATGCGCGGAACGGGACGGAGTCCGGGCCGATCCGGCACGAATCGACAACCTTTCCGACGGGATCGGCTGTAATCATGCGCGATGGCGGTCCGGATGCCGCTGAATATCTGAGGATGTTCCTACATCAGCAAGAACAGCCCTTCAACTCCGCAGCATACGATTTCGGATCGTCGCGTCAATACACCGCAGAATATTGCGAAAGATTGATGAAGCTATCAGGGTGTCATAAGTAAATACTGTGTATCGGCTCGATTGTGTGGCGGTTTTTGTTGGATTTTTTTGGGGAGGGCAAAGTCGAGAATCGTGGGCGGACAGTCATCTCCGGCCCGCCGCCCATCGGCGCCGTCTAACGCGAAGTTGTATATCTTCCATACAGTTTGCTGGACCGTCCCATGGATTTCTCTTTATTGGAGAGATGGTATCAGCATTATGTCCCATAAATATCCTATGCCCATCCGTCCTCCCGCATCTGTCGTTCCGGCGGGGTAGATGGGGCGGCAAAGGCTGAGCGGCAGGGAGGTGCTTTTCGGAGCGTTCCCGAGCGTTGACAGTCGGTGGGCACCGCACTATGGTGCGCGCCTTCAATCGAGCCGCCGAGCGTTCAGGAACAGCATCATGAAAATCGTCAACTCCCTGAAGTCGATGAAGACGCGCCATAAGGCCTGCCGCGTGATCCGCCGCAAGGGCCGCGTCTACGTCATCAACAAGCAGAACCCCCGTTTCAAGGCCCGCCAGGGCTGATCGATCCGCAAGGGTCGATCGACTGCGAGGCCGGGCATCGCGCCCAGCCTCCCGTCATCGGGTGTTTACGCAAGAGCCGCGCCTTCGGGTGCGGCTCTTGCGTTTTGTGGCCTGCGCTTTCCGCAGGATGCTTCCGGCCGGATGGGGCGGGAGCGGCATCGTCTTGTCTTACGGTTGCGGCGGATGGTACGTGTGGCGGACGAGTTCGCCGCAACGGGATAAGGACCGCCCGCCATGAAGATGCCGGTGCCGGACAGCGGGGTGATCGCCCGCCGCCGGGAGATCGTGGAGGCGTTGCGCGCCATCGTTCCCGGCGAAGGCGTGATCGTCGACGAGAACGAGCTGCGCGCCTACGAGTGCGACGGTCTGACCGCCTACCGCCAGCTGCCGATGGTCGCCGTGCTGCCCAGCACGGTGGAGCAGGTTTCGCAGGTCCTCAAAGCCTGCAAGGCGATGGGGGTGAAGGTGGTGCCGCGCGGCGCCGGCACCTCTCTGTCGGGCGGCGCCCTGCCGCTGGCCGACGGGGTGCTGCTCGGCATGGGCAAGTTCAAGCGCATCCTCGACATCGACTATGCGAATCGGTGTGCCACCGTGCAGCCGGGGGTGACCAACCTCGGCATCTCCAACGCGGTCGCGCATGAGGGCTTCTATTACGCCCCCGACCCGTCCAGCCAGATCGCCTGCACCATCGGCGGCAACATCGCCGAGAATTCCGGCGGCGTGCACTGCCTGAAATACGGGCTGACCACCAACAATGTGCTGGGACTGGAGATGGTGCTGATGGACGGCACCATCCTGCGGCTGGGCGGCAAGCATCTGGACGCCGGCGGCTACGACCTGATGGGCATCGTCACCGGGTCGGAGGGGCTGCTCGGCGTGGTGACCGAGGTCACGGTGCGCATATTGAAGAAGCCGGCGACCGCTCGCGCGGTGCTGCTTGGCTTTCCCAGCAGCGAGCAGGGCGGCGACTGCGTGGCGGCGATCATCGCCGCCGGCATCATCCCCGGCGGCATGGAGATGATGGACCGCCCGGCCATCCATGCGGCGGAGGCCTTCGTCCATGCCGGCTATCCGCTGGACGTCGAGGCGCTGCTGATCGTCGAGCTGGACGGCCCGGCGGCGGAGGTCGACCATCTGATCGACCGGGTCGAGGCGATCGCGCGGGACAAGGGCGCCTGCTACGCCCGCGTGTCGAAGAGCGAGGAGGAGCGGCTGGCCTTCTGGGCCGGGCGCAAGGCGGCCTTCCCGGCAGTGGGGCGCATCAGCCCCGATTACTACTGCATGGACGGCACCATCCCGCGCAAGGCGCTGCCGCTGGTGCTGCAACGGATGCAGGAGATGTCGGACCGCTGCGGCCTGCGCGTCGCCAACGTCTTCCATGCCGGCGACGGCAACCTGCACCCGCTGATCCTCTACGATGCCAACAAGCCGGGCGAGTTGGAGGCGGCGGAGGAATTCGGCAACAACATCCTGCGCCTGTGCGTCGAGGTCGGCGGCGTGCTGACCGGCGAGCATGGCGTCGGCGTCGAGAAGCGCGACCTGATGACCGACCAGTTCGACGAGGCCGACCTCCGGCAGCAGCAGCGGCTGAAATGCGCCTTCGACCCCGACGGGCTGCTGAACCCCGGCAAGGTCTTCCCCACGCTGCACCGCTGCGCCGAGCTTGGCCGGCTGCATGTCCACCAGGGGGAGCTGCGCTTCCCCGACATCCCGCGCTTCTGAGGGGCCGCTGTCAGCCATGACCATCACCACCTTGAAGCCGGAAACCACAGCACAGGTGACCGACGCGGTGCGCTGGGCGCTGTCGGCCAATGAGCCGCTGGAGATTCTCGGCAGAGGCAGCCGTCGCGGGCTGGGGCGCCCGGTGCAGGCCGGCCACGCGCTCGACCTGTCGGGCCTGTCCGGCGTCATCGCCTACGAGCCGGAGGAGCTGGTGCTGACCGCGCTGGCCGGCACTCGCATGGACCTGATCCGCTCCATGTTGGCGGACCGCGGCCAGCATCTGGCCTTCGAGCCCCCCGAAGGAGGGACGCTCGGCGGGCTGGTCGCCAGCGGGCTGGCCGGGCCGCGCCGCATCTCGGCGGGATCCGCCCGCGACCACACGCTGGGCATTGCCGGGGTCAGCGGCCGGGCCGAGGCCTACAAGGGCGGCGGCAAGGTGGTGAAGAACGTCACCGGCTACGACGTGCCCAAGCTGATGGCGGGGTCGTTCGGCACCCTGACCGCGCTGACCGAGATCACGGTGAAGGTGCTGCCGGCGCCTGAGGACAGCGCGACGCTGCTGCTGTCCGGGCTGGACGATGCGGCGGCGGTGGCGATGCTCGACCGCGCGCTGCGCAGCCCCTACGAGGTGTCGGGCGCCGCCCATCTGCCGGCGGGGATCGCCGCGCGGTCGGGCGTGGCCGCGGTGTCGGGGGCGGGCGGGGCGGTGACGCTGGTGCGGCTGGAGGGGTTCGGCCCGTCGGTCGCCGCGCGCGTCGCCATGCTGCGCGAGGAACTGCGGGCCGATGCCGTGCTGGGTCGCGACGAGTCGCTGGCGGTCTGGCGCGAGGTGCGGGACGGGGCGGGGCTGGAAGCCTGCTTGGCGGAGGGTGGCGACGCCCATCTCTGGAAACTCTCCGTACCCCCGTCGGCCGGCCCCGCCACAGTCGAAGCCATCCGCCGGACGCGCGACGTCGAGGTCTTCTACGACTGGGGCGGCGGGCTGGTCTGGCTGACGGCGCCGCCCGACTCAGGTGCCGCGATCCGTGGTGCGCTTTCCGCCGGCGGCCATGCCACGCTGGTGCGGGCGCCCGACTCGGTGCGCGCGGCGACGGACGTGTTCCAGCCCTTGCCCGAGCCGCTGATGGCGCTCAGCCGTCGGGTCAAGGAGAGCTTCGACCCCAAGGGCATCCTCAACCCCGGCCGCATGTATGCGGGTCTGTAACGGGAAGACCGATCTCGATGCAAACCAACTTCTCGCTGGCCCAGCTGGCCGACGCCGCGATCCGCGACTCGGAGCAGATCCTGCGCAAATGCGTGCATTGCGGCTTCTGCACCGCGACCTGCCCGACCTACACCATCCTGGGTGACGAGCTGGACAGCCCGCGCGGCCGCATCTACCAGATCAAGGACATGCTGGAAAAGGGCGGCCCGCCGCCCGAAACCACGGTCAAGCACATCGACCGCTGCCTGTCCTGCCTGTCCTGCATGACGACCTGCCCGTCGGGCGTCCATTACATGCATCTGGTCGATCACGCCCGCGCCCATATCGAGGCCACCCACAGCCGCCCGCCGGCCGACCGGGCGGTGCGCGACCTGATCGCGCGGGTCCTGCCCAACCCACGGCTGTTCCGCATGGCCCTGCTGGGGGCGTCGCTTGGCCGCCCCTTCCGCGCGATGCTGCCCAAGCGGCTGTCCGCCATGCTGGCGCTGACCCCGTCCAGCGTCCCGGCGCCGAGCTACAGCGACCGGCCCGGCGTGCATCCGGCGGAGGGTCCGCGCAAGAAGCGGGTGGCACTGCTGATCGGCTGCGCCCAGCAGGTGCTGGCCCCGCAGATCAACGAGGCGACCATCCGCCTGCTGACCCGCCATGGGGTCGAGGTGGTGGTGTCGAAGGGGGCCGACTGTTGCGGCGCCTTGACGCACCATATGGGCAAGGAGGATCTCGCCCACGCCGCCGCGAAGAAGACCATCGACGCCTGGACGGCAGAGATCGAGGGCGGCGGGCTCGACGCCATCGTCATCAATGCGTCGGGCTGCGGCACCAGCGTGAAGGATTACGGCCACATGTTCCGCGAGGATGCGGCCTATGCCGCCAAGGCGGCACGGGTGGCCGGTCTCGCCAAGGATGTCACCGAGCTGATGGACGAGATCGGGCTGGCCCGGCCGGTGGTGGAGACCGGGCAGGTCATCGCCTACCACTCCGCCTGCTCCATGCAGCACGGCCAGCGCATCAAGGAGCCGCCGCGCGCCCTGCTGCGCGCCGCCGGATTCCTGGTGAAGGAGATCCCCGACGCGCATCTCTGCTGCGGATCGGCCGGCACCTACAACATGCTGCAGCCGGAACTGGCGGGAGAGCTGCGCACCCGCAAGGTCGCGGCCATCGAGAGCACCCAGCCCCAGGCGGTGGCGGCCGGGAATCTCGGCTGCATCACCCAGATTGCCGGCGGGACGGGACTGCCGGTGGTCCATACGGTGGAACTGCTGGACTGGACGACCGGCGGCCCGATGCCGGATGCGCTGGCCGGACGCTCGGCCTTCCGGCAGGGTGGGGTGCGGGCGGCCTGACCATCGGGGCGGGGAGAAGAGGGCGTGCACGACAGCGTGGGCGGAACCGGGGGGTTTCGTACCCCCACAATTCTGTGTTTATCTGCGTCCAACTGTGTCAGAAAATCCGCCCGCCTCACCGCCTATCGTTCCAGCCCCCGCCCCGTTCAGGTCATCGCCTTGTCCTCGCCACCCACGGAAAACATCGGCATGAGCGCCGCCTACGGAATCACCCATCGCCTGTCGGCCTGGGGCGTTCACATCTTCACGGCCAGCGGCGCCGTGCTGGGGCTGCTCGGCCTTCTCGCGGCGGCGGCGGGCGATGCGAAGCTGTGCCTGATGTGGCTGGGCATCGCCCTGGTCGTCGACGGCGTCGACGGCACGCTGGCCCGGCGCGTCTCGGTCAAGCAGGTGCTGCCGGGCATCGACGGCTCGGCACTGGATCTGGTGATCGATTACCTGACCTATGTCGTGGTGCCGGCGGTGTTCATGCACCGCTTCGGCCTGCTGCCGGAGGGGCTGGTCAGCATCGCGCTTGCCGCCTGGGTGCTGCTGACGGCGCTTTATTGCTTCGCCAATGTCGGGATGAAGAGCGGCGACAATTATTTCGTCGGCTTTCCGGCGATTTGGAACGTCGTGGCCCTCTATCTCTGGCTGCTCGATCTCAATCCCTGGTTCAACGCGGCCGTCGTGGTGGCGCTGGGGCTGCTGACCTTCACCACGGTCAAGTTCCTGCATCCCTTCCGCGTCAAGGCGCTGATGGCGCTGAACATCGCGGTGACCACCGTCTGGCTGCTCTGCTGCATCGCGCTGGTGGTGGTGGAGCCGGCGCGGCCGGGCTGGCTGTTCGGCCTGTGGCTGGCGACCTCGGTCTATTACGCCGCGGTCTGCGCCTGGCGGACGCTGCGCGGTCCTTGATGGCGCGCTAAAGGGAGCCCTGGGGGGAACCGCCGCGGCGGATGGACGTTGCTCATGCGCAAATCCGTCCGCTTCAGCGAAGGGGTCCCGTTTTGGCCGAAGGCTCCACCAAGGTCGTGCTCGCAGCGCTCGGCGGCAACCTGATGATCGCGCTGACCAAGTTCGTCGCCGCCGCGATGACCGGCAGCGCCGCCATGTTCAGCGAGGCGATCCATTCCGTCGTCGACAGCGGCAACCAGCTTCTGCTGCTCTACGGCATCCGCCGCGCCCGCCGTCCGCCGACGCCCCAGCATCCCTTCGGCCATGGGCGAGAGGTGTATTTCTGGTCCTTCGTCGTCGCGGTCCTGCTGTTCGGCATCGGTGCCGGCCTGTCCATCTATGACGGCTGGCACGCGCTGTCCCATCCGGAGCCGGTGCAAAGCCCCTGGGTGAATTTCGCCGTTCTGGGCTTCGCCGTGCTGTTCGAGGGTTTTTCCTGGATCGTCGCGCTGCGCGAGTTCCGCCGCGGCCAGAGCGGCGTCGGCATCCTGTCCGCCGTCCACCGCTCGAAGAACCCGTCGGTCTTCGTCGTGCTACTGGAGGACACCGCGGCGCTGATCGGCCTGCTGCTGGCCGGCATCGGCCTGACGCTGGGCGAGGTGACCGGCAACCCGATCTTCGACGCCTACGCCTCCATCGCCATCGGCGTGGTGCTGGCGGTCGTCGCGGCGCTGCTGGCCTACGAGTCGAAGGGGCTGCTTATCGGCGAGTCGGCCGACCGCCGCGTCGTCGAGGGCATCCGCCGCATCGTCGGCGAGGAGGCGCGGGTGAAACGCCCGCTCGACGTACTGACCATGCATATGGGCCCCGACGACGTGCTGCTGAACCTGTCGGTGGAGTTCCAGGACAGCCTGAACGCCCGCGAGGTGGAGGATGCGGTCTGCTCGCTGGAAAGCCGCATCCGCAGCCAATATCCGATCATCCGCCGCATCTTCGTCGAGGCCGAGTCGCTGCGCGCCCGCCGCGGCCGCGACGCTGACGGAACCGCCCCGGTTCAGGGGCTTCCGCCCCATGGAATGCCGGCCGAGTGATGGCGCAACCGGCCGGGCACCCGATCCGGATCGGCACGGCGGGCTGGAGCATCCCGAAGCTCTCGGCCGCCGCCTTTCCCGTGGACGGCACCCATCTGGAGCGCACCGCCCGCGTCATGCCGATGACCGAGGTGAACAGCAGCTTCTACCGTCCGCACAAGCCGGAAACCTGGGCGCGCTGGGCGGCCTCCACCCCGCTGGGCTTCCGCTTCGCGGTGAAGCTGCCCAAGGCGATCAGCCACGACGCCCGGCTGGTGGGCGCGGAGGCGGCGCTCGACCGTTTCCTGGCCGAGGCGGGGATGCTGGGCGACCGTTTCGGTCCGCTGCTGGTCCAACTGCCGCCCAGCCTGCGCTTCGACCGCGCGGTGGTGGAGGGTTTCTTCACGCTGCTGCGCACCCGGTTCGACGGTGACGTCGTGTGCGAGCCGCGCCATGCCAGCTGGTTCACCGATGCGGCAGAGGCATTGCTGGTCTCCCACCGCGTCGCCCGCGTCGCTGCCGATCCCGCCCCGGTGCCGGGAGCGGGCGAGCCGGGCGGTTGGGATGGCTTGCGCTATTGGCGGCTGCACGGATCGCCGGTGATGTACCGCTCCGCCTACGAACCGGCGGTGCTGGACGCGCTGGCCGAGAGGCTGGCGGCCGAGGCGGCGCTGCGGCCGGTCTGGTGCGTCTTCGACAACACTGCCGACTTCCATGCCGTCGACGACGCGCTGGCGACGATGGCGCGGCTGCGAGCGCTCCAGTCCTGAAACGGGTGTCGGTCATAGGTGGAATTCTCCAATGGGGGAGCCTCCAGCACGACCGAGACAGTTCATTGTTGCAAAGCTATCCTGCCACGAAACGCCCCCGGAGATGGGGCAACGGCGTGCAGGCGGTGCGGTCATGGAGTTCCTCGTCCTACTGCTGATTTTCGGCTTCATCACCCACCGGCTCGACCGGAGGCTGAAGGTGCAGGCGGCGGAGATCGCCCTTCTGCGCGGCAGGCTGGACAAGGCACTGACCGGGACCTTGCCTTCCGCCGCCGCCATGCAGGCCGGAGCTGCCGAACCGCCCATCGGGGCGCCCGTCGGGGCTTCCGCCGGAACGCTGGAACCGGAGATCGAGCCACCTCCCGAAGCCGCGGAGATCGGTGAACCGGTCTTCGCCTCGGAAGCGGCTTCGGAAACGGAAGAGCCGGCACCGCCTCCAAGCCCCACCCCGCAACCCGCGGCCCCGCCGCATCGGACGGGGTGGCGCGAGCTGGAGGACTCTCTCGCCTCGCGCTGGCTGATCTGGCTCGGCGGCGGCACCATGGCGCTGGCGGCGGCCTTCTTCATCAAGCTGTCGGTCGATCACGGCTGGCTCGGGCCGTCGGTCCGCGTCGCGCTGGGGCTGCTCTCCGGCCTTGGGCTGATGGTGGGGGGCGAGTGGCTGCGCCGCCGGCCGATGCAGCGCGCCGTCGCCGCCTTGCAGCCGGACTACGTGCCGCCGGCCCTGACCGCCGCCGGCCTGTTCACCGCCTTCATCAGCGTCTATGGCGGATTCGCCCTGTTCGGCCTGTTCACCCCGCTGGTCGCCTTCGCGCTGCTGGCCGGCCTGTCGCTGGCCGCCATCGGCCTGTCGCTGCTGCAAGGGCCGCTCATCGCCGCGCTGGGGCTGCTGGCCGGCTATGTCTCCCCCCTTCTGGTGTCCACCGGCAACCCGGACGCCTGGAGCCTGTTCGCCTATCTGCTGGCGCTGAACGGCGCCGGGATGGGGGTGGTGCTGTATCGCGGCTGGCGCTGGCTCGGCTGGGGCGCTCTGGCCGGTGCCGGGCTGTGGCCGCTGTTGTGGATGATCGATCCCTGGCGCAGCGGCGACGAGCTGCCGACCGGCCTCTATCTGCTGCTGACCTCCGCGCTGTTCCTGGTGCCGGCGGTGCGCGGCGTGCTGGACCAGACGCTGCCGGAGCCGGCCCCCGCCACCGGCTGGCGCACGGCTTTGCCCGGCTGGGCCCGGCGCAAGCGGCGCCACCCCGCCGACCAGCTGGCGATGACGGCGACGGTGGTGTTCGGGTTCCTGGTCGCCGCCATGACTTGGCGCGACTCCCATGGATCGGTGTCGCTGATCGTCCTCGGCCTGTTCGCCCTGCTGGCGATGGTCGGCGGGCGGCGGACCGAGCGGATCGCCGGCGTCGCCTGGATCGCGGCGCTGGGCGTCCTGCTGTCGCTGGCGCCCTGGAGCCTGCCCTATGTGCCGGCCAGCCCGCCGTCGCTGAATGCCGACGGCCAGCCGCTGATCGTCGCTGATCCGGCCGGCTATCCGGCGGCGGTCGCGCATTTCCTGTGGGTGGCGGGCGGAATCGCCGCGCTGTTCGGCATCGGCGGTTTCATCGCCTTGTGGGACGCGCGGCGGGCGGCGCTGTGGGCCTCGATCTCGGCGCTGGTGCCGCTCGCCCTGCTGACGCTGGCCTATGCCCTGGTGGAGCCGCCGGAGACCGCCATCGGCTGGCCGGCGGCGGCGCTGGGTCTGGCGGCGCTTCTGGTCGGCGCCACCACGCCGCTGGGGCGTCACCGCCACCGGCCCGGCGCCTCGCTGGGGCTGGCCGCCTTCGCCGCCGGCGCCACCGGCGCCATCGCGCTCGGCGCCACCATGGTCCTGCAGGAAGCGTGGCTGACGGTGGCGCTGGCGATGCAGGTGCCGGTGCTGGCCTGGCTGGAGCGGCAGCTGAACCTGCGCGAGCTGCGCGGCATCGCCCTGCTGGTGGCGGCGGCCGTGCTGGTGCGGCTGGCGATCAACCCCTCGGTGCTGGAGTATGAGGGCTATGGCTGGATCGCCTACGGCTATGGCCTGCCGGCGCTGGGCTTCCTGGTGGCGGCGCGCTTGATGCGGTCGGCCCCTGATGGCAAAGGCGACGATCTGGTGGTGATGGTGCTGGAGGCCGGCGCCCTGATCTTCACCACCCTGATGCTGTCGCTGGGCGTTCACCGCTGGATGGCCGGCAGCCTGGAGGCGGCGCCGTCCAGTCTGGCGGAGGTGGCGCTGCACACCCTGTCCTGGCTCGGCCTTGCCCTGCTGCTGGCGGTCGACCGGCGGTGGAGCGCGCGGCCCGTCGCGGTTTGGGGCCGGCGTCTGCTGGTGCTGCTGGCCGCCGCGACCGCCCTGTTCCTGCATCTGTTGGCGCTGAACCCCTTGTGGAACGACGAGTGGGTGGGCAACTGGCCGGTGGTCAACCGGCTGCTGCTGGCCTATGGCGCGCCGGCCATGCTGGGGCTGATCTATCTGTGGTACGACCCGCCGCCGTCGGCGCCCTTGCGCAGTGCGGCCCCGGTGCTGCCGCTGCTGCTGATCGCCACCAATCTGGCGCTGGAGATCCGCCGCGCTTTCCAGGGGCCGGTCCTGTCCGGCTACGAGATGTCGGACGCCGAATGGTACAGCTATTCGGCCGGATTCCTGCTGTTCGCGGTGGCGATGCTGGTGGTGGGCATCCGCTTCGGCTGGGGCTGGATGCGCCATGCCGGGCTCATCCTCGTGCTGGCGGTGGTCGCCAAGGTGTTCCTCAGCGACATGTCGGACCTGGAGGGCATGTACCGCGTCGCTTCCTTCCTCGGCCTCGGCCTCAGTCTGGTCGGCACCGGCTGGCTCTACCAGCGGCTGCTGCGCCCGCCGTCGGCCGGCACGCCGCCGGAGCCGTCAGCGCCATTGGGGCCGCCGCCGACAGATGATCTGCCGACCGACAGTCTGTTGGACCAACGGACGCATTGACAGGCCGGGCGGGGGACGCTCCCATACGGTGAAGGATGGGCCGGAGCGGAAATCCGGCCCCCGCCACCGGAGGAGCAGCGCTCATGCACAGCGAGACGCACGGCAACGCCTATCCCATCCTGCCCGACGGCGAGGAGGGCTTCACCGTCGAGGCGGCGCGGATGAAGTTCGGCCCCGGCATGCTGGCGGAACTGGGCGGCGACGCTCTGTCGCTGGGCATGACGCGGGTGGCGCTGTTCACCGACCCGCGGGTGGCGGCAACCGCTCCGTTTGGTATGGCGCTCGAGTCGTTGAAGCGGGCCGGCGTCGATCCGGTGGTGTTCGACCGCTGCCGGGTGGAGCCGACCAGCGCCTCCTTCCTCGACGCCGCCGACTTCGCGCGGGACGGCGGTTTCGACGGCTATGTCTCCATCGGCGGCGGCTCGGTGATCGACACCGCCAAGGCGGCGAACCTCTACGCCACCCACCCGGCCGACTTCCTCGCCTACGTCAACAAGCCGCTGGGCGAGGGCATCCCGGTGCCCGGCCCGGTCAAGCCGCACATCGCCTGCCCGACCACCTGCGGCACCGGCAGCGAGACCACCGGCGTCGCCATCTTCGACCATGTGGAAAAGCAGGTGAAGACCGGCATCTCGTCGCGCTTCCTGCGGCCGAGCCTTGCCGTCGTCGATCCGCGCACCATCGACAGCCTGCCGCCCGGCGCCATCGCCGCCACCGGCTTCGACGTGCTGACCCACGCCATCGAGAGCCACACCGCGCGCCCCTTCCGCTCCCGCCCAAAGCCGGAGTCGCCGACGGCCCGCCCGCCCTACCAGGGCGCCAACCCGTGGTCGGACATCGGCAGCCTTCAGGCGATCCGGCTCGGCGGGCAATGGCTTGAACGGGCGGTCAACGACCCCGACTGTGCGGAAGCCCGCGACGCGCTGATGTTCGCGGCGACGCTGGCCGGTCTGGCCTTCGGCAATGCCGGCGTCCACATCCCGCACGCCATGTCCTATTCGGTGGCCGGGATGAACCACAGCTTCACCGCCACCGGCTACGAGACGGTGGACCCGATGGTGCCGCACGGCATCTCGGTGGTGCTGAACGCCCCCGCTGCCTTCCGCTTCACCGGCCCGGCCGCTCCCGAGGCCCATCTGCGCGCCGCCGAGGCGCTGGGGGCGGACACGCGCGGCGCCGCGCCGGAGGATGGCGGCGAGTTGCTGGCGACGCGGCTGATCGGCATGATGCGGGCGACCGGCCTGCCGAACGGGCTGTCGGCGCTCGGCTATGGCGAGGCCGACATTCCGGGTCTGGTCAGGGGAGCAGCCGCCCAGCAACGCCTGCTGACCATCGCGCCCCGCCCGGTGTCGGAGGACGATCTGCGCGGGCTGTACGCGGATGCGATGCGCTACTGGTGAAGGTTGCCCCTACTCTGCCATCGTTTCGCCGGAACCGCCGAACTCAGCCGGGAAGTCCTTCAGCTTCGGCAGGCCATCCCGCATCGGCAGCACGGTCTCGGCGTAGTTGACGTGGACGGCGGGGGCGAAGGGCAGGGTCGGCAGGGTCGCGGAGAAAACGTCCACGAGGCCGAGCGGCGGGTGATTGGTCATCAGATGCCCGCCGCACTTCGCGCAATATTGGCGTTGGCTGACCGGCGTCTTCTGGAAGGTCGCGAGATGTTCGGCACCTGCGGTCACGCGCACCGCGTCGGGCTTCCACAGAGTGAAGGCGTTGACCGGGCCGCCGGACCAGGAGCGGCAGGACCGGCAATGGCAATAGCCCATGGCCTCCGGCGATCCGGTGACCTCCACCTCCACCGCACCGCAGAAGCAGCTGCCCGTATGAGTCTCGGTCTGAGTCTCTGTGCTTGTCATGGCTTACGACTTCATCTTTGTTGGTGATGCGAACAATATGACGCTATCACCGATAACAAGGATGTTCAGTTGGCCATTAGGACCATGCTCATTCGATAGGCGATAACAAAGCTCCCCGAAAAAACAGGGCAGTCGGGAGCCGGCGGAAGGATTGGGGTGGACGACGCAGGGAAAGCCCCTCTCCCACTGGGAGAAGGAATGCCGCGCTGGCTTTGGCAGGATGCCATCTTGAGGGCGAATACCGTCTGGCCCGATTTTCGGCGGAACGTTGTCTGAAGCATCTGCTGGATATAGGATTAACGTCCTGCTTTCTCGCGGAGCCCCCATGTCCCCCGTTGCCCGGTTTCCCACCCCTTTCACCACTCAACGCCGCCATGGCGATGGCGGCGTTGAACAGTTGAACAGGGGCCGGAAAACCGTTTCACGGCGTTTCAAACGTTCCATCCACCCCCGCAAAACAGGGGTGCAGACCTCAGAACTGGTCTTCGCTCAGCGCCATCACGGTGTTGCGGGCGCTGGCGATGGTCGGCAGCAGGGCGGGGGCGGTCGCCAGGACCTGCTCGGCGTAGAAGCGCGCGACGATCAGCTTGGTTTCCAGGAAGGCCGCGTTGGCGCCGGGCTGGCGCAGACCCTCCATCGCCTTCATCGCCGAGCGGGCGAGCATCCAGCCGCCGGCAACCGTGCCCCACAGCTTCAGGTAGGCCACGGCACCGGCGGCGGCACCCTGCAGGTCGCCCTCCGCCTGGGTCGCGACCATCCAGTCGATGGCGCGGTCCAGCGCGTCTAGACCGGCCGACAGCTCGGTCCGGATCACCGCCAGATCGTCGCCGGGGGCGGCCCCCAGTTCCTCCACCGTCGCCCGCATGTCGGCGACGAAAGCACGGGCGGCGGCCCCCTTGTCGCGGCCGGTCTTGCGGAAGGTCAGGTCGTTGCCGTGGATGCCGTTGGTGCCCTCGTAGATCGGGGTGATGCGGGCGTCGCGGTAATGCTGGGCGGCCCCCGTCTCCTCGATGAAGCCCATGCCGCCATGGATCTGCACGCCGGTGGACGCCACCTCGCAGCCGATGTCGGTCGACCACGCCTTGACGATGGGGGTCAGCACATCGACCCGCGCCGTGGCCGCGGCGCGGACGCCCGCATCCTCGTGGTGGCGGGAGATGTCCAACTGTGTGCCGGCATAGAGCGCCAGGGCGCGGGCGGCTTCGGTCTTGGCCCGCATGTCCAGCAGCATGCGGCGCACGTCCGGATGCTTGATGATGGCGACGCCGGAGCCCTTGGGATCGGCCAGATCCTTGCTCTGCACGCGGCTCTTCGCATAGTCGCGGGCCTGCTGGTAGGCGCGTTCGGCAATCGCCACGCCCTGGATGCCGACGCCGAGCCGGGCGTTGTTCATCATCGTGAACATGTATTCGATGCCGCGGTTCTCCTCGCCGACGAGGTAGCCGATGGCGCCTTCGTCGTCGCCGTAGGCCATGACCGCGGTCGGGCTGGCCATGATGCCCAGCTTGTGCTCCAGGCTGGCGCAGCGCAGGTCGTTGCGCTGGCCCGGCGTGCCGTCGGGGTTGGGCAGGAATTTCGGCACGATGAACAGGCTGATGCCCTTGATGCCGGCCGGGGCGTCGGGCAGGCGGGCCAGCACCAGATGGACGATGTTCTCCGTCAGGTCATGCTCGCCATAGGTGATGAAGATCTTCTGGCCGCTGATGCGGTAGCTGCCGTCGCCGGCCCGCACCGCCCTGGTCCGCACCGCGGCGAGGTCGCTGCCCGCCTGCGGCTCGGTCAGGTTCATCGTCCCGGTCCATTCGCCGGAGATCATCTTCGACAGATAGACCGCCTTCTGCTCGTCGCTCGCATGCTCGGTCAGCAGGTCCACCGCACCCTGGGTCAGCAGCGGGCACAGGCCGAAGGACAGGTTGGCGGCCTGCCACATCTCGTTCACCGCGAAGGCGACCGTCCAGGGCAGGCCCTGCCCGCCATAGTCCGGCTCGAAGGGCAGGCTGTTCCAGCCGGCTTCCGTGAACTGGCCATAGGCCTCCTTCCAGCCGGTGGCGGTGCGGACGACGCCGTTCTCCAGCTTCGCGCCTTCCTTATCGCCCACCCTGTTCAGCGGGGCGAGCACGCCGGAGGCGAATTTGCCGGCCTCCTCCAGGATGGCGTCGACCAGATCGGGGGCGGCGCTGTCGCAGTGGGGCAGGGCGGCGATGGCGTCGAGGCCGACCACCTCGTTCAGGACGAAGCGCAGATCGTCGACCGGAGCGGTGTAGGTCATGGCGGGGCGAGTCTCCCAGGACGGATTTATGGGGGCGAATTGTTTGGTTTACCTATAGGTCAACATACAGCATCGGATGGCGCTTGGCGAGAGGGCGGGATGCCGCGTCCATCCCCTTCACCAAGGCTAGGCCAGCCATGGGGCAGCATCAACCCCCCAGCCGACTGGCACGGCGTCTGCATAGGAGAGGACGCCTCCCACCGGGGCCTTCACACGGGGATCGACCCATGACCTACGCTTCCGCCCTCGGCAACCTCAGCAATGCCGCCACCCAGGCCGCCGGCGCTTCTCGCGGGCCGGCCACCGTGGAGGCTGCCGTGCGCAATGCCAGCGCGAAGACGGGGGTCGATTTTTCCTACCTCATGGAAAAAGCTGCCGTGGAGAGCGGGTACCGCACGGACGTAAAGTCCTCCTCCTCTTCGGCGACGGGGCTCTACCAGTTCATCGACAGCACCTGGTTGCAGACGATGAAGGAGCATGGCGCCGACCATGGCTACGGCAAATACGCCAACGCCATCCAGACCCGCGGCGACGGCCGGCCCTATGTCTCCGATCCGGAGATGAAGAAGGAGATCCTGGAGCTGCGCAAGGATCCGACCGCGTCGGCCCTGATGGCCGCGGAATACACCCGCGACAACAAGGAGTATCTGGAGGAGACGGTGGACGGCAAGATCGGCTCGACCGAGCTGTACATGGCGCATTTCCTGGGGGCCGGCGGTGCCTCGAAGTTCCTGAACGCGATGCAGGAGAACCCCGGCCGCACCGCCCGCGACGTCTTCCCCGACGCCGCCGCCGCCAACAAGAACGTCTTCTACGACAAGGCCACCGGCAAGGCGAAGTCGCTGAAGGAGATTTACGACCGCTTCGCCTCCAAGTTCTCGGAGAACCCGATGGCGAATTTCGCCCCGGCCCAGGTGGCGAACGACGCGGTGCGCAAGCAGGACATGCCGGACGGCTTCACCACCCAGGTGCCGACGGCCCCGGCCAAGGCGCTGAACGGCACGCCGCTGTCGATCTACCAGGTGCTGGCGTTGAACGCGCTGGAGACGCCGGACGAAGTCGACAGCGTCAGCGGCCGCCCGGCCCGCCTGCGCGACAAGGAGCATCGCCGCATGCGTGACGAGCCGGTGCGGACCGACCAGTCGTCGGGCACCGGCGTCGCCGTGGGCTTCGGGCTGGGTCTGGGCCGCATCGTCGGCTCCGAATCGGCGACGCCGGTCGCGTCCGCCACCGCGGGCGCGGCCGGAACCGACGCGGTCTCCAAGGCGGCTTGACGCTGGAAGCGGAGCGGGGAGGGGGCAAAATGCCCTACGCTGGCGCTTTGACTTGATCGCCGGATGGGTGCAAGGTCGCGCCGTTTTTGGCGCTCACCCCTCAGGACCGATCATGAGCAACCAGCAGCCCGCCGTCACCTTCGAGGAAATCCGCGCGCTCGTGCGCAACCTGCCCGGCCCCGACCTGGAGGCCGGCACCGCGGCCCTCCAGCGCGAACGGCAGCTGACCAAGCCGGCGGGCTCGCTCGGCCGGCTGGAGGAGATCGCGCAGTGGATGGCGACCTGGCAGGGCCAGCACCCGGCCGAAGCCCGCCGCCCGCGCGTCGCCGTCTTCGCCGGCAACCATGGCGTGGCCGCCCGCGGCGTCTCGGCCTATCCGGCCGAGGTGACGGTGCAGATGGTCGCCAACTTCCAGAACGGCGGGGCGGCGGTCAACCAGCTCTGCGAGGTGGCCGACGCCGACCTGCGCGTCTACGAGCTGGACCTGGAGAACCCGACCGCCGACTTTACCCAGGGCCCGGCCATGGGTGAGGAGGAGTGCTGCCGCACCATGGCCTACGGCATGATGGCGGTGGAGATGGGCGTCCAGCTGCTGTCGCTGGGCGAGATGGGCATCGCCAACTCGACCTCGGCAGCGGCGCTCTGCCTCGCGCTGTTCGGCGGCGAGGCGGCCGATTGGACCGGCCGCGGCACCGGCATCGACGACGACGGGCTCGCCCGCAAGATCGCCGCGGTCGAGGCCGGCGTCGCCGCCAACCCGCAGGCCAAGGACGACCCGTTCGAGGCGCTGCGCTGCCTGGGCGGCTACGAGTTCGCCGCCATCGTCGGCGCCATCCTGGCCGCCCGCGTCGCCCGCGTTCCGGTGCTGCTCGACGGCTTCGCCTGCACCGCCGCCGCCGCGGTGCTCTACAAGGCCGACCGCCGCGCGCTCGACCATTGCATGGTCGCCCACCGCTCGGTCGAACCGGGCCACAGCCGCCTGATGCAGCTGATCGGCAAGGAGCCGCTGCTCGATCTCGGCATGCGGCTGGGCGAGGGATCCGGTGCGGCGCTGGCGATCAACATCGTCAAGTCGGCCGTCGCCTGCCACGCCGGGATGGCAACCTTCGCCGACGCAGGCGTCAGCACGCAGGGGTGATTGTGGAGTCGGGTGTCGTGAGGGCTTCCGTGGCCCTCACAGCATCCCGTCCGCCAGATCGCTGATCGCGGCCGACAGGAACAGGTCCAGCATCACCAGCGCGGCGGCGGCAAGACCCGACAGCGACAGGGCGGTGCGCAGGACGAACCACTGGTAGGTCAGCATCGCCATCATGACGCCGAAGACGAGCGCTTCGGACACGCCCGACGGCAGCAGGCCGGCGGCGGACAACAGGATGGCCGGCAGATAGATCGCCATCTGCACAACCGCCGACCAGTTGTAGGCGGCGAGCGCACCGGGATAGAGCTGCTCCTTGCCCAGCAGAGACGCGATGCGGAACAGGGCGAGCGGGAAGGCGGTCCAGCTGACCACATAGGCGATGCCCTCCACCGTCACCAGTTGCAGGACCGGCGTGCCGTCCAACTGGTCCCACAGGCGGATCGCCAGCAGCAGCGCATAGGCCGGCAACACCACCAGGGCAGCGTAGAAGGAGTTCAGCGCGCCGTCGGGCGTGCGGTCGAAGAACTCCATCCCCGTCCGGTCGAAGCGGGCCAACCGCCAGGCGCCGGTCAGTGCGGACAGGATGGCGGGAGTGGTCAGCGGCATCGTGGTGTCCCGGTCAGACCTCTCACCCGGCAAGGCGCGTGAACACGCCCTTCAGGATCGACTCGTAGATGGCGGTCAGCTGGCGCAGATCCTCCACCGAACAATATTCATCCACCTTGTGCATGGTCTGTCCGACCAGCCCGAATTCCACCACCGGGCAGACATTCTTGATGAAGCGCGCGTCCGACGTGCCGCCGGTGGTCGAGTATTCCGGCCGGCGCCCGGTCACCCCCTCCACCGCCTCGGCCACCAGTTCGGTCAGCGGACCCGGCGGGGTGACGAAGCTGTCGCCGGAGCAGTAGACCTCCAGCTCATAGGCGCCGCCGACGGCATCGAAGGTCCGGCGCAGCCACGCCTCGATGCCGGCCGGGGTGTGGGCGTCATTGAAGCGGATGTTGAAGGTCGCCTTGCCCTGGGCCGGGATGACGTTGGTCGCCGTGTTGTCGACGTCGATGGTGGTCAGCGCCAGGGTAGAGGGCTGGAAATGCGCCGTGCCTTCGTCCATCGGGTCTTCGGTGATGGCGGCCAGCATGCGGACCAGCCGCGGCAGCGGGTTGTCGGCCAGATGCGGGTAGGCGACGTGGCCCTGCGCGCCGAACACGGTCAGGAAGCCGGTCAGGCTGCCGCGCCGGCCGATCTTGATCATGTCGCCCAGCGCCTTGGGGTTGGTCGGCTCGCCGACCACGCAGGCATCGATGCGCTCGCCGCGCTCGGCCATCCACTCCAGCACCTTGCGGGTGCCGTTGATCGCAACCCCCTCCTCGTCGCCGGTGATCAGCAGGCTGATCGAGCCGGCGGGCGGACCGTCCTCCAGCCGACGCGAGACGGCGGCGACGAAGGCGGCGATGGCACCCTTCATGTCCACCGCACCGCGGCCGAACAGGCGCCCGCCCATCACCTCGCCGGCGAAGGGATCGACGGTCCAGCCGCGGTCGCCCGGCGGCACCACGTCGGTGTGGCCGGCGAAGCAGAAGTTCGGCCCCTCGGTGCCGAGCCGGGCATAGAGGTTCTCGACCGGCTCGGTCCCCTCCTGCTGGAAGCGCAGGCGGTGGCAGGTGAAGCCCATCGGCGCCAGCGCCGCCTCCAGCACGCTGAGCGCACCGTCGTCGCGCGGCGTGACGCTGGGGCAGCGGATCAGATCCTGGGCGAGGGCGACGGGGTCGATGGTCATGCGGCTCTTTTCCAACCGGCCCGGCCTCCGCCGGTCGTCATCCCCGCGAAGGCGGGGATCCAGGTGCAGGGCCGGAATGCTGTATGCGACGCCTGGACCCCCGCCTTCGCGGGGGTGACGCTTGGTCTATTGGCGGATCAATCCCGCAGCAGGTCGTTGATCGCGGTCTTGGAGCGGGTCTTCTCGTCGACGCGCTTGATGATGACGCAGCAATACAGGCTCGGGCCCGGCGTGCCGTCGGGCAGCGGCTTGCCCGGCAGCGAGCCGGGGACGACGACCGAATAGGCCGGGACGCGGCCCATGAAGATCTCGCCGGTGTGGCGGTCGATGATCTTGGTCGAGGCGCCGATGTAGCAGCCCATCGAGATGACGGCGCCTTCCTCGACGATCACGCCCTCGACGATCTCCGAGCGGGCGCCGATGAAGCAGTTGTCCTCGATGATGACGGGATCGGCCTGCAGCGGCTCCAGCACGCCGCCGATGCCGACGCCGCCCGACAGGTGGACGTTCTTGCCGATCTGGGCGCAGGAGCCGACGGTGACCCAGGTGTCGACCATGGTGCCGCTGTCGACATAGGCGCCGACATTGACGAAGCTCGGCATCAGGATGACGCCGGGGGCGACATAGGACGACTTGCGGGCGATGGCGCCGGGCAGGGCGCGGAAACCGGCGTTCTGGAACTGGCCTTCGCTCCAGCCCTCGAACTTCGGCGGCACCTTGTCGTACCAGGAGGAGCCGCCGGGGCCGCCGGGGATCATCTCGTTGGCGTTCAGGCGGAAGGACAGCAGCACCGCCTTCTTCAGCCACTGGTTGACCTTCCAGCCGTCCGCGGTCTTTTCCGCGACGCGCAGATCGCCGGCGTCCAGCGCGTCCAGCGCCGAATTCACGGCGTCGCGGACCGAACCGGTGGTGGCGGTGGTGAGATCGGCGCGGTTTTCCCAGGCGGCGTCGATGGTGGCTTGCAGGCTGGCGTGGCTCATGGCGCGGTCGTTCTGCTGTCGATTGTCCAAGGGACGGCACCATGGAGCCGCATCGCCGCCCCTGTCAACCATACCCGCGGCCGGCATCGGCCGGTTTGCGACAAAGCCCCCGGACTGCCCCCTCAAACCCCCGCCACCGCCGCCAGCCAGGAGGGCAGGTCGTCGACGGTGTGGTCGATGTGGACACCGGCGCCGACACCGGCCTTCTCGTATTCCTTCTCGCCGCGGACCCAGACGGTGGTCATGCCCAGCGCGTGTGCGGGGGCGAGGTTGCGGGCGATGTCCTCCACCATGCAGGCGTCGGCCGGATCGACGCCGTGGTGTTCCACCAGCGTGGCATAGGGGCGGGGATCGGGCTTCGGCACGAAGCCGCCGGCGGCGATGTCGAACACGGCGTCGAACCGGTCGAGGATGCCGAGCCGGCCGGCGACGTTCTCGGCATGGCGGACCGAGCCGTTGGTGTAGATGATCTTGCGGCCGGGCAGCCGCGCCAGCGCGTCGGCCAGCAGGGCGGAGGGCTGGACCCCGGTCACGTCGATGTCGTGGACATAGTCCATGTAGGCGACCGGATCGACGTCATGCTCCATCATCAGGCCGCGCAGCGTGGTGCCGTATTCGCGGAAGAAGTGCTTCTGCCGCACCCGCGCCTCGTCCATCCCGATGTTGAAATGGGTGGCGATGAACTCGTTGATCCGGAGGTCGACCTGGGCGAACAGGTTGCAGGACGCCGGATAGAGCGTGTTGTCGAGGTCGAAGATCCACACGGCGCGGTTGCGCAGGGCGGCGAGGGGATGGGGCGCGGAGCCGGAGGTGGAGCCGGTCGTGAAACCGGTCGTGGAGCTGGGCGCCGGAGCGGCGGCCCTGTCCTGGGGGGAGGTCGGGACGGTCATCCCACAAGAATGGGGCCGCCGCCGTCCGGCCGCAAGGCGCTTCACATGGTCGCAGGCGCGCAGCCGCCCTTTGGCCAAGCCGACGCTATGGGGAGTCTCCCGCGTCGTTGGTTGATTGAAGATTAACCCCTAAAGAGGTAGCATGGACCAGACCTTGTAATGGTTTACAGCCAAAGGTTTCCGCTCCGCCTGCCTCGTGGCCCGCAAGCCTCGTGGATTGCCCTCTGGGATTGCCGTGGACCTTCTTCTGACCACCGGTACCTCTGCCACCGCTTCCGCCGCCACCGGCGGCCAGACCGGCCCCGTGCCATTGGTCGCGCTGTATCCCGGCCCGGCCCTGCGGCTGGATTCGGCGCTGGCCGTCGCCGAAGCGAATGCCGAGGCGGAAGACATGATGGACAGCGATCCGCGCTGGCTGCCGGAGTTGCGCAACTGGCTGTCGGCCTCCAGCGTGGCGCCGGGGCTGCGCTCGGTGCCGGTGGAATCGCTGCGCGGGATCATGATCGTCGAATGGGCCGGCGTGCCGCTGCCCGACGGCGGGTTCCTGCTGCTGGGCCGCGACGACACGCTGGAGCGCCAGCTGCGCCACACGCTGACCGAATCGCGGCGGCGCTACAAGGATCTGGTGGAGGTCTCTTCCGACTTCGCCTGGGAGACCGGGCCGGACGGCACCTTCGTCTTCGTCAGCCATAAGGGTGCCTTGGGTTATCCGGCCGACGCGCTGATCGGCCGCGACCCGCGCAGCTTGGCGCTGGAAGAGGCGGAAGACCTGCCGATGCCGTTCGACTGCCGCCGGGCGATCGACCAGACGGAGCTGTGGCTGAAGAGCGCCGACGGCACGCCGGCCTGCGTCGTCGCCTCCGCCCTGCCGCTGTTCGGGGTGCAGGGCGACTGGATCGGCGCCCGCGGCGTCTGCCGCGACGTGACCGAACAGGTGCTGCGCTCCAACGAGCTGGCGCGCATCCGGAACCGTGAACGGCTGCTCGGCCACATCGTCCATACCCTGCGCGACAGGCTCGACGCCGCGGAGGCGCTGGCCGTGGCCGCGACGGAAACGGCGCGGGCGCTCAGCGCCGACGGCTGCCGCATCTATCGGGCGGAGGAGGGTGCGGCCGGCGGCAATGGGGGCAGCCGTGTCGTGCTGTCGCTGGTGGCGGAGTTCGGCGCCAAATTGCCGGGCGTCGGCACCGCCCTGCTCGACCGCATCGCCAACAGCGAAGGGCTGGTGACCGACCGGCTGGGCGACGTGCAGCTGATCGGCGAGCGGACGGAGTACCGGCAGGCGGCGAACGGCGCGCTGCTGGTCTGGCGCGCCGGCGATTCCGAGCCGTGGGACGAAGACGACCGCCATCTGATGTCGGGCGTGGCCGACCATATCGGCATCGCGCATGCCCATCTCGCCTACCAGGAGCGGCTGCGCCGCCTGTCGGAGCGCGACGGGCTGACCGGACTGTTCAACCGCCGCACCTTCTTCGAACGGCTGGAGGAGTCGATCTCCCGGCCGGACAGCGGGCCGTCGGCCCTGCTCTATGTCGACCTCGACAATTTCAAGGCGGTCAACGACCTGCATGGCCACCAGCAGGGCGACGCGGTGCTGAAGGCCATCGGCACGCTGCTGAGCACCGGGGTGCGGCCGGGCGACCTGCCGGGCCGCCTCGGCGGTGACGAGTTCGTGTTGTGGCTGGGCCGCACCGACGAGGCGAAGGCCCGCATCGTCGCCGAACGGCTGCTGAACGGCATGCGCGATCTGGCCCACCTGTCGGCCAGTCCCGAGAAGCCGCTGGGCCTGTCGATCGGCATCGCCGTCCACACCCCCGGCCGCGGCGAATCGGTGCGGGAGTTGACCGACCGGTCCGATGCCGCCATGTACGACGCCAAGAAGAGCGGCAAGGGCCATTTCGCCCTGGCCCCCGCCTATCGGGCGGCCGCTCAGGCATCCTCCTCCGATGTTTCCGCCGCGGAGCCTATACCGTGACCCCGCCCGCCAATCCGCGTCCCGAAACCCTCGACCCCGCCGACTACGAATCCGCCAAGCGGATGGTGCAGAGCGAGGATCCGGCGGTTCGCCGGAAGGTTGCCGAGCATCCCAAGACCCGGCCGGAGCTGCTGTATTTCCTTGCCGCCGATGCCGCGGCCGAGGTGCGGCGCGCCATCGCCACCAACGCCGGCACGCCGCGGCAAGCCGACCTGCTGCTGGCCAAGGACCGCGAGGTCATGGTGCGGCAGGCGGTGGCGCGGAAGATCGCCCGCCTGCTGCCAGAGCTGTCGGCCGATCAGGCGATGCAGATCGAACGGCTGACGGTGGAATGCCTGGAGACGCTGGCCCGCGATCAGGCGACGGAGGTGCGCGGCATCCTGGCCGAAGCGCTGAAGGACCTGCCCAACGCGCCGCACGGCGTGATCAACCGGCTGGCCCGCGATGTCGAGCTGTCGGTCTGCGCGCCCGTGTTGCAGCATTCGCCGATCCTCACCGAGGAGGATCTGACCGACATCATCATGAAGGGGCCGGTGCGGGGCGCGATGACCGCCATCGCCAGCCGGCACAACGTCACAGCCTCCGTCGCCGACGCCATCGCGCGCTCGGACGACGAGGCGGCGGTGACGGCGCTGCTCGGCAACCCGTCGGCCCAGATCCGCGAAGAGACGCTCGACCGCATCCTCGATCAGTCGCCGCAGCACGAACCCTGGCATTCGCCGCTGGTCCGCCGACCGCGGCTGCCGGCCCGTGCGGTGGCGCGGTTGGCCAGCTTCGTCGCCGACAAGCTGCTGAAGGTGCTGCAGGATCGCGATGACCTCGACCCCGACGCCACGCGCGGGCTGGTGGAGGCGGTGCGCCAGCGGGTGGGGCAGGCAGCCGGCGCACCGCCCGGCCTGCCGCTCGGCCCGGTCGATTTCGGCGAGGAGGCCGTCGGCGGTGCCGCCGCCGGGCCGGAGAAGCCGGTCGAGCGTCCCGGCGACAAGGCGGCACGCCTGAACAAGGAAGGCAAGCTGACCGAGAAGCTGATCGAGGGCTCGATGGTGGAGGGCGACCGCGGCTTTGTCATGGCCGCCTTGGCGGAGCTTTCGCAGATTCCGCTGCCGGTGGTCGACCGCATCGTCGCCACCCATGCGCCGCGCGCCGTCACCGCCCTGGTCTGGCGCGCCGGGCTGACCATGCGCTTCGCCCGGCAGGTTCAGTTGCGGCTTGCCCAGATTCCGCCAAAAACAGCGCTTAATGCTCGGGACGGCACGCACTATCCGATGACCGATGAAGAGATGCGCTGGCAGCTCGAATTTTTCGGCGTCGAGGAGAAGGCGTGACGTTTTCCCCCCTGTTCGGGTTGTCTCCGGTATGCGTGTCGCCTTTCTCGCCTTCTTCTTCGTCCTGATCGCCGCCGCCACCAGCTTCGCCGCCCCGCCGCGCGAAACGCCGGAGGAGCGCGAGGTCGCAGCCACCTTCGACGCCGCCCGCACGGCGCTGTCCGAGAAGCGTGGGTCGGCGGTGATCCCGCTGCTCACCCGCAATTCGGTCAAGACGCTGGAGTCGGTGCGCGACGCCGCCCGCCAGCCCGGCGATGCGCCCCTGCAACGGCTGGAGCCGGCGGAGCGTTTCGCCGCCATGGGGCTGCGCCGCTATCTTGGCCCGGCGGACCTGCGGCGCATGTCGGTCGGCGACATCGCCAACCATGCGCTGAAAGCCGGCTGGCTCGGGCCGAACGTCATCTCCCGCAGCGCGCTGGGGCCGGTGCGGGTGAAGGGCGACCGGGCGTCGGGCCTGCTGATGGTCGACAACCGGCCGGCGCTGGTTCCTGCCGATTTCGTCCGCGAGGGCGGGGCATGGCGCATCGACCTCGCCAGCGTCTTCACCTTCGGCGGCCAGATGCTGAAGGGCTTCGCTGCCATGGCCGGCAAGGACGAAACCGCCTACATCGGCGAACTGCTCGACCGGCTGCCGGCCAAGCCGGGAGCGATGAAGGTGCAGTGATCCGGAAGCGGTTCTTCCATTCCCTTCATCCACCCTCTTTTATCCAGCCTCATTAATCCCTCCGCCCGCATCCATCGGTGCGATTGCGGCGACTCCGACGATTGCGTAGACTCGCGCCCGCTTCCACCAAGTGTTGGCGCCGACGATGACCGCACCGGAAGAGACCGCTTCCTCACCGACCCCCGGCCGTGCCGTGCCCTGCGGCGCCCGGTTCCGTGCCGCCGTTCTGGAACTGGCCGCCGCCCGCGGGGCAGCAGTGCCGATGCTTGTGGCCGCCGCCCTGCTGCTGGCGCCGAAGGGGGGTGCCGATCCGGGCCTGCGCGACCCGGAGGGGGAGGCGCTGCTGGAGGTGGGGGAAACCGACGCCAGCGACGGCACGATCCGCAAGGCGCTGGCCGCCGCCCTGGCGCTTGCCGGCCCCGGTGCGCGCATCCTGCCGGGCGAGGATGTCCGCCGGCTCGAAGCCGCGGTGGAGACGCTGGGCTATCGCAACAAGACGCTGGCCCACGCGCTGCAACGCCTGTCGTTCCAGCCACTCGACGGCCGCATCACGCAGGTGCGCGACGCCGCCCAGCTGTTCGGTTTCGTCAATGAATGGTGCTTCGACGAGGATCAGGTCCGGCGGCGCTTCCGCGAACTGGCGCCAGTCTATCACCCGGACACCGGCATCGTCGCCTGCCGTGAGCGGATGGGCCAGCTGATCGACGCCCGCAACCTGCTGGTCCGCCATGTCCGCAGCGTCTACGGCTCCGGCGACTGGATGGCGCAGCGGGGCGGGCCCTCCGTTTAAAACTTCGGCCGCCTGAATTCGGAGTCCTGAACCGACCGCTCAGCTGGCCAGCCCGATCGCCTCCTCGACGATCGCCTGGTCCATGGTGGCGCCGTCCAGCACCGCACCGGTCAGGTCGGCACCGGTGAGGTCGGCTTCGCTGAGGTTGGCGCCGCTCAGGTCGGCACCGGCGAGATTGGCGCCGGAGAGGTTGGCCTTGCGCAGGTCGGCCTTGCACAGCAGCGCCATGCCGAGCCGGGCGCGTTGCAGGTTGGCCCGCCAGACATGGCCGCTCATCGTCTGGATATGGACGGGGCCGAGCTGGGCGCCGGTCAGGTTGGCGCCGGTCAGGGTGGCGCGTTCGAAATTCACCCCGCGCAGGTCGGCCTTCGACAGGTCGGCCTTGCGCAGGTCGGCCAGCGACATATCGGCTATCGCCATGGCGGCACCCGACAGGTTGGCGCCGCGCAGCGCGATGCATTGCAGGATCGCCGCCGACAGGTTGATCCCGTCCAGCCTGCGCCCCGACAGGTCCAGCGCCGACAGGTCGGCGCGCTTGCCGGCCTTGCCGCCGCTGTCGATCCAGCTCAGATGCTCCATCAGCATCTCGCGCAGGTCGTCCTCCGGGTTCTCCAGCGTCTTTGCCAGCACCGCCGCCTGGAGGTTGGGCGAACGCATCTGCGCCGCGTCCAGAATGGCGCCGATCAAGGTGGCGCCGCTGAAATTGGTGCGGTTGATGGCGCAGCCGGTCATCACCGCCCCGGACAGCCGGGCGCCCGACAGGTTCGCCTCCGTCAGGTCGGCGTCGGTCAGGTCGCAGCCGGTCAGGTTGGATCCGGTCAGGTTGGCGCGCATGAACTTGGTGCCGCGCAGGACGGCGTCGGTCAGGTCGGTCTGCATGACGAAGGCGTTGGCGATCTTGGCCCGCGACAGGTCGGCGCCGCGGATGGTCGCCGCCGTCAGTTCCGACGTCAGGACGGAATCCTCATATTCATGGGCGTACATCTCGCCGCTGGAGTCGTAATGCAGCAGCGTGCCGTCGCGCAGGTCGACCTCCACCAGCGTCGCCTCGCTCAGCACGGCGCCGCGCAGGCAGGCGCCGCGCAGATCGGCCCGGCGCAGATCCGCCTTCTCCAGGTTGGCGAGCCGCAGGTCGGCGGCATAGAGGTTGGCGTTGGCGAGGTTGGCGCCGGTCAGCCGGGCGCTGAACAGCTTCGCCCCCGACAGGTCGGCGTCGGACAGGTCGATGCCGGACAGATCGAGGTGCGACAGGTCGCGCATCTTCAGGTTGGCGCGCACGCCGCCGGGCTGGCTTTTGCGGAATGCCTGGTGCCGCAACAGGATCGCGTTGAGCTGGCTCTGGGTCAGCTTGGTTCGCGGGCTGTTGGACCCAAAGCCCTGGGCGGACGACATCGCCGGCATACCTTCTCTATTTGGTGACTCATAATCCGAAAGAGTCGCCAAAATTTGGTTAAGGGTTGATGGCTTGTGACAAGCTTGGGGCCGATAACCGCCTCCGGGCAAGGCAGACGTAAGGACGACAGCAAAAGACCGACTGTGGCGGTTGACTCGGCCTGCCGGCTTCTCTATGGTCCGCCGACCTGTCTTCCGCAAAGCCGATAGACCGGGTACCCCGGCCCAACGCCGGGTATCTCCGCCAGTCCGCGAAATTCGCGCACTGGCGCTTTCGTGCTTGTGCGGGTGGCGGCCCTGACGCTGGACCCGGAACTGGGGAACGAGTATCGCATGTTCGAAGGCCTGACCGGACGCCTGGGCGACATCTTCGACAAGCTGCGCCGCCGTGGCGCGCTGACCGAAGAGGACGTCTCCGCCGCACTGCGCGAAGTTCGCGTGGCGTTGCTGGAGGCTGACGTCGTTCTGCCCGTCGTCAAGCAGTTCGTCACCCAGGTGAAGGAACGCGCCGTCGGGCAGGAGGTGCTGAAGTCGGTCACCCCCGGCCAGCAGGTCATCAAGATCGTCCACGACAACCTCGTGGAGATGCTGGGCGAAGGCGCCGAGATCAACCTGAACGCCGCCGCCCCGGTGCCGATCCTGATGGTCGGCCTCCAGGGTTCCGGCAAGACCACCAGCACCGCCAAGATCGCGCTGCGCCTGAAGACGAAGGACCGCAAGAAGGTCCTGATGGCCTCGCTGGACGTCCGCCGTCCCGCCGCCCAGGAGCAGCTGAAGGTTCTCGGCGAGCAGACCGGCGTCGCCACGCTGCCGATCGTGCCGGGCCAGGACCCGGTCGCCATCGCCAGGCGCGCCATCGAGACCGGCCGTCTCGAAGGCTATGACGTCGTCATGCTCGACACCGCCGGCCGCCTCGCCATCGACGAGGAGCTGATGGCGGAGGTCGCGGCCGTCCGCGACGCGACCAAGCCGGTGGAAACCCTGCTGGTCGCCGACGCGATGACCGGCCAGGACGCCGTCACCGTCGCCACCAATTTCAACGACAAGGTCGGTATCACCGGCATCGTGCTGACCCGCATCGACGGCGACGCGCGCGGCGGTGCCGCCCTGTCGATGCGCCAGATCACCGGCAAGCCGATCAAGCTGCTGGGCGTCGGCGAGAAGATCGACGCGCTGGAGCCCTTCCACCCCGACCGCATCGCCGGCCGAATCCTCGGCATGGGCGACGTGGTGTCGCTGGTGGAGAAGGCCGTCGAGACCATCGACAAGGACGAGGCCGAAAAGCTCGCCCGCAAGATGGAGAAGGGCCAGGGCTTCGACCTCGACGACATGGCGATGCAGCTGAAGCAGCTCCGCAAGATGGGCGGCATGTCCGGCCTGATGGGAATGCTGCCGGGCATCGGCAAGATCAAGGACCAGCTGAAGGACGCCAACGTCGACGACGGGATGATCAAGCGCCAGGAGGCGATCATCTCCTCGATGACCAAGGCGGAACGCAAGAACCCCGACCTGATCAAGGCTTCGCGCCGCAAGCGCATCGCCGCCGGTTCCGGCACCTCGGTGCAGGAGGTCAACAAGCTGCTGAAGCAGTTCGAGACCATGCGCGGAATGATGAAGCAGGTGCAGAAGCTTGGGAAGAAGGGGATGCTGCGCGGCGGCCTCGGAAACCTGCTGCCGAAGGGACTCGGCGGCTTTGGCGGCAAGGGGCCTTTCGGCTGACCTGACCGCCTCTCGAAATCACCCGATACCTGTTTGACTTGAGAAGAGAAAGTTTCGACCAATGGCTTTGAAGATTCGTCTGGCTCGCGGTGGTGCGAAGAAGCGTCCGTTCTACTCGATCGTCATCGCGGACGCCCGCAGCCCGCGTGACGGCCGCTTCATCGAGAAGATCGGCACCTACAACCCGATGCTGCCGCGCGAGCATGAGCAGCGCATCATCCTGAACGCCGAGCGCGCCAAGCATTGGCTGTCGGTCGGCGCCCAGCCGACGGACCGCGTCGTTCACTTCCTGGCCACTGCCGGCCTGGTCGAGAAGCCCGCCGTCCGCGAGACCCCGAAGAAGTCGGCTCCGAAGGCCAAGGCGCAGGAGCGTCTGAAGGCCGAGGCCGCCGCTGCCGCGGCTGCCGCCGAGGGCTGAGGTTGGGTCTAAAGGTAAGGTCGGGCCGGTTGGCCCGCAGGGTTGAGGTCGTGACGACGTGCCGGGTGCTCCTTCGATGACCGCCAAAATCTGTGTCGGCCAGTTCGCGGGATCGCACGGCGTGCGAGGGCTGGTGAAGCTGCGCAGCTTCACCGCCGAACCTGCCGACGTCATGACCTACGGCCCGCTGTCGGACGAGACCGGGACCCGCCGGTTCACGGTGACGCTCCAGGGCATGGTCAAGGACAACTTCCTGGCCAAGGTCGACGGGGTGACCAGCCGCGAACAGGCGCAAGCCCTGGCCGGTGT
This sequence comes from Azospirillum sp. TSH64, assembly GCF_003116035.1. Taxonomy (GTDB): domain Bacteria; phylum Pseudomonadota; class Alphaproteobacteria; order Azospirillales; family Azospirillaceae; genus Azospirillum. The sequence continues at coordinate 5,753,282 of NZ_LGQW01000015.1, forward strand.
GCGGCTCTATGTGGAGCGCGGCGCCCTGCCGGCGACGGAGGACGAGGACGAGTTCTACCATGCCGATCTGATCGGCCTGCGTGCGGAACTCGCCGACGGAACCGTCTACGGCACGGTGAAGGCGATCTACGACTTCGGCGCCGGCGACGTGCTGGAGATCAGGACCGCAGGCGGGCCTTTGGAGATGCTTCCCTTCTCCAAGGCCTGCGTGCCGGTGGTCGATGTCCGGGGCGGCCGCATCGTCGTCGACCTTCCCGCCGTGATCGAGGCCCGCGAGGACTCCGGTGACGAGGCGGAGGAGGGTGAAGAGGACGGAGACCGGAGCGGGGAGGAGGGGCCGTGAATCACGGCGCCGACGGTCCGCGGGTCTGGACGGCCAAGGTTCTGACGCTGTTCCCGGAAATGTTTCCGGGGCCGCTCGGCCACTCGCTGGCGGGCAAAGCGTTGGAAAATGGAGTCTGGGCGCTGGAATCGGTGGACATTCGCTCGTTCGCGCGCGATAAACACCGCTCCGTCGACGAGACCCCCTTCGGCGGAGGGGCCGGCATGGTCATGCGGCCCGACGTGCTGGACGCGGCTTTGACTGCGACGGCGGGACCTGTGGGGGCACCGGGACGCGGCCGGGCGATTTATCTGTCGCCTCGCGGACGGGTGCTGAACCAGGAACTGGTCAAGGAGCTGGCCGCCACCCCGGTGGTGACGCTGCTCTGCGGCCGGTACGAAGGGGTGGACCAGCGGGTCCTCGATGCGCACGGCCTCGAAGAGGTCAGCCTCGGGGATTTCGTGCTGTCCGGCGGGGAGCTCGCCGCGCTCAGCCTGATGGATGCCGTGGTGCGCTTGCTCCCCGGTGTCATGGGTAATGTTGAGACGGCGGGCGAAGAGAGTTTCGAACGGGGGTTGCTAGAATACCCCCACTACACCCGGCCGGCGGTCTGGACCGACGGACAGGGTGTGGAGCGCACGGTGCCGGAGGTTCTGCTGTCCGGTCACCATGGGAAGGTCAAGGCCTGGCGGCTGGCCGAGGCGGAGAAGATCACGGAGGCCCGACGGCCGGACCTGTGGTCGCTCTACCAGGCGAGCCGTCCGGTAGTAACTGTTACGAACAAGGGTCGGCGGCAGGCTCGCCGGCGCGACCCGAAACCGGAGTGACGGTCCGCCGCGAGGCGCGCCGATAGAAAAGGGGTAGTGCTATGAACCTGTTGCAGCAGCTCGAGCAGGAGCAGATCGAGAAGGCCCTCGGTGGCAAGACGATCCCGGAGTTCTCCTCGGGCGATACCGTCCGCGTGAACGTGAAGGTCGTCGAGGGCACGCGCGAGCGCGTCCAGGCCTATGAGGGCGTCGTGATCGCCCGCAAGAACGCCGGTGTGAACAGCTCCTTCACCGTTCGCAAGATCAGCTACGGCGAGGGCGTGGAGCGCGTGTTCCCGCTGTACTCCCCGCGCATCGACTCGATCGAGCTGGTCCGCAAGGGCGCCGTCCGTCGCGCCAAGCTGTACTATCTGCGCGATCTGCGCGGCAAGGCCGCCCGCATCGCCGAGCGCACCACCGGCCGCGGCATGGTCAACGGCCGCCGGGCTGCCGAGTAAGGCGCCTTCCGGTTCGGTTCAGGTTCATAGATACGGCGCCCGGCCGTCCGGCTGGGCGCTTTCTTCCCGTCACCATCAGCAAAGTTTAAGGAGTAGGCGCCATGAAGCGCACGTTCCAGCCGTCCAAAATCGTGCGTAAGCGTCGTCATGGCTTCCGCGCCCGCATGGCCACCGTCGGCGGCCGCAAGGTGATCGCCCGTCGCCGCGCCCGCGGCCGCAAGGTTCTGAGCGCCTGATCCCCGCTATGGCGGCGCCGGGCCACGAGGTCGGGCGCCTGATGCGGCGGCCGGAATTTCTGGCCGTGGCCGGGACACGGCGAAAGCATGTGGCTCCCGGCCTGATCCTCCAGGTGCGCCGGCACGACGACAAGCAGCGGCCCGCCGAAGGCGGTCCGCCAATCCGTCTCGGTTTGACGGCGAGCCGCAAGGTCGGCAACGCGGTGGTGCGCAATCGTGCCCGCCGCCGTTTGCGTGAGGCCGCGCGGCAGATTCTGACCGTTCATGCGGCGCCCGGCCACGACTTCGTGCTGGTCGCCCGCGGCGGCACGGCCGAGCGGCCGTGGACCGACCTGCTCGGCGACCTTGCCGCCGGGCTGAAGCGCCTCGGCCTGTGGCGCGAGGCGGAAGGGTAGGAGGCTCGCGACGTCATGTTTCGCATCGCCGGCCTCAGCCCGCTCGCGCACCTGCTCCGCGCGCTCGTCTATCTCTATCGCTGGACCTTGTCGCCCTTCGTGGGCTGGCAGTGCCGTTTCCAGCCGACCTGCTCCTGCTACGCCATCGAATCGCTGGAAAAGCATGGGGCCATCCGGGGGGGATGGCTGACTGTGCGCCGGCTCGGGCGTTGCCATCCCTGGGGCGGGTCGGGCTGGGATCCCGTGCCCGATCCCGTGCCGCGGCCGGCGCCCCTGGCGCCGCATCGCTGCGGACTGCGGGAAAAGGGGCATGCGGCGGTTGCCCAGCCCGGCGAAAACCCGTAACAAGGCCGCGCACACGCCGCCCTTCTTCCAAAGGCCCCACGGCAACCGGGACGCCATGACCGACCAACGCAACCTCATCATCGCGATTGCCCTGTCGATCGCCATCCTTCTGGGCTTCCAGTTTTTCTACGAGAAGCCGCGGGTGGAGCAGCAGAAGCAACTCGCCGCCCAGCAGGCCGCCCAGACGGAGCAGTCGGTGCCGGTGCCGGCCCCCGGCGTGCCCGCCCAGCAGCCTCCGGCCACGGCTGAGGTCGCGAAGGAGCGCCCCGTCCTGCTCGCCGAGCAGCTGGCGGCCGGTACCCGCGTGAAGATCGACACGCCGGCCCTGCACGGCTCCGTCAACCTCGTCGGCGGCCGCATCGACGACCTGACGCTGGCCCAGTACCACGAGACCCCGGACCCCAAGAGCCCGGAGATCGTGCTGCTGGCCCCGGCCGGCACGCCCGCCGCCTATTATGCCGAGTTCGGCTGGGTCCCGCAGGGCGCCGGCATCGCCGCCCCGACCGCGACCACCCGCTGGACCGCCGACGGCGCCGCGCTGACCCCTGACAAGCCGCTGACCCTGACTTGGGACAACGGCCAGGGGCTGGTGTTCGAGCGCAAGATCGCCGTCGACCCGGACTTCATGTTCACGGTGACGCAGACCGTCCGCAACACCGGCACCGCCCCTGTCACCCTGCTGCCCTACAGCCTGGTGTCGCGCAGCGGCACGCCGCACACGTCGGGCTACTACATCCTGCATGAAGGCCCGCTCGGCGTCTTCAACGGCTCGCTGACCGAAGAGAAGTACGACGACGTCCGCAAGGCCGGCTCGATCGCCAAGGAGACCACCGGCGGCTGGGTCGGCATCACCGACAAGTACTGGCTGGTGTCGCTGGTGCCCGACCCGAACGAGAAGGTCACGGCGCGCTTCCTCTACAACCAGGTTGCCAACACCGACCGCTACCAGACCGACACCATGGGTGCGCCGGTCACGGTGGCGCCGGGCGCCTCGGCCGAGAACACCGGCCGCCTGTTCGCCGGTGCCAAGCAGGTGAAGCTGCTCGACGGCTACTCCGAGAAGCTGAACATCAAGAACTTCGATCTGGCGATCGACTTCGGCTGGTTCTACTTCCTGACCAAGCCGTTCTTCTACGCGCTGGATTTCCTGGGCCGCATCATCGGCAACTTCGGCGTCGCCATCCTGGTGCTGACCGTCTGCGTCAAGGCCGTCTTCTTCCCGCTCGCCAACAAGTCCTATCAGGCGATGAGCAAGATGAAGGCCCTGCAGCCCAAGATGCAGGAGCTGCGCGAGAAGTTCAGCGACGATCAGGCGCGCATGAACCAGGAGCTGATGGCGCTGTACAAGCGCGAGAAGGTCTCTCCGGTGTCGGGCTGCCTGCCGATCCTGATCCAGATCCCGGTGTTCTTCTCGCTCTACAAGGTGCTGTTCGTGACCATCGAAATGCGGCATGCGCCGTTCTTCGGCTGGATCCACGACCTGTCCTCGCCCGATCCGACGACCATCTTCAACCTGTTCGGCCTGATCCCCTGGGACCCGCCCGCCATGCTGCATCTCGGCCTGTGGCCGCTGATCATGGGCGTGACGATGTGGTTCCAGCAGAAGATGAACCCGGCCCCGCCGGACCCGATCCAGGCGAAGGTGTTCCAGTTCCTGCCCATCGTCTTCACCTTCATGCTCGCCGGCTTCCCGGCCGGTCTGGTGATCTACTGGGCCTGGAACAACACCCTGTCGGTTCTGCAGCAGTGGACCATCATGAAGCGCATGGGCGTGAAGGCCTGATCCGTCAGGTCCTGACCCCCCTGCCCAATGCCTGAGACCTGCCGCCGGCAAAGACCCTTGACGGGCCTTTGCCGGCGGTATGTTTTTTAGCCGACCCAAACGAGAGCGCCCGCCATGACCAGCCCCGCCACGCCGACCCCCGACACCCCCAGCATCGTTTCCGGCTTCGACGAGGCCGCGCTGGAGGCCGGCCGGCTGCTGTTCGCCAAGGAATGCGACTTCGTCTGGGGCGCCAACGCGCTGAACCAGCTGCCCGAGGCGGACCTGCCGGAGGTTGCCTTCGCCGGCCGGTCGAATGTCGGCAAGTCGAGCCTCGTCAACGCGCTGACCGGACGCAAGACGCTGGCCCGCACCTCCAACACGCCGGGCCGCACGCAGCAGCTGAACTTCTTCAACCTCGGCAATCGACTGAAGCTGGTGGACATGCCCGGCTACGGCTATGCCAAGGAATCGAAGGAGAAGGTGGAGGCGTGGAACGACATGGTCCGCCGCTTCCTGCGCGGCCGGGTCACCCTGCGCCGGGCGCTGGTGCTGATCGATTCGCGCCATGGGATGAAGCCCCACGACCATGAGATCATGGAGATGCTCGACCGCACGGCGGTGCCCTACGTCGTCGTGCTGACCAAGGCGGACAAGGTCAAGGCCGCGGATCTCGACAAGGTTCGCCGTGACACCCAGGCCGGGCTGAAGAAGCACCCTGCCGCCTTCCCCGACATCCATGTCACCAGTTCCGAGAAGGGCATCGGCATCGCGGAGCTGCGCGCCAGCCTCGCCGCCCTGGCACTCGGCGCGGAATAGGCGGGCCGCGGCGATGGGCGGTCTGTCTCCCGCGCTGCTGTTCCTGATGCAGGCCCTGCTGCTGATCGCCGGGCCGTTTCTGCTGTGGCGGCTCGGCGGCGGTCGTCACATCGCCCCGATGGTGGTGGTCCAGATCCTGTTCGGGGTGGCGCTGGGGCCGTCGCTGCTCGGCCGGCTGGTTCCCGATCTGTGGGGCGTGCTGTTCGCACCGGCGGCGCTCGCGCCCTTGTCCGGGTTGGCCTTGATGGCCGTGGTGTTCTTCGCTTTCCTGACCGGCCTCCATCTCGATCCCGCCGAGTTCCGCGGGCGGGGTGGGGCCTTCGCCACGGTGGCGCTGTCCAGCATGCTGGTGCCGACCCTGCTGGGCGGGGCCCTGGGCTGGTGGCTGGCCGGCGCCTTTCCCGCCATGACCGGTACGCGCGCCACACCCGGCCTGTTCGCCGCCGGCTTCGGCATCTGCGTCGGCGTCACCGCTCTGCCGGTGCTGGGCGCCATCCTGCGCGAGATGGACCTGCTGGGCGACCGGGTGGGGCGGCTGGCGCTGGGCTATGCCGCGGTAAACGACGCGTTGCTCTGGCTGCTGATCACCGCGGTGCTGGCCTGGTCGACCGCCGATGGGGCGGCTGGCGGCGGCGACGCCTGGGCGGTGGCGAAGGTCGGCCTTCTGGGCTTTGCCTATGTCGGGGCGACGGTTCTGGTGGTCCGCCCGCTGCTTGACCGCCTGCTGGAGCGGGTGGCGCCGGACGGGCGGATGGGCGACACCGCGGTGGTGGTGACCTGTGCGGCGTTGCTGGCCTCGGCCGCGGTGACCGAGTTGATCGGGCTGCATTATATCCTGGGCGCCTTCATAGCGGGCAGCGCGATGCCGCGCCGCTATGCGGCGGCGATCCTCGACCGGCTGGAGCATTTCGCCACGCTGATCCTGCTGCCCTTCTTCTTCACCCTGACCGGGCTGAAGGTGACCCTGACGTTGGACGATCCGGCGCAATGGACCGTCTTCGCGCTTGCCAGCCTCGCCACCATCGCCGGCAAGATGGCCGGCACCACGCTGCCCGCCCGCTGGACCGGGGAGTCCTGGCCCGACGCGCTCCGGCTCGGCACGCTGATGCCGTGCAAGGGGCTGATGGAGGTCATCGTCCTGACCGTCCTGCTGGAGGCGGGCGTGCTGTCCGGCCCCTGTTTTTCGGCGATGGTGCTGATGGCGGTGGCCGTCACCGCGCTGACCCAGCCGATGACGCGGCTGGCCGGATTGTGGCGTCCGGCCGGCGGCACGGCTGCTGCGGCCGCAGGAGGCCGTCACGGGGGTGTGTGACCGATAAATTGCCCCCTAGGCAACCGGCCGGCCTTTCCGTTAAAGAAGCCCGACACTCCACCCCGACAAAGGGCATCCTCCCGTGCAGACTCCCACCCGTGACGAGTGGCTCGCCAAGGCCCGTACCCTGTCCGAAGCGCTGCCCTACATGCGCCGTTATGCCGGGAGCACCTTCGTCATCAAGTACGGCGGCCACGCCATGGGCGACGCCAGCCTGGCGGAGCTGTTCGCGCGTGACATAGTCCTGCTGAAGCAGGTCGGCATCAACCCGGTGGTCGTCCATGGCGGCGGGCCGCAGATCGGCCAGATGCTGGAGCGTCTGAAGATCAAGTCCAGCTTCATCGACGGCCTGCGCGTCACCGACAAGGAGACGGTCGAGGTGGTCGAGATGGTGCTGGCCGGCTCCATCAACAAGCAGATCGTCGCCGCCATCAACAGTGCCGGCGGTCGTGCCGTCGGTCTATCGGGCAAGGACAGCAACCTGATCACCGCCCGCCGTCTGGAGCGCGTCCAGCGCGATCCCGACAGCAACATCGAGCGGGTGCTGGACCTGGGATTCGTCGGCGAGCCCTACAAGGTCAACCCGCAGATCCTGCATGCGCTCGCCCAGTCGGACATCATCCCGGTGATCGCGCCGGTCGGCTTCGACGTGAATGGCGACACCTACAACATCAACGCCGACACGGCGGCCGGCGCGGTCGCGGCGGCGGTGAAGGCGGCACGCTTCTTCCTGCTGACCGACGTCGCCGGCGTGCTCGACAAGGAAAAGAAGCTGATCGAGAAGATGTCGCTGGAGGATGCCCACAAGGCCATCGCCGACGGCACCGCGTCCGGCGGCATGATCCCGAAGATCGAGACCTGCATCGGTGCGGTGGAGCAGGGCGTCGATGCCGCTGTTATCCTGGATGGCCGCGTGCCGCATGCGCTGCTGCTGGAGATCTTCACTGAGGGTGGCGCCGGCACCCTGATCGGCAAGGCCTGACGCTGCTTATGGGGACCCGATGAACGACCTGCGCAAGGACCTGCTCCGCCAGATGAAGGCCATCCGCGAGAAGATGGACCCGAAGCTGGTGGAGCGTGCCCGGCTGGCCGCTCTGGGCAAGGTCCCCTATGACAGCGACGCGGCGAAGGAGGCTGTCGGTCATTTCCTCGACGCCAAGCGGGATGGCGGCGCCTTCCGCCGCAAGCTGGAACAGGCGCTGAAGGACGAGGGCGCCGTGCTGGACCTCGATGACGGGGGGAAGGCCGCGCCCGCCAAACCGCCCGAAAAGCCACGTCGCGGCGGTCGTATCGTCTAGACTTTTGGTGTTCCGCCTGCTCTCGTGGTCGGCGGTGAGCATTCGCCAGGACCCGAATCTCTGGCAAGGCCATTCGGGATCCACTCTGCGCAGAACTGCCTGGGAGGCCGGCATGGCGGCGGACAGAGTTCCCTTGTGCGGTTTGCGGACTGTGCCGGCTGACCGGCTTGCCCGTCTTCTCGGTGGCGAGGCGCCCCAGACCATTGCTGCGGTGCTGTCCGCTCTTCCAGCTGAAGTGGCGGCCGAGGCGCTGATTGCGTTGGACGACCAGCTTCAGCCGCTTGTGGTGCGCTGCCTGTCGCGCACACGTCGGCCATCCCCCGCCGCGCTCGCGGTTCTCGACCAAGTGCTGACGATGGCCGAGTCTGCGGAGTCCGCCGTCGGGGCGGAGGCCCTCGCCCGTATTCTCGACCATGTGGCACCGGACCGGCAAAACGCGCTTCGCGTTGCCGCCGATGCCGCCCCCGTGGAAACCGCCCCCATGGATACCGTCGTCGGGCCCAGCGCACCGGCGCAGGATGCGGAGGCAGGCTGGACCCCGCCGGTTCTGTCATCGGGCTTGGCGGCCCTGCTACAGAACAGGCGGGTTTCGGTAGACCGCCTGCCGATGCTCGAGGTGGTGATCGACCGTTTCGTGCGCATGCTTGCCACCTCCCTGCGCGCCCATAGCGGTGCGTCTGTCGATGTGGCTCTGATGAGCATGCGGTCGGTGCGCTTTGCCGACTGGATCGATGACGAGACGGGCGAACGGCCGCTGATCCCGTTTCGTGCGGATCCCTGGGACGATTACGGACTGCTCGCCATCGACCGGGCCTTTGTCGAGGCGTTGGGAGAAGCCTTGCTCGGCGGCGATCCGGCCGATGTTTGCCTGCGCATTCCGTCGCGCACTCTCAGCAGATTGGACCTTGAGTTGGCGATGGGGATGGCCCACCGGCTGCTGGGCGACCTCGGAGCGGCTTTCCAGCCGGTGGGCACGGTGCGTTTCGATGCGGACCGCATCGAAACATCCCCGCGTTTTGCGACCATCGCCCGACCGTCTTGCGGCTGCATGTGCGTGCGACTCGCGGTCGAACTGGAGGGGCGGAGCGGTGGCCTGGATCTGCTCCTGCCCTATGGGCTCTTGGAACCGGTGCGCCCACAGCTTCAGTCCATGTTTGCCGGAGAACGCTTCGGCAATGATCCGTTGTGGCGCCGCCATCTGGTGCGGGAGACGCTGCACAGCCTGACGACCGTGCAGGTTGTGGTCGGTACGATACAGCTGCCATTGTGCGATCTGTTGGCGGCGGAAACTGGGACGGTCTTTGCCGTCGACGGCGACTCCGATGGGGCCGTCCGCGTCGAGGTGGCGGGGCGCTCGCTGGTGACCGGGCGGCTCCGTGCCGGCAAGCGGTGCTGGCGGGTTGTCGTCGCCTCCGAACCGGATGACCTGGAGATCCCCCGTCAACTCCCCCAGATGGCTGCATCGGTGACGGACGCCGGAGCGAAGCCGGCAAGGTCCGCCCTGCTTGAGGTGGATGTGACGCTTTCGGTCATCGTTGGCACGGCGGAACGACGCCTAGCCGACATTCTGGCGCTGATCCATGGGGGCGTGTTGGATTTGGACCGTCCGGTTCAGGCGCCGGTCGATGTCTGTGTCGAAGGGCAGGCAATTGCCCATGGCGAACTGGTTGACGTAAATGGAGGGTTTGGGGTGCGTCTGCTGGAAATGGTGAGCGCGCGGGGGTGATGCCGTCGATCACGTTGCCGTCCTGCTGTTCCACATGGGCGAAGGATAAGCTCAGTTCAAAGCCACGCGAGGAGCGCAGACTTGCTGCATGTTTTCGTCAATGACGGCGGTCTGCTGCGCTGGGACAGGGAGGCCGCGGACGTGTCGGTCACGCTGCCCGACACTGCCGTGTGGCTGGACCTGATCAACCCGACGCCCGACGAGCTGGCGCGGGCGGAGGCGCTGATCGGCACCGGCCTGCCCACCCGCGAGCAGATGGCGGAGATCGAGGAATCGAGCCGTCTGCGCGTGGCCGGTGGTGCCTTGACCATGACCGTCACCGCCCTGGTCTGGGCCGACACCGACGAGCCGCGCATCGCCACCGTCAGCTTCGTGCTGGCCGGCCGGCGGCTGGTGACCATCCACGACATCGACCCGCAGGCCCTGCTGGCCTTCCGCCGCCGCGCCACCCATGGGCAGGTCTCCGCCGCCCGCGGCGAGCTGGTGCTGGCCGCCCTGGTGGACGGGATGATCGACCGCACCTCCGTCGTGCTGCGGCGGACCGGGGTGGAAATGGATGCGCTGAACCGCCGTTACTTCCGCGGGCGCAAGCTGCGCTCCCGCGGCGAGACGCTGGACGACGCCCAGACGCTGAAGCGCATCGGCCATGCCGGCCATCTGATCGGCAAGGCGCGGATCAGTCTGGCCAGCCTCACCCGCATGACCGATTTCCTGGCGCGCGGCGACGGCTGGAACGCCGGCAAGGCGACGCGGCGCTGGGCCAAGACCACCTTGCAGGATCTGCGCGGGCTCGACCAGTATGCCCGATTCCTATCGGGAAAGGTCGCGTTGGCGCTGGACACCGCGTTGGGACAGATCAATGTCGAGCAGAACGAGATCGTCAAGATCGTGTCGGTCCTGACCGTCCTGCTCTATCCGCCGACCCTCGTCGCCAGCATCGGCGGCATGAACTTCACCGACATGCCCGGCAGCCAGTCGCCCTTCGGTTATGCCAGCGCCTTGGGTCTGATGCTGCTGTCGGCGTTGCTGCCGATGGTCTATGTCCGGTCGAAACGCTGGATGTAGCGCGTTTCCACAATATGGCAGGCGGATCGTCCGCAGCGCTTTCCTTTTGACACGACCGTCCGTCGGCGGCAGGATGGGCCGCATTCCAGGGGGGTCCCGACAGGGGGCTGAGATACCAACGGCCGGGCGGCGCACTGCGCAAGCCGGCAGCGTGGTGACCCTTCGAACCTGATCCGGGTCATACCGGCGAAGGGAGGGACCTCGTGACGGGCCGATTCTCGCCCCGTCCGGCCGTATTGGCCCCGCCACGCCGGGGAAGCCATTCCGAGAACGGCCCGCACGAAGATACCGCACCTCCGTCCGCAGTCCCGGGTTTGTCCGCCCACCTCCGACGGAGAAACCCAATGCCTAAGGACTTCAACGAGACCGCCATCCGCATTTCGACCGGCCCGCTGCCGTCGTCGCGGAAAATCCACGTGCCCGGCACGCGTTTCCCCGATCTGCGCGTCGCTCTGCGCGAGATCGCGCTGTCGGGCGGCGAGCCGCCGCTGACCGTCTATGATGCTTCCGGTCCCTACACCGACGAGTCGGTTGCCATCGACGTCCGGATCGGCCTGTCCAAGCACCGCCGCGACTGGATCCTGGCGCGCGGCGATGTCGAGACCGCCGACAACGGCGTGCTGCGCGCCAAGGGTGGCGGGGCGGTGACCCAGATGGCCTATGCCCGCGCCGGAATCGTCACCGCGGAGATGGAATACATCGCCATCCGCGAAAATCTGGGTCGCGCCGCCGCCTTGGAGGCTGCCCGGGACGGCGAGGATTTCGGCGCCGAGATTCCCGACTTCATCACCCCGGAATTCGTCCGTGACGAGGTGGCGCGCGGGCGGGCGATCATCCCGTCCAACGTCAACCATCCCGAGTCGGAGCCGATGATCATCGGCCGCAACTTCCTGACCAAGATCAACGCCAACATCGGCAATTCCGCCGTGACCTCCTCCATCGAGGAGGAGGTGGAGAAGATGGTCTGGTCGATCCGCTGGGGGGCGGACACCGTGATGGACCTGTCCACCGGCGCCGACATCCACCAGACCCGCGAATGGATCCTGCGCAACTCCCCGGTTCCCATCGGCACCGTGCCGATCTATCAGGCGCTGGAGAAGGTGAAGGGTAGGGCCGAGGACCTGACCTGGGAGCTGTTCCGCGACACGCTGATCGAGCAGGCGGAGCAGGGCGTCGATTACTTCACCATCCATGCCGGCCTGCGGCTGGCCCACATCCCGCTGACGGCGAAGCGGGTGACCGGCATCGTCTCGCGCGGCGGCTCGATCATCGCCAAATGGTGCCTGGCGCATCACCGCGAGAATTTCCTCTACGACCACTTCGCCGACATCGTCGAGATCTGCCGGACCTATGACGTGGCGCTGTCGATGGGCGACGGGCTGCGGCCGGGCAGCCAGGCCGACGCCAACGACGCCGCCCAGTTCGCCGAGCTGGAGACGCTGGGTGAGCTGACCAAGATCGCCTGGGCGCGCGACGTGCAGGTGATGATCGAGGGGCCGGGCCATGTGCCGATGCACAAGATCAAGCACAATGTCGAGAAGCAGCTGGCGCTGTGCGGCGAGGCGCCCTTCTACACGCTCGGGCCGTTGGTGACCGACATCGCACCCGGCTACGACCACATCACCAGTGCCATCGGTGCGGCGATGATCGGCTGGTTCGGCACGGCGATGCTCTGCTACGTCACGCCGAAGGAGCATCTCGGCCTGCCCGACCGCGACGACGTGAAGGCCGGCGTCATCGCCTACAAGATCGCCGCCCATGCCGCCGATCTCGCCAAGGGACACCCGGCGGCGCGGTTGCGCGACGATGCCATGTCGCGTGCCCGCTTCTCATTCCGCTGGCGCGACCAGTTCGCCCTGTCGCTCGATCCCGACACGGCGATGGCCTATCACGACGAGACCCTGCCGGCGGAAGGCGCCAAGACCGCGCATTTCTGTTCGATGTGTGGGCCGAAATTCTGCTCGATGAAGATCACGCAGGAAATCCGCGACGCCGCGGAGTCCGGCATGGCCGAGATGTCGGAGAAGTTCCGCCAGTCGGGTGGGGAGATTTACCAGCCGGCAGCGGAATAAAGTCTGGCGGGGGGCGGGTCGCCGCCCCCTTCGTCAGTCGGCGTACCGGATCTCCAGCACTTCGACCTGTTCCAGTCCCGCCGGGGTGCGCACGTCCACCAGTTCACCCTCCCGCGCCTTCAGCAGGGCACGGGCCATGGGGGAAATCCAGCTGACATGGCCGCGGTCGGGGTCGACCTCGTCGGCGCCGACGATGGTGACGGTGTTCTCCGCCCCATCCTCGCGGGCATAGGTGACGGTGGCGCCGAAGAAGACCTGTTCGCGGTTCTTCTGGTCCTGCGGATTGACCACCACCGCCGATTCCAGCCGCTTGTTCAGGAAGCGGATGCGGCGGTCGATCTCGCGCAGGCGCTTCTTGCCGTACAGATAATCGCCATTCTCCGAGCGGTCGCCGTTACCGGCGGCCCAGGACACCACCTCCACCACCTTCGGCCGCTCCACCCGCAGCAGGTGGCGCAGTTCCTCCTGCATGCGCTGGAAGCCGGGCGGGGTCATGTAGTTCTTGAAGCCCTGCGGCAACGGTGCCGGATCGTCGAGGTCGTCGTCGTCCTGCGTGTCGGTCTCGCGGGTGAAGGCCTTGCTCATGGTCCGACCTGTCCTGTGGCAGGGGTGATAATGTCCGGGAAAAGGAAAAGGCGCCTTGCGGCGCCTTTTCCCGTTCCAGAGGTCCCGGTTGGGCCGTTGGGCTTACCGCTTCCACCAGCCGCGGCGCGGCTTGGCATCGGCGTCGGCATCGTTGTCAGCCGCAGCCGGCTCGGGAGCCGGGGCCGGCGTGGCTGCCGCGGGCTCGGACGCGGCTTCGGCCGGGGCCTCGGCAGCAGCCTTGCGCTTGCGCGACGCCTTCTTGGCCGGAGCAGCTTCGGCAACGGTCTCCGCCGGCGCCTCGACCGCAGCGGCGGCCTTGCGCTTGCGGCCCTTGGCCGGGGCTTCGGCAGCGGCCGCCGGAGTCGGCTCGGGCGCGGCTTCGACCGGCGCCTCGGCGGCGGCCTTGCGCTTGCGCGACGCCTTCTTCGGCGCGGTTTCGGCAACGGCCTCGACCGGCGCTTCGACCGGGGCAGCGGCCTTGCGCTTGCGGCCCTTGGCCGGAGCTTCGGCAGCGGCCGCCGGAGCAGCCGCGGGGGCGGCTTCGACCGGCGCCTCGGCGGCGGCCTTGCGCTTGCGCGACGCCTTCCTGGCTGGCGCCTTGGCAGCGTCGGCCGGAGCGGCCACCGGCGGTTCGGTGGCGGTCACCGGAACCGGGGCTTCCTCGACCGCCGGATCGGCTTCGCCGGCCAGGATCCAGTCGAGATCGCTCGCCTCGGCCGGAGCCTGCGCCGTCTGGGCCGGAGCGACCGGAGCGGCGTCGAGCTGCTGGTCGGCGGCGTCTTCGCCGCCCTCCAGGCCTTCCGCACCCTCGCGGCGCGACCGGCGACGGCCACCACGCTTGCCGCGGCGGCGCTTCTTGCGGCCATCGCCGTTGCGCTCGCCGGCATCGGCGCCGGTCTCGTCCTCGCCGTCATCCTCATCCCCGTCGTCGCCTTCGGCGTCGGCGGAATCGGTCTCGGGTTCGGAGATGGCGGCACCGGGGATGGCTTCGGCGGCAACCGGCAGAACGCTCTCATCGGCGTCCTGGCCGGCGTCCTGATCCGCCTCGTCCGTCTCGGCCTCGCCTTCGGCGCTGTCGCCCTCGGTCCGGCCGTCCTCGCGGTCACGGCCACGGCCACGGCGGCGGCGGCGGCGGCGGCGGCGATCCTCGCCGGTGCCCTCGCCGTTGGCTTCGGCACGCTCGCCGGTCTCCTCGGCCTGCACGGCCTCGGTCTCGGCTTCCGGCTCCTCCACCGTTTCGACCGGCTCGGCGGCGAGCGCGCGGTCGGTCTCCGCCATCACGCGGTCGGCGCTGACCAGCGGGGCGTCCTCGTCGGGCAGGCGGGCCTTGTTGCGCTCCAGACGGTGATCCGGTGCGATCAGCCCGTCGTCGGCCTGGACCATCACGCTGAAGGCGTGACGCTCTTCGATCTTGGCCAGTTCACCGCGCTTCTGGTTGAGGATGTAGAGCGCGATGGAGGTCGGGACGAAGATGGTGATCTCGGCCGAGCGCTTGCGGATGCCCTCTTCCTCGATGGCGCGCAGGACGTGCAGCGAGGCGGATTCGACCGACCGGACGACGCCGGTGCCCGAGCAGTGCGGGCAGCGCTCGAAGTTGGTCTCCAGGAGCGACGGACGCAGACGCTGCCGCGACAGTTCCAGGAGGCCGAAGGCGGAGATGCGGCCGAGCTGGATGCGCGCCCGGTCGTTCTTCATCGCCTCCTTCATGCGGCGCTCGACGGCGGCGTTGTTCCGCGGCTCCTCCATGTCGATGAAGTCGATGACGATCAGGCCGGCCAGATCGCGCAGACGCAGCTGGCGCGCCACCTCGTCGGCGGCCTCCAGGTTGGTCTTGTAGGCGGTTTCCTCGATGTTGCGCTCGCGGGTCGACTTGCCGGAGTTGACGTCGATGGAGACCAGCGCCTCGGTCGGGTTGATGACGATGTAGCCGCCGGAACGCAGCTGCACCACCGGGCTGTGGATGGCGTCGATCTGCGTTTCCACCTGATAGCGGTGGAACAGCGGGATCTGGCTGTCGCGGTACAGCTGGACGCGCTGGGAATGTCCCGGCATCAGCATGTCCATGAACTCGCGCGCCGTGCGGAAGCCGGCCTCGCCCTCGACCCAGATCTCGTCGATGTCGTTGGAATAGAGATCGCGGATCGACCGCTTGATCAGGTTCGCCTCTTCATAGATGAGGCAGGGCGCCGACGACTTCAGCGTCTGTTCGCGGATGTCGTCCCACAGGCGCAGGAGATATTCCAGATCGCGCTTGATCTCGGGCTTGGAGCGCTCCAGCCCGGCGGTGCGCAGGATCACCGCCATGCCGTCGGGAATGTCGAGATCCGACAGGATTTCCTTCAGGCGCTTGCGGTCGGCCGGGTTGGTGATCTTGCGGGAAATCCCGCCGCCACGGCCGGTGTTGGGCATCAGGACGCAGTAGCGGCCGGGCAGCGACAGGTAGGTGGTCAGCGCCGCGCCCTTGTTGCCGCGCTCCTCCTTCGTCACCTGCACCAGCATGACCTGCCGGCGCTTCACCACTTCCTGGATCTTGTAGGAGCGCAGCGGGCGCGAGCGGCGGCGCTGGGTTTCCGCCTCCTCGTCCTCGTCGCCGCCGAGCGTGTCGGGGGCGGCGCCTTCGGACGGGGCGGCCTGCTCGTCGCCGGCCTCGGCATCTTCGCCGGTCTCGTCACCGTCTTCCTCATCGGACGCCTCGGGCGCGATGGGGGAGGGCATCGGCGACCATTCCTCGACCACCTGCTCGGGGCGGATCGGCTCGGCCATCACGGCGCCGTCGGCGGCGGCCTCGGCCCGGGCTTCCGCCTGCTCCTCCAGCCGGCGTTCCTCGGCCAGCAGGGCCTCGCGGTCGGCCATCGGAATGCGGTAATAGTCGGGATGAATTTCGGAGAAGGCGAGGAAGCCGTGGCGGTTCCCGCCATACTCCACGAAGGCCGCCTGGAGCGAAGGCTCGACCCGCGTCACCTTCGCCAGGTAGATGTTGCCCTTCAGCTGCTTGCGGCTGGCGATCTCGAAGTCGAGTTCTTCCAGCCGGTTGCCATTGACCACGGCGACCCGGGTTTCTTCCGGGTGCGTGGCGTCCACCAGCATGCGCTTGGCCATATACGATCCTCAACGGCGCGACCCAGGGAACCCGCGCGACCGGTCGGGCCGCCTGGACGCAGCGTCTGTTGTGGGCGAAGCATACGGCACGACGGACCGGAACCGCCGAACGGCGCTGACGAGAGCAGCCAGGACGGCCCGGTCGACACGCGCCGGGCTGCCGCCTTGCGGCCACAGCCAGCTTCGAGGTTTCGTCCTCTCACCGCCAATCCGAACGCGCCACCCTGCGACGTCCCTCCGGCGCGGATGGCCGGACAGGCGGTGTCGAGGGCGACGCCGCAGCCCCTTGGATCAGGCCCCGTGACCGGCGATCGGCTGACCTTCGGCTCGATGGAATCGATGTCCGGGGATCAGCGAAGCGACGCTCACCTTGGAAGTCCGACCCTGGTCTGGCGAATTGCGGTCTGTCGCAAAGATACCATAGACAAGCGATCCCTCTTGCACAACGCGGAAATGCGCCGATTCGGCGAACAAGTTCGTCGCGGGGAAGGCGGGCCGCCACCTTCCACCGGGGCAGCCCGTCCGGGGTGCGGTCCGGCCACGCCGGGGCTTGCCGTCCCCTCCACTGTTGCAGGAACGGCACCCCCGGCCGGAATTGACTCGGGCTCTGACGATCCGCGTTGAGAGCGTTGAATTGGCTGGGCTATAGCTGGTCATCAGGCGCCCGCTCGCGCTGCTTGCCCATTGCCGCACACCCTCTGCCGCCGAGGAGATTTGATGCCACGGCCGCCCAGCCTGCCCGCCACCGTACCCGACCGCCACCCGCATTCCGCCGGTTCGCCGCGCAGATCGGTTGGCCGTGTCCTCGGGGTGCTTGTGCTGGCGCTGGTGCTGCTGGGCTTCGGGTCGGCCGGGATGACGGCCGGGCCGGCGACGGCGCAGACCACGGCGGCCCTGCCGTCGGCGCCGCCGCGCACCGCGGTGGTCGATGCCCGGCTGGGCATCCATCCGGACAAGACCCGCTTCGTGCTGGAGCTGAGCGACCCGGTGTCCTTCACCGTGTCGTTGGCCGCCGATCCCTACCGCATCGTCGTCGATCTGCCCGATCTGATCTGGCCCGGCGGGTCGCTGCCGATGGAGGGCAAGGGGGTGGTCGCGCGCTACCACCATGCCGGAGGTCCGCGCGGCACGCGGCTGACCTTCGAGACGGTCGGTCCCGCCCGCCTGCGCGAGGGCTACATGATCCCGGCGCGCGACGGCCATCAGCCGCGCCTCGTCCTCGACCTGGAAAAGTCGACGCCGGCCGAGTTCCGGCAGCTCGCCGGGGCCGGCAGGAAGGAGGTCGGCGGCAAGGGGCAGCTGACGATGTCCTCCATAGTGTCGTCGGCGATGGCGATCCCGGCGCCGGTTCCGGCCCCGCAGCCGTCGCCGCCCGCGGCCGATCCCGCCAGCACGGTTCCGGCTCCGCCGCCCTTCGCCCCGCTGCCGCCGATTCCGCCGGCCCAGCTGATCCCGGCCGCTCTGCCCGTCGCTCCGCCGCTGCCGGACAACAAGCCGCCGACGGTGGCGGAAAAGCCGCTGATCGTGCTCGATCCCGGCCATGGCGGCCAGGACCCCGGCGCCATCGGCGTCGGCGGCATCTATGAGAAGGACATCACGCTCGCCACCGCCAGGGAGGTGAAGCGCCAGCTGGAGGCGACCGGCCGCTACCGGGTGAAGCTGACCCGCGACAGCGACGTGTTCATCCGCCTGCGCGACCGCGTCGCCATCGGGCGCGAGGCCGGGGCCGACCTGTTCATCTCGCTGCATGCCGACAGCATCAGCAGCGGCGACATGCGCGGCCTGTCGATCTACACCCTGTCCGACAAGGCGTCCGACCGCGAGGCGGAAATGCTGGCCGCCAAGGAGAACAAGGCCGACGCCCTGGTCGGTCTCGACCTGTCGGGCGAGAACCAGCTTGTCGCCAACATCCTGATCGATCTGGCCCAGCGCGACACGATGAACCATTCCAAGCGCTTCGCGACGCTGGCGTTGCAGACGCTGGGGCGCGACGTGCCGCTGATCTCCAGCCGGCCGCACCGGCAGGCCGGCTTCGCCGTGCTGACCGCGCCCGACGTGCCGTCGGCGCTGATCGAGATGGGGTATCTGTCGAACCGGCAGGATGTCGGTCTGCTGACCTCCGGCGCGCACCGCGAGCGGCTGGGCAAGTCGCTGGCGCGGACCATCGACAGCTATTTCCGCTGGCTGCACGGCGCGCAGCGCAGCTGAAACGCGACAGCGAGGGGCGGATTACCCCTTTTGCGCCGGCGATTTCTCGCGCATGCCCTCTGCGCGTCACATTTTCCTGACATGACGGGAACGGGGGCGGCGCTTCCCGGCGCGGCGGTGTAGGATGCGCCGCCCTGTCAGGCATGGCTCGCGGTCCCGCCCCGGAAAGGGGCGGGCTTCAGCCACGCCGTTCGTCGTTTCTTGCGGGATTGGTCATGCGTCTCCTTCTGTCCTTGCTGATGGCCTTCGTGATGCTGGTTCTTGCCGGCGCCGGGGGGCTGGTCTTCCTGTTCGAGCATTACGACCACGACCTGCCCGACTACACCAAGCTGGCCAACTACGAGCCGCCGGTGACCACGCGCATCTATGCCGGCGACGGGCGCCTGATGGCCGAATTCGCGTCGGAGCGGCGCATCTTCGTGCCGATCGACGCCATGCCGCGCCAGGTGATGAACGCCTTCATGGCGGCCGAGGACAAGAATTTCTACGGCCACCAGGGCGTCGACCCCATCGGCATCCTGCGCGCGATCCTGACCAACATCGAGAATTTCGGCCGCGAGCGCCGGCCGGTGGGCGCCAGCACGATCACGCAGCAGGTCGCCAAGAACATGCTGCTGACCAACGAGGTGTCGTTCGCCCGCAAGATCAAGGAAGCGATCCTGGCGGTCCGCATCGAGCGGGCCTTCACCAAGGACCGCATCATCGAGCTGTATCTGAACGAGATTTTCCTGGGCAACCGCTCCTACGGCGTGGCGGCGGCGGCGCTGAACTATTTCAACAAGGCGCTGGACGAGCTGAGCATCGAGGAGGTCGCCTTCCTGGCTGCCCTGCCCAAGGCGCCGTCCAACTACAACCCCGACCGCCAGCATGACGCCGCCATCGCCCGCCGCAACTGGGTGATCGGCCGCATGGCGGAGGACGGCTACATCACGCCGGAGGAGGCGAAGGCCGCCCAGGGACGCCCGCTGGTCACCCGCAAGCGCGACGAGCAGGAGGTCGTGACCTCCGAATATTTCGCAGAGGAGATCCGGCGCGAGCTGGTGAAGCTCTATGGCGAGCAGGCGCTGTACGAGGGCGGGCTGTCGGTCCGCGCCTCAATGGACCCGGTGCTGCAGGCCACCGCCACCAAGTCGTTGCGCGACGGGCTGATCGCCTACGACCGCCGTCATGGCTGGCGCGGTCCCGTCGCCAAGATGGAGAATTTCGACAACTGGCCGAAGAAACTGGCCGCCATGCCGCCGCCCGCGGGCTCCGAGGGCTGGAAGTTGGCGGTCGTGCTGAAGGACGATCAGGCGGACGGGCTGGACATCGGGGTGGCCGACGGCACCCGCGGGCGCATCCCGCTGTCCGAACTGCGCTGGGCCCGCGCCTCCAAGGACGGCGACGTCGCCGGCCCGGCGATCCGCAAGCCGTCCGACGTCGCCAAGCTGGGCGACATCCTGCTGGTCGAGGCGGTGAGCGGCCCGCCGGCCAAGGACGAGGACGAGAAGCCGGCCAGGAAGAATGACAAGTCCGCCGCCAAGGAACTGCCGCCGGGCAGCTACGGCCTGCGCCAGATCCCGCAGGTCCAGGGCGGTCTGGTGGCGCTCGATCCGCACACCGGTCGCGTGCTGGCAATGGTCGGCGGCTTCTCCCCGGCGATGAGCGTGTTCAACCGCGCCACCCAGGCGCTGCGCCAGCCCGGTTCGTCCTTCAAGCCCTTCGTCTACCTGACGGCGCTGAACCAGGGCTTCACCCCGTCGTCGCTGGTGATGGACGCGCCCTTCTCCTTCGATCCGGGCGGCGGGCAGCCGGTCTGGCGGCCTGAGAACTACAGCCACGAATTCTACGGCCCGACCCCGCTGCGCGTCGGCATCGAGAAGTCGCGCAACGTCATGACCGTCCGCCTCGCCCAGCAGATCGGCATGGACAAGGTCAAGGCGCTGGTCGAGAAGTTCGGCATCGTCGACAACCTCCAGCCCTATCTGCCGATGTCGCTGGGCGCCGGGGAAACGACGGTGCTGCGCCTCGCCACCGCCTACGCCATGCTGGACAATGGCGGCAAGCGGGTGGTGCCGACCTTCATCGACCGTGTGCAGGACCGCAACGGCAAGACCGTCTTCCGCCACGACAACCGCGCGTGCGAGGGCTGCACCAACGTGAGTTGGAAGGACGGCATGGCGGTGCCCGCCGTGCCCGACACACGCGAGCAGGTGAACGACCCCCGCACAACCTACCAGATCGTCTCGATCCTGGAAGGCGTGGTCCAGCGCGGCACCGCGGCGGCGCTGAAGTCGCTGGGCAAGCCGCTGGCCGGCAAGACCGGCACCACCAACGACAGCCACGACGCCTGGTTCATGGGCTTCTCGCCCGATCTGGTGGTCGGCACCTACATCGGCTTCGACCAGCCGCGCTCGCTGGGCAGCCACGAGACCGGCGGGTCCGCCGCCGTGCCGGTGTTCAAGGAGGTCATGCAGGTGGCGCTGAAGGACAAGCCGGCGACACCGTTCCGCGTTCCGCCCGGCCTGCGCCTCGTCCGCGTCAACCCGGCCAACGGCCAGTTGGCCCAGTTCGGCGACAACCGCGCCATCTGGGAAGCCTTCCTGCCGGGCACCGAGCCCAACCCCGACCAGCCGCAAATGGTGCTGGACGGGTCCTCCCAGGGGGCCGGTGCCATGATGGGCGGCGACCCGAACGCCGCCGGCTTCGGGGCCCAGCAGCCGGGGATACCGGCCCCGCCGGCCGCGGCGACGCTGGGAACCGGCGGGCTGTACTGAGCTGAAAAGAGAAAGGGGCGCCCACTGCGGGCGCCCCTTTTTCGTTCGCTAAAGCGGCGACACCCTGACGATCAGTGCGTCGTGTTTCCGGTTCCCGACAGCGAGGCCATCGCATCGACCGGGCAGCTGCCGAGCGGGCGCAGGTCGGGTTCCATCGCCGCGAACATCGCGCGCACGCCGTCCTCGTTGACGTGCAGGGCGTCCATGAACAGCTCGTCCTTGTCCACCGCGCGGCGGGCGTCGATCACGGTGACGCCGGCGGGCAGGCGGCCCTTCAGGTCGGCGAAGAAGGCGTCGAAATTCTTCAGCTTGCCGGCATAGGTCGGGAAATAGGGGGTGATGACCACCGCCACCCGGGTGCCCTGCGCCTGGGCGCTGGCGATGATGTGGTCCAGCGCCTGCCAGTTGGCGGCATCGGCGGTCATCATCTCCTCCGGTGCGGCGGCCAGCTGCGCCTTCATCGGGTCGGGAATGGCGCCCACCAGGGTGCGGTCGGCGGCCGGCTTCACCAGCCCGGCGATCAGCCGCATGGTCTGGTTGTTGTTGAAGGTCATCAGGTTGAAGGCGTGGTTGGCCATCCACAGCTCCTGGTTTTCCTGACGGACGAAGGCGTCGATCCGCGGCGAGTAGTAGGCCAGCAGCGGCAGGTCGGCCAGATCGTGCGGATTGTCGACCAGGCCGGTCGGCTCCAGCACCAGCAGGCGCGGCGCGCCGTGCCGCTCGACGTAATCGTCCCACAACAGGGCCGACAGGACGGTCGGCGCCCCGCCCATGCCGAGGTTGAGCGCCCGGCCGCAGGTCATGTCCTGAAGTGCCGAGACCGGGAAGTGGTTGTCCGCCCGCGAGTTGCCGAGCACTAGCACGTCGGCGGGGCCGCTGGCCGGCTTGGCGGTGGGGCCGGCCGCCGGACCGTTGGCCGGCCGCGGCTGCGTCGTCAGGGCGGCCTTCACCAGCAGGGCGTTCGGCTGCTCCTCCTGGCCGGCGGGCGGCTTGATGCCGGGCTTGGTACCCGGCTGGGTGCCCGGATTGGTCCCTGGGCCGATGGCGGGCTGCTGCGCAGCCTCGAACGGGCGGTAGACCGTCATGAAGCGATCGCTGGAGCGCAGCAGAAGATCGCCCAGCGCCGAGGCCAGAACCCGGTCCATCGCGGTGACGGTGGCGAGGATCAGCGCGATGCAAGCCAGAAGGCGGTACATGGGGAGGTCTCCGTCCGGTCAGAACTGGAAGTAGATGAAGGCGTGGTTGGCGAAGCTGCCGAACAGCAGCATCACCAGGATCAGGGCCGAGCAGGCCATCGAGCGCGCCACCACATTGGTCCCGGCATAGCGGCGGCCAGCGCCGCGCTCGACCATCATGTCGACCAGCAGAACGATCAGGCCGGCAACGGCGACGCGGATCAGCGTGCTGGCCTGCTGGTTGCCCTGCTGGAGGCCGAAATCGCCATGGCCGATGATGCCGAGGATGGTCCATACGGTTTGCAGGTTGTCGGCGCGGAAGGGCAGCCAGGTGAGCGTCACCACGATGAAGACGAGGCCGATCATCACCAGCCGCCCGGCGGCCAGCATCGGGCCGTTGAGGCGCACCGGGCTGGCGGCTGCCAGCCGGCGCACGCCGTCCTCCACCAGCATCAGGCCGCCATGCATCGCGCCCCACAGCACGAAGGTCCAGTTGGCGCCGTGCCACAGGCCGGAGATCAGCATGGTGATGACCACGTTGCGGATGCGCAGCCAGCGCGTGCGGCTGCCGCCCATCGGCACATAGAGATAGTCGCGGAACCAGGTGGACAGCGAGATGTGCCAGCGGCGCCAGAAATCACGCATGCCGGTGGCGAAGTAGGGGCGGGCGAAGTTCTCGCACATGGTGTAGCCGAAGATCTGCGCCAGCCCGATGGCGATCAGCGAATAGCCGGCGAAGTCGCCGTAGATCTGCAAGGAAAAGCAGACCAGCCCGATCACATGCTGGAGCGCATTGAAGAACTCCGGCTGGTGGAAGCGGGCGTCGACCACCACGGCGGCATTGTCGGCCAGCCCGATCTTCAGGAAATAGCCCCAGATCACCTTTTCCAGCCCGGCGAAGCGTTCCTCGAACGGGATCTCGCGCGGGCGCTGCTGGATTTGCGGCAGCAGGTCGCGCGCCCGCACGATCGGGCCGGCCACCAGCTGCGGGAAGAAGGCGACGAAGGTGGCGTAGCGCATCAACGAGCGCTCCGGCTCCTTCACCTCGCCGGTGTAGAGGTCGATGCCATAGCTGAGGTTCTGGAAGGTGTAGAAGGAGATGCCGACCGGCAGCAGGATGTCCAGCGTCCGACGTCCGATCTCCACCCCCAGCGAGGCCAGGGCGATCTCGGCGCTGTCGGCGAAGAAATTGTAGTATTTGAAGAAGAACAGCATGCCCAGGTTGGCGCCCAGGCTGATGAACAGGTACATCTTCTTCGTGCTGCGGTCGGGCGAGTCTGCGATCTTCAACCCGCAATAAAAGTCGATGAAGGTGCTGAGCGCCAGCAGCCCGCAGAACCGGTAATCCCAATAGCCGTAGAAGATATAGCTGGCCACCAGCAGGAAGGGCGTGAAGGCGCGTGTGCGGGCCAGCGCCATGAAGCCGGCGCTGAACACGGTGATGAACAGCAGGAAATTCAGGCTGGTGAAGCTCATCGTGCCCCCGGCAGAGGTGTCGCGCGTCCAGGCGTTCGCGCAAGGAAGGCCCTGCGCGGAATCGCGCGCGGGGTGCCCGGCGGAATCGCGCAAGAAAGGTGAAGAACGACGCAGAAGATAAGCTCGATTTCGGGGAATCCCGGCCGCCGCGGTAGGGTTGTGCGGCCGGATATGGGACGTACTCTGAAATGAACCGGTCCGATGATTCCAAACGGATAGGACCACCAAGCAGGGGCTCGGCCATACTCGAAAGTGGCAAGCCGTCCCGGTGCGGCGGCGCGGTCCGGGGCAGCCCTGCTCATTAAGGGGGTGCAAGGCGGGGGACGAGCGGCTACATATGCAGCCGACACACCCTTCAACTCTGGCTGACGAGGAGGCACCGCCATGCGGGCCGAGATCGAAGCGGCCGCCGGCGAGATCAGAGAATCGCTGGCGCTGCTGAGGAGGCATCTTTGACTGGGACAATGCACTGCGGCGTCTCGACGAACTGAACAACCTCGCCGAGGATCCCAAGCTTTGGGACGATCCGACGCGGGCCCAGACCATCATGCGCGAGCGCACCCAGCTCGACACCTCCGTCGCCGGCTACCGCGCGCTGGAGCGTGACCTGTCCGACAGCCTGGAGCTGATCGAGATGGGCGAGCTGGAGGGGGACGCCACCGTCGTCGCCGATGCGGAGGCCCAGCTTTACGGACTGCGCGACCGCGCCAACAAGCTGCAGATCGAAAGCCTGCTGTCGGGCGAGGCCGATGCCAACGACTGCTTCGTCGAGGTGAATGCCGGCGCCGGCGGCACGGAGGCCCAGGATTGGGCGCTGATGCTGATGCGCATGTACACCCGCTGGGCGGAACAGCACGGCTACAAGGCGGAATGGCTGGACGAGACGCCGGGCGAAGAGGCCGGCATCAAGTCCGCGACCGTTCAGATCAAGGGCCACAACGCCTATGGCTGGCTGAAGACCGAGGCCGGCGTGCACCGTCTGGTGCGCATCAGCCCGTTCGACAGCCAGGCGCGGCGCCAGACCAGCTTCTCGGCCGTCTCGATTTCCCCGGTGATCGACGACAAGATCGACATCGAGATCAACGAGAAGGACTGCCGCATCGACACCTACCGGGCGTCGGGCGCCGGCGGCCAGCACATCAACAAGACGGACTCGGCGGTGCGCATCACGCACATCCCGACGAACATCGTGGTGAGCTGCCAGCAGGAACGGTCTCAGCACAAGAACCGCGCCAAGGCGTGGGACATGCTGCGTGCCCGCCTGTACGAGCGCGAGCTGAAGATCCGCGAGGATGCCGCCGCCGCGCTGGAAGCCACCAAGACCGACATCGGCTGGGGCCATCAGATCCGCTCCTATGTCCTGCACCCCTACCAGATGGTGAAGGATCTGCGGACGGAGGTGGAGACCTCGCAGAGCCAGGCGGTGCTGGACGGTGCGCTCGATCCCTTCCTGGAGGCGGCACTCGCCGCCCGGATCAAGGGGCAGAGCGACGACGCGCACGCCGCCGGGGGCTGACCGGTCTGAACGAAGGAAAGGGCGGTCGCTTGCGGCCGCCCTTTTCGATTCGGTGCGTTTTTGGAATGCCCATCCATGGAATGGAAGGGTGGGCTCGGCTGTTTCAACAGACTGCTACTCCAACGATGCGGAGCGACCGATCCATGAACAGACTTCTGCTTCCGGTTCTTTGCGGCGCCATGCTGCTGGCGACTCCGGCCTTTGCTGCCTGCGAAACGGACAACCTGCCCGACGAGATGCGCCGGGCCTTCATCTCCGGCGCCCAGGAGGCGCTGAACGACCATGGCTTCAACGCCGGTTCGGTCGATGGCCAGATGGGATCGCGCACCCGCACGGCGATCCGCTCCTACCAGCGCGCGGCCAAGCTGCCGGTGGACGGCTGTGCCACCCAGGGCCTTCTCGACCACCTGAATTTCAGCCAGCCCAAGATCTACGGCCCCAGCAAGCCGCGCTGATCCGGCGTCAGGCCAGCATGTCGAGCAGGCGCCGGCTGTTTTCCTGCGTCGCCTGGAGCACCTTGGCGTTCGCGGCGAAATCCACCTGGGCCGAGGTCAGGTCCAGCACCACGGCGGGGTCCAGGTTGCCAGCGGCGATCTGTTCCGACGCGGCCTCGGTGCGGGCCTGCGCGTCCTGCAGGCCGTCGACGGCGCTGGCCTGCGGCCGGTAGGGCGTGGCGGTGGTGGCCGATCCGATGTCCATGGCACGCTGTCCGGCTGGTTGAGCGGCCAGCGTAGCGCGGCGGGGGTTTAGGGTTGGTGAATGGGGGCGGTGCTCCTCCGGATCGTCAACCGTCCGTCATCACCCCTGCGCCAGCCAGTCCGCCAGCCGCCCCAGGAAGGCCGCGGCCTCCGCCGGGTCGTGCAGGCTCCAGGTCGCGGCCGTCTCCGCCGGGCCGTCCATCACCCGGATGCCGATGCCGATGCCGTTCCCGTCTCCCCGGCTTGCCAGGGCGCGGAAGGCATCCTCGTCGGTTTCGTCGTCGCCGAGATAGATCGGCATGGTGCCGTCCCCCTCCAGCCCCAGCGCCTCCAGCAGGGCGAGCACGGCGCGGCCCTTGTCCCAGGGCAGGTTGGGGCGAAGCTCGAACAATTCCTTGCCGCCGGTCATGCGCAGGCGCGGCTGGACCTCCACCACCGCGCGGACGGCATCGGCGACCCGGGGCTTTTCGGCTGAGGCGACCTGACGGGTGTGGATGGCGATGGCGAAGCGCTTGCGCTCCACCAGCGCGCCGGCGATGCCGCCGAGCCGGTCGCGCAGATTGCTGTCGGCGATGTCGAGGTCGGGGACATACTCCACCCCCACTTGGCGGCGCAGGCCCGGACCGCGCAGGTCGAAGCCATGGCTGCCGGCATAGACCAGGCCGTCCACCGCCACCATCGCCGTCAGGTCGTCCAGGTCGCGGCCGCTGACGAAGGCGACCGGGCAGAGCGCCGACAGCCGCTGCACCACCGCGCGCGCCTCGTCGGGCATCGTTGCCAGTTCGGGACGCGGCGCAATGGCGGCCAGCGTTCCGTCATAGTCGAGGAAGAGGGCAGGGGTGCGGCTGCCCAGGGATGCGGTGAAGGCGTCGAATTCCGCCAAGGCGGAGGGGGGATGGAGGGTCAAGGCTGGGTCCTCAGCGCCGCTGCCGGTCGGAATGCGGCGCTCGGCCAATGCCGGCACGCCGCGTTGGTGTAACGGCCGGACTGCCGGACTGGCTTGCGCTCCAGCAAAAGGATTGACCCGGCTGTGGCCGATGCGCAACAGACCCCTCCAAAAGCTGCGGCCCCACGCAGGGGCCGGCTTTGGGGGTTGCAGCGCCCCCCGCTTCTGGTACTGTTGCAGTGCAGCAAGCGATTGCTGCTTCGCCCTTCTTGGGCGTTTCCTCCCTAAACTCAAGGCCGCTGTTTCCAGCGGCCTTTTTCTTGCCAGAAAGCCCCCTGGGAAGGCAACCCCTGACAAAAGTCATAGCGCTGCGATCTTCCGGTCTGGAGCCGGCAGATCGGCGCAAGAGCCGGACGCGGCCATCGCAGCGGCGCGGGATCGGCGACTTCGAAATTCCTTTTGTTTACAAATAGATGAAGCGCGGTTTTCCGGCTCTTCGGTCCGGGTCGCCGGGCGGCGGGCGCCAGCGGGAAGGCCGCGTCCCCAAGTTTGTCGGCATCACTGGCCAGCATGCGCCCGCAGATTTTTTTCGTGCGGAGCGGGCAGGGGAGCGAAAAACCGCCGCAGGGGGAACGGAGGCACTGCCGCCGGCGGGCGAACTGTCGTATAGATCGAAGCGAAACACTTATCCGCCGTCATCCACAGGAGCCGTTCCCATGGACATCGCCATCATGGTTCTCGCCGTCGCGTTCTTCTTCTGGCAGACCATCACCGATTGAGCGCATCGCCGACCGAACCGGCATCCGACGGTCAGGCAAACGGAAAGGGCGGTCCCATCGGGCCGCCCTTTTCCATGTCGCCAAATTCAATGCCGCCAATGGCGGACTGGCGCGTCAGTCGGCGGCGATGGGCGGTTCCAGCCGGGCATGGGCCGACGCGATCAGTTGCAGCGTCTCCATGATCGAGCCGATGGCCTCATGCAGGTCAGCCTGCTCGTCGCCGGGCAAGGTCGCCAGCACCGTTTCCAACTCGACCGCCGCGTCCTGCAGACGCGCACAGGCATGCTCCAGATGGAGGCCGGTGCCCAGGACGGCTTGCTGACCACTTGCCCCAGGATCATTTGCAGAATGCAAACGCACTGCCGGTTTTCCCGCCCGCGTCGCGTTCCGGTTTGCAAAATGCAAATGAACGCTGCTGCCCGTGGCTCGCGTCCCCAATTTCTTCCGCATCATGGGCATATCCCCCGTTCGGTCTGAAGGGAGAATGCGCAAGTCCCGTGCCACCCGTGACCGTTGGTTGCGTCTGCTGTCTCGAAAGTGGTGCTGTGGCCGGGACGCCGGTCAGTCCGGCCACAGGCGGGCGGCACCGCGCATGCCGCTTTCCGCGCCATGGCGGGCGACGGCCATCCGGGTGCGCGGATCGGCGGCCAGGGTCCAGGCGCCCCAGCGCCGCGTCACCGTCTCGCACAGGCCGGGCAGGGCGGACAGGCCGCCGCCGATCACTATCATGTCGGGATCCAGCAGGTTCAGCACCGGCGCCAGCGCGCGGGCCAGGGCATCGGCATGGCGGGCCAGCGTTCCGGCCGCGGCGGCATCGCCGACGAGCGCGCGGGCGGCAATCTCCGGCGGGTCCAGCGTCTCGCCGGTCAGATGACGGTGCAGGCGCGACAGCCCGGCCCCGCACAGCATGGTTTCCAGGCAGCCGATCCTGCCGCAGCCGCAGGGCACCGGCGGGCCGTCCGCCTCCTCGCGCCAGGGCAGCGGCGCATGGCCCCATTCGCCGGCCAGCCCGTTGGCGCCGGGCAGGATGCGGCCATCCACCACGATGCCGCCGCCGACACCGGTGCCGAGGATGACGCCGAACACCACCGGACCTCCGCCGGCCGCCGCCCCATCGGTTGCTTCCGACAGGGTGAAGCAGTTGGCGTCGTTGGCGATCCGCACCGGCCGCCCGATCCGCCGCGTTGCGTCTGCAACGAGGGAACGGCCGTCCAGCCAGGGCAGGTTGACCGCCCTTACCCGTCCGGCGGCGGCGTCCACCACACCGGGCAGGCTTATGCCGATACCGCCGGTTCCAGCCGGGTCGAGGGCGTTCACCGTCTCCGCCAGGGCGTCCAGCGTGGCGTCGTAGCCGCGGGGGGTCGGACGGCGGCGGCGGGCGAGTTCCGTCCCGTCGCCGTCCAGCGCCACGGCGGCGATCTTGGTGCCGCCCAAATCGATTCCGACTCGCATGACTGTCGCTGTCCGGATGGTGGGATATGACCGAATTTCGGCGGCAACCCTATACCTCTCCCCCGTCCGGCGGACCAGGGTTGCTTTCGCGCCGGAAGGGTCAGTCCACCCACCCCGGAAGAGAGGGGGCAACCGCCCTTTGCTCCGTCGGGGCTTGGGGGGCGCATCACTAGAGTCTCATCAGCGCATCCTTCACTGATCGGCGTCTTGAGATGTCCATGGACCGTTCTGCCCCGAAACATTCCTCGCGCGCCCGGCGCGCCGCTCCGGGCCACCACGATCCCGTTTCCGAATCCGCCGGTGTCACGGCGGCCGAGATTCGCGATGGACTGGTGCTCGCCTTCCTGGCGCGCAAAAGGCTGCTGGTGCTGGTGGGCGATGCCGGCTCGGGCCGTCCCGCCCTGTTCCGCCAGCTGGTCGAGCATGTCGAGGCCGACGGTGCCATGGCGCTGCCGGTCGCGGCGTCGGTCGGATCGGAGGTTGAGGATCTGGTCGCTGCCGCCGGCACCGGTGCCCTGCCCGATCTGGTTCCGGGGGAGGACGGCGAGACCGATTTCGACACGTTGATCGCGGCGCTGGAGGAGCGGCTGGAGCTTGCCGGATCGGGCCTGCTGGCGGTGGACAACGCCGCCGTGCTGGCGCCACCGGTGCTGGCCGATCTGGTCGATCTGACGCGGGCGGAGACGCCGGCCGGACGCTTCATGCAGGTGCTGCTCTGCGGCACGCCCGAGCTGGAAGGCACATTGGCGCGCGCCGGTCTGACCGATGAGTTGCGCGACATGGGCGTGATCTACCGGATGACGGCGGGCGACTTCGTCGACGACGTGCGGGAGCCGGCTCCGGCGCTGCAGCCCGTGTCCCGGCCTGCGCCCCTTCCCGGGCCGATGCTGGCTGTACCGCCCCAGCCCCAGCCACAACAGGCTCCGGTGCAATCCGCCGCGATTCCACCGGCGAACGATTGGTCGGTGGGGCAGCGCCGGGAAAACCCGCCGCAAGAGACCTGGCAGCAGGATGAGCGTTGGGAGGGCCAGGGCTGGTCGCCGGACGGCGGTCAGGCCGGTGCCGTGCGGGCGCCGCGGCGCACCGCGCTCTATGCCGGGGCGGCGCTGACCACGCTGGTCCTGCTGGGCGCCGCCGGTGCCGCCATCGCCACCGCCGTGCCGGGCGCCTTCCCCGACCGTGCCCTGGCCATGGTCGAGGAGGGCTGGGCCAAGGCGCGCGATGCGGTCGAGCGCACCGTGCAGGGTCTGACCGGGGCCACGGCTCCGGCCGAGCGGCAGCATGCCGTCACGGTGCCGGTCGCACCGGCTGCGGACGCGACCGCCTCTGCCGCCGTCGCTCCTTCCACCGCATCGACGGCCCCGACCACGCAGACGGCTGTCCAGGCGCCCGCCGCGCCGCCCACCGCCGGCACCCAGACGGTGTCGAAGCCGGCGCCGCCTGCCTCGACAACCGTGCCGCCCGCGGCTGCTCCGATCGAAACCGCGGCGTTGCCGCCGGCCCAGGCGCAGCCGTCGGCCGCCAAGGCCTCCTCGACCGGCAACACGGAAGCGGCGCCGGGCGTCGCCTCGCTGCCGCCGCTGGAAGACCCGTCGACGACCGCCGCGGTTCCCGCTGCTCCCGCCGCTCCGGATGCCGACACCGCCCTGCGCGTGCGGACGATGGTCGATCAGGCCCGCCGCCAGATCGCCGGCAAGCGCCTGACCACCCCGCCGGGCGACAATGCCTATGAGACGGTGCAGCGCATCCGCCAGATCGCGCCGTCGTCGCCGGAGGTGGCGGAGTTGCTGACCACCATGACGGACACCTATCGTCGCTGGGCGATGCTGGCCGAGCGGGACGGCGATTGGTCGGAGACGAAGCGTTTCTATGAGCGGGCGCAGATGATCTCGCCGGAAAGCCCCGATCTGGCCGAGCGCATCCGTGCCGCGAGCGAACAGCGGGTCTACACCGGTCCCTCCGTCGGGCCTGCCAGCGGGACCGCTATCGGCACCGCTGGCGGCACTGCGCCAGGAAGCTCCGCGGCGCCGGTGAAGGCGACGCCGGGGCTGGGCGACCGCGAATCGGTCCTGGCCCTGCTGCGCAATCCGGCGGAGCTGTCGCGCACGCTCCAGGCCGGCGCCAGCGCCGACACGCGGCTGGACAATGGCAAGACCCTGCTGATGATCGCCGCCGAACAGGGGCTGGCCGACGCGGTGCGCGTGCTGCTCGACCGCCATGCCCGCACCGACCTGCGCACCTCCGACGGCGCCACCGCTGTGATGTATGCCGCCTGGGGCGGGCATGACGGGGTGGTCCGGGCGCTGGCCGAGGGCGGCGCCGACCTCGACACCACCAACAGCGATGGCAAGACCGCGCTGATGGCCGCCGCCGCCCGCGGCCACCAGGAGGTGGCGCGCACGCTGATCCAGCGCGGGGTGATGGTCGACCGCACCACCGCCTATGGCTGGTCGGCCCTGATGTACGCCGCCAACAACGGGCACGAGGCGGTGGCGAAGCTGCTGCTCGACAGCGGGGCGAACCCCTACCGCATGGATGCCAACGGCAATTCGGCCCTGACGCTCGGCGCGTTGCAGGGGCATGTGCAGGTGGTGGAAGCCCTGAAGCCGCGCTGATCGAAGCCGGGTTGATCCTACCGGCGGATCTCGCCGGTAGCGTCTACTGGCCGTTTACTGGTCAAGGCGGACGGAGCCGCGCCACATCCCGGCGCTCTGTCCGCCATTGGCGTAGTGGAAGATGCCGGGGCCGTCCGGCTGGCCGTTGCGGAACCGTCCGGCGAAGCGGCTGCCGTCGTTGAAGGTCATCACGCCGAAGCCGGACATCAGATCGCCCGACCACTCCCCTTCATAGGTCTGGCCGTTGGCGAAATGGTAGACGCCGGTTCCCTGGCGGATCGGGCGGCCCAGTGCCGTGCTGGCTCCAGAATTCGACGAGGGCTGTGCCCAGCCGCCCTCATAGCGGTCTCCGCCGGAAAAACCGTAGCTCCAGAACCGGCTGTCGGGTCGGCTGCGCGCCCGCTCCGCGGCGGTGCGGGCATCGCCCAGCGCGCGCATCGCCTGCTGCTCCGCCTCCACCGCCGGGCCGTCCGGGCTGGAGAAGCCGGTTCCGGCCGGTGCGGTGGGGAAGCTGCGCTGCTCGGTCTGGACCGGGTCGGAGTTGCCGGCGGCGGGCGGTTCGCTGCCCTGGTCCAAACCGGGGTCGCCGAAGGACGGTCCGGCCTCCACCGGGCCGCGGCCACGGGCAGCCTGCGGCGACGGGTCGGCCCAGCGGGCCGACAGCGCCCCTGCGGTGAGATAGCCGGTTCGCCCGGCCGGATCGCGCACGCGCAGCCAGCTTCCTTCCGGCACTGACTCCAGCACCGTCACGGCGCTGCCTGCCGCCAATTGGGCGACGCCGCGGGCACCGACCGCCGGCCGGTCGAACAGGACGCCCGGCTTCGCCATTTCATAATTGCCGGGCGGAAGACTGGAACCGGTCACCGCCGGCGGTTCCTTCGCCGGAGCGGCGGCCGGAGGCGTGGCTGGTGGGGTGGCCGGTGGCTTGGCAGGGGCGGCGGCAACCGCCGGCACCAGCACCAGAGTGCTGCCCAGCCGGTCCTGCAGCCAGGGCAACTGCCGGCCGTCGCTGCGTTCGGCCACCGAACGTGCGACCTCGGCCAGCGAATCGCGGAACGTGACCCCGGGTTTGACCATCTCGCGCGCCAGCGCGGCGGTGAAGGCATTGGGCCCTTTGCCCGACTTCGGCGGCACCGGCGGCACGCCCGGACGATGGGCATAGACGATGAACAGGCCGTCGGCCTCCATCGGCGTGCCCAGCGCGCCACCGCCGACCCGCTGGGCCAGTGCCTCGGCGACGCCGGGATCGATCACCACGATGGACTTGCGCCCGCTGTCGCGCAGGTCGCCCAGCACGCCGTCGAGGTCGAGGGCGTTGCGCGGCAGGTCATCCGCTCCGGTGGGGGCGGCATCGGCGGGCAGCAGGAATTCCCGCTCCCCCAGTCCGACGGCGAGGCCGGTGTAATAGACGAAGCCGAGGTCGGCCCCCGACAGCGCCTCGCGGAAGCGCTCCAGCGCCGATTCCATTGCGACCCGTCCGACATTGTCGGCCCGCGTCACCGAAAAGCCGGCGCCGCGCAAGGCCGATGCCATGGCGGAGGCGTTGGCGGCCGCCTGATCGGACCGGCCGTCGAGTGCTGTGTAGCGGCCGTTGTCGATGACCAGCGCCACGCGCTTGCCGGTCTCCGCCCGGGCGCCGCCTGCCTGCATGCCGCCGAAGGGCAGGGCGGCCAGCAGTGCCGCCGTCAGGACGGTCGCCTCGAGCCGGCGCCTCCACCGGCCGGCCGGGCGGCGGTCTGCATGGCTTGCGGTCGGGAGTGCGGTCTTCGTCACGGCGTTCCATCCTTACGTCATCGCGGCAGCCCGTTGCCGGGAAGCGTACCGCCGCGGGGAGCATAGCCTTTTCCGCCAGTCGGGAGCGCCGCTCATTCGGAGCGTCGGACTGTGCCGGCGTTACCCCGCGTGGGCGAGGGCGGGTCTGGGGCGGCTCTGGCGCACGTGCCACACCTCCGGTAGCAGCGGGAGATCCGGCGATGTATCGCTTTCCCTTCGCGGCGAAGCCGCCTATATGACGCTCCTTCGCAGACAACGAGGTTCGCCATGCCGCCCGCCAAGCCGTCCGCCGTCCGGATGTCCGACACCGAAATCGCCCGCGTGCAGATGTATCTGCGCAAGACGCTGGGCAATCCCAAGATCGTGATCGAGCCGCCGGCCAAGCCCGGCCAGTCGGCCGAAGTGACGGTGGATGGCGAGTTCTTCGGCACGCTGAACCGTGACGAGGACGAGGGCGAGGTGTCTTATGCCCTGAACGTCGTCATCCTGGAAGAAGACCTGCCGGAGCCGCCGGCCATTCCGCGCCGCTGATTTCCGGTTTTTTCCAGTCTATCGCCTGGGGGCGCCCTAGCGGCTGCGAGCGCGAAGCTCCGCTGCCAGGGCGGCCAGCAGGGTCTGCCCGCCCGACAGGGTCAGGCCGCGGACAAGGACGATCGCCTTGTGCCCGCCGCGCCGGTGCATGACCAGCCGCACATTGCGGCTGCCGGCAGCCTTCAATTCCGCCTTCACCGCATCGTTGGGCGCCACGTTGCCGGCGACCAGCGTCATCTCCGCCTTGTGACGGTAGTCGTACGCCGGGTCGATCCAGGCGACGAACAGCGGCTTGCCGCCCACCATCGGATAGAGCGCCAGATCCCGGATCGTCTCGTGCGGATGGATGCGCGCGCCGTCCACCGTCAACCCACGTTCCGTCACCCCGAGCCGTACGGCGCGGCGCTGCACCGTCTCCGACAATGTCACCACCCACAACAGCAGCACCGGCACCGCGCAGAAGGCCGCCAGCCATTGCAGCATGCCGGACAGCTCGTCGGGTGCCAGCCCGGCCCCGGCGATGAAGCCGGTCGCCAGCAGCCCTGCGATCAGCAGATAGCGCGTGCGGATCACCGGCGTCAGCACCGGCGTCGCCACGAACACGGTGCCGGCCGCGCCGTCTTCGCGCGTGACTTCCAGACTGGGGGGCGGCTTGGCGGCGGGCATGTCGCTGGCGCGGTCGTGAACGGGGCGTGATCCTGTTCCGGTAGGGTGCCGCCCGTCCAGTTCTTTCGCCCTGTCCCTTCCACCGGGCATCCGCACCCGCGTTGCGTGTCCGGGCGGGATGACCTCTCGCCCCTGCCTTGAAAATGGTGGGGGCGTGGTAATCTGCGGGGCAGGAGGTGACGCGAGCCGCTTCCTGAATGACGGGACCGGTTTCCCGGCCCCGCCAATGTTGGCTTACCTATCCTGGTCCGTGTTAAAGCCGGCTTCGAACTCGAACTTCAGCTTGAACCAGAAGCGGCCGAGCCACTTCAGGAATTTTCTCACTCGCGCCACCTCCTTCCGGTTGCTGTTGGCGCATCGTGCGCGTCCGGCTGCACGAGAATACAGGGCGTGCATGTGCGTGCCAAACGCGCTGCGGTGAAAATTTCCCTCAAAGTTGCGTTCCGATGCCCTTGGGCGAGAGGGCTGGACTTTTGCAACCCTGGTGCCCTGGTCGGGGCGGTGATAGTTTGCGGGGTGGATGATTTCTGACCAAACCGTCAGATCCGTCTTCCAAACCAGCCCGCTATCCGCCCTGTGAAGGACCGCCGCCCGTGACCTTCCCAAATCCGCTCGATTTCTGGGAGGCGTCCGCTTCCAGGCAAGGCTCGGACCGGGCCGTTTCTTCGGCCAAGTCTTCTTCGGCCAAGTCCCCGGTGGTTGTCGAGGCACGCAAGCTCTCCTTGGTCTATCCCACGGCGGACAAGCCGGTCACGGCGCTGAGCGAGGTCGACCTGACCATCGCCAGGGGCGACTTCGTCTCGCTGATCGGTCCCAGTGGCTGCGGCAAGACCACGCTGCTGCGCGTGATCGCCGATCTGGAGCGTCCGACCGCCGGCCAGATCGCCATCGAAGGCATGACGCCGGAGCAGGCGCGGCTGAAACGGCTCTACGGCTACGTTTTCCAGGCCCCGGCGCTCTATCCGTGGCGGACAGTGGAACGCAACGTCATGCTGCCGCTGGAGATCATGGGGATCGCCCGCGCCGAACGGCAGGCACGGGCCCGCGAGCAGTTGGAGCGCGTCGGCCTGTCGGGCTTCGAGCGCAAGTTCCCCTGGCAGCTGTCGGGCGGCATGCAGCAGCGCGTCTCCATCGCCCGCGCTCTCGCCTTGCAGCCCGACCTGCTGCTGATGGACGAGCCGTTCGGCGCGCTCGACGAGATCACCCGCGACCACCTGAACCTGCATCTGACCCAGCTGTGGCGGGCGACCGGCAAGACCTGCGTCTTCGTCACCCATTCGATTGCCGAAGCGGTGTTCCTGTCCACCCGCATCGTGGTGATGAGCCCGCGGCCGGGCCGTATCCTCGATGTCATCGACTGCAACAGCCTGCCGCGCGAGCGCACGCTGGACATCCGCGAGTCGCCGGAATTCGCCGCCATCGCCCACCGCGTGCGCGAGGGGCTGAAGGAGGGGCACAGCTACGATGACTAGGCGCGCGCTTCCCGTCACCGTGATGACGCTGCTCCTGCTGGCGGCCTGGTACATCGGGGCTGCGTGGCTGAACTGGCCGCAGGCAGCGGAGACGCTGGCGCGCGCCAACAGGCCAGCCGGCTTCGCAGACGTGCTGGCCCAGGCCTATGCGATGAAGCGGCCGATCCTGCCCACCCCCGATCAGGTGGTGGTGGAACTGTGGAATTCCCTGACCGGCTACGCGCCGACCAGCCCGCGCAATTTGCTGTTCCATGCCTGGGTGACGGCGGAGGCGGCGCTGACCGGGCTGGCGATGGGGCTGGCGCTGGGCATCCTGCTGGCCGCCGGCATCGTCTATACCCGGACGCTGGAGGCCAGCCTGCTGCCCTGGGTGATCGCGTCGCAGACCATCCCCATTTTGGCGATTGCGCCGATGATCGTCGTCATCCTCGGCAACATCGGGCTGACCGGGCTGCTGCCGAAGGCGGTGATCTGCATGTATCTCTGCTTCTTCCCGATCACGGTCGGCATGGTGAAGGGGCTGCGCTCCGCCGATCCGCTGTGGGTCGACCTGATGCGGACCTATTCGGCGAGCGGGTTGCGCGCCTTCTGGTCGCTGCGGCTTCCGGCCTCCATGCCCTTCCTGTTCGCCAGCCTCAAGGTGTCGGTCGCCATCAGCGTGGTCGGCGCCATCGTCGGCGAGTTGCCGACCGGCGGACAGGCCGGGCTGGGCGCGCGGCTGCTGTCGGGGTCCTACTATGGCCAGACCGTGCAGATCTGGGCGGCGCTGATCATGGCCTCGCTGCTCTCGGTGGCGGTGATCGCGGTGGTGCGTGGGCTTGAGCTGGTCCTGCTGGGCCGAGCGGGGGCGCGATGAGCGATTCGACGGGCGATGAGGCGACAAATCCCTACCGCACCAGCCTGCGCACGGCCGCCGATTGGGGGCTGGTCGCCATCGCCCTGCCGGCGCTGGCGGCATTGGCCCTGCCGGTGGGCGCCCAGGGCGGCGCCGTCCTCGGCTGGTTCGGCGGAACCATGGCGCCGCTGTTCCTGATCGGGGTGGTGCTGGCTGTCGTTGCCGGCGCGTCGGCACCGAAGCGGGTCTGGGGCGCCTGGCCGGAATTGGCCGGCGTGGCGCTGGCCTGGCTCCTGCCGCTGCATCTGCTGAACGAGGGGCTGGACCTGTCGGCCGGCTGGGGGCTGTGGCTGTTCCTGGTCGCGGCGACGCTGCTTTTGTGGCGGGTGATGGGGGTGCTGGCCGGCGTGCCGGGCTGGACCCGCTCCGTCATCGTGCCCGGCCTGTTCGGGCTCGGCCTGCTGGTGGGATGGGAGGTGCTGGTCCGCGGCTTCCAGGTGCCGGCGATCCTGCTGCCGCCGCCCAGCCGCATCGCCGCGGCGCTGGCGGCCAACGCGCCGGTGTTGTGGGACGATTTCCGCCAGACGGTGCTGACCTCCGTCCTGCGCGGCTATGTCATGGGCTGCGGTGCCGGACTCATTGTGGCAATCCTTGCCGACCGCGTGCCATTTCTTGCCCGCGGATTGCTGCCGCTCGGCAATCTTGCCAGTGCCATCCCGGTGGTCGGCATTGCGCCGATCATGGTGATGTGGTTCGGCTTCGACTGGCAGTCGAAGGCCGCGGTCATCGTCGTCATGACCTTCTTCCCGATGATGATCAACACGCTTGCCGGCCTTGGCACTTCGGAGCGCATCCAGCTCGACCTGATGCGCAGCTACGCCGCCGGCTATGGCCGCACGCTGGTGAAGCTGCGGCTGCCCAATGCGCTGCCCTTCCTGTTCAACGGCTTGAAGATCAACTCCACCCTGGCCCTGATCGGCGCCATCGTTGCCGAATTTTTCGGCACCCCGGTGGTCGGCATGGGGTTCCGCATCTCCACCGAAGTGGCGCGGATGAATCTCGACATCGTCTGGGCCACCATCGCCGTGGCGGCGCTGACCGGTTCCGGCCTGTATGGCACGCTGGCGCTGCTGGAGCGGGCGACGACGGCCTGGCATCCGTCGATGCGGGGGCGTTGACGGGTCTCGCGAAGCCGCTGGCACGGCCATTGCTTTCACCCAGCCATTCCAGCCGGCAGGGAGGTGGGCATGGCCGATGTCGTCGTTCTGAAGCATGTCCGCCTGACGCGGGCCCTGCTCGCCATCGAGATGGCCGCCGCGTCGCTGGATGGCGAGCTTGTCGCCCTGCGCACCGCCGGACAGGCCGGTCTGCTGGGCGATTATGCCGAGGAAGCCACGCTCCTGCGCACCTATGTCCGCACCTTGCGCGTCCTGTTGCAGGCGATGACCCCCGACGAGGTGGACGAGGCGGGCCTCAGCGAGCGCCATGCTTTGGCGGAAGCGGCGGTCGGCCGTTGCGCCGCCGCGCTGCGGGTGCTGGATCTGCCGGTCGGTGGTGGCCCGGTCAGCGGAACCGCCTGACGACCGCTGTCGCGAAACCGACAGCGGCTTGACGCCTTCCGGCCACTACCATACTGCCGTATGGCTGGGATGCGGAACGCCTTTCCCCTCTCCGCCGCCGGATCGCCGCGCTATAGTGGCAGGCCCAACGAACAGTCGGACTCCACCGACAAAGCTGCAGGCTTGATAAGGGCGCGATGAGGCTTCTCGTTTCCGATCTGACCCACCGCTATGACGATCTGACCGTGCTGGACGGCATCGACCTGACCCTGGCGGAGGGCGAAATCCTGGCGGTGATCGGCCCAAGCGGCTGCGGCAAGTCGACCTTGCTCGGCATCGCCGGCGGCATCGTCGCGCCGACCTCCGGCAGCATCCGGGTGGAGGGGGAGGTGCCGGACGGCTGCCTCAACCCGATCACCTTCATTTTCCAGGACTTCGCCCTGCTGCCCTGGCGCACGGTGGAGGACAATGTCGCCCTGGTGCTGGAGCATCACCCGCTCTCATCCGCCGAGCGGCGCGAGCGCATCGACAGCGGCCTGCGCCGCATGGGGTTGTGGGAGTTCCGCAAGGCGCTGCCCAAGCAACTGTCCGGCGGCATGCGCCAGCGGGTCGGCATCGCCCGCGCACTGGCGGTGCGCCCGGCGATGCTGTTGCTGGACGAGCCGCTGTCGGCGCTGGACGCCCAGACGCGCGAGCTGCTGATGGACGATTTCCTCGAGCTTTGGCGGCGGGAGAAGACCACCGCCCTCTATGTCACCCACAATCTGGATGAGGCGCTGCGGCTGGCCGACCGGGTCTGCGTGCTGAGCCGCCGTCCCGGCCGCATCCGCGAACTGGTCACCATCGAGGAGCCGCGGGAGCGCCGGCAGGAGCCGTCGGCCCAGGCCCATCTGGCCGAAGTGCGCGACCGTTTGTGGCACCTGATGAAGGCCGAAGCCCAGATGGCCGACCGGGAGATCGCCCGTGCCTGACAGCCTGAACCCGACCGCCGCAGCCGCTGCGTCCACGATGGGCCAGCCCGTCCGCTTCCGTGGCGGCGGTTTTACCGTAAAACGCCATCCCTGGGCGGCGCTGGCCGCCTTCGCCGTGCTGATCGCGCTGTGGGAAGGCGCGAGTCGTCTCGGCCTCGCCAGCCCGCTGTTCCTGCCGCCGCCGAGCGCCGTCGCCCATGCGCTGTCGGGCATGGTGACCGACGGATCGCTCTGGCTGAACCTGAAGGCGTCGCTGGGGCGCATCGCCGTCGGCTGGGTGCTTGGCACGGCGGGCGGCATGCTGGTCGGCTTCGCCATGGGGATCTTCTCCACCGCACGCGCGGTCGGCGTGCCGCTGGTGTCGGCCTTCTTCCCGATTCCGAAGATCGCCCTTCTGCCGCTGTTCATCCTGTGGTTCGGCATCGGCGAGCCGTCGAAATTCGCCACCATCGGCTTCGGCGTCTTCTTCCCCACTGTCATCGCCACCTATAGCGCCATCGATTCGGTGCCGCGCAACCTGATCCGCATGGCGCAGAGCTTCGGTCTGCCCTGGCGGTCGATCCTGCGCTCCATCGTTCTGCCGGGCGCCTTGCCGGGCATCCTGGCCGGCTTCCGCATCACCGCGTCGATCGCGCTGATCCTGGTGGTGGCAGCGGAGATGATCGGTGCCGAATACGGCATCGGCGCCTTCGTGCTGATGGCCGGCAATCTGATGCAGACCGACACGCTGCTGGCTGGCGTGCTGGTGCTGTCACTGCTGGGGCTCGCCATCGGCACCGTGCTGTCGCAGCTTGAACGGCGCCTGCTGAACTGGCGCTGACCGGCTTTTTCCCAAGAAACCGAACCATCCATCGGGAGGATTTCCGTCCATGACCGCCGCCATGACCCTGGCCCGCCTCACCCGGCGTGCCCTGATCGCCACCACTGGCGCCGCCTTCGCCGCCGGCACCCTGATGTCCGCCGCGCTGGCGCAGCCGCTGGAGAAGGCGACGGTCGGCGTGCTGGCGCTGTCCTCCTCCGGGCCGATCTTCATCGCCAAGGCCAAGGGCTATTTCGAGAAGGAGGGGCTGGACGTCGAGCTGAAGATGTTCACCTCGGCCCAGCAGGTTCCGGTCGCCGTCACCTCGGGTGATGCCGATTTCGGCGTCACCGGCCTGACCGCCGGCTTCTACAACCTCGCCTCCAAGGGGGCCGTGACCATCATCGCCGCGCAGAGCCGCGACGAGCCGGGCTTCCCCCTCAGTGCCTATCTCGCGACAAACGCCGCCTATGATGCCGGGCTGAAGTCGCCGGCCGACCTGAAGGGCAAGCGGGTCGCCATCACCACCGTCGGCTCGACCTTCCACTACATGATCGGGCTGTTGGCGCAGAAGCACGGCTTCACGGTCAAGGACGTGACCATGGTGCCGTTGCAGGACGTGCCGAAGATGGTCGCCGCCTTCAAGGGTGGGCAGGTCGACGCCATCATCGCGCCCTCCACCGTGTCGCGGCAACTGGTGGCCGACGGTGCCGGCAAGATGCTGGGCTGGGTCGGCGACGAGACGCCCTGGCAGCTCGGTGCCCTGTTCACCGCGCCGAAGACGATGAAGGACCGCCGTCCGCTGGTCGAGAAGTTCGTCCGCGCCTACAAGACCGCGCTGGCCGAATACCACGCCGCCTTCAACGGCAAGGACGCCTCGGGCAATCTGGTGAAGGGCCCCGGCTATGACGAGCTTCTGGGCATCATCGCCGACGCCACCAAGCAGAAGCCCGACATCGTCGCCGCCGGCCTGCCCTATGTCGATCCGCAGGCCCGCCTGCTGGTGGACGACATCGTCAATCAGGTGAAGTTCTGGCAGTCCGAAGGTCAGGTCGACAAGGCGCTGGATCCGAAATCGGTGATGGACCTCAGCGTCGCGGGTCAGTGAGGTTAAGGGGAGGGGGCGGTCACACCGCCAGATAGGCCGCTCTCACCCCGTCATCCGCCATCAGCTCCGTCATCGGGCCGGTCCAGCGCGGCCGGCCGGTTTCGATGACGCAGGCGCGGTCGGCGACCCATGAGGCAAAGGACAGGCTCTGTTCGGACAGCAGCACCGACAGCCCCTCCGCCTTCAGCCGCCGCACCGCCTCGGCCATCTGTTTGACGATCAGCGGCGCCAGGCCCTCCGACGGTTCGTCCAGCAGCAGCAGCGACGGGTTGCCCATCAGCGTGCGGGCCAGCGTCAGCATCTGCTGCTCGCCGCCGCTCATCCGGGTGCCGCGGCGTCCGCGCATCTCCGCGAGGTTGGGGAACAGCGCGAACAGTTTCTCCGGCGTCCAGGCCGGGGCGCCGGGGCGGGGCGGCTGGCGGCCGACCTCCAGGTTTTCCTCCACCGTCAGGTCGGCGAAGATGCGGCGATCCTCCGGCACATAGCCGACGCCGAGCCGGGCGATGCGGTGGGCGGGCAGGGCGGACAGGTCGCGGCCGTCGAAACGCAGGGTCGCGGCACGCCGCTCGACCAGCCCCATGATCGCCTTCAGCGTGGTGGTCTTGCCGGCGCCGTTGCGCCCCATCAGCGCCACCACCTCGCCCCGCCCGACCGTCAGGGCGATGCCGTCGAGGATGTGGGCGCGGCCGTACCAGGCCTGGAGGCCGTCGACCGTCAGCAGGGGTTCGCTCACGCCTCGCCTCCCAGATAGACGGACTGCACGCGCGGGTCGGCGCGCACCTGATCCGGCGGACCCTCCGCGATCAGCCGGCCGCGGTCGAGCACCAGCACGCGGGTGGCGTGGCCGAAGACGGCATCCATGTCATGCTCGGTGAACAGCACGGCGAGCCCGCGCTCGCGCACCAGCTCCGCCGTCAGCGCCATCAGGGCAAGCCGTTCCGCGGGCGCCATGCCGGCGGTCGGCTCGTCCATCAGCAGCACGGTCGGCTCGCTCGCCAGCGCCATCGCCAGTTCGACCCGCTTGACGTCGCCATAGGCCAGCACGCCGCAGGGCCGGTCGGCCTGTGCCGCCATGCCGACGCGGTCCAGCAGCGCCAGCGCCGGTTCGCGGAACTGGGCGGCTGCCGGGCGCCACAGCCCGAACAGCCGGCGGGCGCGCGACAGCAGGACCATCTGCACATTCTCCGCCACCGTCATCGAGGCGAAGGTCGCGGTGATCTGGAACGTGCGCCCGACCCCCAGCGCCCAGATGCGCCGCGGCGGCAGCCCGACCAGTTCGGTGCCGTCCAGCCTGACCG
Organism: Azospirillum sp. TSH64; assembly: GCF_003116035.1. Classification (GTDB taxonomy): domain Bacteria; phylum Pseudomonadota; class Alphaproteobacteria; order Azospirillales; family Azospirillaceae; genus Azospirillum. The sequence goes on from NZ_LGQW01000015.1 coordinate 5,796,155, forward strand.
AGCCCGAGTCGGGACGCAACTGGCCGTTCAGCAGGTTGAAGCAGGTGCTCTTCCCGGCGCCGTTCGGACCGATCAGCGCCAGCAGGTCGCCGGAACGCAGGGTGAAGGACACGCCGCCCACCGCCTGCACCCCGCCGAAGGAGCGTTGCAGGTCGCGCACCACCAGCCCGCTCATGCCCGCCTCCTGATGCCCGAGAGGAAGCCGACGATCCCCTTGGGGAAGACCAGCACCAGCGCGACGATGATCAGGCCCAGCACCAGCCGCCACCAGTCGGTCAGGCTCATCACCTCCGACTCCAGCAGATGGAACACCAGCGCACCGGCCAGCGGGCCGGCGACGGTCTGGATGCCGCCCATCAGCACCATCACCAGCGCGTCGACCGACTGCGGCACCGCCAGCAGGGTGGGGAAGACGCTGCCCTTGGCGAAGGCATAGAGACCGCCGGCCAGCCCAGCCGCGGTGCCGGCCAGCACGAAGGCCATCCATTGGAAGCGGCGCACGTCGATGCCCACCGATTCGGCACGGAGCCCCGAGTCGCGCCCGGCCCGCAGCGCGTAGCCGAAGGGGGCGAAAGCCGCCCGGCGCAGCAGCCACAAGGCACCGCCGCACAAGCCCAGCGTCAGCCAGTAATAGGTCGCCTTGCCCGCCGCCCAGGCCGGCGGCCAGACGCCGAGGATGCCGTTGTCGCCGCCGGTCACCGCATACCATTGGAAGGCGATCGACCAGACGATCTGGGCGAAGGCCAGCGTCAGCATGGCGAAATACAGCCCCGACCGCCGCACGCAGAACCAGCCCGCCACCAGCGCCCCCAGCCCCGCCAGGACCGGCGCCCCGGCCAGCGCCAGCGGCATCGGTGCCCCCAGATGCTTGACCAGCAGGGCCGAACCGTAGGCGCCCAGCCCGAACCACGCGGCATGGCCGAAGGACACCAGCCCGCCCAGCCCGATCAGCAGATGCAGGCTGGCGGCGAACAAGGCGAGGATCACCACCTCGGTCAGCAGGATCAGCGCGTAATCGCCGGCGACCAGGGGCGCCGCGGCGAGAAGTGCCAGCAAAGCCAGCGCCCACGGCCCGGCGTGGCGGCCGGCCGACAGCGGCACGGTAACGGTGGCGGGTGCGGTCGGCGGCACCTCCTCGGCCCGGCCGAGCAGGCCGTGCGGGCGCAGCACCAGAACCACCGCCATGAACAGGAAGACGATCACCAGCGTGATCTGCGGGAAGACCAGGATGCCGAAGGCCTGCAATTGCCCGATCAGCAGCGAGGCGAGGAAAGCGCCGGTCAGGCTGCCCATGCCGCCGACCACGACGACGACGAAGGCCTCGACCACGATGGCCATGTCCATCTGCAAGGTCACCGATTCGCGCGGAACCTGCAGCGCGCCGCCCAGCCCGGCCAGCGCGCAGCCCAGGAACAGCACGCCGGTGAACAGCCGCGCCGGATCGACGCCGAGCGCGCTGGTCATCTCGCGGTCCTGCGTCGCCGCACGCACCAGGGTGCCCCAGCGGGTGCGGTTGAACAGCAGCCACAACAGCCCGAGCACCAGCGGCCCCAGCCCGATCAGAACGAGGTCGTAGAGCGGGAAAGGCTGGTCGAGGATGTCGATGGAGCCCTTCAGCCCCGGCGCGCGGCGGCCCAACAGATCCTCCGGCCCCCAGGCCCAGGCGGTCAGATCCTGAACCACCAGAACGACGCCGAAGGTGCCCAGCAGCTGGAACAGTTCCGGCGAGCGGTAGAGCCGGCGCAGCAGCCCGATCTCCATCGCCGCCCCCAGCACGCCCATCGCCAGCGCCGCGGCGGCGACCGAACCCCAGAATCCGGCCGGCGTGCCGCCGAACCGCTCGATGAGCGACCAGCCGGCATAGGCGCCGACCATGTAGAAGGAGCCGTGCGCGAAATTCACGATCCGCGTCACGCCGAACACGATGGTCAGCCCCGACGACACCAGGAACAGCGTCGCCGCGGTCGCAAGCCCGCTGAGGGCCTGGACGAGCAGGAAGGACATGGGGGGAGGCGCCGGAAACCGGGCGCCTTACTCCGCCGGCCGCATCTTGCGCGCCGCGTCGTCGGGCGGCAGGTAGTTGGCACCGTCGGCGTAGCGCCAGTCCTTCATGGTGCCGCGGCCGTCCTTCACCGTCGTGGTGCCGACATAGGCGCCCATGGTCGCCTGGTGGTCGGACGCGCGGAAGGTCACCGGGCCGACCGGGCTGTCGATGGTCAGGCCGGCCAGCGCATCGACGATCGGCTCCGCGTTGGCCGACTTGGCCTTGGTGATCGCGGCGGCGACCGCCTTCATGGTGATGTAGCCGACGATGGACCCCGCCTTGGGCGACTCCTTGAAGCGCGCGGTGTAGGCGGCGACGAAGGCCTTGTGGGCGGGCGTGTCGATCTGGTCCCAGGGATAGCCGGTGACGATCCAGCCTTCCGGCGCCTCGTCCTTCATCGGCTCAAGGTATTCCGGTTCGCCGGTCAACAGGCTGACGACCTTGCGGTTGCGGAACAGGCCGCGGCCCTCGCCCTCGCGCACGAACTTGGCGAGGTCGGCACCGAAGGTGACGTTGAAGATGGCGTCGGGCTTGGCGGCGGCGAGCGCCTGCACAGTCGGCCCGGCCTCCAGCTTGCCCTGCACCGGCCACTGCTCGGCGACGAACTCGACGTCCGGGCGCTTTTCCTTCAGCAGCTGCCTGAACCACGCCACCGCCGACTGGCCGTATTCGTAGTTGGGGGCGACAGTGGCCCAGCGCTTGGCCGGCAGCTTCGCCGCCTCTTCCACCAGCATGGCCGCCTGCATGTAGGTGCTGGGACGCAGCCGGAAGGTGTAGCGGTTGCCCTTCGACCAGGTGATGGCGTCGGTCAGCGGCTCGGCCGCGACGAAGGGCATCTTGTTGCGCGCGGCGAAATCGGCGACCGCCAGCCCGATGTGGGAGAAATAGGTCCCGGCCAGCACGTCGACCGCCTCGTTCGTCACCAGTTCCTGCGCGACGCGCACCGCGTCGTCGGGCTTGCCGGCATCGTCGCGCGAGACGACCTGAAGCTCGCAGCAGCCGATCACGCCACCTTCGGCGTTGATCTCCTCCAGCGCCAGCTGCCAGCCCTGGCGGTAGGGAATGGTGAAGGCGGGCAGGCCGGTGTAGCTGTTGATCTCGCCCACCCGCACGGGTGCGCCGGAGAATTTCACCGGCTCTTTCGCCGACTGGGCCGCGGCTGGGCCGGCAGTGAGAGCCGCCGCTGCAATCGCGATTGACAGGGTGGCGCCCAGAGCGGCGGGGCGAAGGAGCTTCGCCAGCGGCGAGGCGGTCGGGTGGCGGTGCTTCATCCTGCGGGGACCCCGGTTCGTAAGAGACCAGCGGCGTGTCCGGTCGCGGTGCGACGCAACACACCGCGTTCATAGCAAACCCGGCGCAAAAGTCACCGACTGATCGGGATTTTCCCGCCCGTGCCCCTCCTCGGCTGCCCTCTCGGGGTGCTGCCTACATCAGGCGGGCCAGCAGCGACATGAACTGCACCCGCTCCTCCTCGCTCAGCGGGGCCAGCGTCTGCTCGTGGGCGGCGGCGGCATTCGCCATCAAATCGATGACCAGGGCCTGGCCGATCCGGGTCAGCCGGACGCTGGTGCGGCGGCGGTCCTGCGGGTCGGGCTGGCGTTCCACCAGGTTGCGTTCCACCAGCCGCAGGATCACGCCCTGGGTAGTGGCGGGATCCATGTAAGTGAGGCGGCCAAGCTGGTTCTGCGACAGCGGGCCTTCGGCATGCAGCGTGGCCAGCGCCCCCCATTGCGTGGGCGTCAGCAGCTGGTCGCCGATCACCTCGATGAAGATCGCCGAGGCTCGCTGATGGGCGCGGCGAAGGCGGTGGTGAACCTGGCCGGCCAACTGGTAATCGCCGGGAGGCAGTCGTCCGAAGTCGTCCATGTCAACGGGCCCGTGGTTCGCGCCCGCCTTCGGTCCGGGGCGAAGGCTGGGGCGGACACGGACCGCCGCTCCCGGCTGCGTGGGCAGGGATGGCGCGGCGTTTCCCGCCTGTCACCATCCGATGCGTCCATCATGCGTTCCTCATGGAAAGGGTAGAAAACACAATGGGCGCAGTGCAATCTTCGCAGATGCGGCATAGAGCCACAGGAATGCGAATGTCATCGCTTGCGCAACAAAAGAAGCGTCGCAAGCCTGAAAATAAGCTGCGAACGGATTCTGTCGCAATTCGGAGAGTATGCGCCACTGATTCATGGCCGCGGCGGCGCGATACCCTTCCGCCGCCGCCGCACTTCACCGGCTGCTTTTGGTCAGGGCGTCCGTTTGGGCGGATAGCTGTCGGGCGGAGCGGTCTTTTCGGCCGGACTGACGGCATCGTCCTTTTCGGGAGGAGTAACGCCGCCCGGCGTGTAGGGCGGGGTGGTGGCGTCGGGCGGACGCTTGGTCGAGGGCGGCGGGGGCGGTGTGTCGAGTCGGCGGGTCATGCGGCACCTTTGCGGATCAAGAAACGTGATGAACAACCCGCCGCCGGGCGGGCGGTTCCAAAGCACGAGCCCTGTTGCGCCATCGGCTTCGCCTCGTTGCTCTATGACCTTCATCTTAGGACCATTTGAAAAAGACGCTGGAATCAAGCAGACCACCGCTTCAGGCCACAGTGACCGGCCGGCAGCTTTTTGTTGCGGCCACACCACAGGGGCCGGCAAAAGCAGCGGTGCATGGGCTTCACTGTTGCGTGGGAAGCACGGTTTGTTGTGTCTTTGCCGAGGATGCGTCCGCAGCGGTCCCGGCCGGGGTTCTGGCCGAAGACCGGCGGCGGCGCGCCTCCCACCAAGGAGCCGGACCCCCGGCCCAGTGAGCCGACCGAACCCAGCCAAGCGCGGTGACTCCATGAAGACCAGCACCCTTTCCCTTCTCGCCCTCGCTCTCGCCTCGACCGGGCTGACGTCGCTTCCCGCCGCCGCCCAGGACGACCTGCAGCGTGGCGAAACCGTGCTGGAGCGCCGCCGGCCGGAGCTGGAGCAGCTTGGGCTGCGCGCCGGCTCCTTCCTGTTCCTGCCGCGGGTGGAAGCCGGCGCCACCTATGACACCAACGTCTACGCCACCCGCGACAACCACGAGGACGACGTCATCTGGACGGTCCGGCCGCGGCTGGACATCAAGTCGGACTTCTCGGCCCACGCGCTGAACTTCTCGGCCTCGGCCGATGCCGGCCGCTACAGCGACCATTCCGGCGAAAACTACACGGATTATGCCGTGCAGGCCGACGGCCGCTTCGACGTGAACAAGGGCGGCGCGCTGGACGGCCAGCTGTTCCACCGCCGCAATCACGAAGGCCGCGGCGACATCAACAGCCTGCAGGGCTATGCCGAGCCGGTGACCTTCCTCACCAGCGGCGGCGAGGCCGGCTACACCCAGCGCTTCAACCGCCTGCGCGCCCGCGTTTCCGGTTCGGCCCAGTACATCTCCTATGACGACGTCGACCTGATCGGCGGCGGCGTCGCCCGCCAGGGCGACCGCGACCGCTGGGAATATGCATCGGTCGGCCGTGTCGGCTACGAGTTCATCGAGGGCTACGAGGCCTTCGTCCAGGGCACCTATTCCTGGACCCGCCACAAGAACGACCGCGACGCCTTCGGCCTCGACCGCGACTCGGACGGCTACGAGGTGGTGGGCGGTCTGGCCACCGACCTGACCGGCCTGATCACCGGCGAGGTCTTCGCCGGCTACCTCGTCCGCAACTACAAGGATTCGCGGCTGGAGGATTTCAGCGGCCTGTCCTTCGGCGGGCGCGTGAACTGGGCGGTCACCCAGCTGACCGGCATCAGCGCCACCGCCAGCCGCCAGGTGCGTGAGACGTCGGCCAGCCCCGGCTTCGGCACCGCCTCCAGCTACACCCGCACCCTGGTCGCGCTGGGCGTCGACCACGAGCTGCTGCGCTCGCTGGTGCTGAACGGCCGCCTGCAATACCGCCAGGACGACTTCAACGGCAACGACCGCAACGACAAGGTCTATACGGCCGGCGTCGGCGGCACCTACCAGATGAACCGCAACCTGTATCTGACCGGCGGCTATACCTACGAAAAGCGCAATTCCAACATCAGCTCCGCCGAGTACAGCGACAACCTGATCTATCTGCGACTCGGCGCCCAGATGTAATCCAGCAGGTAATCCGCCGGAATCGGATCGGCCGGCCGGGAAAGTCCCGGCCAAAGGTCCTAAAGGTTCCGCTGAACAGGGCAGGGCGTCCGTCCTATGACGGGCGCCCTTTTCTTATGCCTGCTCTTATGATCGATGGCGATGTACTGAACAGATCCGAAGGCGGTAATTCCTCTCCACTTTTTCCCAAGCGCTTGCGAGTTGCTAGTCTCCACCCGAATTCAGGTGCGTGACCAAAGGGCGCCGCTGCAAGGCGGCCGGCGGATGGATCGGTTTCTCGGAACCGATCCGTCGAACGGGCCGGACCGGCGCTGTGGCAGGCATCCACCAGCCAGGGAAAGGGTTTAGGGATGAATCGACGTCAGGTGATCCGTGCGCTGGGCCAGGGGATCGGGTTGGCCGCGCTCGCCGTTGCCATGGTCGGCTGTGCCGGCGGCAACGACGCGCCGATGGAGACCGCCAGCGCCGGTCAGATCGGCGAATACCGTCTCGGCCCGGGTGACGCGCTGCGCGTCATCGTGTTCGGCGAAGAGCAGCTGTCCGGCGAATTCCGCGTCGACGGCACCGGCAAGGTTGCCATGCCGCTGATCGGCGAGGTTTCGGCCAAGGACCGCAACACCCGGGACCTGGAGAAGGAAATCGCCACCCGGCTGTCCGCCGGCTATGTGAAGGATCCGAAGGTCAGCGTCGAGGTGCTGAACCACCGCCCCTTCTTCATCCTGGGCGAGGTGCGCAACCCCGGCCAGTACCAGTATGTCAACGGCATGACCGCCCTGTCGGCGGTGGCGATGGCCGGCGGCTACACCTACCGCGCCAAGGAGGACTACGTCCTCATCACCCGCGGCAGCGATCCCAAGAAGGAAATCCGCAAGGCCCCGATCACCACCTCGGTGATGCCGGACGACGTGGTCCGCATTCCGGAGCGCTATTTCTAAGCAACGGTTTCCAAGAGCCAACGGCAGGACGCTGCCGGATTGCAAGAAAGCCCGGCCGGGGAGCACCCGGCCGGGCTTTCTGCCGTCTGCGGATCGGGATGTCCGATCAGGTATCGAGCGTGTCGCCGCCCTTCTTCTGCCCCGGCGGCATGCGCTGGTTCGCGGGAACGACCGCATCGCGGGAGATACCGTGCGGCGGGGTGGTGCCGGCGGCTTCGTCGTCGGTGCCGAGCGGCGCCGCGGCGGGATCGGTGGCGGGAACCTTGTCGCCGGTCAGGCCGCGGTCGATGTCCGCGCGCATCCGATTCGCTTCCGCGCTGGGGGTGGTCGGCGTCCGGTCACCCGACTCGGGATGGGGCTTGGTCATGGTCGGCCTTTCGCGCAAACTGCTGTGAGGGGCATTCCGATGCCTTCTCCAACCGCCGCGTCCTGCCGGGGGTTCCCCGCCGGGGCATATCGGTGGGCTTATCGGCGATCGTAAGACCCGGCCCGACCACTCAACGCCATGGGAGCGCCCGATGCCCGACACCGGCCTGACGCTGTTGGCGTTCGTCATCCCGGCGATTGCGGTGACCCTGTTGCTCGTGGCCACGGTCCTGGCGGTCCGCGCCCGCGGATGGCGGCGGCTCTATTGGGCCTGCTGCGCGATCCTGATCGCCGGCGGCAGTGCAGTGGCGGCGATTGCCCTGTGCTGCCTGCCTCCGACGGTGCTGCCCGACGGGTCCATCAGCGGAGAAATGCCCCCGACCTTTGGAGCCGGACTGATGCTGGCATTCGTGGGATGCGGCGGGGCCCTGCTCGGCCTGATCTTCGTCGTGGGCAGGGCCCGTCCGCGTCAGGGCCGGGGCGCAGGCTGGCGGTGAAACCTGACTGACAGAACTTGGAAAAGGTGAGGGTAAGCTCCCGGCCTACCCCTGTTCACTCCGCCGGGACGGGGTTGTTGAGCGAGCGTTCGACGAACTGGTAGACGACGACATCCGGCTTTTGCGCCTCGATCAACGCCTTGTCGAAGCGCAGTCCCTTGTGCTCCGTCACCACCGCCTTGCTGAAGCTTTCGGCGATGTATGGGAACATCGGGATGGTGAAGGAGTCGCGGAACCACACCACGCTGGGTGCCGTCGGCAGATCGGCGCGCAGGATGTTCTGCACGATGCCGTTCGGCATCGAGACGTCGTTGGCGCGCAGCTTGGGCGGCCTCAGGGACTCGTAGCGGACCTCCTCTTCCTGATAAACCGCGGCCAATCCCAGCATGCGGGCGAGGTCGAGGTCGACGCCCTGGCGCATGACGTGGACCTGCTTCATGTCGGCCGGCGTCAGCGGCGTGAAATCAGGGCGGACCGTCTTGATCCACTCCACGATCCGCCGATAGCCGATGGCGAAGGCGGCATCGCCCGTCCAGTGCGTGTCGGCCTGGAGATAGACCTTCATGCTCTTCTTCGCGGCGACGAGGTCGGCGGTCATGTCCTTGAACACCAGCGGCGAGCGACGTTCCGCCAGCCGGCGCACGATCTGCTCCATCCGGCTTTCCGGGTTCACCTGGGTGGCCCAGGCCGGCAGATCCTCGAGATAGACGCGCTCCTTGTTGGGGATCGCGACCATCAGCATGGGGATGCCGCGCTCCGCCAGCCATGCCTGCCGCCGTTCCATCACGTCGATCCAGCGGTCCAGCTCCTCCGGCGAGAAGCGGTCGATGCCGCGCGTCTGCTCGAGCGCATGCTCGCCCGTATAGAACAGCCAGCCGTTCCGGCCGAGCACGACAAGCGGCGAGGTGCTCTGCCCGAACACCTTGACCCGGATGAAGTTGTTGGCGAGGACGAGATCGTTGCGGAAACCGAAATGGTCCTTCAGCCACGCCTCGAAGCGCTGCGGCAGGACGGAAAACTCGTCGAAGGTGGCGGGCAGGTCGGGCAGCTCGTTCGGCGCCCGCATTTCGGTCGCCGTCACGCCCGTCCCGACCGACAGCGTCTGGCCGATCATGGGCAGCAGCAGGAGCGCCAGGAAAATCCCGATGCACAGTTTCTGCAACAGCGTGCTGTGCACGATCCCGAGAGACATCGCTCGCATGGTCAGAACCGGAAGTAGATGAACGGGTTGTAGGTGCCGGCCGCGAGGCTCATGACCGCCAGCGCGAACATGCCGAGCAAGCCGGCGAGGTACAGCGCCTCGCCGGTGCCGACCAGCATGCGCCCGCCGGTCGCGTTCCGCACCGCATCCAGCCCGCCCCGCACCAGCCGGCCCAGCAGCGGCGTCGCGGCGACCGCGCCGATGACCAGGGCGGTGACGGTTTCCGGCGTCAGGAACTGCAGGACATGCGGCGCCAGAGGGCTGGGATGGCCGGCGCCGGCCATGGCCTTCAGGAAGATCCAGGCATGGCCCAGCGTGTCGGCGCGGAAGAAGACCCAGCCGATCATCACCACCAGCAGCGTGTAGACATGGCGGACCGCCGGCGCCGACCGGTCGAGCATCCGGGCGACGCCCAGCCGCTCGAACACCAGGAAGGCGCCGTGCCACAGGCCCCAGACCACGAAGGTCCAGCTGGCGCCATGCCACAGGCCGCACAGGAAGAAGACGATCAGCAGGTTGCGGTAGGTGGCCAGCGGACCGGCGCGGTTGCCGCCCAGCGGGATGTAGAGATAGTCACGGAACCACATCGACAGCGAGATGTGCCAGCGGCGCCAGAATTCGGTGATCGACTGGGCGATGTAGGGATAGTTGAAGTTCAGCGGGAAATGGAAGCCGATCATCAGCCCCAGCCCGATGGCCATGGTCGAATAGCCGCAGAAATCGAAAAAGATCTGCAGGGTGTAGCAGACGATTCCCAGCCAGGCGATCGGCAGGCTCAGTCCCGTCGGGTCGAGCGCGAAGATCTGGTCCGCCGCCACCGCAACCGTGTTGGCGATCAGCACCTTCTGCGCGAGGCCGATCACGAAGATCTGAATTCCCTCGGCGAACAGCCCGGCGCTGACCCTGCGGTTGTGGATCTCGTCGCGGATGTCGTGGAAGCGGATGATCGGTCCCGCCACGAGCTGCGGGAACATTGTGATGTAGACGGCGACATAGATCAGGCTGCGCTCGACCGGAACCTGCCGGCGGTAGACGTCGATCAGGTAGGACAGCGCATGGAAGGTGAAGAACGAGATGCCGAGCGGCAGATGCACCTGCGGCGGTCCCGACAGCAGGTTGGGGAAAACCGCGGCCACCATCTCGTAGAAGAAGCCCAGATATTTGAAATAGACGAGAATGCCCAGGTTGACGACGACGCCGGCACCCATGGCGAGTTTGCGGCCACGCCCTTCCTGGCCGGCGATCCACAACCCGAAGGCATAATTGACGAGGATCGACAGCAGCATGACGTAGGTATAGATCACCTCGCCATACGCATAGAAAACCAGGCTGAAGAAAAGCAGCGTCCCGTGCTTCAAGGGCAGGGAATAATAGCAAAAGATAAAAATTGGCAAAAAATAAAAGATAAATACGATAGAGCTGAAAACCATCATCCACCCTTATGCCATCCCTGCTGCGCGCCTGTGGGTCCGGAACTCCAAATTCAAGCGGCATTTCGGTCCAGAGCGGCATGGGATATACCCCAGATCGGGTGCCGTATCCAGACCTATGCGGGAACAGTGCAACCCTACCGCGACGGGCCGGCAAGGCTTCCCGGTGTGCGTTGCCTTGCCCGTGACCGCAGAGAGTCGGAAAGCCCTCTGGTTGCAACCGGATGGGCGCCTGAGGGGCGCGCCGATGGCGGATGCTTGGCAGAAACGCCACAATGGCTGGGCGGTGAGTGACAGAAAAGAAGACTGCTCTGCGCACGCCTCCAAGCGATTGGACGGCCCCAAAGTCCGATGAGCCCGTCATGTCGGCGGCTTGAACCCGCCTCAGCGGAATGGCAACCGACCGATTTTTTCCCAGAAAGCAAAACGGCCTAGCGCGGGGTGCGCTAAGCCGTTGAAAATCTGGTGCCGGATACAGGAATCGAACCCGTGACCTTCTGATTACAAATCAGCTGCTCTACCAGCTGAGCTAATCCGGCGCCCGCCGCTTGCGGGACGCACACCTTAGCGCCCCTTTTCCGCGTAAACAAGCACTTGACCACGATGGTGTTGCGGGGCGCGATCACTCACGCAGGCGGGCGACCTCGTAGAGTGCCACCGCGGCGGCATTCGAGACGTTGAGGCTGCCGACCGGTCCGCCTGTCGGCAGCCGGGCGATCGTGTCGCAGCGCTCCATGGTCAGCCGGCGCAGGCCGCTGCCTTCCGCGCCCATCACCAGCACCGTCTTTCCGGTCAAATTCAGCTTGGCCAGCGTCGACGGTCCCGATTCGGCGAGCCCCACCGACCAGAAGCCGTTCTGTTGCAGATCCGTTAGAGCCCGGGCCAGATTGGTGACGCGGATCAGCGGCACCGCCTCCAAGGCCCCTGAAGCGCTCTTGGCGAGAACGCCGGTCGTCTCGGGAGCATGGCGCTCGGTCACCACGACCGCACGGGCGCCGAAAGCGGCGGCGGATCGCAGGATGGCGCCGACATTGTGCGGGTCGGTCACCTGATCGAGCGCCACGATGACCGCCGAGGTTTCCCCCGCCAGCTCGTTGCACAGATCCTCGATGCCCAGATCGGGCAGGGGAGAGGCATCGACGACGACGCCCTGATGCACCGCACCAGGCGGCAGCATCCTGTCAAGCTCCACCCGGTCGGTCGGCGACGCCTCCGGCCTTTGCAGCCCTTGGGCGCGGGCGGCGGCAATTGCCGGTTCCAGCGCGGCGCGGCCCGAGTCGGTCACCAGCAGGCGATGGATGCGCCGTTCGGGGTTGGTCAAGGCGGCGGCCACCGGGTGAAGTCCGTAAATAAGGACGCCACGTGCCGCGGGTCCCCGTCCTCCCTTGGCCGCCTTGCGGCCGCCGCGCGCTCCCTCGTCCCCTTCGTCCTGCCGCGGAGACGCGCCCGGCTGAGGCCGGCCGCCGGATCGGTCGGCGTTGCGGTCGGTATTGCGGTCTGCGGGACGGGCGGAGGAGGGGCCGGAACCGGGATGTCTGGAGCGCGTCATGATACCCACGAAGAAGGGGAGGGGGCCGCAGCGGACTGCTGCCGAATTTTTTCTGGTGTGAACCGCTTAACCCGTGTTGACAAGGCCTGAAAAATTCGCATATTGCCGAACTCCGCGGCGGGCATCGCCAGGCCGCGGACTGGAAGGGTGGCCGAGTGGTTAAAGGCAGCAGACTGTAAATCTGCCCGCGTACGCGTACGCTGGTTCGAATCCAGCCCCTTCCACCATTACTTTCCACGGCTTGTCCGTGATCGCGTTTGCCCCGGACGGTCGCGCCGGCGGGATGCTTGCGGGTGTAGCTCAATGGTAGAGCAGAAGCCTTCCAAGCTTACGACGGGGGTTCGATTCCCCTCACCCGCTCCAATCCCGCGTGCGCCACGGAAAACCGATCTCGGCCGGGCCATTGTGTGCGTCCGGAACGTCGGGAACGAAAGACCAAAGCGATGGCGAAGGCAAAGTTTGAGCGGAACAAGCCGCACTGCAACGTTGGCACGATCGGCCACGTCGACCACGGCAAGACGTCGCTGACGGCGGCGATC
>NZ_LGQW01000015.1:5808805-5924718 GCF_003116035.1 Azospirillum sp. TSH64
CCTCGAAAGAGACGGGGCGTTTCGCTGTTCGGGCCGTACATTTGCAATTCAAAAGCAAGCGGCGGAGTGTACCGGTTTGTCCGGTGGCTCAGACTGCTCCCTCATCACCCCACGGAACCTGTAAGGTTCGTGCAGAGAGAGGGACAAATGACAGTCGCACTCGATACGGCCACATCTGAAATCATCGATGTCGAGGCGGAGCGCTGGGAGGCGTTGCGCCGCCGCGATCCTGCCGCCGACGGGCGGTTCGTTTATGCGGTCCGCAGCACCGGCGTCTATTGCCGGCCAAGCTGTGCCGCACGGCCGGCACGGCCGGAGAATGTCGCCTTCTATGCCACCAACGCCGAGGCCCAACGGGCAGGCTTCCGGCCCTGCAAGCGCTGCCGGCCGGATGGGCCGAGCCAGGGCGACCGCCGTGCCGGGGCGGTCGCCGCCGCCTGCCGCCTGATCGAGGAGGCGGAGGAAGCGCCGCAGCTGGACGAACTTGCGACCGCGGCGGGGATGAGCCCGCACCATTTCCACCGCATTTTCAAGCAGGTGACCGGGGTTACCCCGCGGGCCTATGTCCAGGCGCAGCGTGCCACCCGTGTCGCCAATGCCCTGCAGCAGGCCGGCAGCGTGACCGCGGCGATCTATGAGGCCGGCTATGGATCCTCCGGACGGTTCTACGAAACCGCGGGAGTGCGCCTGGGGATGACGCCCACCAGCTACCGCAGGGGCGGAGCGGGGGAGACGATCCGCTTCGCGGTCGGCGTTTGCTCGCTGGGCTCGATCCTGGTGGCGGCGACGGAGCGCGGGGTCTGCGCGATCCTGCTCGGCGACGATCCCGACCTGCTGCTCCGCGATTTGCAGGACCGCTTTCCGAAAGCGGACCTGATCGGGGGCGACCCGGCTTTCGAGGTTATGGTGGCGCAGGTGGTGGGGTTCGTCGAGGCACCGGGGACCGGCCTTACCCTGCCGCTGGATATCGGCGGCACCGCTTTCCAGCAGCGGGTATGGCAGGCACTGTGCGCCATTCCCGCCGGCAGGACCGCCAGCTATGCCGAGATCGCCACCGCCATCGGCGAGCCCGCGGCGGTGCGGGCGGTGGCGCGGGCCTGTGGGGCCAATCCATTGGCGGTGGCGATCCCCTGCCATCGGGTGGTGCGGTCGGATGGAGGTCTGTCCGGCTATCGCTGGGGCGTGGAGCGCAAGCGGGACCTGCTGGATCGCGAGCGCAAGGAGGCGACGCGGTGATGGTGATGCAGACTCTGGATTGGACGCGCATCGGCATGGAGCTGGACTCCGTTGGCCATGCCGTCGTGGGGCCTCTGCTGGACGGGGAAGCCTGCAAGGCACTGGCGGGGCTCTATGGGCAGGATAGTCCTTTCCGCAGCCGGGTGGTGATGGAGCGGCACGGCTTTGGAAAAGGCGAATATAAATATTTCAGTTACCCGCTGCCGGAACCGATCGCGGCGCTGCGCGCACCGCTTTATCGGCGGCTGGCACCGGTGGCCAACCGCTGGGCCGCCGCGATGGGGCTCGACACCCGCTATCCGGCGGAGCACGCCGAGTTCCTGGAGCGCTGCCACGCGGCCGGACAGCGTCGTCCCACGCCGCTGCTCCTGAAATACGGTCCTGGCGACTATAATTGCCTGCACCAGGATCTGTATGGTGAGACGGTGTTCCCGTTGCAGGTCGCCATCCTGTTGTCGGAACCGGGACCGGACTTCACCGGCGGCGAGTTTGTCCTGACCGAGCAGCGGCCACGCATGCAGTCGCGCGCCACCGTCGTGCCGCTGGGGCTGGGAGATGCGGTGATCTTCGCGGTCGATCAGCGCCCGGTGCAGGGCACCCGCGGTATTTACCGCGTCCGGCAGCGGCATGGCGTCAGCCCGGTGCGCTCCGGCGAGCGCTACACAACCGGCATCATCTTCCACGACGCAGCTTGAGACCTCACCCCGCTGCCGACGGGGCCCGCGATCCCATGCCGCGCGCGGGCGAGTAGCCGCGCACCGCAAGTGCTGCGAACAGCAGGGTGGATCCGGCGACGACCGCCAGCGCCAGCCCGTCGACCCGGCCATAAAGGGCGAAACGGATCGACTCCACCCCATGGGTGAAGGGGTTGAGGCTGCACAGCCACCACAACAGCGGGCCGGCCTCCTCCATGCGGTAGAGCGGGTAAAGGGCGGAGGACAGGAAGAAGAGGGGGAAAACCACGAAGTTCATCACCCCGGCGAAATTCTCCAGCTGGCGGATGGTGGAGGCCAGCACCATGCCGAGCGCCCCCAGCATCAGCCCGTTCAACAGCAGGGCCGGCAGCACGGTCAGCGGCGCCCAGACCGGAAGGTCGATGCCATAGAGCCTGACGATCAGCAGGAAGGCCGCCACCTGGAGGATCGACACCACCACCCCGCCCAGGAGCCGCGCCACCAGAAGGAAGGCGCGGGGCAGCGGGCTGGTCAGCAGGATGCGCATGCTGCCCATCTCGCGGTCGTAGACCATCGACAGCGACCCCTGCATGCCGTTGAACAGCTGGATCATGCCGATCAGCCCGGGCACGATGTAGACCTCGTAGGGAATGTAGGTCTCGTAGGGCGGGATGATGGCGATGCCGAGCGCCGCCCGGAACCCGGCGGCGAAGACGAACAGCCAGACCAGCGGGCGCACCAGCGCGCCGAGGAAGCGCTCACGCTGGTGGATGAAGCGCAGTACCTCGCGCGCGACGATTCCCTGGAAGGCGGTTCCCCAGACATTCAGCTGCCGTCCGGTCATGCCGCGGCCTCCACATCTGCGGCCGGTCGGGCAGCGGTCAGCCGGTCGAAGCTCTCCGCCACGCTGGCGCAGCCGGTTTCGGCATTCACCGCGGCGACCGGTCCGCAGGCGCGGACGCGGCCACGATGCAGGACCACCACATGGTCGGTGGCGGGATCGATCTCGTCGATCAGGTGGGTCGCCCACAGCACCGCGATACCGTCCTCCGCGCACAGGGCATGGACATGGCGGATCAGGGTGCGGCGGGCGGGGATGTCCAGCCCGACCGTGGGTTCGTCCAGCAGCAGCAGGGTCGGGCGATGCAGCAGGGCACGGGCGATCTCCACCCGCCGGCGATGGCCGCCGTTGAGCGCCCGCACCTTTTCCCCACGCCGTTCAAACAGCGACAGGCGGGTCAGTTCCGTCTCGATCCGCCGGTCGGCCTCGCGCCGGCCGATGCCGTGCAGGGCGGCGAAATAGCGCAGATTCTGCAAGACCGTCAGGTCGAGGTCGAGGGTGGGCTGCTGGAACACCACGCCCAGTTCCGCCAGCGCCTTGCCCGGCGCCTGCACGATGTCGTGGCCGTGGATGCGCACCCGCCCGGCATTGGGCCGCAGCAACCCGGTGGCCAGCGCGAACAGCGTGCTCTTCCCCGCCCCGTTCGGACCGAGCAGGCAGGTGAAAGCGCCGGGCATCACGCGGAAGCCGACATCCTCCAGCGCAAGGCGGTTCCCGCCGTAGCCGTGGCGCAGCCCCTCGACCTCCAATGCCGGCACCGTCATTCCGCCTTCCCCTTCCTGTGCCTCAGCCCTTGACCGCCACGCCCCAGGGGTAACGGCCGACCTTGACCGTCTTGGTCACCTTCAGGCTGTCGACGTCGATCACCGACACGTCGCCGCTGACGCCGTTGGTGGTGTAGAGCATCTTCTGGTCCGGCGTCAGCGCCAGATGCCAGACGCGGCGGCCGACCAGCAGGTAATCCTTCACCTCGAAGGTCTTGGCATCCACCACCGCGACATGGTTGGCCGGGCCGAGCGCCACGAAGGCATAGCGGCCGTCGTCGGTCAGCTTGGCGCCCACCGGCTGGATGCGGTCCTTGGCGACGCCCTTGATGTGGAAATCGACGACCTTCTTGACCTGCCGGGTGGCGGTGTCGATGACGCTGACGGTGCCGCCGATCTCCGACGACACCCACAGCTGCGAGCCGTCCTTGGTGAACTGGGCGTAGCGCGGGCGCGGGCCGACCAGCGTGTTGTCGACCACCGCGCGCTTTTCCATGTCGATCCAGTGGACCATGCTGGTCGTCTCGGAGGTGTTGACGCCCCAGCGGCCGTCGGGACTGACATCCATTCCCTCCGGCTCCACCCCAACATCGACCTGGAAGGCGACCTTGCGCGTCGGCACGTCGACCACGGTGACGATGTTGCTGTCCTCGTTGGCGATGATCAGGCTCTTGCCGTCGGGGCTGAGGGCGAACTGTTCGGGATCCTCGCCCGACGGCAAGTTGTGGACCACCGTCTTGCTGGCAAGGTCGAAGACCTGCACCGTGTGGTCGTCGCTGGCGCAGATGAACAGCTGGGTGCCGTCCCTGGACAGGGTGATGCCGCGCGGGCGCTTGCCGACCTTGATGGTGTCGGTGACCGCCATGGTCTTGCCGTCGATCACCGACAGCGTGTTGTCCTTCTCGTTCGACACATAGATGGTCTGGGCCGAGGCGGCGGAGGCCAGGGTGGCGGCGATCAATGCGGCCAAGGAAATGCCGGTGAAGCGGGCGGCGGTCATGGCGTGGTTTTTCCTCGCGTCTTGCAGAGCGTTTCCGGTTGGTCGTAGCCCAGGCTGTCCAGCTCGGTGCGCGGGTGGAGGAATCCCTCCTGTGGCGACACCGACACCAGCGAGCGGTCGGCGGCCAGCAGCACCGGCTGGCGCAGCTGCCCGTCCCAGGGTCGCAGGCTGAGCGGTGCGCCGCGGAAGGCGGACATGGTGAAGTCGAGCGACTGGATGAAGGCGATCAGGCGGTCGGGATCGGCGGTGCGGGCACGGGCGGCAGCCTCGCCAATGACGCGGACGGCGGTCCAGTCATTGTGGTCGCGCGCCGTCATCGGGCGCTTTGCCGCCGCTTTGAAGCGGGATTGCAGCTGTGCCGCCCCCCATTGCTCATGCGTGCGGTGCCAGACGGTGGGGACCAGCCCCTGGGTGCCGGCGACCGGGCGCGGATCGGCGGTGCGGTAGGACAGATAGTCGCCGAACTCCCCGACCTCGTCGGCGACGACCAGCACGTCATAGGCCTTGGCCTGGGTGAAGACCGGAATCTCGGATTCGGCGGTGCGGTTGACGTCGCTTTCGGCGGTCCAATCCTTCTCCGCGACGATCTGGGCGCCGAAGCGCTTGGCAGCGCGGCGGACGGCGTCGGCGTACAGCTTGTCCTCCGGCCGGCGGCCGGTGACCAGGAACCAGCGCGGCCAGCGCTTCTTCACCAGATATTGCCCGAGCGCGTCGGCCAGCATCGCCCGGCTGGGCGCCACATGGATGAGGTTGGCGGCGCAGGCGCTGCCGCGCAGGGCGTCGTCGGGCGCGGTGGCATTCAGCAGAAGCAGGGTGCGCGCCTCCGGCAGCTTCGACAGCGCCTCCACCGTCGCACCCGGCGCGTCGACGACGACGAAGCGGTCGCCGCGGCCGGCCAGTTCGCGCAGGGCGGCGGCGGCATCGCCGTCCGGCGGAACCTCCACGCTGTCGAGAACGAAGGACTGCTTCAGGAACTTGCCGGTCGTGTTGTTGTCGGCGATGGCGAGCGATGCTCCGGCCAAGCCGTCGTCGGCCGCCGGCTCGTCCGGGTTGGCGACGGAGGGCGGCGGCTCGGGCGTCTGCGACAGGAAACCGATGCGGATCTCGCCGACGGCGTCGGCGGCTGTGCCGACACCGGGCGCCCCGGCCAGCAGCAGGGCGCCGAGTGCCGCCAGCGACACGCTGTTGAGAAGGCGGGGCAGGCGGAGCTTCGTCATCGTATCCGTCGGAATGCCAACAGTTTGGAGTACAGCCTATCGGGCGAACCACAACTCCGGAATGCGACTATGGAAGCATGGACAGGGGACGGGGTGGGCAGGGCCACCGGCCGAGGCCCGCCGACCGGGGACGGCCGGACGGGCCGGAGGGTATCTTGTACGAAAGTCCAATTATTGGCGCTGCGGAGCGATGGCTATCCTGCCAGCCCGTTCCCTGACGAACCCACCACTGCCGGGACCTGCCATGGCGATTGTGACCCGCCGCCGTTTCCTGTCCGGACTGGCCGCAAGCTGCGCGTCCGCCGGGGCTGCGTCCACGCTCGGTGTCGGACAGGCTGCCGCCCGGCCGCTGGACGAGGTGATGGAGCGCGGGCGGCTGCGCGTGGCGGTCTATCGCGAGTTTCCGCCCTTCTCCTTCCAGCGCGACGGTGCCCTGGTCGGCATCGACGTCGATCTGGCGCGGGCGATTGCCGGGAAGCTGGGCGTCAAGGCCGACATCTACGAGCAGATCCCCGGAGAGACGGTGTCGGACGATCTGCGCGTGGCGGTGTGGCGCGGCAGCCTGTTCGGCGGCGAGCTGGCCGACATCATGATGCACATCCCCTATGACAAGCGCTTCGGCCTGATGAATCCGGAAGCGGTGCTGTTCGGCCCCTATCATCAGGAGGTCTTCGCGCTCGCCCGCGATCCGCAGCGGGTGCGTTCCGCCGTGCTGGCGACCCTGCCGGACGAACCGATCGCGGTGGAGATCGACAGCGTTCCCGACTTCTTCCTGCTGGGTTTGCAGGGTGGCCGGCTGCGCAGCCGCATCATCCATTGCCCGACGCCCGAGGCCGCCATCGAAAAGCTGACCGCCGGCGAGGCGGCGGCGGTGCTGGCGCCGCTGAGCCAAGTGCAGGCGGCGCTCGGGGCCAGGATGGAGCAGTTTCCGGTCACCACCGTGACCCTGCCGGGCATGATGACCTCCAGCTGGAACATCGGCATGGCGACCAAGGAGAATTCCCGCGACCTCGCCTACAGCATCGGCGACGCGGTGACGGCGCTGACCGAGGACGGAACGATGGCGAAGATCTTCGCCGCCTACGGCGTTACCCACACGCCGCCGCCGCTGGTGGAGTGAGGCGGGGACGAGCGAACGGTTTGCCGTATGGGTCGGGAGGGGTGGATGAGAGACGCGCTGCGCCATGTGGGACTTACCTGTGCGATGCTCGCCGTCGCGGCACCCGCCCTCGCCGCAAGCTCCCCGTCCGATCCACTGAAGTCCGTGATGTGGGACATATTGCGCGACCAGTATTTCGCCGGCGCTCCGGTCGTGTTCGACGCTGCCGTCAAGGTGACCGCTCCGGCGGCCGCGGAAGACACGCGCGCGGTGCCGCTCTCCGTCGACGCCACGGCGCTGGGACAGGTGGTTGAGATGGTGGCGATTGCCGACCTGAACCCCTTTCCGCTGGTGTTGCGCTACCACCCC
The DNA here is from genome assembly GCF_003116035.1 of Azospirillum sp. TSH64. Taxonomy (GTDB): domain Bacteria; phylum Pseudomonadota; class Alphaproteobacteria; order Azospirillales; family Azospirillaceae; genus Azospirillum. The sequence goes on from NZ_LGQW01000015.1 coordinate 5,816,006, forward strand.
GGCACTGCTGCGCCCTACATCGCCACGCGCATCAAGATCCAGCAGGCCACCGCGGTGCGCGGCGCGGCGCGCACCGCCGACGGGGTCTGGCATGTCTCCGGCGTGCTGGTCGACGCGGCGGGCGGCGGGTGCAGCGCGCCGCCGGCATCCTATGCCCAGAAGGACTGGGCCGACCATGTCGGCGAGGTGCAGGCCCGGCTGTGGCCGGCGGCTGACGACGGGATGGCGCGGCTGCGGCTGCGCATCCGCCATCCCAACGACACCGGGCTGGTCGACGGCATCCCGGCCTATTTCGTCGAGACCCTGCAGGTGGAGGCGCAGACCCCCGGCGGTTCTCCGACGCTGGCGCGGATCGACAGCCTGGAGCCGGTGTCGGAGAATCCGGTCTTTTCGCTGGATGTCCGCCCGCCCCCGGACGCCACCGCGCTGATCCTGCGTGGCCGGGACAACCAGGGCGGCGAAATCCGGGCGACCATCCCGATGCCGCCGCCCGGCGCCAAGCCGGCGATGTCGCTGAAACCGGTCGGGCAGCCGTGGAGTGTCGGGCAATGAGCGTGCCGCTGTTGCGCCGGCTGGTGCTGTCCGCCGCCTTTGCCGCCGTCCTGGCCGCCGGGCTGATGTCGGGTGGCGCATGTGCCGCGGGGACGCTGACCTACGATCTGAAGCCGACGCGGATCGCCCCCGACACCTACGTCTTTGAAGGCTCCACCAAGCATTTCACCCGCGCCAACGGCGGCAACATCCTGAATTCCGGCTTCATCGTCACGGCCGACGGGGTGATCGTCATTCAGACCGGCCCGTCCCGCCGCTATGGCGAGGAGATGCGCGCGGCCATCCGCAAGGTCACAGAGAAGCCGATCCGTAAAGTCTTCGTCAGCAACCTGCATCCGGATTACTGGCTGGGAAACCAGGCTTTCGCCGACGTGCCCGTCGCGGCGCTGCCCGGCACCATCGCCGGCATCCAGGAGGAGGGCAACGGCATCGCCGAGAACATGTACCGGCTGGTCGGCGATTGGATGCGCGGAACCGAGGTGACGCTGCCGACGGAGCCGGTCTATGGCTCGACCGTGAAGTTCGGCGACCACCAACTGCGGCTGATCCCGCTGAGCGGCCACACCGCCGCCGACCTGATGATCCTGGACGAATCGACGGGCGTGCTGTTCACCGGCGGCGTGGTGTTCTGCGACCGCACCCCGACCACGCCGCACGCCACCGTCGCCGACTGGCTGAAGGAGTTGGATGCGGTCGATGCGCTGGACATCCGGCTGCTGGTGCCCAACCACGGCCACATCCGTCCCGACAAGGCCTGCGTCGCCCAGACCCGCGACTGGCTGACCTGGCTCGACGGCACGCTGCGCCATGCCGTGGAGTCCGGCCTCGATATGGCCGAAGCGCTGGAGCTGCCGATTCCGGAGCGGTTCCAAGTGCTTGACGTGCTGCGCGAAGAGTATCGCCGCTCCGTCGCCCATCTCTGGCCAAGGATCGAGCAGGCAAGTCTGCCGCGGGTCAATTGACGGCTCGTTGACCCGGAGGAGAACTGACGCTTACGCCTGCTACTATCCGACAATTTACCCGACCGATCATCCGTCTACACTGCCGAATATCGTAGAGCGACGCGGCCCCTCCGGCCGCCAAAAGCTTGAAAAACCGCCCCGATTCCGTTCGCCACCGCCGGACCCGCCCGTCTGGCGGCAACGGGCGGGTCTTGCCCGGGCGGTGCCGTCATCATCAGTTTTGGGAGGCAACCGCACATGAAGCGCCTGGTTACAAGTCTCGCCCTGGCAGCCTCGCTGACCGCGTTCAGCGCCACCGGCGTCCTCGCCGCCGACGCCGGTGGCCCGTCCAGCGACGATCTGCTGAGGAGCGCCACCAACACCGAAGCGGTTCTGACCTATGGCATGGGACCGCAGGCCCAGCGCTTCAGCCCGCTGACCGACCTGAACGCCGACACCGTCAAGAAGCTGGTTCCGGTCTGGTCCTTCTCCTTCGGCGGCGAGAAGCAGCGCGGGCAGGAAGCCCAGCCCATCATTTATGACGGCACCATCTACGTCACCGGTTCCTATTCCCGCCTCTATGCGGTCGATGCCCGCACCGGCCACAAGAAGTGGGAATACAACCACCGCCTGCCCGACGGCATCATGCCCTGCTGCGACGTGGTGAACCGCGGTGCGGCGATCTACAAGGACAAGATCTACTTCGCCACGCTGGACGCCCGCCTCGTCGCGCTGAACCGCGAGACCGGCAAGGTTGTGTGGAACAAGAAGCTGCAGGAATACAAGGAAGGCTATTCCAACACCGCCGCCCCGCTGATCATCGACGGCAAGATCATCACCGGCAATTCCGGCGGCGAGTTCGGCGTGATCGGCATGGTCGAAGCGCGCGATGCCGAAACCGGCGAGCTGGTCTGGCAGCGCCCGACCATCGAAGGCAACATGGGCACGCTGAACGGCAAGGAGTCGACCGTCACCGGCAAGACCAACGCCAGCTGGCCCGGCGACATGTACAAGACCGGCGGCGGCGCCACCTGGCTGGGCGGCACCTACGATCCGGAAACCAAGACGCTGTTCTTCGGTACCGGCAACCCGGCGCCCTGGAACTCACACCTGCGTCCGGGCGACAACCTCTACACCTCCTCCACGCTGGCCATCAATCCGGACAATGGCGAGATCAAGTGGCACTACCAGACCACGCCGCATGACGGCTGGGACTTCGACGGCGTCAACGAGTTCGTGTCCTTCGACCTGAAGAAGGACGGCAAGGTCATCAAGGCCGGCGGCAAGGCCGACCGCAACGGCTTCTTCTACGTCATCGACCGCAACACCGGTAAGCTGATCAACGCCTCGCCCTTCGTCACCAAGATCACCTGGGCCAAGGGCATCGACATCGAGACCGGCCGTCCGATCTACAACGACGACAACCGTCCGGGCGCCCCGGCGACCAGCGATGCGCATGACGCCAAGGGCAAGTCGGTCTTCGCGGCCCCCGCCTTCCTGGGTGCCAAGAACTGGATGCCGATGGCCTACAACCCGCAGACCGAGCTGTTCTATGTCCCGGCCAACGAGTGGGGCATGGACATCTGGAACGAGCCGATCACCTACAAGAAGGGTGCGGCCTATCTCGGCGCCGGCTTCACCATCAAGCCGCTGTATGACGATTACATCGGTGCGCTGCGCGCCGTCGATCCGAAGACCGGCAAGATCGTCTGGGAATACAAGAACCCGGCCCCGCTGTGGGGCGGCGTGCTGACCACCGCCGGCAACCTCGTCTTCACCGGCACGCCGGAAGGCTATCTGAAGGCCTTCGACGCCAAGTCGGGCCAGGAGGTCTGGAAGTTCCAGACCGGCTCCGGCGTGGTCGGCAGCCCGGTCACCTGGAAGATGGATGGCGAGCAGTATGTCGCCGTCGTCTCCGGCTGGGGCGGCGCGGTGCCGCTGTGGGGCGGCGACGTCGCCAAGCTGGTGAAGGACATCAACCAGGGCGGCTCTCTCTGGGTCTTCAAGCTGCCGAAGGCCTGATATCAGGCGCGGACAGGCGGGAGGAAGGCGGGCCGGAGCGATCCGGTCCGCCCATTCCCGTGTCTGCGCCTGCCATAGTCATCTCAGGCATTGATTTGGTTATGTCCTACCATAGTCCAATTATTCACAGGTCCCACTGCTGATAACGTCCGCTCATGCGAAGCAAAGGCCGCAGGGCGGCCAGAAACAGAGGGAACGTCTTTCTCATGAATGCACGGATTGTTCGGCTTGCAGCCGCGATTGGTCTGATCAGCGCCGTCGCTCTTCCCGGTCTGGTTTACGCACACGGCGATGTCGTCCCGCAGCCGGTGGACACCACCGGGCTGGAGAAGCTGGGTGAGAAGTGGCGGGACAGCAATCCCTACCGCGGCAACCCGCGCGCCATCGAGATCGGTTCGTCCGCCTTCAACCAGAACTGCGCGCGCTGCCATGGGCTGGGTGCGGTGTCCGGCGGCATCGCCCCCGACCTGCGCTACCTGGAGAAGGGGGATGCCGGCGACGAGTGGTTCAAGGAGCGCGTCACCAACGGCTCGATCCGCAACGGCGTGACCTACATGCCGCAGTTCGGTGAAGCGCTGGGGCAGGAGGCGCTGTGGTCGATCCGCTCCTGGCTGGAAACCGTGCACGAGGAGTGACCCCTGCTGGATCGTCGGCTCCTTCCCTCCCTTCCTCTCTTCCAAGGTGGTCATCCATGATTCGCAGAACCGCATCCCTGGTCGCCGTCGCGGCGGCCCTGCTGACCGCACCGGCCTTCGCCGCCGATCACGCCACGCCGGAACAGGCCAAGTCGCTGGTCGCCGAGGCCGTCGCCTATCTGAAGGACAAGGGGCCGGACGAGGCGACCAAGGCCTTTCAGGACCCCAAGGGCAGCTTCCGCCGCGGTGAGCTGTATGTGTTTGTCTTCGACACCGACGGCCGCTATGTCGCCTCCGGCGCCAACCCGAAGCTGGCCGGATCAAACGCCGCCGATCTGAAGGATGCGGAAGGCAAGCCCATCGTCCAGGCGATGATCACCGAGACCAAGGACAAGCCGAACGCCGTCATCGACTATGTCTGGCTGAACCGCCAGACCAACAAGGTCGAGCACAAGCATTCCTACGTCACCCGCGATGGCCGTTACATCGTCGGTGCCGGGACGTACGATCAGTGACGGCCTGAGACCTCCGCCGCCGGATAGCGTCTGAAACAATTCCGCCCGGCCCCCGTACGAAGGTCTACTTCGTACAGGGGCCGGGCGGACGTCTGTCCGGGGCAGGGGAAGGGCCGGATTTCAGTACAGCTCCTGCGCCTCGCGGGCATAGTCCAGCAGCTTTTCCACCGACCGCGCGCGGTCGGCCGTTTCGGCGAAGCGGGTGCGTGCCGCTTCCGCCGCCTGCGCCCGCGCGGCGGCATCCTCTCCAAGCGCCGCGGCGCGGTCCAGGAAGGCCGTCTCGTCGGCAACGGTCAGGGCGGAGCCGACGATCCCGGCGACATCGCCCCGGGCATAGGTCACCACCGGCAGCCCGTCCGCCAGAGCGAAGGCCGCACTGCCGCCGCCGCCCTGGCGCGGCGGGTTCAGATAGGCGGTCGCCACGCCGTACAGCCCGCGAATGGCGTCGACATCTCCCAGCGCCTGCATCCGCGCCGCGTTGCGGGCGGTGGCGATCCGGCCCGGCAGGTCGGTCACCGCGCCGGCGAAGGCGATGTGGGCGTCGGGCACGCGGTCGAGCAGGCGGTCGAGCGTCTCAAGGAACTCCGGTCCGACCTCCTGATCCAGGCGGTTGCCGACGACGACATAGAGCGGCCCGTCGGCCGGCAGGCCGAAATCGGCGCGGCTGCGCGCCGGACCGGCATCCGGCAGGGTCCAGCCGAAGAAGAAGGGACGGAAGCGCGCCCGCGCCTCCTCCGGCCAGCCGGCGGCGCTGTCCTCCGGGGCGTAGCCCAGCAGAAGCGTGGCGAGCGAGGGCGGCAGGCCGCTGGAGGTCGGCAGGAACACCACAGGCCGGCTGCGGGCGAACAGATCGGCCACCGTGTTGGAGCCGCCGAAGGCAACGATCACGTCGGGATCGAAGCGCTGCACCGCATCGACGATGGCGGTCAGCTTCTCCTCGTCGAAACGCGGCTGCGGGAAGGACAGCATGCGGACCTTGGCGCCGAAGGCGGTCAGGGTCTGCTCGCCGTCATATTCCTCGGTGACGTTGTAGCTGTATTCGGGAACGAAGCCGTTCTCGCCTTCCACCGCCATGGCGTTGGGGTTGACGATCAGCACCTCGCAACCATGGTCGTCCTGCAGCCGGCGGGCATAATCGAAGGCGTCGGCGGTCGGCTGGTGCCCTTCGCCCAGCATCTGGTTGGTGATCAGCGCCACCCGCTTCACCGCAGTGCGCGGCGCCACCCGGCGCAGGCGGGTGTCAAGACCGTAGCGGCGCGCCGTCTCATCCACCAGCAGGCGGTAGAACCGGCGGAATTCGCCGGTGGTGAAGGCGCTGACGTCGCCCTTGCGCGTGTCGCCCTGGAACAGCCGCATGGCGATGCCCCAGTAGGCATAGTGCATCGAGGGGATGGAGAAGCGCAGCGGGTCGTCCAGCGCCGTGTTCACCAGGGCGCGGTAATAGGCCACGTCGCCGGTCAGCAGGAAAAGCAGCGACTGGCGCCGCATCACGTCGCCCATGGTGTAGCGGGCATCGACCTCGGCGGCGGCGGCGGCGCGGATGTCGTCGTCATAGCGGCGGATCAGGTTGGCGAGCGCCCCGACATTGCCCCAGCCCTCTCCCTCGTTGGTCAGCAGGGTCAGGGCGCGGGCAAAGCTCATCGCCGCTTCGCGGTGGCGGCCGGACGCGTGCAGGGCGTGACCCAGATTGGCATGGAACAGCGGGGAACCGTCATCGCCGGCCACGGCCTGGGCGATGCGGTCCACCGCCTCGTCCGCGCGGCCCGATTGCAGCGCGATCACCCCCAGCAGATGCAGCGCGTCCGGATGGCCGGGCGACGCGTCCAGCACGTCGCGGTACAGCCGTTCGGCCTCCGCGGTGCGGCCGGCGCGGTGGTGTTCCGTTGCGACGGCCAACGTCTGCTCGATCTGGTCCATGATGCACGTCCTTGCTGTCCGGGGCGGCCCCGTTCCCCGGCGACCGTCGTCCCATGCTGTTTACCCTGTTTTAGGGGACACGCGATCAACTTTCCGCATGCATGGATTTACGACCTTTCGGGGAGACCGCAGCCGTGGCGCCCTCCTCCGACCGACAACAGCCGTCACCGCCATCCTGGCACGGTGTCTTTTGTGGGCTCTCCTTGCCCTTGCCGGGATGAACGGTGCAGGTCCAGCCCAGGCGCTGGAGACGGTGACCGGCGGCCCTTCCATCGCCATCAGCCTTGCCGACCGCCGCCTCTACCTGACGGGTCCCGACGGGGGGATGCGCAGCTATCCGGTCGCCATCGGCCGTCCCGGCGTGCCGATCCCCGTCGGCGATAGCAGCATCCAGCGCAAGCGCCGTGATCCGACATGGCGGCCGACCGCCAACCAGCGGCGCGACAACCCCGCCCTGCCGCGGGCGGTTCCGCCCGGACCGAACAACCCGCTGGGCCGGTTCGCGCTCGATCTCGGCTGGCCGGCCATCGCCATCCACGGCACCAACGACCCGGACTCGATTGGCACACGGGCCAGCGGCGGCTGCTTCCGCATGCTGCCCGCCAACATCGAAACCGTCTTCGCGGCGGCGGAGGTCGGCATGCCGGTGCGGGTGGTGCGGGAGTCGCTGGGCGCGGCCAAGCCGCCGGCTTCCCGTCTGGCCGGGACGGTTCCGGTCGCGGTCAAGGCTGCGCCGCCGCCACCGCCGACCGTTGCCGCTCCGGTGCCCGCGGCCGCCATGACCCGGCCGCCGCCACCCCAGCCGCCGCCACCCCAGCTGGAGCCGCCGCCAGCGCCGGTCGCCGATCCGCGCTGTGCCACGGTGACGGCGCCGCTGCGGCGGATGATCTGCGACGTCCCGGCGCTCGCCCTTTCCGACGGACGCGCCCGCGGAACGCAGGAGCGCTTTCTGGCCGGCATCGCCGATCCGGCGGCCCGCGCCGCTGCCGCCTATGAGCTGATCCAGGACGAGCGCCGCTTCCACGAGCGGATCGCGGCGCTCTGCTGGATTCGCAGCGGCACCGAAGGAGACCCGGCGGTGGCCGCGGCGGCGCAGTCCTGTCTGGCGACGGCACTCGACCGCCGGTTGAACGACGTGGCGGAGCGTATCGCCAGCCTGCGCGGCGGCACCCGGATCGCCGGCCAGCCATAGCGGGTTCGGGACGAATCGCAGTGCCGGCGGTCGTTCTGGCTTGCCTGCATCCCCCTTGGACTGCTAACCCGCAGAACCCAACCGTTCGGACAATCCGCCGCCCATGCCGATCGACTATTATTTGAACATCGCGGCCTCCGGCCTGCTGACCGGCCTGGTCTACGGGCTCGCGGCGCTGGGGCTTTCGGTCATCTTCGGCGTGGTGCGCGTCGTCAACTTCGCCCATGGCGAGATGATGGTGGCGGGCATGTACGGCGCGGTGCTGCTGGGCGGCTGGCTGGGCCTCGACCCGCTGCTGTCGGCTCCGCTCATGGCGGCGCTGCTGTTCGCCTGCGGCTGGCTGTTGCAGCGCGGGCTGGTCAACAAATTCGTCGAGCGGCCGGAGCACATGCAGTTCATCCTGCTGCTGGGCATCGCCACCATCCTGGTCAATGCCATGCTGATGCTGTTCGGCCCAGATGCCCGCAACGTCCAGGTACCCTACAGCTTCGACACGGTGGAGATCGGCTCGATGCTGCTGGACGCCGTGCGGCTGCGTGCCGGGGCGGCGGCCATCGTGGTGGCGGCGGCGCTGTTCGCCTTCTTCCGCTTCAGCCGCACTGGCAAGGCGATCCGCGCCTGTGCCGACAACCCGCTGGGCGCCCGCGTGGTCGGGCTGAACATCGACGGGCTCTATGCCCTGACCTTCGGCATCGGTGCCGCGGTGGTCGGGGTGGCCGGCGCGCTGATGACCCTGCTGGTCGATGCCCGGCCGCAGCTGGCGCCGGAATACACGCTGCTCAGCTTCATCATCGTCATCGTCGGTGGGCTGGGCAGCCTGCCCGGCGCGCTGCTGGGCGGCGTGCTGATCGGCATGTCGGAGGCGCTGGCCGGCTTCCTGCTGACGCCGTCCATGAAATCCCTGTTCAGCTACGGGGTGCTGATCGTGGTTCTGCTGCTGCGCCCGCAAGGGCTGTTGGGGAAACGGTCATGAGCGGGCTTTCGGGAATGGTGCCTTCCGGGATTACCGGACGCGGGATGGCGCTGTTGGTTCTGGCGGCGCTGGGGCTGGCGGTGGCACCCTTCGTCGCCGACCGTTATCTGGTGTCGGTGCTGACCACCGTGCTGTGGTTCGCCTATGTCGGGCAGGCCTGGAACGTGATGATGGGCTTTTCCGGCCTGCTGTCGCTGGGCCACGCGCTGTATGTCGGCCTCGGCGCCTATGTCAGCGCGGCGCTGTTCGTCCATTTCGGCATCGGCCCCTGGGCCGGCATGGTCCTGGCGATGCTGGTCTCGGTGGTGGCCGGCTGCGTCATCGGCTTCCTGGGCTTCCGCTTCGGGGTGAAGGGCGTGCATTTCGCCCTGCTGACCATCGCCTTCGCCGAGGTGGCGCGCATCGGCTTCGACCACATCACCTGGGTCGGCGGCTCCGGCGGCTTCTTCCTGCCGGTGGAGGCGGGGGCGAGCGATCCGCTCAACCTGCGCGGCTCGCCGGTGCTGTTCTATTACGTGGCGCTGGCGCTGGTCGTCGGCGCGCTGTTCCTGTCGCGCGCCCTGCTGCACAGCCGGCTCGGCTACCAATGGCTGGCGGTGCGCGAGGAGCCGGACGCGGCGGAGGCCTCTGGCGTCGACCTGTTCCGCGCCCGCATGACGGCGGTGGCGGTGTCCTCCGCCCTGACGGCGCTGGGCGGCGTGTTCCAGGCCTTCTATTTCAACAACCTGTTCCCCGAGCAGGTCTTCTCGATGGGCCGCTCCATCGAGATCATCCTGCCGGCCATCGTCGGCGGCATCGGCACGCTGGTCGGCCCGATCCTCGGCGCCTTCATCCTGACGCCGCTGGGCGAGGCGCTGACCTTCCTGATCGAGGCCGGCGGGCTGGACCTGCCCGGCCTGAAGCAACTGTTCTATGGCGCGGCGCTGGTGGTGATCGTGGTGTTTCGGCCGGAGGGCGTGTGGCCCTGGCTGGCCCGCCGCCTGCGTCTTGTCCGCCAGCCGGGGGAGGGGGCCTGAGATGACCGCTCTGCTTGAGGTCGAGCGCCTGTCCAAGCGGTTCCGCGGGCTGAAGGCGGTGTCGGAGGTCAGTTTCGCCGTGCCGGAGGGGCGCATCCTGGCGCTGATCGGTCCAAACGGCGCCGGCAAGACCACCACCTTCAACCTGATCGCCGGCGTCTTTCCGCCCGACGAGGGGCGGGTGACGCTGAAGGGCCGCAACCTGACCGGCCTGAAGCCCAACCAGGTCTGCGCCGCCGGGATCGGCCGCACTTTCCAGATCGTCAAGCCCTTCGGCCAGCTGACGGTCGAGGAGAATGTCGTGGTCGGCGCGCTGGCCCGCGAACGGTCGGTGGAGACCGCGAGGCGGCAGGCCCGCGCCGTACTGGAGCGGCTGGAACTGGCCGATCAGGCCAGCCGTCCGGCGCGAAGCCTGACCCTGCCCGACCGCAAGCGGCTGGAGGTCGCCCGCGCGCTGGCCACCCGTCCGACCCTGCTGCTGCTGGACGAGGTGCTGGCGGGGCTTCGCCCGACCGAGGTCGACCGGATGGTCGAGGTCCTGCGCGACCTGAACCGGCGCGAAGGCCTGACCATCCTGATGATCGAGCATGTCATGCGCGCGGTGATGGCGCTGTCCGACCGCGTGGTGGTGCTGGACCATGGCGAGAAGATCGCCGACGGCGCCCCGGCGGAGGTCGTCGCCGACCCCCGCGTCGTCGAATCCTACCTGGGCGCCGAAGCGCTGGACTGACCGGGCGGTCCTCAGTTGCTGAGGTTCGCCGGATCCTCGCGGTAGGTGACGGAGGCGACCTCGGCGGCCAGGGGATGGCCGGGGTAGGTGAAGCGGCGCAGCCATTCGGTGTCGCCGGACGCGCTCCAGAAGCGCAGCATCAGCCGGCCGGGCATGCGCGGCAGCTCCTCCGGCTTGCCCGACACCTGATGGACCGGCTTGCCGTCGACGGTCCAGACGATGCCGGTGGGCTTCCAGTCGAAGCCGTAGCTGTGGACGCCCTTGGCGGCGTCGAAGCCGAGATCGACCACCGTGTTGCGATGCCCGGCGCCGTTGACCACATAGCTGATCTCCAGCTTGGTGGTGTCCTTGCCGGCGATCCCCATGGTGATCTCGTCCCACGGATCGCCGAAGGGCGGGCCGGTGTAGTGCGAAACCGAGGTCATCACCCCATCGGCCTTCACCGCCTTCAGCGACACCGTGTAGGCGCCGTAGCCGTAGAAGCGGTGCGTCGAATATTCGCCGCAGGAATAGCGATCGCTTCCGGAAACGCGTTCGCTGCCGGCAATCCGGTCGCTGACCGACAGGGCGAGGTGGCCTTTCCCGGCGGTGACGTTGGCCCGGCTCCAGGTGCAGTTCATGTGTCCGCCGGACTTCCATCCGTCGGACCGCTGCCAGCGCGAGGTCTCGAAGGACCCGGCCGTCTCGCTGAAGCTGCCGCCGATATGGCTGAACAGCGAGTCCGCCAACGCCGGCGCACTGCCGAGCAGAAGGGCGGCGAGGCCCGCCCCGATCGCCGTCGTCCGCCCGCTTTGTCCTACGGCATCTCTCCGCATCGCCATTTCCTCCCGCTGATACCGGGCCTACCCGCAAGATCGGTCGGCCTGCACCCCGATATCGCGAGAGCGGGGCCAAGCGGCAACGGCGCGGCCGGGGTGCGGCAGGCACTTGCCCGGCGTACCTCAGCCGATAACCGAACCGAATGGGGGATGTCGGAAGCGGGACATCAGACGTCGGTGACGCCGCTCTTGGGGATGCGCACGTCGCGGTGGACCGACATGCTGAGCAGCAGGCCGACGCCGATCATCAGCGTCATCATCGCCGATCCGCCATAGGACACCAGCGGCAGCGGGATGCCGACGACGGGGATCAGCCCCATCACCATCGCCACATTGACGAAGACGTAGAGGAAGAACTGCGCCGTCATGCCGACCGCGACCAGCCGGCCGAACTGGCTGCGGCTGTTCAGCGCGATCACCCAGCCATAGATGAACAGCAGGATGTAGAGCGCCAGCAGCGTGGCGGCGCCGACCATGCCGAACTCCTCCGCCAGCACGACGAAGATGAAGTCGGTGTGCTTTTCCGGCAGGAACATCAGCTGGCTCTGAGAGCCGGACATGAAGCCCTTGCCGAACAGGCCGCCGGAGCCGAGCGCGATCTTCGACTGCAGGATGTTGTAGCCGGCGCCGAGCGGATCGGTCTCCGGATCGAGGAAGGTGTAGACGCGCTGCTTCTGGTAGTCGTGCAGGAATTCCCAGGCGATGGGGATGGCGCTGAGGCCGCCGCCGATCACCAGCAGGAATTTCCACACCCGGACGCCGGCGGCGAAGAATATGGCGCCGCTGCCCATGATCAGCAGCAGCGAGGTGCCGAGGTTGGGCTGCATCAGGACGAAGGCGACGGGCGTGAAGACCAGCAGCAGCGGCGGGATCAGCAGAAGCGGCCGGCCGATCTGGTCCAGCGTCACCCCGTGGAAATAGCGGGCGAGCGCCAGCGTCAGCGCCGGCTTCATCAGCTCCGACGGCTGGAGCTGGAAGAAGCCGAGGTCGATCCAGCGCTGGGCGCCCATGCCGATGCGGCCCATCAGCTCCACCGCAATCAGCAGGCAGAGCACCATGAAGAAGATGACGTAGGCCGACTTCATCAGGTGGCGGATGTCGACCAGCGCGATGCCCAGCATCAGGACGAGGCCGGGAATGGCGCGGACCAGCTGCGGCTGCGCCCACGGCTTCCAATGGCCGCCGGCGGCGGAATAGAGCAGTCCGACGCCGACCCCGGTGATCGTGCAGATCAGCAGGACCAGCCCCCAGTTGATGAGCCTGAATTTTGAGCCGAGCGTCAGCTGCGACCGCTGCGGCTCCAGGCCGCCGGAGCCGAGATGGGAAAGAACCACGACCTTGCGCCGATGTTGCCGGAAGGGACGGAGCCGGATCGGACCCGGCAAGCCGGCCCCGGACTATCGACCGGAGTAGACCGGCCGGCGGGGACCGGCGCGGATAATGAGGCATGCGGCCCCGCGGGTAAAGGCGGCCGTGCGCCATTGCCTGCGGGGCCGTTTTTTCCAACCGGTCCCGCGCGGATCTTTCCTGTCCGTCAGGCGTGCAACGCAGGGGTCAACGCCACCGCCGGGTAGAAACGCACCTGATTGCGCCCGGCATGCTTGGCGTCGTAGAGCGCGCTGTCCGACTGGGCCATCAGGTCGGAAAACTCGCTGTGTTCCCGCGTCAGGCTGACGCCGCCGATGCTGCAGGTCACCGTCACGCCGCCTTCGGCGCCCAACTGGGCCAACTGCCGCTCGATGGCGCTGCGCAGCCGTTCGGCCAGCAGCCGGCCGGCCTCGACGCCCGTTTCCGGCAGCAGGATGGCGAATTCCTCCCCGCCGATCCTGCCCACCGAATCCTCGCGCCGGATCTGCGCGGCACAGCAGTCGGCCACCGCCTGGATGACCCGGTCGCCGAACGGATGGCCGGCCCGGTCGTTGACCGCCTTGAAGCGGTCGATGTCGAGCACCAGCACCGTCAGGTCGCGGCCATGGCGGCGGGCGCGGCGGAACTCGACCTCGCCCAGTTCGAACAGGCGGCGGCGGTTCAGGCTGCCGGTCAGCCCGTCGGTGTGGGCGAGCTTCGTCAGTTCGCGGTTGAACTCGTCGCTGGCCATCAGGACGTAATTGATGGCACCCATGACGGTGCCCAGCATCGACAGCTGGAAGGTGACCCGCTCCACACGGTCGTCCACCATCTGATCGACCGGCATTTCCCCCTGAACCATGCCCGCTCCCATGCGGACCAGATACACCACGGCCAATGTGGCCGATAGCAGTCCGGTTACATAATGGGGAATGCCGCGATCCTCATAACGCACCAGAACCTCGAAGGCGATGACGAGCAATATGGCAGAGGTCGCGAAGCTGGTCAGGATGCGGACATGGGAGATGCCGCCGACGAGCAGCAGCAGAGAACAGGCCAGGGCCACTGCCAGTCCGACTGCCACCGGCATGAGACGCCTGACCGGCCGGTTCTGGAGATGGCGGACGCTGGTGTAGTTCATCGCCAACCCGGCGACCCCCAACCCGTTGGCAAGCGGCACCAGCAACTCCGGCGCCGCCCCGCCGCGCAGGCCCGCGATCAGGAAGGCGGAGCCAAGCAGCAATTTTCCATAGGCATAGGCGCGCAGGGAGTTGCGGATGTGATACGGATAGCGGCCGGAGGCGACGGCAATGGACAGGCCGACCGCAAAGCCGATAACAGTGATGACCTGCGCGATGAAGGTCGTCTCGAAATCCATCCGCAAACCCGCCACGCACCGTTACGCCGGTATGTCATGGGCACGCTATACGAAGCCTTGGCCGGTGACAAGCCGAAGGGGGCGAGTTTTGCCGCTGGATTTATGACTATTGGATCTGGATTGCCGCTGGCACCAACTGAGGGTTTGTGAGCACTGCCGCTCAACTCTCATTGGGCGTATTTCAGGCGCAGCGGCCCTCAGCGTGCCTCGGGCGCATAGCCCTTGACGAACAGATCGACGGCGGCATCGACGAATCGCTCCAGATCCGCGTCGCTCGGCCGTTCGCTCAGGCAAAGCAGCAGCTTCATGTGCATGTTGGCCTTCAGCAGACCGAAGAACTGGTGGGTGGCGAGGTCGCAGTCGGTGATCGCCAGCTCGCCCCTTTCCACCATATGGGCCATGAACTGGTGCGCGCGCTGGAAGGTTTCGGCAGGGCCGCTGTCGTAGAAGGCCTGGGCAAGCTGGGGCTGGCGCAGAACCTCGCCCAGCACCATCCGGTACAGGCCCAGCGCCTTGGGCGAAGCGATGAAGCGGACGAAGGTCTTGCCGATCAGACGCAGCCCGTCGGCCGCCGGCAGGCGCATCGCATCGTCCCAGATGCCGGCCATGACGGAGTTCGCGCATTCGCAGGCGACCATCGCCCGGAACAGCTCCTCCTTGCTGCCGAAATGGGCGTACAGGGTCGCCTTGGAAACGTTCGCCTTCTTGGCGACCGCGTCCATGCTGACGGCGCTGTAGCCATGTTCCAGGAACAGGGTGCCGGCCGCGTCCATGATCTGGGCCGGCTTCGATCCTGCTTCGGGAGTGGGGGCAACCAAGGTGGTCATGCGCGCCTCGCCTGAGTCCATGTGCTTGGCCCCTACCGCGTTCCGCATCGCCCGACAAGCCCCCTGACACCAATTGCCAAAAACTAAACCGTTCAGTTCGGTCTTGACAACAGATAGGCCGTCCGCCATCTTCCGGCAAGACTAAACTGAACGGTTCAGTTTCTTTTCCGTGACGGCGCCGGCAAGAGCGCATCGGCGGAATCCTGACCGGACCGCGGTGGATTGGGGATAGAGACAATGGCGAATGGCGTGCGGAAGATCGTGCTGTCGGGCGTTGCGCTGGCCGTGCTGGCAGGTGGCGCCGTCGCCGGCGAACGGTGGTGGACGGAAGGCCGGTTCATGGAATCGACCGACAATGCCTATGTGCAGAGCGACATCACCGTCGTCAGCCCGAAGATCTCCGCCTATGTCCGCGATGTGAAGGTCGCCGAGAACCAGCTCGTGAGGACCGGCGACGTGCTGGCGATCCTCGACGACCAGGATTTCCGCGCCAAGGTGGCGGAGTCCGAGGCCGCGGTGACCGCGCAGAAAGCGGCGCTCGGTACGCTGGACAGCAAGCTGGAACTTCAGCGCACGGTGATCGACCAGGCCGCCGCCACGCTGGCGAGCGCCGAGGCCGAACAGCGCCGCGCCCAGCAGGACTATGAGCGCAACCGCTCGCTGGCCAGCGACAGCTGGACCAGCCGCCAGAAGCTGGAAACCGCCGACGCCGACCTGCGCAAGGCGGTGGCCCAGGTGGCGAAGGCGCGGGCGGCGCTGGCCTCGGAGAACGAGCAGGTCAACGTCCTGCACGCCACCCGGACCGAGACGGAAGCCCATCTGGCCCAGTCGCAGGCCACCCTGCAGACGGCGCGCAACGATCTGGACAACACCGTGATCCGCGCGCCGGTCGACGGCGTGATCGGCAACCGCGGCGTCCAGGTCGGCCAGTATGCCCGGCCGGGCGTGCAGATGCTGTCGCTGGTGCCGCTGCCCGACGTCTATGTGGTCGCCAACTTCAAGGAGACCCAGCTGTCGCGCATGCGCCCCGGCCAGCATGTCAGCGTCTCCGTCGACGCCTTCCCGGACCGCCATCTGATCGGCACGGTGGAGAGCTTCGCCCCGGCCTCGGGGTCCAAGTTCTCGCTGCTGCCGCCGGAGAATGCGACCGGCAACTTCACCAAGATCGTGCAGCGCGTTCCGGTCCGCATCGCCCTGCCGCGCGACAACGCGCTGGCCGGCCTGCTGCGCCCCGGCCTGTCCGTGGTGGCGGAGGTCGACACCCGCGGTGCCGACAGCCAGCCGCACCTGGCCAGCGGCGGCGTCTTCGGCGCGCTGACCGACAAGCAGGCGGTGGCCGCCAAGTAAGCGGCCACGGCTCCGGCGGGGACGCCGCTCCTCCTCCCCCTTCGGGGCGGCGTCCCTGTCCGCAATTCAAGTCGATAGATCCAGCCAGCATATCGGCCGAAGTCGGCCCTGGGGCCACCCCCGGGGCGGCAGTCGTTCGGCCGCGACGGAAGGCAGCGGTTCCATGGCGACACCGGCCCAGGGCATGCGCCCCCTCACTTCCCGCGACATCGCCGGCTTCTTCGCGATGGTCGTCGGCATGTTCATGGCGATCCTGGACATCCAGATCGTCTCCAGCTCGCTGTCGGAAATCCAGGCCGGCCTTGCCGCCAGCGCCGACGAGATTTCGTGGGTGCAGACCTCCTACCTGATCGCGGAGGTCGTGATGATCCCGCTGTCGGGCATCCTGTCGCGCATCATGTCGACCCGCATTCTGTTCACCCTGGCAGCCGCCGGCTTCACCGTGACCAGCGTCGCCTGCGCGTTTGCCGGCGGCATCGAATCGATGATCGTCTGGCGGGCGTTGCAGGGCTTCATCGGCGGCGCGATGATCCCGACGGTGTTCGCCACCAGCTTCATGATCTTCCCGCCGGAAAAGCGCGCCGGCGTCACGGTCATGATGGGGCTGGTCGCCACCATGGCGCCGACCATCGGCCCGACGCTGGGCGGTTATCTGACCCAGCACCTGTCCTGGCACTGGCTGTTCCTGGCCAACGTCATCCCCGGCATCCTGGTGACCTCGCTGGTCTGGTTCCTGGTCGATGTCGACCGGCCGAATCCGGAACTGCGCAAGGGTTTCGACTTCCTGGGGCTGGGGCTGATGGCCGCCTTCCTGGGCTGCCTGGAATATGTGGTGGAGGAGGGGCCGCGCAACGACTGGTTCGACGATGAGACGATCCTCGCGTTGGCGGTGGTGGCCGCCGTCGCCGCCGCCGGCTTCTTCTGGCGGGTGCTGTCCTACCGCAATCCCATCGTGGAACTGCGCGCCTTCGCCGACCGCAACTTCGCCATCGGCTCGCTCTACAGCTTCATCCTCGGCATCGGTCTCTACGGGTCGGTCTATCTGCAGCCGCTGTTCCTCGCCCGCGTGCGCGGCTTCAACAGTTTGCAGATCGGCGAGATCATGTTCGTGACCGGCATCTTCCAGTTCATGTCGGCGCCCATCGCCGGCGCCCTGTCGAAGCGGATGGACCTGCGCGCCATGCTGGCGCTGGGGTTGATCCTGTTCGGCACCGGCGTCTGGCTGAACAGCCACTTCACCGCCGACACCGGCTTCTGGGAGCTGTTCCTTCCGCAGGCGGTGCGCGGCATGTCGCTGATGCTGTGCTTCATCCCGATCAACAGCGTGGCGCTGGGCACCCTGCCGCCGGACAAGCTGAAGAACGCGTCGGGCCTCTACAACCTGATGCGCAACCTGGGCGGCGCCATCGGATTGGCGGCGATCAACACCGTGCTCACCGACCGCAACGCGCTGCACCTGAACCGGCTCGGCGACAATATGAACCTCGCCCGGCCGGAGGTGCAGCAGATGGTCGACAGCCTCAGCCAGCGCTTCGACGGGCTGGTGGCCGATCCGACCGCCGCCGCGATGTCCCGTCTGGTCGGGCTGGTCCAGCGCGAGGCGTTGATCCTGACCTTCAACGATGCCATGCTGTTGATGTCGGCGGTGTTCTTCGGCGCGCTGCTGTTCATGCCGCTGGTGCGCCGTCCGGGCGGTCCGGTCAAGGCGGACCATTGAGCATGGGATAGGTTGCCGCCCGTGGGTTGTGCTATAGCTTGACCGAGCGTCCGAACGCCCGCCGGAACATCTGCACAGAACCCCGCCGAGTCCCATGAGCAAGCGCCAATACACCCGAACCGAGGTCAAGGAACTGCTGGGCGCGCTGGAGCGCCAGTGCCGCGAGGCCTCGAAGCTGGCCCAGCTGGCCGAGCATGAGGCCAGCAAGCACAGCTTCGGCGCCTACCGCGATTTCCGCGACAAGGTGGGCGAGTTCCAGGCGCTGGTCATCCTGATCGAACAGCGCCTGCGCAATCTGGTCGATGCGCGTTCCGACGATCTGCGCGACCAGTTCGAGAAGCTGGACATGGTGATGCTGGCCCTTCTGGTGCGGGCCAGCATGCGCTTCTTCTTCGTGCTGTCGGCCAACCCGATCCTGCCGATGGGGGCCCGCGAGATCTTCGTCGCCGAGCTGCGCAGCCTGCACGATGCCGCGGAAAAGCTGAAGCGGCCCAATTATGTCGGCAAGCTCGGCCCGGAACTGGACCGCGACCTGGAGACCGCGTCGCTGATCCTGGAAGAGATCATCGACAAGGCGCCGAGCCTGCTGAACTTCCGGGGAGCGCCGGTCAGCGGGGAGTAGGGGGCTCCGGCGTCCGAAGCCCCCGGCACCTCACTTCGCCAGGAACTGCGCGATGGTGTCGCCCGCCTTGCCGATGTTCACCACGCCGTCGAGATGGCCGAGCGTCGAGGTGATCGACTCGGTGTACTCCACCGGGTTCCCCTGCTTCTCCAGCCGGTCCTTCAGCGGGCGCATGTTGCGGTCGGGCGGGAAGACGAGGTCGTCGGCCGACGGGATCAGCAGGACCGGGGCCTTGATCTTCGCCAGGCCATCCTCCAGCGAGGCGCCGTTGCCGGTGACGAAGGTCTGGTTGGCCTTCACCAGATAGAGGAAATGGTTGGCGTCGCTGACCGCGGCGCGGCCGGACGCCGCCTTCTCCAGCCAGGCTTCGATGGCATACTGGTTGCCCATCGCGGCCTTCGGATCCTTGCCGTCCTCCGCCCATTTGCGGCCGAAGGCGGCGTCTGCCCATTTCCAGTGGCGGGCGTGCAGGGTGACCAGCTTCAGCGCCTCGGTCAGGCCGGCCTTCGGCTCCGCCTTGCCGTAATAGTCGCCGTTGTTCCAGTTGGGGTCGAGCTTGATCGGCGCCGCCCACAGGTTCAGCCAGCCGATCAGGAAGGGGTCGGCCTCCGGACCGCCGATGGCGGCGATGACGCGCTTGACCATCTCAGGATGGTCGGCCCCCCATTCAAAGGCCTGGAGCGACCCCATCGAGCCGCCCATCACCGCTTGCAGGGTCTTGATGCCCAGGCTGTCCACCAGCGCCTTCTGGACATTGACGAAGTCCTGGATGGTGACGATGGGGAAGCTCATGCCATAGGGCTTGCCGGTGTCCGGGTTGATGCTGGCCGGGCCGGTGGTGACGACGTTGGGATCCTTGGGCGACAGGTTCACCAGCGTGTCGGAGGCGATGATGAAGTATTTGTCGGTATCCAGCGGCTTGCCGGGACCGATGATGCTGTCCCAATAGCCGGGAGCGGCATCATCGGCCTTGTATTTCCCGGCGGCATGGCTGTTGCCGCTAAAGAAATGGGTGATGAGGATGACGTTGTCCTTGGCGTCGTTCAGCTTGCCGTAGCTTTCCCAGCCGATGCGGACATTCTTGATAGTCCCGCCACCGGTGGTGGTGTAGGACGGCATCTCGAAGACCTTCTTCTCGACGATGGCGTCGAGTGCCAGAGCGGGCAGGGCGCCGAACAGGCACGCCGCCATGGCGAGGCCGCCGATGCAGCCTGACCGGATGGAACCGCGGACAACCCCACGCATGTGCATCCCCCCTCGAAGTGTTAGCTGGAGGGGGAGTCTACGCATAAGGTCGGGCCTGTCCAGACGCCTTCGCTGACGCTTACGGTCAGGGGCTGCCTTTAGCGGAGGCGCACGGCGGTGCCGTTGACCGACACCATCAGCATGCCGTTCTCCTTGCCCAGCACCTCGTAATCGACGTCCACGCCGACCACGGCATCGGCGCCCAGGGCGCGGGCCGAGTCCTGCAGGTCGGCGAAGGCCGCCTCGCGCGCCTCGCGCAGGGCCGCCTGATAACCGCCGGCCCGGCCGCCGACGATGTCGCGCACGGAGGAGAACAGGTCGCGGAACACGTTGACGCCCATGATCGCCTCGCCGGCGACGATGCCGAGATACTCGGTGATCTGGCGGCCTTCGATGGAATCGGTGCTGGTGACGATCACGGTCGCAACTCCTTCTGTTGGCTTCGATGCCGCACAGATGGGGCCGCCACGGCGGAGTCCAAGGCGGCACTGCGAAATCGCAGCGGGTTTGAGTCCATCGCGCCTTCCCCCATCCGGTCGCGACCGTGTAGGACAGGGTGGGGGACTGCCGAGGGGGAGAGCGATGGACGACACGCGGCGAGCCATCCTGCGCTGGATGACCGGCGTCATGGAGGCGAAGGACTGGAGCGCCGGCGGCTGGGCCCGGCTGGCCGGCGTCACCGCCACCAACCTGACCCGCTTCCTGCGCGATCCGGCGATGGGCAGCGTGCCCAGCGCCGACACGCTGGCCCGTCTGGCCCGCGTCGCCGGGTCGGAGCCGCGCTTCCTCGACGACCATGCCTATGCGCCGGTCACCCGCGTGCCGGTGCTGACGCTGGAACAGGCGCACCTCTTCCTCGACCTCGGCCGCAGGGCGGGGGAGGCGTTCCTGGCCGGAGCGCTGAAGGAGGGGGCGGCATCGGTCGCCATGGACGGACACACCTCCCGCCGGGCCTTCGCGCTGCGCATCCTGTCCAAGAGCCTGGACGCCGCCGGCGTGCTGCCGCGCGACTGCGTGGTGCTGGAACCGCTGGACGTGCTGACGCCGCAGGCGGGCGACGTGGTGGTGACGGTCGGCGAGGGCACCATCTGCGGATACCGCTTCTTCCCGCCCCACCTGATGCCGGTGTCGACCGATCCCGATTGCCACCCCACCGCCTTCGACCGTGCCCATGTCGCCGGAGTCGCCGTTCACGTGGTGCGAGCGCTTCGCATGTAAAAGCCAGTGGCGGACAGAGTCGCGGTGCGTGTTCCCATCCGCCGCGACTCGCAAAAACGGCCAGCTCTACTCCGTCCGTTTTGACTTGTGACGACTCTCGTCAGGACACACCAAATATAGCGTGTTTTCAGGTCTTTGATCTGGTCTATGGCTAAGCCATAGGTTCATGTTTTGTTCTTGAAAGCTGCGTGTTCGCATCCCATATTCGGAGTCCGGTGAGGCGAGCCAAAACACATGCTGCGAAGTCGCAGCAAAGGCCGCGCTTCAAAGCCGGAAAGGCGGCCTGGAAGGGCCCGAAACCGGGAAAAGCGGGACAGCATGGCGATCACTCAGGCACAGCGGGACTTGCGGGCGGGGCGGATCGGGTCGTCGGATGCGACGCGCGTGATGGCCGGTGACTGGCTGTCGCTGTGGCGCGAGAAGACCGGACGGGTCGAGCCTGAAAATCTTGATCTCGTCGCCGCCGTGCAGATCGGAATCGCGACCGAGCATCTGCACCCGCGCTTCGTCACCCATGCCACCGGCCGCGCCTGCGTTGCGGCACCCGATACCTACCGACACGCCGAGCATGACTGGATGGTCGCCCATCCCGACTTCCTGACCGGCAGCGTGGCGGACGGTCCGCTCGACATCATCGTGGAGGCGAAGTTCAACAGCGGCTTCCAAAGCGATGCCGATCTCGCCCGCCGCTATCACTGGCAGGTCCAGCACCAGCTGGAGGTGGTCGGTCTGGACCGTGCGCTGCTGTCGATCCTGCGCCCCACCGGCCACAGCCTGGTGACGGTGGAGCGGCGGCCGGACGATGTCGAGCGGCTGGTCGAGACGCTGGAAGCCTTCTGGTGGCACGTCGTCAACGACGTCGAGCCGTCGGACCCGATGCCGATGGACGGCCCGTCCTATGAAGCTGGCCGCGTCTTCGACATGGGGCGGCACAACCGCTTCCGCGCGCTGGCCGACCGGCTGGTCGCCAACCGGTCGGCGGCGCTTGAAGTGAAGGAGGCCGAGGCCGCCCTCAAGTCGCTGATGCCCGACGATGCCCGCATCGCGTTCGTCGCCACCGGTCAGGCCGGTGGACTCTATCTCGCGCGCGACCGTGAGGGCCGGCTCAGCCTGCGCTATGGCGCACCGCCGCGCCGGGCTCTGGCGGACGCGCAATCCTGGGTGCCCTCCGCTGACCCGAACGGGGTGGAATTCAGCCTGGAAGCAGCGCTGACCGCCGGCTGGGGTGAGGGGAGAGCCGAAACGTTTGGACAAGAAGGACCCAAGTCATGGGACGCATGAGCAAGACCGACCACGTCGTTGCCGATACAGAAAACGCCGAATCCAGCGTAGCCGAGTCCAACGTGACGGAGACCGTTCCAGCAGAGCCGAAGTCCGGCAGCAGCCGCGGCTCGCAGGGGTCCAGGGGCTCCGCCGGCGGCAGCCGGGCGGAGGAGCCGCCGCGCATCGACACCATGTTCCTGTGGAACCGGCTGAAGCGCACCGATCCGAAGGCGACCAAGCCCTTCACCCGTGCCGGCGGCTTCCGCGGTACGCAGATCGACCCGACATGGCGCTTCCAGATGATGACCGAGGTGTTCGGCCCGATCGGCAAGGGCTGGGGGTATGAGCAGGTCGACTGGACCATTGCGGAACGGATGATCTTCATCTGCGCCCGCGTCTGGTACGTCGACCCGGAGACGAAGGAGAAGTGCTTCACCGGCCCGCAGTGGGGTGGGACCGAGATGGTCCGCCGCCGCAACGGCATGGAGATGCCGGACGACGAGTGCTTCAAGATGTCGATGACCGACGCGGTCGGCAAATGCCTGCTGCAGATCGGTCTGGCCGCCGACGTCTATATGGGCCAGTTCGACGACAGCAAGTACCGGGAGGAGTCGGAGGCCTTCTATGCCGCCAAGTCCAACCCGGATCTGCAACCCGCCGCCGTCGAAGCCTTCGAGGCGGAGGTGAAGCGCCGGTTGGGGGCCTGCCTGGACCTCGATGACCTGGAAGAGGTCTGGCGGTCGGGCGTCGGCACCCGCCTGCGCGAGATCGGCGCCGTGGACCGCGCCGCCCAGCACCGCATCACCGGCCTGTTCGCCCAGAAGAAGGCCGAGATTCTGAAGCGCGAGGAAGAGGACGGGCGGGAAGCCGCCTGACGGAAGGCCATGACCCAGACCACTCCCAGGACGACTCAGAGCACCGGCGACCGGTCGCCCAGCGGTCTATTCCGCATGAGCGCTTGGGAAGGCGAGTTCGAACGTGCCAACGCGCAGCTGCCGCGCTGGTACTGGAATCGTGACCAGCGCCGCCGCCACTACGCCCGCTGGGTGGAGGCGGAGGCCGAAACGCTGGCGATGCGGCTGTCGGGACTGCTGCGGTCCGACACGCCGGCGGAAACCTCAGGTGCGGCCCGCATCCTTGTCGACTCGCTGTCGCGTGACATCGACTGGGCTCGACGGTTGGAAGATTCTGAATCGGAAGACGGCAAGTTCGCTCACGCCGCCTGACCGCAGGCGGCATCAAGGGAAGGATATCATCCCATGACGATAGAAGAGGTCCAGGCGCGTCTGCGCGCCGCTCAAGCCCATCTTGGGCGTGAGGGCCGCTTCGCCCTCACCCTCAGCCTGGACGGGCGCGAGGAATGCTACATCACCCATTGGTTCCGCCCCGAACCGCATGCTTTCGAGGACTGCCGTGCGGTCGGCTCCGGAACCCTCAGCGAATGCCTGGACGCGCTCGACCGCTATGTGGCGGTGAACCGGCTGCGCGACGAGGCGCCGATGCTGATGGCGGCCGAATGACATCCCCGTAACGGCCAAGCCATCGGCCTTCGTCCCCTCGTTCCCCCCGCGGACGAGGGGACTTTTTTGTCCGCCATTCGCGGGCTGCCGCGGTTGTGCTATCGTCGCCACCTTCAAGCGGAAGGGGAGCGATATGGATCCCGCACTTGCCTTCGTCAGCATCGCCGGGGCCATAGCGGTCGGCGCCGCCAGTCCGGGGCCGAGCTTCGTGCTGGTCGCCCGCACCTCCATCGCCGTGTCCCGCCGGGCCGGTCTGGCCACAGCACTCGGCATGGGGATCGGCGGCGTGTTCTTCGCGTCTCTGGCGCTGCTTGGGCTGCATGCATTGCTGTCGCAGGTCGGCTGGCTCTATGCGGTGCTGAAGCTCGTGGGCGGTGCCTATCTGCTGTACCTCGCAGTCCGCATCTGGCGCGGTGCCGCGGCGCCGCTCGTGGTGGCGCAGGAGGGGCAGACAGCACCCGCCGGGCTGATGCGGCCGATGCTGTTCGGTCTGCTGACGCAATTGAGCAACCCGAAGACGGCGCTGGTCTATGGCAGCATCTTCGCAGCACTGATGCCGGCCGAACCGCCGGTCTGGCTGTCCGTCCTGCTGCCGCCGGCGATCTTCCTGATCGAAGCCGGCTGGTACGCCATCGTCGCCACGGTATTCTCAGCCGGCCGGCCGCGCGCCGCCTACCTGCGGTCCAAGCGCTGGGTCGACCGGCTCGCCGCTGCCGCCATCGGTGGACTGGGCGTCCGCCTGATGGCGGACGCTCTGCCCTCTCCCTGACCCTTACTTCTTCTTGCCCGACTGCGCCCGGGCGAACGCCTCGGCGAAAGCGCTGTTGACCGGCTCCGGCGCCTTGGCCGGCTTCGGCGCAGCTTTGGCTGCCGGGGCCGCCGGGCGGCGATCCTGCTGCTGCGGCGGACGGCCCGGTCCCCGCTCGTCACGGCGCTGCTCCTCCCGGCGGGCCGGACGCGGCGCTTCCTCGCCCATGCGCATGGTCAGCGCGATGCGCTTGCGGGGAATGTCGACCTCCAGAACCTTCACCTTCACCACGTCGCCGGCCTTCACCACCGTGTGAGGGTCCTTCACGAAGCTGTTGGCAAGCTGGGAGATGTGCACCAGCCCGTCCTGGTGGACGCCGATGTCGACGAAGGCGCCGAAGGCGGTGACGTTGGTGACGACGCCCTCCAGCATCATGCCGGGCTGGAGGTGTTTCAGTTCCTCCACGCCTTCCTTGAAGGTGGCGGTCTTGAACTCCGGACGGGGGTCGCGGCCGGGCTTCTCCAGCTCCTTGATGATGTCCTCGATGGTCGGCAAGCCGAAGCGCTCGTCGGTGAACTCCTCGGCATTCAGCCCGCGCAGGAAACGGGCGTCGCCGATGACGCTGCCGAGATCGCGGCCGGTCGTCTTCACGATGCGCTGGACCACGGGATAGGCTTCCGGATGGACGGAGGAGCCGTCGAGCGGGTTCTCGCCGTCGCGGATGCGCAGGAAGCCGGCGGCCTGCTCGAAGGTCTTCGGCCCCAGCCGCGCCACGTCGAGCAGCTGCTTGCGCGAACGGAAGGCGCCGTTGCGGTCGCGATGCTCGACGATGTTGCGGGCGATGGTCTCGTTCAGGCCCGACACGCGGGTCAGCAGCGGGATCGAGGCGGTGTTCAGATCGACGCCGACGGCGTTCACGCAATCCTCGACCACCGCGTCCAGCGACCGCGCCAACTTGCCGCCGGCGACGTCATGCTGGTACTGGCCGACGCCGATGGATTTCGGCTCGATCTTCACCAGTTCCGCCAGCGGGTCCTGCAGGCGGCGGGCGATGGACACCGCGCCGCGCAGGCTGACGTCGAGGGTGGGGAACTCGTGCGCCGCGGTTTCGGAGGCGGAATAGACCGAAGCGCCGGCCTCGCTGACCACCAGCTTGGTCAGGGACAGCTCGGGGTGACGCTTCATCAGGTCGGCGGCCAGCTTGTCGGTCTCGCGCGACGCGGTGCCGTTGCCGATGGAGATCAGTTCCGCCTTGTGCCGGGCCGCCAGCGCCGCCAGCACGGCGAGGGAGCCGTCCCAGTCGTTGCGCGGCGGGTGCGGATAGATGGTGGTCGTTTCCACCAGCTTGCCGGTGGCATCGACCACCGCCACCTTGACGCCGGTGCGGATGCCGGGGTCGAGCCCGATGGTGACGCGCTGACCGGCCGGGGCCGCCAGGAGCAGGTCGTGCAGGTTGCGGGCGAAGACGCGGATCGCCTCGTCCTCGGCACGTTCGCGCAAGGATCCCATCAGGTCGGTCTCGATGTGCGGGCCGATCTTCAGTTTCCAGGTCCAGCGCACCACATCGGACAGCCACTTGTCGGCCGGGCGGCCCTGGTCGCGGATGCCGGTGTGGACGGCGATGGTGCCCTCCGCCGGGTGGGGCTGGCCCTCTTCGACCGGCAGATCCAGGCGGATGTCGAGCACCCCCTGCGCCCGGCCGCGGAACAGCGCCAGCGCGCGGTGCGACGGCAGCTTCGACCAGTTCTCCGAGAAGTCGAAATAATCGGAGAACTTGGCGCCCTCCGCCTTCTTCTCCTCGATCACCTTGGAGGTGACGACACCCTTGTCCGCCATGGCGGTGCGCAGGCGGCCGACCAGTTCGGCATCCTCGCCGAAGCGTTCGACCAGGATATGGCGGGCGCCGTCCAGCGCCGCCTTGACGTCGGCGACACCCTTGTCGGCGCTGACGAAGGCGGCGGCCTCCGTGTCCGGCTGCTTCTTCGGATCGGCCAGCAGCGCGTCGGCCAGCGGCTCCAGCCCGGCCTCGCGGGCGATCTGGGCCTTGGTGCGGCGCTTCTGCTTGTAGGGGAGGTAGAGGTCCTCAAGCCGGGTCTTGGTGTCGGCTTGGCGGATCTGGCGCTCCAGCTCCGGCGTCAGCTTGCCCTGTTCCTGGATGGTGGACAGGATGCTGGCGCGGCGGTCCTCCAGCTCGCGCAGGTAGCCCAGCCGCTCCTCCAGGGTGCGGAGCTGGGTATCGTCCAGACCGCCGGTCGCCTCCTTGCGGTAGCGCGCGATGAAGGGGACGGTCGATCCCTCGTCGAGCATGGCTATGGCGGAAGCGACCTGGGACTCGCGGACCGACAGTTCGTCGGCGATGCGCTGGCTGATGGACAGCATGAGGCAGGGATCCTGCGGACTGGTGACGAAACAATGGGCGTCTGTCATAGCGCGTCGGCACCGGGTGACGCCACCCCGGCCTTTCGGCAGAGGGGTGTGACAGAGGAGGGGCAGGGCGCATCAAACTTCAGCGAAACCATTCGCCGGGGAATTTCGCAAATAAGCGGTAGGGGCTGATTTCCTCCAGCCATTCATCGGCCGTTAACCATATTGGCCTATATCTTTGCGTGCAACTTGGTTGCGTTTCCTCCCGAACCAACTCCGGGCGGCCCGACGGCGATACCGTCTGGCCGCCTTTTCTTTTTTGGCCGTCCGGTTCGTTTCCGGACAAAGGAAAAAAGGGCCGGGACGGACATGCCGCCCCGGCCCGACCCCGGATGTGTCTGCCGCCGGTCGAAACCGAAAGGATCAGGGAAGGCGGCTTTCAGCCAAACGCAGGCGGCCTTCGGGGGAGAGACGGGAAAGGGTATCGACGACGCGCGCCTCGACCTCGCTTCGCACGGCGGCGTCTTTGGCGTGGACGCTGTCGAACATCGCCTTGACGCCGGCCGCATCGAAGGGCTGTGCCATCAGGGCGGTGCGCAGACGGGGGGTGAACTCGTCCCGGCTGACATGCATGCGGACGAACAGCGGGCGGGCGTCGTCCAGCGCCTTGCGCAGGATCGCGGCATCGGCCGGCGACAAGCCTTGCGACACCTCGTCGACGAAGCGTTCCAGCATCCGGTCCGGCCCGCCGGGCGGCGGGGGCGGGCGGAAGCTGTGGGCGACGACGAAGCCGCCGGCCAGCATGTTGAGCGCAAGGGACCCGACCAGGAGGAACCAGGGCCAGCGGCGCCGGATCGACGGCGTCATCGCGTGTCTCCCAGATAGCTGACGATCATCACGCCGGACAGGCCGGGCGTGCTCGCCTTTTCAAAGGAAATCAGGCCCTGGCTGTAGCTGAGGAAGCCGACCAGCGCCATGCCGGCCAGGAATCCGGCCAGCGGGGCAGGGCGGAAGGGCGGCCGCGACAGGAACCACGGCACGAATTCGGGAACGACCCGCTGCGCCAGACAGTCGGCGATGCGGTCGAAGACCTCGGCCTCGCGCCGGGACGAGACCAGCGGGACCGAAGCGGCATCGAGCAGCGCGTCGGTGACGGCGGCATCGGCCAGCAGGTCGCGGGCTTCGGCGCTGTCGTCCAGAAGGGCCAGGGCATCGACCCGGGCGGAACGCGGCCAGCGGTCCAGATCGGCGCCGTAAGCCTCGGTGTGGCGTTTGAACTCTTTGAGCGTCATGACCGTGCACCGTCCTTCTGACGGATCAGGGGTTGAAGCCGGGCCCGCACGACGCGGCGCGCCCGGACCAGCAGACTTTCCATAGCCGAAACAGACACCTGCAGTATTTCCGATGCTTCAGCGCACGTCATCTCCTCATGGTAGCAGAGGCTGAGCGCCGCCCGCTGCCGCTCGGGAAGGGCGGCGATCGCGGCATCCACCGCAGCACCGATGCGGATGCCGTCGATCACCGTCTCGGCGCTCCAGGCCGGGTCGATGATCTCGTCGGCGGCATCCAGGGGGGCGAAGCTGCGCCGCCGCTTGTAGTCGATGGCACGGTTCACCACGATCCTGTACAGCCAGGTCGTGAAGCGGGTTCCGTCGCCGCGCCAGCGGTCGGCGTTGGCCCAGATCTGCAGGAAGGCGTCCTGCGCGACCTCCTCGGCGTCGGCGGCGTTCCCGACAACCCGTTGGGCCAAGGCGATGCTGCGGCGCAGATGTCGGCGCGTGAGCGTTCCAAACGCTTTGCGGTCACCGGCCGCGGCGTCCGCCATCAACGCCTCGTCCGTCACCGTTTCCTCGGTAGGCTTCACGCCGTCGTCCGCCCGCTCCCGGTTGCTGTCAGGCTTTTATACGCCGCCGGGGCCGGAAGTCCTGCGCGGCGGCAGGCAATTTTCCCATAGGGGATTTCCCTGAGAAGCGGCACTGCCCAGTGTATAATTTCCATAAGAATCCTTATGTGTCTTTTGTATATGTTCGCGGGACCGCCCTCTCCCGGCGCGCTGCGCGGCTGGCATCGCTGCCCGCCCGACGGGAACTCCCATCGGGAACTCCGATGCGGCCTGCCGGTTGTTCCAAGCATGAGCGTGGCGTCACCGGACATCGGCGGCGCCACCAAAGACGCCATTGAAGGACGACATCATGCTCAAGATTCTCGGCTGGGCCATCCTGATCATCTTCATCATCGGCCTGCTGGTCGTCACCGGCATCCTGAAGTTGATCTTCTGATCCTGCCCGGCCCGCACGGACAACCCGCTGCGGGCCGATGCGGGCTGTGTCGCGCATGCTGCACAGGTCAGGTTGGCGTCCCCGTCCCCGCATCCGATCCTTTGTTGCAGGCAATCATGGAACCGCTGCGGCATGCTTGCTTGCAAGCTATCACAAGCGTACGTTTGGAATATGCTCTTCGGCGTATGATGAAAGAGCGAAAATCTGAAAAATCCAAGAACGATCATACAACGTATCCTATGATAATGAAGCTTAGGGTCTGACAGATTATCCTGTCGCTTCGTTCACCTCCGACGCGGTGCGGGCGGCGAAAGCAGGGTTATAAAGCCGCTGATTATGCTGAATACCGGCGAAGGCCGGCGGGCTACATCAGCGGGCCTGAGTTGAAGACGGGGCCGGCCCAGGAAGGGACCGTCGAACTTGTGACCGAGACGAGCAAAGGACGATTGTGACGCCTGCAACCGGACCGGAACCGTGGCCCCAGACCATGGCGGGCACGCTCGACCTCGACGCCTGCGCGCGCGAACCGATTCACCTCCCCGGCAGCATCCAGCCGCATGGCCATCTGCTGGCGGTGGAGGCGGACAGCCTGCGTCTCGTCTGCGCGAGCGCCGAGGCCGGAGCTGTGCTGAACCGTGCGCCCGCCGACGCCTTCGGTCTGCCGGTCGACCGGCTGATCGACTGCACATCAACGGCGTCGCTGGTCCGTGGACTGCGCAACGCCCCGGCGGAGCCGGTGCAGCTCGAAATCCTCAAGCTGCGCGGCGGCGCCGACCATCAGGCCATCGCCCACCGCTCGGGTGCCGTGGTGATCCTGGAACTGGAGGAACTGCCCGCCACCGGCGCCGGCACGCTTGAGGCGCTGTACCCGCAGATGCGCGAAGGCATCCGGCGCATGCAGGCCGCCCATGATTTCGACGCCCTGCTGGCCAGCACGGCCGAGGAGGTGCGGACGCTGACCGGATTCGACCGCGTGCTGGTCTACCGCTTCGACGAGCAGTGGAACGGCACCGTCATTGCGGAGGACGGCAACGACCGCCTGCCCTCCTACCGCGGCCTGCGCTTCCCGGCCTCCGACATTCCGCAGCAGGCCCGGCGGCTCTATGCGCTGAACCGCCTGCGGCTGATCGCCGATGCCCGCTACCAGCCGGTTCCGATCCTGTCGGCCAGGCGGGATGCGGAGCCGCTGGACCTCAGTTTTTCGGTGCTGCGCAGCGTCTCGCCGGTGCATCTCGAATATATGCGCAACATGGGCACGCCGGCCTCCATGTCGATCTCCGTGATGGACGGCGACAGGTTGTGGGGCCTGATCTCCTGCCACCATGCGGAACCGCGGCAGGTCTCCTTCGCGGTGCGCACCGCCTGTGACCTGCTCGGGCAGGTGCTGTCCAGCCAGATGATCGCGCTGGAGCGGGCGTTGGACGCCGACCACCGCATCCGCTCCAAAAGCACGCAGGCCCGCCTGCTCGCGCACATGGCGGCGGCGGAGAGCTTCATCGACGGGCTGAGCGAGGACCGCGAGGATCTGCTGGGGCTGGTCAACGCCGACGGCGCCGCGATCCTGTTTGACGGAGATTGCCGGCTGATCGGCCGCACCCCGCCGCGGGAAGTGGTCGAGGCCGTCGCCGCCGAGCTGGCCGGACAGGGCATCAAGGATCTGTTCGTCAGCCACCAGCTTCCGGCCGAGATGCCGGCCGCCGCCGGGATGGAGCGGACCGCAAGCGGCCTGTTGGCGATCTCCATCTCACAGCTCCACCCGAGCTATCTTCTATGGTTCCGGCCGGAGATCGTGCAGTCGATCGACTGGGCCGGCGATCCCAAGAAGGCGCGGGACTCCAGCGGCGTGTTGTCGCCGCGCAGTTCCTTTGAAGCGTGGAAGGAGACGGTGCGCGGCCAGTCCCTGCCCTGGCGCCATGGCGAGATCGAGGCGGCCGGCGATTTCCGCAACGCCATCGTCAGCATCGTCTTGCGCAAGGCCGAGGAAATGGCCGCGCTGAACGAGGAGCTGCGCCGCAGCAACGGAGAGCTTGCCGCCTTCTCCTATTCGGTCTCGCATGACCTGCGGGCTCCGTTCCGGCACGTCACCAGCTATGCCGAACTGCTGCGCTCGCGCGCGGGCGACAAGCTGAGCGAGCGGGAGCGCCATTATCTGGACAGCATCATCGAGGCGGCGAGTTCGGCCGGGCGGCTGGTCGACGGGCTGCTGCATTTCTCACAATTGGGCCGGGCCACGCTGGCGCGGGTGGAGGTCGATGTCGGCCAGCTGGTGGACGAGGTGCGGCATTTGCTGGAGCCGGATTTGCAAGGCCGCAACCTGCGCTGGATTGTGCATCCGCTGCCCGGCGTGACCGGCGACCCGACCATGCTGCGGCTGGTGGTGCAGAATCTGCTGTCCAACGCCATCAAATACACCCGCGACCGGACCGAGCCGGAGATCGAGGTCGGGTGCCGCTCCAACGCCGACGCGCACGAGTTCTACGTCCGCGACAATGGCCGTGGATTCGACATGGCCTATGCCGGTAAGCTCTTCGGCGTATTCCAGCGCCTGCACCGCGAGGAAGAGTTTGAAGGCATCGGCATCGGGC
Organism: Azospirillum sp. TSH64; assembly: GCF_003116035.1. GTDB lineage: Bacteria > Pseudomonadota > Alphaproteobacteria > Azospirillales > Azospirillaceae > Azospirillum. The sequence goes on from NZ_LGQW01000015.1 coordinate 5,847,777, forward strand.
TTGCCAATGTCCGCCGCATCGTGGAGCGCCATGGCGGGCGGGTCTGGGCGGAAGGCAGGCTGGATCACGGCGCCACCTTCCATTTCTCCCTGCCGCGGTCCGCCGCCGCCACCGAATCGAGGTAGCCCGATGGCCACGCTGAAACCGATCCTGCTGGTCGAGGACAACCCCAAGGACCTGGAGCTGACGCTGGAGGCGTTCGCCGAGGCGCAGCTCGCCAACGACATCGTCGTCGCCCGCGATGGGGCGGAGGCGCTGTCCTATCTTTTCCATGACGACGGGCAGGCGGTGTCGAAACCGACCGACCCGAAATATCCGGCCGTCATCATCCTCGACATCAAGCTGCCGAAGGTGGACGGGATCGAAGTCTTGCAGCGGATCAAGGCGAACGAAAACACCCGCGCCATCCCCGTGGTCATGCTGACCTCTTCCAAGGAAGAGCAGGATCTCGTCCGCAGCTACCGCCTGGGGGTGAATGCCTTCGTGGTCAAGCCGGTCGGCTTTAAGGAGTTCTTCGACGCGATCCGCGACATCGGCAGCTTCTGGGCGATCCTGAACGAGCCGCCTCCCGGCTGTCTTCCCCGCCGGCCGCGCGGTACCTGATGGGTCAGGTGATCGACGCCGCCGGCAATACCGCGGGTCAGGACCCGCCGGCTCCCTGCCGCGTCCTCCTGCTGGAGGACAGCGGCATGGACGCCGATCTGGTGCGCGAACATCTTCGGATGATCGACGACCATGCGTTCGACGTCCATCGCGTCGAGACGCGGCAGGCCTTCATCGATGCCGTCACCGACGGCGGGCCCTTTGACCTGATCCTGTCCGACTTCGACCTGCCCGATTTCGACGGCATGTCGGCGCTGGCCATCGCGCGCGACCGCCTGCCGCGTGTGCCCTTCATCTTCGTGTCCGGCATGCTGGGCGAGGAGAACGCCATCGAGGCGCTGAAGAAGGGCGCCACCGATTATGTCGTCAAACTGCGGATGGAGCGGCTGCAGGTGGTGGTCCGCCGCGCCCTGATCGAGGCGCGCGACCGCAACGAGCTGGCCGACAAGCGCGCCGCGCTGGCCGAGAGCGAGGCGCGGCTGCGCTTTGCGCTGGAGGCCGGGCGACTTGGTTCGTGGGAACTGACGCTGGCGACCAACCGGCTGCGCGTCTCGTCGATCTGCGCCGCCAACCTCGGTCTGGCCGATCCGGCGGACATTCCCACCTACGAGCGGCTGTTGGAGCATGTCCATCCCGACGACCGCGAGCATCAGAAGACGATGGTCCGGCAGGCGGTGAGCAGCGGTTCGCCGCTCGACATGGAATACCGCACGGTCTGGCCCGACGGCAGCATCCATTGGGTGCAGGTGCGCGGCCGGGCCGTTTATGACAAGGACGGTGCGCCGATCGGGATGGCCGGCGTTTCGCTGAACATCACCGACCGCAAGAAGGCTGAGGAGCGGCAGCTGTTGCTGCTGGAGGAGCTGAACCACCGGGTCAAGAACACGCTGGCGATGGTGCAGTCCATCGCCAAGCAGACCCTGCGTGCCGCCCCGTCGGTGGAAGCCTTCCCTGATGCCTTCCAGTCCCGACTGCGCGCCCTGGCCCAGGCCCACGATCTGCTGACCCGCCGCCATTGGCAGGGCGCCTCGCTGAGCGAGATCGCCGCACTGACGCTGGAGCCCCATGTCCATGCCGGCCGCGTCAAGGTTGGCGGTCCGCCGGTCAACCTGACCACCGGGGTGGCGGTGTCGCTGCACCTCGCCTTTCACGAGCTTGCCACCAACGCCGCGAAATACGGCGCGCTGACGGCGGAAAACGGCCGTGTCGATCTGGATTGGGAGATCGTCAAGCCGGAGCAAACGCCGGTGCGCGATGGCGTGAGCCAATCCTCCGGACAGGCCGGTTCCGGCCAAGGCGGCGGCCGATCCGTCCGTGACGGTGGCGGCGCGCTGGTGCTGCGCTGGCGCGAAAGCGGCGGGCCGCCGGTGGTGCCGCCGACGCGCCGCGGCTTCGGGTCCCGCCTGATCGAGCGCGGCCTGGCGCATGAGTTGGAGGGCGATGTCGCCCTTGCTTTCGAAACCGCCGGCGTGCGATGCCGGCTTGTCATTCCTCTGTCGTCGCGAGTGAGCCCGCAGTGACCGACACTGATCTGTCGAACCTGACCGTCCTGATCGTCGAAGACGAACCGCTGATCGCCATGAGCCTGGAGGACGCCCTGATCGACCAGGGCGTCGCCTGTCTCGGCCCGGCGGGTTCGGTGTCGGCGGCGCTGGACATGATCGAAGCGGGCGGATTCGACATCGCTCTTCTCGATGTCAATCTGCGTGGTGAACGGGTGGACGCGGTGGCCGACCGGCTGGCCGGTGCCGGCATCCCCTTCATCTTCACCACCGGCCATGGGGCCGAGGGCCTGCCCGATGCCCATCGCACCCGGCCGGTGATCGGCAAGCCGTTCCGCGACATCGACATCACCGACGCCCTCGCCCGCCACCGGCCGCGCTGATCCTCTGTCCCGCCGGTTCCGCCACCGGGCGGGACCGGCCCGCACACAAGGCATCGCCATTGGACCGACCGCGGTCCGGCACGCAGTCCTGCGTGCCGCTTCCGGCATGCTGGCTCCTGCTCTCTCCTCCCCGCCTCCCCCCGGCGCGACAACCTGTCGCGGCTGACAATCAGCCGCTTTGACAATGACAAGCTAACTTGTATACTAGTATGCACAAAGCGACGCTTCGGCTGCCGCTTCAACGAGATTGACGGCCGCTGAAACATGCCCAATGGCGAAGGGGCGCGGCGGCGACGGGATGAAATTCGCAGGAGTGTCTTCCATGAACATCAAATCCCGGATCGACCGCATCCCCGGCGGGATGATGATCGTCCCCCTGTTTCTTGGCGCCTGCCTGAATACGCTGGCTCCCAATACGGGGAAATTCTTCGGCTCCTTCACCAACGGCCTGATCACCGGCACGCTGCCGATCCTGTCGGTGTGGTTCTTCTGCATCGGTGCCAGCATCAGCCTGAAGGCCACCCCGCTGGTCCTGCGCAAGAGCGGCGTGCTGGTTTCGGTCAAGATTCTCACCGCTGCGATGGCGGGCGTCATCGCCTCCTGGTTCATCCCGGCGGAGGGCATCACCTCCGGCTTCTTCTCCGGCCTGTCGGTGCTGGCGATCATCGCGGTGATGAACGACACCAACGGCGGCATGTACATGGCGCTGATGCAGCAGTACGGCACCAAGGAGGAGGCCGGCGCCTTCTGCCTGATGTGCCTGGAATCCGGCCCATTCATGACCATGGTCACGCTGGGCATCGCCGGTCTGGCCGCCTTCCCCTGGCAGACGATGGTCGGCGCGCTGCTGCCCTTCCTGATCGGCTTCGCGCTGGGCAACCTCGACAAGGATTTGCGGGCCTTCTTCACCCAGGGCGTCTCGGTGATGGTTCCCTTCTTCGCCTTCGCGCTGGGCAACAACCTGAACTTCTCGACCATCCTCAACACCGGCCTGCTGGGCATCGTGCTGGGGCTGGGCGTCATCGCCGTCACCGGCTTCATGCTGGTGCTGGCCGACATCCTGCTGGCGAAGGGCAACGGCACGGCCGGCATCGGTGCCGCGTCCACCGCGGGGGCCGCGGTGACGGTGCCGCCGATCATCGCTTCCATCGAACCGACCTTCGCGCCGGTCGCTCCGTCCGCCACGGCGCTGATCGCCACCAGCGTGGTCGTCACCGCCCTGCTGACGCCGCCGCTGACCGCTTGGTGGGCGCGCCGGTTCGGCGTGCTGTCGCCCCGCTATCAGGCGGCCGAAGCGGCGAGACTGGCCCAGCCGGTGGGGATCGCTCCGGCCGAATAAGGGCGTGGATTGTAAAAGGCCGCCGGCGGGTTTCCCTGCCGGCGGCCTTTTCCATTACTGCTTCTGGGCCGGTGCGGCGTTGTGGGTGTGGCCGGCGCCGGCAGCCCCCATGCTGTGGCCTTCGGCCGGTGCCGCGGCCTGCCCGGCCGCCTCGACGGCGATCTCGACCTCGACGGTGCCGGCCTTCTCGAAACGCAGGGTCATCGGGATATGGGCGCCCTTCACCAGCGGCTGCTTGAGGCCGAGCAGCATGATGTGCAGCCCGCCCGGCGCCAGCTTCACCGCCTCGCCCGCGGGGACCGGGATGCCGCCGGCGACTTCGCGCATCTTCATCACGCCGTTCTCGTTCAGATGGGTGTGCAGTTCGGCCTTCTCCGCCGCGGGGGTGGAGGCGCCGACCAGACGGTCTTCCGTCGTTCCGGTGTTGGTCAGCGACAGATAGGCACCGCCATTCGGCGCGGACGGCGCGGTGGCGCGGGCCCAGGGGTGGCCGATCTCGATCGCACCGGCCTTGAAGCCGTGGGCCAGGGCGGTGCCGGCACCGAACAGGGCGATGGCTGCGGCGATGCCGAGAATGCGCTTCATGAACTTGTCTCCTGGAATGCGGATGTGAAGAACAGGGGGATTGCCGCCACGGCGAAAGACACCGTAGGGCTCGGCAAACGGGGCCTGCACCGGGCAGGCCGTGTTTGGGATCGCTAGCGCGACCGGAACGCCGGAATCCGCACAGGGATCGGGCGTGGCAGCCGGCAGCGGCGATGAGTCGAAGCGGAAGGGAAATCTGGCGAGCGACGTCAAGCCAGCGGTGGGGGAGCCCGTGCCTGGAGGGTCGACAGGAACCAGCCGGCGGCGACATGCTTGGCCGGGAGCAGGCGGGTGTCGCGGTCCATGGCAAGAGCGGGGCCGACCGCCAGCGGCGGCGGCGGCAAGGCCAGCCCGGTCACCAGCGGGCAGAGCGGACAATGGCCGGTTCCCGAGGGAGCCCCGTCCGGCGATTTCCCGTGATCGCCGTCACGGGCGATCCCTAGTCCGTCGATGCCGAAACCGGCCGCATCGGCCTGGATGGTGGTCAGGCCGCCGGAGGAGCAGATCGCCAGGGACACGGTCCCGCCGGCCTGGGCGATCCCGCTGCTCATCAAGGGCATCCACCCCCAGGCGATGACCTGCAGCAAAAGGGCAGCCATCCCGGCCACAAGGCCGAGCCGCCGCACCCGCCGCACTGTCATCCGACCGAAAGCCATCCGGCTTCGACGCCCTCTGCAATTGCCGGGCGTTCCCAGCAAGGATGCCGCCACGATAGCGCAGCGTTCGTGAACGGACGAGCGGCAAATGGACCCACAGGCGGCGCAGGGTCGGGCCGGCGTCTCAGGCCAGCAGGCGGAAGGCCGGTTCCGGCCGGGACAGCAGGTCGCGGCGCAGCGCCTCGATGGTGGCATCGTCGCGGGCGGCGCGGGGGATGGCCACCGGCACCTCCGCCACCACCCGGCCGGGCGAAGGCGCCAGCAGGAGAAGCCGGTCGGCCAGGGCCAGGGCCTCGCGCAGATTGTGGGTGACCAGCAGGACGGTGGTCGGCCGCCGGTCCAGCCAGTCCGACAGCAGCCCGCGCAGCCGCAGCGCCGTCGGCTCGTCCAGCGAGACGAAGGGCTCGTCCATCAGCAGCAGGTCCGGCTCCACCACGAAGGCGCGGGCGAGCGCCACCCGCCGCGCCATGCCCAGCGACAGCTGGGTCGGGAAGCGGTCTGCGAAGGGCGACAGTTCCAGCGCTTCCAGCAGGGCGTCGACCGCCGGCCCGCGCCGCTGCGCCCGCGGCAGGACCAGCGCCAGATTCTGCCGAACCGTGCGCCAGGGCAGCAGGCGCGGCTCCTGGAAGACATAGCCGATGCGGGCCAGCCCGCCGTCCGGCCGCGGTCCGACCTCCACCCTGCCGTCGAAGGCGCGGTCCAGCCCGGCGACGATGCCGAGCGCCGTCGTCTTGCCGCAGCCACTGGGACCGACCAGGGCCACGACCTCTCCCGCCAGAGCGGACAGGGTCAGGCCGCGCACAGCTTCCACTGCGCCGAAGCGCTTGGAGCGGATCTCAAGCGTCAGCGGGCATCCGCCGCCAACGCTGGCAATGCCGCTCGGCCGGCTGGAGGACGCCGTATTCCAGAAGCTGGACCACGGCCACGAACGCGATGGTGTAAGCCAGGATTCCTGCGACATCGAAGGTCTGGAAAAGGAGGTTGATCTGGAATCCGACACCGTCGCTGCGGCCCAGCAGTTCGACCACCAGCACGATCTTCCAGATCAGCGCGAGGCCGGACCGCGCAGCCGCGGCGATGGTGGGGGTGAGTTGCGGCAGCAGCACATGGCGAAGCCGGTCCGCGGGCGACAGGCGGTAGACGCGGGCCATGTCGACCAGCCCCTCGTCGATGGCGCGGGCGCCGGCCCGCACCAGCACCACCGTGTTGGGGATCTTGTTGATGGCGACGGCGCCGATTGCCGCCGCCTCGGTCAGGCCGAACCAGACATAGGCCAGCACGATGACCACCAGCGCCGGCAGGTTCAGGAAGAAGACCAGCCAGGGGCCGAACAGCCGGTCGAGGAATGGCGAGCGCCCCATCGGCAGGCCGATGCCGACCCCGATGGACATGGCGAGCGCAAAGGCCGCCAGCACGCGCAGCAGCGTGACACCCATATGGTGTAGCAGTGCGCCGCTCTCCGCCTCGCGCAGCAGGGCCTCGGCCACCACCGGCGGTCCCGGCAGCAGGCGCCCGCCGACGATCATGGCCGTGGCCTGCCACAGCGCCAGCAGCAGCAGGATCGAGACCACCGCCATCAGGGCCGGCATCAGGGCGCGGCGCACCGGCTTACGCCCCACCGGTCCAGAAGGTGCCGGGCGCGATGGCCGGCGCGTCGCCGACCAGATCCCGCCCGCCAAGCTTTGCCATCAAGGCGTAGAGTTTCGCGGCCCCTGCCCGCTCCTCCTCCGTCCAGCGGCGCGGGATGCCCTCGCGGTAGCGGTCGCGCAGCGTGCGGAAGGTGGCGTCATCCTCCGCCTGCATCAGCGGGGCGAGCCGCTCCCAGGCGGCGTCCGACTGCGCCAGCAGGGTCTTCGCCTGACCGGAGGCGGCCTGGAAACCGGCAAGGGCGGACGGGTTGGCGCGCGCCCACTCCTCGCGGAAGACATAGCCGATGGACGGCACTGTCGCCGGCTGGCCCAGCGCTTCCAGCATGTCGGACACGGTCATCGACACCTGCATGCCCTTCGCCTCCAGCCGGGCGGCGAAGGGCCAATAGGTCAGCACGGCATCCAGGTCGCCGTCGGCAAGCTTGCTGTTCAGCAGGGGCGGTGCGGCGAAGAAGGGCTGCGCATCGCGGTCGAGCGTCAGCCCGTGGCGGTCGGCCGCCACCGCCTTCAGCAGAAGCCAGCTCTTGTCGAGCGGACTGCCGGCGACGCCGATGCGCTTGCCCCGCAGATCGCCGACCCCGGCGATCTTCGACCCGGCTGGAACCACCAGCGCGCCGACGGCGGTCGAATAAGGGATGAAGCACAGCGCTTCTCCCTTGCTGCGCATCCGCGACACCCACAGCCAGTCGGAAACGATGATCTCCACGGCACCGGCCTGGAGCGCCACCTGGGTGGCGGGGTTGCCGGCCAGCTCGACCAGTTGCAGATCGATCCCGGCCTGCCTGTCGAAGCCGTTGGCGCGGACGGTGTCGAGTTCCCAGCTGACCGTGCCGAATTTCAGCACCCCGGCTCGGACGGCCGGATGGCTGGCGGCGGACTCGGAGGCCGCGGCGGTCCGGACCAGTGCCGATGCCAGAAGCGCGCCGGCCGCCAGCAAGCTCGTCCGTCTGCTACAGCCTGCCGCCATGGTCCCCGTCCGCTCAATCTTTGGACTGCCAGCTTACGGGGATCTTAGATGGTTCGTATATTCAACGATAGGAGGATAAGGGGGGTATCGCCGGCTGGAGAGCCGGTGGCGTCACAGCCCGAGATAGGCCTGCTTTACCGCCGGGTCGGCCAGCAGCGCCTCGCCCGTGCCCGACAGGACGACGCGGCCATTCTCCAGCACGTAAGCCGTCTGGGCGATGCGCAGGGAGGCGGCGACATTCTGTTCGACCAGAATGATCGTCATGCCCTCGGCGGCCAGCGAGCGGATGATGCGGAACAACTCCTGCACCAGGGCGGGCGACAGGCCGAGCGAGGGCTCGTCGAACATGATCAGCTCCGGCTTGCCCATCAGGCAGCGGCCGATGGCCAGCATCTGCTGCTCGCCGCCGGACAGGGTGCCGGCCGCCTGATCCAGCCTTTCGCGCAGGCGCGGGAACAGGTCGAGCACGCGGTCGTAGGTCTGGCGCGCGCCGGCGCGGGCGCGCGGGATGACGGCGCCCATCTCCAGATTCTCGCGCACGCTCAGCGTCGGGAAGATCTGCCGTCCCTCCGCCACCTGCCCGACGCCGAGGTCGCAGACGACATGGCTGGGCAGTCCGGCGATCTCGCGGTCCTTGAAGCGGATGCTGCCGCGCGCCGGCTTCAGGATTCCGGCGATGGCGCGGATCAGCGAGGTCTTGCCCGCCCCGTTGGCGCCGACGATGGCGGTGGTCTGCCCCGCCGCCACCCGCAGCGTGACGCCGTCGAGCGCCTGGGCGTCACCATAGTACAGGTCGAGATCGGATACGGTCAGCATGGCGGCGGGAATCCGGACAGGCGCGAAGTGCGCCCTCTATAGCGCGATCATTTCAGGAAGAACACCGCGCTCATCACCAGCCCGACGGCGATGATGCCGGCACGCAGCACAGGCTTCGGAATCCGGCGGCCCAGACGGGCGCCGACATAGCCGCCGGCGACCGCCGCGACCGTCATCAGCAGCGCCTTCGGCCATTCGACCGCTCCGCCGGCGGCGTACGCCACCACGGCAATGGCGGTCAGCACCGCCGAGAACAGGTTCTTCAGCCCGTTCATGGCGTTCAGGTCGGTCATGCCGAACAGGCTTAGCTGCGCCAGCAGGAGGATGCCGAGCCCGCCGTTGAAGTAGCCGCCATAGACCGAGACGATGAACAGCGTGCCCAGCATCGCCCCGTTGCCGTGCAGTCCCAGGCTGCGCAACCGCTGCGCCAGCATGGTGCCGAAGGCGAACAGGCCGGTCGCCAGCAGCAGCAGCCACGGCACGATTCCGCGGAACACCGAATCCGGCGTCACCAGCAAAAGCCCGGCCCCGGCCAGACCGCCGACCAGACTGACCGCCGACAGCAGCGGCAGGCTGAGCGTACCGACCGGCGTCAAATCCTGGCGATAGCCGTAGACTCCGCTGGCATAGCCGGGCAGCAGGGCGACCGTGCCGGTGGCGTTGGCGGCGACCGGCGGCACCCCGGCATAGATCAGGGCCGGCAGGGTCAGGAAACTGCCCCCGCCGGCAACGGCGTTCATCGCCCCGGCGAAAAATGCCGCAGCCAATAAAATCAATTCGATCATGATATTACGAGCGGGTCCTCAACTCCCGGCGAATGATCTTGCCGGTGGTGGTCATGGGAAGGCTGTCCATGAATTCGATGGCGCGCGGATATTCGTGGGCGGCCAGCCGGGTCTTCACATGGTCCTGGATGGAGGCGACCAGCGCATCGTCCGGCGTCACCCCCTCGTGCAGGACGACGAAGGCCTTGACGATCTCCGTGCGCAGCGGGTCGGGCACGCCGACCACCGCCGCCATGCGGACGGCGGGGTGGCCGATCAGGCAATCCTCGATCTCGCCGGGGCCGATGCGGTAGCCGGCCGAGGTGATGACGTCGTCGTCGCGTCCGACGAAGCGGATGTAGCCGTCCCCGTCCAACTCGCCCTGGTCGCCGGTGACCAGCCAGTTACCGATGAATTTGGCGGCGGTGGCGTCGGGGTTGTTCCAATAGCCGAGGAACATCACCGGATCCGGGCGGTGCACCGCGATCAGGCCGAGCTGTCCCGGTGCCAGCCGGTTGCCCTCGCCGTCGATCACCGCCACGTCATGGCCGGGGACCGGACGGCCCATGATGCCGGGCTTCGGCGCCATCAGCGTGGCGGCCGAGGAGACGATCATGTTGCACTCGGTCTGGCCATAAAACTCGTTGATCGTCACGCCGAAGGTCTCGCGCCCCCAGTCGAGCAGCCCGGCGCCCAGCGTCTCGCCGCCGCTGGCGACCGACCTCATGTCGATGGCGTGGCGCGCCCGCGGATTCTTCACCGCCCGCATCATCTTCAGCGCGGTCGGCGGCAGGAAGGCGTTGCGCACCTTGAATTCGGCCAGCAGGGCGAAGGCGGCCTCGGCATCGAACTTCTCGAAGCGGTGGGACACCACCGTCACACCATGGTGCCAGGCCGGCAGCAGGACATCGAGCAGCCCGCCGATCCACGCCCAGTCGGCCGGCGTCCAGATGCGGTCGCCCGGCTGCGGGAACAGGTCGTGCGAGATCTCCACGCCCGGCAGATGGCCCAGCAGCACCCGGTGCGCATGCAGCGCCCCCTTCGGCTGGCCGGTGGTGCCGGAGGTGTAGATGATCAGCGCCGGATCGTCCGGGCCGGTGTCGGCCGGGGTGAAGCTGTCGGACGCCGCGTCGCACAGCCCGTGCCAGTCGAGGCAGCCGGGCCCCGACCCGTCGATGCGGAAGACGGCGCGCAACTCCGGCAGGCGGTCGCGGATCTGGGCGATCTTGGCTGCGCCCACGGCATCGGTGACGACGGCACGGGCGCCGCAATTGGCCAGCCGGTATTCCAGCGCCTCCACCCCGAACAGCGAGAACAGCGGCACGGCGATGCCGCCCAGCTTGTAGACCGCGACATGGCTGATGGCGGTCTCCGGCGCCTGGGGCAGCAGGATGCCGACCCGGTCGCCGCGCGCCACGCCTTGCGCCGCCAAAGCGTTGGCGAAGCGGTTGGAGAGGGCGCGGATGTCGGAGAAGCGGTATTCCTCGACCCCGCCGTCGCGCCGCCTGTTGATCAGGGCGATGCGGTCGGGCTCCGCCTCCGCCCAGCGGTCGCAGACGTCGACGCCGATGTTGTAGCGGTCGGGTACGCGCCAGGCGAAGGCGCGGGACACCCCGTCCCAGCTGTCCGCGTTGGGCAGCATGTTCGTTCCCTCCCAAGGGCTTGTCGTCGATTCCTTTGTGGAACCGTTGGGTCGATCATAGGAGCAACCGAGGCACCGCGTCACGCATCGGGAATAAGATGCGGGTCAGCCATGTTGATGGCGTCAGGAACGGACGGCTTCGTGCCGATCCCAACAGGACCCAACAGGACGAGAGCCACCATGAAAGCCAGCCCCTTCCTCGCCGCCGCGCTGTCCGCCAGCCTGCTCGCGGCCCCGCTTGCCGGCTGCGCCCAGCCCGGCTACGGCGACTCCTATGGCGGTGTCAGCGCCAACAAGCAGACGGCCGGCACCGTGCTGGGCGGCGTGGTCGGCGGTCTGGCAGGCTCGCGCTTCGGCGGCGGCAGCGGCAAGCTGGTGGCGGTGGGCGTCGGCACGCTGCTGGGTGCGGCGCTGGGCAATGCGGCCGGCGCCTCGCTCGACCGTGCCGACCAGAATTATGCCCAGCAGGCGGCGGTCAACGCCTACAGCGCGCCGACCGGCAGCACTGTGCGCTGGAACAACCCGGAAACCGGCAATTACGGCGCCTACACCCCGGTGCGTGATGGAACCGGGCCGCAGGGCCAGCTCTGCCGTGAATACCAGACGACCATCGTCGTCCAGGGCCGTACCCAGCAGGGCTTCGGCACTGCCTGCCAGCAGGCGGACGGCACCTGGCGCGTGGTCAGCTGACGTATCGTCGGCAAACCTCAGGCGAGCGCCGCCCGACGCCGGGCGGCGCTGCCCGATTTGGGGGCGGGGCCGGTGAGGGCGCAGGCGATGCGCACCGCTCCCTCGCCATCCAGCGGCAGTGACGCTGCTGCGTCCTGCATCCGCTGTCGCAACCCCGCATCGGCCCATAGAGCGAGCGCTCGCTCGGCGATGATCCCGGCTGCCTCGGCCGGTTGGTGTCCACGGGCGTCCAAGGCGCTGCTCCAGCCCAGTTCCGCAGCGTCATTGCTCGCCATCGCCTGATTGTCGGCGGTGACCACCAGCAGGGTCGGCACCGCCAGTGCGGCCAACTCGCCCATGGTGCCGCCGCCCGCCGACACCGCCAGCCCGCTTTCCGCCATCAGCGCGCCCATGCGCGGGCAGTCGATCTCCACGGCAAGCTCATCGCCGGCAAGCCCGGCCAGTTCCGCCGCGCGCGGGTTGCTGCCGCCGACGACGGCGACGATCCGGCAGCCGTCCGGCCGCCGCTTCGCCAACGCTTCCAGGACCGGGCCGGTCAATCCCAGCGGGTCGGAGCCGCCGAAGGTCACCAGCAGCACCGGCCGGTCGGTGATGCCTGGCCGTGGCGCCTGCGCCGCCAGCCGCACCTCCCGCCGCAGCGGGGCATAGCCGGGGCCGAGCAGCAGGACGGCGCCGGGCGCCATCGCGTCATAGGGAAGGGCGGCGGCCTGCGGTGCCGCATTGACGACGAGGTCGGCGTGCAGCGGCGTGCCGTCGCCCAGATCGTCCCAGGCCAGCACCCGTGCACCCGCCGCCTGAAGCCCGGCACGGTAGGCCTCGCCGAAGCGGTAGCCGTCGAGCATCACCGCGCTTCCATGTTCCCGCCGCAGCAGCGAGCGGGTGGCAGCCAGATCGGCCGCCTCCCCCACCGGGCCGGCGATGGAGACATGGCGGAACCCGTCGGAAGTCAGGCGGCGGTCGATGGCGGGCGTGGATTCCACGGCGGCGAACAGCGCCTCGTGCCCCTGGTCGCGCAGCGCCTCCGCCACGGCGAGACAGCGCATGACATGGCCGGTGCCGATGGTCGGCGAGGCGTCGGCACGGATGAGGATGACGGCCATGGCGCGGGTCCGTAAGAGACGGCGTGGCTGTCCTACCACGGCACGCGGGATCGGGGTGGCCAGCATCTTGGCGCGGCACTTTGCGCCTGTCCAGCGACAGACCGGGGGCGTGCGGGGGTAAATTGCGGCCCCCGGCACGGCGCGCCGGCAGTCTCCCCTCAGGACTCCCGGCCGGCAATGACGCTGGCGGCGGTGGCGAGGCTTTCCGGCGTGCCGATGTCGAGGAAGCGGGCCTTGGCGACATGGGCGTTCAGCGTGCCGGCCGGCAGCTTTTCCAGCACGTCGCGTTCCAGCGACACCGCACCCGCCGCGACGAAGCGGTCGAGGAAAGCTGCGGAGAACAGATAGACCCCCGCATTGATGGTGCCCGCCCCGGGCGCCTTGTCCAGGAAGCGGCGGACGCGGCTGTCGGGACCGATCTCCACCCGCACGAAGCGGGACGCGTCCTCAACCGTCACGCAGAGCATCGACGCCTCGGCGCCCGACAGCCGGTGCGAGGCGATGAAGGCCCGCAGGTCGGCATCGAGGAAGGTGTCGCCGTTCACCACCAGGATGGTGCTGCTGCGCAACTCCTTGCGGACATAGCCGAGCGCGCCTGCGGTGCCGAGCGGGCGCGGTTCGATCTGGCAGACCACGTCGATGGTGCCGGCCGAATCCCCGCGGGCGAGCCAAGCGGTCACCCGGTCGGCCAGATGGCCCAGGCACAGCACCACGCGGCGCGACCCGTAGGTGGACAGATAATCGAGGAGGTGACCGAGGAAGGCGCGGCCCGCAATCGGGGCCAGGACCTTCGGCGTGTCACCCAAAACGCCCCGGATGCGCGTGCCGAGCCCGCCGGCGAGCACCGCGACGTCTATGTTGGCAAGAGCGTCCTCAGACCGCACCGACCGTCCTTTCGCTGAAGTCCCGCTGTCGTCACTCGGCTTGCCGGAGCAGCTTACGACGGAGCGGGCGCCGGGTCATCCACCCTGCGCGGGACCCGGCGGCCATAGTCGATAAAGGGGGCGCTCGGGAATCGCAATGCGGAATTGCGCCGAATCATCCACTCTCCGATGGACACCCCGACCGGGAGCGGTCTTCAGCCAGTCGGCGCAGGCGCCGCGCCGCTGCCGCAAGAGCGGCGTCATGGTCGCCGGACCGGCCGATCAGCGACATAGTCGGGAACCAGGGCCGCACCGCCGTTCCCAGGGCCGACCAGTCTCCGGCCCCGGCGATCCGCCAGACCGGCACGCCGAGTGCCGCGGCCAGTTCCCCCACTGCGGTCGGCGCGGATATGACGAGATCCAGGCCTGACATGAGCGCCGCCACCCCGTCCAGATCGTTGCGCTGGTCCAGATCGGGCCAGTGATGCAGCACGGTGCCGAAGCGGTGCAGGGCCTCCTCCCGCTCAGCCTCGTGACCGTCATATTGGAGGCTGACGAAGGCGATGCCGGGGATGCCGAAGACCGGTGACCATTGTGCGATCCGGCTGTAGGCGGCGGCCCGGTCCGCCGTCATCCGGCTGCTGCGCCAGCAGATGCCGACCCGCAAGCCCGGGCCGAGTGCTGCCAGTCTTTCGCGCCAATCCACCGCCAGCCCGGGGTCGGCGGTGAGGAGCGGACCGGTCGCACGGAATCGACTCACGTCCGGCCGCAGCCGTGCCGCGACGCTGCCCAGCGGCGCGTGGCAATCGGCATCCCGCGGATCCGCGCTGGGCGCCCGGACCTCCGCCGCCGGCAGGGCGCGGGCGAAAAGCCCGACGAGGCGCGGGTCGCATTCGACGATGACCCTCCCCGCCTGACCGAGCAGATCGGGCAGCGCCGTGCCGAACAGGATCTCGTCGCCCAGACCCTGCTCTCCCCACACCAGGATGCGGCGGCCGGCCAGCGGTTCGCCCTGCCATTCGGGGATGCCGACGCGGCGGGACACGGCGTCGCCGGTGGCGAAGCGGTGGGCATAGTCCGCCCAGCCGCCGTCCAGATCGCCATCGGCCAGCCGCAGCAGGGCCCGGTTCATCCGCGCCTCGGCCCGGCCGGGGGCCAGCCTCAGCGTGCGGTCGGCCAACAGGGCGGCGAGCCGGCGCTCTCCCCGCATCAGCAGCGTGTGGCCGTGGTTGACCAGCACATCCGGCAGGTCGGGGGCGAACGCCATCGCGTGGCGGTGGGCAAATAGCGCGTCGTCCCAGCGCCCGAGCCCGGCCAACGCCATGCCCAGGTTCGACCAGCCCTTGGGCGATGCCGGGACGAGGCGAAGCGACCGGTGGGACTGGCGGGCGGCCTCGGCGAAGCGGCCCAGTCCCTTCGCAGCCGCGCCGGCCGTGGTCAGCACCCCGGCAAGGGAGGGCGCCAGGGCCGCCGCACGGGTGCAGGCGTTTGCCGCCTCGGCGAAGCGGCGGGCGGCGAGCAGTGCGGCGGCGAGGTTGCCCCAGCTTTCCGCCTGCATCGGCCGCAGCCGGACGGTGCGGCGGTGCAGCGTGGCGGCCTCGGGCGCGGCGGCATCGGCCTGGAGCGCCACGCCGAGATTGCCCAGCGCCTCGGCAAAGGTCGGGTTCAACGCCACCGCAAGCCGGTGCCAGCGGATGGCTGCCTTGACCCGGCCGAGCCGGAGCAGGGTCAGGCCGCCGTTGGTCCAGGCGGCCGGCTGGGTCGGAAGCAAGGCGACGGCCTGCCGGTGCAGCATTTCGGCATTCGCAAACCGGCCCTGCCGGTGCAGAGCGACAGCCTGTTTTGCGAGACTCTCGCCTTCCAGGGTAATCCCCCTCTCCGCCCCGGGGAGAGGGTCGGGGTGAGGGGGACGCGGTGCGTTGTTTTCCCGAGAATCCGTGCTGTGCGGCCCCCTCACCCAGCCCTCTCCCCGGGGGGGAGAGGGTATCCGTTTGGGGGGGAGTGACTTCAATACACGCGCCATATCGGCCATCGTCGCCGACAGTGGCTCTCCGGGGCGGGGCTGGAACAGCCGCATCGACGGATACCAGGGGCGCACGCCGGCTCCCAACTGCGTCCAGTCGCGGGTGCCGAAGCGCCAGACCGGGGTGCCCAGCGCTCCAGCCAGTTCGCCGATCGACATGGCGGGCGAGATGACGAGGTCCAGCCCGGCGATCAGGGCGGCGACGCCGTCGAAATCGTCCTTGCGGTCGAGGTCGTCCCAGCGGTGCAGGCGGATGCCGAAGCGTTTCTCGGCCCGACGGACCTCCTCCTCCACCTCGCCATATTGCAGCAGCACCCAGTGGATTCCGGGCAGCGCGAACAGCGGCGTCCAAGCGTCCAGCGCCAGATAGGCGGCGCTGCGTTCGGAGGTCATCATCTGGCTGCGCCAACCGATGCCGATGCGCAGCCCCGGACCGAGGGCCGCCAGCCGCTCGCGCCATCGCTCCACCAGCCCGGCATCGGGCACCAGCCAGGACGGTCGCGCCGGAAAATCGGCCAGCCGGCGGCGGAGAACACGGGGCAAGGACCCCATCGGCACGTGGCGGTCATAGTCCGGGATCGCCATCGCTTCCCGCCCCTGCCCGTCCAGCGCCTCCGCCCGCACCCTCAGGGTGGGAAAGGAGCGGGCGAACAGCGGGACCAGACGGCGGTCGATTTCCAGAATGGTGGAGACGGCCCGTCCGGCAAGCTCCGGGCAAAGGGCGGAGAACAGGATGGTGTCGCCCACCCCCTGCTCCCCCCAGATCATCAGGCGACGGCCGGTCAGATCCTCGCCACGCCAGGCCGGGGCACGGGGCTGGCGCCCCTGTCCGACCTGACCCGATCCGAAACGCCAGCCATAGCCGGGCCAGCCCCGGTCGAGATCGCCGGCCTCCAGCCGCAGCAGGCCCTTGTTGAAGTGGGACAGCGACAGGTCCGGCCGCAGGGTCAGCGCGCGGTCGTAGCAGCGCTCCGCCTCACCGTCGTCGCCCAGCCGCTGGCGGGCCAGCCCCAGATTGCTCCATGCCTCGCCATAGGAAGGGTCAAGCGCCAGGGCGCTGCGGTAGCAGCCGGCGGCACCGACATAGTCGTGCAGGCCCTGGCGCAGATGGCCCAGATTGTTGCGGGACGGCGCCTCCAGCGGAGCGAGGTGGATGGCGCGGCGCTGGGACCGTTCTGCCTCGGCGAAGCGCTCGGCGCTGCGCAGGGCGTTGCCGAGGTTCGTGTGGGTTTCCGCCAGCACCGGGTCCAGCGCCAAGGCCGCATGCCACGCCTTCCAGGCATCGGCGGTGCGGCCGGCGGCGTGGCGGGCATTGCCCAGATTGTTCCAGGCGCCGGCGAAGTCCGGCCGGTGATGGACTGCCTGCCGGTGCAAGGTCTCCGCCTCGGCTGGGCGGCCCTGAGCGGCGCGGACGCTGCCGAGATTGTCCAGTGCGTCGGCATGGTTGGGCTGGATGGCCGTGGCCGCGTCGAAGCAGGTCGCGGCGTCCTCCAGCTGACCAAGAGCCTTAAGGCAAAGTCCCAAGCCGTTGAGACAGAAAGGATCTCTGGGGTCGAGCCGCAGGGCATCGGCGTAGCGTTCCGCCGCGTCCTCCATCCGCCCCGCGGCGTGGAGTGCGGCCGCCAAGGCGGACAAGGCGGAGGCGTCGGCGGCCCCTCCGCCGAAGGCCGAGGCCATCCGCAAGGCCTCGACAGCCTCGTCCAACCGGCCGAGCTGGCGCAGGCTGACGGCCCGGTTGGTCCAGGGGCGGGGATCTCCCGGCAGCAGATCCGCGGCGCGGGTGTGGGACGCCAACGCTTCGTCCGCTCTTCCGAGACCTTGCAGGGCAGCACCGAGATTGAGATGGGCGTCGGCCAGGTCGGGCGACAGCCGTGCCGCCTCTGCATACCGGTCCGCCGCCTCCGCCATCCGGCCTTGTGCAGCCAGCACAAGTCCGAGATTGAAATGGGCGCCGACATGGCCGGGATCGCGCTCCAGCGCCCGCCGTTGCGCTGCCTCGGCCTCGGCAAGCCTGTCCAGACGTTGCAAGACGATTCCGAGATTGGCGTGATAATCCGCCACTCCGGGGACTAGACCAACGGCTTTGGAAATCAGATCAATGGCTTGAAGGTTGTCGTTGCGCTGGTGGTTGAGAACGCCGAGCAGATGCAAGGCGTCGGCATGGAGCGGTTCGGCTTGTAACACCCGCCGATACAGGGGCTCCGCAGCGTCCAGCGCTCCTTGCTGATGATGGCGCAGTGCATCGGCAAACCAGTCGGCAGGATTCACAGTTCACCTGAGGAAAGTCTGGTAAGCAGCTGAACTGCCTTTTGTATGGCGTCTTTGACGCCATCGCCAGCATCGGGCTGGATGCAGCGCATGGAGGGAAACCAGGGGCGAACTGCGGTGCCGAGCTGGGTCCAGTCGCGGCGGCCCAAACGCCAAACCGGAGTGCCGAGCGCTGCCGCCATCTCCCCGGCGGACGACGCCACGGTGATCACAAGATCGAGGTTCGCCATCAGGGCGGCGGTGCCCTCCAGATCGGCGATCTGGTCGAGGTCGGGCCAGTGGTGGAGGCACACGCCCAAGCGCTCCTCGATGGCGGCGATCTCCGCTTCCCGCCCGTCATATTGCAGGCTGACGGCATGCAGGCCGCGCAGGCGCAGCAGGGCCGCCCAATCCTCCAGTTCCGTGTAGGAGTGGCGGCGTTCGGTGGTGAGGCGCTGGCTGGTCCAGGCGATGCCGATTTTCAGGCCGGGTCCGAGAGCGTCCAGACGCGACCGCCATGCCGCGGTCCGCATCGGGTCAGGCTTCAGCCAGCCGGCGGGCGGCGGTGGGACGGGAGCGGTCCGCCAAAGCAGGCGTGGCAAGGAGCCGAAGCCCAGATGGCAGTCGGCGTCGGCCGGCCGTCGCGTCGGTTCCCGCACGGTGGTGCCGGGGAAAGAGCGCTGGAACAGCGGGACCAGCCGCGGTTCGCATTCGACGATGGTGCCGGGAAAGCGTGCCAGTGCCTCCGGCAGCAGGGCGCCGAACATCAACTCGTCGCCCAGCCCCTGTTCGGCCCACAACAGCAGACGGCGCCCGGCGAGGTCGCCACCGTCCCATTCCGGGACGTTAAAAGGGCGCTTCGGCTTCAGTCGGCCGGACTCGAAGCGGACGGCGTAGTCTTTCCACCCCTCGGCCAGCCGGCCCTGGCGCAGGCGCAGGATGGCCCGGTTGAAGCGGGCAAGCGCCTGCGCCGGATCGGCCTCCAGGGCGTGGGTGAACGCCTGCTCGGCAGCCGTTTCGTCACCGAGATCCTGAAGGGCGAGCGCAAGATTGGTGTGGGCGGCGGCATAACCCGGCCGCAGATCCAGCGCCCGGCGTTGCAGATCGGCGGACTCCACGGCCCGTCCTTGCAAGCGGCGGATGGTGCCGAGATTGGTCATCGCCTCCGCCATCGTCGGGTCGAGCCGCAGGGCGCGGGCGAAGGCATCGCCGGCCGAGGCGATCCGGTCGGCGCACTGGAGGGCAAGGCCTTGGGCGTTCCAGCCCTCGGCATCCGCCGGCTCCAGCATCAGATGGCGGCGGTGGGCTGGCAGGGCATCGACGCCGCGGCGTTGCAGCGATCCGGCCAAGGCGAGTGCAGCCGGCGCATGGTCCGGCCGGTGGGCCAGCACAGCACGCAAGGCCGCCTCTCCCTGCTCGCTCTGCCCCAGGTCGAGCAGGGTAAGGCCGAGGGCGGCGCGTGCTTCCAGCAGGGACGGGTTGGCCGCCACTGCATGGCGCAGCAGCGGTTCCGCCTCCGCCGAACGGCCGAGGCTGCGCAGCACGGCGCCGAGGTTGCCCTCCGCCTCCGCATAGTCGGGGCGGGCGCGCAGGGCGGCGCGGTAGGCGTCGGCAGCGTCCTCCGTCTTGCCCTGGGCGTTCAGCGCATTGCCCAGCGTGTTCGCCGCCTCCGGAAACGGGCGGCGCAGGCGCAGGGCGTTGCGGGCGGCGCGTTCCGCCTCGGCGGAGCGGCCGAGCGCCTGGAGGGCGTAGGCGAGGTTGGCGTGGTAATCGGGAACGTCGCGTCTGGCTGACACCGCCTGCCCGATCAGGTCGGCGGCATCGGTGAAGCGGCCGGTCTGGCAGGCGATCATGCCCAGCAGGTGCAGGGCGTCCGGCTGGCGTGGCTGGGCGGCGAGCGCTTGGCGGTAGAGCGCATCGGCTTCTGCCAAACGGCCGGACTGGTGCAGCGGCACGGCCTGCGCGACCAGCGCTGCGGCGCTTGCCGCAGCGGTGTTGCCGGATTTGCGCTGCCCGGAAATGCGCTGGTTACTCATGCCCCGTGCCGTTCCTGTTGGCTACGGGTAAGGGATAGCACGATTCCGGTGCGGTGGAATGGGGGCGCGGCAGTCACCGCGCCCCCAGCCCTCCCTTGATTTACGCCCCCACGCCGACCGGCGGGGTCGGAGCGGCGTTGACTGGGTCGGCGAGCTGGGCATCGACCACGGCGACGGCGGTCATGTTGACCAGGCCGCGGGTGGTGACCGACGGGGTGACGATGTGGACCGGCCGCTGGACGCCCAGCAGGATCGGACCAACATTCTGCGCCTCGCCCAGGATCTTCATCATGTTGAAGGCGATGTTGGCGGCGTCCAGCGTCGGCATGACCAGCAGGTTCGCCTCCCCCTTCAGGCGGCTGTCGGGCAGCACTTCCTTGCGGATGGCCGGCGCCAGGGCGGCATCGGCATGCATTTCACCGTCGATCTCGACGTCCGGCATCTGCTCGGACGCCAATTCCACTGCCGCGCGCATCTTGCGGGCGGACGGGGTGTCGGCGCTGCCGAAGTTGGAGTGGGAGAGCAGGGCCACCTTCGGCTCGATGCCGAAGCGCTTCACCTCGTCCGCCGCCAGCCGGGCGATCTCGGCCACCTGCTCGGCGGTCGGGTCGGGGTTGACGTAGGTGTCGGTGATGAAGTGGACGCCCTTCTGCGAGATCAACGCGTTCATCGTCGCGGCGACCTTCACGCCGTCGCGCAAGCCGATCAGGCCGCAGATATGCGCCCAATGCTCGTTGAAGCGGCCGGTGGTGCCGCAGACCAGGGCGTCGGCCTCGCCGCGGCGGACCATCAGGGCGCCGAAGACGGTGGGCTGGGTGCGGACCACGTTGGCGGCATGGCTGGGCGAGACGCCGCGGCGGCCCATCAGCTTGCGGTAATGTTCGGTGAAGTTGTGATAGCGCGGGTCGCGGATGATCTCGATGACCTCCACGTCCTGGCCGATCTTCAGGCGCAGGCCCATCTCGGCAATGACACGCTCGATCACCTCGCGGCGGCCGATCAGCACCGGATGCGCGATGCCGTCGTCGACCACCACCTGGGCGCAGCGGATCACGCGCGGGTCCTCGCCCTCGGCATAGACGACGCGCTTGGGCGCGGTCTTGGCCTTGGTGATGACCGGCTTCATGAACAGGCCGGACCGGATGACGTACTGGTTCAGCTGGTCCTGATAGGCGCGGAAATCGGCGATGGGCCGGGTGGCGACGCCCGAATCCATGGCCGCCCTGGCGACGGCCGAGGACACCTCGACGATCAGGCGCGGGTCGAAGGGCTTGGGCAGGATGTAGTCGGGGCCGAAGCGCAGCGATTCACCGACATAGGCCGACGCCACCACGTCCGACGGTTCGGCGCGGGCGAGGTTGGCCATGGCGTGGGTCGCCGCGATCTTCATCTCCTCGTTCACCGTGGTGGCGCCGACGTCCAGCGCACCGCGGAAGATGAAGGGGAAGCACAGGACGTTGTTGACCTGGTTGGGGAAGTCGGAGCGGCCGGTGGCGATGATGGCGTCCGGACGGGCTTCGCGGGCCAGATCCGGCATGATCTCCGGTTCCGGGTTGGCGAGCGCCAGGATCAGCGGCTTGTCGGCCATGCGGGCCAGCAGCTCCGGCTTCAGCACCTTGGCACCCGACAGGCCGAGGAAGATGTCGGCGCCGTCGATGACGTCGGACAGCGTGCGCGCCGCGGTGTCGTGCGCGTAGGCGTCCTTGTACTCGTTCATCTCCTCGTTGCGGCCCTTGTGGACCACGCCGATGCGGTCGACCAGCCAGACATTTTCGCGGCGGACCCCCAGCGACAGCATCAGGTCCAGACACGCGATGCCGGCGGCCCCGCCGCCGGTGGAGACGACCTTGACCTTCGAGATGTCCTTGCCGACCAGGGCCAGCCCGTTCAGCACGGCCGCACCCACCACGATGGCGGTGCCGTGCTGGTCGTCGTGGAACACCGGGATCTTCATGCGCTCGCGGCAGCGGCGCTCGATCTCGAAGCAGGCCGGGGCGGCGATGTCTTCCAGGTTGATGGCGCCGAAGGTCGGCTCCAGCCGGACGATGGTATCGACCAGACCATCGACGTCCAGCTCGTTCAGCTCGATGTCGAAG
Source organism: Azospirillum sp. TSH64 (assembly GCF_003116035.1). GTDB lineage: Bacteria > Pseudomonadota > Alphaproteobacteria > Azospirillales > Azospirillaceae > Azospirillum. The sequence continues at coordinate 5,869,738 of NZ_LGQW01000015.1, forward strand.
CAGTCGATGCCGGCGAACTTCTTGAAGAGGACGGCCTTGCCTTCCATCACCGGCTTGGCGGCCAGCGGCCCGATGTTGCCCAGCCCCAGCACCGCGGTGCCGTTGGTGACGACGGCAACCAGATTGGCGCGCGCCGTCAGCTCCGCCGCCTTCGACGGATCCTCGGCAATGGCGGTGCAGGCATGGGCCACGCCCGGCGAATAGGCCAGTGCAAGATCGCGCTGGTTGGCCATGGGCTTGGTCGCGACGACTGCCAGCTTGCCGGGCCGCGGGTTGCGGTGATACTCGAGCGCCATCGCCTCAAAATCGCCGGACATCGGGTCTCTTCCTCCGGTTAACGAGATTTCAGTTAATTCTTTGGGTTCACTTCACCTGGATGGCGGTTATAGCCCATTCGGACTGATGCGCCAACCACTGGGAATACAGAAAGGGACGATTCGAACCAAATCGAAGCGTCCCCCTGATCTTACAGGAACCTTTGCCGGGCCGGATGGATCATCTTTGGAATTTCCAAAACCGGCCCGCACATGCTTGCCGCGGGTCTTGTGCAGCTGCTCACAGACGGGCCAGGGCCGGCTCCTTGAAGTGCTGCTGGTATTCGGCGACTGCCTTGCTCTCGTCGAACTCGCCTTCCATCTTGGCGACGACGACGGTGGCCACGCCGTTGCCGATCAGGTTGGTCAGCGCACGGGCCTCCGACATGAAGCGGTCGACACCCAGCAGCAGCGCCAGGCCTTCGATCGGCAGGACGCCGGTGGCCGACAGGGTCGCGGCCAGCGTCACGAAGCCGCCGCCGGTGACCGCCGCTGCACCCTTGGAGGTCAGCATCAGGATGACCAGGATGTAGAGCTGCTGCCAGATCGTCAGGTCGACGTTGAAGGCCTGGGCGATGAAGATCGCGGCCATCGACAGGTAGATCGAGGTGCCGTCGAGGTTGAAGGAGTAGCCGGTCGGGATGACGAGGCCGACGACATGCTTGGAGCAGCCGAACTTCTGCATCTTCTCCATCATCCGCGGCAGCACGGATTCGGACGACGAGGTGCCGAGGACGATCAGCAGCTCCTGGCGGATGTAGCGGATGAAGTTCCAGATGCTGAAGCCGTAGGCCTTGGCGATGCTGCCCAGCACGACGAAGATGAAGATCGCCATGGTGAGGTAGACCGAGGCCATCAACTGGCCGAGAGCGGTCAGCGACGAGATGCCGTACTTGCCGATGGTGAAGGACATGGCGCCGAAGGCACCGACCGGGGCGACGCGCATCAGGATGCCGATCACGCCGAACAGCGCATGGCTGATCTTGTCGAAGATGTCCTCGACGACCTTGCCCTTCTGGCCCATGGCGGACAGCGCGACGCCGAACACCACCGCGAAGAACAGGATCTGCAGCATGTCGCCCTGGACGAAGGCGCCGACCACGTTGTCGGGAACAATGCCGACGACGAAGTCGATGAAGCCGTGCTCCTTGGCGGAGGTGGCGTATTTCTGCACCGCGTCGGCCTTCAACTGGCCGGGGACGATGTTCATGCCGGCGCCGGGGCGGACGAGGTTGACGACGATCAGGCCGATGCCGAGCGCGAAGGTGGTCACCACCTCGAAATACAGCAGGGCCTTGCCGCCGACCTTGCCGACCTTCTTCAGGTTGCCGATGGAGGAGATGCCGGTCACCACCGTCAGGAAGACGATCGGGCCGATGACCATCTTGACCATCTTGATGAACAGGTCGCCCAGCGGCTTCATCTCCACCGCGATGGACGGGTAGAAGTGCCCCAGCAGGATGCCGATGCTGATGGCGGTCAGAACCTGGAAGGTCAGGTTGGTGTAGAAGGGCTTCTTCACCGTGCCATGCCGGACGGCGGTCGCGTCTGCGCTCATGCTGCTCTCCTCGTGGCGTTCCTCAGAACGGCGTTCCTGGCGGGGTGCCCGTTCTTTCGTCCGGCATTCGGCGCCGGCTGGGCGGGCGGCCCCCAACTGATTGCCTATGAAAGCAAGCGGTGGGCCAATTGCTGAATCCAGCAACATCAAGCATTTGGCGAAATGGCGAGGGCGAGAATCCGCACGACACAGGGTCCGGCGATGTGCGAAAATCCACACACTTCACAGCGCTGCGGCATCATTGTTGCGGCGCAGCATGACCAGGGGCGGCGTTGCTTATCCATCCGGGCGAACAGGCGACAGATTCAACCACCCCTCCTGCCCCGGCCGTGACGCTCTCGCCGGCGGCGCAGCTGGTGGCGCGGGCGCTGGAACGGCCGCGCCGGCTGCTGCTGGCCGCCCTGCTGCTGGGCGTGCCGGTGGCGGCCGGGCTTGCGGCGGGCTGGGCCTCGTCGCTGGCGCAGGAGGATCTGCGGGAGAGCGCCCGGGCGCAGCTGGCGCTCTACAACGCCAATCTGCGGGCGGAGCTTGAGCGGCATGCCGCCGTACCGCTCGCCCTGGCGCAGGATGCGGAGGTGCGCGCCCTGCTGGCCAACCCGACGCCGGATGCCGTCGACCGGCTGAACCGCAAGCTCCAGGACATCGCCCGCGCGCTGGATGCGCTGGCGCTCTATGTGATGGACGCCAAGGGAACGACGGTGGCCGCCAGCAATTGGAACAGTCCGGCCAGCTTCGTGGGCGAGAATTTCTCCTACCGGCCCTATTTCCGCATGGCGATGGACCAGGGCGAGGGCCACCATTTCGCGCTGGGCACGACGTCGCTGGTGCCGGGCTTCTACACCGCGAACCGGGTGGTGGCGGAAAACCGCACAGTGGGGGCGGTGGTGCTGAAGCTGGGCTTCGACCGGCTGGAAGCGGCATGGACGCCGGGGCAGGAGAGGCTGCTGGTGACCGACCGCGACGGGGTGGTCTTCATCACCAACGTGCCGTCCTGGCGCTATCACGCCCTGCCCCGCCGCCTGCCGATCAGCCTGCCGATCATCCCGGAAGGCACCAGCGAGGGGTTGGACGTGCTGCCCTGGGCCTTCGGCGGTGCTGCCGACCGCATCGCCCTGGAGGAGAAGGACGGACAGAGGCGCTATCTGCTGACCTCGGTCGCCATGCCGGGCGGCGACTGGACCCTGCACAGCCTGACCAGCCTGGACCCGGTGACCGCCCATGCCTGGGTCGCCGGGCTGCTGGCCGCGGCGGCGGTGGCGATGGCGGCGCTCGCCGCCTATGCCGTAGCGCTCCGCCGGGTCGCCCTGGTGGAGCGGATCGCCCTGCAGGAGGAATCGCGGGCGGAGCTGGAGCGCCGGGTCGCCGCCGCCACCGCCGACCTGCGCGCGGCGGAGAACGAGTTGACCCAGGCGGCCAAGCTGGCGGCGCTCGGCCAGATGTCGGCCGGCATCGCCCATGAGATCAACCAGCCGCTGGCCGCCATGCGCAGCTTCGCCGACAACGCGGTGGTGCTGCTGGAACGCGGGCGGCTGGACTCGGTGCGCGACAATCTGGCGGAGATCGCCGAGCTGACCGACCGCATGGCCGCCATCACCCGCCAGTTGAAGGGGTTCGCCCGCCGCGCCTCCGGCACGCTGGGGTCTGTGTCGGTGCAGGGCGCGGTGACCCAGGCGCTGGCCCTGCTGGAGGCCAAGCTGCGGCGCGACGACATCGTCGTCGAGGCCGATCTGCCCGACCAGCCGGTCCGGGTGGTGGCTGAGGATGTGCGGCTCCAGCAGGTTCTGGTCAATCTGATCGGCAATGCCGCCGACGCCATGCGCGGCTGTCCGGTGCGCCGCCTGCGCATCGGGCTGGTCGCGGCCGAGGGGGAGGCCCTGCTGAGTGTCGCCGACACCGGCAGCGGCATCGCCGAGGCCGACCTGCCCCGCCTGTTCGTCCCCTTCTTCACCACCAAGGAAGCCGGCGAGGGGCTGGGGCTCGGGCTGTCGATCAGCCATGGCATCGTCGAGGATTTCGGCGGCAGCCTGACCGCCGCCAACCGCACCGGGAAGCCCGGCCATGGCGCCGTCTTCACCCTGCGGCTGACCGCCGCGGAGCAGCCTCCCAAGGAGCAGAGTCAATGAGCCGGTCCATTCCCGAGGTCGCCGGCACGGTGGCCGTCGGCAGCGTGATCTTCGTCGATGACGAGCGCGCGGTGCGGCTGGCCGGGCAGCAGGCGCTGGAACTGGCGGGGTTCGAGGTGACGGCCTGCGACGGGGCTGAGCGTGCCCTGCGCCATGTCGGCCGCGACTGGCCGGGATGCCTCGTCACCGATGTGCGCATGCCGCAGATGGACGGGCTGGCCCTGCTGGCGCGGGTGCAGGAGATCGATCGCGACCTGCCGGTCATCCTGATCACCGGCCACGGCGACGTGCCGATGGCGGTGGAGGCGATGCGCAACGGCGCCTATGATTTCCTGGAGAAGCCCTTCCCGTCCGACCGGCTGACCGAGGTGGCGCGGCGTGCGGTGGAGAAGCGCCGGCTGGTGATGGAGAACCGCCGGCTGCGGGCGCAGATCGCCGGCGGCGTCGACCCGGCGGAGAGCATCGTCGGCCGCACGCCGGGCATCGAGCGGCTGCGCACCACCATCGCCGCGGTCGCCGACACCGACGCCGACGTTCTGGTGTTCGGCGAGACCGGCACCGGCAAGGAGATGGTCGCCCGCGCGCTGCACGCCGCCAGCGGCCGGCGCAAGAACCCCTTCGTCGCGCTGAACTGCGGCGCCATGCCGGAATCGATCTTTGAAAGCGAGCTGTTCGGGCATGAGGCCGGCGCCTTCACCGGCGCCGCCAAGCGCCGGGTCGGCCGGATCGAGCATGCCGGCGGCGGCACCCTGTTCCTGGACGAGATCGAGAGCATGCCGCTGGCCTTGCAGGTGAAGCTGCTGCGGGTGATCCAGGAACGGGTGGTCGAACCGTTGGGATCGAACGAGCAGGTGCCGGTCGACCTGCGGGTGGTCGCCGCCACCAAGTCCGACCTGCGGCAGGCGGCGGATGCCGGGAAATTCCGGGCCGACCTCTATTACCGGCTGAATGTGGTGGTGCTGACCATTCCGCCGCTGCGTGAGCGGCGCGACGATATTCCCCTGCTGTTCCAGCATTTCGTCGCCCAGGCCGCCACCCGCTACAACCGCGAGCCGCGGGTGCCGAGCCGTGAGCAGATGCAGCGCCTGATGGGGCAGGACTGGCCGGGCAATGTCCGTGAGCTGCGCAATGCGGCCGACCGCTTCGTTCTTGGGCTGGAGGATGTGGCGCCGGTGGCGGTCTCGGCACCCTCCCCCCTGTCGCTGGCCGAACAGGTCGATCTGTACGAGAAAGGACTGATCCAGGCCGAGCTCGTCCGCCACCGCGGCAGCGTGAAGGCCGCCATCGAGGCACTCAACATCCCGCGCAAGACCTTCTATGACAAGCTCAAGCGCTACGGGCTGAGCCGCGACGACTTCCTCGACTGAGGGCCTGCGACATTTTATGGCCCATTCGGCGAACGGAATGGTCATTGTCGCCGAAGGGTTATTGCGGCACCCTACCGGGGGTTGATCGGCGGCAATCTCGGGTGCGGCGATGGACGGGGTGAATTCAAAAGCCTTCCGTTTCTTCAATCGCAGGACGGGAGAGCATTTCTATACGGCGAGCACGGCCGAGCGGGACGGCATCATCGCCGGGATGGCCGACATGAGCTATGAGGGCGTCGCCTTCCTGCAAGGGGGCGGCGCCAGCGATCCGGTGTCGGTGGCCCGCTTCGTCAGGCTGGACACGGGAGAGCATTTCTACACCGCCAGCGTCACCGAACGGGACTACATCCTCCAGAACATGGCGGACCGTTACCGGCTGGAGGACCCGCAGGCCTTCCTCGCCTCCGCGACACCGGACCATCAATTCTCCCAGCCCGTCTACCGCTTCCTCGACACGGCGACCGGCAGTCATTTCTTCACCGCCTCCGACAGCGAGCGGGACGGGGTGATGGCGAGCCTGTCGAGCTATCGCTACGAGGGGGTGGCCTTCTATGCGAAGCCCACTCCACCGCTTCCCCCTGCCCCGTCGGGCGCTTTCGACGAGACGTGGTATCTCCAGGCCTATCCGGACGTCCGCGATGCGGTGAATGCCGGCTGGATGACCGCCCGCACCCATTACGACGCCTTCGGCAGGCGCGAAGGCCGCATGCCGAACGACATGGCGGCGCTGGACGGCAACGACCATTGGATCGCCTTCGACGGAGCGCCCGGCCATGTCCGGATCCTGAATGGCGGATCCGGCGACGACATCCTCGATGGGATCGACGGATACACCATTTCCACCAGCACCATGGTCGGTGCCTACAGCGGCTACAGCGACTCCAGTGACAGGCTGTTCGGCGAGACCGGCGACGACACGCTGTATGGTGCGCAGAACGACACGCTGAATGGCGGAAGCGGCAACGACACTTACTACGTCCATTCCTCCGGCGTGCTGGTGACCGAGGGGGCCGATGCCGGGACCGATGAGCTTGTCCTGATCGAGGACAGCATCAGCGGCTATTTCAACTATTCCATGCCGGTCAACGTCGAGCGGATGCGGGTTTTCATCAATCCGATCAACAACCCGTCGGTTCCGACCATCGCGGGAAGCGGCGCAAACGACTGGATCGGTGCCGGGAGCACCACGACCCAGATCCGCCTTCTGGGCGGTGCCGGCAACGACACGCTGAATGGCGGTTACGGCATGGGTGGCGGTGCGGTCGTGGAGGGGGGCGACGGCGCCGATTATCTGCTGGCGGTCGGATACAACGACGCGCGCTTCTACACCTGGGTGGGATCGGCCAACGACACGCTCAGCGGCGGTGACGGCGACGACACTCTGGTGGCCTGGACCGGCAACGACCGCCTGACCGGCGGCAGCGGTGCCGACACCGTCCTCATCGATCTCGGCTCTCCGCCGAGCCGGCTCTGGCAGGATCCGAAGGCCTGGTCCTCCTATCCGGGGCCCGGCGGCAATTCCTATGTCCTGTGGTCGGGAACGACGGTGACGACGGTCACTGATTTCCAGCCGGGCGTCGATGTGCTGAGCTTCCGCCACACCTCGCTCAGTCTGTCCGACATCATGGAGCGCTTCACCGATCGTGCGGACGGAATGGGCGTGGTGGCCAGCTTCACCAACGGCGAACTCGGACTTCCGCCACCGGGGGTTACCGGCAACGGCTTCACGCTTTCGCTCGACAATGTGAAGCAGTGGCAGGTCTCGGCCAATTGGTTCTCGGTTTCCCCGACCTGACGGGATGGCCGCCCGAGGGCCCGGCAGGCCTGCCCTGCAACCCCCCCCATCGGGGCAGTTGACGAACGCCCAAGCTTGCCAGCGGTCCTGCCGGTTCCCATGTGCCGTCTCCACCCGTCCGGCCGGCGCCGCGGGTGGTGCTGTGGGACGGACCTTTCCTTCGTTCCCGCTGTTGTACCGATAGACCGTGCAGCACCGACGTCGAAGGGGACGGCCTGAGAATGTCACCGAGGATTAGCACCATGACCCCCCGTCTCCTTGCGGAGCTTCTGGAACCGATCCTGACCGCCGCGGATGACGACGAAGAGGGCCTGTCGGAGGCCGTGAACCTGACCGCGGAGGCCATGGCGGCGCTGGGCGCCACCGTGCTCGACCCGAACGGGCAGCCGGCCCGCGGGGTGTCCGATGAACGGGCCGTCGTCGCCGCCTTGAACACCTACGCGCACAACCTGATGCGCGACGGCCGTCTGGACGATGTGGTCGAGGCCCTTCAAGTGGCCGAGCGGATCGGCCGCATCGCCCATCTGCCGCACCACCCGCGTACCGTCTGACAACTCTTTTGGGAGAAGGGCGCGGTCGTTCGTGGAAGCGGCTTTGCGGGTGCGGGAACTCCTTCGCTCCGTGCTGCCCCTCCGTGCTGCTTGAGCGACGTGCCACCCAGCGCTCAACAGGGGAGGAGCCCTCGTGCCCACTGCGCCGCAGCCACATGCCCAGCCGTCCGTGCTGGCGAACCCGCTGGAAAGCGAGATCCTGTCCCGCCTCCAGGACGACCTGCTGCCGGACCATCTGCTGACCCGCCGCTGGTATGCGGCGAAGGACGCCGGACGGCCGGTCGTGCGCATCGTCGATGCCCTGCCGCTGCCGCTGGCCGGCGGGGCACAGGCCCAGCTCTGCCTGCTGCGGGTCGAACCGCCGGGGCGTGATCCTCAGCTCTATCAGCTTCCCCTGATCCTCGACCGCGGCACCGGCGAGGATGCATCGGCCATCGCCGGTTCCAACGATTTGCAGAGTCACGGCCGGCTGCGCGACGGCTATGCCGATGACGGCGTGGTCCGCGCGCTGCTGGGCGCCATCCTGAAGCGCGACACGGCGCCCGGCGAAACGGCGCTGTCCGCCGGCCTGACCGCCGGCCACACCCGTGCCTGCGAGGCGATGGCCGACCGGCTGCGCGCCGACGCCCCGCTGCACCGGATGACGGCGGAGCAGTCCAACACCTCCATCCGTATCGGCGACAGCGCCATCCTGAAGGGCCTGCGCAAGCTGGAGCCCGGCATCCATCCCGAACTGGAGGTCAGCCGATTCCTGACCGAGGTGGCGCAGTTCCCCAACACGCCGGCCCTGCTGGGCTGGGTGGAGCGGGCCAACAGCTCCGGCTCCACCACGCTGTGCGTCATGCAGGAACTGGTGCCGGAGGCGAAGGACGCCTGGGGGCATGTCATCGGCTACCTCAACGACCGCGTCGCCCGCTTCGCGGACAGTGACGCGGCCAAGGCCGCCGATGCCGACAGCGTCGCCTTCCTGCGCCTGCTGGGGCAGCGGACGGCCGAGCTGCACCGGGCGCTCGCCACCCCCGGCGGCGGCGATGCCTTCACGCCGGAGCCAGCGACGGCGGAGCGGCTGACGGAATGGGCGGGCGGCGTGCGCAGCCTGGCCAAGCGCGTGCTGGAACGGCTGCGTTCCGCGGGGCCGGCGCTGGACCCGGCGATTTCGGCACAGGCCAACGCGCTTGCCGCCAGCGAGGCGGCGGTGATGGCGCAGATCGACGCGCTGATCCCGGCGACCGCCGATCTCAGCGCCATGCGGCTGCACGGCGACTATCACCTGGGTCAGGTGCTGGTGTCGCGCGGCGACGTGCAGATCGTCGATTTCGAAGGCGAGCCGATGCGCCCGCTGGCCGAGCGGCGGGCCAAGCATTGCATTCTGCGCGATGTCGCCGGGATGCTGCGGTCCATCGCCTATGCCGCCGCCATGGCGCGCGACGCGTTGCCGGCCGGTCTCGACGCGTCGGCGCGCGACGCCCGTACGGCGTGGCTGTCCTGGTGGGAGGGGGCGGCATCGGCCGCCTTCCTCGACGGCTACCGCACCGCCATCGGCGATTGCCCCGGCTTCCCGCGCGATCCGCAGGCGGCCCCGGCCCTGCTGAAGCTGTTCCTGCTGGAAAAGGCGCTGTACGAGGTCGGCTACGAGCTTGCCAATCGGCCGGGCTGGGTGGCGATCCCGCTGGCCGGCGTCACCGCCATCATCCGCGCCGATGCCGGCCCCGAGATCGCCAGCCGCGACCGTGACCGCATCGCCCCGGTGGACGAGCGGCGGCGCAGCCATTCCATGCCCTTCGGGGCGGAGGTGCAGGCCGACGGCTCCGTCCGTTTCTCGATCTGGGCGCCGTCGGTGGCGTCCGTGCTGCTGTCGCTCGACGACGGCGGGCAGCCGGTGGCGATGGAGGATCAGGGCGGCGGCTGGTTCAGCCTGACCACCGCGCGGGCGCAGGCGGGCAGCCGCTACCGCTTCGTCCTGCCGGACGGGCTGGCGGTGCCGGATCCGGCCTCGCGTTTCCAGCCGGACGACGTGCATGGCTCGTCCGAGGTGATCGACCCCGGCGTCCATGCCTGGACCGACGCCGCCTGGACCGGCCGGCCCTGGCACGAGACGGTGCTGTACGAGCTGCATGTCGGCACCTTCACGCCCGGCGGCACCTTCCTGTCGGCCATCGAGCGGCTGGACGATCTGGTCGAGCTGGGCGTCACCGCCATCGAACTGATGCCGGTCGCCGACTTCCCCGGAACGCGCAACTGGGGCTATGACGGCGTGCTGCCCTTCGCGCCCGACAGCGCCTATGGCCGGCCGGAGGATCTGAAGGTTCTGGTGCAGGAGGCCCATGCCCGCGGGCTGATGGTCTTCCTCGACGTCGTCTACAACCATTTCGGGCCGGAGGGGAACTACCTCCACGCCTTCGCCAACAGCTTCTTCACCGAGCGGCACAAGACCCCCTGGGGGGCGGCGATCAACGTCGACGGCGAGCGCAGCGGGCCGGTGCGCGACTTCTTCGTCCACAACGCGCTCTATTGGCTGGAGGAGTTCCACCTCGACGGCCTGCGGCTCGACGCCGTCCATGCCATCATCGACGACAGCGACCGCCATGTCCTGGAAGAGCTGGCGGAGCGGGTTCACAGCCATTTCCAGAACCAGCGCCATGTCCATCTGGTGCTGGAGAACGATGCCAACCAGGCGCGCTTCCTGGCCCGCCACCGCGAGGGCGATCCGCGTTGGCACTCCGCCCAGTGGAACGACGACCTGCACCACTGCCTGCACAGCGCGGCGACCGGCGAGGATGGCGGCTACTACGCCGACTATGCCCACGATCCGGCAAAATGGGGCCGCACCTTGGCGGAAGGCTTCTCATTCCAGGGTGAGCCGTCGGCCTACCGCGACGGCGAGCTGCGCGGGGAGCCGTCGGCCCATCTGCCGCCGACCGCCTTCGTCACCTTCATCCAGAACCACGACCAGATCGGCAACCGCGCCTTCGGCGAGCGCATCTCCCACATCGCCAAGCCCGAGGCCGTTCGCGCCGCCACCATCCTTTATCTGCTGGGGCCCGGCATCCCCATGCTGTTCATGGGCGAGGAATGGGCATCGGCCAAGCCCTTCCCCTTCTTCTGCGACTTCGGCGAGGAGCTGGCCGAAGCGGTGCGCAAGGGCCGGGCGGAAGAGTTCGCCAAGTTCCCCGAATTCCAGGACCCCGAGGCCCGTGCCCGCATCCCCGACCCCACCGCGCCGGAGACTGCGGAGTCGGCCAAACTGGACTGGGAGGCCCGCGGGGCACCGGAACATGCCGGCTGGCTCGACTGGTATCGCCGGGCGCTTGCCCTGCGGCGGACGGAGATCGTGCCGCGGCTGGACGGCGTTCCCGGCGGTGCATCGAGCCACGGCGTGGCCGGCAAGACCGGCCTGACCGTCTGCTGGAAGCTGGGCGACGGCAGCCGCCTGCATGCCTTCGCCAATCTGGCAGACAGCCCGGCATCCGGCTTCCCCGAAGCCAATGGCCGCGTGCTGTGGACGGAGGGTGCCGGGCTGACCGGCGACACGCTCGGCCCCTGGTCGGTGGTGCTGTGGCTGGAGGAGGCCTCCGCACTCGACCGGCTGGCCGACCGCATGGGGGTGGAGCGCTCCTTCGACAATGCCGCCGGGGAAACCGTGACGGCCAGCGAGGACACCGTCCGCGCCCTGTTATCGGCCATGGGGGTGGAGGCGGGGGATGAGGCCGCCGCACTCGCCCATCTCGACCGGCTCGACGAGGAGGAGTATGGCCGCGCCCTGCCGCCGGCGGTGGTCCGCCGGGCGGGCGAGGCGGTCACCGTGCCGGTCACCCTGCCCAATGGCACCCGCACCCTGCGCTACACCCTGACGCTGGAAAGCGGGGAGACGCAGAGCGGCGTCGTCGGCTTCGGCAGCCTGCCGCGCTGCCGCTGCATCACCGCCGGCGACGTGACCTATGCCGAACGCCGCCTGCCGCTGGGCAAGGTGGCCCAGGCCGGCTACCACACGCTGCGGGTGGAGACGGAGCATGGGATTGCGGAGACCCGCCTGATCCTGGCGCCCGCCCGCTGCCATCTGCCGACGCCGATGCTGGTGGGGGAAAAGCTGTGGGGTCTGTCGGCGCAGCTCTACACCCTGCGCAGCGGGCATGACTGGGGCATCGGCGATTTCGGCGACCTGCGGACGCTGGCCGACATCGCGGCGGCGCGCGGGGCGGCGGTGATCGGGCTGAACCCGCTGCACGCCATGTTCCTCGACAATCCCGAGCATGCCAGCCCCTATTCCCCGGCCAGCCGGCTGTTCCTGAACCCGCTCTACATCGACGTCACCGCGGTGGCGGAGTTCCTCGACGATGCGGATCTGCGGAAGGAGGTCGCCTCGCCGGAGTTCCGGCAGGCGCTGGACGCGGCTCGCGCCACGGCCAACGTCGATTACACGGCGGTGTCCGGGCTGAAGCTGCCGATACTGGAAAAGCTGTTCGCCAGCTTCCAGGCCTCGGCCAAGCCGGAGCGCCGCGCCGCCTTCGACGCTTTCCGGACAGAGGGCGGCATCGGATTGGAGCGCTTCGCCACCTTCCAGGCGCTGCGCGAACGCTTCGCCGCCGAGGGCAAGGCGGACTGGCACCGGTGGCCGGCGGAATTCCACGATGCGACGGCCCCGGCGGTGGAGCAGTTTGCCAAGGAGCATTCCGACCGTGTCGCTTATTTCGCCTGGCTGCAATGGCTGGCGGACGACCAGCTGCGTCTGGCGGCGGAACGGGCCGCCGAACTCGGCATGGCCATCGGCTTCTACCGCGACCTCGCGGTCGGTGCCGATGCCAGCGGGGCGGAGACCTGGATGACGCCGCAGGCGGTGGTGGACGCCGCCCATGTCGGCGCCCCGCCCGACCTGTTCAACCCGGCCGGCCAGGATTGGGGGCTGCCGCCCTTCCATCCCCAGGCGCTGCGTGCGGCGGGATACCAGCCCTTCATCGATCTGGTCCGCGCCAACATGCGCCATGCTGGGGCGCTGCGCATCGACCATGCGATGGCGTTGCAGCATGTCTATTGGATCCCGGACGGCCGTCCGCCGGGCGAGGGCGCCTATGTCGCCTATCCGATGGAGGATCTGCTGGGCATCCTGGCGCTGGAAAGCCAGCGTCACCGCTGCCTCGTCGTCGGCGAGGATCTCGGCACCGTGCCGGAAGGCTTCCGCGAGCGGATGACCGAGGCCGGGGTGCTGAGCTATCGCGTCGTCTTCTTTGAATGGACCGAGGACGGCGCCTTCAAGGGGCCGGACGAGTATCCGGAACTGGCGCTCGCCACCGTCGGCAGCCATGACCTCGCCACGCTGCGGGGCTGGTGGGAAGGCGACGACATCACGCTGAAGGCCGAGACGGGCCTTTATCCGGCCGATGACGAGGAGGAAAAGCAGCAGGTCCGCCGGTCGGCCGACCGCGGCGCCCTGGTCGATGCCCTGCGTACCGCCGGGATCGCCCTGCCCGCCGGCTTCGACGCCGACAGCCCCTATGACGAGGCGCTGGACCATGCGGTTCACGCCTTCCTCGCCCGCACCAACGCCGCCCTGGCGGTGGCGCAGCTGGACGACCTGACGCGCGAGCGCGATCAGGTCAATTTGCCCGGCACCACCGACCAGTACCCCAACTGGCGCCGCAAGCTGTCGATGACGCTGGAGGAACTGGCCGACGCGCCGGAACCGGCGGCGGTCGCCGACATCCTGGCGGCGGCGCGTCCGTCCTCCGCCCCCGTCCGCACCTGACACCCAGGTCCTTTCCCACTCCGCCCTTCCCATTCCGAGGAGCACACACCCATGGCCCCCGCCGCCGGCAAGCCCATCCCTCGTGCGACGTACCGGGTCCAACTGAATGGCGAGTTCGGTTTCGACCGCACCGCCGCCATCGCCGACTACATCGCCCGCCTGGGCGTCAGCCATCTCTACGCCTCCCCCTATATGAAGGCGCGGCCGGGCAGCACCCACGGCTACGACATCGTCAACCACAACGAGCTGAATCCGGAGGTCGGCGACCAGAACGACTTCCGCGAACTGGTGGAGGCGCTGAAGCGCAACGGGCTGGGCCAGATCCTGGACTTCGTTCCCAACCACATGGGGGTCGGCGGCGCCGACAACGAATGGTGGTTGAACGTGTTGGAGTGGGGGCCGGAAAGCCCGTATGCCGGGTATTTCGACATCGAATGGGAATCCGACTACCGCTATCTCCAGGGCAAGCTTCTGGTGCCCTTCCTGGGCGACCAGTATGGCGCTGTTCTGGTGTCGGGCGGGTTGGATCTGCGTTTCGACAGTGAGACCGGAAGCTTCGCCGTCTGGGCCTATGACAGCCACAAGCTGCCGGTGCGACCGCAGGATTACGGCACCATCCTGGGCACCGATCACCCGGATCTGGAGCGCATCGGCGACGCATTCGCCCATCTTGCCTACGCTCGGCCCCATCAGATCGCGCGGGCCGGCGTTCAGAAGGCGGAATTGGCGACACTGGTTGCGACCCGGCCGGATGTGGCAGACGCGATCAACCAGCGGCTGTCCGTCTTCCGCGGCTATCAGGGAGAGATCGACAGCTGGGGCCACCTGCACGAGCTGATCGGCCGCCAGAATTGGCGCGTCGCCTATTTCAAGGTGGCCGCCGACGACATCAACTACCGCCGCTTCTTCAACATCAACGAACTGGCCGGCCTGCGCATGGACGAACCGGAGTTGTTCGACGTCGCCCACCGCATGGTGCTGAAGATGGTGGAGGACGGCACGCTCGACGGCATCCGCATCGACCACATCGACGGGCTGATCGACCCCAAGGGCTATTGCGAGCGGCTGGTCGCCGCGTCCTCCAAGCCCTTCTATCTGGTGGTCGAGAAGATCCTGGCCCGGCATGAGCGGCTGCGCGAGGATTGGCAGATAGACGGCACCACCGGCTACGAATACGCCAACCTGATGGGCGGCCTGTTCGTCGATCCCAAGGCGGAAGAGGCCTTCACCCGTCTCTATGCCGACTTCATCGGCCGGCGCGACAATTTCGAGGAGGTGGTGCGGCAGTGTAAGATCCGCATCATGGAAAGCGAGATGGCGAGCGAGCTGAACGTGCTGTCGCGCAAGGCGGCGCGCATCGCTCGCTCCAACCCCGCCACCGCCGACTTCACCGCCAACATCCTGCATCAGGCGCTGAAGGAGACCATCGCCCGCTTCCCCGTCTATCGCACCTATGTCGACGGCGGCGTGCCGAGCGATCTGGACCGCCGCGACATCGACTGGGCGATCTCGCAGGCGCGGCGGGTCGAGCAGGGGCCGGACAGTTCGGTCTATGATTTCCTGCAACGCCTGCTGACCACCGATCTGGTGGCCGCGCCCAAGAGCGGCTACAGCCATCGGCAGGTCACCCGCTTCGCCATGCGCTTCCAGCAGTACAGCGGGCCGGTGATGGCCAAGGGGCTGGAGGACACCGCCTTCTACCGCTACAACCGGCTGGTGGCGCTGAACGAGGTCGGCGGCCATCCCGACCATTTCGGCGTCAGCGTCTCGGCCTTCCACCGCGCTAACCAGGACCGGGCCCGCAACTGGCCCGGCAACATGCTGGCCAGCACGACCCACGACACCAAGCGCGGCGAGGACACCCGCGCCCGGCTCTACGCCCTGTCGGAGATGCCGGAGGAGTGGGAGCGGCAGGTCCAGACCTGGAGCCGGCTGCTGCGCGCCCGCCGCGGCGATGTGGAAGGCACCGCCCCGCCCGACCGCAACGACGAGTATCTGTTCTATCAGCTGCTGCTCGGCGCTTGGCCGGCGGAGCTGACCGGTGCCTCGGTCGACCGGATCGAGCAGTCGGCGATGACCGCCTTCGCCGAGCGCATCGTCGGCGCCATGACCAAATCGATGCGCGAGGCCAAGGTGCATTCGACCTGGGCCGCACCCAACGAGGCCTATGAGGGGGCGGTCGTCAGCTTCATCCACGATGCGCTGGACGTGACCCGCCGGAATGCCTTCCTGGAATCCTTCCTGCCCTTCCAGGCGTCCCTGGCCCGCATCGGCATGGTCAACGGCCTCGCCCAGACCCTGCTGAAGCTGACCAGCCCGGGCGTGCCGGACATCTATCAGGGCTGCGAGCTGTGGAACCTCAGCCTCGTCGATCCGGACAACCGGCTGCCGGTGGATTATGACGCCCGCCGCACGATGCTGGAGGAGGTCGAGGGCCTCGTGGAGCATGGCGCGGTTGCCGGCCTGCTGGAACGCTGGACCGACGGTGCCGTGAAGCTGGCGGTGACCCGTCAGGCCCTGGCGGTCCGTGGCGAGATGCCGGAGGTCTTCGGCGCCGGCGAATATCTGCCGCTGGAGGCGACCGGCGAGCGTGCCGACCATGTGGTGGCCTATGCCCGCCGCATCGGGGACGAAACCGTGGTGGTGGCCGTGCCGCGGTTGGTCGGGCAGTTGGGCGAGAAGCCCGATTGGGGCAACACCGCCATCCCGCTGCCGCGCGGCGCCGGCTGGCGCAACCGCCTGACCGGCGTGGAGGTGGAGGGCGGCGACGCGGTGATGGCGGCGACGCTGTTCGCGGATCTGCCGGTGGCCCTGCTGTCCGCCGAGGGCTGACGGCCGGCCTGGAACGGGGCCGGCCTGGAACGGGAAAGGGCGCGCGGGTGACCGCGCGCCCTTCTTCTTTACCGTACTGCCCGGATCAGCGGGCGGTGCTGCCGGTGCCATTGGACGAACCACCCATCGAGCCCGACGGCTGCTGCGTGCCGACCGGGCCGTCGGAGCCGGTGCCCATTGAGCCGCTGTTGCCCAGGCTGTTGCCGCCGGTGCCATTGGTCGAGCTCGAAGAGCCCGAGCCGGTCATCGACCCGCTGCCCATCGAAGACCCATTGGACGACGAGCCGCTGGTGGCGCCGCTCTTGCTGTCCACGCCGCCCATGCTGCCGCAGCCGAGCTGGTTGTTCGACGTACAGGGCGGGTTGGTCTGGTTGGAGTTGGTGCTTGAGCCGGCGCTGTTGGCCGCCGGGCTGCCGGAGATTGAACCGCTGTCGGCGGCGAAGGCCGGGGCGGCCATCAGGGCCAGGGCGGTGGCGGCGCCGATCATCAGGCTCTTCATGAGGATTCCTTTCGCTGTGCGGCCCATCAACGCCGGTGCGGCGGCGGGCCGGAAACTTGTCGGTGGGGAGCCGGTTCGTCCCCGCTTGCCATCACACCAACAGGCCCGGTCCGGAATGATCGCGCGGCAGGCGAAAACGAAAACGCCCGCCGAAGGGCGGGCGCTTCCTGGCAACTCAAGGACGGCGAGCGGTCAGGCCGTGCGCGCCTTCGGCAGGCCGGCGGCCATGGCGGCGGAGCCGTGGAAGATCTCCAGCGCGGCCGGCGTGGAGGACGGGCGCAGGCCGCCCAGGATTTCCCCGGCGGCGCCGACGGCCTGGACCAGCGCATCCGGCATCACCGGCTTGCGCAGCAGGCCCATGGCGAAGGCGCGGGCTTCGGCGGCATGGTGATCGAACCCGGTCATCAGCAGCGACGGAATGCCATTCTCTTCCCACAGGCGGCGGGCCAGGACCAAGCCATTCTCCCCACCGGCGAGATTGACGTCGACCAGCGCCAGTTCGGGACATTCGCGGGCACCGACCCGCGTAGCCTTGGCGGCGTCGCGCAGCGGTCCAACCACGGTATAGCCCGCATTCTCCAGAACGGCTTTCACGGCCGGACCGATCAGCGGATCGTCCTCGACGACAAGCACCTTCAAGACGGCATGCTCCCTTGAATGACGGTGCGGGCTTATAGCCCGTTCCATCCGGTTTCCGAAGCCTGTTCGGCTTCGATCAACTGAACCGCCCATGTTTGTCGCGGTTCCGCTCCGTTCAAGAGGTCGAAGGGGTACTCCCTTCCGGTCATGGCGCCCTACTGAACGTCCGGGTTGGAAACATACACCATCGCAGAGCGTTTTACCCGGACGCGAGAGAGGATACACGCAATGGCATTCGTTGAGATGACCGACACGTCCGGGGAAACCGTTTTGGTGAACCCCATCGCCGTCGCCTATCTGCGCAGCGCAGGCGACGGCGGCACCGATCTGTATTTTGCCGGCCGGGCGGAGCCGCTGCGGCTGACCGGGGCGCCGTCGGACATCGTCCGCGCCCTGGAAAACGCCGCACCCACCCCGCCCGATCCCACCCTGTCGCTGCTGGCTTGACGACAAGCTCAGGCGCGGGGGTAATTGGGGGGACGCTTCTCGAAGAAGGCGGTGATGCCCTCCGCCGCCTCCGCCCCGTGCAGGGCCTCGACGAAGAAGGCGGCCTCGCGGTCGAGCTGGTCGTCGGGCGCGCCGAAGCCGCTCTCGATCAGCCGCTTGGCCCGGCCGATGGTGAGCGTCGGCCCGTCCGCCAGCCGCTCCGCCCAGGCGAGCGCCTCGGCCAGCGTGGCGCCGGGCGCCACCACCCGGTTGACGATGGCGAGCTGGGCCAGCCGTGCCGCGCCGATCCTGCCGCCTTCAAACATGATCTCGGCGGCCAGCTGCGGCGTCGCGGCACGGGCGAGGAAGGCCGACGCTCCGCCGTCCGGGTTGAGCCCGACCTTCACATAGGCGAGCGTGAACACGGCATCCTCCGCCGCGACGATCAGGTCGCAGCCGAGCGCCACCGAGAATCCCGCTCCGGCGGCGGCCCCCTCGACGGCGGCGATCACCGGCTTGGGGCAGGCACGCATGGCGCGGGTCCAGCCATGGAAGTGCTCCAGGCTGGTGCGCGTCATCTCCGGGTCGGCCTTGGCGTTGCCGAGCAGCCGGCCCAGATTGCCGCCGGAACAGAAGGTGCCGTTGGCCCCGGTCAGGACGATGGCGCCCACCCCCGGATCCCCGGCCGCCTGCACCAGCGCGTCGCGGGCGGCGGCCATCATCTCCGGCTCCAGCGCGTTCTTGGTGGCCGCATCGTCCATCGTCAGCACCGTCACGCGGCCCTGGCGCGCGACGGTCAGTTGTCCGCTCATAGCTCGGTTCCCTCCCGGTTTTCGCTGCCCGGCCGGTATTTGAACATGCCTTCCGACGTGGCGATCAGGGCACCGGTGTCGCCGTGGCGGATCTCCGCCGCGATCCCGATGATCTTGCGCCCGCCGCCGCGCAGCCGGCCGGTGGCGATCAGCGTACCGGTGCGCGCCTGACCCAGGAAGCTCGTCGACAGGGACAGCGTCACCACCCGCCTTACCCGGCCGGGGAACGGACAGTATGTTGCCGAGAATCCGGAAACCGTGTCCAGAAGCGTCACCAGAACCCCGCCATGCACCACGCCGGCCCGGTTCAGGTGGCGGTCGTCGATGGCCATCGTCAGCTTCGCCTCGCCCTCCTCCCAGCGACTCAAGGCGTAGCCCAACAGGCGCTGGAAGCCCGATTCCGGCTCCCCGTTCAGCAGATCGTCCATACCTTGTTCGTCCATCCCCTGCCCCATCACGCGGCCGTTTCGTGCGCGAAGTAAAGCGCGTGAAGGCGCTCCAGGTCCACCCGGTCGCCGCGCGGGAAGGCGCCCATCATCGGATGGTCCACCGCCGTCATGTCGGGGAGATCGAGGGGTGCTGCCTCGTCTGATCGTTGGTCACGCTGACGGATGTGAAAATGCCTGTCAGAAAATGAAACTGAATTTTGATGATCAAAATATGTGTGGGGGATTGGAGGTCTGCCGCGCGTCTGCGCGGGCTTGCCAGCCGGACCGAAGCGGTTAACCTTTTCCCCGAAATCATGGCCCGGACCGTCGGGCCGATAAATCGCAGGAGGGTTTGGGATGATCGACCTCTATTTCTGGCCGACGCCGAACGGCCACAAGATCACGATTTTTCTGGAGGAAGCCGGGCTGGACTACAGCTTCAAGCCGGTGAACATCTCCACCGGCGACCAGTTCAAGCCGGACTTCCTGGCCTTCTCGCCCAACAACCGCATGCCGGCGATCATCGACAACGCCCCGGCCGACGGCGGCGAGCCGATCAGCGTGTTCGAATCCGGCGCCATCCTTGTCTACCTTGCCGAGAAGACCGGCAAGTTCCTGCCCGGTGACGTGCGTGGGCGCAAGACGGTTCTCGAATGGCTGTTCTGGCAGGTCGGCGGCCTCGGCCCGATGGCCGGCCAGAACCACCATTTCGTCCAATACGCGCCGGAGCGCATCCCCTACGCCATGGAGCGCTACGTCAAGGAGACCAGCCGTCTCTATGGCGTGATGGACAAGCGCCTTGCCGACAACGAGTTCCTGGGTGGAGCCGAACTGTCCATCGCCGATAT
Source organism: Azospirillum sp. TSH64 (assembly GCF_003116035.1). Taxonomy (GTDB): domain Bacteria; phylum Pseudomonadota; class Alphaproteobacteria; order Azospirillales; family Azospirillaceae; genus Azospirillum. Next base: position 5,889,670 of record NZ_LGQW01000015.1, read on the forward strand.
GGCGAGCTACCCGTGGATCGTCCCGCACGAACGCCAGCAGCAGGATCTGGACAACTTCCCCAACCTGAAGCGCTGGTTCACCGCGATCAAGGAGCGGCCGGCGGTGGTGCGCGCCTATGAAAAGGGGCAGGAGATCAATCCCAACCGCACGCCCACGGTGAACGAGGACAGCAAGAAGATCCTGTTCGGCCAGTCCGCCGACACGGTGAAGCGCTGAGATCGGGGTCCCAATTTCCCTCTCCCCCAAGGGAGAGGGAAATTGGGACAACTTCGGATAGGTCCCTACCACTTCGCGGCACCCGTTTGCGCCGCGCAGACATTCGAGGGGCCCCGGCGTAGACGGGACCGTTCGTCTGACCAGCGTGTTGTTTTCGGTAGAGAATATCTACCGGAGATGCCGCGCCGATGAGCATCTGGCCACGCACCGACTCCGACGGCACCCTTCCGCAAAGGGCGACCGGTTCCACAACCCCAACCGGGATGCAGCCGGCCGAGTTGCGGCCGGCCGAGATACAGGTCGCCCTGCGCCCCCTGCCGTCGATGCCGGAGCTGGCACGGGCATGGACGGAGCTGGAAGGCCGGTCCGACCCCTCCTTCTTTCTGTCCTGGACCTGGATCGGGCCCTGGCTGGCGCAGTTGCCGGACGGGATCGAGCCGCAGCTGCTGGTCGCCCGCCAGGGGGGTGAGACGGTCGGGATGGCCCTGCTCTGCCCGCGCCTGCGCCGCCGGTTCGGGCTGCTGCCCAGCCGCTGCTGGATGCTGCACGAGACCGGCGACCGCAGCTATGATCGGCTGTTCATGGAGTATAACGGCATCCTCGCCGACCGCCGTGTCGCCGACGAGGTGACGGATGCGATGCTGCACTGGCTGGGCGAGCGGTTGAGCGCCAATGACGAGCTGGTGCTGGGCGGCCTGACCCTGGCGGCGGAGCGGGCGGCCCGGCGGGTTGCGGCGCGGACCGGCCACACGCTGCAACTGCGCATTGCCGATTCCGCCCAATGGGTGGACTTCGGCACGGTACGCGCGGCGGGCGGCGATTTTCGCGGCGGGCTGGGCCGCAACACACGGGCGGCGGTGAACCGCAGCGAACGGCTCTATCGGGCCCGCGGTGACCTCGAACACCGCGTCGCCACGACGGTGGACGAGGCGCTGGAGTATTTCGCCGGGCTGGAGGTGCTGCATCAGGCCGGATGGCAGGCGCGTGGGCAGGCCGGCGCCTTCGCCAATGCCGCCTTCCGCCCCTTCCACGAAAGACTGATCGCCGAGGGACTGCCGCGGGGTGCCGTGCGGCTGAGCCGGGTGAGCGCCGGCGGGCAGGCGGTCGGCTATCTCTACAACTTCGTCCACCGCAACCGCGTTCTGAACTATCAGGGCGGCTTCGCCTTCGAGGCCGACAACCGGCTGAAGCCGGGGCTGCTGAGCCATGTGCTGGCCATCGAGGACGCACTGGCCCGTGGCGAGGATTGCTACGATTTCATGTCGACCCCGGCCGGACACAAGCCGCTGCTCTCCAACGCCGAACAGCCGATGAACTGGCTGACGCTCGGCCCCGACCGGTTCAGCCGGCGGATGGAGGCGCATGTCCGCCGGGCGCGCGGGGTGATGGCCGATGCGGTCAAGCGGTCGCTGCGCGGATGGATCGCGCCGGCCAAAGGGATTTGAGCGCGGGATCTGAATGGGGAGTTGGCGATGAAGACCGGGACGAAAGCCGGGCCGCTGGCCTGCGTGTTGGGCGACATGGATCTGGTGCGCCCGCTGGGGCTGGCCGGCATCCGCTGTGCCGTGGTCGGACCGCCGGGCGGGGCGACCGCCCAGTCCCGCTTCACCGCGCAGGTGATCCCCTGGCAAGGCGGCAACGACAGGACGCTGGTCGACCGCCTGCTGCGCTTCGGCGCCGCCCAGTCGCAAAAGCCGGTGCTCTATATGGAGGAGGACGCCCAGCTGCTGATGGTGTCGCGAAACCGCGAGCGTCTGGCCTCCGTCTTCCGCCTTCCGCTGGCCGACGCCGAACTGGTGGAGACGCTGGTGGACAAGGGCCGGTTCCAGGCGATGGCGGAACGGCTGGGCCTGCCGGTGCCGCGCACCCGACGCCTGCACCCCCTGCCCGGCAGCGAGGCGCCGGATCTGGACCTGCGCTATCCCCTCATCGTCAAGCCGCTGACCCGCCGTCCGCCCTGGGACGAGATTGAGGGGCTGGGCAAGGCGATCCGGCTAGACGGGCATGATGAGCTCCGCGCCCTGTGGCCGCGCCTGATCCCGGTCGGCATCGAGTTGCTGGCGCAGGAGTTGATCCCCGGGCCGGAGACGCGGATCGAGAGCCACCATGTCTATATCGACGCCGGCGGTGCGGTGGCCGGGGAATTCACCGGGCGCAAGATCCGCACCTACCCCGTCGATTACGGCCACAGCACGGCGCTGACCATCACCGACATCGACGGCGAGAGCGCCGATGTGGCGGCGCTTGGGCGGGAGATCGCGGCAAAGATCGGCCTGCGCGGCGTCGCCAAGTTCGACTTCAAGCGCGACCCGGACGGCCGGCTGCACCTGCTGGAGATCAACCCGCGCTTCAACCTCTGGCACCATCTGGGGGCTGTCGCCGGGGTGAACCTGCCGGCGCTGGTGCAGGCGGACCTGACCGGCCGGCCCCGCCCTGCTCCAGCCAAGGCACGCCCCGGCGCCTGCTGGTGCCACATCAGCAAGGACCGGCTGGCGGCGCGGGAAAGCGGCGTGACGACGGCGCGCTGGCTGGCCTGGGTGGTGCGCTGCGAGGCGAAGGCGATCACGCCGGACGACCCGATGCCCTTCCTGCGGCCGAAGCTGGACCGGCTGCTCGCCCGCATGCCCGGCGGCATCCGGTCCGCCCGCCTCGTGAAGCCATGACCCCCGACAACCCATGAAGATCGCCCTGATCTCCGACATCCACGCCAATCTGGAGGCGTTGCAGGCGACGCTCGACGACATCCGGGCGGAGGGGGCGGAGCGCATCGTCTGCCTCGGCGACATCGTCGGCTACAACACCGACTTCGCCGCCTGCATCGCCCTGCTGCGGCAGGCCGGGGCGGTCTGCATCGCCGGCAACCACGACCGGGCGGTGGCGGGCCTGATCGGCACCGACGGGTTCAGCGGTCCGGCGGCGCGCGCCGTCGCCTGGACCGGGGCAAGGCTGGACGAGGACAGCCGCGCCTTCCTGGCCGGCCTGCCCCTCACCGCCGATGTGGACGGGACGCTGGTCGCCGTCCACGGCGCGCTGCATCCGGAGGTCGGCAAAGAGCTGGTCCGGCTGGACGATGACGGGAAACGGGACTTGAGCCTGCGGGCGCTCGCGGCGCATCCATCGGGCGCGCGGATCTGCGCCTTCGGCCACACCCACCGGGCCGGGTTGTGGGAATGGCGCGACGGCGCGGTGCATGCTTTGCCGTTGGATGGGGGAGCGGAGTTGCGGGCGGACGGGCTCTACCTGATCAACCCCGGCACGGTGGGAGAGCCGCGCGGTGCCGATGCCCGGGCCTGCTTCGCCTGTTACGACACCGCCGCACGCCGCGTCACCCTGCATCGTGTCGCCTATGCCCGCCGCGCCGCCCTGGCGAAGACCCGGCGGGCGGGGCTGGCGCCACGTTTTGCCGCAGTTCCCGCACCCATTCGGATGAAGTTGATCGAAATACTGAGACTTCTTGGGGTCTACGATTGGTTGAAGCGTGCTCTTCCCCGCCATGTGCCATCAATATGACAATCCCGTAACGCGGCTTTGCTTCAACAAAGACTGGAAAATGAGCATAATCCGGCACGGGGGCAAAGGTGACGCCGGGCTATGGACATTATCGGTATTTCAATCGGCGCTGCCGGCAGGGTGCGGACCCGGCCCGGCAGGACATCGTCGTCCCTGACCGCATCGCTGGCGCTGGGCCTTGTCATCGGCCTCGCCACGATTCTGCCGGCCGCGACCCTGCCGGCCCAGGCGCAGGAGACTGATGCCTCCCCCAAGGCGAGCGTGGCGGACAGCGGGCCGGTGCGGCTGACGATCCTCTACACCCAGGGCACCACCGACCTGGACGAGACCGCCGGGCGCGGCGGCATGGCCCGGCTGGCCGGCACGATCCGGCAGGAGCGGGCCGCCCATCCCAACCTGCTGGTCCTGCATGGCGGACAGACGCTGGCGCCGTCGGTGCTCGCCTTCTACGACCAGGGCGCCCACATCATCGACCTGCTGAACGGCATGACCATCGACGCGATGGCCGCGCTGAACCGCGAATACCACCATGGCGACGACCGGCTGAGCGCCCGCGCCTTCGAGGCCGGCTTTCCCATCGTTACCACCAACGCGGTCGACCGCTCCACCGGCCGCACGCCGGACGGTCTGGAGGCGGCGGTGGTGCTGACCGCCGGCCCCTTGCGCATCGGCGTGATGGCGGCGACGCCGGTGCTGACGCGGGAGACCACCCGAACCCAGCGCACGGAATTCCGCGATCCGGTGCGGGCGCTCACCGCCAAGGCCGCGGCCCTGCGGGCCGAGGGCGTCGATCTGGTGGTGGCGATGACCGGCTATGCCGGCGACACCCACCGCAGCGTGCTGGCCGCCCGCCCGGCCGACATCGTGCTGTACCAGGACCGCAGCCGCCCCTTCGCCGTCGATTACGACGGCCGGTTCCTGTCCGCCACGGTCGGGCCGCAGGCCGCCTGGGTGCTGGCGATCGACCTGACGATACAGCGGACCGCCGGACTGGACGGCCAGACGGTGGTGAGCTGGATCCCGGCGCCGCGCCTGATCGATACGGCGACGGTGGCGCCCGATCCGGCGGTGCTGATCCAGGCCAAGGCCTATGCGGCGCGGCTCGACACCATGCTGCGGATGGAGGTGGGACGTCTCACCGCTCCCCTCGACACCCGCAAGGAGTCGCTGCGGACAGGGGAGAATGCCTTCGCCAATGCGGTGGTCGACACGCTGCGCGAGGCGCTGGACGGCGACGTGGCACTGTTCAACGGCGGCGGCATCCGCGGCGACCGCCAGTATCCGGCCGGCACCCTGCTGACCCGGCGCGACATCTACACCGAACTGCCCTTCCACGATGTCGGAGTGGTGCTGGACGTCTCCGGACAGCAGCTCTGGGATGCGGTGGAGAGCGGCGTGTCGGCGGTGGAGCAGTTGCAGGGCCGCTTTCCCCATCTGTCCAATGCCCGGGCCGAGATAGACCTCGCCCGCCCGCCCGGCCAGCGGCTGCGCAGCCTGTCGGTCGGCGGCAAGCCTGTTGCCTTGTCCGGCCGCTACCGTCTGGCGACCAGCAGCTTCCTGGCGGCGGGGGGCGACGGTTACGGCATCCTGGCCGGCGCACCGCGGCTGGTGGAGGACCGCAACACGGAATTCGTCTCCACCCAGATGATCGACCAGATCGCCCGCAGCGGCGAGTTCGTTCCCCGGCTGGACGGCCGCATGACGGTGAGGCGGTGATGGACGGGTTCTCTTCCACCGCCTTGTCGTCACCCCCCTTGCCGGCAAGCGATGCGGCGGTCATGGATGGCACGGCACGGCGCAAGCCGCAGGCGCCGCCGGGCCGCCCGCGGCGGTTCGGCATCGCCGTCCGCATCACGCTGGGCCTGTCGGTGATGGCGCTGCTGGTGCTGCTGATCGGCGGCGTGTCGATGTCCTCCTTCCGCCTGTTCCGGGCGGAGGTGGCGGCGCTGTCCACCAACACCCTGCCGGAAGTGATCACCAGCGCCGAACTGCACGGATCGTTGCAGAAGCTGGTGGCGCAGCTGCCGCAGCTCGCCGCCGCGGCCTCGACGCCGCAGCGCCGGTCCATCTATGACGGGCTGGTGACGGAGCTGGATTCGATGCAGCTTCTGGTCGCCCGCATGCGCGGGCTGATGAAGGAGGGCGATCCCGGCGCGGGCGAGCGCGACGGCAATGTCCGCCTGCTGGAGCAGACCCGCTCCACCCTGCTGATCCTGGCCGCCACGGTCGCCGACCTGAACGCCGAGGTCACGCGCCAGATCGAATATGGCGACCGCCAGGCCGAAGCCGCACGCGCGCTGAGCCGGCTGGCGGCGGCGATCGAGAGCATGCCCGACACCGGCGCCTGGGCGGCCCGCATCGGGGCGCTGATGGCGCGGGCGGCGGGAGCCACGCAGCTGGATCATCTCAGCCGCCTGAAGGGCGAGGCGCGGTCCGCCGAACGCACGCTGGCCGAACTGGCCCGCCTGTCGGGCGGCGCCCCGGACCCCACCGGGCAGATGATGTCCACCGTGCAGGAAGAGCTGTTCTCCCTGCTGGTGGCGCCGGGCGGGCTGTTCGAGAGCGCCATCGACAGGCTGCAGGCGCGCAACCGCGCCCAGGCGCTGACTGGTCAAGCCCAGGTCCTGGTCGAGACGGTCGAACGCTCCACCCGCACGCTGTACGATTCCATCCGCGACCAGTCGGCCGAGCGCACCGATGCGCTGGCGGCGCTGATCGCCGAACGCACCCGCACGGTGATGGTGCTGGCCGGAACATCGCTTCTGCTGGCGGTGTGCGTCTATTTCTTCTTCCGCCGGTTCCTGTCGACGCGGCTGGTGGCGATGAACCGGGCGGTGCTGGCCCGGCTGTCGGGAAGCCGCCAGTCCCCCCATTGCGGCATTGCGGCGGCCGGCCGGCCGGGTCGGGCCGACCAGCCGGTTCCGGTCGATCAGCCGGTTCCGATCCCGGTGGACGGCGACGACGAGATCACCGACATCGGCGCCTCGATCCGCTATTTCATCGAGGAGATCGACCGACGCCAGCAGGCCCTGGCCGACAACGAGCGGCGCTTCCGCGATCTGGTCGAAGGCTCGATCCAGGGCATCGTCATCCATCGCGATTTCCATGTGCTCTATGCCAACGACAGCTTCGCCGCCATGCTCGGCATGACGGTGGCGGAGGTGGTTGCCCTGCCCTCCCTGCTGTCGGTGGTGGCGGTGACGGAACGCCAGGCGCTGATCGAGGGGTACGACCGGCTGCTGGAGAACGGGCAGTCGACGCCGCGCCGCCGCATCCGAGCCTGCCGGTCCGACGGCGCCGGGCTGTGGGTGGAGCTGACCGGCCGGCGCGTCGACTGGATGGACGGCCCGGCGATCCAGGCGGTGGTGGTCGACGTGACGCGCGAGGTGGAGGCGGAGCATGCCCTGCGCCAGTCGCGCGATGCCGCCGAACGCGCGCTCGACGAACTGAAGGCGACCCAGGCCAGCCTGATCCAGGCGGAGAAGATGGCCTCGCTCGGCCAGCTGGTCGCCGGCGTGGCGCATGAGGTGAACACCCCCATCGGCATCACCATCACCGGCGCCTCGCAATTGCAGGCGCTGATCGGCGAGCTGTCGGACCGCCACACGGCGAACGCGCTGAAGAAGTCGGACTTCCAGCGCTTCCTCAGCGACGGGATGGAGATGGCCAGCCTGATCCTGTCCAACAGCACCCGTGCCGCCAACCTGGTGCAGAGCTTCAAGCTGGTCGCCGTCGACCAGTCCAGCGACGAGCGCCGCCCCTTCCTGCTGCGCGATTACATCGACGAGCTGCTGCGCAGCCTTCACCCGACCTACAAGGCGCGGACGGCCCTGACCATCGACGTCGCCTGCCCGGCCGACCTGGAGCTGGACGGCTATCCCGGCGCGCTGTCGCAGATCCTGACCAACCTGATCATGAATGCGCTGGTCCATGCGCTGGATCCGGAACAGCCCGGCCGGATCGCCATCGCCGCCCGGCTGCTCGGTCCCGACATGGTGGAGCTGTCGGTCGGCGACGACGGCAACGGCATCGCGCCGGACGTGCTGCCGAAGATCTTCGATCCCTTCTTCACCACCCGGCGCGGGGCGGGCGGCAGCGGGCTGGGGCTGCACATCGTCTACAATCTGGTGACCGGCCGCCTGCACGGCACCATCGGGGTCGAGAGCCGTCCCGGCGAAGGCACCCGTTTCACCCTGCGCTTTCCCCGAGTCACCGCGGGCGCCTAGAACCGGCGGCGGCTTTCCCATCCGTCCGATCCCGCCTGCGTTTGTCCGCAGACGATCGGACATGCGCAGGTATGGCGCCATCCGCCCAATCCACGCCTGCCCGCCGGTGCCGGTTGAATTCACGTGCAAACAGTCGGTTTCCTATACAAGCTTCCAGTGTTTTTACCGTTATGCGGGAGCTTGATCGCAATGAATTTTAATCGGCGAGATTTTCTGGCAACGGCAACTGCTGCTGCGGGTTCCTCCCTGCTGCCGTTCGGCCCGGCGCGGGCGGCAACGGCGAAATACGTTCGCTACAGCGCGACCAGCGACGAAGGCAAGGCGATGCTGCGCAGCTACGCCACGGCGGTGCAGAAGATGGTGGCCCTGCCCCCGGACCATCCGCACAACTGGTTCCGCAACGCCTTTGTCCATTTCATGGACTGCCCGCACGGCAACTGGTGGTTCTATGTCTGGCACCGCGGCTATATCGGCTATTTCGAGGAGACGGTGCGCAAGTACAGCGACAATCCGAATTTCGCCTTTCCCTATTGGGACTGGACGCTCCTGCCGCAGATCCCCAACGAGATGTTCGACGGCGCCCTGACTCCGGTCAGCGAAGCCTTCCTTCCCTACACCAAGGATCTGACCACCTTCACCGCCTACATCAAGCCGGCGATGAAGGCCTATTGGGACACGCTGAACGAGGCCCAGCGCAAGCAGCTGGACCTTCGCGGCTACAGCAGCTTCGACAAGCTGTGGGACGACGTCACCGGCTGCAGCCACGGCAAGTGCGATCCCGGCAACCAAGCCTTCGCCGCGACCGACCGTGCGCGCTACCTGACCCGCGAGAACCCGAAGCTGGACGACAAGACGGCAAAGGCCTGTTCGCCCCACACGGTGCTGACCGGCCTGCTGCCGGTGGACTACTACAACGCCGACGTGACGCACAGCTTCACCAGCTCCAAAACGGCGTCGCACAACGTCATGCCGGGCAAGGACACCCAGTTTTCGGTGCTGGAAGGCCAGCCGCACAACCTCGTCCACAACTACATCGGCGGCGTCGGCCCGTGGGATCCGGGCCCCTACGGCAACATGACCAACTTCCTGTCGCCGGTGGATCCCGTCTTCTTCCTGCACCATTCGAACATGGACCGCCTGTGGGACGTGTGGACGCGCAAGCAGCAGCGGCTGGGCCTGCCGATCCTGCCGACCGACAAGGAGGAGCTGTCGCAGCTGTCCCGCGAACCCTTCCTGTTCTTCGTCCGCGCCGACGGCAGCTATGTCCTCGACGGCCGCGCCGGTGACTATCTCAGCACCGAACGGTTCCAGTACGAGTACCGGCATGGCTTCGGCGACGCGGAATCGGCACAGGTGGCGGCGGCAAAGCCATCTGCTCCGGTCAAGGGCACGGTGGCCAAGGGCGTGGGATCGGTCCAGCTGTCGGCGGCGCCGTCCAGCCCGGTGGTGATGGCAGTCAAGGTGACCCGCCCGGCCGGCAGCAATGCCCCGCGGAACTTTGACCTGCTGATCAACGCACCGGCCGGCGTGACGACGGTGGCGGCGGACAGCCCCTATTACGGCGGCACCATCGGCTTCTTCGGTCCGGCCATGCACGGCATGGCGGACGATGCCACCTTCACCCTGCCGCTGCCCGAGCCCGCGCGCACCGCGGCACTGGCCCAGAGCCCGGCCGCGCAGGCGCCTGCGCCGGCAACCGCAACGCTGGAGGTCCGCATTGTCCCATCCAACGGCTCCGCCACCGCCGCGCCGGCGGTCAAGGGGGTCTCGCTCCACACCCTCTAGGGCTTGGCGCCGTGCCAAGCTGCCGGCCGCCCTGCTCGCGCTGCTGGTCCTGCTGACGGGCCAGCCCGCGGGCGCGGCACCGGCCGGTCAGTCCGGGAGGCCGGACGGGAATGGGGAAACGACGCTCGCCCTGCCGCATCCGCCGAGGCAGGGCGAGGCCGCCATCCTGGCGGTCACCCTGGGCGTGCTCACCCGCGGGCAGACGGTGGAGGTCACGACGATGGACGGCCAGCTCATCGGAACCGCCGCCCCTTTCGGCCCCCAGCGCGGTCAGGGCGCCGGAACGGTCACCATTCCAGTGCCGGCCGGGGCCATACGCGACGGTCGCCTGACGCTCCGCCTGCGCATCACCGCCTCCGGCTCCCCTCCCCGTCCGCCGACGGCTGAGGAGGTCGGAGAGCTGCGGCTGTCCGTCATCGGCCCACCGCCCTGACGGCGGCGGTCAGCGCACCGGCCCGTCGAACCAATGCCGGCCCTGGCGGTCTTCCACCTCGATCACCCAGACGTCGGGGTCGTAGCGGAGCTGGCGGGCGATGTAGGCGTCGGCATCGGCCTCCGGCACCGGGTCGGCGCCGGTGCCGCGCGCCCAGAACAGCCGCTCGCCATCGGCCTCGCGTGTCTGGACCAGCACGGAGAAGGTCCGGTCAAGCCGGTTGATTTTCAGGATCACGGTGCCGCGGCTGGGATCGCCCTTGCGGACCACGGTCATCGCCACGCCCTGGGAATCGGCCGTGCGGATATGGGCCGAGACCCAAAGATGCGTCGGAAGGCGGTCGTCCATTGCCGTGACGGGCTCCTGATCGTCAGCTCTCGCTGACCTGGGATTTTCGCTGGTCTTCGACCCTCGCTCTGCCCGGCCGGCCGGTGTAGAGAAGAGTGCATGGCTACACTCCTGTACGCTCTCAACGCCGCCGTCAACCACCACATGGCCGGCCATGCCGATGCGGCGGCCGACGCCTACCGGAGGATTCTGGCGGCGGACCCGGCCCAACCCGACACGCTGCACCTGTCCGGCGTCCTGCGGGCGCAGACCGGCGACGCGGCCGCCGCCGTGCGATGGATCGCCCGCGCGGTGCGCGTCCGCCCGTCCGCTCCGGCGCCCTGGGGCCATCTGGGAGCGGCCCTGCGGGCGGCGGAGACACCGGAGCGGGCGGAACCGGTTCTGCGGCGCGCCCTGGCGCTCGATCCGGCCGACGGCGACGCTCTGGAGGCGCAGGGCGCCTCCCTGCATGCGCTGGCGCGTTATCCCGATGCGCGGCGCTGGCTGAAGCGTGCGGCCCGGCTTCGGCCCGGCCATGCGGCGACCTTGCTCAATCTCGGCACCGTCCTGCGCGACCAGCGCCGGTTCGACGAGGCGGAGGCCTGCTTCGACGCCGTGCTGGCGCGCCAGCCGTCCCGTGCCGACGCCCATCTGGCCCGCGCGGTGGGGCGGCTGGTGCGCGGCGACCTGCGCGCGGGATGGGAAGGGTTCGAGCACCGCTGGCAGCGCTTCGCCACCCCGCCCTGGGCCGGACAGCCGCCGGGCGGCGCCACCATCCTGCTGCACATGGACCAGGGCTTCGGCGACGCCATCCAGTTCGTCCGCTACGCCCCGCTGGTGGCACAGATCGCCGCGGCGGGTGGCGGGCGGGTGATCCTGGAAAGCCATATGCTGCTGTACCGCCTGTTCAACCGCTGCCTGGGATCGTCGATCCAGGTGCTGTCGCGTGGCGAGGATCCGCCGCCGCATGACATTCACTGTCCGCTGATGAGCCTGCCGCGCGCCTTCGGCACCGGTCTGCCGGACATTCCGGCCACCGTGCCCTATCTTGCCCCAGACCCCGGCGACGTTGCCCGCTGGCGCGACCGGCTGGACGGGCTCGATGGACCGGAGAAGGGCGGTGCGGCCCTCCGGGTCGGGCTGGTGTGGGCCGGCAACCCCCAGCACCGCAATGATCGCAACCGCTCGATCCCGGCAGCGGCCCTGCTGCCGCTGCTGATGGTGCCGGGCGTGCGCTTCGTCAGCCTGCAGACTGGCGAGGCCGCCGCCGCGCTGGACCGCCTGCCCGGCGTGACGGTGCCGAACGCGATGGAGCGGGTGCGCGACTTCGCCGACACCGCCGCCATTCTCGCCAACCTCGACCTGCTGGTGACGGTGGACACCGCCATCGCCCATCTTGCCGGGGCGATGGGCGTGCCGTGCTGGCTGATGCTTCCCCATGTGCCGGACTGGCGCTGGCTGCTCGACCGGGCCGACAGCCCTTGGTACCCGTCGCTGCGCCTGTTCCGCCAGCCGCGCCCCGGCGACTGGGCCACGACGCTCGGCACCGCCGCCGCCGTGCTGAAGGCGCAGGCCGCCCGCGCCGTCCGGACCGCCCGATAGAGGCGGCAACTTCGGCGGGAGCTTTCTGCCCCTCCGCCCCGGCGGCACTAGGCGAAACTTTCCTACCGGGCGGCAATTTCCGGCCCCGCCATACAGCTTGTTCAAAGAATACAGCGTTTTCAATGGCTTGAATCCGGAGCGGGAGTTGGCACTCCGCTTGCTAGATAGGGCGCAGAAGACCTTTGCCCTTTCTTTCGGAGACCCCCGGCCATGAGCATCTTCGGTTCGATGACAACCGCCGTTCTCGGCCTGAATGCCCAGTCGAAGGCGCTCGGACATATTTCGGACAACATCGCGAACAGCTCGACCATCGGCTACAAGCGTGTCGATTCGGCCTTCGAGACGATGGTCCTTCAGTCCAGCCAGCGTCTGCACGAGCCGGGCGGGGTCACGGCGCAACCGGTCTTCATGAACAACATCCAGGGCAGCCTGACCCAGGTGCAGAGCCCGACCAACATCGCCATCCAGGGCCAGGGCTTCTTCAGCGTCACCAAGGTGGCGACCCAGGGCTCCAGCACGCTGGTGCAGACGCAGACGGGCACGGTCAATTCGTCGGCCGCCTTCTACACCCGCGCCGGCGACTTCGAGCTGGACAAGAGCCGCTATCTGGTCAACAGCGCCGGCTACGCCCTGAACGGCTGGCTGGTCGATCCTGTGACGGGCGTCCTGCACAAGGACCAGGTGGCGCCGATCCAGGTCAACTCGCTGATCGACAAGCCGGTGGCGACCAACACCATCGACCTGGCGGCCAACCTGCCGGCGACGCCCAAGGAAGGTGAAAAGGTTCCCGACAGCAGCATTCAGATCTTCGACAGCCAGGGCAACCCGCGCACCGTCAACTTCAAGTGGCGGCAGCAGGCGGACAGCAGCTGGCGCATGGTCCTGGACGCGCCCGGCTCCAACACCAAGCCGGTCGACGGCACCTTCACCGGCAACCCCGCCACCGTGACCTTCGGCCAGAACATCGCCGGCCAGACGGCGGTGGCGCAGGTCAACGTCATCACCATCGCCGGCAACAACACCAACGGCCAGGACAACCTGCGCATCGGCGACACCTATTCGGTGAAGGTCGACGGCACCAACTACAGCCTGAAGATCACCGCCGACAACATCGGCTCGATCCGGACCTACTCCGGTCTGGCCGGCGCGCTGGCCAACCAGATCAACTCCGCCTCGCCGGCGGCGTCCGTGCTCGCCACCTCGTCGGGCCAGACGATCCGCGTCACCGCCCGCGAACCCGGCACGCCCTTCAAGCTGAACACGGACGTGGTGTCCGGCACCAACACGACCAACACCATCGTCAACCAGACCTCGACGGCGGCGACCGCAAGCGCGGGTGAAATCGACAAGTTCCAGTTCCCGCAGACCCAGGTCGAGGTCGGCGACTCCTTCACCATCAACGTGAACGGCACGCCGATCAGCTACACGGTGACCGCCGCGACCTATCAGAGCTATTCGTCGGTGAGCGACGTCGTCTCCCAGCTGGCCGGCAAGATCAACCAGGCGCTGGGATCAAGCGTTACCGCCTCGTCGGCCGGCAACATCCTGTCGATCCAGGCCAATGCGGTGAACACCAACGTCACCTCCAGCGCCACGGTGACCAACTCCTCCACCGCGGTGAACACGATGAGCTCGCTGCCGTCGGTCTCCAGCGTGGCCGGCGTCCGCCAGAGCCGCACCGTCACCCTGACCGGCACGCCGGGCGACATCGGCACCCAGTACACACTCAGCATCAACGGCACGGCGGTGACCTACAGCACCACCGGCGAAGAGATGACGATGGAGGACATCACCGCGGCGCTGGCGAACAAGATCAACTCCAACACCTCGCTGCCGGTGACGGCTACCGCGCAGGGCGGTGTCATCACCGTCACCTCCAAGACCGCGGCCAGCCCGACCAACACCAACACGATGACCGGCACCGGCACGGTGACGCTGAGCGGATCCACGGTCGACATCGGCGACACCTACAACATCACGGTCGGCGCCACGACCTATCCGCTGACGATCACCAACGCCAATTACGGCCTGTACGACACGCCGGCCAAGGTCATGCAGTATTTCGCCTCGGTCGTCCCAGGTGCTACAGCCAGCGGCAACACGCTGACGGCGGCCGGTGCGACCGGCACGGTCGTCGACGCCCCCGCCGCCCAGTTCACCCTGGACCAGAGCGCCGTCGCCGGCCAGACGCCGGCCCATATCGGCCTGACCTTCGGCAAGACGCCGGAGACGGTCGGCACGCTGACCAACATCTCCACCGCCCTGGTCGGCACCGGTTCGGCGGTCAGCGCCGCCAACCAGTCCGCCGGATCCGACGCCAACGTCACTTTCACCGTCGATTACGGCTTCGGCCCGCAGCAGATCACGCTGAACCTCGGCAAGTACCAGAAGCCGGGCGGCCTGACCCAATATGCCGGCGAGGAGATCAACGTCACCCAGCTGGTCCAGAACGGCGCGCCACGCGGGCAGTTCAAGGACGTGGTGTTCGGCGACAACGGCACCGTCATGGTCAACTACGACAACGGACGGTCGAAGATGGTGGCGAAGGTGCCGATCATCACCTTCAACAACCCCAACGCCCTGCAGCGCGAATCCGGCGGCGTCTTCATCGAGAGCGAAGAGGCCGGCAAGCCGAACTTCAACGATCCGGAGACGAACGGCGCCGGTGCCGTGGTGGCGAACAGCGTCGAAAGCTCCAACGTCGACATCGCCGACGAGTTCACCAAGATGATTGTCACCCAGCGGAGCTATTCCGCCAACGCGAAGATCGTCACCACCTCGGACGAAATGCTTCAGGAAGTGCTGGGGCTGAAGCGCTAAGCGCGGCCCTGACCTTTTGATGTCCTGATCGCTTCCCTACCGATCGCCAGCTTTCCGATCGCCGGTTCCCTGATCGTTTGAATGGGGGGCGGCAGCCGTCCCGGCACCGCCCCGACCATCCCGATCCGTGAAAGGTCTCCCGCCATGTCCCTCTTCGCAGCCTTGAACAGTGCCACGGCCGGGCTGCGCACGGTCCAGTCCAGCGTCAAGCTGGTTTCGGACAACATCGCGCAGGCCAACGACCCGAACCGCACGCGCCACACCGCCCAGCAGTCGGTGGACGCCAGCGGCCAGGTCGTCAGCACGACCTATCGCCGGGAGGTCGACAAGGCGCTGATGGCCCAGGTCATGGACCTGACCTCGCGCGATGGCGGATCGCAGGTGACGACCACCTATATGCAGCAGTTGGGCGACCTGATGCGGACCACCAACGGGACGCCGCTGCTGAACGACTATTCCGACAAGTTCCAGGCCGCGATCAAGACGCTGTCCACCTCGCCGGAGGACGAGACCGCCCAGTACCAGCTGGTCCAGGCGGCCGAAAACTTTTCGCGCGAAATCCGCCGCGTGTCGGAGGGGGTGGAGCAGATCGACCGCGACATGAAGACCGACATCACCAAGTCGGTCGATACGGTCAACGACCTGCTGAAGCAGATCAATTCGATCAACAACGACATGGTGTCGCTGCAGGGCCAGGGGGCCGCCGCCAACACCGTCGCCGACAAGCGCGACGGGCTGGTCCGCGAACTGAGCACCTATATGGGCATCCGCACGGTGGAGCGGCCGGACGGCCGGCTGGCGATCTTCACCCCGTCGGGTCTGGCGCTGGTCGATGCGCAGCCGGCAAATCTTTCCTATGACGGCGGCAACATCAACCTACAGGTCGGCAATCAAGTCACCTCGATCAACAACCACCTGACCACCGGCAAGCTGGGCTCGCTGATCCAGATGCGCAAGGACGGCTCGACCACCGAGCCGCCGACCCCGGCCAGCGGCGACCCGACGACGGAGATCATCCGCAAGCTGCGCTCGCAGCTGGACGAGTTCGCCAAGGCCTTCACCGGTCCGACCAAGCCGGGCGAGCCCACCAGCTTCGCCGACGCCTACGACAATGCCAGCCCGGCCGCCGCCGGCGAACAGGCCAACCAGTTCTTCACTGGAACCGACCGTTTCACCATCACCATCAACGCCAAGCTCCTGGACAACACCAGCAAAATCAAGCAGTCCGCCATCGGCGACTTGGTCAAGGCGGTCAATGCCGCCGGCCGCAGCTTCAGCGCCGACGGCCTGCAGATGAAGGACACCACCTACAGCGCCATGGGCAGCGCCATCACCGGCACCTGGATGGCCGCGGCCAAGACCGCCAGCACCGCGGCCACCTCCAACAAGGAGTCCATGCAGCTCCTCAGCGAGCGCTACCAGTCGCAGACCGGCGTGAACATCGACGAGGAAATCGCCCAGCTCCAGCAGCTCCAGACCTCCTACCAGGCTTCGGCACGGGTCATGCAAGTGGCCAATGCAATGTTTGATGCGCTGGAGGCGGTGGTCCGATGAGCTCGATAACGGGAGTCAGCAGCTACTCGAAATATCTGAGCCTTGTCCGGAACCTGTCCGGGGGCCAGAACGACATCAACAAGCTGTCCGAACAGCTGACCACGGGGAAGAAGTCGGTCGATCTGAACGCCTATGGTCCGGAGGTGCAGAAGCTTCTGGACCTCAGGGCGGAGATGGCGAAGAAGACCAACTACATCCAGAGCATCAACACCGCCGCACCGCGCGTCGCCGCGACGGACAAGGTGCTGACCTCGATGGAATCCATCGTGTCGAGCTGGACCTCCAGCACGACCTTCCCCTTCCAGCCCGGTCCGCCCAGCGTCACCACCCCGACCAACACCAATCCCGACGGGATGAAGCTGTCGATCGACGCGTCCAAGTCGACGCTGACGGTCGGCGCCAAATACACGGTGACCGCGGTCCCGTCGCAGCAGGGCACCAACGGCACCTTCGACGTCACCGTGACCGACGGTCTGGGCGGCAAGACCACCCGCGCCATCAACCTGGGCACCACCCCGCCCAACGACGGCAAGGGCTACAACTTCAACATCTCCGGCGGCCCCGGCGAGGGTGCGATCCTGAACCTGACCTTCGACAGCCTGAAGGCGGCGTCGAGCAGCAGCTTCTCGGTCAGCTTCCCGCAGGCCGACCAGGTCAAGGACCGCGCCGAAGGCGCCATGCGCGACATCCAGGCCCTGCTGAACCAGCGCTTCGGCGACCGCTACCTGTTCGCCGGGTCGCGCTTCGGGACGGAGCCGGTCACCGACCTGACGGCGACGACGCAGACCAGCAAGATCACCCTGAACGGCGCGGTGGTGAACACCGACGATTATTTCGAGGTGACCGTCTCCGGCAAGACCTTCGGCTATCAGATCCAGGCGTCCGACCCGAAGACGCTGACCTTCGTCGCCCAGACGCTGACCACCCAGATCAACGCGGCCACCCCGCCGCTGCCGATGACGGTGTCGACCTCCAACGGCATCATCTCCCTGGTCGGCCAGCAGCCTGGGCAGAAGTTCGACCTGTCCGCCCGCGTCGTCAACTCCGCCACGGTGGAGAACACCGCGACTGCGCCGTCGACCACCCAGGCGCCGACGGCCACCCTGCCGCAGATCGACCGCTTCACCCTGAACGGCGCGGCGGTGGACATCGGCGATACCTTCGAGTTCACGGTCGCGGTCGGCGATCCCGACGATCCCTATAACCAGAACTATTATCTGAAGAATCCGACCGAGCCGCACGACCTGCCGCCCTATCAGTCCTACAAGGTCAGCTACACGGTCAGCGACACCGACTATGCCGCCGGCGTCACCAATGTCGGGCAGGTGGCCGACAAGCTGCGCCAGCAGTTCGGCAATCTGAACCCTGCCCCGCCGGTCACCATCGACGCGCTCGGCAACGGTCCGAGCATCGCGCTGACCAGCACAGCCAATGCCGATCCCAACCACCCCGGCCGCTCGTCGCTGTTCTCGACCAGCGCCAAGGTGACGAACGGGTCGCTGCAGAACACCATCTCGGTCGGCACGCTGCCGCCGGAGCAGGACAGCCAGACCGCCGTGCCCAATGCCGAGCCGCCGGACCTGCCCTTCTACGATTCAGAATATCTGACAAAGGGCAAGAATGCCGACGCGTACCGCAAGTCGCAGGTGACGATCGACGACAATTTGAACCTGACCTACGGGGTCAGCGCCGACGATCAGGCGTTCCAGACGCTGGTGAAGGCGATGCAGCTGGTGCGGACGGCGGCGGCCAACCCCGGCAAATGGACCGAATACAGCACCCAGGCGCGCGAGATGCTGACCCAGGCATCGGACCAGATCCGCTCGGTCCACGCCAAGGTCGCGTCCGACGCCGCCACGCTGGAGACCAACAAGGACGCCCACACGGACTCGGTCGCCACCCTGACCGACCGTCTCGCCAACATCGAGGGCATCGACCAGACCGAGGTCGCGGCCCGGCTGAGCAGTGCGATGAATGTCCAGCAGGCGACCTACACCGTTGCCGGCCAGACCCAGAAGCTGTCGCTGCTGAATTATCTGGCCTGAAAAAGAAGGGGGCGGCCGGACCGGCCACCCCCCTTGCTTTCCGTCAGAGTCCGCAGCCAATCACTTGGAGCGGCCGGCCGACTGGGTGAAGTTGTCGTAGGGCAGCTCGGCCACGCGGAACCACAGCTGCACCTCCTCCAGGAAGGGCTTCCAGCTGTCGTAGACGGCCTTGAAGTCCGGGTTGGTCTTCGCGATGTCGTCGTACAGCTCAAAGGCGATCTTGTGGGCGGCCTCCATCAGGTCGCGCGGATAGGGGCGCAGCAAGGCGCCCTTGGCGACCAGACGCTTCAGCGCCTTGGCATTCTCGGCGTCGTAGCGGGCGGTCATCGCGCCGTTCGCCTCGGCGCAGGCCGCGGTCATGATCGCCTGATAGGACTTGGGCAGGGCTTCCCATTCCTTCTGGTTGATGTAGAGCGAGACCTGCGGCCCGCCTTCCCACCAGCCCGGATAATAGTAGTATTTGGCAACCTGGACGAAGCCCAGCTTCTCGTCGTCATAGGGGCCGACGAACTCGACCGCGTCGATGGTGCCCTTTTCCAGCGCCGGGTAGATGTCGCTGCCGGCGATTTGGGTCGGGGCGGCGCCCAGCTTGGCCATGATCTGGCCGGTGATGCCAGCGATGCGGATCTTCAGGCCGTTGAAGTCGGCCAGCGACTTGATTTCCTTGCGGTACCAGCCGCCCATCTGGGCACCGGTGTTGCCGGCCGGGAACTGCACGATGCCGTGCTTGGCGAAGAAGGTACGCATCACCTCCTGGCCGCCGCCATACTGGAACCAGGCGTTCTGCTGGCGGGCGTTCGGGCCGAAGGGGATCGCGGTGTCGAAGGCGAAGGTCGGATCCTTGCCGACATAATAGTAGCCGCAGGTGTGGCCGCACTGGACGGTGCCGTTCTGCACGGCGTCCAAAACCTGAAGACCGGGGACGATCTCACCGGCGGCATGCACGCGGATCTGGAACTTGCCGTCGGTCGCCTCCGACACGCGCTTGGCGATCAGCTCGGACGTGCCGACGAGGATGTCGGTGCTCTTCGGGAAGCTCGAAGCCAGACGCCACTGGATGGTCGGCTGGCTCTGCGCGATGGCCGGGGCCGCGAGGGTCGAGGCGGCAACGGTCGAAACGGCACCGACACCGGCCTTGGTGAGAAACGCTCTTCTTTCCACTCCCGCTACTCCGCAAGATTATTGCTATTGCCGACAATTTCCACGACCCGCGATGAATCAGGGAATTTCAGCGACTTAGGCGAGAGCGTAACAAAGCATCCGATGCGGCGCCCTGCATCGCATAAATGTGCATGCCTGCCTTTCGAGGGTGTAGCCGGCACCCTCGAAGAGCTTATGCGGGGGAGGCTCAGGCCGGGTTGCGCAAGCGTCCCAGGAAGACCGACAGCGGCGGCATCACCAGCGTCCGTCCGTCGGCGGTCAGCTCGGGCACCGGGGCGCCGGGCGCGCGGGGAACCAGCAGGGCTTCCGGCTCGCCACGGCCGCGCAAGGCGAATTCGGCCGGCCGGTCGGCCATGTTGAAGACGGCGAGCAGGCGGTCGTCGCCAGTGCTGCGCTCGCCCATGCAGCGTTCGAAGGACAGCAGGTCGCCATGCTCCTCGACCGCGGAAACGCCGCCACTGCGCAGCGCCTCCAGGTCGCGGCGCAGCGAGAGAGCGGCCCGCCACACCGCCAGCGGGCTGCCCGCCGTCCGTTCCTGCCGGTCGACGGCGAGGCCGCGATGGATGTCGGGCACCGGCAGCCAGGGGTCGGCGACGGTGAAGCCGGCATGGGGCTCGCCGGCCCGCCAGGGCATCGGCGTGCGGCTGCCATCGCGT
Source organism: Azospirillum sp. TSH64 (assembly GCF_003116035.1). GTDB lineage: Bacteria > Pseudomonadota > Alphaproteobacteria > Azospirillales > Azospirillaceae > Azospirillum. Next base: position 5,910,006 of record NZ_LGQW01000015.1, read on the forward strand.
CCCTGGAAATCGGGCCAGTAGGTGATGCCGAACGGGTCGCGCAGCTGGTGCTGCTCCAGCACCGCGTTGGGCAGGGCCAGTTCCTCCCCCTGATAGAGGCAGACGGTGCCGGGCAGCGAGGCGGCCAGCATCGCCAGCAGGGCGTTGAAGGCCTGTGGATCGGCACCGGCCGGCAGCCAGCGGCTGGCGGCCCGCTCCACATCGTGGTTGGACAGGCTCCAGCAGATCGAGTCCGGCCGTCCGGCGGCGCTCAGGGCTTGGGCGAATCCCATCGCGCTGAAAGGCTGCTTGGCCAGCGACAGGGTGTAAGCGGCGTGCAGTCCCTGCGGCGTGCAGTAGGCGGCGATGCGCTGGCCGGCGCCGGGCTGGCTGGACAGCTCGCCCAGAAGGACGCGGCCGGGATAGCGCTCCACCGTTTCGCGCAGGCGGGACAGGATGCTGCCGATGGCCGGGTGCATCATGTCGTAGATGTGCTGCTGCAAGGCGAAGGGCTTCAGCGGCGGTTCGGACCCGCGCCAGACGGCGGCGGGGTTGGAGCGCAGCTGCGGGTCATGGGCGAAGAAGTCGACGGCGTCGATGCGGAAGCCGTCGACCCCGCGCTCCATCCAGAATTCGGCCGTCTCGCACAGCGCATCCATCGCCGCGGGGTGGTGCAGGTTCAGCGCCGGCTGGCTGGACAGGAAATGGTGCAGGTAATATTGCCGCCGCCGCGGCTCCCAACTCCAGGCGGCGCCGCCGAACACCGACAGCCAGTTGTTCGGCGCGGTGCCGTCGGGCTTGGCGTCGGCCCAGACATACCAGTCGGACTTGTCGTTGTCGCGCGACCGGCGGCTTTCGACGAACCAGGGATGGGCGTTGGAGGTGTGGCCGCAGACCAGATCGACCAGCACCTTCAGGCCCAGCCCATGGGCGCGCTCGATCAACCGGTCGAAGACGGCGAGATTGCCCATGCGCGGATCCACGGCCCGGTGGTCGGCGACGTCATAGCCGAAGTCGGTGCGTGGCGACGGGTAGAAGGGGCTGATCCACACCCCGTCGACACCCAGCGAGGCCACATGGTCCAACCCCTCGATCACGCCGTCGAGGTCGCCCCAGCCGTCGCCGCCGTGGTCGCGGAAGCTGAGCGGATAGATCTGGTAGAGCGCCGCCCCGTTCAGCCAGGACAGGTTCGGGCCGGACGATTGGGAAAGGGAGGGAGTGTGGGGCAAGGCAGCAGGCTCCGCGCCGGGTGGTGCACATGCGGGTCGCAGAGGTGCGGCTCGCGGTATCAGCTTCCTGCCTCATGGCTAACGAAAGGTTACCGACCGTTCGTCGTCACAGGACTAGGACGTTCGACAGGACCGGCCATCGGGGCAGAAACTTGCGGGTGGGTGCCCTGGGACTTGGCCGCATTGAGGCGCTGCGGCTATACCAGCGGCGCGGTCATGGCGGGTCTGGCCGAGAGGCGGAAATGCGGCGGGACGGGACGGCGGTTGAAATGGCCATGGCGAAAGGCGAAAAACGGCTGGGCCGTTATCGGCTGCTCGACCTGATCCGGCAGGACGGCGACCTGCGGCTGCACCGCGCCCTGGACGCCAAGGGGCAGGCGGTGGCGCTGTGGACCGTGCCGCTGGCCCGCCTGTGCGCCGATGCCGCCGGGCTGGAGCGGTTCCGGCGGATGGCGGGCGCCGCGGCGCGGCTGTTCCACCCGGCCATTCCGGCAATCCTGGCCTCCGGCGAGCTTGCCGGCACCGCCTTCGTCGCCACCGCACCGGCCGATGGGCCGACGCTCGCCACGAGGCTGGCCGACGGACCGCTGGAGTGGGAGGACACCGTCGCCACTCTGGACCGCGTGCTGGACGCGCTTGCCGCAGCCCATCGGGCCGGTGTGATCCATGGCGCGCTCGGTGTCGACACTGTGCTGCACGCCGGACCGGCGTCGGTGGTCGCCGGGTTCGGCCGTGCAGCCTTGACCGCGGCGGCAGCGGACCGGAGCGGCGATCTGGCCGCCGCCGTGGGGCTGACCGAACGGCTTTTGGCCGCGCACGACCAGCGGCCGGGGGTGTCGGCCCTGCTGGCGACATTGCGCAGCGATGGGGCCGGGGCGTTTCCGGACGCAGGTGCGCTGCTCCGGGCTGTCACCGCGTTGACGGGAGCGTCCGTTTCGTCGGCCGGCGCGGCACCGGCGCGTGCCCGCCGCTGGCCCCGGTTGCTCGGCGGCGTTGCCGTACTGGGCGGTTTGGCTGCGGCAGCGGTCTTGAACCGGCCTGCCCCGTCCGTGCCGCCACCTATGGCTATGGCCGGAGACGCAGCACCCGAACCGGCATCCCGGCCGCCTGCACCGCACTCTGCACCGCCCTCTGCGCTCCCCCCTTCATTGCCCCCGGCCCCTCCTTTGGCAGCCCCCCGGCAGCCGCCGGTCGCGGCGGTGGCGGAGGCGCTGCGCTCCATTCCCTGTGTGCTGGTCGGCGTGGAAACGACCGGGGGGAGGCTGCTGGTTTCGGGAACGGTCGCCGGGGAGCGGGCGGAGACGGCGGTGCGCGAAACGGTCGAGAGGCTTGCCGCCGGCTGGGACCATGGCTTCGACCTCGCCACTGCGGATGCGCAGTTCTGTGCCCCTCTGGGCAGCGTCGCCACGGCGCTGGATACCAACCGGGCCTTGGCCGAGCCGTTGACGGTGAGCCTGCTGGAGGGGTCGGCGCTGAATGCCGACGATCCGTTGATGCTGGAGATCCGGGCGCCGGCCCGTCCGGTCCGGTTGCAGGTCGATTACTTCACCATCGACGGCGTCGTCGTGCATCTGCTCCCCAACCCGTCGGACAGTGCCATCGCCCTTGCCGCAGGCGCATCGCGCCGGCTGGGCGAGAGGGGGAAGGACGGGAAGCCGGCGAACGGGCGTTCCTGGACCATCGGCCCGCCCTATGGAACCGAACTGCTGCTGACCATCGCTACGGCGGAGCCTCTCTTCGCCGCCCCGCGGCCGGAGCAGGAGCCGGCAGCCGACTATCTGGCCGCATTGGCCGACGCGCTGGCCGCGCTGCCGGAGGATGCCCCGGCGGCGCTGGCGGATGCGCGCTTCATCGCCACCGGGCCTTGATCGGCAGGGTGACCGGGAAGACTCGATAGATCGATCCTGCCGGGACGGTCAGGCGGTCGCGGCGAAGCGTCCGACCACCACCGTCACATTGTCCATTCCTCCAGCCGCGTTGGCGGCATCCACCAGCGCGGCAGCGGCCAGGGCGGGATCGGATTCCTGGCGCAGAATGCGGGCGATGACGCCGTCCGGCAGCATGCCGTTCAGCCCGTCCGAACAGAGCATGACGACATCGTCCGGCATCAGCGACTGCACGCTGACCTCCGGCTCCACATCCTCGGCCGTGCCGAGAGCGCGGACGATGATGTTCCGTTGCGGTGCGGTTCCGCGCGCGCCATTGTCCAGCCATATCTGATAGAGGCTGTGGTCGCGGGTCAGGGTGCGCAGCTCCCCGTCGCGCAGGCGGTAGACCCGGCTGTCGCCGGCATGGAACACCGCCATGCAGGCGGTTCCGGGAATCCGCCAGACCCCGGCAACGGTGGTGCCCATGCCGCGCCCCGACGAGAATCCGCGGGCCTGATTCAGCTCGTGGATCGCCCGGTTGGCCTGCAGCACCGCGGACCGTGCAACCGACAGCGCATGGCGTACCGCCGGTTCGGTCGCCGCCGGGTCGGTCTGGGTGCGGTCGGCATCGTCACGCTTCGCCAAGGCGATCGGATCGGACGGGGCTTGGTCCCGCAGGATGCCGGATATCACCTCGACCGCCTTGCGGCTGGCGATGTCGCCGCCGGCATGACCGCCCATGCCATCGCAGACGACCGCAAATTCCCCGGCAATGCCTACCTGGAAATCGTCCTCGTTGCGGGACCGGGCGCGGCCTACGTCGGTCAGGCCGGCGACGGTCAGGGCAAAGGCGGCGTTCGGCATTCAGGCGGCGGCTCCCATCTCGCATCTGGGCCGGCTCGATCGGAACCGGTCCCATCAGGGCCGAAACCACCGGCGGGATACCGGCGGCAATGGAAAGGAGCGGCGGCCGTTTGCCCGATAATGGCGTATGCCCCGTGAAAGATACAGCGGCGATTGCACTGGGGGTGTTACAGGCCGGAGATTGAAAGTGCCGGGAGGTTGCAGCGGTCGCCGCCCCGGCGATGCTCCGCTGGTGTCGGACATCCGATGTGGTAAGGTTTCCCGATAGGCCGTCGGACGAGGAATGGACCGCCATGGTCGGCAGTATCGGCATCGCTCTCAGCGGCTTGACCGCCCAGACCCGGCGGCTCGACGCCTCGGCCGCCAACGTCGCGAATGTCCGCTCCACCGGGGCCGTTCCGACCACGGACGGTAGCGCCGACGGTAAGCGTGCGGCCTATCAGCCCGTCGCGGTCGCGCAGAGCGATGCCAACCCCGGCACGCGCGCCACCTTCACGCCGATCACGCCGGCCTATCTGCAGGAGTATGCGCCCGACGACAGCGCGGCGAACGGTGACGGCATGGTCGCGGCGCCGAATGTCGATCTGGCGACCGAGCGCATCAATCAGATGGCGGCCAGCCGGGCCTATGGCGCCAATGCCGCGGTCGTGCGTACCCAGGACGAGATGCTGACGTCCCTGCTCGATTCAAAAGTCTGATTGTCGAGGTCTGCCGGCTACAGGTCAGACCGTGATGTTCAGGTTCTGCCCACGGGTCGGCGTAACATTGCCGCCACCGGAGCCGCCACCGGAGCCATTGCCCGACTGAATCAGGGTTTCGACCGTCGCCTGCTGCTGTTCGGCATTCTGGTTCAGCGCCTTGACGCCGAAAGCCATCTGCCCCTGTGCCTGCATCAGGGACATCGCCGCACCGGCGGTCGATGACGTGACATCCATGGCCATCCTGCCCCCTGCAAACCGTGCCCTTGAAACAGGGTGTTCTCAGATCACGACGTTGACCCGACCGGCGGATGTGCCGGCGGAAGACGCTGTGACCGAAGCGGAGTGTGCCACAAATGCCGCGGCGGCGGAAGCGGTCGACGTGACCGGGGCTGCGGTCCGGGGGGCGGTGCCGGCCGTCGCCGACCTATCGGTCGCACCGCGCCCATAAGCCGCAGACTGCCCGCCAGCTTGCCCTTCCGTTTGGCCGCCCTGACCGCTGTCGCCGACGGTCAGCTTCAGCAGCGAGGCGCGCTCCGCGTCCTTTTCCTTCTGCTGGGCTTCCTTGTACTGCTTCAGGGCGGCTTCGGTCGGAATCTGCGAAACGGTCTTTCCGTTGGCGGGGTCGCGGTACAGCATCACCAGCCGCGAAGCGTCGGTGTCATAGCTGAAGGCGATGGTCGGGAAGCGGTTGACCAGCGGATCGGTTCCACCGGTCGTGTCGGCGTCCGCCTGAGGGAGGGTGCTGGAGGCCGGAGTCCGGGTGCCAGCCCCTGGTTCGACGGCATCGCTGCCGCGGGGCGTCATGAAGGCGAACGGCCGCGAGACCGTCGATGTGGCCACCGCCACGTTCATGACCAGATTGTCCGGATCGGTGAATATCGAACATTAAATTACCTTAACCTGGACTGTGCGTAAAGAGTTTCTTTACACTTATTTGGAGTGGGGGCTCTAACCCATATGGGGGAAGGGGATTTCCAGCAGGGAAAATATTTATGTCGAAAACTAAGATCTTCCCCTCCACAGGCTTGCGGTGGCGGCATCGGTCGTCCTAAAGCGTTGAGCCATGGCCACCATCCTCGAAGCCTTGACGCTGGCGCTCGACCTGCATCTCGTCGGCCGTTTCGGCGAGGCACAGGAACTCTACACCCGCATCCTCGATGTCGAGCCGGAGCAGCCGGACGCCCTGCATTATCTGGGCGTCCTCGCCGGACAGATCGACCGGGGAGAATTCGGCCTGACGCTGATCGGCAAGGCGCTGGTCCTGCGGCCCGAGGCAGCGGACATTCACGCCAACCGTGCCAATCTGCTGCGCGGGCTCGACCGGCCGGACGAGGCCGAAGCATCCTACCGTCGCGCGCTGGCGCTGCGCCCCGATTTTGCGGAGGCCTGGACCGACCGCGCCTTCGCCCGCCATGGCCGCGGCGATCCGGCCGCCATCGACGCCACCGCCACGATGCTGGAGCGCGCCCTGCGGATCGAGCCGGCGCTGGATCCGGCGCGGGAAAGGCTTGTCGGTCTGCTGCATGCGCGCGGCCGGCTGCGGCTGGAGTCCGGTCAGGCGACGCCGGCGCTGGCCGATCTGATCCGGGCCGCGGCACTCGACCAGCAGGATGCCGACATCGCCTTCCTTCTGGGCAATGCCCTTTTCGCCGCCGGGCTGCGCGCGGATTCGGTGATCGCCTTCCGCAACGCCCTGGCCCTGGTGCCAGACTTCCTGTCGGCAGCGCTGAATCTCGGCATCGCGCTGGCCGCGACCAACCATGCCGCCGCGGCACTGGCCCCGCTCCGCCATGCCGTCCGCATCGACCCGGCCCATCCGGCGCCCCGCGACACGCTGGCCCTCGCGCTGCGTTCGCTGGGCCATGCCGAGGAGGCTGACGCGCTGGTCCGCCCGCCGCCAGCCCCGCCGCCGGCCAAACCGGATCCCAAGCCCGCTCCGTTCCGCCGGCCGCGCCGGCGTTCCTAAACCGCTGGCCTAAAACGCCGGCCGCTCGGCCAGCACCACCAGCCCGGTCACCGGTTCGCCGCTCTCGAAGCGCAGCCGGTCGTGGTTGCATCGCCACAGCACAAGTCCGGCATTCGCCACCGCGGTGCGGATGTAGGAGTCGGCATGGGCATAGCGGCCGTGGGTGGCGACGCGGTGGGGCCGTCCGTCGGCATTGTCCAACGCCTCCACCGTGAAGGCCAGCCGGCCGCCGGGGCGCAGCGCGGTGCAGGCAGCGGCCAGAGCGTCGTCGAGGATGCCGAAATAGCAGAACACGTCGGCCGCCATGATCAGATCGAAAGCCAGCCGATGCGCCGTCAGGAAGCCGACCAGTTCCGCCTCATGCAGCCCGTCATACAGGCCGCGGGCACGGGCGCGGCTCAGCATGCCCTCCGACAGATCGACACCGACCAGCCGGCGGGCATAGGGCCGGAGCGCTGGCGCGCACAGCCCGGTGCCGCAGCCGGCATCCAGCACGTCGAGGTCGCCGGCAGGCTCTTCGTCGGACAGCAGACCGGCGAGAAGGGCCGGCGCCCGGTAATCCAGCTCGGCCAGCTTGCGGTCGAATTCATCGGCGAACAGGTCGAAGGTCTGGCGCACATAGTCGTCGGGCGCACGCGGGTCGGCCTCCTCACCGGCGATGGCGGCGCCGATGTGGCGGGCCAGCGGGTTGTCAGGATGGTCGCGCCGCCACAGCCGGGCCAACGCCGCCGCATCCTCCTCCCCGCCCTGTTCGTGCAGCAGATAGAGCACGGCGCCAAGATTGTCGTGGGCGTCGGCCCAGTCCGGCCGAAGGCCCAGCGCCCGGCGGTAATCCACCGCCGCCCCGCCGAAGCGGCCGAGGTCGCGCAGCAGGTTGCCGCAGTTGTTCCACGCCTCCGCATGGTCGGGGCGAAGGGCGAGCGCCTGACGGAAGGCGGCTTCCGCCTCAACCGGCCGCTCCGCCTGACGCAGGACGGAGCCGAGATTGTAGTGCGCCATCCCCTCATGCAGGCCGTGGAAGACGGCGGCCCGGTAGGCGGCGGCGGCCTCCTCCAGCCGGCCAAGCACGCGCAGGGCGTTGCCGTGGTTGTTGTGGGTGCCGGCGAGCGTCGGGTCGGCGGCCAGAGCCCGGGCATAGAGCGGCTCCGCCCCCGCCGCGTTACCGGCCGCGGCCAGAGCGTCCGCCTGCCGGCTGAGCTTCACCGCGGGTGGCACGGCCATTCCCGCCAGTCCCCTGCGCACCCCGCCCCGCAAGGACGAGCGTGACCCTGCCATCGCGTGTTCCCCCCTTCTCCCGCAGGTCGATTCCCCGCCGATATCAATGGCATCTTTACCGTGATCCACCGATGATGGCACTCCCTTTGAGGGTGCGGGCAGTCAGGGACGGGGCCGGAACGTGGCGAAGCACACCAACATGCTGGCGCAGGCAGTGGCACACCATCAGGCCGGGCGTGTCGCCGAGGCGGAGTGCGGCTATCGCGACGTGCTGGCCGCCGACCCGCGCAACGCCGACGCGCTGCATCTGCTGGGGGTGCTGGCCCTGCAATCGGGCCATGCGGACGAGGCGGTGACCCTGATCGGCAAGGCCCTGGCGCAGGCCAGGGGAGTCGCCGATTACTGGGACAATCTGGGCAGCGCGCTGTTCGCCGCCGGACGGCCGGACGAGGCGGCGCAGGCCCACCGCAACGCCACCATCCTGGACCCGCAGGGGGCGCAGCGGCGGCACAATCTGGGCAATGCGCTGGCAGCCCTTGGCCGTCACGACGAGGCGCAGCGGGCCTTCGCCTCGGCGCTGGCGCTGAAGCCGGATTATGCCAAGGCCTGGTACAATCTCGGCAACGGCCATGCCGCGCTGCACCGCTATGACGGGGCGGTGACGGCGCTGGACCGCGCGGTGCGGCTGGCGCCGAGCATGGTGGAGGCGCACAACAATCTCGGCGACGCTCTGGCGATGGCCGGCCGGCTGGACGAGGCCATCGCACAGCACCGGCTGGTGACCCGGCACCGGCCCGACGATGCCACCGCCTTCTACAATCTGGGCGCCGTCCTGCAACAGAAGGGCGCCTTCGAGAGTGCCGAGATCGCCTATCGTCAGGCGCTGAAACGCAACCCGCGCCACAGCGCCGCGCTAAACAATCTGGGCAGCGTCCTGAAGCGGCTGGGGCGTCCCGATCAGGCGGAGCTGTGCCACCGGCAGGCGCTGGACCTGCACCCGGAGTTCGTGGAGGCGCGCTACAATCTCGGCAACGCCTTGCAGGCGCAGGGGCGCTACGAGGAGGCGGCGGCCTGCTTCGAGGAGGCGCTGGCTCAGCAGCCCGACCTCGCCACCGCCACCTACAACCTGTCTCTGCTGGCGCTTCTTCACGGCGACATCGCGCGCGGCTGGGCCGGGTACGAGCGGCGTTTCGCCGCCGGCGAGGCGGTGCCGAACCGGCGCTTCCCGATTCCGCGCTGGGATGGAGCGGTGCTGCGCGGCAAGAGGCTGCTGATCTGGCGCGAACAGGGCGTTGGCGACGAGATGATGTTCGCCTCCTGCTATCCGGACGTCGTCGCCTGGGCAGGCGGACCGGTCACCATCGAATGCGATCCGCGTCTGGTGCCGCTGTTCCGCCGCTCCTTTCCGAAAGCCACGGTGCGGGCTGAAAGCTGCACCGGTGACGCTTTCGGCGAGCCCTTGCGCGAAACCATCGATCCGCCCGACTGCGACCTCCAGGTTGCGGCGGGCGACCTGCCGGAACTGCTGCGCGGCAGCCTGTCCGCTTTCGAGCCGCAGGGCCCCTGGCTGGTGGCGGACCCAGCGCTGGTGGAGCGGTGGCGGCAGCGGCTGGCGGCGCTGGGTCCGGGCCTGCGGGTCGGCATCGGCTGGCGCAGCCAATTGATGACCGCCGACCGCAAGGCTTCCTACGTGATGCTGGAGCATTGGGGACCGCTGTTCGCCGTGCCCGGCCTGGTCTTCGTCAATCTGCAATATGGCGAGTGCGAAGAGGAAATTCGGGCGGCGGAGGAGCGCTTCGGCGTGACCATCCACCGCTGGGCCGATCTGAACCTGAAGGACGATTTCGATGGCGCGGCGGCGCTGACCGCCAACCTGGATCTGGTGATCTCGCCGGCGATGTCGGCGGGGGAACTGGCCGGTGCGCTGGGGGTTCCGGTCTGGCGCTTCGGCGGCCGCGACTGGACGCAACTTGCCACCGGCGCCCGCCCCTGGTTCCCGGCCATGCGGCTGTTCCGGCCGAATCCCGGCGAAGGGCTTGAGGCCGCGATTGCCCGGATGGCGAGTGCGTTGCGTGCCAACGCGACACCACGGAGCAGGGCGCCCAGTCCGGCAGTAATCGGGGCTGGGGAGGGTGGCTCCGGGACCGCCGACGCCACAGATCCGGACCCCGACCCGGACAGGCTCCTGGAGCTTGCGGTCGGCGCCCACCGCAGCGGTGCTTATGACGAGGCGGGTCCCCTCTATGAACGGGTGCTGGCAAGCCGCCCGCGCGACCCGGTGGCCTTGCACCTCTCGGGCCTGCTCGCCCACCAGTCGGGCGCGTCGGCGCGAGGGGAGGGGCGCATCGCCGCTGCGGTCGCCGAGGCCCCCGAGTATGCGACGGCGCATATCAGCCTGGGGAATGTCCGTCTGGCGCTCGGGCGGGGGGAGCAGGCGGCGGCGAGTTTCCGGACCGCTCTGGCGGTCCAGCCCGATAGCGCAGCGGCCTTGACCAACCTAGGCAACGCACTCGACGCGCTGGAGCGGAGCGCCGCCGCGGCCGACCTTCATCGCAAGGCGGTCACGGCCGACCCGGATCTGGCGGAGGCACACGACAATCTCGGGGTCGCCCTCGCCCGGCTGGGCCGCTGGGCCGAGGCGGAGCGGGCGCATGCACAGGCGCTCCGTCGGACACCGGGCCTGGAGGCGGGGTGGATGAACCTGTCGGTGGCGCTTCGCCGCCTCGGCCGGCTGGATCCGGCGGAACGGGCAGGGCGCCGTGCCTTGGCGCTCGCCCCCGCCCTCGCCGACGCAATGGCGAACCGTGGCCGACTGCTGCGCGAACTGGGGGATGCCGCTGCGGCAGGTCCATGGTGCGCCCGCGCGCTGGCGGTTGAGCCCGGCCACGCGGCGGCGGCCTTCAACGGCGGATTGCTGGAGCTGACGGCCGGCCGGCTGGCGCGGGGCTGGGATGGCTATGACCGCCGCTTTGACACGCGCGACATGGCGGCGGCATTCCGGCGCCCCGGTGCCCCTCTCTGGGACGGCGGGCCTCTGTCGGGGAAACGCCTTCTGGTCTGGCGTGAGCAGGGCATCGGCGACGAGCTGATGTTCGCACAGCGTTTGCCGGAGCTGGTTGCCCTGGCCGACCATGACGGCGGCCATGTCGTGGTCGAGTGCGATCCCCGCTTCGTGCCGTTGTTCGCCCGCTCCTTCCCAGAGGCAACGGTGCGTCCGGCCCCCGCCACGCCCGGCGAGCCGTCGTCCGACATCGACGCCCATGCCCCCATCGGATCGCTGTCGCGCCGATTGGGCGGCACCTTGCCCGACTTCGCCGCTCTGGGACCGGCTTTGCGCGCCGACCCGGCAGCAATCGAGACCTGGCGGCGTCGCCTGTCCGGATTGGGTGACGGCCTGCGGGTCGGCATCGCTTGGCGCAGCAGCCAGCTCGATCCCGACCGCATGCCCGATTACACGCGCATCGAGGATTGGCGGCCGGTGCTGACCTTGCCCGCCCTGATCCCGGTCAACCTGCAATATGGCGACTGCGAAACGGAACTGGCGGCGGCGCACAGCACTTTCGGCCGCGCGCCGCATGACTTTGCCGACATCGACCTGCGCGACGATCTCGACGGTACGGCGGCGCTGATGTCGGCCCTGGATCTGGTGATCGCTCCGGCGACCTCCACCGGCGAACTGGCCGGAGCGCTCGGCGTGCCGGTCTGGCGGCTGGGACGCACGGGCGATTGGACGGCGCTCGGCACCGGTGTGCGGCCTTGGTTTCCGTCGATGCGACTGTTCTGGACCGGTCCGGGCGAACGGGTGGCCGACCTCCTTCCCAAGGTGGCGGCGGAGCTTGAACGCTTCCGCCGGACCGGCGGCGGTTTCCGGGATCCGGACGTCAAAAGGCCGGGGTGAGGCGGTCCACCTCAACCCGGCCTTTAACCCCTATTCAAGGGTGAAGATCAAAGGTCGCTGCTGTGATTGGGGGGATCAATTCATCGGGCCGGGGCGCGTCAGGCGATCGATCTCTTCCTTGACGTGCAGCTTTTCGAGTTTGAGGCGCTTTACTGCGCTCTCATCCGGCCATGAGCGCTTCTCCTCGTCGAGGATCGCCCGGTCCAGACGCATGTGCTTTTCCTGCAGAGACGAAAGGCGAGCTTCAGTGTGCATGAGTCGCTCTCCATGTGATCAGTCCGCGTCCCGCCTCAATGTGACGGTCCGGTAACAGCAGTGTTCACCCATCCGAACCGCCGAACAACCTAAATCTTGCGTTTTATGCGGTCAAACCATGCGAAAAGATGCCTCAACCGTTCAGACGTATGACAGTGGGTCGCAGGGGTGGGGTCTTGAAATCACTTCGCGCACCACCATCCGGAGGCCAACAGACCCTTTGGACCAAAGGGTTATGCCGCCGGTGGCAGGGCAACGGCCGGTCCGGCGATGCCGGAAAGCGCCCTGCGCACCTCGTCACGGCCAGGCTGAAGCACCAGCGCACGGCGATACCAGCCGGCAGCCTCGCTCCTGCATCCCACCCGCTCGAGGATCGCGGCGAGCCTGACGGCGACGGAGGGAACCGTGGGATCGAGGCGAGCGGAGCGTCGCAGCGCCTCCGCCGCGGCCTCGGGCCGACCGAGGCTCTCCAGCGCGATGCCCCATTGATGCAGCACCGCCGCACCGGTGTCGAGCCGTGCCGCCCGGCCATAGGCTTCCGCCGCCGCAGCGCTATGGCCGGCTTCGCGTTCGGCATGGCCAAGCCCCTCCAGCGCCGTCAGCAGGGTGGGCGACAAGGCCAGGGCATGGTGGAATCGGCGGGCGGCATCCTCCGGCCGGTGCAGGGCGCGCAGGATTTTTGCGTGGTTCACCGCCACCTCGGTCGCTCTCGAGTCCAGGGACAAGGCACGGGAGAGCAGCCCGTCGGCCTCCTCCAGCCGGCCAAGCTGCGCGACCAGCAGGCCATAGCGGTGCAGGGCTTCGGCCTCCGCCGGTTCACGGGCGAGGATGCGGCGGTAAAGACGCTCCGCCTCGTCGAAGCCGCCGGACTGGTGACGGTCGAACGCCTCGGCAAGCAGGTGATGGCCGGCGCTCATCCGGTCGGAGCCAGCGCCGCCAGCGCATGCACCGCCCGCCGGGCCGCGTCGGCCAACCCCTGGCCGTCCTGCGGCTGGATCAGGCGCATGGCCGGGAACCAGGGCCGGACGCCGGTGCCGATCTGCGTCCAGTCGCGGGTGCCGAGCCGCCACACCGGCGTGCCCAGCGCGCCCGCCAGTTCGCCGACCGCCGTGGCCGGCGATATCACCAGATCCAGGTTGGCGATCAGGGCGGAAACGCCTTCGAAATCATCCTTCAGATTCAGGTCGTCCCACCGGTGCAGCCGGCGCGTTGCCGTCTCCACCCGGGCCAGTTCGGCGGTGCAGTCGCCATATTGCAGCATCACCACGCTGACGCCGGGCATGTCGAGCAATGCCGCCCAGTCGGCAAGGCCGGTGTAGGCGGCGGCACGCTGGGCGGTGACGATCTGGCTGCGCCATGCCAGCCCCACCTTCAGGCCGGGCAGGGCGGCGAGGCGCTCGCGCCACCGGGTGACGAGGCCGGAGTCGGGGCGCAGATAGGCCGGACGGTCCGGATAACGTGCCACCCTGTCGCGGACCAGGGCGGGCAGGTTTCCCGCCGGCATTTGCAAGTCGCAATCCGGCGGATCGATCGTCTCCCGCCCGGCGGGGTCCGCCGTCTCCGCCCGTACCGCCACCCAGGGAAAGGAGCGGGCAAACAGGCTGACCAACCGCCGGTCGCACTCGACGGTGACCGGCCCGTCCAACCCGTTCAGGGCGTCGAAGCAGGAGGCGAAGAGAATCTCGTCGCCGACACCCTGTTCCGACCAGACCAGCAGTCGCCGGCCCTGCAACGCCTCGCCCATCCAGACCGGCCGGTCGATGCGGCGCGCCCGCTGCAACTGCCGGGCGGAGAAGCGACGCGAATAGCCGGCCCAGCCCTCGGCAATGCGCCCGTCGGTGAGATCCATCAAGCCTAGATTCCAGGCCGCCAGCGCAAAGCCGGGATCGACCCGCAGCGCGCGGCGCAGATGGGTCTTCGCCTCGTCCAGCCGGTTGGCCAGCGTCGCCATGGTGGCAAGGTTGTTGTTGGCCTCGGCCGACTCCGGTTGCAGGGCAAGGGCACGGCGGTAATGGCCGGTCGCCTCCAACGTCTGTCCGGTCAGTTCGCAGGCATGGCCGAGATTGGCATGGGCCGGAATATGGTCGGGCTGGATGGCGATGGCGCGTCGGTGCAGCCGCATGCCCTCGGCCGGCCGGCCGCCGATCTGATGGACGAGGCCCAGATGGGTCAGCGCCTCCGGATAGGCGGGGTGCAGGGCCAGCGCGCGGGCGAAGGCGAAGGTAGAGTCGGCGTGGCGCTTTTCCATTTCATGCACCAGACCCAGATGGTTCCAGGCCTGGGGAAAGGCCGGGTCGATACGCAACGCCTCGCCGATCAGTGTAAGCGCATCGTCGTTCCGCCCGGTCTGGTGCATCAACAGCCCAAGCAGATGCAGGGCGTCGGGATGGCCAGGAGCTTCGCGCCGGGGATCGGCGGCGATGGCGGCACGGTAGGCCACTTCCGCCTCATCCGTCCGGCCGCTGCGGTGAAGGTCGGCGGCATGATTCAGCAGCGCATCGAAATCGGCGGGCTTTTCCGGTTCGTGGGCCGCCTTCTCCTCGGAAGCGGGCTCGGGCTCCGGCATCATGGCGCGCAGTGCCTCGGCGATGGCTCCGATGATCGAATCCAGCGCTTCGCCCGGCCTCGGCTGGAACAGACGCATGGTCGGGAACCAGGGTCGGGCGCCGGTGCCAAGCTGTGTCCAGTCACGGCTGCCGAAGCGCCAGACCGGTACCCCCAGCGCACCGGCCAGCTCC
>NZ_LGQW01000015.1:5924728-5925898 GCF_003116035.1 Azospirillum sp. TSH64
AGCCGTGCTGGCCGCCAGGCGCTCCATCGTCACGGTGGAGGAGATCGTCGACGACTTGGAGGCGCCGCCCAACGCCTGCGTGCTGCCCTACTGGGCGCTGTCGGCCGTCTGCCCTGTCCCCGGCGGTGCCTATCCGTCCTACGCGCAGGGCTATTCGGAGCGCGACAACCGCTTCTACAAGGCCTGGGATCCCATCGCCCGCTCGCGCGAGACCTTCCAGGCCTGGATGCAGCGCCATGTGCTGGACACCGACGATTTCGCCGGCTTCCGCCGCGTGCTGGCCGAAAGCATGGCCCAGATCATGAAGGAGGCCGTGTGATGGGTTCCGAAGACTTCACCGCGACCGAGATCATGACGGTGGCGGCCAGCCGCCTGCTGAAGGACGGCACCGTCTGCTTCGTCGGCATCGGCCTGCCCTCGACCGCCGCCAACCTCGCCCGGCTGACCCATGCGCCGGACGTCGTGCTGATCTATGAATCGGGCCCCATCGGCGCCAAGCCGACGGTGCTGCCGCTGTCGATCGGCGACGGCGACCTCGCGCTGACCGCCGACACCGTGGTCGGCACGCCGGAGATCTTCCGCTACTGGCTGCAGGGCGGGCGGATCGACGTCGGCTTCCTCGGCGCCGCCCAGGTCGACCGCTTCGCCAACATCAACACCACCGTCATCGGCCCCTATGACGCGCCCAAGGTGCGGCTGCCCGGTGCCGGCGGCGCGCCGGAGATCGCCTCCCAGGCCAAGGAGGTCTTCATCGTCCTCAAGCAGAGCCCGAAGGCCTTCGTCGCCAAGCTGCCCTTCGTCACCTCCGCGGGATATCTCGACGGCGGGGACGCGCGGGCCAGGGCCGGCATCCCCGGTGCCGGGCCGACCGCGGTGATCACCGACCTCGGCATCCTCACCCCCGACCCGGTGACCAAGGAGCTGACCCTGACCAGCATCCATCCCGGCGTGACGGTGGAGCAGGTCAAGGCGGCCACCGGCTGGGACCTGAAGATCTCGCCCGACCTGAAGACCACCGAAATCCCGGACGCCGGTGCGCTGGCCGCGCTGCGCGACCTGCACGCCCGCACCGCCGCCGCCCACGGGCAGGTCGGCGGGGAAGGATGACATCATGCGTGACGCCTATATCTGCGACGCCATCCGCACCCCCATCGGCCGCTATGCCGGATC
>NZ_LGQW01000015.1:5925908-5926284 GCF_003116035.1 Azospirillum sp. TSH64
CACGCCGATCTGCTCGATGATGACCGGCGCCAGGCCCTCGGTCGGCTCGTCCAGCAGGATCAGGGTGGCGCCGGTGCGCAGGATGCGGGCAATCGCCAGCATCTGCTGCTCGCCGCCCGACAGGCGCGTGCCCTGCGTCGAGCCGCGGCCCTTCAGGTTGGGGAACAGCTCGTGGATTTGCGGGACCGTCATCCCGCCTTCCTTGACCACCGGCGGCAGCGTCAGGTTCTCGTCGACGCTGAGGCTGGAGAAGATGCCGCGCTCCTCCGGCACATAGCCGATGCCGAGGCGGGGGATTTTGTGCTGGGCCATGCCGATCAGCTCGGTGCCCTGGAAGCGGATCGAGCCGGTGCGCTTGCCCATGATGCCCATGATG
>NZ_LGQW01000015.1:5926294-5927207 GCF_003116035.1 Azospirillum sp. TSH64
CCTGCAGCAGCTCGCCGAGCATGCCGGGCGAGAGCTAGCGGAGCGGGGGACCGCCCCGCCGCCGGTGCGGGTCTACTGCTTCGGCGGCGACGCCGTCAGCGATGCGGCGTTCGAACTGGCCAAGGCTGCACTGCAACCGGAGCACATCATCAACGGCTACGGCCCGACCGAGACGGTGGTGACGCCGCTGATCTGGAAGGCGGGCCGGCAGGACCGCTGCGGTGCGGCCTATGC
This sequence comes from Azospirillum sp. TSH64, assembly GCF_003116035.1. Classification (GTDB taxonomy): domain Bacteria; phylum Pseudomonadota; class Alphaproteobacteria; order Azospirillales; family Azospirillaceae; genus Azospirillum. The sequence goes on from NZ_LGQW01000015.1 coordinate 5,926,529, forward strand.
GCCGATCGGCCTGCGGGTGGGCGACCGCGCCACCCATGTTCTGGACGGCGATCTGAACCCGGTACCGCTCGGCGTGGTCGGGGAGCTTTATCTTGGCGGTGCCGGGTTGGCGCGTGGCTACCTGAACCGCCCCGGCCTGACGGCGGAGCGTTTCGTCGCCGACCCGTTCTCGGCGGGCGGCGGGCGGCTCTACCGGACGGGCGACCTTGTGCGCCAGCGCGGGGACGGGGTGATCGAGTATGTCGGGCGGATCGACCATCAGGTGAAGATCCGCGGCTTCCGCATCGAGCTTGGCGAGGTGGAGGCGCGGCTGCGGGCGCAGCAGGGCGTGCGCGAGGCGGCGGTGGTCGCCCGCGACGGCAGCTCCGGCAAGCGTCTGGTCGGCTATGTCGTGCCCGCCGGTGATGACGCTGGTGACGGCCTTGTCGAGCGGCTGCGTGCCGGGCTGAAGGCGGCGCTGCCGGACTATATGGTGCCAACGCATCTCGTGGTGTTGGAGCGGTTGCCGCTGACGCCCAACGGCAAGCTGGACCGCAAGGCCCTGCCCGAGCCGGAGGTGTCGTCGTCGGTCCAAGTGCCGCCGCGCAGCGCGGCCGAACGGGCCCTGGCGGCGCTGTGGTGCGAGCTGCTGCGGCTGGAGAGCGTCGGCGTCACCGACAACTTCTTCGAGCTGGGCGGG
>NZ_LGQW01000015.1:5927217-6026987 GCF_003116035.1 Azospirillum sp. TSH64
ATGGCTGTGCTCCTCGGTCTCCAGCCGGTGGGGCCAGCCCTGCTCGACCGCATCGCGGAAGCGGTGGAGGGAGCCGACGCCGGGGTTGCCGCCCCAGGAGAAGATCAGCTTCGCGGCACAGCCCATGCCGATCAGCTGGTCGTAGATCAGGTCCGGCGTCATGCGCACCAGCGTCAGGCCGCGCCGGCCCTGCCGGATGATCTCATGCCCGGCGGCATGGGGGATCAGGTGGGTGAATCCTTCCAGGGCGACCGTGTCGCCGTCGTGCACGAGGCTCGCCACCGCCTCGCGCAGGGGCGTGATCTTCGCCATTGTTTCCTTCCTTTCTTGCTCAGGTCTGATGAAACCTCAGAAGACCGATTGGCCGGTCCGACGCAGATCAGTGCGCCGCGGACAAAGCTTCTCGCCCGACGGGCTCCTTACGGGTGCGGATCAGCCCAACGGCCAGCGCTGCAACCAGCAGTGGGATGGCTATGGCGACGTAGTAGCCGGTGATCCCCCCAGCTTGGAGGAACCAGCCGCCGGCTGCTGAACCGATGATCGAGCCCACGCGCCCCATGCCGATCGCCCAGCCCGTGCCAGTGGCACGCAAACTGGTCGGGTAAACGTTGGCAATCAGATAGTTGAGCGCGATCTGTTGGCCGCCGACACCAAACCCGGTTGCCCCAACCAGCACGAACACCAGTGCCCAGTTGTCGCCGGCGGCGAAAGCCAGAGCCAAGCAGGTGGCAACACCGCAGGCAAACATGGCGAGGAGGATGCGTCGGACATCAAGCCGCGCCAGCGCGATCGACAGCGGAATGGCGCAGGCGATGAAGACGCCATTGACCGTCACCGTCCCAAGAGCAGCCCGTTCGGTCGCCAAACCGGCGGAGATCAGCACGGTCGGCAGCCACAGCAGCAACATGTACCAGGCGATCCAATTGAAGAAATACGTCGCCCAGATGGCCAACGTCCGCAGCCGCCATTCCGGCGCCAGCAGGGCTGACACACGCGATTTCTCCAGGCGCGCCGGAACGACAAAGCTGGTGTCCGGCGCAGGCCGCTCACCGGTCGTCCTCTCCAGCAGCCGCAGGATTTGCTCACGGTTCCGCTCCTGATCCTGGGCCACCAGGAAGTGCGGCGATTCCGGGAGAAGAAGGCCTGCCACCACCAGAAGCGCAAGGGGGGCCGCTCCGCCGGCAAAGAAGATACCTTCCCAACCGATCGCCGGCAGCCAGGAGGAAGCCAACAGCCCACCCAGCATCGCCCCGGCCGGGAGGCCCAGCAGAATACCGGTCATCACGGTTCCGCGCCGGCGAACCGGGCTGTATTCGGCAACCAGCGACAGCAGAACCGGCGTCATTCCGCCCATTCCGAGGCCGGCGAGGAAGCGCAGGACGACGACGTGCTCGGGAGCGGTGGCAAAGCCAGTGGCCAGTGAGCTGATGCCGAATAGAAACAGCGCGGAGAGAATGGCAGGCTTGCGGCCGAGACGATCACCGATCGGACCCAGCGTCATCGCTCCCACCATCATTCCGATGGTGCCGGCCATCAGAATGCCGGCCAACCCGCCTTTGGGGGCAAGCCCGAACGTTTTGGCAACCGACGGGCCGGTATAGGCAATCGCCTGTGTATCGAACCCGTCCAACAGCGCGCAGAGAAAGCAGAGAAGATAAAGGCGCCATTGGAAGAAGCCGATCGGCGCCGCGTCGATGTAATCCTGTAGGTTCTTTTGCAACGATCTCGTTCCTCAACAAGAGAGGGACGACGTCCCGCACCGCTAAGGCCGGGACGCCGCTGTTGTGGTTGGCGGGAGCAGCAGCCCGGTCAGTCGATGCTGCTCGCGGCCGGCAGTGGGCCGGCGAAGGACGAGGAGGCAGCCGTCCGATGAGCTGGCTGCGGAGCCAACCGGCCTTTCACCACCATGAACAGCCCGGCCAGGATGGCCGGGATACCGACGATGGCGAAGGCGGTCGGCAAGCCGAGGCCGCTGGACAGAACGGTGCCGCCGACCATGGAGCCGAGAACCGATCCGCTGCGCCCGACGGCGTTGGCCCAGGCCACGCCGGTTGCCCGGTTCGCCGTCGGGTAGAAGCCCGCCGCCAGCGCGTTCACGCCAACCTGCGCACCGGCCAGGCAGAAGCCGGCGCCGAACACGGCGGTGGCAAGCAGGGCAGGGGAGGTGGTGGCGCTGCCGATCAGCGCGATGAACAGGGCGGCGGTCGCGTACGCGATTCCCAAAACCTTGTGCGGGTCGACACGATCCATCGATGCGCCGATCACCAAAGCGCCGACGGTGCCGCCGAACTGCAGCATCATGGTCATCAGCGAAGCATCCTTCAGGGTCATGCCTGCGCTGCTGATCACCGTCGGCAGCCAGCTCGACAGCAGGTAGAAGACGAGCAGACTCATAAAGAAGGTCAGCCACAGCAGCAGCGTCCCGGCGACCAGCCCTGGCTGGAACAGCTGCCCCACCGGCGAGCCTGCCGGCCTGTGCACGCCAATGAAGCGCGTGCCGGTCAGTTCCGCCTCCGGAGCGATCCGCTTCAGGATTGCTGCCACCCGCTCTGCCGGGGCATTCCGCAGAACGAGAAAGCGCACCGATTCAGGCAGAGCCAGCAGCAGGACCGGCACCAGCAGCAACGGCACGACGCCGCCGAGCAGCAGAACCGACGACCAGCCGTAGCCGGCCACCAGCTGTGCCGCCGCCAGCCCGCCCAGCGCCGAGCCGAGCGTGAAGCCGCAGAACATCAACGTGGTCAGGAAAGACCGCCGCTTGTCCGGGCAAAACTCTGAAGTCAAGGTGATGGCGTTGGGCATCGCCCCACCCAGCCCCATGCCGGTCAGGAAGCGAAGCACCGTCAGTTCGGTGATGTTCGTCGCCCAGGCGGACGCCAAGCTGGTCAGCCCGAAGAACAGGACGGTGAGGATCAGCGCGCGCTTGCGCCCGATCTTGTCGGCCAGAGGCCCAAAGATGAACGCCCCGATCATCAGCCCGAACAAGCCGGCACCGAACAGTGGCGCCAATTGGGCCGGCGCCAGCTGCCATTCGGCGCGCAGCGCCGGAGCGATGAAGCCGATCGCCGCCGTGTCTAAGCCGTCGATGGCGACGATCAGGAAACAAAGGCCGATCAACGTGACCTGGAATGCGGAAATCTTGTGGGCATTGATGAAGTCCTGGACGTCGATGACGCGTGGTGTCGATGACACGGGCGTTCCTCCCTGTTGACGCGATGGACCGGAAAAAAGGCTGCGTCGTTGCGCAGTGGACCCACCCGCGTGCTCCCGCGGAGCAGGGCAACGCTTTAGGGTTGATGGGTCGGGATGCCGACGGTTCGGCCGACGCCCACTTGGCAGTGGGCGCCCCTCACGTCATTTGGCGATGGGTTTGTCTTCCGCTCTCGGCGGTCAGCCGAGGGTGTTCAGCCGATGCTGCCACCGGCAACGAAGCAGGTTTGGCCGGTGATGTACGATGCGTCGTTTGACGCGTAGAAGCAGATCGCAGCGGCGATTTCCTCTTGGGTGCCCATCCGTCCCATCATCGTGTCGCGCATGACCTGGTCGTAGGTTTCACGTTGCCAGATCGTTTCCTGTTCACTCATCGGCTTTGGATTGCGCGGGATGGCACGTTGTCCATTGTCGACGGCGCCCGGGGAGACCGCGTTGACGCGGATGCCCTTGTCCGCCAGTTCCATCGCCATACAGGTGGTCATGGCATGCACCCCGCCCTTCGCGGCGGAGTAGGGGACACGGTAAATTCCGCGGGTGGCGTTGCTGCCGACATTGACGATGCTGCCACCGCCTTGCGCGATCATCACCGGGATCACCGCCCGGCAAGACCAGAGGGTTGGCCAGAGTGAACGGTTAATCTCCTTCACCATCTCCTCCTCCTGGTATTCCCAGAAGGGCTTCATCCAGATGGTGCCGCCGACATTGTGGACGGAGATGTCGATGCGCCCGAACGCCTCGATCGCGGCATCGACCATGGCTTGAGCGCCGGCATAGGTTTCCAGATCGGCGGTGAGTGCCAGTGCCGACGCCCCCTGGCTCGCCAGCTCCTCCGCCACCTGATGCACCAATTCGGAACGGTCGACCAGCAGCAGCCTGGCTCCTTCACCTGCCGCCCGTGCGGCAACCGCTCGCCCGATGCCCTGGGCGGCACCGGTGACAATCATCACCTGATTGTCGAAGCGTCCGCTCATGGTCATCGGCCATTCCCTTCGCTGGCGGCGAATTTCTCATAATGGAAGCTTGCCGGGGTCAGGCCGCAGTCGCGGAAATGGGTGCGCACGGCCTCAACCATCGGCGGTGGGCCACAGAGGTAAACGTCGACATTCCCGCCGTTCAGATGCTCCGGCTGGAGATGGTGGGTGACGTATCCCTTCAACGGATGGCTGCTGCCCTGGTCGGCCACGCAGGTGGTGAAGGTAAAGCCTGGGATTCGCTCTGCAAATCTCTGCAGCGCCTCGACCTCAACGAGATCGTGGTCCAGGGTGACACCGTAGATGAGGTGAACCGGGTGCGAATTGCTGCCTTCCACCGCAGCGATGCGGTCCAGCATCGACAGGAAGGGCGCCAACCCTGTACCTCCGGCCAACATCAGTACCGGCCGTCGGACCTCGCGCAAATAGAAGCTGCCGAGCGGTCCGGTCAGGGTCAGACGGTCGCCCGGCTTGGCCCTGCCTGTCAGGTAGCCGCTCATCAGCCCGCCCGGCACGTTGCGGATCAGGAAGGTCGCAAGCTCTGCCCCTGGCGGCGAACTGAAGGAGTAGGAGCGCGTCTGTCCCGTGCCAGGCACCTCGATGTTGACGTACTGTCCGGGCAGGAAGGCCAGGCGCGCGGCATTGTCCAAGGCCAGGGACAGTCCGATGCTGCTGTCCGACAGGCGGGTGACGGACACCACCTCGGCCGAGACGTTCATCGCCCTTGTTTTGCAGATGTCCGACGATGCGGCGATGCGCAGGACGATGTCGGATGCCGGACGCATCTGACAGGTCAGACAGTAGCCCTCCTCCGCCTCCGCGTCTGTCAGGGCATCCTCGATGTAAGAGCCGCCGTCATAGCGCCCGGCCTCGCAAAAGCTCTTGCAGGTGCCGCAGGCGCCGTCGCGGCAGTCGAGCGGGATGTTGATGCCTTGCCGATAAGCAGCATCCGCGACCGTTTCACCGAGGTTGGCATCGATGAAGCGGGTCAGCCCGTCCTCAAAGGTCAGCGCGATGTGAAAGCTCATGAGTCGTCTCCCTGGCTTTGAGACGCACAGAAGGGCGTCGGGCCAGTTGTCGCCCGTCCGGGATGATCGATCCCGCCCGGCCGATCAGATGTGGTAGATGTCGATGACGTGGTGGATGTAGTCGTTTTTCAGAACCACCGTCTTCTCTTTGATCAGTGGTGTCTCACCCGAAACATCCAGCGTGTAGAAGGACGTGCCGAAATAGGTGTCGGTCGCCTTGTAACGGAAGCTCAGCGTGAACCAGTTGAAGCGCAGCTTGCAGACACCGTCACGCTGCTCGATGACTTCGAGGTTGCTGATATTGTGCGAGGTGCGCGGTTCCGGCAGACTGGTGGCGCTCGACCGTTCCGTCTTGATGCGGAACACGCGATCCTCAAGGCCGCCGCGGTTGCCATAATAGATCAGGGAGATCTCGCGCTGCGGGTCGGTGGTCAGCGCGCCGTCATCATCCCAGGCGGGCATCCAGAACACAGCGTCCGGTGCGTAAAGCTGCACCCAGTCGTCCCATTGTTTTTCATCGAGCAGGCGGGCCTCGCGGTGGAGGAAGGCCTGCAGAGTCTCAGGAGTGATGGTCATGCGTTCCCCCGTCAAGCCAGCGTCTTCAGGCCGGACGATGCCTCTTCCACCGCCACGGCGCGGCGCATGGTGTCGAGCCAGTGCTGGTGCTGGACGACGAACAGCCCCTCGTCTTCGGTGCGCAGGCCGCTCATCAGCGGCTGCAGGTCGATGGCCTTGGCCGCCTCGTCGGCACCCTCCACCCAATGGGCCGCTCCGCGTGACAGGTCGTTCCAGGGGGCAGCGCTGCCGAGATAGCCGGTTTGGCAGGAGCGGAACTCCTCCAGGTCATCGGGGGTGGCCATGCCGCTGGCGTTGAAGAAATCCTCATACTGGCGGATGCGGCGGGCGCGGGCCTCCGCACTCTCGTTCTTCGGCGCGATGCAGTAGATCGTGACCTCAGTCTTGTCGACAGACAGCGGCCGATAGGTGCGGATCTGCGAGCTGAACTGGTCCATCAAGTAGACGTTGGGGTAGAGGCACAGGTTGCGCGAATTGCCGATCATCCAGTCGGCCCGCGCGGCCCCGTACTGTGCCGCCAACTCGTCCCGGCGCTCATAGAGAGGGCGGTCTTCGGGATTGGCCCAGCGGCTCCACAGCAGCAGATGACCATTCTCGAAGGAATAGAAGCCGCCGCCCTGCTTGGCCCAGCTTCCGGCGTCCATCGCCCGCACGCTGTCGCCGGCGGCGGCCGTCTTGCGGTGGTTGGTGGTTGCCGCATAGTTCCAGTGCACGGCGCTGACGTGATAGCCGTCGGCTCCATTCTCGGTCTGGAGTTTCCAGTTGCCGTCATAAATGTAGGACGAGGAGCCGCGCAGCACCTCCAGCCCATCCGGCGACTGGTCGACGATCATGTCGATGATCTTGGCGGCCTCACCCAGATGCTCGGTGAGCGGTGCCACATCGGCGTTCAGGCTGCCGAACAGGAAGCCGCGGTAGGATGCGAACCGGGCAACCTTTGTCAGGTTGTGCGATCCCTCCCGATTGAAGGCGTCAGGGTAGCCGGCGGACTCCGGGTCCTTGACCTTCAGCAGCTTACCAGAGTTGTTGAAAGTCCATCCGTGGAACGGACAGGTGTAAGTTGCCTTGTTGCCGCGCTTGTGCCGGCACAGCATCGCGCCACGGTGGCTGCAGGCGTTGATGAAGGCGTTGAGCTCGTTGTCCTTGTTGCGGGCGATGATGATCGGCTGCCGGCCGATGAAGGTGGTGAAGTAGTCGTTCTTGCCGGGGATTTGGCTTTCGTGGGCGAGGTAGATCCAGTTCCCCTCAAAGATGTGCGTCATCTCCAGTTCGAACAGCTCAGGGTCGGTGAAAATGTCGCGCCTGCACCGATAAATGCCCTGCTCTTTGTCCTCAACGACAGCGCCGTCCAGCCGCGCCATGAGATTGGCAGTCATGATCTGGTCCTCCACAAGATGGCGGGAATGGGGCCGGGCATGGCCCCCCGGAAGATCAGGCGGCCGTGGCGCGCGGACGCTCAGGAAGCGTGTTCAACACGCCATCCAGTGCGGACGGGAGAACGAAGTCGAAGGTGATGGTGGCGAAGGGCCGGTTCACGCCCATGTCGTGGAGGGCGGTCGGGTCCGTGTGGTGCTCGACCCCGGGGATCAGGCCGTCGCGGGTGGCGAAGGCGAAGTCGTCATGGACGTAGGGATCGTCCTTGATGTTGATCTGCGTCGTCAGCGTCCGATAGCCCGGTGCCGACACGAAGAAGTGAATGTGCGCCGGACGATGACCGTGGCGGCCCAGTAGGGTCAGGAGTTTTTGGGTCGGCCCGTTGGGCGGGCAGCTGTAGCCCGACGGCATGATGCTGCGGAAGCGGTAGCGCCCCTCGGCATCGGTGACGATGGTGCGGCGCAGGTTGAAGTCGCTCTGCGACTGGTCGAAGTAGGAGTAGTTGCCACGGCTGTTGGCGTGCCAGACCTCGACCTGCGCACCGGCAACCGGGTTGCCACGGGTGTCGAGGACCCGGCCATCCATGAACAGGATTTCGCCGTCGTCAGTGTCGTCGTCGAGCCGGGCTTCGCCCTGGCAGACGGGAGCACCGGCCACATAGAGCGGACCCTCGATGGTGCGCGGGGTGCCGCCGTCCATTCCGGCAGCACGCTCCTTCTCATCCTGGCGCAGGTCAAGGAAATGCTCGACACCAAGACCCGGCACCAGCAGTCCGACTTCATTGGACTTCCCGAGCTCGGTGACATAGCTGCAGGCCGACCAGAATTCTTCGGGCGTGACGTCCATCTCGTCGATCAGCACGAAGAGATCGAGCAGCATGCGGTCGACGACCGCTTTCACCCGCTCGTTAGCCGGAGCAATTTGGGTGCCGGAGATGCGCTTCGCGAACTCTTGGATCTGGTTCTTGTTCATCGTTTTCTCCCTAAACTTCGGTTATGGGTGCCTCAGCGGCGGGTAGGCGGCGACCGGCTCAGCGGTCATCGTCGCGGATGGACGAGGGATGGCGACACAAGGCGGTAACCGTCATCGCCATGTAGGGGAAAAGCGGCAGCGAGGTGAGCAGCGCGTGAAGTTCGTCCGCGCTTTCGACATCGAAGATGCTGACATTGGCGTAGCGGCCAGCGACACGCCAAAGGTGCCGCCACTTGCCCTCGTGCTGCATCTGTTGGGCGCGTTCGCGCTCGACCCGCTTCAACTCGTCTGCCACCTGTGGCGCCATGTCAGGCGGCAGGCGGACATCCATTTCGACCTGGAACAGCATGGTCTTGGCCTCGATCAAGGGGGGTGTGCGAGTGTTACCGGCCGTCACGCCGGAAGAAGGCGATGCGGTCCTCGTCCAAGTCGATGCCGAGGCCCGGCTTGTTGGGGATCTGAAGGCTGAAATCGCCATAAGCCAGGGGTTCGGTCAGGATTTCCTCGGTCAGCAGCAGCGGACCGAACAGCTCCGTGCCCCAGGCGAGCCGCGGGAACGTGGCGAAGAGGTGAGCGGAGGCGATGGTGCCGATCCCCCCTTCCAGCATGGTGCCGCCGTAAAGCCCGATCCCCGCCGCATCCGCAATGGCACTGACGCGCGCTGCAGCCTGGAGACCGCCGGACTGGGCGATCTTGACGGCGAAGACATCGGCTGCCGCCTGCGATGCGATGGCGAAGGCATCCTCTGGCCCGTGAAGACTTTCGTCGGCCATGATCGGCACGATGAAGCGTGCGGCCAAGCGTGCCAGTGCCGAGCGATTGCTGCGCGCCACCGGCTGTTCGATCAGATCGACGCCTGCGTCCTCCAACATTGCAATTCCGCGCGACGCGGTGGCTTCATCCCAGGCTTGGTTGACGTCGACGCGCACGCTTGCTCGGTCGCCCAACGCGCGTTTGATCTCAGCAACATGCGCGACATCGTCAGCCACCGGACGCTTGCCGATCTTCAGCTTGAAGATGTTGTGCCGCCGCAAAGACAGCATGCGCTCGGCTTCGTCGATGTCCTTGGCCGTGTTGCCGCTGGCGAGCGTCCAAGCGACCGGCAGCGTGTCACGGTGACGCCCACCCAGCAGTTCGGAAACCGGGAGGCCGAGCCGCTTTCCCATGGCGTCCAAGAGCGCCGTCTCGACCGCCGCCTTGGCAAAGTGGTTGCCAACAACGGCTCTGCCGACCTGCGCCATGGTTGCGGCAACGCGGGTGGGGTCGCTGGTTCGCAGCACCGGGGCTATGTAAGTGTCAATCGCCAGCTTGATACCTTCGGGGCATTCTTCGCCGTAGCTCAATCCCCCGATCGTTGTCCCCTCACCGATGCCCACAACGCCGTCGGAACAGCGAAGCCGGACTACGACGATGGTCTGCCGGTGCATGGTGGCCATCGAGAGCACATGCGGCCGAATGGTCGGCACATCGACAATGAGGGTCTCGATGCCGTCAATTCTGGTCATCCTGCGGCTGTCCTCGGCAAAACTTTGTTGTGCCACCACGCTATCTGTTGCCATGCGCATTGTGAAAGACCGTGTTGGTCTGGTTTGATACCCTCCAGGTATGGTATGGCGCGGCGGCCTTATCTCACGGCCGCCGTGCTCAATGAGGGAGAGGCTCGTTCATGGAACTTCGGCATCTCCGCTACTTCATGGCAGTCGTGAACGAGCGGAACTTCACGCGTGCGGCAGAGCGCCTGAACATGGCGCAGCCGCCGTTGAGCCGACAGATACAGCAATTGGAAGAGGAGCTTGGCCTTCAACTCATCGAACGGGACAGCCGTCCCCTGCGTCTGACGGAGCCAGGGCGCTTGATCTATGAACAGGCGGTCCACGTGCTGGAGCGCGTCGATGAAATCAAGGCGTTGGCTCGCCGCCTGCGCCACGCCGAGCATAGCCGCTTCACCATCGGCTTTGTGGCGTCCACACTCTATGGCTGGCTGCCAGAGATGATCCGCCGTTACCGCTCGATCCGTCCGAATGTGGAAGTCTCGTTGGTGGAGTTGACAACGGTCGAGCAGGTCGCGGCGCTCAAAGAGGGTCGCATCGACGTCGGCTTCGGCCGCATTCCGCTGGAGGACGCCGCCATCACGCGGACTCTGCTCCGCTACGAAGCCATCATTGCCGCCATACCGTCAGGGCACCGACTGCTGGAGCAGGAGCGCCCGCTCCGTCTCGACGACCTGACAGCCGGAACACTGGTTGTTTACCCCAAAACTCCGCGACCGAGCTTTGCCGATCAGGTGCTCGCGCTCTATCGCTTCCGAGGGTTAAAGCCAGACACCATTCTGGAAGTGCGGGATGTGCAGACGGCGTTGGGTTTGGTGGCAGCCGATGTCGGGTTTAGTTTGGTGACCGCTTCCGTACAGCATTTGCGGCGGGACAAAGTCGAGTATCGTCCACTTGAAGAAGCACATGCTGTCTCGCCGCTTTTCATGAGCCACCGGGTCAACGACACGTCTCCAGAAATTGCAATAATGCTTGATGCGATCCGCGATGTTTATCGCGCCAACCACGTTGAAAACGAACTTGGTGTCTGAGTGTGAAGTTGCTCAGTGCAGAATGTTGTGCCGGACATCAGGTGTACATCGCCCATCAAGCGGCCGATCAGCCGCTCGATGTGACCGCCAACATGCGGAATCTTAAGGGGCTGCGGCACCGTCCTGATCCCATGCCGCATCAACCTCCGAGCGGGAGCCGGGCCGATGAGGGCGGTACCGCGCGGCGGTGTCATTTGGCGCTCGGCATCTCGAACAACTTCGGAATCGGCACCCCGGCCCGGATGTTCCGGATCCAGCCTTCCTCCTTGAGCAGGTGGGCTTGCGCGGCCGCCAGCACCGTAGCGGCCTGCTCAAGGGGGACGACGACCACGCCGTCGTCGTTGCCCAGCACGATGTCGCCGGAGCGCACCGGGACGCCCGCCACCGAAATCGTCCCATCGATGATACCGCCGAAGCCGTGATGCGGCCCGCGCGGCACGACCGACCGGCAGAACATCGTGAAACCGGCTTTGCGCATGTCCGCGACATCGCGGATGGCACCGTCGATGACGGCGCCCCCCAGCCGGCGATGGATGGCTTCCTCCGCCATGACGCCGCCCCATACCGCCGTGTCCTCGACACCGCCGGCATCGACCATCACGATCTCGCCCGGCCGGGCGCTGCTGATGAGCGCGCAGATCGGGCCGCAATCCCCGACCATGGTCGTCACCGTCCGGGCTTGGCCGCACAGGACCTGACCATCCGCGATCGGCTTGATCGCGGCGTTCATCACCTGGGTGCGGTTCATGCAATCGGAGGCGACCGCCGGCGGGATCGCCCGCCAAGCGTCGAGTTCCTCGTCGCTCAGGACCCGGAACTGGGTGTCGTGCTGCTGGAAGGCCATGGCTCGTTCCTGATGATGGAGGGCGGGATCCTGCTTAGGAAGCCTTCGCGTCCCAGCCCGGGTTGACGTTGTTCCGCAGCCGTCCCTCGAACAGGAAGTCGAGCAGGATCTCGGCGGAGAAAACGCGCATGTCGCGATAGCCGGCCTCGGAGTAGAAGGCGGCGTGCGGCGTCAGGACGAGACGCCCGGCAAGCCAAGCCTCCTCCGCCTGCCACGCCGCGATCAGCGGCGGCGGCGGCATGGGCGGTTCCTTGGGCAGCACGTCGAGACCGGCGGCGGCGAGATGCCCGCTCTTCAGCGCGTCGTGGACCGCGTCCACGTCGACGAGGCCGCCGCGCGCGATGTTGAGCAGGATGCCGCCGGGCTTCATCGACGCCAGTTCCGGCTTGCCGATGATGTTGCGGGTCTGTTCGGACAAAGGCACGTGCAGGCTGACCACGTCGGAGCGCGACAGCAGTTCCGGCAGGGTCTTGACCCGCTCGATCCCGAGGCCGAGTTCGTGGCCTTCCGGGAGATAGGGATCGACGTAGATCACCTTCATGTCGAAGGCGGCGGCCCGGCGCATGATCGCGGTGCCGATGCGGCCCATGCCGATCGCGCCAAAGGTGGCGCCCCGGATGCGGCGCACCACGGGGACGTCTTCGGCCAGGAAGCCGGCCACGAGATCGGCCCTCAGCCGCGCCTCGTAGGAGCCGAGCCCGCGCACGAGGTGCAGCAGCATGGCCAGGGCGTGGTCGGCGACCTCCGAGGTGCCGTAATTGGGCACGTTGCAGACCGGAATGCCGCGCGCCCGGCACGCCGCGCCGTCGACGTTGTCGAACCCGACGCCGACCCGCACGATCACGCGGCATTTGTCGAGCTTCGCGACAACCTCCGGCGTGATCCGCATGCGGTGCCAGACCAGGATCGCGTCGCAGGAGCGCCAAGCCTCGTCCGGGATGGTCGCCGGGTCGGTCTCGTCGAACACAAGGTAGTCCAGCCGGTCTCCCGATACGCCGCGCTCGATGTCGAGGTCGCGGAGATGAACGTCGGGGACCAGGACCTTGAGAGGGTGGGTCATGGGGTTTCCTTGAGGAAAGGGCCGTCACAGGACCTTTTCGAGAAAGGCTTTCAGCCGTGGGTCGGTCGGATTCTGGAAGAGCGTCCCGGGAGGGCCGTGCTCGACGATCACGCCACGGTCGGTGAAGAAGACCTCGTCCGCGACCTCCTGGGCGAAGCGCATCTCGTGGGTGACCAGCACGCAGGTCATGCCCTCGCGCGCCAGATCGCGGATGACGTTCAGGACCTCGCTGACCATCTCGGGGTCGAGCGCGGCGGTGACCTCGTCGAACAGGATGACCTTGGGCTGCATGGCGAGCGCGCGGGCGATGGCGACGCGCTGCTGCTGGCCGCCGGACAGTTCGCCGGGATAGGCGTCCTGCTTTCCGGTCAGCCGGACCTTGGCGAGCAGGGCGAGCGCCCGCTCGCGCACGGCGGCCGGGTTCTCGCCCAGCACCTGCACCGGCGCCATGGTCAGGTTCTGCAGCACCGTGCGGTGCGGGAACAGGTTGTACTGCTGGAAGACCATGGCGACCTGATGCCGCAACGGCACCAGCGCCTTGTCGCTCGTCAGCGTCTCGACCGCGAAGGGGCCGACGCGGATCGTTCCCCGGTCGATCGACATCAGGCCGTTGATGCAGCGCAGGATCGTCGATTTGCCCGAGCCGGACGGCCCGATGATGCAAACCACGCCGCCGTCGCGGACGGACAGCGACACGCCCCTGAGGACCGTGACGGGGCCGAAGGATTTGTGGACGTCCCGGATCTCGATGAGCGGGGCGGATTGCTGGGAATGCCGGTGATGGGTCATTGGCGAACTCGCACCCGTTGCTCCAGCCACCGCGTCAGGATGGCGATCGGGAAGCAGAAGAGGAAGAAGAGGAACAGCACGTAGAGATAGATTGCCGTCGCGTAATGCGCGCCGTCGCTGGCGATGACGGTGCGGGCGACCGAGAGGATGTCGTTGGCGCCCGTCACCACGACCAGGCTGGTGCCGATGAACAGCATGGCGTAGGTCGTCATCAGGTTCGGGGTCATGAACTGGATCGCCTGGGGCACCACCACGCGGCGCAGGATCTGCAGCCGGCGATAGCCCAGCGAGCGGGCCGATTCCCATTGGCCGGTCGGAACCGCCTCAACGCCGCCGCGGAACACCTCGGCGATGTTGGCCGTCACCGGCAGCGCCAGCCCGATGATCGCCTTGATCACGGGCGAGAACGAGAAGATCGTCCCGAACGCCTCGATCTCGAACGGCAGCAGATAGAGCATCGCGTAGAGCACGACGAGCCACGGCGAGTTCCTGAGCACGTTCATGAGCAGGACCGACGGGGCCCGGACCAGGAGGGATTGGGAGATCATCCCGATGCCGAGCGCGGTGCCGGCGACGGCGGCGATCATCATCGCCCAGATGCTGATGACGATGTTGGCGGCGAAGCCGCCCTCGAACCGGCTGAAGTCCGGGGAGCCGCTGAGAAGCAACGGCGTCCGCGCGGCGAGCGCCTGGAGGACGCGTCCGGTCTCCGCGCCGTAGACGGTGACGAGAAGCGCCGCGAGGACCAGCGTGACACCGGCGGTGCCCAGCGCGAAGAGCTTGAGTTCCGCGTTCATGGCCGTCACGACCCGTAGCCGGGGATGCGGAAGGCGGCGGCGATACGGCGCACCACCAGCACGGCGAGGCTGGCGATCACGAGGTAGATGACCCAGATCAGCAGCATGACCTCCAGGTTGCGGAAGGTTTCCAGCATGATCTGCGTCGCGCCGTACATGATGTCCGCCACGGCCACGAGCACGGCCTGGGACGAGGTCTTGATCAGGCTGACGATGTTGCTGGTCATGGGCGGGATGCTCATCCTGAGGCCGATGGGCAGTTCGACGTGGCGGAAGGTCTGCAGCCGCGAATACCCCAGCGAGCGGGCGCCCTCGACGGTCTGGGCGGGCACGGCGAGCAGCCCTGAGCGGATGATCTCGACGGCGATCGCGCCGTTGTAGAGGCCGAGCGAGAGCACCACGCAGGTGAAGCCGGTGAACAACGGGATCCGTCCGCCCGTCACCGGATCGGTGAGCGTCAGGCCGATCTCCGACAGCATGAAGTACAGGAAGAACAGCTGGACGAGCGGCGGCGTGTTGCGGAACAGTTCGACGAAGATCGTGACCGGCGATTGCAGGAACCGCACCTTCAGATGAAGAAGGGCGGCGCCGGCGATGCCGATTACGAACATCAGGACCATGCCCAGCAGGCTGAGCAGGATCGTCGTGCCGACGCCGCGCAGCAACCATGTCTGATAGAGGGGATCGAACAGCCAACTGAAATCGAGCGTCATGCCGGAATCCACACTGTCTGACGTTTGGCGGGTTTCTGCATGCGTTCAGTCCCGGCCGTTACGGATGAGCGGAACCGCGTCGAACTCGTCGAGCCGGTTGATGCCCAGCAGCGCCATGGTCCGGGTGATCTCGTCCTTCATCAGGGACAGGGCATGCTCCACGCCGATCCGGTCGCCAGCCGCCGCCGCCAGCAGGAACGGCCGCCCGACGAAAACCAGTTGGGCGCCCAGCTTGACCGCCTTCAGGACGTCGCTGCCACGCCGGACGCCGCCGTCGAACATCACGGTCAAGCGGTCAACCTGATCGGCGATGCGCTCCAGCAGGTCGAGCGAGCCTTGGGCGCAGTCGATCTGCCGGCCGCCATGGTTGGAGACGATGACGCCGTCGACGCCGATCTTTTCCGCCATTCGCGCGTCCGGAGCGGACATCACCCCCTTGAGGACGAGCTTGCCCTTCCAGCGCTGCCGAAGCCGTTCGATGTGCGTCCAGGACAGGCTCGACCGCCGGCCGATGTCGCGGACGAGCGTCCGGGAGAACACGGGCGGCCCCCGCTCCGCATCCATGTTCTCGAAATGCGGCGCGTTGCGCGTCAGCAGGCTGCGCAGCAGCACGCGCCACAGCCAGACCGGCCGCGTCACCCCCTGCCACGCCAGATCGGCGGTCGGCCGCACCGGCGAGCGGAAGCCGTGGCGCGCGGCGAGTTCGTGCTGGCCATGCACCGCCGTATCGACGGTCACCACCAGCGTGTCGAAGCCGGCGCGCTCCACCCGCTCGACCAGCGGAAGGATGCGCGCCTCGTCGCCGGGAATGTAAGCCTGGAACCAGCTCGTCGCGCCGGCTTGGCGCACCTCCTCCAACCGGGTCAGCGAGGCCCCGCTCAGGATGAACGGAAGCTTCGCCCGCGCCGCCTCCTGGGCGAAGAGCACGTCGCAGTCCGGCGCCACCAGCCGGCTGAACCCCATGGGCGCGATGCCGAACGGGCTGGCGTAATCGACCCCGAAGATGCGCGTCGACGCGTCGGTCCGGGAGACGTCGACGAGAACGTTCGGGATGAAGGACCGCTCGGCGAAGTTTTGCAGGTTCCGGCGATGCGTCGCGCCGTCCTCGGCGTGGCCGGAGACGTATTTGAAGATCGCCCGTGGCAGCCTCCGTTCCGCCATCGGTTCGAAGTCGTTCAGGCACAGGGCCTGCTCCACGACCCGTGGCGTTCGCCGCGACGTGACCTCGATCTTGTGCATGCTGTCTTTCCGATCATGCGGACGAGCCGGCCGCGGTGGAGGGCCTCAGTTCGCCGCGGCGGCCTTCACCTTCGCGTCGGCGGCCCGCTTGGTCACGTAGTCGCTGACGCCGAGCTTGTACTTCTTCTCGCCCTCGACCATCAGCCCCGACGCCTCGGCCCGGATGATGGCCTTGTTGACGGCGTTCAGGAAGGCGGGTTCGTTCTTGCGGACGCCGCCGCCGATGGGGATGTAGTCGAAGGTGTCGAGCGCGATCTTGTACTTGTCGCTCCAGCCCTCCTCGGCGACCTTCATGTGAAGGTTCGGGCCATCATACGCGATCGCGTCGCACCGGTTGTCCTGGAAGGCCTTGTAGATCTCCGAGGTTCCGGTGAACAGGACCAGATCGGCGCCGTATTTCTCGATCAGCGTCCGGTTGTAGACGTTGCCCTGGCTTCCACAGAGCTTGTGTCCCTTGACGTCTTCCCAGGATTTGTACTCCGCGCTCTTCGGCGTCAGCAGCACCATCCCGGCCATCAGATAGTATTCCGCCGTGTAGTCGATGATCTTCTCGCGCTCGGCCGTCTTGCCCAGCGTCGCGAAGATCACGTCGATGCGCCCGGCGTTCAGCAGCTCGATGCGGTTCGAGGCCACGACCGGAACCAGTTCGATCGCGGTCTCCGAGCCGAACATGTCCTTGGCGACGGCGCGCGCGAGATCGATCTCGAAGCCGGTCAGTTCGCCCTTCTGGTCGAGGAAGCCGAAGGGCACGTAATCGTTCCGGATGCCGGCGATCAGCTTGCCGCGCTGCTTGACGCGGTCGAGCTGATCGGCCTTTGCCTCGGCGCAAAAGACGAGGCTGGTCGCCAGCAGGGAGAGGAGGGCAAGCGGCTTGGCGAAACGAGGCGTCATGAAGATCCCCTTTTGCTTGAGCGCACGAGAAATCGATGGGATCGGCGCTTCGGAGCTTATGATCGCGTTGTCTTTCATAATGTCATAATAGATAATTTGCCCCTGAGAATAAGCTGAACTTATGGCTGGGTCCGATGAACGTCCGACAGATCGAGGCCTTCCAGGCAGTCATGGCGAGCGGCAGCGTGACGCGTGCGGGGGAGCGGCTGAGCATCTCGCAGCCCGCCGTCAGCCAGTTGATCGCGCAATTCGAACGGAGCTGCGGCTTCCGCCTGTTCAACCGCCAGGGCAGCAAGATCACGCCGACCCGCGAGGCCGAAGCGCTCTACAACGAGGTCCAGCGCATGTTCATCGGTGTCGGCCAGATCGCACGGGTGGCGACGGCGCTGCGCGACCAGAACTGGGGCTCCGTCAGCGTCGGCGCCTTCCCGGCTATCGCCCGGCGTGTGCTGCCAGAGATCGTGTGGAGCTTCTGCGAGGCGCATCCAGACATGCGCTTCCGTCTGGAAAGCATGCGCTCACGCAGCCTGATCGACGCGGTCGCGGCCCAGCATGTGGATTTCGGCCTGAGCATCCTGCCGGGCGACCGTCCCGAGGTGGTCAGCGCGCATCTGCACCGCCTGCGCGGGGTCTGCATCCTGCCGGCCGGGCATCCTCTGGCCGAGCGGCACACCATCCGCGCCCACGACCTCGCGAACGAGGATTTCATCTCGCTCGGTCCGCAGGATCATTCGCGCTTCATGATCGACCGTGTGTTCGACGAACTCAAGGTGCCCCGGCGCAGCCGCATCGAGGCCGGCCAATCGGAGACGGCCTTTTCCTTCGTTGCGGCCAAGGCCGGCGTCGCCGTGGTCGACCCGATCAGCGCCTTCAACAACGACGACACGCGCATCGCCGTCCGCCGGTTCGAGCCCACCGTCGAATTCGACATCTGGCTGATCCGGCCGAAGGCGGCGCGCTCGTTCAATCTGGTGGACAGCTTCGTCTCGTTCACGCTGGAGCGGCTGGCGGTGTTCGCGTCGACCCTCAACGCAGCTTGAAGGCCGCTCCAGCGCCCGTCCGTTCGGCGGCACTACGACCTCTTCCGCCCCGGGGACCGCGACCTGCACCCCCGCTGGTCGCGGTCCGGGACCGGCTGCTGGAGGTGACCGCGCCGGACCGGTAGCGGACCCTCATTCCCCACCGGAATGGGCCGGCTTACGGCGCCGGACGGGCGCCGCGTCCGAAACAGAGTGCGGACCGCCTTCATCAAGGCGGACAATCGGCAGCGGTCAGCCCACCGGGACGGCGATGAGCATCAGCGGGACATGATGCTGGCAGCCGTACATGTCGCCATCGCCGGACGAACCCTGGGCGCGCGGGCGCCTGATGGTGATCTTGATCGCGTTGGCCATGTCGATCTCGAAGAAGGACGACACCTGCGAGACGTCGATGCCGTAGGCTCTGGCGACCGACTCCGCGCTGATCGCACCGGTCGCGCGAACGGCCTCGTAGCGATCCTTGTCCTTGAACAGGATGTCGAAGGTGATCCGGTAGGGGCCCGCATTCTTGCTGCGGACGATGTCGGCCAGATCCTTGAGCGGGCGCGTGTTCATCTCAGAGATCCTCGTAGCGGACGGGGAACAGTTCGGTCGGGGTGTCGACCTTCATCAGGTGGTAGGCGCTGAACTCGTAGACCGGTCCCAGATCCAGGTCCGAAGGGGAATAGGGGAAGGCGAGGTTGCCGGATGTGTTGATGATGCCCGGATAATGGTAATGCAGCATCGCGCCGCTGATCTGGTGGCACGCCGCATGGGCCAGTTCCTGGTCGGCGGCCGTCACCTCGATCACGAGGCCGATTTCGCGCTGGGGCGCCGTCTCCGGCTCCAATTCCTTCATCACGCCGTTGCCGCCGTAGACGTGGAAGGCCACGGCGACCGGCGCCGGGGCGAAGTAGTCCAGGGCCTTCCGGCGGACGTCGTCCAGGATCGCGTCGAGCGCCCGGATCGTGGTCGGGCAGCGGATGCCGGCGATGGCAATGGAGCGGTAGCCGGCAAGCCTGGCCCCTTCGAGCTTCACGTAGTAATCGGTCGTTTCCGTCAACGTGGCGCCGCGCACCCGGACCTGACGCTCCCCGACCTGCTCGAACGAGCAGCCGGACAGATCGATCTCATGGCCAGGGCCGGATTGCTTGAAGGGGTTCTCGCGTTCGTACAGCGAATGGGCGGCGACGGATTTGACCGAGGCGCGCCTCGCCGTGCTGCCGGGCTCCAGCAGGAAGCTGTCCTCATCCACCGTGCCGAGCATCACGTCCATGGCGAAGGGCTCGGCCGAGAAGGCACCGCATTCGAGAATCTTCCCCATATGGATCGCCAGCGCCGGATCGGCCCCGCGCCAGATCGGGAAGGCGGCGATCACCGAATCGTCGCAGGCCCGGCCGGCGATGACGACGTCCGCGCCGCCGTCGAGCGCTTCGCAGATCGGCTCGTGCCCCATCTGCGCGACCAGCGTCACCGTCTCGTCCAGAAGCTCCGCGGTCAGGGGGGTACCGGCTTCGAAATCGACGATCTCGCCCGCCGTGACCGCCCGTTTGGC
The DNA here is from genome assembly GCF_003116035.1 of Azospirillum sp. TSH64. Taxonomy (GTDB): domain Bacteria; phylum Pseudomonadota; class Alphaproteobacteria; order Azospirillales; family Azospirillaceae; genus Azospirillum. The sequence continues at coordinate 5,946,840 of NZ_LGQW01000015.1, forward strand.
CCGCTCGATCGGGATGTCCGAGCGGATGGTCGCGAGCCTGAAGTTCAGGCCCTGCTCCTGGGCGATCTCGCGGACCAGCCGGGCCGTCCGCTCGACCTGGACGCCCGACCCGGCACCGCCGACGCTGCCGACGATGACCGGGATGCCGGCCGCGCGGCCGGCGCGGATGAGCGCGGTCAGTTCCCGCTTGATGCTGACGTCCGACACCAGCGGCTTGCCGGAGCCGAGATAATGCGGTCCCGGATCGGTCGATCCGGCGTCCACCGCAATGACGGCCGGTCCCAGCGACATGCCGCGGGCCAAAGCGTCGTCGCCGAAACCGTATCCTAGCGTCCCCGTCGGGGTGAGCACTGTAATTGCGGTCATCAACCACCTCGAATCGTCAACGAAGGGGGGATCGGGCAGGCACTTCGTTCCTGCCGGCGATCCGGTTGCTCCGCTGGAATTGAGGGCTCGGGCGCCGGTCGGGTCAAATCGCTTGTGGCGGCTCAGCCATAACCAGGGGATATGCCCGCCGCAGCGCTATTCCGGCGCGCCGATCAGCTTCGCGAGCTCCGCGATCCTGGCCGCCAGCCGGGTGCGGACATGCGCGATCAGTGCTTGCGAACTTAGCGAGATGTCGCGGAAGCTCGGCGTGACGACCCAGATGTCGTAGGTCACCAGCGGCCGGAATGGGCGCACGACAAGCTGGGACGGAGCGAAATCGACCGTGCTCAACGGATCCACGATGGCGACGCCGACACCGGCGGCCACGAAGGAGCAGCAGGCTTCGGTCAACTGCGCCTTCAGGACGATGTCGCGTGCGGCACCGCATTCGGAAAAGGCCTGATCGACCTTGAGCTGGGCCCGGTCCTCCTCGGCCATCGCGACGAAACGCTCGCCATGCAGATCCCCGGCTTCGATCACCGGGCGACCGGCCAGCCTGTGACCGGCCGGCAGGATGCAAACCGCGTCCATCGAGCACAGCCTGTCGAAACGGACCCCGGGACGCTCGGACGCGACCATGCCGAAGCCGACATCGACCCCCTGCGAGGCGACCCGGTCGACGAGAAGCCAGGAATTACGGCTCGACAGCGTCACCCGCAGCCCCGGCTTCGACCGCAGGAAGTCCGCCAGGATCGGCGGCAGGACGCGGGTCGCGAGCGACGGAAAGGCGACGATCTCGATCTCGCCATAGTTGAACTGCCGGATGGCGCGGGCCCGTGCCGACACGGAATCGACGCCGAGAAAGACCCGTTCGACCTCGGAGTACAGCATCTCGCCTTCGGCGGTCGGAATGACGCCGTTCTTCTGCCGATGGAACAGGGAGAAGCCGCAGGAGCGCTCCAGCAGCAGGATCAGCTTGCTCACCGCAGGCTGGGACAGATGCAGCTTTTCCGCCGCCCGCGTGAAGCTTCCCAATTCGACGATGGCCTTGAACGCTTCGAGCTGCCGGATGTTCATAACCGGAGGTTATCGTGGATCGCCGCGCGGCACGAGCGTCCCTTTGGGTAGCGTCGAGCGGTTGTTCCGGTGCTCCGTAGGGCACCATGGGGGCTCTGTTGCAAAGTTTGCCGGCAGGCGCGAGACGAGGCGTTGGTGCACGGATGGCAGCGGGCACACTGGGCCTCTCTGCGACCTTGGTTCAGGTGGGGCGGACGGAGTTCGGGCGCGCTTGATCGATCATCCGATTCAGGATGGTGACGCCGATGGTGGCCTCGGCTTGCTGGCCAGGCAACATGCGGGCACGAAGCTGGTTGCCAAGGATGCGCTTGTAGCGCGCCATCGCGGTTTCCGCCTTGCTCCGCTTCCCATAGCCGGTGTGCCCTTGCCATCCCAGGCGACCGTGCTCGGCGATGCTCTGGATGTGGCGGTCCCGCTGTGTCGGCTCGGTGGCGGCTGTTACCCTGGGCACCGCCGTAGCGCGCGGAGGGATGACGACCGTGGCGCCGGCATCCCGGGCGGCGATGGTGCCGCTGGTCTGGCCAAGCAACGGGCCGACCTGGGAGGCGTCGCCGTCGTCGGTGGTCGTCAGCGTAGCGGCGACGATGGTGTTGGTGGTCGCATCGACGGCCAGATGGAGCTTCCTTCAGCTCCGGCGCCCGCGCACGCCATGCTTGTCGCGGTGCCACTCGCCGGCCCCATAGACTTTGAGCCCGGTGCTGTCGATCACCAGGGTGACCGGACCCGCCGGCAAAGCCGTCGCCAACACCGATTTCCGGCGGGCCGCCCGCCGGCTGATCGTGGTGTGGTCAGGCACCGGCAGGTCCAAGCCCAGGAGAGCAAGTAGCGAACTGAGCAGCCCTTCGGTCTGGCGCAGCGGCTGATGGAAAACCAGGCGCACCATGACCGCAGTGTCGATCGCGGTCTGCGAATAGCGCGCCTGACCGCCTGGCGTCTTCCGCGGTGGCGCTCGCCACGCGGCGATCGCCGCGTCGCTGACCCACAGCGTCAGGCTGCCGCGCCGCCGCAGGCCGGCCTCATACGCCGCCCAGTTCGTCACCTGGAACCGCATCTTCGGGATGTGGTGCCGCCGGTCATCGTTGTGTTTGTTCGGCATGCCGAGGATGACCAATTCACGGGAGATCGTGGAGACACCCTTTTACAGGACTACCCGCGATCAGCAAATCCACCCTTCGCCGCCTCCGTGCACCAACGCCGGTTAGAGCTTCAAACCTTCAAAAAAGGTCTTGAGTTCCCGAGCGAGGGCATCGGGTTGCTCTTCCGGAATATAGTGGCCGCTCTTCGCTATGACACCACCTCTAACATCCTTGCCCAATGGTTGCATGGCCTCGAAGATGTTTGGCGCACTGCCCACATCTCCGCCAAGCGCCAAAATTGGAAGTTGGAGTTTGTGAGCGAACAGTTGCTTGTTCTGCTCCATATCCTCAATGACCGCCCGGTAATAGCCCAGCATACCGCGCATGCCGCCAAGCATCCCGTAGACGCGTTCATATTCCTCAATGTCGGTGGCATCGAAAGTTGCCATGGCGTTTGCCGTTTTCCGATTGAAGAACCATTCGATGAGGACACGTTCCCGACCCGCCAACAACGCTTCCGGCAGGTCCTCGATCATGTTGAACAGGAAATGCCAATTCCGCCAGTAATCGGGATCAGCGACCTTGATCGTCGGCTGCAGGGTGACGCCGGGAATGTTCGCGTCAAGGAACACGACACCGCCCAGCTCCTTTTCAAATTCATGCGCATAGGGATAGGCAACCCAGGATCCGACGTCATGGCCGACGAGAAAATGTCGTTCGACGCCCAACGTCTTCAACAGGGAATTGACGCGACGGGCCGTCGTTTGGGTGTCGTAACCCCCAATGGGTTTGTCGGAATCTCCTTGTCCGGGAAGATCGAGTGCGATGACGTGAAAATCCGACGCAAGCAGCGGCATGACCCGGCGCCACGCGTACCAGCTCTGCGGGAAGCCTGCGATCAGCACCACCGTTGGTCCCGATCCGCCGACCACGCAGTGGAAACGCAATCCCGATGCCGCGATCAGCTTGCGCTGGAACGGCACCCCTCCCAATTCCATAGTCCTCGACATGATGGCCCTTCGTTGGTTGGAACTCACAGCGGGTCGCACCCGTTCTGTGGCGGGGCAGGTTGATCAGACCGACTGAACGATTGCGATCAGTTCGACCTCGACGGGAGCGTTGTGCGGCAACTCCGCGACGCCGACGGCGCTTCGCGCATGAGCACCTGCCAGTGAGCCGAAGCGCTCCAGGAACACATCAGACGCCGCGTCGATGACGGCACCCTGGCTGTTGAAGCCTGGAGCGGAGGCGACAAATCCCGTCAGTTTGATGACACGCTGGATGTTCGCCTCGCCCACACTGTCCGAAAGCGCGGCGATGCACGCCTCGGCGCAAAGCCGAGCGGCAAGGCGGGCGGTGTCCAGATCGACTTCCGCCCCGACCTTTCCACGAACCTGCAATTCTCCGGCGATGCGGGGCAATTGTCCGCTCACATACGCGACACCAGCATGGACGACGACGGGCGTGACGCGTGCGCTCGGTGTGGCGGTTGCGGCACCGGTTGTCTTGTTCATGACCATGTTCCGTGTGACTTGGAGTGCATCAGTCGAAATGGGTCATATCGGCTGGAAGAGGTTGGCCGAACCATTTGACGAAGATGGTGTTGAGCTTGCCGTTCTCGATGTTCTTGCGAACCCAGTCATTCACCCAGCCAAGAAGTTCCGGCTCTCCCTTGCGCACGCCGACACCCATCGGGTAGGTCTTCATGGTGAATTTAAAGTCGAGATCGAGCGACTTGTTCTGCTCCTTGATCACGGCAAGATCGGAGAGCGTCGATGCCAGGTATTTCTGTTGACCGGTTAGCATGGCGGTCTTCGTCGTCGCCTCATCGGCGTATCTCACAACGGTGACGTTCGGGACGCCCTTCGTAATCCGCGCAAGCTCAATGTCCGCGGTGACGCCGCTGGCGACGGCAATCGCCTTGCCTTCGAGGTCGGCCGGATTGCGAATGGTCTCCTTGCTCGGTCCGGCAATGTTCAGGGGTATGGTGCCGTAGGGTGCGGAAATGTCGATTACCTTTTTCCGATCCTCGGTGATGGAAACCGCGGCAACGACGATATCGACCTTGTTGCTGATCAGGAAGGGGATGCGGTTGGGCCCGGAGACATTGACCGTCTCCAGCTTCACTCCGAGATCTTTCGCCAACAACTCAGCGGTTTCAAGATCGGAGCCGATGGGTTCGGCCTTGTCGTTGATCGAGCCGAACGGCGGGTGTGAAAAATCAATTCCAACGATGATGCTGCCACGGCTTTTGATCATGTCCAGTTTGCCGGCGGCCGACGCTGGCAGCGCGGCGACCAGCAGAGCCGCCATTCCCACGCCCATGCAGGAAAACCATTTCAACATCTTACTCTCCTGTTCGTAGGTTGTTGTTGCAAGCCGTCTCCAAAACAGCGGGAAGAGCTTGCTTGTTTTTCGAGATACAGAGTATCTGGCCGACGATTTGGCCGGAAAGGCAGGGATCACTCAAATCGTTGATTAAAGATCGCTCTCGACGAATTGCGTGAGTTCTTGAGTCTGTGGGTTGGCGAGCAGACTTCTGTCTCCCGTTTCCCAGACCCGTCCCTGATGCATGAACACGATCTGGTCGGCGACCTTCCGCGCAAACCCCATTTCGTGCGTCACCAGAATCATGGTCATCCGTTCGCGTGCGAGCGATTCAATCACCCGCAAAACCTCGCCGGTCAGTTCGGGATCAAGCGCCGAAGTAACCTCGTCGAGCAGCAACACACGTGGCTGCATCGCCAGGGATCGCGCAATCGCGACACGCTGCTGTTGCCCTCCGGACAGCTGTTCCGGATAACAGGACAGCTTGTCGGACAGACCGACACGATCCAACACATGCTCCGCCAATTTCCCGGCATCGCTCTTGGAGAGCTTGCGCACCCGGATCGGCGCCAACATGACGTTCTGAGCAACGGTGAGATGGGGGAAGAGGTTGTAACTTTGGAAGACGATGCCGACGTCTTGCCGAAGCCGACGGAGATCGACGTTCATCTTCCCCAGCTCCCGTCCGCAGACGGTCAACGAGCCGCTGGCGATTTTTTCAAGCCCGTTGACGCAGCGCAAGGCCGTGCTCTTCCCCGACCCCGAGCGACCAAGCAAGGCGACAACTTTGCCCTCTTCGACCGACAGCGAGATGCCCTTCAGAACTTCGAGGGTGCCGAAACGCTTGTGAACGTCTTCAAACTTGACAATCGGATCCGTCATTTCGCAGCCTCTCGTGTTTTCCCAAAAGAGCGTTCCAGTCGTCTGCTGAGTTTGGAAAGAGGAAAGCAAATAAGGAAGTAAAGGGCTCCCGCGATTGTGAATACAACAAACGGTTCATTGCTGTTATTGTTCACGATGCGGGCTGAGTAGGTTAGTTCCATGAAGGCCAACACCACTGCATAAGAGGTGTTTTTCACGATTTGGACAAAAAATCCGATGGTCGGAGGCGTAGCGATCCGTACCGCTTGCGGCAATATGACGAGGCGCAGGGTGTCGAGGCTGGTCAGAGCAAGGCAATCCGCCGCTTCCCATTGCAGACGCGGCACTGCGCGGATGCAGCCCTTCCAGATCTCGGCAAGAAACGCTGCCGAGTAGGCCGTCATGGCCAAGGCGGCGGCTGCCAAGGTTGGCGGGTCGAAACCGGCGAGCCCCGCACCGAAATAGACGGCAAACATCAAAATCGGCAATGGGATGCCTTGCACGACGTTGATGCCGAAGCCGGTGGCCAGGCGTGTCGCCATCGATTTTGCGGTCAGGCCGAGAGCCAAGGGAAGCCCCAGCAGAGAACCGCCGACAAAGCCGATCAAGGAGAGCAGGATCGTCCAGCCAGCGCCTTGCAGGATGAAGAGTGATTGTTGCGTGGTCAGGTTGAGCATTGCGGCCTCACAAGGGGGTTCGCAGGCGGCGGTAACGTGTGAAAACCAAAAGACCAACACTGGACAACGCTGCACGCATCAGGCCCGTCATTCCGATGTAGAGCGCGGCAACGATCATGTAGATCTCAAAACTTCTGAATGTGAACGACTGGATGTACCAAGCAACACCCGTCAATTCCTCAGCCGAAATTTGATACATGATTGATGTTGAAAGCATCATCAGGATCGATTGTCCGACCAATGCCGGAAACACCCGTTCAATCGCCTGAGGCAACTCGATGGCTGTGATCCGCTGCAGAGGCGACAGCCCAAGGCAGTCCGCCGCTTCGATCTCTCCATGTGGCGTCGCTTCCAACCCGGCCCGGATGATCTCTCCAACATAGGCGGCAAAGTTGATGCTCAGCGCCAGGACGGCGGCCATGAAGGGAGACAACCGCAGTCCGAGGGATGCGAGCCCGAAAAAGAGCCAGAATGCTTGAATAAGGGATGGAGTGTTGCGGATGACCTCCACATACACGGCCGCGATGCGGGCGATTGTTGGGGATCCATAGACGCGGGCCAAGGCGCACAACACGCCAAACGCGGCCCCAGGGATCAACGACGCGACCGTCATCACGAATGTCCAGACGACACCCCAGGCGATTGCCGGCCAATAGTCGCTGAGGAAGCCGAAATCAAGCTCTCCAGCCATCGGAGCCTCCCGGTGATGAGCCGGAATGGCGCGCGGAACCCAACCGTCCGAGCGGTTCCAATCCGGCCGCCAGGAAGGCTTCGGCGGCCGGTTCACCCGTCAGATGATCGAGGAAGCGATGAGCCAGCTCGGGCTGGTCGGTCTGCGCGAACACCGCTGCGGCGAAATGGGTGTAGGCACCGTAGGGTTCCGGAAAGGGGCCGACGATGTCGGCCCCGGCGACCACCATAAGCTCGCTCATCTGCTGCACGGCCAGTTCAGCCTCACCGGAAATCAACAGTTCGGCCGTGAAGCCCTTGGGTATGACGATCGCCTTCCGACCGATTTCCCGGGAGATGCCAAGTCTCTCGACAAGAGATTTGAAGAAAATGCCGCTGGCACCGGATTGCGAGTAGACGATCGACTTTGCCGCGAGCAGCGCGTTGACGAAGGCGTCCGGTGTCGAAACATCGATAGCCTCGGTGCCGGCCCGCTTGGCCAAACCCACTGCCGTTCGCGCGACGATCACGCGGCTGTCCGGCAGCAGGGTTCGATTCCCGGTGAGTGCGTCGAGCGCCGTGTCGATCGCGACAATGACATCCGCCCTCCGCCCCGCCGCGATTGTCTGAAGAAGGACGGTGGTGGGATCGTATATCATGGCCAACCGGTGGCCGGACTGCGCTTCAAAGGCGGGCCCGATCCTCTCCTTGAGCGGACCGAGGATTCCAAGTGTGCTCATCACCGAGAGTGACCGGTTGTTCATGGTGAATCATCACCTTCCAATGTGGTGGGTGTGCCGGTGCATTGCGCAGGTCGATGCGCGGAATGGACTGAAGACGCAGCTGGTTGCCGGATGGAGCGAAGACCCGTTTCGCCCGTCGGCGTTGCCATCACCGGTTAAATATCCATGACATATACGAGTCCGTCAAGACGGAAGATCATGGTCGATAAGAATCTTAAGTAGACGCATGGATCACACAGGCTGAATGCCCGCAGAAGGCTGCTCGGGACAAGGCTGATGTCGCGTCCCCGCCGCGCCGGAAACGGAGGGACGCGTTGAAGCGCCAACGTGCAAATGCGTACGAAACGCAGTACGCGACGTGGATCGGCGACGTGGGTCGGCCGTCCCCGGAGGCTGGGTTCGGCGGAAAGGCCGATCGATCGTCGGGACCCGGCCCGTCAGGCCAGGGGTGATCTCAACTCGGACAGGTTGGGGCGCAGTGGACCAACCGACTTGTTTTGCAGCAGCCGAACCAGGCGACGTTGGGTGTATTTGGCATGATCCGGCAGCAATTCGATGAGCGCGGGCCGGTCACGCCTGGCGACAGCTTCGATGATCTGATTGTGCTGGTCGAGATTGGCGGCGAACTGTTCGGACTGGAATTCGGGATCCGCTTGTTCTGCTTGGTAAATATACACATTCAACCTGCGGACATGCCGATGCGTCGATTCGGCGAAGTCGTAAAACAGCGCGTTGCCGATGGTGTCATGCATCCGCAGATGAAAATCCTGGTTGAGCTGCGTGATCGCGAGAAAATCCCGACGCTTCACGCTGTCGGTATATCGGCGCTGGATCGCCATCAGGTCAGGAGCCAGCGACGGATCGTCCAGACGGCACATCTGACCGAGAATGGACTCGGCAAGCTGGTGCGCGACGACGATCTCGCCCATTTCGTCGAAGTCGAGTTTGCGCACATAAGTACCGCCGCGCTGCGGCATGATCTTCACGAAACCCTCCGCCACCAAGCGGTTGATGGCTTCCCGGGCCGGCGTCCTGCCCAGTTTGAAGCGGTCGATCAGGATGCGCTCGTCGATGCGGCTCCCCGGTTCAAGCGTCATGTCGATGATTCGCGAGCGGATCACATCCAACGCGGCGTCGGTCTGCGATATCAGGCGTGCGTCATCGGATGCGCTGCTGAACACCGTCCGGTGAGAGTCCTCGGTCACCGGTATGTCGGCCATCACCTTCCGCCCCCCTTGCCCGCGCCGTTTCGTGGTCGATTTCGGAGTTGTTTCTTTGGTCATGCCTGCCTCTTAGGGGCGCGTATATGTGTGCATCGCAAACGCCGGTCAAATACGGCAATTGCCACCATTCCTGTTGTGCCCGAGCCATCCCTGTTTGTCGATCATCAGTTTATTGCTGCCGCCCAACGGTGCGGGACGCGCTTGACGCTCTCGCTACGGAGGAATATACGTCGCATATACGAACCACATTCTGAGGCGAACATGCAAACCGCTTTCGAGTTGTTGGAAGCCGCAGCCGGGCGGACGGTCCGGCGCGATATCGGACGTCTTGTCGCTTTTTCGCAGGGCAACCTGGAGAAAGCCGCCAAATCCATTGCCGAGCATCCAGCGCCACATGTCGGAATCATCGCCGGCTTCTTCGTCCGTCATGCGGAACCGCCGTCGCCGGAAACCGACGGGCTCAATGGCCTGGGCCAGTTGGCCGCCGGGTTGACGGAAGCCGGCATCAAGGTGACGGCCATTTCCGACGCTCCCTGCGCCAAGGCTGTGTGGGCGGTAACCAAGGTCCTGCCGCACGATGTCGGGCTTGAGATCGTGTCGGTGAGTCCCCAGTCCGTTCGTCAGCTCCGCCACAAGCTGGAGGCGGACGAGTCACCGATCACCCATCTGATCGCCATTGAGCGTTGCTCCCTTGGTTCGGATGGCAAGCCGCACCGCGAGCATGGTTGGGATATATCGGGCGACACCGCGCCGCTCGACTATCTGTTCGAAGATGCCGGATGGAAGGCGCCCTGGAAGACCATCGGCATCGGCGATGGCGGCAACGAGATCGGCATGGGTGTCCTGCCCGCCGACATCGTGGAAAAGGATATTCCCAACGGGGCCTTGATCGCGGCGCGCACCGGCGCCGATTTTCTCATCGTGGCCGGTGTCGCCAACTGGGGCGCCTATGCGTTGCTGGCAGCAGTCGCCGCTGCACGTCCCGATCTCGCTCCCGCCCTGCTCAAGCATTTCAACGGGAAGACCGAACACGACATTCTGGACGCCGCCGTCAACATTGGCCAAGCCATCGACGACAGCCGCGTCGACCGCCCCGGTCAGCTCCAGATGACGATTGACCGCCTGCCGCTCGCCGATCACGTCGCGGTGGTGGAGGAGATGGCAGCGATCGTCAGGCCGTCCTAAGGCAAACCGCCGTCTGGCACCCGTCCACGCCGGCCCTTGGGATCGGAATGGACGGAGCTGGACCCACCAAGCCGGAGTTGCGCATGTCCATCCCCTGCCTTCGTTCCTTCGACGGGCGTCTCAGCGCGCACATTGGATTTCTGTTCACGGAACAAGCGTTCGCCGAGCGCCCGGAGGCGGCCCGCCGCGTCGGCTTTGGCGCCGTGGAGCATCCGAACCCGTTCGACACTCCGGCGCCGGAATTGGCGCGTCGCTTGTCGGATGCCGGGCTGCGCTTCGCGCAGACGGGGTTTCCCGCCGGTGACGTGACACGTGGCGAGAAAGGGTTCGCGGCGCTTCCCGAACACGTCGCCCGGTTCCGCTCGAGCGTCCAGCCGACCTTGGATTATGCCGAAGCCATCGGTTGTCGCCTTGTTCATGCAATGGCCGGCGTCAGGCCCGCCGACGTGGCGAACCCGTTGCTTTGGGAAACCTATCTCGAAAACCTGGCCTTCGCGGCCGACGCGGCTGCCACCAGAGGGATCGACATCCTGATCGAGCCAATCGGCCCGGGCTCCATCGCCAATTACATCATCGACGATCCCGGTTTGGCGATCACGGCGATCCATGACCTCCGGCGTCCCAACGTGGGGCTGCTGATGGACATCTATCATTGCGTGTCCCTGGGTCACGACCCGGTTCGGCTGATCACCGAACACGCGGCGATCATCAAGCATGTCCAGATCGCCGATTTTCCCGGCCGGCACGAGCCTGGTTCCGGCACCATCGCCTTCGATCCGATTTTCGAGGCGCTGAAGGCCGTTGGCTACAGCGGCTACATCGGCTGCGAATATCACCCATCGCTGACGACGGCCGCCAGTTTTTCATGGTTGCCGGCCGCTCCCGGCGATGCGGGAGCTCAATTCACAGGAGTGCGATGATGAGTTCCCCCCGCATTGCGTTGCTGCACGCGACCCCGGTGGCCATGGAACCGATCCATGACGCGTTCGCCCGTCTGTGGCCCGACGCCGAATTGGTCAACCTGCTTGATGACGGGCTGAGCGTCGATCGAGCGAGGATGAACGAACTTACCGAGCCGATGACCGAACGGTTTGTCAGCCTCTGCCGGTACGCCGAGAGCACCGGAGCGGACGGACTGCTCGTGACATGCTCGGCCTTCGGCCCGGCGATCGAGCGTGCCGCGCGCGACATGAGCATTCCTGTCCTGAAACCCAACGAGGCCATGTTCCAGGCGGCGATCAAGGCCGGGAACCGGATCGGCATGATCGCGACCTTTCCGCCTGCCCTGGCGACGATGCAGGAGGAATTCGCCGAGGAATCACAACGGCTGGGAGCATCGGCCCAACTCACGTCCATCGTCATTCCCGAAGCGATCGAGGCACTTCGCCACCATGACGTCGAGACGCACAACGGGCTGATCGCGGAGCGCGGGAAGCAGTTCGAGGGGTACGATGCCGTGATGCTGGCGCATTTCTCGACCTCGCGGGCGGCACCGCTCCTGCGAACGAAGATCGGTGCGCCCGTCCTGACCGCCCCGGACGCGGCCGTGGCCAGGATGCGTCAGCGCGTGCTTGGAACGTCGCCTCAAACCTTGGGAGGCCGGTGATGCTTCTTGGCGTGATTGCCGACGACTTCACCGGTGCCACCGACATCGCCAACACGTTGACCAAGGGGCTCCCCGGGTCATGTGGCCTGATGACGACCTTGTTCCTGGGAGTTCCGTCGAAGTCCGCCGATCCGGCCTGCCAAGCCGGCGTGGTGGCGCTGAAAAGCCGATCGATTGGTGCTGCGGATTCGGTTCGGCAATCCGTGGACGCATTGCGGTGGTTGCAGGCGCAAGGGTGCCGTCAGATCTTTTTCAAATATTGCTCGACTTTCGATTCCACCCCAGCCGGCAACATTGGGCCGGTCGCGGACGCTCTCAGCGATGCGCTCAACGTCTCGGGAATCGTTGTCTGCCCTGCCTTTCCTACAGCCGGACGCACGCTCTATAACGGGAACCTCTTCGTCGATGGGGTTCCGTTGGCCGAGTCCAGCATGCGCGCCCATCCGCTCACCCCGATGACCGACAGCAATCTGTGCCGCTGGCTTGGTTTGCAAACGGAGCATCCGGTCGGCCTAGTGCCATGGGAGATCGTGCGGCGTGGCTCTGGAGCAATCCGCAACGCGTTGGACGCCGCCGCTGCCCGTGGTGAGAGATTGATCGTCGTTGACGCGATCACGGACGAAGACCTTGTCGCAATTGGGCGATCCTGCGCCGACGCGCCGCTCCTGACCGGCGGCTCCGGGTTGGCGCTTGGGTTGCCGGACAACATCCTTCGGTGGTCGGATGCCGTGACGGACAGGCGGGATTTCCCGTTGGTCAGCGGCCCGGAGGCAATCCTCGCCGGCAGTTGCTCGAAGGCGACGTTGGCGCAGATTGCGCGGCATCGGATCAGCCACCCCGCCGTCAATGTGCCCGTGGCCGACGTCATGACGGGCAAGGTCGACGTGGAGCGCCTTGCTGCGTTCGTGCGTGAGAATTCCGGTCGGGCGCCCCTGATTTACTCGTCCAGCGAGCCGGAACAGGTCGTGGCGGCGCAGACGTGTTACGGCACGGACGCCGTGGCGAAATCGCTTGATGCGTTGTTTGCCGATTTGGCGTGCCGATTGGTTGAGGGCGGTCTCGCCCGTCTTGTTGTTGCGGGTGGTGAGACATCGGGGGCGGTGGTGTCGGCACTTCATCTCGACGCCCTGAGGGTTGGACCCGAGATTGCCCCAGGTGTTCCCGTCGTCGCGACCCACACCGGCCCAACGCTGGCGCTTGCCCTCAAATCCGGAAATTTTGGCGGACCCGACTTTTTCGAACAGGCGCTGCGGATGATGGACGTGGGTCCAGCGGTATCATTGACATCTCCAGGGAGCATGAGATGAGGGAGAGCGGATGGCGGGAAGAAATTTGTCGGTTTGGCCGATCTCTGTTTGAGCGCGGCCTGACGCCCGGCTCCTCGGGCAACATATCCTTGCGGTTAGACGACGGGGGCTGGTTGGTGACACCGACCAACGCGTCATTGGGCTTTCTTGATCCGGCCCGTTTGTCGCGGCTGGACTCCAGCGGCCGGTTGCTTTCCGGTGACCCGGCGACGAAAGAGATTCCACTGCACAGCGCCGTCTATGAGACCCGCCGGGAGAGCCGAGCGGTCGTGCACCTGCATTCCACACACGCCGTTGCCGTAACGATGTTGCCCGAGATAGACCCATCGGCGGTTTTACCGGCGATGACACCCTATTGTTTGATGAAAGCGGGCCAAGTCGCGCTAATCCCCTACCATCGGCCTGGAGACCCCGCCGTCGCCGACGCCATCCGCGGGCTGGCAGGGCGGTATTCATCCGTTCTTCTGGCCAACCATGGCCCTGTGGTGGCCGGAGAGTCGCTGGAGGCGGCGGTTTCCGCCGTCGAGGAGTTGGAAGAAACGGCGAAGCTTTATCTCATGCTGAGGGGGCTAAATCCGCGCTATCTTACTCCGCAACAGGTAGAAGATTTGGTGTCCAGCTTTGCGTTGGACCTTCCCGTGCATGATCATTCTCCTCACACATTGACTTGATACTTAGATTTTTAGTCGGCACCGTCAAGTTCGAGTTGGCAAGGTGGCCGGGGTGACGGTACAGGGCGGGGATGACGACGCGCCCCGATCCGATGTACGCCGGCTACCGCTTCCCTGCCGAGGTAATCAGCTTTGCGGTGTACCTGTACTTCCGCTTTCCGCTGAGTCTGCGCATGGTGGAGGAGTTGCTGGCCTTGCGCAGGATCACGGTCAGCCATGAATCCGTGCGCCAGTGGGGCCTGAAAATCGGCCGAACGATTGCCAGCCGCATCCGGCAACGGCGCCTCGCCCGCGGTGACAAGTGGCATTTGGATGAGGTCGTCATCAGCATCGCCGGCAAGAAGCATTACCTGTGGCGGGCCGTCGACCAGGACGGCTTCGTGCTCGACGCGCTCGTCCAGAGCCGGCGCGACACCAAGGCGGCCAAGCGTCTGCTGCGCAAGCTGCTCAAGAAGCAGGGCCGCGCTCCCCGTGTCATAGTGACCGACAAGCTGAAGTCCTACGCCGCCGCCAAGAGGGACCTGAAGCTGCGCTGCGAGCACCGCCAGCACAAGGGCCTTAACAATCGTGCCGAGAACAGTCATCAGCCGACCCGACGACGCGAGCGGCAGATGAAGCGCTTCAAATCACCACGGCATGTGCAGCGCTTTCTGTCCATCCACGACCCGATCAACAACCTCGTCCATCTCCGCCGCGATCATCGCTCAGCCTCCGAGTACCGCGCCGCCCGAATCTACGCGTTCGCCGCCTGGGCTGAGGTGGCCGGCGCGCCGCTGGCCGCGTAATCGTCCCGCCCAACGCACATTCCTGGTCAAACCGCGCCCCGCCCTCATCACCAGCGCCAACAACTTGACGGTGCCGCCCCGTCATCCACCCGGTCTCGGCAATCAACTGGATGTGGCAGTCGCGTTGGGTGGGCGCGGTTTCAGCCATGTTGCTGAGCACGGCATCGCGGTGCGGCGGCGCCACCACCGCGGCCTCAAGATGGCGTTCGTGGACCGCCGCATAGACCCCGCTTCGGTCATAGCCGCCGTTGTCGGTTACCGAGGCCATGGGCTCGGCGACGTGATCGAGCAAGTGGGGGCGCCGCTGCCTGCTCCCGGGCTGCCGTTATGAGGCTTGATGCAATCGGCATAGCTTCAGCCGAAAAGATCCCAGATCCCCACCGTCAGGAACGGGAAGGCGCACACTGCCGCCAGGACCACCAGCACGGCCGCGACGAACACGCCGACCTCGCGGAACACGGCATAGGGCTGGACCTTGGCGATCTGCGCCGAGATGAAGACCAGGATACCGACCGGCGGGGTCACGCCGCCGAGCTGGAGGTTGATGATCATGATGAGGCCGAGCTGGATCGGATCGATGCCCGCCTGGGTCATCAGCGGCAGGAACAGCGGTGCCGCGATCAGCATGGCCGGCGTCAGGTCCAGGAACATGCCCGCCACGAACAGCGTGATGTTCATGATCAGCAGCAGGCCGAACTGCCCTTGCGCGGTCTCACGCGCCCAGCCGATCAACTCCTGCGGCACACCCTCGGCGATCAGGATCCAGGCGAAGGGAACCGATGTCGCGATCAGGAAGCCGATCAGTGCGGAGTCCGTCGCGCAGTCGATGATGGCCCGGTAGAAGCTGCGCCAACCATAGGCACGATAGACGAATTTTCCCAGGATGAAGGCCCAGACCAGAGCCATGACGCCGGCTTCGGTCGCGGTGGTGATGCCCAGGCGGATGCAGCCCAGGATCAGCACGGCAATGGCCAGGGTCGGGGCTGCCTGCAGGAAGCTGCTCCAGACCACGCTGGCGGGCGCCCGTTTCTTGCCTCCCTCATAGCCGCGGCGGACGGCAAGGATGTAGACGACCACCATCAGGGCAATGGCGACCAGCAGGCCGGGAACGATGCCGGCGGCGAACAGGCGGGAAATCGACACATTGGAGACAGAGGCATACACCAGCATGGCGATGGCCGGCGGAATGATGTTCGGCAGGATCGACGAGACAGCCGTGATCGCGCAGGAGAAGGCCGGCGAATAGCCGCGCTTGATCATCTCCGGCACCGCGACCTTGGTGGTGCTGGCCGCGTCGGCTCCGGAAGACCCGGAAATGCCGCCGATCAGCACGCTGTTGACCACCACGACCTGGGCCAGACCGCCCCGGAAATGGCCGAACAGCGATTCGGCGAAATCGATCAGCCGCTCCGACAGGCGTCCGAGATTCAGAAGATAGCCGGAGGTCAGGAAGAACGGGATCGCCAGCAGGATGAACTTGGTCGACCCGGCGATCATGTTCTGCAGGATCGCCGGAGCCGGCAGCAGATCGGCGCTCCAGGTCGTGATGAACACGCCCAGCATCATGCAGAAGGCGATTGGCACACCGATCAGCATGGTGAGGAAGAACACCAGCGTCATCAGCAGGCTGGGCGACACATCCTGGAACGGCGACAGCGCCGTATCCTGCACGACCAGATACATGGCGCCGGCCAGCAGGACCGACCCGGCCCGCCGCAGCAGCCCGGCCATCGTCGTCTCGCCCAGCAGGAGGAACAGCAGCCCGATGCCGCCGGCCGCCGGCACGACACCATAGCGCAGGGCATTCGGCCATTGCAGCGTGGTGCTAACGCCGCCGATCCGGTCGGCCAGCTCGTAACCGCTGAAGGTGAACAAGAGGAGCGTCAGCGCCACCAGACTGTCGCGCAGGAAATCCACCGCCGGCCGCGCCGATGCAGGCAGATGGTCGACCAGCAGATCGACATGCACATGCCGCTTTTGCCGAATCCCGGTCGCGGCACCCAGGAAGATCAGCCAGGTGAAGGCCCAGATCGAGAACTCCTCGGTCCAGGTGAAGCCGCTGTTGAAGATGTAGCGTGCGATCACGCCCGCGAAGACGACGAGCGTCAGCGCGATCAGAACCACGAAGTTGACGGCTCCGACGGCGTTTTCGATCAGGCGGCAGACCGTTTCTCCCCAGGCCGGAGACGACCGGCCGGGCATTGTTTCAGAACTGGTGGCTTGGACTTCCGACATGATCGGACCTTTCCGATTGGCCAAATCCTTGGCCTAACGTCCCTGGGGGAAGCGCGGCGGTGCAGAACACCGTCCGCGCAAGCGATACCCCGCCCCGTCACTTCACCGCTTCGATTGCCGGGATCAGCGTGTCGGAACCCGGAATCTTCGGCGTGAACTCCGCCCAGACCGGCTTCATCAGTTCACGCCATGCCGCCTTGTCCTTCACCTCGTGGATGGTGGCGCCCTGGGCGACGGTCTTGGCGAGCGCCTCCTCGTCCTGCTTGGCCTGCAGCGGCACGATGTCCGCCTGCGCGTCATGCGCCGCCTTTTCGATGGCGGCCTGCTGGTCGGCGGTCAGCTTCTGCCACCACGGCTCGGACACCACCCAGGCGCCCATCGCGTAGATGTGGCTCAGCTTGGTGTAGTGCGGTGCCACTTCATAAAAGCGGAAGGTCAGATAATTGGTGGCCGTGTTGTCGAAGAAATCGACGACCCCGGTCTGCATGGCGTTGTATACCTCCGGCGCCGGGATCGGCACGGGATTGGCACTGACGGCCTTCCACAGCGCCACATGGATCGGGCTCTGGATCACCCGCATCTTCTTGCCCGCCGCATCGGCCGGGGTGACGATGGGGTCCTTGCTCATCAGCTGGCGGGCGCCGTTGACCGAGAAGCCCAGCAGATGGAAGCCCTTCTCGCGGAAGCTCTCGGACAGCGCCTTGGTCAGCACCGCGTTGGCCGCGACGGCATGCTGGTCGTCGCGGAACAGGAAGGGCAGGTCGAGCACCTGCACCTGCGGAACCCAGGTCGTGAACACCGAGCTGGTGATGATTCCCATCTGGATCGACCCGAGCCGGATGCCTTCCGCCGATTCCGACTCGGCACCCAGCAGGCTGTTCGGGAATATACGGATCTTGACCGCCCCCTTGGTGGCGTCCGACACCGCGTCGGCGAAGCGGGTCGCGGCGATATGCTTGGGGTTGCCCTCCTGAACGTCGAGCGACATGCGTGCAGTGGTGGCGGCGACGGCCGGCATCGAGATGCCGAGGGCGACGGCTGTCAGAGCCAGCCCTGCCAACAGAGCCTTCTTCATGGTTTTCCTCCTTTTGGGATTGTTTTGAGCGCGACTGGTCGCGACCGGAGTTCCGTCGGCAACGCGACCTGCCCGCCGGGAAGTGGTTCCGGTCACAAGGTGAAGAGCGGCTCGACGCTGCAATCGAGCAGACGCGGGTCGATGCGGGCTTCCAGCTCGTCGAACATGGCGTCGACGAACTGGACGATTTCGTCGGAAGCCTTGACCGCATCGTCGGCGCGGCGGTTGGCGATGGCGTCGGTCAGTGCCAGATGGCAGTCCACGCTGCGGTGGAGCGTCGCCTCGCCGCCGATGTGGTTCTGGTGCAGGAAGCCGATGCGCCGGAAGATCGTGTGCAGCGGACGCAGCGCATTGCCGACGAAGGGCTCGTTGCCGGCCGCCAGGATCAGGTTGTCGATGCTGCGGTCGAATTCGTTGAACTGGTCGATGGTGATCGTCGCCCGCCGTTCCCGCAGCACCCGTGACAGGTGCATCATCTGGTTGCGCTGCGTCGGCCCCGACCGTTCGGCGGCGAGGCGCACGACGAAGCGCTCGATGTCGCGGCGCAACTCCAGCAACAGCCGGTCGCGCGCAAGATCGATGGGAGCGATCTGGATGCCGTTGCGCGGGTTGACGATCACCAGCGTGTCGCGGGCCAGCATGCTGACCGCCTGATGGACAGGCGTGCGGCTGAGACCGGTGATATCCTGCAGATCCTGGATCGACAGCAACCGGCCGGGCGCCAGCGTGCAGTTGACCAGCAGCTCCTCGAGCTTGCCGTAAGCCAGCTCCAGCAGGTTGGCTTGATTGGCCCGCGCCTGCTTGCGGTCGATCGCGTCCCCCGGCCCGATCAGCACCGGCTTGCTGCGTCCACGTCCCATAACGCCGTCCTCCTTTACCGTAAGCTGCCCGCCATCGCTCATGCTCGGCATGCGAACAGTGGTACATTAAAACATGTTGTGAAATATCACAAACGGAAATAGGATGCCCTTGCATGCATGGCCATGGGCACGCGGGGGTCGCATCCTGCCCTGATCCTCTGCCATGCCTTTGATTTCCCGAAACTTCTTTCCTTACTCATCGCGGGACGGCTCATGAAAATCACCGCCATCGAAACCCTTCGCACCGAAGAGTTCGCCAACGTCCTGTGGGTGCGGGTCCACACCGATGCCGGGATCGTCGGGCTGGGCGAGACGTTCTACGGGGCCGGTGCGGTCGAAGCCCATCTGCACGACACGCTGTCCACGCGGCTGCTGGGCCGGGACCCGCTGCGCATCGAGGCGATCAACCGCGACATGGTCAACCTGCCTTTGGCGCAGTCTTCGACCGGCACGGAATACCGGGCGGCTTCGGCCGTCGACATCGCGCTGTGGGACCTGTTCGGCAAGGCCTGCAACCAGCCGGTCCACCAGATGCTGGGCGGCCTCTGCCATGACCGGGTGCCGGTCTACAACACCTGCGCCGGCTACGGCTATGTCCGCTCCCATCGCATCAAGCCGGTCGACACCTGGAACCTGGGCGCCAGCCCGGGTCCGTACGAGGATCTGAACGCCTTCATGTCGGACGCCGGCGGACTGGCCGAAAGCCTGCTGGAGCAGGGCATCTCGGCGATGAAGATCTGGCCGTTCGATCCCGCGGCGATCGAGAATGACGGTCGCTTCATCACCGCGGAGCAGATGAAGCGCGGCGTCGAGCCGTTCGAGAAGATCCGCAAGGCGGTCGGCGACCGGATGCAGATCATGGTGGAGTTCCACTGCCTGTGGAACCTGCCGACGATCAAGCGGATCGCCCGCGTTCTGGAAGACTACGAGCCGACCTGGTACGAGGATCCGATCCGCATGAATTCGGTCAATGCGCTGACCGAACTGGCTGCCTCGACCAGCGTGCCGATCTGCGCTTCCGAAACGCTGGGATCGCGCTTCCCCTACAAGGACATGCTGGAGGCCGGCGCCGTCGGCGTGGTGATGACCGACTTGGCCTGGACGGGTGGGCTGACCGAAGGACGCAAGATCGCCGCTCTCGCCGACACCTACCACCGCCCCTATGCGCCGCACGACTGCACCGGCCCGGTGGCCTATGCCGCCGCGGTCCATTCCTCGCTGTCGCAGCCCAACACGCTGATCCAGGAATCGGTGCGCGCTTTCTACACCGGATGGTACAAGGAACTGGTCACCGAGGTCCCCCGCATCGAGGGCGGTTATGTCTATCCGATGGAAGGGCCGGGACTGGGCACAGACCTGCTGCCCTCGGTGTTTGAACGGTCCGACCTGACCCGTCGCATCAGCTCCCTGGATTGAGGCCCCGCCGCCCGATGGAGACCCACCCCATGAAGACATCCCCGTTCGACCTTTCCGGCCGCACGGCCCTGATCACCGGCTCCGTCCGCGGAATCGGTTTCGCCTTCGCCCAGGGACTGGCGGAGGCCGGCGCCCGCGTCATCCTGAACGGACGCGACGAGGAGACGCTCGCCGGGGCGGTGACGCGGCTGACCGATCTGGGCCATGCGGCGGACGGCAGCCTGTTCGACGTGGTGGACGAGGCGGCGGTCGCCGCCGCCTTCACCGCGCTCGACGAGCGGGGAATTGCCGTCGACATCCTGATCAACAACGCCGGTATCCAGTTCCGCAAGCCGATGGTCGATCTGGCGCTTGCGGACTGGCAGCGCGTCATCGACACCAACCTGACCGGCGCCTTCATCGTCGCCCGCGAGGCGGCGCGGCGGATGATCGCGCGTGGGAGTGGCGGCAAGATCATCAACATCGGGTCGCTGACCAGCGAGGCGGCGCGGGCGACGGTGGCGCCCTACACCGCCGCCAAGGGCGGTATCAAGATGCTGACCCGGGCGATGGCTGCCGAATGGGCGCGCTTCGACATCCAGGCGAACGCCATCGGGCCGGGCTACATCGCCACCGACATGAACGCGGCCCTGCTTCAGGACGCCGCCTTCGATGCCTGGGTGAAGAACAGCAACCCGGCCCAGCGTTGGGGCCAACCGGAGGAACTGGCCGGGACCGCGGTGTATCTGGCGTCTTCGGCGTCGAACTACGTCAACGGACAGATCATCTATGTGGATGGCGGCTGGCTGGCCGTCCTGTGACACAATCGTCCTTGTGGCGTTGTCACGGGAATAGAGCCGGCGCGTAGACCCCCCAAATTTGCAGTTTCGCTCACGCTGCGGTGGTTGCGGCTTCCCAGCCGGCCACGGCCTGTACGCGGGGTGCAGCGAGAGATCAGGCGGAAACCAATGGCGGGCAAACGAGAGCTGCTGCATCCGAAGAAGATGATGTCAAGACCAGAGATCCGCCACTACTCCTGTGACAATGCCCAAACACCTGTCACGAAGGTGAGGAACTTGCAAGGCCGGATTGAACACGAACCCAAGACGTAAATCACCGCCGGATGCGCCTATAATCCTATCAATCCGGTTTGCCAACCGGAAGCTTCGCGCGGCCAGGAGGATCAGTTGCTGAAACCCATTAGCCGCTCACGGTTACTTGCGGTGCTGAGCGCTGATCCGATGGCACCCGTCCGGGTCTGGTCGGCACAACACCGTGACGCGCTGAGCGTGGCACGACAGACCGGCTGGCTGTCCGGTAATCACCAGTTTGCTTTTGGCCGACACACTGACGCCAGAGGACCAGCCGACGATCCTGATCACCCCAGCCCTTATGATTGGATGCGTGAAAGATTGGCGGAGTTGATGCCCCGTTTCTCGGGTGATTATCCCGTCTGGGGGTGGCTGAAGAGGCCGTCCACACGGCCGTCGATCTGGGGGAAAGCGGCGGGTGAGGCGACGGTCCTGGTCAGCGCCATTGTTCCTCGCCATCGCATCCTCCTCTCTGACTTCGACGACTGGCACGCTGTGTTGAACGACTGGTACCTTAGCCGGACGGAAGCGGAAGATAACGAGGTGGAAGCGGCCGGCGGGGCAACGCCGTCGCAGCGGCGGAAAAGTTGGCTGCGGGTTTTCGAGACCGGCCACCCGCGCTCGCCGGAGGAGATGCAGTGGCGTGGCCCAGGCCATTACGTACAGGCCTGCATCGACCGCGTTCATCTCAGCGAAATTGTCCACGTGTATGAACAGGTCCAGGCGCCACGGCCCCACGAACGTGGGGTGAACGGTCCTGCGACTGGTTGCGTCGGCGCAGAGCTTGAACGCATCGGGTAGAATGCTGAAGCGGTGAGCACGAGCACTGAGTGAGCCCGCGTGCCGTCGGCTGCGGAAGACAGGAGTTTGATCGTATGGCCGCTGTGCGATCGATCCGAAACGGCACGATCATCATCGCCGAGCACCATGAACCTGATCGGATCATGGACGCCACAGACCACCTCGCTCTGCTGAGCCATGTCCGCTCATTGCCGGCATTCGAACCGGGTTTGACCGTAGCAGAGCTTATACGATGCCTCAGGCCTTGGGCTGACGTGTTGTCGCGCTTGGGGTGGTGCGATTTCAAAGCCTGGGACCGCGCGTTGGCACTGCCTCACCTGGCAGGCTGCGGAAAAACGAACATATTCTGGCCTTTTTCCTCCGTTGAGGCTTAAAAATGGCGTTTCTAACGGCCGTTTTTATCGGAAATTGGGCGCCTTTTCGCGCTCCGAGGCCCCGGAACCGCCGTTTAGGCGGACTCCGGGCATGATTATGCCGCCGCCAGCAGCTTGGGCAGGCGGATCAGGTTGTAGGCGGCGGTCAGCGTGAACATCCAGCCGACACGGCCCGTGCCGCGATGGCGGGTCTTGCGCAGCCCGGCCGTCGATGGGCGAGCGGCGGTTGCGAGTGTTCTGGGCGACATGCGGAGCGGCGCCCAGTTGGCGCAGGTCGGCCACGAAATCCTTGGTGTCGTAAGCCTTGTCGGCACCCACCGTGATGCGGTGGCGGCCGGGGATGGCCTCGACCATGGACACCGCCGCTTCGCGTTCAGCCAGGCCGGTGGCCGCGGTGAGCCGGACATCCACCACCAGGGCGTGGCGGTTCTCCATCAACGCATGGTCCATGAAGGCCAGCTTCGCCGGTTGCCCGTTTCCCTTGCGGTACAGCCGCGCCTCGGGATCGCTGGTCGAGGCATGGGTCTCGTTGGACCGCTTCTCGCCATGGAAGTCGCGGTCGCTGTTGCGCCCCGGCCCCGGCGGCTCGCCGCTGCCGTCCTTGGGCCGGAAACTCTTCACCGACGCCCCGTTCGCCACCGGGTTCGAACCGGTGGCGTCTCGATTGCTCACCGATCAGCGTGCCGTCCACCGAGAAATGCTCGTCCGACAGCAGTGCCTGGACCTTCGGCCGGCCCAGCACGGTGGCCAGGAACTTGGCCGCCACATCGCCGGCCAGCAGGCGCTCGCGGTTGTTGGTGAACACGGTAACGTCACACACCGGGGCGTCCATAGAAGGCCGCAGCAGCTTCTCCGGCGCGATCGACGGCCGCCCGATCTTGGAGTACAGCCTCTCGAACGCCGACGACATCACCTCCAGCGCCTCGTCCACGATGGCCCGGATCGCCCGCAGAGGATGATCGGCCGGAACCCGAGCCTCACAGCTCACGTGGCTGAAAAGACCCTCGCTCCGCTCATCCGTGCCCCGCATCGTCCCCTCGACACCCGTATTCTCAACAACCACAAAGAATCACGACTCGCCGGCCGGGAGCAGCCCTTTTCCCGCAGCCTGTTAGATCTCCTCCTCCAACCCTCCCTCCCCTCTCGATGCGTCATAGGCTCGCTGTGCTCTTTCCATCGCGGAGCCGTTGGCGAGCGACCAGTTGTAAAGGGCGGCGAAGGGTTCGCGCAGCGAGCAGCCAAGATCGGTAATCGTGTACTCGACGCCGATCGGCTGCGTCGGCAGGACTTTGCGACTGACGAGGCCGTTGCGCTCCAGACGCTTCAATGCCTCGGACAAAGCCTTGTGGGTGATGCCGTCGAGACGGCGCTTGAGGTCGTTGAACCGCGCCGGCTGCGTGCAGAGGACGCTCAGGATCAGCACCGTCCACTTGTTGGCGATATGTTCGAGGATGGGCCGCGTCGCGGTGACATCGAGCGGCAGATCGAGCACGTCTCTGGCCATGGGTATACACCTCAATATCTAGGCACTATCTGGTATCTGAGCACCATCAGGTGCCTTCTTGTAATTAGATATAGGAATGATAGCTGTTCGTCATCACCAGCGATGTGAGGACGTATGAGCGGGCTTTCAGGAAAAATCGCCATCGTGGTCGGTGGCCATGGCGGCATCGGTGGCGCCATCGCAGAGCGGTTCGCGGCGGAAGGCGCCACGGTTTACGCCACCAGTCGTCGCGCCGAAGAGGGAGAGGTTGAGCTTGGGGCCGGCAGGCTGCACTCGCGCCGCGTCGATGCTTCCGATCTGACGGCGCTCGCCGCCTTCTTCGAGGCGGTGGGCAGCGAGGCCGGGCGGGTGGACGTGCTCGCCGTCAACGCCGGCATCTCCGAGTTCGCGACCCTCGACGGCATCGGCGAGGATCATTTCGACCGGACCTTCGGCCTCAACGTGCGCACGCTGCTGTTTGCCGCCAAGGCTGCGGCGGCGATCATGCCGGATGGCGGCTCGATCGTGCTGGTGGGCTCGATCGCCGGCGCGATCGGCACCAAAGGCTATGGCGTCTACGGGGCCACCAAGGCCGCCGTACGCTCGTTCGCGCGGACCTGGGCCAACGAGCTGGCGCCCCGCAACATCCGCGTCAACGTCGTGGCACCGGGGCCAACCGACACCGCCATGATGGCGGCGGCGTCAGACGAGGTGCGCGAGACGCTGACGACGCTGATCCCGCTCGGCCGTATGGGTCGTGCCGACGAAGTGGCCTCGGCCGCACTGTTTCTCGCCAGCGACCAAAGCAGCTTCATCACCGGGGCCGAGCTGCCGGTCGATGGCGGCATGGCGCAGGTCTGATCCGTGCGCCGCCGGGAGGATCTGAGACTGTGGCGCTGACCCGGCCTCAGATCCTCCCGGCGGTCGAACCGGGTGCTGCCGTCGGCTCAGACCTGGTGCGACGCCTGACTGGCCCGCGCCGCGACGTTGTTGCAGCGAGGTGAGGATTGCGGATGGCGGGGTGGCATCGTAGGGGAGGCGTCGTTGACCTTTCCCTGTTCTGATCCAGCCGATGCCGTTCAAAGGCAACGCCGCGCGCCGTCATCACATCCCCAAGCAGCGATACAGGGTTCGCAACTGGCAGAAGTATGATGCTGCGCTGCGAGCGCGTGGCAGCCTGACCGTGTGGTTCAGCGACGAGGCCGTGCCGCCGCGCTCCACCGCGGTGCCGAGCGATAGCGCGCAGAGCGATCCGACACCGCGGGACCGGCATCCGCAGGCCATCGCTGACGGTGGTCGCAGGGCATGGCAGGCAACATCCGGCTAAAACTTGCGCGCGCTCGTGGAGGCCATCTTCAGCCGCTACAAACACGTGATCGGGGATGGTCCGCGCTTCCATACCGACGACCGGCGGCAGACCGGGATCGGCGTCGCCGTCCCGGTCCTGAACCGCATGCTCGACCTCGGACGCCCGGACTCCATCCGCATCGTGTAATCAACAGCGTCAGCCACGCCGTCAGAAGCTCCACCGCCTCGATGCTGCAACGTCACCTGTCGCGCTCCCCTCGATTGACGTTGCCCTTGGCAGTCAGCGCAAGACTGGCAGGCCTTCCGCCAGCAACGCCCCGGCGCCAGGAACTGCGGGGGTCAAACCCAGACGGGAGAGCATGCCGTACACGGTGCAGACCGCCGTGGAAACGGTAGGAATGCCAAGCATCTCCTCGATGGGGCGGATCGCCGGCAGGGATGGCATCTGCACGCAGGCCGAGGCAACGACGACGTCCGCCCCGGCCGTCTTCAGCGAACGCACGTCCTCGACCAGCCGCATGGGGTCCCGGCGGCCGACCTCCAAATTGTCGGCGATCTCGAAACAGCGCCAGTCGATCACCTCGATCCCTTCATGCTCGATGTAAGCCACCACCAGTTCGGTCAGGGGACGGGTGTAGGGTGCCATCAGGGCGATGCGGCGCGCGCCGAGCGCCTTCAGCCCTTCGACCAGCGCGCCGGCCGAGGTCATCACCGGCGCCGCGCAGTGGTTCGCGTGGGCGATTTCAGCCAGTTCGCGCTCCACTATGCGGTGGTGGCCGAGGCCCATCGCCATGATGGCGACGAGGCAGGCCGTGCTCATCACGTCGACGCGGGCGTCGGCGAGTTCGGCGGCACAACGCAGCCCCTCGCGGTTCATCGCCTCCAGCTCCTCCTTCACCACCCGGTGCATGCGCATCCGGCTGGAATGGAAGGTGAAGCGTTCCGGCAGCACCGCCTCGCGGGCGCGCAGCATGGCCGGGATTTCGGTTTCCATGGTCGTGTTGGAACTGGGCACGATCTGCCCGATGCGGTAGGTGCGGGTCATGATGCGGGCTCCTCAGCTGCGGGATCGGGCGGGTTGCGGGGCAAGAGCGCCGGCCGTGCTGCCGGCCGTGCGCGGCAGCCGGCCAAGCGCCCAGAGCAGCAGGTTGCCGGCCAGCGCGATCAGGCAGGGAATGGCGGCCACCACCAGAAGGTCGGCGGTGGACCAGTTCAGCCGCATCAGTTCTCCGCCGATGACCGGCCCGAAGATCGATCCCAGCCGGCCGATGCCGAGCGCCCAGCCCGCCCCCGTCGAACGAACCGGTGTCGGGTAGAAGGCGGCGGCGAGCGCGTTCAACGCGGACTGTCCCCCCAGGATGCAGAAGCCGGCCACCGCGATCACCGCGCCCGCGATCCCCAGCGAGCCGGAGACCTGTCCGATCAGCGCCACGCCGAGTGCGCCGGCCAGCAGATTGATCGCCAGCGTCGGGCCGAAGCCGTGCCGGTCGACCAGCCAGCCGAGCAGCAGGTTGCCGACCAGCCCGCCGACCCAGAAGATCGTTCCCACCATCACCGCTGCCGAGGCGGGATGACCGGCCTCCGTCATGATCACCGGCAGCCAGTTGGCGAGGAAATAGGCCGCAAGCAGGTTCATGAAGTTCAGCAGCCACAGCAGCGGCGTTGCCACCGCCATCGTGCCGCGGAACAGCTCCAGGATCGGCGCACCGCGCGCCGGACGGTCGTCTGCGACCAGAACCGTGTCGTCGCGCATGGTCAGGTCCGGCTCGATCCGGGCAAGCCAGCGCCGCACCTGATCCAGCTTTCGCCCCCTCACCGTCAGGTATTGCAGGGATTCCGGCAGCAGGGCCAGCATCGCCACGCCCAGCAGCAGCGGGGCGGCCGCACCGGCGAGGAACACCGCATGCCAGCCATAGGCCGGGATGAGCAGGCCGGCGACGACCCCGCCCAAGGCTCCGCCGAGGATGAAGCCGGATGAGGCGACCATCATCAGCGTGATGCGCACCCGCGCCGGGCTGAACTCCCCGGCCAGCGCCACGGCATTGGGCACGATCGCACCCATGCACAGGCCGGTCAGGAAGCGCATCCATCGCAACTCCTCGACGCTGGCGGCCTGCGCGGTCGCGAAGCTGGTGAGTGCCAGACACAGCATGGCGGCGATCAGCACCGGGCGGCGGCCGAACCGGTCGGCGATCATGCCCATGACCAGGGCACCCAGGGTCATGCCCAGCAAAGCGGCACCGAATACGGTGCCGAGATCCGCCTTCTGGATGCCCCAGTCGCCGATGATCGCCGGAGCCACATAGCCCATGGCCTGGACATCGAATCCGTCGACGATCATGCACAGGGTGCAGAGCGCGACGACGCGCAACTGCAAGCCGCCCAGCCGGCTGCGCCCGATAACGTCGGAGACGCTGACAATGTTCATGCCGTCCTCCCCAGGGGTTCGTCGGTGTTCTGCGCCTCGTAGGCGGCGGTGAAATGCGGATCGCGGCGGCGCAAATCCTCGTGGCTGACCTGCCCGGTGCGCCGCATGTAGTCGTAGGCGAAGCCGACGGGGTCGAGGTGGAGCTTGCCGGCGACCGTCTCGTACCAGTCCAGGCTGCGCGCGGCGGCGCCCTGGAAGCTGGAGGAGGACCGGCGGCGCTGCGCCTCGAAGACGGCGAAGGCGGCGGTCAGGTCGCCGGGATGGTCGACGATCCCGCGGTGAAGCGCGATGGCGTCCTGCATGGCCATGCGGGTGCCGGACCCCAGCGAGAAGTGCACAGTGCGCAGCGCGTCGCCCAGCAGCACGACGTTTCCGTGATGCCAGCGCTCGTTGCGCACGATGTTCGCCTCGAACCAGTGCGACCGGTTGGTCAGCAACGGGTTGCTGCCGAGGTCGGCTTGGAATATCTCCGTGCAGGCGCGGCTGCTCTCCTCCTCGCTCATCCGGTCGAAGCCGGCACGCAGCCACGTCTCCGGATCGACCTCGACCAGGAAGGTGCTGAACTCCGGGCTGTACTGGTAGCTGTGGGCGATGAAGACGCCAGCCGCGGTTTCGCGGAAGATCAGCGAGACGGGATGGAAGCGCTGGCGCGTGCCGTACCAGGCGAACTTGTTGCGTCGCCGTTCAAAGCTGGGGCGGAACTGTTCGGCGTAGTGCAGGCGCACCGCGCTGTTGGCGCCGTCGGCCCCGACCAGCAGGTCGGCATCCTGCGCCAGCGCGTCGATGTCGGTGATGCGTTCGCCGTGGCGGATCTCCACACCCACCCGCAGGCAAGCCTGCTCCAGTGTTTCAAGCATGGCGAGCCGGGCGGTGCGGGAGAAGTGATTGCCGTGGATCTGCACGCGGGTGTCGCGGTGCACGATCTCCATGTAATCGCAGCATTCATGCCCGGCGGTGAATTCGGCGAAGAAGTCCGGGTCCGCCTCCTTCAGAAAGGAAAGGCCGACGTCGGAAAAGACGACACCCCAGCCGTAGGTGGCGCCCCGCGGGTTCTGTTCCAGGATTTGGATGTCGTGCGCCGGGTCGTGCTTCTTGGCGAGCAGGGCGAAATAAAGGCCGGCCGGCCCGCCTCCGATGATGGTGATCTTCATGCCGGGCCTCCTTCCGCCGCACGGCCTTCTGCCGCACAGGCGCCTTGGTAGCGTTCCAGCGCCTGCCGGAATGCCGGGGGGATGTCGATGGAGCGGCGTTCGCCGCGGGCGACGCAGACCGGGGTCAGATGTGCCAGGAACGCGATGTCGCCATCGAGCGTGCGGGCGCAGATCCGCAGCACGTAGGTGCGGCTCCGGATTTCCGCGACCGTAACGGTCATCTCGAACTCCTCGTCCGGCCGCAGCGACCGGCGGAAGTCGAAGTCGAGCGCGCGGGTGGGCGTGCCGAACCCCTGCTCGTCCTTGGCGCGCTGCGGGGTGGTGCCGAACAGGCTGCCGTAGAACAGCTCCGCGGCCGAGATGACGTATTCGCTGAAGGTGACGGTGTAGACGACGCCGGCCGGGTCGCATTCCCCCCATTTCACCCGGCGGCGGATCACCAGGGGGTTGGTGCCGACGATGTATTCGGTTGCTGTGAAGTCGTTGGGAGTCATGCCGCACCTGCCGTGGATTCAGCCGCCAAGATGTCGGCGATCAGTGTTTTCAGCGCCGGCTTGTTCAGCTTGCCGACGCGGGTGAGGGGGAACTCGTCCAGCACCTCGACGCGTTCCGGGCATTTGTATTTCGCAAGCCCGCAACCGGTCAGGAAGGCGCCCAGCTCCTGCACGTTCGGAGCCGGCATGCCTGGCCGCGTGATGATGAAGATGCAGCCCTTCTCGCCATAGACCGGATCGGGCATGGCGACCAGCTTGGCGTCGGCGACGCTGGGATGGCGGCTGACATAGGCCTCCACCTCTTCGCAGCCGATCTTCTCGCCACCGCGGTTGACGTTGTCGCGCAGGCGCCCTTCAAAGGCGTAGCAGGTCTGTCCCCCCACGACATGGGCCGTCATGATGTCGCCCGTGCGGTAGAAGCCATCGGACGTGAAGGCCCCGGCATTCGCCGCCGGGTTGTCGAGATAGCCGCGCAGGCTGGACGGGCCGCGGAAGCACAGCTCGCCCATCTGGCCGGGCGGCACCGGGGTCTCGCTTCCCGGTTCGAGCAGCCGGATCTCGTCGAACGGACAGCCGGATGTGCCCTGCGTGCGGTGCCGCCGCTCAGTCGGGGCGTCCGCCGGCGAGCCGAGAAGCAACCCCTCGGTGATGCCGTAAAGGTTGGAGCAGGGCACGCCGATGTGCTCCTCCAGCTTGTCGGCGCGGCTCATCGTCGCGAACAGCCGGAGGGAGGACAGGTCGTGCCGCCGGATGTCCGCATAGCCCATCAGCTGCGGCGCGATGGGGCCGACCGACAGCGCGTGGGTGACGCGGTGCTCCTCGATCAGCTCCAGCATGCGCCGAATGTCGACTTTCGGCATCAGGACGACGGTCGCGCCGCCGAGCATCATCGGCATCAGCGCATAGACCTGGGCGGCATTGTGCAGCAGGGGCAGCGACCACAGGATGCGGCTGTCGGCCGTCATCCCGTAGAGCCCCATCAGGTGCCGCACATGGCCGAGATATTCGGCATGGAAGCGCGGAATGATCTTGGGCAGTCCGGTCGTGCCGCCGGACAGCTGGAAGGCCAGGACGTCCTGCGGACCGAAGGGCAGGCCGGCCAGCCGGGCGCGCGCGGTTTCCGCCGGAACGGCAGCGATCAGATCCTCCAGCGCCAGTCCGGCGGACCTCCCGCCCCGCGCAACCACGAGATGCTGCAGGCCGGTGTGCCGTTCCATCATGGACATGGCGAAACCGACAAGGTCGAAACGGCTGAAGTCCGCCTGGACGAAGTAGCCGCGGGCGCCGCTCTGCCGGGCCAGCTCGCCGATCTCCACCTCGCGGTGCTGCGGCAGCGTGCAGACGGGGACGATCCCCGCCTTGAAGCAGGCGGCGAGCGCGATGACGGTCTCGACCGTCGTGCCCATCTGGAATATCGCGCGGTCGCCGGCGGCAAGGCCCAGCGCCAGCAGCGCCGCGGCCAACCGGTCGCTCGCCCCGTCCAGTTCGGCGAAGGTGACGGTCCGCTCGTCGCCGATCAGGGCCGGCTTGTCAGGATGGCGCGCTGCGGTGGCACGCAGCGCGTCCCCGACGGTGGACGGGATCCAGGCTCCGTCGGCAAGGTATCGCTCGGCCTGATCGGCCGGCGTGTAGACGACTCCGCTTATGGGATTGCGGATTCCTGTCATCTCTGTCCTCCCCTTGATGCGTTTCGATGCGCGGGCCGCCTTAAGCAGCGGGGGCGATGACGACGCGGTCGCGGTCGAAGATCTCGATCCGGCCGCGGATGCCGCCGGTGAAAAGTCCGTACCAGACCGCCGGCTTCAGCCCGAGCGCACGACGCTGGAACTCGACCGGCCCGGCGGCGTCGATACGGTCGTGGGTGTCCAGCGCGGTGACGGTGCAGTCGCCGCGCCCGCGGGCCGCGCGGGTCAGGCTGGCGAATTCCTCCAGCCGCGGCACGAAGATGCTGACCGCCGCGGCGGGGCCGCCGTCCGCATCGAGCAACCTGGACTTTCGTGTCCAGATCTCGTCGATGGCGGCGACGCGCCGGCCTTCGGCGGATGCCGCGTCTTCGGCATCCAGGGCGGCCCGCAGGGTCAGGGCGGCGTCGGTGGCATCGATGGCGTTCAGCGGCCGCAGCTTGCGGGTGATCTCAACGAAATAACCGTTGGGATCGCGCACGTAGATGGACTCGATCACCTCGTGCGTGGTCTCCACCGAAACGGTCAGACCCTCGGCTTCCAGGCGCCGCTTCCAGTCCTTCAGTTCCTCTTCGCTGTCGACGAGCCAGGCGGTGTGGGTCGCATCGAAGACGTGGTCGTCCGGCAGCGGCGGCATCGCTGCGCGCCCTTCCAGCGCCTCCGGCTGGTCGGACCCGAGATAATAGAAGAAGGCGATGGTGCTGCCGTTGCCGCTGTCGAAGAAGAAATGCAGGAAGTCGGGATGGGTGGCCGGGCCCCAGCCGCGCGCCGAGATGACATGGACGAGCGGCAGGCCCAGCTTGTCGCGGTAGAACTCCACGGTTTCGCGCAGTTTCCAGGTCGGGCGGGCGCTATGGTCCACGCCGCGCAGGCGGAGCCTGGTCGCAGATTGGTCAAGCATGCTGGTCTCCTTGAATTCCTATTCGTTCGCGGCGCTCAGCCGCCGAAATGGTCGCGCAGCCACCCGCCGACCGCCCGGCCGGCGGCGTAGCGCCCCGGCTCCTCATCCGGGGTCAGTGCGCGGCCGTGGTGATCGCCGCGGATGCGCAGATGCGTTTTGCGTCCTGTGGCGAAGCCGTCGAACAGAGACGCGACCCTCGACGGGAAGGTCGAGACGTCGCCGGTGTACTCGACCAGCAGCAACGGCTGTTCGACGGCTGCCGCGGTCTTGTGCAGGGAGGCGTTCGACGACAGGCCCGACCAGGTCGACAGCCACGCCTCAGGGGAGCAGACGCGGGCGAAGCCGACCGCGCCGTAGTTGGAGGCGAAGGGGTCCCGCCCCCACAGGGAGCCATAGCCGCGGTCGGACGGATCGAGGCTGGGGTCGAAACAGTGCAGGTCGGCATCGGTCCGCCAAACGGTCATGAGTGGCGTGTGGGCGCCGCGCCGCCGGTCGTCGATGCTGCCGGTCTCCTTGGCGCGCTTGCGCGCCGCCAGCCGTTCCCCGATCAGGGCATGCGCCCGTTCGTCCAGGCGCGCGACCCGGGCCTGCTGCGCGGAGCGGTAGCGTTCAACGAAGTCCGGGGAGTAGCGGGACGGTCCCGGAGGCTCCGCGAAGCCGTTCGCCGGACTGAAGGGATCGAGGGCTGGATCCACCGACAGCGCGTCATCCTCGTCGGTCACCGACGGGTCGATGCATCCCATCAGCAGCATGCCCTGGCCGGGGTGTGGCGCAACCAGCACCAGCCCATCCGCCACCGGCATCTCAAGCGACGCAAGATTGGTCGGCCGCCCGCCGGGCGTGCGGGCGATCCGCCGATCCGGCGTCAACTGCGACTGCTGCATGTAGAAGGCGTAGAGACTG
Organism: Azospirillum sp. TSH64; assembly: GCF_003116035.1. Taxonomy (GTDB): domain Bacteria; phylum Pseudomonadota; class Alphaproteobacteria; order Azospirillales; family Azospirillaceae; genus Azospirillum. Next base: position 5,979,595 of record NZ_LGQW01000015.1, read on the forward strand.
CCGCCGCCGGAGTTGCCGAGCAGGACAATGCGGCGGAAGCCCTGAGCGCGCAGGAAGGACAGCCCTGCGGCGACATCGAACAGAGCCGTCTCGTGCTCAAGCCGGCTGTCGTTGCCGACGGAGCGCGGCGACTGGGACCAGGCGGCGAAGCCGGCTTCCACGATGTCCGGGACAAGGTAATGGCAGGCCATGAATTCCCGCGGGTGCATGATGCACACGACCGTGTCGCTGCGCCCGCTGACATAGAGTGTGCCCCCCGTTGCCGCCCGGTCGGCCGTGCGCAGCGCCACGTTGCGCGTCAGCGTGCCGTCGGGAAGGTCGCGCGGGTTCCAATCGGTGTTGAGAAATCCCGCCGTCGCCGCCTGATCCGCCGACTGATGTGCGGCAGGCGCGGGTGTGCCCGAAACCGGCATGTCCATCGTCTCCCTTACGAAGGGCGGCGCGATCCGCCCGTATGTTGGTCTTGAGGCAGGCCGGCACGGCCATTCATCGATGCTGCCCGCCCTGCATATTTGACATGGTGACGAATAATTGACGGTACCGTCAATAGGTGGAAATTCCTGTCAAGGCGCGCTTTGTCGCACCTGCATTGTGGTCATTGCCGTTCAAGGCAACGTTTTCAAAGCCTTCGATGCCCTTTGGGATTGGGAAGCTCCCGTCAATCAACGCTTCAAAAATTTGACGTTCGCGTCAAAACCTCCCATCCTGCGGCATGGAGAAACCGGATAGGAGGACGGGGTGGGCAGAACATCGGCCAAAGCGGAAACCGGCCGGAAGGCGCTGCTGCGCCAGAGCGTGCTCGACGCGGCGGCAAAGCTGTTCGCAGAACGCGGCTTCGCCGGCACCAGCTTCCAGGATATCGCCGACGCGCTGAATGTCGGGCGCACGGCGCTCTACTATTATTTCAAAAGCAAGGAAGAGATCCTGGCTTCGCTGGTGGAGGAGGTCACCGTCGTCAGCGATCGGCAATCCGCCATGCTCTCGGCCCGGACCGACGACGATCCGGTCGAGGTCCTGCGCTCCATGGTGAGCGGCCATGTCGAGCTTCTCCTCTCGCACGCCCTTCATTTCCGGGTCGTGGATCGGACCGAGGTGGAACTGCCCCCCGACCTGCGCGCGGTGCACGAGCGCTCCAAACGGGCCGTGCTCGACCATTTCACGACGCAGATCGCGCGAGGGATCCAGCAGGGCGTGTTCCGTCCTGTCGACGCCCGCGTCGCCGCTTTCGCGCTGATCGGCATGTGCAGTTGGACGACCTGGTGGTTTCACGATGGCGGGCGCAAGACGGCCAGGGAGGTCGCTGGGATTCTGGCGGATCTGGCAGTGCATGGCCTTTTGCGGACGGACGATCAGCGCAAGGCGGCCAGCGATCCCGGCAATCTGTTTCGCCAGTTGCACGAGAGCCTTGATTGCCTGGAACTCCTCTACAAGCGGCAGGATGCGGGACCGTGAAGGGGTTCCGTTGACTTTGGCGGCACCGTCAAGTTGTTGGCGCTGGTGATGAGGGCGGGCGCGGTTTGACCAGGAATGTGCGTTGGGCGGGACGATTACGCGGCCAGCGGCGCGCCACCTCAGCCCAGGCGGCGAACGCGTAAATTCGGGCGGCGCGGTACTCGGAGGCTGAGCGATGATCGCGGCGGAGATGGACGAGGTTGTTGATCGGGTCGTGGATGGACAGAAAGCGCTGCACATGCCGTGGTGATTTGAAGCGCTTCATCTGCCGCTCGCGTCGTCGGGTCGGCTGATGACTGTTCTCGGCACGATTGTTAAGGCCCTTGTGCTGGCGGTGCTCGCAGCGCAGCTTCAGGTCCCTCTTGGCGGCGGCGTAGGACTTCAGCTTGTCGGTCACTATGACACGGGGAGCGCGGCCCTGCTTCTTGAGCAGCTTGCGCAGCAGACGCTTGGCCGCCTTGGTGTCGCGCCGGCTCTGGACGAGCGCGTCGAGCACGAAGCCGTCCTGGTCGACGGCCCGCCACAGGTAATGCTTCTTGCCGGCGATGCTGATGACGACCTCATCCAAATGCCACTTGTCACCGCGGGCGAGGCGCCGTTGCCGGATGCGGCTGGCAATCGTTCGGCCGATTTTCAGGCCCCACTGGCGCACGGATTCATGGCTGACCGTGATCCCGCGCAAGGCCAGCAACTCCTCCACCATGCGCAGACTCAGCGGAAAGCGGAAGTGCAGGTACACCGCAAAGCTGATTACCTCGGCAGGGAAGCGGTAGCCAGCGTACATCGGATCGGGGCGCGTCGTCATCCCCGCCCTGTACCGTCACCCCAGCCACCTTGCCAACTCGAACTTGACGGTGCCTGGCAAACTTTGCAACGGAGCGCCTCATATCACCGTTCCGCGTGCCGGCGCAGCAGAACAGTGACCCAGAATTCTGCGGATGCATCGGGCGCATAAAGCCACGTGTCCCGTCGCCCCGTACAGCGCTCCACCATGGCGTCGATGGCCGACCCACAGACCGGCAGCATGCACCACATGGCAATGTCCAACTCCCACAGCCAATCCCTCTGTTCTCGGTAGGGGAGCCATGCCAGATGGGGTGCGATGCCTCCAATCGCGCTCCAGGCCCCGCCGCCATCCACGGCTGGATGGCAATGAAGCGGACCGCTGCCGGATAAGCCGGCGATATCGCCCAGCGCATGAAACTCGATAGGCAGGCTGCGCCGGTTGACGATGTCCACCACCTCGGCAATCACCCCGCTCCCTTCCGCTTGGCCCGCATCGCCGATCAGGAGCACTCGCAGGGGGTCTCCGGCTCGATGAACGAAAGGCTGTACGCTCCTGTGTTCCAGGGGATAGCGCTGGGTAAGCGGCTCGCACTGGACCGGGGTTCCTGGGAAGCGGCCGCGCAGCAGGGTGGCCAGAGCCGGCGAGGGGGTCAAGATACGCCGTGATCGATGGATTGCTTCGTCGACCGGAACCATCGAATGGTCGGCCACCACCATGTCGAAAGAAACGCGTAATTGCCCTGCGAGGATGGGCACAAGGGCTTCAACGCCCCGCACGTCATGAGCCTGGATGACGGACACGCCGACGCGAAGCAGGGCCTGCTGCAAGCCGGCGAATGAGTCCGGAAGCGGAAAACGCAGGCGCAAAACCCCTTTGTCAGCCGCCGGGAACAGCGATAGCGCTGGCGCATCCCCGCTTTCGATCACGGCCACCAGCTTGTTCGGGTCACGTCCGGCCGACTCGATCCACCGCATCAGGTACGAGAGGGCGATGGTGCTGTCCATGCGTGTGATCAGCAGGATGGCGGGTCGGTCCGCAGCCATCCGGTCCCGCCATTTGTCGAGCAAGGAGAGTTGGTCGACTTCCCACGTAAAATCCCAGCCATGCGGAGGCAGAAGTGCGCGACGGGGAGGCGGGCTTCTTTCCGGTTCCTGTAACGGGTACTCAACCAATCCGGTTTTCACGGGGACGGAACCGACCATCTCGACAAGTCCGGCCAGCGATCCGTCGGCATCGCGCCGGAATGCGTGGCGGTCGATGGACAAAGCCGCAAGCTTCCGCTCCCGAGGACGAGCCACCCTGGCGTCGGTGCACAGAAGGGCCTTCAGAGCCTCGGCGATCTGATCCTCTTCAGGAACGGTTGTGGCGGTTATGACGATCCCGTTGCAGGCTAAGGACGCGATGGTTTCCAGAAATCCGGAGAGTGTCGGAGAGACCGGTGCCGCGACGGTGGAGTCGGACCACGGCGCGAGCATCCGTTCGACCAGCCCGCGCTCACCTGTGATGCCAAGGTCGATAACCAGAACCTGCTGCGGCCGGATCCGTCGGGCATCCAACCGAGCCAATTGCCGGGCAAGGTCCGAGGCCGGAGCGGCACAGATCAATGCGAGAGTGAAGGGGTGCCGTTGCAGCGCACCGTCGACCCGGTGCCGGACATAGGGAAAGATGCCGGGATAATCGGGCAACGTTTCCATCGACTTCCAGAAATAGGCAGGCTCAGAACCGCCATAGGCGAACACTGTCTCCTGAGTCAGCCTGTCCAGCGCGTGGACGAAGCACATCCCCGCCTCGTCCAGCATCACATCGTCCCGCGACCCCTGCCCCGGATGCATCCGGTTGCTGACGCCGATTCCCTTGCAACGGACAAATGGAATGACACCGAGCAACTTGAACCACAGGAAATTATCCTGGGTCCGCGGCAAACCGGGATCGAAACTGTTATCCGACAGCACCGAACGGGGGATCAGCATGGCGCAGCCGTTGAAGGCGCCGTGGAAGAAGGCCTCGAAGGGGCGCGCCGTCATGTCGAGATGCGAGAGGTCGGGCAGAACATCGGGACGGGGCGTGCCGTTCTCCTCCATAAGGGTCCAGTCGCTTACCACCACGCAGGGCCGGCCGAAGCGGCGCCAGACGGCGATCTGCGATGCGATCCGGTCCGGCAGATAGATGTCGTCATGGCTGAGCCAGCTGAAAAAAGACCCCCGCATCAATGCGATGCCGAGGTTCAGCGCGGTCGACACGCCCCCGTTGGGTTTCTGGACGTAGCGTATCCGCGTCCCATACCCCATAGCGACGGCGCGCGTCGCCCCCTTATCGTCAGACCCATCGTCAACAACGATGATCTCGATGTTGCCGTAGGTCTGCGCCAACGCACTGTCGATCGCTTCGCCCAGGAAGCGGGCGCCGTTGTAGACGGGAATGATGATCGAGACGAGAGGTTCGGCGTTCATCGTGGCAGGGTCCGGGAGCAGGGACGGGCCATCAGGCGCCGTTTTCGTTGATGACGGGCGTCAGGCGGGCGGAGACGAGAGCGGCACCGGCTGGACCCGCGAGCAGGCCGGGATCGATGGCGGCGACGCGCGTACAATTCATGGCGCGCACGAGGTGGAATGCGTCGTCCAGTGTCATCGTCACCGAAACGGCATTTTCCTCCATCCGGTCGCGAAACTCGATCCGGTCGGCGGCACGCATCACCATGAACAGTGCCGTCTCATGCAACGGGAGCGCCCGCGCCGCATCGCGTGCACGCGCCACCGCATCACTGGCGTCCGGAGCAAGCAGCAGCACAGCTTGGGTGGCAGGCGGCTTGCGGCGCAGCAGAAGCAACGCCCAGTCCTCGACCATATCGATACCAATAACGGGTGCATGGCTCCTGCCGGAGTTACGCAACGCCCACAGCCGCCGGATCAGCGCCGCGCGCTCGCTTGCCGGTGTTTCCCGAAGCACCGAGCGCAACCCCGCCCCGTCGAGAGCCGGGTCGGGGACCAGCCCTTCGGCCAGACCGGATGTCACGAAATGGCGTAAGGCCTCGGCGCTGGGGTGGCGCAGACCGAGATACCGTTGCGAATACCAAACGGTATCGAATTCGGGCGTCGGGCGAAGTCCGGCAGTGGCTCCGTCGACGATGAAATGCTCTAACGGCGAAACGTCCCGAAGCTGACCACCCATGGCGGTGTCGCGATACCAGTGAGCAGAGAACCAGGGACCAGGCGAGCGGTTCTCCTTCCAGCCATGGGACAAGTAGTGCCAGAAGGGATCCACTCCCGCCTGGACCACATCCGGATACTGGGCAAGGTACCAATCCCGATCCACCAGCGTCTTGGCAGTTTCAGCAACCTGTCTGATTCGCGCTTCGCGCAGGCGGCCAAATTCCTCCGCGCTGCGGCGGAGGTTCGGCAAGCGCTGAATCGTACGCCGTACCCATGGGTCGTTCATCAACGGCTCCGGAGCAGCGCCACTGTAACGGCCGATGTCCAGGAAATGCCGCAGGGCTCGATGGTCTGGCTTCGAAGCCAGATACCGGCTTGCGTACCAGACCAGATCGAAGTGAGGGTGAGGCTGTCGCCCCTCTCCGGCTCCGTTCTCGATGAAATGCAGAAGCGGGCAGCGGTCCCCACCTTCCAATTGGTTGGCCGCAGAGTACCAGGCTGTCAGGAACCATGGGTTAGGGTTAAGCCCCTCCTTCCATCCGAAGCTGAGATAATGTGCTGCCGGATCGATATCGGAGCGCAATCGGTCGGGATACTCCTGCGCGTACCAATCCTCATCGACGAGTGTCTTGGCCTCCCGCAGCAGGCCTCTCGGTGTCAAGCCATCTCCTGCCCGCTCGGCCGCGGACTGACATGGACCGACAGTCAGAACGCCTCTGCGCTGCAACGCGTACCAGAAGGCACCTTCGCCCCGCTGCAAATGCCCGAGAACGTCACGGGTGAGGGCGTCGCGGCGGAACAGTGTGCCAACGACGAGGGCGGTCGAGGCAGTCAGATGGTCCAGTGACGCAGGCGGGAAGCAGGCGACGCTGCGCAGCGCCAGTTGCTGGAGCAGTTGGCCGGCAAGGGTGGGAACCGCCGGGGGGGCGCCCGATTCGACCGCAACGACATATGGAGAGTCGCAGGAGGCCAAGCCGGCCATCAGATCGACCGTCGATGCCACTCCGCGGATCATCCGCGCGCCCGGCACCCCAAGTTCCGACGCAGCAATGTCAGACGGCCCGAGGATGGCGACGGTCAGTTCCCCCGGTTCGATCAGACGGCTCATCCGCCATGCGAGCAGCGCCGACAGATCCGGCGACGGCGACGGCTGGAAGCTGCGCTGAAGCTCGATCAGCGCTGCGCGCTCAGAGCGCGGGGCCTTGTCATCGGATTGTGCGAGCCATGCGGCGGCAATCCTTTCGCGGTCCTCCCGCCACAAACGCGGCTCCGCCGCGGGGGGGACGGAGGGAGGGACGGGGCGGTATCCGGCTGCGGGCACATGGCGGACCGTCAGCCGCCGCGACAGCCGCGCCAGCATGTCAACCTCCGGCAGAAGGCAATCGGACCGGAATCCACCGGCCAACTGGATTTCTGCGTGTGGAACCAAGAGACCTCCCGACTGCGCCCGGCCTCCCAGAATGCGTCCAAGGAGTGACTGCACGTCGGCATCGGAACCGCCGCTGTCGGCCGCATCGCCATCATCCGGCACCTGGGCGCATAGGCTCAGCGCCGGGGAAGCCTGCTGGGCCTGCGTCTCGAGAAGGTAAAACAGCGCCAGCGGGTCGAGACTGTCGCCCGCCCGCAGCCAGCCGACCCAGCGGCAGTCCGTCAGCGCCAACGCCCGCGCCATGGTCCGGCCCGCCGGCTCGCGATCCTCCGCCGCGACCCAGTGGACGCTGTCGCCGAAGCCGTCCGGCAGGCTGGCCGGTCTCGCCTTCTCGCCCGCCATGGCCAGCAGCAGAACGGACTCGATGTCCACCCTCCGCTGCAACAACAGGCTCTGGATGGTTGATGCCGCGGCGGCTGCATCGCCGTTGCCCAACACCATCATTGCGATGCCGTGCCGTTTCATGGAAAGCCTCCCATGTCGTCATGCGAGCCGGTCACCGTCCGATCGCAGAAGGCGACCAACACCGCACGGTAGGCATTCGCGGCGAGGACCGCATTCGTCTCCTGGTTCCAGCGCTCCTCGACGAGCCGGCGGTTCCGTTCGACGCAGCCGTCCACCAGGGCGTCGTCGGTCGCGGCACGGACGATGCGTTCCGCCAGCCCGACGATGTCATGGGGCGAGACGATGAAGCCGGTTTCCCCGGAGACAAGCCACTCCGTCGCCGCCGACGTGTCGCTCTGAATGGGAAAGGCCCCGACACTCATTGCCTCCAGCATGACGGTGGGGGTGCCGTCGGAAATTCCCAACCCGATGATCGTGCGTGCACGGCCCATCCGCATGATCACGTCGCGGTAGGTCGGGAGCGAGGGAAGACACGCGATCCGGAGATCGTCCCATTCGCCGAGCGTCCGCGCGGTCTCGGCCACCACCGCAGGCGCATTCAACAGGCTGATTGAAAATCCCCGCAATTCCGGCGCCGCAAGGTGAATCGCATTGAGGATGTTCAGCGCGCGACCGGACCAGCCATGCAGGCCCTTGACCATGATTTCCCGACGCTGAGACGGGGGGGCCAGGTTTTCAAGCCTGGGCAATGCGTCAATGTTCACCCCGCCCGACGCCGGCATCGCCGGAAATGTCATGCCCTTGAATCCGAACTCCCGGAACAGGGTCACATCGCGCTCGCCGTCCGCCATGTATGCATCCACCGATCCGGCAATTTCGCGAAGCCGGTCGATCTGGTCGGGTACCTTGCGATAGAGGTAGAAATCGCTTCCCCAACTGGAGAGCATCCAGGTTGGCATGGCAGCACCCAGGAAGCGCTTGACCTCCATGCAGAGATAGCCGGCGAATTGAGTTTCCAGCGCGTGGACGATGCTGGGCCGCAGGGAGGCGATGGCCTGAGCCACATGGGCCGGCCTAGCGAGCAACTCGCCGCTGTCCAGGAAACTCGGCAGCCAGGGCGAATAGCCCAGATAGGCGTCCAGACCGGCCACCCTGGCCGGCTCTACAGCCGCGAGCGGGAACACAGCGACCTGATTCTCCGGCAGCGCGTCCAGTTCGCTCCGGCTCCGCACCTCGGGCAGGCCGACAAGCTCGCGGCAGGGTGCGGCGTTGATGACGGGGAGCAGGACGAACCTCATGCCACGTCCACGGACCATGTCGAGCCAGCGCGCCGTGTGGACGCTGTTGAACATGCCCACGACCAGGACCACCGGCTGCGCCGTCTTTGCGCGATTTGTCGGATTGGCAGGCATTCTATCCCCAGGAGCGGACGGCATCGCGGAGCCGTTCACCGAAAAGCTTCGGATCGAAGGCGGCGTTGCCCAAAGCAAGAATCGGCGCGCTCATCCATTCCGGAGCCGGGAACTGGATGGCGACCAGCGTCGGCACATCGTGCCTTGCCGCTTCTGACAGCCGGAGATGCGCCGCCGACCGGAAAGCTATCCCGCCATAGAGCGCGGCGTCCTCCAGTCCTTCGGCATCGGGCCGCACAGTCAACCTGACGCCCGTATCCCATTGGAACACGTCCAAAGCCAACTGCACGTCACGACTGGTGACGTCCAGAATGCGGACATCAATGCCCTCAAGGGCCTCGACACACCAGTAAAGACTGGAAACGACGAGGAAACCGCGCCCATGGATGGATTCCGAACCGTCGAGTGCCAGAATTTTCGTCATGACCAGTCCGGTGGCAGGGGGCGGCGGGGTGGATCGGCAGGATGCGAAATCGCGAAAAGCCGCGGCTGAAGCCTTTTGGCAGCTTGGGCCGATTGGATAGCGTACCGGTGAAAGCCAGACCAGCCAATTTTCGAGCGCGCCTCCTAAAGAAAATCATCGTCAAGTTGCGTCTCGGCAACGGTCGAAATCGAAAGGCAGAGTTTCGTCGATGTCGAAAGCCGCTGGCAGCGTCCGCAGGCGTCCCGATACGATTCCCAGCGAGTCGCAGCATGAAGAAATTTCGGCCAAATCCCATAGTCACGGTCAAGTAGATTCTCTGCAATGAAACGTCAGTTCCCAGCGCGTCACCAGTATCAACCATAGGGCTTTTATGTTGCAGAAACGGGATGAAACAAAAATCACCAAAAGGTGACTTCTGCCGGACCGTACATCCGTTGGGACGCGACCAGCTTGCCACCTCTCATGGGTCTCCGGTAGGATCGCCGCCGAACACGTTTCATGATGGCGTACCTGATGCTTGACCAAACATCAAATGAGACATTGTCCGGAAAAGCAGAAAGCGACGGACAGTGTTCGACGTTGTCTGCATTGCAAAAGGTTGCGCAGTCACACGGCGTGCATATCGCAGTCGATCAGATCATCCGAGACTATGGGCTCGATGGCCGGGAAACTCCGATACGCACACTCATGAAGATTGCGGATGAGAACGGCTTGGTGGCGCGTTCCACGCGATTGTCCTGGCGGCAACTTTCGCAACTTGGCCAATCGCTCCCGATCATCCTGCAATTGCGCAACGGCGCGGCCATGGTGCTGGTCGGCTATCGGCCGGGAGAAAAGGGCCAAGCCGACGTCGCCCTGCTGCGTCCTGCCAACCAGTCCGACGAATCCTGTCTGGCCATCGACGAGATCCGGTTGGCCGCCGCCTGGGACGGGCAGGCCATCTTCATCAAGCGCCGCCATAAGCCGAGCATCGACGAAAAGCCGTTCGGCTTCCCCTGGCTTCTCCAGCAGGTCGCCCGCGAACGGCGGATCTTCCGCGATGTCGGCATCGCCGCCCTCATCATGAGCCTGTTCGCGATCGTTCCGCCCTTCACCTACCTGATCATCGTTGACCGGGTCTTGGTTTACCAGCGGCTCTCGACCCTCTATGTGCTGGTCGTCGGGGTTCTCTTCGTCATCCTGTTCGACACGGTCTTCGGCTATCTGCGCCGCTATCTGGTGGTGACGGGCACGGCACGGGTGGATGCGCGGATCAACACCTACATATTCAACCGCATGGTCCGGCTGCCGCTGGACTTCTTCGAGCAGACGCCTGCCGGAACGATCAGCTACAAGCTGAACGAGATCTGGCGGGTGCGGCAGTTCCTCACCGAACAGATGTTCGGGATGATGCTGGACATGCTAACTCTGCTGGCGATCATACCGGCAATGTTCCTGCTGAACAGCACCCTGACTTTCATGGTGCTGGGCATTGGGCTTGTGATGTGTGTGATCGTGCTCGCCTACATGCGCCCGCTCGGGCGCCTCCAGCAGCGCGTGATCGCGGCCGAGGTGGAGAAGGGCAGTTTCATGATCGAGGTGCTTCACGGAATGCGGACCGTGAAGTCGCTGGCGCTGGAAAACCGCAAGCAGATGGGATGGGATGTCCGCGTCGCCGAGGCCGTGCGCGCAAAGACGGCTTTCATGCTTTTCGGCAACCAGCCGCAGACCATTCTCCAGCCGCTGGAGAAGCTGATCTATGCCGGCGTTCTGATGACGGGTTCCTATATGGCGATTACCCAGCAGGTGGAGATGTTCGCCGGCACGCTGATCGCCTTTACCATGCTGTCGGGCCGCGCCACCGCGCCCCTCGTCCAGATTTCCGCCATGATCCAGCACACCGAGGAAATCCGTTCGGCGATCGCCCAGGTGGCATCGGTCGTCAACATTCCGCCGGAGCAGTCCGTGAAGAACGGGGTGCGCCCGGTCATCAACGGGACGCTCAGCCTGTCCGACGTCCGCTTCCGCTATCCGGGAGCGGTGACCTTCGCGCTCGACGGCATTTCGCTGGACATCGAAGCCGGCACGCTGGTTGGCATCATGGGGCGGAGCGGCTCGGGCAAGACCACCGTCACCCGCCTTCTCCAGGGTCTACATCAGTCCTACGAAGGGCTGATCAAGATCAACGGTATCGATCTGCGCCAGTTCGACCTGCATCATCTCCGCTCGAACCTCGGCGTCGTGCTTCAGGACAATTTCCTGTTCCGCGGGACGATCAGGGAGAACATTCTGGTGACCCGGCCGAACGCTTCCTTCGAGGAGGTCACGGAAGCCGCCAGACTGAGCGGGGCGGAGGAGTTCATCGACCGTCTTCCCCAAGGCTACGAGACGCCCATCGAGGAAGGCGGGACGAACCTGTCCGGCGGCCAGCGCCAGCGCATCGCCATCGCGCGGGCTCTGCTCGGCAAGCCGTCGGTCCTGATCTTCGACGAGGCAACCAGCGCGCTCGACCCCGACAGCGAAGCGATCATCAACAACAACCTCAAGCGGATCGCACGCGGACGAACGGTCATCGTCATTTCGCATCGTCTCGCGTCGCTGGTCGACTGCGACAAGATCGTCGTTCTCGAACGTGGTCGCCTCTACGACAGCGGCGCGCACCAGGAACTGATGGGCCGTTGCGACATCTACCGCCATCTCTGGTTCCAGCAGAACCGGCATCTGGCCGCCGATCCCTCGATGCATGTGGCAAATCATTCCGTGACGGCGATCAATGGCTAAGTCCCATTCCGAACAGACGATCAACGACTTTCAGTCGGAAACCGCGGAGCTGACCGGTGCCGCCGATCCGCTGGCCGCCCGTCTGACCGTGTGGCTGCTGGCCACCCTCGTCATCGTCGCCGTGGGACTTGCCAGCGTTGCCCGACTGGAACGGGTGGTCAGCGCGCGTGGCCAAGTCGTCTCGCAAAGCCCGACGATTGTCATCCAGCCACTGGAAACCTCCATCGTTCGCAGCACGCTGGTGCGCGAAGGCCAGATCGTGAGGAAGGGAGACATGCTGGCGTCGCTCGATCCAACCTTCTCCGCCGCCGATGTGGCGCGCTTCGAACGCCAGCGCGACAGTCTTGCTGCGGAGATCGAGCGGCTCCAGATGGAACTGGACGGCAAGACCTACGTGGAGCGACCGGGCGACGCGGACAGCATGCTCCAGGCCGCGATCTGGAAGGCTCGAAAGACCGAATACGCGTCCAGCATGGTGAATTTCAGCCAGAAACAGGATGCCGCGCGTGCGACCCTCGCCCGCAGCCGCGATGACGCCGACCATTACAAAACGCGCCTGCGCCTTATCAGCGACATCGAAAGCATGCGGCGCACCCTGGAGGAGAATAAGACCGGCAGCCGCCTGAACTCGCTCCTCGCCAGTGACGCTCGGGTCGAGGCCTCCCGCAACATGGCAGCCAGCGAGAGCGCCATCCAGTCCGCCAGGCACGAACTGGAGGCGCTGCAGTCGGAGCAGGAGGTATATGTCCAGCAGTGGCGCTCGCGCATCATGCAGGAGCTTGTCGCGAAGCGTGTCGAGCACGACCGCGTTAGCGAGGAGTACGCCAAGGCGGTCAAGCGTCACGATCTGGTGGAGATGCGGGCCGTCGAGGATGCCGTCGTGCTGGATGTTGCGCCGCTTTCCGTCGGCTCGGTCATTCAGACGGCCGAAAAGATCATGACGCTCGTCCCGCTGAACACCGCCTTGGAGGTCGAGGCGGAGATCGATGCCGCCGACCAGGGCTTCGTCAAGGCGGGCGACATCGTGCAGCTCAAGTTCGACGCCTACAAATACGTCGAACATGGCATGGGCCGGGGGATCGTCCGCACCATCAGCGAGGATTCCTTTACCCGGCGCGACGGGGTGGGATCGGGCAAGCCGTTCTACCGGGCCCGCATCGAATTGACGGACATCAAACTGCACAATGTGCCGTCCGATTTCCGCCTTGTCCCTGGTATGCCCCTTACCACCGACATCGTGGTCGGCTCGCGCACCATCCTGTCCTACCTCGTCGAAAAGGCCATCGTCAGCATCTCCGAAGGAATGCGTGAGCCGTGACCGGGAAGGGATCATGGAGCGAGACCGTTCGATGAAGGGCGTCCTGGAAATCGCCAAGGGAACTGTCGGCCTTCTGCGGTCGGGCGCACTGGCGCGCCAAGTCGCAAGCGGACTCAAACGGTACGAGAAGGGCGACGTGAAGGGTGCCCTGACCTGCTGGCTCGCCGCGGCAAAAGAAGGAAACGCGGAGGCGCAGTATCGCATAGGTCTGCTTTACGAACAGGGCAAGGGCGTGGTGGGTAGCGCGATCGACGCCCTGAGCTGGTACAGCAGGGCCGCTGGAAGCGGGCATGCGCAGGCTCAGGAAAGGCTGGCGATCATCCACGCCAACGGTTGCATCCGCCCTCCCGGCATGAGTGACCGGGATCCCGCCATGCTTGCCCTGTTCCCTGCCGGTCTGGAGGTCAAGGCGGATCCGGAAGCCTCGCTCCGCTGGGCACTCGCCGCTGCCGAACAGGGACTTCCCACCGCCCAGGCGCTGGCCGGCAGCCACTATGCCTTTGGCGAGAGAATCGATTACCTCGAAGCGGAACGCTGGTACCGCAAAGCTGCGGAAGCCGGCAATCCTCAAGGTCAGCTTGGGCTTGGGACGCTGCTGGCCGGCGGCTACCTGGGAATGGCGGATTACGGGCAAGCCTTCGACTGGTTCGAACGCGCGGCCCGGCAGGACGTTGCCACCGCTTGGTTTTATCTTGGCCAGCTGTGGGCACATGGGTTTGGTCGGGAAGCCTCGCTCGCCGAAGCCGCGGCCTGCTACGAGAAGGGAGCGCTGCTCGGCAGTGCCGCCGCCCAGCGACATTTTGGATTGCTGCTATTGCACGGCCTGTCCGTGGTGAAGCACATCCAGAATGGCGAGACTTGGCTACGCCGCGCCGCGCTGCAAGGCGACGGCGAAGCCATGACCCTTCTCGGAGACTTGCACACGCAGGGGACGGAGGAATTCGAACCCAACCTGTACGAAGCGGCGAATTGGTATCGCGCGGCGGCGGAAGCCGGACATCGCAACGCCCAGAACATCCTGGGACAGCTCTATCTCTCGGGCCGGGGGCTGCCGGTCGACCCGCAGGAGAGCCGGGTTTGGATGGAGCGGGCCGCACAACAGGGAGACCGGCAAGCCCAACTGACGATCGGGCGTTTTTACGCCGAGGGGATCGGCGGTGAATCCTCCTTAGAACGCGCCATGGAATGGTTCACAAAGGCGGCCGACCAGGGGGACGACCATGCCCTGCACAACATCGGACAGCTCCACTTGGCCGGCTATGGCGGCAAGGTCGATTTCGCGGCGGCGGTGGCGGCTCACCGCGACGCCGCGACGGCTGGCAACGCCGCGTCCCAACTCTGGTTGAGCGCCATCTACGCCACCGGCGACGCAGGGGTGGAGCAGGATTATGGCGAAGCGGTCCGCTGGGCCCGCATGGCTGCGGAGCAGGGGGTCGTGGGTGCGCAGATCAATCTTGGCCGCTTCCTCATGCAGGGGTTGGGTGTCGAGCAGGATTTCGCCGAAGCTGAACGTTGGTTGACGGCGGGAGCGGGGGCAGGCGAGATCGCAGCGGTCACCGCATTGGGCGAGTTGCACGCAGGAATTTGGGGCTCTCCATGCAATCCGGGTCGCGCCCGCGAACTGTTGAGCAAGGCTGTCGAGGCCGGCGAACCTCGTGCCATTGAGGTTATGCGTGAAATCGACAAGGACGTGCCATAGGAGGCTCTGTCAAAAATCCCGCTGTAGGCGAGAGATGATGGTCACCGGCATCCCTGCCGATGCTAAAGGCCTAGAGTTCGAGCTGCGGGCCGATGAACTGCACGACTTCGGCCAGCATGCAGAGGCCGACGTTGAAGGCGCGTCCGACAAGGCGCGCTTCGCCTTTCATGTCATGGGTGAATTTGACGCTGGACGCTTCTTGGCCTTTGCTAAGGGCCCGCATCACCGCAAAATCCCTTGATCGTCGCAGTGGCCGTTTTCAGGGTCTTGATGAGGCCCCGTGCCGGGCGGATCAACTGCTTCAGCTCGCGGTGGTCGGCCTCTGCGCGAGATCGTGGCAGCCGATGCCATATCGCTGGTACCAGCGCGCAGCGCAGAGCATGATCTCACCTTCGGGGTGATGTCCCTTCAAGTCCGACACCGCTTGGTTCTATTTAACATCCAGCCATTCCGCCGCCGGCCTGTCAACTTTGCAACAGAGCCTTTTCCTGCGTCAGGCTGCGGCAGTGACCCGCGATCCGTTTTCCCCCAGAAGATGCCAGCAGAAATCGAGAGCCTCATCCCACAAACCATTGTACCCCTGCCAGTTACCAGGAATCAGCGGTATGCTGCGGTACACGATGTTGCCTTCCACGCTGTTCTCGTCGATCAGTTCCGAGGCGACGAGCAGTACGAAGGTCAAACCGGGAAATGCGCGTTCGATGGTGGATGCGATCTCCCTGGCGCCGTGGCCGGAGTAGCGGGTTTGCCGGACAAAGACGATTTTCTTTCCACTGTGCAGGGTTTCCCGCCAGTTCTTTAGAGATTTTTCGAACTTCGCGGCAACTATTTCATAATCTTTCAGGAAGTTCTCATTTCTGTCAAAAAAATGATAGAAAATGGTCCCGTATCCTTTGTCGAGGATATAGGGTGCCGGTTCAACGTCCACGAATTCGAGATTGTCGCGAAGCAGGAAGCCGCTGAAATCGCTGTCGATCGCCTGCAGCAGGGACTGCAGGGGGGTTATCAGCCAATCCAGCGGAAAGGGAATGAAGCCCTGGGGTGCGCTCTCCGACGCGGTATCGATCCAGCCACTTGGAACGGGAACATGTTCCTTCAGATAGCGCCTGATCTGGAAGGTGCTCTGGCAATCCTCGCCCAGACTGACGGCTGTGATCCTGGGGGACATGGTGCTCTGGGCGGGCATGTGCTGTGAGGGAAGCAATCCGGGGACACGCCGGTAGGCGTCCCTGAAGGCGGACCAGCTGTGGCGCGTCATCAGCAGATCCTGTGCCGTCGAGACTTTCAGGCGCACCAGATCGGGCTTGGCTTCGATCTCGCGCAGGGCGGCCACATATTCGTCGACGGCGTCTGGGCCCGAGACAAGCCAGCCGGTATCGGATGTGATCATGTCCGAGATCCCGCCGACGTCCGGGGCGATGATCGGCAATCCCATGGCTGTCGCCTCGATCAGCGCAAGCGGTAGACCGTCGGCATCGGAGGTGTAGACGAAGGCGTCGCAGTTCTGGAACGCGACGGCCGTCAGGTCACGGAAATATCCATGGACCGTGACATTCGGAAGCTCCCGCAGGAAGTCGATGTCGACTGGCGGCAGAAATGGGTTCTGCGCACCATAGACCGCGTATTCGCGGTCCGGCGTTGCGGCGGCGATCCGTCCGAGAACGTCCATGCGCTTTTCGCTGGAGAAGCGGCTCATCCACAGAGCCCGCCGCAGCCGTCTTCTCGGGTTGGGGGCGTGCAGGTCCAGGTCGGTGGAGCGGGGGGTAAAGATCGTGTGGATTTTGGCCGCATCCGCCGGCAGCATCGGCAGCAGTCTCGGCAGCAGGCCGGGAAAGCGCGTGTTGTCGGTGATCAGCGCGGTCATGGCGTCCAGGCATTTTCCGAGCCGGTTGTGGAAGCCGACCGGGCCGGCATCCTCGCTGAAGCCCGCTCCGAACAGGAAGGCATACAGCGCGGTTACGGAACGCAGGCGCTCGGCGCGTTCCGCCAGCAGCGTCCAGGCAACATCCGAATTCTGGACGAAGGTGACCTTCGGCCGCCGCTCCACGATCAGGCGCTCGATGATCTCAACGCGCTCGGTCACCGTGAGCGTGGCGTCATAATCCATGAGCGAGAGGATCGTCACACCGGCAGGCAGCGGGAAACCGTCCTGGCCCGGACGGTCCGTGCCGATGGCGACCACCTTTCGCGGACCCAGCTCTTCGGCGAGCAGACGCAGGACATGGGTGCTGACGCGGTCGGCCCCGCCCGGATGGGCGACCCATGGCACCAGCACGAGATGGGTGAAGCCGTCGGGAAGATCCCGGTCGAGGCGTCCGTAGACCTCTCCCTGCCGCTTGGCCGCGATGAGGAAAGCGGGTGGGGCGGTGTCCTGGCCGATCAGCCAGTCCTGGGGAAACAGCGCTCTGTCGTACAGAGACAGCGCCTTCATGCCGGTCAGGACATGCTCGGGCAGCGCGCCGAAATAGCCTCGGCTGTCGGCGTCCTGCGCGAGGAATTCGTTCAGCGGATTGGCTGTGCTTCCCTGCAGGTCTGGCCGCTGCCGCAAGAAACGGTCGCTCTCGAAATGCGGTCCGGGATCGATGCCGTTCGGTGCGCCGTCCAGGACGTAATGGACCAGCGGGTCCAGGTGGCCCATGTCGGTGCGGGCCATATGATGGGTGTAGAAGCCGTTGTTGAAATAGCGGTTGGCCTCGCCGTCCGGCCGGCGGCTGCCGATCCTGATGTAATGCTCGACCGCCGACAGGCCGCTTCTCGGGAGGTCGGCACAGCGGCGGCTGTAATGGTCGGCGTCGAACAGATGGGGATAGGTCTCCAGAACCTTGCGCAGCAGGTCGCGGCGCAAAGTTTCCATGGCCGTCGCGGTTTCCTCGGCCAGCCGCCGCAATTCGCCGTCTGCGACCACCCGGCGGGGCGGGCTGCCTGCGGAAGCGGGGGGCTGGACCGACAGCCAGCTGCGCGGCTTGTTCAGTCCCGCCAATTTACCGGCGATGTCGTAACCGCCGTCTTCGACGCCCTCCAACTCGTCGAGAACGGCCAGCGCGAACTTGGTGGCGTTCGCATGGGTGAGGCTGTCCACCAGTGCGTCGAGCAACCAGTTGCGCGTGCTGCCAGGTGGCGTGGTGGCGACGATGGCGCGTCCGGCATGCAGGACCGGGTCGACATCATGATGCATGACGCTGAGCCGCCCCAACTCATGCAGATAGGACGCGTCCTGGACGCCGTGTTCCATCCCGTCCCTGAGGGCCGCCAATGCGTCTTCCGGAGCGTGACGGCGCAGATGGATGTCGGCAAGCAGGCTGCTGCGCTCCGTGCCGCGGGAAACCGGCTCCAGCAGCGCCGCCGCCGCCTCAATGCTTCCGGCTTCCAGATGGATCCGCGCCAGGTCCAGCCGCAGAGCTGGCATCCGTCCGGCTTGGCCGGCTTCGCCATTCTCGATCACGTTCTCGATCTGAAGAACGGCGACGCTCCGGTTTCCCATCATAAGCTGGATCCGGCTATCTACCAGGAACCAGAAGGGTTTGAAATACAGTGAGCCGCTTTTGTGCCGTTCGACAGAGGCGTGGGGCGGCCTGCCGATGGCCGCCGGATCGGTATCGTAGCCGAACACCGAAAAATCCCCGCCATAAAGGCGCAGGATGGCGTCCCGTGTCGGTGTCGGGCAGGAGAAACCCGCATCGAATCCGTAGCGCACCGTGTGATCCGCCGCGTCAGGGGCGGAGATGCGGGCGGTGATTGCCGCATAGTCGGCGTCGTAACGCTCGATCGCGCCGATCAGGTGATAGGGAATGTCGTCGGTGAGCAGCCAGTCCGACTGCGGCGCGAAGGCCGGGAAGCGCTTGTGCTCGGGCATGGCTTCCAGCAGTGCGACGAAAAGGTCGAATCCGATCTCTTCCGTCGCCGCCCGTCCGGCAATCCTGCGGAAAGCGCGGCCGACGACGGTATCGGTTGCGATGTGTGCGCGATAAGCGGACAGCAGGCGCTGATAGGGATTGCGAACGAAGGCGAAGCGCACCCCTCCCTCGCATCGTTCGACGAAGCGGTGCGGCTCGCCTCCGACGATGCTGGTCCAGGGCTGCATCCCGGCATTCCGGTCCTGCAGGCTGCGGTAATCCGCCGGCGCCGGCGCTCCTACCAAGCCGTAACGGTGTTCCAGCGACCACAGGCGCCGCATCGTGCCCGAGGAGGCGGCATGGGGGACGGCGGCGTAGAGATAGGGAGCTGCCTTGCTCGCAAGGAACGCCGTCTTCAAATGCCCAAAGCCGAAAAAGGAAGGGACACGCATCATCGATCCTGTTGCACCCGCTGTGCCGCCCATTGCAAGACGTGCGGCGTCGTTGTCATTGCTTCCGCGACGCGGCTTCAGTCCCGCCGCACCGGACCCAGGCGCATTCCCTCCGGCGGCGGCCCGAAATTGATGCGGTCCGGAGGCGCGTCGGGGATAAGAGCGACCATGCTGCGTGGAATGGTCAGATGTGGCACGTCGGCGCGGATGGTCTCGCTCATCCACAGCCAGTCGCCCCCAAGATAGCCGTTGACCAAGTCATGAGGGCGGAAGGGGAACTGCAGATGGAGGCCGCGCGGGGCGATCATCGCATAAGGATAGGGCGGCGCCCAGAAATAGGTCGCCGGCTCCCGGCTGGCGTCCACACGGTCGTGGCAGGCCGTCACCGCGAAGCTCTCCGCCAGCAGGACGCAGTGCTCGGGATGCCACACGATGCCCCGGTCGTCGTGGATCGTTCGTTCTGCGGCGGCGCGGAGCCAGCCGCTCGAGCAGACATCGCCCGCATCCAGCCAGGCGATTGAGTAACCGGTGGCGGCCTGCACGGCGGCGTTCCGGGCTTCGGTCCGGTCGACGGCGCCGAGATCGATCACCCTGGCTGTCGTGTCTCTGCGGTCATGGGCTAGGGCTGCCGTCCGTTCGTCCGCCCTGTGCAGGGCGATCAGCAATTCGCACCGGAAACCGCCCAGCGTCGCATCGGCCATGGCATCGGACAGGGTTGCCAATGTGCGGTGCAGCAGGTTGCCCTCGCGGCTGGCGCAGACCACGATGCTGAGATGGTGATCGTGAATGGCGGAAGGAAACATTCGGCTGCCTTCGGCTCGCGTGGTTTCAGGGCGTCGGCTGGAAGGGAATGGCGCTGGACTGCAGCACCGGCACCGGGGCATCCTCCTCGCCGTTGCCAAGCGGGCATCCGTGCTCACGCATCACCGCCAGAAGGTCGGCGTCGCGCAGCGGCGGAGCCCGCCATCCGGTCAGCGAGGCGGCGAGACTTGGATCGCCGTAAGCGATGTCGGTCATGCCGTCGCAACTGTTCGAGATGTCGGCGTTGACCGCTTTGCCGCTCAGGTGGATCATGCGGTCGACCACGTCACCGATCCGGTAGGGCCGTCCACCGCAAAGATTGACGACACGGCCATGGATGCCCGGGCATTCCAGTAGGGTCGCCAGGGCCTCGGCCGTGCTTTGGACGGAGATGAAATCGCGAACCGCGTTCAGGTTGCCGGCCGGCAGCGGCCGTCCCATCGTGTCCGCCGCCGCGATCCGCTGGGCAAAGCTGGGCAGGCTCAACATACTTGGCATTCCGGCGCCAATTACATTGAACGGGCGCGCTACCACCACGGGCTGCCCACATCTGGCGGCGGCAAGCCCGATCCGGCTCTGTGCCAGCTTGCTGATGCCGTAAAGGCTGCGGGGCTCTGTGGGCGCCGTCTCATCCAGGGGGACGAGGCTGTTCGGCAAGGGCCCATACTCGGCCGCGCTGCCGACCAGGACGAGCGGGCACCGGCGAAATTCCGACCGGGCCAGCGCCTCGAGCAGAATAGCCGCATAGCCGGCATTGAGTGCGAACAACTTTTCCGGTTTGGAGGCATCAACGGTGCCGGCCAGATGAAGGATGCCGTCCGGCCGCCAGTCCGCCAATAGGACGGCAAAATCCTCCCCTGGCCGGTCTATGGACAGGATGCCGTCATAGCGCGCCTCCGGTCGGGGCATACGGCTCGGAGTGTTGATGCCAACCGTCAGAACCTCATGGCCGCGGCGCCGGAGTTCCGCCGTCGCCCATGTCCCGATAAAACCGTGCGCACCGGTTACGATCAAACGCATCCGTCACATCCGAAGCGATATGGAACGGGAAAATCCCAGAAGTGTGGGGCAGGCGGGCGGCATCAGCGCGCGGCGGTGTCGACGGTCCATTGCTCGGCCAATGTCTGGGCAGACTCGTAATCGTCCGGCCGACCGATGTCGAGCCACATTCCGTTGGCCTTGTAGCAATGGACGATCTCACCCCGCTCCGCAAGGGCGCGCACGAGATCCGGCATGTCCAGATAATGGCCTGAGATCAGCAGCGGACGGATCTTCTCGCGCTGGAGAATGTAGATGCCCATGCTGATGCGATGATGGTAGACGGGCTTCTCCTGATACTCGACGAGCCTGTCATTTTCATCGGTCAGCAGGACGCCGAAATCGACTTTGGTTTCACGTTCGAAGGTGGCGATCGAGGCCGCCGCGCCCACCCGCAGGTGGCAGTTGAAAAGATCGATGTAGCTGATGTCGCTCAGCACATCGCCGTTCATCACCAGGAACGTTTCCGGTAGGGTGTTCAGAATGTTTGCAAGCGGTCCGGCTGTGCCGAGCGCCTCGGTTTCCTCGCTGTAAACGAGGTCGAGTCCCAGCCGCTCTCCGTCACCGAAATAAGCTCTGATGAGGTGGCGCAGATAGCCGACCGCGAGCGTTACGTCGCTGAATCCGTGGGAACGCAGTTGCCGGAGAATAAGTTCCAGGATGGGCATCTGGCCGACCGGCATGAGCGGCTTCGGCAGAATCGTGGTGTAGGGAGCCAGCCGCGTTCCCCGCCCGCCCGCTAGGATGACTGCATGCATCGATGTCTCACTGTACCGCTAATTGTCTGACAAGAAGGCTGTGATGCTCAAACCACATAGTGTCCAGTGGAGTAGAGGGCAGAATTGCGACGGATGAAGTCGATGGTCAGCGACAATCCCTGGTCCAGATCGTACCGTGGGGTCCAGTCCAGCATGGTGCGCGCCTTCGAATTGTCCGAGATCAGCTTGTTCACCTCGCTGGCGGCCGGCCGGATGCGCGCCTCTTCCTCTTGGAGGCTGTTCTCTCCGCGTCCGGACAGCGCCAGGATGCGCAGGGCGATCTCACGCATGGTGTAGCCCGTACCAGTGCCGAGATTGATCTCTTCCCCCTCCACCCCGGCGGCCGTCGCTGCGGCGATGAAGCCGGCCGCGGTGTCTTCGACGAAGGTCATGTCGCGGACCGTGTCCAGCGAGCCGACCCGCACCGATGAGAGATCGCTCAGCGCCTGGGAGGCTACCGATGGAATGAAGGCGCGCGCCGATTGGCGGGGGCCGAATGTATTGAAAGGCCGAATTGTCACCACAGGCAGGTTGAAGGAGCGGAAATAGCTTTCGGCGAAACGGTCCGCACCGATCTTGGATGCCGAGTAGGGGGATTGGCCCCGGCATGGATGCTGTTCGTCCATTGGGGTGCGGATGGCGGAGCCGTAAACCTCGGAGGTGCTGGTGTGGATCAGGCGGCGGGTGCCGTGCCGTCGGGCCGCCTCCAGGATGTTCAGCGTTCCTTCGACATTGGTGCGCAGATAGCTGCGCGGCGCCGCATAGGAATAGGGGATGCCGATCAGGGCGGCCAAATGGAACACGATGTCCGCATCGCGCACCAAGCCATCGACGAATTCGGAATCTTCGACATTGCCGAAAACGATCCGCATGTCGCGGACCGTATCGGCCGCCGCGTGCGACAGGTTGCCGATCGCGCCCTGCGCATTGTAGCGAACCAGGGCGGTCACTGATGCCCCCTCCCGCACCAACGCCTCGGCAAGGTGGCTTCCGATGAAGCCGCCGGCGCCTGTCACTAGACATTTGATCGTGCTAAGAGATGGCATCTCTTGTTTTCCGTATTGTGAGCCAAAAAGACGAGAATAACCCTAATAACAATACGAAAAACAAAATATAAAATATAATCCACATCGCATTGCGCCGCTCCTATCTTTTTTCATTACGCCCATTTATGATTGTTGTTTGGATTTTTCATTCGGTCGGCGAAAGAGCAGCGGAAGCTATAAGAATTTCGTTGTATCATACCCTGATAGATTGCCAACAGAAACATTTTGTATCAGTTCTAGTTGTCGTGGAAGCGTTACGAGCTTCACGTCGTAATTTTGGACCGCATATTGACGCGCGCGGTCGCGCATATCCCGCATGCGGTCCTCGTGGCCCAGCACTTCGCCGACCCGCCCGGCAAGAGCATCGGGGTCGAAAAAATTGAACAGCAGGCCAGTCTCGCCATCGACCACGGCCTCCTCGACCGGGATGGTCGCTGAACCGATTACCGCGCATCCAGCCGCCATCGCTTCCAGGCAGGACCAGGACAGCACGAACGGATAGGACAGGTAGACATGGGCCGCAGAAATCTGGAGCACGTTCAGATAGCGTGCGTAGGGCAGGCTGCCGACGAAATGGACGCGTGAGAGGTCGATCGAACCCAGTTCGCCCAGCATGAGTTCACGGAACGTCTTGCCCGGGGGAGGGGGGGGACCATAGCTGACGCCGTCGCCGCCGACGATCAGGACCTGCGCGTCCGGCCAGTCGTGCAGGATCCGGGGCAGGGCGCGCATGAAGATATGGAAGCCGCGATAGGGCTCCAGGTTGCGGGCGACATAGGTGACGATCCGGTCGGACCGCGTCAGCCGCCGTCCGTCAGCGAGCATGATCCAGGCGTCCGGTTCGGGGCGGACGATATCGGTGTCGACCCCCTCATGAATGATGCTGATGCGTCTGCGCATGCGGTCCGGATAAAGCGACCATTGCCAGCGGGTGGGGGTGAGTCCCCAATCGACGCTGTCGAAACTCAGGTGGTTGATGGCGTTCTTGGTTCGGATCCGGGGGGCGTCGTTGATATGGATCGGTGTGGTGGGGTCGAAGCCTATGTCGCCCCCGCTGAACAGATAGTAGAACTCGAAATAGCCCAGCACTGGCACGTCGGGCCAGACGTCCTTGACGTACAAGGTCTCGCCCCAGCCGCAATGTCCGATCACAACGTCAGGCCGGTACCCGTTCTTCTTCAGGCCAAGCCCGATCTCATAGACGGCTTGGCCGGCGATGACGCCCCGTTCGAGGTCGGATAGGTAATGGTGGGTCTGCGGCGAGGATTCGCGGAAGGTCTGATAGACGATCAGGTCGACGCCGTTGATGCGATTGCCGTTGGACTGCGTGATGAAGGTGACACGGTGGTCCTCCTGCTGAACCAGGTGCCTCACGAGATGAAGGAACTGCCCAGGGAAATTCTGGTGGATGAAAAGGAAATTCATGCGGCGCCGGAAGCCGAGGAGAATGGACCGTTGATGTACCGCCCGTCGGAGGACGGACGGTAGGCGACGGCATAGAGTTCCAGGATGGACTGGCGGCGCACCAGGATCGGATCGAAGCCGGCGCCCTGCAGGTCCCGGCACAGCACGGTCGGCGTGAAGCCGCAGCGATGAGCCATGAAGCTGTTTCCGGATGAGATGGCGGTGCCGAAGCCGAAAATGATGTCGTGCGCCGTGATCGGACCGGCCGGGACGGTGTAGATCGTTTCCTCCAGCCGGTCGGCCGCCACCAGTTCACAGACGCGTTGCAGATCCGGAACCGCCGCGACCAGGGCGCCGCCGGGCATCAACACCCGCCAGCACTGGCGCAGCGCCCCGAGGATCTCGTGACGGTACAGATGTTCGAGCAGATGCGAGGCCCAGACCGCATCATATGAACAATCCGGAAGCATCGACAGGTCGGTGATCGAGCCTACGATGTCCGGACCAGTCCGCCGGTCCAGGTCCATGCGGGTTTCCTGCCAGTCCGGAGCGGGAAACAGACGGTCGACGCGCGAAGGCCCAGGGGGACCGCAACCGATGTTCAGCAGCCTCATCACCGGAGCCCCGCGTTTGTCGTGCTTCGGGGCCTTGCCTGTGCCTTCGCGGTCGTCCCATGCATCAGGAAAAGCTCGGCGCTGGCAGGGCGGGAGCCCGTTCGACAATCCGAAGCGTGAAAGCCAGGATGGGGTCCGCGCTGATATCCGACCGATAGGGCTGGCCATTGGTCAGGACCGGGCTGCGGGCGCCGCTCAGGAAGACGATCTCATAGGCGCAGTCGAAGCGTTCAGCGAACATACCCTTCAGGCGGATGGCCAGCCCGGTCAGCGGAATGCCCAAGCCACGGCTGCCGCACAGGCTGCCGCCGCCGACCCAGGGGGTTTCCTGCCCATTGAGGTTCAGGCTCTTGTATTCGATGAAGTCGGCCGGCATCCCATCAAGAGGCGTGATGGAGAATCCTTCGATGGCGAACTTCTGATCCGGCGCGCCGGCCCATCCGCCGTCCGGTGCCTCGATGTCGCCACGGTTCTGCACATGGGCCAGCATTTTTGTGCGGATCACCGCAGGGGGCTTCGGCTGCGTTTGCGGTGCCTTGGACGGGCTGCTGTCGATCCGAGTGATCTGCACGCCCAAACTGCGACCGTCGCCCGTCCTCTGATAGGAGGTGAGAAGAACATCCGAAGGCGAGCCGGAAACCTTAATCGCGACCGCGTCGGCGGTTTTAAACAACCATCCGTCTCCAAGCATCTGGACGTTCGCGGCCGTGGCCGGAAGCGGAGTCAGGTGGATGCTGGGAATCGGCAGCATACCGTTCTCGCCGATCCCCGTGGCTTCCCCGCGCACCACCGTGACGGCATAGACGCCAGGATGGAAGGTGATCAACTGGGCCGAGGCCGCATACTGTGCCGGTGCCTGGGTATCGGAAGTCTGGAACGGTGGCATGCTCGCTAAATCCTTCGCGCTTGAAAATATGATGCGGATGTCCTGCACAAGTGATGACTCGCCGGAGAAGGAATGGAGCCCGGCAGCATCCAAGGCAGCGTTCTCGGCGATCTTGCCAATGGATTTTCGATTGTCCATTCGGCCGGGCAGCAGCGGAACGGCTTCCGCCAGGATCGCCATCAGCCGGTCATTGATTGCCTCGGCGGTCAGGTCATAAGGCATGACATAGCCGTCTGACTCCCTGATACGCTCCGCTATGGTGCCGATATCGAAACCCACCGCCGTCAGGCCGGAGGCCCACGCATGGGACAGCGCGTAGCTCCAGGTTTCCGGGCACAGGGACGGGAAGAGGGCCAGATGCACGCGCTCGCGACGGACGAGGTCCGTCACCTCTTCTTCGGAGAAGGGGCCCGTGACGAATACGCGTTCCGTTTCAAAAAGCGCCGTATCGTCCAGGGTATAGCCGACGACGACGAATTCGAGGGGAAGGTCGCGCCTTGCCGCATCCAAGGCACAATCGAGCAGCACCGAGTGGCCCTTGTGAGCGCCGATGGCGCCGATGACACAGACCCGCCACCGACCGTTGGCGGCCGATGCCTGGACCGGAGCGGGACATGTTGGCGGACGCACCGCATCCCAGGGCACCACCGACAGACGCGCGGCGGGGGCGTGGCGGCGGACGCGGCCGGCGACGTCGTGGCTCGGCACGACAACGCGCCGGGCACCGTGCAGGACATGCGCGGTCCGCTTGCGCAACGCCGCTACGGAAATCCTCTCGCCGGTCGCGGGTGGTGTCGTCAGGGCGCAATTTTCGCAGGCCGCCAAGTCCGGCTCGCCGCAATAGCGGTTAGATGCGTCGATCATGACGATCTGCGGACAGAACCAGCTGTAGTCGTGAACATAGACGTCGTAGGGAACTCCCAGCCGACCCAGCAGGTCCAGCACGGCAGGGTCGTGGTCCAGGTAGTGCTGCACCTCGACGGAGTCCAGGCGAAGTCCTTTGAGAAAGTCGGTCAGCAGGTCGAATTCGTTGCTGGTTTGGAAGACCAGATCCTGGAGGTCGGGCTGGTCCCGATCCTCTACGCGGCACCGCCGCACATCTCCGGGCAGACTGCTGGCAGTGGTCAAAACCACGACGCGCCGCCCCTCGTTCTTGAGGGTCTCAATCCTGCGAGAAACGAAATGCGCCACGCCCCCGGCTCTGCCGAAGGTGACGATCAGGACCGTGGGCTTAGCGGGAGGGCTTTCCCTAAGGCGGGCACGATGACGGGCGAGATCCAGGCGGCGGCGGACCCCGGACAGAGGATCGTCGCGGTGGAATTGCCGGATCAGCCCGTCATAGCCCGGATGTAGCCGGTTGAGCGTGTCCAGGTTCGTTTCGGACAGGACCGCCTTCCGCCGCCCGAAGGAACGGCCGCCGACATGGGCGACGAAGACATCGGCTGCGGCCAAATGGCGCCATCCAAGCGCGCTGGCGCGGAGGCAGAAGTCGTTCTCCTCGCCATAGCCCCGGCCAAACAGCGCGACGTCCAGCAACCCGGTCGCGGCGAGGCAGTCGTGACGAATGTAGGTGCAGAACCCCACCGCGGTCGGGACTTCGATCCTGATGGCATCATTCTGGCTGCGGGCGAGGCGATGCAGCGCCGCAGCTTCTTCTGTGTCGGGAACGCGGCGGTGGGCCGGCGCCAATGGATAGCTCAGGATCTCCGCATCGTTCGACAGCGGCGTGACCGTTCCGATGTCGTGGCGGGAATAGGCGGCGAGACGAAGGCGCGCCAGCCAGTCGCCGCTGACCGCCGTGTCGCTGTTCAACAGCACAACGTCGTGTCCGCGATGCAGCGACAATGCCCGATTGACGGATCTCGGAAAGCCGAGATTCCGGTCATTCACCAAGAGATGGATGACGCCATCTCCAGCCAGGCGCCTCAAATCGTCCGACAGCGCCGCGTCCGGGCTGGCATCGTCGACGACGATGATCTGCACCGGTCCGGTCACGCTGCCTCGAACCGACTCGATGCAGGCCAGCGTCTCTTCCCGCCCTCGGTAAACCGGAATGATGACGTCGATGTGCACGGCAGGCGGCGGCGCCATCCGGTCGGCGTGCCGGGCCGGACCTGCTGTCACCTCTGGGCGGGGCGTCAGTGCAATCCTTGCCGGGCGAGCCGGC
Source organism: Azospirillum sp. TSH64 (assembly GCF_003116035.1). GTDB lineage: Bacteria > Pseudomonadota > Alphaproteobacteria > Azospirillales > Azospirillaceae > Azospirillum. The sequence goes on from NZ_LGQW01000015.1 coordinate 6,007,369, forward strand.
GTGGCGCTCCATGGCAGAGCGTCGCCGATCGCCATGCCGGCAGCCCCTCCGGACCATTTTCCGGAACCCGGCGTCAGGCCATCGATGCCTGCGCAGGCGGTGATCTGGCCCGGTCGCAGCCCGGCCTGACGCAGGTCCAGGGAGAAGCCGTATCTCCCGTCACCGATGTTGTTGCGGCGCAAAAGCGGGTTCAGGCGGTCGGCCTGAATCGTGACTTGCCGTCCTCCCTGGTCCGAAACCCGGACTGCCAGCCGCTTGTCCGGCAAGGACGGCAGCCAAACCCAGCCTGAAAGCAGATCCTCGACGATCGAGCAGTCGCCTTCCGGCCGAACGTGATCGGGCGCCTCACCTGAACCGAGCAGGCGCCGCCCGTCGAAAAACAGCGCAAATCTGCTTCCTGGATCAACCCGGTGATCGGCAATGTGGAAGGGCAGGGCGGAGCCCGGCGGACCCATGTCGCCGAAGCGGCTGGCGAATTCGTCCGTTGGCAGATCGAAAGCGACTGTTCCCTCGATCACGAGCCGCAAGATGGCGAATCGTTCCGACGGTGAAAAGACGGACGGGTGCAAGGTTCCCTTCAGCCTACCGTCAAGATCGGGCGTTACCCAGCCGGGAGAAGCGCAGGCGACGGTGACCTCGTTCAGCAGGTCGACGCACAAGGGAGTCTGGAAAGCAGGAAAACGCTGCAGGATCAGCGCCGCGTGGTCGAGTGCCTCGTCTTGTTTGCCGAGAAGCATCAATGCCCGCGTGCGCGCAACCACAGCTTCCGCGCTCAGGCACTCTGCCGGGAAATCGTCGAGCGCCTGGAGGGCCGCGGCGGCGTTTCCGCGCGCCAGTTCGATCACGCTGAGGAAGCAGGCGAAAGACAGGCGCTTGGGCTCAAGGCGCCGGTTACGGTCGGCGAATGATAAGGCGGCTTCGTAATTTCCACGGGCCAGCGCGCAGCGCGCCAGGACGGTCAAAGCCTCTTCATGCCAGCGATTCTGTCCCAAACGGCGGGTCGCCAGGGATTCAGCGTCGGCCAGACGGCATTCGGCGAACAGTCTCTCGAAATCCACCATCTTCTATAAAACGGTCGCACAAGTCTCAAGACAAACAAGGTTGCCGGACGCTCACGTGGACGCTTCCTGCCAAGGGCGGTCCTTTGCCGGTAACGACTGAAGGACCGCTACAGTGGACTTACTGTACGATGATCGAATTCTGGGACAGGTTGGTCACGCCGGCGACGGTGATGGTGGTGTTATCCGTCAGCGTAATGACGGTGTTGCCGCCGGTGACGGTCGCGTTCGACAGAAGCGACGCTGATGTCACACCCGAATAACCCTGGATCAGAATCTTGTTGTTGGCGCCGCTGGCGTTGAAATCGCCAATGACCGTCTGCCCGCCGCCGAACACGGTGCTAAAGGCAAAGAGGTTCTCACCGCCGCCGCCGAACATCACGCTCTTGCCGGTTCCGCCGAACAGCGTGTCGTTGGCATTGCCGCCGACGATCGTGGCCGTGTTGGTGGACGAACTGCCGCCGACTGCGTAAAGGGCATTGTTGTCGATCCCGAAGACCTGGTTGACGCCGGAGCCGGCGAAGACCGTCGACTGGCCGCCTTGAGCGAAGATGTTGCTGGTGCCGTTGCCGCCGAAAATTGTGTTGGTGCCGGACGACGCGACGATGGTGCTGTTGCCGGTGCCTCCGCCGATCAGGTTGGTGCCGCCAGTAGCAAACACAGTGTCGTTGCCGGCCGCGTAAACGGCGTTGTTGCCGCCAGCCAGGCCGAAGACATTGGAACCAGCGCCGCCGGTGATCGTGTTGCTGCCGGAGGAGGCGAGGACGGTGTCATTCTGCGGTCCGCCATAAACGACGTAGCTGCCGCCATTCCCGTTCTGGTCGCCGACCAGACCGACCTGCGTGCTGGCATTGCCAGCGATCACGGTGCCGGTCCCGGTCGTCGTGTTGATCGTGGTTCCGGTGACGTCGTTGCCGGCGATGATTTGGTTCGTCGCCGCCGACCCCGTGACAGTAACAGCGAGGACTCGCTCCGTCACGACGAAGGCGGAGCCGTCGATGTTGGTGGAGGTGACGCTGCCCTGTCCGGTCGCGACGTAGATGGGACCCTGCTGGGTCTGTGGAATCAGGGCGGGGTTCGACAGCACGGCTCCGATGACGGAGGAACTCACCCCAATGGTTTCGGGGTTCGAGACATTGCCGCCAGAGAGGGTAACATCCACCGCCATGCTATCTTACTCCCCTTGGATCAAAATCAACTCGGTTCAACGCGTCTTCAAAACTATATAGCGTCCAATGGGTATCAGCGCTCCCTCGTATCTGCAAGAAAAATGATCGTTTTGCAAGAAAGTCGCACCGCATAAGAAATTGATCAAGTTGTAACAATTGTAAATTATATAGCATCATGCATGAATATCTGAATAGGTAGATATAATAAATTTGGGAGAAATTTTGAGATACTGAACGAAAACAAAATGTATTCAGATTAATCTCTTGGTGATGAACTATGAATTCATGAAGCGGAGAGGGCTGAGACTCCCAGATCGTTTAACGGCATGCCCACCGCATATTAAGTGCATTGAAATCGGGAGGTGCATAAGTTTGACTGACGCATCCTCAAGCAACACTACCGGACGTTCGAATAGCGCTTGCGTGGCACCATGCGTGGCGCTGACCGAACGGCGCCTCTTCGATCTGCCCAATGTGTTCAAACTCAACATAAGCCAGGCGATTATAACCGACTGGTCAAGGTCACGCTGGAATTCTTCGAGCTAAAATGGGTTTTAGCTCTACCTGCCGAGGCTCTCATGTCGTATAGTCCGCCCACGATTCGCGGAGGTCATGCATTGTTACTTACCGCCATTGAATATTGAGCTGAGTATCGACTGTACTTTCTCTGATGGTTCCAAGTTTATTCCGTGTATCTCAGTAAAGAATTTTGCGAGATTGTGGATGACGTCAAGAAATGGCGCGTGCATTTGCTCTGAATAAATTTCATCTAGGTTTGTGCGGCGCAAGAAGACGTTTTGGAGTTGAATTTTCCCTAGGTTCGCTTTTTGTGTTCCGTCACTACATCGGCCGCTGGGGAAAAAGCTTTAAGAAACCACCCTCCCTATTACGCGGAATGAGGGGAACTGTGGTAGGAAACGGAACTTAATTTGTAGGGGTTTGATGATAGTCCAACCGAGAAAATTGTGAAGGAAAGGACATCCGGCATCGGATGGCAAGGATGGACAATAATCGTATGGAAGAAAAAGGAGTGGTGAGGAAATGAATATACTGATTCTCGGTGGAAACGGAATGTTGGGACACCGAATGGTATTGCATTTTCTTAAAAATCACAATGTCGCGTATACCGTTCGCGGCAATGCCCCGCCCGATGCGCTGCCGTCAGACATGTGTTTTCCGAATGTCGATGTATGCAACTTGACGGATGTCATGGACGTCTTCATTCGGTTCAAGCCGGATGCCGTCCTAAACTGCGCGGGCTTGGTGAAGCAGAAGCCGATGGGGCAGTCGGTCGTGGCGTCTAGCATCGTCAACAGCGTAGCCCCCCATCAGCTCGCCAGTCTTTGCCGGACGGCCGGCGCGCGATTCGTGCATATCAGCACCGACTGCGTCTTCTCAGGTCGTCGCGGCAACTATACCGAAGATGACCAGCCCGATCCTGTCGACGTCTATGGCATGACCAAGCTGCTGGGCGAAGTCAACGCTCCTGGGTGTTTGACGCTGCGGACCTCGATCATCGGGCGCGAACTCAACACCAGGCATGGGCTTCTTGAATGGTTCCTCCACCAAAAGGAGGCGGTAAAAGGCTTCAGCTCTGCGATATTCTCCGGCGTGACCACTGTCGAATTGGCGCGGATCGTCGAAAATCTGCTGGTCGGGTACCCGCAGGCGGAGGGCCTTTACCATGTGTCTGCGGCTCCGATAAGCAAATATGATCTGCTGCGGCTCGTTTCTGCAAACTATGACCACTCAATTCCGATCATGCCTGACGATTCGTTCCTCTTGGACCGATCGCTCGATTCCAGCCTCTTCCGCCGGACCTTCAGCTATGCCCCTCCCGGATGGAGCGATATGATACAGCAGGCCCGCGCCGAGGAGAACAAGTCATGCCGTTGACTGGCAAGGCGGTCCTGATCACGGGCGGCACCGGATCGCTCGGCAAGACCCTGGTCCGCCGCCTGCTCGAGGATGTGGACCGGCGGCCGCGCAAGATCGTCGTCTTCTCCCGCGACGAGGCGAAGCATCACTCCATGCGCGTGCATTACGCAACGGCACGGACCCCAGGCGAAGCGGCGCTGGCTCTCGCCGCCCGTGAATGCCTGCAGTTCCGCATCGGCGATGTGCGCGACTTTCACAGCGTTGCCGGGGCCTTGCACGGAATCGATGTGGTGATCCACACGGCTGCGCTGAAGCAGGTGCCGAGTTGTGAGTACTTCCCGTCCGAGGCTATTGCCACCAATGTCGGCGGCGCCGAGAATATTGTGCGGGCGATCCGCGATCTGCGCCTCGACGTGGAGGCGGTGGTTGGGGTGTCCACCGACAAGGCGGTCAAGCCAGTCAACGTCATGGGCATGACCAAATCGCTGCAGGAGCGCGTGTTCATTGCGGCCAATCTCAGCTGTCCCAGCACCCGTTTCGTCATCGTTCGCTATGGCAATGTTCTAGCTTCGCGCGGCTCGGTCGTTCCCCTGTTCCATCATCAGATCCTCACCGGAGGCCCGCTGACCGTCACCAGTGCGGAGATGACACGTTTCCTCCTGAGCCTCGACGATGCCGTCGATATCGTCTTCTCTGCTATCGAGCACGCGAAGGCCGGCGAAATCTATGTGCCCGAGGTAGCGTCGGCCAGGGTTGTCGATCTGGCGGAACAGCTGATCGACGGCCGTGAGGTCGAGATCGAGGTCATTGGTGTGCGGCCCGGCGAGAAGATTCATGAAATCCTCGTGTCCGAGGAGGAAGGGATGCGCGCCTTTCGACACAGCAACGGCAAGATCGTCATTCGTCCCGACATTCCGGAGATCCCCTCCAGCGGGGTGGGCCAAGAGCCTGCCTTGGGCGAATACAGTTCGGCAGGGGCGCTGATGGATGCCGCTCAGGTCAGAAAACTCCTCCTCAGCCGCGGGTTGATGGTCGGAAACGACTCGGCAATGAAAGGTGAGCTGCTGCGATGAAGGTCATCACCGTCCTTGGCACTCGTCCTGAAATCATCCGCCTCAGCCTGATCATCCCGAAGCTCGATCGGCTGTGCGATCATGTTCTCGTCCATACCGGGCAGAACTCCGATCCCGGACTGAGCGATATCTTTTTCGAGCAGCTCGGGCTCAGGCAGCCCGATCTCTATCTCGGGGTTCAGGGAAAATCGCCGGCCGACCAGATTGCCCAGATCCTGACGGGGTGCGAACGCGCATTTCTCGAACACCGCCCCGACCGCCTCCTCATCCTGGGCGACACCAACTCGGCCTTGTCCGCGATGGTGGCGAAGCGCATGGGCATCGCCGTCTTCCATATGGAGGCTGGCAACCGCTGTTTCGACAGCCGGGTACCGGAGGAGGTGAACCGGCGCATCGTCGATCATTCCAGCGATGTGTTGCTGCCCTATACCGAACACAGCCGTGCCTATCTGCTGCGCGAGGGCATCCAGCAAAACCGCATCTTCGTCACGGGAAATCCGATCTGCGAAGTGCTTGAGCACTGGCGTCCCCGGTTCGAACAGGCCGAAGCGCTTGGTCAGCTCGGGCTGGAGCGCGGCCGCTACATGCTGGCGACCATGCATCGTGCCGAGAACGTCGACCGCGAGGAGAGGCTCGGCATCCTCATGAATGCGCTCGCAGCGCTGCGCGAGCGGCATGGAATGCCAATCGTTGTCAGCACCCATCCACGAACCAGAGCCCGGATGACGGCTTTCGGATTGAAGGAGGAGGACAGCGGTGTTCGCTACCTGCCGCCCTTCAACTTCGTGGATTTCTTGGCGCTTCAGAAGAACGCCAGATGCGTGATCAGCGACAGCGGAACCGTCCAGGAGGAATGTGCGATCCTTGGCACGCCGAACGTCACGCTTCGCGACACCACCGAGCGACCGGAGACCCTGGATTGCGGCAGCAACATGATCAGCGGCCTGACCCGAGACGGAATCCTCCAGGCTGTCGACGTCGTCCTGGCGCTTGCTCCGGCCTGGGAGGTTCCCGAACCTTACAGGCGCAGGAATGTGAGTGATGCCGTTGCCCGCATACTATTGAGCCACCATGATTTTCCTCCGCAATCCGGCGTCGTCGCGAGAGGATGATGCATAACCCTGAGGCCGAGGACGCCGGAACCGGAACGGGCGCTTGGTTGCGCGGTTCTGCGCAATCTTCGGCGTTGTCATTTTTTTTGGCGATCCTCGGATAGGGCAAACCATTTCGGAAAGAAGCCGGTCGATTTATGCAGAGTGTTCATGCAGTGCAGAGCGAAGCGGAGATCTGGTCGCAGTTGGATGTCTTTCGGAATACGGGCGATGCCGCGCCGGCGCATGAGGCCATCACGCGCCTGCTCGGCGAAAATGAAACCCGGCTGGCCGAGCGTCTCTGCAAGGCGCTTCTTGCCGATTCTCCTGAGGACGTGGTGGCGCTCGACGCGCTCAGCCAGATCGCTGAACGGGCGGGAGACATCCCGGAGACAATCCGATGGATCGAGCGGCTTATCGCGACCCCGAAGCCCCCTGCTTTCGCTTTCACGCGCTGCATGTATCTTTACCGGTCGCTCGGCGACTCCGACAAGGCGCTGCGGACCATTTTTCATGGCCGGGCCCATCATCCCAACTCGGAGGATCTGCGTCTGCAGACCCTGAGCTTGCTGATCGAACGGGGTGCTCTGAACTGGGCCAGGGCCGAAGCGGAGCTTGTTCTGCTCCTTGGCATCACCATGCCGCCGCTCGTGCGTCTTGTGACGCATGCGCTTATTGAGGGAGGAGCACCCAACCATGTGCTGGCCGCGGCTGCGTCCGTCGTCCAGGGTGTTTCCGACCCGGCGGGGGCGCTGTGCGGCTACCGCCTCCTGATCAAGGCGGAACTGCCGAAGGAGGCCGCAGCTGTGCTCATAGCCGGCCTTGCAGCATTTCCGGGGAATGTGGAACTGGTCAAGGACGCACTCGATGCCGTACGTCGTGACCCCCAGCTGCTCGCACCTTTCGGACTGTCCGGAATGGACGGTGCCGAAAGCTTGAGCCTGTCGGGCAGTATGACCGACGTGGGCACGCTGGGCGATGCCCTTGCGCTGGTCATGGTCGATCCGGCACAACCCGCCACGACTCCCGACGTGAAGGTGCTTGAACAGATCGTACGCAACAGTCCCCTCGCTGTACCGAGACCGGACGGGCCGATTGTATTCGTCAGCTGGACTTTGGCGCGCGGCGGTGCCGAGCGGCTGGTGGCCATGGCGTTCAAGCGCCTGCGTGCCCGCCTTGCACCGCGTCCTGTGGAACTCCTGCTTTTCGATTGCTCGGACGAACGGGGCAGCAGCTTCTATCTGCGGGAAGCCGGGCTCACGCGTGCGGACGTGATCGTTCAGCCGGAACTGCAGAACATCGACGTCCCTTATGCCTGGCTTCAAATGCCCAACGCCCAGCAATGGCTGATCAATCATTTCCGCAATAGGAAGCCATCGGTCGTCTATGCCCATCTCGAGGTGCCGAACCTTCTCGCCGGTTTAGCTGGGGTTCTGACCGGCGTTCCCCGCCTGCTGATCGGCACCTACAATATGAAACCGCCGGACTTCATCGACGATGAGGACGCCTGTCATTGGTACCGCGAGGGCTATCGGCAGCTTCTGACGCGGCCGGAGGTCCATCTCACCGGATTGGCTCAGACCTGTATCGACGATTACCAGGAATGGCTGGGCGTAGATCTGTCCACCAGATCTTCCGTCATTCCCAGCGGGTTCGACATGTCCGGCTTCCGCTCCGCCCTCGATCCGGACGACCGTGAGCGGGCCCGCCGAATCCTCGGGATCGCAGGCGATACTCCCGTGGTCGGTGTGATGATGCGCATCGTGCCGCCGAAGGACCCTTTGCTTTGGGTGAAGGTGGCATCTGCCGTTCACCGGAATCGGACGGACACCCGCTTCGTCGTCATCGGTGACGGTCCGCTGGCGCAAGCCATGAAGGACGCGGTCGAGGAGGCCGGGCTGACTCCGGCATTCCTGTTTCCCGGAGTGGTCGCCGACGCCTATTCGGTTCTGCCTGCGTTCGACGTGTTCCTGATGACATCCCACAGCGAAGGCGTGCCGAACGTCGTCATCGAGGCTCAGGCGAGCGGCCTTCCGGTCGTTGCCCGGCGGGCCGGCGCTGTGGCGGATGCCATGCTTCCGGAGCAAAGCGGTGTGGTGCTCGACACGGCACATCCGGATCAGCTTGCCGCCGCGGTGCTCACCTTCCTCAACGACAGCATTCTGGCCCGCAAGGCCGGTGCGGTGGCTCAGGCTTTCGCACGGCAGAATTTCGACATCGAACGCATGATCGATGAGATCGCGGCGTTGATGGACACCTGAATGGCATTCCGGTGAAGGCTGCCGGAATCCTTGCCCCCGGTGGTGGAGCGGGAAACGTGTCAAAAAATAACAAGTCTATGATCGCAAGCGTCGGGGTGGTTGATTATCCTGTCGCGCCTGTGCGTTTCGTCAGGCGTATATTATTCGATAGGAAACGTTTCATCCGACTCCTGCCCGGATGCCGAATGCCGAGGATTTTCCATGCTGATTGATTGGACTGCAGGGGCGGACGTGACGACGGCCTGTCCGTTGTGTCGGGCTGACGGGCCGAAGCCCCGCCGTCTGGTGGCATACGACCGCGCCAATGGCGGAGCTGCCCATGCCCTGTATGGCTGTCCCTCCTGCGGCGGCGCCTTCTTCGATCCGCTGCCACAGCCGCGCTACGAAGAAGGCGGCAATCCGGAGGCGGCGATCAAGTTCTATGTCGAGCAGGGCGCCGGTCCAGACGTCATGCTGGAGCCGACCGCCATCCTCGACCAGCTGCCGGTGCGGCGCTATCTGGAGATCGGCTGCGGTTTCGGGTTTTCGCTGGACTATGCGCAGCGGTCGCGCGGCTGGCAGTGCCGCGGCTACGATCCAGGGCTGCTGGCGCAGGCCGGCCGGACGGCGCTGGGGCTCGACATCCGCTCGGAATATCTGACGGCCCACACTCCTCTGGAGGACGGGGCCTGGGACGCCATGCTCTGTTCGGAGGTGATCGAGCATGTCCATGACCCGGATGCTTTTCTTTCCGTAATCCGCCGCGCGCTGGCGCCCGACGGCGTGCTGGTGATAACGACGCCGAACGCTGCCGGCATCGACCCGTCGACCGATTTCGGCGTGCTTCTGCCGCTGCTCAGCGCCGGCTTCCACACGATGCTGTTTTCCGCAGCCGCGCTTGAAGGCGCGCTGCGGCGAGCGGGTTTCACCGAGATCCGCATCGGCGGCACGACTCACCAACTCCAGGCGGTGGCATCCCGCCGGCCTCTGCCCGCGCCGGCGCCCCTCGACCGAGCCCGCTATCGCGCCTATCTCGCGGACCGTGTGATGCTGCACGATGCCGATACACCGCTCGGCACGGGCTTCCGCCACCGTCTCATCAAGGAATATGTCAACGCCGGCGACTATGATGCGGCACGCGCGCCGCTGGCATCGCTGGCGGAAGGCTGGTCGAAGGCGTACGGAATCGACCTCTCGGCGCCGCAGGATATCCGGTTTCCGGAACCGGGGGCTTTGGACTTCGAAACGCTGGCGATGCATTTTCCGCTGGATCTGTGCAGTGTCCTCTACGCGCAGGGGATTCTCCAATTGAATGCATCCGGCGACGCAGCGCATGCGGCACACTGCTTCGCCGCAGCTTCCGCTTTCGGTGCGATCCTCCGCAAGGCGCTCCAGGCGATGGGCACGGACGACGGTGAAACCGCGGACCTCGGCGCCCGCGCCCTCTGCGAGGAGGTTATTGCACTGGCGCGCTTCGACGCGGAAAAGGCTATTGGTCTCCATGCACGCCTCGGCACCGGTCCCTGGGACAAATCGGTCAGCCTGTCGGCTGCGTTGCTGGAGCAGACCCGGCAGCGGCTGATCGTCACGCTGGTGAACGCCGGTTCCTATGATGCCGCGCAATCGTTGGTCATGGAAACCGACGGTGATCCGATACCTCAGGACGCCGAGGCCATCGCTTTCGCCGACCGGCTCTCACTCCTTTTCGTCGTTGGCGTGCTGGCGCTCAACCATCAATCCGACCATGGGCGTGCGGCGCAGGTTTTCAGGCGCCTGTACGACGCGTGCCGGATGCGGCCCGGAACGTCCGGCGCTTGGACTCTGCTATGGCCTGCCCGTTACCATGAGGCGCTGGCCCTCAGCCAAGCCGGGCGGAGCGATTCGGCGCAGAACGCCGCCATCGATCTGCTGGCTCCGGTGAAGGAGGGTCAACCCGAGGTTCCCGCTCCCTACAGGGCCTGGGCGGCCCAGCTGTTGGGAGTGCAGTAATGACCGGCGGTTCTTCCATTCTGGGGCAAGTCGGCCGCTTGGCATCCGCCGGATGGTGGTGGCTCCGGCGCACTGCGCCGCGGGCGGTAGCCTATGCCGCTTACGGTCTGAGCTGGTTGCGGCGGCGAGACAACTACATAGCGGAGCGTTGGGAGGGCGAACGGTCGCTGGAGGGTACGAAGAAGATAGCACTGTTCGTCCATTACGACCGCGCAGGCATCGTCCATGACTATGTGGTCTATTATCTGCGTCAGCTGCGCCTTGCCGGGTTCGAGGTGATTTTCGTCAGCAACGCCCCGACGCTGGCCGAGCGGTCGCTCGCCAATCTGCGGGAACTGTGCGTCACCGTCATCCGGCGCCGCAACATCGGCTATGATTTCGGGGCTTTCAAAGACGGGCTGGGTGTGCTCGGCCCGCTCGACCGTTTCGATGAACTGCTGCTGGCGAACGACAGCGTCTACGGCCCCTTCCACAATCTGGATGCGATCCTGAAGCGGACCGACTCCGGACGGGCGGCAGTGTGGGGCATCACCGACAGCTGGCAGTTCGGCTATCACCTGCAAAGCTATTTCCTGCTGTTCAAGCGCCCGGCGCTGCTCAGCCCGGCCTTCGTGCAGTTCTGGCAGCGTCTGCGGTATGTCCAGTCCAAGACCTGGGTGGTGCTGCGCTATGAGGTCGGCCTGTCGCGGGCGTTGATCAAGTCCGGCCTGCGCTGCGCGGCGCTCTATCCCTACAGGCAGGCTGCGTCCGGCATCAGCGAGGCGGTGCGAGACCGCGACATGCTTTCCTCACCATCGCTGGGCCGGCGACACAAGGACTATCTGGACATGCTCACAGGGGCGGTCGACCGTGGCGACCCGCTCAACGGCAGCCATTATTTCTGGGACTACCTGATTGCCGACATGGGATGCCCGTTCATCAAGCGCGAGCTACTGCAGAAGAACCCGGCCCGTGTGCCGTTCGTGAACTGTTGGGACACGGTCATCGAGCGTTCCAGCACCTATGATCCCGACCTGATCCTCCGTCACCTTGAGGTGTCGCAGAAAGATCATTGCGTTTAAGGCGGTGCTGCCACCGGCCCAGTTGTTTCCGAGAGCCCGCGAGGGATGACGATGCACGCCCCTGTGATTGAGGCGCAAATGCTAGGCAAAGCCTATGCGATCTTCAAACGGCCGCAGGACCGGTTGAAGCAGATGCTTATGGGCCACCGGCGCAAATATTACGACGAGTACTGGGCGTTGCGGGATGTCTCGCTGGAGGTTCGCCCCGGCGAGGCGGTCGGGCTGATCGGCCGCAACGGCTCCGGCAAGTCGACTTTCCTGCAGCTTCTCTGCGGCACGCTGACGCCGACCTCCGGCCGCATCGCGGTAAATGGGCGCATCGCCGCACTGCTGGAACTGGGTGCCGGCTTCAACCCCGAATTCACCGGCCGCGAGAACGTTCATCTCGCCGCCTCGGTGCTGGGCCTGTCGAGCGAGCAGATCGCCGAGCGCTATGACTCGATTGCCGAGTTTGCGGGTATTGGCGACTTCATCGAACAGCCGGTGAAGCTCTATTCCAGCGGCATGTACGCCCGCCTTGCCTTCGCGGTGATGGCCCATGTCGATGCCGACATCCTGGTCGTCGACGAGATCCTCGCGGTCGGTGACGCTGCCTTCACTCAGAAATGCATGCGCTTCATCCACCGCTTCAAGGAGCACGGCACCCTGTTCTTCGTCTCGCACGATATCGGTCAGGTCAGCGCTCTCTGCGACACCGCCGTGTGGCTCGACCAGGGAAGCGTGCGGGCGGCGGGACCAGCCAAGGAGGTCTGCCACGACTATCTGGCCGACCTGTACCGGCAACAGGACGACGCTGGCCGGTTCCAGATCGGCGGACGTCGGGCACCGCCACCCTCGCTGCCTCAGCGACAGGCGGAGCGGTCTCCGGGACGGGACATCCGGCACGAGCGGCTTCAGGCATCGGAGTGGTCGAACAGGATCGAGTTGTTCGATTTCAATCCGAACGCCCCGTGGTTCGGCAACCGTGGCGCAACCGTGGAGGGCGTGCAGGTCACGACGCCCGAAGGCGTGGTGCTGTCGAGTTTCCATGGTGGAGATGATGTGGTGCTTCGCATCGTCTGCCAAAGCCACGTTGCCCTGACCCAGCCCATCGTCGGATTTCTGGTGAAGGACCGGCTGGGCCAGCCCTTGTTCGGCGACAATACATTCATCACGTTCCAGGAGGACCCGCCCGTTATTCCTCCCGGCCGTACTTTTTGCGCAGCCTTCCAGTTCCAGTTACCGTATCTGCCTGTCGGCGACTATGCGGTGACAGTGGCTATCGCCGAGGGAACTCAGAGCGATTGTGTCCAGCATCACTGGCTGGATGAGGCGTTTTTCCTTAAAGTGGTGTCAAGCCATGTTGCCCGCGGGCTGGTTGGCGTGCCTATGCAGCGCATCGAACTGAAACTGATATAGGGAGCAACTTTTTGAGTGTCTGTTTGTAGCAGTCACACGCTGACTCCTGAGGAACGAGCCGCTTCAGGCGTCTGGAGAGGATCGAGATGAAGGCGATTTGAAGGAAGGCGAGGAGATGCTCCTTCGTCCGCTCGACGATGGTGTTCAATCGGCAATATCGACTGATCGGCCATCCGATCCCGGAAACCCTCCACCCGATCCTGAGCCACCGCCCGCCGCGTCCGGAGGGGAGCGCGACCCGAAGCCCCACCTATTCCGCCACTTGCGCCAAGGCGAAGCACTGGCGCTCGAATTCCCGCGCGAAGGCGGCGGCGTCGCACAGGCGGGAGGTGCGCATCAGCGGACGCAAGCCCTTGCGCTGGGCCGCCAGCCCTTCCCGGTCGGCGGCGAGCGCTGCGGCCTTCCGGATGTAGTCCTCGGGGTCGGCGGCGATCAGGTCCGGCCGGCCCAGTGCCGTCAGCAGCGAGGCGCCGACGCGGGCGGCGTGACGGTCGCTCCGCAGGGTCAGCAGCGGCACGCCCATCCACAGCGCCTCGCAACTCGTCGTCGTCCCGTTGTAGGGGAAGGGGTCGAGCGCGATGTCCATCCGGCCGTAGGCCTTCAGGTGCCCGTCATTGTCGGGGACCCGCGCCAGCAGTTCGATCCGGTCGGCGGCGATGCCGTGGGCGGTGAACAGCCCGCGCACCCGCTTGCGCACCGCAGCGTCGATCAGCGGCCCGGCCTTCAGCACCAGCCGGCTGTCCGGCACCGCGTGCAGCACCCGTGCCCACAGCGCCGCGACGGCGGGATTCACCTTGTTCAGCGTGTTGAAGGACCCGAAGGTGACGAACCCGGCCTCCAGGCAGGGCGGCGGCGCCGGATCGGGGGTCGGCCCCAGCGGGCGATAGCACAGGAAGCCGCCGTCCAGCCGGACAAGACGCTCGGCATGGTGACGGTCGGCCTCGCCCGGCGGATCGGCGACGGCGTCGGTGAAACGGGCGCCGATCGCCGGCAGCCCGGTGGTCGCCGGATAGCCGAGCCACGAGATCTGCACCGGTGCCGGCCGAAGGGCAAAGACACCCAGCCGGTTGCGGGCCGTATGTCCGGTCAGGTCGACCAGCACGTCGATCCCGTCGGCCCGAATCCGCTCCGCCACCGCGGCGTCCGATGCGGCCTGGATGTCGCGCCAGCCGTCGACCGACCGCCGGACATGGTCGGTGATCACGTCCGGCATCTCGACGTTCGAATAGGCGAACAGCTCGACCCGTGTCCGGTCATGCGCCTCCAGCAGGGGCAGCAGGAACATCGCCACCGAATGCAGCCGGAAATCCGGCGAGACGTAACCGATGCGCAGCCGCCGGCCGTCCAGCGGGCGTGGTGCCGGCGCCGGCAGGGGAGACAGCGCGCGCTCGAACCGTTCGCCCCAGCGCCGGTGGGCGGCGCACAGCTCGGCCGGCGCCAGCGGCTCGCGGTAGTTCAGCGCCATCAGCCGGTTGCTGTCGGCGCCGGGATCGTCGGGGCGCAGCTCCGCCACCTTGCGATAAGCCTCCAGCGCCTCGTCGGCATCCCCCTGCGCCTCCAGCGCCGCGGCCAGACCGAACCAGGCCTCGACGTAATCGCTCCTGATGGCGACTGCCTGCCGGAAGCTGTGCACCGCCTCGCCGACCCTGCCCAGCCGTCCCAGGACCAGACCCAGATTGTTCAGGATGCCCGCGTCGCGGGGGGCGCGCAGCAGCGCTTGGCGCAGCAGCCGGTCGGCCTCCTCCAGGAAATCGGCGCTGAGCGCGGCGGTCCCGGCCAGGAAGAGGAAATGTCCGTTCTGCGGCTGTCGGGCCGACAGGTCGCGGTAGACCTCGAAGGCCGCCTGCGGCTGGCGGTGGTTGGAGAGCACGGCGGCGAGGTTGAGGCGGGCGTCGATCCAGTCGGGCCGCTCCTCCACCGCCCGGCGGAAGGCGGCGGCGGCGTCCTCGCCATCGCCGCGCGCCGCCAGCGTCACCCCAAGCCCGTGATAGGCCTCGGCGAAGCGTGGCGCGCGCAGGATGGCGGCGAAGAAGCTCCGCTCGGCCTCGGCGAGCGCGCCGCTCTGGTGCAGCGCCAGCGCGAGGTTGTACAGCCGCTCCGGCGTCGCCCCGCCGGCCTCGATGCTGCGGCGGAACAGCGGCACCGCCTTGGCCGCCGCCCCGGCCATCGCGGTGGCGCTGGCCAGGATGAACAGCGCCTCGGGGTGGCCGGACGCGTCGGCGAGCACGGATTCGGCGAGGGCCTGCGCGCGGGCCAGATCGCCCTTGGCCAGGGCGTCGCCGGCCTCCGCCAGCTTGTCCGCCAACCTGTCCGCCGTCATGCGCCGGTTCCCTTCGTCTGCCCGTTTTCGACGAATGCCGCGAGCCGCGCGGCCACCGCCGCCGTCACCCCTTCCCAGTCGCCGGCCCGTCTCTGGCGGAACAGGGTCATGGACGGGTACCAGGGGCTGTCGTCACGGTCGAGCAGCCAGCGCCAGTCCGGGCTGAAAGGCAGCAGCAGCCAGACCGGCCGTCCCAGCGCGCCGGCCAGATGCGCGACGGCGGTGTCGACGGTGATGACGAGATCGAGTGTCGCCACCGCGGCCGCCGTCTCGGCGAAATCATGCAGCAGCCCGTCCAGCGGTACGATGCCGGCCGGCAGGGCTTCCGCCTCGCCTCCCGGCCCGTCTCCAGGCCCGATGCCGCCCGTCAGGGCATCGGCCTTCTGCAGGGCGAAGAACTGGATGTCCGGCAGGGCGAGCAGCGGGGCGAGGGCGGCGGGCGGCATCGACCGCTCGCGGTCGCGGGCATGGGCGGGGCGGCCCTTCCACACCAGCCCGACCTTGCACCGCGGGCCGGCGGCGGCGGCCAGACGGTCGGCCCACAGCGCCTGCCGGGTCGGTTCGGCGAACAGGTAGGGAAGGGCGTCGGGGATGGTCGTCAGCGTCGTGCCGAAGCGGGCGGGCAGGCTCAGCAGCGGCACATGGCGGGCGAAGGGCAGGTCGTCGTGGACGCGGGCCGGGCTGTCGGCTCGCGGCACCACCCGCACCCCGAAGCGGCCCAGGCTGTGCCACAGCAGGGTGAAGAGCGGCAGTTGCGCCTCGAAGACCACCGTGAAGCCGCGCTCCACCAGCAGGGGGAGGTAGCGCACGAATTGCAGCGTGTCGCCGAACCCCTGCTCGGCGGTGACCAGCAGCGGACCGCCGACGGCCAGCGGCCCTTCGCCCTGCCACACCGGCTGGGCGAAGGGCCGGACCTGCTCGCCGAAGCCCTCCCAGCGCCAGCGCCATTCGTACTCCGCCCAGCCCCGGGCGAAATCGCCTTGCAGCAACAGGCACAAAGCGAGGTTCCAGTGGGCGGCCGGGAAGTCCGGGCGCAGTTCCAGCGCCTTCTCGTAGCAGCTCCGCACGCTCAGCGCCGGGTCCAGGCTGCCGCGGGCATTGCCGAGATTGACCAGCGCGCCGGCCACGTCCTGGCTGGACGGGACAGGCGATGCGTCGTCTCCGGCCTCACCCCCGTCAGGTCCGTGCTCCCCGGTCGCGGGCGGACGCTGCATCGCCAGGGCGAGGCCGAGGTTGCTGTAGGCTTCGAAGTAATCGAGCCGCAGGGCGATGGCCCGGCGGTAGCTGGCGATGGCTGCCTCCAGATCGCCGGCTCCCATCTGGGCGTTGCCCAGATTGTTGTGCGCCTCGGCCTCGTCGGGGTTCCCCTCCAGCAGGGCGCCCAGCCGCTCCACCGCTTCGGCGTGGCGGCCCAGCGCCTGAAGCGTCGCGCCCAGATTGGCGTTGGCCCCCAGATGACCGGGAACCAGGACCAGCGCCTTGCCGAAGATGCCGAGCGCGTCCTCGTAGCGTCGCGCGGTGTAGAACAGGCTGCCGAGGCGGTTCCAGCCGTCGGCAGCCTCCCGGGTCCGGCCGGCCTGCTCCAGCGCCATCGCCAGATTGTTCACCGTCTCCGGATTGCCGGGAGCCAGCCGCTCCGCCTGCGCCAGGAAGGCGAGCGCCTCCTCCAGACGGCCCAGCTGCGCCAGGACGGTGCCGAGCAGGGCGTTCACCTCCGGATCGGCCGGACGGGCCGCCTGCACCGGTCCGTAGAGGGCGAGCGCCTCCTCCAGCCGGCCTTCCCGGTGATGGGCCGCGGCCAGGGCGACCGCCTCCTCGATGCGCAGCGTCTGCGTTTGCGGGGACGGGGGCGGGATCGGCGTGCCGGACATGCTGTCGCTCCGCGGGAAGGCTCAGTAGGCGATGGACAGGCCGAGATGGGGGCGGCCGAAGCGGTTCTCCCCCATGTTGGTCTGGCGGAGCTGGAAACCCCAGTCGAGCTTCAGCGTCACGTAGGGCGGCAGGCTGTAGCGGAGCCCGGGCCCCACCCCGAGCACAACCGTGTGCCGGTCGTCCCCGGCCTGGCGGTGGCGCTGCGACGCCACGCCGTAATCGGCGAAAACCAATCCCTGCAGGCTGTCGCCAAGGTCGCGCTCGCCGAACAGCTGCGCCAGGCTCGTCTCCGGAGAGCGCAGCTCGGTCGACAGCAGCAGCCCCTGGTCGCCCAGCACCTCGGACTCCGCATAGCCGCGCACGCTGGCGTTGCCGCCCAGGCTCAGCTGTTCCGACGGCAGCAGGTTGCCGCTCGACAGCTGCGCCTGCCCCCGCACCAGCCAGGAGAGGTCGGCCGGCAGCCGGGTCAGCCGGTCAACCCCCAGCCGGGCGTAGCTGTAGCGCGCGTCCGCCCCGGCCCGGCTGGTGCGGAACACCCTGTCGCTGTTGCGGTCGCCGATGCCGCCGGGGCTGTGGAACAGGCTGGCGTTGAGCGCCGTCGCCCCGGACTCGTCGGGGCGCGAGGCGCTGTAGGCCAGCACCGCCTGGGCGATGTCGGTGCTGCTGCGGAACACCGAACTGCCGCCGAAATCCAGGTTGTTGTTCGACCGTTTCCAATCGACGCCGCCCTGAAGCTCATGGCGGATCGTTCCCAGGTTGGGCAGCGGCACCGCGTAGCGGGCCGAGATCTGCGACGAGCGGCCGGTCTGGTCGAAGCCGCTGCCGAGGTCGGGGTGGGTCTCGGTGTAGCTGCCGAAGACGGTCAGCGTGTGGCGCCAGGGCAGCGGCACGAACCAGCTGCCGGCATGGGTGACGGAGCGCGGGTCGCCGCCCGGCCCGCGCAGGCCGCGGTCGAGCAGGTCGGGGCTGGCCGAGATCTGGTAGGAGATCTGCTGGTCGGCCCAGAAAGCGTTGCCCCAGTTGAAGCCGGCGAACAGGCGGTCGCGGCCGGTGGCGGCGGTGCCGGTGTTCTCGTAGCCGCCGAAGACGCGGACGGGGAAGCGGTCGGCGGTGCGCAGGACCACGTCGGTGGTGCCGGGCTCGGCGCCTCGCTGGTAGACGAGGTCGGTGTGGCGGAAGGGGTTGCGGTTCAGCCAGTCGATGTCCTCCAGCATGGTGGAGGCGCGGACCCGCTCGCCGGGACGGGTGCGGATCTGCGAGGTCAGCAGGTCGTCGGAAAACCAGCGGTTGCCCTCGGCGGCGACGGCGCCCACCCGGAACTCGACGACGACGATCTGGACGGTGCCGGAGGTGACGTCCTGTTCGGGAACGACGACGTCGACCAGCGGGCGGTCGTGCTCGCGGAACCACAGCACCGTGGTGCGGACGATGTCGTTGAGCCCGTCCAGGGTCAGCGGCCGGCCGAGACGGGAGGCCAGGGCCGCGCGGAAGGCCGGGTCGTCGGGGATGTCGAGGCCGGCGGCGGCGACACCGCGGCGGTCGCTCCCGCCGCGCCGGACGTCGGAGCCGGCGGGGACGAAGAGCAGGCCCTTCAGGTCGGCGGTGACGACGCTGTCGCCGGCGGGGACCGCCGGTGCCGGTGCCGGCAGGGCCGGGGCCTCGGCCGGCGGGTTGGCCGGCGGCTGCTTGGGCGCCACCCGCTCCCAGTCCTGGGCCGCTGCCGGGGCCGCCGCCAGCAGAAGGGCGAGGGAGAGGGAGACGGGGGTGGCGGCGGAACGGCGGGTCATGGGGCGGTCTTCTTGTCGTCGGCGGTGCCGGTGGACGCGCTGGCGCCGTCGATGATGGCGACGGCCGGCTTGTCGTCGGCGCGGAAGGTGGAGAAGCTGGAGGCGGTGGCGAGCGCATTGCCCGTGCCGTCCGTGCCGGCGATGGAGGCCGATCCGCCTCCCGCGCCGGGGCCGGCGCCGGGCCGGGCGTTGGCCGGCTGGCTGTAGACGACCTGGAAGCCGCCGGCGCTGACCGACGCCTCGACCCGGCCGGCCGGTTGCCCGTTCGGCGGCGGGGCGGCGGGCGGCGGCGGGGCGACGAAGGACGTCACCGGAGCCATGACCACGCTTCCCGAACCGGCATTGCCGACGGTGCCGGACGCCGTGCCGCCGATGACCGTGGTCTGCGGCACCAGGGCCGGCGGAACCGGGGCGGGAGCCGGCGGAGGCGGAGCGACCACGACGGGCGTGGTGGGCGTGACGGGCGGCGCCACCACGACCGGCGGGGAAACCACGACGGGGGGAGACACCACCACCGGAGGCGAGACCGGCGTCACCACCACGGGCGGCGGCGAGACCACCACCGGGGGCGAGACCGGGGTTTCCACGACGGGCGGCGAGACCACCACCGGAGGGGAAACCACCACCGGCGGAGGCGGCGGAGATACCGGAGGCGGCGGGGGAGGCGGGGGAGGTGGGGGAGG
>NZ_LGQW01000015.1:6026997-6027165 GCF_003116035.1 Azospirillum sp. TSH64
TCGGGCCCGCATATAAGACGCCTCCCGACGCGAACGACGCCGGCGCCGCCGAAACGGCAGCGACCGACACGCGATGGGGAAGCCCGACAGACCGGCGCTTGACAGTCGAACCCCAGGGGTTCGGCGGAGCAGCGGTTTCTGCATCGGGCGGGTTCTTTGACAAGTTTA
>NZ_LGQW01000015.1:6027175-6027692 GCF_003116035.1 Azospirillum sp. TSH64
GCGCACCGCCGCCAATGCCGGAGCGCAGGAGCGGCTGTGCGAGGAGGCCCAGCGCAGCCTCGACCTCGACCATGGCCCGCTGCTGCGCGCCCTGCTGGTGGAGCGGGGGGATGACGGTCAGCAGCGCCTGCTGCTGGCGATCCACCATCTGGTGGTGGACGGCGTGTCCTGGCGCGTGCTGCTGGAGGATTTGCAGCTGGCCTGCACGCAGCTGGAACGGGGCGAGGCGGTGGTGCTGCCGGCCAAGACCGCCTCCTTCCAGTCCTGGGGCGAGGCCCTGGGCCGCCACGCCGCGAGTGGGGCGCTGAAGGATGAGCTGTCCTGGTGGCGCGACAGCTTGGCGGATGCGCCGGCCGGACTGCTTGGCGTGGCGGAGCTGGTCTCCCCCGAGGCGCTGACGGTTGCGCGGTCGGCCGTGGCGCGGACGCGGCTGGATGGGGGCTGGACGAAGCGCCTGCTGTCGTCGGCGCCTGCGGCCTACCGGACGCGGGTGAACGACCTTCTGCTGACGGCGCTG
>NZ_LGQW01000015.1:6027702-6121474 GCF_003116035.1 Azospirillum sp. TSH64
CTCCGGTTCCGACATCGTCAGCCTCGGCGACGGCGGCAACACGGTCCTGCTGCGCGGCATCGAGACGCTGACCGGCGGCGCCGGCAACGACGTCATCACGCTGGGCAACACCGGTGTGACGATGTCGGTCTCGGGCGTCGAGACGCTGGTCGGCGGCACGGGCACCGACGCCATCACGGTGACCGGCGGTGCGGGCATCCGCTTCCAGGCGGGTTCAGGCGACAGCATCGCCCTGGCTTCGGGCAGCGGCACCGACACGGTGGTGTACTCGTCCTTCACCGACATCTCGGCCCCCGACAACTCGACGTTGGGCGTGAACACCGGCTTCGTCTCGGTCTCGAACTTCCAGTCGGGCACCGACAAAGTGCAGCTGACCGGTACGGCCCGGACCGCTGCGGACAAGAATGGCGATGCCTCGCTCTCGACGGCCTCTGCTGCGACCAACGGCGTGAACATCGGCTCCAACGAGCTGGTGAGCCTGACCTCGGTCGTCAGCGGCAGCCTGACGGACGCTTCGCTGGCCAGCTTCCGCTCGGCCCTGGGGACGCTGACGAACTCGTCGGCTGGTGCAAGCACGCTGGTTCTGGCCAACAACGGCACCAGCTCCGGCCTGTACCAAGTGGTCGACACCAACGGCGACGGCCAGGTGGCCGCCACCGAGGTCCGGCTGCTCGGCGTCTACAACGGCACCGTCCTCTCGCTCTCCGACATCAACCTCGGTTGATGATGGGGGCCTGAGCCCAAGCCTGCTAAAAGGAGGGGGCGCCCGCAGGGGCGCCCCCTTTCCCTTTGTGCGGACCTATTCCGGTAAGCGGTGTTTCGGTTCCCGATGGCCTTGATCCAAGATGTCTTCACCCATGCCCAGCAGCGTCATGCCGCCGGGCATTTCGCCGAGGCAGCGGCGCTCGCGCGGGAGGTGCTGCGGCTGGCGCCCGATCATGCCGTCACCCGCCACATGCTCGGCACCGCCTTGTGCGCATCCGGCCATGGCGAGGAGGGGCTGGCCCACATTGGTACGGCCATGCTTCTTGATCCGGGCCAGCCGGTCTATGCGGTGAACCTGGCCATCCTGCTTCATTCCCTTGGTATCAAAGCCGATGCGGCTTTCCGTCGCGCCTTGCGGCTGCGGCCGGGCGATGCCCGGTTGCTCGACGGGTTGGGAAGCTGCATGAGCGAGCAGGGCGATAACCCGCAAGCGCTCACTCCCTTGAAGCATCGGCTGGCGCTGGAACCCAACGTGGCCGAGGCCTACCGCAAGGTCGCCATCGTTGCCCAGCGTGCCGGCCAACTGGAGGAGGCGCGGCGGGCTTACCGCCGGGCTTGGCGGTTGGGCGGAGGAGACGGGCTTTTGGTGCGCGAGGCGCTGACCTTGCCGGCCATCCCCCATTCAGCGGCCGAGATCGAGGAAAGCCGCGCCCATTGCGCCGCCGTGCTGCGGCAGGCGCGCGAGCACGGCCTGCGCATCGACAATCCGCTGCGCGAGGTCGGCGTCACGTCCTTTTTCCTGTCCTATCATGGGCTCGACAATCGTGCCTTGAACGGCGAACTGGCTGCCTTGTACCAGGAGGCTTGCCCCTCCTTGCTCTACACCGCCGCGCATTGCCGGGAGTCCGGATGGCCCAGCGCGGCGGAGGACAGGGCCGGTCGGCGGCTCCGCGTCGGCTTCATCTCCGACTATTTCCACAACCACACCATCGGCATGCTGAACGAGGGGCTGATCGAGCGGCTGTCGCGCGAACGCTTCGAGGTGGTGCTCTTCCTCACGCCAGGGCCGGACGACGACCTGCGGCGCCACTTGCGCACCGTGGCGGACCGCGCGGTCGACATTCCGCACGATCTCGGTGCCGCACGGCATATCGTCGCCGAGGAGCGCTTGGATGTCCTGTACTACACCGACATTGGCATGTCGCCCTTCACCTACTTCCTCGCCTTTGCCCGGCTGGCGCCGCGGCAATGCCTGAGCTGGGGGCATCCGGACACCACCGGCATTCCCACCTTGGACGTCTTCTTGAGCTGCGATGTGATGGAGCCGGAGGATGGCGAGGCTCATTACAGCGAACGCCTGATCCGCTTGCCTGGCCCGACCGTCTGCTACCGGCGCCCGCGGCTGGCCGAACCGCGCAAGACCCGCATCGATTTCGGCTTGGCCGCCGAAAGCCGGCTCTACCTCTGTCCGCAGAGCTTGTTCAAGATTCATCCCGTCTATGACGACGCCCTGATCGCCATTCTGCGACGGGATCGTGACGGCATCCTAGTCTTTGTCGATCCGCGCGGCCAAGGCGCTGCCCTGACGCGGCGGCTGAGCGCCAAGGGACCCGATGTGGCCGCCCGCATCCACCTGCTGCCGGGGCTGGGGACCGCGGATTTCATCGCACTGACCGCCGACGCCGATGTCATGCTCGACCCGTTCCATTACAGCGGTGGCAAGACAAGCCTGGAGGCCCTGGCCTTCGGCACGCCGGTGGTGACCTGGCCCGGCGCCTTCATGCGCGGACGCCATACCCTGGGCTTCTACAGGCTGATGGGGCTTGACGACTGCGTGGCGAACGATCCGGCCGATTATGTCGATCGGGCTGTCCGGCTCGGCACCGATCAGCGGCTGCGCGCCCAGGTCCGGCAGCGCATCCTTGAGCGAAGCGCCGTCCTGTTCGACGACGGGACGTCGATCCGGGCGATCGAACGCTTTTTCCAGGAAACGTCCTGACCGGAGCGCGGCCAAGCCGTTTGGGGGGATCAGTGCGCGGGCAGGGCCGACAGGCGGTCGGCCATCCGCAGGACGCCCTGGGCCAACCGGACGATGGCGGGAGAGCCGATGAACAGCTCCCGCAGGGCCGCCCCTTCGCCGAAGCGCAGGACAAAGCCGTTCGGGTTGAAGACCACAGCGACCTTGGCCGTCTCCGACAGGACATGCTGGGTGCGGCCCTGGAACACGGCGTCCAGGATCGACCGCGCAAGCTCGCGGGCGTCCTCGACGTCCAGGGAGGCTATCTCCGGCCCGAGCCGGCTTTCGTTGAACAGGAAGACGCCCTCCAACCGCAGGACGCCTTCGCCGTCCGCCGCTTCGCCTTCATGCAAGGCGATGTGGGACAGGAACTTTCCGTCCGGGAACAGGACGGTGCGGTCGTCCACCTCGATGTTGATGACGAGCTTGCTCCTGGCCGACATGGGGCGGGCTTTCTTCGGAAGGCTGTTCCGGACGGATTAGGGTCTCGGAAAGCGAATTGGGACGGGGACTCAGGCGACCGACCGGCGTGCCATTTCGGCATCCGCCAGCCCGGCGACCACCTGGGCCATGCGGCGTTCGGCACGCCATCCTAGCATCCGGTCCGCCTTGGCGGAGTTGCCCACGCTGAAGGCGATGTCCGAGGGGCGGAGCAGGTCCGGATTGCCGCTGACGTGACGGCGCCAGTCCAGGCCGAAATAGGAGAAGGCCTGGGCGACGAATTCCTCCAGCCGGTTCGCCTCGCCGGTGGCGATCACGAAATCATGGGGTTCGTCCAGAGCCAGCATGCGGGCCATGGCGTCGACATATTCCGGGGCCCAGCCCCAGTCGCGGGCGATCGACAGCGTCCCCAGCTCCAGGACGTCGGTCTTTCCCTCGGCGATGTCGGCAGCCCCGCGGATGATCTTCTGCGTGACGTAACGGGTGGGCCGCAACGGCGATTCATGATTGAACAGGATGCCGGAGCAGGCGAACAGGCCGTAGGCCTCGCGGTAGTTGGCGACCGCCCAGAAGGCGGCGGCCTTGCCGACGCCATAGGGGCTGCGCGGATGAAAGGGGGTGGATTCGTCCGCCGGCGCCTTGGTGTTGCCGAAACATTCGCTGGAGCAGGCGCTGTAGAAGCGGGTATCCAGCTTCAGGAAGCGGATCGCTTCCAGAATGTTGATGGTGCTGGAGATGGTGCTGTTCAGCGTCTCGACCGGCTGGTCGAAGGACAGTCCGACCGAGGCTTGGCTGGCGAGATTGTAGATCTCGGCCGGCCGGACCCGGGCGATGACCTCGACCACGCTGCGGAAGTCGGTCAGCACGGAGGAATGGAGGATCACCCGGCCGAAAATGCCGAGCCGCCGCAAATTGGCGAAGCCCGCCATCTCCCGGTCGCGCGAGGTGCCGTGGACCGCATAGCCCTTGTCCAGCAGAAGCTGGGAGAGATAGGCGCCATCCTGGCCCGAAACGCCGAAGATCAGTGCGGTCTTCGGCTCGCTTCGGGCCACTCCTCCAATGGTCATCGGACGGCGCCTACATCGGTTGCTGGGCGGTCACTGAGCGGCCGCGGGTGGCGGTGTCAGCGGTGATCGCCGCCGCCGGCGAGAAGACGCATGTCGGACTCGACCATCTCCCGGACCAGATCGCGGAACGCGGTGGTGTGGGTCCAGCCCAGCTTCTCGCGCGCCTTGCTGGGGTCGCCCAGCAGCAGGTCGACCTCGGTCGGGCGGAAATAGCGCGGGTCGATGCGGACCACCACCTTGCCGGTCTTCTGGCAGATGCCTTCCTCGTCTACGCCTTCGCCGCGCCATTCGATCCCGCGGCCGATGTGGCCGAAGGCCAGCTCGACGAACTCGCGCACGCTGTGGGTCTCGCCGGTGGCCAGCACGTAGTCGTCCGCCTCGTCCTGCTGCAGGATGCGCCACATGCCCTCGACATAGTCGCGCGCATGGCCCCAGTCGCGCTTGGCGTCCAGGTTGCCGAGATACAGGCAGTCCTGGCGGCCCTGCTCGATGCTGGCCACCGCGCGGGTGATCTTGCGGGTGACGAAGGTCTCGCCGCGGGTCGGGCCTTCATGGTTGAACAGGATGCCGTTGCTGGCGTGCATCCCGTAGGCCTCGCGGTAGTTCACCGTGATCCAGTAGGCGTACAGCTTGGCCGCGGCGTAGGGGCTGCGCGGGTAGAAGGGCGTGGTCTCGCGCTGCGGCGTCTCCTGTACCTTGCCGTACAGCTCCGAGGTGGAGGCCTGGTAGAAGCGCGCGGTCTTCTCCAGACCCAGGATACGGATCGCCTCCAGAAGACGCAGCGTGCCGATGCCGTCGGCGTTGGCGGTATATTCCGGCGTCTCGAAGCTCACATGCACGTGGCTCTGGGCCGCCAGATTGTAGATCTCGGTCGGCTGCACCTGCTGGACTAGGCGGATCAGGTTGGTGCTGTCCGTCAGGTCGCCGTAATGCATGAAGAAGCTGACGTCCTCCTCATGCGGATCCCGGTAGAGATGCTCCACCCGCCCCGTGTTGAAGGACGACGACCGGCGCTTGATGCCGTGGACGATATAGCCCTTCCCCAGCAGAAGCTCGGCAAGATACGCGCCATCCTGGCCGGTGGCGCCGGTGATGAGGGCAACTTTGCGCAAAGGACCGACCCTTGATCTGTACGGCGTTAATGATCGGGCACTATCCTCAAAGGATCCTGGCAAGGCAAGGGGCGTTGCGCCCGATCCCAGATAAGGCACGGGCATCGTGCCGCATTATCGGCTTTCCGGCAGGGCGATGGAGAAGTCGGCGGCGGCACGAACGGAGTTGAAGCGCCTATCGCGGAACGATAGGGTGCGCGCCGAACGGGCCGGCCATCCCCGGCGGCCCCGGTCGGGTGCGGCCGTGGAGCCGGGGCCGGAGGCCGCACAGCACGGATTGTCATGGCTACCGTCGCCGAAGCATTGCAGATCGCCGTGGGACTTCAGCGTGCCGACCGCCTGGACGAGGCGCGCGCGCTCTATCTGCGCATTCTGGAGGTCGATCCACGCAATGCCCATGCCCTGCATCTGCTGGGGCTGATCGAGCGGCGCCAGAACCGCCGGGACAAGGCGCTGGACCTGATCCGGGCCGCTCTCGACATCGCGCCGGAGATGGCGGACGCCGCCTGCAACCTTGGCAGCACCCTGTCCGAATTGGGGCAAGTGGATGCCGCCGCCGCGGCATACCACCGGGCGATCCAGCTTGACCCGTCGCTGGAAGGGGCGCATCTGGCGCTTGCCGCCCTGCTGGGCGGACGTGGCGGGCCGCGCGACTGGGCGACGGCCGCCATGGCCTATCGCCGCGCCCTGCGGCTGAACCCCCATCGTCCCGAAAGCTATCACGACCTCGGAATCGCGCTGCGGCAGGACGGAGCGGTGGATGAGGCGCAGGCAAGCCAGCAGAGGTCGCTCGCCCTGCATCCGGGCTTTGCCAGTGCCTATGCAAAGCTTGGAAACATCCAGCTTGAATTGGGCGATCCTTCCGGTGCCCTGGTCTCCTTCCGCCGCTCACTCATCCTTGAGCCGGGGCAGGGGAGTACACTCTACAACCAGGGCAACGCCCAGCATGCCGCCGGCCTCGCCGATGCGGCGGTCGACAGCTATGCCGCCGCGGCGCGTGCCGGCGTCACTCTGGCGCTGACCCGGCTGGCCGACGTGCTGACCGGCCTTGGCCGGCTGGCCGAGGCGGAACAGGTGCTGCGTCTGGCGCTGACCCGGCCGGGCACCGATGTGCACGGCGCCATCGACATGCTGTCGGCCCTGCTGGCGCGCCAGGGGCGGCATGAGGAGGCGCGGCGCTTCTTCGCCGACTACCGCTATCCGCATGCGGCCGATCCCAACGCCTTCAGGATCGAATGCCTGACCGCGGTCGCCGAGAACTGGCTGGCCGCCGGCGAGATCGACCGTGCGGTGGATGTGCTGGCCGGGGTTCATGGCCATGGCAGCCGCTTCTTCACGGTGAAGTCGATCGCCGGGCTGCAGCAGGCCCTGGCCCGGCAGGGCCGGCGGCTGGAACGTCCGGCCAACCCCGACCCGTCCCTGCCGCGCATCTGTTCGTCCACGCTGGCGACCCATGGCCGCTTTGCCCACAACGTCCTGGAATATGTGCTGCTGCGGCTCTATGCCGAGACCTACGGCTACCGGCTGGAGACGCCGGACTGGGTCGGCGGCTATTACTTCGATCTCGACGATCCCAGGCCCGGTGGCGGGCTGAAGCCGATGCATTTCGGCCGGCGCATCCTGAACGACCTGGTGACCGGGCGGCGCTGCGACCCGCGCCCCGGCGTCGACATCCTTTCGCCGCTGTTCCTGTTCGAGTATCGCGAGGCGTGGCGCGAGCGGGTGCAGTCCTGGCTGCGGCCGCGGCCCGACTGGCTGCCTTATGTCGATCCGGTGATGCAGGCATTGAAGGCACGCGGCAACACGGTGGTGGCCCTGCACATCCGCCGCGGTGACTTCGTCTGGTTCCGCTACACCATCACCGAGACCTCTTGGTACGTCGACTGGCTGAAGGCGCTGTGGCCGACGCTGGACCGGCCGGTGCTGTACATCGCCACCGACGACCCGGCGACCATTGGCGACTTCGCGGAGTTCGCGCCGGTTTCGCTCGACGATCTGGCGAAGGACGGGGCGGTCGAGCCGTGGAAGGGGCTGGAGTTCCTGCAGGATTTCCACGTGCTGATGAACGCCGACGTGCTGGGCGTCAGCGCCCAGAGCGGTTACAGCCAGCTTGCGGCCCTGCTGAACCGCAACGCCCGCCTGTTCGTCGAGCCGGATGCGGCGGCGCAGCGGATCAGGCCCTATTCCCCCTGGACGAGTTCGTCCGGCACCCCTTAAGACCACCGCCATCACGATCAACGCGACGCCCTCGAAAAGGGCAGGAGGGCAGCCCCATGGATCTCGCGACCAAGGAATTCTACGACGACTTCTGGCCCCGTTTCGTGCCGATCTACGACGAGACCAAGAAGTACATGCTGGAGACGCTGACCGAGCGGCAGATCGGCCAGGCTCTGGATGCCGGCTGCGGCCACGGCATCTGCTCCGTCATCCTGTCGGAAATGGCGGAGCGGGTGGTGTCGGTCGACGTCTCGTCGGACAGCCTCGCCACCGCCCGCCAGCAGGCCCAGCGCTTCGGCCGCGACAACATCGAATTCCACCACCAGGATCTGCAGGAGCTGGACACCAACCTCGGTCCGTTCGATCTGGTCTGGTGCTGGGGGGTCGCGATGATGGCGCCCGACCCGATGAAGGTGATGCGCAACCTGATGGCCGTCACCAAGCCGGGCGGCACCGTCTATCTCGGCCTCTACCTGAAGACCTGGCTGTCGCCGGTGCATGAGGGCGTGCGCCATTTCTGCCGCGCCTACATGGACACGCCGGCCCGGCGCAAGCTGGTCGGCGGCTTCTTCACCGGCCTGACCAAGGTCGCCTGTGCGCTGAAGGGTCAGGAGATCAACCGCCGCGCCGACAACGTGTCGATCCAGGCCCAGGTCGAGGACTGGTACTACCCGCCCTACAAGACCTTCTATTCGATCGAGGAGATCGTGGCGCTGTTCGAGCGCAACGGCTTCAAGGCCGACTGCATCCAGGACCGGCTGGGCCGGATGAAGAGCGCCACGATCTTCGTGATCCGGGCGACGAAGAATGGCTGAGGCGGCGGCGGGCTGGCAGGACCGGGCGGCTCCCCCCGACTGGGAGGAGCTGGGCCGGCTGCTGTCCCGCGGCTACATTGACAGCGGCTTCATCGGCGGCGTCACCCGCGTGCCGGTGAAGGACGTCGTGCGCGACATGCTGTCGGAGGCGCGCGCCGACGAACAGGTGGCGGAACTGCGGCGGACGGCCGCGGCTGCCGGCGTCGATGCCGGCAAGGCCCGCATCCTGGAGGTCGGGTCCGGCTGCGGCATGACCGTGGTGCGCGGGCACACGGCGCACGGGCTGGACATCCACGGCATCGAGCCCAGCATGGGCGAATACAGCTCCACGCTCGATGTCTGCCGCCGGCTGATCGAGCATTACGGCCTGCCGGCGGATGCGGTGCGCGACGCCACCGGCGAGGCGATCCCCTTTCCGGACGCCAGCTTCGACATCGTCTATTCCTCCAACGTGCTGGAGCATGTCGGCGATCCGGCGGCGGTGCTGGACGAGGCGCTGCGGGTGCTGAAGCCGGGCGGGCTGCTGCTGATCGTCGTGCCGAATTACGGCTCCTGGTGGGAGGGGCATTACGGCATCCTCTGGCTGCCGCGGATGCCGGCCGGTCTGGCGAAGCTCTATGTCCGGCTGTTCGGCCGCGACCCATCCTATGTCGACACCCTCAACCTGATCGACCGTCCCTGGTTCGACCGCTGGCTCGGCCGCCATCCTGGCCGGCTGGAGGTGCTGGACTGGGGCTGGGGCGTCTTCGAGCAGCGGCTGCGCACGCTGGGCTTCGGCGACTGGGCGGCTCTGTCGGTCGCCAAGCGCATCGTCACCTTCGTCCACCGCTCCGGCCTGCTGGAACCGGCGATCTGGCTCGCCCGGCGCCTGCATTGGGAAACGCCGATCATCTTCGTGGCGCGCAAGGAGTGAGACCCACGCAGACGTCGATCAGGCGTGCTATTCAGCCCGCAGGCGATCCAGAAATTCTGATTTACTGCGATAATCAGGTATAGAAACCATGTATATTGCATTCAATCATAAAGCAAAAGACAGAGACACCGCATACAGTTTTAGTGCAAATGGAAATCCGTGTTTGGTTTTCGTCGGAGCGTTCACCTATTTTTCTGCACCTCTTGAGATCGTTTCCTATGGGGAGTCTGGGCGGATCGAAATCGGAAGATTCTGTTCGGTTGCAGATGGCGTTCATATTTACTTTGGCGGAATGCACGCCATGGATGGTGTCTCGACCTACCCGGCCGAAATGCTGGCGGAATGGATGCCTGAACTTGCCGGGCCGAACAGCACGTTCAGCAAAGGTCCCGTCATCATCGGCAACGACGTGTGGATCGGGGAAGGGGCATCCATACTTTCCGGCGTCACTGTGGGGGATGGAGCCGTCATCGGCGCGCGCGCTGTCGTGTCCCGGGACATCCCGCCCTATAGTGTGGTGGCCGGGAATCCTGCCCACATCGTCCGCAAGCGGCTCCCCGACGCCGATGTCGACTTCCTTCTGTCGATACGCTGGTGGTCCTGGCCCAGCGACAAAATCCGCAAGTTGGCCCACCACATATTCGGCGGCGATGTGGAAGCACTCCGTCTTGCCGTAAGCAGCGAACCGAATGCCTCTCTGAAATGACCCGGCTTCCGCCGTTCGGCGGATCCGGTGACGGGCCGGTCAGCGCCCCATCCGGTACAGGGCGATCAGCGACTTCCATTCCAGCGCCCGGTTTTCCCAGCGGTAATTGGCGCCGATCGCCTGCCGCTGGTGCCGGAGCGACGCCTGGAGGTCCGCTCCGTCGCCGTCGCTCCACTGCCCGATCTTGGCGATCAGGGCGTCGGTGAAGGCCTTTTCGAACCCGCCCCCGCCCTCGCCATAGGGGACCATGGTGGCGAAGCCGGCCGCGCTTTCCGGCAGTGCGCCGCGGTCCGTGCAGACGAGGCTGCAGCCGGCGGCGAGCGCCTCGATGGGGGCGATGCCGGAGGTCTCCTCGAAGGCGGTGGGGTAGGCGACGACGGCGGTGTTCAGCAGCCGCTCGGTCAGGCGGGCATGGGAAAGCGGGCCGCGATAGTCGACGCCTTCCATCGTCATGCCGCTGAGCAGGCGGTGGATGGGGTCGTCGGCCTGCGCGACACCGTAGATCGACTGCCCGGAATAAACGGTCAGCGTTGCGGCCGGGCATTTCGCCCGCACCTCCGGCCACAGCTTCAACAGGGTTTCCAGTCCGCGCGTCGGTGCCGAGACATAGGCCACCTCCAGTGCCGCCCGCTTGGCCGCGAACAGCCCCGCCTCATCGTGATGCCGCCGCAGGACGAAGGGGTTGCAGGCGTTGCGGATCACATGGCACCGCTCCGCCGGGATGGTGTCCCTGAACTTCTCCAGGAAGACCCGCTTCTGCCATTCGCTGACAAACACGATGCCGTCGGCGGAGCGCGCGTGGTCGGTGTCCAGATAATGGGCCAGGCATTTCAGGTCGTGGAACCACACATCGTGCTGGATATGGACCCACAGGAAGACGGGCACGGAGGGGACAAAGCGCTTCACCGCCGTCACGTTGTCGGCGTTGTTGCTGACGATGACCGCGTCGGTCCCGGTCAGGTCCCCGGCGGTGATCTTGGTGCAGTCGACGACCTTGACCCCGCTGTGGCGCGCATCCTGCCCGCTGCCGATGGCAAGCATGACCTCGTGCCCCTCGGCGGCGAGGCAGTCGGACAGGTAGATCAGCGACGAGGCGATGCCACCCATTCCTTCCGTTTCGCTGTAGGCATCGCTCGCCTTCGTCAAATGGGAGTCGATGAGGAGGAGCTTCATGGGTCGAAAAGCCTTTTTCGGAAGGGCGGCAGGCAGCAAGGGGCCGGTGGAGCGGGACCGGTCGGCGATCCCGGAGTTATAGGCCGCCTGCCCGCCGGTTTCATAGCGTCTGCATCCGCCGGACGGCAGGTGCCGGACGATAAGCGCTTCATGTTGAAAAGGTGGGCGGACTGTCCGAGATTGGCCGCCTCTCAGCCTCATCCTTCGCCGTGACGGGCGGGGGAGACAACCTTTGAATGGTCAGCCGATCGATGCGTCAGCGCCTTCAGTTCACCGCCCCGGGCCAGTTCGAGGCCCTGCTGCGGCAGTGCGTCCACCGCCTGTCCATCGATCCGGCCGATGCCAACCAGTGGTTCGTCCTGGCCCAGGGGCTGGAGGGCGTCAGGCGGGACGGGCAGGCGCTTCGCCTTGCGCGACGGGCGATGGCCCTGCTTCCCGGCCAGCCCGTGCTGCTGCGTTTCGCCGGGGCGCTGTCCAAGCGCCTCAACCGGCTGGACGAGGCGAAGGACTGCTATGGCGAGCTTTCCCGCCTTCTGTCCGGCGACGAGAAAGCCCTGGCCGAACTGGCCGACATCGACAGCCGGCAGCGCATCCTGAACGCCCCCCTGCGCGTCCGGGCGGAGCCGAAGGGGGCACCGTCCGCTCCGATCACCGTCAACCTGCTGTACAAATGGTGGGACCAGCCCTGGCTGCGGCAAACCCCCGGCGGCACCGGGCGCTGGGGAAACCACCAGTTCGTCGCCAACCAACAGGGCGGGCAGTCGGACTGGGTGGTTGTCTACGAGGACTTGGACGTGCCGAGGACGGTGACCTGCCGGCAGGGCAACCTCGTCCTGGCGACCGGGGAGCCGCCGTCCCTGTCCCGCTACAGCCGCGGATATTTGGACCAGTTCGATCTGGTCGTCACCTCCCACGAGGATCTGGAGCATCCCCGCGTCCTGCTCTCGCAGGTTCCGCTGCCCTGGCACATCGGGCTGTCCGGTGTGGAGGCGTGGCCCGGCTCCGGACCCATCGGCTACGACCTGCTGTCCGGCGTGACGGGGCTGGACAAGGCCTTCGCCGTCTCCGCCATCGTATCCGACAAGGTGCTCACCGAGGGGCATGTCGTCCGCGGGGAGTTCCTGCGGCGGCTGAAGGACCTCATGGGTGACAAGCTTCACCTGTACGGCCGGGGCTATTGCGAGGTCGCCAACAAATGGGCGGCGATCGCTCCGTACAAATTCCATCTGTGCATAGAGAATTACCAGAGCAGCCATTACTGGACGGAGAAGCTTTCCGACGCCTATCTCGGCTGGTCGATCCCGATCTATCATGGGTTCACCAAGGTCAGGGAGGCATTCGATCCCTCGACCTTCTGCGAGATCGACATCCGCGATCCGGAAGCGACATACCGGCGGATCATGGATTTCATGGAACGGCACAGGGACACCGACGTGTCCGACCTGCTGGCCCGGCAGCGTGCCGCCGTCCTGAACGGCCACAATATGTTCAACCGCCTGGCCGAAATCTGCGCCGATGCCACGGGAACAGCCTGGCGTCAGGTGACCATTCATCCCGAGGTCTCCTTCCAGAAAGGCCGCTGACGGTCCACCCTCCGGGGATCGGGCCGCCGGGTTCATTTGACCGGCCAAATTGGCCTGTGCTATGCCGCCGGAAGGGCCGGGGATCGGGCGGGGTGCCGTTTTCCTCGCCCGAGTTCCTCGCCCAAGCGTCTGCTTTCCCCTGTTCTTCCCCGGTCAAGGCCACGCCATGGGACATGTCACCGATCGCGCCATCGAACTGTACAAGGCCGGGCGCCGGGACGAGGCGCTGTCCCTGGTCGAGCAGGTGCTGCGCGAGGATCCCGTCGACCGAGACGCCTTGAGCCTGGCGGGTGCCATCCTCTACCAGTCGGACCGGCTGGACGAGGCGGAGCGGATGCTGCATCGGTTGATTGCCGGCCATCCGCTGTTCGCGCAGGGGCGCATCAATCTCGCGACGGCGATGCTGGCGCGCGGAGCCAAGCAGGAGGCCCTCCGTC
This sequence comes from Azospirillum sp. TSH64, assembly GCF_003116035.1. Lineage (GTDB taxonomy): Bacteria > Pseudomonadota > Alphaproteobacteria > Azospirillales > Azospirillaceae > Azospirillum. Next base: position 6,040,889 of record NZ_LGQW01000015.1, read on the forward strand.
ATCTGCGCGTCGCCTGCCTGCTGACGCCCGGGGATCCCGATGCGCACGGCCGTCTCGGCAACCTGCTGCACGGAACCGGCGATTACGCGGCGGCGACGCGCCACATGAGCCATGCCGCCCGGCTGTGCCCCGCCGATCCCGACCGGCAGGTCCTGCTGGCGGTGACCCTGCTGTCGCACTGCGACCATGCCGGGGCGGTGGAGGTGTTGACTCCCGTCCTGGCCCGGCATTCCGGCCATACCGATGCCCGCACCCATCTGGCCGCGGCCTGGCTATCGCTCGGCCGTCCGGATCTGGCGGAAGAGACCCTGCTGGCGGCGGGAAGCGCCCCGTCCGGCGACTTCCCTCCATCGGGTGGCGTGCAGGAGGCCGCGCAAAAAACCGCGCAGGGCGATCCCATACTGTCCCGCGCCCGGCTCTACCGCCAGGTCGCCGCCGACGCCCAGCGGCCCCACACGCCGGAGGGGCTGCTGGTCCGCGCCCCCTTCTCCGTGCTGTCCGGCTATGGCGACTTCGCCCAGCATTTCGTGCGCAGCCTGATGGAATGCGGGACGACCCTGCGGCTGGCCGGGCTGATGGGGGAGGAAAGCTGGCGCCCGGCCTTCACCGACCCGATCCTGCAGGCGGCCGCCCGGCGCCTCGGCGATCCGGTGCGGGCGCGGCTGGCGCTCAGCGTGCTGACCCCGCCACTGGTGGAGCCGGTCCCCGGTCTGCCGACGGTCAACTACACCATGTTCGAGGGGCCGCGCATCCCGGCCTCCTGGGCCGTCTGCAACCGGGCCCACGAGATGGTCGTCGTGCCGACCGACTCCTCGCGCCTGGCCTGGATCGCCGCCGGCCATCCCGAAGACCGCATCCGCGTCTGCCCGCCCGGCATCGCCCCCCATCCGGCCGATGCGGCGGCACAGCCGCTGCCCATCGTCGGTCCGGGCGGTCGCAGCGTGATGGATTACCGGGTGCGGGTTCTCAACATCTCCGACTTCGTCGCGCGGAAGAATCTCGCCGGGCTGCTGCGGGTCTGGCTGCGCGGCACCCGTGCCGACGACGATGCGATCCTGATCCTGAAGGTGGGAAAGGGCGGATCGTCCCTCATGGGCGAGATGCGCCGTCTGGTCGAGGGGGGCATGCGCGCCACCGGCCGGCGGCTGGATGAGGCGGCTCCCATCGCCCTGCTGACCGACCGCTACGACGATGCGGGAATTGCCGGCCTCTATGCCATGGCCACCCATTATCTCAGCCTGTCGCATGGCGAGGGCTGGGACCTGCCGATCACCCGCGCCGGCTGCCTGGGGGCCGGGCTGATCGCGCCCCGGCACAGCGCCTACACCGCCTATCTGAACGACCGGGTCGCCCACCTGATCCCCTGCACCACCGGCCCGGCGCTAATGCCGTACAGCAGCGCCTATTACCAGCCCTTCCATGGGCTGGACTGGTGGCATCCGGACGAGGATGCCGCGGCCGACATCCTGTCCCTCGTCATCCGCGACCCCGAGGGGGAGCGCCGCGACGCAGCCCGTCATCTGATGGACAATTTCACCTGGGACGCCGCCGCCCGCCGTCTGCTCGACGCCCTCGACGGCGTCTAATCCTCCAGCACGAAGCGGCGGCCATGCAGGGTGATGCGGGGGCGGATCCCCTCCTGCTCGACGCTGCGCAAGGCCCGGATGCGGCGCTCCATCTCTTGCGCACCGATGTCGGAGGGCAGGGTGCGGAGGTCGTCCAGCGCCTTGGCCGTGCAGCGGCGGCTGTGGTCCCAGGCAAGCTCGGTGCGGGGCAGAGGCCGGCCGGTCGCCGCCAGCTGGGGCGCCAGTATCACGAACAGATGGACCAGCGCGGTATGGGCCTGGTCGATCAGCCAGACCGGGTCGGGATCGGCGGGCAGGGCGAAGCTGAGTGCGCCGACGATCGGGCCGGCATCCACCCGCTCCACCATTTCGTGGGCGGTGACCCCATACTCCGCCACCCCGTCATAGAGTGCGAAGGCGAAGGGGTAGCGGCCGGGATAGGCGGGCGGGGCCGGGTGGAAATTGTAGGAGGGGCCCGAAACCCGCCGCAGCAGCTCCGCCGGCACCACGCAGTTGGTCCGGAAGGCGACGAGGCGGTCGATCTGCCCACGGTCCGCCATCGCGGCTTCCAGTTGCGGGCGGTCGGCGACCGTCACGACGGTCAGGTCGTGGTTGGCTCCGGCGAGGATGGCGGCAAGATGGCGCGCATCCCCCGGCTGGGCCAACAGGACCAAGTTGGCGGGCATAACCGGACCTCCTCCCTCAAAAATCCTGGCGAAAGCCCCGGTTTCACTGCGTGGCGTCGACGAACGCCTCGGCGAAGGCGCGCCAGCTGCGCTCGGTGCGGATGAAGGCCTTGGCGCGCGCGGCGCGTGCCTTGGCCGCGGCACGGTCGGCGTAGAGCCGCTCCAGCGCCTCCACCAGCTCGTCGACCGAGGATTCGCCCCAGCCGAAGCGGCTGCCTTCGCGGTCGGCGACCGGAACCTGACGGTCGAGCGTCAGGCAGAGGTCGTCGCCCTGGGTCGGGCTCTTCAGCAGGTCGCGGTGGCCGGTGTTGTTGGACAGAACCACCGGTACGCCGCAGGCCATCGCCTCCATGGCGACGAGGTTGGTCGCCCCCTCGCAGCGGTTGGGGAAGACGGCGGCGTGGCAGTCGGCAAGGATCCCGGCGATCTGGTGACGGCCGAGGAAGCCCAGATCGACGAAGCCCTCCTCGTCGGCGCCGTTCTCCATCGCCCAGCTCTTCACGTCGATCATGTTGTTGGGCATGACCCGCGGCGGCTTCGACGCCAGCGGCGATTCCGCCATCGTCATGCCGACCTCCGGCCAGGCGTTCTGCCAAGCGGTGACCAGCAGCGCGTCGGGATGGCGCTGACGGAAGGCGAGGAAGGCGGCCAGCACGATGTCCTGGCCCTTGCGGAACTCCAGCTTGCCGCCGGAAAAGACGACGAAGCGGTCGCCGAAGCGGCTGCTTGGGCGAGCCTCCACCATTTCGGTCGGGTCGATGCCCTGAAAGGCGAGGCCGACATTGTCGAAGCCCCAGATCTCCAGAAGCTGCTTGTTGTAGGTGGAATGCACGACGATGCGGTCGTACTGGCGGGCGCGGGCCATCACCTCGGGCGTGAAGCGGGTATCCTCATAGGCGATGACGCCGATGTTGCGCCGGCCGCGGAAGCGCGTCGACGGACCGCCTGCGGTGAAGCCGTTGCCCAGCGCGTGCAGGACGTCGAACTCCTTCAGCAGCAGCATGTGGCCCTTGGCGTTGTCGGCCATGGCGGCGATCTGCTGGTAGGGGGCTTCCAGCGGCTGCAGCTTTTCGCGGTTTTCCGGGCGCAGGGTGCCCATCAGCGGCTTTTCCAGCAGCAGCGGCGGCCGCCCGGCGTCGGCGAGGTAGAGGGCGGTGTGGACACCCACCAGCCCCCAACCGTGGACCTCCGTGAGCTGCCAGGTAAAAGCCAAGTTCGGAATCATGATGGAAACCCCAATTCTGGGTGCAGGTCAGCGAGCCCAGGCGGGCGCCGGGTGGGCGCCGGGCGGCGGGAAGATCCCGCGCCGGGGCGGCGCTTGTCAAGCCGAGCGGAGCGGACTGGATTCCCCGCCTGCCCGATGCTACGACAGCGGCGGCTTTCCATAGCGGGATGGTGCTCAAGGTGCGGACGGAATCGCTTTTCTCCCTGGAGGGCAAACGGGTCTGGGTGGCCGGGCATCGCGGCATGGCGGGCGCCGCCGTCGTCCGCCGGCTGGAGCGCGAACCCTGCGACCTGCTCACCGTCGGGCGCGACCGCGTAGACCTGCGCCGCCAGTCGGAGGTGGAGGACTGGATGGCCGAAACGAAGCCGGACGTGGTCTTCGTCGCCGCCGCCACCGTCGGCGGCATCCTCGCCAACTCCACCCGGCCGGCCGAGTTCCTCTACGACAACCTGGCGATCGAGATCAACATCATCCATGGCGCCTACCGGACGGCCGTGAAGAAGCTGGTCTTCCTGGGATCCTCCTGCATCTACCCGCGGCTGGCCGAGCAGCCGATGCGCGAGGACGCCCTGCTGACCGGCCCGCTGGAGCCGACCAACGAGTGGTATGCCATCGCCAAGATCGCCGGCATCAAGATGTGTCAGGCCTACCGGCGCCAGTATGGCTGCGACTTCATCTCGGCGATGCCGACCAATCTCTACGGACTGAACGACAATTTCGACCTGCAGGGCGGGCACGTCGCCGCAGCGTTGCTGGCCAAGATCCACCGGGCCAAGGTGGAGGGGTTGCCCTTCGTCGAGCTGTGGGGCACCGGAGCGCCCAGGCGCGAATTCCTGTTTGCCGACGATCTGGCCGATGGCCTGGTCTTCCTGGCCCAGCATTATTCGGGCGAACCGCACGTCAATGTCGGCACCGGGATCGAGGTGTCGATCCGGGAACTGGCCGAGCTGATCCGCGACGTCGTCGGCTATGAGGGCGAGTTCCGCTACGACACCTCCAAGCCGGACGGCAGCCCGCGCAAGCTGATGGACGTCAGCCGGATGAGCGGAATGGGCTGGACCGCAGCCACGTCCTTGCGCGACGGCTTCGCCACCACCTACCGCTGGTTCCTGGAGACTGTCGACCGCGGCGGCCTGCGGGGGGTGTGACCCCCGAACGGTGAAGCCTGCCGGGAGAGGGCGCGGCGCCGACGGGGCCGTGCCCTCTCCTCTTTCATCCCCTCGGGTGGCGTTCCCTCAGGCGGCGCTGCGGGCCACCCAGTCGCGCCACATGGCGCGGTAGGCCGCCTCGACCCCACGGGCGAAGCCCGTGTAGTCGGTCAGCGGGGCGGCGCTCAGCCGGCTGCGCATCGTCCGGCGCAACCGGTCCAGGCGGCCCGGGTCGCCGGCGAGCGCCACTGCGGTGGCGATGTAGCCCTCCATGTCGGAGGCCACCAGCTCCGTCAGCCCGCAATGGGTCAGCAGGCTGGCGCCGACGCGGGCGACATGGTTGGCGCCCGTCAGCGTCACCACCGGCACACCCATCCACAGGGCCTCGCAGGTGGTGGTGGTACCGTTGTAGGGGAAAGGGTCGAGCCCGATGTCGATGCGGTCGTAGGCGCGCAAATGCCCGTCGGCCGCGTCGATGCGGGCCAGAAGCTCGATCCGGCCGGCGTCGATCCCGCACTGGACGAAGGTGTTCAGATAGCGCCGGCGCGTCTCCTCGTCGCCCATCTGGGCGCTCTTGACGATCAGGCGCGAGCCCGGCACCCGCTTCAGGATCTCCGACCAGACACGCACCACCTCCCCTGTCACCTTGGAAGTGTTGTTGAAGGAGCCGAAGGTGACATGGCCGTTGGCGCGGAACGGCGGTTCGGCCGGCGGGGCGACGTCCAGCGGCGGGCGGTAGCTGTGGAAGCCCTGTGGCAGCCTGACGATGCGTTCCGCGCTCAGCCGGTCGGCCTCGCCCGGGGGCTCGGCGATGGCGTCGCTGAAGCGCCAGTCGATGGCGCGCATGCCGGTGGTGTCGGGATAGCCCAGCCACGTCGCCTGCACCGGCGCCGGCTTGCGGGCGAACAGGGTCAGCCGGTTGTTGGCGGTGTGGCCGGTCAGGTCGACCAGGATGTCGATGCCGTCCTGCTCGATCAGTGCCGCGGCGCGGGCATCGTCCACCCCCACCAGCGACCGCCAGCCGTCGGACAGCCCCTTCAGCCGTTCCGTGACCACGTCGGAGCGTGCGGACGCGGGGTAGCAGAAGACCTCGAAGTGCTCGCGGTCATGCTCGCGGATCAGCGGCTCCGCGAAGAAGGCGACCGAATGGGCGCAGAAGTCGGGCGAGACGTAGCCGATGCGCAGCCGGCGATCGGGATCGCGCGGGTTGGCATGGCGCCTGTCGGCGGGCAGCAGCGGGTCGGCATGACGCTGTGCCCACGCCATATGGGCCCTGAAGATGGTCTCGGGCGGAACGGCCGGGGTGTAGTGCAGGGCCAGCAGCAGGTTGGAATGCATCAGGGCGTGGGTGGGGTGCGCCTCCAGCCCCTTCTGGAAGACGCCGACCGCCTCCTCGATGCGTCCCATCTCCTTCAGCGTTTCGCCCAGGTTGTTCCAGGCCTCGGCCGATTTCGGATCGGCCTTCAGCGCGGCGACGAAGCACTCCACCGCGCGGGTGAGTTCGACCGCCCCCTTGTGCAGGTCGCCCAGGTTGCACAGCGCCGCCGCCATGTCCGGCTTCAGGCGCAGCGCCTCGCCATAGGCGGCCTTGGCCGCCTCGCGGTCGCCGCGGTTGCGCAGGATGTTGGCGAGGTTGAAGTGGGCCTCGGCATATTCGGGCTTCAACCGGATGGCGGTGCGCAGCGCCTCCTCCGCCTCGGCGCTTCGGCCCATGTCCTGCAGCAGGCAGCCATGGTTGCTGTGGACGAAGGGATCGGCCGCGTTGCGGGCAAGCGCCCGGCGGTAGCAGCCCAGCGCCTCCTCCCAGTCGCCGCGGGCGCGCAGGATGATGGCGAGGTTGTTGTTGGCGTTGGTGTGGCCGGCATCGGCAGCCAGCACGGCGCGGTATCCGGCCTCCGCCTCGGCCGTCCGGCCTTCCCGGTGCAGGCTCAGCGCCCGGCCGAAGGCGGCGTCCCCTGCCGAAGCCGCCGGAGCCGTGCTCTGCGGGGAGGGGGCCGGAATGGCCGGGCGCTTGGCCCTGGCCTGCTTGTGTGAAGGCTTTTTCATCGGGCTGACCGCTTGGCGTTAAGTCTTCGTCGGCAGAAAAGCCGTCCTGCCGGTCGATAGCAATGACCATGCGCTGCCGCAAGCGGCATCTCGTCTCCGGATGGATGTGCCGCAACGGCCACATGGGGTGGAGACATATGATGGATGGCGGATGGGCCCTGGGACAGATGGCTTGCCGCTGTTGGGCCAATTCTGCTATCTCAACGGAATCGCGTGGCTATGCATCGTTCGCAAGTGGCGGACTCTACGCGCTTCGTCGCGCCCTGGCCCCCAAGGAGCGCATGGTCGATCGAAACCGGGTGACCGAACGGTATGAAGACCTTGCCTTCGCGACGCATTCCACATTTTTCACGGCGGTTCCCATGACCTTAGCTGCGGAAGTCCCCTGCGCCCACACCGGGCTGCATTCCCTGGCTGTCGTCGCGCGCCAGCGTGGCCTCGACGTTTCGGCCGAGCGGCTTCAGCACAGCAACGTCATCGGAAACGAGGAGCTGGACACCGCGCGCTTGCTGCGCGTTGCCAAGTCGATCGGCCTGAAGGCCGAGGCGACGACGCTGGACTGGGACGATCTGGGCAAGCTCCAGGATGCCTTCCCCGCCATTCTGCGCCTGCGCAACGGCAACTCGATGGTGGTGGTCGGCTTCGGCAAGCAGGGCGACACCGACGTCGCCATTCTGCAGGATCCGCTGGCCGGGCAGGAGTTGATCCTGCCGGTCGACCGCATCCGCCTGAGCCAGGCCTGGGCCGGCGAGGTGGTGCTGCTGAAGCGCGACTACGGCCTGGCCGACGCCGAGCAGCCCTTCGGCCTGAAATGGTTCGTGGTGGAGATCCTGCGCCACAAGCGCATCTTCCGCGACATCGGCATCGCCGCGATCCTGATGAGCCTGTTCGCGCTCGCCGTGCCGATCTTCTTCCAGCTGGTGGTCGACCGCGTGCTGGTCCACCGCAGCCTGGGCACGCTGGGCGTGCTGATGGTCGGCATGATCGGCGTCATCCTGTTCGAGACGGCCTTCTCCTACCTGCGCCAGTACCTGATGCTCTACGCGACGAAGAAGATCGACGCGAAGATGAACGTCCAGGTCTTCAACAAGCTCGTCGGCTTGCCGATGCATTATTTCGAGAAGGTGTCGTCGGGCGAGATCGTCAAGAACGTCCAGCAGGCCGAGCGGATCCGCACCTTCCTCACCGGCCAGCTCTTCATGACGCTGCTGGACACGGTCTCGCTGGTCGTCTTCCTGCCGATCATGTTCATGTACAGCGTGCCGCTGACCGTCCTGGTCCTGGCCTTCTCCATCCTGATGGCGATCAACATCGGCATCATGATCCCGCTGATCAAAGGCCGGATGAAGGATCTCTACCAGGCCGAGGTGCGCCAGCAGTCCTTCCTGATCGAAAACATCCACGGCATGCGCACGGTGAAGTCGCTGGCGCTCGACGCCCGGCAGAAGCAGGAGTGGGACCACCGCGTCGCCCGCGCCGCCGAACAGCGCTTCGACGTCGGCCGCATCATGATCATCGGCCAGACGGTGGCCATGCCGCTGAACCAGCTGATGATGGCCTGCCTGCTCGGCCTCGGCACCTATCTGGCGCTGAACGGCGACATGATGATGGGCGCGCTCATCGCCTTCTACATCCTGGCCGGCCGCGTCACCCAGCCGCTGCTGCAGATGGCCCAGCTGGTCCAGCAGTTCCAGGAGGTGTCGATCTCGGTCCAGATGCTGGGCACGATCATGAACCACGCGCCGGAAGAGGGCCGCACCGGCCGCGGCCTGCGCACGCCGCTGCGCGGCACGGTCGAGTTCCAGGAGGTGCGCTTCCGCTACGCCCCCTCGGCGCCGCCGGCGCTCGACGGCGTGTCCTTCGCCGCCACCGAAGGCACCATCCTCGGCGTGATGGGCCGCTCCGGCTCGGGCAAGACCACCGTGACCCGTCTCCTGCAGGGGCTGCACCGGGCGCAGGAAGGCCTGATCCGCATCGACGGCCACGATCTGCGCGAATACGACCTCGACCATCTGCGCGCCTCGATCGGCGTCGTGCTGCAGGACAATTTCCTCTTTACCGGCACCATCCGCGACAACGTCGCCGCCGCCAAGCCGGGGGCGACGACCGACGAGATCCTGAAGGTGATCCAGCTGGCCGGCGCCGACGAGTTCGTGGAGCGGCTGCCCAAGGGCCTCGACACCATGCTGGAGGAAGGCTCGTCCAACCTGTCCGGCGGCCAGCGCCAGCGCCTGGCCATCGCCCGCGCCCTGCTGACCAACCCGAAGATCCTGATCATGGACGAGGCGACCTCGGCGCTCGACGCCGAGAGCGAGGCGATCGTCCAGGCCAACCTGATGAACATCGCCCGCGGCCGCACCATGATCATGATCTCGCACCGCCTGTCGTCGCTGGTGCCGTCGGACACCATCCTGGTGATGGACCGCGGCAAGGTGGTCGACAGCGGCCGCCATGACGAGCTGCTGGGGCGCTGCGACATCTACCAGCATCTCTGGCACCAGCAGAACCGGCACATCTAGGAGCGCGTCCCTTGACCGCACAGAAGCTTGCGAAAATTGAGACGACGCGCATCCCCGCGAACGATGCCGTAGCGCGCAACCCGGCCTCCCCGCTCGACAAGCGCGCCAAGGCGCGCGGCAAGGCGGCGGTCGGCGCCTTCCAGAAGGACACGGAGGCGATCCAGAACGCCCCCGATCCGTTCCTGGCGCGCATCACGCTGCATCTGCTGGCCCTGTTCGTCATCGGGGCGATCACCTGGGCGTCGCTGTCCTACCTGGACAAGATCGTCGCCTCCCAGGGCAAGATCATCTCGACCGAGCCCAACGTGATGATCCAGCCGCTGGAGATGGCGGCGATCAAGCAGGTCCTCGTCCGCGCCGGCGACGTCGTCCACCAGGGCCAGGCCCTGGCGACGCTGGACCCGACCTTCACCCAGGCCGACGTCCTGCAGCTGGAATCCCGGCTCGCAAGTGCCGACGCCCAGATCGCCCGGCTGGAGGCCGAGCATGACGGCAAGCCCTTCGTGGCGGGCAGCGACCGCTATGGCTACGGCACGCTGCAGCAGGCGCTGTGGCGCGAGCGCCAGGCGCAGTACCAGTCGCAGATGCAGAATTACGAGGAGAAGCTGGCCCGCCTGCAGTCCAACGTCTCCAAATACGAGATGGACCGCGTCCATCTGAACGAGCGGCTGAAGGTGGTGCGCGAGATCGAGACCATGCGCTCCTCGCTGCTGGCGACGCAGGTCGGCAGCAAGCTGAACCTGCTGCAGGCCACCAGCGACCGCATCGACATCGAGCGCAACCTGGTCCTGAACCAGAACGAGCTGCAGGGCAACCGCCACGACCTGCAGGCCCAGCTGGCCGAGCGCGACGTCTTCATCCAGCAGTGGAACGGCAAGATTATCGAGGAGCTGACCACCCAGCGCAACGACCGCGAGGCCGTGCGCGAGCAGCTGACCAAGGCGCGCAAGCGCCAGTCGCTGGTCCAGCTCGACGCACCGGTCGACGCCATCGTGCTGGAGGTCTCGCCCAAGGCCACCCCCGGCTCCATCGCCAAGGAGGCCGAGCCGCTCTTCACCCTGGTGCCGGTCGGCGCGCCCCTGGAGGTCGAGGCCAACATCGACGCCCGCGACCTCGCCTTCGTCCAGATCGGCGACAAGGTGCGGGTCAAGCTCGACGCCTATCCCTACATGCAGCACGGCTCGCTCGAGGGCGAGGTGGCGACGATCAGCGAGGACTCCTTCTCCAACAGCAAGGACAACACGAATGGGATGCTGTTCTACCGGGCGCGGATCAAGCTGCTGACCACCGGTCTGGACAATGTGCCGTCCAACTTCCGCCTGATCCCCGGCATGCCGCTGACCGCCGACATCAAGGTCGGCGAACGCCGGATCATCACCTATTTCCTGCGCCCCATCCTGCGCGGGTTCGACGAAAGCCTGCGGGAGCCCTGATCTTGTTCGGCAAGATGCTGAAGCGAAGCAAATCCACCACCGGTTCCCGCAAGCCCGATTTCCGGCGCGGCCTCGCCGCCTTCGAGGCGGAGGACTATGCCGCCGCCGTCGCCGACTGGATGCCGCTGGCCGAACGCGGCGACGCCGAGGCGCAGTACCGCATCGGCCAGCTCTATGCCCGCGGCCAGGGGGTGGTCCGCGATTTCGGCGACGCCGCCCACTGGTTCCGCAAGGCGGCGGAGCAGGGCCACCGGGACGCGCAGTTCTCGCTCGCCCTGTGCTACGCCAACGGCGAGGGCGCGGCGCAGGACAACGCGCTGCCGGTGCGCTGGTACAAGATCGTCTCCAAGGCGAGCCCGCCGACGGCCGACGCGAATCTCGCTCTGCTCTATCCCAACGGGCTGGGCATCGCACCGGACATCGCCCAGGCGGTGCATTGGTACCGGCTGGCCGCCGAGGCCGGCCATACCGAGGCGCAGCACCACATGGGGCTGCTGCATGCCTTCGGGCAGGGGGTGGCGCAGGACCATGCCGTCGCCGCCGACTGGTACCGCCGCTCCGCCGAGGCCGGCTATGCGGTGGCCCAGCATGCGCTCGCCTCGCTCTACGCCAACGGCCAGGGGGTGGAGCGCGACGTCGGCCAGGCGATCGCCTGGTACGGCCGAGCCGCCGAACAGGGCTTCGCCAACGCCCAGCTGGCGCTCGCCGTCATCCACGAGCACGGCACCGGGATGGAGCCCGACCCGGCCCGGGCGGCGGAGTTCTACCGCCAGGCGGCGGAACAGGGCCATCCGGTGGCGCAGGTCAATCTGGGCCTTCTCTATGCCCGCGGCCACGGCGTGCCCAAGGATTACCGCGAAACCCTGAAATGGTGCCGGCTGTCGGCCGAGAAGGGCAACGTCAACGCCCAGTTCAACCTGGGCCTGATCTATTCCAACGGGCTGGCCGGCTCCCCCGATTATGCCGAGGCGGCGGTCTGGTACCGCAAGGCGGCGTTGCAGGGCAATGTCGGCGCCCAGGTCAATCTGGGGCTGATGCTGGTCCATGGCTGGGGCGGCCGCCCCGACCTGGTCGAGGGGGTGGACTGGCTGCGCAAGGCCGCGGCGCAGGGCCACACCGGCGCCATGACCAACCTGGGCGCGCTCTACGCCAGCCCGGACAGCAAGGCCCACAACCCGGTGCAGGCCTATGTCTGGTATATCATGGCCGCTGCCGGCACCCAGCCCGGACCCGAGCGCGAGGAGCTGGAAGCCAAGGCGCATGAGCTGGGCAACCAGCTGACCAGCGAGGACCGCCACAAGGCCCAGGTCATCATGGAGGATTGGAAGAAGAACCCCAAGCTGGTGGCGAATGCCTAGCCGGCCGGCGTGATCGTCCGGCCCCGATCGGGGGCGTGACGGCCGCGGCCCCAGTGGGGGGGAGCGGCTATCCGCCTGATCAGGCAGGATTTTTCCCGGCATTGTTGACCGGTATCCTATCGCGTGCATTTATTCCTTGCGGATCAATCCGCATGGAGCCGCAGCGATGATGACCCCCTACACCCATGTCCAGCCGATCGCCGAGCTTCCCGGTTCGCTGGGGTTCACCGTCTGGGGCGTCGGGACCCGGGACGAGATGGCGACGGTGCTGGCGCCCGGCTATTTCGGCACCAACGCGCGCCTGATGAATGACGGCGACATCGTCATCGTGAACCGCCGCCCGCCCCGAAATGCGTCGGCAGGCGGTGCCGAAAAGCTGGTGCTGGCCGTGCACAAGGACCGGGAGGGAACGATCACCCTGCGGCAGGTCCTGCATATGCCGGCTTTGCCGCAGGAGGCGGCGGCATCCCCCGCTTCGGGAGAAAAGCCGAAAGGCTCAGGCAATGCCGGCCGGGGGGCGGCCCGCTCCTGATCTGCGGGGCGTCGTTTGGCTATAGCCCTATCATGCCTGGGCCGAGGACGGCCTCATGGCGGCGTGACCCCAAGCCAAAGGGCCTCCGGCAAACCAAGCGCGGTTCAAAGGGCCGCCTCATGGGAAGCCGGGGAAACGGATTGATGGGAAGAGACGGCGGGGATGACCAAGTCTTCCCGTTTCGCCCATCTTTCCAGAAAGTGGGATTTCGCCGCTTCTTCCATTTTTCTGTAAAGCGCTTCATCGCTGTTCGATTGGTGGCCACCATTGCTCGCGTTCGTCCAGCCATGAATGGTGTGATCGTACCAGTTCAAAAAGCGGTGCCCACGCAAGAAAAGCTGGCGGAACCAGTCCACTCCAGTGTCGAGACCCATCATGCCGATGGGATGGACATCTCCCCTGGGCGAAACCACGTCCCGGACTTTGCCGATGTCGATCAGGCAAAAGAACTCGTTCAGCCGGCATTCGGGCAGCGGCATCGGCTGCCGGCGATCCACCGTGTCGGGCGATGTCCGCGGTGACGGGTGCTTTTCGATCAGGGCGCAGATTTCTTCATAAGTCGGATTGTAGCTCTCGTACCGGGAGCCGTCGCAGACCCCGGCATGATGCGCCGGGCAGTTCCAGCATTGGCCGATTGGGCCGATGCCGCTGTATTCCGAGCCATCGATCTTCGACAGCATGTCCCCGATGACGTCCTGGGAGAAGAGACAGTCATTGTGCATGAGAAACAGGTATTTCTTGTCGGTATTCTCCCAGGCATATTGGTAACGGATGGAGTTCCGATAATCCTCATCGGACAGCCTGTTGGGATCGTGTGGATACCAGCCATGATGGATTGGCGGTATGTAGTGAATTATATCCGCGTCTTTGATGTGCGACTTGATGAATGAAAAGTCGGAGTCGAAGGGATGGCTTCTTTCTTCCTGGAAATAGATTTTGTCGATATGCGCGCCGCTATGGTCCAGCAGGGACAGGATCGAAACGGCGGTGTGGTATGGCTTTCCGTAAGCACAGATCGCAACATCGACTTTCTTCAACGCTGTTCCCCTGAGCTGCTCACGGACCGGATTCGACACAGCCGGGAGACGATCCGACCCACCCCTCGGTCGGCGTCACTGTAGGCTGACCATCCCCCGGCCGGAAAGTGGAATGACGATGGCAGGGGGCGACGCTCTCAAGCTGCCGGGCGGACTGACTGCCCGGCATGGGGGATGATCGACGGGGTCTGATCCACTGGTATTTCCAGCCTCCGGATCATCGCCGCCGACCCTCCGTCGCGGCTTTCTGGTTTCGCCTCGGCGATCATGCTATGTGGCTTTCCCAGCAGCGCACAATCAGGCGTTTGTGATGGATGGAGCGCATGCTTTCCAGGGTAGCGGAGATCACCGGAGGCTGTGCATGGGCGACGTGATGCCGGGAAGGATATTGTCGTGACCCCCAGGGACAACGAGGCACTCGCTCTGGCCGAGTGCCGGGCGAGGACCTGCGTGGTGGCGAGCACGCCGGTGATGGTGACGCTGGAGACGTCGTCGATCTGCAACCTGCGCTGCGTCATGTGCCCGCACAGCATCGGCGCCGTCGAGCGCCCCAAGCACCTGGAGGAGGCGCTTGCCGAGACGGTCGGTCGGTTCCTCGGCCAGGCGAAGAGCGTCCAGCTCCACGGCATCGGGGAGCCCCTGGCAAGCCCGGCCTTCTGGTCCGTGCTGGAACGGTTGCCCGAGGGCTGCGACGCCTCGATCAACACGAACCTGACGCTGCTGGATGACCGCAGGCTCTCGCGCCTCGTTGCCTCCAACATCGGCCTGATCAACGTCTCGGTCGACGCCGCGACGGCGGAGACCTACCGGAAGATCCGCGGGCACGCCTTCGAGGAACTGACCCGCAACGTCGAGCGCCTTATCGCGGCTCGCGCCGACGCCGGCAAGCCGCGCCCGCTCGTGTACCTGAACATGACCCTCATGCGGGCGAACATCGAGGAGGCGCCGGCCTTCGTCGAACTCGCGGCGGGGCTCGGCGCCGACGCCGTCTGCTTCTGGCATCTCAACCGCTGGCCGGACCAGGAAATGGCCCGCTACCGCACGGAAAAGGGCGGGTGGGTCTTCGATTATGCGGCTGAAGGACTGTGGAGTCACCCGGCGCTGTCGAACCGGTGTCTTCGGGAAGCGGTGGAGGAGGGCCGGCGTCTCGGCCTGCCGGTGCATCTCGACCACAACAAGGGCGTCTTCTTCGACGAGGAGGGCTCGGGCCATGACTGAGACCGTCAAGGACTGTCACTATCCCTGGACATGGATGATGGTCACGGCCGACGGCGCCGTGAAGCCCTGCTGCTTCGCCTCCGGGTTCCTCGGCAACCTGCATGAGGCCTCGGCCGAAGAGATCTGGAACGGCGCCGTCGCCGTGGAACTACGCCGGTTCATCAAGGAGGATCGTATCCATCCCGTCTGCGCCAAGGCGCCCTGCAAGTACGTCCAGGGCATGCAGGCGGCCATGGAAGAACTTCCAACGGGGATTCCGGTGGCCGACACGCCGGAGCAGTTCGATGAGGCTTGGTACCTCAATGCCTATCCAGACGTCGCCAAAGCGGTGCAGTCGGCGGCGTTTGCATCCGGGTGGCAGCACTACTGCCTGCACGGCCGGTCCGAGACACGACGTCCAAGGCCATAATGCACGTGCTATTACAATACCTGGAAGAGCGTGAAGGAGGCGGCGGGCCTGCCGACGGACCTGCGCCTCCACGATCTCCGCCACACCTTCGCCAGCACCCTCGTGTTGAAGGGGCGGACCCTCTACGAGGTCAGCCAGCTGCTCGGCCACAGCCAGATGTCGATGACGATGCGCTACGCCCACTTGGCATCACAGCGCCTGCTGGAGGCCACCAACGAGGTGCTTCCGGACCTGTCGTCGGTATGAATGGAGGTGCCCCATCTTTGGAGTCCTTCTTTTTCGTCGCCGCACGTATTCTCTTCAAGTCAGCTCAGAGCCTATGCCGGCAAGATGCTCTTGAAGCTGGCCCGCCAAGCGTGAGGCTTGCGGGCGCCAGCACCGGCAGCGGTCGCGCAGCCGACGCGATCTGCACCGGCAGGCGGGCGACGATGTCGCCGTCGGCCTGGACCGGTTCCCCCGCTGGCCCTTCAATGGACACTGTCCCAGCTGGGATTACGCGGTAGTCCGGCAGTCGGTGCAGGCGCCCCATGGCGATGCTGCACATGTAGCGCACCGCGTTCCACTGGCCTGGCCGACGGAACAAACAGACGTGCAGGCCGGGTACAGCAAGGCTGGCCTGCGGCGCGCAGACGAAGCGCCCGCCGTAGAAACGCCCGTTGGCGACGACCACCGACGCCACCTCCCAGCTCTCCTCATTCACCTTCACGTGGTAGACATGGTCGGTCCTCCCGCAGAGCTGGACGAGCGTGCTCGTGGCGTAGGCGGCTTTCCCCACCACGCGCTTGAAGCGGGTCGAAACGCCGTCGACCACCCGGGCATCGAGGCCCACGCCAGCCATCATGCTGAAATACCGGCCGTTCACCACGCCCAGGTGGATCGGGCGCCCCCCACCGGTCGCCAACAGCGCCGCAGTGCCGCTGGGGTCAAACGGCAGCCCTAGTTCATGCGCCAGGACGTTGGCGGTCCCCAATGGAATGATGCCGAGGGGAATGCCGACGGGGGCGGCGCAGGCGGCTAGACCGTTGATCGCCTCGCTAATGGTGCCGTCCCCGCCGGCGACGGCTATCACGTCATAGCGCCCTGACTTAACCGCCGCAGCCATTGCCTCGGCGTCGCCAGGCTTCGAGGTGGCCCACACCGTCACGTTGGCGCCATGACGCTGCGCCAGCTCCTCGATAGTGGCGTACAGGCGCAACGCCCGGCGCCCCCCGGCAACGGGATTATGGATGACCAGGACGCGCCGTGGTTTCGCGTCGGGCCGGAGCCAAGCGTCGGGCGCGGGAGAAGCGACGGTAGGTGTCAAGGCAAAAGGGCTCGCACGTTCGGCGCGCCGGCGGGATTGATCTCCTCCGCGGCTTCGACATCGGCCAAGGCGTCGGCCAAGCTGCCTCGCGCGACGTGCAGGCGGATGCGGTGGTAGAGAGCCCAGAACCGGTCCCCCATGGCAACTGCCCGGTCGAGCGCGGCCTTGACGCCGTCATCAATGCGCCCGACGTCGATCCGCGTTGCCGCCCAAAGCAGGTCCGCCTCAGGAGGTGATACGCCGGCCTCGACCAACGGCTCGAGAAGGGCCAGTGCGGCCTCCCGGTTCCCGGCTATGAAGACCGGCCGCACCAGCCCCATCAGGGCAGAGATCAGTTCCCCGTCCGGCTGCTGCCGGTCCCGCAGTAGCTGGGCCGCCGCCGCTGCGATTTCGCGGACGCGAGCGTGGTCCTGTCGGGCGAGAAGAAGGCGGAGATGGTGGTAATAGGCCCAGAACGGCTCCGGCGCAGCGGCGGCGCAATTCAGGGCGGTGTCGATGGCCGCATCAGTCCGTCCTACGTCGATCTGCATCGCCGCCCACACTAGATTCGCGCCCGGATTGCGTTCCCCGGCATTCACCAGCGGATCAAGCACGGCGAGCGCGCCTGGAAAATCGTTCAGTGCGAAGCGGCTTTTCCCGAGGGCAACGAGATTTGAGCTTTCTCCCGACCCAGTGGCATGTGCGGCTGCCACGTCGGCCGACACGGCGGCGTAGTCGCCCCGCATGAGGTTTAGCCGGGCACGATGGAAATAGCCCCAGAAGGGGTCCGGGCTGGCGATCACGTTGACCAGCGCCTGCACGACTTCGTCATCCGTGCGCCCTAGGTCGATCTGGCGCGCTGCCCAGAGGAGTTGGGCGCGGCCGATTAGGACGTCGTCCTTCGGAAGGGTCGCGTAGAGAGCGTCGAACTCGTCGTAACGCCCTTCTTTCATCAGCAGGAACAGAGTGTCAATTTGACGGCTGCTGGTGTTATAGCGGCCGTAAAGCTTTGAGTTGAGTTCGTAGCGCTCCCCCTCCGTCGTCGCGACGAGATCCTGCGTCAGGAGCTGCGCCCCGTAGATCGTATCATAGGCATAGACGGCACGATCCTCAGGAGCCATGCGACACGCCCGAAGGGCGCCGAACGCGGCCTCGTCGGCGATCCCCAGCCGGGCCAGGATCTCCGCCCCGAGGTCGTTGGCGTCAAGTGTACCGAAGGGGGTATCCGCCACGCCAGGAACGTTGGAGAATACGAAGAGGGGGGTCCGAAACAGGTCATCTTCCCGGACTTGGTCGTTTCCGAGAGTCATGAGGATGTCCCTCCAGACCTCAAGTCCATTCAGGCTGTTCGTGAAAAACGGTACATGGTCCCCGAAGACCACAAGGACATAGGGACGAGCCCGGCTCTCTAGGCCCCGGTGTAGGCGGGCCAGGGCGCGGTCGGTCGCTGCTGTGACCCTGCAGTACTGGTCGACCACCTTCTGAAGCGGCTGACCCTTGAAGAAGCTGGGATCGACGAAGTCGGTCCTGTCGTGCTCGGCTGGCGGGTAAGGGCCGTGCCCCATAATAGAGACGCCGAAGACGAAGTTCGGCCGGTCGGCCTCAAGCTTTGAAAGGATGAGGTCAACGAATGCGTTGTCGGAAATCCGGTCGAATTGCCGCGCCGCGCCGTAGAAGCTCTCATCGGCGAAGAACTCGTCGAAACCCAGCTTCCGGTACACTCTATCGCGGTTGTAAAACCACCGGTGGAAGGGGTGCACGGCGCAGCTCGTGTACCCGCGGCGCTTCAAACAATGGGGAAGCCCGTAGACGCCGTCGTTAAGCCTGCTCATATAGGGGAGCATTCCGCTCCCGTCCGACCCTGTGGGAATGCCCGTCAACACCTCGAACTCGGTATTACAGGTGTTTCCGCCGACGACGGGCACATTGAGACGGCCGCGAGCGCGCTCCGGCCCTTCCGCCTTGACATAGACAAGTGGTTCCGCCGCGAGTGGGATGCCAAGTTCCGCCAAATCGGCAAGGGACTCCATCATCAGCACAATGACATCAGGATCGCCTGCGGCTTCGCGGCATCCATCCGGCTGACCGCCGACCCGGCGCACCTTCGACAGAACGTCGATGCGCCGGTCAAACTCGTGGGGCTTGTGCGGTCTCGACATCCTGACTAGCAGGAGCCAGCCTTGTAGAAGGAAGCCGAGCCGCCGGACGTTAATGTTTTGGTCTGTCTGCGAGTAGGCGAGGGCATCGTCGACCTGTGGCCATGCGCGCGCCCGCCACCACAGTACGGCCCAGCCGGCCATGCTGGCCGGCAGAAGCCCGAGGCGGAACCTCGAACCCGACATAAAGGCCAGGGCGGCGTTGGCGCAGTGTCCCAGCAGCATTGCGCCAGCCGCAGCGAGGGCCAGGGCGATCGCTATGACGGCAAGGCGGCGCGGCGGCACATAGCTCGGCAGGAAGGTCAGCGCCTCACGGACGCTGTTTAGGTCTCCGGGCGACAGGACGCGGCCAAATAGTCTGTGCAGAGCGATGTTCGTAGCGTAAAGCGCAAGAATGACGCACGCAGCCAACTCTGTGCCGATGACGCCGGCCAGCGCGAACAAGGTGCCGTGCAGGGTGGCCGCGACGGCGGTGTTCCACCAGAAGCGGCGGTGGTTCGCAATCGGAGCCGTGTCATAGGCAAAAGCAAGCTGGTCCTCCAGCCGCCTTTGCAAGTATGCGCAAAGCAGTGCAAAGATAGAGCAGCCAGAAATATAAACAAAAAATATGACCATTGGGTTCCATATGTGCATATTCAAGAAAATTAAATCCGTGGCCCTTGCCGGTTAGGATCGCCTGTATATTCGAGTAATTGAAAGGTCATGCTCGTCATCTGATGAATGGTGATTTTTCCCCACTGTGGAGACGAGGGATGTATCTGAGCCCTGCTGGTGCGCCGCGGTCGGGGAGAGGTGCCGATGTGCCGCCCCTCCGTCGTAAGGTCAGGCGCTCATCGCCCCTTCTCGAACGGTACGCCGCGGCCACCGCCTACATCTCCGGCGGCCTGCTCTCGTTCGAGAAGGGGCGATGAGCGCCTGACATCTTCGGACAGATCAGATCCAGTCGGTTTCCGTCTTGTAGACAGTTCGGCCTGGAGTGGGTTCACCCGCCCATCTACCTCCAGCGGCCAGTGCCGGCCGCAGCAACCTCCCGCATCCGTTCGGTCGGAATGGCAAGCACGTCCCATTCGTACTGGTCGTCCAGAGAGCGCTTGGGGAAGCCTGCTGCCCCCACCTCGACGTCCGCCCGGTGCCGGAAGCCATAACCCAGGCCGCCGAGAAATTCGTAGATCACTCGATAATCATACCCAGCAAGTTGCATCCAATGGGGTGACACTTCGAAAAACACAAACGGACGGTGTTCGCGTAGGCACCGGTCAAGACCGCGCAGCACGAATAACTCGTAACTCTGGACGTCGATTTTGATGAACCCAATCCTGATGTCGGGAAAGGATTGCTGGAGAAGATCGTCCAGAGGTGCTGCGTCAACTGTTTCCGCAGCAGCATTCTCTGGCGGCTGTGGATTGATGCCAAGGCTCCCGAAATTGCACTCATGCTCGTAATCGATGGGGTACAGCGTCAATTTCCCAGGTCGATCCGACGCGGCGACATGCACCGTCCTAACGTTTCGGCAACCGTTCAGCACGCAGTTCGCATTCAGCAACTGGTACATGACCCGCTGCGCTTCGATTGAGACGACAACCCCCTCCGGCCCGACCAGTTGGGAGAAAACGACCGAGTGATGGCCGAAGTTCGCACCGACATCGAGCACGGCATCGCCGCGTCGGACACACGCCTTGAACAGCCCGATGTCGTCCCCGCCCCATGTCCCTGTGGACTGGATGACGTTGGGAATGTCCTTGTCTGTCAGCAGAACGAGGAAGCGCCCCCACTCGGCATTGATCAACTTGCAGCCGGGCGACAACGTCAGGACGTCTCCCCGCTCGTCCGGCAGAGCCTCCACGGCCAATCCGACAACCCAGACTTGATCGCCGCCGGACGTTGAGTTCCGCCGTCCGAGAACCCGGACAACGACTTCGGCAGCGCCGTGCGGACCGGCGTCGATATAATGAAAGAAGCCCTCGTCCTGGTGTTCGGCGTAGAGGTCAACCACAATGGAGTGGCCGGCGCAGGTGATCTCCACGAGCCCGCTCCATGCGTGCCGCAGCAGCCAAATGCCGACGCGGCCGGGCGGGCACATGAACGTCATAGTGGCCCCGGCCGTTTCCGCCATCTGGGCAACCGTCCCCAGCTTCGGCAGGTCGTAGGGTTTCCACTCCTGCGTTGTCGCCAGTGCGTATAATCCTCGACGTGTGATCTCAGGAACCTGAAGCTTAATCATTCTAATTGTCCTCGGAAGCAAGGCGCGCAGATAATCAGATTTTGGTACCGCACAACCAAACACCGTTGGCAATATATTTCAGTCGATCATATGTCACTAGCTTGTCCCATTCCTTTACTGTTTCCAAAATATTCTGAACTTTTCTGGAGTCCGCAAGTCGATCGACATGAGTGCATTGTATCATCCACTCGATCAAGAAACTCATGGAGCCCTCCCAGAAGACGTCATCGATCCGAAAATCCTTGAGCATCTCCTCAAGACCCCAAACCGTTCCATTGAAGAAGTGTTGTCCTTCGCTGTGGATCGGCTGCATGAACGCCATGCCGATGAGGACTTTCCCACCGGGCTTCGTGACGCGATAAATTTCCTTCCCAGCGAGATTTGGATCTTTCAGGTGCTCGATGACGCCGGTCGAATATATGAATTCAAAAGTGTCGCTCGCGAACGGCAACTTGAGCGCATCGCCGACGATGTCAGGTTCGTCATATGGAGCATAATCGAGGTTGACGTATCGGGGATCGTCTAACTGCCGGTTGCCACCTCCAATGTCGAGACACAGGCCGCTGGCCGGCACCGCTGCCAGCATTTCTCTGAACCGGTTCGTATAGCTGGCGCCCCGGACACGCAGCTTCTTCTCGAAACGGATAGGCTCGACCTTCTCCGTGGCAATTTCGCACCCCGAAAACAGGCACTGTTGGCCCATACTCTGCGTCGATTGGGTGCCCTTGGCATGGACGACGACTTCGGATGGGGTGTCCGGCCGGGCCGGCTTGACGGCGACGGTTCTCGGAACGGTCGTGTGCGGCTCGTAGAGGTCGAGCTGGTGGATCACTTCCCCATTGACGAGCACATCCACATGGCCCGACCAGGGATGCGCGCCGAAGATAATTTGGCATGGACGGTCGATCTGCCAGCGAATGGTTGTTGGCCTTGTTTCGCAATCCGTAACCACCATGTTCTCAATCGGGCGCCAGTCGCCGCTGTACGTGAACAGGGCATCGTTGGGAGGGAATGCGGTCCAGACTTGCTGCTGCTCCTCATACGACGGCAGGTGCCCTTCGACAATACGCGCTCGGATCGTACCCACGTCGATCCCCGACTGGAAACGCACGAAGTCGATCTGGAAGTTCCGGATCTCGCCGACGACGGACCCGAGCCGCGGGCTCCATAGGACTGCTTCCTTCACCGCTCCGGCCGACTGCACCAGAGGCAAGACCTCCAGCGCGCCGCGCGTTATCGGGCAGGCGAGCCGACCGAGGAGCTTCTGCTGCACGATCGCTGCGGACGAGAGAGTCGCTATTTCACTCATTTGCCAGAAGCCCAACTTACACGATAAAGACAGACACCAGAGCACATCATGCTGCGATCTTCCACACCGGACCGCATTCACCACTAGAGCGTCCCGTTCTTACCAACAGCAGCAATCTTGTTCTTCAGGCCAAGTATTTCGGTTTCGAGTTGATTGAGTTCTTCCGTCTTTGATACCCACCTTTTCTGCTTCTCGTAAAGATCATGAAGCAGAGAGCGCTTCATCCGCGCCCGTAGCAGAGCCGCGTCGGGAGAGGCGAGTAACGAGCGCGACATGGGCCCCGAGAGTTCCTGGAGGGTCGCCGCCACCTCCGGGTATTTGGCTAGGAAATCGGTGTTCAGCAATATGTGGCATAGCAGGTCCTTGGGACCTTCCACATAGGAGAGGAGCTTGCTCACCTCGATATCGGAGGGCTGAACATCCGTGAAGGTGTCAAGTGCCTGGACGACCATGTTTCGATCCAGCCTCATGATCTGACTTCCTCCAGCGCTGTGTTAGAAGACGTGTCCACCTCTTGGAAGGAGGCGTAAGCAGCCTCGATGCCTTCGACCATCTGCTCCAAGGTGTATTTCGCAAGGAAGCTCTGCCGGGCAGCATTTCCAAGTTGCCGGCGAAGGTTTCGGTCGTGGACGAGTTTGAGAACGGCCTGCGCGATTTCTTCGGGATCGTTAGGATCGACGAGAAGCCCCGTCTTCAACGGCTCAACAACCTCCGCAAGTCCACCTACGTTACCAGCAATAACGGGTTTTCCGTATCGCATTGCTTCGATGGCCACAAGGCCGAAGGATTCGAAGCGGGAGGGAGCGAGAAAAATGTCGCAGTTGGCGTAGGCTTCGGCCAGTTGGTCGTCCGGACGGTAGCCTTCGATATGGATCCGCTGTGCCAGCACCGCGGATGCGCCCTCTTGAAGACGATGGACCGCTCGCTTGCTGTTCTGGTCTTCCGTCGTGGCGCCGATAAAGCGGAATGAGACGTCGGGAACCTGCGCGCAGACACGAAGGGCCGCATCCAGCGCCGTGTCGAACCCCTTGCGGGTTTCCTGGCGCCCGACGAACAGGACTGTGATCTCGTCGCCCGCTTCCGTCTTCATAGTCTTTGGCATTTGCGGCACGGAGACACCGTGGGGGACGATGATCGTCCGCGGCGCGATGTCGACGCCGTAGGCGTCGTGGATTTCCTTCACGACCGCTTCCGTGTTGCCGAGGAAGTACGGTGCCTTTTCGAAGAGGAACTGTTCGGCCTTGATGACGCGCTGGACGTGGTTAAAGTCGTACAGGGGGCGGTGCCAGTCCGGCTTGTGAGGGTAGGCGAGCTTATAGGTGGTGTGCAGAGACGTCACCACGGGGATGGGCGAGAGTAGCAGGGGGACGAGTCCCTCGACGTCCCAAATTGGCGCGGAAACCAAATCTAGGTTCGTAAAACCGATCTCCTGCAGTTCCACGTACACGCCGGCCGACCAGTGGGCGAGGTCGCCCGGTATGTCGATCGCGGCGGTCACCTCACCGAGTTCTCCACCCTCAACAGCTCGCACCTTGTGGACCCAGACACCGTCCCGGAAATCGACCGTCGGTTCGGCTTCTGCGCGGGTAATGACATGAACCCGATGCCCGCGTGCCGCGAGGCCACTGGCGACATGCTCCGTCCACCGTGCGATGCCAGCGGTGTCGTTTGGAGGATATCCCTGAGAGACCAGCGCGATCCGCAGCTTTTGGGCGCCGCGGGCGTTGAACCCCTTGAAGGGCCTTTTGGCGACATCCGCCGCGCGTTCCAATAGGTTGGTGGGGGCGGGACGCCGGGACAGCTCACGGCCTTCCTCGATGCCGAGTTCCACCTCCTGGTTGAGGAGCGCTTCGGCAGCCGGGCTGAGATAGTTGTGCTCGCGGAGCCACCGGTTGTCCCGGCGCAAGCCGTCGCGGTACTTAACGATTTCGACCGTCACAGCGATCTCGTCTAGTGCCGTCACGCCATGTCGGTACATGAAGTAGGCCTTGCTTCGGCTGGGGATATGCAACGTGGTCGGAACCTTATTTGGGTTCCGCAGATGGCTCGGCGCGTAGCGATGATAGATAAGGGCATCGGGGGCGTACACGATCTGCCCACCTTGGTCCACGAGCCTTAAGCAGACGTCCGTCTCATCGAGGAAGTAAGCGAAGGTTTCGTCGAAGCCACCAATCTCTCGCAGCGCCGACGCGCGGAACGACGAGTTGGTCCCAAGAAGAGAGGGAAACAGAGGCGATCCGGGGAAGCAAAATATTTCGCGTGAAATCCCACTGGGTACAGTGTAGGCATTTCCCAGTCTATCGCAAAGTGTGGAAGTTGCTTGGTATCGCTTTCCTGTATGATCTCTGGTAAAGCCGCCAACCCCAACAACATCGTCTGAATTATACTTTTCCAGAAGCTTGTTTAACCAAGACGGATGGACCACTGCGTCGTCATCTATAAATGCAATAATGTCACCCATCGCGTTTGCAATACCAACATTCCGCGAAACGGAGAGATTTCTTTCTGGGCATTCGAGATATGTGATGGATGAAGCGTATTCGTTGCAGAGTGCTCGCGTCTCGTCTGTCGACGGACCGTTCACAACGACGACCTCGAATTGACCTTCGAGGTTGCGAAGGGCACGTAGGCAATCGCGGAGCTGAGATGCTCGATTATAAGTATTGATCACGATTGAGGTATTCATATTAATTGCCTTCAGTATTGGCGCGCAACAAAGCAATCACATCCATATTTTTCTCATGAAATTCGGGAGATCGAAACAGAGCAGCAAACAAGCTATCCTTAGATCTGTGCACAGATAACTGATGATTAATCGCGTCATCGCTCTCTGGGATACGATGAAATAGAAGTCCGAATACTGAAATAACGTCTTCTCTAGTCAATACGCAAGTGGGAAGGTTTTCCGTTAGCCTGATCTCAAGTAGTATATGCTGTTGTTTGCCGGAATCCACGACAATCTTCAACTTTCTCTCGTTTGCTCTCGGCTTCAAACGAACTCGAAACCCGACCTCGACTCTCGGCACACCAGCATCGTTAACATCAGGTCGAGCCAGATCTGCTTTTCCGCGACCGATTATTCCGGTGGACCCAAAGACCAGTATTTCAGGGGTACTGTCTGGGCTCGCCGCATCGAATGCCCAGCCGTATATCAGCGCAGCACCATGATCAAAATCGAGTCCGTCGAAATTGGCATAGATACTGGTCCCTTTAATAGCGGGAAGCGTAGCTAGAAGGCCCGCCGCCTCTATATATTGCTGCATATCACTTATCTCCTCATGTGAAAAATCGGGAATGAGAAATATTATTAAATCACGATCGAAGTATCCAACCTTGACCAATAACCATCGTCTAAGCGAATAATTTCATCTTCGCCGAGATAAGCCCTTGACTGAACCTCGATCAAGTGTAGTGGCACCTTTCCTGAATTTTCCAGCCGGTGCGTCGTTCCCATCGGGATGTAGACGGACTGGTTCCCGGAGACGAAGATCTCCTCCTCCCCGCGTCTGACCAGCGTCGTACCCTCGACCACGATCCAGTGCTCCGCCCGGTGTTGGTGCATCTGCAAGGACAGCCGCTCGCCCGGCTTGGCGGTGATCCGCTTGACCTGGAAACGGCTGCCACGGTACGAGCCCCAGGGGCGGTGCACGGTCTTGTGCAGGGCGTGCTCGTCGCGCCGCTCGGCCTTGAGGTGGTCGACGATGTGCTTCACGTCCTGCGCGTGGTCAGTGGCCAGGGTGGCATCGTCGGTGGCGATCACCATCACATCCTCCAGCCCGACCACATTCCCCCTGATCTGCCCGGTCATCGGACCGCACCCGCCTGTGCCGACCAGCCCAGCAGGGCGGCATATCCCGCGCCGACCGCTGCCGGCGCGTAGGTCGCCGCCGTCAGCCTCTGCCCCTGCTCGGCCAGCCGTCGGCGCAGCCAATCATCCTCGACCAGCCGCCGCATCCACCAGGCGGCGTGGGCTCCATCCGGCTCGGCCCACAGCTGGCCGCCGGCGAACGGGTATTCCTGCGGCGACACCGGGCGCAACCGGTGGTCGACCAGCGCCGCGCTGCCCGGTGTCGTGAAGTCCATGTTGCCCGAGAAGCCGGTGACGACTACCGGCTTGCCCAGCATCATCGCCTCGGCGATCCCGCGCCCGAAACCCTCGGCCCGGTGCAGCGAGACGAAGGCATCGCACGCCCGGTAGAGGTCGAGCACCGCGCCCCGGCTCAGCGTCTCGTCGATGATGGTGATGCGCCGGTCGGCCCGGGCCTCCTCCAAAAGCGCCTGCCAAACCGGGTTCTCCGGCGTCCCGCGCATCGCCTTGACCACCAGCCCGACCGGCTCATGCCCAAGCGGGAAGGCCTGCTTGAAGGCCCGCACGCAGGCCTGCGGGTTCTTCCGGGCCAAGCTGGACAGGACGTCGAAGGAAAAGACGAAGAGGAAGCGGTTCTCGGGCAGACCGAAGTCACGCCGGCTCAGCCCCGCGGTCGCGTCCACCGCAACCGCCATGGGCAGGTGCCGCACCGGCTTCGGGCTGCTCTTGGCAAAGGCCTCGTAGGTGTAGCGGCTCGACCCCCAGACCTCGTCGACGAGGTCATAGGCATGGTGCCACTCCTTGGGCCACTCCGGCAGCTCCCATGGCCAATAGCCGATGGTGCGGCGCCCGTCGAACAGCGCCGATCCTTCCACCGCGGCGAGGCGCGCGGTCTCGATGCCGGTCGTGCACAGCAAATTGACCGCATAGGGAAGCCGGTCGGTGATCAGCGCATCGACGCTGTCGTCGCCCTGGCACACCTCGCGCCCGGGCTCGACATTGTAGATGCTGAAGGGAATGCCGGCCGCCTGCATGGCGAGCGCCGCCATGCGGACATCCTCGCCGATGCCGAACTGCCCGCGGGCGTAGCCGATCAGGTTGAGGCCGAACGGCAGAGTGCGGTGGCTCGCCTGGACCGCAGGCGCCTTCATGGTCGCCGGGGGGGCCCTGTCCAGCATGTCCCTGTCCAGCATGTCCATATCGGCCAGCCGCTTGAGGATCAGGGAATGGTCAGGCCCCTCAATGCGCGCCCATCGAGCGAATTCGGGGCCGAGCGGGTCCGCGAAGCGCGCCTGGAGGGCGGCGTCGCTGGACCAGATCATCGCCAGGACCGGCGGCAGCCGTGGAGCCCCGGGGACGGGGACGAGAAGGGCGCGCGCCTGGGGGGCATCAACGATGTCGGCCAGCTGCGTCTCGGCAAGACCTTGCGTGAAGTACCACACCAGGAAGGCGAGGCGCCCGCTGTGGGCATCCAGCGGAAAGCGCGTCTGGAGGTCCGGACGCCGCAGCCACAGCTGCACCATCAGGCGGGTGATCGCCAGGGTGCCGAAGGCGGGGACGCGCCCGTCCGGCTCGTTCAGGAAACGCTTCTGCTCCTCGGTGACGAAACGGCCGAGGCGCAGTTCGGCCGAGCCCTGGATGAAATACCACCAGACGAAGCCTTGCTGGCACTCCACCGTCCGCAGGTCGAAGGCGTCCTGCAGGTCGGGCCGCATGGTCCGGACCAGCGTCATGAAGCGGGTCAGCGTCGGGCGCACCTCCGGGAGAGCCTCCGCCGCCGGCTCGGTCAGGAGATACGGGGAGACGGCAAAATCCGTCTCCGCCAGCGCGCGGTACTCGCGCGCGCCGTTCAGCAGCAGCCACCATTCGAAGCGTTCCAGGTCGTCCCCGCACAGCGCGCGCAGGTCGGGTCGGGTCAGCCAGATGGTCTGCCCGACCCCGCCCAGCCGCGGGCGCGCCGACGCGCCGGTGCGCTCGGCGGTGTTCTCCGACATTTCGACCGGGGAAATGGGGTTCACGGAACCATCCATCAGGCGGATGTCCAATGGCACGGGCCTAGAGCACGCTGCGTGAGAGGCCGGCAAGGCTTGTGCACGATCGGGAAGGCCCGATGGCTTGGAGGATTCGGCACCCTGTCCCTCGCCTCATGGCTTCGTCTCACAGCGTCATCCTCACGAAGGGCAACGCGATGCGGTTGAAGGCCGGGTTGTGGAACGGATCCTCCAGATACTCCGACCAGTCGGCCCGCAGCCGGTTCAGGTCGTTCTGATGGACGTCATGCGCGGCTTGACCGAACAGGTATCCGCGCGTCTTCGATTCATGGTGGTACAGGCAGACGGCGGGATCATAGACCACCCGCCGCCCGGCCTTGCGCGCCGCCAGACAATAGGTGATGTCGTTCCAGTTGACGGGCCAGCCGGCATCGAAGCCGCCGACCTCCTCGAACACCGCCCGGTGGGTGATCAGGCAGGCGCCGGTCACCGCGGCGGCGGAGCGCAGCACGAGGTTGCGGCCGAGATAGCCGCCTTCGTCGCCGCGCACGCCGATCGCCTCATGCACCGCCCCCTGCTCCTGGCTGGTGACCACGCCGGCATGCTGGATGCTGCCGTCGCCGTAGAGCAGGCGCGCGCCCACCACCCCCACCTCGGGCAGGCGCAGCGTCGCCACCGCGCGGGCCAGCCAGCGGGGGTCGGCGGCCATGGCGTCGTCGTTCAGGAAGACCAGCACCTCGCCGCTCGCCTGGGCGGCGGCCAGATTGTTCATCAGCGCCCAGTTGAAGGGACCGCGATAGGGCATGACGTCGACGCCGCGCTGGGCGCGCATGGCGGCGATCAGCCCGACGCTGTCGGGATCCTCGTTCTCGTGGTCGATCACCAGGATCTGCAGCGGCCCGCCATAGGCTTGGCGGGTGCGCAGCAGGGAATCCAGGCAGTTGCGCAGCAGGACCGGAGAGTTGCGGGTCGGCACGATGATGCTGACCGGCGGCAGATCGGCCGCGGGGAACTCGATGTCGCAGGCCTCGACCAGGGTCTGGCCGGCCTCGCCATCCTCGCTGACCAGCGGCGCCCGCCGCGCCCGCAGCTCCAGGCCGCGGCGTCCGGCCCAGGCCTCGACCGCCGCCGGCTCGCCGGCCAGCAGGCGGGGCAGGCCGGCGGGGTCGCGCAGGTCGACGGCCTGCTCCAGCCCGTAGAGCACCGATGCGATGTGGCGGATGCCGCCCGACGCGGCGCAATCGGCCAGCCGCAGCATCAGGTCGTGCATCCCGGACGGCGGCACCCCGTCGGCGACGGCGAAGGCCTTCAGCAGCGCGTCCGCGGCCACCATGGCGATCGGGCCGAGATAGTCGTAGGCCAGCAGCATCACCGGGTCGAAGTCCGGCTTGAACACCGGGAGGAGCTGCGCGGCCTTGCCGCCGCGGCCGGCGATGGCGACGTCATGGTCGCTGTAGGCGACGGCGGCGCGGCCGGCGGTCCCCGGCTCCAGCGCGCCGAGGAAGGCGGCCAGCGCGTCCGGCCGCAGGATGCCGGCGCGGCCGACCAGCAGATGGCCGCCGGCCGCCGCCAGGGCGGGATGGCCGGCCAGCAGGCGGGGCAGGGCCGCCGGGGCTGCGACCACCAGGCGGCCGGCATCCTCCAGCGGGCGGAGCAGCGCCCGCGCCTCGTCGCCGAGGCCGCCGCCGTCACTGTCGCCGCCGTCATCATCGTCCAGCACCGTCACCATCCAGCGGCCATGCGACTGCGCAGCCAGCGAGGCGAGCATGCGGCGCAGCGGCGCCGGCGCCAGGGCGCCCCCGTCCACAGGATGAGGCCACAGGATGAGGTTGACGGTGACGTCCGCCGCGGCGGCGGGAATGGCCTGTCCGGCCGGCGGGCGGTGGCAGGCCAGCAGTCCCTGCGCCTTCAGGCTGCCATAGGCCGACAGCGGCGGGCTGATATTGCGCAGGGCATGGGGAAGCTGCCGCTCCAGGCTGGCGAGGGTTTCCTTCACCGACTGGATGGCGGCCAGCATCTGGCCGAGCTCGTCGAGGGCGGCCGGCAAATTGCTCTTGACGTAGAGGTCGCTGCCGAAGGGGGCCTTGGACTGGGCGTCGCAGACCCGCAGCATCGCGCCGCGGGCGGCGAGGTCGGCATGGGCCGTCGGGATGTCGAAGCTGAAGCCGTGCTCGCCGCCGCTGCCGATGCGCTCGCCCAGGCCGGGGACGAAGCGGTCGCAGCACGCCGCGCCGATGAAGCGGCCGCCGAGCGTCAACTCCAGCACGATGCGCTCGGAAAAATCGCTGGCGTTGGCGCACCAGCCCGACACGGTGCCGGCTCCGCTGTGCGACAGCTCGCCGATCAGGCGGCGGGTGGGGGCGAGCTCCAGCGCCGCCAGCCGGCCCTCCAGGCCGCAGCCGGCCAGCCAGTCGCCCACCCCGGCCGGCAAGCCGGCGCGGAAGCCGTCGTCGCGCAGGATGGTCAGCAGCCAGAAGCGCCAGGAACGGCTGGTGGCAAGGCGCTCGCGCGCGGCGGCCGACAGGGGCAGGCGGTCCAGCGCCCAGTGCCTCAAGGCCTCGTCCGGCGCCGGTGCCAGGACGATGTGCGGCAGCACCGCCGTGCCGGTGAGGTTGGCGACGACGCCGTTGAGGAACTCCTTGCGCATCAGGTAGAGGCCGAGGAATTCACCGAGAGTGCAGCCGGTGGCGGCGGTGATCTCCTCGACGCTGGCCGGCTGGCGGCCGAAGAAGAGGCGATAGCCGTTGAACGCATCCTCGAGGCTGGTGCGCGCCGCGGTGCCCCGGCCTTGCGCCGGCGCCGCTGCGTTCCCAACCAGCTTCAGACCGCCATCCATCCCCATCTTCCCCATCCCGACGGTCAGGCCCGATCCCTCCGGATGACATACCGGAGGATGCAGTGACCGACCTCCATCACCTCTGATCCAGCCGTGGCAGTCAGTGCCAAGTTCCTATTCCGAGTCCCCAACCTTGGATGGGAACGCCAAATGGAATATCAGGGTAACTCCTGATCGGTCTATAGCCAAAGGACAAAAAGAAAATCAACCTTATTGTGTGGTTGTATAACTCATGTGACAATACAAGCGCACCAAATATAGATTTCTCAATCTTCGGTTAAGGATATTGTGTTTGCAGGGCGGGGGAGCATGAGAGAGCCGCTGTAGGTGGGGGAGAGGCGCGGAGCGAAGGATTAAAGAGGCTTCCGCCAAGTCTCATCTTGAATTGGCAGGGTATGGCGGGCTCCGGGGAGCCACCCTGCGGCATGCGGTCGCAGGGCTTGTCGGGCGATCATGCCTCCGCCATGGCTGAGACGCCGCTTTCCAACAAGGCATGAATCCGGGAGGCATAGAGGTCTTGCAGCACCGGGCGGGCAAAGCGGCTGCGGGCGACGGCCATGCCCGCCGTCGCCCGCCGTCTGGCCTCGCCGCGATCTTCCCACACCTGCCGCATCGCCTCGGCGGCCAGGCCGACATCGGGCTCGAACCAGCGGGCGCCGGGGGTGACGCCGAGATATTCGTCGCTCTCCAGATAGCGTTCCCGGCCACCGACCAGGAAGGCGGTCTCGTCGCTCATGTAATCGAGGTTGGCCGAATAGCGGGAGGCGATGACCGGCTTGCCCATCATCATCGCCTCCACCATGGTGTAGCCGAAGCCTTCCGCCCGGTGCAGCGAGACATAGGCGTCGCAAGCGCGCATCTCGGCCAGGGAATCGGCGTATGACAGCTCGCGGTCGCGCACGAGGATGCGGGGGTCGCTCCCGACCAGACGGTCGAGCTCCAGCTTGTGGGCGAGGTCGGCGACGCCCCGGCTGGCCTGCCGATAGCGGATGCGCAGGACGAGCCGCACCCCGGTCTCGCGGGGGAAGGCTTTCCGGAAGGCGCGGGCCACCGCCAGCGGGTTCTTGCGCGTGTACCAGCTGCGGGCATCGAAGCAGAAATAGAAGGTGAAGGGTTCGGCCTTCGGCCGCTCGCCGGCGGCGGCCTTCAGCACGCGCTCGTCGACGCAGTTGGGCACGACATGGATGGGACCGCTGAAATGCTGGGCCAGCGCGTCGGCGCAGAAGCTCGACATCGTCCACAGCTCGTCCATCAGCTCCAGCGTCAGATGGGCCGAGCGGGGCAGGGTGCTGGTCTCCCACAGGAAGAAGCCGATGTTGTAGGCCCCGGCGAAGCGTTCCAGCCCATGGTTGATCATGTCGCCCGGCGCGCCCAGCAGGCCGAAATGGATCAGGTTGACCGGGTAGAGCTCCTCGCCGGTGTGGCGGCCGGGTACGGCCATCATCGGCATCGTCACGCCGAAGCCGGTGTCCTGCAGGATAT
Source organism: Azospirillum sp. TSH64 (assembly GCF_003116035.1). Lineage (GTDB taxonomy): Bacteria > Pseudomonadota > Alphaproteobacteria > Azospirillales > Azospirillaceae > Azospirillum. Next base: position 6,073,150 of record NZ_LGQW01000015.1, read on the forward strand.
CGCGGGAGAACAGGGCGTTGCGGCTGATGCCGGTGCCGCCGTCGAAATAGCCGAACAGGTTGACGCCCTTGGCCTGGGCCGTGCGCGGCAGGTGGCGCACCACCGGCGCGCGCTGCCGCTGGCACAGCGCCGAAAGGCTCAGGCTCTGCGCCCCCGGGACGCCCAGCCGCGCGTAGAAATAGGCAAGCCCGGTCATGACCTGCCCTTCATGCCGGACCGGCGCGTCCAGCAGGGCGCGCACCTCCGGGGTCAGGAACAGATCGTCGAGATTCCAGCGCACCAGCCACAGCGAGATCGCCAGCAGCAGAAGAAACAGCGTCCGGTCGTCCTGCAGATCGAAGGCGGCGGCGAGATCGGGGTCGCGGCCATGCATGCCGGCGTAAAAGCGCGAGATCAGCCCATGGCGGTCGATCCCAGCCGGTGCATTCAGCTCCTCCACATGCCGCGGCGCCAACGCCTGCTTGGGGAGGCGGGCCTTGCCGAACATCCAGTGGGTCAGATCGCACAAGGCGTCCGTCCCGCTGTCCGCCGCCATTCCTGCCGCCGGCTGGTAGGCCGAGAACAGGCGCGAGCGGAAGTTGCCGGCGGCGTCCTCGTCGCCCGAAGCCAGATAGGCCGTCACGTCGGCCGGCAGCGGGCACCAGGCATGATCGGCCAAGCCGAAGCGCTCGGCGTGCAGCACCAGGAAACGGGTCAGGTCGGCGGCGCTGCGCAGATGGAAATTGGGCGCTTCCTGCAAGCGGTGGAGCTGGTGCGCCAGAAAACCGCCGACGGTCAGCTCGGCCCCCTCGAAGCCCTCGGCGGGGCGGATCAGCCGCGCATCCTCCGCCCGGTCGCGTCCGCGCTTGGTCTGGCTGGCCGCCTTGGACAGCGCGTTCACGCACAAGGCCTGGCGCTCCGGCGTCATGCCGGACAGCGCCTTGTCGATAACCGCCCGGCGGAGATTGGTGACGAGGGGAGCGCCCGGGATCGACGCCGCCGTCCCGTGGATTTTGACGTCCACGCAGCAGTCCTCGGTCGACAGCAGGCCCTCGGGCAGGGGAATGTTGAAAGCGAGAAAGCCGTTGCGGCCGGACAGGTTGGTCAGCGCCTTGTGATGCTCGTTGCAGGCATGGGTGCCGAGAAAACGGCCGTCGACGTACAGGTCGACCAGACATTCCTTGGCAGGGTTGCTTTGGTTGTGCAGCCAGCCGTAGATCTTGCGGCTGGTCACGAACTCCAGCCGGCCCTGGTAGGTGGCACTCTCCTGGGCGACGGCCCTGAACGGACTGAGCGCGTTCATCGCGCCTCTCCCGGCACGGCGGCCCGCCCGCGGCAAGGGCGATGGCGCGTTGAAGCGCACCGGAGCAGGCTCAACCCGTAGACCGTCGGGGATGTGGAAACGGTCAAAAGAAATTTAGAGACCAAAGTATTTCTCGGCATTGCGTCAGCCATACCAACAAAGGAATATCCTTAAGCGGTATGCTAGCAAAGTTGCTTACGACCTGGTTAGGGATTTTGCATCAAGTTGCAACTTTGAAACACGGTCGTTGCGCGACGATGCATGCTTAGATAGGCCTGCGGCGGAAAGCGGACCGGGACTAAGGACGTGTCCTCGTCCCGGTCCGGGCTCAGCCGGCCGGCAGGATGAACCCCTGGGGCGGCCGGCCGGCTTGGTGCAGCGACCACATGACCTGATAGGCGTGTTCCAGGTTGCGGGCGAAGCGGCGGCTGTCGAACAGCGGCGCCGTCATCCGACCCTCTTCCAGCCGCTTGCGGAAGCCGGCGCGCCGGTCGGGATCGCCGGCGAGCGCCACCGCCAGATCCTCGTAGTCGGCCAGCGACCGCGTCACCGTCTCCGGCAGGCCGGCGGCGTTCAGCAGGCTCGCCGCCACCCGGGAGGCGAAGGTCTCGCCCAGGCAGGTCACCACCGGGCAGCCCGCCCACAGCGCGTCGCTGGTGGTGGTGTGGCCGGTATAGGGCAGGGTGTCGAGCGCCAGGTCGGCGACGCGGTAGCGGGCGATGTGCGCGGCCAGCGGGCGGGGCGGGGCGAAGACCAGCCGGGCCGGGTCGACGCCCTGGGCCTCGGCCGCGGCCTTCAGGTTGCCGGCAGCCAGCGGGTTGGCCTCGAACAGCCACAGCACCGATCCCGGTACCCGCTTCAGGATGCGCATCCATAGGGCGAACATGGCGGGGCTGATCTTGTAGGCGGTGTTGAAGGCGGCGAAGACGACGCCGTCCTCCGGCAGGCCGCAGTCGGCCCGCGACGGCACCGCGTCGGGCAGCGGGCGGTGGCGGTCGTTGATCTGGTAGGCGTCGGGCAGGATCGCCAGCCGCTCGGCATAGAAGGGCTGGTGCTCCGGCGGGGTGACGAAGCGGTCGCCGATCACGTAATCCATGTGCGGGCAGCCGATGGTGCCGGGATAGCCCAGGTAACTGACCTCGACCGGCGCCAGCCGGCGCGACAGCAGGTCGAGCCGGGTCTGCTTCGTATAGCCCTTCAGGTCGACCATGATGTCGACGCCGTCGTCGGCCATGCGGCGGGCGACGGCGTCCAGCGGCACGCTGCGGATGTCGCGGAAGCGGTCGAAGGCCTTCACCAGCCGCTGGCGCATGGCGCTGCCGTCGTCGGGGCCGTAGGAATAGGCCAGCACCTCGAAGCGGTCGCGGGCGTGCAGTTCGAACAGCTCGGCCGCCAGATAGGCGGTGGCATGCTCGTGGAAATCGGCCGAGACATAGGCGATGCGCAGCCGGCCGTCGGGCCTGGGGGTGGCCCGCGCCGGCATCGGCGGGGTGGAGGCGCGCTTGACCAGGCGGTCGTAGAACAGCCGGGCCGAGCGGTCCTGCTGGGCCGGCGTGGTCTCGATCGACAGGGTGGCCAGCGGGATGACGACGCCGCCGTCGCGGTCGATGGTCTCCCTCACCCGGGCGCACAGCCGGTCGTAATCGCCCCAGGCGCACAGCGTCTGCTTGAGGTAGAGGTGGTAGCACAGGGCTTCGGTCTTGGCCGGCGTCAGCGTCACCGCGCGGGCATAGGCGGTCTCCGCCTCGCCCAGGCGGCTCAGTTCGCGCAGGGCGTGGGCATAGCCGAGCATCGCCTCGCCATTGCCGGGCTCGATGACCAGCGCCCGCGTCAGGGCGCGGATCGCCTCGGCCATCCGCTGCCCCTCGCGGAGCGCCACGCCGAGATTGGCGGCGGCGAGCACGTCGATCGGCCGCAGCCGGAGCGCGCGGGCGAAATCGGTCGCCGCCCCGTTGCGGTCGCCAAGCGCCAGCCGGGTCGATCCGCGGTTGACGTAGCCCTCCGGCGTGCCGGGGGTCAGCTGGACACAGCGGTCGTGGGCGGCCAGGGACTCGCCCATGCGGCCCAGCGACTGCAGCACGGTGCCGAGATTGCTGTGGCTGTCGGACAGATCGGGACGAATCGCGATCGACTGGCGCAGGATGGTCTCCGCCTCCTGCGGGCGGTTCTGCATCATCACCACCGTGCCCAGCAGCTGGGTAACCTCGCCCTGGTCGGGAACGGCGTTCAGGATCGCCCGGCACACCTGCTCCGCCTCGGCCGCACGGCCGGCCCGGAAATGGTCCAGCGCTAGCCGGAGCGCTTCGTTCAGGGTCATCGCCCCGCCTCCCCGGCGAGAACGCCTGTCCGGTTTCCGGCCTCGGCCGCCAAGGCCGCCGTCACCCTGGCCATCACCTCGGCCCAGTCGTTGGATCTCGCCTGTCGGAACAGGCGCATGGTCGGATACCAGGGGCTGTCGAGGCGGTCGCGCATCCAGCGCCAGTCGGCGAACCATTTCAGCACCACCCAGGTCGGCCGCCCCATGGCGCCGGCCAGATGGCAGACCGAGGTGTCGCAGGTGACGATCAGGTCCATGTTGGCCATCGCCGCGGCGGTGTCGAGGAAGGCGTCCGGTCCGGCGTCGAAATCCGCTCCCAGCTCGGTCACCGCCACCCGGTCGCGCAGCCGCTCCAGATGGTCGAGGCCCGACACCTTCTGCAGGCTGTAGAGCCGGACACCGGAGAGTTTCCCCATCGCCTCGAAGCACTCCAGCGGGATCGACTTGCCGGTCTCGTTGCCGTGCCAGTTGATGCCGATGCGCAAGGCCGGGCGATTGCCGCCCTCCAGCCGGTCCAGCCGCTCCGCCCAGCCGGCCTGCAGCTGCGGCTCGGCCCGCAGATAGGGCACGCCGCCGGGGACGCTGTCCGGCGTGGTGCCGAGCCGGTTCATCAGGCTCATCAGCGAGATGTGGTAATCGTAGGCCGGCAGCGGTTCGCCGAAGGCGAACAGCCCGTCCAGGTCGGGGGCGGTCGACAGCACGCGCTTCAGCGCCGGCTGGCATTCGTAGAGCACCCGTGCGCTCATCCGCTTCAGCACGCCGGCATAGCGGATGTACTGGAAGGAATCGCCCAGCCCCTGCTCGAAATGGACCAGCAGGGTCTTGCCCGCCAGCGGCTGGCCCTGCCACAGGACGCCCGGCATGTTGCGCTTGCGCCAGACCCCCTGCTCCAGCCGGCCCTCATAGGCGACGGTGCCGTTGGCGTAGTCGCCGGCCATCAGCAGGCAGGTGCCGAGATTCTTGCGGTATTCCGGCCTGCCGACGTCGATGGCGAGCGCCCGGCGGTAGGTCAGAGCCGCGTCCGCCAGATGGCCGAGGCTGAGGCTGACGGCGCCCAGGTTGTTGTGATTGACGGCCACGTCCGGCTCGACGGCCAGCGCCAGCCGGTAGACGGCGCGCGCCCGCGCGCCGTCGCCGCTGAACATGAACAGGTTGCCTAGCGTCAGCAGCGCCCCCGGATAGTCGGGCTTCAGCCTCGCCAGTTCGCGGAAGGCGATCAGCGCATGCTCGATGTGGCGCTGGTCCAGCAGAATGCCGCCCAGCGCGTTCAGCGCGTCCAGATGGTCGGGCTTCAGCCGCAGTGCCTGGCGCAGCGGTTCCATCGCCTCGGCCGGCCGGCCGGAGGCGCGCAGGCACAGGCCCAGCGCACCATGCAGGGTGGCGCCACGCGGTGCCGCAATGTCCGGGTTTTCGTCGATCAGGCGGCGGTAGACGGTGGCCGCCTCGTCGAAACGGCCGGCCTGGAACAGCGCCGCACCGGTGTTGTAGGCCTGGACGAAGGCCGGCGAGAACTCGGAAATGGCAACCCCCAACGCTTGGTCCACAACGCTTGACCGCGCGAATGACCGGTGGCGCGGAACCGGGGCTTCTTAACCCAAGACCCCGGCCGTCAGCAATAAAGGGCTGCCGCTTTCACTTCTTTGATTTACCCCTGTGACCTTAGGGACCTTACTCCTGTGGCCTCCGGGATTTTTCCCCTGCGGCCTTCGGCCGGTCGCCGCCCAGGAGATCTCGTTGACCCAGGCGAGCTGCACGTCTTCCAGGCCGGCGCCCGTCATCAGCGCTTCCACCTCCTCGCGGCGCCAGTCGTTGGCGATCTTCGGCAGCATCCGGGCGAAGACGATGGAGCGCAGGTGCGCGAAGTCTAAACAGCGGATCAGGCTTGTGGCGCCAAACTAGGCGGTAAACTCATAAATCGTCTTGGCCTAGAGAGTGGTGTCGTGATTCAAGGGTTTCCCGAAGGAGCCCTTGATGACGCGCCGCCGCGACGAACTCACGGACCAGGAATGGTCGATCCTATCGCCGCTACTGCCGAACAAGCCGCGCGGTGTGCGGCGTGTGGATGATCGCCGGGTTCTGAATGGTATTCTGTGGCGGTTCCGCACCGGATCGCCCTGGGCGGAGATACCGGAACGGTATGGTCCTTCGACGACCTGTTACAACCGGTTCGTGCGATGGCGGAAGGCCGGGGTCTGGGATCGGCTTCTGGAAGCGGTATCGGCAGCCTACGACGGCGACATCGTGATGATCGACAGCAGCTGTGTTCGCGTGCACCAGCACGCTGCCACGGGAAAAAGGGGGCTGGAGACGATGGCGGCATGGGACGTTCCCGTGGGGGCCTCACCAGCAAAATCCACGCGCTCGTCGATGCGGAAGGCCGCCCCGTCCGTCTGCGCCTGACTGCCGGGCAGGTTGCCGACTGCACCGAAGCCGACGCCCTGACGGAGGATCTTGGCGAGGGGGCCATCCTGTTGGCCGACAAAGGCTATGACAGCAATGCCATCCGCGCCAAAGCCGCCGGGCGGAAGGCTTGGGCCAACATTCCGCCCAAAACCAACCGCAAGGGCAGCTTCGTCTTCTCGTCCTGGGTCTATCGTCAGCGGAACCTTGTCGAAAGGTTCTTCAACAAGATCAAGCAGTTCAGAGGTATCGCCACCCGATACGACAAACGACCCGAAAATTTCCTGGTGGCCGTGAAGCTCGTCGCCGTCAGGCTATGGTGCCAGGGATTATGAGTCTACGGCCTAGGGGTCACCCCCGGCCCCGTGGACGGGATCGGGGGAGTTCGGGGCTAGCCAGCCCCTGCGTGCCACCGGACCGGGTGGGAAAGGGGAACACAGGGTCTCGCTCACCGTCTTGCGTGTTCCGTGGAACGGTGGCGAGACCCCGCCGCCCTCGACGATCACGGCTCTCGTCGGTCAGCAGTGGTGGCGGTGCGTTGGGGCCGCTGTCGGCTGCGTGTGACACAGCGCCGTGCTGGCGCGCCTCGTGGGTGGTTGGGGGGCGGTGTTGCGCAGCCGGCTGCGGGCGGCGCGGGGGGGCCTCAGCCACCACGCCGAGGCGCCGCAGCTCAAGCGCGAACCGCTCGCGCCAATGCTGGAGGTCGGCGGGACCTGGCGCCAACCGCCGGCCGTCGGCACCGACCGCGCGAACCGCGATGTGGACGTGGGGGTGTCCGGTGTCGTCGTGGCGGACCATGACCCAGTCGTGGGTGCCGGCGAAGGTGTCGTGCGCCCACCGCCACGCTGCGGTCTCCACCCGGTCGGTGGGGTGCCGGGCGGCATGGACAGCGTGAGGGCGACGCTCTGCGCGGCATTCGCCGCATCCCGGCCCCCACGGCGTTGGCCAGCAGCCAGTCGTCGTGTAGGGCGAGCAGCCGCGCGCGTTTGGTGATGCACTCGCCGTCGTGGGTTTCAGCGGGCAGGCTGCCGTTGCGGGTGATGTAGTCGAATTGGGCGAGCAGATGGCCGGCAACGCCCCAGGCGCGGCCGGTCAGCTTCACCATCGCTTCCGGCGTCTTGGCCGTATGCGGTGTTCTGTCCCCACCTTCCGGCGGGATCAAGGCGGAGCGAGTCTCCCGGATCGCATGATCGGGAGAACGGTTTGTGTCTACGCTCGACCTTACGCTTGACCCGGAGCCCGTGCAGGTGCGCCGCATGGAAGTAATCACGGGCGATGTAGGCCGCCGGACCTGGTCGCCGGAGGAGAAGGCGCGGATCCTGGCCGAGGCGGCGGTGCCCGAAGCGGTGGTTTCCGAAGTGGCCCGGCGTCATGGACTGCGGCCTCAGCAGGTGTTCGGCTGGCGTCGGGAAGCGCGCACCGCCAGCCGCTCCCAGGAGGGCATGGTGTTCGCCCCAGTGGTGCTGGACACCACACCGTCCTCCGCCACGCCGATGCCGAAGGAGCCCCCGGCCATCGAGGTGCAGATCGGCGATGCGATGGTGCGCGTGCCGGCCGGCATGGACGGCGCCACCGTCAGGGCGGTGCTGCGCGCGGTGAGGGCGTCGCGGTGATCGGCATCGAGGGCGCGGTGCGGGTCCTGGTCGCCGCCAAGCCGGTCGACTTCCGCAAGGGCATGGATGGGCTGGCCGCCCTGGTGCAGCAGATGGGGGCGGATCCCTTCAGCGGGGTCGTCTACGTCTTCCGCTCCAAGCGAGCCGATCGGGTCAAGCTCCTGCATTGGGACGGCACCGGCCTGGTTCTCGTCGCGAAGAGATTGGAGGCCGGCCAGTTCCGCTGGCCAGCGATCCGCGACGGCGTGATCCGGCTGACCCCGGCTCAGCTCTCGGCACTCGTGGAGGGTCTGGATTGGACCCGGGTACGGGGCGTGCGGGTGCCTCGGCCGACGTCCGCCGGTTGAGCTGCGACACAGCGACTCGGCCACCGCTTCGCAGGCGAGGACTGCACAAGCCGCCGTTATACTGGTGGACGTGACGACCGCGCCTGAAACCCTTCCCAGCGATCCTGACGAACTGCGTGCCCTGCTGCTGGCCGAACGGCTCCGGCATGCCGCGGAGCTGACGGCGGCCCGCTTCTCGGCCGAGGAGGAGATCGCCCGTCTGCGCCAGATCATCCGGGAGCTGCAGCGTCATCGCTTCGGCCGCCGGGCCGAGCGCCTTGATCCGGACCAGCTGGCCTTGGCCTTGGAGGACCTGGAGCAGACGCTGGCTGCCAAGGAGGCCGAGCCCGCCGGCTCCGCGGCGACCAAGCCGGCCCCTTCGCCGCCACGGCGTCGGGTGAACCGCGGCAACCTGCCGGCCGATCTGCCACGCGAGGAGATTCTCATCGATGTCGCCGACAAGACCTGCCCGTGTTGCGGCGGCACGCTGCACCCCATCGGCGAGGATGTCTCGCAGCGTCTCGACCTCGTCCCGGCCCGCTTCCGGGTGCTGGTGACCCGCCGACCGAAATACGCCTGCCGCCAGTGCGAGGAGGGCGTCGTGCAAGCCCCGGCGCCGGCGCGCATCGTGGACGCCGGCATCCCACCGAGGCGCTGATCGCCCACGTGCTGGTGTCCAAGTTTGCCGATCACCTGCCGCTCTACCGCCAAGCCCAGATCTACGCGCGCCAGGGTGTCGATCTCGACCGCTCCACCCTGGCCGACTGGGTCGGTCGGGCGGCGTGGTACCTGCGGCCCCTGCATGAGCGGTTGCTGGCCAACTTGAAGGCGTCGGGCAAGCTGTTTGCTGACGAGACAACGGCGCCGGTGCTCGACCCCGGACGGGGCAGCACGAAGACCGGCCAGCTCTGGGCCTACGCGCGCGACGATCGCCCCTGGAACGGACCGGAGCCGCCGGCGGTGGCCTACGTCTATGCTCCTGATCGCAAGGCGGAACGGCCAGTGGCACACCTGCGGGGATTCACCGGCGTGCTCCAGGTCGACGGCTATGCCGGCTATCGCAAACTGGCCGAGGGCGGAGCCGTGCGCCTCGCCTTCTGCTGGGCGCACGTCCGCCGGGCCTTCTATGATCTCCAGACCGGCGGTTCGGCGCCGATCGCCAGCGAAGCCTTGCGGCGCATCGCCCAGCTGTACGCGGTGGAGGCGGAGATCCGCGGCCGTGACCCCGAGGCGAGCCGCCGGGAGCGCCAGGCCCGCTCAACGCCGCTGATTGCGGAACTGAAGGCGTGGCTGGAAAAGCAGCTGGCGACGGTGTCGCGCAAATCGACATTGGCCGAGGCGATCCGCTACGCGCTCAGCCGCTGGGAGGGGCTGACGCTGTTCCTCGACGACGGCCGGGGGGAGATCGACAGCAACAGCGTGGAACGCAGCATCCACCCGCTGGCCCTCACGCGCAAGAATGCTCTGTTCGCCGGCAGCGACGGCGGCGGTGAACACTGGGCCACCGTCGCGTCGCTGGTGGAAACCTGCAAGCTCAGCGGCGTCAATCCGCAGACCTGGTTCGCCGATGTCCTGACTAAACTCGCCGACGGGCATCCAATCACTAGGCTCGATGAACTGCTGCCCTGGAGCTATGCCCGGCAGGCCGAAACCGCCGTGGCCTGAAAACACCGCTTACTCTTGGCCGCGGCGTCTCCGGACCGGACCTTGGCGCCGGAGGGGCCCTTCGGCGTGGCGCGATCCTGCCCGAGCCGGATGTTGCGGCCATGTTAGGTTGGCGGAAGGCTTCCTGGAAATGCAACCCCTGTCCCAACTAGCTTTCGTTGTCCAACACAGCGTTCAACCGCCCAGGGGATTGCCAGCCTTCGAGCACGCTCTGGTACACACCCGTGGTGCTCGCCGCAAGGTCCCGAGGCGGCTCCTTCGTAAACACGACCCCTTCCGCGCTGCCGGTCCCTTTCACCATCTGCACGATCGTGCCCAACAGCGCTGTGCGTCTCCGAATCTTCTCGAAGACATTTTCCGCCCGGATGATCTCGTCAATCTCCCACCCTCTCGCCTTCGGAAACTGCGACGGCGAGTAGCGATACTTCTGCCGCCGCCCAAATTCTTTCAGGCGCATCTTCCGCTTGGTTAGTGGCCCGTAAAACGTTAGGACCGCCCAGTAGCACCCTACCCCAGACGCCAACTCTCTGATGTAGGGCAGATAGCTCCCCCACTCGCTACTATCCCGCCGGTCTCGGGCCTCGAAATGCACGAGGCGGACCTGCGCCTCCACTGCCCTGGCTTCCGCCAACAGGCGCTGCTGCTCCTGCTCGACGTTTGCCAATATCGCCCAATAGACGTCCTCGGTTGGCATCGGTCGCACCCCTTCCTGCTGCTTCTGTATCCCCTCCCATATACCATACTCCTAATTGTATGGAACAAGGGGAGCTTGTTCCATATATGAATTGGTGGAAGGGCTCATTCCATACACGACTTGGCCGGGGCTCATTCCATATACGGCGCTGGCTCTACGGCTACATCCCCTTTTGGAACGCACACTCGTACACTGACGAGAGCTTTTTTGCTGTTCGCATGGGTGCCGCCATTGCATCATGCTCAATCCAGGATGCGTGCCGCTAAAGCACCCACGTTGCCACTGACGGCGCCCGCACGTCTTCGCCTTTTGTCGGAATACGCGGTCGCTTGATGGCATGACAGACGACAGCAACGGCGCGAACACCGCATTCTGCCAACGCCATTGTTCATTGCAAACCTTAGGTCCAATCACTCCACGATGCGGCAATTATACCGTCGCCACTGATGACGGGCGCGTGACGCCGGCGGGGTTCCGTTTGCTCGTTATAGCGCGTCTCCCCGCGCCATATGCACATCCCGTTGGCGCTCCACTTTGCAACCGACGTGTCTGCAGGCCGTCGCCTACTCGGCCGAAAGGACGGCGCAACGGCGTCCATTGGTGTCGCGAACGCCGTTATAATGGAGCCTTCCACCGTGATACTGACCGGTGGCGACATGCGCCCTGTACTGTCCGGTGTAACGCTGTTATTGCGCTTTCCACTGTCGTGTACGCCGGTTGCTTGATATGTGCCTTTGTCTGACGGCCTTCTCGCGCGACGGCGTTGCAGTCACGACGGATGAGGGCGCTTCTACCGTTCGTACAGACGACACAACCGGGTCAGCAGACCGGTGGCACTGGATCGCTAGGCCCGGCGCTACTCTTTGAGTCATGCGGCCCAGTGTGGCCGCTTGTGCACCATCGGTTGGCGCAAACGATGGAGCGCACGCAGACGGGATGCGGGCTTGTGGTCACGCTTTGCTGATAGCCGCCCCGCCCGCAACGGTGGCCTTGATATGCTCACTCGCATTTCTCTATGGCGACTGGCAAGCACGATGCACTGGGCCTTTATGCGGCCGCAATGTGCACTCACGGGCAACCTTCTCAGGGGAGACTTTGCTCGGGTCGGTACCCTAGTCTCCCGATCATGTTAATCATGAACTCGGTGTCTGACACATGCCCGCTCGCATACACTATGTGACCATCGCTGTCGTTGATAAGGCAGCAGAACGGCTAAGCCAGTTGCCACCAAAAGAGCCCGAGAACATACCGATAAGCGGGGCGATTCAGCGTCTTCGTCCAAAGATCGATGCGGCGCTGAACAACGGCTACTCACTCGATGACGCCGTCGAGATACTGCGCGATCTAGACGAAGTGTTCACGCGTGTTTCTGTGAAAACCATTCGGCGCTACTTCGATGCCGACGACGTTAATGTCAGCGGTTCACGGCCTAAGACTGCCCGCCGACGAACACGCAATGCAGGTGCACGGCCTCAACCACACGAGACTGGCTCAGGTCCTGCACAGAGTGCAGAACTGCCGTCGATGTCCGGTGGCACCGGCGTCGATAATGCCTCAGCGCCGTCGCCTTCGGCAGCCGGCGAGGTATTGCCCTCAGAACAAAATGCAGGCGCGATGGTGGACATGTCTGCCGCTCAGGCGTCTCCCACAGTCCCTTCGCTTCCCACCACATCGCCGGCATCACCGGTGCCTGCAGACCTTCAAACCACCGCGCCGGCGTCACCGGTATGTGTTGCCAGACGCTCTCACAATGGAGCTGGCACAGCGTCAGACAACGTCGCATTTCAGGAGACTATGTGATGTCCAAGAAACTCATTCTCGTGATCAGCGACAAGGGCGGCACCGGCAAGTCTACCTGGGCGCGCGCCTACGCTGATTGGCTGCGACGAAAGCACGACACCGCATTCATCGCGTACGCTGATGGGACCGTCGGCCAGCGACGCTGCTGCATGGAGGCAGCAAAAGCTGATGCTGGCGGGTTGGTGTTCCTGATCACACAACGCGGACAGCGTCCGAGGTGGAGCATGCGGTTCAGGACAAGGACGGCAACCGCGATCTCGGACTGTTGCGGTCATCGATTTGGAAGCGTAGGTCATCCCCGATCACGTATCACCGCGCCAAGCTCAGCGGTTCCTGTTAGCCCCATGGACCTATTCACCAGCATTGCTATCCGCGTTGCCACCTCATGACTGCTTCAGAATATCGGGCCCACCGGGCTGAGGCTTTCGCCCTCTGGCAATAGGAGACGTGCGCCCGCCAAATTGCGTAGCAGGTGTCTTTGGGGCACTGCTAACCCCTCTCCTTGCCTCCGGTCGGGTTAACGTGACAACGCCCTCTCACCAACTGGAAAACGGCAACAGCCGTTCCATTTTCCAGGAGATCAGGTACCGTGATGGATACCATGGCCTATGCACGGGCTCTTCGGACGGCAGGCATACAGAATGTGGATGCCTCCGCAGAGGCGCTCAAGGTGGTTCTCGACGAGCTATGCAAGGAGAGGCAGCGGATGCAATCCGATATGGCCGAGATCAGGAAAGGCATCGATGCCATTCTTCATCGGATGGACATCGCCGACCTCAAACTCGACGGTTGCTTCACGGGGGTCGACCGCCGTTGCAAAGAAGCCGAGGCACACCTCCGTACTGAAATCAAAAACACGGCGCTGGATTTGGCGACCATGAATAGGCAGAACAACCGCACGATCGCCATCATCTCGGCTATCGTTGGTTTGATCATCCTGGCGGTGAAATTTGGCAACGGTCTGCTGCCCTAAGGGCACATCGCCGTGTATTAGTTTCTGCTGTTTGCAACCCGAACAGCAACATGACGGATGCGGCCTGTGCCGTATTTTTACACTCCAACGGCGCACCTGTGCCCCTCTGAGGCCGTGGTGCGCCTCCTTCTATCAATCGGCTTCCAAAAACCAGCCAGTATCGGCGTCCAATATCCAGCCACGTCTAAGTGGTGCATCCACCAAGTTGTTTAGACATTTAGGAGCGCCGGAAAAACCTTTCATCCGCACAGCGTCGGGCGAACGTTGCGACGGCTGGGCTTGTCGCGCCAGAAGGCCCGTTCACCTGAAGCCGAGAGCAAAGCGCAGGAGAGCTTCAAAAAAAGGGGGCTTCGCAGCGCCCTGAAGGAGGCCGCCGAAGCGCACCCGGGCAAGGGCCTGCGCGTGTTTTTCCAGGATGAGGCGCGCTTTGGGCAGAAGGGGTGGCTGTGCCATCGCTGGTGGCTGAAGGGCCAGCGTCCCCCTGGCCTGTGCGACCAGAGGTTCGACTGGACTTATCTCTATGCCGCCGTTGAACCCACAACGGGGGACGGCTTGGCCCTCGTCCTGCCGACGGTGTCAACCATCGCCATGAGCCGCTTCCTCGCCGACTTCGCCACCACCCTGGCCCCGGACGACCACGCCGTCATGGTCCTCGATGGCGCCGGTTGGCACGCCAGCAAGAGCTTGGTCGTGCCCAACAACCTCACCCTCGTGCCGTTGCCGCCCTATTCGCCCGAATGCAACCTAGTCGAGCGAGTCTGGCTCTTCTTGCGCGAGAATCTGATGTCGTTGCGGGTCTTTCCCGATCAGGGCGCCATCATCGACGCTTGCTGCGACGCCTGGAACGCCCTCATCGCCGAAACCGGCCGCATCAAATCCCTCTGCTTCCCGCTTTGGCTCCAGAAAGTCATTTCATAAGAGACTCAGTATTATGGGGAAGCGGCGTGCATCGCGGGTTTTGCACGGTGCAAACGCAGGCGGGTCTTTGGGGACATCGGGAGCATGGAGGAAGGGCAAGGAGGGCAGAAGATGGTCGGAGGCTATGTCGACGCCGCTCTGGCCGAGCGGTTCCAGGCCTGGGCGCTACAGACCGATGGGGGCGGGGGGCGCCTCGGCCGCGCTGCGGCAGCTCATCCTCCAGGTGATGGACGGTCAGACGCCGGCCGCGCCGAGGTCACCAAGTCGGTGTCCGGTTCAAGGACGCCTAGCGTGCGGCCCTGGCCGAGGCAGCCCGGGCGCACGGCACCAGCCCGGCGACTTGGCTGCACTCGCTGGCCCTGGTGCACCTGATGGGCCAGCCACAATGGAGCCCGGTGGAGGTGGAGGCGCTGCGCGCGGCGTTCCGTGAGCTGCGGGCTATCGCAACCAGCCTCGACCGCAGCACCCACGCGCTGACCCAGGCCGTCGACGCCGGCCTGTGTCCGTCAGAGCACCGCGACACCGCGTGCGAAGCCGGCGATCTGGTCCGGGTCGAGATGCGTCGCGTCGTTGCGGTGATGACCGGCAGCTTCGACTATTGGGGCCTGCCGGACGCCGAGCGCCCGGATGTGGCGCCAGGGGCGGCCGAGCGTGCCGCAGCCGCGATCCGTGTGGCCGAAAAACGTTGGAAGAATCGGCCGCGCGCGGCCGTGAGGACGGAGGATACAAGCAGGCAAAGGGGCTGGCGTGACGCTTGGTGGACGCGAATTGAAGCGGTGCCGGTTGGATGAAACCCAATCAAAGCGATCAGTCGTGGGTCTTCGTTCCGATCGCCGCCCAAGAGATCTCGTTGACCCAGGTGAGCTGCACGTCCTCCAGCCCGGCACCCGTCATCAGCGCCTCCACCTCCGCGTGCGTCCAGTAGTTGGCGATCTTCGGCAGCATCTGGTCGAAGACGATCGAGCGCAGATGCGCGAAGTCGAAGCGGCGGATCAGGCGGAAATATTCCAGCCGGTCCAGTCCCAGCCGCAAGGCCAGCCACAAGAGCGCGGTCGGCGGCAGGGACAGCGCATGTACCAGCCCGATCGGCAGGCGGCTGAACAGCGCCTTGCGCAGCGGATCGGCGAAGCGGACGATCCAGCCGTTGTTCTCGCGGCCATAGACCCAGATCATCACCCGCCCGCCGGGCTTCACCGCGCGCACCATGTTGGCGAGCGCCGTTTCCGGATGAGCCAGATGGTGGATGACGCCGATGGAGAAGGCGAGGTCGAAGCGCTCCACCTCGTTCAACTCATAGGCGCTCTGGCGGCGCACTTCCATGGCCGAATGCGGCGCCAGCGTCGCGCGGGCGGACGCCAAGCTACGCTCGTCGATGTCGATAGCCAGCCCGCCGACCGCGCCATAGCTCATCGGCCAATGGCTGTTGCGTCCCATGCCGCAGCCGACGTCGACGAAGGTCAGGCCGCGCCAGTCTTCCGGCTTGAGGAAAGGCGTCCAGCGGCGGAACTGCTCTTCGTAGATACCCTTCAGCTCGGCATAGCGGCCCCACTCATAGCCGAAGCGGTCGGCCGACCCGCTGTGCACCGCGGATGCGGTGTCGGGGACGGGGGAAGAAGACGGCGCTTCGCTCATCGCGGCGGTCCGATGTGGTGGAAGGGGAAGACGGCGCTATCGGTAAAAGCCGGAGGGCGGGCTTGTCAAGCAAGGGGCAGGCAGGGCGGCCCAGGCAGGGGGCAGGGGGCAGGGGGCAAGGCAGGGTGCGGACAGACCGGTTCCTCCCGCCGCCGCGGACGGTTACCATGCCAGCCCTTGCCGTGAGACGAAGCCGCCCTTCCATGCCCAACCTCCTATTCGACAAGCCCGGCATTCCCATCCTGTTCGTCCATATCGGCCACAAGGCCGTTGTCGACATCGCGCTGAGGCAGGCGGCGCTTGCCTCGCCCGACAGCCCGGTAATCCTGCTGATCGACGAGATCCGCGACCTGCCCTTTGCGGTCCATCAGGCCGACATCCGCCTCTACATCAGCTCGTACCCCCGCTTCGACGCGGTGTACGAGCATCTTTCGGTGAATGGCGAAGGCTACGAGGCGATGTGCTACGGGCGCTGGTTCTTCGCGCAAGAGTTCGCCGTTCGCCATGGGCTGGGACGCTTCTGCGTGTTCGACAGCGACGTCATGCTCTATCGCCCGGCGGAGCGGTTCGCCGCCGCCTTCGCCGGGCGGATCGCCGGGAACTGGAGTTGGGCCAATTGCTTCGAGGGGCCGGAGGCGCTGGGCTTCTTCTGCGACCGCTTCGTGGAGATCTTCGCCGACAAGCCGAGGCTGCACGCCCTGGGCGACCGTTTCCGCATCGGCGGCCGGCCGCATGTCAGCGACATGCATCTGCTGATGGAGATCGCCGCCGCCGATCCCCGCTTCCTTGAGCAGGGAAGTCTGATCGCCCAGGGTTTCGACCACAACATCCGCGATGCGGACGGCTGCTTCGCCATGTGCGATGGGCTGAAGAGCGTCCGTTTCGGGACGGACGGCATTCCGGTCTGCACCCGCACCGACGGCGGCGCCCCGGTTCCCTTCACCTTCCTGCATTTCCAGCGGCTGGCGAAGGACCGGATGGGCGGCTTCGCCTGGCCGGCCGCGGGCCAACCGCCTGTAAATCGGCCGCCTGTGGATCAGCCGCCTGTGGACTGACTGTCTGACCGGCGCCGATCGCACCAGCGCTGCCACATCAGCCGGTAGGCGGTTTCCAGATTGCGCATGAAGCGCCCCTCGTCGCACAGCGCCGATGCCCGCAGCCGCTCGCGCATGCCCTTGCGCAGCCGCATCAGCCGGGTCAGGTCGCCGGCCAGACTGGCGGCGATGGCAGCGTATTGCTCGGGGGTGCCGGCGACCAGTTCGGGCAGGCCGGCGGCGGCCATTAGGCTGGCGCCGACGCGGGCGGCATGCCGGCTGCCCGCCAGCGTCACCAGCGGCGCCCCCATCCACAGCGTGTCGCAGGTGGTGATGGTGCCGTTATAGGGGTGCGGGTCCAGCGCGATGTCGATGCGGTTGTAGGCGGCCAGATGGCCGGCGGCATCCTTGATGAAGCCGACGAGGTCGAGCCGGGCCGGGTCGATGCCGGCGGCGGCGAAGCGCGCGCGCATCGCCGCCGCGGTGCCGGGGTCGGACAGCGGCCGGTCCTTCAGCAGCAGGCGGGAGTCCGGCACCCGCCGCAGAACCTCGGCCCACAGCGCGACGGTGCCGTCGGTGATCTTCGACAGCTTGTTGAAGGACCCGAACGTGACGGTTCCGCTGGCGCCTGCCGGCAGCGGAACCACCGGCGGGGCGGAGGCCGGCGGGCGGAAGCACAGGAAGGGGGCGGGCAGCCGGACCAGCATTTCCGCCGCATGGGTGTCGGTCGGGCCGACCGGGTCGCTGATCGGATCGACGATGCGGTAGTCGACCGAATCCATGCCGGTGCCGTTGGGATAGCCCAGCCAGGTCACCTGCACCGGCGCCGGGCGCCGGGCCAGCATCGGCAGACGGTTCAGTCCCGAATGGCCGGCGAGGTCGACCAGGATGTCGATGCCGTCGGCACGGATCTGCGCCGCCAGCGCCTCGTCGTCGAGATGGCCCACGGTGCGCCAGCCGTCGGCCTGCGCCTTGAAGCGGGCGGTGTGGGCGTCGGCATGGGTGTCCGGCAGGATCGAATAGCAGACGATCTCGAAGCGGCTGCGGTCGGCCGCCTCGAACAGGGGCGTCAGGAAATAGGCTCCCAGATGCTCGCGGAACTCGACCGACAGGTAGCCGATGCGCAGCCGCTTCTCCGGATCGGGCCGGTTGGCGTGCGGTGCCGCCGTCGGCAGCCTGCCGTCCTGCCGGCCGAACCGCTCGTCGAAGCGCCGGTGTTCGGCCAACAGGCGCTCGCCGGACAGATCCAGGTAGTTCAGGCACAGCAGCCGCTGGCTGGCGATCAGCGGGTCGGCGGGAGACAGCCGTTCGGCCTGGTCGAAGCACAGGGCCGCCGCATCGGCATTGCCGCGCATCTGGTGGGTGACGCCCAGATTGAACCAGACGCCGGTGTCCTGCCGCGGATTGGCGGCAATCGCCCGGGTCCAGCGCCGGACCGCCTCGTCCAGTCGGTTGGCGCCGTAGGCGCTGCTGCCCAGCCCGACCCAGGGTTTGTCGTAATCCGGCCTCAGGACCAGGGATTTGCGCAGCGCCGCCGCCGCCCCGTCGGGCTGGTTCAGGTCGGACAGGATGACGCCCAGGTTGTTCCAGACGTCGGCGGCCGTGCCGTCCTGCGCCAGCAGGGCGCGGCAAAGCGCTGCCGCTTCCTCCAGGCGCCCGGCGTTGAAAGCCTCCAGCGCCTGCCGCTTAAGCGTTTCCTGAACGGGGGCGGTCATGAACGCGCTCAGGCGAGCCGGGCTTCGACCTGTTCGCACAGGTAATGGTACAGGCAGATGTGGACCTGTTGGATCAGCGGGGTGGAGCGCGACGGCACGTCCAGCAGGATGTCGCTCAAGGCAGCCATCTTGCCGCCGCCCTCGCCGGTCATGGCGATGGTGGTCATGCCCAGCCGCTTCGCCACCTCGAAGGCGGCGATCACGTTGCGCGAGTTGCCGCTGGTGGAGATGCCCAGCAGGACGCCGCCCGGCTCGCCATAGGCTTCGGTCTGGCGGGCGAAGACGCTGTCGTAGGAATAGTCGTTGCTCCAGGCGGTCAGGACCGCCGCGTTGGAGCTGAGGCAGATCGCCTTCAGCCCGCGGCGCTCCTTCAGGAAACGGCCGACCAGTTCGCCGGTGATGTGCTGGGCATCCGACGCCGAGCCGCCGTTGCCGCAGACCAGCAGCGCCCGGTTGGCGCCCAGCGCGGTGGCGACCGCATCGACCGCCGCCTCGACCCGCGCCGGATCCAGACTGTCCATGGTGCGCCGCAGGACGTCGATGGCGGCGGTGAGGCAGCCGTGCAGCGAGGGGGCGGAGGTGGCCTGGGAATCCATGGGCGGAATACCTTTGCGTGACCGATGATGCGCGTCGACGGTGACGGGACGGGGCGGACCCTGCGCGCGTGCCCCATGTGCAGCGGCCAGTGCATCCTATGGATCGCGGGGGCCTGTCAACTGCAAGCCGCGCAATGACGGCTTTCCCAGACCGCCGGGAAAGCCTATTTTCGGTCCTGTGCCCCGGCGGCGGGGCTTGGGATGCCAAGGGTGGCCTATGACGACGCGGACGGTCCGGCTGGGCCCCCTCAGCGTGAAGATGTACTGTGCGATCGGCATGATCGCCGTGTCCTGGGCGCAGTTGGAAGACATGGTTTCGCTGTGCATCTCGCGCCTTCTCGGCACCGATCACACTGATTTCCTGCCGATTGCCTCCAACATGCAGATCAAGGCGCGCTTCGATGCGCTGAAGTCCATCGCCGGTCTGCGCCTGCCCGCGGACGAGGCCAAGGCCCTGATCGCCCGCTGCGACGAGGCGCTGGAGCTGGGGCGGGAGCGCAACAAGATCCTGCACGGCTCCTGGATCCAGGGCGAGACCGACGATGTCGCCATCCGCCTGAACTATCGCGCCCATGGCCGCATCTCCACCGACGCTCCCGTCATCTCCGCCCGCGAGATCGCGGAGATCAGCGACCGAATCACCATGCTGACCGAAGGCTTCGCACAGACCCTGCAACGCCTCGGCCTGTTCGATCCCAAGAACCCGATGCGCAGCCCGGCGCGCGATTCAGGCAGGACGCCGGAGCCGCCCCTAGATTGAAGGCCGGCCTCGGCGGCCTCCCGCCAACTCCCCTGCCAACTTTTCTGCCAGTTTCCCCGCCAACTCCCCGACCGATGCCGGTGACGGCACCGGCGCCTCGATTCCCGGTTTTTCCCGACAGGCCATGCCTTCCATCCACGATATCCTGACCAAGGCCGTCGCCCTTCACAACGGCGGCCAGCCGGAGCGCGCGGCGGCGCTCTACCGAGACGTCCTGGCGGTGGAGCCGGCCGAGCCGCACTCCCTGCATCTGCTGGGGCTGCAAATGCGCCGTGCCGGCCGCGAGGCGGAGGGGATTGCACTGATGGCGCGGTCGCTCTTGCTGGCTCCCACCCTTGCCCCCGCCCTCTTCAACCAGGCGCGCGCCTTGCAGGATTCGGGGCGGCTCGACGAGGCCATCGGGCATTTCCGCCGCAAGCTGGAGGTGGAGCCGGACTGCGGCGTGACGCTGATCACCCTGGGAAGCGAAGCGCTCGCCCGTGGCCGGCTGGACGAGGCCGAACGGATTTTGCGCCGCGCCGCCGCCCTGGAGGCGGGCGGCGCATTCGCATCCCGGCTGCGCCGGGCACTGGAGCGAGGCGCCACCGCCCGCGGGATCGCCCGCGATGCCGCCGACCCGTCGCTGCCGCCGGGGCTGGTGGTCCGCGGCGCCTTCCGCGACAACAGCGGCTATGCCCACAAGGTCCGCCAGTTCGTCCGCCATCTGGTCGATGCCGGAGTGCGGATCCGGCTGGTCGACCTGAACCATGACGATGTCGACAATCTGCCCGACGATCAGATCGATCCGCTCCTTCACACGCTCGATCGGCCGGTGCGGGCCAAGGCGGTGCTGAGCTTCACCACGCCGCTGGTGGTCGAGGCGGTGCCAAACCTGAAGACGATCAACTACACCGTGTTCGAGGCGCTCGACATTCCGCCCCTGTGGGCGACGCACAGCCGGCGCCACGACCATGTCGTCGTCGCCACCGACTCCTCCCGCCAGGCATGGCTCAATGCCGGCCATCCGGCCGGCCGCGTCCATGTCTGCCCGGAAGGGGTGGAACCGCTGGAGCCCGGCCGGGTGGCGCCCGCCGCCTTCCTTGGCCTGAACGGGCGCCGGATGACCGACTATCCGGTGCGCATCCTCAACATTTCCGACCTCAACAGCCGCAAGAACCTGGAGGGGCTGCTGCGGGTGTGGCTGCGCACGACGCGGGCGGAGGATGGCGCCGCCCTGCTGCTGAAGGCCGGCAAGGGGGGAGGGGCGTCCGGCAGCATCCGCGATCTTCTGGTCCGGCTGACGGCGGAGATCGGCCGGACATTGGAGCAGGCAGCCCCTCTGTTCCTGATCGAGGGCATGCTGTCGGATGCGGACATGATGTCGCTCCACGCCACCGCCACCCATTACTGGAGCATGTCGCATGGCGAGGGCTGGGACCTGCCGATGGCGCAGGCCGGCGCCATGGGGCTGACCCTGCTGGCCCCGGACCACAGCGCCTATCGCGCCTATCTGGACGGCCGGGTGGCCCACATGATTCCCAGCCGCGTCACCCCCGCCCTGGACGGCTATCGCGGCCGGGACTGGTGGACCCCCGACGAGGAGGCAGCCGCCCGGCTGCTGCGCGCGGTCATCGACGATCCCGACGGCACCCGAATGTCCGCCCGCGAGCGTCTGCTGGAGAATTTCAGCTGGCGGTCCGCCGCCCACCGGCTGATCGGCCTTCTGCGCGGGCTGGACGCCCTGTGACCGGCGGCCCCGACCTTCTCGGCATTGGCCCGGCCCCGGAGCGAGGGGCTCTTGCATCGTCGGGGGGAGCAGGGCAAAGAGCCATCTTCGGCCCTCAGCTTCGGCACGCACCTTAACGCAGGCGGGTTTGCGCATGGATCAGCAGAAATTCCGGCAGGTGATCGGCGGCATCGCCGCGGCCTGCGCAATCGACCATGCCGCCCTCGACCGCGAGCTTTGCGCCATCGAGGCGGCCGGCGACCGTCAGCGCCTCTACGACATCATGGCGCTGCTGATTTCCCGGATCGGCGACGGGGTGGAGAGGGGCCGGCTTGCCGACGCGCTGATCGGCTGCCGGCCCGATGACGAGGCCCTGTATCTCGCCCTGGCGCACCGGCTGGCCTATGCCGGCATGGGGGTCCTCGAACGCGATCCGGCCATCCCCCGGCAGGGCATCGACCTGCTCGGCCGGGCGCTGGAACGGGCGGCGCCATCCCCCCTGCGGCCGCAGGTCCATGCCAACCTGTCCTTCCTGTTCAACGAGGCCGGCCGCCCCGACCTGGCGGAGGTCCATGGCCGCGCCGCGGCCGGCTGCCAGAACGCCATCTTCCATCTCTGGCTCGGCGAAGCCCTGTTCCGGCAGGGAAAATACGCAAGCGACGGGCTCTGCGTCATCGACCTGTCGTCCCTGTCCTTCCGCCGGGCGGCCCAGGCCCTGGCCCAGGCGGATGCGGCGCCGCCCTTCGCCCCGGCCGGACGGCATGTGGTGCTGGTGTCGGTGGACGGCGCCTATTTCAAGCGCTACGCCGCAGCGCAGATCCTGAACCTCCACGCGCTCGGGTCGGCGGTGGCCGTCCACTACCACATCGTCAACGGCGATGCGGAGGTCGCCCAGCTGATCGAGCGGCTGCGGGGCATCGTCGGCGCCATGCCGGTCACCTTCTCGCACGAGCGCTGGGCGCTGCGGGGGGAGGCCATCGACAAGCCCTATTACGCGTCCTCCCGCTTCCTCATCGCGGCGGAGGCGATGCTGCTGCACAAGGCCGACGTGATCGTCTGCGATGCCGACGTGCTGTTCCGCGAGAAGCCGGAGGACATCGTCAGGCTCGCCGGCACCGCCGACGTCGCCCACACCGACTATCGCGGCGAGCCGCTGTGCAGCCGCTACAACGCCTCCTTCGTCTATTTCCGCCACAGCCGCAGCGGCTATCTGACGCTGCTGATGATCGCGGATTTCCTGCGGACCAACTTCGCCCGCTGCTACATCTGGATGATCGACCAGGTCGCCCTGTTCGCCTGCGTCGAACGCGCCGCGCAGCTGCTGGGGAGCGAGATGGCGCACGCCGCCTGGCCGGACAGCGTCCTGCCGCCGCGTGCCCCCGATGCGCTGCCGCTCGTCCTGACCGGCGCGCTCGCCGGAAAGCACGGCAACAGCCCCTACAGCGCGAAGCGGGACGAAATCCTGCGGGCATACGGCCTGTGAGGAGCGCGGGACGCCGGTCCGCCGGTTTGTCTTCGGCCGTGCATCGCGATTGCGGCTGCGGTAAGTAAGCGGCCGTCCTGCCCGCGCCCGAACGGCCCGGCAGATGGATTGCCCCGACGGAGCTTTCATGCCGACCCTCGAAGAAGCCTTCCGCATCGCCGTCGAGCACCACCATGCCGGACGGCTGGCCGAGGCCGAGGCCGTCTACGAGAGCATCCTCGTGGCGGTGCCCGACCAGCCGGAGGCGATGTCGAACCTGGGCTACGCCCAGCAGATGCAGGGCAGGCTGGGGGCGGCGGCGGCCACCTACCGCAAGGTCCTGGCCAAATGGCCCGACCGGCCGCAGGCCCATATCCGGCTGGGCGAGATGATGCAGTGGACCGGCCGCTGGGGGACCGCGGCCGACTGTTACGAGACCGCGGCGTCGCTGCTGCCGAACGATGAGGGGCTGGCGGCCCAGCTCGACCATGCCCTGTCGCTCGCCTCCCGCCACCAGGCGCTGCGCGAGCCGCTGCGCCGTGGCGGACGGCTGGACCTGCGCGACGTCACCTTCCTGGTGCCCTGCCGTATCGAATCCCCGGACCGCAGGCGCAACCTGCGCATCCTGGTCACCTATCTGCGGCGGTATCTGGACACCAACATCCTGATCTGCGAGGACAATCCGGAGCGCCAGGACGTCCCCGGCATCATGGCCGAACTGGGGCTGGGGTCCGCCGACTACGGCTATGTCCACCTGACCGGCAACGACAGCCCCTACACGCACAAGGCCAAGCAGATCAACCTCATGGCGGCGGCGGCGGCCACGCCGATCCTGGTCGTGCAGGACACCGACGTTCTGGTGGAGCCGACCCAGTATGTGCTGGCCCGGCAGGCCGTCCATGACGGCGCGGCGCTCGCCTGCCCGTTCAACGGCCTGTTCTTCGACGTCGCCCCCGACTTCGTGCCCGGCGTGGAGCGGACGCTGGCGGTGACCCAGATCGACCTGTTCGATCCGCGCAACGAGATGCTCTACAAGAACTCCTACGGCGGCTCGGTCTTCTTCGCCCGCCGGGTGTTCGACCGGCTCGGCGGCTTCAACGAGAGATTCGTCTCCTGGGGCTGGGAGGATTTCGAGATCTACCGCCGCCTGGAACTGCTGGGCGAGCGGGTGGAGCGGACGCTGGGGCCGCTGCTCCATCTCAGCCATGCGCGGTCGGCCAATTCGGTCACGGAAAACCCCTGGTACGCCCACAACACCGCCGAGTATGAGCGGGTGGTGTCGATGACCCCCGACCGGATCCGGGCGGAGATCGCCGGCGGCGGCTTCCGCCGTCCGCTGGTCGGCGCGGACACCGTCCCCGGCTGGGGGGAGCCGCCGGCCTCCTGAGTCCGGCCCATGGCGCGGCGGGCATAGGGTCCGCCGTTTCCCAACCCGCGTCCGAGACCTCCTCATGCCGCCGCACACGCAAGCCGCCTCCCTCCTCCCGCAGCCGGCAGCCGACGCTCCCCGCACGCTGTTCTGCTGCCTTGCCACGCCCGACTATTACCGCCGGCCGCTGTTCTCGGAGCGCGAGGTGTTCTGCGGGCCCGACTGCCCGACGGTGGAAACCGGCGACGGCTTCGCGTCGCTGAACACCCCGCCCGGCGAATATGATCTGTTGGCCATCGTCGCCCGACTGCCGGCGCACCAGCGTCCGGAGCTGATCGTGGTGAAGGCCGACGCCACCCGGCGCAACCTTCCCCGCGGGCTGGACCGGCTGCCGGGCACTAAGGTTCTGCTGGTCGGCGACACCCACCATTTCGCCGGCCCGCTGCGCACGCTGCTGGCCTATGGCGCGATGGAGAGCTTCGACGCCGTTGTTCTCGACCACACCCGCCAGCATGCCCATGCCTTCCTGGAGGCGGGGTTCGACCGCGTCTATTGGATCCCGGCGGTGGATTATGCGCTGCGCCGGCGCGACATTCCCGCAGTCCCCGACCGCCCCCTCACCTTCGTCGGCCAGGTCGGCGCCTTCCATCCCTGGCGGCGTCATGTGCTGGACCGGCTGACGGAAGCCGGGCTGCCGCTGACCGCGATGCGGGCGCCGCCGGAAATGGCGGCCGACATCTATGCCGGCTCGCAGATCACGCTGAACGTCTCGCTGAACGGCGACCTCAACCTGCGCGTCTTCGAGGCGCTGGGCGCCGGCGGCTTCCTGCTGACCGATGCGCTGTCGCCCGACGCCGGTCTGGAGCGCTGCTTCACCCTCGGCCGCCATCTCGCGACCTACCGTTCGCCCGGCGAGCTGGTGGAGATGGCCCGCCATTACCTCGACCACCCGGATCAGGCGATGGCGATCCGCCGGGCCGGACAGGCGCATCTGCTGGAATTCCACAGCCCGCGGGTCAAATGCGCCCAGTTCTACGCCGCGGTGTTGGACGACCGCGTCGATCCGGCGCTGGAGGTGCGCGGGGAACGGCGCGGACTGTCGGCCCTGCCGGCCCGGAGCGCCGGCTTCCGCTGCCGCCTCGCCGCCTACGAGGCATTGCAGCGGCTGCAGCTGACCGCGTCGCGGCTGACCGTCCATGCCGCCGCGGAGGACGGCTTCGCCGCCGACCTGCGCCTCATGGCCCGCGATCTGCCGCGGGTGGCCTTCGCCGCATTGGGCGACGCACTGGACGCCGAGGCCGCCCCGGTTGCCCTGCCGCTGCCGCCATCCCCCGACCGGGTGCGGGACGATGCGGTGACGCTGCTGCCCTGGCCGGGTGCCGGTTCCGATAGGGCCGAAGCCGACCGCCGGATGGCCCGGCTGTCCGGCGCCTTCGTCCTCTGCCCCGCCGCGTCGGCGCGCGACCATGCCGCGGCCTCCGCCCATCTGGCCGGCTGGGGCTTCGTGCCCACCGAACCCGGCGGCATCCTGTTCCAGTGCGCCGACGCCCTGCGCTATGCCGGACGCTCGCTGTCCAATCCGGATCTGGCGGCGGGACTGGCGCCGGATCTGCGGCGTGCGCGCCTGACGGCGCTGGAGCCGATGCTGAGGACCGCCGACCAGATGGTCGGCGCCGCCCGTCTGGCCGCCCGCTTCGGCGAGAACAGCCTGGCGGAACGGTTTCTGCTGGGTGCCGTCGGGCTGGACCGCCAGCAGCCGGATGCGCTCGCCGGGCTGGCCCGCCTGTGTGCGGTGGCGGGACGCGCGCTGGAGGCATTCGTCTATCTTTGCGAGGCCCGGCGTGCCGCCCGTCTCGCCGGAACCGCAGACCCGGCTCCGGATTTGGACGCCGCCGCCTTCGCCGCCGCCACCGGCGGCCATCCGGGGCTGGAGCGCTACCTCGGCCTGTTCCGGCAGGCGGCCGCCCCGTCGACCGGCCGGCCGCGCCGCATCCTGGTGGTCACCAACCTGTTCCCACCGCAGGAGTTCGGCGGCTATGGCCGCAAGCTGTGGGAGTTCTCGGCCGAACTGATCCGCCGCGGCCATGCGGTGACGGTGCTGACCGCCGACGTGCCCGAACTCGCCCGGCCCGGCATGGCCGGCACCGAGGATATCGAGGCGCATGTCGACCGCTCGCTTACCCTCTATGGCACCTGGAAGGACGGCCGCGCCTTCATCCACGACGATCCGGCCCATCGCGCCGCGCTGGTCCGCGCCAACATCCGCCGCGTGCTGGAGACCGCCCGCGACTTCCGCGCCGACGCCTGTCTGGCCGGCAACCTCGATCTGGTCGGAACTGAGTTTCTCGACCCGCTGACCCGGCAGATGGGCGTCCCGGTTCTGCACTGCCTGGGCAACCAGAATCCCGGCTACGCGCCGGAGACGGCACCCCGCTCCCCCCTCTACCGCGCCGGACCGGCCAGCGGCTGGGTGGCGGACCGGCTTGTCGCCGGCGGCTACGGCCTGCCCGCCACGGTGATCCATCCCGGCGCCCGCGTCGATTATTTCCACCGCGCGGCGA
Source organism: Azospirillum sp. TSH64 (assembly GCF_003116035.1). Lineage (GTDB taxonomy): Bacteria > Pseudomonadota > Alphaproteobacteria > Azospirillales > Azospirillaceae > Azospirillum. Next base: position 6,099,972 of record NZ_LGQW01000015.1, read on the forward strand.
TGCCCTCGACCGACCGGCTGCGCATCGCCTTCGCCAGCCTGTTCGTCAACTACAAGGGGCCGCAGACGCTGATCAACGCGCTTGCGATCCTGCACCGCGAGGGCATCGACTTCGACTGCACCTTCGCCGGGGAGGCGCCGGACGCCGATCTGGCGGCCCGCTGCCGCGACTTCATCGAGCGCCACGGCATGGCCGGCAAGGTGCGCTTCACCGGCTTCCTCGACCGCCGCGGCCTGTCCGACCTGTTCGCCCGCTGCAACGTGCTGGTCTTCCCCAGCGTCTTCCAGGAGCCCTTCGGCATCTCGCAGGTGGAGGCGATGGCCGCCGGCCTGACCGTGGTCGGCAGCGGCACCGGCGGCAGCGGCGAGGTGCTGCGCGACGGCGTGGACGGCCTGCTGTTCAAGGCGGAGGACCATGAGGCGCTTGCCGGCCGCCTGCGCAGCCTGGTCAAGGACCGCGATGCCTGGCTGCGCATGGCCTTGTCCGGCCGCGACCGCGCCCGCGACTTCACCGTCGCCCGGTCCGTCGACCGCATCGAAGCGGTGTTCGAGGAGCTGGCCAGAGTGAAAGATGGCCTCTAAAGTTGCCAATAATGAAGATTTTTGGTATTGTCGTCAAAGTTGTTGCCGAAAATACCTATTAGTTTTTGGATAAATTGAAGATGACAAATGTCCTCGTCACTTGTTGCAACTCCGAATATTACTCATCCTGCCTTCTTTTGATTAGTACTGTCCATAATTTGAGCGATTCGACTATTGATAAGATCCTTGTCTATAATCTCGGTCTTTTGGGCGAAGAGGTCGCTTTCCTAAAAAAGTGTCATAAGGTCCAAGTCGTGGAATTCCCGGCCTGGGTGTCCGACATATACCCCGAGTTCCTCACCCCCAAGCAGTATGCCTGGAAGACCTTTGTCATCAAGGATGCGGCATCCTACGGAGACAACATCTTCTATCTCGATTCCGGCGCGATGTTGGTAAGGGACATCAAGGACATCTACGAGAAGATCGAAAAGAATCACATTTTCGTCGTCGGCGGTTGGGGGCAAAACAAGACCTGGACCCATGATCTCTGCTTCAAGATCATGGGGGCCTCCGAGAAGGAAAAGAATGCCAATCAGATATCCGCAGGAATCCAGGGTTACAAACCCAACGGCCGGTTCCAGCGTTACGTGGATGAAGGGTTTCTTTACGCCTGCATCAAGAGCGCGATTTTCGGCGATCACAAGAACCATCGCCATGACCAGAGCATCTATTCCGTCCTGGTCAGCCGCTACGGCATAGAACCCGAGGACATAGGCATCTACGGCGAGTTGCAAGGCATTCTAAGGCCCGATCAGGCCATCTATGTCCACAGACGCGCTTTCCCGGTTTCCAAAATCCAGCTCAAGGCGAAGGGTCGGGAATGACCTGACGGGTCACTCCCGGAGCCCGGCGGTGAGAAAAAAGGTCCGGAGCAACCGCCCCTTTCGATAGGGGAATGAAAGGCTGTAGAGTGGCCGTGCCGCAGTCCGCGGTGCGGTTTTCCTCCCGGTCATGACAATCACCCTCTCCGACCTGCCCGACGCCCCAGGCGGCACGATGCCTGCCTGTTCCTGCCTGTTGTGCAGCGCTGCCGGTTGGAGAACTCCCGCCATCGTGATGCTTGGCTGCGCATGGCCCTGTCCGGCCGCGCCCGCGACTTCACCGTCGCCCGCTCGGTCGACCGGATCGAGGCGGTGTTCGAGGAGTTGATCGGAAGGAAAGTCAACCCGCCGGGTTGCTGATGCCGCGAGATTTCTGATAATGTCGGTCAAATTTTCCGGAAGAATTCCTGTGTCGGGGCAGTGCTGAAGATGTCGAATGTCCTTGTTACCTGCTGCAACTCCGCCTACTACGAATCCTGCCTTCTTCTGATCAGCACTGTTCATTCGACGAGCGATTCCACCATCGACAGAATCCTCGTCTACAATCTCGGTCTTTCAGGAGAACAGGTCGATTTGCTGAACAGGTGCCACAAGGTGCAGGTCGTGGAATTCCCGGCCTGGTTGTCCGACATATACCCCGAGTTCCTCACTCCCAAGCAGTATGCCTGGAAGACCTTCGTCATCAAGGATGCGGCATCCTACGGAGACAACATCTTCTATCTCGATTCCGGCGCGATGCTGGTGCGGGACATCAAGGACATCTACGAGAAGATCGAGCAGAACCATATCTTCGTCGTCGGCGATTCCCACAAGAACAGGACCTGGACGCACGATCTCTGCTTCAGGATCATGGGAGCGTCCGAAGAGGAAAAGAACGCCAACCAGATATGCGCGGGAATCCAGGGCTACAAGCCCAATGGGCGGTTCCAGCGCTATGTGGACGAGGGGTTCCTCTACGCCTGCATCAAGAGCGCGATTTTCGGCGACCATAAAAATCATCGCCATGACCAGAGCATCTATTCCGTCCTAGTCAAGCGCTATGGCATCGAACATGAGGACATCGACATCTACGGCGAGTGGAAAGGCATCCTGAGGCCCAATCAGGCCATCTATGTCCACAGGCGTTATTTCCCGGTCTCCAAGATCCATCTCAAGATGAAGGGGTGATGGGGTTGACCGGCCGGGATCCGGCCGATCGCCCCCCAAGGCACGTCGGTGAGAAAAAAGGTCCGGGTTTGCCTCCCCTTTCGATTGGGGAATGAAAGGTTGTAGAGTGGCGGAGCCGCAGATCCGCGGCCCGGATCCGCTCCCGTCCATGACGATCACCATTTCCGACCTGTCCGACGCCCCGGCCGGCACCGTGCCTGCCTGTTCCTGCCTGCTGTGCAATGCCGCCGGCTGGAGTGCCGCGCCGATTGCCGCAACCCCGGACCCGCAAGGTTCGGTTCCGCAGGGCGCCGCCTCCGCCACCGTCTCGGCCCTGCTGGCGACGGGGACGCCACGCTGGGGCAGCGGTGCTGCCGGCAGCGGGGCAACCGTCACCTACAGCTTCATGGAGCAGCTGCCGTCCTACGCCACCGTCTCGGACGGGACCGGTTTCGCGCCGCTGTCCGCCACGCAGCGCGACGCGGTGCGCCAGGCATTGGCCGCCTGGAGCGCGGTCGCCAACATCTTCTTCGTCGAGACCTCCGACAGCGCCAACAGCGGGCAGGGCGGGTCGATCCGCCTCGGCACCAACCGGCAAAGCTCCAGCGCCGCCTACGCCTATTATCCGAGCGGCTCGCTCTATGACGGCGGCGGCGACATCTACCTGTCCAACAGCAGTGCCGCCAACACCAGCCCGACGCTTGGAACCTACGGCTACCTGACCATCCTGCACGAGATCGGGCATGCCATCGGGCTGAAGCATCCCGGCAACTACAACGCCACCGGCGGCGGGGGCGAACCGCCCTACCTGTCCTCGGCCGAGGACAATTACCGCTACACGATCATGTCCTACAACAGGCACCCCAGCCTGGGTCTGAACGGGCTGGCGACGGGGCCGGCGCTGTACGACATCGCGGCGGCGCAGTACCTGTACGGTGCCAACACCAACACCCGCATCGGCGACGACCGCTATGCCTTCGCCAGCAACACGGTCGCGGTCAGCCAGTCCATCTGGGATGCCGGCGGCACCGACACCATCGATGCCGGCGGGCAGGCATCGGCTGTCAGCATCGACCTGACGCCCGGAGCCTTCAGCTCCATCGGCCCCAACGGGTCGGGCGGGCTGGCGGTGGGCAATGTGTCGATCGCCGCCGGCGTCACCATCGAGAACGCCATCGGCGGCAGCGGCAACGACATCCTGATCGGCAACGGCGCCAACAACCTGCTGATCGGCGGGGCGGGTGACGACACGCTGACCGGCGGGGCCGGCGACGACACGCTGCAGGGTGGCGGCGGAACCGACACCGCGGTCTACAACGGCAGCCGGTCCTCCTACACCGTCACCGTCACCTCCGACGGCGCCACCATTTCCGGCGGCGGCGAGGGCACCGACACGCTGACCGACGTCGAATTCGCCCTGTTCGCCGACACCCGCATCAGCCTGCTGCCTCCGGCGGTCGCCGCCAGGGCCGGCCGGGTTTCCATCGGTTCCTCCATCGCCATTGCCAGCCTGATCACGGCGACCGATCCGGCCGGCGGCCTCGTCACCCAGTATGAGCTGGTCGACAACACCAGCGGCGCCGGCTCCATCATGGTCGGCGGGACGGCCCAAGCTGCCGGCGCGGCGGTGCCGCTGACCGCGGCGGCCTTCGCCGGCGTCACCTTCGCCGCCTCCACCCTGCCCGGCATCGACGAGCTGTCGGTGCGCGCCTACAACGGCGTGGCGTGGAGCCGTTGGATCGGCTTCACCATCGCCTCGCGACCGGCCAACCGGCCGCCGGCCGTCCAGGGCGACAAGACCCTGACCGCCCTGGAGGCCGGGCCGGCCATCGCTCTCGGCATCGACCGGCCAAGCGACCCGGACGAAGGCGACAGCATGACGGTGACGCTGGTCCGCCTGCCGTCCGCCGGCACGCTCCGGCTCGCCAACGGCACCGCCGTCACGGCCGGGGTGACGCTGGGGGTGGCCGATCTGGCCGGCCTGACCTATCAGGCATCATCCGGCACCCCGGCGTCGCCGGGGTCCTTCGCCTACACCGTCACCGACAGCCAGGGGGCGGTCAGCGGCCAGACCGTGACCTTGCGGGTGACCACGCTGGCCGAGACGATGGCCGGCTTCGACCCGCTGGCCTATCTCGCCTCCAATCCCGACCTTGCCGCCGTCTTCGGCACCGACGCCGCGGCGGCGCGTGCGCATTACCTGTCCGTCGGCCGGGCGGAGGGGCGGGCGGCCCGGTCCTTCGACCCGCTCTCCTACCTCGCCGCCAATCCCGATCTGGTGGCGGCCTTCGGCTACGACCTTGCGGCGGCGAGCCGCCATTATCTGACCCTGGGCCGCCGGGAAGGGCGGTCGGCCGGCAGCTTCGACCCGCTGGCCTATCTCGCCGCCAACCCCGACCTCGCCGCCGTCTTCGGCACCGACACCACGGCCGCCACCCGCCATTATCTGTCCAGCGGCCAGCGGGAGGGGCGCAGCACCCGGTTCGACGGCTACGGCTATCTGGTGTCGAACCCGGATCTGGCGTCGGCCTTCGGGCTGGACCCGTCGGCGGCGGCCCGCCATTACGTGACCGCCGGCCGGGCCGAGGGGCGCGGCATCACCTTCGACAGCCTGGCCTATCTGGCCGCCAACCCCGACCTTGCCGCCGCCTTCGGCACCGACACCGCGCGGGCGGCCGGCCATTACCTGTCCAGCGGCCGGCGGGAGGGGCGCAGCACCAGCTTCGACGCGCTCTCCTATCTGGCGGCCAACCGCGACCTCGCCGCCGTCATCGGCAACGATCCCGTGCGGGCGGAGGAGCATTACATCCGCTATGGCCGGCTGGAGAACCGCAGCACCAGCTTCAACACCCACGACTATCTGCTGGCCAACCCGGATCTGCTGAGCGTCTTCCTGGGCAGCGAGCAGCAGGTGAAGCTCTATGTCGTCCTCTACGGCAACACGCCGCGGCGCGACGCCGCCGGCTTCGATGCGCTGAGCTATCTGGCCGCCAACCCGGATCTGGCGGCAACCTTCGGCACCGACACCGCCGCCGCCACCGCCCATTACCAGTCGACCGGACAGGCGGCCGGGCGGCCGACCCAATTCAACGCGCTTGCCTATCTGATGGCCAACCCCGACCTCCAGCGCGCTTTCGGCAGCGACCAGCAGCAGGCTCTGGTCCACTTCATCCAGTATGGCCGCAACGAGCCGCGCCCCAACCCGATCGGCTATGTCCGCCCGTCCACGGCGGGGTTTGCCGTGGACGGCGATGGGATGCTGGCGGCAGGAGGCTGATAGGGGGAGCAGGCTTCAGCGTTTGGCGATGCTGACGGCGGCAGGCTCGTTCGCCACGCTGTCCCAGACCCCGGCAACCGTTTCGATGCGGGAGAACAGGACGTTGCAGGTGTAGGTCTGCCTGACCTCGCTTCCGGGCGGCACGAGGCGGGGCAGGGCTCCGCCATGGTCGAGCAGGAACATGTGATAGCCGTGCTCCACCATGAACCGGCGCAGCTCGTGCTGGTTCGTGCGGTTCCTTGCCAGACCGGGAAGGTTGAGTTCGGCGGCGATGAAGTCGATCCTCTTCCCGTGAAGAAGCCCTTCGGCGCCCTTCAGGACATTCAACTCATGTCCCTCGGTGTCGATCTTCAGCAGGCGGATGCGCTCAAGGCCGTGCCGCTCCGCCAGACTGTCGAGCGTCTCGGCGCGGGCGACGAACTGCGTGATGGACTCGTTGCTTTCCAGCGCTTCTCCCGGCGTCTTCTCGGGCACGACGCCGCCATTGCTGTCGTTGGTCCCGTTCGATCCGAAGACGATCTCTCCGTTGCGATCGCTGATCGCAACGTTTTCGATGAAAAGATGCGAGACATCGTTCAGCGCGGCGCTGTCGCGGATCAGGGCCGCCAGTCCGGGATTGGCCTCGGCGGTGACCACGCGTCCCTGTGCGCCCACCGCGGTCGCGGCAAGCATGGTGAAATAGCCGGCATTGCCGCCGACATCGACGGCGGTATCGCCGGAGCGAAGAACCTTCAGGAACAGCAGCGACGTTTCGTGTTCGTACATCTGGCCGCCAAGGAAATGGGCGATGACGTCACGCTGGGCCATATCCTGCGGATCGAGCTGCAAAAAGAACGTCGTTCCATTCGAAGCAACGATGTTGAATTTTTGAAGAGCCATGGTCCGCCGATCCGTCGCTGAAAGCCGGAAGCACTTTATGAGCATGGGCTTTCCAGATCAACGCTTCCACCAGCGGCGGGATTTCAGGCGGGCCCAAGCTTCAGAACCCCGTCTCGCGGATCAGCACCGATGCGGCCATGCGCCAGAAGCGTTCGGCGATGCTGCGGGCCTCGCCCGCCACGCGGACGATGCCGCGGGTGACGCGCTCCGGCCCGTCCTGTGCGCCGGCTGTGGCACCCTGCCCGACCTTCACCGGTTCGACGTCCAGGGTGATGCGGTAGACCGCCTCCACCGGGGCGAGCGCGCTGCGGGTGGAGCCGCCATGGGGCTGCTGGCCCGGCTGGGAGCCCGCCTGCCCCTCCACCGCCACCGGCCCGCCATTGACCGAGGCCAGCGCCGGCACGTCCAGAACCGACACGGCGACCGGGTCGACCGCGCGCACCGTCGCCGCGCGCCGGGGGGCCAGTGGATCGTCGGGGTGGAACTGCGCTCCGGCCCCCGGGCTCAGCCGGTCGAAATCGCTTTCGCCGACATAGCCGACCAGCTCGCCGCTGCCCGGCGCCACCACCATCGCCAGCGGCAGTTTCGGACCGATCCAGCGGCCGGGGATCAGCGCATCCTCCATGTCGCGCACGGTGCCTGACAGGGGAGCGCGCACCACCAGCCGGTCGCGGCTGTCGAGAATGCCCTGCCGCTCGGCCAGGGCGGCGGCCAGATCCTCCTCCATCGCCCGCACGCGGTCGAGCTGCTCGCGGCTGGCGGTCAGGCGGGCGATCTGCTCCTGCATCCAGTCGATGCGCAGTTCGGCCTGCCGCAGCTTGCCCTCCAGGTCGGGGGCGGTCAGGCGGAACAGCGGTTCGCCCTCCACCACGCTCTGGCCGCGGGCGACCAGCGTCTCCTCCAGCCGGGCGGGGAAGGGGGCGTAGACGGTGGCGAACCCCGACGCCCGCCAGACCACCGGCACCGACACGGTGGCGGTCACCGGCAGCAGGGTCAGCCCGACCGCCGCCGCCAGCCCGGCCAGCGTCAGCCCGGTGCGCAGGTTCATATGGAAACGGTCGCGCAGAGACCACCAGGCCTTGGCCTCGGTTAGGAAGGGACGCGCGACGAACCAGCCGATCTCGATGACGAACAACAGGATCCCCAGAACCTTGATGGCGACGTGGTAGACCAGCAGCGCGATGCCGAGGAACAGCACCAGCCGGTAGACCCAGGTGGCGTAGGAATAGGCCAGCAGGATGCGCCGCCGCCCCGCAGGCATCTCCTCCGGCGGAGCCATGCCGAGGCCGAACAGCCACTCCCGCAGCTTCCAGCGCGCCATGGCGAAGGCGCGATCCTGCAGGTTGGGCACGTCCAGCGCGTCGGACAGCAGGTAATAGCCGTCGAAGCGCATGAAGGGGCTGAGGTTGATCGCCAGCGTGGTGACCCAGCTGACCGTCGCCAGGAAATAGGCGGCGCTGCGCAGTGGTCCGTCGGGCAGGAAGCTCCAGGCCAGCGTGGCGAAGACGGCGATCGTCAGCTCGGTGGCCATGCCGGCGGCCCCCACCGCCAGCCGCTGCCGGCGCGACACCAGCCTCCAGGCGTCGGTGGTGTCGGTGTAGAGCACCGGCCACATCACCAGGAAGGCCACCCCCATGGTCGGCACCCGGCAGCCGAAGCGCTTGGCGGTGTAGGCATGGCCAAGCTCGTGGCAGATCTTGGTGCCCAGCAGGGTGACGCCATAGAGCGCCAGCCCTTCGGGCGAGAAGAAATGCTGGAAGGTGTGCAGGAAGGCATCCCACTGCCGCGCCACCAGCAGCCCGGCCAGGAGCGCGGTCAGCAGCACCGCGACCATCCAGGCCCGGCTGTAGAGCGGCGCCACCAGCCCCACCGTCGCCGACAGGAAGCGGTCCGGCCGCACCAGCGGGATGCGGAAGAACAGGTAGTTGTGGACCAGCCACCAGAACCAGCCGGTGTGCCGCGCCGCCGCCTGCCGCGCCAGAAAGGCGGTGTCGGTCGTGACGGTCAGGTTGTTGGCCGCCAGGAACTGGTAGAAGCCGATGACGTCCTCGACCGTCGGCTCGAACAGGCTCTGCTCCGCCACCGCCGTGGCGATGGCGCGCGGGTTGGCATGGTGCCAGTGGGCGATCAGCGCGAAGCCTTCCGGCCCGATGCGGAAATAGCGGTTGCGCACCGGGTCGTGGATGGTCCAGCCCGGCGCCCCGTCCTGTCCCGCCGGCGCCGGCAGCAGGGCCAGGTCGTCGCGCAACCCCGGCAGCCGCAGGGACGCCAGCGGGTCGGCCGGGGCGAAGCTGGCTGCATGGCCTCCGGTGGAGGGGCCTTCGGTGGAGGAGCCGGCGGAAGGAGTGAGGGCGATGGACACGGGAGTCCTCGGGTTTGCCGTCGGGTTTGCCTTGGGAGGGCTGCCTCAGATGCCCAGCGACTGGCGCAGCAGGGCCAGCGGGCGGCGGAACAGGTAAAGCGCCAGCGGCACGCGGTCGCCCAGGATCTTGGCGGTGCCGCGCAGGCCGATGCGGGGCGGGGCCTCTCCCGCGTCCAGCGCCGCCTTGACCCGGTAGGACAGCACGCCGGCGGCCGACAGGCCGGCTTCGTAGCTGGCATGGGTCAGCCGCGCCCGCAGCGGGTGGAGCGGATCGACGTTCAGGAACAGCTCCACCGGGGAACCCGGCTCCAGCACCAGGGCGTCGCCGACCGGCACCATGATGTCGATCTCCGGCGCCTGCGGGTCGGCCAGGGTCAGCACGCGCTCGCCCACCGACACCGGCTTGCCCAGCCAGTCGTTGATGTCGGTGAAGACGGCGATGCCGGCGCGCTCGGCCTTCACCGTCACCCGCTCCAGCAGGTCGCGGGCGAGCGCCATCTCGGCCCGGCGCAACTCCACCTGGGCGCGGAGCTGGGCGATGCGCGCCTTGGTCTGCGGGTCGGCGAAGGCGGCCTGCGAGGCGGTCAGCAGTTCGGCCTCCGCCTGGGTCAGCCCCTTGCGCGCCACCTCGAAGCGGCTGCGCAGGACGGTGGACTCGAAACTGAACAGGGGCTGGCCGGCCGCCACCGGCTGGTTCGGCTGCACATGGAACCGCTCGATCACACCGTCCAGCGGGGCGGCGACGATCACCGGATTGCTGGTCTGGATCTCGGCCGGGGCCAGGGTCGACATCGGCACCGGGATGGCGAGCGCGCCGGCGACGGCCAGCAGCGCCAGCAGCGGCAGCAGGGTCCGGCGCAGCCCGTGCCGCTTCGTCCGCTTGCCCGACAGCGCCCACCAGGCATGGCCGTAGCCTTCGGCCAGATGGCTCAGCAGCAGGATTTCGCCGTCGGTCCAGGGCTCGTCACGGCCGAGCCACAGGCCGGCCAGCGGCGGTGCTGCCTTTTCCGCCGCGGCGGCGGGCGCCGCTCCCCCGGGGGCTTCCCGGGGCGCCTCCTGCGGGGATTGCGGCTTGCGCAGCGGGCACCACAGCACCTGCGCCGGCCCCCATTCCCCCCAGACGCTGCGCACGGAGGCGGGCAGGGTGGCGGGATCGACGACGTGGACGCTGTTGGCGTCGTGCCCGGTGGCGACGGCGCGCACCGCCTCCTCCAGCCATTGGGCGAAGGGGGCGTTCGGCTCCAGCACCGCGATGTTGGACACCGCCCCCAGCGTCGCCCGTCCGCGCTCGCCCACCGTCAGGAAGGCCGCCTGGCGATAGGCGATCAGCCGGCGGGTCTGGTTGACGATGTGATAGCGCAGCTCCGGCGCCGTCGCCTGCCGCCAGGCCTGCCGCTGCAACTCCAGCAGCATCAGCAGGCCGTTGACGGGCTGCGCGCCTCCCTGCGGCGTCCCTTGCGGCGGAGCCGCCTGCTGGGGCGGGGTCTGGGCCATGGCTGTGCTCATGGCTTCGCAGTTCCGGGTCTGGGGGCGCCGCCCTGATTTCCAGCCCCTTGGTTCCCGGTCGGCAGAGAAGACAGCGCGGGCTCGGGGAAGATGGCGGTGCCGCTCATGCCGGCGATCATGCCAGACGGAACGCCCTCGCCGGTCAGCTTGGCGGTGACCTTCACCGACTGGCTGGCCGGATCGACCTTGGCACCGGGCAGCACGACCTCGCCGGGCAGGGTGGCGCCGGTTTCGTCGACGCGCAGGTCGAAGCGCTGCCCCGGCCTCAGCCACACCAGCCAGGAGGAAGGAACGATCAGCTCCACCTTCAGGTCGCGGTCGGACAGGATCTCCAGCAGCGGCGCGCCGGCGGCGACCGACTCATGCTCCTGGATGCGGCGTTCGACCACCCGGCCGTCGAAGGGCGCCTTGACGTCGCAGCGCCGGGCCTGCACCTCGGCCTTGCGGACGTCGGCGCGGGCGACCTGGGCCTTGGCCTCGGCCAGCTGCACCTCCGCCTCGCCGATGGAGCGCAGGCTGTTCAGGCGCCGGTTGACCCGCGCCGTCACCTCGGCCGCGTTCAGCTGGGCGCGGGCGCCGTCCAGTTCCGCCTGATAGCTGGAGCAGTCGAAGCCGACCAGCAGCTCGCCGGCCTTGAAGCTCTGGCCGGCATCGACGCTCATGCGGGCGATGCGGCCGGGGATCTCGGAGGAGAGGACGGCGTGCCGCCGGGCCTCGATCAGGGCGCGGACCTGCCCCTGGGACGCGTCCTGAGCCACCGCCGGGGTGGAGGCGAGGCCCCCACCCACCAGCGCGATCAGGAGAGCGGCGCCGGCAGCAATGCCGGGCCAGCCACGGGGACGACCACCGGGACGGATCACAGCGACGCGAGCCGATCGGCGGTCTGGCTGTCGGACTGCTGCTCTTGGGCCGAAAGGGTACGAACAGTGCATTCCCGCTGACTATCCTTCACACGATGGCAGAACCGTTCGGCCGCGGCGCGGTCGGTGAAACCGCCTGCGCGCAGTTGGACGATGGTCTTGCCGTCTTGGCTGCGCCGGCTGGCGACATACAGGGCGCCAACCCCGCTGCCCTCCGTTTCCAGGCGTTTGGCGATGATACCCCATTCCTTCTCGGCAAGCCTGTGGCTTGCGTAAGCCCCGAGTTCAGCCTGGATGACGGGAGAGAAGGAGGCCGTCGCAACCGGGGAAGCGACCTGGGTGGCGGCTGGTGCCACCGGGGCAGGAGCGGAAACGGCAGCCTGAACCGGAGCGGGAACCGGCACCGGGGCAGGAGCGGGAGAGGACGCGGGCGCCTGCGCTGCGGAGGAGGCCGGCACGACGGGCATGGCGGCCGGAGCCGGTCCGGCTGCAACGGGAGCAGGGGCCGGAGTGGGGGTGGGGACGGTCGCGACCGGAACCGGCTTGTTGACCGGCTTTTGTTTCACCGCGTCCTGCTTGACCGGCTCCGGCTTCGGGGCTTCCTGGGCGGCGGTCTTGGGCGCAGCCATCAGGTCCTTGACGCGCATCACGCTGTTGGCCCGGTCCTGCCAGGAGGAGAGGCCCCGGCTCACCGCCTGGGTCAGGGTGGGCAGGTCGTTGGCGGCCATCGTCTCGGGCAGCGGGTCGACGCCGGCCGACACCATCACGCGGGCATAGGCGTTGTGCAGGTCGGCCAGCACCAGGTCGCGGCGCAGGTCGGACAGCAGCGCCGTCACCTCCGACTGGATCACGCCAAGCTCGCCGACCTGCCCGGCCTCGCCGACGTTGGTGTATTGCGAGCGGATGCGGGTGTCGAGGTCGGCCTGCTCGGCGGTCAGGGCGAACTCCTGCTTCAGCTCGCGGTACTGAAGCACCGCCACATGCACCTGGCTCAGCACCGCCATGCTCAGCGCCTGACGGCGGAAGGCGATCAGCTCCTCCTGCGCCTCAGCGTAGGATTTGGTGGCGGGGGCCGACACCAGATTGATCAGGTTCCAGCTGATCCGCGCGCCGTAATCGGCCCAGCGCTGGTTCAGCAGGAAGCTGTTGCTGTCGTAGCGCAGGGCGGCGTTGACGTCGATGCCCGGCAGCAGCTTCAGCAGCGACCGCCAGGTCTCGTCGGCGGAGATGCGCTGGTTGTAGCTCTCCTCCAGCAGCTCCGGCCGGTTCAGCAGGGCGTAGGTCTCCAGCGCCTCGGCGCCGACATCCAGCTTGGGCGGCGACTGCATGACGCTGGCCGCCGGCATCTCGATCTCGAACGGCTCGCCCGGCGGCAGGCCCATCAGCGCGCCCAGCTGCGACTTCGACGCCACCAGCTCGCGGCGCAGCGACTGCAGCTGGCGCAGCGTCTCGACCAGGGTGCGGGTGTAGTTGAGCGCCTGCAGCGGCGCCTGGACGCGCAACGCCTCCAGCGTGCGGGCATCGCGGCGGGCGCCCTCGACACGCTTCTCCAGCGGGGCCAGCCGCTTCAGCAGCCGCTCGGCGGCGACGGCGCGCCAATAGGCGGTGCGCACGTCCTGCATGATGCCCTGGACGACGCGGCGGCGGCGCTCGTCGGCGATCAGCACCAGATTGGCGTTCTGCCGCGCCCGCAGATAGCTGACGCCGAAGTCCAGCACGTTCCAGGTGAAGGCGAGGTCGCCGGTGCGGCGGTGCCTGTCGGTGGCGGTGGTGCTCTCGCCCGTCCGCCGGCCGGTGGCGAGGTTCAGGCTCTCCGACCCGGCGTCGTTGTTGCGCCCGACATAGCCGGCCGCCGCCACCACGCGCGGCAGCATGTCATAGCGCGACAGGTCCAGCTGGTCGGTGGCGACCGCCACCTCCATCAGCTTCACCCGTTCGTCGAGGTTGTACTTGATGGCCCGCGCCATCGCCTCGTCCATCGAGACCGCCTTGGTCAGCGGCTCCTGCGGCGTCAGGACGACACCCAGATCCTTGCGGACGCGCGCCAGATTCTCCTCGGCCGTCAGCGGCTCGGGTTTGACCGCGCAGCCCGCGGCCAGCAGGGATGCCGTCAGAACGGCGACGGGAACCACCGAAGAAAGCAAGCGGCGGCGGAGGTGAGCGGTCGAAGTCTTCATGGCGGGAGCAATTCCGTTCGGCGGAAAAGGATTGGATGAGGGAAAAGCGACGCGGGAATGAGAAGGACGGCGGGAAAGACCCCGGGTGAGAAGGATGGGTGGGGATGGGGAGCCGGGCCGCCGTCAGGCGGCCCGGCTGTCGGGCAGGATGTGGCTGGCGAGTGCGGCCAGCAGGTCGGCGGCGCCGGTCGGGCCGCCATGGGCGCGGGCGACCTGACGGGCGAAGCCGGGGGAGGCCGGCATGATCTCGGCGCGGGTGTCCGCTCCGCGCTCCGCCGGCCGGCCGCTGCCGTCCGCCGGGGTGCCGCCGCCATCCTGGGGAGCGCCCTGGTTTTGCGGCTGGCCCTGCTGCTCGCCCTGGCCCTGACCCTGCTGGCCCTGGCCTTGCTGACCCTGTTGGCCCTGGTTCCCCGGCTGTCCGGCCGTCGGGCCGCGGCCCTGCCCGGTGCCGAGGCCGGTCCCCCGGTCCTGGCCTTGGCCCTGAATCTGGCCCTGACCCTGACCCTGACCGTTGTTCTGGCCGGTGCCCTGGATGCCGGTCTGGCCGGGAGTGCCCTGGCCGTTGGTGCCGGTGCGCGTCGTGCCGCCCGTGCCGGTCGTGGTGCCGCCGCTGGCGGTTCCCGTGTTGCTTCCGGTCCCCGTGCCGGTCCCTCCGAGCGTGCCGCCGGTGCCGCCGGTGCCGCCGAGGCCCGTGCCGCCCAGGCTGCCGCCGCCCAGACCGCTACCAAGGCCGCCGCCACCGAGGCCACCCAAACCGCCGCCCAGCCCGCCACCGAGACTGCTTCCCCCCAGTCCGCTGCTGGAACTGCCGGAACCGGAGGAACTGCCGCCGATGCTGGTGAGCGTCACCGACCGGCCGGCATCCGTGCTGGCGGAGCTGCCGCCGACGCTGCCCAGCGTCACCGACCGGCCGGCATCCGTGCTGGCGGAGCTGCCGCCGACACTGCCCAGCGTCACCGAGCGACCGGCATCCGTGCTGGCCGAACTGCCGGGGATGCCGGCGCTGCCGCCGCTGCCGCCGCCCGGCAGGCTCGGGCCCGACCCGCCACCCAACACGCTGCCGCCCAGCACACTGCCCGAGGACGAGCCGTTGGAGGACGGGCCGTTCGACGAGGAACCGAGCGCCGAGCTGCCGGACTGTGACGGACCGTTGCCGCTGCCGGTGACCGGCGTGGTGATCGCCGGGCTGTTGGTCGTGTTGACGGTGGGGGTGGTCGTCGTGGTGGTGGTGACGCGGGCCACCGCGACCGTCACCGTGGTCGCGGTGGAGCTGTTGCCGACGAGGTCGCGGGCCTGGATGCTGATCGACCGGCTGGTCGCCGTGCCGGTGAAGCTCGGGTCGCTGGCGCTCGACCGCAGCCCGATCGCCCGCACCGCCGCCTGATAGTCGGCGGCCGACGCCACGCCGGTCAGCACGATGCCGGCGCCGTCGCGGGTCGCGGTGATGCCGGCCGGCAGGGCGCCGATCACCAGCTCGTCGCCGCTGCGGGCGTCGGTCAGGGTGACCGTCACCCGGTTCAGCGAGCTGGCGTCCGACAGCGACACCGCGGTTCCCAGCGTCGCCGTGCCGCCGGCGGTCAGCGTCGGGGCAGAGCCGCCGGACACCGTCGGGGCCTGGGTGTCGACCGTCAGGCTCAGCGTGCCCGAACGGCCGATGTTGCCGGCGCGGTCGGTGGCGGTGGTGACCACGTTGTGGCTGCCGTCGGCCAGCGGGGCGGTGACGGCGAAGCTCCAGCGCCCGTCGCTGCCGGTCGTGGCCGTGCCGACGGTGACGCCGTCGACGATGACCGTGACCGCGCTGTTCGGATCGGCGCTGCCGGTCAGGATCGGACGGCCGGTCGAGATGACGTTGGCCGAATTGTCGATACCGGAGATCGCCGGGGTCGACAGCACCGGCGCCGTGGCATCGATGGTCAGCGTCAGCGCCGCCGAGGTGCCGCTGCTGTTGCCGGCCCGGTCGGTCGCCCGGCTGGTGACGGCATGGGTGCCGTCGGCCAGCGGGGTGGCCGGCGTGAAGCTCCAGCTGCCGTCGGAGCCGGCGATGGTGGTGCCGACCGCCACGCCGTCGACCAGGACGGTGACGGTGGACCCGGCTTCCGCCGTGCCGCCCAGGGTCGGGCGGTTGAGGCTGGTCACCCCGTCGGTGGCGGAGCTGCCGGTGTCCTGCCCGGGCGCCAGCACCGGGGCCGGGGGGGTGTCCGGCGCCACGGTGTCGACCAGGACGTTCTGCAGGCCCGGCAGGCCGGTCAGCGCCGTGGGCAGCGGGAGGCCGGCCTTGTCGGCGATGCCGCCGCCGTTGAGGTTCAGCCCGGTGACGGCGATGCCGTCGGCGTCGCTGTCGCCCGCCTGCACCACATAGTCGAAGCGCAGGGTCGTCCCGCTGCTGCCCGTGGGGGTGTAGACCGCCTGGCGGGTCTGGCCGCCGATGTCCAGCGTGATCGTCGGGGTGCCGTTGACGATCACCACCTCGCTGGCCTGGATGTAGAAGCTCAGCGTCTTGCCGAGGCCGTACACGCCGTCGTTTGGCACGATGACGCTGCGGATCGCCGGCGCCGTGGTGTCGATGGCGATGTCCTTGTTCAGCCCCAGCGACCGCGCGTCACCCGGCATCGTCAGGGTCAGGATGCCGGCGTTGCCGGCAATGTCCGTGATCGATCCCGCCAGGGCCGAGGTGCCGATGGCATCCAGGTCGGCGGCGGTGTCGCCGGCCTGCACCGTGTAGGTGAAGGTCAGCGTGCTGGTCCCGGCCCCGCTGCTGTAGACGGCGGTGCGGCCGGTGTTCAGCGCCAGCGTCGGCGTGCCGCTGACGGCCACCGCCTCGCTGAAGCTCACCTGGATCGAGATGGTCTGGCCGGTGGTGTAGGTGCCGTTGTCGGTGCTGGAGGTGACGTTGGTGACGGTGGGAGGGACGCTGTCGATGCGGGCGCCGCCGGTATCGGCGACGTTGCCCGGCGTCCGCACCGCGGCGTTGCCGGCCAGGTCGGTGATCGTGCCGCCGGTCAGGGCGGAGACCAGGCGGACGCCGTCGCTGTCGCTCAAGCCCGCCTGCACCGTGTAGCGGAAGGTCAGGCTGGTGCCGCCCGACCCCGACACGTAGGCCGCCTGCACCACCGTGCCGTCGTCCAGCGTGATCGGCAGGATCGGGCTGCCCGTCACCGTCACCGCCTCGTTGAAGGCGACGGTGAACTCCATCACATCGCCGGCCTTGTAGATGCCGCCGGTCGGCACCGACACCGAGGACACCGTCGGCGCCGTGGTGTCGATGACGATGTTCTTGGTGCCGCCCAGCGACGATCCGCCGCCGACCGCCGGCAGGGTCGTCGCCGCGTCATTGCCGGCGGTGTCGGTGATCGTGCCGCCGTTCAGCGCCAGCGCGCCGGTGGAGGCGTAGTCGAGGTCGGCGGCGGTGTCGCCGGCCTGCACCGTGTAGGTGAAGGTCAGCGTGCCGGTCCCCGAGCTGCCGCTGTAGGTGGCGGTCCGCCCGTTGCTCAGCGTGATGGTCGGGGTGCCGTTGACGATCACCGTCTCGGACAGGCTGACCTGGATCGAGATGGTGTCGCCGGCCTTGTAGCTGCCGTCGGCGGTGGAGGAGGTGACGCCCGTCACCGTCGGCGCCGTGCTGTCCACCGTCACCGACAGCCCGCTCGAGGCGGGGGAGACGTTGCCGGCTGCGTCCGTCGCCTTGACGGTGAGGGTGTGCGGCCCGGTCGACAGGGCGGTGGCGACGGTGACCGAATAATTGCCGGAGCCGTCCGCCGTACCGGTGCCCAGCACCGTGGTGCCGTCGGTGTCGTACAGCGTCACCGTGCTGTTGGGCTCCGCCGTGCCGGTGATCGTCGGGGTGGTGGTCCTGGTGATGCCGTCGCTGGCGGAGATGCCGGTATCGCTCGCCGCCGGCAGGACCGGCGTGCCCGGTGTCGCCGGCGCGCTGGTGTCGACGGTGACCGACAGCCCGCCCGAGACGCTGGAGACGTTGCCGGCCGCGTCCGTCGCCTTGACGGTGAGGGTGTGGGTTCCCGGCGTCAGCGCCGTGGTGGCGGTGACCGAATAGTTGCCGGAGCCGTCCGTCGTGCCGGTGCCCAGCACCGTGGTGCCGTCGGTGTCGTACAGCGTCACCGTGCTGTTGGGCTCCGCCGTGCCGGTGAAGGTCGGCGTGGTGTTGCTGGTGACGTTGTCGGTGCTCGAGCTGCCGCTGTCGGTGCCCGCCGTCATGTCCGGGGCGGTCGGCGCGCCCGGCGCCGTGGTGTCGACGATGATCGCCTTGTTGGCGCCCAGCGAGTTCGCCGCCCCTGGCGCCGCCAGGGTGAGGATGGCCGCCAGGCTGGTGGAGCTGTCGGCGATCGTGCCGCCGTTCAGCGCCAGCGCAGCGGTGGAGGCGTAGTCGAGGTCGGCCGACGTATCGCCGGCCTGCACTGTGTAGGTGAAGGTCAGGGTCGTGCCGCCCGACCCGCTGGAATAGGTGGCCGTCCGCCCGGTGCCGAGCGCCAGGGTCGGCGTGCCGGTCACCGTCACCGCCCGGTTGAAGGTGATGGTGATCGAGATGGTGTCGCCGGCCTTGTAGCTGCCGTCGGCGGTGCTGGCGCTGACCGACGAGACGGTCGGGTTGACGATGCCGTTCAGCACCAGGTCGTTGCCGGTGCCGCCGGCATAGTCGACCGTATAGAGGTCGCCGTTGCTGGTCATGGTGGCGCCCTGCGCCAACCCCGACAGCGTGTTGGACAGCGTGCCGGCGCCGGTCTGGTCGATCACCCTGTAGCTGGCGTTGGTCGCGGCGAAGCCGTTGACGCGGGTGACGGTGATGGCGCTGGAGCCGCTGGACAGCGTGACGCCGCCGCTGACGATCACCTGGTCGTAGTCGGTGCCGGCGGTGGTGGTGCCGGCGATCTCGACCGCCAGGGTGCCGCTCAGCGACAGGTTGCCGTTGACGGTCAGGCTGCCGACGCCGTTGTTGGTCCCGGCGATACCGGGCGCCAGGGTGGCGCCGGACGCGACCGTCAGCGTGTTGGACGAGCTGGCGGCGAAGATCGAGCCGGTGCCTCCCAGCGTCGCCCCCGACGCCACCGAGACGGCGCTGGTGCCGCCGAGCGCCCCGGTCACCAGCAGGGTGCCCACCGACACGGTGGTCGGTCCGGCGTAGCTGCTGGTGCCCGACAGGGTCAGCGTGCCGCTGCCCGTCTTGGTCAGTCCGTCGTTGCCGCCGATGGCGCCAGACAGCGTCACGGCGACGCCGGTGTCGATGGTGGCGCCGTTGACCCCGGTGTCGAAGGCGTTGTCGATGGTGCCGGCCCCGGTCACCGTCAGCGTGCCGCCGTTCAGCGTCACCGTGCCGGTGCCCAGGTTGTCGTCGCCGGCCACGCTCAGCGTGCCGCCGCTCCGCACCCTCATCTCTCCGCTGAAGCCGCCGCTGTTGGAGCCCGACAGCGTCATCGTGCCGCTGCCGTCGAGACTGAAGGCACCGCTGCCGGTCAGGGTGCCGGAGAAGGTGGTCGAGCTGTTGTTCACCCCGGTGGTCAGGGTGTTGGCGCCGATCGCCACCGTGCCGGATCCGCTCAGCGAACCGATGGTCTCGTCGCTCGACAGGGTCAGGGTGGTGCCGGTGGCGACGGACACCGCGCTGCTGTCGCCGATCGCCGACCCGCCCGACACCGTCAGCCCGCCGCCCGACAGGGTGGTCGCGCCGCTGTAGCTGTTGGCCCCGGACAGGGTCAGCGTGCCGCTGCCCGCCTTGGTGAAGCCGCCCAGTCCGCCGATCACGCCCGCCATGGTGGCGTTGCTGCCATAGGTGGCAGTTAGGACCATGCCGTTGTCGATGGTGACGTCGGTGGCGGCGCTGCTGTTGCCGGTCAGCGCGCCGACCGTCTCGCTGGCGCTGACCCGGAACACGCCGGAGCCGCTGAGGGTGACGGAGCTGGAATCGCCGATCGCCGACCCGCCCGAGGCGATCAGCGTGCCGGCCGAGATCGCCCAGTTGCCGGTATGGGTGTTGGTGCCGCCGAGCGTCAGGGCGCCGGCCCCCTGTTTCTCGACGGCGTTCGTGCCGGAGATCACCCCCGACAGCGTCACCGCGCTCGCGTTGGAGATGATCGCCGCATCGTTGTTGATGACGATGGCGTTGGTGACCGTGGTGCTGGCGCCGGTGATCTTCAGCGTCGTGTTCAAGGTGACGGCGCCGCTGCCCAGATTGTCCGAACCGGTCACCGAAAGGCCGTTCGCCCCGCTGACCGTGGTGCCGCCCGAATAGCTGTTGCTCCCGCTCAGCGTCAGCAGCTGGCCGCCGGTCTTGGCCAGCGACCCGCTGCCGGTGATGGCGCCCGACAGGATGGCGGCCGAGCTGGCGACATTGACCGTGCCGTTCGACGACCCCAGCGCGATGTCGTTGTCCACCGTGCCGCCGCCGAGGTTGCTGAGCAGCAGCGTGCCGCCGTTCAGCGTGACCGTGCCGGTTCCCAGATTGCTGTCGGAGCCGATCCCCAGGGTGCCCGCCGTGACGCTGATGGTGTTCAGCCCGGTGCCCGAGGTGCCGCCGGACGTCGTGTTGTTGGTGCCGCCCAGCACCAGCCTGCCGTCCCCGCTCTTGCTCAGGGCCGAGGTGACGGTGCCGTCGTCGGCCAGGGTGGAGTTGATCGTCAGCATGTCGCCCGTGGCGACGCTGATGCCCAGACCGCTGCCCAGCGTAAAGCCGTTGCCGGTGATGGTCAGCGAGCGGCTGTTGCCGCTGCTATCCATCGCCAGGGTGACGCCGTCGCGCACCGTGTAGGTGCCGCCCAGCGTGATGGTGCCGGACAGGCTGGAGGCAAACCGGATGGTGATCGGTCCGGACTGGTTGTTGGCGATGGCCAGGGCCTCGTACAGGTCGAGACCGCCGCCATCCGCCACGTCCGACGAATAGGTGCCGGTGGGGGCGCTGGAATCTATGGCGTTGACCGTCACCACCAGATCCCCGGCGACGGTGACGGTGACGGTCTGGTCGGTGGTGCCGCCATGGCCGTCATCCGCACGGACCACGACCGTGTAGCTGCCGGCCGTCAGGTTGGCGGCGTTGACCGCGGTCAGCGCGCCGGTGGACCCGTCGATGGCGAATTTCGCGAAATCACCGCCGCTGGAGACGCTGTTGACGCTGACCAGGCTGTAGCTGCGGGTGTCGTTCTCCGCATCGCTTGCCGCCGCGGTGATCACCGCGGCATTGGTTCCGTCATAGATGCTCAGGCTGGCGCTGGTGGACGAGGTGAAGACCGGTGCGCTGTTGGTGATGGCGGTGTAGGCCGAGGTCGCCGTCTGGGTGCCGCCCTGTCCATCGTTGGCGGTCACCACCACGCGCAGGTACTTGTGGCCGTCCGAACTGCTCAGCGTGTAGTTGGCGCTGGTCGCACCGCTGATCGCGGTCAGGTTGGTGCCGCTGTTGTCGTCGGCCCTGTACCATTGGTAGCTGTAGGTCCGGCCATCGCCGTCGGCATCGCTCCAGGTGCCGTTGGTGGTGCTCAATGCGTTGCCGACCGTCGCCGTGCCCGACACGCTCGGCACCACGCTGTTCACCGGCGCGCTGTTGGTGATGGCGGTGTAGGCAGCGGTCGCCGTCTGGGTGCCGCCCTGTCCATCGTTGGCGGTGACCACCACGCGCAGATACTTGTGGGCATCGGACGTGGTCAGCGTGTAGCTGGCGCTGGTCGCACCGCTGATCGCGGTCAGGTTGGTGCCGCTGTTGTCGTCGGCCCGGTACCATTGGTAGCTGTAGGTCCGGCCATCGCCGTCGGCATCGCTCCAGGTGCCGTTGGTGGTGCTCAACGCGTTGCCCACCGTCGCCGTGCCCGACACGCTCGGCACCACGCTGTTCACCGGCGCGCTGTTGGTGATGGCGGTGTAGGCCGAATAGGCGGTCGTCGTGTTGGAGTTGCCG
>NZ_LGQW01000015.1:6121484-6280642 GCF_003116035.1 Azospirillum sp. TSH64
CGGCATCGAGATCGCCATGGAATGCTCTGGCATCTTCACCAAGCGCGCCGACGCCGCCAAGCATCTGGAAGCCGGTGCGCAGAAGGTGCTGATCTCTGCTCCGGCCACCGACGAGGACATCACCGTCGTCTACGGCGTCAACCACGACAAGCTGACCGCCAAGCACCGGATCGTCTCCAACGCGTCCTGCACCACCAACTGCTTGGCCCCGGTGGCCTTCGTGCTGAACAACCTCGTCGGCATCGAAAAGGGCTTCATGACCACGATCCACTCCTACACGGGTGACCAGCGGATCGTCGACACCAACCACAAGGACCTGCACCGCGCCCGCGCTGCGGCGCTGAACATGATCCCGACCTCGACCGGTGCGGCCAAGGCGGTCGGCAAGGTCCTGCCGGAGCTGAAGGGCAAGCTGGACGGCACCGCCATGCGCGTTCCGACCCCGAACGTGTCGGTCGTCGACTTCAAGTTCACGTCCAAGCGCGCCACCTCGGTCGAAGAGATCACCAAGGCGATCTCCGACGCCGCCAACGGCCCGCTGAAGGGCGTGCTGGAGGCCTACACCGAGGATCTCGTCTCTACCGACTTCAACCACGATCCGCACAGCTCGATCTTCGCGCTGAACGAGACCAAGGTCATCGACGGCAACTTCGTCCGCATCATGACCTGGTACGACAACGAGTGGGGCTTCTCCAACCGCATGAGCGACACCGCCGTCGCCATGGCGAACGCCAAGTAAGCCTCGCTTCGGCAAGAAAAAGGCGCCTTCCCCACGGAAGGCGCCTTTTTTCTTTGAGATAACCCGTTCCCAGGCCGTCCTCAGGCCGCCCGCACCGTCGCCAAGAAGTCGCCGACCTGCGCGTTCAGCCCGGCGGCCTCGCTTGTCAGCTTGCCGAGCGCGTCGACCAGTTCGCGGGCGGTACGGCCGCTCTCGTCGGACGCGGCGGTGACGCCGGAGATGCTGCTCGACACCTCCCCGGTGCCGGCGGCAGCCTGCTGGACCGAGCGGGTGATCTCCGCGGTTGCGGCGTTCTGCTGCTCGACCGCGGCGGAAATCGCCGTGGCGATGCCGCTCAGCCGCTCGATCACCGCCGCCACCTTCTGGATTTCCGTCACCGCCTGACCGGTCACCGTCTGGATGCCGCTCATCTGGCCGCCGATCTCGTCGGTCGCCTTGGCCGTCTGGTTGGCCAGCGCCTTCACCTCGCTGGCGACGACGGCGAAACCCTTGCCGGCCTCCCCTGCCCGCGCCGCCTCGATGGTCGCGTTCAGCGCCAGCAAATTGGTCTGGCCGGCGATGGAGTTGATCAGCCCGACCACGGTGCCGATCCGCTCGAC
Organism: Azospirillum sp. TSH64; assembly: GCF_003116035.1. Taxonomy (GTDB): domain Bacteria; phylum Pseudomonadota; class Alphaproteobacteria; order Azospirillales; family Azospirillaceae; genus Azospirillum. The sequence continues at coordinate 6,122,823 of NZ_LGQW01000015.1, forward strand.
CGCCTCGGCCAAGCTGCCGATGCGGCCGGTGGCCTGCTGCGCCATGCCGACCGCCTCGCCGGCGACGCGGCTGGCTTCCGACACCTGCCGGCCGATCTCGACGATGGAGCCGGTCAGTTCCTCCGACGCGGCGGCGACGGTCTGCACATTGGCGGCGGTATCGTCGCTGGCGCTGGCCACGATGCCGGCCAACTGGCTGGTCTGCTCCGCCGCCTGCGACATCGCCCGCACCTTCTGCCCCAGCGCGTCGGTGGTGGTGGAGACGGAGCGGATCATGCCGCCCACCGTCCCCTCGAATTTTGCGGCCAGCCGGTCCATCGACCGGCGCTTCTCCTCCTCGGCCCGGCGGGCGGCTTCGGCCTGTTCGGCCTCCAGCCGGCGGCTCGCCTCGGCATTGATCCGGAACACCTGGACCGCACGGCCCATGTCGCCCAGTTCGTCGCCGCTCTCCGTTTCCGGCACGGTGACGGACAGGTTGCCGTCGGCGAGCGCCCGCATGGCACCGGACAGGCGGCGGATGCGCCGGCTGATCGAGTTGCCGACCAGCGCGATCAGCCCCACCACCGGCAGCGCGAGCCCGCCGACGATGGCCGCCATGGTCCACAGGCTGCTGGCGAAGCGGGCGTCCAGATCGTCGATGTAGACGCCGGTACCGATCAGCAATTGCCAGGGCTCGAACATCTTGACATAGCTGAGCTTGGGCAGCGGCACTTCGGCGTTGGGCTTTGGATACATGTACTCAACGAACCCATCACCCTTGGTCCGTGCGGTATCGACCAACGACCGGACGAAATAAACGCCGTTGGCGTCCTTGTTGTCGCGCTGGTCTTTGCCGATGACGTCGGGGCGGACCGGATGGATGACCGTCTGGTAGTTCATGTTCTGGACAAAGATGTAGTCCTTGCCGTTGTAGAACATGGTGTTCAGGTTGGCTTTGAACCGCTCGAAAGCCTGTTCGCGCGTCAGATGTCCCGCCTTGACTTCGGCTTCGTATCCAACGGCCAATCCGTGAGCGGTCTGGACGACGGAGCGCAAGGTCTCCTTGCGCTCGTCCAGCATGTTCCGCTGGTCGAGCCAAAGAGCGGCGACGGCCATCGCGATGGACACGACGCCAGCCAGCACGACCAAGGCCGACAGCTTCGCCCGCAGGGTCAGTTTCAGTGCGCTCATGGGCTATCCCCCCTTCGTTACAGCGGGGGCGGAGCAAGGACGATGCCAACCCGCAAAACGGGATGGCTCCTTGACGCTGCCACGAAAAGGCGAGAGCGCGCCGGGACAATCCGCCGGTCCTGCGAATGGCGGCAAGCAAGCTGCTTCGCATTTTGCGAAAAGTCAGCCCGTCTTGACGTTTGTCACACCCGCGGCGCGGCCCAGGCATTCGGCGATCCAGGCGGACAGGCTCTTGCCCTCCCGCGCGGCGCAGTCGGCGACGGCGCGGTGCAGGATCGGGTTGATGCGGATGGCGAGACGGCCGGAGAAGGGCTGTTCGCCGTCGCCGCCCATATCGCAGGACAGGTCGAGATAATCGTCCACCGCCCGCCGGAAAGACTCCCGCAGCTCGTCCACAGACCGACCGGAAAAGGTGATGCCGTCGTGAGTGTTGATGACTTCGCCAACGAAGACGCCCGCTTCGTTGTCGAAGTCGATCTGGGCCTTGTAACCCTTGTATTCCATCATCGCGGCATTCCCGGGGGAGGTATTCCCATGAAACGGGCGCCGGCGCTCCGGCCCCCGCCCTTCTGTGACTGACCATACTCCGGGTCGGCGACCGCAGGGTTTGACCTGCCTCAATTCTCGCAACCGGCTGGACGGGGCGGCTGGGGTGTGGAGCCGTCCGGCAGGCCCGTCTACAGTGGCCGCCCGACCTCCCCCTGGCGCCCCCATGACCGCATCTCCCTCCGTCCAGCCGGTTCCGGCCCGGCCCATCCTGATCCGCAACCTCGGCGACGCGCTGGCGGCGGCGCGGGCGGCCGGGTCGGCCGGCACGGCGTTGACGCTGATGGCGCCGCCGGCGGGGGGAGCGCTCTGGCTGCTCGGCGTGCTGGAGCGGGTGCGCCGCACCCACCCCGGACTGGCATCGACCGGCCTGCTCGATTGCGGCGACCGCGCCGGGGAGGCGCAGGGGGCGCTGGCGGCCGGCGTGCCCGCCCTGCTGTTCACCGGCCATCCGCTGGCGGCGGAGCGCCTCGCGGCAATCGCCGCGGCCCGTGGCGCCACCCTGTTGACCCGATGCCCGCCGCTGCTCGATCTCGCCGCCGAAGGTCGGGGGACCGACCGCGCCGAAAGGCTGGAGGCCCTATGCCGTGACTGGCTGGCGCGGGACGAAGGATAGGGCCCGCCTACCGCTTTTTCGCACAGCCTCTCCGCGCAAAGGTGGTGTAACGTCACCTTAGGATATTTTTGTGACACGCCGCCCTCCCTCCGATGCCGGATGACCCGCCCATGAGCATCACCTCCCTCACCACGCCGGATCAGACGATTGCGCAACCCCACCGTCCGGGGCAGGCCGCCGGCGGCCGGCACTCCGACCGGATGGGACACAGGCCGGCTCCGGGGCCGGAGAAGATGCGCGGCCTCAAGCTGGTCGCCGTCTGGGTCGGGCTGACCGTTGGGTCCTGGGCGGTGCTCGGCGGGGCCGGATACGGGCTCTACACGCTGGCGGGATCCCTTCTGCCCTAACCCCTTCGGACGGGCTCATGCCCTCCGCAAGGGTCCTGCCCGACCGCAGGCCCTAGGCCGTTCAGGCGTGGCAAATGGCCGCTTTATGCCCCTCCCGCCGTTGCAAAACGGGCCAATCCGGGCTAAGACGGCGCCATTCCAAGAATGCCCAGGGGAAGAGCCACAATGAAGCTCACGCGCCGCGTCAAAGACATTCTCGCCAACTACGAGAGCGACAATCCCGGCACCAAGGCGAATCTCGCCCGCATCCTGATGGAAGGCAAGCTCGGCGGTACGGGCAAGCTGGTGATCCTGCCGGTCGACCAGGGCTTCGAGCATGGTCCGGCCCGCAGCTTCGGCCCGAACGATGCCGGCTATGACCCGCACTACCATTATCAGCTGGCCATCGACGCGGGCTGCAACGCCTACGCCGCCCCCCTGGGCTCGCTGGAAGCCGGTGCCGGCACCTTCGCCGGTTCGATCCCGCTGATCCTGAAGATGAACAGCGCCAACTCGCTGTCCACCCAGAAGGAAGCCGCCGACCAGGCCGTCACCGCCTCGGTCCAGGACGCCCTGCGCATCGGCGCGTCGGCCATCGGCTTCACCATCTATCCCGGCTCCGACGCCATGTACTCCCAGTACGAGGAGTTCCGCGAGCTGTCGAAGGAGGCCAAGTCTTACGGCCTCGCCACCGTGCTGTGGTCCTACCCGCGCGGCGGCGCCGTCACCAAGGATGGCGAACTGGCCATCGACGTGATCGGCTATGCCGCCCACATGGCCGCTCTGCTGGGCGCCCACATCATCAAGGTGAAGCTGCCGTCGGCCACGCTGGAGCAGCCGGAAGCCAAGAAGATCTACGAGTCGAAGAACATCCCCATCGCCACCCAGGCGGAGCGGGTGAAGCACATCATGCAGTGCGCCTTCAACGGCCGCCGCGTCGTGGTCTTCTCCGGCGGCGCCACCAAGGGCGAGGACGCGGTGTTCGAGGACGCCCGCGCCATCCGTGACGGCGGCGGCAACGGCTCGATCATCGGCCGCAACGCCTTCCAGCGCCCGCGCGAGGACGCCCTCAAGCTGCTCGACCGGATCATGAAGATCTACCAGGGCCGGGAGTAACACTTGGCCAAGGGAAAGCCGACGCAGGCGGAACCTGCCTGCCGACTGTACCTCGTGACGCCGCCGGCCCTGGAGCCGGCGGCGTTCGCGCCGATTCTGGCGGAAGCGCTGGATGCGGGCGACGTCGCCTGCGTGCAGCTTCGCCTGAAGGACTGCCCCGAGGACGACATCCGCCGCGCCTGCGACGTGCTGCGCCCGGTCGCGCAGGAGCGTGAGGTCGCCTTCATCCTGAACGACCATCCCCGCCTTGCGCGGGAAACCGGTTGCGACGGCGTGCATGTCGGCCAGACCGACACCCCCTATCGCGACGCCCGCAAGATAATGGGCAACGACGCCATCGTCGGCGTCACCTGCCACGACAGCCGCCATCTCGCCATGATCGCCGGCGAGGAAGGGGCGGACTATGTCGCCTTCGGCGCCTTCTTCCCCACCGCCACCAAGACGGCCGAATACAAGGCCGAGCCGGATCTCTTGAGCTGGTGGTCGGAGCTGATGGAAGTCCCCTGCGTCGCCATCGGCGGCATCACCGCCGAGAATTGCGCGCCGCTGGTCACCGCGGGCGCCGATTTCCTGGCCGTGGTCAACGCCGTCTGGGGCCATCCCCAGGGTCCCGGCGCCGGGGTCCGGGCGCTGAACGCCGCCATCGAGGCTGCACTGGCCGGTCCGGCCGGCTGACATCGACAGGCCGGCCGGGTGTGTGTGTACCGGCCATGCTGAAACACAGCATGCAGGCTCCGCCGAATCATAGTATGCCGGCTCCGCCGATTTACGGATAGGCCGGCTCCGCCGGCGGTGCATCTACGCGGGTTTCCACACAATCATGGACCTCCTGACGCCCGAGTCGCTGGGCATCCTGTTCGCCGTCGGCCTGCTGGCCGGCTTCGTCGATTCGATTGCCGGCGGCGGCGGCCTGCTGACCATCCCGGCCCTGCTGGCCGCCGGCCTGTCCCCGGCGGAGGCCCTGGCGACCGGCAAGCTGCAATCCAGCTTCGGATCGCTGTCCGCCACCATCAAGTTCGTCCGCCGCGGCGAGGTCCATCCGGCGTCGATGCGGACGATGATCCTCTGCACCTTTGTCGGCGCCGGTGCCGGCGCGACGCTGGTGCAGATGCTCGATCCCAGCTTCCTGCGCGACGTCATCCCGATCCTGCTGATCGGCATCGCCCTCTATCTGCTGCTGTCGCCCAAGGCCGGCGACGTGGATGCCCACCAGCGCATCGGCGAGCATGCCTTCGCGCTCAGCATCGGCACCGGCATCGGCTTCTACGACGGCTTCTTCGGGCCGGGCACCGGCACCTTCTTCGCCATCGCCTTCGTCTCCCTGCTCGGCTACAACCTGCGCAAGGCGACCGCCCACACCAAGGTGCTGAACCTGACCAGCAACCTCGCATCGCTGCTGTTCTTCATCGCCGGCGGGCATGTGCTGTGGACGGTCGGGCTGGTGATGGGCGTCGCGCAATATATCGGCGCCCAGGCCGGCGCCCATATGGTGATCCGCAACGGTGCCCGAGTCGTGCGCCCGATGCTGGTGGTCGCCTCCATCGTCATCACCGCCAAGCTGGTCTGGACCGACGAGCACAACATCCTGCGCGAACTGTTCAGCGCCGCAGCCGCCTGGATCGCCTGACCATAGCTTGACAGGCGGCCTCCGCCGCCCCTGGATCCACGTATCTCCGCCGATATTCGACCGTCCTGCCGACACCGCCGTAGGGGTTAACCCCCATCCGGCGGCGCTCGCGCATGCGCCTCCGTCTTTTCCCCTTCCGATTTCGGCAAGGCTCCGCAAAGCTGTTCGTTGAGCCAACAAAAAGTGGTGGCGGCCCCTTTACGTAAGCGTCAGTTCGTGTATCATTGCGTCAATAACACAATTTGGGGAAGGAACGATGTCTCCGATGACGCTCAAGACACGCCTGATGACCGCCGCCGCCGCCATTGCGGTCACCGCGGCGACCGCCTCCACGGCCTTCGCCGCCGGTTTTGCGTTGAAGGAGCAGAGCGTATCGGGTCAGGGCACGGCCTATGCCGGCGTGACCGCCGGCGGCAACGGCGACGCCAGCTCGATGTTCTACAACCCGGCGACCATGGGGCTGGTGACCGGGATCGAGGCGGTGCAGACCGCCACCGGCGTCATCGTGAAGTCGAAGGTCGACAGCGCCAGCGCCAACCGCGCCCGGCGGCTGGGCGGCACCTCGATCAGCGGCAACGCCTCGCCCGGCGACATCGCCCAGGATGCGCTGGTCCCCGCCGGCTACTTCGTCTATTCGATCGATGACGATCTGAAGGTCGGCATCTCGGCCAACGGCCCCTGGGGTCTGGTGACCGATTACGGCGACAGCTGGATCGGCCGCTATCACGGCATCCGTTCCGACCTGCGCACCTACAATTTCGCGCCGTCGGTGTCCTACCGCATCAACCCGATGATCACGCTGGGCGGCGGCGTCCAGATCCAGTATGCGAAGGCCAAGCTGTCGCAGTCGTCCGACTTCGGCGCCAGCCGCCTCGGCCGTCCCGGTTCGCTCGACGTGAAGAGCGACGTGACCGGCGACGACTGGGGCTGGGGCTTCACGCTCGGCGCCCTGATCGAGCCGGTGAAGGGCACCCGCGTCGGCCTCGCCTACCGCTCGGCGGTCAAGCACACGCTGACCGGCAGCATCTCCTTCACCGGCCTGCCGGCGCCGCTGGCCGGTGCCCTGCCCGCCCAGAGCGCCAGCGCCGACCTGACCACGCCGGACATCGCCTCCATCGGCCTGTACCACGAGGTCAACGACCGCTGGGCGGTGATGGCGGACGTGCAGTGGACCAACTGGTCGCGCTTCCGCGAACTGCGTGTCAACATCGCCAATCCGGCGCTCAACTCCGTTACGGAGGAGCACTGGAAGGACACCTGGTATTACGCGCTCGGTACCTCCTACAAGGTGACCGACAAGCTGACGCTGCGCGCCGGCGTCGCCTTCGACCAGGGTTCGGTCGACGTCGAGTACCGCACGCCGCGCATTCCGGAACAGAACCGCTACTGGCTGTCGGCCGGTGCCGGCTATCAGGTCACCGACAATCTGCGCGTCGACGCCGCCTATTCGCATGTCTTCATTCCGAAGACCTCGGTCGCCCTCACCGACGACCTGACCGGCCCCGAAGCCGGCCGCGGCAACCTGAATGCGGACTACAAGAGCAGCATCGACCTGATCGGTCTGCAGGCGAAGTTCACCTTCTAAGCGTCCCCGACTCCCGTTCGCTCTTCCCGCTCGCCAACAAAGCCCCTCTCCTGTCACCGGAGAGGGGCTTTGTCATGTCACACCCCGGCGACCGGCAGCCACAGCACCTGTTCGATGCTCTCGGCGCCGCTGCACAGCATCGCCAGCCGGTCGAAGCCCATGGCGATCCCGCTGCTCTCTGGCATGCCATGCTCCAGCGCCGCCAGGAAATCCTCGTCCACCGGGAAGCGCTCGCCATAGAGCCGCTCCTTCAGCGCCATGTCGGCCTCGAAGCGGGCGCGCTGCACCGCCGGGTCGGTCAGCTCGCCGAAGGCGTTCGCCAGTTCCAGCCCGCAGGCATACAGCTCGAAGCGCTCCGCCAGCCGCGGGTCCTCCGGCTTCGGCCGCGACAGCGCCGCCATGCACAGCGGATAGTCGGTCAGCACGCAGGGCACGCCTTCGCCCAGATGCGGCTCGATCCGGTCGAACATGATGCGGAAGACGATGTCCTCCCAGCGGTCGCCGTGATGGGGCGCGATGCCGATGCGCGCCGCCTCCGCCGCCAGCGCCGCCGGGTCGGGATCGTGGCTGCCGTCGTAGGTCGCCATCAGGTCGATGCCGGCATAGTCGTGAAACGCCTCGGGCACGGTCAGGATTCGCCAGGGCGCGAAGGGATCGCAGGTCATGCCGCGGAAGCCGAAGCTCCGCCGCCCGCCGGCCTCGGCCCCGGCGCACAGCAGGTCCCGGCAATCGTCGATCAGCGTGCGGTAGCCCTCGCCCGCGCGGTACCATTCCAGCATCGAGAATTCCGGCGCATGGGTCCCCGACCGCTCGCCGTTGCGGTAGACATGGGCCAGCTGCCACAGCCGCGGCACGCCCGCCACCAGCAGCTTCTTCATGGCGAATTCCGGGCTGGTGTGCAGGTAGAGCCGCCGGCTGTCGTCGGGGTGCGGTCCCCGCAGTTCGGTGGCGAAGGCCTGGAGATGCGGCTCCATCCCCGGCGACACCTGAAGGGCCGGCGTGTCGACCTCGATGAAGGCCAGCTCCTCGAACACGCGGCGGACGGCGTTCAGCACCCGGCCGCGCGCCGCCAGATAGGGCCGGCGGCGGGCAAGCGCCTCGGGATGCCAGGGGGGAAGTTCGGCGGATCGGAGGGGGGCGGACATGTCGGCGCGCTCTTGATGGACGGTCGAAAGGGGTACGGCCGCATCAGAGCATCGACGGCCGGCGTACTCAAGCCGGCTTGGGATTGGTCACAGCCGCGGCCTGTGATAAACTCCGCCCATCGCCACCGAACCGCCGGGGCGGCACGGCTGGAACACTGAACAGGGCCGGGAAAAGCGTTTCAAACGTTCCAAACGTCCCATTGCTGGAGCCGTTCTAAACCCGGCGGGCCGGTTTGGCGAAGAATCGCCTGTCAATCGGCCGGATTGCGCGCCGTCATCGTTCCGCGCCGTTGCCTACAGGCGGTCAAGCTGGTAGGGTCCGCGCCGCCCATATTTCTGGAAGTCATGAGTAAGCCATGAAGGTCAATGCCAACACGATGCGCCCCGGCCATGTGCTGGAGCACAACGGTAAGCTCTGGGTCATCACCAAAACCGCCATCGTGCAGCCTGGCAAGGGCGGCGCCTTCATCCAGCTGGAAATGAAGGACGTTCGCACCGGCAACAAGTCGATCGAGCGGTTCCGCACCCAGGAGACCGTTGAGCGCGCTCGCCTGGACGAGCATGAGATGACCTTCCTCTTCGCCGAAGGTGACAGCTTCACCTTCATGGACAAGGAAAGCTTCGAGCAGGTCGCCATCCCGCGCGACATCATCGGCGAACCGGCCGTCTTCCTCCAGGACGGCATGGAAGTCACCGTGCAGAGCCACGAAGGCTCGCCGCTGGGCGTCGAGATCCCCGGCAAGGTGACGCTGCTGATCACCGAGTCCGACCCGGTGGTGAAGGGCCAGACGGCCTCTTCGTCCTACAAGCCGGCCAAGCTGGAGAACGGGGTGTCGATCCTGGTTCCGCCGCACATCGAGGCCGGGACCCGCGTCGTCGTCGACACCGCCAGCGGCGAATACGTCGAGCGCGCCAAGGACTGATCCTTTCCAAGGTCCGTCCTGCCATCACCGGTCTTCGCCATGCGCGGAGGCCGGTGTATTGTTTTCTGGTTCCTGCTGCACGAAACGGTACACCAACACCCATGGCCACCCGCTCCGCTCTCATCAACGTCATGGTCCGCGCCGCCGAAAAGGCCGCCCGGGGTCTCGTCCGCGACTTCGGCGAGGTCGAACACCTCCAGGTGTCGCGCAAGGGACCCGCGGACTTCGTGTCCGCCGCCGACCTGAAGGCCGAACGCACCCTGCGCGAGGAATTGCAGAAGGCGCGGCCCGAATTCGGCTTCCTGATGGAGGAGAGCGGCGCGTCCAAGGGCAGCGATGCCGAGGCGCGCTGGATCGTCGATCCGCTCGACGGCACCACCAACTTCCTGCACGGCCTGCCGCACTGGGCGATCTCCATCGGTGCCGAGCGCAACGGCGAGATCGTCGCCGGCGTGATCTACGCTCCCATCGGCGACCAGCTGTTCTGGGCCGAAAAGGGCGTCGGCGCGTACGTCAACCACACCCGCCTGCGCGTGTCAGAGCGCCGCCGGCTGGAGGATTGCGTCATCGCCACCGGCATCCCGTTCAAGGGCCGCGGCGACCACGCCACCTTCCTGAAGGAACAGGAAGCGGTGATGAAGGAGGTTGCGGGCATCCGCCGCTTCGGCGCCGCCTCGCTCGACCTCGCCTACACCGCCGCCGGCCGATTCGACGCCTATTGGGAACGCGGGCTGGCTCCCTGGGACTGCGCGGCCGGCGTGCTGATGGTCACCGAGGCCGGCGGTTTCGTCGGCGAGATCGAGGGCGGCCGCAACCCGGTCTTCACCGGCAACGTCCTGGCGGCCAACAGCCACCTCCAGGTTCCGGTTTCCCGCCTGTTGAAGTCCGCCAAGGGCTGACCTCCGCCCCGCCCGTCCGCCGCCTTCCCGAACGGAGACGGCGGATGAGCGGTTGTGGCTGGAGCGATCGATAGGCTATGGTTTGCGGGACAAAGGTTTAACGGGACACATCGTTTTGCGCCGCTGGGGACACGCCGACCGCAAGCACCTTGCCGCCGCCGCTCTGTGCGCGGTCTGGACGCTCTCTCCGGCTGCCCTGTCGGCGGCTGCCCCGGCCAGCAACGCCGCGGCGACTCCTGCCGCGACGCCCGCCGGCCTGACGCTGGAGAATGCGGTCCCCCTGTCGGTCCCGCCGCGCCCCAGCCTGCGCACCCCGCCGCCGGTCAAGGCGCCGCCGCGCCTCACCCTGCCGCAGCCGCTCGAAGCGCCGCCGCCGCCGTCCTTGACCGAAGGCCCGGCCCAGCCGGCTCCGCGGTCGACCACCGCCCGCAACCAGCCTCCGGCCGCCGTTCCCGCCCAGCCGCAGCAGCCCGCAGCCCAGGGGACGCCCGCCGCTCCGGCGCCCGTCACGCCGGCTCCGGCCGCGCCGCGGACCGACACGGCCGCACTACCCCCTCCCCCGGAGGCGGCACCTCCGGCGGCTAGCCTGCCACCTTCGAGCGTTTTGAGCCTTGTGTTCCCGGCCGATGCCACCAATCTGCCGGATGCGGCGGACGCCGTGGTCGACCGGATCGTCGAGCGGTTGCGCGCCAGCGACACCGCGAGGCTCCAGCTTCGCTCCTACGCCAGCGGCACGCCGGATACGGCGCGCGAGGCACGGCAGCGGGCGCTGGCCCGGGCGCTGGCATTCCGCGAGCGGCTGACCGCTTTCGGGATCCGCAGCACCCGCGTCGATGTCCGTGCGCTGGGCCTGGACGAGGGCGGTGGGGTTCCCGACCGCATCGACGCCGTATTTCTGAACGAGTAGCGCCCACACCGTGCGCGAGGTCTGATCGGAACACCCCTTCGGAGCATCATGACCGCCATAATCCCGACGACCCGACCGCAGGAGGTATCCGCCCTCATGACACGCCCGGAGCGGTTCCTGACCCGGATGATCCTGTTCCTGGTCGTGGTCTGCGCGGTGACCGGCCTGCTGTTCCCCGCCTTGCGCTCGGCCTTCCTCAACAACGCCCCGCTGAACGGCGTCATCCTGGCGACCTTGCTCGCCGGCATCGCCTTCATCTTCCGGCAGGTTCTGATGCTCCGTCCCGAAGTGGCGTGGCTGGAGCAGTACCAGAGCGGCGTCGCCCCCGCCTCCCTTCAGGAGCCGGTTCTGCTGGCGCCGATGGCGCGCATGCTGGGCGAGCGGCGCGGCCGGCTGACCCTGTCGGCGCTGTCGATGCGCTCGATGCTGGACGGCATCGCCTCGCGCCTCGACGAATCGCGGGAGCTGTCGCGCTATCTGATCGGCCTGCTGATCTTCCTCGGCCTGCTCGGCACCTTCTGGGGCCTGCTGCACACCGTGCAGTCGGTGGGCGGCGTCATCGGCAGCCTGTCGGTGCAGGGCGGCGACGTCGGCAGCATGTTCTCCCGGCTGCAACAGGGGCTGGAAGCGCCGCTGGTCGGCATGGGCACCGCCTTCTCCTCCTCGCTGTTCGGTCTGGCCGGATCGCTGGTGCTGGGCTTCCTCGAACTCCAGGCCAGCCAGGCCCACAACCGCTTCTTCCAGGATCTGGAGGACTGGCTGTCCAGCGCCACCCGCCTGTCGAGCGGGGCCGCCGGCGGGCTCGAGTCGGGCGACCATGCCGCGTCGGCCTATCTGACCGCCCTGCTGGAGCAGACCGCCGAGAACCTCGATTCGCTCCAGCGCACCGTCGCCACCGCCGAAGAGGGCCGGCGCGCCGCCAACGCCAATTTGATGGCGCTGACCGAGCGTCTGTCGAGCCTGACCGACCATATGCGGGCCGAACAGCAGCTTCTCCTGCGCCTTGGCGAGAATCAGCTGGAGGTGAGGGGTCTGCTCGACCGGCTGGCGGAGAATTCCGGCGCCGGCTTCGACGACGCCTCGCGCCAGCATCTCCGCAACATGGACATCTATCTCGCCCGCATCGTCGAGGAATCCTCCAACGGACGGGTCCAGGCGGTGCAGGAGATCCGCAGCGAGATCAAGCTGCTGGCCCGCACCATCGCCGCACTCGCCGAAGAAGCCGACCAGCAGCCGCGCTGATACCCAGACCGTCACAGGCCAACGCCGGGAGCATCCATGGCCAGCATCAGCCGCCGCAACGGCCACCGCGACGCCAGCGCTTGGCCCGGCTGGGTCGACGCCCTGTCGTCGCTGGTGATGGTCGTCATCTTCCTGCTGATGGTCTTCGTCGTGGCGCAGTTCTACCTCGCCACCGCCCTGACCGGCCGCGACGAGCAGCTGACCGCCCTCAATCACAAGATCGCGGAGATGAACGACCTGCTGGCGATGGAGCGTGACGCCAACGCCGACCTGCGCGTCAACATCACCCAGCTGTCGACCGAGTTGCAGACCTCCGTCACCACCCGCGACGACATGACCTTGAAGCTGAGCCAGGTTCAGGAGGACCGCGACCGCACCGCCCGCACGCTGGAGGAACTTCAGCGCAATGTCCGCGTCGACCGCGAATCGCTGGACCTCAAGCTGAAGGAGATCCTCAGCCTCCAGGCCGACATCAAGGCCCTGCGCGACGCCCGGCAGAAGCTGGAAGGTGAGCTGGCCGCCGCCATGGCCGCCACCAAGCTGACCGAACAGCAGCGCCAGGCCCTGCTGGCCGAACTCGGCACCACCCGCGACCGGGCCAAGGCCCTGGAATCGGAGCTGGCGTCGGCCACTGAGAAGACGATGCTGGCGCAGAAGGAGATCGACCAGCGCGACATCCGCCTGAAAGGGTTGGAGTCGCAGCTGGCCGGCAGCCGCACCCAGGCCCAGAAGGATCTGGAGCAGCGCGACCTGCGCATCCGCGACCTGATGGCCTCCCTGACCGGCGAGCAGGCGGAGGGCACCAAGAGCAAGCAGCAGATCGACCTGCTGAACCAGCAGCTGCTGGCGCTCCGCGACCAGCTCGCCCGCATCGGTGCGGCGCTGGAGACGTCGGAGAAGGCGTCGGCGGAGCAGAAGGTGCAGATCGCCGAACTGGGGGCCCGGCTCAATCAGGCGCTCGCCGCCAAGGTCCAGGACCTCGCCCGCTACAAGTCGGAGTTCTTCGGCCGCGTCCGCGAGGCGCTGGGCAGCCGGCCGGACGTGCGGATCGTCGGCGACCGCTTCGTCTTCCAGTCGGAACTGCTGTTCCCGTCCGGATCCGCGACGCTGGAGGAGGCCGGCAAGCAGCGATTGGCCGACCTCGCCCGCACCCTGATCGAGATTGGCAAGGCTATTCCCTCCGACATCAACTGGGTCCTTCGGGTGGACGGCCACACCGATATCAAGCCGGTGCGCTTCCAGTTCGCCTCCAACTGGGAACTGTCCTCGGCCCGCGCACTGTCGGTGGTCAAGTTCCTGATCGACCAGGGCATCCCGGCGGAGCGGCTGGCGGCCGCCGCCTTCGGCGAGTTCCAGCCCATCGACCCCGGCACCTCGGACGAGGCGCTGGCGAAGAATCGCCGCATCGAGATCAAGCTGGACCAGCGCTGAGCGGAACCCCGCCGCGCGGCTGGCTGTTTTCCTTCCATCGACGCTCTTGTCGACATGAGGAACCAGCCATGATGAAGACTGTCTTTGCCGCCTTGTCGGTCGCGGTGCTGGCCGGCGGCATCGCCGCCCTGCCCCACCCGGCCGAGGCGAAGGGATGCGTGAAGGGTGCCGCCGTCGGCGGCGTCGCCGGCCATATGGTCGGGTCGGGCCATGGGGTGGCGGGCGCCGCGCTCGGCTGCGCGGTCGGCCATCACGAAGCCAAGAAGAAGGATGAGGCCGCCAAGAAGCAGGCCGAGCAGCAGCAGGACCAGCACGGCAACAACCAGCCGCCGAAGTGAGCGCTGTCAGGTAAGCGTTTCCAGGCGGGATGGAGCGGCTATGGGCCTGGTCTAGGCCTGCCACTCCTCCCGCAGGATGGCGTAGAGGACATGATCACGCCATGCGCCGTCGATGCGCAGGTAACCACGGGCATAGCCTTCGTGGAAAAAGCCGACCTTTTCCAGCAAACCGCGGCTCGGCAGGTTGGTCGGCAGGCAGGCGGCCTCGACCCGGTGCAGGCCGAGCTGGCCGAAGGCGAACTCCAGGGCCAGCCGGGTGCCGCCGGAGACATAGCCGTTGCGGGCGTAGGGCTGTCCGGCCCAGTAGCCGAGCGTCCCCATCTGCGCCACGCCGCGGCGGATGTTGGTGAGGCCGAGCCCGCCGACCAGCGCGTCGGTCGCCCGGTCGAAGATCAGGAAGCTGTAGCCGAGATCGTCCCGCCACTCCTGCGCCTGCCGCCGCAGCCGCCGGGCGAAGGCGGTGCGCGTCAGGGCATCGGCCGGCCAGGTGGGCTCCCAGGGCGTCAGGAAGCCGCGCGAGGCGGCCCGAAGATCGGCCCATTCCCGCCAGTCGCGGGGCAAAGGCGGCCGGATGTAGCAATGCGATCCGTCGAGCCGGATCGCGGGAGGACTGATGAGGCCGCTGCCGAGAAGGCGGATCATTGAGTGACCACCCTTCCTCTCCCGCCTTCGCTCAGGAGAAGAGGGATCCGCATCCCGGTCCATCCACGCAGTGCAACCCCCTCACCCCGCCCCTCTCCCCGGGGGGGAGAGGGGGACGAGTGCGGGTGGGAAGTGGGGACCGCCACCGTCTTCATCGTCAGGCGAGGCGCTCCGCGATGCGGTCGTAGCTTTCCAGCTTGGCGATGGGGCCGAGAGCGGCCACGGTCGGACGGCTGGCGCGCAGGCGGGACGCCGCCTTGACCACGGACTCGCGGTCGACGCCGTCGATCTTCGCCACGATCTCTTCGACCGGAACCGGGCGGTCGTAGATCAGGACCTGCTGGCCCAGCTGCTCGCAGCGCGACATGGTGCTTTCCAGCGCCATCAGCGTGCCTGCCTTCAGCTGGGCGCGGGCGCGGGCGACCTCGTCCTCGGTGACGTCGGCGCCGACCTTGGCGATCTCGTCGCAGACGACGGGAACCAGCTCCGCCACCTCGTCCTCGCCGGTGCCGGCATAGACGCCGAACAGGCCGCCGTCATGATAGCCGCCGGTGAAGGTGTAGATGGAATAGACCAGCCCGCGCTTCTCCCGCACCTCCTGGAACAGGCGGGACGACATGCCGCCGCCGAGCAGGGTGGAGAGCACCGAGTGGGCGTAGAAGTCGGGGTCGTGCACCCCCACCCCGTCGAAGCCGAGCACGAGGTGCATCTGCTCCAGGTCACGGTCCTCGCGGAAATCGCCGCCGGTGTAGCGGGCGGTCTCCGGCTTGGGCGGTGCGCCGCTCGGCAGGTCGCCGAAGGCCTTCATGGCGAGGTCGACCATCCGGTCATGCTCGATCCGGCCGGCGGCGCTCAGCACCATGCCGGGGGCACCGTAATGGCCGGCGATGTAGTCGACCAGCGCCTCGCGCGGCAATGCGCCGACGATCTCCGCCGAGCCCAGCACCGGACGGCCGATGGCCTGCCCCGGATAGGCGGTGGACTGGAAATGATCGAAGATGATGTCGTCGGGCGTGTCGGCGCTCTGGCCGATCTCCTGCAACACCACCGTGCGCTCGCGCACCAGCTCCTCGGCGTCCAGCGTGGAGTGCTGGATCATGTCGGAGAGGATGTCGAGCGCCAGCGGCGCATCCTCGTGCAGGACCTTGGCGTAATAGGCGGTCTGCTCGCGGGTGGTGTAGGCGTTCAGCTGGCCGCCGACATTCTCGATCTCCTCGGAGATGCGGAAGGCCGAACGGCGCCGGGTGCCCTTGAACAGCATATGCTCGACGAGGTGGGCGACGCCATTGACGCTCGCCGCCTCGTTGCGGGTGCCCACCCCGACCCAGCAGCCGAGCGAAACGGACTGCACGTCGGGCATGGTGTCGGTCGCGACGCGAAGCCCGTTGGGCAACGTCGTCACACGAATGGAACTCATGCGGCCTCCTGGGCGGCGCGGGCGCGCTTGGTGACGAAGTCCTGGACCGCCGCCAGATCGTTCGGCAGGTCGGACAGGCGCTCCTCGCGCACATAAAGATCGGACAGGCGCGGCGGCAGGTCCGGCCGGCGGCCGGTCGCCTTTTCCACCGCGTCGGGGAACTTGGCGGGATGGGCGGTGGCGAGAACCACCATGGGAACGGTCGGATCGGCCCGGCCGGCGGAAACCGCCGCCTTGGCCGCCCCGATGCCGACCGCCGTGTGCGGGTCGAGCAGATAGAGGCTGTCCTTCCACACCTCGGCGATGGTCTCCATGGTGGCGGCCTCGTCCACCCGGTGGCCGGAGAAAATGGCCAGCGCGCGGGCGAGCTGCGCGTCGGTCACCGCGAACCTGCCCTCGGTGCGGAAGCGGTTCAGCGCCGCCGTCACCGTGGTGCCGTCGCGGTCGAGCAGGTCGAACAGCAGCCGCTCGAAGTTGGAAGAGATCTGGATGTCCATGCTGGGAGACAAGGTAGGCACGACAGGCGCCGCGACCATGCTCCCACTGGCGAAAAAGCGCGCCAGGATGTCGTTGCTGTTGGATCCCACCACCAGCGTCTCGATCGGCAGCCCCATGGAGCGGGCGCCATAAGCGGCATAGACATTGCCGAAATTGCCGGTCGGCACGGTGAAGGCGATCTTGCGGTCCGGGACGCCCAGCGCAACGGCAGCAGTGAAGTAATAGACGATCTGGGCCATGATGCGGGCCCAGTTGATCGAGTTCACCGCCGACAGCCCCATCCGGTCGCGGAAGGCGCCGTCGTTGAACATCGCCTTCACGAGGTCCTGGCAATCGTCGAAGGTGCCGTCCAGCGCGATGTTGTGGACGTTGGACGACAGCACACTGGTCATCTGCCGGCGCTGCACCTCGGACGTGCGGCCCTTGGGATGCAGGATGAAGATGTCGACGTTCTGGCGGTCGCGGCAGGCCTCGATGGCGGCCGAACCGGTGTCGCCGGAGGTGGCGCCGACGATGGTCACCCGCTCCCCGCGCTTGGCCAGCACATGGTCGAACAGGCGGCCGAGCAGCTGCAGCGCCACGTCCTTGAAGGCAAGCGTCGGCCCGTGGAACAGCTCCAGCACCCAGGTGGTCGGGTCGACCTGCACCAGCGGGGTCACCGCGGCATGGTCGAAACTGGCATAGGCGTCACGGACGATGGCGCGGAACTCGTCCTCGGCGATGGAGCCGCCCAGGAAGGGCAGCATCACCCGGACGGCGATCTCGCTGTAGGGCAGCCCGCGCATGGCGCGGATGTCGTCGGCCGTGAACTGCGGCCAAGTCTCCGGCACATAGAGGCCGCCGTCGCGCGCCAGCCCGGCAAGAAGGACGTCCTCGAAACCCAAGACCGGGGCCGCGCCCCGCGTGCTGACGTACCGCACCGCTTACACTCCGTCCGATGAAGTGGGCATAGTTAGCGAGGACCCCGCCCGCACGCAAGCGGTGCGGGACGCACGGCGCATATTCCCGATGGTGGGGGCGCCCGACGGCTTCGGGTAGAACGCTTGAAACACCATGAAACGGTTTCGTGGGGTGTGTTCAGTGTTCAATCCGGCCCGACCCGTGCGGCTCCGGATGGACGGCATGGAACAGAGTGAAACGGTTCCCCGGAGATGTTCCATCGTTCCATCCCGGCCCGATCCTCTCACGCAGCCTCCTCGACCACCTCGTCGGCACCGCGCCGGCGCACCAGCGAGGCGGCGCGTTCCAGCACCTCCGGACCGGCGCCGGGGCGGTGGGCGTTCTCGGCGATGTGGCGGCGGTAGGCACGGGCGCCGGGCAGCCCCTGGAACAGGCCCAGCATGTGGCGGGTGATCGACGACAGCGGCGTGCCGACCGTCATCCGTGCCTCGATGTAGGGCAGCATCGCCTCGATCACCGTATGGCGGTCGGGTCCGGGCTCCCCGCCCATCAGGCGGCGGTCGGCGTCGGCCAGCAGATAGGGCGTCTCGTAGGCGGCGCGGCCGATCATCACGCTGTCGAGGGTGCCGAGATGCCCCTCGGCCTCGTCCAGCGTGCGGATGCCGCCGTTGATGGCGATGGTGAGATGCGGATATTCCGCCTTCAGCCGGTGGACGAGGTCGTAGCGCAGCGGCGGGATGTCCCGGTTCTCCTTGGGGCTGAGGCCCTTCAGCCAGGCCTTGCGGGCATGGACGATGAAGTGCGTGCAGCCGGCGGCGGAAACGGTGCGGATGAAGTGGTCGAGCGTCGGCCATTCCTCCATTTCGTCGATGGCGATGCGCGACTTGACTGTGACCGGGATCGACACCGCCTCGCGCATGGCGCCGACGAGGCGTGCCACCAGATCGGGCTCAGCCATCAGGCAGGCGCCGAAGCGGCCGGACTGCACGCGGTCGCTCGGGCAGCCAACGTTGAGGTTCACCTCGTCATAGCCCCACTCCTCGGCGATGCGGGCGCAGGCGGCAAGGTCCGCCGGATCCGACCCGCCGAGCTGGAGCGCCACCGGATGTTCCGCCGCATCGAAGCCCAGCAGCCGCTCGCGGTCGCCATGCAGCACGGCACCCGTGGTCACCATCTCGGTATAGAGCAGGGTCGAGCGCGACAGCAGACGGTGGAAGTACCGGCAATGCCGGTCGGTCCAGTCCATCATCGGGGCGACGCTGAGGGGGATGGCGGAGGTGACGAGGTTCGGAGCGGTCATCGCGGTCAGCTCTGCTGCGGCCGGAAAAATCAGGATGGGCGAAACGGGATCGGCGGGCAACCGCCGGGCATAAATTCTGCCAAAAGCAAAAGGCCCGGCTATGCAGCCGGGCCTTCCTAACTTGTCGCGCATCCTGGAGAAGATGGCGTCCCCGACGGGAGTCGAACCCGTGTCGCCGCCGTGAAAGGGCGGTGTCCTAGGCCTCTAGACGACGGGGACGTCGTTCGCGGTGACGCGCTTTCTAAAGATCGGAGCCGCCGAGCGCAAGCGCTTTTTTCCATCCTCCGATACTTTTTGCGCCCTGCCCGCCCCCATGCCCCACCCCCATGCCCCGCCAGTGCTCAGGCCGAGCGCGCCGGTGCCGCGTCGTCGATCAGCAACTGGACCCCTTCCGAGCCGTTCCAGCGGTCGATGCGCAGCACGCCGGCAAGATGGAACGGCGTGCCGCGGCCGGTCAGCAGGGCCTGGCCCATGTCGCTGTCGAGCGCGCGGAAGGCGATGGCCTTCAGCCGGGCACCGTCATTGCCTTGCAGGATGCAACGGACATGGTTGGCGCCCACCACGTCGGCACGCACGACGCGGGCATCGGCGATGGCGAAGCGCGGCTCGGAATTGCCGGTGCCGTAGGGGCCGAGCTTGTCGAGCATCGTCACCAGACCGACGCTGGCGCCACCGACCGACAGGGCGCCGTCCAGTTCCAGCGTCGGCACCAGCGGAGCGGACGCCACCTGTTCGGAGATGCGGCTGTGCAGGAAGTCGCGCAGCGCATCGATCTTGTCGCCGGCCACGGTGAAGCCCGCCGCCATGCGGTGGCCGCCGCCGGCCAGCAGCAGCCCCTCCTGCCGGGCGGCGATCACCGCCGAGCCGAGATCGACGCCACGGACGGAACGGCCGGACGCCTTGCCGATGACGGTGCCGTCGGCGGTTTCCTCCAGCGCCACCACGCAGGCCGGGCGGCTGTAGCGCTCCTTCAGCCGGGCGGCGACGATGCCGATGACGCCGGGATGCCAGCCGGCGCCGGTGACGAAGACCAGATCGGTCGTGCGCCCGGCCTCGGCGGCGACGCGCTCCAGCGCCTCGTCGAGGACCGCCTGCTCGATGGTGCGGCGTTCGGCGTTGTGGCCTTCCAGCCGCTGGGCCAGTTCCATCGCCTCGATGGGATCATCGGTGGAGAGCAGGCGGGCGCCGAGGTCGGACGCCCCCACCCGGCCGCCGGCATTGACGCGCGGCCCGAGGACGTAGCCGGCATGGTAGGCGTCCGGCTTCTCCTTCACCCCCGCCACGTCGGACAGGGCGGCGAGGCCGGGGTTGGCGCGCCGCGCCATCACCTTCAGCCCCTGCGCCACCAGCGCGCGGTTCAGCCCGGTCAGCGGCACCACGTCGCACACCGTGCCGAGTGCCACGATGTCGAGCCACTCCATCAGGTTGGGCTCCGCCCGATCGCGGTAGAAGCCGGTTGTCCGCAGCACCCGGTTGATGGCGACGATGGTGATGAAGGTGACGCCGGCGGCGCAGAGCGTGCGGTAGGCGCCGTCCTCGTCCAGCCGGTTGGGGTTGACCAGCGCGACCGCGGGGGGCAGGCGCGGTTCGGCGGCATGGTGGTCGAGCACGACGACATCCAGCCCGGCCTGGGCGGCGGCTTCCAGGGCGGCGAAGGCGGAAATGCCGCAATCGACCGTCACCACCAGCCGCACCCCCTCCCCTTTCAGGCGAAGCAGCGCCGGGGCGTTGGGGCCGTAGCCCTCGGTGATGCGGTCGGGGACATAGACGCGGATGTCGGCGCCGAGCGAGCGGAAGAAGCGGCGCAGCAGGGCGGCGGAGGTGGCGCCGTCGACGTCGTAGTCGCCGAAGACGGCCACCGGCTCGCCGTCGCGGATGGCCCGCGCGATGCGCTCGGCCGCCGGGTCCATGTCGCGGAAGCGCGACGGATCGGGCAGCAGCGCCTTCAGCGTCGGGTTGAGGAAGGTCTCGCAGCTGTCCTCGGTGACGCCGCGGGCGGCCAGCACCCGGCCGACGATCTCCGGCAGCCCGCGCCCCTGGGTGAGAGCCTGCGCCTGCCGCTCGTCGCAGGGCCGCGCCTGCCAGCGCTTGCCGGACAGGGAGTGGGCGACGTTGAGGAAGGCGGCGGGCTCGGTCATGGCGGTGCTGCACGGTCTCTCTGGGATGGGGGCACAGCCATAGCAGAGATGGGGGCGCGGCGCACGGGTGGGTATGGACAGGGGTGGGATGTGGCCGTGGGAGTGGAGGTGGGCGGCTTTAAGCCGCCCGCATCCACACCGCGGTGTCGTGGAACGCCGCACCGCCGGCCGGCGGCACCGGCTCCGGGGAGGTCAGGCTGTTGATGCCCATGCCCTCGACGAAGGCGCTGTTGGGCCAGATGCCTTCGACGATCACCACGCCGCGCGGCACACCGGCGAAGGACTTGGCATGGACCACCACGCTGCCCTGCGGATTGCCCAGCCGCACCGCGTCGCCATCGGCCAGACCCAGCCCCGACGCGTCGTCCGGATGGATCAGCGCGGTGGGACGGCCTTCGCGCTTCTGGGCGGTCAGCGTCTCGGTGAAGGAGGTGTTGAGGAACTGGCGCGCCGGGGCGGTGACGAGGCGGAACGGGTGATCCGCATCGGCGTCGCGGGCCGGGGGCATATGGTCGGGCAGCTCCGGCATGCCGCCATAGGGGCCGAGCGCCGCCCAGTCGGGGGCGAAGCGGAACTTGGCGTCGGGGTGGGCGAAGCCGTTGAGGAAATGCGAAGTCTCGAAATCGGGCTGGGCATCGATCCACCGGTCGGCGGTCAGGGTCGCCGCGTCGCCGAGGTCGGACGCCTTCAGCATGGCGTCGATGATTTCCAGCGCGGTCATGCCGAATCCCGGATGCTCGGCGCCGACGCGGCGGGCGAGTTCGCTGATGACCCAATGGTTCTCGCGCGCCTCGAACTGCGGCTCGATCACCTTGCGGCCGATCAGGATGTGCATCTGGCCGCCGCCGCGGTAGATGTCGTCATGCTCCAGGAAGGTGGTGGCGGGAATCACCAGATCGGCCAGCTTGGCCGTGTCGGTCATGAACTGCTCATGCACCGCCACGAACAGATCCTCGCGCAGGAAGCCCTGGCGGACGCGGTTGGAATCCGGGCAGATCGTCACCGGGTTGGTGTTCTGGATCAGCATCGCCGTCACCGGCGGGCCGCTGGTCAGGTCGCGCGGGTCACCGGTCAGGACAGCGCCGATACGCGACTGGTCGAAGCTGCGCACCGACTTGTCGAGACGGTCCAGCCCCTCCGACAGGGTCTTGTCCAGCTTGTAGATGCCGGACGAGCAGTAGAGCGCGCCGCCGCCCTTGTGCTGCCACGCCCCGGTGACCACCGGCAGGCAGGAGACGGCATGGACCTGCGCCGCCCCATTGTGGGCGCGCGACAGGCCGTAGCCGACACGCAGATAGCTGCGCTTGGTGGTGCCGTAGAGGCGGGCGAACTCTTCGATCTCCGCCACGGTCAGGCCGGTGATGGATGCTGCCCAATCCGGGGTGCGGCTGGCGAGATGCGCCTCCAGCGCCGCGGTGTCGCCGGCCAGCCGGGCCAGATAGGCGCGGTCGGCGTAACCGTCGCGGAACAGCACATGCATCACCGCACAGGCCAGCGCCCCGTCGGTGCCCGGCCGCAGCATCAGGTGCAGGTCGGAGACCTCGGCCGTGCCGGTGCGGTAGGGGTCGATGGTGACCAGCTTCGCCCCGCGGCCCTTCCGGGCGCGGCTGACATGGGTCATCACGTTGACCTGGGTCGCCACCGGGTTGCCGCCCCAGTTGACGATCAGGTCGCTTTCCGCCATCTCGCGCGGGTCGGCGCCGCGGATGTCGCCATAGCCGGCGAGCCAGCCCATGTTGGCCGGCGTGTCGCACACCGTGCTGGTCTGCCGCGAATAGCCCTTGGCATGGCGCAGGCGCTGGATGCCGCCGCGCTGCACCAGACCCATGGTGCCGGCGTAGAAATAGGGCCAGACGGCTTCTGGGCCGTGGGTGCGCTCGGCGGTCAGGAAGGCGTCGGCGATGCGGTCCAGCGCCTCGTCCCAGCCGATCGGCTTCCATTGCCCGGAGCCCTTGGGGCCGCTGCGCAGCAGCGGGGTCTTCAGCCGGTCCGGCGAATGCACGCGCTCGGCATAGCGGCTGACCTTCGCGCAGATGACACCGGCGGTGTAGCTGTTCTCGGCGGCGCCGCGCACCTTGCCGATGCGGTCGGGGGCGAGGCGTTCCACCTCCAGCGCGCAGGTGCTGGGGCAATCGTGCGGACAGGCGGTGGGCAGGAACTGGGCCGACAAGGCTAACCTCTGGTCTGGCTGGCGGCGGGGTGGCCCAAAGTTTAGGCCCTGCCCCGCGCCGGCTTCAATGCGCAACAATGTATGGGTACAAAAAAGCGGGGCCGCGAAGTCCCTTGTCCGGACTTCGCGGCCCCTGCCGATTTTAGCGAGAAAATCCCCTGGCGACTTGCGGCTTTACATGAAGCCGAGCAGGCGCGGGAACCACAGCGTGATCGCCGGGACATAGGTGACGAGGCCGAGGAAGATCAGCATCGTCAGCAGCCACGGCCACACCGCCACCGTCAGCTCGGTGATGCCCATCTTGGTGATGCCCGAGGCGACGTAGAGGTTCAGGCCCACCGGCGGGTGGCACATGCCGACTTCCATGTTCACGATGATCAGGATGCCGAAATGCACCGGGTCGATGCCCAGCTTCATGGCGACCGGGAACAGGATCGGCGCCATGATCAGGACGATGGACGACGGCTCCATGAAGTTGCCGGCGGCCAGCAGGATGATGTTCACCACCAGCAGGAAGACCCACACGCCCATGTTCTGGTCGAGGATCCAGGCCGCCATGTTCTGCGGGATCTGCTCCGACGTCATCAGGAAGGAGAAGAGCACCGCGTTGGTGATGATGTAGAGCAGCATCGCCGACATGCTGGCGCTGTCCAGCAGCACCTTCGGCACGCGGCGGAGCGGCATGTCCTTGTAGACGAAGACCGCGACGACGAAGGCATAGACCGCGGCCATCGCCGCCGCCTCGGTCGGGGTGAAGATGCCGCTGTAGATGCCGCCCATGACGACGATGATCAGCAGCAGGCCCCAGAAGCTTTCGCGCAGGGCGTGCATGCGCTGGGCAAAGCTCGCCTTGGGCAGGCGCGGATAGCCGAACTTGCGGGCACGGAACCAAGTGGTGAAGCCGAGGAAGCAGGCCAGCATGATACCCGGCACCACGCCGGCGATGAACATCTGGCCGATGGAGGCGGCCTGCGGGTGGCCGGTGGTGGCGACGCAGTACATCACCATGACGATGGACGGCGGGATCAGGATGCCGAGCGCGCCCGAGGTGGTGACGATGCCGGCGCCGAAATTCTTCGGGAAGCCCTGCGCCACCATGGCCGGCAGGATGATCGAGCCGATGGCGACCACCGTGGCCGGGCTGGAGCCAGACACCGCCGCGAACAGCGCGCAGGCCATCACGCCGGCAAGGCCGAGGCCGCCATGCCAGTGGCCGACCATCGAGGTGGCGAAGTTGATCATGCGGCGCGCCACGCCGCCATGGGTCAGGAAGTTGCCGGCCAGGATGAAGAACGGGATCGCCATGATCTCGAACTTCTCGATGCCGGTGAACAGCTTCAGGGCCACGGCGTCGATCGGCACGTCGGTCATGAAGAACAGGAAGGACAGAACGGTCAGGCCGAGCGAGATGGAGATCGGCATGCCGGTGAGCATGAGGGCCAGCAGAAGCCCGAAGATGATGGCGGCGTTCATGCCGGGCCTCCTTCCTTGGCGGCTTCGACCGGGTCGATGCCGTCGACCTGGGCGTGGTCGTGATGGGGCAGTTCACCGGTGCGGACGAAGGTCCAGGCGACCTGGAGGAAGCGGAAGCACATCAGGTAGGAGCCGAGCGGCACCGCCAGATAGATGATCCACATCGGCCATTCCAGATCGGCCGACACCTGCTCGGTCTCGGAGATGTGGTAGACGAAGCGGGCACCCAGCGACCCGACGATCAAGGTGAACAGCGCGCCGGCACCCAGCCCGAACAGCACGAACTTGGCACGCAGGTGCGGTTCCATCCGGTTGATGATGACGTCGACGCCCACATGGATGCCGGTGCGCACGCCATAGGCGGCGCCGAACTTGGCCATCCACACGAACATGTAGATGCACAGCTCCTGCGCCCAGGCGAGGTTCCAGTGCAGCACATAGTCCTGGATGTAGGGAACGCCGGAGAAATAGCGGTGGACGACGGACGCGAAGATGACGAGCGTCGCCCCGGCCATGAGCGACGCGATCAGCGTCTCCTCAAGCCGGTCGAGTAGTTTCATGAGCATGTCGGGGGGATCTCCCGGTCGGCGGAGATGGTCTTAAAGGCTGGATAGCCGCAGCACGACCCTTAGCGCTTCAGTCGGCCGTCATCCCCGCGCAGGCGGGGATCCAGGCGGCTGCCGGAGCGGAATGGATCGTCGAAGCTGGATTCCCGCCTGCGCGGGAATGACGGCCGGACAGTGTGGATGCCGGTTTGGAGTGGACGACGCCTTCCGGTGGAATGGCGTCGCCCGCCCTCAAATTACATCTTGAAGCCGGCCGCGGCCGATTCCTTGTAGATCGCTTCGATCAGGTCCTTGCCGACGCGGGATTCGGCGTCCTTGTGGACCGGCTTCAGGGCCTTGACCCAGGCTTCGCGCTCTTCCTTGGTCTGGGTGTGGAACTCGGTCTTGCCGGACGCCTTCATCTGGGCCAGCGCAACGTCGTTCTCGTTCTGGGCGATGTCGTTGGCGTAGTCGGTCGCCTCCTTCATCGCCTCTTCCAGCTTGCCGCGGACGTCGGCAGGCAGGCCTTCCCAGAACTTCTTGTTCACGATGACCGCATAGCCGAGATAGCCGTGGTCGGTCAGGGTGGCGTTCTTCTGAACCTCGTGCATCTTCTGGGTGTACATGTTGGACGGCGGGTTCTCCGTGCCGTCGACGACGCCGGTCTGCAGCGCCTGGTACACTTCGGAGAAGGCCATCACCTGCGGCAGGGCGCCCAGCGCGCGCATCTGGGCGTCCAGAACCTTGGACGACTGGATGCGCATCTTCAGGCCCTTCACGTCCTCCGGCTTGATGAGCGGCTTGTTGGCGCTCATGATCTTGAAGCCGTTGTCCCAGTAGGCCAGCCCGACGATGCCCTTGGACTCCAGCTTCTGGAACAGCTTCTTGCCGATCTCGCCCTTGGTGACGCGCTGGAGGACTTCCTTGCTCGGGAAGATGTAGGGCAGGTCGAAGACCTCGAATTCCTTGGCACCCAGCGGGCCGAACTTGGCCAGCGACGGGGCCAGCATCTGGACGGCGCCCAGCTGCAGCGCCTCAAGCTCTTCCTTGTCCTTGTAGAGCTGGCTGTTCGGATAGACCTCGATCTTCACCTTGCCGGCGGTCAGCTTCTCGGCCAGTTCCTTGAACTTCTCGGCACCCTTGCCCTTCGGCGTCTCCGGCGCGACGACGTGGCTGAACTTGATCACGATCTGGTCCTGGGCCCAGGCCGTCGAAATCGCCATCGGCGCCGACATCATGCAGCCGACCGCCGCCGCGCACAGGAGCTTCACGAGTTTCATAGGTGCGTCCCCCTCTGGTATTCATTGTAGACGGGACTGACTGTTCGGCCCCGTACTTGTTGCGCATTGTTCATGATCGGACGAATTGCGGCTATTGTGGATATCCGCAGAGTCGGCCTATTCCACTTTCGTACGGTCCCGCCATCCCCTGCCCCCATATTTTCGTGTCCACCCCGATGCCGAAGCCATCCCGCACATCCAGTCCTGCCGTCCGCATCGGGCGGGCGGTGCCGCATGCCATGCCGGTGGTGGCGATGGCGCTGGTCGTGGTGCTGCTGGGCGCCTTCCTGTGGCTGTTGCAGCGCAACGAGCGGGAGGAGGAGGCGCTGGCGCTGATCAAGGACGCGCTGTGGGTGGAGCAGAACCTGCACTTCCAGCTCGCGTCCGACGAGGACAAGCTGGAGAGGCTGGCGGAGACGCTCAGCCGAATCGAGGCGGGCCGGGTTGAGGTGGATCTGCGGCAGTTCGCCGCAATGGCCCGGCTGGTGGTGAACACCAACCCGGCGATCGAGCGGGTGCTGTGGCTCGACGCCCGGGGCCGCACCCTGCTGGCCGAGCCGCCGCTGCCGGGGAACGGCGGAACGGATGCAGCATCGGAACCGGCCGGCGCGGAGGGCATGGCCCGCGACGACGCGGTGCGGATCGCGCGGTCCTCCGGCCTGCGGGCCTATGGCGCGCCCTACCGGATCGACGCCACCGACCGCGGCTTCGACGCCGCCTTCCCGCTGTTCCGCGACGGCGTCTTCGCCGGCACGCTGGTCGGCGTCTTCTCGTTCGAGGCGATGCTGACCCACCATGTCCCCTGGTGGTTCGCCCAGCGCTACCAGTTGGAGGTGGTCGACGCCACCGGCGCGGTGCTGGGTTCGAAGTCGCGCATGTCGGTGCCGGGCTCCATGGCAGGACCAACCCCCGACCCGGCGCGCAGCCACCTGATCCCGTTCGATCCGCCCGGCCATGGGATGGCCCTGGTCGCCACCGCCTACCCCACCGACTCCAACGTCACCCGCACCGTTCTGGTGGCGGCGATCTTCGCGCTGACCGGATCGGCATTGTGGAGCCTGTGGTCGCTGCGCCGGCACATCGCCGGCCGCCTGCGCGCCGAGGAGGCGCTGCGCGAGGAGCATGCCTTCCGCAAGGCGATGGAGGACAGCCTGACCGTGGGCATGCGCGCCCGCGACCTGGAGGGGCGCATCACCTACGTCAACCCGGCCTTCTGCCGGATGGTCGGGCTGGAGGCGGAGGACCTGATCGGGCGCGGCCCGCCGGCGCCCTACTGGCTGCCGGAGGAGATCGACCGGGCCGAGGCCGCCTTCCAGGACGTGCTGGCCGGCCGGGCGCCGGAAAGCGGGCTGGAGATGCGTTTCCAGCGTGCCGACGGCGAGCGGTTCGAGGCGCTGATCTACGAGGCGCCGCTGATCGACGCCAACGGGCGGCAGACCGGCTGGATGGGCTCCGTCCTCGACATCACCGAGCGCAAGCGCGCCGAGGAACTGGCCCGCCAGCAGCAGGAGCGGCTGCAACAGACCTCCCGCCTGATCACCATGGGCGAAATGGCCTCCACCCTGGCCCATGAGCTGAACCAGCCGCTGTCGGCCATCGCCAGCTATTGCACCGGCTGCCTCAACCGGCTGCGCTCCGACCGCTGCGACACCCAGGAGGTGGCGGCGGCGCTGGAGAAGCTGGCCGCCCAGGCCAAGCGCGCCGGGCTGGTGGTTCGCCGCATCCACGATTTCGTGCGCAAGCGCGACCCCAAGGTCGCCCCCTGTTCGCTGGCCGAGGTGCTGGAGGACTGCGTCGGGCTGGCCGGCAGCGATGCTGCAAGGCTGGGCGTGCGGGTGGAGCTGGATGCCCCGGCCGACCTGCCGCCGGTCACCGGCGACCGCATCCTGCTGCAGCAGGTAGTGCTGAACCTGATGCGCAACGGGATCGAGGCGATGGCCCGCACCCCGCGCGCCGACCGCCGCCTGACCGTCACCGTCCGCCAGACCGATTGCGACGGCGGTGGGGACGGCAAGGACGGGGACGGGGATGGAGCCCGCCTGCTGCTGACCGAGATCCGCGACCATGGCTGCGGCGTCGCCCCCGACGTGGCCGACCGCCTGTTTTCCCCTTTCTTCACCACCAAGCGCGAAGGTATGGGCATGGGGCTGAACATCTGCCGCTCCATCGTCGAGCACCACCGCGGCCGGCTGTGGTTCGAGACGGTGGCGCCGGAGGGAGATGGAGACGGGGACGCAACGGGGGCCACCGCCGCCGGCACCCGCTTCCTGTTCACCCTGCCCGTCCATGCCCGCACGCCTGACCGGTCGACAGACCCGCATCCTGGCGGCCCACATCCCGCCGGCCCGCATCCCGCCGGCCCTTTTTCCGATGACACTGCCGAGGCTGCCGAATGACCACGCTCCACATCGTCGACGACGACGAGGCCATCCGCGACGCGCTCGGCTGGCTGTTCCAGTCGCGCAACGTCCCGGTGGCAGGCTGGCCGTCGGCCGAATCCTTCCTGGAGTCGTGGCGGCCGGACACCGTCGGCTGCCTCCTGCTGGACATCCGCATGGAGGGCATGAGCGGGCTGGAGCTGTTCGACCGGCTGCTGTCCAAGGGCTGCCGCATGCCGGTGATCTTCCTGACCGGCCATGGCGACGTGCCCATCGCCGTCGGCGCCCTGAAGAAGGGGGCCCGCGATTTCGTGGAGAAGCCCTTCAACGACAATGAGCTGGTCGACCGCGTGATCGACGCGCTGGCCTTCGACGCCGAGCAGCGCGAGCGCGAAGCCGGCCAGGCCGGGCTGGCCGCCCGTCTGGCCACCCTGACCCAGCGCGAACGGCAGGTGATGGAGCTGGTCGTCGCCGGCCGCCTGAACAAGGTGATCGCCGACGAGCTGGGCATCAGCATGCGCACGGTGGAGGTCCACCGCAGCCATGTGTTCGAGAAGATGCGGGTGAAGACGGCGGTGGAGCTGACGCGGCTGCTGACGGGTGCCGCCTGATTGCCCCTTCCGATAAGAGAAAACCCGGGGAACGACGGAGGCGCCTGGAGTCCCCACCGGTCCCGTACTAGTCTGTCCGTACCACTCCGGTGGTCGTCCCCGACGGTCTGGAGCATCAGCGGTTGAGGTTTCGGTTACCCGGCTCCATCCTTGCCATCGGTCTGGCCGTGACGGCACCGCTGTTGCTGTTCGGCGCCGTGATGGTCTGGCAGCTCGACGCCCGCGACCGGGCGGAGACGGAGGATGCGCTGCAATCGGTGGCGCAGTCGCTGTCGCTGGCGGTCGACCGCGAACTGGCGAGCCAGCTGCGCCCGCTGGAACTGCTGGCGTCGCTGCTCCAGCCCAATGCCGACGATCTGCGCACCCTGTACCAGGAGACCACCACCGCCACCCACAGCCAGCCCGGCTGGCTGGCGATGGGGATGATCGACGCCGACACCGGCCGCTTCCTCTTCCACACCCATTACCCGCTGGGCGTCCAGCCGCTGCCGCCGCCCCGGCTGGACGATGTCACCCGCCATGTCATCGAGAGCCGCCGCGCGACCATCGGCGGCGTGCTGCCGCCCGGCGGACCGCCGGGTCGGCCGTCGCTGATCCTGCGCGCACCGATCCTCCAGTTCGACCCGGACCACCAGACCGACCGGGTGCGCTACATCCTGTCCCTGGCACTTGGGCTGGAGGGGCTGTCCAGCGCCCTGCGGACCCGCGACACCCCGCCGGAATGGACGGTCACCGTCATCGATCCGACCATGGTGATCGCCGCCCGTTCGCGCGATGCCGCCGCCTATCTGGGCCAGAAGGTCTACGCGTCGCTGGAGGCGCGGATCCGCACCGGCAGCAACCGCATGTTCGTCGGCCAGACCAAGGACGGGGTCGA
Source organism: Azospirillum sp. TSH64 (assembly GCF_003116035.1). GTDB lineage: Bacteria > Pseudomonadota > Alphaproteobacteria > Azospirillales > Azospirillaceae > Azospirillum. The sequence continues at coordinate 6,152,923 of NZ_LGQW01000015.1, forward strand.
GGTCCACTCCGTCATCCACCGCTCCTCCGAAACCGGCTGGGCGGTGGTACTGGGCGTGCCCTCGGCCCTCGTGCAGCAGAAGCTGAACGCCACCCGCATGACGGTGATCGGCGGCGCGGCTGCCGCCTGTGCTGCGACGCTGATGCTGGCGCTGCTGGTGTCGCGCGCCTACCGCCGCCGCCGCAGTGCCGAGGAGGAGGTGCGCCGTGCCCGCGAGGCGGTGCTGATCGAGCAGCGCCGCCGGCTGCAATCGGAAAAGGATCATGCCGAGGCGGCGAACCGGGCCAAGAGCGATTTCCTGGCCAACATGAGCCACGAGCTGCGCACCCCGCTGAATGCGATCATCGGCTTCGCCGAGGCCCTGATGTCCGGCATCTTCGGCCCCTCTCCGCCCAAGCATGTCGAATATCTGACCGCCATCCACCAGTCCGGCCGCCATCTGCTGGATCTGGTGAATGAGCTTCTGGACATGGCGAAGATCGAGGCCGGGCGGCTGGAGCTGTTCCCCGCCTGCGTCGCGCTGGGCGAGCTGCTGGAGGACTGCCTGTCGCTGATGGAGGCGCTGGCCCTGCGCAAGGGGGTGGTGCTGACCGGCGGCGCCATCGCGTCCGATCTTCAGGTCACGGTGGATGGGGTCCGCATGCGGCAGGCGGTTCTGAACGTCCTGTCCAATGCCGTCAAATTCACCCCGGCGGGCGGTGCGGTGCGGGTGGAGGCCAGGCCCGGACCCGGCGGAACCGGCGCCGTCATCGTGATCGCCGACACCGGCGTCGGCATGACCGCGGACGAGATGGTGATCGCGATGGAGCCGTTCCGTCAGGTCCACAACTACCTGACCAAGGCGGAGGCCGGCACCGGCCTGGGCCTGCCGCTGGCCCGCCGCTTCGTCGAGGCCCATGGCGGCACCCTGACCCTGGACAGCACGCCGGGCACCGGCACCACGGTGACGATCATCCTGCCGTGAGGAGGATTGCGGAAAGCGGCGCTTCGCCTCAGCCCCGGCGGGGCGGACGGCCGGGGAGCGTGGCGCGCTGAAGCTTTGCACCGGCCATGTCGGCGCCGTCCATGTCGGCGCTGTCGAGATTGGCGTCGGACAGGTTCGCCTGCACCAGACAGGTGCCGACCAGCAGGGCGCCGCGCATGTCGGCTCCCATCAGGTTGGCGGCCCAGGAGCGGCCGGTGGGGCGGCCAGAGGGATCCTTGATCGCCGCCGGGCCGAGCCGCACCCGCGTCAGGTCGGCACCGGTCAGCACGGCGTAGCTGAGGTTGGCGCCCGACAGGTCGGCGCCCATCAGGTTGGCGCCCTCCAGAGTGGCGCCGGACAAATCGGTCATCATCAGCCGCGCGCCGGTCAGCGCCGCCGCCGACAGGTTGGCCCCGCGCAACGAAGCGGCGCTGAGGTTGACGTTGCGCAGGTCGGCGCGGCTGAGGTCGGCACCGTCCAGGTCGGCCCGCTGGCCGCGCTGGCCGAAGCTGTCGATCCAGCGTTCATGGTCGAAGATGGCACGCTGGATTTCCGACCCCATGCTGTCGATGGGGCGGGTCATCTGTGCCGTGGCGATGCGGGTGGAGGACAGGTCGCAGTCGGCCATCCGCGTGCCGACCATGTCGGCCTTGTCGAAACGGGTGCCGTCCAGCGCCGCCCCCGACAGGTTGGCGCCGTTCAGACGCGCGCCGGTCAGGTCCGCCCCGGTCAGCACCGCCCCCGACAGATCGGCGTTCTGCAGCACGGCGCCGCTGAGGTCGGCCTCGGACAGGTTGGCGCCGCGCAGCACCGCGCCGGTGAGATCGGTGGGAATGCCGCCCTCCGCCGTCATGCCGTTCTGGAGACGGGCGAGCGCCGCCTTGTGGATCTGGCGGGCGCTTTCGGCATCCTGCGCATCGGGGCCGGTGCCGCGGCGGGCGGTGCCGCCCGGTTCCAGCGTGCCGGCCCGCAGGTCGGCGCCCTTCAAATTGGCGTTCGAGAAGTCGGCCGCGCGCAGCCGGGCGCCGCGCAGGTCGGTCTGCATCAGGTTGGCGCGGCTGATGTCGGCATCGCGCAGATCGACGCCGAACAGGTCGGCGCCGGCCAGATTGGTTCCGTTCAGCCGCCCGCGCGCCAGCCGCGCCCCGACCAGGCGGGCGCCGCGCAGATCGCGCTGCGACAGGTCCACCCCTTCCAGATCGGCCATGGCGAGGTTGGCGCGGGCGCCGCCCGGCTGGCCCTTGATCCAGCGGGCGTGCCGGTCCAGCACCTCGGCCAGCTGGTCGGGCCGAAAGAAGGAGACGGACTGGGCGGTCGGGGTGGTGGCGGTTGGCACGGACAACTCGACGCCGTGAAATGGTTACATCGCGACAATCATGCGGTTCATTCCTTACCGAAGGCTGAATGAACCCCCCTTTTGCGCACCCTCTTTCGGAGGATGCGGTTCAGCGGCCCGCCGGCATGGCGCATCGGCGGAAAAACGGTAATTCCAGCCGGGCTGCATAGGAAAAACGGAAGCTTGGCCATAACAACGGCCATAGGCCCCGACCCGTCCATCGCCGTTACCTTACCGCGTCAGTCCCGAGTCGCGCACGTTACCGTTCTGTAATCGAACCGGTTGCGAACGGGTCGCGAACAGCCACGGCCAGGGCTTCCCGCCCCTGTTCCGGGCAAGGCGGCGGAATCCCTCGACTCCTTCAGAAAACAGCATCGGTTAAGCAATGGTTTCTTGACAGAAAAGGCCACGGGCATCCTAAAAGTGTCCCACCTTTCGGATAAACGCACCGCAGCACGCCTTGACCTTAGCCAAGATGTGACTTTGGCCGTAACCGGGACGATGGGGTCCAGACGATGGATTTCGGCTGCCGGAGCGGAAAAACGGGATATGAAGGAAGAATGATGAAGGATGCGGACGCCCGGTCGATCACGACCGCACGCCCGAGCGTCGGCGAGAGCCACGCCACCGAACGCCGTCATCTTGATCGCCGCCATCTTCTGCGCGCCGGCCTCGGCCTGGCGGCGGTCGCCTCAGCGGGCGGGACCCTGCTGACCAGCGAAGAGGCGGAAGCTGCGGCGCTGCGCGCTCCGCCGCGGGTGCTGTCCCTGGTGAACCTGCACACCGGCGAGCGCATCAGCGCCGAATACTGGTCGCGGGGCAAATATGTCCGCGACGCGATGCGGGCCCTGAACCGCGTGCTGCGCGACCACCACAACAATTCGGTCCATGCCATCGATCCGAAGCTGATCGATCTGGTGCACTCGTTGAGCCGCAAGATCAACCGCCGCGGCCCGATCGAGATCATCTCGGGCTACCGCTCGCCGGAGACCAACGCGATGCTGCGCGAGGCCGACGGCAGCGGCGTGGCGCAGAACAGCTATCACATGCGCGGCATGGCGATCGACCTGCGGGTCCAGGGCCTGTCGACCCGCCAGCTCCAGCGCGCGGCGCTCAGCCTGCGTGGCGGCGGGGTCGGCTATTACCCGGACAGCAACTTCGTCCATGTCGACGTGGGGCCGCTGCGCCACTGGTGAGCGGCCTGACCACGGATTTACCGTGGGGTGGCATACCAATCTTTCAGACGTTCGATACGATGTGGCGCCAAGTCCGGACCGGGCTTCGGCGCCGCAGTCGCTTTCGGGTCACGCCTCCTGTCTCCCGCCGCAGGCTTCTGCGATGGTGGCCCGCCTTTGAACGCCTTTTCTGCAACTTTTGGAAAATGACGGTTGCGGCTCATTACCGCATCCTAGGGTAGATGTTTCCGTTTTGCCGGTCCGATATTTTTATTATCATTTCCACTCCACAATTTTTCGGAGCGCCGAGCTTCGCAAGTGGGGGGATAGGCATATGGGTTATCTGTTCGGTGGAAGCGGCAGCGAAACTCTGGTCGGCGGTTATGGTGACGACACGCTGGATGGCGGTGGCGGCAACGATCTCCTGATCGGCGGCATGGGCAACGACGTCTACATCGTGAACGGGACGGGCGCCGTCATCCAGGAATTCGCCTTCGAAGGCTTCGACGAGGTCCGAACCACGCTCAACGCCCAAACGCTCAGCGACAATCTGGAGCGCCTGACTTTCATCGGAACCGGCGACTTCCAGGGGACCGGCAACGCACTGGACAATATGATCGTCGGCGGGGCGGGGAACGATACCCTGACGGGCGGCGACGGCGTCGACACGCTGATCGGTGGCGAGGGCGACGATGTCTTCTATACGGATCACGCCGACGCACCTTTGCAGGGCGGGGCCGGATTCGATACCGTCTTCATCCAAAGCAACTTCGGAACCTATCTCGATCTGGCGGCGTGCAGCATCGAACGGGCCTATGGCGGCTCTGGAAACGACCAGTTGATTGCCGACGGAGCGGTCATCGGGCTTTTGATCGATGGAGGAGACGGCGACGACACGCTCGTTGGCGGCGCTTTCAACGACACGCTCTTCGGTGGCAATGGGCGCGACCAGATCGTCGGCGGGGCGGGCGACGATGTGATCTACATGGATACGACCGACACGGTCGACGCCGGAGACGGCTTCGACACCGTCTATGTCCATGGAAGCAACAGCATGGTCTTCATGAACACCGCCGGCATCGAACGGCTGTTCCTCGGAGACGGCAACGACCTCGTCTTCGCGCATCAGTCCGCCAGCGCAATCGAGATCGACGGCGGGGCCGGCAATGACGCCATTGAGGGCAGCGCTTTCAATGACACGCTCTGGGGCGGCGACGGCAACGATACGCTGGTCGGTGGGGACGGAAACGATGTCCTGTTCGGCGGGGCCGGCGACAACATGCTGTTCGGCGGCGACGGGGACGATGCTTTTTACATCGATACCCCGACGGTGGCCTTTCTGGTCGGCGACGGAGGTGACGACACGGTGTATGTCCGGTATTCCGGTGGCGTCAACTTGGCCCTCACCTACTCCATCGAGCATTTCTTCGGCGGGGCCGGGGACGACAGCGTCACCGCAGCCGACTCCTCCAACGGTCTGACGATGGACGGTGGGGGCGGCAATGATTCGCTGACCGGCAGCCGGTACAACGATTTCTTGTCCGGCGGAGACGGGAACGATACGCTGTTCGGTGACATCGGCAACGACACGCTGCAGGGCGGATCCGGCGCCGACCTGTTCAATCTTACGACCATCGACTCCGACGTCATCCTGACGGATTTCAGTGCCGCGGAGGGTGACCTGATCGGGCTGGGCATGAACAATTTCTATACGGTAAACGCCAATGCCCAGGGTGAGGCCGTTCTGACCATCACCAACGCCAACGGCACCCCGACCGTCACCCTCTCCGGGGTGATGGCACAGGACGTGTCGAGTTCCTGGTTCACCACCCTCTGAAATGAAGACGGCGCCGTCCCGGCAGGGACGGCGCCTTTCCCATTTGTCCCGGGCGGATGAAGACCGCCCTACCCCACCTTCAGCTTGCGGCGCAGCAGCGACAGCGGTGCTGTGTCGTCCAGGCTCGGCTGGAAGGCGATGGTGACCTCCGTCAGCGCGTTGGCCCAGCTGTCCGGGTTGGTGCCTTCCGGCGCCTCGACCGAGGTGAAGCCGGTGCGGACCAGGAACAGATACTGGTCGGGGATGACATGGCCGACCGCGCGGATCTCGCCGGTGTAGCCATAGCGTTCGCGCAGCTCGCGCGCGGTGGAGAAGCCGCGGCCGTCGCGGAACTTCGGGAACTCCAGCGCCACCAGGGAGAAGCGGTCGAGGTCGGCGGCGATGGCCCCCGCCAGCGTGCCGCTCTTCAGCCGCACGCCCAGCCGGGCGTTGCGGCCCTCGAAGCTGTCACGCTCCGCCTGCCAGCGCTCGAAGCTGATGATGACCGGGCGGTCGTTGGGGACCGGCTCGCCATCGGGGATGAAGCTCCAGGCGTCCTCGCCGATGCGCCCATTCTCAATCAGCGGCATAGATTCTCTCCTTGAACGGGGCATGGCCGACGCGGCGGAGCGTGTCGATGAAGCGCTCGCCCTCGCCCGTGCGGTTGGCGAGATAGACGTCGACGATGGCCTCGATGGCATCCACCGCCTCGGTCTCGGTCACCGCCGGGCCGAGGATGTCGCCGATTTCCGTGGTCAGCGTCGGGTCGCCGCCGACGGTGATCTGGTAATATTCGGTGCCCTTCTTGTCGACGCCGAGAATGCCGATGGCGCCGACATGGTGATGGCCGCAGGCGTTGATGCAGCCGCTGATCTTGATGCCGAGTTCACCGATGGTGCGCTGGCGGACCGGGTCGGCGAAGCGGGCGGAGATCGCCTGGGCCAGCGGGATCGCGCGGGCATTGGCCAGCGCACAGTAATCCAGCCCCGGGCAGGCGATGATGTCGCCGATCAGCCCGGCATTGGCGCTGCCCAGACCGGCGGCGTCGAGCCGCTTCCACAGGTCGTACAGCTCGTCCTTCTTGACGTGCGCCAGGACGAGGTTCTGGACATGGGTGACGCGCAGTTCGCCGAAGCTGTGGCGCTCGGCCAGATCGGCGACGAGGTCCATCTGGTCGCAGGTGGCGTCGCCGGGGATGCCGCCGGCCGGCTTCAGCGAGACGGTGGCGATGGCATAGCCCGGCGCCTTGTGCTCGGCGACATTCACCTCCAACCAGTTGGCGAAGGCCGGGTCGGATGCCTTGGCGCGCTCCAGCGCTTCGGAATGGTCGGGCAGCTCCTCCAAGGGCGGCGGGGCGAAATGCTGGCGGACCCCCTCGACGATCTCCGGATCCAGGCGGTATTTGGGCCCGCGCAGCCGCGCGAACTCCTCCTCGACCTCCTGGGTGAACTTCTCCAGCCCCAGCTCGTGGACCAGGATCTTGATCCGCGCCTTGTAGATGTTGTCGCGGCGGCCGTACTGGTTGTAGACGCGCAGGATGGCTTCGAGATAGGCGACGAAATCCTCCTCAGCCACCCACTCGCGCACCAGCTTGCCGACGAAGGGCGAACGGCCGAGACCGCCGCCGACATAGAAGGAGAAGCCGGCCTCGCCCTTGTCGTTGCGCCGTGCCAGCAGGCCGACGTCATGGATGCGCACCGCGGCGCGGTCGCTCTCCGCACCGGAGATGGCGATCTTGAACTTGCGCGGCAGATAGGTGAACTCAGGGTGCATCGTCGTCCACTGCCGCAGGATCTCGGCATAGACGCGGCCGTCGACCACCTCGTCCTTGGCGGCGCCGACGAACGGGTCGGTGGTGACGTTGCGCACGCAGTTGCCGCTGGTCTGCAGCGCGTGCATGTCCACCTCGGCCAGCTCATGCAGGATGGCCGGAGTGTCCTCCAGCTTGATCCAGTTGTATTGCAGGTTCTGACGGGTGGTGAAATGGCCGTAGCCGCGGTCGTACTTGCGCCCGATCTCCGCCAGCTTGCGCAGCTGGGTGGCCGACATCACGCCATAGGGCACGGCGATGCGCACCATGTAGGCGTGAAGCTGGAGATAGAGGCCGTTCATCAGCCGAACCGGCTTGAACTCCTCCTCCGTCAGCTCGCCGGACAGCCGGCGCTCGACCTGTTTGCGGAACTGCTCGACGCGCTCGGCGACGAACTGCCGGTCGATCTCGTCATAGTGATAGATGCCGGCACGGGCGCCGGGCGCGATGTGGTTCATGTCGATAAGCCCTCAGAGCCGCCGGAACGGCCAACGTTCATTCACCCGAACAGCCACTCAGGCGGCCTGCTTGCCCAGATCCAGACGGACGGTCGGGCCGGCGGTGCGGATGCGCTCGCGCATCGTCGCCGGGACCGGGACGCCGTCCTCATCCACCACCTCGAAGGCGTAGATGTCGACGCCGAACTGCTCGCGCTCGGCCTTCGCCTTGGCGTCGGCCAGCACGGCATCCGCCTCGGAGCGCTGGAACAGCGCAGCCTCGGCGAAGGACTCGACCCACACGCCATCCTTGCCCAGGAACACGACTTCCCCGTCGCGCAGGCGGTTGGCGGTGATGGCTTTCATCGATCCTTCCTTCGATCGATCCTTGGCCGACATCTGGCTCTCCTGGCTGGTCGTTCTCGAACGCGTTTGGTGTCTTAACCCGAACCGTCGGCGGTCCGGCAATGAATTCGGCGGCCCTGCCGTCAGACGGTCATGGCAGCCATTTTTCCCGCTCGATCAACTCGCGGCTTTCACGGGCGACCTCGGACATCGACGCCCCTTCCGCCCGGCGGCGGTTGCGAAGCCCGGCGATGGTGCGCAGCCGCTCCGCCCACTCCTCCGGGAACAGGGCCTCCAGCCGCTGGCGCAGCAGGCTGGCGAGAGTCGGGCTGCGGCCGCCGGTGGAGACCGTCATCACCAGATCGCCACGCCGCACCACGGAGGGCGAGTGGAAATCGCACAAGGGGATGACGTCCTCGACATTCACCAGCACGCGGCGCTGCCGCGCAAGTTCCGCCAGTGCCGTCTCGATCGAAGGTCCCAGCCCCATCACATACAGCACGCCGACCCTGTCGAGATCGGATGCCTCCGGCAGAGCCCGCACCAGACGGTCGCCGGCGAGAGCCGCCAATTCCCCATCCGGTTCCGGTGAAAAGACCTGCGGATCCGCCCCGCCCTCGCGAAGCTGCGTCAGACGGCGCAGCGCGAGCGGGCCGTTGCCGGCCAGCGCAATCGCCACCCGCGCCGGGTCGAGCGCCAGCGGAATCATGTCCGCCTCACCGAAACGGGCGAAATCGGGCGGGCGGCTGCGGCGCCGATGACCGGGATCCTGTGCATGGCGTCATTTAGCCCGGCCGCCGCACGACAATCAACATATTTCACACAATGATTTGCAGCGCAGCACAAACCTATTAAACAAGTAGAAAATGTATTTACGTTGCACGGGTTTTCCGCCGGTGTTAATGTGCAAACACAGTCATTAAACCTACATAATTAATAGACTTAAAGGCCACCGCGAAAGGCAGCCGACGATGGACGCGGAAACACGGGTGAAGCATCTGACCGAGAGCCACGGCACGCTGGAAGGCGCACCGCTGCTGGCCGCCATGCACGAGCTGTTCGGCGGGCGGATCGCGTTGATGTCGTCCTTCGGCGCCGAATCCGCGGTGCTGCTGGCGCTGGCCGCCGAAGCGACGCCGGATTTCCCGGTTCTGTTTGTGAATACCGGCAAGCTGTTCGGCGAGACCCTGCGCTACCGCGACCAGCTGGTGAAGCGGCTTGGCCTCAGGGATGTGCGGGAGATCGGGCCGACCGCCGACGATCTCGCCGCCGGCGACAGGGACAGCCTGCTGTTCACCCGCGATTACGACGCCTGCTGCCATCTGCGCAAGACGGTGCCGCTGGACCGCGCGCTGGCCACCGCCGGGCTGGAGGCCTGGGTGACGGGCCGCAAGCGCTTCCAGTCCTCCACCCGCTCCGCCCTGCCCCTGTTCGAGGCGGAAGGCGGCCGCGTGAAGGTCAACCCACTGGCCAATTGGGACAAGGCCCGGCTGGAGGAAGAGTTCACACGGCGCGACCTGCCGCGCCACCCGCTGGAAGCCGACGGGTTCCTGTCGATCGGCTGTTTCACCTGCACCGAGCGCGTGGCGCCCGGTGCCGACCCGCGTTCCGGCCGCTGGGCCGGCAGCGCCAAGACCGAATGCGGCATACACACCATGATTGGAACCGCCCGATGAGCGCCGATCTCGACCAGCTCGAAAACCAGAGCATCTATATTCTGCGCGAGGCCTACAACCGCATCGACAAGCTGGCGATGCTCTGGTCGATCGGCAAGGACAGCAACGCGCTGCTGTGGCTCTGCCGCAAGGCGTTCTTCGGCCGCATTCCCTTCCCCGTCGTGCAGCTCGACACCGCGATGGAGCTGCCGGAGGTCTACGAGTTCCGCGACCGCATCACCAAGGAGTGGGACCTCGACCTCAAGGTGGAGCAGTGCCCGCCCGAGGAGGAGATGGACCAGACCCTGCCGCCGCTGACCCGCGCCGCCGCGCGCAAGACGGAAGGTCTGAAGAACCTGCTGCGCGACCATGCGTACCAGGGCGTGATGGTCGGCATCCGCCGCGACGAGCAGGCGACCCGCGCCAAGGAGCGCGTGTTCTCGCCGCGCTCGCTGGAAGGCGACTGGGATGTCAAGGACCAGCCGGCGGAATTCTGGGACCATTACAAGACGCGCTTCCCCGAAGGCGTCCATGTCCGCATCCACCCGCTGCTGGCCTGGACCGAGCTGGACATCTGGCGCTATTCGCAGCGCGAGGGGATTCCCATCGTCCCGCTGTACTTCGCCAAGGACGGCAAGCGCTACCGCTCGCTGGGCGAAAAGAACATCACCTTCCCGGTCGACAGCACCGCGTCCACCATCGACGAGATCATCGCCGAGCTTCAGGTGACCCGCATTCCGGAGCGCGCCGGCCGCGCGATGGACAATGAATCCGAAGACAGCTTCGAGCGCCTGCGCAGCGTGGGGTACATGTAAGATGCCGCATTCTCAACTCCGCATCGTCATCGTCGGCCATGTCGACCATGGCAAGTCCACGCTGATCGGCCGCCTGCTGAACGACACCGGCAGCCTGCCCGACGGCAAGGTCGAACAGGTCCGCGAGATGAGCCGCAAGCGCGGCATGCCGTTCGAGTGGGCCTTCGTCATGGACGCGCTCCAGGCCGAGCGCGACCAGGGCATCACCATCGACACCACGCAGATCCACTTCAAGACGAAGCAGCGCCCCTACGTCATCATCGACGCGCCGGGCCACACCGAGTTCCTGAAGAACATGGTGACCGGCGCCTCCCAGGCCGACGCCGCGCTGCTGGTGATCGACGCCGACGAGGGCGCGCTGGAGCAGTCGCGCCGCCACGCCTTCCTGCTGCACCTGCTGGGCGTGCGTCAGGTCGCGGTGGTCGTCAACAAGATGGACAAGGTCGAGTTCTCCAGCCGCCGCTATGAGGTGGTGGCGCAGGAGATCAAGGACTATCTGGCCGAGCTGGGTCTCCAGCCCAAGGCGGTGATCCCGGTGTCCGCCCGCAACGGCGACAACATCGTCAGCCGCAGCGAGCAGTCGGACTGGTATCTCGGCCCCACGGTGATCGAGCAGCTGGACGCCTTCCGTCCGCAGCAGACCTCGCCCGACCAGCCGCTGCGTTTCCCGCTCCAGGACGTCTACAAGCCGGACGACCGCCGCATCCTGGCCGGCCGCATCGAGAGCGGGCGCCTGCGCGTCGGCGACACCCTGCACTTCTCGCCCACCGGCGCCAGCGCCAAGGTGGTCAGCATCGAGGCGTGGAACCATCCGGAGACCGTGCTGTCGGCCCAGGCCGGGCAGAGCATCGGCATCACGCTGGACAAGCGCATCTTCGCCGAGCGCGGCCACATCGCCCACCACCAGTCCGACGCCCCCACCCTGGCCCACCGGCTGAGCGTGCGGCTGTTCTGGCTGGTGTCGGACCCGCTGGTGGTCGGCAAGACCTACACGCTGAAGATCGCCACCGCCGAACACCGGGTGACGGTGGAGCAGGTGACGGCGGTCATCAACGTGGAGGATCTGTCCAGCACCCCCGGCAAGGCGGTCCGCCGCAACGAGGTGGCCGAGGTCGTCCTGCGCTCCCGCTCGCCCATCGCGCTCGATCTGGCGTCGGACCTGCCGCGCACCGGCCGTGGCGCTTTGATCGACGGCAACGACGTGGTCGGCGGCTGCCTGGTGGTGGAGATCGAGGACAGTGCTGCGGCCAACATCACCGAGGTGTCGCACACCGTCTCGCTGGAGGAGCGCGCCCAGTCCAACGGCCACAAGGGCGGCGTCATCTGGCTGACCGGCCTGTCGGGTGCCGGCAAGTCGACGCTGGCGATGGCGCTGGAACGCGCGCTGTTCGACCGCGGCTGGCAGACCTTCGTGCTGGACGGCGATAATGTCCGCAACGGCCTGAACGCCGGGCTGGGCTTCTCCGCCGACGACCGGGCGGAGAACATCCGCCGGGTGGCAGAGACGGCGAAGCTGTTCGCCGACGCCGGCATGGTGGTGATCGCCTCGCTGATCTCGCCGCTGAAGGCCGACCGGGCGCGGGCGCGGGTGATCGGCGGCGAGCGCTTCCACGAGGTGCATGTCGCCGCCAACCTCGCCACCTGCGAGGAGCGCGACCCGAAGGGCCTCTACAAGAAGGCGCGGGCCGGCGAGATCGCCGAGTTCACCGGCATCTCGGCCCCCTACGAGGCGCCGGACCAGCCCGAACTGGTGATCGACACCGACGCGCTGAGCCGCAGCGAGGCGCTGGCCCAGCTGCTGGACTATGTCGACGAGACCTTGGGCAAGAACAGCCTGAAGTCGGAAAAAGAGCTGACTTATGTGATCTGAGGGTCAGTTTCATAGGGTGTGGCATCGGGCGCGGGGGAAAGACCGCGCCCGATGCTTTTTCAGCCGATGCCGCCCCCCGCCCCATCAACCCTCCCCCCTCCCCGGATCCTGTGGCATAAGGGGCCGCCCTCACGCATCACGCCCCAAGGACCCCTGCCGCCCATGATCCGCTTCGATAACGTCAGCAAGCAGAACGGCCACCGCATCCTGTTCCTGGAGGCCTCCGCGGCGCTCAATCGGGGTGAGAAGATCGGGCTGGTCGGTCCTAACGGTGCCGGCAAGACCACCCTGTTCCGCATGATCACCGGCGAGGAGCAGCCGGACGGCGGACAGGTGGCGATCGAGAAGCAGGTCAGCATCGGCTATTTCAACCAGGATGTCGGCGAGATGTCCGGGCGCTCCGCTGTGGCGGAGGTGATGGACGGCGCCGGGCCGGTCAGCGTCATTGCCGCCGAACTGGCGGAGCTGGAAGCCGCCATGGCCGACCCCGACCGCGCCGACGAAATGGACGCCATCATCGAACGCTACGGCGAGGTCCAGGCGCGTTTCGACGAGCTGGGCGGCTATGAGCTGGAGGGCAAGGCGCGCGAGGTGCTGGCCGGCTTGAGCTTCAGCCAGGAGATGATGGACGGCGATGTCGGCGGCCTGTCGGGCGGCTGGAAGATGCGTGTGGCGCTGGCCCGCATCCTGCTGATGCGCCCCGACGCCATGCTGCTCGACGAGCCGAGCAACCATCTGGACATCGAAAGCCTGATCTGGCTGGAAGGGTTCCTGAAGGGCTACGAGGGCGCCCTGCTGATGACCTCGCACGACCGCGAGTTCATGAACCGCATCGTCACCAAGATCATCGAGATCGATGGCGGCACCCTGACCAGCTATTCCGGCGACTACGGCTTCTATGAGAAGCAGCGGGCGCTGAAGGAGAAGCAGCAGGAGGCGCAGTTCGAGCGCCAGCAGGCGATGCTGGCGAAGGAGCTGAAGTTCATCGAGCGCTTCAAGGCCCGCGCCTCGCACGCCTCCCAGGTGCAGAGCCGGGTCAAGAAGCTGGACAAGATCGAACGCTTCGAGCCGCCCAAGCGCCGCCAGGTGGTGACCTTCGATTTCCCGCCGGCCCCGCGCTCCGGCGACGACGTGGCGGTGCTGAAGAACGTCCACAAGGGCTATGGCAGCCGGTCCATTTATGAAGGGCTGGACCTGACCATCCGCCGCAAGGAGCGCTGGTGCGTGATGGGCGTCAACGGCGCCGGCAAATCGACCCTGCTGAAGCTGATCGCCGGGACGACCGAACCCGACAGCGGCACCGTCACCGTCGGCGGCAGCGTCAAGATGGGCTATTTCTCCCAGCACGCCATGGAGCTGCTGGACGGCGACCAGACCATCTTCGAGGCGCTGGAGGCGCATTTCCCGCAGGCCAGCCAGGGCTCGCTGCGGGCGCTGGCCGGCTGCTTCGGCTTCTCCGGCGATGATGTGGAAAAGCGGTGCCGCGTGCTGTCGGGCGGCGAGAAGGCCCGTCTGGTGATGGCGATCATGCTGTTCAACCCGCCCAACTTCCTGGTGCTGGACGAGCCGACCAACCACCTGGACCTCGACACCAAGCAGATGCTGATCCAGGCGCTGGCGGCCTATGAGGGCACAATGCTTTTCGTGTCGCACGACCGTCATTTCCTGGCAGCATTGTCCAACCGCGTGCTGGAGCTGACGCCGGAGGGAATCCACCAGTATGGCGGCGGCTATACCGAGTATGTCGAGCGCACCGGGCAGGAGGCGCCGGGGCTGCACAGCTGAGCCCCGGACCTTCCCATCACCCTGAGTGAACGCGTCCTTCAGAACAAGTCATTGGTCGTGAAGTCCGCCGGGGCGTAGCATCGCCTCCGTTGTCGAAGCGACGGAGGCGGACATGCCCTCTCACACGGACTCCCTTGAACGGCTGGGGCTGCGGTCGCCGGTGATCCAGGCGCCGATGGCGGGGGGCGGCGACACGGCTGCCCTGGTCGCTGCAGTCAACGAGGCCGGCGGCCTTGGTTTCGTCGGCGCCGCCTACCTGACCGGAGAGCAGATCGCCGAGCGGGCGCTCGCCATCCGTCAGCGCACTGCCCTGCCCTTCGGCATCAACCTGTTCGCGCCGACGCCGCCCCCCGGACCGGCACCGATGATGGCCGAGGCGATGGCCCGCCTGAGGCCCTTCCATGCCGAGCTTGGCCTGCCGGACGCGGAGGAGCCCGCCTATGGCGGCGACATGTTCGACCGGCAGTTCACCGCCCTGCTCGACAGCGGTGCCGCCTTCTACAGCGTCACCTTCAGGCTGCCGCCGGCCGACAGCGTGGCGGCGGCCAAGGCGCGCGGCATGCGGGTGCTGGGCACCGCGACCACCGTGGCGGAGGCGGTGGCCCTGGAACGGGCCGGCGTCGATGCGGTGATCGCCCAGGGCAGCGAGGCCGGCGGGCATCGCGGCAGCTTCATCGGCGATCCGGCCGCCAATCTGGTCGGCACGATGGCGCTGGTGCCGCAGGTGGCCGACGCGGTGGGCGTGCCGGTGATCGCGTCGGGCGGCATCATGGACGGGCGCGGCATCGCCGCGGCGCTGGCCCTGGGCGCCTGCGCGGTGCAGATGGGCACGGTGTTCCTGACCACGGAAGAGGCCGGCATCCCCGAGGCGCACAAGGCCGCCATCCTGTCGGCACGCGAGGACCAGACCCGGATCACCCGGGCCTTCTCAGGCCGGCCGGCACGCGGCGTCGTCAACCGCTTCATGGAGACGGTGGAGGACCCGCGGGCGCCCAAGGCGGTGCTGCCCTTCCCCTTGCAGAACGCGCTGACCCGCCCGCTGCGCACCGCCGCCGGCAAGGCCGGCCGGGCGGAGTTCCTGTC
The DNA here is from genome assembly GCF_003116035.1 of Azospirillum sp. TSH64. Taxonomy (GTDB): domain Bacteria; phylum Pseudomonadota; class Alphaproteobacteria; order Azospirillales; family Azospirillaceae; genus Azospirillum. The sequence goes on from NZ_LGQW01000015.1 coordinate 6,168,014, forward strand.
GCTGTGGGCCGGACAGGGGCTGACGCTTGCCCGGCGGCGCCCGGCGGGGGACCTGGTGGCGGATTTGCTCCGCGGGACGGAGGAGGTACGGCGCAGGCTTGCCGGTTGACTGGACAGCCGGCCGGCCAGTTCAGACGGCCTCGGCCGTCACCCGGTTGCGGCCGCTGCGCTTGGCGGCGTAGAGCGCTTGGTCGGCGCGACGGACCAGCGTCAGGGCCGGTTCGCCGGGGCGGAACTGGGCGACGCCGACCGACAGCGCGACGGTGCCGTAATTGGCGTTGCGCGCCTTGTTCACGATCTGGCGCCCGCCGACGAAGGCCCGCACCTGCTCCGCCAGCTTGGTGGCGTTCTCCAGGCTGGTGCGCGGCAGGATGATCGCGAACTCCTCCCCGCCATAGCGGGTGGCGGTGTCGCGGCCCTTGATGCATTCGGTCAGCATGCGGGCGACCAGCTTCAGCACATGGTCGCCGACCAGATGGCCGTGGGTGTCGTTGAAGCTCTTGAAATGGTCGATGTCGACCATCAGCAGCGACAGCGGCTGCTCGTCGCGCACCGACGCCTCCATCGCCTCCTCCAGCATCAGGTCGAAGGCCTTGCGGTTGCCGATGCCGGTCAGCCCGTCGGTCAGCGCCTCGCGCCGCGCGCTGTCCAGGCTGACCCGCATCTCCGCCAGCTGCTGGCTCGATTCCTGAAGCTGCAGCTGGAGCGCCGTCTGCCGGTCGACGATCTCCTTGGTCTCCGCGGCGATGGCGGCGACCATGGCACGCAGTTCCAACAGGCTGAGCGGCTGGTCAAGCTCCTCCCGGAAGCCGGACAGGGCGTTGCCGTAGCGCTCCGTCTCCGATCCGACATTGCCCAGCTGCTCCAATATGCGCCCCAGGGCATAGCGGGCTTTGTCGGAGGTCTCACGGATTGCCTGGGCTTCGGCGTCCATGGTGAAGAAGCGCTTGTACAGCTCGTCGCACAGCGTCTGCGAGGCGGCCAGCCCATCGCGGCGCGCCAGATCGATGGCGCGGGTCAGGTCCGGGTTGTTGCCGCTGTAATAGACGTACCAAAGCGTGAAGTTTTCCGGGGTGGCCGGCAGCCGGTCGGACAGCATCCGCTCCATGGCCTTCGCGGCGAGGCCGCTGGAACGCTCGAAATCCTCCGCAGTTGCCACGACCGCCGTCCGTCCAAAATCATTAGATTTCGAACGGTACGCGGCGCAAGCCCTTACGGCAAGAAGGTTTTTGGGAACAAGGCGAGATGTTACAACCGCTTTGGTTGTGCACTATCCGATTAATTGCATTGTCCGACGGAGCTCTCGGCACAGACATGCTTGCCGTCGGTCCAGCGGGCTCCCGAAAGGTCGGCATGGCGCAGGTCGGTGCCGGACAGCTTCGCTCCCGTCAGGTCGGCACGCGCCAGCGACGCGCCCACCATCTTGGCATTGCGCAGGTCGGCCTCGCGGAAGCTGGCGCCGGTCAGGTCGGCGCGGGTGAAATCGGCCTCGATCAGGCGGGCCTTGTCGAAGACCGCGCCGGGGGCGGCGGCGCTGATGAACTTGGCACGGTAGCCGTCGGCATCAGTCAGCTTCGCCTCGCCCAGGCTGGCGCGCTGAAAGGTCGCATCGCGCAGCATGGCGCCGCTGAGATCGACACCGGTCAGCGTCTGCCCTTCCAGCGAGCAGCGCCGCCAATTGACCTTCGGCTGCGCCGCGTCGGTGCAGTCGGCCAGCGCCGGACCCACGGAAAGGACGGTCAGCACGGCCGCGGCGGCGGCGAGACTGCCGGAACGGATGCGCAGGCGAAGCGGCGGGACGGGTGCGGTTCTCATCCCTCGATAGATGGGGGCACCGCCGCTCAACTCAACCACCAGGCCGCTGCAAGCAGGGCTTGCGGTTATCCGGCACCTCGGGAACCGTCCAGCCGGGCAACCGCACGCCCCGCCTGCGGCGGCCGGGGAAGGGCGGCATGGGCCGCCGCCTGTCCGGCCAGCGCCGCCGCGACGGCCGGTGGGAAGGGGCCGGTCTTCCGTGTGCCGAGATCGACGTGCAGCAGCATGAACTCCGCCGTCGCCGCCAGCCACCCCTCTTCGGCATGCCGCATTTCGTGGAACAGGTGCAGCCGCTTGGCATCTGCGCCGAGCAGCAGCGAGTCGAAGCGCAGCGGCGTCCCCTCCGTCACCTCGCGGGCATAGGTCAGGTGGGCGTCGACGACGAAGACCGAGCGGTTCTCCGCCGCGACATAAGCCTTGCCGATCCCGAACCGGTCCAGCACGGCGTCCGTCGCATGGTCGAAGGCCAGCAGGTAATAGGCGACGTTCATGTGCCCGTTGTAGTCGATCCACTCCGGGCGGACGGTTTCTCGGTGGAGGGTCAGGGGGGCGGGGGTCATGCACAGGATCCGGTGGCAGACGAAATGGTGAGTGCGATGCTGTCGCGGGTCGCTTCGATCTCGTCAAGCCAGCCGAACACCTCCTCCGGGGTCGGTTCGTCGGAGACATCGCCCGCCTCACCCGGATACCGGTACAAGGTGGCGAAGGCGGTGAAGCGCCCGAGAGGCGACAAGCATTCCCGGATCGGCAGATCATGCGGGATACGCATGACGAGCAAATCGATATCGTGGGAACGGGGGACATCGAGGTCCAGCCAGACCAGAACCGCCTTGACCAGCTTTTCAGCAGCCTGTTGGCAATGGTAGGTAGCGGCCGTGACGATGGGATCCGGAACGGACAGGCAGGCCCGGCCTGCGCGCAGGTAGACGGTCGCCGTTGCCAACCATGCTTCGGGTCCGACCCTAAGCCCCATAGACACGCACCCCCTCATGCGTGGCCTTGTAACTCAACGTGCCGACCTGATTCCTGTTCGCTTCGAAGAAGGAACGGCGGCAGGGCACGATGTCAGCCGGGATGCCGGTCCCGGACTTGGCTGCATGGGCAAAGACGGCCGACCGCCGTTCCTTCGGCGCGTCGTCCGGGACGATCACCAACAGGTCGTAATCGCTATCCTCATCGAAATCGCCGCGCGCCCGGCTGCCGAACAGATAGACGGCTTCCGGCTCCAGGGCCGGGACGATCCGGTCCAGCAGGATTCGCAGCTTCTCGTCGTTCCGTGCGTCGATGGCATCCATCATCTACGCCTTTGCTTCCAGAAAAGCGGAAACCGTCGCCCGTACCTGCTCGATTTCAGCCAGCCAATGGGACACGTCGTCGGGATCGGGTTCGTCCGGCGGGCCGTCGAAGATATCCATGCTCGGATAGCGGAAAGCCGCGGCATAAATCGTGAAGCGCTCCAATGGCAACAAGGTCGCACGCAAGGGGTGATCGGGCGGCACATCGTCCAGCAATGCCACGATGTTGTGTTGTTTCGGCGGATGGCGTCCGAAGGAGACAAGAACCGCCTTGACCAACTTCTCCGCCGCCTGCTGGCAATGGTAGGCCGCGGACTTGACCGCAGAGCCCACGAGGCAAGCACGGATCGCCCGGATGTCCTCGTCAACCACCGCCAGCCAGGCCGTGACCACCCTATCGACCATAAACCCGCACCCCGAAGTGATTGGCCTCGTAACAGAGCGTTCCCACCGAATCCTTGTTTCGTTCAAAGCCGGTGCGGGAACAGGGAATGATGTCGGCCGGAACCCGAGACTGCCGGCTGGCCTCGAAGGCGGTGGACATCGACCGCCGTTCTTTCGGTGCATCGTCCGGGACGATCACCAGCAGGTCGTAATCGCTGTCCTCGTCGAAATCGCCGCGCGCCCGGCTGCCGAACAGGTAGACGGCTTCCGGCTCCAGGGCCGGGACGATCCGGTCCAACAGGATTTGCAGCTTCTCGTCGTTCCGCGCGTCGACCATAGCCATGAAGACCTCCGCCGCCCATCCTAACACGGAACGGGCGGCGGAGGATCAAATCACACCGAGAAGTACTTGGCCCGCGGGTGGTGCAGGACGATGGCCGAGGTGCTCTGCTCGGGATGGAGCTGGTCCTCGTCCGACATCTCGATGCCGATGCGGCCGGCATCCAGCAGCTTCAGCAGCTGTTCCTGGTCCTTCAGGTTCGGACAGGCCGGATAGCCGAAGCTGTAGCGGCTGCCGCGGTAGGACTGCTGCAACAGCTTCTCCTTGTCGCGGCTGTCTTCCGAGCCATAGCCCAGCTCCGCACGGATGCGGGCATGGACATATTCCGCCATCGCCTCGGTCATCTCCACCGACAGGCCGTGCAGGTAGAGATAGTCCTGGTAACGGTTCTCGGCGAACCACTCCCGCGCCACCTCGGCACAATGCTGGCCCATGGTGACGACCTGGAGGCCGAGCACGTCACGCTCCGGATCGGTCACGTCGCGCAGGAAGTCGGCGATGCACTCGCCATCCTCCTTGCCCTGACGCGGCAGCGAGAAGCGCGCGGCCTCGGTGGTGCCGTCCTCCTCGAACAGGATGACGTCGTTGCCGTCGGCCGCCGCCTTCCAATAGCCGTAGACGGCGGTCGGGCGCAGGATTTCCTCCTTCGCCGCGATCTGGAGAATGCGGTCGAGCACAGGCCGCAGCTCCTTCTTCGCCCACTCCTTGAACTCCTCGAAGGACTTGCCGTCCTTCCGGTAGCCCCATTGCAGCTGGTAGAGCATCCGCTCGTTCAGGTAGGTGACCAACGTCTTCAGCGGCACATGGTCGATCAGCTTCGGCCCCCAGAAGGGCGGGGTCGGCACCGGAACGCCCTCGGCCAGCCGGTGGCGGCGGGCGCGGACGGCGTCCTTGTCCACCGGGCCGGTGGCGGCACTGGTCGCCTGCCCCAGGACGCGGCGGCGGTTGGTCGCCTTGCCGGCGCGCTTGGCCTGCTGGATGGCGAGCTGCTGGTCGAAGCTGCCCTCCACCACCTTGTCCATCAGGGTCAGCCCGTCGAAGGCGTCGCCGGCGTAGGCGACGCGGCCCGAGCCGTAGGAGGCCACGCAGTCGCCCTCGACATAGGCGCGGGTCAGCGCCGCACCGCCGAGCAGGACCGGCACCTCCAGCCCCTCGCGGGTCATCTCCTCAAGGTTCTCGCGCATAACCACGGTGGATTTCACCAGCAGGCCGGACATGCCGATGGCGGTGGCCTTGTGCTCCTTGGCGGCCTGGATGATGGCGCTCACCGGCTGCTTGATGCCGAGATTGACCACCTTGTAGCCGTTGTTGGTCAGGATGATGTCGACGAGGTTCTTGCCGATGTCATGGACGTCGCCCTTGACGGTGGCGAGCACCAGCGTGCCCTTCTGCTGACCCTCGATCTTCTCCATGTGCGGTTCCAGCCACGCCACGGCGGCCTTCATCGTCTCGGCCGATTGCAGCACGAAGGGCAGCTGCATCTTGCCGGCGCCGAACAGTTCGCCCACCACCTTCATGCCGTCGAGCAGGTAGGTGTTGATGATCTCCAGCGGCGGGTGGGTCTTCATCGCTTCCGCGAGATCGTCCTCCAGCCCGGTGCGGTCGCCGTCGACGATGCGCTCCTTCAGCCGTTCCTCGACGGTTTCGGCCCGCGCCTTCTTCTTGGCATCCGCCGCCTTGCGGCCCTCGAACAGGGCGATGAAGGCCTGGAGCGGGTCGTACCCCTCGGCGCGGCGGTCGAAGATCAGATCCTCGGCGGTCTTGACCTCCTTCTCGGGGATCTGGTGCAGCGGCAGGATCTTGGAGACATGGACGATGGCGCCCGTCATCCCCTTCTTCACCGCATGGTCGAGGAAGACCGAGTTCAGCACATGGCGCGCCGCGGCGTTGAGGCCGAAGGAGACGTTGGACAGGCCGAGGATGATCTGGCAGCCGGGCATCTCGCGGGCGATCGCCTCGATGCCCTCGAGCGTCCAGATTGCGAGCTTGCGGTCATCCTCGTTGCCGGTGGCGATGGTGAAGGTCAGCGGGTCGAACAGCAGGTCGGATGGGGCGAGGCCGTATTCGTTCACCGCCAGATCGTAGAGCCGCTTGGCGATCTCCAGCTTGCGGTCCGGCGTCTTCGCCATGCCCTCTTCATCGATGGTCAGGGCGATGACGGCGGCGCCGAACTTCTTGGCCAGCGCCAGACGCTGCCTTGCCGGTTCCTCGCCGTCCTCGAAGTTGATGGAGTTGAGGATCGCCTTGCCGCCATAGAGCGCCAGCGCCTGCTCCAGAACCTTGTACTCGGTCGAATCGACCACCAGCGGCGCCGTCACCGAGCCGGAGAAGCGGGAAATGACCGCGTTCATCTCCGCCACCTCGTCACGGCCGACGAAGGCGGTGCAGACGTCCAGCGAGTGGCTGCCCTCCTTCACCTGCTCGCGCGCCATCTCGACGCAGCCGTCCCAGTCGTTCTTCTCCTGCAACTCGCGCCACTTCTTGGAACCGTTGGCGTTGCAGCGCTCGCCGATGGCGAAGAAGGCGTTCTCCTGGCGCAGCGTCACCTGGGAGTAGAGCGAGGCCACCGCCGGCACCCAATGGACGGTGCGGCCCTTCGGCGCCGGACGGTGCGAGCCGGCCGGAGCCAGCTTGCGCAGCATCTGGTTCGCCGCCGCGATGTGGGGGACGTTGGTGCCGCAGCAGCCGCCGACGAGGTTGACCCCGTCCTCACCGACGAAGCGCTCCAGCCAGTGGGCGAAGTCGTCGGCGCGGAGCGGGTAATGGGTCTTGCCGTCGACCAGTTCGGGCAGGCCGGCATTGGGCTGGACCGAGATCAGGCCCGGCCAGTTCTGCGACAGCCAGCGCACATGCTCGCTCATCTCCAGCGGGCCGGTGGCGCAGTTCAGTCCCATCAGCGGCACGTCCAGCGCCTGGATGACGGTGGCCGCCGCGGCGATGTCGGTGCCGACCAGCAGCGTGCCGGTGGTCTCCACCGTGACCTGGACGAAGACGGGGGTGTCGCTGTTGGCCTCTGCCCGCGCGCGCTTGATGCCGTTGACGGCGGCCTTGATCTGCAAGGGATCCTGGCAGGTCTCGACCAGGATGGCGTCGGCGCCGCCGGCGATCAGGCCGGCGGCCTGGACATAGAAGCTGTCCTCCGCCGGCTGATAGGCGATGTGGCCGAGGCTGGGCAGCTTGGTGCCCGGCCCGATGGAGCCGATGACGAAGCGCGGCTGCCCGTCCTTGAAGCTTTCCGCCGCCTCGCGCGCCAGCTCGACCGCGCGCTGGTTGATCTCGAAGGCCTTCTCGGAGATGCCGAACTCGCCCAGCGTCACCGGCGAGGCGCCGAAGGTGTCGGTCTCCACCATGTCGGCGCCGGCCTCGAAATAGCCGCGATGGATGTCGCGGACGATGTCCGGGCGCGACAGGGGCAGGATGTCGGTGCAGTTCTCGTGCCCCCAGTAATCCTTCTCGACGTCGAGGTCGAGCGCCTGGATGCGGCTGCCGAACCCGCCGTCGCAAAGCAGAACACGGTCACGCAGGGTGTCGAGGATGTGGGCCATGGGAATGCGTCTTGTCCGTTATTTGGCGGGTTCAGGGCAGAAAAGGCAGGGTCAGGTCAGGCCGTGGCGGCTCTTTGGCCACCAGTCCTCGTCAAGAAGCTGGTCCAGAGAATAGGGGCAGTCGGCCGGAAGGTCGTTCGGTCGCATGCCATCACGCTCCAGACCGAGAGCGGCGATCTTGCGACCGGACTTGTAAATGTTGGCGGTGTCGATCCGTCCGCGAAGGCTGGGACTGGCCGACAAGTCGCGGGCAACACGGTCGCGGTGTTCGAGGACGGAGACCTTCCAATCGCCGCGAGGATCGGCCGCCGGGGAGTGTTCCAGCTTCAGCAGATGCTCGATCACACGGACCAGCGCGCTTTCGACCGCGCGCAACTCCGACCGGCCCATGCTTTCGATCTCCTCAGCGACATTCTCCCAGTCGATGGGCGTGTTGATGCGCCCGCGCGCCGCCTCGCGGAGCAGGCGGGCCTGCTCCTCGGTCCAGGCGAGGAAGTCGGTGTCGTATCCGATCCGGCTGTCCATTGGCTCAGCCCTCCAGCCCGTGGCGGTTCAGCGGCCACCAGTCGGGATCGCGAAGATCCTCCAGGGCGTAAGGGCAATCCTTCGGCAGCGCGTCGATGGCGATGCTGTCGTCCTGGCAGGCGTCGTCACGACCGTCCAGCCATGCCTTTCCCAGGATCTCGGCCGGCCAGCGCTGCAGGCTCGGATGGTCTTCCAGCTTGTCCTGCAGATGGCGGCGGGCCTTGGTCACGGAGATCCGCCATTTCCGGCGCGGATAGGGATCGGGCGACTGTTCGAGTTTCAGAAGATGCTCGATCACCGTGGCCAGATGGCTGCGGATCGCGTCCTTGACCTGCCCGCCCATGATGTCGAGTTCCTCGGCGATGTGCTCCCAATCGATGGGCGAGTTGGAGCGTTCGGTCGCCGCTTCGCGCAGCAGACGCGCCTGTTCCTGGGTCCAGGCGTAGAAGTCCGTGTCGTATCCGATCCGGCTGTCCATGTCATCGCCCTCCCGCGACAATTTGCCGTCCCAGCGTAGCACAGGGCGGCGGCCGGCGCCCTACCCCGCCACCGCTGCCGCCGCCGGAGCGGCCTTCGCCTTGACGCCCAGCATGCGGCAGATGGCGATGGTCAGGTCGGAGCGGTTCAGCGTGTAGAAGTGGAAGTCGTTCACGCCCTGCGCCTGCAAGGCCTGGCACTGCTCCGCCGCCACCGTCGCGGCGACGAGCTGACGGGTCTCCGGGTCGTCGTCCAGACCCTCGAAGGTCTCGGCCAGCTTCGCCGGCATCGAGGCGCCGCACTTGCCGGCGAACTCCACCGCGCGGGCGAAGTTGGTGATCGGCAGGATGCCGGGGACGATCGGCACATGGATGCCGGCCGCCGCACAGCGGTCGAGGAAACGGAAATAGGCGTCGTTGTCGAAGAAGAACTGGGTGATGGCCCGGGTGGCGCCGGCATCGACCTTGCGCTTCAGGTTGTCGAGGTCGAACTGGGCGCTCGGCGCCTCCGGATGGCTTTCGGGATAGGCGGCCACCGAGATCTCGAAATCGGCGATGCGCTTCATCCCCGCCACCAGATCGGCGGCATAGGCGTAACCGCCGGGGAACGGCTCGTATTGCCCGCCGATGCCGCCCGCCGTCTCCGGCGGATCGCCGCGCAGCGCCACCAGATGGCGGATGCCGGCATCCCAATAGGTGCGGGCGATGGCGTCGATCTCGTCGCGGGTGGCGCCGACGCAGGTGAAATGGGCGGCGGCCGGGATGCCGGTCTCGTCCTGGATGCGGCAGACGGTGGCGTGGGTGCGCTCGCGCGTCGAGCCGCCGGCACCGTAGGTCACCGACACGAAGCTGGGCGACAGCGGGGCCAGCCGCCGGATCGACTGCCACAGGCTCTGCTCCATCTTCTCCGACTTGGGCGGGAAGAACTCGAAGCTGATGGACGGCAGCGCAGAGGTGGGCGCGGTCATGACGGAACTCCGCTGAGCGAGTGGGCGGTCTTCGGGAAGGAAATGGCGGCGCCGGCGGCAAGGCGGGTGGCCGGCCAGACGGAAACGGTGAGCGGGTCGCCCGGCAGCTGCACCACCGGGCCGCAGTCGAGGCCGGACTGGCGGCACCAGCCGGCGACCTCGGCATCGGAGAAGCCAAGGCGGCGGTGGGCGTGTTCCTCGCGCAGGGCTTCAAGATGATGGGGGGCGAAATCGACGATCAGCAGCAGCCCGCCGGGGCGCAGGACCCGCGCCGCCTCGGCCAGGACGCCGGACGGCGATTCGGTGTAGTGCAGCACCTGATGGATCACCGCGGCATCGAAGGAGCCGGAGGGGAACGGCAGCTGGTACATGTCGGCCTGGCGGACATGGCAGTGGCGAAGCCCCGCCTCCTCCAGCCGGTTGCGGGCGACGGCCAGCATCTCGCGCGACTGGTCTACCCCGATCGCGCGATGGACGCGCCCGGCGAGCACCTCCAGCATCCGTCCGGTGCCGGTGCCGATATCCAGCAGCTCCTCCATCCCCTCTTCCGGGAACAGGCGCAGCAGAGCGGCCTCGACCTCGCCTTCCGCAACGTGAAGGGAGCGGATTTCGTGCCAGCGCGCAGCATTCTCACGGAAATAGGCGGCAGCACTCTCCGAGCGGGACCGCTTGATGGCGTCCAGCCGCTCCAGATCGAGGATGAGTGTGGCGTCGTCCGCGGGGATGGCGTCGACCAGGACGCGCGCCAGTTCGGCCGACTGCCCCTTCTCGGCCAGCCGGTAAAAGGCGAAGGTCCCCTCGCGGAAGCGGTCGAGCAGGCCGGCATCGCACAGGAGCTTCAGGTGGCGCGAGACGCGCGGCTGGCTCTGGCCCAGGATCTGGGTCAGTTCGGTCACCGTCAGCTCGCCGTGCGCGCAGAGTGCCAGCAGCCGCAGTCGCGTCGTTTCGGCCGCCGCCTTCAGCGTCGCAAGCAGATCGTCCATCGCCTCACGTCCGATTCGGGCCGGGAAAGGAGCCGGCCGGACGGGACACCCCGCCCCACCGGCCTGGATACAGATATAAAGATATCTTTATGCATCGTAAACCGCTTTTCGCAGCCGCTTGCATCGATGCCCGCGACAGGTCCGCGCCGGCCCGACCCGGTGCCGGCAGTCCGCGGCGGAAAGCGGCGGGATGCAAGCTCTCCCGCCGCATTGCGGCAAAGCCGACACAGTCACCGCGCCCTCTCCTGCGACAGGCTGGCGCATGCTGGTCAAAAGGCGAAGCCTGTGTTAGGTCAGGAAACGGTGGAAATTCTGCGATATCTCGCCCAATCTTCCTCCCGACCGCGTAGCCACCTTGCCAGGGTTGAGGACTCCAGCCATCGGGGTCTTCGGTTGTGGACAGGAGATGCGGCGACCCGCACCGAGTCGAGCCCACAGATAAAGAGCCGTCGCACATGAAGCTGGCCAGCCTTTCCCGCTCCCTCCTCCGTTCGGCCACCGTGGTGGCCTTCGCCCTGACGGCCACGGCCTGCGCGACCAACCCGGGCGACTCGGGTGCTGCGGATGCGGCCTACCAGGTCAGCGACCCGCTGGAGATCCCCAACCGCTTCGTCTTCGCCGCCAACGAGGCGGCGGACGTGCTGGTGATCCGCCCGGCGGCCGAGGTCTATGTGGGGGTCGTGCCCGATCCGGTGCGCGACGCCATCCACAACTTCATCGACAACCTGATGTCGCCGCTCTACATCGCCAACAACCTGTTGCAGGGCAATGTGGAGGGGGCGACGAACGCCACCGGCCGCTTCCTGACCAACACCATCCTGGGCGCCGGCGGCATCGCCGACGTCGCGTCGCAGGCGGGCATCCCGCATGCGCCGGAGGATTTCGGCCAGACGCTGGCGGTGTGGGGCGTTGGCGACGGGCCGTATCTGGTCCTGCCGCTGCTGGGTCCGTCGAACCTGCGCGACACCGCCGGCTACGCCGTCGACACCGTGGGCGACCCGATCCGCATCTGGGCCTACGCCAACGACCACAAGGGCGCCTACATGACCCGCGGCATCGTCAGCGCCGTCGACCGCCGGTCGGAGGTGCTGAAGGAGGTCGACGACCTGCGCCGCAACTCGCTGGACTTCTATGCCACCGTGCGCAGCCTGTACCAGCAGCAGCGCCGGGCGGCGATCAGCAACAACAAGGCCGGCACGACTCCGGAATTCCCGGACTTCACCACCGCGCCGAAGCCCTGATCCGTCCCTGACACCTCTTGGCCCCGTCCATCGCGACCGCCGCACGCTCCCTCCGGGAACGGGTGCGGCGACCGCGGCGGCGGGCAAACCGGCGGCCATGGATGCCGGAGCCGGGAGCGTAAGCCTCCTCCAAAAGCATCCGGCGGCAACCCAAAGGCCAGATGACCGTTGACAAAGCCCCAGCAACAGCCACTTTTCGCCCCATCATGCTGACACGCCGCCAGTTTGTCGCGTCCGCTGCCCTGCTCGCGGTGAGCGGTTGGGCCGGGCACTCTCTCATCTCTCCCGCAGCCGCGCAAACCGCGGACCAGGGGGCAAGCGCGTTCATCCAGAAGCTGGGGAACGACGCCATCGCAACCTTCTCGGACAAGAGCCTGTCGCGCGATCAGGCGATCCAGCGCTTCCGCACGCTGCTGTACGCCGGCTTCGACGTGCCGTACATCGGCCGCTGGGTGCTGGGCCGCTACTGGAACAACGCCAACGAGGCGCAGCGGACCGAATACCAGAAGCTGTTCGAACAGCTGATCGTCAACACCTATGCCGAGCGCTTCGTCGAGTATTCCGGCGAGACGTTCAAGATCGCCGGCGTCAGCCCGGCCGGTGAAGCCGACAGCATGGTGACGACGCAGATCGTCCGTCCCAACGGCCCGCCGGTGAATGTCAGCTGGCGTGTCCGCAAGGGCGGCGCCGACTACAAGATCATCGACGTGGTGGTGGAGAATGTCAGCATGGGCGTGACCCAGCGGCAGGAATTCGCCTCCGTCATCGAACAGAATGGCGGCCGCATCGACGGGTTGATCCAGGCGCTGCGCCAGAAGGTCGGCCGCACCGGCTGACCGTTCGACAGCAGTCTAACCTACCGCGAAGCCCGGCCCCTCATGGAGCCGGGCTTCGTCGTTTCAGGCCTCCGATGCGGCCTTTGCGGCGTCGGCCGATGCCATGTCGTCGTCACCGGCCTCCGCAGCACCGACATTGCGGGTCTCCGGCAGAAGCAGCGCCGCGAGCAGCAGGGCCACGCCCGCAGCCGCGGCCAGCATCAGGAAGGCGGCGCTGTAGCCCTCCCGCACCACCATCTGCCCGGCGGCGGCGGTGCTGAGCGAGGCGCCGATGCCCTGGAGGGTGGCGATTGCGCCCTGGCTGACATTGAAGCGCCCGGTCCCCTCGGTCAGGTCGGCGACCACCAGCGGGAACAGCGCACCGAACAGCCCGGCGCCGACCCCGTCCAGCAGTTGGACGCCGACGAGCCAGGCGGAATTGTCCGACAGGGTGTAGAGGACACCGCGCAGGGGCAGCACCAGGAAGGCGGCCAGCAGCAGGGGCTTGCGCCCCCAGCGGTCGGCCCTGGCGCCCACCAGCATCGCCATCGGCACCATGACCAGCTGTGCCGCGACGATGCAGAAGGACATCAGGCTGGTGCCCAGCGCCGGATCCTTCATCGCCAGCTTCTGGCCGACCAGCGGCAGCATCGCCGCATTGGCGAAATGGAAGAGGGCGGCGCATCCGCCGAAGATCAGCAGCGGCCGGCAGCTGAGGATGACGCGCAGACCGGACGGGCTCTCCCGGTCGCCGCCATGGTTGGCGCCATGGAGCCCGCGGGCGACCGCATGGTCGATGGCATTGGCGGGAATGCCGGCGGTGGCGGCGATGCTGCACAGCGCCATCGCGGTCATCAGCCAGAACACCGCGATGGGTCCGAAGGCATAGGCGGCCAGACCGGCGAGCAGGGCCGCCACCGCATTGCCGGCATGGTTGAAGGATTCGTTGCGTCCGACCCGGCGGACGAAGGCGCGCGGCCCCAGCATACCCAGCGTGATTGCCGCGATGGCCGGCGGGAAGACCGCTCCGGCGGCGCCCACCGCCGATTGCAGCACGGCGACGACGGTGAAGCTGTTCAGCCAGGGCAGGGTCAGCGAGCCCACCGTCACCAGAAGCGCTGCGACGACGATCACCGCGCGCTTGTAGCGGGTGCCGTCGACCAGCGCTCCGGCCGGCACCTGGGCTGCGATTCCCGCCAGCCCGGCGAGCGTCATCACCAGCCCGATGTCCGCCTCGTTCCAATGCTGGACGGTCAGCAGATAGATCGCCAGATAAGGGCCGAGCCCATCCCGCACGTCGGCTAGGAAGAAGTTCAGCAGATCGAGAGAACGGTCTGGTCCGGCCACGTCGGTCATCCTGCAGGGAGTCCGCCCCGGATGGAGCTGCGGCAACAGAACGCCGAACGGAGCGATTTGCTCCAGAGCATTCAGAAGCAGTGACGCGCCTGTCCGAACGGGCTATCGTTGCAGCGACTCTGCTGTCTTTCGTCATACGGTTGGATCCGGGAACCCGACGCCATGGCCGAACGCGATCCGAAAGAGATCGACGAACTCCGGACGATCATCCAGGCGCATCAGGCATGGCTGAAACGGCCGTCCAGCGGTCGGCGCGCCGACCTCAGCTTCCGCGATCTCTCGCGGCTGAATCTGGAGCGCGTGTCGCTGGCCGGCGCCAAGCTGGCCGGGGCCAACCTCAGCAACGCCCGCATGGTGAAGGCAAACCTGTCGCAGGCCGACCTGTTCGGCGCCGACATGGAGGCGGTGAACCTGACCGGCGCCGTCCTGACCGGCGCCGACCTGCGCGGCGCCAACCTGCACCGCGCCCTGCTGACCGATGCCAACCTGCGCGGTGCCGATTTCCGCGCGGGCGAGCTGGTGGACAGCAGCGGCCAGGAGGGCGGCCAAGAGGGCAGTGGCCGGACCTCCACCCGCGGCACCGGCACCACCCGGCTGACCGAAGCGAAGATGGAGCGGTCGATCCTGGCCGGCGCCAATTTCTCCGGCTGCGACCTGACCGGCGCCGATCTGAACGACGCCGACCTGACGGGCGCGGAGCTGACCTCCGCCGTGCTGATGGGCACCGATTTCTGCGGCGCCAACCTCGACGGGGCGGTGTTCGGCAACACGGTGATGGACCACGCCACCCTGACCCGCACCTTCATCCCCTTCGCCCTGCCGCCCGACGCCATCGTCCGCCCCAGCTACAGCGCGATGCCGGTCGCCGAATTCCTGGAGCTGGTGGAGCGGCACGAGCGCTGGGTCGACAGCGGCGGGGCGGAGGGGGCCCGGCTCGACCTCGACCTCGTGTCGGTGGCGGGGGCGGACCTGCATGGGCGGACGCTGGCGGCGGCCCGCCTGCGCCGCTGCCGCCTGCCGGGCGCCCGGCTGACCAAGGCCAGCCTGGAGATGGCCGAGCTGTCCTACATCGACCTCGACGAGGCCGACCTGCGCGACGCCGTGCTGCGCGGGGCCACCCTGCGCCGCGCCTATCTGGCTCACACGCTGATGAACGGGGTCGATGCCCGGCCGGTGCCGCTGGCCGGCGGCCGCGACTGGCCGGCCAATTTCGAGGGCGCCGACTTCTCCGACGCCGACCTGCGCGACTCCACCATGGGGCCGGCAATCGTGCGCGGTGCCGTGTTCAACAATGCGCTGACCGACCGCTCCGGCATCGACATCACCGGCGCCACCAGCCCCTTCCCCCCGCCCCCGCCGGAAGAACGGCGGCGGCAGAAGCGCTTCGTCCGCCCCGGCATGGTCGTCCACACCGACCATGGCAGCTTCCCCGCCCGCAACTGGTCGGTCGGCGGACTCTGCCTGCTGGCGGTCAACCAGCCCTACCAGCGCGGCCAGACCTTCCAGGCCCGCGTCGTGCTGGCCGACCAGCAGGAGGTGGCCGCCGTCGCCAACCTCGTCGTCCTGCACCGCGACGAGGAGCGCGGGCAGCTGTCCGTCCGCTTCCACCAGTATGGCGACGACCTGAAGGCGCTGCTGAAGACCGCCTTCCTGGAACACCAGAAGATGGCAGGCTGACACCGGCGGCCGTTCGGAACTCCGCCAAACAGTTTGATTGCACAGGATCGTTGATTCACCGAAACGTTCGCGGAACGATCCAACCGACCTCCTGTTTGAAGGGAGCACACCGGACGGGGACGCAACCCTCCGGTCCACCCCGGAAGGAGGCTCCCATGGCAGACGAGCAGAAGCCCAGGAAAGTTGGCGTGTATGACGGCGCCAATGGTGGAGCCGGCAGTTCCGGCATGAACTGGATGTGGATCATCATCGGACTGATCGTGGTCGCGGTCGTCCTTTATCTCCTGTTCCGCTGACCCGGCGGCACCCGCCGCCATGACGGCCGACACCGGACCGCCACCCGCCCGGCGCAGCGACGGCGGCGATGCGGTCATTCCCCTGCACGACGAGTCGGTGACCGTCGGCAAGCAGCGGGTCGAGCGAAGCCGCGTCCGCGTCACCACCCGCGTGTCCGAACGCGAGCAGATCGTCCGCGAAGCGCTGGAGCATGAGGAGGCCACCGTCACCCGCGTCCCCATCGACCGCGAGATCGACGCCCATCCCGGCATCCGCCAGGAGGGGGACGTCACGGTGATCCCGCTGGTGGAGGAGGTGCTGGTGGTGGAGCGGCGCCTGGTGCTCCGCGAAGAGCTGCACATCCGCAAGAACCGGCGGACCGTCGAGGTCGAGCAACCCGTCACCCTGCGTTCCGAAGACGCGGTGGTGGAGCGTGTGACCGCCCCGCCCTCCCCCGTCCGATCCCCCAATCAGACTTCGCCCGAGGAGTGAGACCGATGACCAAAACCATCGTTGCCCTCTACGACCACCGATCCGACGCCGAAACGGCATCCCGCGATCTGCAGGCCGCCGGTTTCGAGTCAAGCGTCATCGAAATCCTGTCGCACAGCGACCTGTCCAGCGGCGGCTGGGGCGACAGGGATCTCGGCGGCTCCCCCACCGGGACCGCCGCCGGCTCCCTGACCGGCGACAGCTCCATCGGTGCTGCGAGCGGCATGGCCCGCACCGACCTGTCCACCGGCTATGTCGCCTCGCCCAACACGGTGCCGGGCACCGGGCTCGGCATGGAAAGCGGCCTGGGCGCCGGAGCGGGCATGGGCACGATGGGGTCCGGCGGCGTCATGACCGGCAGCGGATCCGGCGGAATGCTGGCCCGGCTGACCGGCTGGGGCATCCCGAACCAGGATGCGCAGGTCTATGCCGAAGGCGTGCGCCGCGGCGGATCGTTGCTGAAACTGCGGCTGGAAGAGGAGGATGTCGACCGCGCCATGGACGTGCTGGAGCGCGGCAACGTGGTGGATGTCGAGGAACGCGGCAGCGCCTACCGCGACTCCGGCTGGGCCGGCTACGACGAAACCGCCGCTTACTACGATGACCAGTCGGCGGAGGAGGAGCGTGTGCGCTACTCGCCGGGCCGCACCGCCATCGACACCACGGGCGCCACGACGATGGGCAGCACGACAGCGGGCACTGCGGCCGGGCTGACCGGAGCCGCCGCCGCCATGCGCGACGTGAACGCCGACAGCACCCGGATCGGCAGCGCCGAACGGGAAGAGCAGATCCCGATCGTCGAGGAGCAGGTCAACATCGGCAAGCGCAGCGTCGAGCGCGGCGGCGTCCGCGTCCGAAGCTATGTCGTCGAGACGCCGGTCGAGGAACAGGTCCGTCTGCGCGACGAGACCGTCACCGTCGAGCGCCGCCCCGGCGGCCTAGTCGGGGGCAGCAGCGAGGTTCCGGCCGACGCCTTCCGCGAGCGCACCATCGAGGTGACGGAGACCGACGAGGAAGCGGTGGTCAGCAAGACCGCCCATGTCCGCGAAACCGTCGTGGTCCGCAAGGATGTCGAGGAACGCGCCCAAAGCGTCCGCGACACCGTCCGCCGCACCGAGGTGGAGATCGAGGACACGCGGGACAAGAGCACCCGCAATCCGCTCTCCGACCGGACGGACGATGTGACCCGCTGACCGGACTGACCGTTCACGGATATGGAAAAGGCCGCCCCTTCCAATCGGAGGGGCGGCCTTTTCCGTTCAGCCACCAGGATCGGCAGCCAGGATCAGCTACGCACCAGCGGCTTGTACTTGATGCGGTGCGGCTGGTCGGCGTCGGCGCCCAGGCGGCGCTTCTTGTCGACCTCGTAATCCTGGAAGTTGCCCTCGAACCATTCGACGTGGCTTTCGCCCTCGAAGGCCAGGATGTGGGTGGCGATGCGGTCGAGGAACCAGCGGTCGTGGCTGATGACCACGGCGCAGCCGGCGAAGCTCTGCAACGCGTCTTCCAGCGCCCGCAGCGTATCGACGTCGAGATCGTTGGTCGGTTCGTCGAGCAGCAGGACGTTGGCGCCGGACTTCAGCATCTTGGCGAGGTGGACGCGGTTGCGCTCACCGCCTGACAGCTGCCCGACCTTCTTCTGCTGGTCGGGACCGCGGAAGTTGAAGCTGGAGACATAGGCGCGGCTGGGCATGGTCTTCTTGCCCAGCTCGACCAGATCCAGCCCGTCGGAGATCTCCTCCCACACCGTCTTCTTGGCGTCGAGGCTGTCGCGGCTCTGGTCGACATAGCCGAGCTTCACCGTGTCGCCGACGCGGAAGGTGCCGGCATCCGGCCCGTCCTGCCCGGTGATCATGCGGAACAGCGTGGTCTTGCCGGCGCCGTTCGGGCCGATGACACCGACGATGCCGCCCGGCGGCAGCCGGAAGGACAGCCCGTCGATCAGCAGCCGGTCGCCGAAGCCCTTGGCGATGCTCTCCGCCTCGATGACGACGTTGCCGAGGCGCGGCGGCACCGGGATGACAATCCGGGTCTCGCCGGACTGCTCCTTGCCGCTTTCGGCCAGCAAGGTCTCGTAGGCGGTGATGCGCGCCTTGCTCTTGGCCTGACGGGCGCGCGGGCTCTGCCGGATCCACTCCAGTTCGGTGGCCAGCTGCTTCTGGCGCGACTCTTCCTGGCGGCCTTCCTGCTCCAGGCGCTTCTGCTTCTGCTCCAGCCAGGACGAGTAGTTGCCTTCCCACGGAATCCCCGACCCGCGGTCGAGTTCGAGGATCCAGCCGGTGACGCTGTCGAGGAAGTAGCGGTCGTGGGTGACCAGCACGACGGTGCCCTTGTAGTCCTCCAGATGCTTCTGCAGCCAAGCGACCGATTCGGCGTCGAGATGGTTGGTCGGTTCGTCGAGCAGCAGCAGGTCGGGCTTCTCGAGCAGCAGCTTGCACAGCGCGATGCGGCGCTTCTCGCCGCCCGACAGCTTGGTCACGTCGGCGTCGCCCGGCGGGCAGCGCAGCGCGTCCATGGCGATCTCGACCGTGCGGTCGATGTCCCAGGCGTCGGCCGCGTCGATCTTCTCCTGCAGCTCGCCCTGTTCGGCCAGCAGCGCGTCGAAGTCGGCGTCCGGGTCGGCCATCAGGTTCGACACTTCGTTGAAGCGGTCGAGCAGCGCCTTGGTCTCGCCCAGCGCTTCCATGACGTTCTCATGGACGTTTTTGGTCGGGTCGAGTTGCGGCTCCTGCGGCAGGTAGCCGACCTTGGCGCCCTCGGCCACCCAGGCCTCGCCGGAGTAGTCCTTGTCCAGCCCGGCCATGATCTTCATCAGGGTCGACTTACCGGAACCGTTGACGCCGAGCACGCCGATCTTCACACCCGGCAGGAACGAGAGCCAGACGTTGTCGAGAACCTTCTTGCCGCCAGGATAGACCTTGGTCAGGCCCTTCATGACATAGACATACTGGTAGGACGCCATGCGCCGCTCCGACCTTCCGAAAAAATGTGAGAATTGGCGCCGCCCCATCCCGATGGTTCTACGGCACCCTGTCGCTAGGGACTGGTTTTAGCGCATAAGGGCCTTGCATGAAACCTTGTTGAGCCACCCGGCGGGGGCCGGGCGGCGACAGGAGGAACAGGATTGGTCAGTCCCAAGGTCGAAATCTACGTCGATGCCGACGCCTGCCCGGTCAAGGCCGAGGTCTACAAGGTCGCCGGCCGCACCGGCTCCAAGGTCTGGCTGGTCGCCAACGCGCCGCTGCGCCTGCCGACGGAGTGCATGGCGGAGTTGGTGGTGGTCAGCGACGGCTTCGACGCCGCCGACAACTGGATCGCCGAGCATGCCGGTCCGACCGACGTCGTGGTGACGGCGGACATCCAGTTGGCCGACCGCTGCGTGAAACGCGACGCGGTGGTGATCGGCCCGACCGGACGCCCCTTCACGCCCGACAGCGTCGGTTCGGCACTGGCGACCCGCGCGCTGATGCAGGATCTGCGCGACATGGGCGTGGTCAGCGGCGGCAACGCCCCGATGAGCCAGCGCGACAAGTCGCAGTTCCTCCAGACGCTGGACCAGGCGGTGCAGGCGCTGAAGGCGGGGCGGCGGCCGAAGTTCCGGTGAGGGGAAGGAGGGGGCCGAGGCCCCCTTACACCCGCACCACCTTGCCCGGATTCAGCAGGTTGTCCGGATCGAAGGCCCGCTTCAGGTCGCCCATGACGTTGAACGCTTCGCCGGTTTCCTGCTCCAGGAAGGCCATCTTGCCGTAGCCGATGCCGTGCTCGCCGGTGCAGGTGCCACCCATCTCCAGCGCACGGGTCACCATCTTGTCGGCAAGGCGCTGCGCCTCGGCCAGCTCCGCCGGGTTCTCGGGGTCGAGGACATAGACGAGGTGGAAGTTGCCATCGCCGACATGTCCGACCATCGGGGCCAGCATGTTGGACCCCGCCAGATCCTGCTTGGTCTCCAGGATGCAGTCGGCAAGCCGCGAGATCGGCACGCAGACGTCGGTCGGCCAGCCCTTCGACCCCGGACGCAAGGCGAGTGCCGCGTAGTAGGCGTCGTGCCGGGCTTGCCACAGCTTCGAGCGGTCCTCCGGCCGGGTGGCCCAGGCGAACTCCATCCCGCCATGCTCGGCGGCGATGGCGGCCACCATCTCCGCCTGCTCCTTCACCCCGGCCTCGGTGCCGTGGAACTCGAAGAACAGGGTCGGGGCGACGGCGTAGTCGAGCTTGGAGTATTTGTTGACGGCGTCGATCTGCACCTCGTCCAGCAGTTCGATGCGGGCGACCGGCACGCCGACCTGAATGGTCTGGATCACCGTGTCGACGGCACCCTTGATGGTCGGGAAGGCGCAGACGGCGGACGAGATGGCTTCCGGGATGCCGTAGAGCTTCAGCGTCACCTCGGTGATGATGCCGAGCGTGCCTTCGGAACCGACGAACAGCCGGGTCAGGTCATAGCCGGCCGCCGACTTGCGCGCCCGCCCGCCGGTCTTGATGACGCGGCCGTCGGCCAGCACCACGGTCAGGCCCAGCACATTCTCGCGCATGGTGCCGTAGCGCACGGCGTTGGTGCCGCTGGCCCTGGTCGCCGACATGCCGCCCAGCGAGGCGTTGGCGCCGGGATCGATGGGGAAGAACAGGCCGGTGTCGCGCAGGTGCTCGTTCAGCTGCTTGCGGGTCACGCCGGCCTGGACGGTCACGTCCAGATCCTCCGGGCTGACGCGCAGGATCTGCTGCATGCCCGACAGGTCGATGGTGATGCCGCCGGCCAGCGCGGCGATGCCGCCTTCCAGCGAGGTGCCAGTGCCGAAGGGGATGATCGGCAGCTTGTGCTTCGCGCAGATCCTGACGATTGCGCTGACCTCTTCGGTCGAGTTGGCGAAGGCGACGCCGTCCGGCGGGAAGGGGGTGTGATAGGATTCGTCCTTGCCGTGATGCTCGCGCACCGGCAGGGAGGTGGTGAACCGGTCGCCCAGCAGAGCCGACAGCTCGGCCCGGGCCTCCTCGGTCAGGGCCGCACGCGGCCGGGTGGTGGCGATGACGGTCATGGGTGTTGTCCTCCCCGCTGGACGGTTCATTGGTATGACCAAAGGAAGCTAGAGCGGCGGACAAGTGCTTGGCAAGACGGGTGTTGCGCAACGGTGGAATGCCGGAGTGCGGCGGGATGGTTCCAATCTCACGCATGAAGCGCCACACCTGTTGCACCGGCGGCGCAACAGTCCGTGCAACAGGTGTTGCAACGCCCCACCCCGCCGCACCACCTCCAACCGTTGAAAATCAAGAAAATCCGCTAAACTGACCATCTGGCACGGCGGTTGCTCTTACTCCCTCGAACCGCGCGTCGATCAACGGCGCGCATCAGCGAGGGGGAGGCGCCATCTTGGCTCCGGTCGTCGGCATCGTCGCCAATCCGGTTTCAGCCCGCGATATCCGCCGGGTCGTCGCCAACGCCACCAGCCTGCAGATCGCCGACCGGGCGAACATCCTGCTGCGTGTGCTGGCGGCGCTGCGTGCCTGCGGCGTCCGCGACGTGCTGATGATGCCGGAGAATGGCGGCATCCGCGCCCATGTCGAGCGCGGCCTGATGCGGGCCAGGGGGAATGGCGCCTCGGGCGGCCAGGACATCTACCCTGCCCTCCACACCGTCTCCATGCCGGTCACCGGCACCGTCGCCGACACCCACCGCGCCACCGCGGAGATGCGGCGGGCCGGCGTGTCGGCTCTGGTGGTGCTGGGCGGCGACGGCACCCATCGGGCGGTGGCGGCGGAATGCGGGACGGTGCCCATCGCCGGCATCTCCACCGGCACCAACAACGCCTTCCCCGAACATCGCGAGCCGACGATCACCGGGCTCGCCACCGGGCTGGCGGTCACCGGGCGGGTGCCGCCGCACATCGCGTTTGCCGCCAACAAGCGGATCGACGTGTCGCTCGACAGCGGGGCGACCGGCGCCACCGTCACCGAGATGGCGCTGGTCGATGTCGCCCTGGTGACGGAGCGCTACATCGGCGCCCGCGCCCTGTGGCGGACCGAGAATTTCCGCGAACTCTACGTCACCTTCGCCGACCCGGAGGTGATCGGCATGTCGGCCATCGCCGGCCTGCTGGAACCCGTCGGCCGCGACGAGAGCGGCGGCCTGATGGTGCGGCTGTCGCCCAATGGCGATGGTGCCGGCGATTGCCGCAGGGGCATCACCACCCTCAACGCTCCCATCGCGCCAGGAATGATGGCCCGGGTCGGCGTCACCGACTGGCGCCGCATGCCGGCCAGCGTGGCCTTCGTGCCGGAGGTCACCGCCGGCTCGGTCGCGCTGGATGGGGAGCGCGAGCTGTCCTTCAGCGAACGCGACCGTCTGTCCCTGACGCTCCGGGACGACGCCTTCCGCACGGTCAACGTCGCCGCGGTCATGCGGCACGCCGGCCAGAACCGGCTGCTGACCGGCACCCCGGTGCCCGTCGCCGCCGCCTTCTAAACATCAAACACACTCCAGGGAGAAAACACCTCATGGCCCAGAATCCCTTCCCCCTCGGCAAGGACGAGCTGCTGAAGGCCTACCGCACCATGCGGACGATCCGCGAGTTCGAGGAGCGGCTGCACGTCGATTTCGCCAAGGGCGACATCCCCGGCTTCGTCCATCTCTATGCCGGCGAGGAGGCCTGCGCCACCGGCATCATGATGCACCTGAACGACAACGACCGCATCGCCTCCACCCACCGCGGCCACGGCCACTGCATCGCCAAGGGCGTCGATGTCCATGCGATGATGGCGGAGATCTACGGCCGCAGCACCGGCGCCTGCCGGGGCAAGGGCGGGTCGATGCACATCGCCGACCTGTCCAAGGGCATGATGGGCGCCAACGGCATCCTCGGCGCCGGCGCTCCGCTGATCTGCGGCGCGGCGCTGGCCGCCAAGGTGCGCGGCGACCGCGGCGTCGGCATCACCTTCGTCGGCGACGGCGCGTCCAACCAGGGCACCTTCCTGGAGAGCCTGAACCTCGCCGCGGTGTGGAACCTGCCGGTGGTCTTCGTGGTGGAGAACAACGGCTATGCCGAATCCACCGCGATGGAGTGGGCGGTGTCCTGCGACAGCTACGTCGACCGCGCCACCGGCTTCGGCATGCCGGGCGTCACGGTGGACGGCACCGACTTCTTCGCGGTGTACGAGGCAGCCGGCGAGATCATCCGCCGCGCCCGCGACGGCGGCGGCCCGGCGCTGCTGGAATGCAACATGGTCCGCTTCTACGGCCATTTCGAGGGCGACGCCCAGACCTACCGCGCCAAGGGCGAGCTGGAGGCGATCCGCGCGTCCCGCGATTGCCTGACCATCCTGTCGGAACGGGTGGTCGAGGCCGGGGTGATCGGCCGCGACGAGCTGCAGGCCATCGACCGCGAGGTGAACGCGCTGATCGAGGACGCCACGCGCGCCGCCAAGGCCGCCCCGCTGCCGGCGCCGGAAGACCTGCTGCGCGACGTTTACGTCGCCTACTGAGCCACGTCTACGTCGCCTACTGAGCCCATTCAAGAAACGCGAAACGCGCGGAGGAAACACATGTCCCGCAAGATCAGCATGAAGCAGGCGATCAACGAGGCCCTGGATCTGGAGATGCGCCGCGACCCCACCGTCATCGTCATGGGCGAGGACATCGTCGGCGGCACCGGCGCCCAGGGCGAGGACGACGCCTGGGGCGGCGTGCTGGGCGTCACCAAGGGTCTGTACGCCAAGCATGGCGACCGGCTGATGGACACGCCGCTGTCGGAATCCGCCTATATCGGTGCCGCCGTCGGGGCCGCCGCCTGCGGGCTGCGGCCGGTGGCGGAGTTGATGTTCCTCGACTTCATGGGCGTCTGCTTCGACCAGATCTTCAACCAGGCCGCCAAGTTCCGCTACATGTTCGGCGGCAAGGCCGAAACCCCGGTGGTGATCCGCGGCATGGTCGGCGCCGGCTTCCGCGCCGCCGCCCAGCATTCGCAGATGCTCACCCCGCTGTTCACCCACATTCCTGGCCTGAAGGTGGTCTGCCCCAGCAACGCCTATGACGCCAAGGGCCTGCTGATCCAGTCGATCCGCGACAACGATCCCGTCATCTTCTGCGAGCACAAGAATCTCTACGGCCTGGAATGCGAGGTTCCGGCCGAGAGCTACGCCATCCCCTTCGGCGAAGCGAACGTGCTGCGCGATGGTGACGACGTGACCATCGTCAGCTACGGCCTGACCGTCCACCGCGCGATGGAGGCGGCGGCGACGCTGGTGAAGGACGGCACAGAGGCCGAGGTGATCGACCTGCGCACCCTGTCGCCCATCGACTGGGACACCATCGTCGAGAGTGTGGAGCGCACCGGCCGGCTGGTGGTGGTCGACGAGGCGCACCCACGCTGCAACCTCGCCACCGACATCGCCGCCTTCGTCGGCCAGAACGCCTTCGGGGCGCTGAAGGCCGGCATCCAGATGGTCACCGCCCCGCACACCCCGGTGCCCTTCGCGCCCTCGTTGGAGGATCTGTACGTTCCCAGCGCCGACAGCATCGCCAGCGCCGTGAAGCGCACCCTGTCGCCCAAGGGCGCATCGCCGCGGATCGCGGCGTAACAGACCGGCCTCACACCACACAGCACGCACGAGCCGCCCCACCCCCCTCATTCCCGCCTCAGCGGGAGTGACGGGAGGGGTGTGCACCAAGCAAAAAAGCATTCCCAGGAGACCGAGTTCCATGTTGAACGAGCGCATCAAGCCCATCGTCATGCCGAAATGGGGCCTGTCCATGTCGGAAGGCAAGGTCACCGGCTGGCTGAAGCGGCCGGGATCCACCATCTCCATCGGCGATGAACTGCTGGAGGTCGAGACCGACAAGATCACCAATGTGGTCGAGGCGGGCGAAACCGGCGTGCTGCGCCGCGTGCTGGGCGAGCCCGGCACAGTCTACCCGGTCAAGGCGCTGATCGCCGTGCTGGCCGACCCCGACGTGCCCGACGACGACATCGATGCCTTCATCAGCGCCTATGCCGTCCCGGCCAGCGAAGACGACGGCGACGCCGAGGCCGGCCCGCAATACCACACCGCGGAAACGCCGGCCGGAACCATCCGCTATGCCAAGCGGGGCGAGACCGGGCCGACCGTCCTGCTCGTCCACGGCTTCGGCGGCGATCTCGACAACTGGCTGTTCACCATCGACGCGCTGGCGGAGAAGGCCACCGTCTACGCGCTCGACCTGCCCGGCCACGGCCAGTCGAACAAGCAGATCGCCGATCCCAGCCTGTCCGGCCTGTCGAAGGCGGTGCTGGGCTTCCTCGATGCGGTCGGGGTGGAGCGCGCCCATTTCGTCGGCCATTCGATGGGCGGGGCGGTGTCGATGCGCACGGCACTCGACGCGCCGGGGCGGGTGGCGTCGCTGTCGCTGATCGCGTCGGCCGGTTTGGGCGAGCAGATCGACCACGGCTACATCCAGGGCTTCGTTGGTGCGACATCGCGCCGCGACCTGAAACCGGTCCTGGAGACGCTGTTCGCCGACCGCGGCCTTGTCAGCCGCCAGATGGTTGACGACCTCCTGAAGTACAAGCGGCTGGACGGTGTGGACGAGGCGCTGCGGGCGCTGTCGGCCTCGCTGTTCGCCGAGGGCCGGCAGGCCAGCGTGCTCGCCTCCGGCATCGCGGATGCCAGGACGCCGACGCTGGTGGTGTGGGGCGAGGAGGACCGCGTCATCCCCGCCGATCATGCCCAGGCGCTGGCGAACACCGCCCAGGTCGCCATCCTCCCCGGCGCCGGCCACATGGTGCAGATGGAGGCGGCCGGCAAGGTGAACGCGCTGCTGAAGGACCACATCGCCAAGGCGGACTGAGGAGGCCAGCCCCCTTCCCGCCCCCTATCCCCGGTTCCCGACCCCCTCGCCACCGGCGTGCGGCTGACCGCCAGCGCGCCGGCAGGAGACCGTTCATGCCCGATCTCAAGAACAAGTGCATCATCGTCACCGGCGCCGGCCGCGGCATCGGCGCCACCATCGCCAAGGCGCTCGCCGCCGACGGTGCCAAGCTGACCATCGCCGACCGCAACGAGGCCGACGCTCAACAGGTCGCCGAAGCCATCCGTACGGCCGGCGGCAGCGCCATCGCCGTCATCGTCGATGTCCGCGACCGCGCCGCCGTCCGCCGCATGATCGACGAGACGGTGAAGGCCCATGGCCGGCTCGATGTCCTCTTCAACAATGCCGGCATCGCCCAGACCAAGCCCTTCCTCGACATCACCGAGGACGACTGGCACACGGTCAACGACGTCAACGCGCTGGGCGTGCTGATCGGCATGCAGGAAGCGATCAAGACGTTCAGGAAACAGGGCGGCGGCGGCAAGATCGTCAACACCGCCTCCATCGCCGGCAAGCAGGGCTACGAGCCGCTGGCCCATTACTCCGCCAGCAAATTCGCCGTGGTGGCATTGACCCAGGCTGCCGCCCGCGGCTTCGGCAAGGACGGCATCACCGCCAACGCCATCTGCCCCGGCGTGGTGGCGACCGAGATGTGGAAGATCATCGACCAGGGCTTCCGCGACACCGGCATCACCAAGTCGGAGAACGAGGCCTTCGACATGTTCGCCGCCGGCGCCGTGCTGGGCCGGCCGTCGCGGGCGGAAGATCTGGTCGGCGTTGCCCGCTTCCTCGCCTCGTCCGACAGCGATTTCATGACCGGCCAGTCCCTGCTGGTCGATGGCGGGATGGTGTTCGCCTGACCGCAGCAGACACTCGCCCCACAACGATAAAACCGGAGGACAACACCATGAGTGCAGCGTCGATGAAGGCCGCCGTCTGGCATGGCCGCAAGGACATCCGGGTCGAGGACGTGCCGCTGCCGGGCGCGCCGCCCGCCGGCTGGGTGCAGATCAAGGTGCATTGGTGCGGCATCTGCGGGTCCGACCTGCATGAGTATGTCGCCGGCCCGGTCTTCATCCCGGTCGACACCCCGCACCCGCTGACCGGCCTGAAGGGCCAGTGCATCCTCGGCCACGAGTTCAGCGGCGAGATCGCGGTGCTCGGCGAGGGCGTGACCGGGTTCAGCGTCGGCGACCGGGTGGCGGCCGACGCCTGCCAGCATTGCGGCGAGTGCTATTACTGCAAGCACGGCATGTACAACATCTGCGAGAAACTGGCCTTCACCGGCCTGATGAACAACGGCGCCTTCGCCAGTCTGGTCAACGTCCCGGCAGAACTGCTCTACAAGCTGCCCGACGGCTTCCCGACCGAGGCCGGCGCCCTGATCGAGCCGCTGGCGGTCGGCATGCATGCGGTGAAGAAGGCCGGCAGCATCGTCGGCGAGACGGTGGTGGTGGTCGGTGCCGGCACCATCGGGCTCTGCACCATCATGTGCGCGAAGGCGGCGGGAGCCGGGCGGATCATCGTTCTGGAGATGTCCGCCGCCCGCAAGGCCAAGGCGCTGGAGGTCGGCGCCTCCCTCGTGCTCGATCCCAAGGAGTGCGACGCGGTGGCGGAGGTCAAGGCGCTGACCGGCGGCTACGGTGCCGACGTGTCGTTCGAGTGCATCGGCCACCGCGACACCGCCAAGCTCGCCATCGACGTGATCCGCAAGGCCGGCAAGACGGTTCTGGTCGGCATCTTCGAGGAACCCAGCTCTTTCAACTTCTTCGAGATCGTCGCCACCGAGAAGCAGATCATCGGCTCGCTGGCCTACAATGGCGAGTTCGCCGACGTCATCCGCTTCATCGCCGACGGCCGGATCGACGTGCAGCCGCTGATCACCGGCCGCATCACGCTGAGCGACATCGTCAGCGGCGGCTTCGAGGAGTTGGTCGCCCACAAGGACCGCAACGTGAAGATCATCGTGCAGCCGCAAGCCGTGGCCGCGGCAGCCGAACAGCCGGAGCTTGTCCACTGATGGCCCTGCCCGCGCTGCATGCACCCCGCCCGGAACACCGGCCCGAGAAGCCGGCCTGGCTCCGCGCCCGCGCGCCCGCCGGTGCGGCGTTCGAGGACACCCGGTCGCTCGTCCGCCGCCACGGCCTGAACACGGTCTGCGAGGAGGCCGCCTGCCCCAACATCGGCGAGTGCTGGAGCAAGCGGCACGCCACGGTGATGATCCTGGGCAGCGTGTGCACGCGGGCCTGCGCCTTCTGCAACGTCGCCACCGGCCGGCCGGACGCGCTCGACCCCCACGAGCCGGACCGGCTGGCCGAGGCGGTGAGCAAGCTGGGCCTTGCCCATGTCGTCATCACCTCGGTCGACCGCGACGACCTGCCGGACGGCGGTGCCGCGCATTTCGCCCGCTGCATCCGCCGCCTGCGCGAGACCGCCCCCGCCACGACGGTGGAGGTGCTGACCCCCGATTTCCGCAACAAGCCAGGGGCGGTGGAGGCGGTCGCCGATGCCCGCCCCGACGTCTACAACCACAATCTGGAGACTGTGCCGCGGCTCTATGCCGAGGTGCGGCCGGGTGCCCGCTATTACGGCTCGCTCCGCCTGCTGGAGCGGGTGAAGGAGCGCGACCCAGGCATCTTCACCAAGTCCGGCATCATGGTCGGGCTGGGCGAGGAGCCGGCGGAGGTGTTGCAGGTGATGGACGATCTGCGGGCGGCGGGCGTCGATTTCCTGACCATCGGCCAGTATCTCCGCCCCACCCCCACCCATCACCCGGTCGCCCGCCACGTCACGCCCGAGGAATTCGAGCGCTATGCGACGGTGGCGCGGGCGAAGGGCTTCCTGATGGTGTCGGCGACGCCGCTGACCCGCTCCTCCCACCATGCCGGCCGCGATTTCGAAGAGCTGCGGCGGCGGGCGGCGGCTATTGCACCACCCTGACAGGCCCCACCTTGGACCCATCCGACTGCGGCGGCTTCATCAGTTTGCAATTGCTCACACAATAGGTCTGCATCTCCATGCGGCCGCCGCAGCTCACAAAACACTCATCGTAATCCTGGGAACAGCTGCTCAATCGGTAGCAATGAATTTCACTTTCAAAGTCCCCAATTCGCCTTTCATGCTTCGCACCTTTGGGAAGATTTTTCTTGTACTCGTAATATGCGGCATGCGCACGGGTCAGCCCTTCGGCCATGCAGGTCTGGTACCCCAATTCGACCGCGGCGTTGCACAGCTGCCTCGTCTGCTGGCATTGGGCGACGCAGCGTTTTCCGGCGTCGGTTGCCGGCATGAAAGTGGTCGTCCTCGTCTGTAAATTCGGAGTTGGGGTACAGCCGGCCATCGCGGCCGCCAGCAGGCAGCCGAGCACAACTAAACGCGTCTTCATCGTGGATGCCCCGCCCTGGAATGACGTTACCTGGCATGAACAGCCAAGCCAGAGGAAGTCATCCGTTCCCAGCGCAGGATTCGCAAAAAAGGTTTCCGGGCCGCAACAGCCACAATCCGGAGACGAAGAAAATCCGCCCGCCGGACCGGACCAACAATGATGCCGGGCCGGTTCGACGGGAGGGTTGAGGACGACGAACGTGGGTGCGGATGCGGGTACGGTCAGGCGGCGCGGACGGTGGCGATGAAGTTGCCGACCTCCGCCTTCAGCCGATCCGCCTCCTTCGCCAGCCCGTTGGCGGTGCTCAGAACCTGATCGGCGGCGGCACCGGTTTCGGTGGCGGCCCTGGTCACGCCGACGATGTTGGTGGACACCTGCTCGCTGCCGCGCGCCGCCTGGGCGACATTGTTGGAGATTTCGGAGGTCGCCGCATTCTGCTCCTCGATGGCGGCGGCGATGGCCGACGAGATTTCGCTCATCCGGCCGATGATCCCGGCGATGCCGGCCACCGCTTCCCGCGCACCGGTGGTGGCGCCCTGGATCTGCTTCACCTTCGTCTGGATCTCGTCGGTGGCCTTCGCCGTCTGGCTGGCCAGCGCCTTCACCTCGCTGGCGACGACGGCGAAGCCCTTGCCGGCCTCGCCGGCGCGGGCGGCCTCGATGGTGGCGTTCAGGGCAAGCAGGTTGGTCTGGCCAGCGATGGAATTGATGAGATCGACCACGGCGCCGATCTGGTTGGCGGTTTCGACCAGAAGCTGCATGCTGGCGTTGGTGCGGTCGGCCTCCTGCACGGCGGTTGCCGAAATGGCGCTCTGGTTCGACACCTGACGCCCGATCTCCAGGATCGAGGCGGCCAGCTCCTCGGTTGCCGCGGCGACCGTCTGCACGTTGGCGCTGGACTGTTCCGATGCCGCCGCGACGGCGGTCGCCTGCGCGGTCGACTGGGTCGCACTGGAGGACAGGCTGCCGGCAGCCCCCTGCATCTGGATGGCGGACGAGGACACATTCTGGACGATGGCGCTGACGCTGCCCTCGAACCGGTCGGCGAGTCGGCGCATCTCCGCCTTGCGCTCCGCCTCTGCGCGCGCCTTCTGTGCCTCCTGCTCGGCGGTCAGGCGCCGGACTTCGAGCGCGCTGCCTTTGAAGACATCCAGGGTGCGGGCGAGCAAGCCGACCTCGTCGCGGCGCTCCGTCCCATCGATGGCGAAATCCAGTTCGCCCTGCGACACGCGGGTCATCGCGGTGATGATGCGCGTCATCGGACGGGTGATCAGAAGCACCACGACGATCAACGACAACCCCAGCCCCAGCAGGATGCCGGCGATGGAGAGCGTCAGGACGACGCTCCGCGTCTGCTCGGTGGCGGCGCTGGCTTCCCGTATCGCCTTCTCGACACCCTTGCGGTTGATTTCGACCCGCTCGTCGATCAGTTCAGACGCCGCGCGGCGCGTCTTGGCGCCTTCGCCGGAACTGAGGGCGAACGCCTCGTCATCCTTGCCCTGAATGGTCAGGTCGATGACCTTGAGGGCGTTCTGTCGGTAGGCGTCGACCAGCGATTTGATCTTCACGCCGGTTTCGCGGCGGATGTCGCTGTCCGCGGTGAGGGCGAGGTCGGCGACGGCCTTGTCGGTCCGCGCCATCGCTTCGTTGAACATGGCGGAAAAACGCCGCATTTCATCGACGTTCTTTTCGATGATGGCGTTCTTCTCGGCCACGGTTGCCGCATTGAGATGTCGGCCGACGTCGAGAATGGTCGCGCGCCGTGCCGCCTCGACGGTCAGCGCATATTCCGAGACCCGCTGAACCAGTTCCAGACGCTGGAGCGCCGTCACGGCAATCGCCGTCATGAAGGCCAGCAGCAGAATCACCGGTGCGAGGATCTTCACGATCATCTTTTGATTGCCGAACCACCCCAACATCCACCACCCCCAAAAGCGATAATTCCGAGCGGGATCAAAACCATTCCCTCGGATTTAGGGTAGTTTTTTCACCAATCCAATCAATAGGGGGTAAACCACTTTATTATTTAAATAATGAAATGTTTATTTTCAGAGCGTAATTCATCAACTTGATGGCGAGATTTTGTCAATATATTGCCATTTTCGCGCAAATATTGTACGAGCTGACTGACAATCAAAAAGAATATTTTATTACTCTCGCAAAGAAATTCCTTCTCTTGTATCGGCAAGAGAAATACAGCCGCCTTGACCAGCCATGGAAGGACCGGGCAAGGCGGCGAACCCCGGTCGAGAGAACCGATCCGGAGCAGCGATCAGGTCAAATGCTGCCGTTGCAGGTAGTCCTCGCTCTGCATCTCCATCAGGCGGCTGACCGTGCGCTCGAACTCGAAGGCGTGGGTGCCTTCGGGATAAAGGCGTTCCGGCGGGCCCTCGGCGGCGATGACGACGTTGACCTTGTGCTCGTACAGCGCATCGATCAGCGTCATGAAGCGCTTGGCCTCGTTGCGCAGTTCGTCCTTCATCGTGGGCACATGGTCGATCAGAACCGTGTGGAAATGGGTGGCGATCGCCAGATAGTCGGCCGCCCCCAGCGGCTTGCCGCACAAATCCCAGAAATCGACCCAGGCCACGCATTTGGCGGCACGCGCGATTTCCACCCGCCGTCCCTGCACCGTGAGGCTGCAAGGCTCGCCCGCCGCACCGCCGGTCAGGTCGGAAAAGGCTTTCGCAAGGGCAGCGTCCGAGGCCGTACCCAGCGGGTGATGGTAGATCGGCACGCCCTTCAGCCGGTCCAGCCGGTAGTCGGTCGGGCCGTCCAGCGACAGGATGTCGAGCTTTTCCTTCAGCAGGGCGATGAAGGGCAGGAACAGCTCGCGCTGGAGACCGTCCTTGTACAGCATGTCGGGCGGCCAGTTGGAGGTCGCCACCACCACCACGCCCAGGTCGAACAGGTTGGTGAACAGGCGCCCCAAAATCATCGCGTCAACGATGTTGGTGACGTGGAACTCGTCGAAACAGAGCAGCCACGCCTCGTCGGCCAGCGCACGGGCCAGTTCGGGTAGCGCCTCGTCCGGGCCATCGTGCTTTCCCTTGCCCGACTGGCGATGGTCGTGGATGCGCTGGTGGATTTCCAGCATGAATTCGTGGAAATGGACGCGCCGCTTCTTGTCGACCGGGGCGGTCTCGTAGAACAGGTCCATCAGCATCGACTTGCCGCGGCCGACGCTGCCGTAGATGTACAGCCCCTGCGGTGCGGTGGAGGCGATGTCCGGCGGCGGCGGCGCGGCGCGGCGGCGGCCCAGACCGAAACGCTCCAGCCACCCTCCCCCTGCCGGCTTGTCGTCGCCGACGGGCTGCGGCTGATAGCCCTTCAACGCCTGATACAGGCTTTGGAACTTCTCCGCCGCCAGTTCCTGGTCGGGATCGGGGCGAAGAGTGCCGCTGCCGCGGCGGGCGCGGTAGAGCGAAAGCGGTCCGTCGGTCATGGGGATATGCGCGATCCGGCTGCCAAGATGGCTCCTTACCTAACGGATGGCGCCGGCTACGGCAACCGCCGACGGGAGGGAGAACAGGGCATGGCAGAGCGGCGTCCACGCTCAAAGCACGCGGCATGAACGGCGCGGCATCTGCGCGCAGTGCAAAGCCCCGCATTTCCGTCCGGTTACACTTTCTTTAAGGCGCCGGCGCGATTAAACAGGGGGGCCATCCGGCCGCAACCGCCACAGGAAATCACGACGCCGATGCCCGTTCCCGGGTCCGCCTCCCCGCCGCCACCCCGCTCCACCGCCGGTCTGGCGGGAGCGTTGCGTGGCCGGCTGGGATCGGTGCGCTTCCTGATGACCGCGTCCGGCCTCGCCTTCATCCTGGTGGTCAACACGCTGATCGGCTACGGCATCCTCCAGGGCCGTCGCGAGGCGCTGGACGCCGGTGAGCGCGCGACCCGCGATCTTGCCCGCATGCTGGAATCGCAGACGCTGCGGACGGCCTTCGCGGTGGACCAGCTGCTGCGCGACCTGTCCTTCGCGCTCGACATGCTTCCCGACGGCCCCCGCCGCGGCAGCACGGCGATCCACGACCATTTGCGCCAGCGGCGCGACACCTTCGCCGAACTGGCCGATCTGGTGGTGGTCGACGGCGACGGCTTCGCCCTGCATCATTCAGCCGAACTGCCGCTGCCGACGGTGCCGTTGTCCGACCGCTCCTATTTCACCGGGCCGCGTGACGGCGGCCGGGATCTGCATGTCAGCGCCGCCATCACCAGCCGGGTGCGGCCCGGCACGCAGATCATCCCGTTCAGCAGGCGCTGGCTGGATACCGACGGCGGCTTCCGCGGCGTGCTGGTCGCCATGGTCGATCCGACACGTCTGGCGGCGACGCTGGAATCGCGGGATATCGACCGCAAGGGCAGCGTGATCCTGGCGCTGGGGGATGGCACCATCCTGCTGGAGCGGCCGCAGGGGCCGGGTGGAAATCACGGCGGACCGGGCCGGCTGACCGACTGGCCGGCGGTGTGGACCGCGCTTGCCATCCATGACGAGACGACCATCCGCGATGCGGTCCCCGGACCCGGGGGCGACACCGACAGCCTGGTCAGCGTGCGGCGGGTGCAGGGTTATCCCTTCGTGATCGTCGCGACCCTGCCGGTGGCGGCGGCGCTGGCCGAATGGCGGCGCGACACGGCGGCCTGGACGTCCATCGGCACGGTGATGACCATCGCCATCGCCCTGCTGACCGCCTTCGTCGTACGCCAGCATGCCCGGCGGGACGAGGATCAGGCCCGGCTGGCCCGCGCCTCCCGCCGGATCCGCGGCATCCTCGAGTCCATGCTGGATGCGGTGGTGACCTTCGACACCGCCGGGCGCATCGTCACCTTCAACCGCGCGGCGGAGATGATGTTCGCCGTGCCGGAGCGGGAGATGATCGGCCAGCCGATCGAGGCGCTGATCCCCGACGCGCGCGGCGGTGCCAACGACCGCGACCTGACCGCCCTGCGCCGTGACGGCCATGCCTTCCCGGTCGGCTTCACCGTCAGCGATCTGCGGCTGGGCGGCGGGACCGGTGCGGCGCGTCCGGACGAACCGCGGATCTATGTCGGCGTCATCCGCGACATGACGCGCCGCAAGCAGCAGGAGGCGGAACTGATCGCCTCCAAGACCCAGGCGGAGCTGGCGAACCGGGCGAAGAGCGAATTCCTGGCCAACATGAGCCATGAGCTGCGCACCCCGCTGAACGCCATCATCGGCTTCGCCGAGGTGCTGGACAGCGAGTTCTTCGGCACGGTCAACGAGCGGCAGAAGTCCTGCATCACCGACATCCATGACAGCGGCCGGCACCTGCTGGACATCGTCAACGCCGTGCTGGACATGTCGAAGCTGGAAGCCGGTC
Organism: Azospirillum sp. TSH64; assembly: GCF_003116035.1. Classification (GTDB taxonomy): domain Bacteria; phylum Pseudomonadota; class Alphaproteobacteria; order Azospirillales; family Azospirillaceae; genus Azospirillum. The sequence goes on from NZ_LGQW01000015.1 coordinate 6,202,767, forward strand.
AGTTCGATCTGTGCGAGGAGGCGGTGGAGGTGCATGAGGCGGTCGGCCAATGCCTGATGATGGTGCGCGACCGCGCCGCCTCCGGCGGGGTCGCCATCCACAACGAGGTGACGGCCGCCATCGCCACCCTGTGGGTCGACCGCCGTGCCTTCAAGCAGGTGATCCTGAACCTGCTGTCCAACGCGGTGAAATTCACGCCCGGCGGCGGCAGCATCACCATAACGGCCGGGATGGAGCAGGGTCGCGGCTTCGCACTGGCGGTTGCCGACACCGGGATCGGCATCCCGCCGGACTTCATGGCCGACCTGTTCCAGCCTTTCCGTCAGGCGGAGAATGCCGCCAACCGCCGGTACGAGGGCACCGGGCTGGGCCTGTCGATCTCGAAGAATTTCGTCGACCTGCATGGCGGCACGCTGACCTGCCGCAGCACGCCCGGTGCCGGCACCACGATGACGGTGCGGCTGCCGGCCGGGCGCGTGATCGAACAGCCCAGCCGCATCGGCAGCCACGATCCGGTTCCGGCGGCCTGAGGCGGTTTTGCGCAGGCGGCCTCCGGTCGCGTTATCGCAGACGCGTTGCGGAGAAGCGCCGGGACGGATCGACGAAATCGTCCTGCGCGGCGATCAGCTGAAGCTCGCGCGTGCCCATCCGCCGGGTCGTCTCGAAAATGGCGAAGATCGCCGACGCCGCCTTCTCCAGCGCATCGGCCGGATCGAAGGCGGTCAGGTAATGGGCGAGGAACAGGGCCGCCACCGCGTCGCCCGACCCGTTGGGCGGCGGGTCGAAGGTCAGGCGCGGTGTCGACACCAGCCAGGCGCCGTCGGCGCCGTCCACCAGCATCTCGATGCTGTCGGGATCGGCATCGCTGCGGGTCAGGCTGGTGACCAGGACCAGCCGCGGCCCGCGCGCCCGCAATGCCGCGGTGGCGGCCAGCGCGTCGTCCAGCGTCGCCACCTCGCGGTCGGTCAGATATTCCAGCTCGAACTGGTTCGGCGTCATCAGGTCGGCGGCGGGAACCGCATGGTCGCGGATGAACTCCGGAAGGCCGGGCCGCACGAAGAAACCGCGGCCGACGTCGCCCATCACCGGATCGCAACAGTAGATCGCCTTGGGATTGGCGGCCTTCACCCGCGCCGCCGTCTCGACGATGACCTGCCCCAACTCGACGGCGCCCATATAGCCGGACAGCACCGCATCCTGCGCCGGCAGCACGCCGCGGGCGGCGATGCCGTCGACGATGTCGGCGATGTGCTCCGCCGTGAAGACCTGCCCGGTCCAGGCGCCATAGCCGGTGTGGTTGGAGAACTGGACGGTGTTCACCGCCGTGGCGTCGATCCCCAGCCGCTGCAGCGGAAACACCGCGGCGCGGTTGCCGACATAGCCATAGGCGACGTGCGATTGGATGGTGAGGACGCTTTTCATGGCGGCAAGCGTAAGCGACGCTCCGCCGGGCGTAAAGCCGCCGACTCCGCGGTGACGGCGGAGTCGAGCATCATGGCTGCCATGCGCCGGACCATGCGTCGGACGATGAGGGAACACGGCTGTGACGGCCTGGCCCATGGACAGGGGACCGGCGCCCGTCTAATGCTGGCCCATTCCATCATCCGCAGTTCCGGGATACCGCCATGGCCACCACAGTCCGCCCCCGCCGCAGCGTGCTCTACATGCCGGGCTCGAACGCCCGCGCCCTGGAGAAGGGGCGCAGCCTCCCCGCCGACGGGCTGATTCTGGATTTGGAGGATGCGGTCACCCCGGACGCCAAGGCGGCGGCGCGCGACACCATCGCCGGCGCGCTGGCCGCCGGCGGCTATGGCGGGCGGGAACTGATCGTCCGGGTCAACGGGCTGAACACGCCCTGGGGCTATGACGATCTGCGCATGGCGGCGGCCAGCGGCGCCGATGCCGTTCTGCTGCCAAAAGTGGAGAGCGCCGACGCGGTGCGGCAGGCCGAGGCGGTTCTGCGGGCCGCCGGCGCACCGGCCGGCCAGACCATCTGGTGCATGATAGAGACACCGCTCGGCATCCTGAACGCCAAGGAGATCGCCGGCGCCTCTCCCGCCGTCGGCGGGCTTGTGCTCGGCACCTCGGACCTCGCCAAGGATCTGCACGCCGCCCACACGGCACAGCGGCTGCCGATGATCACCAGCCTGGGGCTGTGCCTGCTGGCGGCGCGGGCCTATGGGCTGGCGGTGCTGGACGGCGTGCATCTGGACCTGAACGACGACGACGGCTTCGCCGCCTCCTGCCGGCAGGGGCGCGAGTTGGGCTTCGACGGCAAGACGCTGATCCACCCGAAGACGATTGCCGCCTGCAACGCCGCCTTCGCCCCCGACGAGGAAGAGATCGCCCAGGCCCACCGCATCATCGCCGCCCATGCGGAGGCTGCCGCCGCCGGCAAGGGCGTGGTGCTGGTCGATGGCAAGCTGGTGGAGAACCTGCATGTCGAGAACGCCCGCCGGCTGGTGACGCTGGCCGAGGCGATCGGCGCGCTCTGAGGCTGGCCGAACCGTCTGACGGACAGAATCACCCATCCTCCCCATCGCGGTACAGGTCGGGCCAGTCGAAGCGGGTCATCGAGCGCGGCCGGTCCTGCGGCGGGCCGATGCGGTTTCCGGCGACCAACCTGACCCCCGATGCCCGCGCCGCCACAACCATGCTGGTGGTCGACAGCCCGGCGACGCAGATCATCAGGCCGGCGCGGTCCGCCGCGGTGACGATGCCGTTCATCTCCTCCATCAGGCGGGCTTCGGCCGAGCGGTCCGCCGGCATCGCCACGGTGATCCCGCTCAGGCCGTTGCCTGAAAGTCCGGAAAGGCTCTGCGACTTGAACTCGATCCGCATGAAGGTCCAACGGCAATAGGGCCTGACCTCATGCAACAGCTCGTTGAGCCGCCCGGTCGGCACCCCAGGCGGAAAACGCAGCAGCTCGAAGATGAGAAAGCGGCGCAGATAGTCGGGGATCGACTGGCAGATCTCCAGGAAGGGCAGCCGGGTGCGGCGGGCCGCCAGCGTTTCGAAGCAGACAGGCACCGACATCATCAGCCGCGATCTGTTGCGGAACAGCCCGTTCAGGATTTCCACGGATTCGACCAGCGCATCCGCATCGAGCCGCAGGATCTCCATGGGATCCGTCAGGGAATTCAGCGCCGCCGCCCCTTCCAGGAAGGAACCGTCGGGAAAGATCCGTACCGGCGTGCCCATATAGGTCGAGATGACCAGCTTGCCGATGTCCCAGACCGGCCGGTAACGGATGCTGAACTGGCCGGCATCCTCGGGGGAAAGCTGCAGCTGGCGCAGAACAGGCCGAACCTTGCCGCCGTCGTCAGCGTGAAAGTTTGGGCCGGACATGGCCGGAGAACCCGCGGCGCCCGAACCATCGGCCGACCGGACGGCCGCGGGGTCCGGCCGCGGCCGCGCTTCCGCCAGCAGAACCTTGGCAAAAGCATGCTCGAACTGAATTTGCCCGTCCGCCACGCCGACGGCGGTCGAGACCCGCATGTCGGCTGACCGGTCGTCACCGAGAAAAAGCTGCAGAAGTTCCTGCGCGATCCTTGCACAGACCAGGTCAGCCGCATGCCGGTCGAGCGTCGCGAACACCAGAATGAAATCGTCGCTCGCGGTTTTGAAGCGGATGTCGTTGCGGGTGAGGCAACGGTCGATGATCGCGTCCGCGGCCGCCAGAACCCGCGGGCGCAGAGCAGGCCAACCGGGGCCCAGGCGATCCCGCATCATGCCGAGATCGAGCAGGTGAACCCGGCCAGTCGAAGCGACCGCCGGCTGCATCAGCAGCCGCCATAGCCGCTGTTCCAGGGCGCGCAGCTGCTCTGCGTTCTCCAGCGGCGATGCCGGTGACGGTTTGCCGGCACTGTCGGGGCGGCCGGCAGCGGTCGGCGGAGATCCGGCTGCCCCGGCCTGGCCAATAAACCACCGGCGCAGCAGACGCCGCATGGAGGCGATCGTCCGCAACACGATACCGCAACTCCTCTCGCCGCTCCCGGCGCGTCAGAGGGTGCGCGGCGTGGGACCACCGGATCCGCGGCCGCAGAAATCGACGATGAGATCGACGTGGCTGCGCTCGATCGGCTTCGCCAGCGCGTGATCGGCGCCCATTTGCCGGGCGACCGCCAGCAAGTCCATTGCCTTGCTGCGTCCGCCGCTGGAAATGGCGATGATCTTGACCGAAGGGGACGACCGCCGCATGCGCATGATGGTTTGGAGACCATCGGCGAACGGCATCACCAGATCGCAGATCACAAGGTCCGGCAGGTTCGCCCGGAACAGGCGCATGGCCTCCTGGCCGTCCTCGGCCTCGACAACCTCCACCCCGGCTTTTTCGAGGAGGCGACGCAGCGTCAAACGCAGAGCGGGATCATCGTCAACCACAAGCACGGTTGGCATTTTCCCCTCCTGTCCACGTGAAGCCCATCCGGCATCAAATCCGTCGCCCCCATAATCAGGCCCCGATATCCATTGCCAATTTCTTAAAATAACCACCGATAATCCAAAAAATCCTGCATTTTCTTGGATTTTTCAAATAATTGCGTTAGGGAAACATTGATATTTCGGCACAAAAATACGCATCATCTACGCAAAAGAGCGGCTCATTCCCACAGAATTGCTTCCATAATTCAAAGTTATTTTTTCAATTCCAGGAAATAATTGCTTATGCTGTTTCTTGTTGTCGGCACCGCCTATGCCCGCATCATTTCGCCGCACATCATCTCAAACGCGATAAGTTTCTTGAATTGCCGTCCATGGATGAAAATGGAATGCTTCCGCGCAACTTTTCCGTAGACCGAACAGCAGGCTCCGGCAAACCGGTGCCCTCACTCCACAGGCCATAAGGACAGTTTTTATAAGTCGAAGTGGGAACCACCCTCTGGCCGATTGGTTGTCGAGTCAGCAAGGCACAGTCGGAGGTTGGTTATGGCCTCGAAAGAGAGCAATCGTACGTCGGGCCGCGGCTTCGCGTCGATGGACCCGGATCGGCAACGCCAGATCGCCAGCAAAGGCGGTGAAAGCGTACCGGCCGACAAACGCAGCTTTTCAAAGAATCCGGAACTCGCGGCGGAGGCGGGACGCAAGGGTGGGCGTAGCGTGCCCGCATCCTCGCGCAGCTTCTCCAAGAACCCGTCCCTGGCGGCCGAAGCCGGCCGCAAGGGTGGACAGGCAAGCCATGGCGGCCGCACGGCCGACCGGCCGGCCGGAGGCGATTGACCGGGGAGTTTGACGAGTTGGGTATCGTGCAGACGAAAAAGCCCCCGTCCTTGTGGACGGGGGCTTTTTCTTTCAGCGCAATCGGCAGTGCTGCCGGGTGACCGGTCAGGAGGCCACCTTGTCCAGTTCGCGCAGGATCGAGTCGCCCATCACGGTGGTGGAGCAGCGCGCCATGCCCGGGGCCATGATGTCGGACGTGCGCATGCCGCCGCCCAGCACGTTCTGGATGGCCCGCTCGATCAGCTTGGCATCCTCGTCCAGGTTGAACGAGTAGCGCAGGCACATCGCGAAGGACAGCAGCGTGGCGCAGGGGTTGGCCAGATCGCGGCCGGCGATGTCCGGGGCGGACCCGTGCACCGGCTCGTAGAGCGCCTTGCGGTTGCCGTTGGCATCCGGAGCACCGAGCGAGGCCGACGGCAGCATGCCGAGCGAGCCGGTCATCATCGCCGCCTCATCCGACAGGATGTCGCCGAACAGGTTGTCGGTGACGATCACGTCGAACTGCTTCGGGTTCTTCAGCAGCTGCATGGCGCCGTTGTCGGCGTACATGTGGCTCAGCTCGACGTCCTGGAACTCTTCCCCGTGCAGCCTGGTCACTTCCTGCCGCCACAGCAGGCCGGACTCCATGACGTTCGCCTTTTCCATCGAGCAGAGCTTGTTGCCGCGCTTGCGGGCCAGCTCGAACGCGACGCGGGCGACACGGCGGATTTCCGAGGTGGTGTAGACCTGGGTGTTGACGCCGCGGCGCTCGCCGTCGCCGATGTCGGTGATGCCGCGCGGCTCACCGAAATAGACGCCGCCGGTCAGCTCGCGGACGATCAGGATGTCCAGCCCGCGGATGACGTCGGCCTTCAGGGTCGAGGCGTCGACCAGCGCGTCGAACACCACCGCCGGGCGCAGGTTGGCGAACAGGCCCAGTTCCTTGCGCAGGGTCAGCAGGCCGGCTTCCGGACGCTTGGTGTAGTCGGTCGGGTTGTCCCACTTCGGGCCGCCGACGGCGCCCAGCATCACCGCGTCCACCGCCAGCGCCTCGGCCAGGGTGGCGTCGGACAGCGGAACGCCATGGGCGTCGATGGCCGCGCCGCCGACCAGCCCTTCGGACACGTCGAAGGTGATCTTGCGCTTGCGGTCCATCCAGTCGATGACCCGGCGAACCTGGCGCATCACCTCCGGGCCGATACCGTCGCCGGGGAGGAACAGAAGCTTCTTATTGGCGGCCATGGCGGGCGCACTCCCAAATGTCAGACGTCAAGAAGACAGAAGTTGAAGAGGATCGGGGGAGGATGGAGGCGCTCAGCCCCACATCCACGGCTGGCCCGCGCGCTGCTTGCCCTCATACCCGTCGATATGGGCCGACTGCTGCAGGGTCAGGCCGATGTCGTCCAGGCCGTTCAGCAGGCAATGCTTGCGGAAGGGGTCCAGCTCGAAGGAGATGGTGCCGCCATCCGGGCCGGTGATGGTCTGCTTCTCAAGGTCGACCGTGATGACGGCGTTCGACCCGCGCGACGCGTCGTCGAGCAGCAGGTCGACCTGCTCCTTCGGCAACTTGATCGGCAGGATGCCGTTCTTGAAACAGTTGTTGTAGAAGATGTCGGCGAAGCTGGGGGCGATGATGCAGCGGATGCCGAAATCGGCCAGCGCCCACGGCGCATGCTCGCGCGACGAGCCGCAGCCGAAATTCTCGCCCGCCACCATGATGCTGGACTTGCGATAGGCCGGCTTGTTCAGGACGAAGTCCGGGATCTCCTGCCCGTCCGGGGTGTAACGCATCTCGTCGAACAGATGCTTGCCAAGCCCCGTCCGCTTGATGGTCTTCAGGAACTGCTTCGGGATGATCATGTCGGTGTCGACGTTGATCATCGGCAGCGGCGCCGCAACGCCGGTGAGAACCGTGAACTTTTCCATCGCCAGAAATCCTGTCGCGCAAGAAAGCGCAAGCGTGCGCATGCAGAGCGTGGTGAATAGCAGACCGAACAAGCCATTGCCAGAGGAAGCTTGCCCTTTTCCCGGCACGCACTGAGCGAACAGGCATGCGCGAATGCACCGGCACGCATCATTGTTGCGCGTCAGGCAGCGTATCGGCGCGGTCAGGCCCGTTTGGGGATGCCGGAACGCAGCACCCGGATCGCAACGGGGGTCGCTGGGCGGGAATAGGGTTGAGGCTCCTGCTGTTCATCGGGCGGCGGATGGGCGACCACCCCTTGCAGTGGAGGCCCCGCCCGCCTACCAAGTCGCCCAGCCAGTCGACATGCCCACCAGAACGAAGGCCCGCCCGATCCGATGCCGACACTTGACGACGACCGCAGCGCCCGCCTGATCGGCATCGCCTTCCTGCTGCTGGCACCGCCGGCCTACGGGCTGCTGACGCTGGCCTTCGGGATGGATGCCAACTGGGACCTGCGGAATTACCACTGGTACAACGGCTACGCGATGCTGACCGGACGGATCGGGCGCGATCTGCTGGCCGCCCAGATGCCGACCTTCTACAGCCCGTTCCTGGACGTGCCCTTCTATTGGCTGGCGGCCCATCTGCCGGCGCGGGCAGCCGGATTCCTGTGGGGAACGCTTCAGGGTATCAACCTGTCGCTGCTGTATCTGCTTGCATCCTTTTCACTCCGGAACGTTCCGGCCCTGAAACGGGCGCTGATCGCAATGGCGCTTGCGGTGATGGGCGGGCTGGGCGGCGGGACGCTGGGTCTGATCGGCACCACCTTCCAGGACAATGTGGTCAGCCTGGGCGTGCTGGGTGCTGCGGCGGTCATCGCCGGCAGCCTGCCCGGCATCCTCGACGGCCGGCCGCTGCCCAGCTTCGCGCGGGTCGCTGCGGCCGGGCTGCTGGCCGGGGCGGCGATGGGGCTGAAGAACCCGACGGTGATCTATGCGGTTGGGCTGTGCCTGGGCTTCCTGGCATTGCCGGCCCGGCCGTGGCGCCGGCTGTGGCTGGCCTTCTTCTTCGGCATCGGCGTGCTGGCCGGTCTGGCGCTGGGCGGCGGCGTCTGGATGGTGCATCTGTGGCACGATTACGGGAACCCGGTCTTCCCGCACATGAACCACATCTTCAAGTCACCCTTCGCCGCGCTGTCCGACTACGTCAATGTCAGCTTCTTCCCGCCCGGCCTGTGGCAGCGGCTGCTCTTCCCCTTCGTCTTCACCGTTTCCCCCCTGACGGTGGGCGAGGTGCCGTTCTTCGACCTGCGGGTTCTGGCGCTGTTCGTCCTGGTTCCGGCCGGAGTCGTCTGCGCAGTCGCCACGGGGATGTTGGGGAAGCGGAACGACTGGCTGACGGCGGTGCCGGCGACCCGGTTCCTGCTGGCGGCGATGACCGTCACCTACGCGTTGTGGGTGGTGATGTTCTGCATCTACCGCTATCTGGTGCCGTTGGAGATGCTGGCACCGCTGGCGCTGGTGATGGCGGTCGGGCTGCTGCCGCTGGCGCGCCGGCTGCGCATCGGGCTGGCGGTGGCGCTGCTGGCCGTGGTGCAGCTGACGGTGCAGCCAGCCGACTGGGGGCGCGTCGCCTGGCCAACGGGCACCGATGCCAAGTGGGTCGAGGCGGACGTCCCGGCCATCGCGGATCCGGACGACACCATGGTGCTGATGGCCGGCTATTGGGCCATTTCGCACGTCATCCCGTCCTTCCCGGCGCGGGTCACCTTCGTGCGCATCCAGTCCAATTTCCTGCAGCCGGATTCCGTCGGCAACGGCTACCTCGCCATCCTGAAGGACAAGGTGGCCTCCCACCGCGGCCCCTTCCTGATGCTGAGCACGATTCCCGACACGCCCGGTGCCGCGAAAGCCGCGGAGCTGCTGGGCCTGCGGCTCGACCCGCAGCGCTGCCGGCCGATCCCCAACAATCTGGGGGAGACCCTGAACCTATGCGCCGTTGACCGCGAGGGCGGCAAAAGGGAGACAGTGGAATAATCGCGGCGTTTGTGCTGTTTATCGCCGCAGACAGCCCGATCTGCCGACAGCCCGACCTGTCCCGCCTCCAGCCAGAAGCCAGCGCCATGACCGTATCGACCCTCGGCCGCCCTGCCGACCGCCCCGCCCTCACCCCGGATGCCGGCGCCTCCGGAACGCCGTCGGCGGCCGCGGCTGTCGGCCCGGCTCCCACCATCGCGGTGCTGATCCCCTGCTACAACGAGGAAGCGGCGATCGGCAAGGTGGTGCAGGACTTCCGCGCGGCCCTGCCGGACGCCATCGTCTATGTCTACGACAACAACTCGAAGGACCGGACGGTGGAGGTCGCGCGCGCCGCGGGCGCCGTGGTCCGGAGCGAGCCGCTGCAGGGCAAGGGCAACGTCATGCGCCGCATGTTCGCCGACATCGAGGCGGACGTGTATGTGCTGGTCGACGGCGACGACACCTATCACGCCGCCAGCGCGCCGGAACTGGTCAAGCGCCTGTGGGACGAGCAGCTGGACATGGTCAACGGTGCGCGGGTGACGGAGATCGTCGCCGCCTATCGGCCCGGCCACCGCTTCGGCAACCTCGTGCTGACCGGCATGGTCGCCAAGATCTTCGGCAGCCGCATCGGCGACATGCTGTCGGGCTACCGGGTGTTCTCCCGCCGCTTCGTGAAGTCCTTCCCGGCGCTGGCCAGCGGTTTCGAGACCGAAACGGAGCTGACCGTCCATGCGCTGGAGCTGCGCATGCCGATCGCCGAGGTGAAGACCCCCTACAAGGACCGTCCGCCCGGGTCGCACAGCAAGCTGAACACCATCCGCGACGGCATCCGCATCCTGCGCGCCATCGTCATGCTGGTGAAGGAGGAGCGGCCCCTGCCCTTCTTCTCCGCCGCCTTCGGGCTGCTGGCCCTGCTGTCGGTGATCCTGGGCGTGCCGGTGATCGCGACATATTTCCAGACCGGGCTGGTTCCGCGCTTCCCCACCGCCCTGCTCGCCACCGGGCTGATGCTGCTGGCCTTCCTCAGCCTGACCTGCGGCCTGATCCTCGACACCGTCACCCATGGCCGCCGCGAGGCCAAGCGCATGAGCTACCTGTCGCTGCGCGCACCGGGCCACCATCGGCCGCTGGCGGCGGAGCGTGAGGACGGGCGCCGGTGATGGCATCGGTCGCGAGATTTCTGGACAGCCGGCTCGGCCGGCTGGGCGTGCAGTTCGCCAAGTTCGGCGCGGTCGGCATCATCGGGCTGGTGGTGGACACGGTCGTGCTCTACGCCGGCCTGGCGCTGGGCCTCCAGTTCTTCGCCGCCCGCGTCCCGTCCTTCTTTGCGGCGGCGACGGCGACCTGGGCGCTGAACCGCGCCTTCACCTTCCGCGGTGCGGCGGACGAGCCGCTGCATCGCCAGTGGGCAAAGTTCATCGCCGCCAACGCCATCGGCGGTGTCGTGAATTACGGCGTCTCGGTCGGGCTGGAATCGAGCGTGCAGATGGTCGCCGAACACCCGTTCCTGGCAGTGGCCGCCGGGTCCATCGCCGGCATGTTCTTCAACTTCGCGGCGTCGAAGCATCTGGTGTTCAAGGGGGCTTAGGTATCGGAAGGTGCCCGCGAATCTGCCTTGCGCGGCGCCTTATGGACTTATCCCCGCGGCTCGCCATATAACGGCGGCCATGACCCGCGAATTCCTGAAGATGCACGGCCTCGGCAACGACTTCGTCGTGATCGACGCCCGTTCCGAACCCTACCGCCCCTCGGGTGCGGAGGTGCGCGCCATCGCCGACCGCCGGCTGGGCGTCGGATGCGACCAGTTCATCGTTCTGGAGAAGACCGATGCGCCGGGCGTCGACGCCTTCATGCGCATCCGCAATGCCGACGGCAGCGAGGCCGCGGCCTGCGGCAACGCGTCGCGCTGCGTCGGTTGGCTGTTGATGGAGGAAAGCGGGCGCGACCGTGCCAGCTTCCAGACCGCTGCGGGTCTGCTGCATGCAAGCCGTGCCGACAACGGCCGCATCACCGTCGACATGGGCGCTCCCCGCCTCGATTGGGCGGCGATTCCGCTGGCCTCCCCCAGTGACACGCTGCGGGTCGAGACGGTCGAGCATGGCGGTTTCGCCGCTCCGGTCGCGGTGAACATGGGCAACCCGCACGCCGTCTTCTTCGTCGACGATGCCGAGGCGGTGCCGCTGGACGAGGTCGGCCCGGTGTTCGAGAACCACCCGGCCTTCCCCGAGCGGGCCAACATCGAGTTCGCGCAGGTGCTGTCGCCCACCGCCATCCGCATGCGGGTGTGGGAGCGCGGCGCCGGCATCACCCAGGCCTGCGGGTCGGGGTCCTGCGCCACGCTGGTCGCCGCGGTGCGCCGCGGCCTGACCGACCGCAAGGCCGACATCATCCTGGACGGCGGCACCCTGACCATCGAGTGGACCGAGGACGACCGCGTCCTGATGACCGGCCCGGTTGCGCTCGCCTACAGCGGCCGGCTGTCGGCGGAGCTGGTTTCGCCTGAACTGGTTTCGGAATGAGCGACAGCACCGACAGCACGACGCAGGCCGGCCCCGAGATCGTCACCTTCGGCTGCCGCCTGAACACCTACGAGTCCGAGGTGATGCGCAACCATGTGCGCAGCGCCGGGCTGGACGACGTGGTGATCGTCAACACCTGCGCCGTGACGTCGGAAGCCGAACGGCAGGCGCGGCAGACCATCCGCAAGTTGCGCCGCGAGCGGCCGGACGCCCGCATCGTCGTCACCGGCTGCGCCGCGCAGATCGACCCGCAACGCTTCGCGGCGATGCCGGAGGTCGATCAGGTCCTGGGCAACCAGGAAAAGCTGCAACCGGAAAGCTGGGGCCTGCCGCCGGCCGAGAAGGTGCTGGTCAACGACATCATGTCGGTCAAGGAGACCGCCGGTCACCTGATCGGTGGGTTCGAGGACCGTGCCCGCGCCTTCGTCCAGGTCCAGCAGGGCTGCGACCATCGCTGCACCTTCTGCATCATCCCCTATGGCCGTGGGCCCTCGCGCTCCGTCCCCATCGGCGGCATCGTCGAACAGGTCCAGGCGCTGGTGAAGGCCGGCTACAACGAGGTGGTGCTGTCCGGCGTCGACATCACCAGCTACGGCCCCGACCTGCCGGGCTCGCCGTCGCTGGGGCAGATGGTGCGCCGGCTGCTGGCGCTGGTGCCGGAACTGCCGCGGCTGCGCCTGTCCTCCATCGACTGCATCGAGATGGACGACGACCTCTGGCGCCTGATCGAGAACGAGCCGCGCCTGATGCCGCACCTGCACCTGTCGCTCCAGGCCGGTGACGACATGGTGCTGAAGCGGATGAAGCGCCGCCATGGCCGCGCCGATTCCATCGCCTTCTGCGAACGGGTGCGGTCGATCCGCCCCGACGTGGTGTTCGGCGCCGACTTCATCGCCGGTTTCCCGACGGAGACCGAGGAGATGTTCCAGAACACCATGCGGCTGGTGGAGGATTGCGGCCTGACCTGGCTGCATGTCTTCCCCTACAGCCCGCGCCCCGGCACGCCGGCCGCCCGCATGCCGCAGGTCGACGGCGCCGTCCGCAAGGAGCGTGCCGCCCGTCTGCGCGCCGTCGGCGAAGCGGCGGAGGCCCGCACCCTGGCAGGCCTGGTCGGCCGCACCGCCACGGTGCTGGTGGAGAAGGACGATCTGGGCCGCACCGAGCATTTCGCCGCGATCCGCCTGGGCCGGACCTTCCCGCCCGGCTCGCTGGTGCCCGCCGCCATCACCGGTATCAAGGACGGCGTGCTGACCGGCACCCCGCTCTGACCCCTCTTATAGTGGACACTCCATGATTTTCCGCTGGTTCGGCCGCAAGAAGCCCGAAGAGACCGCGCCCAAGGACGAGGCGGCAAAGGACGAATCGGTCACCCTGGAGTCGTCCACCCCCGCGCCGGAACCGGAGCCGGAAAAGGCGCCGGAGCCGCCTGCCACCGCACCCGCGCCCAAGCCGGAAACCGAACCGGTGCCGGAACTGGCGCCGGCCCCGCCGGTTGCCGCGCCGCCTCCCACCTCGCCCGCTCCCGTCATGCAGGCGCCGATCGCGCCGGCCCTGGCTCCTGCGCCGGTCGAGCCGCCGCCCGCCCCCGTTCAGGTTCCCCCTGCCCCGGTCAGCCCTGCCCAGGTTCCCCCTGCCCCGGTCCCGGAGCCGGACCCCGTTCCGGAACTGCCGCCGGCACCGGCTCCCACCCCGGCTCCGGTCGCCGCCGCCGAAGAGGCGCCGCCGACCAAGAAGGGCTGGTTCGCCAAGCTGAAGGAAGGGCTGTCCAAGTCCTCGTCCAAGCTGACCGACGGCATCACCAGCATCTTCACCAAGCGCAAGCTGGACGACGAGGCGCTGGAGGAGCTGGAGGAGCTGCTGATCACCGCCGACCTTGGCCCGGCCACCGCGGCGAAGGTGACGGCCGAGCTGGCGCGCACCCGCTTCGGCAAGGAGGTTTCGCCGGAGGAGGTCAAGACCACGCTGGCGGCCGAGGTGTCGAAAATCGTCACCCCGGTGGCCAAGCCGCTGGTGCTGGACCCGGCCTTGAAGCCGCATGTCATCCTGGTCGTCGGCGTCAACGGCACCGGCAAGACCACGACCATCGGCAAGCTGGCCCGGCAGTTCAAGGCGGAAGGCAAGAGCGTGATGCTGGCCGCCGGCGACACCTTCCGCGCCGCCGCGGTCAGCCAGCTGAAGATCTGGGGCGAGCGCACCGGCTGCCCGGTCGTCGCCCGCGACACCGGGGCGGATGCTGCCGGCCTTGCCTATGATGCGCTGGAGCGGGCGAAGGCCGAAGGCGTCGACGTGCTGCTGGTCGACACCGCCGGCCGGCTTCAGAACAAGACCGGCCTGATGGAGGAACTGCGCAAGATCGTCCGCGTCATCAAGAAGCTGGACGAGACGGCGCCGCACACCACCCTGCTGACGCTGGACGCCACCACCGGCCAGAACGCGCATAGCCAGGTCGAGATCTTCCGCGACATGGTCAACGTCAACGGCCTGATCCTGACCAAGCTGGACGGCTCCGCCCGCGGCGGCGTCCTGGTCTCGCTGGCCGAGAAGTTCAAGATTCCGGTCCACGCCATCGGCGTCGGTGAGGGCGTCTACGACCTGCGGCCGTTCGATGCCGATGCCTTCGCCAAGTCGCTGATGGGCTTGAGCGCCGACTGACCGGCGGGGGCCTCTCCGACGGGGCCTGAACGGCTCTCTATCGGCCTGAATGGGTAAGCACCGGGGGTTGGCCGAAATTCGGCCTTCCCAGCCGGTCGTTCGTACCCCATCTTTGACGACATGACTGATAAAGCCCCGTTCCAGCCCGGTTCGGCCGGGCGCTTCACCGATGCCAAAGCAGCACTGGCCTGCGTGCGCGACATTTACGAGCGCAACACCGCCTACCTGCGCGACCGCTTTTCCGCCTACACGCAGGGCGATGAGGAAGGCGGGCGGAACCGGGCCTATTACCCCTATGTCCGGCTGACCGCCGTGTCGGGGGCCGGGGTCGATACCCGGCTGTCCTACGGCTTCGTCGAGGGGGTCGGCGTCCATTCCACCACGGTGACGCGGCCCGACCTGTTCGAGCGCTATCTGCTGGAACAGTTCACGCTTCTGCTGCGCAACCACGGCGTCCCGCTGGAGGTCGGCGTCAGCGAGGAGGCGATCCCGATCCATTTCGCCTTTCCCAACGGCATGTATGTGGAAGGCGACCTGCCGCCGGACCGGCTGACCAAGCTGCCGGACCTGTTCGACCTGCCCGATCTGGCGCGGATGGACGACACCATCGTCAACGGCACCTTCGACGGCGGGCCGGACGCGGTGAAGCCGCTGGCGCTGTTCACCGCTCCCCGGGTGGATTTCTCGCTGCACCGGCTGCGCCACTACACGGCGACGGGGCCGGAGCATTTCCAGAACTTCGTCCTGTTCACCAACTACCAGTTCTATGTCGACGAGTTCATCCGGCTGTCGCGCGAGATCATGGAGCCGACCGGCGACGCCGATCTGGCGGCCTACCGCGCGCAGTATGACAGCTTCGTCGAGCCGGGCGACATCGTCACCACCAACCAGAATCTGGGTGGTTTCGCCGATGCCCCGGCGGCCAGGCTGATGCGGATGCCGCAGATGCCGGCCTACCACCTGAAACGGCCGGACGGCAACGGCATCACGCTGGTGAACATCGGCGTCGGCCCGTCGAACGCCAAGACGATCACCGACCACATCGCGGTGCTGCGCCCGCATGCCTGGCTGATGCTGGGGCACTGTGCCGGGCTGCGGCATACCCAGCGGCTGGGCGATTACGTGCTGGCGCACGGCTATGTCCGCGAGGACCATGTGCTGGACGCCGACCTGCCGCTCTGGGTGCCGGTGCCAGCCCTGGCGGAGGTTCAGCGCGCGCTGGAGACGGCGGTGGAGCGGGTAACCGGGCTGTCGGGCTTCGACCTGAAGAGCATCATGCGCACCGGCACGGTGGCGACCATCGACAACCGGAACTGGGAGTTGCGCGACCATCGCGAGCCGCTGATGCGGTTCAGCCAGAGCCGCGCCATCGCGCTGGACATGGAAAGTGCCACGATCGCCGCCAACGGCTTCCGCTTCCGCGTGCCGTATGGGACGTTGCTGTGCGTGTCGGACAAGCCGATGCATGGGCAGCTGAAACTGCCGGGGATGGCCGACCGCTTCTATCGCGAGCGGGTCGACCAGCATCTGAAGATCGGCGTGCTGGCGATGGAACTGCTGCGCGAGCACGGCATGGAAACGCTGCACTCCCGCAAGCTGCGCAGCTTGGCGGAAGTGGCGTTCCAATAACGAATGGGGGCGGGTACGAGACCCGCCCCCATCTCAGACTCAGGCCTCGCCTCAGGCAGCGGCCAGCAGGCTCTCGATTTCCTTGGTCGCGGCGGCCAGCGCCTTGTCCTTGGCTTCCTGACCCATGCTGACGCCCTCGGCGCGGATGAATGTCACGTCGGTGATGCCGAAGAAGCCGAACACCGAGCGGAGATAGGCCTCCTGGTGGTCGAGGCCGGCCAGCGCCGGGTTGGTCGAATAGACGCCGCCACGGCCCGAGGCCACGATCACGCGCTTGCCGCCGGCCAGGCCCTCGGGGCCCTTCTCGGCGTAGCGGAAGGTGCGGCCGGCCTGGGCGAGGCGGTCGATCCAGGCCTTCAGCTGGGTCGGGACGGAGAAGTTGTACATCGGCGCGCCGACCACGACGACGTCGGCGGCCAGGAACTCGTCGAGCAGGACATTGGTCAGGGCCAGCTCTTCGCGCTGACGCTCGCTCAGCCCATCGACAACGCCGAGCTTGAGGACCGGCAGCAGCTCGCCGTCGAGATGGGCCGGCGGGTTGGCGGCGACGTCGCGGGTGACGACGGTGGCGGCCGGGTCGGCCTTCACCAGGGCCTCGACGATGGAGGCGGTCAGCTGGCGGGTGACGGAGAAGGTGCCGAGCGGGCTGGAGTCGACATGCAGGATCGTGGTCATGACGGAAGGAGCCTCTTGGTTGTTGCGGCCGTCTTCTCCGGCCGGGTTCTGACGCCCAAGATGCTCCTTTGTTTTTCAGCGGTTAAGCCGGGTTCTGCGCGATAGATCGTCTCTGCCAAAGCAACAATCGGCCCGGCAGGATCAGCGCGTCACCAGCGCCCCGCTGCGGAAGACCGCCATCTGGCCCGGCTGCATCACCGTCCAGGCCTCGTCCCTGGTCAACGGCCGGGTGGCGATGACGGTGACGACGTCGTTGGGCGTCGTCTCCTGGGAGAAATCGACGCTCATGTCGGCATCGAGCAGGGTCGCGGCACCGAAGGGAGCCTTGCGGGTCAGCCAGGCGAGGTTGGTGGCGCAGTGGCACCACAGATAGCGCCCGTCGCTGAGCAGCATGTTGAAAACGCCCAGCGTTCCCAGATCGGCGGCCAGATGGCGGATCAGCTTCATCAGCCCGGTGGTCGTCTTCGGCGGCTCCGGATACTGCATGCGGATCTGGTCGAGCAGCCAGCAGAAGGCATGCTCGCTGTCGGTGCTGCCGACCGGTTCGTAGAAGGTCAGGATGCGGTCCTTGATACCCTTCAACTGGCCGTTGTGGGCGAAGGTCCACATCCGCCCCCACAGCTCGCGGGTGAAGGGGTGGGTGTTCTCCAGCGACACCCGGCCGCGGTTGGCACGGCGGATGTGCGAGATCACGGTGCAGGACTTGATCGAATAGCGGCTGACCAGCCGGGCGATCTCCGACTCTGCACTGGGGGCCGGGTCGTGGAAGGTGCGGCATCCCTTCCCCTCATAGAAGGCGATGCCCCAGCCGTCACGGTGCGGCCCGGTCTGCCCGCCGCGGCGCATCAGGCCGGCGAAGCTGAAGCAGATGTCCGTGGGCACGTTGGCGCTCATGCCCAGCAGTTCGCACATGATGTCCTCGTCTGCCGCTTGTCGTCGCCCTAGGGAGCGACAAGCTACGACAGGCCGTGCGCAAGGTCACGCGCGGACATGGCCGGAAACGGCGTGCATGTCAGGCGATTGGCCTCACGGTTTTGGACAGGGCGGCATGTCCGGCCGCAGGCACCCCTCCATCTTCCGTGCCGGGACACCGCCGCCCAACCCGATCCAGGCATCGACCCGGTCGGTCTCGAACCCGCAGTCGCGGCGGTCGCCAACCTGCATCAGCGGACGGCGGATCAGTAGCGGGCGCTCGACCATCGCGGCCAGCGCCCCGGCTTCGTCCATGCTCTCCGGCACCAGTTCGCCGTTCTTCACCGCAGGCGCGGCGCGGTTGAACCAGTCGGCGACCGGACGGTCGCCGAAGAAGGGGCGGAGCGTCTGGGGCGTCCAGGGCTCGCTCAGCAGGTCGCGGGCGACGACGCGGTGGCCGGCCTGCTCCAGCAGGGCCTTCTGCCGGGCATTGCCGCCGCAGCCGGGCTTCTCGAAAAAGATCACGTCGGCCATGGTCATGTCCTTCCGAACAGCGGCGCGCGGGCCAGCAGCGCGTCGGTTTGCTGACAGATCTCGTCATGGACCCCGCGGTCCAGCTTGCGCAGCCAGCGCGGCGGGATCGACTCCACGCCATAGGTGGCGCCGGCCAGCATGCCGGCGATGGCGCCGGTGGTGTCGGCGTCGCCGCCCTGGTTGACCGTCTCCACCACGCAGGATTCGACCGAATCGGTCTGGAAGTAATAGTGGAAGACGGTCTGCACCGTATCGACGATGAAGGCGGTCGACAGGCCGCGATAGGGTTCGAACTTGAACTGGCGATGCCTGGCGATCAGGGCGTTGGCCTCCTCCCGCGCGGCGACGATGCCGCCGCCCAGCACCAGCCGCCGCACCATCCGGCCGAGCGCGATCACCGCGGAATCGGACAGCTGGTTGCAGTGGGTGATGTGCGACTGCTCGACCGACCAGCGCTCGAAGGCGGCATCGTCGCCCAGCGTCGCCAGCGCCACCGGCAGGTTGCGCATCGCCGCCCCGTTGCCGGCATGGTATTCAGACTCCGGCTCCTCCAGCGTGCCGTTCATGATGAAGCGGCGGATGCCGCGGCGTGTCGTGTCGCCGACATCGACCGGCACCGATTTCAGCCAGATGGCGAACTCCTCGGCGGCGCGGCGGGCCTCCCATTCCGGCCCGGACAGGATGGCGCGGCCGAGATGGAGCGACATCTCGGTGTCGTCCGTCACCTGTCCGGCCGCCAGCTTCAGCCAGCCGCCGCCCTTGATGTGTTTGTGGACGCCATATTGATGGGCGATCTCGCCCTTGGTCAGGAACTCCACCGTCGCTCCCAGCGCGTCGCCGCAGGCGAGGCCGAGATAGGCGCCGAGCGCCCTGGAACGAATCTGGGGGGAGCGGATGTCAGGCGTCAGACTCGTCGGATCGGTCATGCCGTTGGGCACAGGGTCCGTCCCTTCCTGGTGCGTCCCGCGGACGGCAGGCAAGCCGCCGCCGGACGTGAGGTTGTCAGAGAAGCGACACACCCACGCGATAGTCCCCGCCGATCACCAGATATTCTCCTTCTCCCTGGAAAGGGTAGCGCGGCAGGATGTCGCGGAAGAAGACGATCTTGGGCAGCGGCACCCACGCATCGAGGATGTAGTCGCCGAACTGGCCGGCGATGTCGCGGTTGATGGAAAAGGAACACAGGTTGTTCAGCCGCAGCACCGCGGTGCGCTTGTCCGGCCGGGCAACGATGTGGTGTTCCTCGAAATCGTTGACGCCGCGGTAGAGCCGGATGTGCGAGGCCCAGTTGGGCATCGGCGCGTCGGGCCAGCCGCGGCGGATCGTCCACTGGCAGAACTCGTACAGAAGGTCGAGCTGCAGGTGGATGTTGTTGTTGTGGAAGCGGGTCGACTGCTTCTGTTCGCCATAGGCCGCCCAGGCGTCGGAGGCGAAGCGGCGGATCGGTTCGCCATGGAAGGTCGGCAGCAGGCCGAAACGGCTCTCCACCCAGCCCTTCAGAACCGCCCCTTCCGCCCGGTTGCTGTCGAACATCCAGCCTTTCAGCAGACGCAGGTAGCTGGCGCGGAAACGCCGCCTGCCATCCGGCCCTTCGGTTCCCGAGAAGTCGGGGTTCACCCCGAACACCGCCGCCATATGGCGCTGGAATATGTCGGAGGCGGTCGGCGCGTCGCGGCACTCGTCCAGCGCCTCGAACAGGGCGGCATGTTCGCTGCGGGTGGCGCCGATGCGCAGGCGCCGCGGTTCGTCATTGTAGGCTTCGCCGCACAGGGCGGCGGCCGGCACATTGACGAGGTTGGCGCGGTGGGCGCGCAACGCCAGCGGTGAATCGGGCGGCACGTTGGGCTCCTGCGTCCGGCCCATCCCATCGCTCGTCACCACCCCGTCCGCCACGCCGTTCCGCTCCGCCGCAATGTCATTACTTCTTATATGGATATTGCATAAGCCGGCGCGTGCCAAGCCTTCACCGCCGCAACCGGCACAGGCGTGTCGCCGCATGTCGCAACATTGTCCATTTGAAGCCGAACGATCCGTCCCCATACTCTGTAAAGCGACGCTTACGATCCGGCGGCACCCGCATGGCCTTCTGGCCGACCAAGTACGACGACAGCCGGCGCCGGCGCACTTCGCCGCTGCCCACCCAGACGCCTGCCGCGACGCCCGCCCCTGCCAGCCCCGTCACGCCTGCCGGCGGTCCGCCACGGGGCGTCGCGGAGGCCCGGACCGCCCTGCGGCTGGCCCAGCTTCTCCGCGGCACGATCACCCCCCTGCGCGGCGACACGGTGCTGGAAATCCTGGAGCCGCACCGGCCGCGCCTGGTGCCCAAGCCGGTCAACCCGCTGCCGGCATTGGTCGGCAAGCCGCAGGGACAGATGGTCGACGCGCTGCTGCGGCCCATCGGCCAGATCGTCACCGACGTGTTGTTGCCGGGGGTGCGCGACCACCTGATCGACCGGCTGGTGGCCGGCCGCACCGACCATGAGGACAGCCTGCCGGGCGCCGTCGACCTTGCCGAAGCGATGCGGGCGCTGGTCGGCCGGATGCGCGGCGCCGGCAAGGGCCATCTCCAGGCCGTCGTCTCCGCCATCGGCACCGATGCCCGCGCCACCGCCGACGCACTGACCAGGGACAGCCGCCCCATCGACGTGGGCGGCATCGACAGGCTGGCCCGCGCCCTGCTGCGCTTCGAGGTGCGGCGGATGGCGCTGGAGGCGCTGGGGGGTGCCAGCGCCCTGCAGGACGTCATCTATCAGTCGCGACGGCTGGCCCGCTATTCCCTGCGCCGCGCCACCGAGGCGATCGAGGGATTTGTCGCCGACCGCGGGCTGAAGACGCTGCATGCCAGCCTCGCCACCCTGGCCCAGGCCGACGGGCTGATCGTCATCGCGCTGCGCAATCTGGACGACCAGGAGGAGACGAAGGAGGAGTCCGGCCCCTTCGTCGAGCCGGCCGACCGCAAGGCGATGAACGACTGGCTGTCGGCGGCGTGGCGCCTTTCCGACACATTGTTCGATCTTGTCGGCAAGGCCGCGGCCGGCGGCGAGCTGGACGACCTGCTGTTCGCCGCCTTGCTGCGGCAACTGCGCAGCCTGCATCACTTCTGCGCCGACCTGACCCACGCCGGCCGCCCGGCGGCCGTGGACACGCTGAAGCAGCGGCTGGTCGACCGCTGTGACGCGCTGGCCCGCCTGACTGGGGAGCGTCTGGTCGAGGCGCTGCTGGCCAAGCCCGCCGATCCCGCCCTCGCCCGTCGGCTGTTGGCGCGCGGCCGTCTGCTCGCCCAGCTGCTCTATGACATGAACCGCGACGAGGCGGTGGAGGAGCTGGCGCTCCGCATCGTCGTCGCTGCCGAGGCGCTGGGCGAAGAGCGCTGAAGCGCAGGAATCGGCGGGCCCGCCCGCTTCCAAAGCTCCCCTGCCGCAAAGACCCGACAAAATGTCGGGCTTTGTCGTGTGTGTCGGGACCACGACAAAGGAAAGGGAAAGGCTTCCTGAGAAAATTATATAATAAAATCAATAGCTTATTGGATTTTCTAGCTCTGGCACGGGTCGTGCAATCCATGAAATCCGAAGCGGCCACGAACCGGCCGCACCGGATCGAAACACAGTCCCACGACCCAAGCACAGGAGCGACCCACATGGCCAAAGCGCCTCTGCGTCAGATCGCCTTTTACGGCAAGGGCGGTATCGGCAAATCCACCACATCTCAGAACACGCTGGCCGCGCTGGTCGAGCTGGATCAGAGGATCCTGATCGTCGGCTGCGACCCGAAGGCCGACTCGACCCGCCTGATCCTGCACGCAAAGGCCCAGGACACCGTCCTGCATCTGGCCGCCGAGGCCGGCTCGGTCGAGGATCTGGAGCTCGAGGACGTCCTCAAGATCGGCTACAAGAACATCAAGTGCGTCGAGTCCGGCGGTCCGGAGCCGGGGGTCGGCTGCGCCGGCCGCGGCGTCATCACCTCGATCAACTTCCTGGAAGAGAACGGCGCCTACGACGACGTGGACTATGTGTCCTACGACGTGCTGGGCGACGTGGTGTGCGGCGGCTTCGCCATGCCCATCCGCGAGAACAAGGCCCAGGAAATCTACATCGTCATGTCCGGCGAGATGATGGCGCTCTACGCCGCCAACAACATCGCCAAGGGCATTCTGAAGTACGCGCACAGCGGCGGCGTCCGTCTCGGCGGCCTGATCTGCAACGAGCGCCAGACGGACAAGGAATGGGATCTGGCCGACGCGCTGGCCAAGCGCCTGGGCTCCAAGCTGATCCACTTCGTGCCGCGCGACAACATCGTCCAACACGCCGAGCTGCGCCGCATGACGGTCATCGAGTACGCCCCGGACAGCAAGCAGGCCGGCGAATACCGCGCGCTCGCCAACAAGATCCATGCGAACTCGGGCCAGGGTTGCATCCCGACCCCGATCACCATGGAAGAGCTGGAAGAGATGCTGATGGACTTCGGCATCATGAAGACCGAGGAGCAGCAGCTCGCCGAGCTGGCCGCCAAGGAAGCGGCGAAGGCCGGCGCCTGACCCCAGGCGTAGCGACGGTTGCCTACCGGCCCCCCTGCCGTCCGCGCAGGGGGGACCGCCTGAACACTGGCCCCATCCCCAGCCCCGCACAACGCCGACCCAGCAAAGCCAGGGGCGACGGCGTGGGAGGGAGGGGCTCGGTCACGCGCTGAAGTGGCGCGAATATTCAAGCAGGAGGCCGGCTATGAGCCTGTCCGAGAACACCACGGTCGACGTCAAGAACCTCGTCAACGAAGTCCTCGAAGCCTATCCCGAAAAATCCCGCAAGCGCCGCGCCAAGCACCTGAACGTGCTGGAGGCCGAGGCCAAGGACTGCGGCGTCAAGTCGAACGTCAAGTCCATCCCCGGCGTCATGACCATCCGCGGCTGCGCCTATGCCGGCTCCAAGGGCGTGGTGTGGGGTCCGATCAAGGACATGATCCACATCTCCCACGGTCCGGTCGGCTGCGGCTACTACTCCTGGTCCGGCCGCCGCAACTACTACATCGGCGACACCGGTGTGGACAGCTGGGGCACGATGCACTTCACCTCCGACTTCCAGGAGAAGGACATCGTCTTCGGCGGCGACAAGAAGCTGCACAAGGTCATCGAGGAAATCAACGAGCTGTTCCCGCTGGTGAACGGCATCTCGATCCAGTCGGAATGCCCGATCGGCCTGATCGGCGACGACATCGAGGCTGTCGCCCGCGCCAAGTCGGCGGAAATCGGCAAGCCGGTCATCCCCGTGCGCTGCGAAGGCTTCCGCGGCGTGTCCCAGTCGCTGGGCCACCACATCGCCAACGACGCCATCCGCGACTGGGTGTTCGAGAAGACGGAACCCAAGGCCGACTTCGTCTCCACCCCCTATGACGTCACCATCATCGGCGACTACAACATCGGCGGCGACGCCTGGTCGTCCCGCATCCTCCTGGAGGAGATCGGCCTGCGCGTGATCGCCCAGTGGTCGGGCGACGGCACCATGGCCGAGCTGGAGAACACGCCGAAGGCCAAGGTCAACCTGATCCACTGCTACCGCTCGATGAACTACATCGCGCGCCACATGGAAGAGAAGTTCAACATTCCTTGGATGGAATACAACTTCTTCGGCCCGAGCCAGATCGCCGAATCCCTGCGCAAGATCGCCGCTCTCTTCGACGACAAGATCAAGGAGAACGCCGAGAAGGTCATCGCCCGTTACCAGCCGATGGTCGATGCGGTCATCGCCAAGTACAAGCCGCGGCTGGACGGCAAGAAGGTCATGATCTACGTCGGCGGCCTGCGTCCCCGCCACGTCGTCGATGCCTACCATGACCTGGGCATGGAGATCATCGGCACCGGCTACGAGTTCGCCCACAACGACGACTATCAGCGCACGCCGCACTATGTGAAGGAAGGCACGCTGATCTACGACGACGTCACCGCGTTCGAACTGGAGAAGTTCGTCGAGGCGATGCGTCCCGACCTCGTCGCGTCGGGCATCAAGGAAAAGTACGTGTTCCAGAAGATGGGCCTGCCGTTCCGCCAGATGCACAGCTGGGACTACTCCGGCCCGTACCACGGCTATGACGGTTTCGCGATCTTCGCCCGCGATATGGACCTGGCCATCAACAACCCCGTCTGGGGCGTGATGAAGGCCCCGTTCTGACCATCGGCCTCTGGAACAGGAGAATTTGAGAATGACCGACAAGCTTTCGCAGAGCGCCGACAAGGTCCTCGACCACTACACCCTCTTCCGGCAGCCCGAATATGCGGCGATGTTCGAGAAGAAGAAGACCGAGTTCGAGTACGGCCATTCGGACGAGGAAGTCGCCCGCGTGTCCGAATGGACGAAGTCCGAGGACTACAAGGCGAAGAACTTCGCCCGTGAAGCGGTCGTCATCAACCCGACCAAGGCCTGCCAGCCGATCGGCGCGATGTTCGCCGCCCAGGGCTTCGAGGGCACCCTGCCCTTCGTCCACGGCTCCCAGGGCTGCGTCGCCTATTACCGCACCCATTTGACCCGTCACTTCAAGGAGCCCAACAGCGCGGTCTCCTCGTCGATGACGGAAGACGCGGCGGTGTTCGGCGGCCTGAACAACATGATCGACGGCCTGGCGAACGCCTATGCGCTCTACAAGCCGAAGATGATCGCGGTGATGACCACCTGCATGGCCGAAGTCATCGGCGACGATCTGCAGGGCTTCATCGCCAACGCGAAGAACAAGGAAAGCGTCCCGGCCGACTTCCCGGTCCCCTACGCCCACACCCCGGCCTTCGTCGGCAGCCACATCGTCGGCTACGACAACATGATCAAGGGGATCCTGACCAACTTCTGGGGCACGTCGGAGAATTTCGACACGCCCAAGACCGAGCAGATCAACCTGATCCCGGGCTTCGACGGCTTCGCGGTCGGCAACAACCGCGAACTGAAGCGCATCGCCGGCGAGTTCGGCGTGAAGCTGCAAATCCTGTCCGACGTGTCCGACAATTTCGACACGCCGATGGATGGCGAGTACCGCATGTATGACGGCGGCACCACCATCGAGGAGACCAAGGAGGCCCTGCACGCCAAGGCCACCATCTCCATGCAGGAGTACAACACGACCCAGACCCTGCAGTTCTGCAAGGAGAAGGGCCAGGAAGTCGCCAAGTTCAACTACCCGATGGGCGTCACCGGCACCGACGAGCTGCTGCTGAAGCTCGCCGAACTGTCGGGCAAGCCGGTCCCGGCCAGCCTGAAGCTGGAGCGCGGCCGTCTGGTCGACGCCATCGCCGACAGCCACACCCACATGCACGGCAAGCGCTTCGCGGTCTACGGCGACCCGGACTTCTGCCTGGGCATGACCAAGTTCCTGCTGGAGCTGGGTGCGGAGCCGGTGCACATCCTGTCGACCTCCGGCTCCAAGAAATGGGAGAAGCAGGTCCAGAAGGTGCTGGACGCCTCGCCCTTCGGCAAGTCGGGTGCGGCCCATGGCGGCAAGGATCTGTGGCACCTGCGCTCGCTGATCTTCACCGACAAGGTGGACTACATCATCGGCAACAGCTACGGCAAGTATCTGGAGCGCGACACCAAGGTTCCGCTGATCCGCCTGACCTACCCGATCTTCGACCGCCACCACCACCACCGCTACCCGACCTGGGGCTACCAGGGCGCGCTGAACGTGCTGGTGCGGATCCTGGACCGGATCTTCGAGGACATCGACGCCAACACCAACATCGTCGGCCAGACCGACTACTCGTTCGACCTGATCCGCTGACCGGCAGGCCGCCGGCGCTTCAGCTTTCGATTTGCAGGCATCGGTTCAGCCAAACCGTCGGGCCGGGATTTCCATCCCCCAGCCCGGCGGCAACCTCCCCAGCCCGGAGAGCGTCGGCAACGGCGCGCTCCGGGTATTTTTGTCGGGAGAAGGAACACGGGAGACTGAGAAGCAGTCTTTATTTCTGGAGATTATATTGCCGCCTTGAAGTAATTTATGGTCGGTCCGCAGAACGATCAGGCTTCAAAAAGCGGATTGATTTTGCAGAGACTAAAATATATAGGGGAGAAATAGGTAAAATTGCATATATTGAGCAAAAATCACCCTTATATTCATGCTTTCACCACACCTTAGGACCAATACTAATTGACCTAATGCCGCTCCGTGCGCTTCGATTATTTACGGTCGGCTTTCGATCGTGGCGCACCGCAAACGCAAGGAAGGGGGGCGGAAATGTTCGGCTTCATTCAGACGATCTATGGCAAGGGTTCAAACAGCCACGCCCTGCTGTCCGCCTTGGACCGCTCGCTTGCCATCATCGAGTTTTCCCTGGATGGAACGATCCTGAATGCCAACCCCAATTTCCTGGCGGTGATGGGCTATTCATTGCCCGAAGTGGTCGGACGCCATCACAGGATGTTCATCGACCCGGCCGAACATGCCAGTCCCGCCTATCAGGAGTTTTGGGATCGGCTGAGACGCGGCGAGTTCCAGCGGGCGTTGTACCGGCGCATCGCCAAGAACGGTCGCGAGATTTGGATCGAGGCCACCTACAACCCCATTCTCGATGCCACCGGCCGTGCCTGCAAGATCATCAAAGTCGCCACCGACGTCACCGAACGGCAGGCGACGAACGCCGACATGCGCGGCAAGATCGATGCGATTTCGCGGTCGCAGGCGGTGATCGAATTCAATCCCGACGGCACGGTCATCACCGCCAACGAGAATTTCCTCACCGTTCTCGGCTACAGCCTGGATGAAGTCCGCGGGCGCCATCACAGCATGTTCATCGATCCGCAGGAGCGCGAGACTCCCGCCTATCGCGAATTCTGGAAAAGACTCAACAGCGGACAGTTCGAAACTGCCCAATACCGGCGCATCGGCAAGGGCGGGCGGGCTGTCTGGATTCAGGCGTCCTACAACCCGGTGTTCGACGACATGGGCCGACTGTGCAAGGTGGTTAAGTTCGCAACGGACATCACCGAACAGATCGGCATGCTGGGCCGCCTGAAGTCCCTGATCGATACCAATTTCTCGGAGATCGAACAGGCGATGACCACGGCCCACCGGCAGGCCGATACCGCCGCCGCCGCATCGTCGCAGACGCGGGTGACTGTACAGACCATCGCGGCCGGCGCGGAGGAGCTGACGGCGTCCGCCCACGAAATCGCCGACGGCATGTCCCGGTCGCAGCAGGCGGCCGATGTCGCGGTGAGCGAGACCGACAACGCCGACCGGGCCGCCACCCGACTTTCGGAAGTCGCGAAGGCGATGGGAGGCATCGTCGAACTGATCCGTTCCATCGCCGGACAGATCAACATGCTGGCCCTGAACGCGACCATCGAGGCGGCGCGGGCGGGCGAGGCCGGCAGGGGCTTCGCCGTGGTTGCCAACGAGGTCAAGAACCTGGCCAACCAGTCGGCTAACGCGACCGCCCAGATTTCCCGCGAAATCGAGGGAATGCGATCCGTCTCCGGCGATGTCGTGTCTTCCCTGTCGGCAATTCGCATAGCCATGAACAATCTGCGCGAATTCGTCGTCATGTCCGCCGGCGCCGTCGAGGAGCAGACCACCGTCACCGCGAGCATCTCCGTAAACATGCAGGGAGCATCGACCTCGGTGGCGGTGGTGGACCGGAACATCACCTCAATCTCCACCGCCTTCGCTCAGGTTGGAACCGCCATCGCCTCGACCAAGGAGGCGGCGCAAGTGCTCGCCCGCTGATCGTGCTGGCGGGCTGGCGGGCTGGCGGGCTGGCGGGCTGGCCAGCCATTTCGCCTCAACCGCCGCGAATCGCGAAGCCGACCACCCGTTCCAGTGCACGGTCGGCTGCCGCCTGCCAGCCCTCGCCGCCCAGCTCGATCGAAGCCGGCGG
The DNA here is from genome assembly GCF_003116035.1 of Azospirillum sp. TSH64. Taxonomy (GTDB): domain Bacteria; phylum Pseudomonadota; class Alphaproteobacteria; order Azospirillales; family Azospirillaceae; genus Azospirillum. The sequence continues at coordinate 6,230,655 of NZ_LGQW01000015.1, forward strand.
GAATCCGACCGACGGGGCGGCCATGCCGTCGCGGACCGGACGGGCGCGCAGCAGCAGACGGGGGCGGGCACCGCCGCTCCAGTCCTGGCGGCCTTCGAGGACGACCAGCAGGACCGGGCCATCGACCGCAAGCGGCGTCTCGGCAGGTTCGGCATCGGGCATTACCGCGCGCAGGCCGAGGCGAACCACCGCCTTGCCGTAACCGCCGGCTTTCCGGGCGACGAGATCGGCGGCGGCATCGCACAGCATCCCGGCCTCCGGTGGAACCGGGCGTTGGTCGAGGTCGAGGAACCGGCACGCGACACCGATCTCACCCCCCGGTTCCTGGGCCAGCCGGATCACCGCGCCGTCCTGTGCCGCCGCGGCGGGGACTGCCGCCAGCACCGCCACCATCGCGGCCGCATATCGCCAGCGCCTGCCGTACCGTTGCATCGTTGCTTTCCACCCGTTCGAGCCGTCCTGATACGGCCGGCCCTCCCCGCCCCCTGCGCGGCCCATCCCCTGCGCGACATGTGCGACACCCGACAAGCCCCCTGGGCGGAGCCGCCGATTGTCAGCTATCGGACAGGGTTGGAAAACCAGACAATCGTTTTTCGCCAACGACTTACCCACTGGCACGCCCCCTGCATCACGCCGATGCAGAGCCATTTCCGGCGCCAGGATGGGAGAGCGGGCATGCTCCAGGACAAGATCCAGGATGTCTTCAACGAACCGGGCTGCGCGACCAACCAGACCAAGTCGGCCAAGGAGAAGAAGAAGGGCTGCACCAAGTCGTTGAAACCGGGGGCGGCGGCCGGCGGCTGCGCCTATGACGGGGCGATGATCGTGCTCCAGCCGATTGCCGACGCCGCCCATCTGGTCCATGGCCCCATCGCCTGCCTCGGCAACAGTTGGGACAACCGCGGCTCCAAATCCTCGGGCTCGCAGCTCTACCGCACCGGCTTCACCACCGATCTGTCGGAACTGGACGTCATCGGCGGCGGCGAGAAGAAGCTCTACCGCGCCATCAAGGAAATCGTTCAGCAATACGACCCGCCGGCCGTCTTCGTCTATCAGACCTGCGTGCCCGCGATGACCGGCGACGACATCGCCGCGGTCTGCAAGTTCGCCGCGCAGAAGCTGGGCAAGCCGGTGATCCCGGTCGATGCCCCCGGCTTCGTCGGATCGAAGAATCTCGGCAACAAGCTGGCCGGCGAAGCCTTGCTCGACCACGTCATCGGCACGGTCGAGCCCGAATACACCACGCCCACCGATGTCTGCATCATCGGCGAATACAACCTCGCCGGCGAGCTGTGGCTGGTCAAGCCGCTGCTGGACGAGATCGGCATCCGCCTCTTGTCCTGCATCTCCGGCGACGGCCGCTACCGGGAGGTGGCCCAGGCCCACCGCGCCCGCGTCACCATGATGGTGTGCAGCCAGGCGCTGGTGAATGTCGGCCGCAAGATGGAGGAGCGCTACGGCATCCCCTATTTCGAGGGCTCCTTCTACGGCGTCTCCGACATGTCGGACACGCTGCGCACCATGACCCGCATGCTGGTGGAGCGCGGCGCCGACAAGAGCCTGATCGACCGCGCCGAGGGCGTGATCGCGCGGGAGGAAAGCCGGGTCTGGCGCCGGCTGGAACCCTACAAGCCGCGTTTCGACGGCAAGCGCGTCCTGCTCTTCACCGGCGGGGTCAAGAGCTGGTCGATGGTCAGCGCGCTGGAGGGCGCGGGGCTGACCATCCTCGGCACCTCCACCAAGAAATCGACCAGGGAGGACAAGGAACGCATCAAGAAGATGAAGGGCGAGGAGTTCCACCAGTGGGACGATCTGAAGCCGCGCGACATCTACAAGATGCTGGCCGACAACCGGGCCGACATCATGATGTCCGGCGGCCGGTCGCAGTTCATCTCCTTGAAGGCCAAGGTTCCCTGGCTCGACATCAACCAGGAGCGCCACCACGCCTATGCCGGTTATGACGGCATCGTCAATCTTTGCGAGGAGATCGACAAGACGCTGTCCAACCCGATCTGGCGTCAGGTCCGCCAGCCGGCACCGTGGGAGTCCGGCCCGTCCTCCGCCCTTCTGGCTTCCTCGATGGCGGCGGAGTGACGGCGATGTCCCACATCCAGCGCTTCCCCTCCGCCGCCAAGGCCGCGTCGACCAACCCGCTGAAGATGAGCCAGCCGCTGGGCGCGGCGCTGGCCTATCTCGGCGTCGACCGCTGCCTGCCGCTGTTCCATGGCTCGCAGGGCTGCACCGCCTTCGGGCTGGTGCTGCTGGTGCGCCATTTCCGCGAGGCGATCCCGCTGCAGACCACGGCGATGGATCAGGTCGCCACCATTCTCGGCGGCTACGACAATCTGGAACAGGCGATCCGCACCATCGTCGAGCGCAACAATCCCGCCATGATCGGCGTCGCCACCACCGGCGTCACCGAGACCAAGGGCGAGGACATGGGCGGGCAATACACGCTGTTCCGCCAGCGCAACCCCGACATGGCCGACACGGCGCTGGTCTTCGCCAACACTCCCGACTTCGCCGGCGGCTTCGAGGACGGCTTTGCCGCCGCGGTCACCGCCATCGTCGAGCGGCTGGTCGAACCGTCGCCGGTGCGCATCCCGACCCAGGTCAACGTGCTGGCCGGCTGCCACCTGTCGCCCGGCGACGTCGAGGAACTGCGCGACATCATCGAGGGCTTCGGCCTGTCGCCGATCTTCCTGCCCGACCTGTCGCTGTCGATGGCCGGCCGCCAGCCGTCCGACTTCACCGCCACCTCGCTGGGCGGCGTGACGGTCGATCAGATCCGCGCCATGGGCGCTTCGGCCATCACCATCGTGGTCGGCGAGCATATGCGGGTGGCCGGCAACGCGCTGGAGCTGAAGACCGACGTGCCCAGCCATTTCTTCAACCGCCTGACCGGGCTGGAGGCGACGGACAAGCTGGTCCGGCTGCTGACGGAGCTGTCGGGCAAGCCGGCGCCCGCCCGGCTGCGGCGCCAGCGCGAAAGCCTCGTCGATGCCATGCTGGACGGGCATTTCTTCTACAGCCGCAAGCGCATCGCCGTCGCGCTGGAACCCGACCTGCTCTATGCCGTCACCGGCTTCCTCGCCGACATGGGGGCCGAGGTGATCGCCGCGGTGTCGCCGACGCAGAGCCCGGTGCTGGAGCGGCTGAAGGCCGCCACCATCATGGTCGGCGACCATTCCGATGTCGAGACGCTGGCCCGCGATGCCGACCTGATCGTCTCCAACTCGCACGGGCGGCAGGGGGCGGCGCGGATCGGCGTGCCGCTGCACCGCATGGGCCTGCCGCTGTTCGACCGGCTGGGGGCTGGTCTGCGGGTGCAGGTCGGCTACCGCGGCACGCGGGAGCTGCTGTGCGAGATCGGCAACCTGTTCCTCTCCCGCGAGATGGACCACGAGAGCCATGCCCACGGGCAGGACCGGCACGGGCACGACAACCACGGGGAATCCCACGGCTGCGGAGGCGGATCATGCGGATGCAACGCCGTCTGAGCGTGGTGCAGGACCCACGTCCGACCAAAGGAGGATCGATGAAGGTCGCTTTCTGCACCCAGGACATGCAGCACGTCGATGCGCATTTCGGCTGGGCCAAGAACATCGCCGTCTACCAGGTCGACCGCCAGGGCCATGCCTTTCTGGAGACCTTCCAGTTCGGCGGTTCGATGTTCGAGGACGGCAACGAGGACAAGCTGGTGCCCAAGCTGGAGGCGCTGGCCGACGTCGCCATCCTCTATCTCTCGGCCATCGGCGCATCGGCCGCCGCCCGCGTGGTGGCGAAGAAGATCCATCCGGTGAAGGTCGAGGCCACCGACACAATCCCGGCCCTGCTCGACAAGCTGGTCCAGACGCTGAACGGCAATCCGCCGCCCTGGCTGCGCAAGGCGATGGGCGAAACGCCCGAATTCCATTTCGACGAGGAGGAGGTCTGAGTATGGCTGATGTGGCTGAATTGTCCGTCGCCGACCAGTTCGTGAAGACGCTGGTCCTGCTGTTCCGTGCCGAGGACAGCTATGGCGCCTGGGAAGGCAAGCCCGACGAGGCTCTGCTCGCCCCCTTCGTGCTCGACAAGGAGGCGCGGGCCGCCATCCCGATCATCGGCGATCCCGACCCGGACACGCTTTGGCGGCTGGAGCTGTTCTACAAGGCGGTCGGGCTGATGGTGGAGAAGCAGACCGGCCTGATGGCCTCGCCGATGATGAAGATGAGCCATGAGGGCTTCGGCCGCATGATCCTCACCACCGGGCGGCTGGTGGTGGTGTCGAAGTCGCTGCGCGACGTCCACCGCTTCGGCTTCCCCAGCATCGAAAAGCTCGCCGCCGACGGCGCCAGGCTGGTCGAGGACGCCGTGGCGCTGATCCGGGAATATCCCGACGTCGCGAACCTCTGAAGCCGGGACCACGACCATGAGCGACATCGACGCCCTGAAGGACGAGATCAAGAAGCTGAACGCCCGCGCCACCCAGAAGAAGATGGACCTGCACGACTTGTCGGAAGAGCTTCCGCAGAATTGGCAATCCATCCTGACGGTGGCGCAGGAAACCTATGACGCGTTCAAGACCCTGACCGAGAAGCGGGCGGCGCTGAAAGCGCTGGAGACGGCGTAACCCCACCATTCCCAAAGAATAGCTTAGGCGCACCCTTTCCCGAGAGGAGCATTCCCATGGCTGAGTTCCTGACCGGCACCACCCGCGGTGGTCAGAGCTGGACCCCGAAATTCGTCCAATCCATCGACCAGAAGCAGTGCATCGGCTGCGGCCGCTGCTTCAAGGTGTGCGGGCGCGGCGTGCTCGACATGATCGGCCTGACCGAGGACGGCGACATCGTCGACGCCTTCGACGACGAGGCCGAGAAGAAGATCATGACGGTCAAGGAAGCGGCCAACTGCATCGGCTGCGAAAGCTGCTCCAAGGTATGCTCGAAGAGCTGCATCACCCATGCGCCGGTGGCGGCCTAGAGTGTGATCGGTTCAAGCGGAAGCGCTTGAACCGATCATACGGAAAACCAAAAGCCTAGGGTCTGTCTGGTGCTTCGATGAGCATCTGACAGACCCTAAAAAGCTGAGGCTGACGCACGGGCGCCAGCCCCCACCCGTCTCAGTACGCGTATTCCTTGAACACGGGATCGACGCTGCCGCCCCAGGGGCCGTTGAACTTCTCCAGAAGCTCGTCGGCGGGGCTGCGGCCGGTCTCGGCGACGACCTGAAGCGTGTCGAGGAAGTGGGTCTCGTCGTCGCCCCAATTGTCGTTGCGGGCGCGGCGGGCCAGACCGTCGCGGGCAATCGCCAACATCTCCAACGCCACGTTCCGCACCGTCCCGTTGCGGAAGGTCGTGCGCAGGCCGGACCGCGGCACCTCGGCGCGCAGATGCGCGCGCTCCACCGTCGTCCAGTCCTTCACCAGATCCCAGGCGGCATCCAGCGCCACCTGATCGTAGAGCAGCCCCACCCACAGGGCCGGCAGGGCGCACAGGCTGCGCCACGGGCCGCCGTCGGCGCCACGCATCTCCAGATACTTCTTCAGCCGCGCTTCCGGAAAGGCCGTGGTGGTGTGGTCGGCCCAGTCGGTGATCAGCGGCAGCTCGCCCGGCAGCGCCGGCAGCTTGCCATCCATGAAATCGCGGAAGGACTGGCCGGCCGCATCGATATAGGTGCCGTCGCGGTAGACGAAGTACATCGGCGTGTCGAGCAGATAGTCGACATAGCGCTCGAAACCGAAGCCGTCCTCGAACACGAAGGGAATGTCGCCGGTACGGTCCGCGTCGGTGTCGGTCCAGATGTGGCTGCGGAAGCTCTGGAAGCCGTTCGGCTTGCCCTCGGTGAAAGGGGACATGGCGAACAGGGCGGTGGCGATGGGCTGGAGGGCCAGCGACACGCGGAACTTCTTCACCATGTCGGCTTCGGAGGCGAAGTCGAGGTTCACCTGCACGGTGCAGGTCCGCGTCATCATGTCGAGGCCGAGCGAGCCGACCTTCGGCATGTAGTCGCGCATGATCTTGTAGCGGCCCTTCGGCATCCAGGGGATGTCGTCGCGCGTCCATTTCGGCTGGAAGCCCAGCCCCATCATGGCGATGCCCAGCTCGCTCCCGACCTCCTTCACCTGGCGCAGGTGGCGGTGCACCTCGGCGCAGGTCTGGTGCAGGGTCTCCAGCGGGGCGCCGGACAGCTCGACCTGCCCGCCGGGCTCCAGCGTGATGTTGGCCATGTCCTGGACCAACGCGATGATGTTGCCCTTCTCCTCCACCGGCTGCCAGCCGAAGCGGGTCATGCGGGTCAGCAGTTCGCGGATGCCGTCCGGCCCGTCATAGGGCAGCGGCCGCAGGTCGGAGGTGCGGTAGGCGAATTTCTCGTGCTCGGTCCCGATGCGCCAGTCGGGTGCCGGCTTGCAGCCGGATTCGAGATAGGCCGCAAGCTGGCGGCGGTCGGTGATGGGTTCGCCGCGCGTTGTCGGGGGTGCGGACATGAAGTCTCTCGCGGGAAGTGGACGGAGGTTCGGCCGGGTGACGGCCGGTTATGGGATCGGCGCGCGGAAAGGCGGACGCCGGTCGCTTCCCCCGGCAGTCCAATCCCCGGCCAAGGACTGCCAGCAAGCCAACGCCGCCACCACCGCCGTGTCGGCCCGCAGAATGCGCGGACCCAATCCCACCGGAACAACAAAGGGAAGTTTGGCGAGTTCGTCAAGTTCCGACTGGTCGAAGCCGCCCTCCGGCCCGACCAGCAAGGCGGCCGGCCCGGGCAGCGCATCGCGCAGCACCTCGGCCACCGGACGGGCGGACCCGGCCTCCGCGCACAGATAGAGCCTGCGGTCGGCCGGCCAGCCGGCCAGCGCGCGGTCCAGCGGCACCGCCTCGCCCATCTCCGGCACGCTGAGGCGCTCGCACTGCTCGGCCGCCTCCACCGCGTTGGCGCGCAGCCGGTCGAGGTTGACGCGGTTGGGATCGGTTCGCCGGGTGAAGACCGGCCACAGGCGGGACACCCCCATCTCCGTCGCCTTCTCCGCGACGAAGTCGATGCGGCCCTTCTTCAGCGGCGCGAACAATAGCCACAGGTCCGGGGTGGTGTCCTGCTCCCGCCGCTGCTCGGCCACGGTCAGCGAGCACCAGCCCTTGCCGAAGCCGTCGATGACCGCCCGCCATTCGCCGTCGCGGCCGTTGAACACCGCAACGGAGTCGCCGCGGTCCAGCCGCAGGACATGGCGGAGGAAATGGGCGCGCTCATGGTCGAGCCCGACCGACTGGCCTTCGGCCAGCGGGCTGTCGACATACAGGCGGGTCTTGATCGGGTCGGCCATGGCATTCGTCTCCGCGGGGCGGTGGAGACTATAAAGCGGATCGCGTGAAACCGGACGAGATTTGACGCGCGAGGCAGCCCTTCAAATACAGCGCCAAAGGTTCATGCGCTTCACGGTAGACGCACCGAGGCTTCGGACGGGGGCGCCACGTGCCGAACCCGGTCCGGAGGCCGGCGTCAGCCGACGGCGATCAGGGAGTCGATCTGCCGGCGCAGGTCGTTGGGCTGGACCGGCTTGTGCAGGATGCGGATTTGCTCAGCCTTGGCCGCGGCCATCAGTTCGGCCCCGGTGTCGCCGGTCAGGATGATCGCAGGCACGGTGACGCCACAGGCCTCCCGCACCGCCCGCACGGCGGTGATGCCGGACCAGCCGTCGCGCAGCCGGTAGTCAGACAGGATCACGTTGGGCAGTGGGCAGCCGGGCAGCTTCGCCAGGACGGTTTCCACATCCTCGGCGGCAAGCACCTGATAGCCCCAGGTGTCCAGCATGATCTCCATCCCGGCCAGAATGATCGACTCGTCGTCGATGACGACGGCGAAACGGTCCGGTGTTGTGCTCATGTCCATTTACGATTGCAGGCCGCTGAGGTTATGACAAAGAAACAGTATTGGCACGATTTTGACGGGCGCAAGATCACAGGCTGCAATTTTCCATGGCTTGAGCTCGGGTGATTTGCCGCACCGCGCTTGCCGCACGGAGGCCAGCCCGATACCTTCCCCGTCATCCACGCCCTGATTGGCTGGTCAGACATCCTCATAGCACAGCGGAACCGCTGCCGTCATGCCCACTGCCTCCACCGGCCCCACTCTGCCCGAGTCCGGCTTCACCGACATCCGCCAGGACGGCTGGATCGCGCGGAAGCTCCCGCCCCGCGTGCGCCCTTATGTCACACTGGCGCGACTCGACCGTCCCATCGGGACATGGCTTCTGCTGTTCCCCTGCTGGTGGAGCGTGGCGCTGGCCATGCCGCAGCCCTTCCGTGACTGGCCGACGCTGCTCTGGCTGATGGCGCTGTTCGGCGTCGGCGCGGTGCTGATGCGCGGCGCCGGCTGTACCGTCAACGACATCCTCGACCGCAAGTTCGACGCGATGGTGGAGCGCACCCGCTCACGCCCGATCCCGTCGGGTCAGGTGTCGGTGCGTCAGGCCCTGGCCTTCCTCGCCGCCCAGCTTCTGGTGTCGCTGCTGATCCTGGTCCAGCTGGGCACGACGGCCATCGGGCTGGGGGTGCTGTCGCTACTGCTGGTCTTCACCTACCCGCTGATGAAGCGCATCACCTGGTGGCCGCAGGCTTTCCTGGGGCTGACCTTCAACTGGGGCGCCCTGATGGGCTGGGCCACGGTTCAGAACGACGTCGGCTGGCCGGCCTTGGCGCTCTATGTGACGGGCGTCGCCTGGACGCTGGGCTATGACACCATCTACGCCCATCAGGACAAGGAGGACGATGCTCGCATCGGCGTGAAGTCCACCGCGCTGCGCCTGGGCGACCAGAGCAAGATCTGGATCTATGGCTTCTACACCCTGACCTATGTCGGCATCGGCATCGCCGGGCGTCTGGCGGGCCTGGGCGGGCTGTTCCTGCCGGTGCTGTCGCTGGCGGCCCTGCAGCTGGCCTGGCAGGTCGCGACCTGGCGGCCGGACGATCAGGGCGATTGCCTGGACAAGTTCAAGTCCAACCGCTGGTTCGGCTGGCTGGTGCTGGCGGCAATCCTGGCGGGGAAGATTTAAGCGGGCATTGTGGGAGGGTGTCGGCTTCGATGCCCGAACCTCCGCACAAACGAAAAGGGCGGAGCCAAGCCCCGCCCTTCCTGAAAACCTGATGCTATGCCGCTCAGCGTTCGCTGGTGTCGGCCAGCTGGGCGACGGCGTTGCCGGAGCCGGGCTTGCGGCCGGGAGCGACGGTGCGGTGGCTGCCGGGACCGGAAAGCTCGGCGACCGTGACTGGGGCGGACTGCGCACCGGACGGCTTGCGCGACGGCAGCACCGCGACGTCGATGCGCTGCGGCTTCTGCGGCGTCTGGGAGGCGACGGCGGTCGTGGCAAGGCTCTGCGGCTTGCGGCCGGGGACCGAGACGCTGAGGTTCTTCTGCGGGTGCAGGGAGGCTTCCATCATGCGCGGGCCGTTGGCCTTGGCACGGCCACGCGGGCTGCTGGCGAAGCCCTGGTCCATGCCGCGGTCGCCGGCATCCAGCATCCGGCCGCCGCGCGGGGCGTCGGACTCGCCTTCCGGCAGGATGAAGCCGTAGGCGGCGTAGACGCGCAGACCCATCTGGTCGGTCGGCTCGTGCCAGACGCGGACCGCGGACCAGTCGTTGTTGCGGGACACGTCGACCACCCGCATGCCGCGGCGAAGCCCGTCGCCGTCGATCCAGCTGTGATCGACCTCGATGGTGCGGCGGTCGATCACCGCGCTGACCAGCGAGACGTGGCCGCGGCGCATGTGGCCGGTGCGCTTGAAGACGAGGACGGAGCCGATGGCGGGGCGGTGTTCGCGGTCATACTGGCCGGCGGCGTGATCCCACCAGGTCCAGGCGTCGCCGCGTATGGTGAAGTCGGAGATGGAGCGGACCGTCCGAACGCAATCGCCGTCTTGTGCGGCCGCCGTCGACACGGTAAGGGGGCTCAGCGCGATCAAAGCCGCAAACGAAAGGCCGATGGCGGTTCCCCTCTGCCGCATGACTCCCCCAATCCCTCTGTTTTCCCCTGGTGGAAACGGGTAACACGGGTTCGCAGCTGTGTCTACACCGTTTGAATTATGTAACATTGATAAGCCACCGCCAGCCTTCCTCCCAACAGCGGAGCCCCTTGGGAAACCTCGTATGAACAATGCATCTCCGCCAGATTTCGTCCGCGATAACACGACGCTGACGACCACGCCGCTGTTGCCGGAAATCCAGCTTCATCTTGCCACCGAAGTCACTCCACTCTGGCAGGCGACCGAGGAGACCTTGGCCGCCACGAATTTGCCACCGCCATACTGGGCTTTCGCTTGGCCCGGGGGACAGGCTGTGGCGCGGCTGGTGCTCGACCGGCCGGAGCTGGTTGCCGGCAGGTCGGTGCTCGATTTTGCCGCAGGCACCGGGCTGGTCGGCATCGCCGCGATGAAGGCGGGGGCGGCGCGGGTGCAGTCCTGCGACATCGACCGCTTCTCGCTGGCCGCCATCGCGTTGAACGCCGAGGCCAACGGGGTGGAGGTCAAGCCGGTCAGCGCCGATCTGGTCGGCCGGCCGTTGCCGGGCATCGAGGTGGTCCTGGCCGGCGACGTCTGTTACGAGCGGCCGATGGCGGAGCGCGTCACCGCATGGCTGCGCGAGATCGCCGCCACCGGCACGCTGGTGCTGCTGGGCGATCCCGGCCGCGCCTATTTCCCGGGGAGCGGCGTCGAGAAGCTGGCGACCTACACCGTTCCGACCTCGCTGGAGCTGGAGGACCGGGAGGCGCGCGAAACCGCCATCTGGCGCCTGTTGCCTGACGCCTAGCGGTTGAGACGCGACACGGCCAGCCGCAGGTCGGCCAGGAAGGTCGGCTGCTCCACCAGCTGGCCGCGCAGCAGGTAGCTGGGGTGGAAGGTCGGCACCACCTCCACCCCGTCCAGCAGGCGGCAGGGCAGCACAGTGCCGCGCAGCTGCAGGATGCCGTTCTCCCCGGTCAGCGCCCAGGTGGGGGTCCGGCCGAGCGCCACGATCACCGACGGGCGATAGTCGGCCAGGGTGGCGCGCAGATGCTCGATCTCGCCGGCGAACTCGGCCAGCAGCCGGTCCGACGTGCCGAAGGCGCCCCAGCTTTCGTCGATCTCCCGCCCCTCCTTGCGGGCGCGGGCGCGCGAGGAGAAGAAGTGTCCCACCTTGTTGCCGGGCGGCTGGTAGCGGAAGACGTTGGCGACGAGACATTCCGCCCGTTCGATGCCGACGGCGGCCAGCGATTCGTCCAGCAGCTTGCCGCTGCGCCCGACGAAGGGGGTGCCCTGCCGCGCCTCCTCCGCCCCCGGCGCCTCGCCGACGATGGCGAGCCGCGGCCCGTCCACCGGCTTGGTCGGATACTGGTAGTCGGCGAAGGGCATGTCGGTGCGCAGGTCTGTCATCGGATCGGTTCCAAAAGTGCATCGCGAGAATTCAAGGCAGGGCACCGGACTTGCCGAAGCACCGCCCGGAACCCAAGCTTCTAGCCGGTACGCTTCTAGCGCAGACCACCAGCCAAGGCCACCAACAGGGGAGAGACCGGGATGACACCTCAGGCGCCGACGACGCAGGAACTGGCAGCGAAGACCTGCGAACCCTGCCGCGGTGGGATACCGCCGATGGACCGCGCGATGGCCGAGTCCTATCTGGTGCAGGTGCCGGGCTGGGTCCTGAAGGAAGGCCCCGACCGCATCGAGCGCGACTTCCGCTTCCCCGACTTCGTCCAGGCCCAGGCCTTCGCCAATCAGGTGGGCGACCTGTGCGAGGCGGAAGGCCACCATGCGGAGATCCATTACGGATGGGGCCACTGCTCCGTCGCCTTCTGGACCCACAAGATCAAGGGCCTGCACGAGAACGACTTCGTCATGGCGGCGAAGGTGAACGGGCTGGCCGACGCGCCCTATGTGCCGGCATCGGTGGGGACCCCGCCGCCGCCCTATGTGCAGGGGGCGTGAGGAGCACAGGTGGGGGCAAGGCCTTGCCCTACCCCCACAGCTCCGCCGACGGCGGCTGCACCACCGCGCCGTCATATACCAGCCCCGGCTCGCGGTCGCGGGCGAGCAGCAGCGGGCCGTCGAGGTCGACATAGCGCGCCCCCTGCCCCACCAGCATGGCCGGCGCCATCGCCAGCGACGTCGCCACCATGCAGCCGACCATCACCTCGAAGCCCATGGCATGGGCGGCAGCGGTCATCGCCAGCGCCTCGGTCAGGCCGCCGGTCTTGTCCAGCTTGACGTTCACCACCCGGTAGAGCCCGCGCAGGCGCTCCAGCGACTCCAACCCGTGGCAGGATTCGTCGGCGCCAAGCGGCACCGGGCAATCGACCCCGCGCAACGCCTCGTCCTGGCCGGCGGGCAGCGGCTGCTCGATCATCTCGACGCCCAGCCCGGCGAGCACCGGGGCGAAGCGATGCAGTTGGTCCAGCGTCCAGCCCTCGTTGGCGTCGACCACCAGCCGGGCGGCGGGAGCGGCCGCGCGGACGGCGGCGACACGGTTGAGATCGCCCTCCCCCGTCAGCTTCATCTTCAGCAGCGGATGCCGTGGCGCCCGCTCCCGCGCCGCGGCGGCCATCGCGGCGGGCGCGTCGACGCTCAGCGTGTAGCAGGTGACGAGCGGCCCCGGCGGCCGGGACAACCCGGCGAGCGTCCAGGCCGGCACGCCGCTGCGCTTGGCCTCCAGGTCCCACAGCGCGCAATCCAGCGCGTTGCGGGCGGCACCCGGCGGCATCAGCCGGCCCAGCGACCGGCGGTCGAGGCCGCCGGCGACGGCATCGGCCATCGCCTCCAGCGCGGCGGCGACCCCGTCGACGCTTTCGCCATAGCGGGCGTAAGGCACGCATTCACCGCGGCCGCGGTGGGGACCGTCGGTCACCTGCGCCACCACCACCGCGGCTTCAGTCTTGGCCCCGCGCGAGATGCGGAAGGCGCCGCGGATGGGAAAACTCTCCCGGTGGACGGTCAGCTGTTGGGCGGACATGCTCTGCAACCCCGAAACGGAACAGGGCCGGGAGTGTATCCCGGCCCCGTTCCATAAGGCGACAGGCTTGACGCGCAAGGGCTGGCGGCTTCAGCGCTCCTGAACGATGACGCCGTACCAGCCCAGCCCCTTGTAGGTCTCGTAACCCGGTGTCAGGGCGTAGCCAACCAGACGGTTCTTGTCGTCGATGTAATGGCCCATGGTGCCGGCGGCGCGGCGCAGCGGCACCGTCTCGGTCAGCATGCCGCGGCCGTCGGACGACGCGATGACGCGATGGCAGGCGTCGAGCAGCAGGCACCGCGACTTCTCGCGCTCGCCGGCTTCCAGCCGCACGCCCTCGACCACCGCGGCGGCCTGCGGCTCCCAGTCGAAGAAGATGCCGAGCACGCCGATGGCATCGCTGTCCGCCTCGCCGTCGCGCCGGATGGCGGTGGCATAGGTGGCGACGACGCGGTCGTCCAGGCTGCGGTTGCGGGCGACGTCGCCGACGGTGAACTCGCCGCCGTTGCGGGTGGCCAGCGCCTGGCGGAACCACGGCTCGTCCGACACGTTGGCGCCGCGCGCACCGGGATAGCGGTCGGGCCGGCCGTTGGCGATGACGGTGCCGTTGCGGTCGGCGATCCAGAGGTCGAGATAGACGGTGTAGGATTCCAGGATCACGCCCAGCCGGCGCGAGGCATGGCGGCGCGCCTCCTCCGTCGGATCGGCGGCGCAATCGACCACCGCGCTGTCGGTCGCCCACCAGCGAACGTCGCAGGACCGCTCATACAGGTTGCGGTCGATGATCTCGATCATGTTGAGCGACAGGTCGGCCAGCCGCTTGCCGTGCATCTCCTGCACCATGGCGCTGCCGGTGGTGGTCAGGTGATCGACGCGGGCGACGATTTCCGACCGCAGCTCCTTGGTGATGCTGTTGACCTGGGTCGAGATCTCCGACACCTCGTTGGCGACGACGGCGAAGCCGCGTCCGGCGTCGCCAGCCCGTGCCGCCTCGATCAGGGCGTTCATGGCCAGCATCTTGGTGCGCCGGGTGATGTCCTCGATCAAGGACACCTTCTTCGACGCAACATCCAGCACGCCACGCGACAGCTCGAACAGATCGGTGCCCGCCATGCTCATCGTCTTGTCCCCCGTCATGACCGTCCCTGCAGTCTCCAAATCAAAAGCCGTGCCAACGGTCACCGGCGCTCCGCAAACGGCCCACCTCCCCGGATTCCGCGGCACTTGGCCGCAGCGGACAGTCGGTCACCCGTCTCATCAGGGTTAGCGTACGGTTAAGCTGCTGAAACAGCAGGCATACTGGCGTCGGGTTGCGCAACAGGTTGCAAACTTGCCATAGGCGCGGCAGTCTTGTTGCGGAGACGTAACACGAATTCGCCACGAATTCGCAACAAAAATTCTTATTCACACTGCCAGACGCCAGATCAATTCCGCATTGCAAAAAGGCCGTCCACATCCTGTGCACATTCGCCGTGCAGTCGATGCGGCGCGCGCCGATGCAACGCGCCACCCTCCTCAGGCGACGCGGTGCATCTCGTCCAGGAAAAGCTGGACTTCCCGGGTCAGGCGGTCCGCCTCCGCGGCCATCCGCCCGGATGCCGCGAACACCTCGTGCGCGGTGCTGCTGGTGCGGCCGGCGGCGTCGGTGACGTCGCGGATGTCGTCGGACACGGCACGGGTGCCGGCGGCGGCCTGCTCCATGTTCACGACGATCTCGCGCACGGCGGAGCCCTGCTGCTCGATCCCGGCACTGATGCCGGCGGCGATCCGGTTGATCGACTGGATGGTGTGGCCGATGCCGACGATGGAGGTCACCGCCTCGTCGGTGGAGGACTGGATGGCGGAGATCTGCGCAGCGATGTCGCCGGTGGCCTTGGCGGTCTGATCGGCCAGCCGTTTCACTTCCTGCGCCACCACGGCAAAGCCCTTGCCCGCCTCGCCGGCACGTGCCGCCTCGATGGTCGCGTTCAGGGCCAGCAGGTTGGTCTGGCTGGCGATGTCGTTGATCAGGGTGACGACGTCGCCCACCGTGCGCGCCGCACCGGATAGCGTGCCGACCAGCGCGTTGGACCGCTCGGCCTCGCCGACCGCGGTCTCGGCGACGCGGGCGACATCGCCGATCTGACGGGAGATGTCGGCGATGGAGGCGGACAGCTCCTCCGTCGCGGCGGCGACGCTGCCGACATTGCTGCCGGTCTGCGCGGCGGAGGCCGCGACCGACGACGCCTTGCCGGTCGCCTGGGTCGCATCCGTCTCCATGGTCCGGGCGGAGATCTCCAGCCGGTGTGCGGTGTCGGCAACCTCGCTGCACACGCTCTGGATCTGGCCTTCGAAACGCTGGGTCACGCCGGCGAAGCCGGCAACCTTCAGCGAGATGCTCTCCGTCGCCGCATTGATGGTGCGGCTGGCGTGCAGGAAGCCGCCCTGCATGCCGCGCAGCACGATGCGGCGGAAATACTTGTGCTCCGACACCGCATGCATGGAGGCGGTCGCCTCGCGCACGAAGGCGTCGGTGCGATCGATGGCGTCGTTGGTGGCGTGCATCAGCTCGCCCAGCGCCCCGCCCTCGCGGATGCCGATCACCCGCGCCTCGAAATCGCCGGCGGCGACGGCACGGTTCACCCGCGTCAGCCGGTCGACCGCCGCGCCGGCCCGGCGCAGGAACAGCAGCGCCCCGCCCAGCGCCGCCAGACCGGCCACCGCCAGACCGGCGCGCAGAGCCAGGCCGCCCATCCCCAGCAGATCGGCAGCCAGCAGCGCCGCCAGAGCCACGCCAGCCAGCACGGCCAGCCCGCCGGCCCGCGCCAGCGACGATGGCCCGGAAGAGGACGGCTTAGAGGGAGAAGACGAATTCGTCATACCCGATCCCCTTCTCCGCCAGCAGAGCGAGGACGGCGGCGAAGCCAGCCTCCATCCCCTGCTTGCGGTCGGCATGGCTGTTCTCGATGTCCAGAAGCTGGCGGTAGAGCGGGATGACCTTGTCCAGCGCCGCCCGCTCCGGCACCCGGCGGGAGGAGTGGTAGCCGATCACCCGCCCTTCGGCGTCGAAACTGGGCGTGACATGGGCGAAGACCCAGTAATGGTCGCCGTTGCGGGCACGGTTGACCACATAGGCGAAGATCTCCTTCCCCGCCGCCAGCGTGTCCCACAGCAGCTTGAAGACGCAGCGCGGCATATCGGGATGGCGGACGATGGAATGGGGCGCCCCCATCAGGTCGGCCTCGTCATAGCCGGCGACCCGCTGGAACACCCGGTTCGCGTAGGTGATCCGCCCCTTCAGGTCGGTTTTGGAAACGATGACTTCATCCGGGTCGAAGAAGCGTTCCACCCCTGTCAGGGGGACGTCGCGTCGTGCCATGTGCCTTCCGGTCTCCCGCTTCCCAAACCCGCACGGTCCCAAGCGCCCGATTGCAGCAGGTTTCGGCGGCAGGAACGGAATATGTCCGGATCGGCATGCCGCACGATATCCCGCAATACGGGAGCCGCAACGAAATGCACTCTAATGTGACGGAAGGCGACAGGAAAGACCCTACCCATTGCGAGGCCGAAATATTTGGGTGACCATCATCCGACCGGATGAGGGGCCGGTCATTCCGGCGGGTAAGGGATGGTCAGCAGCCGGTCGGCCGGCGGGTTGTCCACCGTCACCACGGTGCCGTCGGGCCAGCGCACCTCGACCTGCTCCACCTCGTGCAGTGGCCCCAGCCCGAAATGGGCGACCGGTTCGCCCTGGCACAGATAGCCGGACCCGGCGCAGACCGCCCGGCGCTGGCGCCGCCCGCCGGCGGTCAGGATGACGACCGCACCACGGGCCGGAGCGCCGAAGGGGGTCAGCGGCTGGACGCGCAGCCAGCCGTTGTGGGAGGCCGCCGGGCGGTAGACCGACAGCGGCTGCCCGCCCCCATCCTGGACGCCATGGCTGTTGCCATGCGCCAGAACCAGCTCCAGGCGGCCGTCGCCGTCGATGTCGGCCGCGACCGCGCCGGTGCCCAGACCTTTCGGCTCGGCGGCGTCGCCAAGCTCCAGCTCCTGCCACTGGTCGTTGCGCCAGCCGAACAGGCGGTTGGGCTCGCCATGGGCGTGGAAGAACAGCTCCTCATAGCCGTCATTGTCGAAATCGGCGGCGACGACGGTGAAGATGCGGCCGGGCATCGACAGGTCGGCGCCGGCCGATTCGACGAAGGCGCCGCCCATGCGCTGATGGAAATGGCGCTGCGCCCCGTCCCAGGTGCCGACGACCAGATCGAACAGCCCGTCGCCATCGACATCCAGTGCCGCGACCGCACGGCCGGACGGGCGCGAATCGGCGATGCCGCGCTCCTCGGCGATTTCCTCGAAATTGCCGTCGCCCAGGTTGCGGAACAGCTGGTTGGGGCCGCCGTCGTTGACCGTCACCACATCCATATGGTCGGACACGATGGGCAGGACCGTGACGCCGCGCGCGGCACCGATGGAGTCGAGCCCCGCCTCCTCCGCGCCATCCTCCAGCCGGCCGCGCCGGGTCAGTTCGTACAGGCGCAGGGGACCGCCGTCGGTCGCCACCAGGAAGCCGTAGCGGCCATGGCCCCAGCGGTCGACCGCCGCCACCGCACCCGCAGCGGTGTGGTTGGCCGCCGCAGTATTCTCCGCCTGCGCGAACAGGTCGAGCCAATGCTTGCCGAAGCAGGCGAACAGCCGGTCGGCCATGTCCTTGGCTCCGGTGGCGCGGTCGGAATTGACGATGTACAGCTCCTCCCGCCCGTCGCCGTCGATGTCGGCGGCGGCCAGCCCCAGCGCCGGGCCGGCGGGATCGGCGAGCAGCGGGTTGGCGATGTCGACCAGCCGGCCGTCGACCCATTTCAGGACGAGGTTGGCGGAACGGTAGCCGGCCACGACCAGCTCGAAGGCGCCGTCGCCGTCGATGTCCGTGACCGCAATCCCGTTCGACGGCCGCGGCGGGTTCTCTGCGATCAGCGACGAGCAATCGAGGAACATCGGCACCCTCTTGTCCCGTGGTCGGTCCACTCCGTCGCCCATTGGTCCGCTCAAGGAAGGCTGTCCAGGACAGACCTTTGGAGCCATTGGGCTTTCGTGCGGTGTATCCCTGTTGATACCCCGTCCCCGGCCGGCCGTAAACCCGGACGGAGGAACAGGGACGGCCTATGTCCGATGCCGCATCCCGACACCGCGGCGGACGGCGTCAGGGCCGGAACGAAAAACCCCTCCGGCGCTAAGGACGCCGGAGGGGTTTGAACCGTTGGAACGACGGTTTGGCTCAGATGCGCTTCTTCGCGCCGCCATTGCCGACGGCGCCGCCAGCCGGGCGCTTGGCCGCGCCAACGTCGTTGCCGGCCGACTTCTCCGCCGTCTTGGCCGCTGCGGCGGCCTTGGCCTGCTCGCGCGCCGGCAGCTCGATGTTGACCTCCAGCGTCGAGCAGTCGCCGCCGCGGTCCAGCTTCACCTCGACCTTGTTCTCGTCGATGTTGACGTATTTGGCGATGACCGCCAGCAGTTCCTGCTGGAGCATCGGCAGATAGTCGGGGCCGCTGCGCCCGGCGCGCTCGTGCGCCATGACGATCTGCAGACGCTCCTTGGCCTGGACGGCCGACGCGCGGGGTGCCGCGCGGAAGAAGTTGAAGATGCTCATGCGCTCCTCCGCAGGAGCCGGCTGAACAGGCCCTTCTTCTGGGGGGTGACGAAACGGTGCTCGATGTCCTCGCCCAGGAAGCGGCCGACCGCGTCCGAATAGGCCAGGCCGGCGTTGGAAACCTCGTCCAGGATCACCGGCATGCCGACGTTGGAGGCGCGCAGCACCGCCTGGCTTTCCGGAATGACGCCGAGCAGCGGGATCGCCAGGATCTCCAGCACGTCGTCGACCTTCAGCATCTCGCCCTTCTCGACGCGTTCCGGGTCGTAGCGGGTCAGCAGCAGCTGCTGCGTCACCGGCTCCAGCCCCTGCTCCGCCCGGCGGGAGCGCGAGTTCAGCACGCCCAGGATGCGGTCGCTGTCGCGCACCGACGAGACTTCCGGGTTGGTGACGATGATCGCATGGTCGGCGAAATAGAGCGACATCAGGGCGCCGCGCTCGATGCCGGCCGGGCTGTCACAGAGGATGTAGTCGAAATCCTTCGACAGCTCGTTCAGCACCTTCTCCACGCCCTCGCGGGTCAGCGCGTCCTTGTCGCGCGTCTGCGAGGTCGGGAGGATGTAGAGATTCTCGATCCGCTTGTCCTTGATCAGCGCCTGGTTCAGCTTCGCTTCGCCGTTGATGACGTTGATGAAGTCGAAGACCACCCGGCGTTCGCAACCCATCACCAGATCCAGGTTGCGCAGGCCAACGTCGAAATCGATGACGACCGTCTTGAAGCCGCGAAGCGCCAGCCCGGTTGCGAAGGCCGCGGACGAGGTCGTCTTGCCGACACCGCCCTTGCCGGAGGTCATGACGATGATCTTGCTCAACGGAGCCTCTCCCATAATCCCAAAGTTGCCGTCACCGATACCAGACACCGCCCGAAGATTGCCGCCTTCGGACAAGATTCCGTCGCCACAGTCCTCAGCCGGTCTTCAGCAGATCCATGCTGAGGACGCCGTCGCGCAGGAAAACCTGCACGGCTTTCTTATAAAAGTCACTGCCGATGTCTTCGCTGACGCGATAATTGCCTGCGACCGATAGCACCTCGGCCTCCAGGCTGTGGCAGAAGATGCGGGCGTTGGTGTCGCCGGAGAAACCGGCCAGCGCCCGGCCGCGCAGCGCGCCATAGACATGGATGTTGCCGTCGGCCAGCAGCTCCGCTCCCGGAGAGACGGAGCTGGTGACGATCAGGTCGGTCTTCTCGGCATAGACCCGCATGCCGGAACGCACCGGCTCCGTCACCACCAGGGTCGGACGGTGGACCACCTCGATCAGCACCTGCGGTGCCGCGATCGGGGCCTGCTGGTCCGGCTGGCGCGGATCGGGGGCCTTCACCACCTCTTCCAGCTTGGCGGCGCGGCCCGACGGCATCGGCGTCAGCCCGACGGCCATCGCCGCCTCGCGCACCGGCTGCGGCCCGCCCTGGAAGCCGACCGGCAGCAGATGCAGCGCCTGCACCTGCGCCACGAAAGCGCCCAGATCGAAGACGACGGACTCCGGCAGGTCGTCGAAATCCAGGACGACCGGCGCGTTGTGGAAGAAATTGGGCGCCTGGCGCACCTTGACGTTCAGCTGGGTGAAGAAATTCGGCGATGTCGGGGCGAAAACCTTCAGCACCATCATGGTGAAGGAGTTGCCACGCAACTGGAACGGCACATCCCGTTCGGCGACCTGACTGGCGCTGCTCACCGTAGCCTTCCCGTTCGTTCCTGCCGTCCCGTGCCGTGCATCCGGTTCGCCGCATCCGGCCAACCCGAGTACCCGGTCCCAACCCAGAACCACTGTCGCGCAGCCCCGGCATCGAGCCAGCCAATCAGCGCCTTCTAGCCGTCCACACCGGTCGGATTCAAGAGATTCCCCGCCGTCAGGGGTGACAATCCGAAGCCATGCCGCCGCCTGCCCTTCGGCAAACGCCCGCCGTCTCCGGCCATCGACGGCCACGACGTCCGGAGACGTCAGGCACGACGACCTGAGATCGCAGCCCTCCCGCGAGCGAGACAGGCCAGGGTTGCAACATGCCTTTCGATTTCCCCCGTGGTCGACCATAGTAATGAAAGCCCGCGGCAGCGGCAAAGCCTTTCGGCCGCCTCAGTCGGAAGGCTAAGCCACCGGCCCGGCCGGCTCGGCGGAAAGGGTTACCAAGCCCGCTCTGGCGGCTTTCCTGCGGCACCCACACCACATCTGGTATGAATATTTTGCGTCGGCCGCAATTTTGCCTGACGCGCCGCGTTATGACCGGTACAGTCAGGTTGCGTGGCTTCCAACGACGACGAGGTTCTTTTGCACCTTGCTTCGCCTCCAGAGCACCTCCCCCGTCGGCCCGGACCCGCATGTCCGGTTCCGGCATGTTGCGATCCGACATGTTGCGATCCGGCAGGGGGCCCGGCGGCAGCCCCCGGCGAAGCACTCATCAGCACCCAGCCATGCGACCGGTCGAGCCTCCCCCTGCGGGAGGCTTTTTTGTGCCCAGACGTCTTGCTTGCGGAAATCGGCTCCACCCCCACCATTCGAGGAGATGCGACATGGCCAAGCGTTCGAGCAAAGGCATCGCTGCGGCGGGCGACTCCACCGTTCACCCGCTCTTCCCCGGTATGAACGCCCCCGCCGCCTTCGGCTGGGACCCGCTCGGTGGGAGCGAGGATCGCCGCGACCAGAGCTATCTCCGCAAGGTGAAGCCGCAGAACCCCAACCAGCAGCTTCTGATGGACGCCATCAAGACGCACAATCTGGTTGTGGCGCTGGGACCGGCGGGGACCGGCAAGACCTATATCGCCATCTCGTCGGCGGTGGAGGCCCTGGAATCGGGCAGCGTCGACCGCATCGTCCTGTCCCGCCCGGCCATCGAGGCGGGTGAGAGCATCGGCTACCTGCCGGGCGACATGCACGAGAAGATGGCGCCCTTCCTGCGCCCGCTTTACGACGCGCTGACCGACCGGCTGGGCTCCAAGCGGCTGCGCACCATGATGGCCGACGGCACCATCGAGATCGCCCCGGTCGGCTTCATGCGCGGCCGCACCCTGAACAACGCCTTCGTGGTGATCGACGAGGCGCAGAACTGCACCTATGCCCAGATCAAGATGCTGCTGACCCGGCTGGGCTGGCATTCCACCATGGTTGTGACCGGCGACCCCGACCAGACCGACCTGCTGGACAACCTGTCCGGGCTGGCCGACATCGCCCGCCGGCTGGAGGCGGTGGAGGGCATCGCCGTCGCCCGGCTGACCGAAAAGGACATCGTCCGCCATCCGCTGGTCGCCAGCATGCTGACCGTGCTCTGATCAGGAAAAATTCACCGGCAGGTTGCGCGGGAGGGGCGTTCGCCGCGTCTCCCGCGGACCGCGGCGTTTCGGTTCGTCGGACACACCCTGCTATGGTTGCAATTATGACATTTCGTTGAACAGACCGTAGGATACACGAACAATAGGCCTTGACCTTCGGCGGCGGCGCGGCAAAAGTCCCGAAAAATTTGGGGATATCGCCGTTTCGTTGCCGGAAGGGACCGCAGCCGTGACCGTTGCCTTGTTCGAACGCATCAGCATCAAGGGCAAGATCGCCCTGATCCTGGCCGCAGCCGGCCTTGGGCTGGCCCTGATCGCCGCGGTCAGCCTGATGAGCCTGCGGGCCGAGATGATGGCCGACCGCCAGGACAAGACCCGCAACGTCGTCGAGGTCGCCCACAGCCTGATCGCCCATTTCGAGGCGCAGGAGCGCGCAGGATCCCTGCCCCGCGCCCAGGCCGAGGCGCAGGCCAAGGCGGCGCTGAAGTCCCTGCGGCACGATGGCGGGGAGTATTTCTTCATCACCGACCTCGCCCCGCGCATGATCATGCACCCGATCAAGCCGGAGCTGGACGGCACCGACGTGTCGCGCAACGCCGATCCCAACGGCAAGCTGCTGTTCCAGGAGTTCGTCCGGGTGGTGAAGGCCGACGGCGCCGGATTCGTCGACTATCTCTGGCCGAAGCCGGGGTCGGCGCAGCCGGTGGCGAAGCTGTCCTATGTCAAGGGCTTCGCCCCCTGGGGCTGGCTGATCGGCTCCGGCATCTACATCGACGACGTCGACGTTGCGTTCCGCGAGGCCGCGCTGCGGCTGGCCGGAACCGGGCTGCTGATCGGGCTGGCCGCCGTGCTGCTGGCCCTGCTGGTCAGCCGGGCCATCGTCCGGCCGCTGGACGGGTTGGGGCGCGTCATGCAGGATCTGGCCGGCGGCGACAGCGCGGTCGCGGTTCCCGGGCTGGGCCGCGGCGACGAGATCGGCGCAATGGCCCGCACCGTCGAGATCTTCCGCGTCCAGCAGATCGACCTCGCCCGTCACTGGGACCGGCAGAAGATCGAGCACCGGGTCACCGAGCAGCGCGCCGGCGCCCTGAAACGGCTGACCGACCGCTTCGACGCCACCATCGCCGAGACGATTCGCACCGTCGGCGCCGCCGTCGCCACGCTGGAAACCACCGCCCGCGCCCTGTCCGCCACCGCCGACCGCAACCGGCGCGAGGCGACCTCCGTCGCCAGCGCCTCGCAGCAGGCCTCCAGCAGCGTGCAGACCGTCGCCTCGGCGGCCGAGCAGCTGACCGGCTCGATCGCGGTGATCGGCGAGCAGATGGTGACCTCCTCGACCATCTCCACCCAGGCGGTGGAGGCGTCGCACCGGGCGGGCGAGCGGATCGACGGGCTGGGCCAGGCCGCCCAGAAGATCGGCGAGGTGGCCGACCTCATCGCCGGGATCGCCGGGCAGACCAACCTGTTGGCGCTGAACGCCACCATCGAAGCTGCCCGCGCCGGCGAGATGGGCAAGGGATTCGCCGTGGTGGCGGGCGAGGTGAAGACCCTGGCCAACCAGACCGCCAAGGCCACCGAGGAGATCGCTCGCCACATCGCTGACGTGCAGGAGGCCACGCGCGCCGCGGTGACGGCGATCCGCGAGATCGGCTCCATCGTCGCCCGCAGCGACGAGATCGGCACCTCCATCGCCGCCGCCGTCCAGCAGCAGGGTGCCGCTACCGGCGAGATCGCCCGCAGCGCCGGCGAGGCGGCGGAGGGCACCCGCCAGGTCTCCACCAGCATCGACGCCGTGTCCGACGCCGCCCGAGAGACCGAACGGTCGGCCGACGCCCTGCTCGATGCCGCGGGCGGGCTGTCGCGGCAGGCGCAGGGGCTGCGCGGCATGGTCGATTCCTTCCTGGTCAATGTCGGGGCGATCAACGCCGCCCCGCTCGCCGATCTGCACAACACACCGTCCGGTGGAAACTCGGAAGGGTCCGCCATCTTCATGCCCTGGACCGATGCCCTTGCGGTGGGCGAGGAGGGCATCGACACCGACCATATGATCCTGATCGCCTTGATGAACGAGGCGGCATCGCTGGCCGGGCAGGCCGGCCGGAGCGGCGGCGACCGCCGGGCGGCGGCCCGGGCGCTGGGCGAGGCCATCGGCCGGCTGCTTGCCTACACCGCCCTGCATTTCGAGCAGGAGGAGCGGCTGATGGACCGGTG
The DNA here is from genome assembly GCF_003116035.1 of Azospirillum sp. TSH64. Lineage (GTDB taxonomy): Bacteria > Pseudomonadota > Alphaproteobacteria > Azospirillales > Azospirillaceae > Azospirillum. The sequence goes on from NZ_LGQW01000015.1 coordinate 6,254,703, forward strand.
CGGCTACCCCGATGCCAGGGCCCACAAGGCGCAGCACGAGGCGCTGCGTGCCCGCGCCGATGGCCTGCGCCGCCGCCTGGACGCCGGCGACTCCGTGGCGGACGAATTGCTGGCGCTGGTGCGCGAATGGCTGTTCGAGCACATCCAGCGCGCCGACAAGCGCATCGGCGAGCATCTGGCGGCTCAGGGCGAAACTGTCGCGGCCCGTGCGGCCTGACCGGCACGGGCGTTGCGCGACGATGTGACCTCACCTCTTGACCTCACCTCTTGACCTGGGCGGCGGGCAGCCCCATTCCTGACGGACCATGAAGACACGTCTCCTGCGCATCGCCGCCGCCTCCGTCCTCGCCATCGCCGTGTCCGCCGGGATCGCCTGGTGGCAGGTGCGCAGCGCCACGACCACGGTGGAAAGCGGCACGAAGTCCGCCGTTCCCATCGGCGGTCCCTTCACCCTGACCGACCATCAGGGCAAGACGGTCACCGACGCCGACTTCCGCGGCAAGTATATGCTGATCTATTTCGGCTATACCTATTGTCCCGACGTCTGCCCGACCGAACTGGGGGTGATGACCCAGGCGCTCGACCAGCTGGGGCCGAAAGCGGAGCAGGTCCGGCCGGTTTTCATCACAATCGACCCGGACCGCGACACTGTGGCGCACATGAAGGACTATGTGGCGCTGTTCCACCCGCGGATGGTCGGGCTGACCGGCACGCCGGAGCAGGTGCGGGACGCCGCGCGCGCCTACCGCGTCTATTATGCCAAGGCACCGCAAAAGGACGGAAAAGCGGACGAGTACCTGATGGATCACTCCAGCTTTATTTACCTGATGGGCCCGGACGGCAAATTCGTCGGGGTGTATCCGGGCGGCACCGGCGCCGACAGGATCGTGCAGGATCTGTCGGGGCGCATCGCGGGCTGATGGGGGGCGGACCGGCCGCGGACCGGGTGAAAAGCGGCGAAAAAACCCTGAAAAGCGGTCATACCACCGGGTTTTTTCGCATGCTGGAGCGGGACAACGCGCCGCAGCGCGGCAAAAACGATGACTTTTCCGCTCTTTTCTATTCTTTTCAATGACTTACACCACAGGTTTTGCGACTTGACAGGGTAACGCCCCGCCCGTATGGTCTCGCCGCTTTCGCATGGCTGCGAGCCAAGCGTGATTGAGAGGCGGAATGACCGACAAATCGCCCCCCGATCCCTTGGATGACCTCGAAGCCCGGTTGCGGAAGGCGCGTGAGGGACAGCGCGGCTGGTCGGGCGGACCCGGTAGTAAATACCACCGTCCGCCGCAGGGCGCTCTCGGCACCGCCTGGCGCATCGGGACGGAGTTGGTTGCCGCCATGATCGTCGGCGTCGGCGGCGGGCTTCTGCTCGATCGCTGGCTCGGCACCGCGCCCTGGGGACTGATCGTCATGTTCTTCCTGGGGGCTGCGGCGGGAGTGCTGAACGTCTACCGGGCCGTCACCGGCTTCGGCATCGCCGCCGGCTACCGCCGGCCCCCTGGGGACGACAACGAGCGCCAAGACGGCGACGCACACTGAGCGAGGACGACCTTGGATCCGCTGCACCAGTTCCAAATCAACCCGTTGTTCCAGATCGTGCTCGGCGGCTACGACGTGTCCTTCACGAACTCGGCCTTCTTCATGGTCGTGGCCGTGGCGGCGATCTACGCCCTGCTGGTCATGGGCGTGGCGAACAAGTCGATGGTTCCGGGCCGCCTGCAGTCGCTGGCCGAGATGTTCTACGAGTTCGTCGCGAACCTGGTGCGCGACAACGCCGGCCACGACGCCAAGCCCTATTTCCCGTTCGTGTTCTCGATCTTCATGTTCGTGCTGATCGGCAACATGATCGGCATGATCCCGTACACCTTCACCTTCACCAGCCACATCATCGTGACCTTCGCGCTGGCGGCGACGGTGTTCGTGTTCGTGACCATCCTGGCCCTGCTGAAGCACGGCCTGCACTTCTTCTCCTTCTTCATGCCGCATGGCGCTCCGATCGCGCTCGCCCCGATCCTCATCCCGATCGAGGTGATCTCCTACGTGATGCGCCCCGTCAGCCTCTCGATCCGACTGTTCGCCAACATGATGGCCGGTCACACGATGCTGAAGGTCTTTGCCGGCTTCACGGTTATGATGATCAGCGGTCTCGGCGCGCTGGGTTTCGTCACTGGCCTCATCCCGCTGGCGATCAACGTCGCCCTGACCGGTTTCGAGTTCCTGGTGGCTTTCCTGCAAGCCTACGTCTTCTCGATCCTGACCTGCCTGTACATCCGCGACGCCCTGGAACTGCACTAAGCAGCGCCTGACAGTCGTCGGACCTGAGTCCACCAACAGTTCCAACAAGTTCACCCTTACCTAGAGGAAGAGAGTACTATGGATCCTCAAGCCGCCAAGTTCATCGGTGCCGGTCTTGCCGTTATCGCCCTCGCCGGTGTCGGCCTGGGTATCGGCAACATCTTCTCGACGCTGATCGGCTCGATCGCCCGCAACCCGGCCGTCCAGCCGAAGGTCTTCCCGATCGGCATTCTGGGCTTCGCGCTGACGGAAGCCGTCGCGCTGTTCGCCCTGCTGATCGCCTTCCTGATCCTGTTCGCCTAAGGCCAGAGCGGCTTTCAAAAAAACAGCTCTGACGCGGCGCCGGGCTTCTTCATCGAAGTTTCGGCGCCGCTCCTTTGCCTAGGGGGACCGATCATGCCGAACCTGTTGGCCAAAGGCCGGCTGGCCCGCTGGTCGGGCGTGGCGGGCGCTTCGCTCGCTACCCTCACCACGATGGCCGGCACCGTCCTGGCGGCCGCGGCGGAGCACGCTCCGAACGCGGCGCACGGCGGCGAGCACGCTTCCGGCGGCCTGCCGCAGCTCAATCCCGCCAATTTCCCGACCCAGATCTTCTGGCTGGCTCTGACCTTCGGCGTTCTCTACTACCTCATGTCCAAGAAGGCGCTCCCGCGCGTGGCCGAGGTTCTGGAAGCGCGTCAGGAGCGCATCTCGCGCGATCTGGCGAAGGCCGCCCAGCTGAAGGAAGAGGCCGAGGCCATCCTGGCCCAGGTCGAGAAGTCCCTCGCCGGCGCCCGCGCCGAGGCCCAGGGCGTCATCGCCCAGGCCGCCGCCGGGATCGAGGCGAACAACCAGGCCCGTCAGGCCCAGTTGAACGCCGACATCGCCGAACGCCTGCGCACCGCCGAGGCCTCCATCGCCGCGGCGAAGGAACAGGCCCTGGCCAACATCCGCGCCGAGTCGACCGGCATCGTCCGCGACATCACCGGCCGTCTGGCCGGCGTCGACGTCGATCAGGCCCAGGCGGACGCCGCCGTCGCGGCCGTGCTTGAGGAGCGCCGGGGATGAACGCACCTGAATTTTGGGTCTTCGTCGCCTTCGTCATCTTCGTGGCCCTGGTCTGGAAGAAGGCGTCCGCCGCCATTGGCACCGCGCTGGACGGCCGCGCCGAGCGCATCCGTTCCGAACTGGACGAGGCCGAGCGTCTCCACAAGGACGCCCAAGCCCTGCTGAACGGCTACCAGAGCCGTCTGGCCGACGCCAAGAAGGAAGCGGAGGCCGTTCTGGCCCACGCCCGTGAGGAAGCCGCCCGTCTGCAGTCCCAGGCCGGTTCCGACCTGGAGGCGTCGCTGAAGCGTCGCGAGGCCCAGGCCATGGACCGCATCGCCCAGGCGGAAGCCGCGGCGCTGGCCGAGGTCCGCAACCTGACGGTCGACGTCGCCATCGGCGCCAGCAAGCGCGTCCTGGCCGGCGGCCTGTCCCCGGCCCAGGCCGACAAGCTGATCGAGCAGTCGATCGGCGAGTTGCCGAAGCACCTGCACTGATCGGTAAGCCTGCCCAGTTCCATCGCAACGATTGTTGCGGCGCGAGCAACGGACTTTGGAAAAACCCCGGCCTTGGCGCCGGGGTTTTTCTTTGGTCGAATGGAACGGTTCCGCCCTTCGCCAACGCCCTCTCCCATCGCCCGGCCGGAGTTCCGTTCACCGATGTCCGACACCGCCCCCTTCCCCTCCGTCTTCGTGTCCCACGGCGCGCCCACGCTGATCCTTGAGAACAGCGCCGGCCGCGACTTCCTCGCCGGGCTGGGCCGCAAGCTCGGCCGGCCGAGCGCCATCCTGGCGGTGTCGGCCCACTGGACCACCCGGGTTCCGGCGGTCAGCGGGGCGACGGCGCCGGAGACCATCCACGATTTCTACGGCTTCCCGGACGAGCTTTACCGCATGCGCTACGCCGCTCCCGGCGCTCCGGCGCTGGCCGGCCGGGTGGCGGAGATGACCGGTGCCGTGGTCGACCCGTCGCAGGGGCTCGACCATGGCGCCTGGGTGCCGCTGATGCTGATGTATCCGGAGGCCGACATCCCGGTGGCGCAACTGTCGGTGATGCCCTACCGCAGCGCCGCCGACCACATCGCGCTCGGCCGCCTGCTGGAGCCGCTGCGGCGTGACGGCGTCCTGATCCTCGCCAGCGGCGGTGCGGTGCACAATCTACGGGAATTCCGCTTCGGCGGCACCGGTGCCGCCCCCTGGGCCACCGGCTTCGCCGGCTGGCTGGACCGGGCTCTCGAGGCCGGCGACGCCGATGCCGTTGGCAATTGGCTGGACGCCAGCCCCGACGCCCGCCGCGCCCACCCGACCGACGAGCATTTCCTGCCGCTGCCGGTGGCCCTGGGCGCCGCCGGGCCGCGGCCGAAGACCGAACGGCTGCATACCGGCTTCGAACATGGCAGCCTGGGCATGCACGCCTACGCCTTCACCGGCGGGGAAGCCGACGCCTAAGCCGACGCAGAGGCCGATGCCGCCTGACCTTTGGCGGTACTCCGTCGCACACTTGTCTGTTTGCCTGGGGGGATAGCCAAGCTACAATCCGCGCGCGTGGCGACCGGCCCGCTCAATCATCGTCTCAATGGTTGTGGCCGGTCGGATGCGGAAATCGTCAGGCACAGCGCGAGCGGGAGTCGGTGTGAAGCGGAACGGCATTCTGTCCCGGAGCGGCCGCCGGACCCGATTCCGCGACATGACCGTGTCGGCGCGGGTGGGCGCTGGCTTCGGCATCGCCCTCGGGCTGGTGGTCCTGCTGGCCCTGGTTGGGCTCGGCTGGTTCTATGCGGTGTCGCGCGACATCGGTGCCTTTTCCGGCCGTGCCGACCTGTCGCAGGTGGCGGCCGACGCCGACGTCAGCCTGCGCGACTTGGAAGTCGCGGTGCGCGACCATCTGACTTACGGCGACGACCAGAGCCTTCTCGACGCCTCCTGGCGGCACGACACGCTGCGCGACCGGCTCGACGCCCTGTCCAAGACCGTGGTCGAAACCGCGGACCGCCAGGGCATCGACAAGGCCCGCGCCGCGCTGGAGGATTACTGGGCGGCGGTGCAGAAGCTGATTGCGCTGCGCAGCGACCGCAACGGCCAGATGACCGGCGTTCTGGAACCGCTGGTCGCGGAAACCCGCCGCAAGCTGGACCAGCTCAAGAATGCCGGCGGCGTCGATTCGACCGCTCTCGCCAGCGATGCCGCCATCGCCACCCTGCTGATGCAGGAGCATCTGACCCGCTACGTCGACCGCCGCGATCCGCAGGATGCGGAGGCGATGCGGTCCCAGCTTGCCGCCGCCCGTGACCGGCTGGCGGAGATGAACCGTTACCTCTGGGTTCCCGGCACCAAGCAGTCGATCGACGAGGTCACCGCCCTGCTGGCGAAGGCGGGCGGCGTTCTGTCCGCCATCGAAGGCTCGGTGGTCGAGGAGGACAATCTGCGCGCCGAGGCGATGGCCGCCAACGCCGCCGGCATCGCCGCCAATCTGGGCGAGATCCGCCGCCGGGCGGAGGCCGGCACCCAGGCGCTGCGCGGATCGCTGACCAGCGGCCTGTCGGGCTACACCAGCGTCGCGCTGTGGATCGGCGGGCTGGTCCTGCTGGCCGGCATCGCCGCGCTGTGGCTGGTCCAGCGCAGCGTCGCCGGTCCGGTGAGGACGATGGCGACCGCAGTGACGGCGCTGGCCGCCGGCCGCACCGACCTGACGCTGCCGGCGCTGACCGGGCAGGACGAGATCGCCACCATGGCCCGCGCGGTGGAAGCCCTGCGCGGCACCGCCGAGGACACCGAGCGCGAGCGCCGCGAGGCGGAGATCGAGCACACCCGCCTGCTGCGCGAAAAGGCGATGGCCGATGCCGCCAGCCGGGCCAAGAGCGATTTCCTCGTCAACATGGGCCATGAGCTGCACGGTCCGCTGACCGAGATCGTCAATGCCAGCCAAGCGCTGATGACCGACCTGCACCGGCTGGGTGTCGACGAGCTGGCGACCGACGTCGAGCACATCCAGTGGACCGGCGAGCAGCTGACCGGCCTGGTCGACGCCATCCTCGACTATGCAAAGGTCGAAGCCGGGGCGATGGATGTCTGCCTGCAGGATTTCGACGTCAACCGGCTGCTGACCGAGGCGCGCGAGCGGTCGATGCCGGCCGCCGACCTCTACGGCAATGCACTGGAGCTGTCGGCGCCAGCCGCGCTCGGCCAGATGCATTCGGATTTCACCAAGGTGCGGCAGACGCTGCTGAACCTGCTGGACAACGCCTGCAAGTTCACCCAGGACGGCACCGTCACCCTGTCGGCCGAGCGGATGGAGCGCGACGGCGCCCGCTGGTACCGCTTCATCGTCGCCGACACCGGCCGCGGCTTCGCGACCGCGCAGACCGGCAGGCTGTTCCAACCCTTCGTCCAGGGCGCCGGCAACGGAGCCGTGGCCACCCGCGGCCAAGGCAAGCCGCGCGGCGCCGGGCTGGGACTGACGCTGGTCGGCCATTACACCGCCATGCTGGGCGGCGACATCGAGGTGGCGAGCGAGCCCGGCCAGGGCACCCGCATCGCCATCGCCCTGCCCGCCGTTTATGAACCGCCGGCCGAAGAGCGCCCGCTCCAGGTCGAGGCGGTCGGCAATGCCAAGCCGCTGCTGCGGGTCGCGGCACTCAAGCCGGCCGGGCATCTTGCCACCAGCACCTCGATGACGCAGATCGGCCCATAAGGCCGAAGGATCGGAGCAACTGGTCAGATACGCGGGCGCGCCGTGTCCTCGGGCGCGTCGTCGTCGTCGATGGGCTGGCCGTATTTCATCCGCCGCATCTTCTCCGCCACCCGTGCGATCTCGTCGGGCGGCAGGATCACCGGCTCGCCGAACTGCTGGGCGTAGAGATACTGGCGGGCCAGCGTCTCGACCTCGACCGCGAGCGCCAGGGCTCCCGCCACGCTGTTTCCCAGCACGATAATGCCGTGATTGGCCAGCAGGCAGGCAAGCCGCCCCTCCAGCGCCGCCAGGGCATGATCCGACAGCTCCTGCGTGCCGAAGGTGGCGTAGGGCGCGCAGCGGATCGAATCGCCGCCGGCCAGCGCCACCATGTAATGGAAGGACGGGATGCCGCGGCCATGCACCGCAAGCGCGGTGGCAAAGGCCGGATGGGCGTGGAGGACGACCGTCACGTCCGGCCGCGCCCGCAGGATGTCGCGATGGATGCGCCACTCCGACGAGGGCCGGCGGCCGCCGAGGTAAGTGCCGTCGAAGCCCATCTCGACGACGTCGGCCGGAGTCATCGTCTCATAGGGCATGCTGGTCGGCGTGACCAGGAAGCCGCCGTCGATCCGGTGCGACAGGTTGCCCGACATGCCCTGGTTGATGCCCAGCCGGTTCATGGCGAGGCAGCCGTCGATGACGGCCTGACGGTCGGAAAGGTTGCTGGTCATGGCGGGCGCATCCGGAATGGCGGGAGCGCCCAAGGGGCCATGGAGTGCAGGCAGGGTCAAGGGGGAGCGGAGGGACAGGTCGGACGCATCCCCCCGCCCTTGCCCCTACTCCGCCGGTGTCCCGTGGCGATGGGCGTGGCGCACCTTCTCGCCGGTCACGTCCTCGACCCACAGGGAATGGTGCTCCCGCGCCCATTGCAGTTCGACCTGCCCGTCGCCCATGGCGTCGAAGGCGCCTTCCATGCCGATGGAGCCGATGTAGATGTGCGCCAGGATGATGGCGATCATGATCACGGCAATCGCGGCATGGGCCAGTTGGTAGAGCTGCATCTCCTCCAGCGTGGCGAAGCTGAAGGGGAAGATCAGCTGCACGCCGGTGAAGCCCAGCGCCGCACCGCCGACCACGGTGGACCAGAAGATGACCTTCTGGCCGCCGTTGAACTTGTGCGCCGGCGGGTGGACGCCCTTGGAGAACAGGCCGCCCGCCTTCAGGAACCAAGTCAGGTCATGACGCGACGGGATGTTGTGGTGCGCCCACATCACGAAGATCAGCGCCACCCCCAGGATGAAGGCGAATCCTAAGAAATTGTGCGCCAGCTTGCCGTAATGGCTGAGCGCCGCGAAGGGCTCCGGCCCGATCAGCGGCAGCAGCGTGTGCCGACCGTACAGCAGGTTCAGCCCGGAAATCGCGAGCACAACGAAGCTGCCGGCGGTCATCCAATGCACGCCGCGCTCGAAGGCGTTGAAGCGCTGGATGGTGCGGCCGGTCTTCTCGCCGTCGATGCGGATGCGGCCGCGGACCAGGAAGAACAGAGCCAGCAGGGCCAGGATGCCGCCAAGCACCCAGGACCCGTACTGGCTGAGCGGACCGTTGCGCACCGCGCGCCACGCCTCGCCTTCCGACTGGATCAGCACGCCGGCCTGCTTGTTGGGAATGGAGACGCTGCCCTGCTCGCCGAGGCGGATGGCGTGCCAGCTGTCGCCGCGGTCTTGACCGGGAATCTGGGTCGGCACCATCGGCCCGTCGCGGTCGACCTGCTGCTCCGCCGCCGGTCCGCCGATCCGGACGCTGGACTGGGCGGCGGCCGGCAGTGCGAGACCGCCGGCAAGACCGACCCCGAGCAGCAGAGCGGCGACAGCCGTCTTCATGCGATGACCTTCCATCGGACGCTCCCTATCGCACACCCTGATAGGCGGTGCGCTGTTGCAGCGCCCGCACCTGCTCGGCGGTCAGCGGCGTGTCGGCCGCGCCCTGATAGACGCCCTTGTCCAGATGGACCGGGCGCGGCGCCCCGTCCTCCTGGCAGCCGGCCAGCAGGACGACGGAGCCGAACGCCAGCACAGCGGCCCGGATGACGGTCACCGTCACAGCCCCTGCTTCTGCACAGGCAGGCCGCCGGCCGGACCGCCGGTGCCCTGGAACAGCGAACCGCCGGGCTGGCCGCGCTCCTGACCCAACTTGGTCTGGTAGGCGGCGCTCCAGCCCCAGGCGCCGGAACCGAAGCCGCGGGCGGCGACACGCTCGCGGTAGATATCCGACACCTTGTCGGCATCGCCGGCCAGCAGCGCCTTGGTCGAGCACATCTCGGCGCAGAGCGGCAGCTTGCCCTCGGCCAGACGGTTGCGGCCGTACTTCTTGAATTCGGCCTCCGAATTGTCGGGCTCGGGACCGCCGGAGCAGAAGGTGCACTTGTCCATCTTGCCGCGGGTGCCGAAGTTCCCGGCCTGCGGGTACTGCGGCGCGCCGAACGGGCAGGCGTAGAAGCAATAGCCGCAGCCGATGCACAGATCCTTGTTGTGCAGGACCACGCCTTCGTCGGTCTGATAGAAGCAATCGACCGGGCAGACCGCCTTGCAGGGCGCGTCGGAGCAATGCATGCAGGCGACCGAGATCGTCCGCTCCCCCGGCTTGCCGTCGTTGATGGTCACGACACGGCGGCGGTTGATGCCCCAGGGGATCTCGTGCTCGTTCTTGCAGGCGGTGACGCAGGCGTTGCACTCGATGCAGCGCTCGGCGTCGCACAGGAATTTCATCCGGGCCATGGTTCAAACTCCTGCGCGTCAGGCCGCCTGGATGCGGCAAAGGGTGGTCTTGGTTTCCTGCATCTGCGTCACCGAATCGTAGCCGTAGGTGGTCGCCGTGTTGGCGGCCTCGCCCAGCACGATCGGGTCGGCACCGGCCGGGTATTTGGAGCGCAGGTCCTGCCCCTGGTACACGCCGCCGAAATGGAAGGGCATGAAGGCGACGCCGCGGCCGACACGCTCGGTCACCATCGCCTTGACCTTCACCTTGCCCTTTTCCGGGCCTTCGACCCAGACCAGCTGGCCGTCCTTGACGCCGGCATTGTTGGCGTCGAACGGGTTGATCTCGACGAACATGTCCTGCTGCAGCTCGGCCAGCCAGGGGTTGGAGCGCGTCTCGTCGCCGCCGCCCTCATACTCGACCAGACGGCCGGAGGTGAGGATGATCGGGTATTCCTTCGACACGTCGCGGTCCTGGATGGACTTGTAGAGCGTCGGCACGCGCCAGGACTTGGTGTCCTTGTAGGTCGGATAGCTGGCGACCAGATCGCGGCGCGGGGTGTAGAGCGGCTCGCGGTGGATCGGAACCGGGTCCGGGAAGTTCCAGGCGACGCAGCGGGCCTTGGCGTTGCCCGGCGGGTTCAGGCCGTGCTTGATCGCCACGCGCTGGATGCCGCCGGACAGGTCGGTGGTCCAGGACACCGCACCGATCTTGTCGCCGCCGATCTTCTGGATGACCGCCAGCTCCTCCGGCGTCAGGTCCGCGTCGAAGCCCAGCTTCTGGAGCATCGCCATGGTGACTTCCGGATAGCCGTCCTTGATCTCCGACCCTTCCGGATAGGAGCCCTCGGCCAGCAGCGTCACGCCGTTGCGCTCGACGCCGAAGCGGGCGCGGAAGGCGCCGCCGCCCTCGGCCACCGGCAGCGAGGTGTCATAGAGGTTGGCGGAGCCCGGATGCTTCATCTCCGGCGTGCCCCAGCACGGCCAGGGCAGGCCGAAATAATCGCCGTCGCACGGGCCGCCGACGGCGCGCAGCGTCGTCTTGTCGAAGGTGCCCTGATGCTGCATGTGCAGCTTGAGGCGCTCCGGCGACTGGCCGGTGTAGCCGACCGACCACATGCCGCGGTTCCATTCGCGGGTGATGTCCTCGACCGACGGCTCGTTGCCGTTGACCTTCACATTCTTGACCAGATCCGCCGCGAAGCCGAACTTCTTGGCGAAGAGATACATGATCTCGTGGTCGGTCTTCGATTCGAACAGCGGCTCCATGATCTTGTCGCGCCACTGGACCGAGCGGTTCGACGCGGTGGCGGAGCCGGAGGTCTCGAACTGGGTCGCCGCCGGCAGCAGGTAGAAGTTGTCCTTGCGGTCGGGCAGCACCGCCGTCATCGTCGGGTAGGGATCGACGACGACCAGCAGCTCCAGCTTCTCCATCGCCTTCTTCATGTCGGGCAGACGGACCTGGCTGTTCGGCGCATGGCCCCAGAAGACCATGCCCTTTACCGGGTTCGGCTGGTCCAGATTCTCCTTGGCCTCCAGCACGCCGTCGAACCAGCGCGACACCGGGATGCCGGTGCTCTCCATCAGCGCCTTGGAGCCGAAGCGCTTCAGGATGCTGTCGTACGGGAGATCCCAGACGCGCGCCCAGTGGCGCCACGCGCCCTCGGCCAAGCCGTAATAGCCGGGCAGGCTGTCCGAGGTGACGCCGAAGTCGGTCGCACCCTGGACGTTGTCGTGGCCACGGAAGATGTTGGTGCCGCCGCCCGAGACGCCGACATTGCCCAGCGCCAGCTGAAGCACGCAATAGGCGCGGGTGTTGTTGTTGCCGATGTGGTGCTGGGTGCCGCCCATGCACCAGACCAGCGTGCCCGGACGGTTGGAGGCCAGCGTGCGGGCGACGCGGTGCAGCTGCGAACCCGGAACGCCGGTGACGCGCTCCACCTCTTCCGGCGTCCATTTGGCGACCTCGGCGCGGATGTCGTCGAAGCCGTAGACGCGCTTGGCGATGTAGTCCTTGTCCTCCCAGCCGTTCTGGAGGACGTGCCAGAGGATGCCCCAGACCAGCGCCACGTCGGTGCCGGGACGGAAGCGGATATATTCGTTGGCGTGGGCGGCGGTGCGGGTGAAGCGCGGATCGGCGACGATCAGCGGGGCGGCGTTCTGCTCCTTCGCCTTCAGCACATGCATCATGGCGACGGGGTGCGCCTCGGCGGCATTCGAGCCGATGAAGAACAGCGCCTTCGACTTCTGGATGTCGTTGTAGCTGTTCGTCATGGCGCCGTAGCCCCAGACGTTCGCCACGCCGGCCACGGTGGTGGAGTGGCAGATGCGCGCCTGATGGTCGACGTTGTTGGTGCCCCAGAGTGCGGCGAACTTGCGGAACAGATAGGCCTGCTCGTTGCTGTGCTTGGCCGAGCCGAGCCAGAACACCGAATCCGGGCCGGACTGCTCGCGGATCGCCAGTAGCTTGGAACCGACCTCCTCGATGGCCTGGTCCCAGCTGATCCGGGTCCACTTGCCGTCGACCATCTTCATCGGATAGCGCAGGCGGCGCTCGCCATGGGCATGCTCGCGCACCGAGGCGCCCTTGGCGCAGTGCGAACCGAGGTTGATCGGGCTGTCGAAACCGGGCTCCTGCCCGATCCAGACGCCGTTCTGCACCTCGGCCACCACGGTGCAGCCGACCGAGCAGTGGGTGCAGACCGACTTGACCTGCTTGACCGGCGCACCGGCGACAGCCGCAGCGGTGGCGGCATCGGCTTTCTTCACCATGCCGAAGGGCATGGCGGAGGCCAGCGCGGCACCGCCGGCGGCGATGCCGGACGTGCGCAGGAAGGCGCGGCGGTCGACGGTTACGCCGGTGGCGGTGGCCAGCGTCTGGGTCAGGGTACGGGCGAGATGGCGGCCGCCGGAGGTGGCCGAGCTTTTCTTGATGAGCATCGGGGCGTTCCTCTTAGAAGCGGCTGACTTCGTAGACCTTCCGGACATGGTCGGTCTCGCGGTAGCCCGTGGAGGTCGTCTCTGCCGGCGCGGCCTCGGCCGTTCCGCCGGTGGCGGTCACGCCGGCCGCGACGGCGCCCAGCGCGCCGACACCGAGCCCGGCGGCGCGGAACAGGTCGCGCCGGGCGAGACCCTTGTCCGTGCCCTGCGTATCCTTGCCCTGTTTGACTGCTTCATCCGTGGCTTTGACCGCGTTCCGCGTCATGGCTTCGCTCCTCACCTTTACGCCGCAAGGTCGAAGGCGCGCGCCTCGACCGCCAGAAAACTCCGTCCGACCGCACCGACCGCCCGATAGAAGCGGGCCGACGGCGAGGTCTCCAAATCCGCAAAGAACCGCCCGGCCCAGGAGCCGACGTGACGGTCGAAAAAGGCCCGCTGCCCGTCGAGACCGACGGTGTCGCCGTCCTCCGGCGCGAACTCGCCGCCGATCAGGCCGGCCATCATCTCGCACAAGGCGGCGATGTGGTCTTCCGGCTCCGTCACGCCGTCGGCCCGCGCGATGCCCAGCCGCGCCATGGCGACGCGCAGCTCAGCCAAAGGCTTCTCGTTCAGGAAACCGGTCAGGTAGAAGGATCCGTAGGGGGTGCGCTCGCTGCCGCCGACGCCGATGAAGAGGGTGGTGAACTCTTCCTCCACCGCCGCCGGGTCACTGTCGCGTGCCGCTTCGGCCAGACGGTCGAGGGCCGCGCCGAACTCGCCGCCCTCTCCCGCCAGCCCGCCCAGCGCGGTCAGGAACGCCGCATCGGGCGGGCGCGCGAGCAGGCGCGCCAGCAGGGCATAGACCTGCGCGCGGAACAGTTCTTCCTCCGCCACCGCGGGGGGGACGATGTGATCGACGGCGCTGGACACGTGCCGCAAACTCCTCCCGGAAACGCAAGACAGGGGCGTCGGCGTCCGCGGTCCTACCGCGCGCCGTTCCTGGAACCGACCCTTGCACCCCTTTTGATGCACCTGCGAAAAGCTGTTGCCTTACAGTGGCTTAGCAATCCACAGACTGACAATAGAAGGACTGAACCTATCCTTTTGTCAACCAAGGACGCGCCCGGAAGTGGGAACAAATGAATCTTTGTCGAGGCGCTATGCTTGCGGCAACAGAGCGCCCCTTTGTTTTGAGGGGGTCTGTGCCGGCGCGACGATCCGTCGCATTCCGGGAGTGAATTTGCGAGGGAGATTGGCGGTCGGGGACATGCCCCCTCTCCCCCCTGGGGAGAGGGTCGGGGTGAGGGGGAGGCGTGGCGTGGAAAAATGGGGATGTGGGGACCGCGCACGGATCGAGAAGATCTCGCCGTGCGTCCCCCTCACCCTAACCCTCTCCCCGGGGGGGAGAGGGAATTGGCGGTTGGGAAGTGAGGGTATCGCTTACCTCGGCAACCTCGGCGTCAGTCGCGGGCGGAGCCTCAAGGACGCCCTCCGCCTCCTCGTCCAGCGTGTCGAGGAAGCCCTTGCCGACGCGGTAGAGGGTCTTCACCGGCACCCCGCCGCTGAACAGGCTGGCGTAATCGTCGGCGTAGTCCTTCAGCCCGTCGTCGTTGGCGTAGATCGGGTCGGAGGTCCACAGCTTGCGCATGGCCTGGCGGTGCAGATCCTCCGGCACCTCGGCCCGCAGGAAGGGGGTGAAGTCGGACTCGCCGGTCAGGTCCTCGACCGGCGGCAGATCCTTCAGCGGATCGTCGGCCTCGGCGTCCGGCTGGACGGTGCCGGCCGCGCCGTCCTCCGATAGGGCAACGGGAAGCTCCGCATCCTCCTCCACCGGCGGAACAACGGCCGGCGGCACCTCCACCGGGGCCGGCTCCGGCCTGACCGCCGTGCGTTTCAGGCGCGACCAGCGCGACAGGAAGGCTTCGTCGCTCACCGCCGCCCCTCCTCCTTCTCGAAGTGGCGCTTGCGCTCGCGCTTGTGGAAGGGGACGTCGACATGGTGCTGCTCGACGAAGTCGCGGACCAGCGCGATCACCTCCGCCGGCATCGGCACCGTCTCCACCACATCGGCCCCGATCTGGTACCCCTCCCCTTCATGGGCCGACGCCGTGACCGTGAAGGGCACCAACTCCTCTCCGTCCCCGCCGGGACGCATCACCACCCACAGGCGCGGCGGGTCCTGCGACAGGTTCAGGCGGTAGCCCTCGGTGTCGGTGCGGAACAGTTCCAGCGTCAGGGTGGCGGCGTGGCTGTGGCTCCAGCCCTCCCCCTCCATCAGCAGGCGGCAGGGCGGCTCGACCGGGCCGGCGCCGGGGATGACCGAAACCGGGCGCCAGCTCCAGTCGACCCAGGCGGTGACGCCGCGGCGGCGCTCCACCACGATGCCCAGTGGCATGGTCTCGATGCGTTCCAGGGCTTGGGTGAGGGGCTTGTCCGTCATGACGCATGTCCCGACGCCAGCAGGCGTTCCGCCTCGGCCAGATCCTCCGGCCGGTTGGTGTTGAAGAAGGGATCGACAGGATCGATGGCGAAATCGGCGACTGCCAGCCGGTAGCGGGTGGTCCAGGCATCGACCTTGCGCATACCCTCCTCCACCATGGCGCGGCGCAGGTCGCCGGCCAGACGGATCGGCCACAGCCCGAAGACCGGATGGTCCTGCCCGCCCGACCGGGCACAGGCGAGGTCGGCGCCCTCATGCTCCAGCGCCGCCACCATGCGGGTGACGAGGTCGCGCGGGATGAAAGGCGCGTCGGTGGCGAAGCTGGCGACCCAGGCGACGCCGGGGGCGGTGCCGCGCATCCACTCCATGCCGGTCAGTACGCCGGCGAGCGGGCCGGCATAACCCTCCACCACATCGGCGGCGACCGGCAAATGGAGATGGGCGAAGCGCGCCGGGTCGCCGTTGGCGTTCAGCACCAGCGGCCCGACCTGCGGCCGGACGGTGGCGACGATGCGCTCCAGGATGCTGCGGTCGCCCAGCGGGCGCAGGCACTTGTCGCCGCCGCCCATCCGGCGCGACAGGCCACCGGCCAGCAGAACGCCGCCAATGTCGGGATGAGTTGAGTTAGTCGTCATCGCGGCTTCCCTTGCGTCCATGCCGGCGATCTTCGTCGTCGGCTCCCGCGGCATCGGTATCGAACACCAGCCGGTCGGTGCCGGCCAGCGCGATGAAACGCCTGCCCTTGGCCCGGCCGACCAGCGTCAGGTTGGCCTGCCGCGCCAGCTGCACGCCCCAGGCGGTGAAGCCGGAGCGGGAGACCAGGATCGGAATGCCCATCTGCACCGTCTTGATGACCATCTCGGAGGTCAGGCGGCCGGTGGTGTAGAAAATCTTGTCCGAAGCGGAAATGCCGTTCAGGTGCATGTAGCCGGCAACCTTGTCCACCGCATTGTGCCGGCCGACATCCTCCATGTAGACCAGCGGCCGGTCCTCCTGGCACAGCACGCTGCCATGGATGGCGCCGGCCTCCAGATAGAGGCTGGGCTGCAGGTTGATCTGCTTGGACAGCGCATAGATCCACGAGGTGCGGAGACGCACATCGGCCGGCAGGCTGACGGCCTCGAAGGTCTCCATCACGTCGCCGAAGGCCGTGCCCTGGGCGCAGCCGGAGGTCAGCGTCTTCTTCTTCAGCTTGGACTCGTAATCGGTCGCACGTTCGGTGCGGACGACGACGGTGTCGGTCTCCTCGTCCACGTCGATGCCGGTGATGCGGTCGTCCCGCCGCAGCATGTTCTGGTTCAGCAGATAGCCGACGGCCAGACAGTCGGGATAGTCGCCGATCGTCATCATGGTGACGATCTCCTGGCCGTTCAGGTACAGGGTCAGCGGCCGCTCGACCGTCACGGCGGTCTCGATCCCGCGGCCGTCCTGGTCCAGGCCGCGGACACGCTCGGTCAGCTTGGGATTCGCCGGGTCCGGCGCTATGGTGAAGGTCTTCAGGCTCATGGTCGGGCTCATGCGCGCGAGTGTGGGCGAGCGGCGTCCGTCGGACAAGCCCTCGCCGAAATGATTCGAACAGTGATTTGGACTTCATGCAGGATTTTTCCCAAGCCCTGGCCGTGGCTTTTTCCATGATCCTGTCGATGGACGACGCGCTGATGCGGATCATCGGCCTGTCCTTGCGGGTCAGCCTGTCCGCCGTCGCCATCGCCACGCTGATCGGCCTGCCGCTGGGGGCTGCCGTCGCGGCGCTCAGCTTTCCCGGCCGCCGCGCCGTCGCCGTCGCGCTGAACACCATGATGGGGCTGCCGCCGGTGGTGGTCGGGCTGGTGGTCTATCTGCTGCTGTCGCGCTCCGGCCCGTTCGGGGTGCTGGGGCTGCTTTTCACGCCGACAGCGATGATCGTCGCCCAGACGGTGATGATCGTGCCCATCGTCGCGTCGCTCGCCCGCCAGACGGTGGAGGATCTGCTGGTCGAATATGACGATTTGCTGCGCGTCACCGGAGCGAGCCCCTTGAGGCGCCTGACCACCCTGCTGGCGGAGGCACGCTGGAGCCTCGTCACCACCGTGCTGGCCGGTTTCGGCCGCGCCTCGGCGGAGGTCGGGGCGGTGATGATCGTCGGCGGCAACATCGAGCAGGTCACCCGCGTCATGACCACCGCCATCGCGCTGGAGACCAGCAAGGGCGACCTGCCGATGGCGCTGGGGCTGGGGCTGGTGCTGATGACCCTGTCGCTGGCGGTGAACCTCACCGCATCGCTGCTGAAGGAGACGGCGGCCCGACCGGCCTGAGGCCCTGCCCTGGATTGGAAAAGATCGGCCGAGCCTTTGCACCCGCGTCCAGACTGCGCTATGTCAGCGAAGCAACAACGATGCGGGGGGAATTGTAAGAATGCTGCGCCGTTCATTCGTGCTGGGCTTTGCCGCCGCCGTGACCGTGGCCGGTCTGGTCCAGGTCGCCACCCCGTCGGCAGCATCGGCCGCCGACCGCTTCATCACCGTGGCCTCCACCACCTCGACCGAGGATTCCGGCCTGTTCAGCTCGCTCCTGCCTAAATTCACCGCCAAGACCGGCATCGAGGTGCGGGTCGTCGCCAAGGGAACCGGCCAAGCCATCGACCTCGCCAAGCGCGGCGACGCCGACGTGCTGTTCGTCCACCACAAGCCGTCGGAGGACAAATTCGTCGCCGAGGGCTTCGCCACCGTGCGCAAGCCGGTGATGTACAACGACTTCGTCATCGTCGGCCCGTCCAGCGACCCGGCCGGCGTCAAGGGCAGCAAGGATGTCGCCCAGTCGCTGTCGAAGATTGCCGGGGCCAAGGCGCCCTTCGTCTCGCGCGGCGACGACAGCGGCACGCATAAGGCCGAACTGTCCTTGTGGAAGACCGCCAACCTCGACCCGGCCAAGGCGGATGGCGGCTGGTACCGCTCCATCGGCCAGGGCATGGGCCCGACGCTGAACACCGCCGCCGCGATGAACGGCTATGCCCTGACCGACCGCGGAACCTGGCTGAACTTCAAGAACCGCGGCCCGCTGACGGTTCTGGTCGAGGGCGACAAGCGCCTGTTCAACCAGTATGGCGTGATGCTGGTCAACCCGGCCAAGTTCGCCCACGTCAAGGCGGCCGACGGCCAGGCCTTCGTCGACTGGCTGGTCTCCGCCGAAGGGCAGAAGGCCATCGCCGACTACCAGATCAACGGCGAGCAGCTGTTCTTCCCGAACGCCAACGAACCGGGGGCGTAAGGAGCGGCGGGTTCCTGCGATCCTGCCGTCCGGAAGGGTCGCGGGAACCGTCCAGCCAGCGTTTGTCCGGATCGCCCCTGACAAGATTCCCATTCCCATTGCCCTGCATTCCCCCATATGAGTGTCCTCAGGCCAGGGGCGTCAGCCCCAAGCGACAGGAGTTTTGGGGACGATGAAGATCGGCGAACGGACGGTGCTCGTCTGCGATTGTGCGCACAGCATCGCGCTGGACGGGACGGCGCTGGGCAAGGCTTGCGGCGAGGGCGGCACCCCCACCGTGCACACCCAGCTCTGCCGGGCGCAGCTCGACCGTTTCGAGGCGGCGGTCGCCGCCGGCCAGCCGCTGCTGGTCGCCTGCACCCAGGAAGCACCGCTGTTTGCCGAGATCGCGGCGGAAGTAGCACCCGACACCTCCCTGACCTTCACCAACATCCGCGAGCGCGCCGGCTGGTCGGACGAGGGTGCCCAGGCGCTGCCGAAGATCGCGGGCCTGCTGGCCGAGGCTGCCCTGCCGATCCCGGCCACCGGTGCGCTGACCCTGACCTCCCAGGGCACCTGCCTGGTCTATGGCAACGACGAGCGCGCCATCGAGGCCGGCCGGGAACTGGCCAAGCGGTTGGACGTCACTGTTCTGCTGACCAGTGCCAGGGACATCCCGCCGCCGCCGGTGATGGACGCGGCGATCTTCCGCGGCCGCATCCGCAGCGCCCGCGGCTGGGTCGGCGCCTTCGAGATCGTGGTGGACGACTACGCCCCGGCCCTGCCCTCCTCCCGCGGTGCACTGGGGTTCGAGCCGGTGCGGCAGGGGGCGTCGGCCCGCTGCGACCTGATCCTCGATTTGACCGGCGGCACGCCGCTGTTCCCCGACCACAAGCGCCGCGACGGCTATCTGCGGCCCGATCCCAACAGCCCGGCACAGGTCGCCAAGGCGCTGCTGGACATCGCCGATCTGGTCGGCGAGTTCGAGAAGCCGCGCTTCGTCGACTTCAAGGCCGATCTCTGCGCCCATTCGCGCAGCCGCAAGACCGGCTGCACCCGCTGCCTCGATGTCTGCCCGACCGGGGCGATCACGCCGAACGGCGACCATGTCGCCATCGATCCGCATGTCTGCGCCGGCTGCGGATCCTGCGCCGCGGTCTGCCCGACCGGCGCCGCGACCTACGCCCTGCCGCCGGCCGCGACCGTCTATGAGAGGCTGCGCACGCTGCTGGCCACCTACCGCAAGGCCGGCGGCGCAGCGCCCGCACTGCTGATCCACGATCCGCGCCATGGCGATGCGCTGGTCGGCATGATGGCGCGGCATGGCCGCGGCCTGCCGGCCCGCGTGCTGCCCTTCGCGCTGAACGAGGTGACGCAGGTCGGCTTCGACCTGTTCGCCCTGGCGCTGGCCTATGGCTGCACCCATGTCCGCCTGCTGACCGGACCGGAGAACGACGGCGAGACCGCCGGCCTCGCCTCGCAGATCGGACTGGCGGAGGCCGCCTTCAGCGGCCTCGGCTACGGCTCCGGCCGGGTGGCGGTGATCGACGCCGCCGATCCCGACGCGGTGGCGGACGAGCTGTGGGCCCTGCCGGCCGACGCGGTCGAGGCGGGGATGTTCCTGCCGATGGGGCCGAAGCGCACGGTCACCATGCTGGCGCTGCGCCATCTGCACAAGACCGCTCCGGCCCCGGTGGAGGTTCTGCCGCTGCCGCCGGGCGCGCCCTTCGGCCGGGTTTCGGTGGCTGTCGAAGGCTGCACACTGTGCCTGTCCTGCGTCGGGGCCTGCCCGACCGGGGCGCTGCTCGACAATGCCGACAAGCCGATGCTGTCCTTCGCCCAGGACGCCTGCGTGCAGTGCGGCCTGTGCAAGACCACCTGCCCGGAGAAGGTCATCTCCCTGGTGCCGGAGATCGACTTCCGAGACCAGGCCCGCGGTGCCGCCGTGGTGAAGGAGGAGGAACCCTTCTGCTGCGTGTCCTGCGGCAAGCCCTTCGCCACCAGATCCTCCATCGAGAAGATCGTGACGACGCTGGCGGGCAAGCACTGGATGTTCGCCACGCCGGAGGCCGCCAACCGCATCCGCATGTGCGAGGACTGCCGCGTCCGCGACCAGTTCGAGCGCGGCAACGAGCCCTTCGCCCTGGGTCAGCGGCCGGTGCCGCGCACCACCGACGACGACCTGCGCGAACGCGAGGAAGCCGAGCGGACGGCACAACCGGCGGCGGTGCGGCAAAAGCTGATGTGACGCCGAGACCTCTTGATCGCCGTCAAAGTCGGCATACCGTGATGTGGAATACGCTCCCGTCACCGTTGCACATGGTGCGTGTGACGAACATATACTGTGGTGGCCCGTCAGCGGCTGCCCCTGGAGTCCAGCGATGACCAAGCTCGTGTCCGAAACCTCGCCGTCAGGCGCCCTCGCTCCGCTGGTCGATCCGTTCGGCCGCAAGGTGGAGTATCTGCGCGTGTCGGTGACCGACCGCTGCGACCTTCGCTGCGTCTACTGCATGGCCGAGGACATGAGCTTCCTGCCGAAGGCGGAGGTGCTGACGCTGGAGGAGCTGGACCGGCTGTGCAGCGCCTTCGTCAAGCTGGGCACGCGCAAGCTGCGGCTGACCGGCGGCGAACCGCTGGTGCGGCGCGACGTGATGCGGCTGATCCATGCGCTGGGCCGCCACATCAAGTCGGGCGACCTGGACGAGCTGACGCTGACCACCAACGGTACCATGCTGTTCAAGCACGCCGCCGGGCTGTATGAGGCCGGCGTGCGGCGGATCAACGTGTCGCTGGACACGCTCGATCCGCACAAGTTCCAGGCCATCACCCGCTGGGGCAAGCTGGACAAGATCCTGGGCGGCATCCAGGCGGCCAAGGAAGCCGGGCTGAAGATCAAGATCAACACGGTGGCGCTGAAGGGCGTCAACGACGACGAGATCCACCGCATGGTGGCCTGGTGCGGCGAGCAGGGCTTCGACCTGACCTTCATCGAGGTGATGCCGATGGGCGACATCGGCGAGGGTGCCCGGCTCGACCAGTATTGGCCGCTGACCATGCTGAAGGCCGAGCTGCAGACGCGCTGGACCCTGACCGAGAGCGACCACCGCACCGGCGGCCCCGCCCGCTATGTCCGGGTGGAGGAGACCGGCCAGCGCGTCGGCTTCATCACCCCGCTGACCCATAACTTCTGCGAAAGCTGCAACCGCGTGCGGCTGACCTGCACCGGCACGCTCTATATGTGCCTCGGCCAGGAGGACGCCGCCGACCTGCGCACCCCGCTGCGCGTCAGCGACGAGGACGGCCCGCTGATCGACGCGGTGCGCGAAGCGATCACCCGCAAGCCCAAGGGCCACGACTTCATCATCGACCGCCGCCACCAGGGTCCGGCCGTCGGGCGGCACATGAGCGTCACCGGGGGGTAAGGCACCGCCTCACGCGCTTTCCGATCGGCAACCAAGAGCGAGCACCGCCATGCCCCTGCCCTTCCTGACCGGACTGCGCGTCATCGACCTCGGGCAATATCTGCCCGGCCCCTATGCGGCACAGCTTCTCGGCGACCTGGGCGCCACGGTGGTGAAGGTGGAGCCGCCGGGGGGCGACCCGCTGCGCCGGCTCGGCCCCGCCGACAGCGACGGCACCACCGCCGCCTACAAGCTGCTGAATGCCGGCAAGACAATCCTCCGCATCGACCTGAAGTCGGCCGAGGGACGCGCGGCGCTGGAAGGGCTGCTGGCGAAGGCCGACGCGCTGATCGAAAGCTATCGGCCGGGCGTGATGGACAAGCTGGGGCTTGGGCGGGAAAGGTTGCGGGAGATCAACCCGCGGTTGGTCCATGCCAGCCTGTCGGGCTGGGGCTATGACGGCCCCTATGCGGCGCGGGCCGGGCACGACCTGAACTACATGGCGGTCGGCGGCGGGTTGGACGCCTCCGGACTGCCGGACCGGCCGGTGATCAGCTATCTGCCGGTCGCCGATTTCGCCTCGGCCCAGCAGACGGCGCTGGCGGTGGCCGGCGCGCTGCTGGGGCGGGAGCGGACGGGACAGGGCTGTTTCCTCGACCTGTCGATCATGGAGTCGGTGCTGGGCTGGCAGGGCATGACCCTGACCGCGGCGGCGCGCGGCACTCTGCCGAAGCGCGGCGAGGCGCTGCTGTCGGGCGGCGCCGCCTGCTACCGCATCTACCGCACCGCCGACGGCCGCTTCGTCACCCTGTCGGCGCTGGAGGCCAAGTTCTGGCAGGGCTTCTGCGAGGCGGTCGGCCGTCCCGACTGGATCGCCCGCCAGGACGATCCCCTGCCCCAGACCGCCCTGACGGCGGAACTGGAGGCGCTGTTCGCCGGCCGGACGCTGGCGGACTGGAAGGCCCTGCTCGATCCGGTCGATTGCTGTTTCGAGGCCCTGCCGGACCTGACGGAGGTCCACGACCATCCGCACATCGCCGCCCGCGGGCAGGTGCGCGTCTCGGCCGGCCCGGAGCCGCTGGTGGAGACGCTGATGGGACTGCGGGTCGACGGCGCCCCGCCGCCGTCCCGCGCGCCTTTGCGGGAAAGCGACGCCGCGGCGGTGCTGGCCGGCTGGGAATAGGCCTCAGCCCTCCCGACGGTAGGGCGACAGTTCCTCGTCCAGCGCGTCGATCTCCGCCTCCACCGCCGGACGTTCCTGCTTGAGATAGCGGTCCACCGCACGGCGGAAGCCAGGGTCGGCGATCCAATGCGCGCTGTAGGTCGGCACCGGCAGATAGCCGCGCTGGATCTTGTGCTCGCCCTGCGCACCGGCCTCGACCCGCGCCAGCCCGCGCTCGATGGCGAAATCCAGGGCACGATAATAGCACGCCTCGAAATGCAGGAAGCGGTAGCTCCCGTCGGAGCCCCAGTTGCGGCCGTATAGCGCATCGTCGCCCAGCAGGTTCAGCGCGCCGGCCACCCACTCCCCGCCATCCTCGCACATCACCAGAACCACCCGGTCGGCCATGGTCCGGCCCAGCAGGTCGAAGAAGCGGCGGTTGAGATAGCCGCCGCCCCATTTGCGGTCGGCGGTCTCCAGATAGAAGCGGTGGAAGGCATCCCAATGCTCCGGCTTCAGGTCGTCGCCGGTCAGGGTGTGCAGCCGCACGCTGCTTTCGGCGACCTCGCGCCGCTCCTTGCGGATCGCCTTGCGCTTGCGGGAGTTCAACGCCTCCAGGAACTCGTCGAAGCTGCCATAGCCGCGGTTGTGCCAGTGGTATTGCACGCCAAGCCGTTGCAGCCACCCGGCCGTGCCCAGCCGGTCCCAATCGGCCCGCTCCGGGAAGGTGACGTGGGCGGAGGAAACGCCATAGCGCTCCGTCACCTGCTCCAGCGCCGCGACCAGCGCATCGGCGACGGCCTCGGACCGCGGCCCGGGCACCACCAGCAGCCGCGGACCCGGCACCGGGGTGAAGGGAACCGCCACCTGCAGCTTCGGGTAATAGCTGCCGCCCGCCCGCTCGAAGGCATTGGCCCAGGCGTGGTCGAACACATACTCGCCGTAGGAATGGCTTTTCAGATAGGCAGGCACCGCGCCCACCATGCGGCCGGCCCCGTCATAGGCGGCGAGATGGCTGGGCTGCCAGCCGGATTTGCCGCACGCCGACCCCGATTCCTCCAGCGCCAGGAGGAAAGCGTGGGAAAGGAACGGGTTGCCGGGACCGGCGCAGGCGTCCCAGCCCTGCTGGTCCGCCTCGTCGATCCCGGTCAGAACCTTGACGGTGATGGCATCGTTGCCGTCGGGCATGCCTGCGTCTCCTTGAACAATGGCAAGGAGGTAGGCTTCATGCCGCGATACAGCAAGGCACCGCCGCCGTCCTGACCACCGCCCCGGCGCCCATCGGGCCGCTGCCGTCAGGCCACCTCGATGATCGCATCGACCTCGACCGCGACATTGCCGGGCAGAGACGGGGCGCCGACCGCGGCGCGGGCGTGCTGGCCGGCCTCGCCGAAGACGTCGCGCATCAGCTCCGACGCGCCGTTGATGACCAGCGGATGGTCGTGGAAGTCGGGGCCGGAGTTGACGAAGCCGCCCAGCCGCAGCACGCGGGTGACGCGGTCAAGGTCGCCGCCCAGCGCGGCCTTGGCCTGGGCCAGGATGTTCAGCGCGCACAGGCGCGCGGCGTCCTTGCCCTGCTCCACCGTGAAGTCCTGGCCGACCTTGCCGACGAACTTGCGCTCGCCGTTCCAGACCGTCACCTGGCCCGAGATGTAGAGGGTGTTGCCCGAACGGGTGTAGGGCACATAGGCGGCCACCGGGGCGGCGGCCTGCGGCAACTCAATGCCCAACTCCGCCAGGCGTGCGTCGATCCGACCGGTCATGATGCTTCTCCCTTCCCTGCTTTGGCCCATGAAAAGGCCATGCGTTCGATGATTGGGACGTGGTTTGGAGCCCGACCATAGCCCTTGCCGGCGGAGCAGTGGGAAGATTCTTGCCGCCCGGCATCCCGGCAGAACCGTCCGTCATCGGCAAAAGATTCCGGGAAAGTTTTTCGGACGCCCGGCCCGAACCTTTGGGCCCAACCCTGCCCTTTTTGCCGACCTATTTTTATTCCATAGCAAATTCAGCCACTTATGGCACATCCGGGCAGTTGGCACGGCGCTTGAAAGAGTGGTGTCAGGAAAACGCACGTTGCCTCGCCGGTCAAATGACCAGGGGCGGGGACAGCCTCAGAAGGAGACTAGGACCATGGCCGGAAATGTGACCCTGACCGCTTCGATGCGCACCAACCTGCTGCAGCTGCAAAGCACGCAGGCCGGTATCGACAAGAAGCAGAACATCCTGTCGACGGGCAACAAGATCAATTCGGCTCTCGATGGTCCCACCTCCTTCTTCTCGGCCAAGGGCCTGAACCAGCGCGCCGGCGACCTGTCCTCGCTGAAGGACGCGATGGGCCAGTCGATCAGCACGATCCAGGCCGCCGACAAGGGCCTGACCTCGATCGACTCGCTGGTCGACCAGGCCAAGGGCCTGACCACCGCCGCCTATGCAGCGCTCGGCAACGACGCCGCCTCCGTCGCCTCCCGCAAGGCGCTGGCCACCCAGTTCAACACGCTGAAGGACCAGATCGACAAGCTGGCCGCCGACAGCGGCTATCAGGGCAAGAACCTGATCAACGGCAACGGCATGAGCATGGACAGCACCAGCGCGTCCCGTGCCGCCGTGAACAGCATGACCGGTGTCGACAACGCCCGCGTCACCAACGTCATCTCGGCCGACACCTACTCGATCCGCGTCAAGGGCGACGGCTCGATCGAAGGCAAGACCGCCGACATCTCCAAGACCGAGAACGCGCACGGCTTCATCGGCCTGAAGCTGTCGGGCACGATGTCGGGCTCGCTGGGCAGCTTCTCCGACGTCCAGATCGAGGTGCGCGGCGCCAACGGCCGTTCCCGCGACTTCATCGTGTCGGATGGCGACGAGAGCCGCACGATCTCCTACTTCGACAACACCCAGACCATCGAAGCGAAGCTGACGACGGCCGCCAAGACCGGTTCGGCGCAGGTGTCGACGGTGAATGTCGGCGGGACCATCGAAGAAGGCGACATCTTCACCATCACGGTGGAAGGCCAGTCCTTCAGCTACACCGCCACCAAGGGCGAC
>NZ_LGQW01000015.1:6280652-6357876 GCF_003116035.1 Azospirillum sp. TSH64
CCCTGCTCTACCAACTGAGCTACCTGGGCATCTCGGCGCCGCTTGGTGGGTGACCGTTTCGGTCGGTGCGGCGCGTCGTGTGGGGCGCTTTTTAGAGAGGTTCGGACGGGCTGTCCAGAGGAAAATTCAAAAAATTTTCGACCCCGCTCACAGCCCCTCGTCGGGGTCGGATCCGCCGGGCACATCGGCGGTTTCCGGGCCTTCGATGCGGTAGACTCCGCCCAGCCAGCGCGACAGGTCGATGTCGGCGCAGCGCTTGGAACAGAAGGGGCGGGTGGCCGGCTCGGTCGGGCGGCCGCAGATCGGGCAGTTGGTGCCCGCCTGGGCCTGGGGCTGCGCATGGGGCTGGGAGCGCTGCGGTGCGCCGGGGGAGCGGGAGTCGGTCAAGGGAAGGCCTCCGTAACGAACTTAAGCAGTCAGGGCCGCAGCAGGGCCGCCAGCGGCGTGCCGCGGCGGGCCCGGGTCAGTTCGACCAGACCCAGTTTGGACATGCCATAAACTTGGGTCTGCACCGGGTCGCTTTCCACCGCCTGCGACAGTGCGGCCAGCACACGCTCGGCATCGCCGCGGCTGCGCATGTTGACGAAATCCACCACCACGATGCCGCCGACATTGCGCAGGCGAAGCTGGCGCGCGATCTCCGCCGCGGCGTCGAGGTTGACGTCCAGGGGGTTGCCGCGCTCCCCGGCATTCACGTCGACCACCGTCAGCGCCTCCGTCCGCTCGATCACCAGCGAACCGCCGAGCGGCAGCGGCACCCGGACGTCGAGCAACTCGGCAATCGCAGAGTCGAGGTCGCGCAGGTCGAACAGGCGCTGGGCGTCGGTGTGGCCGCCGAGGCGCGGCAGCAGGTCGGGGGCGTGGTGCCCGCACCAGTCGCGCAAGGCCGACAGCAGCGGCCCATCGCCGATCCTGATCCCGCCAGCGGGCGGCGGGTCGTCGACCAGGATGGCGGCCGGGGCGGCCGCCCCTTGCTCGATCAGGGCGCGGGTGGGGGCGTCGGGGCCGGGATGCAGCAGGCGCGGGGCGGAGCCGGCGCGGGCATCGTCGCGGATGGCGCGCCATTGCAGGTGCAGCGCCTCCGATTCGGCGGCCAGCAGATCGTCGGATGCCTGGGCGGCGCCGGCGCGCACGATCCAGCCGGCGCCGGTGGCGAGCTGTTCGATGCGGCGGGCCAGTGCCGTGCGTTCCGGACCGGAGCCGAGGCGCTTCGACACCGCGATGTCACGGCCGAGCGGGGCATGCACCAGGAACCGGCCGGGCAGGGTGATGTCCATCGTCAGCGACGGACCCTTGGCCCCGGCGGCGTCGGCCTTCACCTGAACCAGCACCGGCTGGCCGGTGCGCAGCAGCGCGCCGATGGGGGCCGGCTTGGCGCCCGGCCGATTGGCGCGCGGTTGTGGGGAATCGTCGTCGAGGACGGGGCGGCGCACGTCGGCCGCCGGCAGCAGGCCGGACAGGCTGTTCCCGAGATCGACGAAGGCGCCGTTCAGGCCGGTGGCGATGCGCTCGACCCGGCCGAGGATGATGGCGCCGAGCAGCGACGGGCGGCCGGCATGGTCGATGTGCAGGTCGGTCAGGCGGCCGTCGGTCAGCACCGCCGCCCGCGTCAGCGGGCCGTCGCGGTCGACCAGCAGCTCAAGCCTGCTCATCGGTCGGATGGGCGATCGGGGGGTGCGGGAAGCCGGCGCCGTGCAGCATGCCGGCGACCTCGTGCAGCGACAGCCCGACGACGTTGCTGTAGGAACCGCCGATCCAGCGCACCAACGCCCCCGCCCGGCCCTGGATGGCATAGCCGCCGGCCTTGCCCTTCCATTCGCCGGACGCGATGTAGGCGTCGGCTTCCGACCGGTCGAGCACCTTGAAGGTGACGTCGGTGCGGACCAGCCGGTCGATCCGGCGGTGACCGTCCCCGTCGGGCACCAGCAGCACGATGCCGCCGATCACCCGGTGCCGCCGGCCGGACAGCAGGGACAGGCAGCGTCGTGCCTCCTCCTCCCGTTCGGCCTTGGGCAGGATGCGGCGGCCGCAGGCGACCACGGTGTCGGCGGCGAGAATCCACGAATCGGGATGGCGCGCGGCGACGCACGACGCCTTCTCCGCCGCCAGACGCAGGGCGTGCTGGGGCGGGAGTTCGTCGCGCAGCGGCGTTTCGTCGAGATCGGCGGGATCGACCGCGTCAGGCACGATGCCGATCTGGCGCAGCAGGTCGAGCCGGCGGGGCGAGGCCGAAGCCAGCACCAGCCGGGGCGCCTTGGACGGGATCGTCACGGGGAACCGCGATGCAGCAAGGATGCTACTTGAACCGGAAGGTGATGCGGCCCTTGGTCAGATCGTACGGCGTCATTTCCACATTGACGCGGTCGCCCGCCAGGACGCGAATCCGGTTCTTACGCATCTTGCCGGAGGTGTGCGCCAGAACCTCGTGATCGTTGTCGAGCTTCACCCGGAACATCGCGTTCGGAAGCAATTCGACGACGGTCCCGGAAAACTCGATCAGATCTTCCTTTGCCATAGGCCCTTATGTCCGTCCTAATAGTTTCGCGGCAATAACTGACCTTCCAAGGCCGCCGGGTCAAGGGGGATTCCCACCTCCGATGCGTTCGGCCGCAGCCATTCGCGCGGGGCAGCCCCGCGTTGCGTGCCGGAAATGCCCCGTGACCCCCGCCGCGTCAGACCGACTGGTAGGGGTTGAGTGGCGATGCACCGCCTTCTTCCAGGCGGCGCGGCTGGTCCATCGCCTTGCCGATCGCCGCGAACATCTCGCGCTGGTCGATCTCCATGCGGCGGGTCAGGCGGCCGACGGTTTCCGCCGCACTGAGCGCACGGCCGCTGGATCTGTCGTGGAACAGGTTGTGATTCGCCTTCGCAGCACTGGGCAACAGGTCGGCGGCGACCGCGCCCGGTGTCGATTCGGCGGCTCGGATCAGCTTCGCCGCCCCGCCGGAGCCCAGAACATAGGCCATGCGGCTTTCCGATTCGCTGGCCGGGCGGCCCAGCCGCTTCTCCAGCGCCTCGCGCCCCTCGGCCAGATAGCGGGCGGCCATGCCGGCCGACAGGTCGACGTCGTGGCGAAGCTCCAGGATCTGGCGGCGGATCGCCGGATCCTTGACGCTGGACACCCCGTTGCGGACCTGGATGTGCGACGCCAGCTCGCCCTGGCCATAGGCGGCGCCATGGCGGCGGAACAGGTCGAGCCAAGTCGATTCGAGAAACTGGAACGGGCCGGCGGCCGAGCTGCGGCTGTTCTTCGCCGCACTGTCCAGCCCGCTCTCCTGGGTCGCCTGGGCGAGGATGGCGGTGAAGCTGTGGCCCGACAGGCCGGCGACCTGCTGCGAGGCGACCAGCACCCGCGTGGCGGTCGGATCCTCGGCCGCAACGGCCTTCACCGCCTCCGCCACCTTGGCGGAGCTTGGGGCCGGTGAAGTCTGCGCCGGTGCCGCCGGCTTCAGACCGGGCAGGGGCGCGCGCGGCGCTGCGGTCTCCGCGGACGTGGAGTCGGAGGCCATCAGGACCGGCGCTTCGGGCTTTGCGGCGGGAACCGGCACCGTGCTGCCGTCGGCGAGGCGGATGGGGGTGACCGGCTTGGCCGCGGGCAGGGGAACCTGGGTCCCGTCGCCCAGCAGGATCGGGGCCGGCGGCTTTGAAGTCGGCAGGGGGGCGGCCGGCAATGGCGGGGTCTTCTGACCGTTCGCCGGCCGGCCGACCGGCACGGTCCCGGCACCAGTCCGGGTGGACTGGACCAGCGTGTCGCGGAAGGACGGCTCGCCGACGCTGCCGTCGGTGAGCACGGGGGAGGCGTCGGGCTTGCGCTCCGGAACGGGGGCGAGAGGGGGCTGCGCAACCTTCATGGCACACACTTCGCTACGGACCGGCCGAGCCTGCCGGGAGAAAGCCCCGTCTTTCCATGCCCCACGAGCGTGGGCATGGCCGGACGGATGCAGGCACTATAGCACCGACTCGTCAGCGATGTGCGATCAACTGTGGGCGCGGGGCGTCGTCCCCGGCCTCATCCCCGCCGGGGAACGGATGGCCGGCCAGCGGATCATCAGGCAGCGGATCGTCGGGCAGCGGATCATCGGGATGCGCGACGCGCGCCCAGCGGCCGATGGCGGCCAGCAGCTTGGATTTTTCCAGCGGTTTGGCCAGATGGGCGTTCATGCCGGCCTGCAGGCAGCGTTCGACCTCGATCTGCATCACGCCGGCGGTCAGGGCGAGAATCGGGATGCGGCTCACCGGGCCGGGCAGGGCGCGGATGCGGCGGGTGGCCTCCAGCCCGTCCATCACCGGCATCTGCACGTCCATCAGCACGAGGTCGTAAGGCTGCTCCTGCACCGTGGCCACCGCGGCGGCGCCGTCGTCCACCGCGTCGACCCGATGGCCGGCCCTGGTCAGCATGGTCACCGCCAGATCGCGGTTCATCGCCAGATCCTCCGCCAGCAGGATGCGGGCGCTGGCGACGCCGGACTCGAGAGGGGACAGGATGGCGCTGTCGGGCTGGATCGCGGCGCTGCCGGCGGGCAGCAGAGGCAGCGAGAACCAGAAGGTGCTGCCGGTGCCGAGCTGGCTTTCCATGCCGATCTCCCCGCCCATCAGCTCCACCAGCCGGCGGCAGATCGCCAGCCCCAGCCCGGTGCCGCCGCGCCCGCGCTCCAGCTGGGTGAAGCGCTGGAACAGGTCGCGCTGCCGTTCGGGGGCGATGCCGATCCCGCTGTCGGTGACGGTGAAGGTGCAGATGCGGCCGCCGCCCTTGCTGCCGTCCTCGATCGCCTTCACCGTCAGGCGGACCGAACCGCGGTCGGTGAACTTCACCGCGTTGCTCAGCAGGTTCAGCAGGAGCTGGCGCAGCCGGTCGGGGTCGCCCATGACGAAGCCGCGGGCGGTGGCCGAGATGCCGGTCTGCAGCTCCAGCCCCTTCTGTTCCGCGGCCAGCCGGACGATGGCGACGCAGCGGTCGGCCAGATCGTCCAGCCGGAAGGGCACGCTGACCAGGTCGAGCCGCCCCGCCTCCAGCTTCGACAGGTCGAGCACGTCGTTGATGACGGTCAGCAGCGACCGTCCGGCATCCCGCACCTGCGAGGCGTAGCGCCGCTGTTCGGCGGTCAGCGGGGTTTCCAGCAGCATTTCCGCGAACCCGATCACGCCGTTCATCGGCGTGCGGATCTCGTGGCTCATGGTGGCGAGGAATTCCTCCTTGGCGCGGCTGCCGGCCCGCGCCTCCTCCATGGCGGAGCGCAGCTCCTGCTCGCGCTGCTTCAGGCGGCGCGACATGTTGTTGAAGGCATGGGAGACGACGCGGAATTCGTGGGGGGCGCGGTCCGCCTCGATCACGGTGCCGCCGCCGCCGTCGCCGATGCGGGTGGCCGCGGTGCCGAGTTCCCACACCCAGCGCAGGACCGAGGCGCGCAGCAGCACCCAAAGGGCGGTGACGCTGACCAGCGCCGCGATGGCGAGCAGGCCCAGGCTCTGCCACAGGTCGCGCCGGGCCTCCGCCAGGATCGGCCCGGTCGGCATGCCGACGGCGAAGACGGTGTCGGTCTCGTCCGAATGGCGGAAGGCCCACAGCCGGCCACGGCCGTCGGCGCTTTCCGCATCCAGCGTGCCGTCCTTCTCCTTCAGCATCTGCCGGATATGCGGCATGTTGCCGATGTTGCGGTTCAGCCAGCCCTCAGGATCGGGCTGGCGGGCGACGATCACGCCGTGGCGGTCCAGCACCATGACGCGGGCGTCCGGCTGCTTCATCACCTTCACCAGATCGGTCAGCCAGGTGAGGTCGACCGCCACGCCCATGACGCGGACGATCCGCCCATCCTCGATGATCGGGCTGGCGACGATGATCAGCGGCTTCAGCGAGCGCTTGCCGATGATGAAATCGCTGACCACCCAGCTTCTGGTGTCCAGCACGCGCTGGAAATATTCGCGTTCCCGCAGGGTGATGCCGGCACCGGGGCCGGTGGTGTCGCAGATGATGTTGCCGTCGGCGTCGGTCAGCCAGACGCCGGTGGTCCAGCGGTGCTGGCGCGGCATCGGCGCCAGGGTGGCGACGCAGGCGTCGGTGTGGTCCATCGTCGCGTTGCGGATGGCGGGCACCAGCGACAGCACGCCAAGCAGGTTGCGCGCCTCGCCGATCAGGTCGTGCTGGCGCTCCACCCCGTCGTCGGCCAGATGCTGCACCAGCTCTCGCGCCGCGTCGATGTGGTCGTCGAGCTGCTGGTCGGCGAGATAGAGCGTCCCCCCCAGCGGCAGCGCCAGCGAGGCCAGCACCACGCCCATCAGGCGGGCGCGCAGGCTGCGCGGGCTGAAGGCGCGGAGCAGGCGGTGCATCGGACCTGCGGGCATGGATGACGGCTCTCCGCGGGAATGTTCGTCTACGCCCCCCGAGCCTAAGGCGGCTCAGGGTGCGTTGCGATGACACAGCTCAATAGCACTGGCGGGGACGCGAAGTGAACACGGAGCCGCGCAAAAAGTTGCAGAATACCAAATTTATTACCGACCATGCCGTGTGGTGGGCGATTGGGAGGAGGCGATTGGACGGGGCGAGCGGACGGGGTGACCGTCAGACGGTCGGCCCGCGGGACAGCGGGAAGCGCTGCTTCATCTTGGCCATCAGGCCGTCGCGGACCTGGCGGTAGGCTTCCAGCATGGCGTCGCGGGTGCCGTCGACCAGGGTGGGGTCGAAGGTGTTCCAGAACTCCACGTCGCAAGCCATGGTGCGCGTCATCTCGATGGCGCGGTGCTGTGCCTCCGGCGACAGCGAGACGATCAGGTCGAAGTTGGTGTCCTCCAGATCCTCGAAGGTGCGGCAGCGGTGCTTGGACAGGTCGATGCCGATCTCCTCCATCACCGCGACGGCGAAGGGATCGACCTCGTCGCCCTCGCGGACGCCGACGGAATCCACATAGACCCGCGTGCCGTGGTAATGGCGCATCATCGCCGCCGCCATCGGCGAACGGATCATGTTGTAGGTACAGGCGAACAATACGCTCGTGACCGGCAGAGGGGTGAGGACCGGGGTCGCCGCCATGGCCTTGCCCGGTCCGTCAGCCGCGAATGTGCAGGACGCAGATCAGCGTGAACAGCCGGCGCGCGGTCTGCAGGTCCATCTCCACCTTGCCGGCCAGCCGTTCGCGCAGCATCTCGGACCCCTCGTTGTGCAGGCCGCGGCGGCCCATGTCGATGGCTTCGATCTGCGACGGCGTCGACCGCTTGATGGCGGCGTAATAGCTCTCGCAGATCAGGAAATAGTCGCGGACGATCGACCGGAAGCCGGTGATCGGCAGCATCAGCCGGTCGAGTTCGCTGTTGTCCTCGCGCCGGACGTCGAAGACCAGCCGGTTGTCCTCGATCGACAGATGCAGGTGGTACGGCCCGTCCTCCGCGAACTCGCAGGGGCAGAACTCGTTGTCCTCCAGCAGGTCGAAGATGGCGACGGCGCGCTCATGCTCGACCTCCGGCTTGTGGCGGACGACACTCCGCTCGTCGAGCGTCACATGGGTGATGCGCCGCTTGCTTTTCGTCGTCACGCCCCGCCTCCCCCGCAGTCTTCAGTCTTTGTAGAACTTATTCTTTATAGTTTGGCAGCCGCTGGGCGACGGAACGCGCATGCGCCTCCAGCCCCTCAGCCATCGCCAGCGTCACCGCCGCCGGGCCGATGGCCCGCAGGCTGTCGGCGTCGCAGGCGACGAAGGTCGTCCGCTTCATGAAGTCCAGCACGTTGAGGCCGGAGGAGAAGCGGGCGCTGCGCGCCGTCGGCAGCACATGGTTGGGTCCGGCGACATAGTCGCCGATGGCCTCCGGCGTGTAGCGGCCGAGGAAGATGGCGCCGGCATTGCGGACCTTCGCCGCCAGCGCGTCCGGATCCTCGACGGCCAGCTCCAGATGCTCCGGCGCCAGCCGGTCGACCAGGGCGGGGGCATCGGCCATCAAGTCGCCGACCAGGACGATGGCGCCATGCTCGCGCCAGCTTTCGCCGGCGATTGCCGTGCGCGGCAGCGTCTCCAGATGCTTCTCCACCGCCGCGGCCACCGCGTCGGCGAAGGCGGCATCGTCGGTGATCAGGATCGACTGCGCCGAGGTGTCGTGCTCCGCCTGCGACAGCAAATCCATGGCGATCCAGGCCGGATCGTTGTGGCCGTCGGCGACCACCAGGATCTCCGACGGGCCGGCGATGCTGTCGATGCCGACGAGGCCGTAGACCTGCCGCTTGGCGGCGGCGACGAAGGCGTTGCCGGGGCCGACGATCTTGTCGACCGGCCGGATCGTCGCCGTGCCGTGGGCCAGCGCCGCGACCGCCTGGGCACCGCCGATGCGGTAGATCTCGTCGATGCCGCAGCGCTTGGCGGCGGCCAGCACCAGCGGGTTGATCGCCCCGTCCGGCGTCGGCACCACCATGACGACGCGCTCGACGCCCGCCACCTTGGCCGGCAGCGCGTTCATCAGCACCGAGGACGGGTAGGAGGCGGTGCCGCCCGGCACATAGAGGCCGACGGCGCCGACCGCCGTCCAGCGCGCACCCAGCCGCACGCCGGCGGCGTCGCGGTAGTCGGTGACCTCCGGGATCTGGCGGCGGTGGAAGTCCTCGATCCGCTGGGCGGCGAGGTCGAGCGCCTCCAGCGTCTCGGCCGAGCATTTGGCCGTGGCGGCGTCGATCTCGTCCCGGCCGATGCGCAGGGTGTCGGCGGTCAGGGTCTGGCGGTCCCAGCGGGCGGTGTAGTCGATGAGCGCCGCGTCGCCGCGGCTGCGGACCTGATCGATGACGCCGGCGACCAGCGTCTGGACATCCTCGCTGGCCTCGCGCTTGGCGTGCAGCAGCGCCTCGAAGCCGGCGGCGAAGTCCGCGTCGCGAATATCAAGCCTGACGGGCATTCACCGCCTCCCGGAACTTGTCGATCCACTGAGAAATCTCGGCCGTCCGCGTCTTGAAGGCGGCGCGGTTGACGATCAGGCGCGAGGTGACGTCGGCGATATGCTCCACCTCCACCAGCCCGTTGGCCTGCAGGGTCGAGCCGGTGGAGACCAGATCGACGATGCGGCGGCAGAGGCCCAGCGTCGGCGCTAGCTCCATGGCACCGTTCAGCTTGACGCATTCGGCCTGGACGCCGCGCGCGGCGAAGTGACGCTTGGTCACCTCCGGGTATTTGGTGGCGACCCGCACATGGCTCCAGCGCGACGGATCGTCGCTCTTCAGCATCTCCGCCGGTTCGGCGACCGACAGCCGGCAGGCGCCGATGCCGAGGTCGAGCGGGGCGTAGATCTCCGGATAGTCGAACTCCATCAGCACGTCGTTGCCCGCCACGCCCAGATGGGCGGCGCCGAAGGCGACGAAGGTCGCCACGTCGAAGGAGCGGACGCGGATGATGCTGAGGTTCGGCACGTTGGTGGCGAAGCGCAGAAGCCGGCTCTTGTCGTCGTCGAAGGCCGGCTCCGGATGGATGCCGGCATGGGACAGCAGCGGGCGCAGCTCCTTCAGGATGCGGCCCTTGGGCAGGGCCAGCACCAGCTGGTCGTCGACAGGAACCTCGGCGGCCGGCAAGCCCAGGGCGCTGGTATCGGCGGACAAAACACTCTCCTCGCATCGCTCGCCGGGGCGGTGTGGGGGCCCCGGATGAACCATCGCCGCGATAGATAGCACATTCCGGGCGCCCGTCACCTGTCGCTGTCGCGACCGCGAGATTTAACGGGGAAAATATGCTCAATGAGGAATTTCACACAAACCGCAAAAATGGGTTTGACCAAACTCCATCAAAAGGGTAGATAAAAATCCATGGACGCCCCGCCGGGCATCCCGCGGCAATTTGACTTCTGCAGCTTGCGCCGCGTCACCAAACGCTAAAGCGCCACGATACCGGTCGTGGACCTCTTCAAGAAGGAGAGACCGGAATGACATCGCGAGTTTCCGCTCCCCCATCCGCGCTTCGGACCGCTTTTCCGGCCTGCATGATGCGCTCGGGCCTGTGTTGCCGCTGACATCGCGGCCCCAAGACACAGCGCCCATTCCGCACATCCGCCGATCCTGACCATCAGGTCCCGAACGCATCTGCGCCGCCGCCCCGCCATGACGAGGGCCGCCCGCGCGCCCAATCCCATCTGGGGGGAGCAGTCCGCCATGTCCCACGCCAACGCCTACGCCATCGAAGTCCAGGGCCGCTCCGCCGGCATCGTCGTCGCCGAACGCGGCGGCTTCACCTTCTTCGTGTCCGATTGGGCTTTCCGCGATCTCGACCGCCGCGTCTTCCGCAATGTCGGACAGGCCCAGCGCGCCGCCCACCAGCATTACAGCCGGCTGCCCGACACCCGCCGCCGCTGAACCCCGATAAAAGCCCGCTGCCAAGAAACCCGCTCCAATAGCCCGCTGCTGAAAATCCTGAGGAAAGACCCGATGAAGCGTATCCTGATGTCGGTGGCCGTCGCCGCCGGCCTGCTGACCGCCGCGACCTCCGCTTTCGCCGCTCCGCTGAAGCTGGGCGTGTCGGCCGGCCCCTATGGCGAGATCCTGGAATTCACCGCCAAGCTGGCCGCCAAGGAGGGCATCGAGGCGCAGGTGATCGAGTTCACCGACTGGAACATGCCCAACGCGGCGCTCCAGGCCGGCGACATCGACGCCAACAACTTCCAGCACCAGCCCTTCCTCGACAATCAGGTCAAGCAGCGCGGCTACGACATCGTCTCCGTCGCCAAGAGCGTCGTGGTGCCGATGGGCGTCTACAGCAGCAAGGTGAAGGCGCTGGCCGACCTGAAGCCGGGCGCGTCGGTGTCGATCCCCAACGACCCCACCAACGGCGCCCGCGCCCTGTTCCTGCTGGCCAAGGCCGGCGTGATCGGGCTGAAGGAGGGCGCCGGCCTCAACACCACCATCGCCGACGTGGTGAACCCGAAGGGCATCAAGCTGGTGGAACTGGACGCCGCCCAGCTGCCGCGCTCGCTCGACGACGTGGATGCGTCGGTCATCACCCTCAACTATGCCGTGCTGGCCGGGCTGGAGCCGAAGAAGGCCCTGGTGCTGGAGGATGACCAGTCCAAGTGGAACCTGGTGTGGGCGGTCCGCAAGGATCGCATAGAAGACCCGACGATCAAGCGCTTCATTGCGCTGTATCGTTCGCCCGAAGTGCGGCAGTTTATCGAAACGCGCTTCAACGGTTCCATCATTCCGACGTGGTGAGGGAGGCTGGGGGACGCTGGACGTCCCCTTTTGCCGATTAAAAGATGATAACGCTAACAAACATTCACAAGACTTACGCGGCGCGCGGCGGTGGGGCTCCGGTCCATGCGCTGGCCGACATCGACCTGTCCATCGAACGCGGCGAGGTCTTCGGGATCATCGGCCGGTCCGGCGCCGGCAAATCCACGCTGCTGCGCACGGTCAATCTGCTGGAAAGCCCGAGTTCGGGCAGCGTCACGGTGGACGGGGTGGAGATGACCGCCCTGTCGGCGGCGGAGCTGCGCAAGGCCCGCCATTCCATCGGCATGATCTTCCAGCACTTCAACCTGCTGTCCTCGCGCACCGTCTTCGACAATGTGGCGCTGCCGCTGGAACTGGCCGGTACCCCGAAGGCGGAGATCCGCCGGACGGTGGAGCCGCTACTCGACCTCGTCGGGCTGGCCGACAAGCGCGACCGCTACCCGGCGGAACTGTCGGGCGGGCAGAAGCAGCGCGTCGGCATCGCCCGCGCGCTGGCCAGCAAGCCGAAGGTGCTGCTGTCGGACGAGGCGACCTCCGCACTCGACCCGGAGACGACGACGCAGATCCTGCATCTGCTGGGCGACATCAACCGGCGGCTCGGCCTGACCATCGTGCTGATCACCCACGAGATCGCCGTCATCAAGGAGATCTGCCACAAGGTGGCGGTGATGGAGAACGGCCGGGTGATCGAGCAGGGGCCGGTCTTCGACATCTTCGCCCACCCCAACCACCCGACCACCCGCAGCTTCGTCGATCCCGTCATCAACCGCGGCATCCCCGACAGCCTGCGCGACCGGCTGTCGCCCCAGCCCGGTTTGGGGAGCAACCCGGTGCTGCGCATCACCTTCACCGGCGCGAAGGCGACCACCCCGGTCATCAGCGCCATCAGCCGCCAGCTGAACCTGGACCTGAACATCTGGCACGGCCAGATCGACGAGATCCAGGGCGCGCCGTTCGGCACGCTGGTGGTGGAGGCGCTGGGCGATCAGGCCAAGGTCGATGCCGCCATCGCGCTGGTGAAAGAGAACAATCTGGGTGTCGAGGTGTTGGGCCATGCTCTCCCCGCAAATCATTGACCTGCTGATCAAGGGGCTGATCGACACGCTGCACATGGTGGCGGTGTCGGGCGCCATCGGGACGCTGATCGGCCTGCCCATCGGCGTGATGCTGGCCGTCACCGGCCGGGGCGAGCTGTTGCAGAATTTCGCCTTCAACAAGGTGATGGGGGCGGTGGTCAACATGACCCGCTCCACCCCCTTCATCATCCTGGTGGTGGCGATCATCCCCTTCACCCGGCTGATCGCCGGCACCTCCATCGGCACCAACGCCGCCATCGTGCCGCTGACCGTCGCCGCCGCCCCCTTCATCGCCC
Source organism: Azospirillum sp. TSH64 (assembly GCF_003116035.1). GTDB lineage: Bacteria > Pseudomonadota > Alphaproteobacteria > Azospirillales > Azospirillaceae > Azospirillum. The sequence continues at coordinate 6,293,204 of NZ_LGQW01000015.1, forward strand.
GCGTGGTGGAGAATGCGGTGCGCGAGGTCGACCGCGGGCTGGTCGAGGCGGCGCAGGCGATGGGGGCCACGCCGTTCCAGATCATCCGCAAGGTCCTGCTGCCGGAAGCCCTGCCGGGCATCGTCGCCGGCCTGACCCTGTCGGCGGTCAGCCTGGTCGGCTATTCCGCCATGGTCGGTGCCGTTGGCGGCGGCGGCCTGGGCGATCTCGGCATTCGCTACGGCTATCAGCGCTTCCTGCCGGAGGTGATGCTGGCGGTGGTGATCGTGCTGATCGTGCTGGTGCAGATCGTCCAGTCGACGGGCGACCTGATCGCCCGCCGCGTCAACAAACGCAATCTGAAGTCCTGACCCCCCAAAAGACCTGACTCAAGAAACCGAGGAGTGTTCGAGATGCTGCGCTTCCGTTCGCTGGCTTCGCTGCTGGCCGGTGCCGCCACCATGGCCATCGCGCTTGGTGCTTCCGCCGAGACCATCAAGGTCGGCGTCACCGCCGGTCCGCATGCCCAGATCCTGGAAGCGGTGAAGCCCATCGCCGCCAAGGACGGGCTGGACATCCAGATCCTGGAATTCACTGACTACGTCATCCCGAACCAGGCGCTGGCCGGCGGCGATCTCGACGCCAACAGCTTCCAGCACCAGCCCTATCTGGACAACCAGGTGAAGGACCGCGGCTTCGATCTGGTCAGCGTCGGCAAGACGGTGGTCTATCCCATCGGCATCTATTCCAAGAAGGTGAAGAGCCTGGAAGAGCTGCCGACGGGTGCCAAGTTCGCCATTCCCAACGACCCGACCAACGGCGGCCGCGTCCTGCTGCTGCTCCAGGCCAAGGGCCTGATCAAGCTGAAGGACGGCGGCACCCTGAAGGCCTCGCCCATCGACATCGTCGAGAACCCGAAGAAGCTGGAGATCGTCGAGCTGGACGCCGCCCAGCTGCCGCGCTCGCTGGACGACGTGACCGCCGCCGCGATCAACACCAACTTCGCGCTGGAGGCCGGCATCGACCCGGTCAAGGACGCCATCGCCCGCGAGGCGGCCGACAGCCCCTATGCCAACGTCATCGCCGTCCGCAAGGCCGACAAGGACAAGCCCTGGGTCGCCAAGCTGGTGAAGTCCTACAACAGCCCCGAGGTGAAGGAGTTCATCCTCACCAAGTTCAAGAACGCCGTGGTTCCGGCATTCTGAGTCAGCGCGTTCTGAGACCGATGAGGGCACGCCCGGCGGCGCTGAGCGCGTCGCCGAGCGTCCCGCCCGGTTCCGGGCAGACCAGCCGCATCGACGGATACCAGGGCCGGCAGCCGGTGCCGAGCGCCGTCCAGTCCCCCGCCGGCCCGATCCGCCAGACCGGCACGCCCAGCGCGCCGGCCATCTCCGCCACCGAGGTTCCGGCGGAGATCACCAGATCCAGCGCCGCCGTCAGGGCGGCGGCACCATCCAGATCGTTTTTGAGGTCGAGCGGTGGGCGGTGGATCGCGATGCCGAAACGCCGTTCGGCGTCGGCGAGTTCGGCCTCGCACTCGTCATATTGCAGGCTGATCAGCCGCAGGCCGGGCAGGGTGAGAATCGGCGCCCAGTCGGTCAGCGGGGCGTAATTGGCGTCGCGCGCGGCACCGCGCAGGCCGCTGCGCCAGCAGAGACCGACGGTGAGGCTGGAGCCGCCGCCCCCCAACCACTCCCGCCACCGCTCTACCGCCGCCTCGTCGGCGCGCAGCCATCCGCCACGCTTCGCAAAGCCGGCCAGCCCCCAGCCCAGCCGCAACGGCAGCGACCCGGCCGGGATGTGACAGTCGGCATCCGCCGGATCCGCGGTCGCGGCGCGCACCGTCGCCTGTGGGAAGGAGCGCGCGAACAGCGCCACCAGCCGCGGCTCGCATTCCACGATGATCCGGCCCGCGGCTGCGGCTGCGCGTGCGATCAGACCGGGGTAGCAGGCGCTGTGCATCAGCTCGTCGCCGACTCCCTGCTCGCGCCAGACCAGCAGCGTCCGTCCCGCCAGGTCGCCGCCGTCCCAGGCGGGAATGCGGAAGCGGCGGTCGGGCAAGGCCTGTCCGGCGGCGAAGCGGGCCTCCAGCCCGGTCCAGCCGGTGTCGAGTTCCCCACGTGCCAGCGCCGCATAGCCGCGGTTGAAGGCGGCGAGCGTCAGGGTCGGGTCGTCCTCCACCGCCTGCCGGTAGGCAGCATCGGCCTCGACCGGACGGCCGGCGGCGTGCAGGGCGTTGCCCTGGTTGTAGCGCCACTCTGCCCGTCCGGGCTCCAGCGCCAGGGCGCGGCCCCAGCCCTTCAGCGCGGCATCGGGCCGGCCCTGCCGCTGGCGCAGATCGGCCAGCCCGGCCCAGCCGGCGCCGGCTCCGGGCGCAAACAGGATCACCCGCCACCAGGCCAGCCCGGCAGCATTGCCGTCGCCCGCCCGCTCCAGTGCCAGGGCGAGGTTGCCCAGCGTGGCGAGATCGCCGGGGCGGCCCTGGAGCGCCAGACGCAGATGGGCGACCGCCTCCGCCGGCCGGTCGAGCACCAGGACCGCCAGCCCCAGGTTGCTGATCGCCGCCGGGTCGCCGGGTCGCAGGCGCAAGGCCCGGCCGGCGGTGCGCTCCGCCTCGGCGGCATGGCCGGGGTTGCGCAGGGCCTCGGCCGACAGGGCGGTCCAGCCCTCCGCCGTCGCGGGGTCGAGGGCGAGCGCTCGCATGAAGAAGGGCCGGCCTTTCCCGCCCATCGCCTGCCGCGCCAGCCCGGCATTGATCCACAGCCCGGCATGGACGGGGGCGAGGCGCCGTGCCGCGTCGGTCGCCTCTGCCGCTTCGGCCGCCGCGCCGCGGGACAGCCGCAGGGCGCCGAGATTGCCGAGCGCCTCGACATCCTCGGGCGCCAGCGCCGCGGCGGCCTGCCAATCGGCCTCGGCGTCGGCGAGCGCGCCCATCTCCTGCCGGGCCAGGGCGCGGCGCTTGTGGCGGTCGGCGCTCGGCTCCGCCGCGATGGCGCGGGTCAGCAGGGTGTCGGCGATGTCGGGGCGGCCGGCCTGCTGGCCGAGCAGCGCGTAGCCTTCCAGCGCCGCCGGCATCTCGCCGCCCTGGTCGAGGATGCGCTGATAGGCCTTCTCCGCGTCCGGCCAGCGGCCCGACCCGTGCAGGTCGCGCGCTTCGGCCAGCCACTCCTCGATTGGCAGGGCAGAGGGCAGAGCAGGGGGGGGCAGAGCAGAGGGCGGAGCAGGGGCCAAGCGGCGCAATTCCGCCGCCATGCGCGCCAGCACGTCCGGCAACCCCTCGCCGGGGCGGGTGCTCCACAGCCGCATTGACGGGAACCAGGGGCGCACCCCGGTGCCGAGCGCCGTCCAGTCGCCGGCCGGGCCGAAGCGCCAGACCGGCACCCCGAGTGCGCCCGCCATCTCGCCGACGGAACTCGCCACCGTCACCACGAGGTCGAGGCCGGCGATCAGTGCCGCCACGCCTTCCAGATCGTTCTTCAGATCGGTGCCGGGCCAGCGATGGATGCGCAGGTCCAGTTGCGCCTCGACGGCGGCGATCTCCGCCTCGCGCCCGTCATATTGCAGGGTGACCGGGATCAGGCCGGGCAGGGTCAGCAGCGGCGCCCAGTCGGCGAGCGTGGTGTAGGAGGCCTTGCGCTCCCCCAGCATGTTCTGGCTGCCCCAGCAGAGGCCGACGCGCAGCCCCGGCCCCAGCGCCGCCAGCCGGTCGCGCCACTCCGCCAGCCGCAGCGGGTCGGGCGCCAGCCAGGAGGGCCGGGCGGGAAAGTCGGCGAGGCCGGGGCGCAGCAGCCGGGGCAGCGATCCCATCGGCAGATGCGCGCCGGCGTCGGCGGGGGCGGGATCTGCCGTCTGCGCTCGTACGGTGACGCCGGGAAGGGCGCGGCCGACCAGCCCGGTCAGGCGGGCATCGACCTCGACGACCAGCGTTTCCGGGCCGAGCCGCTCCGCAAGGTCGGGCAGGGCGGTGCCGAACATCAGCTCGTCGCCCAACCCCTGTTCGCGCCAGACCAGCAGGCGCGCCCCCGGAGTTCCGTCCCAGGCCGGCAGGGAAAAGCTGCGCCCGGCCGACACGCGGCGGGAGGCGAAGCGCGCCTCATACTCCTCCCAGCCTCCCGTCAGCCGGCCGCGCCCGAGCAGCCGCAGGGCGAGGTTCCAGCGGGCCAGCGCAAAGCCGGGCGCCTGGATCAGCGCCTGGGCGTAGAGCGCCTCCGCCTCGTCGCCGCGGCCCTGGGCCTCGCACAGCAGGGCGAGGTTCACCATGGCTTCGGCATCGCCGGGGGCGAGCCGCAGGGCCTCCAGATGCGCCGCCTCGGCCTCATTGGTGCGGCCGGTCTCCTTCAGCACGACGCCGAGATTGGTCAGGGCGGTGGCATGGCCGGGGTCGAGCCGCAGGGCATGGCGCAGCGCCGTTTCAGCCTCTGCATACTCATCCTGGGCCCGCAGCAGCGTGCCGAGATTGGCCGAGGCCTCGGCATAGCCGGCGTTCAGCTCCAACGCGCGGCGGTAATGGACGGCGGCCTCCGCCAGCCGGTCCTGCTCCTGGAGCGCGCTGCCCAGGCTGTTGTGCGCCTCGGCATAGGTTTCGCGGAGCGCGAGCGCGCGGCGGTATTCCGCCTCCGCCTCCGCCAGCCGGCCCAAAGCGTGCAGCGCGAGGCCGAGGTTGGCGTGCTGTTCGGCGACGCCGGGGCGGCGCGCGACGGCCTGCCCGATCAGGCGGACGGCCTCGGCATCCAGCCCGCGCTGGTGATGCAGCACGCCGATCAGGTGCAGCGCGTCGGCGTTCCGCCCGTCGGCGGCCAGCATGGCGCGATAGCCGCGCTCCGCCCCGTCCAGATCGCCGGCGCGGTGATGGGCCAGCGCCTCGCGCAGGAGGGCGGCCAGTCTGGACGAGAGCCTGGAGGCGGCGGAAGGCGGCATGGGGCGGTGGCCGGATCGGAAAGAACGTGGCGTTTCGATAGCATGAGTCGGCGGGATGGCGCGCAGGCAAAATCCCAAGAACATTTAAGGGGACTGGCGCGGCACATTTCATTCTGTATACTTGCGCTCAATTCGGTCCAGGCTAGGCTTCCTTGGCCAATATCCATCCAAAAGGCGTATATCTTGAGTAAGACTGCAATCATTGTCGATGACAGCAAGCTTTCGCGCATGCATGTGCGGGCCATGGTCTTGCGCAACAAGCCGGACTGGACGGTGGTCGAGGCTGCGAACGGCGGCGAACTCTTCACGACGTTGCAGGACACGCCGGTCGATGTTGCCATCATCGACTACAACATGCCCGGCGACAACGGCGTGGAGACCGCGGCCAAGCTGCGCCAGAGCCATCCGGGCATCCACATCGCCATCATCACCGCCAATGCCCAGGACGCGGTGGTGTCCGGCATCCGCGGCGTCGGCGCCGCCTTCATGCCCAAGCCGCTGGAGGAGGAGCAGGTCGTCCGCTTCCTGAACTCCACCGCCTTGCCGCCACGCCGCCCGACACAGCCGCAGCAGGAGTGACCGCGTCCCCATGCTGAGCGATCTGGAGCGCGACGCCCTGGCCGAACTGGGCAACATCGGCATCGGCCGGGCATCGACGGCGCTCGGCCGCATGCTGGGCGGGCTGGTGACCCTGTCGGTCCCGACGGTGGACATGGTGCCGCCGGACACGGTGGCCGGGCTGCTGGACCGGGCGCTGACGCCGCCGCTGGTGGGCATCTCGGAAACGCTGGGCGGCCTGTTCGCGGGCTGCGCCCTGCTGGTCTTCCCCCAGGCGGGCAGCATTGCCCTGGTGCGCGCCGCCCTGCCGCCCGAAATCCCCGCCGAGGAGGTGCCGGAGCTGGAGGACGAGGTGCTGTCGGAGTTGGGCAACGTCGTCCTGAACAGCGCGCTGGCGCTGGTCGCCAACCTGCTGGGCGAACCGGTCGACACCGGTCTGCCGGCGGTGTTCCGCGGCAATGCGGCGGAGGTGTTGCGGGGCTGTGCGGGAACGGCTCCGACGGCGGAGGGGGCCGCGGTGCTGTTCCACATCGATCTGCGCACCAGCCTGCCGGGCGGCGAAGGCGTCGTGGTCGGCGGGCGGGTGGTCCTGCTGCTCGACGCCGGCTCGGCCGGCGCGCTCCAGGCGACGCTCGGCCGCTACATCGGCCGGCTCGTGGCGTAACGGAAACAAGAACAACCGGCCGGTCGGACAGGCGGGTAAGGAAGACGGGTAAGGACCATGGCACTCATCAAGAAGACCAAGATCGATACGGCGCGCACCGCCCGGACCAGATCCGGCGCCGACGACGAGGGTCCGGACCGGTCCGCCGCCGCTGTCGAGTCCGCGCCGGCCGCCTCGGCAGCCGCCCCCCCGATGGCCGCCACGGGTGCGCCGCAGCGCCGCCGGGCGCGCGCCGATTCGCGCCGACGGCAGGCCGCCACCGGCATCGCCGCCGCCTCGACCGAGCTGGCCAGCGGCATCACCCAGGCGGCGTCGGCGGCGGAGGAACTGCGCCGGGCGATGGAGCAGATCGCCGCCGGAGCCGAGGAGTCGGCCGGCGCCACCCAGCAGTCGCAGCGCATGATCGGCCGCGCGTCGGAACTGCTGACCCGCTCGCGCAGCACGGCGGAGCAGGCGGTGCTGCGGGTCGAGGCGTTGCAGGCGACGCTGAAGGACGTCAGCGGCCAGATCCTGTCCTCCATCGAGGGCATCGTCCGCGCCGCCGAACGGCAGGAGGCCTCGGTGCGTCTGGTCCGCGACCTGGAAGCCCAGGCCCGCGAGATCGGCACCATTGTGCAGAGCGTCGCCGCCATCGCCGACCAGACCAATCTGCTGGCGCTGAACGCCGCCATCGAGGCGGCCCGCGCCGGGGAGGCCGGCAAGGGCTTCGCCGTCGTCGCCGACGAGGTGCAGGCGCTGGCCGAACGGTCGGAGCGCAGCGCCAACGACATCCAGTCGATGGTCGGGGAAATCCAGGATGCGGTGGCCGCCATCGCCGCCGGCATCGTCGCCTCGTCGGACGCGGCCAAGGCGGAAGTGGAGCGCGGCCGCAGGATCGTCGAGCAGCTGGAAGGCGTGCGGTCGGACATGTCGACCCTGGTCCAGGGCGCGCAGGAGACGATCCGCGCCGCTGTCGAGGCCGATCAGGCGGCGCGCGAGGCCCTGCGCGGGGCCGAGACCATCGCCGCCAGCGCCGAGGAACAGTCCGCCGCCGCCGAGGAGGCGCTGCGGACCGCGGGCGAGCAGGCGGTGGCCCTGGCCCAGAGCCAGCGCGCCGCCGGCCAGCTGTCCGAGGTGGCCGAGGATCTGGATGGCACCGCAGACCTCGCCGCCACCGCCGACGAGCTGGCGTCGGCCGCCGAGGAGCTGTCGGCCGCCATCGAGGAGATCAACCGCGGGGCGGCCCAGATCATGACCGCCATCGGCCAGATCTCCGGCGGGGCGCAGTCGCAGAGTGCCGCCACCCACCAGCTTGCCTCCGCCATCGCGGAAATCGACGCGGCGGCGACGCTGGCCGCCGGCCGGGCCGGCGAGTCGGTGGAACGCTGCACCGCGATGGAAGGGCTGCTGGGCGAGACGCGGGACACCATCGGCCGGCTTGCCGACGGCATGCTGGAGGCGGTGGAGTCTTCCCGCCGGGCCGGGGACCGGCTGGACGCGCTGGACCGGATCGGCCGGCGCATCGACAAGGTGGTGGACGCCATCGCCACCGTCGCCATCCAGACCGGCATGCTGGCGGTCAGCGGCTCCATCGAGGCGGCGCGGGCGGGCGAGTTCGGCCGCGGCTTCACCGTGGTCAGCGGCGACATCCGCAAGCTGGCCGGCGACAGCGCCGACAGTGCGGAGCGGGTGAAGGACATCGTCCGCGACATCCAGGACCAGATGCTGCGGGTGCGCCGCGACGTGGAGGAGGGGTCGGCCACCGCGGTGACGGAGATCGCGCGGCACCGCGCCTTCGGCGTCACCCTGACCGCCAGCGCGCAGGAGCTGCGGGTGGTCACCGCCGGCAGCCGCGAAATCCTGGAGGCCGCCACCGAGACGACCATGGCGCTCCGCGAGACCCGCGTCGGGGTGGAGCAGGTGGCCACCGCCGCCGCCGCCGCGAACCTCGCCGGCACCGAAGCGGCCAAGGCGGCGCGCGAGCAGGCGAAGGGTGCCGAGGAACTGGCGTCGGCGATCGAGGAGATCGCGGCGATGGCCGACAGCCTGCTGGGCGCGGTTTGACCGCCGTGGCCGGGCGCGCGCCAGGGGAGACGGACGGGGAGACGGGCGGCGCTCTCGACTTCGTCACGGTGACGGTCGCCGACCTGCGCCTTGCCCTGCCGCTGCCGGCGGTCCGCGCGGTGATCCGGTTGCCGGAACTGGTGCGCATCCCGCTGGGGCCGCCCAGCCTGGACGGGCTGGCGCACTGGCATGGCGACGCGGTGCCGGTGCTGGACCTCGCCACGGCGTTGGGCAGGCCGGGCGGCGCGGAGCCGACGCGGGAGACGCGGGTGGTGCTGGTCGGGCATCGCAGCCAGATGGGCGGCCAGACGACGGTGGGGCTGCGGGTGGATGCGATGGCCGGCATCCTGCGCAGCAATCCCGACCGCATCGATCCGGTGACGCAGGAGGAGGGCGGGCTCGACCCCGCCCTGCTGGACGGCCTGCTGCGTGACGGCCCGGCGACCATCCTGAAGCTGGATGCGCTGATCGACAGCCAGTTCGGCGATCCGGCGGAGACGGAGCGGACGGACCGGGGCTCAACCTCCGCGGCGGCCGGCTTCGGTCCCGTGCCGGCCGGGGGAAGTGGTGCCGCGGGCGGTATCAAGGGCACTGTCGACCGGCAGGCCCTGCTGGTCTTCGAGGTGTCGGGACAGGAATTCGCCCTGCCGGTGGATCGGGTGCGCGAGGTTTTGCCGGCCCCGCGCGAGGTCACGCGCATGGCGCGGTCCAGGGCGCACCTGCTGGGCGTGATGGCGGTGCGCGACCGGCTGCTGCCGCTGGTGGGCCTGCGCGCCCTGTTCGGGCTGGAGGCTGGCGAAGGGCAGGACTCCAGTGGATTGGCGGCCGGGCGCCGCGTCGTCGTGGTGCGCTCCGGCAATGGGCAGGCGCCGGTCGGCGTGCTGGTGGACGAGGTGCGCGAGATCCTGCGGCTCGACCCGGCGCTGATCGACCCGGTGCCGCCGCTGCTCGCCCGCGAGCCGGAATTCGAGGATCTGGACGGCATCGCCAGAGCGGATGGCGGGGCTGGCGGCGTGTCCGGTGGTGGGCGGCGGCTGGTGTCGGTGCTGTCGGCGGAGCGGCTGTTCCGCCATGGCGCCGCATTCGGGACAGGGGCGGGCGCTGCGGAGGCGGACGGGGAAGGGGACGGGATGGAACCGGCGCAGCCTGCGGATGGCTCCAACGGGATCGGCGGTGCGGGGGAACGCTTCGTCGTCTTCCGCCTTGCCGGGGCGGAATATGGCCTGCCGGTCTCCGCCGTGCGCGAGGTGTTGCGCCGGCCCGACAGCATCACGCCATTGCCCAATGCGCCCGACTTCGTCGCCGGCGTGCTGACCCTGCGCGGCGAGGTGCTGCCGCTGATCGACCAGCGCCGGCTGCTGGCGCTGCCGGCCGCCGACAGCAAGAGCGGACCAGCCGGGCTGGAGCGCGGGCGGGTGGTGGTGGTCGGGCGCGACGGGCTGCTGGTCGGGCTGCTGGTCGACGGGCTGTCCGGCCTGCTGACCGTCCCGGCGGATCGGATCGGTCCGGCCCCGGCGGTGTCGGCGGCGCAGCGCCGGCTGATCCGCCGGGTGGCGACGCTGGATGCGGCAGGGGATATGGCCGGGGATGTGGCCGGTGCCGCCCGCCTGATCCTGCTGATGGAGGCGGACAGCCTGCTCGACATGGACCGACTGGCGGAGCTGCCCGTTACCCCGCGGTGACGGACGGATGGGGGGGCGGCGTGCTGACGGTTCTGGTGGTGGACGATTCCGCGCTGATGCGCCGGCGCATCGCGGATCTGCTGGTCGAGGCCGGTTTCCGGGTGGAGACCGCGGCGACGGGAGAGGAGGCGCTGGCGCGCCTGCCGGAGGTCGATCCGGATGTGGTGACGCTGGACATCACCATGCCCGGCATGGACGGGCTGACCTGCCTTGCCCGCATCATGGTGGAGCACCCCAAGCCGGTCGTCATGGTCTCCGCCCTCACCGGGGCGGGGGCGGGCGAGACGCTGGAGGCGCTGCGGCTGGGGGCGGTGGAGGCGGTGCAGAAGCCGGCCGCCGGCTCCATCGGCCGCATCGGCGAGGAGCTGGTGGAGACGGTGCGCGCCGCCGCATCCTCCCGCCCGCGCCGGGTGCGTGGTCTGCGCGAACGGCTGCGCCTGGCCCGCGCCCGCATCGCGGGTGAGGATTTCGTGGCGCCCGCACCGCCGGCGGCGCCCTCCGTGGCGGTGGATGGCGAGGTCGAGGGCGTGGTGCTGGTCGGCGTGTCCACCGGCGGGCCCAGCACGCTGGAGGACATCCTGCCGCTGCTGCCGGCCGGCTTCCCCTGGCCGGTGGTGGTGGCGCAGCATATGCCGGCCGCCTTCACCGCGACGCTGGCGCGGCGGCTGGACGAGATGTGCGCGCTGAGCGTGGTGGAGGTGGAGCGGGCGACGGTGCTGGAGCCGGGCACGATCTGCATCGCCCGCGGCGGTGCCGACGTGGAGCTGGCGCGGCGCGGCGGACGCTTGCAGGCGGTCTGCGTGCCGTCCTCGCCCGACCGGCCCTGGCACCCCAACGCCGACCGGCTGGTGACCAGCGCCATGCGGCTGCTGCCGCCGGAGCGGCTGGTCGGCGTGCTGCTGACCGGCATGGGCAACGACGGGGCGGCGTCCATGGCGGAGCTTCATGCCCGCGGCGGCCGCACCATCGCGGAATCGGAGGACAGCGCGGTGGTCTTCGGCATGCCGCAGGATCTGATCCGGCGCGGCGGTGCCGGCGTCGTGCTGCCGTCGGACCGGATCGCCGGCCAACTGACCCGCTGGCTGTCGCCCGCCGCGCGGCGGACCGAAAGGACTAGGGAGTGACGCCATGGGACTTGTGAAGAAGAAGGCCGCTCCGGAGGTCTCCCCGGCCGCCGCCGGGGGGGTGCGCGATCCGCTGGCCGCGCTGGAGGATGCCGGCGCCGCTGTCCGCCGCGATGCCGCCCACGGGCTGGGCCACAGCCCGCCGCCGGGTGCCGAAGCGGCGCTCGCCCGCCGGCTTCAGGCGGAGGGCGACGCCGGCGTGCGCGAGGCCATCCTGACGGCGCTCGCCCGCATCGCCACGCCTGCGGCGGCGGCGGTCCTCGTCCCCTTCCTCGACCGCGAGGATGCGGCCTTGCGCAACGCGGCGCTGGAAAGCCTGCAGCAGATGCCGGCGGAGGTCGCCGCCCCGGCGCTGCTGCCGTTGCTCGACCATGCCGACACCGATCTACGCATCTTCGCGGTGCAGGGGCTGGGAAGCCTCGTCCATCCGGACCGCGCCGACTGGCTGGCACGGGTGATGGAGCGCGATCGCGACGTGAATGTCGGCCTCGCCGCGGTGGAGGCGCTGGCCGAGGCCGGCAGCCCGGAAGCGCTGTCCAGCCTGGAGACCCTGGCCCGCCGCTTCCCCGACGACGCCTTCGTCGCCTTCGCCGTCGATGCCGCGCGTTCGAGCTTCGGCGGACGGTGAACGGAGTGAGCGAAACCGACCCGCAAGGCCTGTCGCCGGAGGATTATGCGACCCTGTGCGGCTTCCTGCGGGACCGCACCGGCCTGTCCTTCACCGAGGCCAAGCGCTATTTCGTCGACCGCCGCGTCGCCGCCCGCATGCAGGCGGTCGGGGCGACGGATCTGCGCGCCTACATGAACCTGCTGCGCTTCCAGGCGTCGGGGGAGGAGCTTCAGCGGCTCGTCAACCTGATGACGGTGAACGAGACCTATTTCTTCCGCGAAAAATACCAGTTCGACTGCCTGGTGAATTCCGCCCTCGACGAGCTGGTGCGCGGGCGGCCGAAGGGGTCGCGGCTGCGCATCTGGTCGGCCGGCTGCGCCACCGGGGAGGAGCCCTATTCCATCGCCATCATGCTGCTGGAGAACTGGAGCCGGGTGGACGATTACGAGATCGAGCTGCTGGCGTCCGACATCGACAGTGCGGTGCTGGAGCGCGCGCGCGAAGGCATCTATGACGAGCGCGCCCTGCAAGGGCTGCCGGCGCATCTGCGCGCCAAATATTTCCAGCCCCTGCGCGGGGCGGCCGACGATTGGGGACCGCGCTGGCAGATCGTCGAGGATTTGCGGGACTCGGTCGATTTCTCGCTGGTCAACCTCGCCGACCCGCAGCAGGTCCGCGGTTTCCGCGGGATCGACGTGATCTTTTGCCGCAACCTGCTGATCTATTTCGACGATCTTGGCCGACGGGAGACCGCGAGCATGTTCCACGATGCCCTGGCGCCGGGCGGCTTCGTCTGTCTCGGCCATTCGGAAAGCATGAGCCGCATGTCCTCGCTGTTCGTGCCGCGCCGCTTCCCCGACGCCATCCTTTACCAGAAGCCGGTCGACGGGGGTGCCGCATGAGCGCGAACCATACCGGTGGGCCGCGCGTCCTGGTGGTGGACGACGCCGTGACCGTGCGCGCCTTCAGCCGCCGCGTGCTGGAGGGCGCCGGCTTCGTGGTGGACGAGGCGGTGAACGGCATCGAGGGGCTGGAGCGCGCCATGGCCGTCGTGCCCGACCTGGTGATCGTCGACGTCAACATGCGCAAGATGGACGGCTACACCATGCTGCGCGTCCTGCGCCGCGATCCGGCGCTGCGCGACGTGCCGGCCATCATGATCAGCACCGAATCGAAGGACAGCGACCGCGAGCAGGCCCTGCTGGCCGGTGCCAACTGGTACATCGTCAAGCCGCCGCGGCCGGAGGTGCTGGTGGAGGCGGCGCGGCTGCTGACAGGGCAACCTCTCACCACGGAGGGCGTGCCATGAGCGAGCTGTTCGACCAGTTCGTCGTCGAGGCGCAGGAGCTGCTGGAGACGGCCGGCGGCGCGCTTCTGGCACTGGAGCGCGATCCCGCCGACCGCGCGTCGGTGGACGAGCTGTTCCGCGCCTTCCACACGCTGAAGGGGGCGAGCGGCCTGTTCGACATGGCGCCCTTCACCCGGCTGGTCCATGTCGGGGAGGACACGCTGTCGCTGCTGCGCGACGGCCGGCGCGGCATGACGCCGGAGCTGGCCGACCGGCTGTTCCGCGCGCTCGACCAGTGCGCCCGCTGGGTGGCGGCGCTGGAGGACACCGGCGCCCTGCCCGCCGACGCGGCGCAGGCATCGGAGACGCTGGTCCGCGGGCTGTCCGGAGTGTCTGCGGAGGGGGCGGCCGGTGGCGGCGAGGCCGCCGGGGAGACGGACGCCTTCCCCTGGGTGGCGGCGCTGGCCGGCGAGGACCGGGAGGCGGTTGGGGTGGCCGGCGGCGTGCTGACCGCCATCGACTACAGGCCCGATCCGGACTGCTTCTTCACCGGCGACGATCCGCTGGCCCTGTTCCGGCGGGTCCCCGACCTGCGGTGGCTCCGGATCGAGCCGGCCGAGCCGCTGCCGCCCCTGGCGCAGTTGGACCCCTACCGCTGCCTGCTGCGCTTCCGCGCGCTGAGCGGGGCCGGGGTGGAGGCGGTGGCGCCGGCCTTCCGCAGCGTTCCCGATCAGGTGCGGATCGGCAGCGTCACACTGATGCCTGCTGCGGCGCCCCCCGCGGCACCGCCCTCCGCCAAGCCGATCACCATGGCGCCGCCGGGCTCGCTGGCGGCGGCGATGCTGGAGGAGCAGGCGCGCATTCTCGATCTGCCCGGCAGCGCTGCCGAACGCCAATCCCGCAACGCCGCGGTGACGCGTGCGGTCACCGCGATCCTGACCGCGCTGGGCCGGTCGGCCGACCGGGCCGTCGTGGCGGCGGCCTGCGTCGATTCCAGGACGTTGCGCCGCTTCCTGGCCGACGGGCCTCCGGAAAAGGACCCTGCGGAAAAACCCGCCGCTGCCGAGGCGCGGCCCGCCTCCCCGCGCCGTGCCCTGCGGGTGGAGCCGGAGCGGATGGACGCGCTGATGGCGCTGGTCGGCGAGCTGTCGGTGGTGAAGGGGCAGTTGGAACCGCTGGTCCGTCGCGTCGGGGACGGCGAGCTGACGCGCGACATGAAGGCCTTCTCCGCCCGGCTGGACAGCCTGGTCGGCGACCTGCGCCATGCGGCGCTGCGCCTGCGGCTGCTGCCGCTTGCCCGCGTGTTCGATCCGCTGCCCCGGCTGGTGCGCGACACCGCCCGCCGGCTGGACAAGACGGTCGAGCTGGTGCTGGACGGGGCGGAGACGGAGGCCGACAAGGACATCCTCGACGTGCTGGGCGAGCCGTTGCTGCATCTGGTGCGCAACGCAATCGACCACGGCATCGAGGCGCCGGAGCGCCGGGCCGCGTCGGGCAAGCCACCGGGCGGCACCTTGCGGGTCCATGCCTTCCAGGACAAGGGTGGGGTGGTGGTGGAGGTGTCGGACGACGGCGCCGGCATCGACCCGGCGGCGATGCGCAAGGCCGCCGTCGCCAAGGGGCTGCTCGCCCCGGATGCCGCCGCGGCGCTCGGCGACGACGAGGCCGTGCGGCTGGTCTTCGCCCCCGGCTTCAGCACCGCCGGCAGCGTGTCCGACCTGTCGGGCCGCGGGGTCGGCATGGATGCGGTGCGGGCGGCGGTGGAACGGGCCGGCGGCCGGGTGGAGATCGCCTCGACCCCCGGCAGCGGCACGCGGGTGCGGCTGGCGCTGCCGCTGACGCTCAGCATCACCCGGGTCGTGGTGGTGGAGGCGGCGGGATCCTTCTACGGCATCCCGGTGGCGGTGGTCGGCGGCGTCCAGCGGGTGCCGCGTGCCGAGATCCGCGGGGTGAAGCGGGCGGAAAGCGTTGTGCTGCGCGACCGGGTGGTGCCGCTGGTCCGTCTGCGACGCCTGCTGGGCCAGCCCCCCGATGACGGGCACGGGCACGGGCATGGGGACGGGCATCGGGACGGGCGGAGCGGCGGGGCCGACTGCGTCGTGCTCGCCGAACTGGGCGACGGGCCGGTCGCCGTGGCGGTGGACGATGTCGGCGAGCGTGCCGACGTGGTGCTGCGTCCGATGAGCGGGGTTCTGCGGGGCTTACGCGGCTATGCCGGCACGGCGGTGCTGGGCGACGGCCGGCTGATCCTGGTGCTCGATCTGCGGGAGCTGTTGTGATGCCGATCCGTTATGACGCCGACCTCGCCCGCTTCGAGGCCGCCTGCACCGTCGAGGACGCCCTGCCGCTTGCCGAATGGCTGGAGGCGACGGCGGCGCCGCGCGTCGATCTGTCGGCTTGCACCGACCTGCACACAGCACTGCTGCAACTGCTGCTGGCGGCGCGGCCGACGGTGACGGCGGGCCCGGAGGACGCGTTTCTGGCGCGCTGGGTCGGCCCCGCTCTGGGCGTCCCCCCCTCCCCAGGGGGAAAACCTGCTTAGAACTGGCCCTTGGGAATCCGGTAGATGTCCGGGTTTCCGGGGTTGGAAATGTAGGACAGGGACAGGGCCGCGGGGGTCAGGGTCTTTCTGTCGCCAGTCTGCTCGACCGGGCCGGACAGGGTCAGGATCGTCGCCGGACCCTGGGTGGTGATGCCCCGGAACAGCATCACCGATCCATCGGGAAGCACGGCGTCCACCGCCGATTTCTGCGGATCGTACCCCGCGCCGAGCAGATAAGTCTTCAGCAGCTGCGCTGTCCCCAGGAGTTGCTCCGCGGTGGCCGGCACACCGGCGACCGCCCCCCAGCCGACATTGATCTGGATGAGTGTCTTGCTCTTGTGACCGAGGATGTAGGCCAGCTTCGCCTTGCCGGTGTCCGGCAGAAGATCGGGCACGGTCACCGAGATGCTGGTGGTGCGCTCGATCTTGTTCTGCTCGACCGCGATGTCGGGGCGATTGACTTTGAAGTCCTTCTGGATGGCCGCGATGACCTGCGCCTCGGTCATTCCGAAGGTGGCGCTGCGAAAGCCGGTGACGACCGCGGCGCCGGGCTGTTCCGCCGGTGTCGCTTCGGCAGCGCCGGTGGCGGAGGCGGAAAGCCCCAGGACACCGATCAGCATCGCCACGGATGCCAGACGGCGGCACCTCAATGAAGAAAAGAACGCCATGGACGACAACTTTCTGCGTGAAATGGCATCAGGCCAGCGACCGGGCGACCAGTTCCGGCCACCGGTGCAGCGAGAAAAGATGCGCATAAATCAAAGCCAGCCAGCCCTTGCGCTGCCAGTCGAGCAACTGGTCGTCGGGCAGTCGGCCCAGCTTTTCCTCGTCGACCACCTGGAACCCGTCGGCGCGTGCCTGGGCCCCGTTGCTCAGGCTGATCTGCGCGGCCTTTTCCGTCAGGACGCCGGCTTCGACGATGGCCTTCACGAAGGCAGCGCCTGTCCGCGCCTCGTTCCGGAAGGTGGCGCAGAAGCTCAAGGCCTGACGCGTCGCATCCGTCGGCTGGTCGCCGTCGAACAGCGGCACGTCCTGGTCCGGGCCGATCAGCGTGCTGTCCGGGTCATAGCCGAGGGCCGAGCTGTCGCTGTCGGGAAGATCGATGAAAATGAACGGGTAGCGGCGAACATAGGCCGGCACGTAGCAGCCCGCCTTCCACCGGCCGTCGGCATCGACGAACAGGTTCTCGTCGGTCTTGATGCCGACCACCGCCACCGCATCGACGGTGGCCCCGGAGGTGAAGACGATCGGATAGTCGGCGAGCGCGGCGCCGAACTCATTGGCAAGCAGCGGGATCAGGCTGGTTTGGCGCGCGAAGGCGGCGGTCGGCGCCGAAGCAAGGCGCAGGCCCCGGTCACGGGCCGGATCGAGGGAAAACACCCTGTTGTAGAACAAGGGCATCTGGATACGCTGCGATTCCGAAGATGCGGACGGCTGCTCGGTCATTCATAACCTGATTGGTTGGGTGCGCCTCGGCCTGCCGGGAACCGCCGGACTCTGCCGGGATATGCCGGATCCGACAGGATTTCACGCACCGGAGTCCGCCGAAGCGGACTGTGGATGGTCGATAACGCTCCAGGGTCGGTCCGGTGCCTAACCGACTCATCGGACGAACTCCGACCTCCAACATCCGCCTGTCAGCGGCCGAGATTGGCAATTTCCACCCGGCGGTTCTTGCCGTCCTTGGGATTGCGCGGATCGAGGGGCATCTCGGAGCCGTAGCCCGCGGTCTGCAGGCGGTCAGGCGAAATGCCGAAGCGGCTGCTGAGATACTCCTTGACCGCATTGGCGCGGCGGGCCGAAAGCTGCTTGTTGTAGGTGGGGCTGCCGACAGCGTCGGTGTGGCCGCCAATCCGGAAGCGATAGCCCTTCAGGTCGGACGTCGTCAGCGCCTGGCCCAGTAGATCGAGCACCTCCGTCGCGGAGGGGAGCAGGGTGGCCGAGTTGAACTCGAACTCGACCTTGAAGTCGAGCTTGCGCATCTGCGAGGACGGCTCGGCCGCCGCCGAATTGTTGGTGCCGTTCGCCAAGTTCAGGCCGCGCTCCACACCCGGCTTGGGGCGGGCGTTGCTGACTGCGGACTGCTGGGTCGGTGTCAGCGCGTCCACGATGCCGTTGACGGACATCGGCGCTTCCCCGGCGCCGGCGGCCAACGCCGCACCGGACCAGGCAACCATGATCGCGACAGCGACGGCCTTCATCTGCATCCCTTTCGGCTGGAACATAGCTGGGCCAATTCTCTCTGTATGCGTGTGAACGGAAGCTGGGAAAACTATATCCTAAATTTGCGAGAACTTCTACCCGGAAGAGTTGGTCATGGCGACTTTGCCTATTCCATAAAGGATGGATTGGATGGATATGCGGCAACCGCTCAGGGAATCATCGTCGTCGACTGGCCCGGATTGACGATGGAGATCACGCCGGCCCAGGCGCACATGCATTTGGATGGAGTGTCGAGTGCCGGCGCGTTGTCCAGAATGACCGTCGGCGCGCCGGGAGCCCACGGGACCGGGGTGTTGGGAATGCAGGGCATGGGCGTCAGCACCCCCATGGCGGCGGCGGTGGCCGAGGCGACCGCCGGGTTGGCGAGGCTGCTGCACATCCCGAACGGCAGGATGTTGACCATGGGCTGATGGTCCATGATGTTGGCTGCCGGCTGGTTGCCGGCCATCGTCCGATGCACCGGCAGCACCACCAGCGTCGATGGCGCCATGCCGAAACTGCACTGAAGCGTGGCTCCGTTCACGACCTGCATCGGCATGTCGGCTGCTTCCTCTTTGAAATGGGCATTCGCAAAAGACGGCTGCTTGCGGACACGTCGGACGAAGGCCGGCTCTCAGCTTTTCCGTGCGCTTCACGCTTCATGCTTCACGCGGCTCCGCTTCCACGCGGTCCGATCCGGGCGCCGGCCTTCAGCCACCGAGCGGCATGGGGGCCGCCAGCACGCCGTCCGGTCCGGGTTCCATGCGCAGCAGCGTGGCCGGCCGCTCGCCTTCCATGAAGATGGCGCTCGCCGGACCGAAGAAGTGGATGGTCTGCTCCGGTGTGCAGGTCGGAAGAAAGACACGCGTCACGCGCGGATCGTAGAAGCGGAAATAGACCACCCGTCCGTCAGGCAGCCGCGCCATGGTCAGATGGCGCAGATGGCTCCGCACCTCGGTCAGCCCGGCATCCGTCTTCAGCAGGATGCCCCAATGCCGGTCCCAGCCTTCGCCGAGGAACCAGCGCGTGAAGGGGGACTCCGGGATGAGTTCCGCCAGATAGGGGGCTGCCTCGGCCAACTCGGGCTCCAGCTCTCCCCGGTAGAGGCAGATGGACGGCACCCCGTGCCGGTCCAGCATGGGCAGCAGCGCCGGGCAGCCGGCGCCGTCGATCACGGCATAGACCGGCAATTGATCGGCGAACAGCGTGCCCGCCAGAGTCCGAAGCGCCTGTTCCGTGATCATCGCGAGCCTCCGCCGTCCATGGCCGCCGCTTTGCGGCCCGCCTCGCACTGTTCGCAGAAGGGTGTGCCGTTGTCGTAGGCGTCCTTCAACTGCTTGGCGACCGGATGCGAGCTGAGCGCCAGCTTCGGCGGCGTGTATTTGGGTTTCGGCTCGACGGCCGTGGCGCTGCCGTGGCTGTCGGACGCCGCGGCTTTCGGCAGTTTCGGCATGTCCGGATGGGCGCCGGCACCGGACCCCGCCGACCCGCCGCTGTTGATCAACACCATCGCGCCACTGATGGTGACCCCGGACGGGCCGATGGTGATGAAGCTGCCGGACGCCTTGATGGTGACGGACACCCCGGCTTCCAGCACCAGATTCATGCCGGCCTTCAGGTGGATTTCCATGCCCGACTGCATGGCGGCGTTCTGCGCGATCTTCTGGTGCAGATCGTGTTCGACGGTCAGCGACACGGTGCCGGTGACCTTCTCGTTCCGGTCGCCCTCGACCGTCAGGTGCTTGTCGGCGTCGACCCGTTCGACCTGGTTCCCGCCGACGATCAGGTGCCGGTCCCGGCCGATCCGTTCCAGCTTGTCGTTCCGGACATGGTTGTCCTGGTTGCGCTGGGCGTGGATCAGGATCTGCTCCTCGCCCGCCTTGTCCTCGAAGCGCAGCTCGTTGGCGCCCGATCCCTTCACCGTGCTGGTGCGCACGCCCGACTGCGTCGCCTTGGCGGGCAGTTCGTAGGGCGGCATGGCGTCGCCGTTGTAGAGGCTGCCGGTGACGACCGGGCGGTTGGGGTCGCCGTCCAGGAAATCGACGATCACCTCCTGGCCGATGCGCGGCAGGAACTGCGCACCCCAGCGCTTGCCCGCCCAGCTCTGCGCCACGCGGATCCAGCAGGAGCTGGTCTCGTCCGCCTTGCCGGTGCGGTCCCAATGGAATCGCACCTTGATGCGGCCGTACTTGTCGGTCCAGATCTCCTCGCCGCTCTTGCCGCTGACGATGGCCGTCTGCGGCCCGCGCATCACCGGAAGGGGGGTTTCGCGCGGCGGCCGGAACTGCTCCTGGCTGTTCAGCACGGTGAAGCGGCAGCGGTACGGCTCCTGCGCGGCCGCGGAGTCGCTGCCGCCCTCGAACTCGTCGGACACGATCTCCGACACGGTGGACAGCACCAGATACTCGCGGTTCCGGTCGTCGATCGGGTGGTGCGTCAGCGAGAAGAGCTGGCCGCAGCGCAGGTCCCGGACCGTCGTCGCCGCCTCCACCGTCTCATGGCGGCACTGGATCTCCTCCAGCCGCATGCGGGCGTAGACCGGCCCCATGCCGCTGCGCTGGCCGGTCTTCATGTAGGCCATGTCGGCCGGATACTCGAACACCTCCATGCCCGACAGCGCGTGCGGGCGCGCCATGGACAGTCCGGTGCGCAGCATCGCTTTCGGCCGCTCGAAGTCGAAGTCGTCCACGGTGCAGGCCCCGCTCAGCACGTGCCGACCGACAGTCCAGGCGTCGACGGACGGCACGCTTTCGCGGTGGCGCGCCTCGGGATTGTAGCGCAGCCGGTCGGTCGGGGTCAGGTGGTCGTGTGCCCCGACCCCGTCGCCGAGCACCAGCGTATGGTTCCCGTTCCGGTGCGTGAAGTAATAATAGATGCCTTCGTGCTCCAGCAGCCGGCTGATGAAGGCGAAGTCGCTCTCCTGATACTGGACGCAGTATTCCCAGGGCTGATAGCTGCCGGACAGGCGGTCCTTGATGTCGGTGAAGCCATGCTCGCGCAGCACGGCCTTCACGATGTCCGGAACCGTCTTGTCCTGGAAGATGCGGCAGTCGCGGTTGCGGGTGAGGAACCACAGCCACGGCCGCAGCACCGCCCGGTAGAGGCCGTGCCGCCCGGCCGATCCGACATGGGAGAAGGCCGTTACGAAGCCGTTGAAATGGCGCTCCCCGGTGTCGAGCTTGAGCCGCACCGTCATGTTCTGGCCGAGCATGCTGTCGAAGTCGATCTTCGGGCGCGCGGTCAGA
The DNA here is from genome assembly GCF_003116035.1 of Azospirillum sp. TSH64. GTDB lineage: Bacteria > Pseudomonadota > Alphaproteobacteria > Azospirillales > Azospirillaceae > Azospirillum. The sequence goes on from NZ_LGQW01000015.1 coordinate 6,314,058, forward strand.
AGATCGATGTCGAAGCGGAACAGCGTGCTGATCTCCTCGACCGCGGTCATGCGGCGGAAGACCAGCACGTCCTCTCCCAGATGCGAGGAGACGGCGATGTCGCGGTAGGCCTGCGTCAGCATTCCAGTTCACGCCTCCGATGCCGGGGTCCGGCGGCTCCCGGCTCAGCCGAAGTCATAGGAGAAGTCCTGTTCCGTCACCCCGACATGGATGCGCGGCACGGTGCCGCCCCCCAGCATGCGTTCCAGCATGGCGTTGCTGACGGTCGGCAGCACCGTGTTGGTGAGGATCGCGTCGATCATGCGGCCGCCGCTCTCCAGCTCGCCGCACCGGCTGGCGATCAGCGTCACCACCGCGTCGTCGTAGGTGAAGGGGATGCGGTGCGTCGCCTGGACGCGCTTCTGGATGCGGCCCAATTGCAGGCGGATGATGTTGCCGATCATCTCGTCGCTGAGCGGATAGTAGGGAATCGTCACGATGCGCCCGAGCAGGGCGGCCGGAAACACCTTCAGCAACGGTTCGCGCAACGCCTTGGCGACGGCTTCCGGCTCCGGCAGCAGTTCCGGATCCCGGCACATGTTCATGATGAGGTCGCTGCCGACGTTGGACGTCAGCAGGATCAGCGTGTTCTTGAAGTCGATCAGCCGGCCCTCGCCATCCTCCATGATGCCCTTGTCGAACACCTGGAAGAAGATCTCGTGCACGTCGGGGTGGGCCTTTTCGACCTCGTCCAGCAGAACGACGCTGTAGGGCTTGCGCCGCACCGCCTCGGTCAGCACGCCGCCCTCGCCATAGCCGACATAGCCCGGAGGGGCGCCCTTCAGCGTCGAGACGGTGTGCGCCTCCTGGAACTCGCTCATGTTGATGGTGATGACGTTGTGCTCGCCGCCGTACAGCGTTTCGGCCAGCGCAAGCGCGGTCTCCGTCTTGCCGACGCCGCTGGGCCCGCACAGCATGAAGACGCCGACCGGCTTGTTCGGGTTGTCGAGCTTGGCGCGCGAGGTCTGGATGCGCTTGGCGACCATCGCCAGCCCGTGTGACTGGCCGATGACACGCTGGTTCAGCGTGTCGGCGAGCTTCAGGACCGTTTCGATCTCGTTCTTGACCATGCGGCCCACGGGGATGCCGGTCCAGTCGCCGACGACCGAGGCCACCGCCTGTTCGTCCACCGTCGGAAGGATCAGCGGCGCGTCGCCCTGAAGCTCGTCCAGCTCCGCCTGCCGGGCCCGCAGGTCGGCCACGAGGCCGGCGCGCTCCGCATCGGTCAGCGCCTGCTGCGCCGTCTCCGCCGCGGCGGCGCGGGCCTCCAGGTCGGAGCCGGTGCCCTCGATGGCCGCGCCGCCGCTGCGCAGACGGCCGCGCAGGGCCAGGATGCGGTCGACCAGCGCCTTCTCGCTCTGCCAGCGGGCCTCGAGCCCGGTCAGGCGGCCGGTCTCGGCGGCCAGCCTTTCCTCCGCCTCTGCGGCGCGGCGCACCGTGTCGATGCCGACCGCAGACTCCCTGGCGATGATCGCCAGTTCCGTGCGCAGCGCTTCGATGCGGCGGCGGCTGTCGTCCACCTCGGCCGGGACGGCATGCTGGCTGATGGCGACGCGGGCGGCGGCCGTGTCGATCAGGCTGACCGCCTTGTCCGGAAGCTGGCGCGCGGGGATGTAGCGGTGCGACAGCCGCACCGCCGCCTCCAGCGCCTCGTCGAGGATCTGCACCTTGTGATGCTTCTCCAGGGTGGAGGACAGGCCGCGCATCATCAGGATGGCCTTCTCCTCGCTCGGCTCGTCCACCTGCACGGTCTGGAAGCGGCGGGTCAGTGCCGGATCCTTCTCGAAATACTTCTTGTATTCGGCCCAGGTGGTGGCGGCGACCGTGCGCAGGTTGCCGCGGGCCAGCGCCGGCTTCAGCAGGTTGGCGGCGTCGCCGGTCCCGGCGGCTCCGCCGGCACCGATCAGGGTGTGCGCCTCGTCGATGAAGAGGATGATCGGCTTGGGCGACGACTGCACCTCTTCGATCACTTGGCGCAGGCGGTTCTCGAACTCGCCCTTCATGCTGGCGCCGGCCTGGAGCAGGCCGACGTCGAGCGTGCGCAGCGTCACGTCGCGCAGCGGCGGCGGGACGTCGCCGGCGGCGATGCGGAGCGCGAAGCCCTCGACCACGGCGGTCTTGCCGACGCCGGCCTCGCCGGTGAGGATCGGGTTGTTCTGGCGGCGGCGCATCAGGATGTCGACGATCTGGCGGATTTCGTCGTCACGGCCGACGATGGGGTCGATCTCGCCCTTGCGCGCCTTCTCCGTGAGATCGACGGAAAATCTCGCCAGCGCCTCCTGCTTGCCCATCGCCGCCGGGGGCATGGCACCGCTCGCCTCGCCGGGCGCGGCCCCGCCGAAATCGGCGCCGTCCGCCTGGGCGTCCTCCGGCGAACCGGCCGTGAGGGCGGTGAACTCCTCCACCAGCGTGTCCAGCCTGACCTTGGCGAACTCGCGCGACAGGGAGGGCAGGGCGTTGCGCAGGCCGGGCGTCTGCAGCATGCCGATCACAAGGTGGCCGGTCGTCACGCGCGGCGCCTTGAACATCAGCGAGGCGGCGACCCAGCCACGCTCGGTCGCTTCCTCGATCTGCGGGGACAGGTCGCTGATCGCCGTGGCGCCGCGCGGCAGGCGGTCCAGCGCCTCGACCACGTCCCGTGCCAGCCGCGACGGGTCGAGGTCGAAACGGCGGATCGCCCGGTGCAGGTCGCTGTCGGGTAGCTGGAGGATCTGGTGGATCCAGTGCGCCAACTCGACATAGGGGTTCCCGCGCATCTTGCAGAACACGGTCGCGCTTTCGATGGCGCGGTAGGCCACCGGGTTGAGCTTGCCGAACAGCGAAACGCGGCTAATCCCTGCCATGGTCACACTCCTGGAAACGGTCGGGCGCACCCGTGGCGGGGCGCGTGGCGAATGGGTCGAGAACGAGATCGTCGGCGTCGCGCGCGGTGCCTTGGGCATCGGCGGGGCGCGGCCCCAGCCAGCAGGTCCAGCCCAGCCGGTTCTGCCCGCCGAGCCGGAAGGGCGGCACCTCGGGCGCGCGCAGCACGAGCTGGACATCCCAGGCGAATTCGTCGCCGGCATAGCCGCGCACCAGCGCGACCAGCCGATCCAGGCTCGGCCCGCCCGGCAGCATGCGCGCGTAGTCGTCCATGCCCATCGGGCCGAGCCGGATGCGGAAACGGTGCTGCGCATCCACGACCCGCGCCCCCAGCGTCAGCCCCTCTCCCAGGGTCGGTCCGGCGCCGGCGGTCACCGACATGGGGTCGCCGCCCAGACGCCAGCGGCATTCCGGCGGCAGGTCCATCCAGGCCCGGACGAACTCCTGCACCGTCGCCCCGATGGCGAAGAAGCTGGCGATCATGGCGCACAGCCCTTCGGGGTTGCGGGCCTGCCCCACCAGCCGGCCGGCGAAATGGAGCCTCACGCCGTCGGGCAGCGCGTCCCGGTCGCGCAGCGACGGCAGTCCCAGCCCGATCAGGGACGCCAGATAGGTTGCGAATGGATCGCTGTCGGGGCGGTCGTGGCTGACGGTCGGCTCGGCATCCGCCCAGGCGCGGTAGAACAGCGACATCAGCCGGTGGTGGAAGAGGTCGGCGAACCGCGCCAGCGTGTCGTCGCCGTGATAGCGCCGCCGCTCCAGCAGCTGGTCGGTGATGTGAAGGGGCATCGGGCCGTTGGGCCCGAACATGCCGAAACCATAGGCCAGAAGCCGGTCCGGCCTGCCGTCGCCGCCGGCGACGGCGGCCAGCGTGGCCGGCGCGAAGCCCATCGTCGGCTGCTGCCCCAGCCGCACCGGCTCCTCGGCCGCGCGGCTCCTGGGCCGGCCCAGCCGCGGGGCCTGCGGATTGGAGCATTCGATCAGGCGCAAGGCGTGGAACAGGCCGAATGCGTGCGGCTCGGCCCGTATCGCCTCGAGCGGATCTACAGCAGCTCGCGGCGGCCGATCCGGGCTGGCCATCGCATCACCTCTCCGCGGTCAAGGCTGTGGATCACTGTTTCGGTGAAGCTGTTCAGCGACACGTATTTGGCGAAGAATTCCTCCAGCACGGCGCCCAGCAGAAAGATGCCGCTGCCGTCGAACGCATGCTCGTCGAAGGTTACCGACACCTCCAGCCCGCGCGCATGCACGATGTGGCCTCGCCCGGGGACACGCCGCACGATGGGCGTCGTCCGGACATGCCGGACGCCGTCCACCTGCTTGGCGGCGGATGCCTCCTCCCGGTCGGTGTAGAGCTTCAGCAGGTCCCGGAGCGCCTGGGAACCCCGTTCCGGGTCGCTGTCGGCCAGGGACAGGTAGTTCAGCGACAGGTGGCTGATCAGCCGCCAGGCGGTGACCCCCTCGGCGTTGGAGGGGCGCGGCTTCGACGGGCCGGCGACGCAGCGGATGGACTCCACCGGGGCGCCCTGGTCCATGGTGAAGTCGGTGTTCAGCTGTCCGAACGACGCGTGCAGCGGCAGGTCGCGGTTGGTGCACAGCGTCATGATGCCGAGCTGGCGCAAATCGTGGCCGTAGGGGGCCTCCTCGCCGTCCACCAGCGAGACGAAGGCCTCCGACCCGATGTAGCTCGACCGCGGCCCGACGCGTCTCTGCTTGGCCGACAGCACCCGCGGCTGCCGGGACAGCGCATAGAAGGCGTGGTCCGACCCGGCGGCATGCTGGTCGCGTGCGGCGTAGAAGGGCTTGAACTCCTGCGCAACCTCCGTCCCGGCGCCATAGCCGGCCACCGACAGCACCGAATGCACCTCGAAGTCGAGCGGGCGGGTGCGGTCTGGAACGATGTGGTGCTCGGTGTCGCGGGTGTTCAGGTGGATGCGGTCGGCGCGCTTCGGGAACAGGTTGACGGCGGGCGCACAGAAAAGCTGGATGTTCTGCTGGTCGATCACGCCGTCCAGCTGCGGGTTGGCGCGGCTGAACAGGATGACGATCTCCAGCTCATCACCGGTGCAGCGGCGGACCGCGCGGGACAGATCGCGCAGCTCGACGAACTGGAAGCGCGCCGGGAAGCTGAAATACTCGTGCAGAAGCCGGTATCCGTCGAAGGAGCGCGGCGAGGTGGGCAGCAGCGCCTCCCGCTCCGAAAAGCCGCAGCGTGCCAGGCTGGCGGCGGGGCGGATTTCCTGCCAGGACGCCGGGCGTTGCGCCGGGCGGATCGCCATGCCGAGGCCGGCGCCGAGGATCTGCTCGCACAGGGCGACCGGCAGGCCGCCGGCGCCAGACAGGAACAGCGGCAGCCGGTCGAGCGCCAGCTTGTCGAAGGTCAGGCCGGCCGTCGTCTTCAGGCGCAGGCGCAGGCCGGCGCGCACGCCCCGGACCTCCGGCACATCGAGCGCCGCGACCGCACCGGAGGTCGGCAGATACTCGGCACGGATCAGTTCGATCGGCCACAGAGTCACGTCGTGGCCGGTCCGGTATTCACAGGCGGTGTTCCGCCCCTTGCCGGCCACGCTGCGCAGCACGGTGTCGCCACGCGGGATCAGGAAGCCCGACGCCAGCCCGCCCTCGCTCAGATCCGGCTGGAACCGCACCACCGCCATCGACGGCGTCGGCGCCAGATAATGCGGGTAGACCACCTCCAGCAGATGGTTGATGAAGCGCGGGAACTGCGCCTCCATCTTGATCTGCACGCGCGCGGTCAGGAAGGCGAAGGCCTCCAGCATGCGTTCGACATAGGGGTCGGCGCACTCGAACTTTTCCAGCGCCAGCCGCCCGGCGATCTTCGGAAACTCCTCGGCGAACTCCGCCCCCACTTCGCGCAGGTGGCGCAGTTCGTCGTCGTAATAGCGCAGCAGCTGCGGGTGCATCATCGGAAGCCCGCAGTGTCGGAGACATTCACCACGCCCACCTCCAGGTCCACCTCGGTGCGCAGGAAAATCCGGATCGGCACCGGCTGGGCCCACAGCTCGCCTTCGATGTCGAAGGTCAGGGCGCGGCTGTTGTGCTGCTCTCCCTGCCGGATCAGCTTGACGTTCAGGGTGTTGGGCAGGATGCGCGGTTCAAAGCGACGGATGGCGTCGAACATCCGCCGTTCCAGGTCGGGAAGCTCCACGCCGATGCTGGACAGGCCGGCCAGCGGTGGCATGCCGTAATTCAGCACCGAGCGGGCGATCTCCGGATGATTCTCTTCGTCCAGTTCGGCGCCCAGATTGCTGGCGTTCAGAAGCCAGGCCAGATCGCGCATCACGCTCTCGCGCAGCCGGCGCAGCGACAGGACCCGCCGTTCGCGCGATTCCTGCCGCTGCGCCGGTTCATCGTCGAACAGGCGGTCGAGCAGCGATGGCTGAAGCTTTTCCTGGACCGTCAGTTCAGCCATGATGGTCTTCGGCCATCGCGTCTCCACCGTCCTCCGCGGTCGCCGGCCCGCCCGCATCCAGGCCGATGGCCAGGTCGATGGCCAGATCGATGCGGCGGACGTCCATCAGCGCGTGTTCTCCGGCGTCGGTCGCCAGCATGCGCTGGCCCAGCCCCGTGTAGAGGCCGCCGGGCGTCTCCACCCAGTCCGTGCGCCGGGCAAGCCGCAGAAGGGGATCGGCGCTCTCGGCGCTGCCGGGATAGCGCGTCGGAACGAGCGCCACGATCTCGCCGCCGTTGGCGAGGGTCAGCGTAACCGCCGTCCACACCAGATCGCGCAGATCCGTCGGGGGTTCGACGTCGATGCTGCGGATGCGGTGCAGGGGAATCCAGCAGTAGCGGTCTTTGACGACGGCCTCCAGAACCGGTCCCAGCCGCTGGTCGCCGTCGGCGATCCAGGAAAAGGGCGTGCCGTCGATGGTGCCGGCGGTGGCCGGCGCCTCGTCCAGCGCCTTCACCCGCAGCGCCGCGGCCTCTTCGGTCTTTCCCAACCCGTCCAGACGCAACGCCTCGATCAGCAGGGCGATCCAGTTCTCCGGCTTTCCCAGGACGATGGGGGTTTCCCGTCCGGCGAAGATGCGGGCCCGCAACGGCTCGCAGGGAAGCGCCTCCCGATAGGTGCCGACCATCAAGGCGGTTTCGGCGGTCATGTCGCCCGCGACGGCGAGCTGGTTGAGCGAGCGGTCCCAGTCGCCGCAGATCGCGAACAGCTGGAACAGCAGGATGCGCGGCTTCGCGGACGCGGGGTCTTTGCGCACCAGGGTCTTGGCCTGCTCCAAGGCCTTGGCGAGGTCGCCGTCCTTCAGGCTCTGGCGGACATCCGCGCCAGGTTCCATACCGCCCATCGTCGCCACCCGATCCGTTTCGTCAGTCCCTCGCCGCCGGGAGAGGCGATGGGGCGCCTCTCCCGGCGAATGGGATCAGAGCTTCTTGTTTTCCTTGACGCTCCAGCCGGCGTCCTTGAACGCCTCCATGCTGCCGTCCTGCTTCTGCTTGGCGTAAGACACCTTGATGGTCGAGAAGCCGAGCGTGACCTCTTCCAGCGGCTGGTGTTCCGGGCCGTTCGGGTCGCCGACCGTGCTGAAGCTCTGGACGAGCACGTCGGTCAGCAGGACCTTCAGGAAATCGCGCTGCTCGCCGCCGGCTTTGCGGACGATCAGGGTCGCCTGCTTGATGTGCTGGCCGTTGGCGCAGTAGAGGAACAGCAGGTGGGTGGCGCTGTCTGTGTGCTTCAGGAACTTCAGTGCCGAGAAATCCGCCTTGCCCGCGCCGCCGCCGCTGTTGTGCGCGAAGGTGCCGGACTGGGCGACGCCGAAGGAGAAGCTGCGGACGGCGATCTTGTCCTTGTACTTGGCGTCCAGCGATTCGCCGGGAATGCCGTCGATGTCAATGAAAACGTCATAAGCCATGTTTCAAGCTCCAATGGGTTGGTTGTAAAGCAACGACCAGGATTGGTCGGGACCGGGTTGAGCCGGGCGGCGGTGCGCCGACGGAACGGGGCGCACCGCCTTCGGCGTCAGGCCCCCCGACCCGACGGCAGCTTCGACACCAGCCGCAGCGACACGGTCAGGCCTTCAAGCTGGTAATGCGGGCGCAGGAAGAATTTCGAGGTGTAGTAGCCGGGATTGCCGTCGACCTCCTCGACCACCACCTCGGCGGCGGCCAGCGGCTTTTCGGCCTTGGTGGTCTCGCTGGAGTTGGCCGGGTCGCCATCCACGTACTGGATGATCCACTCGCTCAGCCACTGCTCCGTTTCCTTGCGGCTCTTGAAGGAGCCGACCTTGTCGCGGACGATGCACTTCAGGTAATGGGCGAAGCGGCAGGTCGCGAACAGATAGGGCAGGCGGGCCGCCAGATTGGCGTTTGCCGTGGCGTCGGGGTCGTCGTATTCGGCCGGCTTGTGCAGCGACTGCGCGCCGATGAAGGCGGCGAAGTCGGTGTTCTTCTTGTGCACCAGCGGCATGAAGCCGTTCTTCGCCAGTTCCGCCTCGCGGCGGTCGCTGATGGCGATTTCCGTGGGGCACTTCATGTCCACGCCGCCGTCGTCGGTCGGGAAGCTGTGGACCGGCAGGCCCTCGACCGCGCCGCCGGATTCGATGCCGCGGATGCGCGACACCCAGCCGTAGGTCTTGAAGGAGCGGTTGATGTTGGCCGCCATGGCATAGGCGGAATTCGACCAGGTGTATTTCCCGTGATCGGCCCCCTCGGCGTCCTCTTCGAAGTTGAACTCCTCGACCGGGTTGGTCTTGGCGCCGTAGGGCAGGCGCGACAGGAAGCGCGGCATGGCGAGGCCGATGTAGCGCGAATCCTCGCTCTCCCGCAGCGAACGCCAGCCGGCATATTCGGGGGTCTGGAAGATCTTGGTCAGGTCGCGCGGGTTGCTCAGCTCCTGCCAGCTGTCCATCTGCAGGACGGCCGGGGACACGCCGGCGATGAAGGGCGCATGGGCGGCGGCGGCGACCTGCGCCATCTGCCCCAGCAGCTCGACGTCCGGCGGGCTGTGATCGAAATGATAGTCGCCGACCAGGCAGCCGTAGGGCTGTCCGCCCAGCTGCCCGAACTCCTCCTCGTACAGCTTCTTGAAGATCGGGCTCTGGTCCCAGGAGGTGCCCTTGAACCGCTTCAGGGTCTTGCCCACCTCCTTTTTGGAGATGTTCATGACACGGATTTTCAGCATCTCGTCGGTTTCGGTGTTGTTGACGAGATAGTGAAGGCCGCGCCAGGAGCCTTCCAGGGACTGGAAATCCTTGTGGTGCAGGATATGGTTGACCTGCTCGGTCAGCTTCTTGTCGATCTCGGCGATGATCGCCTGGATCGTGCCGGCGGCGTCGCCCGACAGGACCGTGGCCGAACGCAGGGCCTCCTCGGCGAGGGTGCGGACGGCGTTCTGAACCTCGCTCCGCGCATTGTCGGAGCGCGGCTTGAATTCCTTCTGGAGAAGGGAGGAGAACTCATCGAGTTCCGCAACGCCGATGGACGTCTGGCCCTGGTGCAGAATGCTGGACTCGGTCATGGGATCAGCCTTCCGACGAGGTTTCGGTGGTCGTGTCGACGGACTGGAGGGCGGGCTTGGGAGCGGACGCCAGGGACTTCAGCAGCGCAGGGTCGCTCAGCGTCTTCTGGATCAGCTCCTCGGCGCCGGCCTTGCCGTCCATGTAGGTCAGCAGGTTGGACAGCTGCGTGCGCGCCTCCAGCAGCTTGCGCAACGGCTCGACCTTGCGGGCGATCTCCGCCGGCGAGAAGTCGTCCATGCTTTCGAAGGTGATGTCGACGCTGAGGTTGCCCTCGCCGGTCAGCGAGTTCGGCACCTGCAGGGCAACGCGCGGCTTCATGGCCTTCAGGCGCTCGTTGAAATTGTCGACGTCGATTTCGAGGAACTTGCGTTCTGCGACATTTTGCAGCGGTTCGGCGGGGGTGCCGCTCAGATCGGCCATCACGCCCATGACGAACGGCAACTGCACCTTCTTCTGGGCGCCGTACAGTTCGACGTCATATTCGATCTGGACGCGCGGAGCACGGTTGCGGGCGATGAATTTCTGACTGCTTTGTGTCGCCATACCTCGGTTCCTCTCCAAGTCCTCTGCCGATCAGGCGCGAGACGGTCGCGGGGGGCGCGAAACGCTCCGCCGGACGGCCACGGTCAGTCGTCGCGGCGGATGCCGCTGATGGTTTCGAATTGGCCGACCCCGTCCGGAGTCAGGTCGCGGAGCAAATCCATGAAATTCAGACCGACCAGGCGGCGCGCCCGCTGCAGGATCTGCGGCACCGGGCTGGATGGCTCGTTCTTCGCGTAGTAGTCGCAAATCCTGTCGAGCGTCTTCACCACGTCCTCGTTCGACGCGATGATGCCGGGGGCGCCCGGCCGCACCGCGGCGACGGCAACGGCCGCAGGCACGCCGGTGGGCGCATCCTCTCCGGCCGACGAACCCGTCCCCCCTTCCGCCCGGCTGTCCGCCCGTCCGTCCGCCTGGGCTTCCCCGCCGCCGGTCGCCCGCGCCGTCAAGCGGGCGTTCAGGAGTGCCGACGCTTCGCGCAGCACGCTGGCGATGGCCGACAGATCCACGGCGTTGGACGCGCCGACCTGATCGGTCACGTACATCTCGATGCGGCGGATGCGGTCGTAGCTGCGCTTCGCCGCCTCCGCCGTCGCCCGCAGGTCGTCGATGGCGCATTCCTGAAAGGCCGCGTCGACCAGCGACGTGTCGGTGCCTTCCGGCGGGTTGGCGGCGCTTGCCGCGACCACCTGCCGCAAGGTGAACCGTCCGGCCGTCCTTGCCGAGACGACGATGCTTTCGCGCACGGCGCGCAGCATCGTCTCGTGGTGGGCAAGTCCGGCGACGATGTTGACCCGCATGGTCGGGTCGTCGTCGTCGTCCGGGTCCAATTGGGGGTGGAGCGTTGGCCAGTACCGTTCCAGCAGGCCGTGGAAGACATCGAGCCCCTGCGCCAGTCCCGGCAGCCCGTGCAGGCCGAGCAGGGCGCGGCACAGATGCAGGGCGACGCGAATATCCTTGGTGCGCCCGAACAGTCCGGTCGTCAGGGCAAGAACCTCCCGCCATTCCGGGGGAACCGCGGGCTGGACGACGTCGCCGAGCTGCCGCTCCGGCTGTCCCTCGGCTTTCTTTTCGAGCTCGGTGAACGCCGGGTCGTATTCGCAGTTCTCGCCTTCGGGCTTCGCGGCGGCAATTTCCCGAAGCATCGCCTCGACGTCAACGAATGCGGTCTCCAAGACCTTCTCCATGCACTTAAGGGTGCAGCATCAGGAGTCTCAGAACGCCCCTGAGGGGTTCTCGGGACCGACCGTCCGCCGATAAACGTTCGTATGCGATATCCTTTATCGAAAAAACGGAACGCGCTGACATCTGTATGGATTTTTCCGGCCTAAATTGGCGAGTTGTTTTCCACATATACGTTTAATTAGATAATACCACTGGCGCATAGGTGTCAATATCGTCTATAAATTCAATCTAATTTCGCATAATGCCGCGCCGCCGGGCGGCCGAAATCCGAATCCATACAAGCACCAAGCGAGACCGGACCGCGCGCTCATGCTCACTCTGCGTATCACCAAGGGTCGGTTGTGCGGGGCCGTGCGCACTCTGAAGCGCACGGGTCTGATCGTGGGCCGGGGCAGCGCCTGCGACTGGATCCTTCCGGACGTCGAATGCATTCTGTCCAACCAGCATTTCAGGATTTCCTGGGTCGACGGGCAGTATGTGCTCACCGACACCAGTTCGAACGGCGTCTACCACAATGGCGCCGGGCACCCGATCGGCCGGGGCGGCTCGGTCGCACTGGCCGATGGTGATTCGCTGGTGCTGGGCGATTATGAAATGGCCGTGTCGGTCGGACAGGCGGCGGACCCCGTCGCGGTTTCCCCCTGGGACGAGGCCGTGTTCCAGGATTCGCTCGACAGCCCCTTCTATCCCGGCGGCGAGGCGGAGCCGTTTTCCGGCTTGCGGACGCCCGGCCCTCCTCCCGCCCCTCCTCCCGCGGCGACCCAGCCCGACCACGTCCCGTTGGATCGGTCGTACTTCCAGCCGCCGAACCCGATCGAGGCGCTGCCGGACGACTGGCTCGAAAGCCTGGGAATTCCACAGCAGCCGTCTTCGGGCAAACCGGAGGCCGCGCCGCTTCCGTTCGGATTCGACGAGTTCGACCCCGAAGCCCTGCAGCGGGATGCCGCGGCGCAACCGGCACCCTCCGCCCCGGCCTCCATGGCCGATGCCGACCGCCCGGCCTTCCCCCCGACGCCGGTCCCCCTGACGCCGGTGCCCCCGATGCCGGTTTCGCAGACGCCGTTGTCTCCGGCCTCACCGCCCCCGGTTGCGCCGCCGGCTGGACCGGATCCGGACCAGCCCGCTCGCCCGGCCGCTCCGCCTCCTGTGCCCGCGGCACCTCCTGCCGCGGGAGACGCCCGGGCGGTTGACGGGGCGCTTCTCGCCGCCTTCCTGGACGGGGCCGGGCTTCCGCCTGCGGCGTTTTCCGGGACCGACCCCGTCGCCGCCATGCGTCTGGCCGGCGGCATCTATCGGCAGATGGTCGAGGGGCTGGCCGGCCTGCTCGCCGTCCGCGCCAGCCTGAAGAACGAGTTCCGCATCGACCGCACCGTCATCGGCGTACGCAACAACAACCCGCTGAAATTCTCGCCGGATCCGGCATCGACCGCGCAGCAGCTCCTGGAGGCGCCGCGGCCGGGATTCATGCCCGGCGACGCTGCCGTCCGCGAAGGGTTCCGCGACCTTCAGCAGCATGAGCTTGCGACCAGCGTGGGCATGCATTCGGCGCTTTCGGCGCTGCTGCGGCGCTTCGATCCGGCGACGCTGAAGGAGCGGCTCGACCGCCAGTCGCTGCTGGCCAGCATTCTTCCGGCGGCCCGCCGGGCGCGCTACTGGGAGCTTTACGAGGGACTCTACAAGCAGATCGTCGCCGAGGCGGAGGACGACTTCCAATCGCTGTTCGGACGGGAGTTCGCCCAAGCCTACGAGCGGCAGGTCCGGAGCCTGTCCACGCCGGAGGACCCGCCGCCCGGGACGGCGTGACCGTGCGCGCCCCGGCAAGGCGGCCTCAACCAATGCACCCGTTCAGCGGAGTCGAAGCGTATGTCGTGGGATAACAGGGTCGTCTGGTCCGAGGGCATGTTCGTCCTGCCCCAGCATTTCCAGCAGGCCGACCGCTATGTCGAACGTCTGGTTCGCGCGCGGGTCGCGGCGTTGCGGAGCTTTCCGTGGGGGGTGACCGGGCTGGAGATCAACCGGAACCTGCTGGCCACCGGCCAGTTCGCGGTAACCCGGTGCAGCGGCGTGCTGGAGGACGGAACCCCCTTCTCCATTCCCGACGACGCATTCCCGCCGCCGGCCCTCGACGTGCCGGAAAACACGCGGGACTGCATAATCTACCTGACCCTGCCCATCGTCCATCCCGGCGGGGTTGAGGTGGAGCTGGACGACGTCGCCCAGACCGTCGCCCGCTACAGCGCCCTGGAGGTGGAGGTCGGCGACAGCGTCGGCAGCGCCGGCGGCTCCAAGGCACGGCTGCATCTCGGCCGCCTGCGTCTGCGTTACGCGCTGGAAACCGATCCGCGCGCCGACACCGTCAGCATCGGGCTGGCCCGCATCGTCGAGGTCCGCCCGGACCGGTCGGTCGTGCTCGACGACCGCTACATCCCGCCCAGCCTGACGGCCGCCGCCTCGCCGGTTCTGACCGGCTTTCTGACCGAACTCCATGGGCTGCTGCGCCAGCGTGCGGTGGCGCTGGCCGGCCGCGTGTCCGAATCCGGCGTGAAGGGGGTGGCGGAGTTCGCCGACTACCTGCTCCTGCTGGTGCTCAACCGCTACGAGCCGGTTCTCGCCCATCTGGCCCAGATCGGCGCCATCCATCCGGAGGACTTCTTCCGGACCTGCGTGCAGATCGCCGGGGAACTGGCGAGCATCTTCGCGAAAAGCCGGCGTCCGCCGGAGTTTCCGGTCTACCGCCACGACGATCTGCAGAAGAGCTTCGCTCCGGTGATGAGCGAATTGCGTCACGCGCTGACCATGATGATCGATTCGGCGGCGACGCCGCTGATGCTCCAGCAAACCAAGTTCGGCATCTGGTACGCGCCTTTGACCGACCGGACGATGCTGTCCAACACCAGCTTCGTGCTGGCGGTGAAGTCCGCGGCCGCGGTGGAGACGTTGCGGGCCACCTTTCCCGGACAGGTCAAGATCGGACCGGGCGACCAGATCCGCGACCTCATCACGTCGGCCTCGCGCGGGATCCACATCCGCGCGCTTCCCGTGGCGCCGCGGCAAATCCCCTACCACGCCGGCAAGGTCTATTTCGAGTTCGAGCGGAACGGGCCGCAATGGGATGCCATGCGCTCCTCCGGGGGATTCGCCATCCACATCGCCGGTGACTTTCCGAACATCGAAATGGATCTGTGGGCAATTCGCGAGGTGACGTCGTGAGCGGAGACGATCCTTTCAACCCGTCCGACCGGACCGTCATCCGCCCGACTCCCGGAGGCCGCCGTCCGGCTGCTCCGCAGGAGGCGTCGGCCTCCGGCTGGCCGCCGCAGCCCACCCCCTCGGGCTCCCCCTCTCCGGACGCGGCGGCACCGGTCCAGGCCGGGCAGGCGCGGGCGGCGGAGGTAAATCGCGGAGCGGTCCCAGGGGTTGGCGGACCGGTCGTGGCGACGGCGACCGGAATCCTTCTGATGGTTTGCAAGGTGCGCACGATGCTCGCCGCGCCGGACGTCGAGCGGCTGCACGGCCTGATGATCGAGGAAATCCGGAAGTTCGAGCAGCGGCTGCGCGCCATCGGCCTGCCCGGCGATCTGGTGCGCCACGCCCATTACGTGGTGTGCGCCACGGTGGACGACCTCGTGCTGAACACGCCGTGGGGCGGCAGCAGCCTGTGGGCGCGGCAGGGCATGGTGGGCACCTTCCACCGCGAGACGGTGGGCGGCGAGCGGTTCTTCGACAACCTCGCCCAGCTGAAGGCCTCGCCCGGCCGCAATGCCGGCGTCCTGGAACTCATGTATCTGTGCCTCAGCCTCGGCTTCCAGGGGCACATGCGTATCACGCCGCGCGGCGGCGAAGAGATCGCCCGCCTGCGCGAGGACCTGTACCGCCTGCTGCGGCGCGAGGGAACGGAGGACGGGCTGTCCCCGCATTGGATGGGGGTCCGCGAGCCGGCGCGCCGGCTGTCGACCATCATCCCCCTGTGGGTGATCGGTGCTGCGGCCGGCGCGCTGCTTCTGCTCGCCTATGTCGGCTTCAGCTTCGCGCTGAACGGTGCCTCGGACAGCCTGTTCGGCCGCCTGGCCGAGCTGCCGCAGCGCGGCATCGTTCTGGTCGCCCGGCCGCCCCTGCCGCCGGCTCCGGTTCCGGTCCAGCTCCAGCAGGCGCCGCGCATCAAGAAGTTCCTGGAGCGCGAGATCGCCGAAGGGCTGGTCACCGTGGAGGAGACGATGGACAGCATCATCGTTCGCATCCGCAACCGCGGCCTGTTCGCCTCCGCCAGCACCACGGTGGAGGCCCCCTTCCTGCCGACCATCGACCGGATCGCCCAGGCGCTGGAAGGCGAGAAGGGCAAGGTCACCATCATCGGGCACACCGACAACCAGCCGATCCGCTCCGTCCGCTTCCCGTCGAACTGGAGCCTGTCGGTGGCCCGTGCGGATGCCGTCGCGGCGCTGATCGGCCGGTCCCTGACCGACAAGACCCGGGTCAGGACCGTCGGCAAGGCGGATTCCGATCCGGTCGCCGGGAACGACACGCCGGAGGGCCGGGAGCAGAACCGCCGCATCGACGTGGTGCTCGGCAAGGGGGACGGACCATGACCGGCCTCCGTCGCCCGACCAGTTTCCCTTCCCTCCACCCTCGCCGGATCCCGCGGCCATGACGTCCATGATCAACATCCTGACCGCCCGCTGGTTCACGACCCTCGTCGGAGCCCTGGTGCTGTGTCTGCTCGTGTGGTTCGTCGGGCCGCTGGTCGCCATCGGCGACGCCCGTCCGCTGGAGGCCGATCTCGTCCGGTTCGCCGTGGTGCTGGTCGTGCTCGTCGCCTGGGGCGTGGCGAACATGCTGGCGCTGTCCCGTGCGAAGAAGACCGAAGCGGAACTGGTGGAGGCGGTGACCGGCGGCGCCGATGCCGGTGGTGGAGGCGGCGGCGACGCGGCGGCGGCGGAGGTCGCCACCTTGAAGGAGCGGCTGGACGAGACCGTCGCGCTTCTGCGCAAGTCGAACGCCAAGGGCGGACGGGGCAGGCGCTTCCTCTATGAAATGCCCTGGTACATGATGATCGGCCCGCCGGGATCGGGCAAAAGCACGGCGCTGGAGAATTGCGGGCTTGTGAGGCACGCCGCCGGCCGGTCCGGCCGCAGCGCGGTGCGCGGCGTCGGCGGCACCCGCAACTGCGAGTGGCTCTTCACGGAAGAGGCCGTGCTGATCGACACCGCCGGCCGCTACACCACGCAGGACAGCAACGAATCGGTGGACGCGGCGGGCTGGCGCGGCTTTCTCGACATGCTGAAGAAGACGCGGCCGCGCCAGCCGATCAGCGGCGCCATCGTCGCGATCAGCCTCGCCGATCTGGCCGGCGGGTCGGAGTCGGAGCGCGCGTCCCATGCCCAGGCCGTCCGTCAGCGGTTGAACGAGCTGTACGGCACCTTCGGCGTGCGCTTCCCGACCTATCTGCTGCTGACCAAGGCCGATCTGATCGCCGGCTTCACCGAATTTTTCGATGACCTCGACAAGGGGCAGCGCGAGCAGGTCTGGGGTGCCACTCTGCCCTATACCCCGGACCCCGACGTGACGGCCGAGGGCGGCTTCGCGCAGGAATTCGACCTGCTGCAGGAGCGGCTGAACACCCGCCTGCACGACCGCCTGCAGCAGGAGTCCGACCCGGCCCGGCGCAGCCTCATCTTCGGCTTCCCGGCGCAGGTGGCGTCCCTGCGGGAGCCCGTCATGCAGTTCCTCGCCGACGTGTTCGAGGGCAGCCGCTACGAGCACAAGCCGCTGCTCCGCGGCGTCTACTTCACCAGCGGAACGCAGGAGGGGACGCCGATCGACCGTCTGACCGCGAACATCGCGCGGATGGTCGGGGCCGGACAGGCCGCCGTGTCGCCCTTCACCGGCGGCGGCCGCGCGTATTTCCTGACCAATCTGCTGCGGGGCGTCATCTTTCCCGAAGCCAATCTGGTCAGCACCAACCCGCAGCTCGAACGGCGGCTGCTGTGGATGCAGCGCGGCGTCCTGGCGGCGACCGCGGTGACCGTGCTTGCGGCGCTCGGCGTCTGGACCGGCAGCACCGTGGAGAACCGCTCCCTCATCGCCGAAGCGGAAGCCGCCGCCGACCGCTTCGTCGAGCAGATCGAAAGCGTGCCGAAGAACGCCGGGCAGTCCCTGCGCCTGGAGGCCGTTCTGCCGCCTCTGGACACGATGCGGGCGCTCGCCCTCAAGGACGGGCAGCCGGCCCCGGTCGGGGCGACCTTCGGCCTCTACCAGGGTGACAAGATCTATGCCCAGGCGGCCGGCACCTACAGCCGCGCGCTGAACGCGCTGCTGCTGCCGCCGCTGGTCTACCGGCTGGAGGCGCAGATCCGCCAGAACCAGCAGAACACCGAGTTCCTGTACGAGGCGCTGAAGGTCTACCTCATGCTCGGCGGCCAGGGTCCGCTGGACGCCGCCCTGGTCCGCCAGTGGATGGCGCTCGACTGGACCGGGCTGTACCCGGATCCGACCGGCGGACCGATGCGCGAGACGCTGCTGGGCCATCTCAACGCCCTCCTGTCCGCTCCGCTGACCCCGGTGCCGCTCGACCAGCCGCTTGTCGAGCAGGCGCGCCGCCAGCTCGCGCGGTTCCCGCTGGCCGAGCGCGCCTATGCCCAGCTCCGGCAGGTTCCCGCCGCCCGCAAACTGCCGGAATGGCGCGTCGTCGACATCGGCGGGCCGGCGGCCGGACGGGTGTTCGCCCGGCGGTCCGGCAAGCTGCTTTCGGAGGGCATCCCCGGCCTCTACACGCGGGACGGTTTCTACACCGTCCTGCTTCCCAGCCTGACCACCATCGCCGAGGATGTCGCCCGCGAAAGCTGGGTTCTCGGCGATCCGGGCCGGGGGGATCAGAACCGGGGGGATCAGGGCCGCGAGACCGGCGCCGGGCAGGTCGGGCAGTTGTCCCGCGACGTCCTCCAGCTCTACCTCAACGACTACATCGCCCGTTGGGACGGCGTGCTCGCCGACCTGACGCTGGTTCCGATGCAAACGGCGTCCGTCGCCGCCCAGGTGGCGAGCGAACTGTCCGGGCCGGCCTCGCCGCTGCGCAATGTCCTGCTTGCCGCCAACGCCCAGACCAAGCTGGCCGCCGGGAAGTCGGCGACGGCCGACGCGGCGGCGACCGTGACCAACGTGGCGACCGCGGCCAAGCTGCCGGGGGGCGACCGTCTCGCCTCGGTCATGGCCACGACCACCGCTGCCGCCAACGCGCTTCCGGAACCCGGAAAGGCGGTGGACGACCATTTCGCGCCGCTGCACAGCTTCGTCGAGGGCCGGACGGGCGTCGCGGGGGCATCGCTCGACGACCTGATGCGGCTGCTGAACGACCTATACCTGCAATTGAACCGCGCCCAGGGAGGAGGGCCGACCGGCGTGCCCGGTGCGCCGCTCGGCCCTTCGCCGGCCCAGCAGATCGCCGCCGTGGCATCGCGCATGCCGGGTCCCGTCGCGGCGCTGGCCCAGCAGATGGGCCGGGCCGGTTCCAGCGCCACGGTCGGCACCACCCGCACCGAGCTGAACGCCCAATGGACGGCGCAGATCCTGCCCTTCTGTCGGCAGGCGACGGAAAACCGCTATCCGGTCTACCGTTCGGGGGCGGCGGACGTGATGCTGGCGGACTTCGCGAAGCTGTTCGGCCCGAACGGCCTGATCGACAGCTTCTTCAACCAGCAGCTCCGCCCCTATGTCGACATGACGCGCCAGCCCTGGCAATGGCAGAAGGTGGACGGCGCCGATCTGGGCATCGCGTCCGGCGTCCTGGCGCAGTTCCAGCGGGCCATCGCCATCCGCGACACCTTCTTTTCCGGCGGCGCTGGGCCCATGGTCAGATTCGACCTCGTGCCCACCATGTTCGACAGCGGCGTGACGCAGGCGGTCATCGAGGTGGATGGGCAGCCCGTGAAGCTGGTCGCCGGCCAGACGCGCCCCCTGCCGGTGCAGTGGCCGGGACCGAGCCCGCAGACCCGCGTGACCGTGAATGACGGCCAGGCGCCCGATATGACGGTGGACGGCCCCTGGTCGTGGTTCCGGCTGCTCGACCGCGCGAAGGTCGCCGGCAGCGGCATGCGCGACCGGATAACGGTGACGCTCGCCGCCGGTGGCGGCAACATCGGGTTCGAACTGCGGGCCGGCAGCGTTCTCAATCCCTTCGCGATGAAGGAGTTGAGCGAGTTCCGCTGTCCGGGGGCGCTGTGATGGCGGCCGGGGCGGGCTGGGCCGGTGCCGGGTTCCACGGCAAGCTACCTGTCCGGGGCGACTTCGTCACCCGGAATCTGCCGGCGCCGGTCGTGGAGGCGTTGGACGACTGGCTGCAGGACGGCATCGCGCACAGCCGCGACCGGCTCGGCGCCGACTGGCTGGACCTTTATCTGAGCAGCCCGATCTGGCATTTCGCGCTCGATGCCGCCATTGCCGGACCCGCCGCCCTGACCGGCCTGATGATCCCCAGCGTCGACCGGGTCGGCCGCTATTTCCCGCTGCTGGTGCTCGGCCCGCTGGAGGAGACGCGAGGCTTGGTCGAACCCGCGCTCCGCCACCGGTCCTGGCGGGAACGCGCCGAGAAGGCCGCCCTGCTCGCGCTTGACGATGGGATAGCCCTGGAGCGGTTCGAGCAGGAGATCGCGGCGCTCGGCACACCGGACGGGGCGGCGGGCTTCACCCCGCTGGAAACCGCCGCCGCCGGCCTGGCGGAGGACGCGCTGCGGACGCGGCACGGCGACCGGATCAGCCTGTGGTGGACCGAGGGGGGGGAGCGGGTGGCCTCGGTGCTGCTCGCCGCCGCCGGCCTTCCGCCGGCCGACCTCTTCACCAGCCTGCTCGACGGCGACTGGACACGGTTGAACGGGCTTGCGGCCTCGATACGACCGCTGGGAGGCCGGATATGACCATCTGTGGCAGAACCACCCGTCTCGGTCCCCTGACCGTCCGCTCAGCTGCCGCCACCCATGTCGGGCGCGTGCGCAAGCTGAACGAGGACAGCCTGCTCGACCGGTCCGAGATCGGTCTGTGGGCGGTGGCGGACGGCATGGGCGGCCATCAGCGCGGCGAATACGCCAGCGCCGCCATCGTCCAGGCGCTGGAGGCGATTGCCGCCCCCGACGGCGCGCCGGCCCTGATGGCGGCCGTCAAGGGAGGGCTGGAGGCGGTCAACGGACAGCTCCGGTTCCAAGGCCAGCGGAGCGGGGGGCCGATCGCCAGCACGGTCGTGTGCCTGCTTCTGTCCGGCTGGAGCTTCGCCTGCGTCTGGGCCGGCGACAGCCGGCTCTACCTGCTGCGCGACGGATGCATTTTCCGGGTCAGCCACGACCACAGCGTCGTGCAGGAACTGGTGGACGCCGGCGCCCTGCACCCGGACGAGACGGCCAGCCATCCGCGCGGCAACGAGGTGACCCGTGCCGTCGGCGCCTTCGACGACCTCGCGCTGGAGATGCGGCAGGGCCGCGCGCAGCCGGGCGATCTGTTTTTGCTGTGCAGCGACGGCCTGACCAAATTCGTCGGCGACCGGGAACTGTCCATCCTGCTGGCCGCTCCCGACCTTGCCGCTGCCGTCGACAGGCTCATCGCCACCGCGCTGGAGCGCGGCGGGTCCGACAACGTGACGGTCGTGGCGGTTTCCTGCCAAGCCGCACCGGGCACGGACGACGTCGACACCCTCGTGCTGAAAAAGCGCCCCACCGCCATCGAGGGATCCCACGCCGCCGCCCCGATGGCGGCGGTTCCGGGATCCGGTGGCAACGCCGATGAGTCCGTTCAATGACGCTGCCGCACGACGATCCATACACATCGCAGACCGCTCCGGCCGATGGCGCCGCCACGCCGGGGACGCTTCCGTCCGATGCGCTGCCGGTCAATGCGCCAACTGTGATCGCCCCCGGCAGCGGACGGCAAACCGCGGTGCCCGTGACCACCGCCCCCCCTGTGGGGCAGGTCGCCACGCAGATCGTCGCGTCGGGGACGACGGCGGCGCCGGCGGCCACCGCCGGTCCAGACACCGCCGGTCCATGGACGGGCTCCGGCGCGTCGATGGCCATCCAGCCCGGCATGGTGCTCAGCCATACCTTCATCGTCGAGCAGGTGGTGGCGCGCGGCGGTATGGGCGAAGTGTACCGGGCGCGCCATGTCGAGTTGAACACGCTGCACGCCATCAAGGTGATCCTGCCCGAACTGGCCCAGGATCCCAAGCTGGTGGACCTGTTCCGGCGGGAGGCTTCGGTTCTGCGTCAGGTGCGGCACGACGCGGTCGTCGCCTATGACGGGATCAACCGGGACGAGTTCGGCCGCCTGTTCCTGGTCATGGAGTTCGTCGACGGTCCTTCGCTGACCGCGGTCATGCGCGACGGTCCGTTCAGCGCCTCGGATGCGGCGGTGCTGCTGGACCGCATCGCCACCGGCCTGGCCGCCGCGCATGAGAAGGGGGTCGTCCACCGCGACATCTCGCCCGACAACATCATCCTGCCTGGCCGCCGGATCGAGCTGGCCAAGATCATCGACTTCGGCATCTCCAAGCAGACGGCGCCGGACGCGGCCACCATCATCGGCGACGGGTTTGCCGGGAAATACTCCTACGCCTCGCCGGAGCAGATCGGGATGCATGGGGGTGTGGTCGACGCCCGGTCCGACATCTACAGTTTCGGGCTCGTCCTCGCCGCGGTCCTGCTCGGCCGTCCGCTCGACATGGGCAACTCGCCGCAAAGCGTGATGGAGCGCCGGATGCGGGTTCCCGATCTCGGCACCGTTCCGTCGCCGTTGCGGGAGGTGCTGACCGACATGCTGGCGCCGGACCCGGCCCGGCGGACGCAGTCGGCGGCCTCGCTGATCGGCATCTGCAACGCCCGGTCCCGCAGCGCGTCCAAGACGGGGACCGGTACCGGCAAGGGCTCCCGTCCTGTCATGCCGATCGTTGCCGCCGGTCTCGCCGCTGCGGCCCTGATCGGCGGGGTGGGGGGCTATCTGGCACTTTCCGGCCCGGCACCCGACCGCCCGCCTCCGGCTGTCGTCGAAAAGCCGGCCGACAAGCCAGTTGACAGGCCGGCCGAAAAGCCCGCCGAAAAACCCATCGTGAAGACCGCCGAGGTTGCTCCATCGCCACCGGCCTTCGCGCCGGCTGTGGCTCCGGCCGTGACGCCGGTGACGCCGACAGCGCCGGTTGCCCCCGCCGAGTCGGCGGCGTCCCCTCCGACGGCGCTTCCGACACCCCCACCGGTCGCCCTTTCTTCGGCACACCCTGCGACCCTGCCGCCGGTCCCGCCCCCTGTCGCGACGGGCGGGTCGCCCGCCGTGCTTCAACCGCCCGCCATCCAGACGCCTCCTGCTCAGATCGCCACCTTGCGGCCTGCGCCGACGCCGGACGATGTGCGGGTGCGGCTGGAGCAGGCCCGCCGGAGCCTGTCCTGCGCGGGCCTGCACATCGACAGGTCCGGCGGCGGCCGTTTCGCAGTTTCAGGCTATGCGGGATCGGACGCCGACCTCCGTCTTCTCAACGACCGGCTGAGCAATTTTGCTGCGGAAAGCAAGATCGACCTGTCGCTGTCGGTCCGTCCGTGGCCCTTCTGCGAGGCGCTGGCCATCGCCATTCCGCCCACCGAAGCCATGCGGGGCGAGTATGTTCAGATTGGCCTCAACAAGCCGTCCCTCGTCTACCGTGACGGGGAAACGCTGATGGTGACGGTCAAGGCCGGCATGCTCGGCGGCCATCTCACCGTCGATTACCTGGATCTCGACGGCAGCGTCGTGCATATGGTGCCCATGCCTCTCCGCCGCGACGGCCAGATCAACGCGCGGCAGTCTATCACGCTGGGCGCCGAGGCGAACAAGGTCGACAAGAACACGCGGGTCTACGACATCTCCGCCCCCTTCGGGCCGGGGATGATCCTGGCGGTGCTGACGGCGAAACCGCTGTTCGCCGCGAACCGGCCGGAGGTGGAGCGCGCGTCCGACTATCTCCCGGCTCTGCGGGCCAAGCTGGCGAATCTTGGGGAGGGCAATCGCGAACTGGCCAGCGACGCGGTCTTCTTCACGACGGTCGCCCGCTGAGAATGGCTCCCACTCCATTGCGCCGGATCGGGTTTGCCGCGCTTCTGCTCGCCGTCCTGGCGGGTGCGGCATCCCTATGGACGGTGGGCATGCGGTCACCGACGCTACCTGAGCCGGCAGCGCCGGCGCCGGTCGTCGTCGCCGTGCCGCCGCCGCCGGTGGCCGCTGCGCCGCCGGCACCGCTCTACGGCAGTTTGCGTCCGGCACCGTGTCCGTCGCCCGACCGGGACCCACCCTCCGTCCCCTCTCCGCGCTGTGCCGCCCTGACGGTGCCGCAGGATTGGGACCATGCCGCGGGTCCGGCGGTGGAGGTCTTCGTGGCGGTGCTGCCGGCCACCAGCCCGGCACCGCACGAGGAGCCCGTGCTGGTGTTGACGGGCGGCCCCGGACAGGCGGGCAGCGACGAGATCGGCTCCGCCGGAACCATGCTGAAGGCGATGCGCGCGCGCCGCGACATCATTCTGCTCGACCAGCGGGGAACCGGCCGCTCCGTTCCATCGCTCCGCTGCCCGGCCATAGATCCCATGCGCTTCTGGTACGGTGGCCTGACGGCCGACGACGTGCTGGAATGCCTCGGCCCGGTGCAGGCGGCCGGCTATCGCCTGGAGCATTTCGACACGCGGCAGAGCGCGCTGGACGTTTCCGCCCTCCGGCGTGCGCTCGACCTCCCGAACTGGAACATCGTCGCGACCTCCTACGGCACCATCCTGGCGCAGGAGCTGGTGCGCGAGGACGGCGATGCGATTCGGACGCTGACCCTGAATTCCCCGACAACGGCCTCCGCGACCTGGCTGGACGATGACCGGCTGGCATCGGTGCAGCGCGCTTTCCGAACGGTGACCGAAGATTGCGCGGCGATGACCGATTGCGCCCGGCATTTCCCCGGCCTGGCCGGTGCGGTTCCGCGGATCGCCAAGGCGCTGTCCGCGAGGCCGCTGACCTTGCGTGTGCGCGACCCGCGCAATGGACGCGAGTCCGACCTCCGGCTGGGGTGGCCGGTCATTGCGGGAACGCTGGCCTTCCATCTCGGAACCGGCGCCGAAATGGTTCGGGTGCCGGCCATGCTGGACTATCTTGACAAAATAAGCGCCGACCGCCAGGGGGCCGACACGCGGCGGCTGACGGACATCCTGGCGCCGGAGCCCTTCTGGCGGATTTTCGACCACCTTGCCTACGGCCTCAATCTGGTCATCGGTTGCCGCGAGAACCGCCCGCGCATCGACGCCCGCGCCGCCCGTGCCGCCGGGGCCGCTTATTACCCGCAAGTGGTCGCCGAAGCCATCGAGACCGACTACGACATCGCCTGCCCGACGCTGAAGCTGCCGCCGGCGGACCCGGCCTTCTACCGCCCGGTGATGGCGAACACTCCCGCCCTGATCCTGACGGGGGTCTACGACACGCTGTCCCCGACGGTGCAGGCGGAGGCGCTTGCGAAAGCGTTCGGTGGCGCGAAGATCGTCCGCTTTCGTGGATTGGGCCACGATGTGCTGGGCACCAGCTCCTGCGCCGGGGCAATCGCGGCGCGCTTCGTCGAGACCGCCGGAACGGAAGCGCCGCAAGACTGCGCGGACCGGTTCCTGCCTCCATCCTTCGATACCACGCTGCCGGGGGGCGAGGAGACGAGACGGTGACAGCCGTTCGAGATCGGGCTGCGTCGGCCGGGGGGATCGCCATCGGCAGGGGATGGGCTGACCGCCTTCTTCCCGGGATTTGCCTCTTTTGCGCGCATGATAACTTTCCGTTCGCTTGTTTGCGAGTGATTTAAAAGCAACTAACCCTTAATAAGACATATGATGTCTCCTTGTGACGACTTAGACGCTTGACCGAAGGCATATGCTCTTGTTAATCCACTTCTGGTCGGATTTCCGTCTCTTAGGTTGATGGAGTTTCCGGGCCGAATAGGAAGGGTTGCGGCCTCTTCGCGCAAAGCGCATCGAATTTGTCTCAACGGCCTTGTTCCTGTGTCCGGAACCGGCGCGAACTGTCGGAAGAAGAAATGCGAAAACTTCCCGGTTTCCTCCGCGTTGGCATGGTCGGCCTTGCTCTGGCGACCGTGGGGCAGACCGGTTTCGCGCAGGGCCTGCCATCGGACATCTCCAAGGGATTGCGCCTGCCGGGCGATGTGGAGCCCGGCCGCGGGACCGAACGCGTCGCCCCTCCGCGCATGGATGGCACGGAGCCGGGTGCCATCTCGGTTCCGCAATCGGCCACCAGCAAGGCTCCGGCGGGAGCGCAGCGCACGACGCTTCTGCTGAAGGGCATCGAGTTCGTCGGGATGGAGGCTTTCACGCGCGAGGATTTCGCGCCTCTCTTCACCCCCCTGATCGGCACGACCGTCTCGCTGGAGTCCCTGTTCGAACTGGCCGACAGGATCGCGACGCGGTACCGCGAGGACGGTTATTTCCTGAGCCGAGCCCTGGTTCCGGCCCAGACCATCCGCGACGGCGTCTTCAAGATCCAGATCATCGAAGGCTATGTCAGCGACATCGTGATCGACGGCGACGCCGGTCCGGCCGAACCGCTGATCCGTGGCTTCGTCGAAAAAATCGTCGCGCACCGCCCTGTCAGCCTGTCCGACGTCGAACGCTATCTCCTTCTCGCCAACGATGTCCCCGGCTATACGGTGCAGAGCAATTTCCGGCGCTCCAGCACGGCGGTCGGGGGCGCGCAGATGGTCATCACCGCCCAGCGCAAGCCGTTCGACGGCTATGTCTCCATCGACAATTACGGATCCCACTATCTGGGGCCGACCACCGTCGTCGGCGGCCTGTCGGCCAATTCCTTCACGCCCTTCGGCGAGCGGACCAGCCTCACGGCCCTGGCCACCAGCCAGTTCAGCGAACAGAAGATGGCGCAGCTGACCTACGAGCAGTATGTGGGCAGCGAAGGCCTGTCGGTTCAGGGCTTCGCCCTCTACGGAAAGGTCGCACCCGGTTTTCTGCTGAAGCCGCTCGACGTCCGCGGCAAAACGGTGAAGCTTGGAGCGAGCCTTCGCTACCCGCTGCTGCGCTCACGCGACCTGTCGGTCTATGCGGGTGGCGCCTTCGACTATCTGAACGGCGACACATACGTGTCCAAGGCCCAATACACCCAGGACCGGCTGCGGGTGTTGCAGGGCAGCCTGACGGCCAACATGCGCGACAGCCTGATGGGGGGCACGGCGCTGACGTTCAAGATCCGTCAGGGCCTTCCCATCATGAACGCCAGCAGCTCGTCCAGCCCGCTTCTGTCCCGCGTCGGCGGCAGCGGGGAGTTCACGAGCTACCGTGTCGACGTTTCCCGCGTGCAGACGATCATCCCGCCGCTCGAACTCGTGCTCAGCGCCGCCGGCCAATACAGCCGGCGCCCCTTGCTGGCGAGCGAGCAGTTCGCGGTGGGCGGCACCGCCTTCGGGCGCGGCTACGACCCGGCGGCGCTGTCGGGCGACCGCGGTGTCGCGGCATCGGCCGAACTGCGTTACCCGCTTGCCCTCGGGCTAGACCTGCTCGATTCCGTCACACCCTACTCGTTCGTCAACACCGGTCACGTACGGAACTGGACGGGGACACAGCTCCAGGGACATCTCTGGTCCGCCGGCGCCGGGTTGCGGATGAACTTCATCGAAGGACTGGCAGGTCATGTCGAGGTGAGCCGTCCGCTGACGGCCACGATCATCGACAACGACAGCTCTCATAACACGCGCTTCAACTTTTCACTGACCTACCAGTACTGACCCTGGCCAGTACTGACCCTGGCTCAGGGCCGGCGGTTCCGTGCCGGCCAGACGACGACAGAGACAGCGCGCAGAAGGGATGCGGATTATGCGGAAGCCCTCGGTATCGAAGAGCCTGAAGACGGCCTCCCGCCCGCGGAACCGCGGCCGTCATCCCGCAGCCGCCGCCAATCCGGCGACCGTCGCCGCAGGCCAGGATTTCCGAATCCAGGGCCTCCGGGTCCCGCGCGGCCGTTTCCTGGAGACATCTGCCCTCACCGGCGTTCTCGCGCTGGCGGGATGCCTGGCCGTCGGGGCCTTGGTCCTCGGCGGCGCCCCGGCCTTCGCCAACCCGGTGAACGGCACCGTCGTCGACGGTTCGGTCTCCATCGGCGGGCAGCCGGGGGAACTGGTCGTCCGGCAGTCCACCGACAAGGCGATCATCGACTGGCAGAGCTTCAACATCGGCGTGGGCGAACTTACCCGCTTCGTGCAGCCCAGCGCCAATTCCATCACGCTCAACCGCGTCACCGGCGGCATGCGGTCGGACATCGCCGGCTCGCTCCAGGCCAACGGCAACATCTGGCTGGTCAATCCCAACGGCGTTCTGATCAGGAGCGGCGCCCGCGTCGACGTGGGTGGCCTGCTCGCCACCACCGCCGACATCCGCAACCAGGACTTCATGGCGGGCGCCTACAGCTTCGATCGCGCCTCCGCCAACCCGAACGCCACCGTCGTCAACGAGGGGACCATCACCCTGGCCGACCGTGGCATCGCCGCCCTGGTTGCGCCGCATGTCCGCAATTCCGGCCTGATCGAGGGGCGCCTGTCGCAGGTCGTCCTTGCCGGCGCCCCGACCTTCCTGGTCGATTTCCAAGGCGATGGCCTGATGCGGTTCGAGGCCACCGGCGTGGTCGAGAAGGCGCCGGAGGGCGTGCAGGAACTCGTCCGCAACAACGGCGTCGTTCGCGCTCCCGGCGGGCGGGTCACCATGACCGCGCGCGCCGCGAGCGGCATCCTCGACAAGGTCATCAACATGGATGGCGTCGTCGAAGCCCAGAGCGTCCAGTCCGTCAACGGCACCATCGTTCTGTCAGGCGAAGACAGCGGCACGGTGGCCGTATCCGGGCGGCTCGACGTGCAGGGGGCCGATCCGGGCACGGTCGGCGGCACCGTCCAGGTCAGCGGCCAGAAGGTGGCGGTCGAAAGCGGCGCCCGGATCAATGCCCAGGGCCGACGTGGCGGCGGCACCGTCCAGATCGGTGGCGGTGCCCAGGGCAAGGGGCTGCGCTTCACCGCGAAGCAGACCAAGGTTGCGGCCGGCGCCCGCATCGACGCGAGCGCCACCGAGCACGGTGACGGCGGCCAGATCGTCGTGTGGTCGGATCATTCGACCGAGTTCAGCGGGTCGATCATGGCACGCGGTGCCGGGACCGGCGGAAACGGCGGCTTTGCCGAAGTGTCCGGCAAGTCCGCTCTCAATTTCCGTGGGTCGGTTGATCTCGCGGCGGCCGGGCAAGGCCGGGGCGGCACGCTTCTGCTCGACCCGACCGACATCACCATCGGCAACGCCGATGCGAACGTCACCGGCGCGCCGAGCTATCAACCCGATGGAACCAATCCGGCGGCGGCGACGATCGATGCCGTGACGCTCGGCGGCTTCCTCAACGCCGGAACTAACGTCACCGTCGTTACGACCAGCACCGGCGGCGGCACCGGGAACATCCTGGTCACCGCGCCGATCACCATGAACGGGGCCGGGAACACTGCCACCCTGTCCCTTCAGGCGGATGGCGGAATCACGGTTCAGAACACGGGTTCGATCACCAGCACGGCCGGCACGCTGAACGTAACGATGAACGCCAACGGCGGCGGTGTCTCGGTCGACGGCGCAATCTCCATCACCGGAAATCTGTCCATCACCGCCGCAGGCTCCATCCTGCAGTCGGCAGCCCTGACGGTTGGCGGAACCTCGTCCTTCACCGCGGGTGCCAACGCGATCACGCTCAGCAACGCCGGCAACGCGCTGACGGGTGCGGTGACGCTGAGCAACAGCGGGACCAACGACGCATCGCTGACCAACACGCTGGCGACCTCGCTGAGCGGCACGGTGGGGCAGGACCTGACGGTGGTCAGCGGCGGGACGCTGGGCTTCGGTGCCACGACGGTGGGCCGCACCCTGACGGCCACGGCGAGCGATGCGGTGACGCAGACCGGGGCGGTCAGTGCCAACAGCCTGACGGTGAAGACGCTGAAGAACGGCGGTGCCGCGATCACGCTCAGCAATGCCGGCAACGACGTCACCACGCTGGACCTGCGCTCGAGGAACGCCGCCGACACCGCCGATGCGGCCGGTGCGCTCAGCTACACCGACGCGACGGCGCTGGACCTCGCGGCGCTGAACACGACCGGCACCGTGTCGATCACCAGCGGCGGCGCGCTGACCCAAAGCGGTGCGCTGACGATTGGTGGAACCTCGTCCTTCACCGCCGGCGCCAACGCGATCACGCTCAGCAACACCAGTAACGCGCTGACGGGTGCGGTGACGCTGAGCAACAGCGGGACCAACAACGTGTCGCTGACCAACACGCTGGCGACCTCGCTGAGCGGCACGGTCGGGCAGGACCTGACGGTGAGCATCGGCGGGACGCTGAGTTTCGGTGCCACGACGGTGGGCCGCACCCTGACGGCCACGGCGAGCGATGCGGTGACGCAGACCGGGGCGGTCAGCGCCAACAGCCTGACGGTGAAGACGCTGAAGAACGGCGGTGCGGCGATCACGCTCAGCAATGCCGGCAACGACGTCACCACGCTGGACCTGCGCTCGAGGAACGCCGCCGACACCGCCGATGCGGCGGGAGCGCTCAGCTACACCGACGCATCGGGCCTGGACGCCGCCACCCTGGCCACATCAGGAACGGCGACGCTCACCGTACATGGCAGCCTCGGCACGCTGGTGGGCACCCCGGGGACGCTGACCGCGACGGTGGACGGTGCTCTCGGCTTCGGCACTATCGCCGTCGCCAACACGCTGACCGCCACGGCCGGCGACGCCGTGACGCAGAGTGGCGCCATCGGTGCCAACACCCTCTCGGTGAAAACGCAAAAGTCCGGCGGTGCCGCGATCACGCTGACGAACTCCGGCAACGATGTCGTCAATCTGGACCTGCAGACGCTGGATACGCAGGGCGGCCGGGCCGCGGGCGCCATCGCCTACACCGACGCCTCGACGGTGAACATCGCCGCGTTGCAGACCGGCAGCAACGCGACGGTGGTGGCGGGCGGCGGCATCACGCAATCGGCGGCACTGCAGGTGAGCGGCACCTCCTCCTTCACGGCGCAGGGTGGCGGGATCGTCCTGACCAACGGGGGCAATGCGCTCGGCGGGCAAATCGCGCTGAACACGACCGGCGCCAACGACGCAACCCTCGCAAACGCACTGGACACCAGTTTGACCGGCACGGTCGGGCGGGATCTCGGGGTGACGGCGGGCGGTCGCCTGACCTTCGCGACCGTGACGGCCGGCGGGACGCTGTCGGCCACCGCGTCGGATGCGGTGACGCAAAGCGGTGCCGTGACGGCAAGCCGCCTGAATGTCACGACGCGCAACGACGGCGGCGCGGCGATCACCCTGACGAACGCCGGCAACAACGTTGCCGTGGCCCAGCTGACGTCCCGCAACTCAGGCGATACCATGACCGCCAGCGCTGCGATTGCCTACACCGATGTGAACGGTGTGGAGATCGCCGGCGTGGGCACGACGGGAACTGCGACCATCGATGCGGGCGGGGCGATCAGCCAGAGCGGCGCCATTGTTGCCAACACGCTCGTGGCCCGGTCACGCGGCGGTTCGGAAGGGGGGATCCGACTGACGAACGCCGGCAACGAGGTGTCCTCGCTGGACCTGCGGTCGCTGGACGGCAGCGGCAACATGGCGGCCGGAGACATCGCCTACACCGACGCAACCGCGATGGACATTGCCAGGCTGAGCACGACGGGTTCGGTGGCGCTGGTCGCCGGCGGCCAGGTCACGCAAAGCGGAGCATTGACCGCCGGCAGCCTTTCGGTGAAGACGCTGAAGGACGGCGGTGCCGCGATCACCCTGACCAACTCCGGCAACGACGCCGGCTCCATCGATCTGCGCACCCTCACCGCCGATGGAACCGCGAATGCCGCCGGAGCCATCACCTATAGCGACGTCAACGGCTTGACCACTGCGACGGTCGGCACGGCCGGTGCGGCCGCACTGGCGGCGGGCGGCAACATCGGCACGCTTGCCGGTGCCGCCGCTGCGCTGGGGGTCACCACGGACGGGGCCTTCAATATCGGGACCATCACCATCGGCGGCACATTGACCGTGACGGCCGGAGGCGCCGTTACCCAGAGCGGCGCCATCACGGCCAACACCCTGGCCGTCACGACACGCAAGGACGGCGGCGCGGCGATCACCCTGGACAACAGCGCCAACAACGCTGCCGCCATCGACCTTCGGGCGCGCAATGCGGACGATACGGCCGATGCCGCCGGGGCAATCGCCTATACCGATGCCGACGGCGTGACCATCCAGCGGCTGCGTACCGGCGGTTCGCTTGCGCTCAACGCCGGAAGCGTCGATCAGACCGGTGCCATCGCGGTCGGCGGTCCGGCCCGGATCACCTCCAAAGACCTGCGCCTGACGAACGCAGACAACGGCTTTGCCGGGGATGTCGTGTTGACGACCACCGGCGACGCGGTCCTGGTCAACGGCCGCGAGACCAATCTGACCGCTTCGGTGGCCGGCGATCTGACCGTACAGTCCAAGGGGGTGCTGACGGTTGCGCCGATGGCGGTCGCCGGCGGCTCCGTCACCCTGACGGCGGCGTCCGGAACGGTGCTGACCGGCGACCTGACCGCCAGCAATGGATCGGTCACGATTGCCACCCCGCTGCGGACCGCCTCGTCGCTCGGCATCACCGCCAAGGGGAACGTCTCGCTGGGAACGGTCACCCAGGGGGAGGGATCGACGCTGACCATCAACGCCGGCGGCGCGATCGATGCCGCCGCCCTGTCGGCCGGCACGGGGACGTCGCTGGCGCTGCGGGCCGGCGGGGCCGTCTCCTTCACCAATGCCGTCACCGGCCTGGGCATGCTGAACCTGCTCGACGCCCAGACCTTCACCTTCGGGGGAGCGGTCAACGCCGGCACGCTGGTCACTTACGATCGTCCTTACGCGATCAACCTGATGGGCGGCGGCACGATCGGTTCGGCAACACGCTTCGTGAACACCGGAACGTTGCGGCTGAACGGGACCCTGAACGACATGGCCTTCGCCGGCGGACTGGACACCGGGTCGGGATCGCCGTCGACCACCTACCTGTCCGGCACCATCTCGACCAT
Source organism: Azospirillum sp. TSH64 (assembly GCF_003116035.1). Lineage (GTDB taxonomy): Bacteria > Pseudomonadota > Alphaproteobacteria > Azospirillales > Azospirillaceae > Azospirillum. Next base: position 6,346,290 of record NZ_LGQW01000015.1, read on the forward strand.
GGGTGGGGCGATGAAGCTGGGCCGTGTCGGGACGAGCCTGTCCGACACGCGCTACACGGTCCTGGAAGGGGCGACGCTTCTGAAGAGCGGCGCGTTGAGCATCGGCCCGCTGGACGCGAGCCGGAAGGGAATCGACCTCACCATCCAGGCCGGAAGCAGCGACATCGTGTTCAATGGGGAGGTCGGCCAGATCCAGCCGCTGAACAATGTCCGGATCAATGGTTCAAGCTCGGTTCTGATCAGTCAGATGTTCACCACCACGGGCGTGCTGACGCTGTCGGTGGACGGGACCTTCGCCAACACCAACCTGATGAACCTGCGCGACCAGGCCAGCGCCCCCTACGAGGGGCTGGGGCTGGATGTCGGCGGCATCAACATCCTGAAAGCCACGAAGGTCACCGCCTACGGGAAGGTCGCCGGCTATGGCGGAAAGCAGGCCAGCCTCCAGGCGCAGTCCAATACCCAGAGTGCGGACTACGTCTTCAACGGCTGCCCGATCAAACAGATTTCCGGCTGCACGCCGCTGTCCATCGGCCTGCCCGTCCAGGCGCTGCGCCTGACGTTGGACGATGCCCGTGTGGTCGTGCCAGTGCGTCCGCCGTCCCAGAGCGATGCGGACGCCATCTTCTCCAATTCCGGCAACGAAGAGCTCTGGTAAGAGTGCGAGGATCATCCCCATGAAGCGGCCGAACATCCGGATTGTGGCTACGGCAGTGCTTTGCGCCGCGCTTGGCGGTTGCATGAACACCTCCTCCTCACGATCGGGGGACACATCCTTTCTCGTCGGCAAGAACGGCATCGGGGAGGCGTGCCGGGCCCAGCCCGGAGCGCGGCCGGAGGGCGGTACCGGCGTCCAGCGCACGCTGGAGGTCTATTGCGGCAACTGGCGGGAGCCCAGCGCGCGTGTGATCGAGCTGACCCCCGACATGTCGGCCAATGCGGTGATGGGGAACTACGCGTCGCAAAGCTGGTGGCGTGGCGATATCGACCAAAGATTGACCTGCCCGGCACCGGCGGCTGCCAAGGTGCTCGACCGCTACGACGCCCTGCTGATGGAATGCCGGCGCAAGCAGGGCGGCTGGCCCGTGGTGGCCATCGTCGCCTCGGTGAACGGGGCGGTGTTTCTGGCCGAGGGCATCCCGGTGGCGATGAGCCAGATCGAAAACACCATCGGCGGCCTCGCCGGGGCGATCGACCGCTCCAAGATCGAGGAGGCCGGCGGCTCGCGCTCCTCGGTGGCCGAGCGGCTGGAAGCCCAGACCAAATTCAGCATCGGCGATCTGTCGGCGTTTGAGAACGCCATGCGCCTCGGTCAGTACTACAACAGCATCCGCGAGTTCGCGAAGGCCGAGGATCAGTACCGCCAGGCTCTGGCGGTGCTGATGAAGTTCCAGCCGGACGACGAGGTCAACCAGGGGATCCTCTACGCCCATCTCGCCCTGCAGGCCAGCAACCAGCAGCGCTTCGCCATCGCCGACGGCCTGTTCGATCAGGCGGAGACCAAGCTTGGGGGGGCCGACGAGCTGGTCCGCCTGCGGTTGGGCAGCTATCGGGCGCTCCATCTCGCCAACCAGCGGCAGTATGACAATGCCCTGGAGCAGGCGAAGAAAGTCGCCGCGGAACGCCAGAGCGTGAGCGTGGCCAAGGGGGCCGGCCGCCGCAGCGGCGACGACAGCCAGGCGTTCGGCGTGTCCGATGTCGCCCGGAACACGGAAATCCTGTTCGCCGACATGGCGCTGGACACCTACACCCAGGCCCGCATGCAGGAAAAGACCGGGCGGCTGAGGGAGGCGTCGGCGGCTCTCGACCAGGCGTTCGGCGTGCTGGGGCAGGCCCGTATGGCGCCGTCCTGGTGGCGGCCGCAATTCCTGTTCCTTCAAGCCGAACTGGACGTCGACACCGGCAGTCCGGAGCGCGGGGTCGGCCGGCTGGAAACCGCCATCGCCGAGCAGCGCAAGCTGTTCAGCAACTCGCGGCTGGAGGTTCTGGCCCTGCTTGCGCTGGGCAAGGCGCATGCGGCGGCCGATCGCGCCGAGGAGTCCCTGCGCGCCTTCCGTGCCGCCTTCGCCATCTCTGCGGAGCGCTCCACCGCGCTTCCCTACGAGGTGGTCTTTCCCTTCTTCGACCTGATGCTGACCCTGGCCGAGAAGAACCCGGACAAGGCCGAAAGCTATTTCGCCGAGATGTTCGAGGCCGGGCAGCTGGTGCGCGGGACGATGACCAGCCAAGCAATCGCCCGGACGGCCGTGCGCATGTCCGCCGACCGGTCGGCCGGCGGCGTCATCCGGCGTCTTCAGGACGCCGAGCGCGACCATGACCGGGCCAAGAACGAACTGGCCTGGATGGAGGCCGATCCGCAGGCGCTCCCGAACGAACTCGACTTCCTGCGGACGGAGGTGGAGAACAAGAAGCGGGCCGTCAGCCAGTTGACCCAGGAGGTGCAGAGCGCCTTTCCGCGGTACCAGAGCCTGCTGGACGCGCCGGTGAAGGTCGCCGACGTTCAGGCCCAGCTCGGCCAGCGGGACGCGCTCTATCAGGTGATCGTCGGCGAGCCGATGTCGGTTGCCTTCCTGGTCCGCAAGGACGGCGTGATGGCCTATCGGGTCGCCCTGACGACCGGGCAGGTTGCCCGCGAGACCAAGGCTCTGCGCTCCGCCATCGATGGCAGCCAGTTGCTGGAGTACGACGTCATCGGCGCCAACAAGCTGTTCGAGACGCTGATGGGGCCGGCGAAGCCCCGCCTGGCCGGCATCGAGCATCTGGTGACGGTCCCGTCCGGGCCGTTGCTCAGCCTGCCGCTCGGCCTTCTGGTGACCGAACCGCACCCGCGCATCACCGACAACAGGGACTACCGGAACGTTCCCTGGCTCGCCCAGCGCTACGCGCTGACCCTGACGCCCTCGGTGCGGTCCTTCGTGGATCTGCGGCGCGTGGAGCCGTCGTCCGCGCCGCAGCCCTTCATCGGCTTCGGCGATCCGCTGCCGTTCACCAATGTCGACGCCGTGCTGCGCAACCGCAACCTGCCGGACAGCTGCCGGTCCGAAGTCGCCCGCCTGACCAAGCTTCCGCGCCTGGAAGGGACGGACCGGGAGGTCCGGACGGTGGCCCAGAGCGTGCAGGCGTCCGCGGGATCGGTCCTGATCCGCGACGGCTTCAACCACGAGAAGGTGCGGCAGCTCGGCCTGGCTCCCGACAATGGCGCGGCGCAGCTGGAGCAGTACCGGATCGTCTATTTCGCCACGCACGGCCTGCTGCCGAACGAGTTGAACTGCTGGTCGGAACCGGCCCTGATGGTCTCGCTGCCCGAGGGGGCGCCGCAGCAATATGACGGCCTGCTGACGGCGAGCGAGATCGAACAGCTGCGCCTCAACGCCGATCTGGTCGTGCTGTCCGCCTGCAACACCGGCGCCGAGGGCAGTGGCGGCGGCGAAAGCCTGACCGGTATCGCCCGGTCCTTCTTCGTCGGCGGCGCCCGCTCGCTGCTGGTGTCGCATTGGCAGGTGGACAACGAAGCGACGATCAAGCTGATGACGGAACTGTTCCGAAAGATCAGCACGGACCGTTCCAAGGGCAGTGCCTATCATTTGCAGACCGCGCAGAAGGCAATCATCGCTGACCTGGATCAGAGCCATCCTTATTTCTGGGCGGCCTTTACGCTGGTCGGTGACGGGAGCCGGCCGATCACCCTTTCCGCCGGCCTGTAATCTTCAAAAGCCGTTTTGGAGTTCCGCATAATCGAGGCGTTGCCGACTTGGATTTTGATTTCAAATCAGCAAGGAGGGTCATCATGGACTGGGTGTTGATCACCAAATTCGGGAACAACCCGATTGGAGCGATTGGCTTCGTCGGCGACGACGCGGTCGCCATCGCGGCTTTCTACGACGATCGCGACGGAAATCAGGATGGCAAGGTTTCGCTTCTGGAACGCTTTGCCGCCAAAATCTCCATCGTCAGGCTGGACGGCCTCTCGGTGACGGAAGTCGCCATGCAGGCTCGTGTCGATCCCGACGTGCTGGAGCGCGATCCGTCCTTTGCCCAGGTGGCGACCCAAATCTATCTCAACTTCGCCAAGGGATTGATCCTGGACGGGATCTATGCGGCCTATTTCGCGCGCGGCGTCTCCATGACCGGCAAGGGAATCGCACAGCTGGTGACGTCCAGCACAGTCAAGGGATTCGTGGTTCGCAAAGGTTTCGAGAGCGCCGTCAAGGACGCATTCTACAACGTGACGGGCCGCTGATCATGCATGTGTCTCCTCCATTCTTGGAAGAGACGCGGCATCAACTCCCCTGCCACCGGTCCCTGAACACCAGCTCCTCCAAGGGCAGGCGCTTGCGCCAGCCCTTGGTTTCCAACTCCGGCGTCGCTTCGAAATGGGTGACGTGGCCGAGGCAGAGATAGGCGATCGGCACGATCCGCTGCGGGATGCCGAGCGCTTCCCTCAGCGCCTCCTCGTGCAAAATGCTGACCCAGCCGACTCCGAGCCCTTCCGCCCTCGCGGCCAGCCACAGGTTCTGCACGGCGCAGACGCAGCTGTAGAGGTCCATCGCCGGCATGTGGGTGCGGCCCAGCACCACCGGGCCGGAGCGCTCGCGGTCGCAAGTGATGCACAGGTTCACCGGTGCCTCGCGGATGCCCTCCAGCTTCAGGCGGCTGTAGAGGCTGCGCCGTTCGCCGTCGAACATCGCCTCCGCCTCCTCGTTGGCGCGGGCGAAATCGGCGTGGATGCGGGACTTCACCTGCGGATCGGTGACGACGATGAAATTCCAGGGCTGCATGAAGCCGACCGACGGGGCATGGTGGGCGGCCAGCAGGATGCGGGTCAGCACCTCGTCCGGAACCGGGTCGGGGCGGAACTGCCCGCGCACGTCGCGGCGGGAAAAGATCGCCTTGTAGAGCGCGTCACGCTCCGCCGCGGTGAAATCGTCCTCCATCGTCACCCCCGCGCGATCAGATGGACGAAGGAGCCCAACGCCCGCCCGCGCCGGCTGCCGAGCGCGCCCAGGTCGCTGCCGTCCGCCGCCGTCGCGGCGAGCAGCGGCGCGTCGTCGCCGCGGGACAGGGTGGAGGCGTAATGGAACTCATGCCCCATCAGCGGCGATCCTGCCTCTCCCAGCGGTCCGTCGGCCAGCAGCGACGCCCGGCGATAGCCCAGATGCAGCCGCCGCTTGGCGAAGGAGGTGCGCACCCCCAGCAGCCCGGTCATCTTGTGGGTGACGCCATCGGCATCCTCCAGCGTTTCGCCCATCACCATGTAGCCGCCGCATTCGCCATAGACCGGCACCCGCTCCGCTGCCGCGCGCAGGCCGTCGCGGAAGATGGTGTTGGCGGCGAGGCGGCCGGCATGCAGCTCCGGATAGCCGCCGGGCAGATAGACGGCGTCCGCGTCCGGCGGCGGCGCCTCGTCGGCCAGCGGCGAGAAGAAGCGCAGTTCCGCGCCCGCCGCCTGCCAGCCGGCGGTCAGGTGGGGATAGACGAAGGTGAAAGCGGCATCCCGCGCGATGGCGATGCGCTGGCCCGGCGGCGGCAGGGCAGGGGCATCGCTGCCGCGCCCGGCTATGGACGGCTTGGCGAGCGCAACGACACGGTCGATGTCGACATGCTCGGCGATGAAGCGGCCGAGTGCCTCCAACCGGTCGGACAGCCCCTCCGTCTCGTCGGCCTGGACGAGCCCGAGATGGCGCTCGGGCAGGCTGAGATCCGGCGCGCGCGGCAGGGAGCCCAGGACCGGGATGCCCAGCGCCTCGACGGCGCCGCCGGCCAGTGCTGTGTGGCGCGGACTGCCGACATTGTTCAGCACGACGCCGCCGATGGTCACGTCGTCGCGGTAGGTGGCGAAGCCCTTGACCAAGGCGGCGGCCGACTGCGACTGGCCTTTGGCGTTCACCACCAGCAGCACCGGCCAGCCGGTGCGCGCCGCGATCTCCGCCGTCGAGCCGGTGCCGGTGGCCCCGACGCCGGCAACGCCGTCGAACAGGCCCATCAGCGCTTCGCAGACCAGCAGATCGGCGCCCTCGGCGGCACGGGCGGCCAGCCCGTCCAGCAAATCCGGCCCCATCGCCCAGCTGTCGAGATTGACGCTGGGCCGGCCGGTGGCGGCGCGGTGGAAGGCCGGGTCGATGTAGTCCGGCCCCGACTTCACCGCCCCCACCGCCACGCCGCGGGCGCGGAGCGCCGCCAGCAGGCCGAGTGTCAGCGTCGTCTTGCCGGTGCCCGAGGCCGGTGCCGCGATGATCAGGCCATTAGCCATGGTGCAGCGCCGTCTGGGCCGGCAGCCAGTCCAGCGCCGGGCGCAGCCGTACCACCTCGCCGATCACGATGATGGCCGGCGGCTCCAGCCCGCTCGCCGCCAGATCGGCGACGCAGGTGCCGAGGCTGGTGACGAGGCTCTTCTGGTTGGCGGTCGTCGCCTCCGTCACCACGCCGACGGGGGTGTCGGCGGACAGGCCGCCGGCCATCAGCTCCGCCGCGATGGTCGGCAGCGCCTTCCACCCCATATAGAGGATCAGCGGCGCCTTGGTGGCGGCCAGCGCCCGCCAATCCGGCCCGCCGCCCAGCGAATGGCCGGTCGCCAGGATCACCGCCTGGTTGGTGTCGCGGTGGGTCGCCGGGATGCCGGCATAGGCCGGGCCGGCGATGCCCGACGTGATGCCGGGGACGATGCGGAAGGGGATGCGCTCAGCCGCCAGCGCCTGCGCCTCCTCGCCGCCGCGGCCGAAGACGAAGGGGTCGCCGCCTTTCAGCCGCAGGACGCGGTGCCCCTCCTTCGCCAGCTCGATCAGGCGGTTGGTGATGTCGTCCTGATGGGCGGAGGGCCGGCCGCCGCGCTTTCCGGCGAACTCCAGCCTTGCCGATGGGCTGGCGAGCGCCATGATCCGTTCGTTGACGAGCGCGTCATGGACGATGACATCGGCTTGCCTTAGACCTTGCAGGGCCAGCAGGGTTAACAGGCCGGGGTCGCCGGGGCCGGAGCCGGCCAGCCAGACGCTGCCGGGGGCGAAGGGAACCAGGACGCTTTCGGGAATGGACGACTCAAACGACATGAACGCGGACTCAGGGTCGGAGAAGACGGAAGGCGGTGCGGAGGATGCTACACCCTTGCGCCGCGGCTGGACGACGGGAACCTGCGCCACCGCCGCGGCGCGGGCGGCGGCGGATGCCCTGTTCGGCGGGGAGTTCCCCGACCCGGTGACGGTGACCCTGCCCGGCGGCCAGGCCCCGGCCTTCGCCCTGGCCGTGACCGAACGGGGGGAGGGGACGGACGGCTCCCCGGGCGAACCCTGGGCCATGGCCGGCATAATCAAGGATGCCGGCGACGATCCCGACGTGACCCATGGCGCGCTGGTGCGGGCGCGGGTGTGGCGCGGTGCGCCCTGCAGCGGCGTGACTTTCCGCGCCGGTCCCGGCGTCGGCACCGTGACCTTGCCCGGCCTGCCGCTGCCGGTCGGCGAGCCGGCGATCAACCCGGTGCCGCGCCGCATGATCGCTCAGGCGGTGGGGGAGGCGGCGGGCGCCGCCGGCCAGCCGGCCGATCTGGTGGTCGAGGTCGGGGTGGAGAATGGCGAGCAGCTTGCCAAGCGCACCATGAACGGGCGGCTCGGCATTCTCGGCGGGCTGTCGATCCTGGGAACCACGGGGATCGTCGTGCCCTATTCCTGCGCGGCATGGATCGCCTCGATTCAGCGCGGCGTCGATGTGGCGCGGGCGGCCGGGCTGCCCCATGTCGCGGCCTGCACCGGCGACCTGTCGGAAAAGGCGGTGGTGGCGCGCTATGGCCTGCCGGAGCAGGCTCTGCTCGACATGGGCGATTTCGTCGGCGGCACGCTGAAGTATCTGCGCCGGCACCCGATTCCGCGCCTGACGCTGTGCGGCGGCTTCGCCAAGTTCGGCAAGCTGGCGCGCGGGCTGATGGATTTGCACAGCAAGCGCCATGCTGTCGATTTCGACTGGCTGGCCGACCGGCTGGCGGATCTTGGAGCCGGGCCGGAGCTGGTCGCGCAGGCGCGCGGCGCCAACACCGCGGCGCAGGTGCTGGGCATGGCGGACGCCGCCGGTCTGCCGCTGGCCGACCATGTGGCCGAGCTGGCGCGCCGCGCCGCGCAGGAGGTGCTGGAGGATGCGCCGGTCGCGGTCGAGGTGCTGGTCACCGACCGCCAGGGGCGCATCGTCGGCGAGGCTCACTCCCCCAACTCCTGGCCCAACTCCTGGCCCAGCCCCCGATAGCGCCTCACATGGCTACCGTCATAGAGCGCGCTGCAGCGGAACTCCTCATGGCCCAGCGCCGGGCCGACCAGGATCAGCGCGGTGCGTTCCATCGGTGAGGCGGCGACCTGGGCGGCGATGTCGGCCAGCGTGCCGCGCAGCACCCGCTCGTCCGGCCAGGTGGCGCGGTAGACCACCGCCGCCGGGCAGTCGGCGCCGTAGAGCGGGGTCAGCCGCTCCACCACCCGGTCGATGACGTGGATCGACAGGTGGACCGCCAGCGTGGCGCCTGAGGCGCCCAGCACCTCCAGCGTCTCGTTCGCCGGCATCGCCGAGGCGCGGCCCTCGGTGCGGGTCAGGATCAGTGTTTGGCTGACCTCCGGCAGGGTCAGCTCCCGCCCCAGCGCGGCCGATGCGGCGGCGAAGGCCGGCACGCCGGGGGTGATGCTGTAGGGGATGCCCAGCTCCCGCAGCGCGCGGGTCTGCTCGCCCAAGGCGCTGTAGACCGACAGGTCGCCGGAATGCAGCCGTGCCACATCCTGGCCGGCGGCATGGGCGGCCTGGAACTCGGCGACGATCTCTTCCAGCGTCAAGGGCGCGGTGTCGATGATGCGCGCATCGGCCGGTGCGTGGGCAATGATCTCCTTCGGGACCAGGGAGCCGGCATAGAGGCAGACCGGGCAGCGGGCGATCAGGTCGCGGCCGCGGAGCGTCAGCAGGTCGGGAGCGCCCGGTCCGGCACCGATGAAATGGACGGTCATGAACGGGTCTCCGACAGGACGATGGCAGGCAGGGCGAGCGCCACGGTGGCGCGGGGGGTGGAGCGGCGCGGCAGCAGCAGGCGCGATCCCGGCCCGGCGGCGGCCAGTGCCGCGGCTTCTGCCACCGAGGCCAGCCCGACCGCGGCCAGCACGGTGGAGGAGCGGGTGTGGACACGGTCCTGTGCCGCCAGCATCGCGTCCTCCTCGATGAAGCGCAGCGGCAGGCCGAGCGCGCGGGCGGCTTCGGCCAACCCTGCCTCGTCGGCCTTCATCGCCGGGGCTGCCAGCGCCGCCAACTGGCGCGCGGCATCGGGCAGCGCCGCTTCGTCGAAGGCGTCGGCGACCAGAGTGGCGATCTCCTCCCAACCGCAGCCGCGGCGGCAGCCCAGCCCGACAAAGACGGGACCGAACAGCAGGGCGTCGGGAGTCAGGCGGTCCATGTGTCCTCCCGGTACGGCTTTTCTGCGCAAGGTTTTTCTGCACAAGGCTTTTCGGCCCGCCACAGCGTCACCGGCATCGATGCGCGCCAGCCGCGGAAGCCGCCGACCGCCGAGGCGCGGGCCACCGAAATCTGGGTCAGCTCGCCGCCCAGCCGTTTGTGGGCGTCGAACAGCACGGCCTCGCTTTCCAGCGTCACTGCATTGGCGGCGATCCGGCCGCCGGAGGGCAGGGCGTCCCAGCAGGCGGCCAGCAGGCCATCCGCGGTCAGCCCGCCGCCGATGAAGATGGCGTCCGGCCGCTCCAGACCCTCCAGTGTAGCCGGGGCCTTGCCGCGTGCCAGCGTCAGGCCGGGCACGCCGAAGGTGGCGGCGTTGGTCAGGATGCGGGCAATCCGCTCCGGGTGGTGTTCGACGGCGATGGCTCGGTTGGCCGGGTCGCGCAGCATCCATTCGATGCCGATCGAGCCCGACCCGGCGCCAACGTCCCACAGCAGTTCCCCGCGGCGGGGCGCGAGGAAGGACAGGGTGACGGCGCGCACCTCGCGCTTGGTGATCTGGCCGTCATGCTCGAACCAGTCGTCGGGCAGGCCGGGGGCCAGCGGCAGGATGCGGGCATCGGGGGCGGCGACGCAGTCGAGCGCGATGGTGTTGAGATCGGCGGTGCGCTCGGCGGTCCAGCCGTCGGCGGTGGCCTCCAGCCGGGCCTCGCGCGGGCCGCCCATCGCCTCCAGAACCATCAGGCGCGAGGCGCCGAAGCCGCGGGCGCGCAGCAGGGCGGCCAGCTTCGCCGGGGTCGTTCCGTCCCAGGAAAGAAGCAGCAGCTTGGCGTTGGGTTGCAGATGCGGAACGACCTGCTCCAGCGGGCGGCCATGAACGGTCAGGCAGCGGCAGTCCTGCAAGGGCCAGCCCAGCCGGGATGCGGCGAGGCTGAAGGCGGAGGCCGCCGGAATCAACGTCATTTCCGCAGCCGGAACGAGTCGCGACAGGGTGGCGCCGACGCCGTACCAGGACGGATCGCCGCTCGCCAGCACGCAGACCCGCTGGCCGCGCATGCTGAGCAGGCCAGGGAAGGCATCGGTCATCGGCGACGGCCAGGCCAGCCGTTCCTGTCCCGCAACGACCGGCACGAGATCGAGGTGACGACTGCCGCCATGGAGGATGGCCGCACTTTCCACCGCCGCGCGGGCGGCGGGCGACAAACCGTCCCAGCCATCCTCGCCGATGCCGACGATGGTAAGCCAGCGGGTCGTTCCCATGCTATCCATGGCGCCGATCCTGACGGGTGGGGAGGGGGAGATGGTCAAGGCGCTGACGGTCAAAATACTGATCCTGGGCGGCACGACGGAGGCGACGGCGCTGGCCAAACGGCTGGCCGGCCATCCGCGCATCGACGCCTGCGTCTCGCTGGCCGGTCGCACGAAGAACCCGCTGCTGCCGCCGCTGCCGACCCGCATCGGCGGCTTCGGCGGGGTGGAGGGGCTGACCGGTTATCTGCGCGCCGAGGGCATAGAGGCTGTGATCGACGCGACCCACCCTTTCGCGGCGCAGATCTCTGCCAATGCCGCCGCGGCCTGCGCGCGGGCCGGCGTGCCGCTGCGCCTCCTGACCCGTCCGGCCTGGGTGGCGGGGCCGGGCGACCGCTGGATCGGCGTGACGGACATGGCGGCCGCGGCGCTGGCTTTGCGCGGCCTGGGCGACACCGTGTTCCTGACCATCGGCCGGCAGGAGGTCGCGGCCTTCGAGGCGGTTCCGGACAAGCGCTACCTGATCCGTGCCGTCGACCCGCCCGATCCGATGCCGGCCCTGCCGCGCGTGAGCCTGATCCTCGACCGCGGGCCGTTCACCGTCGAGAGCGAACTGGCGCTGATGCGGGGGGAGGGGGTGGAGGTGGTCGTCAGCAAGAACAGCGGCGGACGCGCCACCGACTCCAAGCTGGAGGCCGCGCGCCGGCTCGGCCTGCCGGTGGTGATGGTGGAGCGGCCGGCCGGAAACGGTGTCGCCGAGCTGCACGACGTGGAGGACGCTGTGGGGTGGCTGGAGGGGATGGGCTAAGCCTCTCCCACGCGCATTCTCCCTCTCCCCCCCGGGGAGAGGGTCGGGGTGAGGGGGATGCACCGCGTGACATCCCGGGAATCCTCGTGGCGCGTCCCCCCCCCCCCCCCCCCTCCCCCGGGGGGGGGGGGG
>NZ_LGQW01000015.1:6357886-6453132 GCF_003116035.1 Azospirillum sp. TSH64
TTTAACGGTCGTGACCATGATCGGGCGTCTCCCGTCGGGTGTCGCCAAAGAGCCGGTTTGCCGGCCCGGAACCCCCGAATCTCTCGGTTCCATGCGATATGTAGGAAACCTACATCCTGCCCGAGGGCGACGCAAGAGTGGTCCTACCACTTGCCGCGAGATTTGATCTGGATCAAGTCATGCTAAGCGAATAAGGAGGCGTCTTGTCGTAACAGACTCAATTTCCCCACATATTCCGGTATAAAACCACCATATTAGAAATGTAGTTTCACTACATATCGGCGGTGTGCCGGAACCGTCTCAATCATGTGCAGAAAAGGCCCATGAAAAGGCGGGGTTCATGCCCCCGCCTTGCTTTCGTACCACGGCTTGGTTGCCTTGACGATGCGCACCACGGACAGCATCACCGGGACTTCGACCAGCACCCCGACCACGGTGGCGAGTGCCGCCCCGGAGCCGAGCCCGAACAGGCTGATGGCTGCCGCCACCGCCAGTTCAAAGAAGTTGGAGGCGCCGATCAGCGCGGCCGGCGCCGCCACGCACCATGCCACCCCGAACCGGCGCGACAGCCAATAGGCCAGCCCGGCGTTGACATAGACCTGGATCAGGATCGGCACCGCCAGCAGCAGGATGACCATAGGCTGCGCCAGGATCTGCTTGCCCTGGAAGCCGAACAGCAGGACCAGCGTGCTCAGCAGAGCCAGCAGCGACACCGGCTGGATGCGGCCGAGCACGCGCGTCAGCGCCGGCTCGCCGCCAGCCGCCAGCAGGCTGCGCCGCCAGATCTGCGCGGCCACCACCGGGATGACGATGTAGAGCAGCACCGACAGCAGCAGCGTGCCCCACGGCACGGTGATCGACGCCACCCCCAGCAGCAGCCCGACCAGCGGCGCGAAGGCGAACACCATGATCAGGTCGTTCAGCGCCACTTGGCTCAGCGTGTAGTGCGGTTCGCCGTCGCACAGGTTCGACCACACGAACACCATGGCGGTGCAGGGGGCGGCGGCCAGCAGGATCAGCCCGGCGATGTAGGAGGAGATCTGCTCCTGCGGCAGCAGCGGGGCGAACAGATGGCCGATGAACAGCGTGCCGAGCAGCGCCATCGAGAAGGGCTTGACCGCCCAGTTGATGAACAGCGTCACGCCGATGCCGCGCCAATGTTCCTTGACCTGCCCCAGCGCGCCGAGGTCGATCTTCAGCAGCATCGGCACGATCATCAGCCAGATCAGCAGGGCGACAGGCAGATTGACACGGGCGATCTCGGCCGCGGCAATCGCCCGGAACAGGCCGGGCACCAGATGGCCGAGCGCGATGCCGGCGACGATGCACAGCCCCACCCAGAGGCTGAGATAGCGCTCGAAAGTCCCCATGGCGGGACGGGCGGCCGGGGCGGACTGGATGTCAGCGGTCATGGATTTGCTCCCCGCGTCACGATTTTTCCGGCGCCATCTCGTCCATCCGCCGCTTCAGCGCCATGCGGTCGAGCGACGCGATGGGCAGGCTGGCGAAAGCCTGGATGCGGCGCTCGATCTGCCCGAACACCGTGGCGGTGAAGGCTGCCTTCTCCGCATCGGTCCCTTCGGCGCTGGAGGGGTCGGCAAAGCCCCAATGGGCGCTGATCGGCTGTCCCGGCCACACCGGGCAGACCTCGCCCGCGGCGTTGTCGCAGACGGTGACGATGAAATCCATGTGGGGCGCGCCGGGTGCTGCGAACTCGTCCCAGCTCTTCGACCGGAGGTCCGCCGTCGGAAAGCCCAGCCGCTCCAGCAGGTCGCGGACGGCGGGGTTGATACGCCCGGACGGCTGGCTGCCGGCGCTGAAGCCGCGGAAGCGGCCCTGGCCCTCCCGGTTCATCAGGCATTCCGCCATGACGCTGCGGGCGCTGTTGTGCGTGCAGAGGAACAGCACGTTGTAGACGCGGCTCTCGGCCATTTTCCGCTCCGTTTTCGGTTCTCAGCAGCCGCAGCGCGGGCTTGCGGTCTTCTCGCCATTGGCAGCTTCCGGCGTCGGCGCGCAGACCGGGATGCAGGCGCCCGCATTGGCCGACCGGCCACAGCAGTTTTCCGACAGAAAGCCGACGATGCCGGTCATCCGCCCGAAATCGGCCGAATAGATCAGCGACCGGCTCTCGCGCCGCTGCAGGATCAGCCCGGCATTGGTCAGCGCCGACAGGTGGAAGGACAGGGTGGCCGGCGCGACCCCCAGAGCCTCCGCAATCGATCCGGCGGAGCGGCCTTCCGGCCCGGCTTCCACCAGCAGGCGGAAAATGTCCAACCGCGTTTCCTGCGCCAGGGCCGCCAGCCCGGCCAGGACATCCTTCTTTTCCATCGTCTTTTCCAAGCCAACCACCCATCGCCTGAAGCCGTGCCACTGGCCGGGCGCCGATTCGATTATTCGATAAATATAGAAATAATACGTGGTGGTGTCTGTGGTCAACATCATTTCGATGAAAATCGAAATGACAGGGCGGATCGTCCTATTTCACGGAAAGGTTTGAAAGAGCAGAGGCAAGATCGCCCTTAAGGATAATTGTATATTAACTAATGTATATCTGGTCATATGGCGCAATATTTTGATGATATGATTTTGAGTTTTTGTAGACAAACGAGTTCACGATAAATACCTCTATGGATAACGGCAGCGACGATGAAAAACCAAGCCGCCGAACTCTTCTTTGAAATCATCCTTCATGCGACGGATCGCCTCCAGGAGGCGTCGTAACCTGCCCGCTGTGCCGTCGGCGCAGCGCCCATCGTCCTGGACACGGAGATTTTTCCATCATGACCGCGACCATGCAGCTCGTCGAATTCGGCACGGCCGACATCGAGAACACCCTTGGCAAGATGAGTGCGGCGGACATCGACCGTCTCGCCTTCGGCGCCGTGCAGCTCGATGCCGCCGGCCGCATCCTTCAGTACAATTCCGCTGAAGGCGCCATCACCGGGCGCGATCCGAAGACCGTCGTCGGCAAGAATTTCTTCACCGAGATCGCCCCCTGCACCAACACCCCGGCCTTCAAGGGCGTGTTCGACAAGGGCGTCCAGTCGAAGGACCTGAACACGATGATCGAATACACCTTCAATTACCAGATGAAGCCGACCAAGGTGAAGGTGCACATGAAGAAGGCCCTGATCGGCGACAGCTACTGGGTTTTCGTCAAGCGCCTGTGAGCCGATTGCCATGAAGACCGATCGCTGGTGGCAGGATCGCGACGCTCTGGGCAGGGTCGTCCGCGATCTGCTGGCGGGGGAATTCGCCCGGCTCCGGCCGGGTGTCCCGCCGTCCGCCGCAGGCTCTCCCTGGCCCGAAACCGTCCCGCTCGGTCCCGGCGGGGTGGGGGCGGATTCCCTCGACCTGCTGCAACTCGCTTCGGCACTCAACGAGGCCCTGCACCTCCACCGCAGCGGCATCGAGGACTATCTGCTGGTGCGGCGGACGGTCGGCGACTGGCTCGATGTCTGCGAAACGGCGCTCGGCCGCTTCGACGGCGCCCTGGGTTTCCGCACCTCGGGCAGCACCGGCGAAGGGAAGCGCTGCGAACATCCGCTGGCCGCGCTGGAGGAGGAAGCCGACGCGCTTGCCGCCCTGCTGTCCGCCGGTTCGGTCGCTCCGCGGCGCATCGTCAGCGTCGTCCCGGCCCATCACATCTACGGCTTTCTCTTCACCGTGCTGCTGCCGAACCGTCTGGCGGTTCCGGTGGTGGATGGGCGCGCCGCGTCGCCCGGCGGGCTGGCGGCCCGGCTCGAACCCGGCGACCTCGTCGTCGCCCATCCCGACTGGTGGGGCGCCCTGCTGCGGTCCGGCGCGGGGCTGCCTGACGGCGTGATGGGCACCAGCTCCACCGCGCCCTGTCCCGCCGACACGGCGCATGGCGTGCGCCGGCTCGGACTGGCGCGGCTGATGGAGGTGTTCGGCTCGTCGGAAACCGCCGGACTGGGCTGGCGCGACAACCCCGACGCTCCCTTCCGGCCTTTCCCCTGGTGGCGGTTCGGCAAGGAGGGCAGGGTGAGCCGCCGGCTTGCCGATGGAACGATCCTGTCCGCAACGCTTCAGGACCGGCTGACCCACAGCGACGGCGGTTTCCGTCCGGGCGGCCGTCTCGACACGGTGGTGCAGGTCGGCGGCGTCAATGTCTCGCTGGCGGCGGTGCAGGCGCATCTGGCCGGCCATCCCGACGTCGAAGCCGTCGTGGTGAGGCTGATGCGGCCGGAGGAGGGCACGCGGCTGAAAGCTTTCGTCGTCCCGGCATGCAACGCGCCGCCACAGGAGGACCTGTGCCGGCGGCTGACGGATTGGATCGAGGCGACGCTTCCGGCTCCGCAACGCCCGCGCGCGCTGGCCATCGGGCCGGCATTGCCGGTGAATGACATGGGAAAACCCTGCGACTGGCCTGTGGCATCGCAGGGGTGATCGGCATAAGGGGAAAGTGACGGGCGATCCGGTCCGGGGCTGCCGTGTTCGGCGGCTCCGGTCCGGTCGCGGAGACCCTGAGGCGGGAGGTCAGAAGCCGATGATGCCCGTCATCCACAGCAGGATCACGATAATTCCGGGAACGCCCAGAAGCCAAAGCAGGATAGGCATGCGTTTCCTCCATATTCAGGTGTTCAGTCTGCAAGAGCGCTGCTCTTCGATGCTGCTGAATGAACGGAGTAACTTGCCGGTCTGTTCCCTCGTTTCTCCCGCCGAGGCCGTGCTTCGCGTAAAAATTTTGTCGGTACCGCCGATGGTGCCGCCCGTGATTGCGTCGCAACGACGACGATAATGCCTTCAATCCTCCAGCAGCGATCGCTCTGCGGCGATGATCGACACCAGGGCGTCCATCACCGCCCGCACCCGTGCCGACCGCCGGAGATCGTTGTGCACCAGCAGCCACAGCTCGCGCGGCTGCGGCGGCGAAAGGCCCGCGGCCGGAACCGCCGGAACCAGGGCGGGAACTGGAACCGCGTCCGCCCGACCCAGGAAATGCGGAATCGCGGCGATGCCGATGCCGGCCGCCGCCGCCGCGCGCAGGCTCATCAGATCGTTGGCGCGGAAGACGAAGGGGCGGCGGCCGGCCACCTGCCGCAGCCAGCGCTGCTGCGGCACATGGTCCATGCTGTCGTCATAGCCGATGAACTCCCAGTCGGCCTCGTCGCGGCCGTCGAGATAATCCGGCGTCGCATAGAGCCCATAGCCCATGGCGCCAATCCGGCGGGCGACCAGCCCGTCATCCTCCGGCCGTTGCAGGCGCAGCGCGAGATCGGCCTCCCGCCGGGTCAGGCTGACCGCACGGACGTCGCCGACCAGTTCCACCACCAGCCTGGGCAGCGTCCGCCGCAAGCCGGCCAGCCGCGGCGCCAGGAAACTGCTGGAGAAGGCCGGCGGGGCCGACAGGCGCACCACACCGGCCGGCTCGCCCGGCTGGCCGCGGGCATGGCGTTCCACCGCCAGCACCCCATCCTCCACCCGGCGGGCCAGGGCCGCGAATTCCTCCGCTTCCGCGGTCGGGGCATAGCCGCGCGGCAGCCGGTCGAACAGGCGCACGCCAAGGTCGGCTTCCAGTGCCGCCACCCGGCGGGCGACGGTGGAGTGGTCCACCCCCAGCTTCCGGGCCGTCGCCGACAGGCTGCCGCTGTCCGCCAGCGCCAGGAAGACGCGCAGGTCATCCCAGTTCATCGGCCCATTCCAACCGGTCTCCACATCTCTGTGCAAAAACACCCAGGACTTGGGCGAGTTTGCCGAATTTCAGCGTATTGCACCACAGATTAACCTCCGCTCCACCGCAACGATCGATGGAGACAACCGATATGATCCGCTCAATCCAGATGACGGGGCCAGGCGGCGCCGAGGTGATGCGGCCTGCCCTCATCGACCTGCCGGCCCCGCGCGAGGGCGAGATCCGCCTGCGCCATGCCGCCGCCGGGGTCAATTTCGTCGACATCTACCACCGCACCGGTCTCTATCCGCTGCCGGCCTATCCCGCGACGCTCGGCGTCGAGGGCGCCGGCGTGGTGGAGGCGGTCGGGCCGGGGGTGAACGGGCTTGCGGTCGGCGACCGCGTCGCCTGGGCCGGGCTGCCGGCCGGCGGCTATGCAGAGGCGCGCCTGCTGGCCGCCGACCGCGCGATGCGCCTGCCGGATGGTGTCGAGCCGGTGGCCGCCGCGTCGCTGCTGCTGCGCGGCATCACCGTCCACATGCTGCTCAACCGGGTCTGCCCGGTCGGTCCGGGCAGCACGATCCTGGTGCATGCCGCCGCCGGCGGGCTTGGCCTTCTGCTGACCCAATGGGCGAAGAGCCTGGGCGCTACCGTCATCGGCACGGTCGGCAGCGCCGCCAAGGCGGAGACCGCCCGCGCCCACGGGCTTGACCACGCGATCCTGTATCGGGACGAGGACTTCGTCGCCGCCGTCCGCGACCTGACCGGCGGGCACGGCGCCGATGTCGCGGTGGACGGCATCGGCGGCGACACGCTGCGCCGGACCTTCGACGCGGTGCGGCTGTTCGGCACGGTGGCCAGCGTCGGTCAGGCCGGCGGGCCGGTCGCCCCGGTCGAACTGTCCGAACTGGGGCCGCGCCGTTCGCTCTGCCTCGCCCGGCCCAGCGTGTTCGCCTACATGGCCGATCCCGCCACCTACCGTGCCGCCGCCGGGGAGGTGCTGGCCCGCGTCGCCGCAGGCCTGAGCGCCGGTCCGGTAACCTGCCTGCCGCTCGATGCCGCGGCGGACGCCCATCGCGCGCTGGAGGGGCGGGACACCAGCGGCGCCCTGGTCCTCACGCCCGGTTGAGGCGCGCCGCCGGGACCAGCCACTTCTCCATGGCGTAGTTGTGGATCGGCACATCGCCGATTTTGAGATCCCGGCGAGCCAGCAGGGTGAAGCCGCGGCGCAGCAGGAAGGGGCGGGCGGCCTCGCTCGCCTCCACATGCAGGCGGGGGTGGCCGAGCACCAGGGCGCGCGCCTCCAGCACGTCGACCAGAGCCGACATCACGCCGCGGCCGGCGGCCTCGGGCGCGCAATAGAGGAAGTTGATGTGGCCGTCGGTCTCGACGTCGCTGAAGGCCACCGCCCGGTCGTCGCCATCCACTGCGACCAGGGCGACGCGGCCGTCGCCATAGGCCTCCAGCACCCGCTCCACCGTCGGCGCCCGGGCGGCCCAGGCCTCCACCTGCTCGGCGCTGTAGAAGCGGGGGCCGATGCCGCGGACGGAGCGGGCGTAAAGCTGCGCCAGGACGGGCGCGTCCGACGGCCGGTAATCCCTGATCCTCATCTGTCCCACTTCCTGTCCCGTCTTCCGGCCCGCTCTTCAGGCGGTCATTTCGCCGGCGCCAGCCGCAAGACCGCGCCGTCGGCGCCATCGGTGATGACATAGAGGGCGTCGTCGGGACCCTGTGCCACATCGCGGATGCGCGCGTCGAGCGGAATGCGCTCCACCTCTTTCGCCCCGGTGCCATCGATGGCGACGCGCACCAGCCCCTTGGCGCTGAGGCCGCCGATCAGGGCGCTGCCCTGCCAGTCGCGGAACAGCCCGCCGGTGTAGAAGGCCATGCCCGACGGCGAGATCACCGGCGTCCAGTGGATGACAGCGTCGGTGAACTCCTTGCGGGTCGGCGGGTCGGGGATGTCGCGGCCGTCGTAATGCTTGCCCCAGCTGACCAGCGGCCAGCCGTAATTCTTCCCCGCTTCCGGCCGGTTCAGCTCGTCGCCGCCCATCGGGCCCATCTCGGCGATCCACAGCGCTCCGCTGCGCGGGTCGATGGCCGCCGCCTCGATGTTGCGGTGGCCGTAGGACCAGACGGCGCCGGCCGTCGCCCCCTCACCGGCGAACGGATTGTCCTTCGGAGCCGAGCCGTCGCGGTTCAGCCGGACCACCTTGCCCAGCGTGTTGTCGCGGCTCTGCGCCGGATCGAACTTGTAGCGCTCGCCCAGCGTCAGGAAGATGTGGCCGTCGGGCGCGAAGGCGATGCGGGTGCCGAAATGGTTGCCGCCGTCCACCTTGGGCGTCTGGCGGAAAATCACCTTGAAGTCCTCGATGCCGCGCTCGCCCAGCGTGCCGCGCGCGAGCGCCGTGCCTGCGGTGCCGCCATCCCCCGGTTCGGCATAGGCGAGGTAGATCATCCGGTTGCGGGCGAAATCGGGATCGACGGCCACGTCCATCAGTCCGCCCTGGCCCTGGTTGAAGATTTTCGGCGTGCCGGCCAACGGGGAGGAGAGCGAGCCGTCGCGCGCCATGATGCGCAGCCGCCCCGGCTTTTCCGTCACCAGCGCCCGGCCGTCGGGGAGGAAATCGATGCCCCAGGGCCGCTCCAGCCCGGCGGCGACGCGGCTGACCGCCACCGGCCCGGCGCTGGTGCGGACGGTCTTCACCGTCTGGGCATTGCCCGCCTGCGCCTGACTTTGCCCCTGTTGTGCCTGTGCCGGGGCAAGCGGGATGGCGAGGGCGGCAATGAGAGCGGCGATCGGGGCGGTGGCCGACAGGGTCAGGGTGCTGCGCATCACGATCCTCCGGTTTTTCGGGATTGACCTTGCAGATGGGGGTGCGGGGCCGGCGGCCAAGGCCGGCTCCCCCGAAAGACTCGCCCGGCGAGATGGCCGACCGGAGCCTGGACGCAATTCGTCACATGTTTGTGTGCATACCCGGGTCATCCGATTTCACACGCCGATTGTTACCGTTCCGTTGCGGTGTTCGGAGCAGGGAACGGGGTATGGAAGACTTTTTTCGCCGGCTGTCGTCCAGCCTCCCACGCGCCGTCTGGGCACAGTACGGGATCACGCTGCTGCTGGTCGGGCTGACGGCGCTGGTGCGCCATGCGCTCGATCCGCTGCTGTTCAAATACCCGTTCCTGCTCTTCATCCCGACCATCTTCGTCATCGCCCTGCTGTTCGACCGCGGGTCGGGCTATCTGGCGGTTGCGCTGTCGGGTTTGTTTTCGGCCTGGTTCTTCATGAAGCCGGAGGGGATGCTGTGGGTCGCCGAGCCGGGCGACCGTCTGGCCTTCCTCATCTATATGGCCCTCGGTTTCGGCATCGCCGGCGGCGCCCATGCCCTGCGCCGGGCGAACGAGCGGCTGCGCGACTATTCGGACCGGCTTGCCGCCGCCAATGAGGAAAAGGATCTGATGCTGCACGAGATCCATCACCGGATCCGCAACGACCTGCAACAGATCTGCGCCCAGCTGACGCTCGCCGCCCACAAGGCCGGGGCGGGGGCGGAACAGGACATCGTCAGCGGCACCATCGAGCGGATCGGCGTGCTGGCCCGCGTCTATGTCCGGCTGCGCCGGGTGGAAGGCGTCAACATCGTCAGTTCGAAGGATTTCCTGGAAAGCCTGGTGGAGGATATCCAGCTCGGCGTCGTCGGGGTCAGGCCGGTGGCGGTCATCGCCGAGGTGGACGATGCCGATCTCGACATGAGCGTCGCGGTGGCGGTCGGCACCATCGCCAACGAACTGATCACCAACGCGCTGAAATACGCCTTTCCCGACGGCCGGGCCGGCCGCATCGAGCTGAGCTTCCGCAAGGAGGAAACCGGGTGCGTGCTGCGCGTCTGCGACGACGGCGTGGGCATGCTGTCCGAGCGGCCGCAGGGGACCGGGCTGGGCGGCCGGATCATGCGGCTGCTTGCCCTGCAACTGCGCGGCAGCCTCGACATCGAGCCGAGGCCGGAGCGTGGGTTGAAGGCGACCCTGCGCTTTCCCTGCTGCCAGGCGGCGTCGTCCGCGGGCGACGGTCCCGCCATCTGCTGAAAAACAGGCCATGCTGGAGCGGGGGAGGGCGATTTCCCGCGACCGGCCAATCTGCGTCAATGCGAACGTCCTCCCCGCCGCGTAGACTGGCCGGCGTGAAGCACAGCGCCGGCCGCGGGCCGTTTGCGAAGGTCACGCCAAACAGCCCCCCGACCGGCGACCACCATACTGGGAGGACGCCATGGTCATGATGAAAGCGGCGGTGTTCGTCGAACCGGGCCGCATCGTGCTGGACGACAAGCCGATCCCCGACGTCGGGCCGCTCGACGCGCTGATCCGCATCACGACGACGACGATCTGCGGCACCGACATCCACATCCTGAAGGGCGAATATCCGGTCGCCCGCGGCCTGACCATCGGCCATGAGCCGGTCGGCATCGTCGAGAAGCTGGGCTCCGCCGTCACCGGCTACCGCGAGGGGCAGCGGGTGATCGCCGGGGCCATCACCCCCAGCGGCCACAGCAACGCCTGCCTGTGCGGCTGCCATTCCCAGGACGGCGCCGGCACCAGGCATGGCTGGAAGCCGCTGGGCGGCTGGCGCTTCGGCAACAGCATCGACGGCTCCCAGGCCGAATACCTGCTGGTCCCCGACGCGATGGTCAACCTCGCCCCGGTGCCCGACGGGCTGACGGACGAGGAGGTGCTGATGTGCCCCGACATCATGTCCACCGGCTTCGCCGGGGCGGAGCGCGGCAACATCCGCATCGGCGACACGGTGGCGGTGTTCGCGCAAGGTCCCATCGGCCTGTGCGCCACCGCAGGCGCCAGGCTGAAGGGCGCCACCACCATCATCGCCGTCGACACCGTGCCGGTGCGGCTGGAGATGGCGCGGCGGATGGGGGCCGACCATGCGGTCGATTTCCGTCAAACCGATCCGGTGGAGGAAATCCTGCGGCTGACCGACGGCCGCGGCGTCGATGTCGCCATCGAGGCGCTGGGCACCCAGGCGACCTTCGAGGCGGCGCTGCGCGTGCTGCGGCCGGGCGGCACGCTGTCCAGCCTCGGCGTCTATTCCGGCGACCTGCGCCTGCCGCTGGGGCCGTTCGCCGCCGGTCTCGGCGACCACACCATCGTCACCTCGCTCTGCCCCGGCGGCAAGGAGCGGATGCGCCGGCTGATGGGCGTCGTCGCCTCCGGCCGTGTCGACCTCAAGCCGCTGGTCACCCACCGCTTCCCGCTGGAGCGGATCGAGGAGGCCTACGACCTGTTCGGCCACCAGCGCGACGGCGTGCTGAAGGTGGCGATCACGCCCTGAGTCCTGCTCAGGCACGCAAACGAAAAGAAGCCCCCCTCCCAGGCGGGAGAGGGGCTTTTCAAGGTCACACGCAACACCAGAGGAGAGAGGATAAACAAGGAAAACCGAGGCTTATTTCGCCAGATCGACGGCTTCGGCCAGACGCTTCACCGCCTCCTGCGAGGTCATGGTGGAGTTGAAGTGGGCGGTGACGACATCCAGGAAGGCGCCGCGGACCGCACCGGGGACCGCCATCTCGTGGGCCATCGACGGAACCGCGCTGTTGGTGTCGATGGCGGTCTTCAGATCGTCCATCGACTTGACGGCGCATTCGTCGAAGCTGTCGCGCGCCATGTCCTGGCGGGCGGGGATCGAGCCCTTCAGCACGTTGAAGGTCTCCTGGAACTTCTTGCCCAGGATCAGCTTGGCCAGCAGCTTCTGGCCGGCGGCGCGGTCGGCGTTGGCCGAGCTGAACATGACGAAGCTGTCGGAGTTCACGATATAGCCGAACTGGCCCGGCACATGGGCGCAGACGAAATCCTTGCCCGGCACCTTGCCGGCGGCGGTCAGCTCGCCCTTTTCCCAGTCGCCCATGATCTGCATGGCGGCCTGGCCGTTCATCAGCAGGCCGGCGGCGAGGTTCCATTCGCGGCCGGGGAAGCCGTCATCGACATAGCCGCGCAGCTTGCGCATCTGGTCGAACACCTTGACCATCGTGTCGCTGGTCAGCGCCTTGGCGTCCAGCTCCACCAGGGCCTTGCGGTAGAAGTCGGGACCGCCGAGGCCGAGGGTGACGTCCTCGAACAGCGCGCCTTCCTGCCAGGGCTGGCCGCCATGGGCCAGCGGGATGATGCCGGCGGCTTTCAGCTTGTCGGCGGCGGCGTTGAACTCGTCCCAGGTCTTCGGGATGGCGACGCCGGCCTTCTCCATGACCTTCGGGTTGACCCACATCCAGTTGACGCGGTGGATGTTCACCGGCACCGCGTAGTAATGGCCCTTGTAGGTCACCACGTCGCGGATCTGCGGCGGCAGGATGGCGTCCCAGTTCTCCGCCTTGGCGACCTCGTCCAGCGTCGCCAGCTTGCCCTGCGCCGCCCAGTCCTTGATGTTCGGGCCCTTCAGCTGCACGGCGTTCGGCGGGTCGCCGGCCAGCACGCGGGAACGCAGCACGGTGCTGGCCGCGTCGCCGCCGCCGCCCGCGACCGGCGCATCGATCCACTTGCCGCCCGCCGCCTCGAAATCCTGGCGCAGCGCGCCCGCTGCCTTCGATTCGCCGCCGGAGGTCCAGTAGTGCAGAACCTCCACCGCCGGCTCGGCCTTGGCGGGCACGGCCATCAACGCGCCGGCCATGACGGTGGCCAGGGCAACCATGCTGGTCGCTGTCATGCCGGGGATGGATTTGCTGAGAGACGGCATTTTGGACATTTCCCCCTGTTCCCTGTCTTCGTTCGATCTTCGAGTTGGCCTTGGGCTGTCAGCCGTCCGGCCGTTGGAGGAACTCTATCCCGCGTGCAATTCGGCGCCCGGATTATTTGGTAACAACGCCTTATCACGGCCGCGCCGCTGTTACGCAACCGTTACAAAGCGGCCCGCGCGGCGCACTGTACCCGGACCGGCGCGGGAGGCTACACTCGGGCCCAACGAACAAGAAAGCCCCTCTCCGCGGGGCAGGGAACGGAAGAGGGAAGGGACGCCATGGAGCGCGCGCGCCATCTCCTGGTCGTGGACGACGATCCCGAGATCCGGGACATGCTGCATGATTTCCTGGTGAAGAGCGGCTTCCGCGTCTCCACCGCCGGCGACGGGCGCGAGATGGCGCGGGTGCTGGCGCAATGGCCGGTCGATCTCATCGTGCTCGACGTCATGCTGCCGGGGGAGGACGGGACCAGCCTGTGCCGCGGCCTGCGTGCCAAGTCGGAGACCCCCGTCATCATGCTGACCGCGATGGGCAGCGAGGTCGACCGCATCGTCGGGCTGGAGGTCGGTGCCGACGATTATCTGGTCAAGCCCTTCAGCGCGCGCGAACTGCTGGCCCGCATCCGTGCCATCCTGCGCCGCTGCGGCGGGCCGGAGCCGGTGCGCGAGCGGCCGCGCGTGCTGGGCTTCGCCGGCTGGTCGCTCGACCAGGGGCGGCGGGAACTGCGCACGCCGGACCGGGTGGTGGTCCATCTCAGCCAGGGTGAATACGCCCTGCTCGGCACGCTGCTGGAGCGCGCCCCCCAGGTGGTGGAGCGCACCGAGCTGCTGGAGAAGCACCGCGGCGACACCTCGATCCCCTTCGACCGCAGCATCGACATCCAGATCAGCCGCCTGCGCCGCAAGCTGGAGGAGGGGCCGGGCGGCTCCGGCCTGATCAAGACGGTGCGCGGCATCGGCTACCAGTTCACCGCGACGGTGGTGGACCAGGGCGAAGCCGCCTCTTCCGGGATAAGCCGTGGCGTTTGAACGCCTGCTGCCGGCCCAGATGCGCGCCGCCCGGCTGCGCCACCGCATCCTGGCGGCGATGGTGGCGCTGCTGGTGCTGACCCATGGCGGGGCACTGGTCGGCATGCAGCTGGTCGACGACCGCGCACGGGAGCTGCTGACCGCCCACCGGCTGGGACCGGCGATGGCGGCGGCGGTGGAGGCGGCCGACCGCGCGCTGCTGGACGGGATCGCTGCCGGGCCGGCGCTGGCGTTGAGCGGGCTGCCCGACCTGTCGGTGTCCTGGCAGGGGCCCGGCATGCCGACGGTGCCCGCCGGCTGGATGCTGGAGGGGGTGCTGGACGCACCCCGCCCGGTGTTCGTCGCCGTCCAGCGCGCCCTGCTGTCCGTCCATTCCGCCCGTGCCCAGACGCTGGCGGAATCCCTCTCCCTGGTGGCGGAGGACACGGCGGCCCAGCTGCGCGACGCCCGCGTCTATGTCCAGCTTGCCGGCGGCGGCTGGCTGGAGTTCGCCAGCCCGCGCTTCTGGCGGCCGCGCACCACGCCGTTCGAGATGGTGCTGGCCGGTCTGGCCGCCTTCGGTCTGGCGCTGGGGCTGCTGCTCTGGCTGCCCGGCCGGCTGGTCCGCCCGCTGGAATCGCTGGCCGAACAGGCGACCCGCCCGCACGACCGCCTGCACCCCCGTCCCCTGCCGGAGGATGGGCCGGAGGAGGTC
The DNA here is from genome assembly GCF_003116035.1 of Azospirillum sp. TSH64. Classification (GTDB taxonomy): domain Bacteria; phylum Pseudomonadota; class Alphaproteobacteria; order Azospirillales; family Azospirillaceae; genus Azospirillum. The sequence goes on from NZ_LGQW01000015.1 coordinate 6,371,981, forward strand.
GCCTCGCTCGCCCGCGCCTTCAACCAGGCGCGCAACGCGCTCCGCGACCTGATGGAGGGGCGGACCCATCTGCTGGCGGCGATCAGCCACGATTTGCGCACCCCGGCGACGCGGCTGCGTCTGCGTGCCGAATATGTCGATGACGATGCGCTGCGCGCCAAGATGATGGCCGACATCGACGAGATGGCGGCGATGGTCACCGCGACGCTGGAGTTTCTCGGCGACGACGTGCTGCGCGAGGAGGTCGAGGTGGTCGCCTTCGCCAGCCTGCTGCAGAGCCTGTGCGACGACTATGCCGACACCGGCTCGCCTGTGACCTACCAGGAACCGCCGCCGCTCCAGTTCGCCGCCGTCCGCACCATCTTCGGCGGCGGGGTGGAGCGCAGCGACCGTTTCGAGCAGGCACGCCAGCTCCGCCTCGCCGGCCGCCCGTCCAGCCTGCGCCGCGCCTTCGCCAACCTGATCGACAACGCCATCAAGTACGGCGAGCGCGCCACCATCTCCGTCGATGCCGACGCCGCCGAGATCGTCGTCGATGTCTGCGACGAGGGGCCGGGCATCCCGGAGGCGGAGATCGCCAACGTCTTCAAGCCCTTCGTCCGGCTGGAGGGCTCGCGCAACCGCAAGACCGGCGGCAGCGGGCTCGGCCTGTCCATCGTGAAATCCATAGTCGAGGCGCACCAGGGCCGCATCGAGCTGAGCAACCGCGCCAGCGGCGGCTTGCGGGTCAGGGTGACGCTGCCGCGGATGTTGTGAATGTCTATGCGTGTATCTCGGGGTTGTGGCTTGATTTGTGCGTTGTTCATGCGCATCATTCATGCGCATTGTCATGGAGGGTTCGATGGCTGGCGAGCGCTATACGTTCGATATGTCCGCACCCAGGCGGGCAACCAACATCAGCCTGAACAGTGATTTGCTGGAGCAGGCCAAGGCGCTCGGCATCAATGTTTCGCGCGCCTGTGAACGCGGACTGGCGCAGCAGATCGCCGAGTTGCGCGACAGGCAATGGCTGGAGGAGAATCGGGAAGCCATTCAGTCGTCCAATGCCTATGTCGAAGCACATGGCCTTCCGCTGGCGAAGAACCGGCCTTACTGATGGCGCGTTTCGATATTCATCGCCGGTTGGATGGGCCGGGTTATCTGCTCGACCTTCAGGCCGACATCCTGCGCGACTTGAACACTCGTTTTGTCGCTCCGCTGCTGCCACCGGACAAGGCTCCGCGTCCGGCAGCGCGTCTCAATCCCGTGTTTTCCGTCGAGGGTCGCCCACATGTCATGGTGACGCAGTTCGCCGGTGCTGTGATGCTTTCGGAACTCGGCCCTCATGTCGGCAACTTGCTGGCGGAGGACACCGTCATCGTCGCAGCTTTGGACATGCTGATCGGCGCGTGAGCCGATAAGCTCACGCGCCCCATCCATCAATCCCGCTGCATTCTCACTTGTCCCAAGTCGGCGCCAGACCCGCCGGGCTCACGATCCGCCCGTTCGGTTGCGCCAGCTTCGCAATCGCCGCCATGTCGCTGTCATCCGGCGCGAAGTCGAACAGCGCGAAATTCTCCGGCACCCGTTCCGGCTTGGCGGTCTTCGACAGCACGATGTGGCCCAACTGGATCAGCCAGCGCAGCGTCACCTGCGCCGCCGTCTTGCCGTACTTGGCGCCGATCCGCTGCAATTCCGCATCGCGCGGCACCTTGCCGTCGGCCATGGCGTAATAGGCGGTGATCGCCACGCCCAGCTCGCTCGCCGCCGCCGCCATCGCGCTCTGGTCGAGATAGGGATGGACCTCGATCTGGTTGGTGACGATGGGGGCCTGGCTGCGCTCGACCGACTCCCGCAGCTGGGCGATGTTCTGGTTGCTGACGCCGATGAAGCGGGTCTTGCCGGCGGCCTGTACCGCGTTCAGCATCTCGATCTGGTCGGCGATGGCGACCTGATCGGCCGGCCAGTGCAGCAGCAGCAGATCGACCCGGTCGACCTTCAGCTTCTCCAGGCTCTCATCCACCGACGCGGCGAACGGGCCGGGGCTGTACTTGTCGACCCACACCTTGGTGGTCAGGAACAGCTCGTCGCGCCGGGCGCCTGCGGCTTGCAGGGCACGGCCTAGGGCGGCCTCGTTGCGGTAGATCTGCGCGGTGTCGAAATGGCGGAAGCCGGCTTCCAGCGCCGCCGGCACCACCCGCTCGACCTCCTCGTCCGACATGCGGAAAACGCCGAAGCCCAGCGCGGGGATTTCGGCGCCATTCGCTTTCACGGTCTGCATCCTGCTCTCTCTCCTAACCAGCGCCGCAGCGCATCTTTTCGCTTGGGAAGGAGACTTAGGACGGGAGAGGCACTCTGCAAACCGCCTCTCCCGCCATATCACCTGTGAACCGAATTCCCAAATCGAAGCCTTTGAAGCGTCACATCAGCTTGTCGAGCGTGATCGGCAGGTCGCGGATGCGCTTGCCGGTGGCGTTGTAGACGGCGTTGGCGACCGCGGCGCCGACGCCGGTGATGCCGATCTCGCCGATGCCGCGGGCGCCCATCGGCGCTTGCGGGTCGGGGATGTCGGTGTAGAGGATTTCGATGGCGGGAACGTCCATCTGCACCGGCACGTGGTAATCGGCGAGCGAGGCGTTGACGATGCGGCCGGTGCGCGGATCGAAGTTGGTCTCCTCGGTCAGCGCCAGCCCGATCCCCATGATGATGCCGCCCTTGAACTGGCTGGTCGCCGTCTTGGCGTTCAGGATGCGGCCGGCGTCGAAGGAGCCGAGGAAGCGCGAGACGCGGACCTCGCCGGTGACTTCGCTGACCCGGACCTCGCAGAACTGCGCGCCGTAGGAATGCATCGAGAAGGCTTCCATTTCCGCCGGTGGCGGGGCTTCGGCCTCGCAGACCAGCTCGCCGCGTCCCGCCCGGCGCAGGATCGACTCATAGCTCTCGAAGCGCGCGGCATCGTCGCGGTGGCCGATGCCGCCGTCCCGCGTCTCGACCTCGGCCAGCGACAGGCCGGCCAGCGGCGAATCGTTGCCGGCGAGCTTCAGCAGCTCCTCTACGAAGACCTCCGTCGCCGCGATGACGGCGCCGCCGATGGAGGCGGTCTGGGTCGAGCCGCCGGCGATCACCCCGCGCGGCAGGCTGGTGTCGCCATACTCGAAGCTGACCTTGTCGAGCGGCACGCCGAGCCGGGCGGCGATGTGCTGGACCTGTGCCGTCGCCGTGCCCATCCCCATGTCGTGCACCGCGGTCGAGACGGTGACCTGCCCGCCGGCCGTCAGCCTGATCCGCGCCGCCCCGCCGGGGAAGCGGTGATAGGGGTAGGTCGCCGTGGCGCATCCCATGCCGATCAGCCACTCGCCGTCCCGCCGCTGGCGCGGCGTCGGGCTGCGGCGCTCCCAGCCGAACCGTTCGGCACCCTTCTGATAGGCGTCGATCAGGTGGCGGGCGGAGAAGGGCTTGCCGCTGGTCGGGTCTTTCTCCGGCTCGATGCGCCGCCGCAGTTCGATGGGGTCGAGGCCCAGCTTTTCGGCCAGCTCGTCGATGGCGCATTCCAGCGCGAAGGTGCCGACGGACTCGCCGGGCGCCCGCATGAAGGTGTTCGCCAGCATGTCCATGTCGGCGACCTCCTGGGCCAGCCGGACCGACTTGGCGGCATAGAGGTGGCGGGTCGGGAAGGTGAATTGCTCGGGGCAGGAGTTGTGTTCGGTCATCGCCGCGATGCCGGTGTGGATCAGCGCGTCGAGCCTGCCGTCGGTGCTGGCGCCCAGCGCCACCCGCTGCTCGGTCAGCGTCCGGCCGCCGACGATGCGGAACACCCCCTCGCGCGACAGCATGATGCGCACCGGCCGGCCGGCGAGCTTCGCGGCGGCGCAGGCGAGGATCTGGTGGTCCCACAGGCATTTGCCGCCGAAGCCGCCGCCGACATAGGGGGAGGAGACCCGGACCTTGCCCGCCTCCAGCCCGAAGATGTCGGCCAGCTGCCCGGCGGTCAGGTCGAGAAGCTGGCTGGCGTCATGCACCCGCAGCTCGTCGCCGGTCCAGGCGACGGTCGCGGCGTGCAGTTCGATGGCGTTGTGGTTGTGCCGCGGCGTCCGGTAGATCTGGTCGACCTGCACCGCCGCACCCTTCAGCGCCGCCTCGGCGTCGCCGATCTCGACCACCGGCGGCTGGCCCAGGATGTTGTCGAGCTGGCGCGGCGTCTTCCTGGCCTCGTCGAAGGACGTCACCGCCGGCAGCGGCGCATAGCCGGCCGTCACCAGCGAGGCGGCATGGTCGGCCTGCTCCTGCGTCTCGGCGAGCACGACGGCGATGGGCTGGCCGTTCCAATGGATCTCGTCATTTTGCATGACCGGCAGGTCGCTTGCCCCGGCGGCGGTCGGCGACGACATCATCAGCGACGGCGCCTTCATCCGCGGCGCGTTGCGGTGGGTCATCACCAGCACGACGCCGGGCGCCGCCTCCGCCGCCGCGGTGTCGAGCGCGGTGATCCGCCCGCGCGCGATGGTGCTGAAGGCGAGTGCGGCGTAGCAGAGACCCTCATAGGGAAACTCGGCGGCGAAACGCGCCTTGCCCTGGACCTTCAGCGGTCCTTCGATGCGCGAAACCGGCTGGCCCAATGCCCCATGCTTTTGCAGCAGAGGATCCTGCGTGACCGCCGGCTGCCAGCGGCCGGGCCGGGAAGCGGCGGCGTCGGAGTGCGCGCTCATGCTTCGTCTCCTGTCAGGTCGCCGAGGACGGCGACGATGGTCCGTTTCGCCAGCTCGATCTTGAACGTGTTGTCGCGAAGCCCGGCCGCGGCGGCCAATTCCGCCTCCGCCGCGGCGCGGAAGCTCTCCGGATCGGCCGGCCGGCCCTTCAGCGCCGCTTCCGCCGCCGAGGCCCGCCACGGCTTGTGGGCGACGCCGCCGAGCGCCAGCCGCACGTCGCGCACCGTCCCGTCCTCGGCGAGATCGAGGGCGGCGGCGACCGACACCAGCGCGAAGGCATAGCTGGCGCGGTCGCGCACCTTGCGGTAGGTCGAGCGGCGGGCGAAGGGCAGGGGCGGGAGTTCGACCGCGGCGATCAGCTCGCCCGGCTTCAGCTCCGTCTCGATGTCCGGCCGGTCGCCCGGCAGCCGGTGCAGGTCGGCAAGTGCCATGCTGCGCGGCCCGTCCGGCCCGTCCAGATGCACCGTCGCGTCGAGGGCGGCGAGCGCCACGCACATGTCGGACGGATGGGTGGCGACGCAGGCCGGCGACGCGCCGAGGATGGCGTGGTAGCGGTTGAAGCCGTCGCGCGCGTCGCAGCCGGCCCCCGGCTCCCGTTTGTTGCAGGCCGCAGCCGTATCGTAGAAATAGCGGCAGCGCGTGCGTTGCAGGATGTTGCCGCCGACCGTCGCCATGTTGCGGATCTGGGCGCTGGCCCCGGCGAGGATCGCGCGGGAGAGAAGCGGGTACTGCGTGCGGACATGCGCATCTGCGGCCAGCGCGGTGTTGGTCGCCGCCGCCCCGATCAGCAGGCCGCCGTCTGAGCGCGGCTCGATCTTGTGTGACAGGCCGGTGACGTCGACCAGCATCTCCGGCCGTTCGACCGTCTCGCGCATCAGATCGACCAGATTGGTGCCGCCGCCAAGATAGCGCGCCGCGGTATTGCCTTTCGCCAATCCAATGGCGGCGGCCGCGTCGGCGGCCCGTTCATAGCTGAAGGGGTTCATGCCCGTGCCCCTTCCTGCATCTTGCCCAGCGTTTCGGAGATGGCCTCGACGATGCCGTTGTAGGCGCCGCAACGGCAGAGATTGCCGCTCATGCGTTCGCGCAGTTCGGTCTCGTCGATGGCGACGCTGCCCGCCGACAGGTCGGCGGTGACGACGCTCGGGATGTTGCGCTCGATCTCGCGCGCCATGCCGACGGCGGAACAGAGCTGGCCGGGCGTGCAGTAGCCGCACTGGAAGCCGTCATGCTCGACGAAGGCCTGCTGCAACGGATGCAGGGCGCCGTCGCTGCCCAGCCCTTCGACGGTGGTGATGCTGCGGCCCTGATACTGGACCGCCAGCGCCAGACAGGAATTGATGCGTTCGCCGTCGACCAGAACGGTGCAGGCGCCGCAGGCGCCCTGGTCGCACCCTTTCTTGGTCCCGGTGAAACCCAGACTGTTGCGGAGGAGGTCGAGCAGCGAACTGCGGATGTCCGCCTCGACCTCGACGCTTTGCCCATTGATGGTGAAGTTCATCAGCGCATTCCCCATGACGGAACGGGTCCTGCCCGATGGCAGACCCTGGCCCGCCCCCGCCTTGCGGGCGGATTGAGCCGGCCTGTTAACCGTCAACGGCGCTGGAAATCACGCTGGGTCGGAAAAAATCCCCCTCTCCCCGGGGGGGAGAGGGGATTATCGCCGGGGCTCCGGACGCTTAAATCCGCTGTTCGGTCTTCGGGTCGAACAGGTTGGCCCGCGCCATGTCGATCATGAAGTCGGCGGTTTCGCCCTCCGCCACCCGGTCGCTCGGCTTGATGCGGGCGACCACCTCATGGCCGTTCAGCTCGACATAGGTGATGGTGTCGGCGCCGGTCGGCTCCAGCACATTGACGCCGCAGGCCACCTTCACCAGCGCCGGGTTGCCGGCGGCGATCGCCGGGTCGTAGCAGGTGATGGCCTCCGGACGGATGCCCAGGATCACCTCCTGGCCCAGCCAGCTTCCGGCCTGCTCCGGCGCCTGGAACAGCGGCAGGAAGCCGCTGCGCTCGCGCCCGATGCTGACGCCCAGCCGGTCGCCCTCCGCCGACAGCGTGCCGCGCACGAAATTCATGGTGGGGGAGCCGATGAAGCTCGCCACATACATGTTGGCCGGCCGCTCATAGACCTCCTGCGGCGGAGCGAACTGTTGGACGACGCCCTCCTTCATGATGGCGATGCGGCTGGCCAGCGTCATCGCCTCGATCTGGTCGTGGGTGACGTAGACCACGGTGGTGCCGAGCCGCTGGTGCAGCTTCTTGATCTCGGTGCGCATGTCGACGCGCAGCTTGGCGTCCAGGTTGGACAGCGGCTCGTCGAACAGGAACACCTTGGGATCGCGGACCAGGGCGCGGCCCATGGCGACGCGCTGGCGCTGGCCGCCCGACAGCTGCGCCGGCTTGCGGTCGAGCAGATGCTCGATCTGCAACAGCTTGGCGACGCGGCGGACGGCGCCCTCGCGCTCCGGCTTGGCCTGCCCGCGCATTTCCAGCGAGAAGCCGATGTTCCGCGCCACCGTCATGTTGGGATAGAGCGCGTAGGACTGGAACACCATGGCGATGTCGCGGTCCTTGGGATGGACCTCGTTGACCACGCGCTGGTCGATGCGGATCTCGCCGGCGCTGATCGTCTCCAGGCCGGCGATCATGTTGAGCAGGGTGGATTTCCCGCAGCCCGACGGACCGAGCAGGACAAGGAATTCGCCGTCCGTCAGGTCCAGGTCGATGCCCTTCAGGACCTCGACGCTGCCATACTGCTTGCGGACATTGTTGATGCTGAGAGTCGCCATCGGAAGATCACCCCTTGACGGAGCCGGCGGTCAGACCGCGGATGAAGTATTTCCCGGCGAGCACATAGACGACGAGGGTGGGCAGGCCGGCGATCATCGCCGCCGCCATGTCGACGTTGTACTGCTTCACGCCGGTGGTGGTGTTGACGAGGTTGTTCAGCGCGACCGTCACCGGCTGCGCGCCGCCCGCCGCGAAGGACGCCCCGAACAGGAAGTCGTTCCAGATCTGGGTGAACTGCCAGATGATCGTCACCACCAGGATCGGCAGCGACAGCGGCAGCATGATCTTGGTGAAGATCTGGAAGAAGCCGGCGCCGTCGATGGTCGCGGCCTTCACCAGATCGTCGGGGATGCTGACGTAATAGTTGCGGAAGAACAAAGTGGTGAAGGCTAGGCCGTACACCACATGGACCAGGATCAGCCCGCCGGCGCTGCCGGCCAGCCCGAGGAAGCCAAGCGTCTGCGCCATCGGCAGCAGGATCACCTGCGAGGGCAGGAAGCTGCCGAACAGGATCATGCCGAAGACGATGTTGGCGCCGCGGAACCGCCACTTGGTCAGGGCATAGCCGTTCAGCGCCCCGAACAGGGTGGAGATGATCACCGCCGGCCCGACGATGACGAGGGAGTTGAGGAAATAGGGCGCCATGCCGCGGCAGTCGGCGCCGATGCAGGCGCGGTTCCAGGCATAGCTCCAGGCATCCAGGCTGAAATCGCGCGGCAGCGACAGCAGCGACCCGGTGCGGATTTCCTCCGGACTCTTGAATGAGGTGGCGATCATCAGCAGCAGCGGCAGCAGGTAATAGGCCGCGAACAGCAGGAGGATCAGGTACAGGCCCCAGCGGGCGATGCGGGCGCCGGTGCCCTGCGCCGGCGGCAGGGCGGAGGTCAGGCTAGACACGCTTGCCTCCCTTCAGTTCGGAATAGAGATAGGGCACGATGATCGCCACCACGGTCGCCAGCATCATCAGCGCGCTGGCCGAGCCGATGGCGATCTGGTTGCGGCGGAAGGTCATCTCGTACATGAAGGTCGCCGGCAGGTCGGACGCATAGCCCGGACCGCCGCCGGTCAGCGCCACCACGAGGTCGTAGCTCTTGACCGCGAGGTGGGCGAGGATGACGAAGGCGCTCATGAACACCGGCCGGATCGACGGCAGGACGATGCCCCAATAGATGCGCGGCAGGCTGGCGCCGTCGAGATAGGCCGCCTTGATGATCTCCTGATCGACACCGCGGAGAGCGGCCAGGAAAAGCGCCATGACGAAGCCGGAGCTTTGCCAGACCGCGGCGATCACCAGCGTGTAGACGGCGGTGTCCTGCTGGACGATCCAGTCGAAGGTGAAGCCGGGAAAGCCCAGGTCGCGCACGAATTGCTGGATGCCGATGCCGGGATTGAGGATCCATTTCCAGGCGGTGCCGGTGACGATGAAGCTGAGCGCCATCGGGTAGAGATAGATGGTGCGCAACGCCCCTTCGCCGCGGATGCGCTGGTCGAGCAGCACCGCCAGCAGGATGCCGACGATCAGGCTGATGCCGATGAACAGCCCGCCGAAGATCAGCAGATTCTCGATGGCGACGTACCAGCGCTCGATCCGCCACAGCTTGGAGAAGGCATCGGCGCCGACCAGCTCGTAGGACGGCAGCATCTTGGAGTTGGTGAAGCTGATATAGACCGTCCAGACGATGAAGCCGTAGACGAACAGCAGGATCGCCGCGAAGGACGGGGCGACCACCAGCTTGGACAGGTGCCGCTGCGCCAGCGCGCGCAGCCCGCCCGACTTGGGCGGGGCGGCGCTGCCGGGGGCGGCCTCTTCTCCGGCTGCCGGGCGGTAGGATGGGGTCTGCAAGGTCATGGTGCGAGCCTCATCGGCCTTCGGGCCGGCTTTCGGGCCGGCGTCGCACACGGATGCAGGTCGCGCATGTCGGTTCCCTCCCGTGACGCGTTGCTGTTGGACCGCTGCGGCAAAAGGCTTGTCCGGCGGTCGTTCGCTTGGCGGTCACTGTACGCTGCCGATGATGGGCGGGGCGGACAATTTGGTAACGCGGCGCTTTCCCGGCGCCCGCCTTGTTACGCAACCGTTACACAGACCTCCGCCCGCCCGGCCGGGACGATGCTATGCCGGTGCGGGCGCTGTTGCGCCGGGGCCGGGCGGGGGCCATGGTCTGTCGGGCAAGCCTTTTGCGAAGAGGACACTGGACGATGAAGAGCCTGTCGGTCGGTCTGCTGGGGTTCGGCCTTGCCGGGTCGGTGTTCCACGCGCCGCTGATCCTGAGCGAACCGCGCCTGCGCCTGACGGCGGTCGCCAGTTCGCGCATCGACGACATCCGCCGCGCTGCACCGGGGGCGGAGGCGACGACGGCGGAGGCGGTGATCGCCGACCCCGCCATCGACCTCGTGGTGATCGCCACCCCCAACACCAGCCACGCCCCGCTTGCCCGCGAGGCTCTGCTGGCCGGCAAGCATGTGGTGATCGACAAGCCGATGGCGACCAGCGCGGCGGAGGCCGGTGAGCTGATCGAGCTGGCCCGGCGGCAGGGCCGGCTGCTGACCGTCTTCCACAACCGGCGCTGGGACAACGACTTCCTGACCCTGCGCGCCTGCCTGGAGGCGGGCGAGGTCGGCCGCCCCTATCATTACGAGGCGCATTACGACCGCTTCCGCCCGCAGATCAAGCAGGGCTGGCGCGAACGGACGCTGCCCGGCTCAGGCGTGCTGTTCGACCTCGGCGCCCACCTGATCGACCAAGCGGTGACGCTGTTCGGCATGCCCGACCGCATCCTCGCCGACGTCGGCGCCCAGCGGCCGGACGCTGAGGTCGACGACTGGTTCCACATCGTGCTCGGCTATGGGCCGATGCGGGCGATCCTGCATTGCGGGACGGTGGTCTGTCGGCCGGGGCCGCGCTTCCAGCTGCATGGCGACGGCGGCAGCTTCCTCAAGCACGGCATCGACGGGCAGGAGGCGGCGCTCCGCGCCGGCCGCCTGCCGACCGAACCCGGCTGGGGCGCCGACGACCCGGAAAACCATGCCTTGCTGGTCCGTGCCGACGGGACGGAGCGCCGGGTGGAGACGCTGCCCGGCGATTATCCCGCCTTCTACCGCGGCGTGGCCGCCGCCATCCTCGACGGCGCTCCGCCGCCGGTGACCGCCGAACAGGCACGCGACGTGCTGAGCGTGCTGGAGGTGGTACGCAAGGCGGCGGGTCTGGCTTAACTTCGCCAGGGCACCACGCCCGGCGGCAGGCGGCGGCCGAACCTGCCGGCGGCGAGCATCGCCGCCAGCACCACCAGGATGGCGATGACGCCCAGCGCGGCGCCCAGCGTCGGGCTGCCGCCTTCCTCCAGCGCATAGACGACGACGCCCAGCGTCTCGCGCCCCTGCGACCACAGCAAGATGGAGACGGTCAGCTCGTTGAAGGCGGTCAGGAAGACCAGCAGCCCGCCGGCCGCCGCCGCCGGGGCGACCAGCGGCGCCACCACCGTCACCAGCCGCCGCAGCGGTCCGGCGCCCAGCGCGCGGGCGGCTTCTTCCACCGTCGGGTCGAGTGCCGCGCAGGCCGCCTGCACCGGCCGCAGGGCCAGCGGCAGGAAGCGGACCAGATAGGCCGCCAGGATGATCCACAGCGTGCCGTACAGGCTGACGCCCAGCCCCGGCAGCGGTTTCAGGAACAGCAGGATGCAGCCGATGCCCAGCACCACCCCCGGCACGGCATGCGGCAGCTCCACCAGCACGCCGACCGTCCGCGCGATCCGCCCGCGTCCGCCGGCCAGCGTCATCGCATGGGCCAGCGGCACCGCCAGCAGGGCGAGCAGCGTCGCCGCCGATCCCGACAGCAGCAGCGAATTGGCGAAGGCCCGCCCGACCTGATCGAGCGCCAGCACCTCGCGGTAATGGGCCAGCGTCAGCGTACCGAAACCTATGGGCAGGCCATAAACGCTGACGAGGCTGGTCGCCAGCAGCGCCGTCAGCGGTGCGGCGACCAGCAGCGCCAGCACGCCCCAGGCGAGCAGTTCCACCGGCGCGCGGGCCGCCCCGAGCGGCAGCTCGGCCAGCGGCCGGGCGCCGCCGGGCAGGCGGCTGGCGATGCGTGCTTGCAGGATGGTCTGGAGCGCGATGCCCAGGCAGGCGACGAGGCCGATCAGCGCCGCCAGCACCGCCACCTCCGGCAGGGCCGACGGCCCGAAGCCGGCCAGCCGCCGGTAGATCAGTGTCGGCAGCATCGGAATGCCGGCCGGCACGCCGAGCAGCGCCGGCACCCCGAAATTCCCCAGCGCCGCAACGAAGGCCATGGCCAGCCCGGCGACCAGCCCCGGCAGGCAGAGCGGCAGCACCACGCCGCGCACCGCCCGCCACGGCCCGGCGCCCGACGCCCGCGCCGCCTCCAGCACGTCGCCGGGGATGGCGCGCAGCGCCGCGCGCAGGGCGAGGAAGACCAGCGGCGCATGCTCGATCCCCATCACCAGCATCATGCCGGCGGACGACTGCACCGGGTTCGCCGTGCCGACCGGGGGAGCCAGCCCCAGCGGCTTCAGGATCGGGCTGCCGGAGCCTGCGAGATGGGTCCAGGCCATCGCCACGATCTGCGGGGGGATCATCAGCGGCAGGATCAGGGCGAAGCTCATCGCCGTGCGGGCGCGCAGGTTCGTCAGCCCGATCAGCAGGGCGAAGGGCCCGCCGATCAGCGCCGCCGCCAGCGTGGCGCCGGCCGCGATGGCGATGCTGTTGGTCGTGGCCCGCCACGTCGTAGGAGAGTTCAGCACGCGGGTCAGCACCGCGGCGTCGCCGGCCTCCCACAAAAGGCGCAGGACCGGCAGCAGCACCAGCAGGCCGACGAGCAGCGGCCAGCCGGGGAGGGCGGAGAGAATGCGTGTTCCCGCCCTTCGACCACCCGGGGCAATCTCCCTCTCCCCCCCGGGGAGAGGGTCGGGGTGAGGGGGACGCACAGCGTGGATTTTCACAGGAGCAACGGGGTGTGCGATTCTTGGAGATCCCTGCAACGCACCCCCCTCACCCTAACCCTCTCCCCAGGGGGGAGAGGGGACTACCCGTTTTCACAGCCGCACCCTCACCCGCCGAACAGGTCGGCGAAGGCGCGCTTGTTGGCCTCGTCCTCGGCCAATGCCTTGGCCGGATCGTAGGGCAGCAGCGTGATGCCGGCCGGGTCGGGGAAGCCCGGCGGCGGGTTCACCCCCGGCAGCGCCGGCAGGAAGCCCTGGGCCGAGGCCAGCTCCTGCCCCTCGCGGCTCAGCAGGAAGTCGATGAACGCCTTCGCCGCCGCCGGGTTCTTCGCGGTGCTGAGGATCGCCACCGGCTCGCTGACCGCGCTGACGCCCTCCTTGGGGAAGACGAAGGCGACGGGCGCGCCCTTCAGATGCTCGCGGATCGGCAGGTAATCGACGATCATGCCGTAGAGCTTCGCCCCGCCGGCCACATCCTTCAGGATGCCGCCGTTGCCCTTGGCGGCGGTGACGGCATTGCGCTGCAACGCCTCGTAATACGCCATGCCCAGCGCCGGCTGCGCCTTGATCGACGCCATATGGATGGCGGCGGCGCCGGAATAGAGCGGGCTCGGCATCACCGTGGTGCCCTTGGCCTCCGGCTTCAGCAAATCCTGCCATGAGGTCGGCTTCATCGGGGCGGCGGTGTTGTAGACGATGCCGGTGGTGATCAGCTTGGTGCCGAACCAATAGCCCTGCGCATCGTGCGTGCCGGGGCGGTAGCCCGCCACCGGAGCGCCCTCATAGGCTTGCAGCCGCTTTTCCGCCTTCAGCGATTCCATCGTCACCGCGTCGGCGATCAGCAGCAGGTCCGGCTGCGGCGCCCCGGCGGTGAACTCGGCGCGCAGCTTGTTCATCAGCTCGGTGGTGCCGTTGCGGATCCACTCCACCTCGACGCCGGGGTTCTTCGCCTTGAAGGCCTCCACCGTCTGGCGGGCGTCCGGCTCCAGCTGCGAGGTGTAGAGCACCAGCTTGCCGGTGGCGCCGTCGGCCAGTGCCGCCTGTCCGAACGTGAGGGTCAGCACGGTGGCGAGGGTGGCGAGGAACGCCTTCATCTCTGTCGTCTCCGTTGGATCGGGGAGCCTTGTCTTACGCGATACCGATGACAGGCGCGTGACAATGGACGGAAAGGCCCAAATCAATCAATAGAGCCTGGCAATAGGGGCCGGCAATAGGGGCTAGTCGATCAGCTTTCCGTCCTTGAAGAAGGGATAGGGGCCGTCATAGTCGCCGACCATGGCGGTGTGGCTGACCACCCCGGTGTCGGCGCGCCACATGTGGATCTGATAGCCCGGCGGCTCCATCACGAAGGCCGACGGCGCATCGTCGCGCAGGTCGAGCGCCACCTGATGCGCGGTGGACGGCGCGGTCGAAGCGAGGGTGCCGGCCCAGCGCACCTGGATCGGCCGGTGCAGATGCCCACACAGCACCCGCTCCACCTGAGGATGGCGGCGGACCACCGCGGCCATGTCCGCCGCCCCGCTCAGCCCCAGCCGGTCCATGTGGCCGATGCCGGTATCGAAAGGCGGGTGGTGCTGGAAGACGATGGTCGGCCGGTCCGGCTGTTCGGCCAGCCGTGCGTCGAGCCAGCCGAGCCGCTCGGCGCAGACCTCGCCGGCACCGGAGCCGGGCAGGATGGTGTCCATGGCGATCAGCCGTACCGGCCACTCCTCCACCGTATAATGGAAGAACGGGCCGCCGCCGACCCGCGCCGCCAGATCGGGGAAGGCTTGGGCCAGCCCGGCGCGCTCGTCATGGTTGCCCGGCACCGCGAAGAGTGGGATGTCGAGCGGCCGCAGCAGTTCGAGCAGCCGCTCATACTCCTCCACGTCGCCGGCATCGACGAGGTCGCCGGTGGCGAGGATGACGTCGGGCCGGGGCGTCAGCGCCAGGATGGCGGCGACGGCGCGCTCCAGGAAGGGGGCGGTGTCGACGCGCCGGTAGGCGAGGCGGCCGGGCGGCTTGATGTGGGTGTCGGTGATCTGGACGATGATCATGGGATGGGCTCTCGGGGGGCTTGAGTGTTCGTTCGGGAGCGTTACGGAACCGCCAGCACCCGCGCCGGATCGACCCGCAGCCAGACCCGGTCGCCGCGCCCCAGTTCGCTGCGCCCGGCGGCGTCCACAGTCAGCGCCGGCCCGTCTGCCGGCTCCACCACCAGCCGGGTGCGGTCGCCCAGGAACACCGCGGCGGCGACGGTACCGCCCAGATGCCCGTCGGCCTCGCCGGCCAGCGCCAGATCCTCCGGCCGGACCAGCAGTTCCACCGCACCCTCCGGCCCGCTCCAGGGCAGCGTCGCCGATCCGATGGACAGCGTACCGCCGCGCGCCATCCCGCCCAGCCGGTTCATCGTGCCGATGAAGTCGGCGACGAAGCCGTCCGCCGGCTGGTAATAGATCTCGCGCGGCGTGCCGACCTGCGCCACCCGGCCCTTGGCCATCACGACGATGCGGTCGCCCAGCGCCATCGCCTCGCCCTGGTCGTGGGTGACATAGACGGCGGTGATGCCCAGCCCGCGCAGCAGCCGGTCGATCTCCAGCCGCAAACTGTCGCGCAGCTTGGCGTCCAGCGCCGTCAGCGGCTCGTCCAGCAGCAGCACGCGCGGCCGCACCACGAGCGCGCGGGCCAAGGCCACCCGCTGCCGCTGCCCGCCCGACAACTGGTCGATCCGCCGCCCGGCGAACTCGCCCAGATGCATCAGATCCAGCATCTCCTCGACCCGGCGCCCGCGGTCGGCGCGGGCAATTTTGCGAACCTTCAGCCCATAGGCGACATTCTCCGCCACCGTCATGTTGGGGAACAGGGCGTAGCTCTGGAACACCATGCCGACGTTGCGCCGCTCGATGGGGAGCGCCGTGACGTCCTCCTCGCCGAACAGCACACGGCCACCCGGATCGGGGCTTTCCAGCCCGGCGATGATGCGCAGGGTCGTGGTCTTGCCGCAGCCCGACGGGCCGAGGAAGACGATGGTCTCGCCGCCGCGGATGGTCAGGTCCAGCGGCTCCAGCGCGCGGGCGCCGCCGGCGAAGGTCTTGCCGCAGCGCTCCAGGCGGATCGGCACGGCGTCGAGGTGGAAGCTGTTCTGCATCACGCTGTCTGGCATCGTGGAAAGGACCTCAAACGGACGGACGGCCGCGCCTGGACAGACCCTGCATCAGGATCAGGCTCGGCACAATCATCAGGAAGAAGACGAGGGTGTAGGCGCTGCCGATCTCGATCCGCAGCGAGGCATAGCTGTCGGCCAGCCCGACCGGCAAGGTCTTGGTCAGCGGCGTGTGCAGCAGCCAGGTCAGGTTGAATTCCCCCACCGACAGGGTCAGCACCATCAGCGACCCGGCCAGGATGCCGGATCGGCAGTTGGGCAGCACCACCGTGGCGAAGCGGCGCAGGAAGCCGGCGCCCAGGCTGGCCGCCCCCTCCTCCAGCGTCGTCAAATCGATGGAGCCCATCACCGCCAGCACGGCGCGCACCATGAAGGGCAGGGTGAACAGCACATGGCCGATCAGGATGAACAGCCAGCTGCCGCGCAGATCCCCGACGCCGCCATAGGTGACGATCAGCGCCAGCGCGGTGGCGAGGCCGGGGATGGCGACCGGCATCATCAGCAGCTCTTCCACCAGCCGGGCGATCCGGCCGGGACGCCGCGCCAGCGCATAAGCCGCCGGAACGCCCAGGACCAGCGTGCAGGCCAGACAGGCGAAGGCGATCTGCAGGGACAAGAGGATGGTGCCGGAATAGACCCGCAGAACCTCGTCGACCCAGCGCAGGGTCAGGCCGCTCTTCAGGCCCACGAAGTAATTGGCGGTCAGCCCGGCCAGCATCGACATCGCCATCGGCACGGTCAGCAGGGCGCAGACCAGCAGGGTGAAGCCCAGTTGCAGCCAGAACCCCCAGCCGCGTCGGTGGGAAAGGTCACGCATGATCGTCACCCCGCCGCCGCAACCGACGTGCCGGCGACGCTGCGCGCCACCGCCAGCGCCGCCCAGGTGATGAGGCCGAGCAGGACGCTGAGCGCCGCCGCCGCGGCGATGTTCGCCTGGAGCGTGAATTCGGTGTAGATCGTCATCGGCAGCACATTGATCCGGGTGGCGAGCGTGAAGGCGGTGCCGAACGCACCCATCGAGGTGGCGAAGCACAAGGCACCCGCCGAGATCAGCGCCGGTTTCAGCGCCGGCAGGATCACGTCGGCCACCACTCGCCAGGAGGAGGCGCCCAGCGAGCGCGCCGCCTCCTCCAGCCGCGGGTCCAGCTTCTCCGCCGCCGCCATCACCGTCAGGATGACGCGCGGGATCGAGAAATAGACGTAGCCGAGGAACAGACCGGCCATCGAATAGGCGAAGACCAGCTTCCCCGCCCCCAGCGCCTGGGTGATGGTGCCGATCAGCCCCTGACGCCCGGCCAGCATGATGACCATGAAGCCGATGACCACGCCGGGAAAGGCCAGCGGAAAGGTCAGCAGCGCCACCAGCAGGGCATGGCCGGGAAAGCGGTTGCGCACCAGGAACAGCCCGGCGACGGTCGATACCGCCAGCGTCACCAAAGTCACCCCGGCCGACAGCGCCAGCGTGGAGATCAGGCTGTCGAGATGGCCGGGATCGGCCAGCGTGGTCAGATAGGCCGACCATCCCGCCGTCCCGCCGGCGCCGATCAGGATCAGCCGGACCAGCGGCAGCAGGAAGAAGGCGGCGAACACCACCGCCGCCGGAGCCAGCAGGGCCGCCAGCCGCAGCGGCTCGCCCGCCCACCCCGGCCGGACCGGCGGACGGGCCGCCGGCCGGTGGGGAAGGGGGGCGTCCTGCGCGCAGGCGCTCACTTCACCTCCGCCTGATAGCGGTCCATGAAGCCCTTCTGCGCCTCGGCCATACGAACCAGATCGACCGGCTTGGCGCGGGCATAGTCGGCGGCCGGCAGGAACTTGGCCGCGGTCTCCGGCGACATCGCCTCGGCGCGCACCGGGCGCATGAAGGCGTTGGCCCACAGGGTCTGGCCCTTGTCGGACAGCACATAGTCCAGCACCTTCTTCCCGTTCTCCGGGTTCGGGCCGTTCTTGACCAGCGCCATCACATAGGGGACCGACACCGTGCCTTCTGTCGGGATGACGAAGGCGACCGGCGCCTTGTCGGTGTATTTGGCGCGGTAGGCATTGAAGTCGTAGTCGATCAGGATCGGGATCTCGCCCGACAGCACGCGGGCGTAGGAGGTCTGCTTCGGCACGATGGGCTGGTTCTTCTGCAAGTCCCTGAACCAGCCGACCGCCTTGTCGAAGCTGCCGTAATCGCCGCCCAGCGCCAGATTGACCGCCACCGCGCCGACATAGCCGACGGCCGCACTGGTCGGGTCGAGATAGCCGACCATGCCCGAATAATCGGGCTTCAGCAGGTCGGCCCAGCTCTGCGGCACCGGCTTGCCGCCCAGCGCCTCGGTGTTGACGAAGAAGCCCAGCGTGCCGCTGTGGATGGCGAACCAGTTGCCGTCGGCATCCTTCATCCCGTCGGGGATGTCGGCCCACGCCGCCGGCTTGTAGGGGGTGACGATGCCGGCCGCCTTGGCCTGGATGCCGACCGGCCCGCCGAGATAGGCGACGTCGGCCACCGGCTTGTCCTTTTCCGCCAGCATGGCGGCCATTGCCTGGCCCGAGTTCTTGTTGTCGAACGGCACGGCGATGCCGAGATCGGCCTTGATCGCCTTCAGCTGCGACGCCCAGTCCGCCCATTCCGGCGGGCAGTTGTAGCAGATCGCGACCGGTTCCGCGGCTGCGGCGGGTGTCACCACTGTGGTCAGGGCGGCGGCCAGCGCGGCAGCGCCGAGAAGGAGCGGCTTGAACATGATCCGGGGGGTCTCCGTTCGGAAAGCGCTTAGGAGGATTTAGACGGTGCCGGGCCGAGCGATTCGCCCGGACGCAGGGTGAAGGGCAGCATCACGGCGCGGCCCTGCAATTCGCCGGAAAAGCCGGTGCGCAGGCATTCGAAGGCGGTGGCGCCCATGGCGCGGGCCGGCTGCACCAGGGTGGCGAGGCTGGGGGCCATCAGCCGCCCGACCTCGATGCCGTCGAATCCGCAGACCGACAGGTCGTCGGGCACCGACAGGCCGAGGTCGCGCAGCGCCCGGATGGTGGCGAGCGCCAGCATGTCGTTGGAGGCGAAGAAGGCCGTCGGCCGCTCCGGCCCCTCCAGCAGGGGGGCCAGCCGGTGGGCCAGCCGCAGCTCGTTGAAATCGACCTCCACCACCGGCCCCGGCGGCAGCCCGGCATCGGCGAGCGCCGACGACCAGCCGGCATGGCGCCGGCGCGAGCGGTCGGACTGGCGGAAGCGCCCGGCGATCATGCCGATGCGCCGGTGGCCGAGCGCCGTCATCCGCTCCACCACCGCGCGGGAGGCCGCGACATTGTCGACGGACACATGGGCGCGCGGCACCCGTTCCGGCTGGTTGTAGGCCAGCACATAGGGCAGCCGCACCTCGTCCAGCGTGTCGAGCGACCCGCTGCGGTCGGCATCGGCGACGGTCAGCACCAGCCCCTCGACCCGGTTGGACAGCAGCCCTTCGATGGCGCGCACCTCCCGTCCCGGATCGTAGTCGGTGGAGGCGATCAGCACGCTGTAGCCGGCCTCCGCCGCCGCGTCCTGGATGCCGGCGACGCTTTCGGCGAAGACGGGATTGGTCAGCGACGGCACCAGCACGCCGACGGTGCGGGTGCGCGCCGCCTTCAGGTTGCGGCCGATGGTGCTGGGGCGGAAGGACAGGTCGGACGCGGCGGCGCGGACCTTTTCCATGGTTTCCGGCGTGGCGTTGCCGCTGCCGTTCAGCACGCGCGACACGGTGGCGATGGACACCCCGGCGCGCGCCGCCACGTCGCGGATCGTCGCCACGCGGTCCATCGCGCGTCCGTCCGCCATCCGTCCATCGCCCGCCCGCATTCCGCCCCGCACCATCCGCCAACCCTTGTTCCAGGCTGTTGTTTCCGGCGCCGGCCGATCCGGCGCGGGTGCAGAGTGGCGGCGGTGTGTTGCAATCGCATGACGTCGTGAAAACGGTTTCGTGAAGAATGGAAACGTTTCCATGCGCCCGAACCGGTTGAAGCGCTGCCCTCCGAAGGCAGAGGTCGAAGGGCGGACGAGGGTGTCTGCAAGCTGTCGGAAAATCTGTGATTTTTGTGTTTGCGTCCCCGAATGGCTTGGGCTATGTTGCGCCTCCACCAGCGATGGACCCGTAGCTCAGCTGGATAGAGCGCTGCCCTCCGAAGGCAGAGGTCATGAGTTCGAATCTCGTCGGGTCCGCCATCGATTTGCGCTAGAGCGTTGATTTAACAGTTAAATCCGCTCTAGCGCGTATCGCCTCCCCATCAGATTTTTCCTTGGTCTTTCGAGCCTGCCAGTGGACGATCACGGAAGTTGTTCGGCTGTCGGCTCGCGATCCACAATCTGCTGCCCGACAATATCCTAAAATACTGATTGGTTGATTGCATAGGCGCCAAAACTAAACCTTGGGCTGGCATTTGTATACGCCTGAAATCTTTCTCCCAGCTCCCGCGGCGACTTCATCGAGCGCTATGAATCTTACGGATTCCTCCGAAGAACAATAGCCATTGATTCTAATCATATACTCCAATTCTTGAGCGGCGGATTTGCCCTGATCGCCTGTCCCCGTCCAATAGGTAACTGAACTTCCCATGGTTCCGTCCGGCAGCAGAGCCGCATGCGGGCCATCCTTGGCGCCGCATCCCACAACCAACAATATCGCCGGAAGAATTAGCGCCTTCATATTTTCTCTCATAAGTTGGTTTCTGAATTTGCCCTGCCGTGGCCGCCGGGTAAAGGATAGTTTTTGTCATGCACCGCCCGCCGGCAGCGCCTCCTGACCCAGCTGACGGATGCGCCATGGCGCGGCGCTCGGCGCTCCCGCACCGGAACCGCACTCACCGCAAGATTTTGCAGAAGGCGTTGCAGAAAAGGCGTTGCAGTCCGGGGGACCTTATTCGGCCGCGCCCGCCTCCGCCAGCAGCGGCGGAGTGTGGTCCTCGTCGACGAAGCGCCCGCGGATCGCCACCATGACGTCGAGCCTGTCGAGGAACACCGTCACCAGTTCGGGATCAAAATGGAGACCGGCCTGCTCCCGCATGAAGCCGACGACTTTCTCCAGCGGCCAGGGCTCCTTGTAGGGGCGGGCGGACAGCAGGGCGTCGAACACGTCGGCGATGGCGACGATGCGGCCGGACAGCGGGATGTCCGTTCCGGCCAGACCGTTGGGATAGCCGGTGCCGTCCCATTTCTCGTGATGAGTCCCGGCGATCTCGGCGGCGAGGTCGAGCAGGGGCAGCCCGCTGCCGGCCAGCAGCCGCTGCCCGATACTGGCGTGCCGGCGCATGATCACCCATTCCTCAGGCTCGAGCCGTCCGGCCTTCAGCAGCACCTGGTCGGGGACGCCGATCTTGCCGATGTCGTGCAGGGGGGCCGCCTCCAGCACCTGCGCGGCATAGTTGGCGGTGCAGCCGGCGGCGAGCGCCAGCTGGTGGGAGATCTGCGCCATGCGTGCCACATGCTGGCCGGTCTCGTTGTCGCGGAATTCCCCGGCGCTGCACAGGCGGCGGATGATCTCGCGCTGGTTGGCCTCCAACTGCAGGCGGGCCGCCTCAAGTTCCAGATTGGCGATGCGCAGGGCGGCGGCCTCGCGCGCCGACGCGGCGGAAACCTTGCGGTCGGCCATGGCCGAGACCAGCGCCAGCAGCAGAAGGCCGAAGGCCGCCACCGCCACCAGAGCGGCCAGGGGGCCGCTCGACACCCCGTCCCCCAGGCTGCCGTCCGCCGCCATCAGCGTGGGATCGACCTGCACCACCAGGGCCGCCATGCCGGTGTAATGCATGCCGCAGACCGCCACCGCCATCACCAGGGCGGCCAGCGTGCGTTCCAGCAGGCGGTGGATGCGGGTGGCCAGCCACAACCCCGCCGCCGCCGCCGCCGCCGCGATGGCGACCGACAGGCCCCACAGGGTGGGGTCGTAGGCGATGCGGGCCGGCAGCACCATCGCCGCCATGCCGAGATAATGCATCGTCGCCACGCCGAGCCCGACGATGACGCCGGCCGCGGCGATGGTGGCGAGGGAGCGGCGGCGCTGGATGATGCGGAAGCCGACGGCGACGAAGGCGACCGAGGTCACCAGCGACAGCAGCGTCTTCACCGGATCGTAGGCGATCGGCGTGTCGATGGTCAGCGCCAGCATGCCGATGAAATGCATGGCCCAGATGCCGCCGCCCAGCGCCGCCGCGGCGCAGCCCTGCCACATCATGCGGGCGGCGCCGTCCGTCCGGTGCATCCGCTCCGCCATGTCCAGCGCGGAGTAGGAGGCGAAGGCGGCGACGGCATAGGACAGGGCCACCAGCCAATGGTCGTGGGAGAACGGCAGGCCGGACGCCGTTGTGAAGCACAACCCGGCCAGTTGGAACGACATCCACGACACTCCTGAAAACACCCGGCCGCTGCCGGCCGTCCTGCCCGACCGCCTCTTTTCGACCGCCCGGTCAACCGTCAGGGCGTCCAGAAGGAGAAATACCCCGACTCCAACAGTCGGGCATCGAGCGGCACCGGTCAATTGCCGGTAGTTAGCTAAAAAGCTATCTTTCTGCGGCGGGTGTCAAGAGCATTGGAGTCGATAGAACGTCAGGCAGATGCGCTGTGCGTTTGGTACTCCGCCAAGCCTCCGTTTATACGAAACGGAAGCCTGGCGTTCGGCGGAAGGTAAGATGCGGTCAGGCGTCGGCGAAGGCCATCGGCTGGCGGGCACGGGCCTCGCGGTCGCGCTCCGCGCGGCTCGGCGCCTCGACCCAGGCGATTCGTAGGATATTGGTCGATCCCGGCATGCCGAACGGCACACCGGCGGTGATGACCAGCCGCTGCCCCTCCTCGGCCAGCCCATGAACATAGGCCAGCCGCGCCGCCTTGTGCACCATGTCGGCGAAGCTCTGGACATCCTCCGTCAGCACGGCGTGGACGCCATAGGCCAGTACCATCCGGCGGGCGATGGCGGCGCTCTCGGTCAGGCAGAGGATCGGCACCTCCGGCCGTTCGCGCGCCGCCCGCAGGGTGGTGGAGCCGCTGGTGGTGTAGGTGGCGATGGCCGCCGCCTTCACCGTATGGGCGACCTGACGGGCTGCGGCGGTGATGGCGTCCGATTCCGTCTGTTCCGGGTCGGCATGCTGGGCATCCATCAGGCCGCGGTAGAGCGGATCGCCCTCCACCCGCCGGGCGATGCGGTCCATGATCGACACGGCTTCGACCGGATAGTCGCCGGACGCGGTCTCGGCCGACAGCATGACGGCATCGGCGCCGTCGAACACCGCGGTGGCGACGTCGGAGGCCTCGGCCCGGGTCGGGGCGGGGGCGGAGATCATCGATTCCAGCATCTGGGTGGCGACGATCACCGGCTTGCCGGCCGACCGGGCGGCGCGGATGATCCGCTTCTGGATCGACGGCACGTCTTCCGGCGGCATCTCCACGCCCAGGTCGCCACGCGCCACCATGACGCCGTCCGACATCTCGACGATGCGGTCGAGATGCTGGATCGCCTGCGGCTTCTCCAGCTTCGACAGCAGCGCGGCCCGGCCGGCGATCAGCTTGCGCGCCTCCGCCACGTCCTCCGGCCGCTGGACGAAGCTCAGCGCCACCCAATCCACCCCCTGGTCGAGGGCGAAATCCAGGTCGGCGCGGTCCTTGGGCGTCAGCGGCGACAGCGGCAGCACCACGCCCGGCACGTTGACGCCCTTGCGGTCCGACAGCTTGGTGCCGGACACCACCACCGTCTCGGCGAAATCGGCGCCGCAGGCGGTCACCCGCAGCCGCACCTTGCCGTCGTCGAGCAGCAGCTCGGCATCCGGCACCAGGGCGGCGAAGATCTCCGGATGGGGCATGCCGACGCGGCGGGCGTCACCCGGCTCGGCCAGCAGGTCGAGGCAGAAGGGCTGGCCGGCGGTCAGCGTCACCGGCCCGTCGGCGAAGCGGCCCAGCCGCAGCTTCGGTCCCTGGAGGTCGGCCATGATGGCGATGGGGCGGCCGGTCTCCTCCTCCAGCGCGCGGATGGCGCGGACGCGCTCGCCATGGTCCTGGTGGCTGCCATGGCTGAAATTCAGGCGGAAGACATCGACGCCGGCCTCGAACAGGCGGCGGATCATCTCGGGCGAGGAGGAGGACGGACCCAGCGTGGCGACGACTTTCGTCTGCCGGTAACGGCGGATCGGCTTGGCGGTGCTCATGGCGTAACGGACTCCGAGGGAGGAATGTGGGCTGCCGTGCAGGTCGCGGGGGCGGAGACGGGCGGCGCGGCGCCGCCTCAGGCGACCCCGAACCGGTAGACGATGGACCCGGCGGTCCATTGGCCGGGACGCAGCACGGTCGAGGGGAAGGACGGCCAGAGGGAGGGGAGATTGATGGAGTTGGGGAATTTCGACGGTTCGGCGCAGAAGGCGCTGTGCTTGGTGTAGAGCGTGCCGCCCTTGCCGACGTCCCGCGGGGTTTTGCCCTCCAGGGCATTGCCGGTGTAGAGCTGCAGGCCGGGTTCGGTGGACAGCACCTCCAGCGTCCGGCCGCTGGCCGGGTGCAGGAAGCGGGCGTTGAGGACGGGCGTCGGGCCGTTCACCGGCTTGTCGACCACGTAATGCAGGTCGTAGCCCTTGCCGAGCGCCAGCATGCGGTCGTCGGCGTCGATGCGGGCGCCCAGCGCCGCCGGGGTGCGGAAGTCGTGCGGCGTGCCGGCGACCTCCACCATCTCGCCGGTCGGCACCCCGGTATCGCCGAGCGCCAGATAGCGGCCGGCCTGGATGGTGGCGACATGGTCAAGGATCGACGACCCCAGATCGCCCGACAGGTTGAAGAAGGTGTGGTCGGTGAAGTTGGCGATGGTGGTCCTGTCGGCCGCCACCGCGGTCCAGGCGATGGTCAGTGCGTTGTCGTCGCCGAGCGTATAGACCAGCCGCAGCGGCAGGGTGCCGGGAAAGCCCTCCTCGCCGTCCGCGAAGACATGGGTCAGCTCCAGGCTGGACTCGTCGAGCTGCCGGGCGTCGAAGACCCGGAAGCGCGAGCCGCGCTGGCCGCCATGCAGGGTGTTGGGCGGGCTGTTGACCGCGGCCTGATGGGCGACGCCGTCCAGGGTGAAGCGCCCGTCGGGGATGCGCCCGCAATAACGCCCGATGAAGGAGCCCATGGACGCCTGCCCGCCCATCGCACCCTCGATCCCGTCATAGCCCTGGACCACGTCGCCCACCACGCCGTCGCGGTCGGGAACCAGGATCTGTTCGATCTTGGCGCCGTAATTGGTGATGCGCACCACCATGCCGCGCCCGTTGCGCAGGGTGAACAGATCCACCGGCTTGCCGTCGATGGTGGCGGAATAATTCTCTCGCTTGAGGTCGGTCGCCATGCTCAGGCATCCCTGTGGAAGAGGTTAGCAGAAACCGAGAAGCAGCAGCCCCAGGATCACCACCACGCGCAGGAGCAGCGCCGTCTCCAAGGGATCCGCGGTCATGACTCGGCCTCACCGGATAACTCATGGCATTATTATACTAATATATTAGCATAGAAGGCAAACCGCATCGGGAGCTGGACGCTGATGTGGACAGTATGCCGCAGGATTCCGGTTACGGCGCGTGACGGCGCGCCGCTTCAGGCGTGCCGCATCGTCACCACCAGCACGTCCCGGAAAGCCGGGCGCGCCGGATCGGTCGGCTCCACCGGCGTCACGCCGTGGAACACCCGGGCGTCGTCGACCACCGCCGATTCCTGCGGATGGCGCAGGGTGAAGCTGCCGAGCGGCCGGCCGGCGAGGTCATGGATGCTGGTCGTGCCGCTGGAGACGTTCTCGCGCCGGATCAGCATCACCAGCACCCAGTCCACGCCGTCGCGGTGCATCCCTTCCGGGGTGGGCCGTCCGGCCTCGCCGGCACGGGCTTCGATGCGGAACTGATGGACCTCGGTGTGCCAGACCTCCGGCTTGGTGGCGGCGGGGGTGAGCGGGTCGAACAGCGCGAAGCAGGTCTTCAGAATCGCGTCCAGGGCGGGGTGGGTCGCGACCGCCTCGCTGATCGGCTCGAACCAGCGTTCCAGGCCGCCGTTCAGCGGATTGTAGTCCCGGCTCTGGTAGTGGGGCTGGTGCGGCTTGCGCCTGATCTCCCCGGCCGACACCGCGAAGGCGGCGTGGCGGCGGCGGCGGTAGCGCCCGCCGTCCGCCATGTAGGTGTCGAGGCCCAGGTCGTTCCAACTGGCGCTGAACCCCTCCCAGTCCCGCAGCCCGGCGGCGTCGAGCACTCCCTGCATGGCGTCCGCCGCGACGAAGGAGAAGCCGTCCGCCGCCACAGCGTCACGAACCGCAGGAAGATCATCGGTCATCTGGCCTGTCCGCTTTCAATAGCTTTGTGTTTGACGATCGGAGTCACGCTTCAAATCGAGCCCGATTTTCCGCGATCCGATCTCAAGCGATTTCGTGCCCGCACCCTATCACAACAGCCGCGGACCCTTCTCATCCCGCAGCCCCTGCTCCAAGCGCCGCCTTGCATGACGACGACTGAACCCCCTTGTCAGAGCCGGCGCAGCCGCCCCAGCAGCGACGGGTTGTCCCAGCTCGGCTGCCGGTCCTCGATCACCACGCGGTGGGGCAGGGGGGCGTCGCTCTCCACCGCCACCTCGACCCAGCGCGGCACCAGCTCGTTGTTGATGTCGTCGAGAATGGCGACGGCCAGATTCTCCAACCCATCCGGGAAGCCGGCAAACTCCGCCAGATAGGCAACGACAGACGCCGGATCGGGCACCAGCAGGTCGGGCACCAGCCGCAGGGTCAGCCGCACCCCCGGCAGCGGTTCGCCGCGCAGCTCCATCAGGAAATCGTGGCGGGCATCGGGAGAGGGGCGGGTGGACAGCCGCTCCCGCCTCATGCCGACACCCCCAGCCCGGCCTGGCCGGCGCGGGTCAGCTTCACCCAGCTGCGGGCGCCCGACTGGAAGGACAGGCCGCCGGTGTAGCCCACCGCCCGCACGCTGTCGGCGAAGATCTGGATCAGTTCGACCCGCAGTTCCGGCGGCAGGGCGGCATGGCTGCGCAGGATCAGGTCGAAATGGTTGGGCCGCACCAGACCGTCCAGCTGCATCGGCCCGAAGCGGCTGAGGTCGAGGTCGATGACGAAGCGGCTGCCGGGCTTCGACCGTTCGCCGCCGCCGCTTTCCTCATCCTCCTGCAACGGGTGGACATGCAGCCTGATCGGCTTCGGCCCGTTCGCGTCCATCAGCGGGATGGTGTAGCTGCGCCAGTCGCCCGGCAGCGGTTCCGCCGCCTCGCGGCGCAGCCCGTCGAAATCCTTCTCCAGCCGCTCCAGCAGGTCGCGGCGTCCTGCCTTGTCGAGGGCGGAGGCGGCATCGTCGCCCAGCCAGCCCTGCGCGTCGCCGCCGCGCATCGCCGACAGGAAGAAGCCCAGCGCCGCGGTCAGCTTGCGGTTCGGCTGCGGCATCGTCGCCAGCATCGCCTTGGCCGCCGCCGGATCGGCCGCCGCCAGCGTCGCCATCAGTTGCCGCATCGCCGGCCAGTCGCGCCCGTCCAGCGGTCCCGGCGGGCCGGGCAGGGTGGGGGCCGCCGCCTGGGTGGCGCGGGCGAGGTCGGCCAGCGCCGCCGTCACCGTGGCCCCTTGCGGCAGGCTGGCCGGGACGTTCAGCGCCAGCATCCCCTGCTTGGTCGCCAGGATCGGCTGCCCCTGCGGCGTGCTGCCGGCCACCGTGCCGCGCAGGATGGGGGTATCGGGTGGCAGGGCCGCCTCGTCGGCTTGCGGCATCGGCAGAGCGGCGGCCTGTCCGCCCGCTTGCTGGCCGGATTGGCTCCCCGCCTGCTGATTGCGCCCGTTGGCCTCCGGGTTGCCCGCCCCCGGATTACCGGGCGGTTGGGGCTGTTGCGGCGGCGGGGTGACCGTCAGGATCTTCAGCGCCACCGTGGCGCCGCGCGGCAGGTCCGGCGGTTCGGGATTGCCGGCGGCTTCCCCCGGCGGGGGCGAACCCGATGCGTTGGAGCCGGGCGGAGTGGGTGCCGTCGGCGTCTCGGCGCCGGGATGGGCCGCGTTGCCGCCCAGCTGGACCGGCGTGCCGAAGGTGGCGCTACCGCCGCCCATGGTCGGGGCGGGCGTGGAGGGTCCGCCCGTCGCCGCGGCAGGCGTCCCGGCGGCCGGAGCTTCCGGCTTCGCGGTCCCGGCCGGTGCGGCGGGGGCCGGTGCCGTGGGCGTCGGCTGCGCCGGGGGCGCGGCGGCGGTCGGCAGCTTGGCGCCCGACCCGCCGGCCAGCACCAGTGCCGGCACGACGGTGCCCGGCAGCAGCGGCGGCAGATTGGTCGGGACGGTGGTCGGCGTCGGGGTGGGCAGCAGGACGGCGGGCGTGGCGCCGCTGCCGGCCGCTGGGGTCTGGGTCGTGCTGCCGGTCTGCCCGGCGCTCTGTGGCGTGGCCGGGCTTGCCAGCGATTGCAGCAGGATCAGCGCCGTCGGCTTGCCCGGCAGCGCCGTGGCCGGGGCGCCCGGCGAGGCCGTGCTGCCGGGGGTCAGCTGCACGGTGACCGGCTTGTCCGGCGGCAGTTCCGTGGCGCTGTCGAGCAGCAGTTCGCCCGCCGCGGTGCGCACGCGGGTCAGCCCTTCCGGCGTCTGGCCGGCGACGGTGCCGGTCAGCACCACCGGTCGGGTCACCTCCGGCAGCCGTTCGGGAAGTTGGACGACCGTGGCCTCGGCGGTAACGGGGGCGGGCGCGGCGGGGGCTGCCGCGGCGGTGGCGGCGGCCGGCGTGACCGACGGTGGGATCGCCCCGCCCATGCCCGCCCGTCCCGGCCGGTTACCGGGCGCTGGCGAGCAGCCGCTGCACGATCGCCTCGACGTCGCGGGCCGCGTCGCTGGCGGGCGAGCGGGTCAGCAGCGGGGTCTGGTTGCGGATGGCGTCGCGCACCTTCAGGTCGCGGCGGATGATGCCCGCCAGCGCCGGCTTGTATTTCAGGAAATTCTGGCAGGCCTTCAGGATGGTGCCGTAGGTCCGCTCGCCGTCCTTCACGCTCTGCGCCATGTTCACCACGATCCGCAGGTCGGCCGACGGGTTGGTGGCATGGGTCAGCTTGATGAAGGCATAGGCGTCGGTCAGCGAGGTCGGCTCGTCCGTCGTCACCACCAGCGTGATGCCGGCCGGACCCGACAGAGTGCGCACCGTGCGGTCGACGCCGGCCCCCATGTCCATCACCACCCGGTCATAGCTCTTCGCCAGCTCCAGCAGGTCGTTGCGCAGGCCCGACAGGCGCTGGCTCGGCAACTGCGCCAGCGTGCCCGAGCCCGAGCGGCCGGCGATGATGTCGAAGCCGGTGTCGGTGAAGCGCTGCGCCGCCTTGGCCAGCGTCACCTCGCCGTTGATGACGGCGCCCAGGTCGTTCTTGGGCGAGAATCCAAGCTGGATGTCGACGTTGGCGAGCCCGAGATCGCCGTCGAACAGCAGGGTGTTCATGCCCGCCTTGGTCAGGGCGTGGCTGAGCGTGATGGAGAACCACGTCTTGCCGACGCCGCCCTTTCCACTGGCCACGGCGATGACGTTGGCGCCGCGCAGCGGGCGAACGTTCTTGAGGGCGGCCGGGAACACCGGATCGGTCATGGCAGGGTCCTCGACGAGGGGGAACTGGCGGCTTTAGCCTTGGTTGCGGGTTTTGCGGTTGCGGGTTTCGTCGGCTTGGCTGCCGCGGCGGCCCTGCGCGGTGGTGGTGGCGGCGGTGCCGGCTCGATCTCCGGTTCCCCGTCCTCCAGATCCTCTGCCTGATACCCCCGCCCGAAGCTCGGCTTGCGTTCGGGGGTGCGGTCCGGCTCGTGGTCCTGGTGGTCGCCGCCGTGGCCGTCCTCGTCCTCGTCCCAGCCCGCCTTGCGGGCGGAGCGGCGCGGCGCCTGGTCCTTGACGGCGGGCGCCTTCTCTTCGGCAGGGATCATCATGCGGGCGAGCGCCAGCGGGTTCAGCGCGGTCAGCCCCTCCGCCACCTTGGACGAGATGCTGGCGTCGCAGAAGGACAGCCGGGCGCGCGCGGCGATGGCAAGCACGCTGCCCAGCCGGCGCGCCATGTCCAGCCGGGTGACCAGCATGCGCCGCACGCCGACCGCCTTGAAGGCCATCGCCATGTCGGCGGCCTCCAGCGCGTCGAGCCCGGCGGGCAGCACCAGGATCGGCTCCACCTCGCCGGCGGACAGCATGGCGCGGAGGTCCTGCATGTCCTCGGCGTCGAACGGGTTGCGCCCGGCGGTGTCGACCAGGACCAGATCGGTCCGGCGATGCACCTCGAAGGCGCCGGCCAGCGCGTCGGGATCCTCCACCGTCGCCAGCTTCAGCTTCATCAGCCGGGTGAAGGCGGCCAGCTGGTCGACGCCGCCGGCCCGCACCGTGTCGGTGGTGATGACGCCGACCGAGCATTTCCGGAAGACGGCGCGCGCCGCCAGCTTGGCCGCGACCAGCGTCTTGCCGGACCCCGGCGGGCCGACCAGCGCCAGAGGCTTCACCGGCGCGCGGCCGTCCGGCAGCGGGTTGAAGGTGAAATAGGAATCGAGCGCCGACCCCAGGGCCAGCCGCGGATCCTCGGTGTCCAGCCCCGATGCCGCGTCGATCAGCTGTTCGGCCAGCGACGCCGGCACGCCGTGGCGTTGCAGGGCGTCGGCCACCACCTCGCCGACGTCGATCTCGGGTTCGACCGGCTTGGCCGGCGCCCTGCCGCGGCCGTTGCGCGCGGAACCGGAGGACGGGGCCGGCGGCAGGTCGTCCTCTTCCACCGCCGCCGTCACGCGCACGCCGCCGCCTTCCTCCTCGCGCGTGGCGACGATGATGGCGTCGTCGCCCAGCGACTGGCGCACCATCCGCATGGCGTCGGACATGGTCTTGGCGTGGAAGGACTTCAGCCGCATCGGCAGCGCCTTCCGTCAGCTAAGGGGATGGGAATGCCGCGCGCCATCAGATCTGCCCCAGGGTCTTGATGCGGGCCTTCGGGTGGATCTCGTTCTGCGACATGACCACGGTCGCCGGCCGGAACCGCTCGACGATCGAGCGGACGAACGGACGGATCAGCGGGCTGGTCAGCAGAACGGGGCTCTCGCCCATCATGGCATGTCGCTCGAAGGTTTGACGGACGGAGGTGATGAACTGTTGCAGGCGGGACGGGGCCATCGTCAGCTGCCGGTCGTCGCCGTCGCCCACCAGCGATTCCGCGAAGCCCTGCTCCCATTCGGGCGACAGGGTGACGAGAGGGATGAATCCCATCTCGTTGGTGTTCGCGTCGCAGATCTGCCGGGCAAGGCGGGAGCGCACATGCTCGGTGATCTGGGTGATGCTGCGGGTCTGGCTGGTCGCTTCGGATACCCCTTCCAATATCGTGGGAAGATCCCGGATCGAAACCCGTTCGGCAAGGAGATTCTGCAACACCCGTTGCAGGCCGCCCACAGTGATCTGTCCGGGCACCACGTCGGCGATCAGCTTCTGGTGTTCCTTGTCGGTCTCGTCCAGCAGCTTCTGCGTCTCGGTGAAGGACAGCAGCTCCGGCATGTTGTCCTTGATCAGCTCGGTCAGGTGGGTGGTCACCACGGTCGACGGATCGACCACGGTGTAGCCCTTGAACAGGGCCTCCTCGCGGTATCCCGGCTCGATCCAGATGGCGGGCAGGCCGAAGGTCGGCTCCACCGTCTGCTCGCCGGGCAGGCTCATGGCGTCGCCGCGCGGGTCCATCACCAGCAGCATGTTGGGCCGGATGTCGCCGCGCCCGGCCTCGATCTCCTTGACGCGGATGATGTAGGTGTTGGGCGGAAGCTGCAAATTGTCCTGGATGCGCACCGCCGGCATGACGAAGCCGACCTCGCCGGCGATCTGCCGGCGCAGCCCCTTGATCTGGTCGGTCAGCCGGTGGCTGCCGGCCTGGGGCTGGTTGATCAGCGACAAGAGACCGTAGCCCAGCTCCAGCCGGATCAGGTCGATGGCGAGCGCCGTGGCGATCGGTTCGTCCGGCGCCGGCCCGGCTCCGGGCATGCCGCCGGGGCCCGCCCCGGCCGCCGCCGCTTCCTCCGCCGCCGCGGCCTCTTCCGCCTCCTTCTTGGCGCGCAGGCGCGGCATGTACCAGGCGGCGAAGCCGACGGCGCCGATGACCGGGGCCAGCGTCAGGATCGGCATGCCCGGCAGCAGGGCCAGCACGCCGACGGCGCCGGCCGACAGGGCGAGCGCCTGGCTGTGGCCGGTCAGCTGCCCCACCACCGCCTTGTCGGTGGAGCCGCCCATGCCGGCCTTCGACACCAGGAAGCCGGCGGAGATCGAGATCACCAGCGCCGGGATCTGCGACACCAGCCCGTCGCCGATGGTCAGCTTGGTGAAGGTGTCCAGCGCCGTCATCACCGGCATGTCGTGGCGCAGGACCGCGATGGTCACGCCGCCGATGATGTTGATGAACATGATCATCAGGCCGGCGACCGCGTCGCCCTTCACGAACTTCGACGCACCGTCCATCGAGCCGAAGAAGGCGCTCTCGTCCTCCAGCTCCTTGCGGCGGGCGCGCGCCGTGCTCTCCTCGATCATGCCGGCCGACAGGTCGGCGTCGATGGCCATCTGCTTGCCGGGCATGGCGTCCAGGGTGAAGCGCGCCGCCACTTCGGCGATGCGGCCCGAACCGGCGGTGATGACCTTGAAGTTCACGATGGTCAGGATGGCGTAGATGATCACGCCGATGACGAAATCGCCGCCCATGACGAGGCTGGCGAAGGCCTCGATCACATGGCCGGCGGCCGACGTCCCCTCATGTCCCTGCGTCAGGATCAGGCGCGTCGAGGCCATGTTCAGCGACAGGCGCAGCAGCGTGGTGATCAGCAGGATCGTCGGGTATGACGACAGCTGGAGCGGCTTCTCGATGAACAGCACCACCATCAGGATCAGGATGGAGATGGTGACGTTCAGCCCCAGCATCATGTCGAGCATGACGGCGGGCAGCGGCATGATCAGGCCGACCACGACGATCAGGATGCCGATGGCCATCGCCACGTCGCCGCGCTTCAGCGACGCCTTGGTGACGGCCCACATCTCGCCGAAGGCGGCCATGTTGCCGGGACCGCCGCCCCCGCCGCCGCCATTATGCTCCGTCAGCGCCATGGATGCTCCCGCCGCTCAAGATCCCGGTCCCGGACGGGACGTCAGGCCGTCGCCCGTTCGTCGTTGCCCGGGGTGGGCACGCTGCGGCCTTCGTCGCCATACTGCTTCAGCTTGTTGCGCAGCGTGCGGATCGAGATGCCCAGGATGTTGGCGGCGTGGGTGCGGTTGCCCAGGCAGTGGGTCAGCGTCTCCAGGATCAGGTCGCGCTCGACGTCGGCCACCGTGCGGCCGATCAGCGCCGCCAGGCCGGCGCCGCTGGTGCCCGCGTTGGCGGCAGCCGCGGCGCTGCTGTTGGCGGCCATGCCGTAGGGACCGGGCTTGCCGCCCTTGGGCGGGCCGTAGCTGGTCGGCAGGGCACCCTGTGGCGGCACCACCAGGGGGGTGGCCGGCTGGCTTTGGGCGGCGGCGGCCGGAACCGTGCCGCCGGGACCGGCGAACGGGTTGGCGACCGGCGAGTCCGACGGGATCGAGGCCTGGGCGCTGCCTTCCGGGGCCAGCATCTTGCTGGTCAGCATGATGGCTTCCGGCCCGACCTCTTCGCCGCGCGACAGCAGGACGGCACGGTGCATGGTGTTTTCCAGCTCGCGCACGTTGCCGCGCCAGTGATGCGTCTTCAGCATCAGCATGGCGTCCTCGGTCAGGCGCTTGTCGCCCAGGCCGTTGGCCTCCGCATACTTCTTCAGGAAATGCTCGGCGATCATCGGGATGTCAGCCGGGCGTTCACGCAGGGACGGGATCGCCACGCTGAACACGTTCAGGCGGAAATACAGATCCTCGCGGAAGTTGCCGGAGCGGACCTCCGCCTCCAGGTTGCGGTTGGAGGTGGCGATCAGGCGGACATTGACCTTCACCGGCTGGCTGGAGCCGATGCGGTCGATCTCCTTCTCCTGGATGGCGCGCAGCAGCTTGGCCTGGAGCCTCGGGTGCATCTCCGACAGCTCGTCCAGCAGCAGGGTGCCGTTGTTCGCCTCCTCGAACTTGCCGAGCCGCCGGGCGACGGCGCCGGTGAAGGCGCCCTTCTCGTGGCCGAACAGCTCCGATTCCAGCAAATTCTCCGGGATGGCGGCGCAGTTCACCGCGACGAAGGGCTCGCCCGACCGGCGGCTCTTGCGGTGGATGAAGCGGGCCATCAGCTCCTTGCCGGTGCCGCTCTCGCCGGTGATCATCACCGAGGCGTCGCTGGGCGCCACCTGCTCGGCAAGGCGCAGAGTCGCCAGCATCGCCGGGTCGCTGCAGACGATGGAGTGGCTTTCCTCGGCCACCGCCTCCAGCACCGCGGCGATCAGCTCGGCATTGGGCGGCAGCGGCAGATACTCCTTGGCGCCGGCGCGGATGGCGCGCACGGCGGCGGCCGCATCGGTGCCGATGCCGCAGGCGACCACCGGGATGGTGATGCGCTCCGACTTCAGGCTGTCGATGAAGGTCGCGATGTCCAGCTTGACGTCGATCATCACCAGATCGGCACCGGCGGCGGCACGCAAGGCGGTCAGCGCCCCTTCGATGCTGTCGGTGTGCGACACCTTGGCCCCCCGCTTCATGGCGATCTTGCCGGCGGCGGTGATGTAGCCTTCCAACGTTCCAACGATCAGCAGACGCATAGCCTTACGCTCCCACTCTCGGGGCTTCCCGGTCGAAATACTGGATCCGCTTTCCAGGCGGCAGGACGGCGTTCAGGAGCATCTCCAGACGCCGCGGATTCTCCTGGCGCGCGATGGACACGGCGCCGATGGTATAGAGGGTCTTGACCAGCGCGTCCTCCTCAGCCGCCCGCTCCACCTTGGCGGCGAGCGGGGACAGGACGACGTTGCCGAGCACGGCCCCGTAGAAGGTCGTCAGCAGAGCCAAAGCCATCGCCGGCCCGATGGCCGACGGGTCGCTCAGGCTGCCCAGCATCTGCACCAGCCCGACCAGCGTGCCGATCAGCCCCATGGCCGGCGCCACTTCCGAGGCGCGGCGCAGCACGCCGGCGCTCTTGCCGTGGCCGCCGGCGGTCGCCTCGACCTCGCCGGTCAGCATCCGCTCGATGGCGTCGGGCGGCAGCCCCTCGGTGATCAGGGTGACGCTGCGGTGCAGGAAGGGTTCGGCGCGCAGTTCCGGCAGGACGTTGCGCAGGGTCTCCGGCCCGGCCCGGCGGGCGGCCTCGGCCAGCAGCAGGACCTGCCGCGCCACGCCCTTGGGGTCGAGCGTCTGGTGGACCAGCACCGCCGCGGCGTTCTTCCAGGCCACCGCCACGTCGCCCAGCGAGAAGGAGGCGGTGGTGACCGCCAGAGTCCCGCCCAGCACGATCAGCAGCGACGGCGGGTCGAGGAAGGCGCGCGCCGACCCGCCTGTGGTGATGGCGATCAGGATCACCCCGGCCGCCGCCGCCAGCCCGACCAGCGTCGCCACGTCCAGCCCGCCGCGCAGCCGCACGCTCCGTCCCGGCGCGGCAGCACCGGTGGGGGTGCCTGCCGGCTCGCCCTGCGCCGCGGCACGGGTGCCGCCGCCTGGGTTCGCCTTGGCACGGGCCGCGCCGGTGTCGGACGAAACCGCCATCAGCCGCGGTCCGACTTGATGATTTCCGTCATCGTCACGCCCAGCCGGTCTTCCACCACCACCACCTCGCCGCGGGCGACCAGGCGGTTGTTGACGTAGATGTCGATGGCCTCGCCGACCTTGCGGTCCAGCTCCACCACCGCGCCGCGGCCCAGCTTCAGCAGCTGCGCCACCTGCATGGTCGATTTGCCCAGCACCGCGGAGATCTGGACGGGGATGTCGTACACCGCCTCCAGGTCCTTGGTGATTCCGGGGCTGGCGTAGTCGTCGCCATCGCCGCCGTGCAGATCGTTCAGCGAGAAATTGTCGCTCGGCATGTCGGTCTCGGACCTCCTTCATTCCGGTCACCCCTTAGACGGGGGCCGGAGCCTCCAGCATGTGCGCCGCGCGGCGTTCGATTTCGTCCAGCAGCTGGGCGGTGTCCCGCTCCACGCCGCCCTCGGCCCATTCGATGCGGCAGCCGCCGGGAGCGACCGACGGATCGCCGATCACCATCAGCTTCGCGCCGAAGCCGCGCGCCCCCACCGTCTCGTCGAGATGGTCGCGGACCAGCCCCATCGTGTCCTCCGCCACCCGGATGACCAGCCGCGGCTCGTCGATCAGGTCGGTCAGGCAGGCGCGGACCATTCCCTCCACCTCGACCATGCCGCCGCGCCGCGCCCATTCGGGCAGCAGCTTGCGGACGATGGCGAGCGCCAGATGGACCGGCTGTTCGCTGCGCGCGGCGTTGCCCGCCTCGTGCGCCGCCAGCAGATGGGCCACCCCGTCGGCGATCTGGGAGAGCGCGTTGGCGATGCGGGCGTTCACCGTCGCCTCGATCTCCGTCCTGCCGCGCTCGTACCCGGTGTTCTGGCCGGCGGTCATGCCGTCGGTGAATCCCTTGCCGTAGCCCGCCGCGGTCCCTTCGGACCTGCCGGCGGCCATGCCCTCCTCATAGCCCTGGGCGCGGGCGGCGGCCAGCTCCTCCTCGCCGAAGGTCGGGGCCGGCGGCAGTTCCGGCTCCGGCTCGGGCGCCGGCATGGCCGACAGCTCGTCCTCGGGCAGCAGGTCGTCGTCCTCCACATGGGTCATGCGGGGGACGGCGTCCACGTCGAAGGACTCGTCGAAGAGGAATTTGCGCACACTCATCGCCGCGATCCCCCTTCGGACAAGGTGGCCTCAAGCGGTGTGGATTTGGAGACCGGCATCGCTCAGCTCTCCTGATAGAGCCAGTTGCGCAGGATCGAGACCGCCTCTTCCGGATGCTTGTCGACGATCTCGCCGACCTTGCGCAGCGAGGAGGCGCGGACGCGGCCCTCCACCCGGTTGATGTCGATCATCTGCTCCAGCTCCTCGTCGGCCTGCGCCGCTTCCAGCGCCAGATCCTGGGCCAGCGCGCCGGTGGGGGCGGCGAGTGCCGCCGGCATGCCGGCCTGATCGGTCAGCAGGCGGTCCATCTCGTCCTCCTCCTGCATCTCCGCCTTCTCGAAGGCGCGGGAGATCAGCGGGCGGATGACCAGCAGGATGATGAGGACGGCGACGATGCCCAGGACCACCATCTCCGCGATGCGGAACAGGTCGTCCTTGGTCATGCCCATGAACAGCTCTTCCGGCTTCTGGATGTCGTCCTCGGGCGACCAGAAGCGCATGTTGATCACCTCCAACGAGTCGCCGCGCACGGCGTCCAGCCCGACGGCGGAGCGCACCAGCGCCTTGATGCTCTCGATCTCCTGCTCGCTGCGCGGCTGGTAGGCCGGCGGTGCGTCCTTGGAGAGCTGATAGGTGCCGTCCACCAGCACCGCGACCGACAGGCGGCGGACCTGGCCCGCCTCGCGGACATGCGACTTGGTGGTCTTGGTGATCTCGTAGTTGATCGTCTCTTCGGCGCGGTTCGACTTGTTCGAGGACAGCGGGCTGGCGCTGCTGCTCGCCTGGGCCGTGGGCAGGTTCTGGTCAACCGTCACCGGGGCCAGCGGGTCGCGGTCGCTGCTCTCGTTCGATTCGTTGACGGTCTGGGTGGAGCGGACGACCTGGCTTTCCGGATCGAAGATTTCCGATTGGGTGGTGATTCGGTCGAAGTCGAGGTCGGCGGACACCTCCGCCCGGACCTTGCCGTAGCCCAGCGTGCGGCCCAGCAGATCCTCGACGGTGCGGGCCAGCCGGCCCTCATAGGCCTGCTTCTTCTCTTCCGCGTTGGCCGCCATCGCCTCGGCGCTGTCGTTGCCGGTGCCGCGGGCCAGCAGCTTGCCCTTGTCGTCGACGATGGAGATGCGGCCGGGGTCGAGGTTGGGCACCGAGGCGGCGATCAGCTGCTGGATCGCCTGGATGTTCTCGCGGCTCAGCTGGGTGCCGGGGCGCAGCTTCAGGAAGACGCTGGCGGTCGCCGGGTTCTGCTGGCGGGCGAACAGCTCGCGCTTGGGCAGCACCAGATGGACGCGGGCCTGCTGCACGCCGTTCAGCGTCTGCACCGTGCGCGCCATCTCGCCTTCCAGCGCGCGCAGGTGGTTGATGTTCTGCATGAAGCTGGTGGCGCCGAAGCCTTCGCCCTTGTCGAACAGCTCGTAGCCGACCGAACCGCCGGACGGCAGGCCCTGCGCCGCCATGCGCATGCGCATCGGCCCGACCTGATCGGCCGGGACCATGATCTTGGTGCCGGACTTGTCGACGCTGTAGGGGACCTTGGCCTCGTCCAGCTTCTTGGCGATGGCCGCCGCTTCCGTCTGCTGGAGTTCGGAATAGAGAAGTTCCATCTCCGGTGTGGAGAGCCGGGTGGTCAGATAGACGAAGAATCCGATCAGCAAGAGCCCGACGCCGCCGATCGCCGCGAGGCGGGCGGGCCCGAGATTGCGCAAGGTCTGCAGCAGGTTGTTCACGCGCGGTCCCCGATCGGAAGTCTTTCCGGCATGGTCTCCACACAGTCTCCGTTCGCGATTGCGAAACGGTTTGTGCAAGTTCCGCGCCGGTCTTGCCTACGTTGGGGCATGCTGCGGCGTCTTGATGAAGAGAGGGTTAATCGGCGGCAGTTTTTGCCGGGCGCCCGGCAAAATATGCCTAGTGCTCCGCAAATGTTGCAGCCCTGCGACCGCGGCGCCACAGCGGGTTTCGCAACCTTGGGTCACAATGACGCAGCCAAGCCACGGCATGGGCGGCGCGACACCGATTGCGCGACTTTCGGTAAAATCATACCGCGTAATGCGCGAGAAGAGTGCGGTCCTATGACCAACAGGCCGATTCCCGCGAACAGGCGCCTGCCCAAAAGAGGTATCTGGTCCAGCCAAGGTTGACATCGGCAACACCCGATCATAGCTGAGTTGCATTCCATGCCCGAAACCGGCCGATTCGTCTTCCCGGCGAGGTGTTTCCAGGCTCGGCCGCCGGAAGCGGTGCTTCGAGGCGGGTGCCGACCGGCCCACTGGCCGGCGGCGGGAATAATCGGCTGCCGGGACCAGTACAGGATCGAAGGGGAAGAGCGATGAAACGGCGTGGCCGCGAGAAGAAGGAAGGCCTGAACGAGGTCGATGTGTTCGTCGGCCAGCGCCTGCGGGAACTGCGCATGCTCGCGGGGCTCAGCCAGAGCGACGTCGCCTCGGCGCTGGGGCTGACCTTCCAGCAATTGCAGAAATACGAGCGCGGCTTCAACCGCGTGTCCTCCAGCCGCCTGTTCAAGCTGGGCCAGTTCTTCCGTGTCCCCGTCTCCGTCTTCTTCGAAGGGCTGGAGAACCGCCAGCCGGCGGCCGAGGGCGGCGAAGTGCCGGCGGCGGGCGGCGGCGAGGAGCAGGAGAACACCCTGCAATCGCGCGAGGCGCTGATGCTGGCGCGCTATTTCCAGAGCATCCGCGATCCGCAGATCCGGGCCGCCATCCGCGAGCTGGCCGAGCGCTGCGCCGAGCAGCAGGCCGACGGCGGTGCCTCTGCCGGCGGCGGAGCAACCTCCAGCCGGGCATCGGCCTCCAGCCGCGGCCGCGGCCGCCGGGCGGAGCAGGGCGGCCACGCCTGAGGCCGTCTGCCTGGAAGACCTGTGCCTGAAACCGCCCGGAAGCGTTCAGGCCGGCTTCAGCCGCCGGTAATGGTCCAGGAAGTCGGCCAGCGCCTCTTCCGGGCCGAGCGGCAGGATGGCGGCCTCGTCGGGGTCCGGCAGGTCGCGCCAGTTGACGCGGTGCGGCGCGCAGAGGTCGCGCAGCTCGGTCGCCAGCGCCCGCTGGTCGGCCAGCTTGACCGCTTTCGGCTCCGGATGGCGGAAGCCGAAGCGCAGGGCGAGCGCGCTCTTGATCGGCTCCACCGCCTGCCGGATGGCGTCGCGGCCGATCCGCACCTTCCACGGCGTCGGCCAGTCGCCGGTGAAGGCCTCCTCGCAGTCATGCATCAGCGCGTCGTAGGCATAGCCCTCCGGCGCCAGCCGGCTGGCCAGCACGCAATGCTGGGCCACGCTGAAGAAGCGCTGGGTGTTGCCGACGAACCGGCACTGGTAGGCCAGCGGGCGTGCGATGTCCTCGATGTCGAAGGGGCCGAAGTCCGGGTTCTCCAGATCGACGGTGCGCCCCGAATAGGTGATCATGACCGCCGTCGGCTCGGGCACGTCGAGCAGATCGAACTGGTCGGGATGGATGATGCGCGGCGACCCGCCGCGCCGCTTCGGCGTTGCTTTCTTCATGGTCCTGGTCTCTGAAAAATCCCCCTCTCCCCCCCGGGGAGAGGGTCGGGGTGAGGGGGATGCACAGCGAGGATTCTCGGGTCGGGCACGCAGTGCGCCCCCCTCACCCTAACCCTCTCCCCGGGGGGGAGAGGGGATACTGTCCGCCGGATCGCGCACCAGGCTGCTTGTGGCGGCGACGGTGGTTTCCAGCAGGGGCAGCAAGGCTGCGACCTTGTCGGTGTCGGCCGGGCTGTCGTTGATGGCCCGCGCGATGGCGGCCATGCGCGGCGTGCCGAAATTGGCGGCAAGCCCGGCCAGCGTGTGGGCGGCCTGCTTCAGCTCCTTCGGCCTGCCGGCCTGCAGAGCGGAGCGGATCGCCGTCAGCTCGCGCAGTGCCGTCTCCGGCAGCAGCTGCAGCATCCCGTCCAGCGCCTCGCCGCCCAGCGCCAGCCGCAGTTCGGCCAGCTTCACCCGGTCGACCAGCGGCAGGGCCGAGAAATGGCCGCCGGCGGCCGGCGGCCGGCTGGGCACCGGCACCACGCGCCCCTCCTGCGGCCGCGTCGCCAGATCGACCAGCACGGCATTCAGCTGGTCCCAGTCGATCGGCTTGGTCAGATAGGCGTCGAGCCCAGCGGCCAGATGGCCGTCGCGATGCTCCGGCAGGGCGTCGGCCGACAGCCCGACGATGGGGATGCGCGCGACCGGCCCGTCCATCCGCCGGATCGCCCGCGCGGTCGACCGCCCGTCGAGCACCGGCATCTCCATGTCGAGGATCAGCGCGTCGTAGTCGGTCGCCGCCGCCAGCGCGTCCAGCGCCGCGCGCCCGTCGGTCACCGCGTCGATCCGGTGGCCGATGCGGGACATCATGGCGACGACCAGCATGCGGTTGATGTCGTTGTCCTCGGCCAGCAGCAGCCGCAGCGGCACTTGCGTCTGCTCCGGCGTCTCGGCCGCCCCGGGGAGCGCCGGGCGGGCTCCCAGCTCGCCGACCGGCGGCGCCTCCGCCAGCCGGCTGAGGATCGAGAAGCGGAAGGTGGAGCCGCGGCCGGGCGTGCTGGCGACGGTGATCCCGCCGCCCATCGCCTCCACCAGCCGCTTGCAGATCGCCAGCCCCAGGCCGGTGCCGCCATATTTGCGGCTGGTCGACACGTCGGCCTGGACGAAGGCGTCGAACAGGCGGGCGCGCTGCTCCTCCGTCATGCCGATGCCGTTGTCCTCCACCTCGAACCGCAGGGTGACGGGCGCATCGGCCGGTGCCGCACCGGTGAGCGGGTCGGCGGGGGGATCCGGCGACCAGACGGCGATCTCGATGCTGCCGCGGTCGGTGAACTTGATGGCGTTGGACACCAGGTTGAACAGCACCTGCCGCAGCCGGGTCGGGTCGCCGCGGATGTGGCGCGGCGTGTCGTCGGCGATGGAGGCCGACAGGCTCAGCCCCTTGGCCGCCGCCCGCACCAGGAACAGCTGGACCACGTCGTCCACCAGCCGGGGCAGGGAGAAGTCGATCTCCTCCAGCGTCAGCTGCCCAGCCTCGATCTTCGAGAAATCCAGCACGTCGTTCAGGATGGTCATCAGCGTGTCGGCCGACGACCGCAGCGTCCTGACGAAGGCCTTCTGCTGGTCGTTCAGCCCGGTGCCCATCAGCAGGTCGCCCATGCCGATCACCGCGGTCATCGGCGTGCGCAACTCGTGGCTCATCATCGCCAGGAAGCGTGACTTGGCGCTGCTGGCATTCTCCGCCGCGATGCGGGCGGCCTCCGCATCCTCGCGCGCGCCGTCCAGCTTCTCGGCCAGGGCGAAGGTCTCGGCCGCCAGCCGGGTCAGCTGGTCCTCGGCGGCGCGCAGCTCCTCCTGCGACCGGCGGCTCTGGGTCACGTCGGCGCAGGAGCCGGCGATCCAGCGCGCCCGGCCGTCGGACGGCCCCCCTGCTTCCGGCACCGGCCGCAGGGTCAGCGCGTTCCAGAAGGCGCTGCCGTCCTTGCGGTAGTTCAGCACCTCCACCGACAGGGGGCGCGCCTCCGCCAAGGCGGCGCGGATCGCCGCCGCGGTGTCCGGATCGGTGTCGGGCCCTTGCAGGAAATCGCCGTTGCGCCCGATCACCTCGCCGGCCTCGTAGCCGATCATGTCCAGGAAGGCGCGGTTGCAATAGACGATGGGATGGTCGGGCCGGGTGGCGTCGGACACGACGAGGCCGGCCCCGCTGGTCTCGACCACGGCGGCCAGCATCGCGGCATCGGGCGAGCCGCCGAAGAACGTCGTTGGGGAGGAGGGCGGCGCGGTCAAGGGCGGATCCCGGTCGGTTCAAAAAGAGCGCGCGAGGGGACAGGATAAGCGGTCGCGGGGCCGATTGCCATTGCCCGGCTGGAGGGCCCGGCCAGCAGACCCGGCCATGCGGGCCGGACGGGCAGACAAAGCATGCGAAACATTTTCTATCGCCACCTCATGGCGATTCCGTTAACGACTGTGCAACACTGCAATCCGAAAACTGTGCGGACCGGCCATGCCGATGGCGGCCGGAGAACTTTGGCGGAGCGGAGAGCGTCATGGTGGTGGAGGCAGGCAACCGGACCCGCCAGGTTCGGACGATACAGGATCTCGGTGTTCTTCTGGTCGAGGATGACGACTTCACCCGCAAGCTGATCTACCGGCTGCTGCACGACATCGGGCTCCGCACGGTGTTCGAGGCGGCGGACGGCATAAAGGCGCTCGAAATGCTGCGGGTGAACAGCGAGGACATCGACCTGGTGATCTGCGACCTGGAAATGCCGCGCATGGGCGGGCTGGACCTGCTGCACGCGCTGCGCACCGCCACCGGCAACCCGCTGGCCGACCTGCCGGTTCTGGTGCTGACCGGCCACCGCGAGGCCGACGTGGTCAAGCGCGCCATCGCCTACGGCATCTCCGGCTATCTGGTGAAGCCGGTGTCGAAGGCCGACCTGATGAAGCGCCTGACCTTCGCCATGCAGAAGCGCTGACGGCCGGGACCGGCGGCCCGCGGCTCCGCCCGCGGCTTTATTGCGCACCGCAACCCGCTCTGGCGCTTTCGCCGTCCTTGATGTAGAAGGAAGGCTGCTGCC
Organism: Azospirillum sp. TSH64; assembly: GCF_003116035.1. Lineage (GTDB taxonomy): Bacteria > Pseudomonadota > Alphaproteobacteria > Azospirillales > Azospirillaceae > Azospirillum. The sequence goes on from NZ_LGQW01000015.1 coordinate 6,414,805, forward strand.
GCCGTGACGCGAAAGGTCCATGGGTTCCTTCCATCCTTCGCCCGGCCCGCTCCGATCCCGTTTCCGGCCTCGGGGAGAGCCGTGAGCAAAGATCGACCTCCCGGGTCGTCCCCCAGGTCGCAAGACGCACGCCCCTCCGGCGCGGACCGGTCCTGCGCGCGCGTTTCCGATCTGTTGGACGACTTCCTGACGCGCGGCGACGCCGCCGAGTCCGGCGGTTCCGATCCGGACGATCCGTCCCCGGCAAGCCGCCCGACCGGCGAGGATCGCTCTAAAATCTCGCTCGGCGAGGACCGCTCTAAGATCTCGCTCGGCGAGATCATGGATGCGCTGGGCGACCGCGCCTTCGGCGCTCTGCTGCTGATCCTGTCGATTCCCAACGTGCTGCCGGTCCCCGGCCTGTCGACCGCCACCGGCGTGCCGATGATCCTGCTCGGCGCCCAGATGGCGGCGGGCCGGCACAGCCCCTGGCTGCCCCGCCGCATGCTGGCGGCCAGCTTCGACCGCAAGGCCTTCCTCGGCGTGATCCGCCGGGCCAAGCCGTGGGCGGAGCGGGTGGAGCGCCATCTGCGCCCGCGCCTGCCGGCGATGGCCGGCCCGACCGCCGAACGGCTGCTCGGGCTGGCGGTGGTGGTGCTGGCCGTCATCCTGTCCCTTCCCATCGTCTTCGGAAACCAGCCTCCCGCCCTCGCCATCGCGCTGATCGCGCTGGGGCTGATGGAATCCGACGGGGTCTTCGTGTCGGCCGGCCTCGTCGCCGGCCTTCTTGCCATCGTCATCGTCGCCGCCGTCCTGCTCGGTCTCGGGCAGGCGGCGGTCGCCGTGGCGCAACAACTGATCGGTTGAGGGAGCGCCCCCAAAGGGCACAAAGCCATGATTTGGGAATTGTTGGTCATCGTCCTGCTGATCCTGCTCAACGCCTTCTTCGCGATGTCGGAGATGGCGCTGGTGTCGGCGCGCCGCGCCCGGCTTCAGCAGATGGCCGAGGAGAAGGGCGGCGCCGGTGCCCGCGCGGCCCTGGAGCTGTCGGAAGACCCGAGCCGCTTCCTGTCCACCGTGCAGGTCGGCATCAGCCTGACCGGCATCATCGCCGGCGCCTATGGCGGCTCCACGCTCGCCGAACGGCTCGGCGGCGTGCTGGACGAACAGGTCGCCTGGATCGCCCCCTACGGCCACACCGTGGCGTTCGCCCTGGTGGTCGCCGCCATCACCTATTTCTCCCTGATCATCGGCGAACTGGTGCCCAAGCGGGTGGCGCTGATCTCGTCGGAGCGGATCGCCTCGCTGGTCGCCGCCCCGATGCGCACGGTGTCGCGCCTGTCGGCCCCGGTGGTCTGGCTGCTCGGCGTGTCGAGCGACGCGGTGCTGAAGCTCCTGCGCCTGCCCACCTCGCGCGAGCAGACGGTGACGGAGGAGGAGGTCAAGACCCTGATCGCCGAAGGCACCCAGAGCGGCGTCTTCGAGCCGGCCGAACGCCAGATGATCGAGGGGGTGATGCACCTGTCCGACCGCACCGTGCGGTCGATCATGACCCCGCGCCCCGACCTGATGTGGCTCGACATCGACGACAGCCCCGAAACCTTGGCGCGCGAGATCTGCGAGAGCGGCTATTCCCGCTTCCCGGTCTGCCGCGGCGACGTCGACGAGGTGCAGGGCATCGTCGCGACCAAGGCGCTGCTCGACCAGTCCTTGAAGGGGATCACCTTCGACCTGCGGACGGCGATGGTCCAGCCGCTGGTCGTCCATGACGGCACGCCGGTCTTCCGCCTGCTCGACCTGTTCAAGCAGGCCAGCGTCCACATGGCGGTGGTGGTCGACGAATATGGCAGCGTCGAGGGCCTGGTCACCATGACCGACATCCTGGAGGCCATCGCCGGCGAGCTGCCCGACAGCACCCAGGAAGGCGAGGCCGGCGCCGTCCAGCGCGAGGACGGCAGCTGGCTGGTCGACGGCATGACCCCGGTCGAAGAGGTCGAGGCGCTGGTCGGCGTCAAGAACATGAAGGGGGAGGGCGATTTCCACACCATCGCCGGCTTCCTGCTCGACCGGTTCGGTCATGTCCCGACCGCGGCCGAGCATTTCCACTGGAACGGCATCCGCTTCGAGGTCGTCGACATGGACGGCCGCCGCATCGACAAGGTGCTGATCCAGCTGAACCCGGAGGTGTCCGAGGGCTGAGGGCTGGGGAGGGCTGGGGAGGGGGCGGAAAGACCGGCGCCCCCCTCAATGCAGCGCCGTCTCCCCGCCGCGGAAGCGCATCCCCCCGTCACCCTTGGTCATCCGCACCGCCTCGACCAGATCGCGGACCTCCTCCGACAGGTCGGTCGCGCTCCAGCCATGGCCGTCGGCGCCGGCCACCACCAGCAGGCGCAGCGTGGTGCGCAGAAGGTCGCCGGCCTCCCAGCCGTTGGACCGCTCCGCCTCGCGCGCCATGTGCAGCAGGCCGGTGGCACAGTTCAGGACCTCGGGGTCGACCTTCATCGGGCGCTCCTCCTCGCCCGCAATGGGCGAACTCTGTTGGTCTGACAAACAATTATCGGAACGCCACCTTGGTCTGTCAAACCCATCCTTCAGCGGCAAGGGGAAGGGCTTAGGTGCCGCGTGCCGGTTGGGGCCGCTCCCCGAAGCCGTCCTCTGTCCCTGCCCCCCTACGACACTCACTCCATATTGACGAACTCCCTACTAGTTGGTAGGCTCTCTGCATGAACACGCAATCGACCAGAGCCGACGATATTCTCGACTGTGCGCGCTCCCTCATCGTCAGGGGTGGCTACAACAGTTTCAGCTATGCCGACATTTCCAAGGTCGTCGGCATCCGAACGGCGAGCATTCACCATCATTTTCCCAGCAAATCCGATCTGGTCCGCGTGCTCGTTGCGCGGTATCGGGAGGAGGCTGCGGCCGGACTGGCCCAGTTGGAACAGGCCATCCCCGATCCGCTCGATCAACTTCGCGCCTATCTCGGCTATTGGGAGCGGTGTTTCGCCGATACGGCCGCCCCCTTCTGCGTCTGCGCGCTGCTTGCGGGCGAAATCCCGGTTCTGCCGGACGAGGTCGCCGTTGAGGTGCGGGCCCATTTCCGTCGGCTCGCCGACTGGTTGACGGGCGTTCTCGAACGCGGCGCCGCCCAAGGCCGCCTCCGCCTGTCCGGAACCGCCCGGGCCGACGCCGAGATGTTCATGGCGACCACGCATGGCGCGATGCTGTCGGCCCGTGCCTACGGCGACGCCACGGCCTTCGGCGCCATAACCCGTCCCCTGCTGGAGCGGATCGCCGCGTGAAAGCGGCGGCCTTGCCCGCCGGGCAAACGCTTGACCCCGCAGCCTACCAACCAGTAGGTAGCGTTAACGTCCCTTGAGGCGGGGCCTGTCCTGCCGGCCCTCCCGCCCCTCTGACCCTGAAAGGAAATCGCCGATGTTCGGAATTTCTCCGATTGGCTGGGTTCATACGCTCGGCAGCCTGCCAGCCATCCCGGTGGCGGCCTACATGTTCGCCCGCCACGGCCGGATCGTTCCGCGCTCCCTTCCGGGTGCCGTCTATTTCGCGTCCATGCTGATCGGCGCCTCGACGGTCTTTCTCGTCGCCCACCAGTCCGTGAGCGTCGGCATCGGTGCCGTGACGATCCTGCTGCTGCTTGCGGGCTATGCGGTCGGGTGGATAGCGGCGGCGGGGCGTGCGGCCCGCTACGTCGAGACCGTCTGCCTCAGCGTCAGCGCCTTTCTGCTGATGGTGCCGACGGTCAGCGAAATCCTGCGCCGGGTTCCGGACGGCCACCCCCTGGTGACCGACCTGAAGTCGCCGCTGTTGCTGGGCGCCCAGGGTGCCTTGGCGGTCCTCCTCGTCATCGGGCTGACCGCCCAGATCGTCCATCTGGCGAGACGCCGGCAATAAACCGTCTCCCCCGGTGGGGGCCGCGGTTCAGTCCTCCAGCGGCGGCAGGCGGGAAACGAAACGGCCCTTGACGCCCTGCGGCCATTGCTTGAACGGAACGATGCCGTCCCCGGTGGCGGCATAGGCGCGCAGGTAAGCGGTCAGCGTCTCCACCGTCATCTCGTCCGGGGCGAAGTCGCCCAGCACATAGCTCATCCGCGTGGGCGAACGCACCGCGACGGCGCAGGGGCGCTTGCAGCTCATCAGGCATCGCATCGGCCGCAGACGCACCGAGGCGGCCAGATCGGGCTGATCGGCCAGCGCCCGCTCCATCAGCGCCACCAGCTCGGCCCCCGGCCGGACGGCGTCGGGCGGGTCTTCCGGACGGCGGCAGGTCTCGCAGACGACAAGCTCGACGGTCCTGGTCTGGGCGGTCCTGGTCTGGGCGGTCCTGGTCTCGACGGTCCTGGTCTCGACGGTCATGAATTCGCTTTCCTGATGCTCATTGTCCGCTGCGGTCCGCCGCCTGGACATGCTGCGGGGCGAAGCTCAGGCGGCACTCGACTCCGGGATGGGCGTTCCGCATCGAGATGTCGGCACCCAGCTGTCCCGCCAACGCCAGGATGACCCGCATGCCCAGCGAACGGCCGCGCCGTATGTCGAAGTCGGCCGGCAATCCCTGTCCGAAATCCCTGACCAGCAAGCCAGCCTTCCCGTCCGTCCGCTCCAGGGTGATCCTGATCTCCCCGCCGCCGGTGTCGCGATAGGCGTACTTGATCGCGTTGGTCGCAAGTTCATTGACGATGAGCGAGATCGGTACCGCATTGTCGAGGGAAACCGCAAGGGAGACGGCGTCCACGCTGAAGGTGATGCCCTCCGGCGCCGTGCTCTGGAACCCCTGGGCCAGGGTTTCGAGAAAATTCGCGAGATCCACGCTGTCGGCCTCGTCGGCCCGGTAGAGCCGCTCGTGCAGCGTCGCCATGCTGCGGATGCGGCTGCTGGTGTCGAGCAGGGCCTCCCGCGCCGACGGATCCTGCAGCGTGCGGAGCTGGAGCTGGATGATGCTGCTGATCAGCTGAAGGTTGTTCTTGGTCCGGTGATTGACCTCCTTCAGGAGCGTTTCCTTCTGCTCCAGCAGCCGGGCCTTCTGCTTCAGGGCCAGACGGAGTTCCATCTGCGCCATCACCTGGTCGGCGAGCGCCTTCAGCGCAAAGCGCTGTCCCTCGCTCAGGTCGCGGGCGCGCCGGTCCAGGACGCACAGCGTTCCGATGCCGTGCCCGTCCCGGGATTGGAGCAGGCAGCCCGCATAGAATCGCAGACCCTCGCCGGCCCCGACCAGCGGGTTGGCGCAGAGCCGGTCATCGCCGAGCATGTCGGGGACGACGGTCACCCCCGGCTGGGCCAGGAAATGGCGGCAGATCGATATGTCGAGCGGGGTTTCCCGGATGCCGAGGCCGACTTCCGCCTTGAACCATTGGCGTTTGTCCTCGATCAGGTTGATGACGGCGATCGGGGCGTCGCAGATATGGGACGCCAGCGCCACGATCTGATCGAATCCCGGTTCGTGCGGCGTGTCGAGGATTTCATAGCGGTGCAGGGCGGCGAGGCGGTCCGGATCGGCGCTGGGAACCATGCTTTGAGTCATGACAAGGATAAATCCATGGTTGAAAAATGATCCCGCTTCTCTGCCATCCGGGGTGGCAGAGATCGACCAACAGGTCCGCGCCTTGGAAAAGAGACCAGTGCGCAGTTGCGATAACACTGCTTGCTACAGAGTCTGTCATTCTCTTCCGGCTTGCTCCATGTGGGATCGGTTGGATTGGGATCGGTTGGATTGGAAGTCCTCTTCGCCGCGAATACGCCGCGGCCGGCTTTGCGCATACGCCTCTGGCGGCCGTCCGGCGCAGGCCGGTGCCGGCGCGGCGTGTGAAGGGCGGCATGCGAACGGGGAGGTGCCCGTGCCGAATGGCATGGATCGCGATGTCAGGCCGGCCGGATCGCTTCCGCCTTGCCAACCACCCCGAAACTCCCGACGATGCGGGCCATCGGGGGCGACGGGCGGGAACGGCGGACGGGCATGAGCGCGAGGCAACGGATCGTCCGTGAACGCCGGCAATACAACCAGCTCGCCGCCGACCAGACGCTGGAGGACTACGCGCTCCGCTACACCGCGGAGCGGGCGCGTCGCTGGAGCGCCTGGCGCGTCGCCAACACCGCACTCGGCGCCATTTCCTTCCTCGCCTGCGAGGCGCTCGGCGCCGCCGTCACCCTGACCTACGGCTTCGAGAATGCCATGGCCGCCATCCTGGCGGTGGCGCTGCTCAGCATCCTGGTCGGGCTGCCGATCACCTACCATGCGGCCAAGGCCGGGGTGGACATCGACCTGCTGGCCCGCGGCGCCGGCTTCGGCTATCTCGGCTCGACCATCACCTCGCTGGTCTACGCCTCCTTCACCTTCATTTTGTTCTCCATCGAGGCCAGCATCATGTCGGCCGGGCTGACCATGGTGCTGGGCATCCCGGCCTCGGTCGCCCATGTCATCAGCTCGTTGGCGGTGATCCCCATCGCCGTCTACGGCATTCGCTTCATCAGCCGCATGCAATGGGCGACGCAGCCGGTGTGGATCCTGCTGCAATGCGTGCCGCTGACCTATTTCTTCCTGCTCGACCGCGAGACGCTGGCGCAATGGACCTCGCTGCCCGGCGTCTACGCCCCCGACGGCGGGCTGTCGCTGCTGCCCTTCGGCATGGCGGCGTCGGTCCTGCTCTCGCTGCTGCCGCAGATCGGCGAGCAGGTCGACTATCTGCGCTTCCTGCCCTCGCAGGCCCGCATCGGCAGGATCCGCTGGTGGGCGGCGATGCTGGCCGGTGGGCCGGGCTGGGTGCTGATCGGCAGCCTGAAGCTGGCGGCGGGATCGCTGCTGGCCTTCCTCGCCATCAAGCATGGGTTGCCGCTGGAGGATGCGGTGCAGCCCAACAGCCTGTACCACATGGCCTTCCTCGACGTGTTCGGCTCGCCCGCCGCGGCGCTGGCGCTGACCGGCATCTTCGTCGTCGTCTGCCAGATGAAGATCAACGTCACCAACGCCTATGCCGGCTCCATCGCCTGGTCGAACTTCTTCTCCCGCCTGACCCGCAGCCACCCCGGCCGCGTCGTCTGGCTGGTGTTCAACGTGCTGCTGGCCCTGCTGCTGATGGAGATCGGCATCCTCGGCGTGATCGAGAGCATCCTCGGCCTCTACGCCAACGTCGCGGTTGGCTGGCTGGGGGCGGTCGCCGCCGATCTGGCCGTCAACAAGCCCTTGGGATTCAGCCCGCCGGGGATCGAGTTCAAGCGCGCCCACCTCTACGACATCAACCCGGTCGGCACCGGCGCCATGGGCCTGTCGGTGCTGTGCTCCACCACCGCCTTCTTCGGCCTTCTCGGCCCGGTTGCCCAGGCGCTGGCCCCCTTCATCGGGCTGGTCGTCGCCTTCGCCGCCGCCCCGCTGATCGCCTGGAGGACCAAGGGCCGCTATTACATCGCCCGCAAGTCCGACCGGCTGCCCGGCGACGCCGCGACCATCCGCTGCTCGATCTGCGAGAACCCGTTCGAGCGGCAGGACATGGCCTTCTGTCCGGCCTACGACGCGCCGATCTGCTCGCTCTGCTGCACGCTGGAGGCGCGCTGCCACGACCTGTGCAAGACCGACAGCCGCTTCGCCGACCAGATCGCCCGCAGCCTGCAACGGGTGCTGCCGAAGCGGATGGCCGCCGGCGTCCACACCCGCACCGGCCATTTCATCGGGGTGATGACGCTGTTCTCGCTGGTGCTGGGCGGGGTGCTGGTGGTCATCGACTTCCAGTACGCCAATGCCGAGGCGGCGGAGCGGGCGGCGATCCACACCGCGCTGGTCTCCGTCTTCGTCTGCCTGTTCATCCTGTCCGGCGTCGCCGCCTGGCTCCTGGTGCTGGCCCATGAGAGCCGCCGCAAGGCGGAGGAGGAGACCGGCCGACAGACCGCCATGCTGATGGACGAGATCGCCGCCCACGAACGCACCGACGCCGCCCTGCAAAAGGCCAAGGAGGTGGCGGAGGCCGCCAACGCCGCCAAGAGCCGCTACATCATCGGCGTCAGCCACGAGATCCGGGCGCCCCTGAACGCCATATCCGGCTATGCCCAGCTCCTGGAGAGCAACAGCACCCAGCGCCCGCAGGATGCCGTCCGGGTCATCCGCCGCAGTGCCGAGCATCTGTCGAACCTGATCGACGGGCTGCTCGACATCTCCAAGATCGAATCGGGCCTGCGCCGGCTCAGCCGCGACAAGGTGCAGCTGATCGACTTCCTCGACCAGCTGGCCGACATGTTCCGCATCCAGGCCGCGGCCAAGGGGCTGGACTTCCGCTATGCCCGCGTGCCGCACCTGCCGGCCTGGGTCCACACCGACAGCAAGATCCTGCGCCAGATCCTGATCAACCTGCTGTCCAACGCGGTGAAATACACCGAAACCGGCCATGTCGCCCTGACCGTCCGCTACCGCAGCCAGATCGCCGAGTTCGAGATCGCCGACAGCGGCATCGGCATCCGCGAGGAGGATCAGGACCGCGTCTTCGAACCGTTCGAGCGCGGGCGCGGGGCGGCGGTGCGGGCGGTGGCCGGCACCGGGCTCGGCCTGACCATCACGCGGGTGCTGACCCGGATCATGGGCGGCGACATCGCGCTGCGCAGCAAGGCGGGGGAGGGCAGCGTCTTCACCGTCCGCCTGCTGCTGTCGGAGGCGATGCACCGGCCGGGCGAGCAGGCGGAGCGCCGCGCCATCACCGGCTATGCCGGGCCGCAGATCACCATCCTGCTGGCCGACGACGACCGCGACCATCTGGCGCTGATGACCGACATCCTGCGCCCGCTGGGATTCGTGCTGTTCACCGCGTCCGACGCCGCCACCTGCCTGGAGCTGGCGGCGCAGTGCAAGCCCGACGTCGCCATGCTCGACATCTCGATGCCGGGCGAGAGCGGCTGGGACGTGGCGGAGGGACTGCGCCGGCAGTTCGCCGACCGCATCCGCATCGTCATGGTCTCGGCCAATGCCTACGAGGCGCAGGGGCCGGGCGACGGCCGGGCGCCGCACGACGCCTTCGTCGCCAAGCCCATCGAAATCCACGCCCTGCTCGACCGGCTCCAGGCGCTGACCGGGCTGGAATGGATCCATGCGGTGGAAAAACCGGCGGAACCGCTTGCCCCGCCCCCGCCGCCGGCCGATCAAGCATCCATGCCCGCCTCGGCGCCGATCCAGCCGCCGGTCGGTCCGCCCGCCCCGCTGCCGGTATCCGGCCCGCCGGCGTCGGCGCTGCGTCATCTCGACGACCTGCGCCAGCTCGGGCGGATCGGCTATATTCGCGGGATAGAGGCCAAGCTGCGCGAGATCGAGGCGGAGGACGGCGCCGCGACGTCCTTCGTCGAACGGCTGCGAACGCTGGTGCGCGCCTTCGACCTGAAAGGGTATATGCGTGCGGTGGACGAGGCAGTGGCGCAGCGCGACGCTGCCCAGGGAGACCCAGTGCAGAGCGACACCGAGCGGGCGGACGATGATCTGGCAGAAGACGGGGCCGTGACCGGATGAAGCGCCGCGACATGATCCTGGTGGTGGACGACACCCCCGACACGCTGGGATTCCTGACGGAGGCCATCGAACAGGCCGACCTGACCGTGCTGGTCGCCATCGATGGCGAGGGCGCTCTGGATCTGGTCGGCCAGATCACGCCGGACCTGATCCTGATGGATGCGGTGATGCCCGGCCTCGACGGCTTCGAGACCTGCCGGCGGCTGAAGCAGATCCCCCACCTGTCGCACATCCCCGTCATCTTCATGACCGGCCTCAGCGACACCGAGCATGTGGTGAAGGGGCTGGAGGCCGGCGGCGTCGATTACGTCACCAAGCCCATCGTGGTGGACGAGCTGATCGCCCGCATCCGCGTCCATCTGACCAACGCCCGCGTCGCCTACGCCGCCCGCGCAGCACTCGACGCCACCGGCCGCTTCCTGCTGGCGACCGACGGGGAGGGCCGGCTGCTGTGGTGCACCCCGCAGGCGGAGCGGCTGCTGGCCGGCCTGCCGTCGGACGCCGCCTCCGCCCTGGCCGCCGGTCTGTCCGGCCTGCGCCGGACGGCCTCCCCCGGCGGTGCGGCGGAGACCTATACGGCGGAGTTGCCGGACGGCGAGGGGGTGCGGCGGCTGGAGTTCACCTATCTCAGCCCGGCCAACCCCGACGAGTACCTGTTCCGCCTCAGCGAGCCGACCGCCGGCCGGCAGGAGGCGGTGCTGCGCGACGCTCTCGGCCTCACCGCGCGGGAGGCGGAGGTGCTGCTGTGGATCGCCAACGGCAAGCCCAACCGCGACATCGGCGAGATCCTGGGCATCAGCCCGCGCACGGTGAACAAGCACCTGGAGCAGGTCTTCACCAAGCTCGGCGTGGAGAACCGCGCGTCTGCCGCGGCGCTGGCGATCCGCACCCTGGCCGCGCGGGCGTGACGGCCCCATCGTCGGGGCCGCCGGTCCGACTTGCGGCGGTCAGACCTCGACCGTCGGCTCGGCACCGCTGCGCCCGGCGATGATGTGGTTCATGATGCAGGTCATCACCGGCTCGCCGCGCTGGTTCAGCGTGGTGTAGGCCAGCCGCACCGTGCCGCGGCCGCCGCGGCGGGACGGGATCGTCTCCACCACCTCCGCCCGGACGCGGATGGTGTCGCCGGGCCGCACCGGCCGCAGCCAGCGCAGCTCGTCCATGCCCGATCCGCCCAGGCTGGTGCCGGTGATCAGCCCGATGTCGCGGAACAGCCGGAAGGTCAGCGACAGCGTGTGGAAGCCGCTGGCGATCAACCCCTGGAACGGCCCGTCCGCCGCCGCCACCATGTCGATGTGGAAGGGCTGCGGGTCGAAGCGCAGGGCGAAATCCATGATCTGGCTCTCGGTCAGGGTCGCCCCTTCCGAGTCGAACACCTCGCCGATGCGGAAATCCTCGAAATGGCGGCCGGGCATTGTCGCTTTTCTCCCATTGGTCTGTCTTGTCGGTCGGGCTTTGTCGCCGCCGCCGGAGAGTAGCCCGCCCGGCGCATCCGGCAAAGGGCAGGGACGCCACGGCCAAGGCATAGGCCCTACGTCGTAAACCGTTGGCGTTATTCGCATTCCGGTCGTGATCGGGCATGTTCCCGGTCGGATTCCAGACCATCGACGGACGGATGTCACCACTCCCTGCGCACAGTACCTCCCAAGGCACGTCGATGCCGCCGCCATTCCGTTGCGTCGTGTTTTCGGTTGCCGGGCAAGCCCTGGCGCTGCCGGTGGAAGCCGTGCGGCGCTTTTTGCCGTTGCCGCGGCTGGACCGGCTGCCGACGGCACCGCTGCCGGTGGAGGGCGTCTTCCGCTACCAGGGAGAGCTGGTGCCGGTCCTGCGCATGGATGTCCTGCTCGACCTCGTCCCGTTCGATTCTGTTGCGGGCGCCCCGGCGCCCGGCCTCTATTCGCCGCTTCTCCTCGTCACCTGGCAGGGCCGGCCGGCAGCGCTGCTGGCCGATCAGGTCCATGGCGACACGCTGGTGGAGCCGGCGGAGCGCACGCCGTCCGACCCGGCGCTGAGTTTCAACGGCTGTGCCGCGGGTGCCTTCCCGGACCGGGTGACCGGCCGCGGCGGCAGCGTGACCCTGCTCCAGCCCGACCGGCTGCTGAACGAGGCGGAGGGGCGGCTGCTCGACGCCTTCCGGGCGTCGGCGGAACGCCGTCTGGCGCAGTGGCAGGCCCCCGCCGAGGCAAATGACGAGGCGGACGGCGAGGCATCCGCCGGGAACGGGACCGCATGATGGTGAACCCTGCCGCAACCATCGAGGCGATCCGCCGCGACCCGCATTTCCAGCGCCTGAAGGCGATGGTGATCGATGCCACCGGCCTTGCCTACTACGCCGACAAGGACGCCGCCTTCGCCGAGCGGATCAACCGCCGGCTGCCCTTCGGCACCGTCACCACCGTCGCCGGCTATCTGGCCGCATTGGAGGCGGAGGGGCCGGGCGGCCCGGAATATCAGGGACTGATCAACGAGCTGGCGGTGGGGGAGACCTTCTTCTTCCGCTACATCGAGCAGTTCGACGCGCTCCGCGCCGTCGCCATCCCCGAATGCATCCGCCGCAACCAGTCGAGCCGCCTGCTGCGGATCTGGAGCGCCGGCTGCTCCATCGGGCCGGAAGCCTACACCATCGAAATCCTGCTCAAGCAGCATTTCGCCAGCCAGCTGGAAGGCTGGCAGGTCCACATCGTCGGCACCGACATCAACGGCGCCTTCCTGGAGCAGGCGCGGCGCGGCGCCTATGGCGACTGGGCGGTGCGCGGCCTGTCGCCGGAAACGCTGGAGGCCTGCTTCGACCGCCAGGACAAGCTGTGGTCGGTGAAGCAGAAATACCGGCAATGGACGACCTTCATGCCCTTCAACCTGGTGGAAGGAGCGATACCCTCCTATCCCCACGGGATCGGGCATTTCGACATCATCCTGTGCCGCAACGTCATGATCTATTTCGACGAGGCGACGCGGCACCGGCTGCTCGGCAACCTGCACAAGGCGCTGGCCGACGGTGGCTGGCTGGTGGTCGGCCATGCCGAGGCCGGGCCGCAGATGAACGAGCTGTTCATCCCGGTGTCGGTCCCCGGCGCCACCCTCTACCGCAAGCAGGCCGAACCGCCGGCCATGGCCGCGGTCAGCCGCAAGGCCACCCCGAGCCCGGCCGCGGCCGCGCTGACCCTTGCAGCGGCGCCGCGCCGCGCCGCCAGAGCCCCGGCGAAGCCTGCGCCGCGGTCCGCAACCGATGCCGCTTCCGCCCCGCAATCCCGCTCTCCCGCCTCCCCCGCGCCGGCGTCCGGTGTGCCGGCTCCGCCGGATGCGGCCGAGACCAGCGAGCGCTCCTCGCAGCTGGAAGCCTGCCTGGCCCGGGTCGAGGCGCAGCGGCTCGACCCCGCCGCCCACTACCAGCTGGGTCTGGTGGAGGAGGAGCTGGGCGTCGGCGACCCGGTGGCGGCCTTCAAGCGGGCGCTCTATCTCGATCCGCGCTTCGTCCTGGCCGACTATCATCTGGCCTTGGCCTATTGGCGGCGCGGCCGGCTGGTCCCGGCCCAGCGCCATTTCCGCAACGCGCGCGAGGCGCTGGACAACCGCGCCGACGGCGAGGCGGTGACGGAAGGCGGCGGCCTGACCGTGCAGGAACTGCGCGGCATGCTGGACCTCTGGCTGACCGGTGAGGAGGGCTGATGGACGAGACGCTTGCCGGTGCCGGGGCCGCACCGCTCATCGCCGCCCTCGACAGCGCATCGCCCGACCGCGCCGCCGGCCGTGTATCGGTCGACTGGGACGCGGTGCGCGGGAAGCTGGCGCACCGCACCGCCGACCTGGAGGCGACCTTTGCCGGCCGGGGCCCCTGGGCCGACGCCGTGCTGGACCGCCGGGCGCAGGAGCTGGCCGAAGTCCCGCAGCGCGACGACGAGGCGGGCACCGGCACGCCGATGCTGGTCGCCCGCGGCGCCGAGACCCTCTATGGGCTGGAGCTGCGCCATCTCGGCCATATCGTGCCGATGCCGCGGCTGGCCCGCGTGCCGGGGGCGCCGCCGGCAATCCTCGGCGTGATCGCCGTCGCCGGCAAGGTGATGCGGCTGTTCGATCTCGACAGCCTGTGCAGCGGGACGCATGCCGCCGCCGTCGGGATCGACCAGCCGGGCTACGCCATCGTCCTGCGCACCGGCACCGGCCGTCCGGCCGCCTTGCGCCTGCACGAGGTCGAGCGGGTGGACGACATCGTGCTGCCGCGGACCTCCGTCCCGGCGGAGGCCGGGCCGCTGGTCCGGGCGATCACAGCGGACCGCATGGCGATCCTCGACATGGCCGCCTTGCTCGACCTCGTGAAAACCTGAAAACCGCCTGATCCACCTTAAAAAACCGCCTGGGGCCGGAGTGGAAGAATGAACGTGAAAGTCGCACACAAGCTGGTCCTGGGATTCGGCGTCGTCTGTGTCCTGACCGCATTGCTGGCGCTCTACCAGATGTCGCGCTTTTCCGACGCGCTGTCGGTGATCATGGCAGTGTCCAGCTACGACACCGAGGCCGCCGACATGGTGGTGTCGGTCGGCAACTATCAGGCGGAGCTGCGCAGCACCCGGGAGGCGGCGTTGAACGCGGTGTCGGTCGCCAATGCCGAGGGGCGGGCCGCCGACATCCCGGCCATCATGGCGCCGATGCGCAGCCAATATGAACAGACCGGGCAGAAGCTGCGCGAGACGCTGGGCAAGCTGCGCTCGATGGTCGCCGAACGCTCGCAGAACAGCGTGACCGACAGCCGCCGCAAGGGCTGGGTGGAGCTGGACACGTCGGTGACCGAGATGAACCGCGCCATCGGCGCGGTGGGCGACGAGGCGCGGACCATCTACACCCTGCTGGAGCGCAATCAGGTCGCCGAGGCGCTCCAGCGCCGCCAGCAGGTGGACCAGCTGCGCAAGGTGATGGAGCAGCGCATCGACGCCGCCCAGACCGCCATCGACCACCTGACCGCCGCCGGCCGCGACGACATCCGGGCGATCTACAACTCCGCCATCCAGTCCTCGGTCATCGCGCTGGTGGCCGTCTTCCTGATCGCGGTGGGGGTGGCCTACACCATCGGCAGCTCGATCACCCGCCGGCTCGGCCGCGCCATCGACTTCGTCACCAAGGTCGGCCATGGCGACCTGACGCAGGAGATCATGATCGCCGGCAAGGACGAACTCGCCGTCCTCGGCCAGCATCTGAACGAAATGGCCGGCCGGCTGAAGTCGATGGCCCGCACCACGCGGGAGACGGCGGAGAGCGTCCACGCCGCCACCGCCCAGATCCGCGCCTCGACCCAGCAGCAGTCGGCCAGCGTCGCCGAACAGCTGGCGGCGGTGGAGCAGACCACGGCGACCCTGTCGGAGATCACCGAGTCCGGCGCCCAGATCAACCGCCGCGCCCAGGACGTCTCCCACGGCGCACAGACGGTGGCGGCCTCCAGCCATTCCGGCATGAAGGCGGTGGACGACACCATCCAGGCGATGGACGCCATCCGCGAACAGGCCGAGGCGGTGGCCGAGAACATCGTCATGCTGTCCGAGCGCACCCAGGCCATCGGCGAGATCATCGTGACGGTGAACGACATCGCCGAGCGCTGCCACCTGCTGGCGCTGAACGCCGCCATCGAGGCGGCGGCGGCCGGCGAGCATGGCCGCACCTTCTCCATCGTCGCCGGCGAGATCAAGAGCCTGGCCGACCAGTCGAAGGAGGCGACCTCCCAGGTCCGCTCCAACCTGTCGGAGATCCAGCACGGCATCAACGCGTCGGTGATGCTGACGGAGGAGGCGGTCAAGCGCGTCGCCGCCGGCAAGCGCCAGACCGACGCCACCCAGTCGACCATCCGCACCATGGCGGAGAACATCCAGGAGAGCGTGCTGGCCTTCCAGCAGATCGTCGCCGGCACCAACCAGCAGCAGATCGGCCTGGAGCAGGTGATCCAGGCGCTCCAGAACATCCGCGAGGCGAGCAGCCAGACGGCGGCCGGCACCCGCCAGCTTGAAGGTGCGGCCGCCAACCTGAACAACCTCGGCCAGGGTCTGGTCGAGGCGGTGCGGAACTATCAGGTGTGACGATGCACCGCCGAGGCCCCTGAATGGACATCCGCCAGCGCCTGCTCGCCGCCTTCGACCTGGAGCACAAGGACCATCTCGCCGCGATCCGCAACGCGCTCCGCGATGCGGAGGCGACGGGCGATGCGCCGGATCTCGTCGACATCCACCGGCGCGCCCACAGCCTGAAGGGCGCCGCCCGCGCCGTTGACCTGCCGGAGGTGGAGGCGATCTCCCACCGGCTGGAGGCCGCCTTCATCGCCGTGCAGAAGGGCGAGATCCCGCTCGATCCCGCCAGCGTCGGCGTGGTGCGCCGGTCGCTCGACGCCATCGAGGATCTGGTCGCCTGGTCGCTCCAGGGCGGCGACGCGGTGGAGACCGCCGGCGTGCTCGCCGATCTCGACGCGCTGGCCGCCGGCCGCAGCGGCGGGCCGGTCCCGGCTGCGTCTCCGGCCCCCGCCCGCGCCGCCCGCCGGCCGCCGGCCGAGCGGGAGCGAGCCGACACCGCCGACAGCGCCGCCCTGGTCCGTATCGCGGCACAGGGGCTGGAGCGCCTGTCGGAAACCGCGTCGGCCCTGCTGCCGGAGGTGGAGGCCCAGGCCGGCCTCGGCGAACAGCTTCGCACGATGCGCCGGGAATGGCGGGCGCTTGACCGGGCATGGCGGCATCTGCGCCTTCAGATCGGCCGCGGCGTCCGGGCGGATGCGGGGGCGGGGGGCGACGCGCTGTCCGACACGCTGCCCAGCGCGCTGGACGGGCGTGGCGCGCTCCCCGCGCTGATGGCTTTCGAGCGCCGCTTCCGCGCGCTCGGCGGCGCGCTCGACAGCGCTCACCGCAGCCACGACCGGCTGTTGTGGTCGATGCGGCGCTGGGGCGGCGGCCTCCAGCAGGACATGCGGCGCCTGCGCATGCTGCCGGCGGAAAACCAGCTGAGCGGCCTGGGGCGCATGGTCCGCGACATCAGCCGGGCCGAAGGCAAGGAGGTCGAGGTCGATGTCCGCGGGCTGGAGGTCGAGGCCGACCGCACCGTGCTGCAACGGTTGAAGGATCCGATTCTGCACATCGCCCGCAACGCCATTAGCCACGGCATCGAGACGCCGGCGGAGCGGCTGGCGCTGGGCAAGCGGCCGGCGGCGCGCGTCACCATCGCCGCCTCGGTCGAGGGCGCGCGCCTGCGCCTGCGCATCGAGGATGACGGCCGTGGGCTGGACCGCGCGGCGATCCTGCGCAAGGCGGCCGAGCGCGGCCTGATCGACGCCGCCGACCTGTCGGCCGGCGCGGAGCTGCCGCAGGAGCGGCTGACCGAATTCCTGTTCCATCCCGGCTTCTCCACCGCCGCCCGGACCACCGAGCTGGCCGGGCGCGGCATGGGCCTTGCCATCGCGCGGCGCGAGGTGGAGCGGCTGCAGGGCAATTTGACCATCGCCGACCGGCCCGAGGGCGGCGGCACCGCGGTCACCATCGAGGTGCCGCTCAGCCTGCTGAGCCAGCGCCTCGTCTTCGTCGCCGTGCAGGACCAGACCCTGGCGATCCCGTCCGCCGACGTGGTCCGCCTGCGCACCGCCACCGCCCAGTCGCTGTTCTCCGGCACCGGCACGCCGATGACCCGCATCGGCGAGGAGGAAATTCCCGTCACCTCGCTGGCCGCCCTCCTGGGCATGGAGGCGCCGGTGGTGCCGTCGGCCGAGCGCGGGCTGTCGCTGGTCGTGGTGCGGGCGGGGGACCGGCGGCTGGCGCTGGCGGTCGACCGCTTCGTCGCCACGCGCGAGACGGTGGTGACGGCGGCGGAGGAGACCGGGCTGGACAGCGGCCGCTATCTCGGCACCGTGCTGATGGACGACGGCGGACCGGCGCTGGTGCTGAACATTCCGGGCCTGATGCCGCTGCCCGGCAGCACTCTGCCGCCCCCGGCCCGCCCTGCCGAAGAGGCGACCCCTGCCCGGGCGCATATCCTGGTCGTCGATGACAGCATCACCACCCGCACGCTGGAAAAGAGCATCCTCGAAGCCCATGGTTATCGGGTGACGCTGTGCGTGGACGGGCGCGAGGCGCTTGAGCGCCTGTCGGAAGGGATGGAGGTTGGCCTGATCATCAGCGACGTCGAGATGCCGCGCATGGACGGCTTCGCCCTGTTGCAGGCGGTGAAGGCGGACAAGCGGCTGGAAGAGATCCCGGTGATCCTCGTCACCTCGCGCGCCAGCGACGAGGACCGCGAGCGCGGCCTGCGGCTCGGCGCCGACGCCTACATCGTCAAGACGCGATTCGACCAGAACGAGCTTCTGGCCGGCATCCGGCGGCTGCTGTGAGCGGCCAGACGAACGGCGGCCCCCTCACCACCGGACCCCGTCGCATCCGCGTGCTGGTGGTCGAGGACAGCCCGGTCATCCAGCAGCTGCTGAGCCACGTCATCAGCGCCGACCCGCGGCTGGAGGTGGCGGGCATCGCGTCGAGCGGTGAGCAGGCGCTGCGCATGATCGAGCGGACGGCGCCCGACGTGGTGTCGCTCGACATCCGCCTGCCGGGCATCGACGGCTTCGAGGTGACCAGCCGAATCATGCGGCAGACCCCGCTGCCGATCGTGGTGGTGGCGTCGGACGTGCGCGACCTCGACATTCCGATGCGGGCGCTCCAGGCCGGCGCGCTGGCGGTGGTGGAGAAGCCGGGCAGCATGGCGCGCGCCGACTACCAGACCGTGGCGCACCATCTCTGCACCCAGCTCGTCATCATGAGCCAGGTGAAGGTGATCCGCCACCGCATCACCGCCCGCGCCGCGCGGTCCGCTTCCGGCATGCCCGCAGGAGTGACCGCGGATGCCCCGTCTCAGGAAGGCAGGCTCCCGGACGAGGCGGTGGCCGCCGACGGCCGGCTCCGGCGCTTCCGCGCGGTGGGGCTGGTCGCCTCCACCGGCGGGCCGGCGGCGCTGGCGAAGATCCTCCGCGATCTGCCGGCCGACTTCCCGCTGCCGGTCTTCGTGGTCCAGCATATGGGCGCGCCCTTCATGGCCGGTTTCGCCAGCTGGCTCGGCACCGTCTCCGCCCTGCCGGTGCGGCTGGGCGAGGCCGGGCTGACCCCGCGGCCGGGCACGGTCTATGTCGCGCCGGGCGACCGGCACCTGCTGGTGGACGGCGCCACGCTGCGCCTGACGGCCGACCCGATGGTGTGCGGCCAGCGCCCGTCGGGCGAGGTGCTGTTCCAGTCGATGGCGCGCGCCTATGGCGCGTCCGGCATCGGCGTGCTGCTGACCGGAATGGGCGAGGATGGTGCCAGAGGGCTGGTGGACATGCGGACGGCCGGCGCCTACACCGTAGCCGAACATGCCTCCACGGCGGTGATCCACAGCATGCCCGGCACCGCGGTGCGGCTGGGCGGTGCGGTGGAGGAGCTGCCCCTCGACCGGGTGGCCGGACGGCTGCTGCAATTGACCTCCGACGATAAGATGGCGTCATGAACGGACAGCGCACCTTGGTTGTCATGGGTTCCCAGACGCAGGGGCTTCTGCTGAAGCTGCTGCTGGAGGAGCGCGGCGTGGAGACGGTCTGCGTCGACGGCGTCGAACCCGCGCTGGCGGAGATCGCCGGCACCCCGCAGGATCTGCTGATCGTCGAGGGCGAGCTTGCCGGCCCGACCGGCCTGGCCGAGCTGCGCGCCCGCACCGACGCCGCCGTCATCGTGCTTGGCCGCGGGGAGGGGGAGAGCGATCCATCCAACCCCAAGGCGGTGGTGGAGGCCGCCTGCACGCTGATCGAGCGGCGCAGCGCCCCGCCGACGGCGCCGGAGATCTTCCACCGCGCCCACATCCTGATCGTCGACGACAGCGCGACCTACCGCGAATTCCTGCGCGCCGAGCTGGAGCAGGAGGGCTGCACCGTCACCGCCGCCCGCAACGCCGACGAGGCGGTGGAGGCGCTGTCCGGCGGCGCGCTCGACTGCGTCATCCTGGATCTCGTGATGCCGGGCACCAGCGGCACCCAGCTCTGCGAAAGATTCGACAGGTTCCGCCGCCGGCGCGGTCTGTTCTTCCAAATCGTCATCCTGACCAGCCAGGACGATGAGGAACAGCTGATGATCAGCCTGAACGCCGGCGCCGACGATTTCGTTGGAAAGGCACAGACGATGGATGTGCTCAAGATCAGGTTGATGGCGCTTCTTCGCCGCAAATACTTCGTCGAGGACCATCTTATCCGTTTGCCGCGTCCTGCACCTTCCGCATAGGAGGGGAGTAGGGCCATCGTTTGATTTCGGAAGCGGGCTTGACCGTTTATTCTCTGCGGGCTTTACGAAACTGTCCGACGGTCCGGCAGGTGCCCATGGCGATCAGCCTCCAGCCCATCCACGAGCCCCCGATCTCCAGGGACGCCGACGCAAGAGACACCGACGCGATGCACCGAACTTCGGCCACCCATAGTTCCCCGACCGATCTCCGCTATCGCGAGTGCCTTGAGAATGCCCGGCGCGTCTGCACGGCCGCGACGGTCCCGACCATGCTGGTGGTCGGCGGGCCGGAGATGGCCGCCGTCCGCTGCAACGAGTCGCTGGCGACCCTGCTGAACCGCCCGCGCGCCGCCGCCCGTGACGAAAGCGGGCCGGGCCTGCTTCCGGGCGGCTGGACCGCGGTGGCCGAGGCGCTGCGCCCGCTCTACCGTGACGGAACCGCCGACAGCCCGGCCTCGCCCCCCGACAGCGTCCGGCTGACCCTGCCCAGCGAACCGCCGATCGGCCTGCGCGCGACGCCGCTGCTGGTCGACGGCCGGGTGGTCGGCGTGCTGGCGACGGCGACGCTGGACGGCGCCATCGCCCAGATGGCCGAGACCATGCGGGCGGAGGTGGCGCGCACCACCGCGGCGCGTTCCCGTTTCCTGGCCTCGGCCAGCCACGATCTGCGCCAGCCCTTCCAGGCGATGCGCCTGTTCCTCGACGCCCTGACCAATCAGGTGGAGGGCAACGCCCGGGCGTCGCGCACCGCCGGCATGCTGGCCAACGCGATGACGGCGGGCGAGCAGCTGCTGAACGCCCTGCTCGACATCTCGACGCTGGATGCCGGTACTGTCGAGGCCGACATGCAGGCGGTGCCGCTCGACGCGCTGCTGCAATCGCTGGCCGACGAATTCCGCCCGCAGGCGGAGGAGAAGGGGCTGCGCCTGCGCGTCCATGTGCCCTGCCGGGCGGTGACCCGCAGCGACCCGGTCCTGCTCGGCCGCATCGTCCGCAACCTGCTGGCCAACGCCATCCGCTACACCCAGCGCGGCGGCATCATGCTGGGCCTGCGCAAGCGCGACGGCCGCTGGCGCATCGAGGTGTGGGACACCGGGTTCGGCATTCCCCAGGACAAGCTGGACGTCATCTTCGACGAGTTCCACCAGCTGACCAACCCGGCGCGCGACCCCACCCGCGGCCTCGGCCTCGGCCTCGCCATCGTCCGGCGCCTGTCGGTCCTGCTGCATGCCCCCATCGACGTGCAGTCGCGCTCCGGCCGCGGCTCGGTCTTCGCCGTCACCGTCGAGCGGCTGGAGGCGGAGGAGGCACCCGTCGAAGCTTCGGCGGCGGTAACCTCGTCCGACCAGGGTGCTGCCGCCGTGCCGCTGGACGGCATGCGCATCCTGGTGGTGGACGACGACAGCATGGTGCTGTCCGGCCTGCTGCTGACCCTGGAAAGCTGGGGCTGCGCCTTCGTCTCGGCGTCCAACATGCGCGAGGTGTTCGCCGCGGTCGACGGGCTGGAAGGCCCGCCCGACGCCATCCTGACCGACCTGCGCCTGCCGGGGAAGGTGTCCGGCTTCGACGTGATCGACCGCGTCCGCAAGCTGTTCAAGACCGACATCCCGGCGGTGGTGCTGACCGGCGAGACCGCGCCCGAATCCCTGCTGGAAGGCCAGCGCCGCGGCTGCGCCTTCCTGCACAAGCCGCTGCACCCCGGTGAGCTGCGCCGCGTGCTGGAAGAGGTGCGGCGGGACGGAACGGCGGGCTGCTGAGCGGTCAGCCCCTCAATCCCGCCCTCAATCCCGGGGCGGGCTTTGCAGGTACAGCACCAAGAGCCGCACCAGGCTTTCCAGCGCGTCGGCATGGATGCGCTCGTAGCCGTGCGAGGCGTCGATGCCGAAGCACACCAGCGCCGTTCGGATGTCGTTGCCGGCCTCGATGGCGGACGCGCTGTCGCAGCGGTAATAGCGGAAGACGTCGCGCTGGTGCGGGATGTTCTGCGCCTGGCACAGCGCGATCAGCGAATGGGTCAGCGCCATGTCGAAGGGGCCGGTGCTGTCGGCCATGGCGATGGTGACGCCGTATTCGCTGCTGTTCTGGCCTGGCGCGGTGGTGCCGTTGTCGATGGTCACCATCTCCGCCACGTCCTGATGCAGGATCGAGGATGCGCCGGACCCGACCTCTTCTGAAATCGTGAACAGCAGATGGCAGTCCACCGGCAGGGCAGCCTTGGCATCGACCACCGCCTTGGCGGCGCCCAGCATCACCGCCACACCCGCCTTGTCGTCGAGATGGCGCGAGACGATGTAGCCGTTCTCCAGGAATTCCGGCTGCGGGTCGATCGACACGATGTCGCCGATGTTGAAGCCGCGCTCCTCCAGGTCGCGCCGGTTGGCGACCGGGGCGTCGACGCGCAGCTCCACCTGCTTCCAGGTGACCGGCTGGCTGTCGACCTCCTTGTTGAAGGTGTGGCCGGACGCCTTCAGCGGCAGGATGGTGCCGCGCCAGGGGCCGCGGTCGGTCAGCACGGTGCAGCGCGCCCCCTCGGCGAAGCGCGACGACCAGTGGCCGATGGGCACCAGCTCCATCCGGCCATTGTCCTTCAGCATCTTCACCTGGGCGCCCAGCGTGTCGACATGGGCGACCAGGGCGCGGTCGGGGGTGGAGCGCACCCCCTTCAGGTCGGCCCGGATGGCGCCGCGCCGCGTCAGCTCATAGGGGATGCCCATCCGCTCCAGCTCGGCGCAGCACAGCCGCACCACGTCGCCGGTGTGGCCGGTCGGGCTCGGCGTGGTCAGCAGCCGGTAAAGAACGTCGGTGACATAGCCCATGTCGATGGGCAGCGGCACGGCCATGGTCGGATTTTCCTCCTGCTGAAAGTCCCCTCTCCCCCCCCGGGGAGAGGGTTAGGGTGAGGGGGGCGCGCGGCGGCCCCTTACCGAGAATCCACGCGGTGCATCCCCCTCACCCCGGCCCTCTCCCCGCTTTCGGCGGACCAAGGGTCCGCCTGTCGCGTCAGCGCAAACAGAGTTTGCGCGAGAGCGGGGGGAGAGGGGGGCTACAGCACCCCCCGCGTCTGCGGGAACAGCAGATCGACGAAGCGTTCCGCCGTCGGCTGCGGTTCGTGGTTGGCGAGGCCCGGACGCTCGTTCGCCTCGATGAAGACATGGCCCGGCCGGTCCGGCGCCTCGACCAGCAGGTCGAATCCCACCACCGGGATGTCCAGCGCGCGGGCCGCCACCGTCGCCACCTCCACCAGTTCCGGGTGCAGGCTGTCGGTTACGTCGTGGATGGTGCCGCCGGTGTGCAGGTTCGCCGTCTTGCGCACCGGCAGCACCTCGCCCGCCGCCAGCACGTCGTCCAAACTCTTCCCGGCGGCGGCGAGGCAGCGGTCGGTCTCAGCGTCCAGCGGGATGTGGCTTTCACCGCCGGTGGCGGCGGCGCGGCGGCGGCTCTGCGCCTCGATCAGCTCGCGCACCGTGTGGCTGCCGTCGCCCGTGACCTCGGCCGGGCGGCGCACCGCGGCGGCCACCACCTTCTTGTCGATGACGATGATCCGCAGATCCTGCCCTTCATAGAACTGCTCCAGCAGCACCGTGTCGCAATGCTGGCGGGCCGACGCGATGGCGCTTTCCATCGTCCCGGCATCGCGCACGTCCACCGTGATGCCGCGCCCCTGCTCGCCGCGTGCCGGCTTGATGACGATGCGGCCATGGCTCGCCAGGAAGGCGGCATTCTCCTCCGCCTCGCCCGCCACCGCCTGGGCCGGGACCTTCAGGCTGGCGCGTTCCAGCACGCGCCGCGTCACCGCCTTGTCGTCGCAACGGCTCATCGCGACGGCGCTGGTCAGCTCGCTCAGCGATTCCCGGCACACCACGCTGCGCCCGCCCCAGGTCAGGCAGAAATAGCCGGCCTCGGCATCCAGCACATCGACGCCGATGCCGCGCCGCCGCGCCTCGTTGACGATGATGGTGGCATAGGGGTTCAGCTGCTCGCCCGGCTGCGGGCCGGTGAACAGCCGCTCGTTGATCGGGTTCTTGGTCTTCAGAGCGAAGGCCGGAATCCGGCGGAAATTCAGCTTCTCATAGAGCCCGATGGCGCTCTCGTTGTCGTGCAGCACCGACAAATCGAGGAAGGCGCGCCCGCGCGCCTGCACATGCTCCGCCACCGTGCGGACCAGCGTCTCGCCGATCCCCGGAAAGGAGGCCTGCGGATCGACCGCCAAGCACCACAGCGAGCTGCCGTTCTCCGGATCGCCATAGGCATGGGCATGGTCCACCGCCGTCACCGAGCCGATGATCTCGCCGGTTGCGTCGTCGCAGGCGACGAAATGGGTCAGCACCCGGCTGTTGCGCGACGCCACCAGGAAGGAGGAGGAGACCGGCACCATCCGCCGCCGGGCATAGATGCGCTGCACCCCCTCGGCATCCTCGCGCGTGCGCAGCCGGCGGACGCTGTAGCCCTTGGGCCGGCGCCGCGACGGCCGGTAGTCGGTCAGCCACAGGCGGAAGGTGTGGGAGGGGTCGAGGAACAGCTCCTGCGGCGCGCGCGACAGGGCGACATGCGGGTCCTGAAGGTAGAAGACGATGTCGCGGGTGCCCGGCGCCTCCTGCCGCAGAGTCTCGATCATGCGGTCGAGATCGTCGAAGGTGTGGGCGAAGATCAGCCGTCCCCAGCCGCAATCGACCGTCACGTCGGCACGCGGCGCGTCGGCTCCGGTCTCCCCCGCCGGCGGCCGGCCGGTGTAGCGGCGGGTGTGGCGCAGGGTGGCGCTGGCGGCGCGTTCCAGCCGGTGCGGTTTCACGCGGGCGTAGCTCATGGGATCCCCCTGGTCGTCGGATGCGGCTCCACGCATTGGCAACATCCGGGAATGCGGATCGGTCCCGCGCCCGAATGCCCCGGCGGAGCGTCTGTCGTTTTGAGGCGCCTGCTTACAGGCCCTGTTCCTGGAACCAGAATTCCAGCAGGGCGACCTGCCACAGCTTCGATCCCCTGAGCGGCGTGATGTGGCGTTCCGGATCGGCCAGCAGCCGGTCGAGATAGTCGCGGCGGAACAGCCCGCGCTGGCGCGCCGACGGGGCGTTCAGCACGTCGCGCACCCGCTCCAGGAACGGACCCCGCAGGTATTTCAGCGCCGGCACCGGGAAATAGCCCTTCGGCCGGTCGATCACCGCCGCCGGCACCACGCGGCGCGCCGCCTCCTTCAGCACATACTTGCCGCCGTCGGGCAGCTTCATCTCCGCCGGGATGCGGGCGGCCAGCTCCACCAGCTCATGGTCGAGGAAGGGCACGCGCGCTTCCAGCCCGGCGGCCATCGTCATGTTGTCGACGCGCTTCACCGGATCGTCGACCAGCATCACCGTGGTGTCGAGCCGCAGCGCCTTGTCCACCGGCCGCTCGGCGCCCGGCATGGCGAAGCGCTGCTCCAGCCAGCGGCGGGAATGGTCCTCGCCGATGAATCTCGGATCCAGCGCCTCGGCCATCTCCGCATGGTCGCGGTCGAAGAAGACGCGGGCGTAGTCGCCGACGGCGTCACGGCTCTCCAGCAGCGGCGGATACCAGTGATAGCCGCCGAACACCTCGTCGGCGCCCTGGCCCGACTGCACCACCTTCACCTGCTTGGCCACCTCCTGCGACAGCAGGAAGAAGCCGATGTTGTCGTGGCTGACCATCGGCTCCGACATCGCGCGCACGCAGTCGGTCAGTTCCGGCAGGGCGCGGGCGCTGTCGACGAAGAGGCGATGGTGGTCAGTGCCGAAATGCTTGGCGACGATGTCGGAATACTGGAACTCGTCGCCGCGCTCGTCGCCCACCGTCTCGAAGCCGATGGAGAAGGTCTTCAGCCCGCTCTGCCCGTTCTCGGCCAAGAGCGCGGTGATCAGCGAGCTGTCCAGCCCGCCCGACAGCAGCACGCCGACCGGCACATCCGCGACCAGCCGGCGGCGCACCGCGCGGGTCAGCGTCTCCAGCACCAGCTCGCGCCACTCGGCGAAGTCGCGGCCCTCGTCGCCGGCCTTCGGCCCGAAGGTCAGCGACCAGTATGTGTGTTCGCGCCGCGTGCCGTCCGGCTCGACCACCAGCACCGTGGCGGGCGGCAGCTTCCGCACACCCTTCAGGATGGTGTGGGGCGCCGGGACGACGGCGTGGAAGCTCATGTAATGGTGCAGCGCCACCGGATCGACGTCGGTGTCGATGCCGCCGGACGCCACCAGGGCGGGCAGGGAGGAGGCGAAGCGCAGGCCGCCGGGAATGTCGGCCAGATAGAGCGGCTTGATGCCCAGCCGGTCGCGGCCCAGCACCACCCTGCCGCTGTCGCGCTCATGGATGGCGAAGGCGAACATGCCGTTCATGCGCTTGACGAAGTCCGGGCCCCAGGCGTGATAGGCCTTGATCAGCACCTCGGTGTCGCCGTCGGAGAAGAAGCTGTAGCCGAGCCCGGCCAGCTCCTCGCGCAGTTCGCGGTGGTTGTAGATGCAGCCGTTGAAAACGATGGCGAGGCCGAGAGCGGAATCGACCATCGGCTGCTGCGATGCCTCGCTGAGGTCGATGATCTTCAGCCGGCGATGGCCGAAGGCGACGCGCCCATGGGCGAACAGGCCATGGCCGTCCGGCCCGCGCGGAGCCAGCCGGTCGCACATGGCCTGCACGGCGGCCGTGCTTGCCGCCTCGCCGGATTTGAAACGAATCTCGCCACTCACTCCGCACATCGGCTGTCGAGCCTCCTCGTTGGTTCAGGACGAAGGGGCGCCAGACCCGTCAAAAGGGCCGAACTGCACCACCGCTACCCGCGTGGAACAACGGCTGGCAGGGCTCAAGGTTCCTTTGGGAGAGCCGTTTACAGCCCGAAGAAGCCGCGCAACCGGGTCAGCAGCGCCTGCGATTCCACCGCCGGCTGCGGTGCGGCGCCCTGCTGGCGGTTGGTTTCGGCGGCGTTGCGGCTCTGGCGCTCGGCCATCAGCTCGGCCAGACGTTCGGCCAGTTCCGGCCGGCGGCGCAGCACCGGGTCCAGGTGGCTCCGCGCCAGCTCGAACACCACGGAGTCGGTGCAGGCGACCACCGAGGCGCTGCGCGGCTGCCCGGTCAGCAGCGACATCTCGCCGAACAGGTCGCCCGGCCGCAGCCGCGTCAGATGCAGCACCCCCGCCCGCTGCCCGTCCATCGGGTCGGTGAAGAACGCAGAGGCCGGGGCGGCGACCTGCACGTCGAACACGCCCTCGGCGATGACGAACAGCGACTCCCCGGCATCGCCCTGGCGGACGGCGGGCGACCCGGCCGGCACATGGATCTGCCGCATCGCCAGGGCCAGCGCGTCGACCTCGTCGTCGTCGAAGGCGTCGAACAGCTCGGTCTGGCGCAGCAGGCCGCGGCGCAGGGTGTCGGTGTCGGGCAAGGCAGGCTGGCGCCGGCGGATCTCCTGCTTGGGCCGGGCCGGCTCGATCCCGGCACGGGCGAGGTTGCCCACCACCGCCGCCAGCACGGAATCGCGCACCAGCGCCACCCGCCCGTAATCGTCCAGCCAGTAGCGCGCCTGATAGGCGATGCCGTTGGGCGTCACCGCCTCCACCACCACGTCGGGCCTTGGGGTGGTCAGCACGCCGTCGGCGCACAGCATGGCCGACAGCAGGATGCGCTTGGCGCGCTCCACCGGCACCTCCTGGTCCAGCAGGATGGGGACCGTGGTGCGGAAGGCCGGGCTGGGGCGGCTGTAATTGACGAAGCGGCTGCCGGCGACGATGCCGTTCGGCACGACGATGGCGGTGCCGTCACCGGCGATCAGCCGGGTGGCGCGCCAGTTGATCTCGTCCACCCGCCCCGACACGCCGGGCGACAGCTCCAGCCAGTCGCCGATGCGGTAGGGGTGTTCGATGTTCAGCGCGATGCCGGCAAAGATGTCGGCGATCATGTTGCGCAGCGCGAAGCCCAGCACGGCGATGGCGACGCCGGAGGTCGCCAGCAGGCCCGTCACCGGCTGCTCGAACACGAAGGCGAGGATCGCCACCACCGCGACGCCATAGACGAAGAAGCGCATCAAATCGGCCAGCAGCCGCGGGATGCGCGGCGGCCGCGGCAGGCCGTCGGGGCCGATCCCGCCGTTGCCGGCCGCCAGCAGGTCGATCAGCCGCGCCCCGCCCCAGGCGGCGACCAGCCAGGCAGTGGACGCGACGGCGATGTCGAACCCGCTGCTGAGATCCGGGCCGACCAGCGGCTCCAGATGGCGGTGCAGCCATGGCTTCGCGGCGGCCAGAGCCGTCAGAAGGGCCAGGACCAGGGCAGGGGCGGACAGACGCCGCAGGGCGCTCATCGACGGGGTTCTCCTCGGCGGCTGGCCTTCGGGGGCCGGGCGAGGGCGACGATGGCACGAGCAGGCGCCGTCCCGTCAAGGGATCAATTCAAACCATCCAGCCCGATCAGGGGCTTGATCTTTCACACCTTCACCACTTGCCTCGTCGCCGGCGGATAGCCCATGACGAAGCCGCGGATCACCGGGTCTGTGCCCGCCACCGTGCCGGCGAACACATAGGCGCGGCACAGCACGGCCAGCGCGGTCTCGGCATCGCCGCTCCCGCGCCGGAAGGCCTCCCCGTCGCGCAGTTCGGCGAACTCGCCCTGCCAGAAGGCCGGGTCGTCCAGCGGGCCGAAATTCATCGCCCAGAAACCGAAGGCCCGTCCCGGCCGCTCCCACCGGCCCAGCATCGCCATGTTGCAGTGCCGCTCATCATGCACAATCCGGTCGTACAATCCGCTGACGGTGTCCGGCTCGCCTTCCAGGACTTGCAGGAAGGTTCCCTCATGCTCCACAAGGAAACCGGTCACGCCCAGACGGCGATTGTTTGCGGAGCTTCGTACGCAAATGTCCGCCAGTGCTGAAAAAGGCAGCAGGGGCACCGCATCGCTTCGGTAGAGCAAAGTCAACATCGGCCTCCTCCGAGTTTTATTGTGCCGATTCTTATAATGATGGTGGAGCGAAAGCCGGCGCGAGATAACCCTTTCTTTCGTCGAATCGTTGACGCACCCAGCGGACATAGTCCGAACCGGATGGACGCTAACGGCAGCTGCGGAAGGTGCCCATATCGAGGTGGAAATGGTTGCGGTGCGCCTCGTTGTAGTCGGGGCCCAGCACCACGTCGAAGAAGCGGCAGGCGCCGTCGCGCAGGTCGCGCAGGAAGGCCGCCTTGCGCCCGTCCGCCCCGCTGCCTTCCTTAGCCTGCCAATCGGCCAGCACGCCGATCCGCGTTCCGTCGGCCAGCACGAAGGCGGCGAGGTCGATGGCGTTGGCGGTCGCATGCTCGCTGCGCCGCCCCTCCGCCCGGCCATAGACGTTGCGGCAGGCATAGGTGCCGAGATGCTCGACCCGTGCCACCCTCTGCCCGAAATGCCGCTGCGCCGCCGGCTGGAGGGCGTTCGCCTCGAACAGGGTCCAGGCGGCGGCCAGCCCGCAGGTGGCGACGAATCCGCTGCTGAACGAGACATCCGACCGCGACACCCGCACCACGCCGCTGAGCGCGCAATTCTCCTCCGACGGGCGGTCGGGCAGGGAGGTGAAGCGCAGGCCGGTTTCGCCCAGCGCCGCCCGGCACTGCTCAGGCTCGCCGGTCAGCCGCGCCAGCTTAAAGCCGGTCAGCCAGTCCGGCTCCGCCCGCAGATCGAGCCGCGCCCAGGGGTCGTAGCGCGGCGGCACCGCGATCAGCCCGGCCCACACGCCCGCCGCCGCGCCGCCCAGCGCCAGCAGGACCAGCAGCGCCACCCACCCCAGAAGCCGCGCCATCGCGCGGTGTCTACCGGTCGAGCAGCCCGTGCCGCCGGTGCCAGTCCTCCAGCGACTCCTCCGGATAGCGGGCGAACTGCACATCGTTGGGGCCGTTCGGCACCTCCACCCACGGCGCCTTGAAGTCCAGCATGATGTGGACCCGCTCCGGCGGGGTCGGCAGCGGCGTGTCGATGGCCGAGGCGAAGGGATGGACCAGCTCCGGCCAGGCCGGATCCTCCGCCCACAGCGCCGTGCCGCAGTGCTTGCAGAAATGCCGGTGCGACGGGCCAAGGTGGGTCTGGCCGGGACGGTCGGGGTCCTCGATCGGCGCCCGCCACGTCGCCACCGCCTCGCGCCCCTCGACCTCAAGCGTGTCGGCATCGCCGCCGAGATTGATGGCATATCCCCCGCCGCCGGCACTCTTGCGGCAGATGGTGCAATAGCAGCGCATGTAGGGGACCGGCGTCGGCGAGTTCAGCGTAAAGCGAACGGCGCCGCAGCGGCAGGAACCGGACAGTTTCATGGCAGGGGACTCCGCGATTCGAGTGCGTTCCTCCGCACCAGATGGGGCGGCCGCCGCTGTTTGACAGCATCCGCGGTGGTGAAGTTTTCGGTGGAACTTCTGGACGGAACTTCCCGGAGGAACGCGGCGGAAGGGCTGCTGTTACCTCCGGGATCCCTTTTGCGGAACCACCTGCCAGCAGTCGGAGCGGTCATGTCCCAGCCAACAGGTCCAGCCTTCCAGGGCCACGCCCAAAAACAGCCGGCGCCGCCGCCGGACGCCATGGAGGTCAGCCTGACCATCAATGGCAGCCGCAAGACCCTGCACGTCGCCCCCTGGACCAGCCTGCTCGACGCCTTGCGCCTGCATCTCGACCTGACCGGCACCAAGAAGGGCTGCGACCATGGCCAGTGCGGCGCCTGCACCGTGCTGGTGGACGGCCGCCGCATCAATTCCTGCCTGACCCTGGCGGTGATGGCGGAGGGGCGGACGGTGACGACCATCGAGGGCCTTGCCAGCGGCGACGCGCTCCACCCGCTGCAGGAGGCCTTCGTCGAGCAGGACGCCTTCCAGTGCGGCTATTGCACCCCCGGCCAGATCTGCTCGGCGGTCGGCCTGCTGGAGGAGGGGCACGCCAAGTCCGACGACGACATCCGCGAACTGATGAGCGGCAACCTCTGCCGCTGCGGCGCCTATCCCAACATCGTCGCCGCCATCCGGCAGGTGATGGACGCGCAGCCGGCAGCCAACGACGGAGGCGCGTCATGAGGGCCTTCTCCTACGACCGTCCCGACAGCGTCGATGCGGCCTTGCGCGGCGTCGCCGGCCAGCCCGGCACGACTACCGAGGCGGCGGTGAAGTTCGTCGCCGGCGGCACCAACCTGCTCGACCTGATGAAGGCCGACGTGATGCGGCCGGAGCGTCTGGTCGACATCTCCCGCCTCGGCCTCGATCGCATCGAGGACACCGACGACGGCGGCCTGCGGCTCGGTGCGCTCGCCCGCAATGCCGACACCGCCTATGACGCGCGGGTGCAGGCGCGCTATCCGATGCTGTCGAAGGCGATCCTGGCCGGCGCCTCGGCCCAGCTGCGCAACATGGCGACCAATGGCGGCAACCTGCTGCAACGCACGCGCTGCTATTACTTCTACGACACCGGCACCCCCTGCAACAAACGGGAGCCGGGGACCGGCTGCGGTGCGCTGACCGGGGTCAACCGCATCCACGCCATCCTGGGCGCCAGCGACAGCTGCATCGCCGTCCACCCGTCAGACATGTGCGTGGCGCTGGCGGCGCTCGATGCCGTGGTCCGCGTCAGCGGCCCCAAGGGCGAGCGCACCATCCCCTTCGCCGACTTCCACCGCCTGCCCGGCGACACCCCGCACATCGACAGCAGCCTCGCCGCCGACGAGCTGATCACCGCCATCGACCTGCCGGTGCAAGGCTTCGCCGACCACTCGACCTACCTGAAGGTCCGCGACCGCGCCTCCTACGCCTTCGCCCTGGTGTCGGTCGCCGCCGCCCTGAAGATGGATGGCCAGACGATCCGCACTGCAAGGCTGGCGCTCGGCGGCGTCGCCCACAAGCCCTGGCGCGACCCGGCGGCGGAAGCCGAACTGACCGGCAAGCCCGCCTCGCTGGAGACTTTCCGCGAAGCAGCACGCGTCCTGCTGCGCGATGCCAAGGGCCAATCCCACAACGCCTTCAAGATCGGACTTGCCGAGCGCGCCATCGTCCGGGCGCTGGCCGAAGCCGCCGGAGTGGAGCACTCATGATCGCCAAACCGACCATCCCCGCTCCGCTCGACCGTCCCGGTTCGCAGATCGGCAAGCCCGTCAGCCGCGTCGACGGCCGGCTGAAGGTGACCGGCGGCGCCAAATACGCGGCGGAGTTCAACACGCCCGGCCTCGCCCACGGCTATATAGTCTCCAGCGCCATCGCCCGCGGCCGCATCCTCGCCATCGACACCGCGAAGGCGCTGGCGCTTCCCGGCGTTCTCCAGGTCTTCACCCACGAGAACCGGCCGAGCCTGCCCTGGTTCGACCGCAAGTGGAAGGACGACGACGCGCCGAAGGGCTCGCCCTTCCGCCCGCTCTACGACGCGACGATCCACCATGCGCTCCAGCCCATCGCCCTGGTGGTGGCGGAGAGCTTCGAGCTGGCGCGCTACGCCGCCCGCCTGATCCATGTGACCTACGAGGCGGACGAGCACCAGACCGACCTGCGTGCGGCCAAGGCCGACGCCTTCACCCCCGGCAAGGACAAGGGCGGCTTCCAGCCCCCGCCCAAGCCGCGCGGCGACGCCGACCGGGCGCTGGCCGAGGCGGAGGTCAGCGTCGACCTGAACTTCTCCCAGGCGGTCGAGCATCACAACCCGATGGAGATGCACGCCTCCACCGTCATCTATCACACCGACGGCAGCCTGACTGTCCATGACAAGACGCAGGGGCCGATCAACACCCAGACCTATGTCTGCAACGTCTTCGACCTGTCGAAGGATTCGGTGCGGGTGATCTCCCCCTTCGTCGGCGGCGCCTTCGGCTCGGGCCTGCGGCCGCAGCACCAGCTGTTCATGGCGGTGCTGGCGGCGACCGCGCTGAAGCGCTCGGTCCGGGTCGAGCTGACGCGCCCGCAGATGTTCAGCTTCGGCCACCGCCCGGAAACGCTCCAGCGCGTGGCGCTGGGGGCGAAGAGGGACGGCACCCTCACCGCCGTCATCCACGAGGCGGTGCAGGAGACCTCGCAGACCGAGAACTATGTCGAGGTCGTCGTCAACTGGTCGGGCCAGCAATACAAATGCGACAATGTCCGGCTGGACTACAAGCTGGCGCGGATGGACACCCACACCCCGCTCGACCAGCGCGCTCCCGGTGCCGCCATCGGCGTCCCGGCGCTGGAGATCGCCATGGACGAGCTGGCGGCCAAGCTCGGCATGGACCCGCTGGAACTGCGGCTGAAGAACTACACCGAGGTCGATCCCAACACCGGCAAGCCCTTCTCCAGCAAGGAACTGCGCGCCTGCTTCCAGCAGGGTGCCGAACGCTTCGGCTGGCACAAGCGCAGCCATGCCCCCCGCTCGATGCGCGAGGGCCGGCAACTGGTCGGCTGGGGCATGGCGACCGGCGTGTGGGACGCCATGCAAGGGCAGGCGGTGGCGTCGGCCAAGCTCGGCATCGACGGCACGCTGACGGTGGGCAGCGCCACCGCCGACATCGGCCCCGGTACCTACACGGCGATGACGCAAATCGCCGCCGACATCCTGGGGCTGCCGATTGAGAAGGTGTCCTTCCAGCTCGGCGACACCAACCTGCCGATGGCGCCGTTGCAGGGCGGGTCCTGGACGGTGTCGTCGGTCGGCTCGGCGGTGAAGGCGGTCTGCGACCGGCTGCGCGACAAGCTGGCCGGTCTGGCGGCCGGGCTGAACGACGGTCCCCTGAAGGGGCTGAAGGCCGACGACCTGACCTTCGCCGACGGCTTCCTGATCGCCAAGTCAGACCCGTCCTGGCGCCTGTCGATCACCGAGGTGATGCGCGCCAACGATCTGCTGGTGCTGGAGGACGAGGCGCGCTCGGTCCCCTATTACAAGTCTCAGATGAAGCATGCGCTCGGCACCCACTCCGCGATTTTCGCCGAGGTGCGGGTGGACGAGGATCTCGGCACCGTGCAGGTGACCCGCGTGGTCAGCGCGGTGGCCGCCGGCCGCATCATCAATCCCAAGACGGCGCGCAGCCAGATCCTGGGTGCGGTGGTGTGGGGCATCGGCATGGCGCTGGAGGAGGAATCGATGATCGACCAGCGGCTGGGCCGCTTCATGAACCACGATTTCGGCGAGTACCACATCCCGGTGAACGCGGACGTCCACGACATCGACGTCATCTTCGTCGAGGAGCATGACGACATCGTCAACCCGCTGGGTGCCAAGGGTGTCGGCGAGATCGGCATCGTCGGCGTCCCCGCCGCCATCGCCAACGCGATCCATCACGCGACCGGCAAGCGCCTCTGCGACCTGCCCATCACGCTGGATAAGATTTTGGAGGCTTGATCATCAAAGAAGTCCCCTCTCCCACACCGGGAGAGGGGACAACCTGTCACCTTCGCGGCTGCCGGCAGACCCGGCAACCGCTAAAAAACTCCGACATCACCCCATGATGTTCTCGTCCGCCATGCGGCGAGGCATGTCGGTTTCGTGCTGGCGGTCCTGCTTCGGCGCCTTGGTGACGCTGAAGCCGATACCCGACAGCAAAAGAACGCCCAACGAGGCGACGGTGACGATGTTGCAAAGCATAGCGACAGACCCTTTCCCTAACCTCTTTCGGCCGCCCGGTTCGATGGGCAGCCAGACCCTTATTGTGCGGTCTCCTGGGCAATAGACGCCGGGAGCCGTTTCTTTCTTCCGTGGGCCAAGCCGGGACGAGGAAAAAATATTCGTCCGCTGTTCGGACTGTATTTGCTTCCAACACCTTGCCGGCACAGGCCTTGCGGAGCGGTCAGATAGTCCCGCAGCTGCGAACTGGCAATGGAAGCCGGCGACATATCCGCGCAGCTCTGGTTAACAAAATTGTCATGGCAGCGCGTGGGGTGGGGCCTCATCCCCTCTCCCCCCCGGGGAGAGGGTTAGGGTTAGGGTGAGGGGGGCGCGTGGCGTGCCTTATGCGGCTGAGCGGCACCTCGCTTCTTGCCGATCCACATCATGCATCCCCCTCACTCCGACCCTCTCCCCGCTTTCGGCGGACCGGAGGTCCGCCTGTCGCGTCAGCGCAAACCTCGTTTGCGCGAGAGCGGGGGGGAAAGGGAGATTTCTGGCAAAATACAGGACTCGCCTGATGCCCCCCGCAGGGTCACTGTCACCTTCAGTCCCTTGCCCTCGGCCCCGGCATCCAGCCGGACCGACGCCTCCAGCCGGTCGGCGAGGGCGCGGACGATGGCAAGCCCCAGCCCGCTGCCGGTGCGCGGCGGCTCGCCCGGACGGTCCAGGCGGTAGAAGCGTTCGAACACCCGCCCGCGCTCCGCCTCCGGGATGCCGGGGCCGTCGTCCTCGACCTCCATCACCGGCCCCTCTCCGACCCGCACCGTCACCGTGCCGCCCGGCCGGTTGTAGCGGATGGCGTTGTCCAGCAGGTTGCCCAGAAGCTCCCCCACCAGCACGGCGTTCCCGGCGACCCGCAGGGCGGTCCCGTCCTCCGGCCCTTCAAAGCGCACCTCGACATCCTGGGCCAGCGCCGCCGGCACCTGCTCGGCGGCAACCTCCATCGCCACCTGCATCAGGTCGGCGACCTCGGGGGCGGCGGGAACCGCCGGTGCATCCTCGTCGGCGCGGGCCAGCGCCAGCAGCTGGACCAGCAGCCGCTCCAGCCGCTTCACCGCTCCGTCGACGTCGTCCAGCGCCGCGCGCCCCTCGGCGCTGTCGGTGCCGTAGCGGCGCAGCAGGGCCAGATGGGTGCGCAGCACCGCCAGCGGCGTGCGCAGCTGGTGCGAGGCGTCGGCTGTGAAGCGCCGCATCGTGCCGATGGACTGGTCCAGCCGGGCCAGCAGCCCGTTGATGGCGACCACCAGCGGCAGCACCTCCGCCGGCACCACCGCCAGCGGCAGCGGCACCAATGCCATTCCCCCGCGCGCCGAGCGGGCATCGATCACCCGGCGCAGCCGCTTCAGCGGCGCCAGCCCGCGCCCGACCGCCCCCCACACCAGCATCCCGCTGCCGCCGACCAGCGCCACCTCCAGCAGGGTCAGCCACAGCAGCAGGTCGACCTCCAGCGTGCGCCGTCCCGCTGTCGTCTCCGCCACCTGGACCAGCACCGGCTGCGGCACGCCGTAGAGCCGCCGGACCTGTGCCGCCACCCGCACCGGATGGCCGTGATAGGAGGCATCGCGGAACACCGTGACGTTGGTCGGCATCGCCTGGATGTCCGGCAGCGGCAGGTCGAGATAGCCGGTGATCACCCCGCCCTCATGGGCGACGTTGTAATAGATGTTGTCGCGGGCCTGGCTCTCCAGCATGCCGAAGGCGACCGCCGGCAGGTCGACCGTCACCTCGCCGTCATCGTCCCCCACCGCCAGCCGCTCGGCGATGGCCAGCGTCGAACCGGCGAGCAGCCGGTCATGGGTCGATTGCACGAAGCCATGGATCAGCGCCGACCCGCCGACGCCCAGCCCCACCGCCAGAGCACCCAGCGGCACCAGCAGCCGGGTCAGCAGCCGGCGGCGCAGGGATGGCACCCGCTCCGGCCGGCCCACCCGAATGGCCGCCATCAGGGATTTTCCATCAGATAGCCCAGCCCGCGGATGGTGCGGATCTGCGGCCCGTCCGGCTCCAGCTTCTTGCGCAGCCGGGCGACATACAGCTCGATGGCGTTCGGCGCCACCGGCTCGTCGAAGCCGAACACCTCGCCGGCCAGCCGGTCCTTCGGCACCACCTTGCCGGCCCTGGTGATCAGCCCCTCCAGCACCGCCAGCTCGCGCTTGCGCAAATCCAGAGCCCGGCCGTTCAGCGTCACCGTCGCGGTGGAGCGGTCGTAGCGCAGGGCGCCGCAAACCAGCTCCGGCACCGGCGTGCCTTGGCCGCGGCGCACCAGGGCGCGCACCCGCGCCTCGAACTCCGCCGGGTCGAAGGGCTTCAGCAGGTAATCGTCGGCGCCCAGGTCCAGCCCCTTCACCCGGTCGGCCACCGCCTCCCGCGCGGTCAGGATCATCACCGGCACGGTGGAGCCGCGGCGGCGGATGCGGGTCAGCACCTCGAACCCCGACAGGTCGGGCAGGCCCAGGTCCAGCACCACCAGCCCATAGGGCTCCGCCCGCTCCAGCCGCACCGCGTCCTCTCCCGACGCGACATGGTCGACGGCATAGCCGGCCAGCTTCAGCCCGCCGGTCACCCCGCGCGCCAGCGCGGCATCGTCCTCCACGATCAGGATGCGCAAGGGTGCCGCCTATCATCCGAATGGGCTATCATCCGACCGCACCTGTTCAGTTCCACCAACAATTTTCATCCGCGACAGATTGGCGACAGGTTGATTGCCTATAGTCACGGCAAATCCGCTTGTAAGCCCAACCAACCCGGCCCGCAACGGCGCCGTGGAAACCAACCGCAGGAGAGGAAGAGATGCGCACCAAACTGGCCCTTCTGGTCGCGACAGCCCTGACCGTCGCCGTGCCCGCCTTCACCGCCGGCACCGCCCAGGCGCAGTCGGTTCCCGCCGGCTACGACCCCGCCTATGCCAAGATCATCGAGGCGGCGAACCAGGAAGGCGCGCTCAGCATCTATTCCGCCACCGACGCGGCCGCCGTGTCGGAACTCCTGAAAGGGTTCGAGGCGCTCTATCCCAAGGTCAAGCTGGAATACGCCGACCAGAACTCGACCGAGATGTACAACCGCTTCATCAGCGAGGCGGCGGCCAACACCGGCACCACCGACCTGATGTGGTCGTCGGCGATGGACCTGCAGATGAAGCTGGTCAACGACGGCTACGCCCAGTCCTACACCTCGCCCGAATCGAAGAGCATCCCCGACTGGGCCAACTATAAGAACGAGGCCTTCGGCACCACCGCCGAGCCCATCGTCTTCGCCTACAACAAGCGCGTGGTGCCCGCCGCCGACGTGCCGAAGACCCACGCCGACCTCGCCAAGCTGCTTGCCGAGAAGCCGGATGCCTACAAGGGCAAGGTCACCTCCTACGATCCGGAGCGCAGCGGCGTCGGCTTCCTCTACATCACCCAGGACGTGCAGGCGAACAAGAGCACCTGGGATCTGGTGAAGGCGATGGGCCAGACCGGGGTGAAGCTCTACACCTCCTCGGGCGCGATGATCGAGCGCCTGACCTCGGGCGAGCACACCATCGGCTACAACATGATCGGCTCCTACGTCTACGAGCGCCAGCACAAGGACCCGGAGTCGCTCGGCATCGTGCTGCCGTCCGACTACACCATCGTGATGTCGCGCATCGCCTTCATCCCGAAGGGTGCCAAGCACCCGAACGCCGCCAAGCTGTTCCTCGACTATCTGCTGTCGAAGCAGGGCCAGCAGGCGATGCAGGCCCGCTACATGGGCTCGATCCGCACCGATCTGGCGAGCGCCAACCCGACCGCCGGCATCCCGGAAAGCACGCTGCGCCCGATCCATGTCGGCCCGGAACTGCTGACCTACCTCGACCAGGTCAAGCGCCTGAAGTTCCTGAAGGACTGGCAGAAGGCCCTCCAGGGGAAGTGATTTAGCACCTCTCTCTCCCTGCGCTTAGTCCCCTCTCCCCCCCGGGGAGAGGGTTAGGGTGAGGGGGATGCGTGGCGTGGCTCAGTTCGCCGGAAAACGCCCCGCGTCCCCCAAAATCCACCCCACGCCTCCCCCCCCCCCCCCCCCCCCCCCCCCCCCGGGGGGGGGGGGGGG
>NZ_LGQW01000015.1:6453142-6453257 GCF_003116035.1 Azospirillum sp. TSH64
CGTGATCCTGGCGCTGGGCGGCGGCTCGCCGATGGATGCGGCCAAGATCATCTGGGTGATGTACGAGGCGCCCGAGGTGGCGTTCGAGGATCTGGCCCTGCGCTTCATGGACATC
>NZ_LGQW01000015.1:6453267-6453881 GCF_003116035.1 Azospirillum sp. TSH64
GGCATCCAGCCGCGTCCGCGCAACGGCCGACCGCGCCACCGTCAGCGCCTCGGCAGAGACCGGCTCCGCCACCCCCGGCAGCCCGGCCGGCGCACCCGCTAGGCTGTCGCGCCACCAGGACAGCTCATCCTTCAGCGCCCCGCTCGCGGCGTGGCGGCCCAGGGCTTCGCCCCAGGACTGGAAGGAGGCGGTCTTGGCCGGCAGCACCACCGCCTCGCCCCGTTCCAGCTGCGTGCAGGCCAGTTGCAGATCCTCCAGCAAAACGCGCCAGGACACGCCGTCCACCACCAGATGGTGGATCGCCAGCAGCAGGCGCTGCTGACCGTCATCGTTACGTTCCACCAGCATTGCGCGCAACAGCGGGCCGTGTTCGAGGTCGAGGCTGAGCTGGGCCTCCTCGCACAGCCGCTCCTGCGCCCTGGCATCGGCGACGGTGCGGTGCCACAGCACCGGCGGCACCGCCTCGGGCGGCAGGTGCTCGGCACGTCCGTCGCCGGCGAAGACCAGCCGCAGGGCGTCGTGATGGGCCAGCAGGCCCGAGAGCGCCCGCTCCAGCAGCGCCGGATCGACCGGCCGGCGCAGCCGCAGCAGCACCGACTGGTTCCAGTGGCTAC
>NZ_LGQW01000015.1:6453891-6454972 GCF_003116035.1 Azospirillum sp. TSH64
TATCGCCGGTGCGGGCCTGGCGCGCGGCTATCACCGGCGGGCCGGGCTGACGGCGGAGCGCTTCGTCGCCGATCCGTTCTCGGCCGACGGCGGCCGGATGTACCGGACGGGCGACCTGGCGCGTCGGCGTGGCGATGGGGTGATCGAGTATGTCGGGCGGATCGACCATCAGGTGAAGATCCGCGGCCTGCGGATCGAGCTTGGCGAGATCGAGGCTGTGCTGCGCGGCCATCCGGCGGTGCGGGATGCGGCGGTGGTCGCCCGCGACGGTGCGGGCGGCAAGCGTCTGGTCGGCTATGTCGCCGCCGATGCGGCTGCGGAGCTGCCGCGGCGGCTGAAGGAGCACCTTGGTCACGCTCTGCCGGACTACATGGTGCCAACGCATCTGGTGGTGTTGGAGCGGTTGCCGCTGACACCCAACGGCAAGCTGGACCGCAAGGCCCTGCCCGAGCCGGAGGTGGTAGCGTCTTCGGAGCGGGTGCCGCCGCGCAGTGCGGCCGAACGGGCCCTGGCGGCGTTGTGGTGCGAGCTGCTGCGGCTGGAGAGCGTCGGCGTCACCGACAACTTCTTCGAGTTGGGCGGGGACTCCATCCTCTCCATCCAGCTGGTCAGCCGCGCCCGCCGCCACGGCCTCGCCTTCACCCCGCGCGACGTCTTCGAGCATCAGACCCTGGAGGCGCTCGCCCGCGCCGCCCGTAGCGACGCCGGGACTCCTGCCGCTTCGGCCACCGAGCAGGGCAGCGTCAGCGGTACGCTGTCGTTGACGCCGATCCAGCGCTGGTTCTTCGAGGAGCCGATCCCCAACCGCAGCCACTGGAACCAGTCGGTGCTGCTGCGGCTGCGCCGGCCGGTCGATCCGGCGCTGCTGGAGCGGGCGCTCTCGGCCCTGCTGGCCCATCACGACGCCTTGCGGCTGGTCTTCGTCGGCGACGGACGTGCCGAGCACCTGCCGCCCGAGGCGGTGCCGCCGGTGCTGTGGCAGCGCACCGCCGCCGATGCCAGGGCGCAGGAGCGGCTGTGCGAGGAGGCCCAGCGCAGCCTCGACCTCGACCATGGCCCGCTGCTGCGCGCCCTGCTGGTG
>NZ_LGQW01000015.1:6454982-6624647 GCF_003116035.1 Azospirillum sp. TSH64
GGCCATGCGCGTTCCGACCCCGAACGTGTCGGTCGTCGACTTCAAGTTCACCGCCAAGCGCGCCACCTCGGTCGAAGAGATCGTCAAGGCGATCTCTGAGGCCGCCAACGGCCCGCTGAAGGGCGTTCTGGGCGCCTATGACGAGGAGCTGGTGTCGTCGGATTTCAACCACGATCCGCACAGCTCGACCTTCGCATGCAAGGAGACAAAGGTCGTCGACGGCAATTTCGTTCGCGTCATGGCATGGTACGATAACGAGTGGGGCTTCTCCAACCGGATGGCCGATACCGCCGTCGCGATGGCGAACGCCAAATAAGACCAACCAGCCCGACCCAGACCAGAAGGAGCCGGACGATGAGCAAGACGATCATGTGGGCCGAAACCGATGCCAAAGGCTTCGAGTCCGAGTGCCTGTTCAACGAGGACAGCCGCCAGTACGAAGTGATGGTCTGCGCCTCGGGTCGCCGGCTCTGCCGGTCGGAGTCCTTCCCGGCCCAGTCCGACCCCATGCAGGGCATGAGCGACGAGGACCGCCAGCAGGCGCTGCACTGCGCCGAACGGCTGGTGACCGAGATCGAACACGATCTGGGCGACCGCTGAACGCGCAAGCCCGGACATCGTGAAACGGCCAGGGCCGGCATCCTCGCGGTGCCGGCCCTTTCGTCGTCCGGCGTCAGTAGCCTACCGATGGGCGGCGAAGTCCGCCGTCCGTTCGACGAGGTCGTCCAGGTTGCGGCGGAACTGCTCCAGCGCGAAGCCGGTGCCGAACATCCGCCACAGCCAGTCGGTCGGCATGTCGCGCGTCCGCCTTTCCGCCCGCGTGCGGTCGATGCCGGCCCGGTAGCCTGTCAGCGCATCGGCGAGCGCCGTCGAACGGTCGGGCGGCTGGCCGGTGGCGAGGGCGTCGGCCAGACCGCGCAGGGTGGATGCGCCCGCCGCCGCGACCGGTGTCCAGTCGGGGCAGACGTCGCGGTCGGCAATATCCTGCCGGGGTTCCCCCACCGCCCGGCGCAGCATCACCACGTCGTGCCGCAGCCGCATCAGCGTGCGGAGCAGCGGATCGGGGTCGGGCATGTCGGCCAGCCGGCTCCGCCGCTCCCGCGCGGCCTCGCCCACCAGGGTTTCCAGCCGGGCCAGGGCTTGCCGGGTCCGCACCACCAGCCGGTTCATGACGGCCTGGGACGCGTCGTCGGCGACCGCCAATGCCTCCAACTGCTCCGCCATCAGCCGCGCCACCTCCGCTGCCGTGTCCAGCACCGAGCGCGAGGCGCGGGCCGGCACCACCAGCAGTGACACCAGGATGCCGACGATGCAGCCGAGCCCGACCTCCAGCATGCGGTCGGTGGCGAAACTGAGCGGGCCGAGGCTGGCCCCGGCGCTGCCCAGCAGCACGATGATCGCGGTGATCGGCGCGATGCGGAAGCCGGCCGACTTGGCGGCGAGGTAGGACAGCGGCGCCACCGCCGCAAGCAGTGCCGCGGCACGCGCCAGCCCGTCCGTATGCGGGACCAGCATGGCGATCACACCGCCATAGGCCACACCGACCAGCGATCCGAAGAAGCGGTCCAGCGCCGCCTTCAGCGAACCCCCGACATTGCTTTGGGTGACGATCAGCGCGGTTATGACGGCCCAGTAGCCCTGCGGCAGGCCCAGCATCTCCGCCAGCGCAAAGGTTGCGAGGGAGGAGGCGGTCATCCGCAAGGCATGCACCAGCTTGGACCGGTTGCGTGTTATCCACGACACCGGAACGCTCCGCCAATCGCTCATCCCATCAGTCCCGGGCCATCTCCAACTGATGCTCAGTGTCCACCATGACGACGCAGATCGCCAGAGACGGTGCGGCACATCCATCGTCCCGGAGAAAGGGCAGCGGCGGTCGGTTCGCCGCCGCTGCACCGCTCCGTTCAGTTCGCCTGGGCCAGTGTCTTGCGCACCTTCGCCACGTCCCCGGCGCTGACCGGCGGAGCGGCATTGCTCCAGCTGTTGCGGATGTAGGTGACGACCGCCGCCACGTCGGCATCGGTGAGCCGCCAGCCGAGCGGCGGCATCGCCGGGCCGGTCGGACGGCTGTCGGTCGCCACCGCGCGGGAGCCGTCCAGCACCAGCCGGATCAGCGTCGCCG
Organism: Azospirillum sp. TSH64; assembly: GCF_003116035.1. Lineage (GTDB taxonomy): Bacteria > Pseudomonadota > Alphaproteobacteria > Azospirillales > Azospirillaceae > Azospirillum. The sequence goes on from NZ_LGQW01000015.1 coordinate 6,457,105, forward strand.
GATCGTCGGCTTGCACCAGACCGCTGCCGGCCAAGGTCGGGAACAGGAAGGTCTGGCCCTTGCCGTCGCCGCCATGGCAGGCCATGCAGGTGTCGGTATAGACCGCCCCGCCCGTCCTCATCCGCGCGTCATCCGCTGCCAGCGGCGCCAGCGTCTTCCCCTCCGACGGCTTCTGGTCGAGCAGATAGGTCGCGATGGCCTTAAGATCGGCGTCGGTCATCTTGGAGCTGGAGTTCTGGATTTCCTCCGCCATCGGACCGGAGGCGAGCGACTGGTGGTTCGCCCCGGTCTTCAGGTATGCGATCAACTGGTCCACCGACCAGTTGCCGATGCCCTGCCGCTTGTCCGCGGTGATCGACGGGGCATACCAGGCCTGGAGGTTGGCCCCCTGCAAGGCCCGGTCGTTGTCGTCGGCGCCCAGCGCGCTCTTCGGCGTGTGGCAGGTGCCGCAATGGCCCAGCGCCTGGACCAGGTAGGCGCCGCGGTTCCACTCCTCCGACTTCTGCGGGTCGGACTTGAAGCTCGAAGGCTCGAAGTTCAGCAGGTTCCAACCAGCCATGAGTAGCCGGATGTTGAAGGGGAAGGGCAACTGGTTGGCCTCCACCGCATTGCTCACCGGCTCCAGCGTCTGGAGATAGACCCACAGCGCATGGATATCGTCGTCGGTCATCCGGGTGTAGGCGGGATAGGGCATGGCGGGGTAGAGCCGCTTGCCGCCGCGGCCGATGCCCTCGCGCAGGGTTCGCCGCAGATCCTCCTTGGTCCAGTTGCCGATGCCGGTTTCGCGGTCCGGCGTGATGTTGGGGGCGACCAGCGTGCCGAACGGCGTCTGCAAGGCCGCTCCGCCGGCATAGGGCTTGCCGTCCGGCAGGCTGTGGCAGGCGACGCAGTCGGCGGCGGTGGCGACATAACGGCCGCGCTCGATCAGGGTGAAGTCCTGGTCGTCGGCGAGGGCTGGCGCCATGACGGCGGCAATGACGCTGCATGACGCCGTGACCAGCAGGGCCGCGGCGATGGCGAGACGGATCCTGGTCATGCGTGCACCAAGGGGCCGGGGGATTTCAGGTAGTGGCTGCGGATCGCATCCGCCGCGCGGAAGGCCAGCGCCCCCACCGTTCCGGTCGGGTTGAAGCCCGAATTCTGCGGGAAGACGTTCGCCCCAACGGTGAAGACGTTCGGCACGTCCCAGCTTTGCAGGAACGGGTTCACCACGCTGGTGGAGGGGTCGGCTCCCATCGCCGTGCCGCCGACCACATGGGTGGACTGGTAGGGCACCGTCGACCAGGGCCCGGTGCGTGGATATTCCACCGCCTGCTGGGCGCCCATGGCGCGGACGATCTCCCCCACCTTCTTGGTGACATAGGCCGACATCTTCACGTCGTTCTCGGGGAAGTCGAAGGTGATGCGCATCAGCGGCCGGCCGAGCCGGTCGGTATAGGTGGGGTCGAGGTCGAGAAAATTGCCGCGGTTGGCATAGCTGCTGGCCTCGCAGCCGACGCTGAGATTGCTGAGATAGCTGTCGCGCATCGCCTTCTTCCAGCCCGATCCCCAGGCCGGGGTGCCCGGCGGCGTCGGCCGCTTGGAGATCGGCTCCGCCCCGATGGGCGCGCAGCGCGTGCTGCCGCCGCCGAGGAAGCCCAGCGGTCCATGGTCGAAATTGTCGTTGTTCAGCTCGTCGATCGCCATGCCGGTGGCGCCGCCGCCGATGAAGTTGTTGAAATTGTATTTGGCGGGATCGAAGAAGCCGACCACCTGATTGGCCATCTGGTAGCAGAAATTCCGACCCACCACACCGGTGCCGGTGCTGGCGTCGTAAGGCTTGCCGATGCCGGACAGCAGCATCAGCCGCACATTGTCCAGCATGAAGGCGCAGAGGATCACCAGATCGGCCGTCTGCTCAAGCTCTTCGCCAGAAGTGTCGACATAGGTGACGCCGGTCGCCTTCTTGCCGGTGGAATCCAGATTGACCTTCAGCACCTCGCACAGCGTGCGCAGCTCGAAGTTGGACTTGCGCATCAGCACCGGCAGCACCGTGGTCTGGGCGCTGGCCTTGGAATAGTTGGCGCAGCCGTAATTGGTGCAGAAACCGCAGAAGGTGCATTGCCCCATCGTCACGCCCAGCGGGTTGGTGTAGGTGCGCGACAGCAGGGAGGACGGGATCGGGAAGGGCTTGTAGCCCATCTTGGCGGCCGTCTCGGCGAACAGGGTCGGACCATAGGTCTGCGCCATCGGCGGGTTGGGGAACTCGCGCTTGCGCGGCCCTTCGAACGGATTGCCGCCGTCCTGGAGCTGGCCGTTCAGGTTGCCGGCCTTGCCCGACACGCCCGCCAGATACTCGAACCTGTCGTAATAGGGCTCCATGTCCTCATAGGTCAGGCCCCAGTCCTGGATCGTCATGTCATCCGGTATGGCCTGGGCACCATAACGCTCGGTAAAATGAGAACGCAGCCGGAAGTCGGCGGGCGAGAAGCGCCAGGTGATGCCGGCCCAATGCACACCGGCGCCGCCGACGCCATTGCCGGGATGGAAGGAGCCGAACTGCCGCATCGGCAGCGCCGTCTGGCCGGCGTTGTTGCGGGCGGTGACCGTCGTCTGCGCCGGGCGCAGCATCAGTTCCTGGCGCGAGTTGTAGCGCAGTTCGTCCGCGGCATAGCCGATATTGAAGTCGGTGGCGGTATCGCGCCAGGGGCCGCGCTCCAGCGCCACCACGTCCAGCCCTTCGTCGCACAGCTCGTTCGCGATGATCGAGCCGGTCCAGCCGAGGCCGACGATCACCACATCCTTGTGGGGAAGTTTGCGCGCCATTCCTCAGCCCTTCCTAGCCCAGTCGCCGCGACCGCCGATCGACACCGGCGGCAACGTGTATTTCTGATTGTGCTTCAGCACATGGTCCCGGTAGTCGTAACGGGTTCCGGGGAAGCCGATCATCTTCCAGCTGACCATGTCGCGGTTGCCGCCATAGATCGGATCGGCGAAGAATCCTTCCATTGTGTTCTGCAACAGCAGGCTGAAGAGGCTGCCGGAACCGACCGGGCCTTCGAACTTCGCTTCGCCCGCCTCCATCGCCGTCAGCAGCTTGTCCTTCTGCTCCGGCGACAGGTCGGTGAAGCTCTTGCCGTTCATCGTCCGGCGGCAATGGTCGTCCAGCGCCTTCAGACCCTGGCGGTACGTCTTCGCCGGGGTCAGGTCGGTCTGGTCGCCCTGGGTCGGCAGGCCGGGCTGGAACGGCCCCTTCATGTACAGCCGGTCGGAGGTGCCGTAATGGCCGGACAGCTGCCGGTCGATGAAAACGGCGCAGCCGGCATCCTTGCCGCTGACGCTGAGATCGTCCGCGGGGATCAGCCGTTCGACGATGGCCTCGACCAGTTCGCCCTCGCGCGGGGTGAAGAAGGTCCAGGGGCCGGGAAGGACTTGGCGGGGCGGCTCGATGGAACCGGAATCCCAGGGCAGCCCGGTGCCGAACAGGAGTTTCGCCCGGGCGCCGGAGGCGGTCAGCGCCACCAGCCCCATCGCCGTGGTGGCGAGGAAACGGCGGCGGCTGGTGTGGAACACGCTTGGCTGGCCCGTATTCGGGCTTTTGCTTGGCTTCATGTCTGGATCATCCCGGAATCGTCACAACCGCAGCCGATGTCGCATTGCACAACAGATCAGCGGTGGAACGATAATTTCCAATGATCGAAAGACATACACCCGGGCTCAATGGCGCACGCCGTCATCATTGGGCGATGATCGAGCACAAACGGTCAGTGCAGGGGGCGCAAATGTAGTGTCCACCGGTGGTAACCGCAGGCGGACACTGACCTGTGGCGACGCAACCTTTCAGTGCCCTCTGTCACTCCTCTTCCTCGTCTTCCTCTTCCTCCGGGACCTCTTCGAAGACGATCCTGTCGCCTACGGCGTAGAGCATGCACTCGTGGTTGCCGCCGGACTGTTCGCACCGCTCCAGCGCCGCGTCCTTCGCCTCTTCCTCGCTGTCGCGATCCCAGACGGTCGCCCAGCGCCCGGCCAGCGTCACCGCCAGCGCCTTGTGGCCGGGGTTGCGCTGGTAGTTCACCATGCCGACCTTGCGGGTGTGGTCGCTGACGAAGGGTACGCGCGCCGGATCGAAACGGCCGGCTCCGAGGATTTCCACCGGCATCGGCGTGAAGCCCTTGGCGTCCATCACGACGGCGTCGCCGACCGCATAGAGGGTGCAGGGTTCCTCCGCGCGATACTGGCAATATTGCAGGGCGCTGCGCTTGACGTCGTCCTCGGTCCGGCTGTTCGATTTGTTGGAAAAGTACGAGTAGTTGCCCTTGGTCGAGATCGCCAGCGCCTTGGGCGAGGGCAATCCGCTGTACATCGCCAGCGTTTGGCGCGACTTGGCGTTGAGATAGGGGATCGCCGCCACATCGAGCGGCCGGGCCAATGGCGCCGCCGGAGCCGGTATTGCCGAGGGGGCCGGGATGGGCGCCGGGGCAGGAATTGGGCCAGGAATTGGAGCGGGAACCGGCGGGGCGGCGAGTGCCGCGACCGAAAGCTGGGCCCGCTCCGCTGGCACCGTCCCACCCAGTTCTGCGACGCGCGCCTCGGCGATGGGGGCGAAGGTGCCTTGCGGGAACTGCTTCAGATAGGCTTCGAACAAGCCGCGGTTGGAACTGCCCTTGATGCTGTCCCAGAACAGCGTCTCCTTGTCGGCGCTCGCCGCGGAGGCCGCAGGCGCTGCATCGGCGGCAGGCGCCGTCACCACCGTGGTCGGCCCCAGGAAATAGAAGCGCCCTTCGATGGGAGAGGCTGAAACCCAGGGCTGCTGCACCCCGCCGGAATTGCGCTTCACCGCGATGCCGACATCGTTGAAGATATCGAACACCGCCTCGCCCGGCTTCAGCATCGCCTTCGACAGCACCTCGGTATAGGGGCTGTTGGAGCCTGCGCCGTCCGCCGCCACGGCGCCCGGCTGGGTCGCATAGGCGATGATGGTCCCGGCGGGGGCCTGCATCTGCGCCAGGCCCGGCAATGCCGCACGCATGCCGCGCCCGCCGAAGGGGTTGTTGCGGCAGGCGTCCAGGATGACGATGTTCAGCCGGCTTTCCGCCAGCGCCATCTCGTCAAGCACCATGGCGACGTCGATCAGTTCGTACCGGACGTCCGCTTCCTTCTCCAGGTTGGCGGAAACCGGCAGCAGGTAATTGGTGCCCCGCGCCTGCATGCCGTGCCCGGCATAGAAGAACAACCCGACATCGGCCCCGACCAGCTTGGCGCCGAAGCTGCGGATCGCCCGTTCCGTTCCCGCCCGGTCCAGATCGAGCTGCGGCGCCCCGCCGATCAGCTCGAAACCGGCCGCGCGCAGGGACTCGGCCATCGCCTTGGCGTCGTTGGTCGGGTTGGGAAGCCGCGGCGCAAAGCGGTAGTCGCTGTTGCCCAGCACCAGCGCCACCCGCCGTTCCGCCGCGGCCTCACCGGAGGCCGCCACCCAGACGAAAAGCGACAGGGCGAGCGCGACGGTGCGTCCCAGAATCTTCAAGGCCGATTTCCTTCGGATCGAAAGCAGTTCCGGCACTCTGCCCAGGCAACGGGGCGGGTTTCAAGGACGGCGACCATCTTCCTGCACCAAGTTGGCATCCACCTTGCCATCCGCCATCGACGCGGCGGTGCGAACCGCGTCGATGAAGGCCCGCAAGGCCGGGGGCATCTGCCTCTGGCGCGGATAGCACAGGAACCGGCCGGGAAAGGCGGCGGACCAATCCTCCAGCAGCGGAACCAGCTTCCCCGCAGCGATAAGACCGGCCACGGCATCCTCGACACAAAAGCCGATCCCGATTCCCCGGAGGGTCGCACGCAATGCCATGTCCTTGTCGTTGAAGATCAGCGGCCCCTCGACCGCGACCTCGAACCAGGACCCGTTTCCGAAGAATTCCCAGGCATAGGGCATCACATGGCCCGGCCAGCGCCAACGGATGCAACGATGGTCGACCAGATCGCGCGGATGTGCCGGGCTGCCATGGCGATCCAGATAGTCCGGCGACGCCACGGCGATCTGCCGCAGGTCCGGGCCGAGACGCACGGCGACCATGTCGCGGTCGATCACTTCGCCGATCCGGATGGCCGCATCGAAGCCACCGGCCACCAGATCCACCACGGCGTCATCCAGCGTGATGTCCAGCACCACATCCGGAAAGTCCCGTGCGAAGTCCGCCAGCATCGGTTCGATGTAGCGTTCCGCCGCCGCGCGGAAACTGTGGACGCGCACGGTGCCGGCCGGACGCTCACGATATTGGCGCACCTGCCCGATGGCGTCGCCGAGTTCCGAGACGGCCGGCTGCACGCGCCGGAGCAGATTCTCGCCGGCATCGGTCAGCGCGACGCTGCGCGTGGTCCGGTTGAGCAGCCGCACCCCTACCCGCTCCTCGAACCCGCGCACCAGCTGGCTGAGCGCCGATGGGGAAACACCCAGCCGCTCCGCCGCCCGGCTGAAACTCAGCGTCTCGCCGACGGCGAGGAACGCGCGAAGCTGGTTGTAGTCGCTGCCGGAGAGCAAGGGGTCCATGGACCGAAGAAAGCATTCTTCAGCCACGCTTACAAGTCTCATCAGAAATCCGGGCATTCTGTAATTCAGCGCCGGGACGTATCTCTGACTGCGAAAGGAGACTCTCCATGACCACATGGTTCATCACCGGCATCTCGCGCGGCCTTGGGCTGGCGCTCGCCAAGGCGGCCCTTGCGGAGGGCGACACCGTGATAGGCACCGTCCGCAGCGGCAGGCCGGACCTTCCCGCGGAACGTGGCACCCTGCATGTCCTCACCGTCGATCTCGCCGACGCCGAGGCGGCGGAGGCGGCGGTCGGTCAGGCCTTCGCTGTCGCCGGCCGCATCGACGTGATCGTCAACAATGCGGGCTACGGCCTGCTGGGGGCGGTCGAGCAGGCCAGCGACGACGAGGTCGCCCGACTGTTCGCGGTCGACGTGTTCGCGCCCTTCCGCATCATCCGCGCCGCCCTGCCCCGCCTGCGCGCCCAGGGGACCGGGCATATCGTCAACATCACCTCCATCGCCGGCCGGGCACCCGGCGCCGGTTCCGGTCTCTATGCGGCGGCCAAACACGCCCTGGAGGGATTGTCCTCCAGCCTCGCACAGGAGGTCGGCCCGCTGGGCATCAAAGTGACGGCGGTGGCCCCCGGCGCCTTTCGCACCGACTTCCTGTCCAGCCATTCGATCCGCAAGAGCAGCGCCGAAGACGTGGCCTATGCCGACAGCGTCGGACGCATGTCGTCGGCCTTCGACGGCATGGCCGGACGCCAGCTCGGCGATCCGGATCGCGCAGCACAGGCCATCCTGGCCGCCGTCCGTTCCGACACCCCGCCGCTCCATCTGCTGCTGGGGTCCGATGCGCTCAACCGCGCCCGGTCCAAGCTCGACGCCGTGATCGCGGAAATCGACGCCTGGGAAGCGGTGACCCGCAGCACCGACTTCACCGACCGGGGCTGAGGCGCGGAACGGGCCAAGGGACAGGCCAAGGGGCGGGAAGCTTTGCAAGGCCGGCAAACTCTCCCGCCCCCGGCGCCGACTCTCGAACAGGCATTCACATTCGGTCCGCAAACCGTTCATGACGCTGACTAAGGGCATTCAATGGAATTGCCGAGACTGCGCGCTCCCGCAGGCTGGCACGGGCCGGCCATAAAAAAACGCACTGGGAGAGGAACGCCGTGTTCAAGACCACCACCCGCACTGTGGGCCGCGCCATTGGCTGCAGCATGGGCCGCAAAGTGGCCGCCGCCGGACTTGCCGCGCTGCTGCTGAGCGGAACCGCGACCCACGCCGCCTTCGCCGATGACGGGCTGCCCAACGTCACCATCCTGGCGACCGGCGGCACCATCGCCGGCACCGGCGCCACCAGCACCACGACCGTCGGCTACACCGCCGCCAAGGTCGGCGTCGAGAAGCTGATCGAAGCGGTGCCGGAGTTGAAGAAGGTCGCCAACGTCAAGGGCGAGCAGGTCTTCCAGATCGCCAGCGAGAACATGACCAACGACCATTGGCTGAAGCTGGCCAAGCGGGTCAACGAGTTGCTGGCGCAGAAGGACGTCGACGGCATCGTCATCACCCACGGCACCGACACCATCGAGGAAACCGCCTATTTCCTGAATTTGACGGTCAAGAGCACCAAGCCGGTGGTGATCGTCGGCGCCATGCGGCCGTCCACCGCCATCAGCGCCGACGGTCCGGTCAACCTCTACAACGCGGTGACGCTGGCCGGCTCCAAGGATGCCGTCGGCAAGGGCGTGCTGGTCTCGCTCAACGACCAGATCAACGCCGGCCGCGACGTGACCAAGACCAACACCTCGACCGCCGACACCTTCCGCACGCCGGAACTGGGCTTCCTCGGCTACATGCAGGACAACAAGGCGCACTTCTACCGGCAGGTCGTGCGCAAGCACACCGCCGAGGCGGAGTTCGACATCTCCAATCTCGACAGCCTTCCGCAGGTCGACATCGTCTATGGCTATGCCAACAACAACCGTACGGCACTCGACGCCTTGGTGAAGGCGGGGGCCAAGGGCATCGTCCATGCCGGCGTCGGTGACGGCAGCCTGTCCAACGCGATGAAGCCCGGCCTAATCGATGCCCGCAAGCAGGGGGTAGCGATCGTTCGCTCGTCCCGCGTCGGCAACGGCATCGTCGCGCGCAACGGCGAGGCCAACGACGACGAGCTGGATTTCGTCGCCAGCGACACCCTCAACCCGCAGAAGGCGCGCATCCTGCTGATGCTGGCTCTGACCAGGACGACCGACAGCAAGGCCATCCAGAAGATGTTCTACACCTACTGAGCCGGGACATGCAGACAGGGGCCGTCCGGCACTCCCCGGCGGCTCCCCTCCCGTGGCAAAGAATTCTGTCGGCAACAAGCACCCCGGATCGGGCGTTGAGCAGGAGGAAGCGGAAGCCGCACCACCGAGGGAGATGCCGATGCCTGCACCATGCCGCCGCAGCCTGATTGCCCTGTCCGCCGCGGCATTGCTTGCCGCCCTGGCCGGTGTATCTCCCGTCGCGGCACAGGACACGGCCGGCCTCATCGTGCTGATGCGCCATGCGGACGCACCCGGAACCGGCGATCCGGCCGGATTCACGCTGGACGACTGCGCGACCCAACGCAATCTCAGCGAGGATGGCCGCGCCCAGGCGGCGCGGATCGGCGGGCGGCTGCGGCAACTCGGCATCGACCAGGCGCGCGTGCTGTCCAGCCAATGGTGTCGCTGCCTGGAAACCGCCCGCCTGCTGGATCTCGGCGCGGTGAAGGAATTGCCGGTCCTCAACTCCTTCTTCGGCCAGCAGGACGAGGAGAAGGACAGGATCACCCAACTGCGCCAGTTCCTGGCCGATCTGCCGCGCGACGGCAAGCCGGTCGTGCTGGTCACCCATCAGGTCACCGTCACCGCCCTGACCGGCATCTTCCCGGCTTCGGGCGAAGCGGTGCTGCTGCGGGCGAACGGCACCCCCAACCCGGAGCAGGTGGACCGGTTGACCGTCCCCTGATCCGTGCGATCGGGGTGGGTGGTACCGCCCTTCGCGGCGGAGCTGGACATCTGCGCCGTTGACCGGACACCCGTCGTCGGTCTGGATAGGCCGCCCAACGCGGCTGATCGCCGGAAAGATGCCAGGAAAAGGACTGATGTTCGGTGGGCGAACCAAATATTCTTGCAATTCAGAACCGACCCATGATGGCGCATGGCGCCGGCTTTACCGGATCAGGCGGCTGCTTCTATTGAGCATCGTCGGGTTTGGACTGGCCGGCTGCTCGACGTCCCACGTCACCACCCCTGCCCGCTCCGCCACCGAACAGCTGCTGATTTCCACCGCGGCCGATCAGGCCGCCGAGCGCCTGGCCGGCAAGCTGGCGGTGCAGGGAAGCATCTATGTCGATTCCGCCGGTGTCGAAGGCTACGACACCAAATACGCCGTCTCGGCCGTGCGCGACGCGCTGCTGCGCCACGGCGCCGCCATGGCCGAGAACCGCGACAAGGCGGCCACCATCGTGGAGTTGCGGGTCGGCGCCCTGTCGGTGGACAGCGAAAGCTCGCTGCTCGGCATTCCCAGCATCGACATTCCGATGCCGGTCGGCGGCAGTTCTTCCACGCCGGAGATTTCTCTGTTCAAGAAGGAGCTGACCCAGGGCGTTGCCAAGATCGCCGCCACCGCCTACGATAGGAATTCCGGTACTCTGGTGTCCTCCAGCGGGCCGCAATACGGCTTCTCCAACCGGGCGGAATGGGTGCTGTTGTTGATGCTGAGCTGGGACACCAACGACCTGCTGCCGCCCGACACCCGGCCTGACCCGAAACCCTGGGACAACTGAACGCCTCGAAAAGCCGTAGCGTTGTCAATGTCGGTGAAATTCCCTTGGCTTGATGGCTGAAGGGAGCGTGGTGTGGGCGGACAATCCGGTCCGTTCGATCTTCAGGAGCGCCACGCAGAACTGAGCAAGAGCGGGGATCCGCTGGGGCGTCTGTTGGCGGTGGTGGACTTCGAGCTTTTCCATCCGACGGTGGAGGTGGCGCCGGTGACGGCGGGTGCAATGTAAGGGCCGCATATTTCCGCATTTTCAGCGAAAATCGGAGGTTTTTCCTCCAAAGAATGCCGATTCTCCGCGCGCGCGGCCCTCTCCGGCTCTTTCGTCGCCCTCTAAGCGCGTGCAGTGGTGGTTTATTAAGGTATTCGACCGGCAAGCAGGACAGCCAGCAACAGGAACCAGTCCCGGTTTCCCGACGGACCTGCAACTGCCGCCTTCCCGAAGATGGGGTAGAGTTACCCGGAAGGCCGCGCCATTCCGGTCCTTACGCGGTGAAAGCGACGGCTGCGGTTGCGATTTCAAGTTACTCCGGACCTCTTTTGAGAGTTTGTTGGCAAAACAAACAAGATGCCATAATGCGGGCCGTGACCGACGCCGTGGCCGCAGCTATCCGGCCATCAATCATGCTGGAACGACATGCCCGCATGACCGCGACGGTCCTCCAATGATTTCAAAATCCATGGGAGAAAGCGGCGATGGGCATGTGGCAGGGGTCATCCCCGAAAATCAATCGCGTGCTGGTGGGCGAATCACTGGTCGGCGACGGCAACGAGGTCGCCCACATCGATCTGATCATGGGGCCGCGCGGCAGTGCGGCGGAAACCGCCTTCTGCAACGCGCTGACCAACAACAAGGATGGCTTCACCAGCCTTCTGGCGGTCATCGCCCCCAACCTGCAATGCAAGCCTTCCACCATCCTGTTCAACAAGGTCACGATCAAGGGGGCGGAACAGGCGGTGCAGATGTTCGGGCCGGCCCAGCATGGCGTCGCCAAGGCGGTCGCCGATTGTGTCGCCGCCGGCACCATCCCGCAGGATGAGATCGACAACATCTTCATCTGCGTCGGCGTCTTCATCCATTGGGAAGCCAAGGACAACGCCAAAATCCAGGACTACAACTACCGCGCCACCAAGGAAGCCATCGAACGCGCAGTGGCCGGCTATCCAACCCTCAAGGATTTGTTGAACCAGAAGGATTCGGCCAAGCATCCCTTCGCCGCCTGACGCCGGCTCCGGTGGCGTCCTGCCGGATGGCGGTGTCCGGATCACCGTCATCGGGTACGCCACCGGCCGCGTCCGGACCAGCGCGATAGGACCGGATACCGTCCATGCGCCGAACATCTCTTTGCCCGCAAATGGAGGGGAACGACACCTCCGGTCATTGCGGGCACTTCATTTATATTTTTAACGAAATGATGTTTATTTTCAATTTTGCAGAAATTCAATAGGCGCCGCATAGATTTTTCTAATTCCAGCAACAGGATTCACCCCCAATTATTGCTGCATCGCAAAAAACCTGGTACTTAAATTATTTCAGGACTATCCATTGGGATGATGGTCGACTTGCCGACTCACGGGTACAATTCCCCGGTGGGCTCCCGCGGCAATGTTGCCTGATCGCCCATTCCAGCGGAGGATGCGGACATGAAGACCTGGCGCAAGCCGACGATTGTCGAGATTTCGGTCGGCACCGAAATCAATGCCTACGCCTGCGCCGGTTTGTAACCGGCAAAGGTGATCCATCCCTCGAACATCCTTGCACGTCTTCAACTCAGGCCGGCAGCGGCTCGAAATGGGCGAAGAACTGCCCCGTATCGTCCGGCGTGCCCGCATCGTAGTGCAGCGCGCGGAGCCGCAGCCGGCCGGCATTCCCCAACTCCGGTCCCGACAGCATGGTATGGAAGCTCTCTCCACCGAGCAGGCGATGCGCGGTAGTGAGGTAAAGCCTTGAAAGCACCCGATCACGCAGCATGGTGTCGAGCATCCGCGGCCCTGTCAGCAGATAGATGCCGCGCAGCCCCCGGCTGCCGAGTTCGCGGACCAGCGCCCCACCTTCCACCAACGTGCCGGCACCGGCGACCAGCACCTCATAGCTGGCACGCCGCCAATGCGCGACCCGCTCGGGCGAAGCGCCTGCACCGGTGGCGACGATCACGCGCTGACCATGCCTTGCAGGCGAGACCGGCATCGGGAAGTCCAGGCTGGCGCTGGCGATGACCACGGCAGGCTGGGGTGAAAGGCCGTTGTCCGCCCGCCACTGCGCCAGATCCCGCATGGCCGCCTGTCTGCCGATTTGCAGCACGTCGTCCAGTCGCCCTGCCGCAAGGTCGCGCAGGTAGCCCCCATGGGTGACCAGACAGTCCGCCTGCGCCTGAAGTTCGAGAAACAGCCGGAAGTCGTTGACACTGACCAGTCCGGCCGGCAGCCGGCTTTCCCCGGTGGTGGGGTCGCGCAAGGCGATGCGCCCGTCCAGGCTGGCGACGAAGCTGGCATAGACGAACGGCGCGCCGGCACCCCCCTGCTCATGAAGGCGGTGGGCGAGATAGGCGCCGGACAGCGCGATGTCCTCAGGCGCCCCGGGATAGAGGCGCAGCAGGCGGGCGGTCATCGCGGTTCCCTCGATGCAACGGCATCGACCCGGCCCAGGAAATCGGCGGCCAGCGCATCGGCGATGTCGGTCTTGCTGACCGATTGCAGCCCCTGCCATGCCGGCATCGAATTGACCTCCAGCACCAGCCAGCGGTCGCCGTCTCCAGGATCGGCGATCAGATCGACACCGGCATAATCCGCCCCCACGGCGGCGGCGGCGCGGACCGCCAGATCGGCGGCCGTGCCGTCCGGTGCCATGGCCTCGCAGCGGGCACCCTGATGCACATTGGTGATCCAGCCGCGGCCATGGCGGATCATCGCTGCCACCGCACGCCCTCCCACGACGAAGACCCGGCAATCGCGCCACTCGCCCTCCCAGCGCGGCGGCACGAAGGACTGAAGATAATAGACGCCGGCCACCGCCTCGGACTCCGGCACGTCGTCTGGGGTGGACAGGCGGCGCAGGCCACGTCCCTGGGCGCCGAACAGCGGCTTCAGCACGCAGTCCGGCGTGTTCTCCACCACGGCACGCGCCGTATCGACGGATTGAACGGCGACGGAGGGAGGCGTCGGCAGGCCGGACCGGGCCAGCAGGAAACTGGTGGTGCTCTTGTCCACACAGCGCTCGATGGCGCGGGCGGTGTTGTAGACTGGAACGCCCAGCCGGTCGAGCGCGTGAAGCACCCCCAAGCGCAGCGTGACCTGTTCGAAGCTGCCCTGACCGACCACCCTCACGAAAGCACCGGACGGCAGGCTGTCGCCGAAACCCGGCAGCAGTAGATCGGTCAGTGTCCGTCCGACGGCGAAGCCGCAGGCGCTCAACGAAACGCGCCGGCATTCGACACCACGGCGCGCGAATGCCCGCTCCAGGCGTGCCGCGTGCCAATCGGCTCCGTCGGTGAACAAGGCGACTGCGCCGCTCATGCCGCCTCCACCATGGTGGAGAGCCGGCACAGCGTCCGGGCATACCGGCCGGCAAGGCGCCGGGCCCCCAATACGTCGTCTGCGTCGGCAAGCACGGTGCAAAGCGGCGCTCCGGTCGGGACAAGCGCTGGCGTTTGCGGCCGGTCGGCTGTCCAGTCCGGCCAGCGCAAGCCCTCCGGCAAATGGACCGGAGCAGTGGCGTAGACGATCATGGCGGCGCGGCAGCCGGTAAGCGGTGGCAATGCGGCCGGCAGTTGCCCGGCGCAGGCCGCCAGATGCAGGCCGAACAGGCTGGGCATCGGCGGACGGTCGAACAGGTCGAGCGTCGCTCCCGGCCGCGGGTTTATTTCCAGCAGGCACCATCCGGCCGACCCAACCAGGAAATCGGCGCTGTTCAGCCCGACCAGCCCCACCGCTTCGGCGATCGTCGCCGCCGCATCGATCATCGCCGCGTCCATCCTTCCGCAAGGCGGCAACGGGCCGACCGCCCCGCCGTAACGGTAGGGCTGCCTGGGTGCCGGTGCCACCCATTGCCGGCTGAAGCCCACCGGCAGGATGCGACGGCCGTCGGCCAGGAACAGCAGGGACACCGGACGCCCGTCCATGCGGCGCTGGGCATAATGGCCGGCCGGCAGTCTGGAGGCCCGCCGGATGTGGCCGCCGCCGCTGGCGCCGACGCGCTTCACCAGCCAACCGTTGCTGTCCGGCAGCGACAGCGAGACCTCCGGATGCGGAATGCCGAAACGGGCGAGCAGGGCTGCGAAAGCGAGAGGATCCTTCACCTGCGCCACCGCGTCCGCCCGGTTGCCGATCACCGGCCGGGCGCGGGCAAGCGCCGCCAGAAGATCGGGTTGTTCCTCGAACCCGGTGCCATAGACCAGCGGCAGCCCGTGCAAATCGGGCGAGGCCAGCGCCCGCCGCAATGCGCCGGCGGAAATGCGCAGCCGACGCGACGGCAGGGTCAGGCAGGGGCTGGCCTTGGCAGCCGTATCCGCATCGGCGAACTGATCGATGGCGGCGACGCTGCGCCCGTCGCGGCAGGCGCTGGCCGCCAGCGCCCGTGCCGACAGCGCTACCACGACGAATTCCGGAACTGCCGTCGGGGTCAAGCTCCACCCCCCTCGGAAAAGCATCTTGAACAATTGTTTGCAATGCCAACAATCATGCGCGACCGCTCTCTTTGCAATGACCCTTCCGAAGCATGGCGACCGCCGCCCACCGGATTCGACTCCGGCATCGAACAGGGGCGTGTCCCGGGGAAGACAGGATGTACGAAGCCGCGATCCCTGCAGAGCCTCCGCCGATTCCTGCGATCCATGGCCCTCCCGCCCTGGCGGTGGAGGAATTGAGCCACAGTTTCGGCAAGCGCATGGCGCTGGACCGCGTGTCCTTCGCCGTGGCGCCCGGTGGCTTCACCATGCTGCTGGGCCTGAACGGGGCGGGAAAGACCACGCTGTTCTCGCTGATCACCCGGCTCTATTCCAACCGGACCGGCGCCATCCGCATCTTCGGCTTCGACCTGCGACGGCAGCCGACCCGTGCGCTGGAGCGGATCGGCGTGGTGTTCCAGCAGCCGACACTCGACCTCGATCTCACCGTCCGGCAGAACCTGCGCTATCACGGCGGCCTGCATGGAATGTCGCCCTCCGACTGCGAAGCCCGCGCGCGGGAGGAACTGGCGCGCATCGGCCTTGCCGACCGCGGCGACGACAAGGTCCGCGCCCTGTCCGGCGGTCAGCGAAGGCGGGTGGAGATCGCCCGTGCGCTGCTGCACCGGCCGAGCCTGCTGCTGCTCGACGAACCGACGGTCGGTCTGGATGCGGACTCGCGCCGCCACATTCTGACCCATGTCCGCGCGCTGTGCCGGGAACAGGGCGTGGCTGTCCTGTGGGCCACCCATTTGATGGACGAGGCGGCCGACGAGGATTCCGTCGTCGTGCTGCACCAGGGTCGGCTGCGCGCCTGCGGCACGGTGCGGGCGGTCTGCACCGAAACCTCCACCGCCGGCCTGCCCGCCGCTTTCGCCGCCCTGACCACAGGGGAGGGCCGGCCATGAGCGCCACAACCTACTGGTACTGCCTGCGCAGCATCATCGTGCGCGAAGGCCTGCGTTTCCTGCACCAGCGCGAGCGCTTCTTCGCCGCCCTGGTCCGGCCGCTGGTCTGGCTGGCGATCTTCGCCGTCGGCTTCCGGGCCGTGCTGGGCGTGTCGATCATCCCGCCTTATGAAACATACATCCTCTATGACGAGTATGTGGTGCCGGGGCTGGTCGCGATGATCCAGCTGTTCAACGGCATGCAGAACTCGCTGTCGATGGTCTATGACCGTGAGATGGGCAGCATGCGGACGCTGTTGGTCAGTCCCCTGCCACGCTGGTACCTGCTGGTCGCCAAGCTGCTGGCGGGTGTCGCGGTGTCGATTGCCCAGGTCTATGTGTTTCTCGGCATCGCATGGCTGTGGGGGGTGGAACCGCCGCCGCTGGGCTATCTCGCGGCCTTGCCGGCGCTGCTGCTCAGCGGGCTGATGCTGGGTGCGCTCGGCCTGCTGCTGTCGTCCTTCGTCCGGCAGCTGGAGAATTTTGCCGGGGTGATGAACTTCGTGATCTTCCCGATGTTCTTCGCCTCTTCCGCCCTCTATCCGCTCTGGCGGATCAGGGAAGGCAGCCCGGCACTCTACCAGATCGCCGCCTGGAACCCCTTCACCCAGGCGGTGGAGCTGATCCGCTTCAGCCTGTATCTCCGAGTCGATGTCGGTGCCCTGCTGTGGGTGGCCGGCTGTCTCGCATTGTTCCTTGGTGCAGCGGTCCTTGCCTACGATCCAGGGCGCGGTTTCTGGGCACGGCGGGGTGGCCCCGCCGCAGAGGCCTGAGATCGGGAGCGTCAGCTTCGGCACTCCTGATCTTCCGGATTACCTATTCAGCCCCTTCCTACCCGTTATTCCGCCTCTTTCGAAAACTTTAGAACGGTGACGGAAAATAATCTTCACAGCCTATCTTTATTTGATCAAACTGATTGTCAGTATCGCCAACATAGTGCGGGGCAGTTTAGAACCCCGCCAACGGTCGTGTCCCGGCATTTAGGACCGGCACGCCTGCGATGCCAAAACAGTTCGAAATCTGAGCGCCGGTAAGCGAACCGCCCGACGTCTCTCAGTTCGACGTCACGCGTCCATCGTCGAGGGAGAACGCCCTCTCTGAAGATCGCCTTTCACGGAAGCCGCCGCCTGCCGCCGCACGAGTTTCTGGGACCACGGACGACCGCCGAAAAAACGGGAGGAAACACATGAACCCCTTTGTGCGCTGTCTGCTCGTCACCGCCGCGATCCAGGCGGCCACCGCCGCCATTCCCACCGGTGCTTTCGCCAACGATGACATTCTGAAGAACCAGAAAGACCCGTCCAACTGGGCACTGCAGCTCGGAAATTATGCCGGCCAGCGTTACAGCACGCTCGACCAGATCACCCGCGACAACGTGAAGAACCTGCGCCCGGTGTGGCAGTTCTCCACCGGCGTGCTTCGCGGCCACGAAGGCGGTCCCATCGTGGTGGGCGACACGATGTACATCTCGACGCCCTTCCCCAACAACGTCTATGCGCTCGATCTCAACGACAACGGCCGCATCAAGTGGAAGTATGAGCCGAGACAGGATTCGTCCGTCATCCCCGTGATGTGCTGCGACACCGTCACCCGCGGTGTGGCGGTCGCCGGCAACAAGCTGTTCCTGGGTCAGGCCGACAACACCCTGGTGGCGCTGGACACCGAAACCGGCAAGGTGCTGTGGTCGGCCAAGAACGGCGACGCCAGCAAGGGCGAGACGCTGACCGCCGCCCCGCTGGTGGTGAAGGACAAGGTCTATGTCGGCATCAGCGGCGGCGAGTTCGGTGTGCGCGGCCACCTGACCGCTTACGACATCAACTCCGGCAAGATGGTGTGGCGGGCCTATTCGACCGGTCCCGACAAGGACGTGATGATCGACCCGCAGAAGACGATGATGCTCGGCAAGCCGATCGGCGAACCCGACCTCGGCATCAAAACCTGGCCGGCCGACCAATGGAAGATCGGCGGCGGCACCACCTGGGGCTGGTACACCTACGATCCCGACCTGAACCTGATCTATTACGGCACCGGCAACCCGGGCACCTGGAACCCGGCGCAGCGCGCGGTCGACAAGGACCGGGCCAAGAGCGACAACAAATGGTCGATGACCATCTTCGCCCGCGATGCCGACACCGGACAGGCAAAATGGGTGTTCCAGAAGACGCCTTTCGACGAATGGGACTATGACGGCGTCAACGAGAACATCCTGGCCGACGTCACCGTCGGCGGGGCCAAGCGCAAGGCGCTGATCAATTTCGACCGCAACGGCTTCGCCTATACCATCGACCGCACCAACGGCGAACTGCTGGTCGCTCAGAAATACGATCCGTCCGTCAACTGGGCGAGCGAGATCGACATGAAGACCGGCCGGCCGAAGGTGAACGACAAATACAGCACCTTCGCCCAAGGCGAGGATCACAACACCACCGGCGTCTGCCCGGCGGCGCTGGGCTCCAAGGACCAGCAGCCGGCCAGCTACTCGCCCGACAGCGGCCTGATCTATGTGCCGACCAACCACATCTGCATGGATTACGAGCCGTTCAAGGTGGAGTATTCCGCCGGCCAGCCCTATGTCGGCGCGACGCTCAGCATGTATCCGGCACCCGATTCCCATGGCGGCATGGGCAACTTCATCGCCTGGGATCCGTCCGCCGGCAAGATCGTCTGGTCGAAGCCCGAACGCTTCGCGGTGTGGAGCGGTGCCCTGTCGACCAAGGGCGGCGTCGGTTTCTATGGGACGCTGGAAGGCTATCTGAAGGCGTTCGACCTGAAGGACGGCAAGGACCTGTACAACTTCAAGACCTCGTCCGGCATCATCGGCAACGTCAACACCTACATGCACAAGGGCAAGCAATACATCGCCGTGCTGTCGGGTGTCGGCGGCTGGGCCGGCATCGGGCTGGCCGCCGGGCTGACCGGCGAGCAGGAAGGGCTGGGTGCGGTCGGCGCGCACAAGGCGCTGGGCGAATACACCCAGTTGGGCGGCACGCTGACCGTCTTCGCCTTGCCGGACACTCAGTAACGAACAAGCGGGCGCCGCTTCCCAACGCTGGGGGCCGGCGCCCGCACAATTTCCAGGCTGATGGCGCCTACGCATGAAGGCAGTGGGGAGAGAAAGCAAGATGCCCAAATACCTGATCGGGCTGTGCGCCGCCGTCGGGTTCACCGCAACCGTGACCCTCGGCACCGCATTCGGCCAGCAGGATGCAGCACAGAAACCGGAGCAGAGCCCAACACCGCCGAACCAGACGCAAACCGCTCAAACTCCGGCTACGCAAAGTCCAACCACCCAGGCTCCAACCGGCGGGAACGCAGCGCAGGAAGCGAAGGTCGCCGACCCGGAGGAGCTGGTGGATGACCAGGGTGTGCCGCTCTACGCGGTGCGGGACGGAAAGGTGGACCAAGGGACCTACAACGGCTATCGGCGCTATGCCTCGTCCTGCCATGTCTGCCACGGGCCGGATGGGCTCGGTTCGTCCTTCGCGCCGGCGCTGGCCGATTCACTGAAGCGGATGGACTATTGGCAATTCACCGACGTGGTGACCAATGGCCGCAAGAACATGGGCGCCACCGGCGACAAGGTGATGCCGACCTTCGGGTCCGACCCCAACGTGATGCTCAACCTCGCCGACATCTACCGCTATCTGAAGGCGCGTTCGGACGACAAGATCGGCCGCGGACGACCCGAGCGGTTCAAAGCGCCGTCGTGAGTCCGGCATGACCCGTCGGCTCTCCTTTTCCAGGCGTGTCCTGTATCTGGCCGTCGCGCTCTGCGCGGCGGCTGCGTCCAATGGCCAAACCGCCGCCAGTGCGACAGAGGGCATCCCCACCGAGGTGCTGCGCGTCTGCGCCGACGCCAGCCTGCTTCCCTTCTCCAACGATCGTCGCGAAGGTTTCGAGAACCGGATCGCCCAGTTGATCGCCGACGATCTGAAAGTGCCGCTCACCTTTACATGGTGGCCGCAGACCATCGGCTTCGTCCGAAACACGCTGCGCACCCGTCAATGCGATCTGGTGATGGGCACCGCGGTCGGTGAAGAGCTGATGCAGAACACCAATCCCTATTACCGGTCGACCTATGCGCTGATCTATCGGAAGGATTCCGGAATCACGGCGAAGAATCTGGCCGATCCGTCGCTGCAGGGTGCACGCATCGGCGTTGTCGCCCGCACGCCGCCTTCGGCGGTGATGCTGCGCCATGGGTTAATCAACATGGAGCCCTACCAGCTCGACATTGATACGCGCGCCCACCATCCGGCCCAGCAGGCAGTGGAGGACGTGGCGGCGGCACGCACCGATGCCGCCATTGTCTGGGGGCCGATTGCCGGCTATTTCGCCGCTCGGCAACAGGTGCCGCTGGCAATCGTGCCGCTGATGGACGAGCCGGGGGCTTCACCCTTTCAATACATGATCTCCATGGGTATCCGTCCGGACGAACCGGACTGGCGGCACTGGCTGAACGATTTCATCGTCCGTCGTCAGGGCGACATCGACCGCATCCTCGCCGAATACCATGTCCCGCTGGTCAATGCCGACGGAACTGTCCGGGCAGAGGTGGCAGAGCCGGACAGCTATCGCATGGCCGATTACCGCTCCCCCACCCCGCCCGGCCTGCGCGGTGCCGAAACGGTGGGAGCGCCGGAGGTGGAGCGGCTGGCGAAGGCCGGCGCCGTCCTGATCGACGTGCTGCCGACGCCACCAAAACCTGCAGGGCTGACGGCGGACAGCCGGTGGGTGCCGCCACCGCATCGCAGCCTTCCCGGCGCCCATTGGCTGCCGAATGTCGGCTATGGTGCGCCGTCGGACGAGCAGGAAGCCTATTTCCGCACCGGCCTGGAGGCACTGACCGCGGGTGACCGCAAGCGTCCGCTGGTGCTCTTCTGCCAGCCCGACTGCTGGATGAGTTGGAATGCGGCCAAGCGCGCGGTCGCCCTGGGCTATCAGGCGGTCAAATGGTTCCCGGCCGGCACCGAAGGCTGGACGGCGGCGGGACACGAACTGGTCACGGTCGAACCGGAACCGAACCCTATATCCTCAAACTCAGCATCTAAGGTTGCAAATTGAGTGCTCCGCTCAGGAGAGCAACGCCATCAGCATCCGGGCGATCTGGCCGAGCCGCTGCTCGATCCGGGCCGGCTGCTCGCACACCGCGGTCTGCGACCGGCGGCGGTCGTCGAGGATGCGGCGGTCCCAGGCGATGGCATCCTTGATCTCCTTCGTGCGGGCCGCGTCGCCCGATGCGGCATCGAGGTCGCGCAGGCTGGCGGCGATGCGGTCGCGCAAGGCCCGCTGGTGCTGGGCGTACCGCTCGATGGAGGCGATGGCGGCGGTGCGCTGACGGTCCAGCGTCTGGAAGGTTCCGGCGAAAACCAGGGCGAGCCTCCGGTCATGCTCCTGTTCCGTGCCCTGCTTGACCGGCCCCGCCAGCGCCTCGACCTGCGGTTCCAGCGTCGCTGGATCGATACTGTCGGCGGCGGCGCGCCGGACCAGGGTGGCGACCGCGGGGTCTCGTTGCCACTCGTCCATCAGGCCGTCGAGCGACGGGCCATCCCAGACCGAAGCCGGGGACAAGCTGGGAACAAGGATTTGCTGGCAGGGCCAGTCGGGGTTCTTCGGATCCTGCGCAATGGCAGCGGTGGGCAATCCGGCGCCCATGGCGATGGCCAGAGCCGCGGCGAAGGCGGGTCCGAGAACGGAAGAATATCGTTGCATGGCAGGAATGATGGCCTCGCCAACGATCCGGCGCAATCGGAACCGCTGCGCAAAAGGAGAAGCCCGATGGATCATGTGGGGAGGTGGGCCGCAGCCGCTATCATCGCCGGTGCGATGGTCACCTTTCCGGCATCGGCACGGACGCTGGTGTTGGATCTCGAGCTGGAGGACAGCAGCGGCGAAGCCCCGTCCGCGGAGCATGCGGAGCGGTTGAAACGGGTCAGCGCGGAATTGCGCCGTACCCTGGATGCCAAAGGGTATGACGTGATCGGCGATGCGGCCACCGCAGGACTCGTCCCGCCGGGAACGGCGATCCGGTCCTGCAACGGCTGCGAGCGCGACATCGCGCGGGCGGCCGGGGCCGATCTGGTCGTTTTCGGCATCGTCCGCAAGGTCAGCAGCCTGATCCTGTGGATCGGCGTGGTCGTCGAAGACGTCGGCACCGGCCAAGCGGTGACAACGGCGCGCGGCGACATCCGCGGCGACACCGAGACCGCTTGGTCGCGCGGCGTCGGCTGGCTGGTCGATCATCGGCTGGCGGAGTATGCGCCGCAAAAGCGGTAAGCGGGCGGCGGGGAGGACCGAGGAATGCCGGACGAATCTCAAAGCGGCTACAGCAGCATCATGAACGTCCTGCGACCGCCGCCGCCGCGCACGGCGGCCCTGATGCGCCGCTACGATCTGGTGCTGCGCGACTATGTCGGCGATTTCCGCATCGGCGTTTGGGACCATGAGAAGACCCGGACCCAGCGCGTGCGGGTCAGCCTGACCGTCACGGTGGAGGTGCCGAACCGGCCCTTCGTCGACGATCTCGACGCAGTCGTCTCCTACGAATACCTGATCAAGGGTGTCGAAGCCTTCACGCAAAGCCCGCACATCCAACTGCTGGAGGTGCTGGCGGAGAAACTGCTGGCGCTGTGCCTGTCGCCGCCGCAGGCGGTCTTCGCCCGGGTGCAGGTGGAAAAGCTGGAGATCGTGCCGCAGGCCGCCGGGGTGGGCGTGGTGCTGACCGGCGCACGGGAGCAGCCGTGATGGCCCATCTTGCCGCACACCGCGCGAAGGAGGAGTCATGACCGGATGGCTGGCCAGCGTCGCCGATGCGGCGGAAATCGCCCTGATCCTGCCGGCGGCACCGGACATTCTGGACCTGAAGAATCCTGGCGCGGGGGCGCTCGGCGCCTGGGATGCCGTGGACATCGCCGCGGCGGTGCGGGATCTGGCAAATCTACCGGGACGGCCGAAGTTGAGCGCCACCGTCGGCGACCACCCGATGCGGCCCGACGCCTTGGTGCCGGCGGTGCGCCGGGTCGCCGCCACCGGCGTCGATTTCGTCAAGATCGGCTTCCCGCCCGAGGGAGCGCCCGAGAAATGCATCGACGCGCTCGCCCCGCTGGCGGCGGAGGGGACGGCCCTGATCGCCGTGCTGTTCGCCGATCTGTGGCCAAGCGATCCCTGCTGCCTGCCCATTGACAGGCTCGCCGCCGCCGGCTTTCGCGGCGCGATGCTGGACACGGCGGGCAAGCGCCACGGCCTGCGCCATCATTGGCAGGACGCGCAGTTGGGTGCCTTCATATCCTGCACGAAAGCACACCGCCTGCTGACCGGGCTGGCCGGGTCGCTGCGGGTTGCAGACATCCCGGCCCTGACCGCCCTGTCGCCCGATTACCTCGGCTTCCGCGGTGCGCTCTGCGACGGGGAGCGCACCGCCGGCATCGACCCGCAAGCGGTATCGCGGGTCGCCGCCGCCATGGCCCGTTCTACTCCGCCGCCTCGGCCATCTGCGCCTTCTCGATCTTGATCGCGCAGTATTTGAACTCCGGGATCTTGCCGAAAGGATCGAGCTGCGGGTTGGTCAGCACATTCGCCGCCGCTTCCGCGTAGGCGAAGGGGATGAAGACCAGCCCCACCGGCATGCGGTCGTCGATACGCGCCTTCAGGCGGATCGTGCCACGACGGCTCGACACCAGCATGTAGTCGCCGGTCCTCATCCCGGCGCGGGTGAGGTCATGCGGGGAGACATAGGCGACCGCCTCCGGCTCCACCGCATCCAGCACGCTGGACCGGCGTGTCATCGACCCGGTGTGCCAATGCTCCAACTGGCGACCGGTGGTGAGCACCAGCGGGTAGTCGAGGTCGGGTGTCTCCGCCGGGTTGATCGGCCGCGCCGGCACGAAACGCCCGCGGCCCGTCTTCGTCGGGAAGCCGTTGCCAAAGACGATGTCGTGGCCGGGCTGGTCCGGACCGTCGACCGGATAGGTGACGGAGCCTTCGCGCTCGACCCGCTCCCAGCTGATGTTGGCGAGCGATGGCATCGCACCGACCATCTCGGCGAACACCTCCGACACGTGGGTATAGGTCCAGTTCAGGCCCAGCCCGCGCGCCATGTCCTGGATGATCCACAGATCCTGGCGCGCTTCGCCCGGCAGCGGCACCGCCGCACGGCCCATCTGAACCTGACGGTTGGTATTGATGACGGTGCCGTCC
The DNA here is from genome assembly GCF_003116035.1 of Azospirillum sp. TSH64. Classification (GTDB taxonomy): domain Bacteria; phylum Pseudomonadota; class Alphaproteobacteria; order Azospirillales; family Azospirillaceae; genus Azospirillum. The sequence continues at coordinate 6,481,232 of NZ_LGQW01000015.1, forward strand.
TTCTCCGGCCAGGCCGATGCCGGCAGAACCACGTCGGCGTATTTGGCCGTCTCGGTCAGGAAGATGTCCTGCACCACCAGATGATCCAGCATGGCCAGCGCCTCGCGGGCGTGGGTTACGTCCGGATCGGACATCGCCGGATTCTCGCCCTCGATGTAGAGGCCGTTGATCCGGCCGTCATGGATGGCGTCCATGATCTCGACCACCGTCAGGCCGCGCTTGCCGTCCAGCTTGGTGCCCCAGTAATTTTCGTAGAAGGACTGGACCTCCGGATCCTCGACCGACTTGTAGTCGGGGTAGAACATCGGGATCAGGCCGGCGTCGGACGCGCCCTGGACGTTGTTCTGGCCGCGCAGCGGATGCAGGCCGGTGCCGGGGCGTCCGATCTGGCCGGTGACCAGCGACAGCGCGATCAGGCAGCGGCTGTTGTCGGTGCCGTGGATGTGCTGCGACACGCCCATGCCCCAGAAGATGATCGACGCCTTGGACCGTGCGAACAGCCGGGCCACCGTGCGCAGGGTGGCGGCCGGGATGCCGCAGATCTTCTCCATCTCCTCGGGCGGGTAGTCCTTGACCGTCTCGACCAGCGCCTCGAAATCCTCGGTGTTGGCCTGGACATACTGGCGGTCGTACAGGCCCTCCGCGATGATGGTGTGGAGGATGGCGTTCAGCATCGACACGTCACGGCCCGGCGTGAACTGCAGCATGTGCGTGGCATGGCGCGCCATCGCCAGCCCGCGCGGATCCATGACGATCAGCTTGGCGCCGCGCTCCGCCGCGTTCTTGAAGAAGGTGGCGGCGACGGGATGGTTCTCCGTCGGGTTGGCGCCGATGATGACGATCACCTCAGCATCCTCCGCCGCCATGAAGGGCGCCGACACCGCCCCCGACCCGACGCCCTCGATCAGCGCCGCAACCGACGAGGCATGGCAGAGCCGCGTGCAGTGATCGACGTTGTTGGTGCCGAAGCCGGTGCGGACCAGCTTCTGGAACAGATAGGCCTCCTCGTTCGACCCCTTGGCCGACCCGAAACCGGCCAGCGCATTGCCGCCGCGCTCGTCCCTGATCTTGCGCAGTCCGCCGGCCGCCACCACCAGCGCCTCGTCCCAGGTCGCTTCGCGGAAATGGGTGAAGGGGTTCATCGGGTCGATGTCGACATCGTGCTTCGACACCCCCTCCTTGCGGATCAGCGGCACGGTCAGCCGGTCGCCGTGATGGGCGTAATCGAAGCCGAAACGGCCCTTGACGCACAGGCGGTTCTGGTTCGACGGACCGTCCTTGCCGTCGACGGCGACGATCTTGTTGTCTTTGATCTTGTAGGTCAGCTGGCAGCCGACACCGCAGTACGGGCAGACGGAGTCGACTTCACGGTCGGGTGCGTTGGCGTAGACGCCCTTCTCGTCCACCAGTGTCGCCGGCATCAGCGCACCGGTCGGGCAGGCCTGCACACACTCGCCGCAGGCGACGCAGGTGGACTGGCCCATCGGGTCGTCGAAATCGAAGACGATCTTTTCCAGATGCCCGCGCGCCGCCATGCCGATAACGTCGTTGACCTGCACCTCGCGGCAGGCGCGGACGCACAGGTTGCAGTGGATGCAGGCGTCGAGCTGGACTGCCATCGCCGGATGCGACATGTCGTCGGTCTTGGTCGGCCGGTCCACGGCGGGAAAGCGGCTGCCGGCGATCTCGACCTTGTCGGCCCAGTTCCAGAAGGTGGAGTTGGGATCATGCGCGGTCTCCCGCTCCGGCTGGTCGGCCAGCAGCAGTTCGAAGACCAGCTTGCGCGATGCCTTGGCCCGCTCCGACGCGGTGCGCACGGTCATGCCGGGCTTGGGCTTGCGGATGCAGGAGGCGGCGAGCACGCGCTCCCCCTCGATCTCGACCATGCAGGCGCGGCAGTTGCCGTCCGGGCGGTAGCCCGGTTCCGGCCGATGGCAGAGATGCGGGATCTCGGTGCCGAGCCGGGTCGCGACCTGCCAGATCGTCTCGCCGTTGCGTGCCTCGACCTCGGTGCCGTCCAGGGTGAACGTGATGCCGTTGGACATGTCGGTCTCCTTACCCCTGCGATCCGGTTGCGCCCTGGGCCGCACCTTGTGCCCTGCCCTGGCGCGACACGAAGTCGTCGCGGAAATGCTTCATCACCAGCTTGATCGGATTCATCGCCGCCTGACCCAGGCCACAGATCGAGGCATCGCCCATGACGGTGGCGAGGGCCGTCAACAGTTCCTCGTCCCATTCCGGTTCGCCGATCAGGCGCACCGCCTTCTCGGTGCCGACCCGGCAAGGGGTGCATTGGCCGCAGCTCTCATCCTCGAAGAATTTCAGCAGGTTGAGCGCCACGTCGCGCATGTTGTCCTTGTCGGACAGCACGACGACGGCAGCCGAACCGATGAAGGACCCGTGTGCCTCCAGCGTGCCGAAATCGAGCGGAATGTTCGCCATCGACGCCGGCAGGATGCCGCCCGACGGACCGCCGGGCAGGTAGCCCTTCAGCGTGTGGCCGTCGGCCATGCCGCCGCAATACTGGTCGATCAGCTCCTGCAAGGTGATGCCGGCCGGGGCCAGCTTGACCCCCGGTTCCTTGACCCGGCCGGAGACCGAGAAGGTGCGCAGCCCCTTGCGGCCGTTCAGGCCATGGCTGGCGAACCAGGAACCGCCCTTCTCCAGGATCTCGCGGACCCAGAACACCGTCTCGATGTTGTTGATCAGCGTCGGGCGGCCGAACAGGCCGACCACCGATGGGAAGGGCGGCTTGTGCCGGGGCAGCCCGCGCTTGCCTTCGATGCTTTCCAGCATCGCCGACTCCTCGCCGCAGATGTAGGCGCCGGCACCGCGACGGAGATGGATGCGGGTGTGGCGGGCGAAACCGGCGGCCTCGACCTTCGGGATTTCGCGCAGCAGGATTTCCCGGCATTGCGGGTATTCGTCGCGCAGGTAAATGTAGACATCGGTCGCCTCGACCGTCCAGGCGCCGATCAGCATCCCTTCCAGAAAGCGGTGCGGGTCGCGCTCCAGATGGAAGCGGTCCTTGAAGGTGCCGGGCTCGCCCTCGTCACCGTTGATCGCCATCATGCGCGGTCCCGGCTCCGCCCGGACATAGCGCCATTTCAGGCCGGTGGGGAAGCCGGCCCCGCCCAGGCCGCGGATGCTGGAATCCTCCAGCCCCTTCAGCACGGCATCGACGTCGCGCGCGCCGTTCAGGCATTCGGCCAGCATCTTGTAGCCGCCGCCGCGGATGTAGTCGTCGAAGCCCAGATAGTCGGGAATGTCCGGGTGGACATGGCCATGGGCCACGGCATCGAGCACGCTGTCGACCGTCGCGTTCTCGTGCGGAGCATGACCGATCGCCACGACGGGGGCATTGTTGCAGCCGCCCATGCAGGGTGCGCGCACGACGCGGACCTCGCGCTCGTCGACACCGGCCTTCAGCGCCTCGTGCAACTGCTCGGCCCCGGCCAGCGCGCAGCTCAGGGAGTCGCAGACACGGATGGTCAGCTTCGGCGGAGCCGGCTCTCCGTCCATCACGATGTCGAAATGGGCGTAGAAGGACGCCACTTCGAACACTTCGACCAGCGCCAGCTTCATCTCCTTCGCCAAGGCGGCGAGATGGCGAGCATGCAGGCAGCCGTAATGGTCCTGAAGCAGGTGGAGATGCTCGATCAGCAGATCCGGCTGACGGGACCGGTCGCCGAGAAGCGCCCGTATCTCGTCAAGGCTGAGGGGATCGACCTGACGGCCCTTCTGCTGGTCGCGCGTCTTGCGGCGGCCGGAGCCGGGATGGATGCTGCGGGCGGGAACGCCGCCGGGCGGCGTTGCGCTGATGATCGGAGGGAATGCGGTCACGACGGTTCTGGCCTCTGCTGGGTGGTCCGCGCTTCTGGTTGTCGCGATCCCAAGTTCCTGGCGTTTCGTATACCAGATGCCACGTTAACCGATATTTTGCTGAATGTCAGCATTCTAAATTATTCCCGGCTTTGGCCGGATGGGAATGTCGGATGGGCTGTTGGCGTAAGTCGATATTGCTGCGGACAATAACCGCAAGCACGTCCGAACGTTCGATAAGGTAGTGAACCGGGGAACGCCGCAGGGCCGCGCTGACGCAAAACGCCCCCAACCGCCAAGCAAGCGGTTGAGGGCGTGACCGAGATGCGGGGCCCCGTCGATTCAGCGCCGCCTCCGTCAGTGCGGCGCCATCACCGTCGACGTCCGACAATCCATCGCCGCGAACTCCGATGCCGCGGCGCGGGCGGCCATCCGTTCCAACGGAAGCGGAACGATCCGCTCCGCGTATCCGGCGGATCCGAAGGCTTGGAACCGTTCGCGGCAGAGGCCGCGGGCGGCCCTGGTGGCCTCGGCCAGGAAGCGGCGCGGGTCGAATTCCTCCGGTCGCGTCATCAACGCGCGACGCAGGCTGCCGCTCATGGCGAGGCGGATGTCGGTGTCGATGTTGACCTTGCGCACGCCATTGCGGATGCCCTCGCGGATCTCCTCCACCGGGACGCCGTAGGTCTCGCGAATGCGACCGCCATGGGTGCGGATGATCTCCAGCCACTCCTGCGGCACGCTGGATGACCCATGCATCACCAGATGGGTGTCGGGGATGCGCTCATGGATGGCGCGGATGCGTTGGATCGCCAGCACCTCGCCATCCGGGCGGCGGCTGAACTTGTAGGCGCCGTGGCTGGTGCCGATGGCGATGGCGAGCGCGTCCACGCCCGTGCGCGCCACGAAATCGACCGCCTGCTCCGGATCGGTCAGAAGCTGGTCTCGCGACAGCGTGCCGGCAGCACCGGAACCGTCCTCCTCCCCCGCCTGGCCGGTCTCCAGCGAACCGAGGCAGCCCAGTTCGCCCTCCACTGAAACGCCGACGGCGTGCGCCTGCTCCACCACCCGCCGGGTGACGCGGATGTTGTAGTCGTAGCCGGCCGGTGTCTTCATGTCGTCCAGCAACGAGCCGTCCATCATCACGCTGGTGAAGCCGGAACGGATGGCCTGCTGGCAGACCGCCGGACTGGCGCCATGGTCCTGATGCAGGCAGACGGGAATGTGCGGCCACATCTCTGCCGCCGCCTGCACCATATGCCGTAGGAACGGCTCGCCGGCATATTTGCGCGCTCCGGCCGAGGCTTGGAGGATCACCGGGCTGGCGCAATCCTCCGCCGCCTGCATGATCGCCTGGATCTGTTCCATGTTGTTGATGTTGAAGGCCGGCACGCCATAGCCATGCTCGGCCGCATGGTCGAGGAGCTGCCGAAGGGAGATCAGGGCCATCGGGGAGGTCTCCGGTTCAGGACAGGGGGACGCAAAGGCGTTGTGCGCGGTCGGCCACCGCGTCGGCCGTGACGCCGAAATGGCGGTAGAGGTCTGCGGCGGGAGCTGACTCGCCGTAACGGTCAAGGCCCACCACGTCGCCGGCGAGCCCGACGGTGGCACGCCACAGCCCGGTCGCCCCGGCCTCCACCGCCAGGCGGGGAATGCCGTCGGGCAGTACGGCGCTGCGCCATGACGAATCCTGCCGGTCGAACAGCTCGCAACAGGGCATGGAGACGACGCGGGCGGCGATGCCCTGCTTCGCGAGCAGCAACCGAGCCTCCATGGCGATGGACACCTCCGATCCGGTGGCGATCAACACCACATCGGGCCGCCCATCGTCGGCCAGCACATAGCCGCCATGGGCCGTGTCACGGGCGCGGTCAGTGCCGACGCGCCCCGTTCCCTGGGGCGGCAGGTTCTGTCGCGACAACAGCAGCGCGGTCGGCCCATGCGACCGCTCCACCGCAGCGCGCCAAGCGACGGCGGTCTCCAGGGCATCGCACGGGCGCCAGACGTCGAGGTTCGGGATCAGACGCAGGCTGGCGGCATGCTCGACCGGCTGATGGGTCGGACCGTCTTCGCCCAGGCCGATGCCGTCATGGGTGAAGACGTGGACCACGCGCAGTCCCATCAGCGCCGACAGGCGCAGGCCGTTGCGGGCATAGTCGGAAAAGGCCAGGAAGGTGCCGCCGAAGGGCAGAAAGCCGCCATGCAGCGCCAGGCCGTTCATCACGGCCGCCATCGCGAATTCCCGCACGCCGTAATGAAGGTGGCGCCCGCCGCTCCCCCGCCAGTCGGTGAGGGTGGAGCCGGTCAGGTCCGCCGATCCGCCCAGCAATTCCGGCAGCAGGCCCGCCAACGCACCGATCGCCTGCTGTGACGCCTTGCGCGTTGCCATCGCCTCCGCCCGCGCGGCGACGGCGCCGATCCAGGCATCGGCCGAACTGGCGAAGTTCTCCGGCAGGTCGCCGCGCATCCGCCGCAGGAACTCCGCCGCAGCCTGCGGATGGGCGTCGGCATAGGCGTCGAACCGGGCCTGCCAGTCGGCCTGCGCCGCGGCACCGCGCCGCCGGGCGTCCCAGCCGGCGCGCATCTCCTCCGCCATCTCGAAGGGCGGGGCGGTCCATCCGAGCGCGGCCCTGGTCGCGACGACCTCCGCCGAGCCCAGCGGGGTGCCATGCGCCTCGGCCGAACCGGCCCGGTTGGGAGAGCCGTGACCGATCACCGTCCGGCAGCAGATCAGAGTCGGCTTGCCGCAGGGGGTCAGCGCCTCGTCGATGGCGGCGTCGAGCGCGTAGGCGTCGTGGCCATCGACATGCCGGATCACCCGCCAGCCATAGGCCTCGAACCGTTGCGGTGTGTCGTCGGTGAACCAGCCGGCGACGGGACCATCGATAGAAATGCCGTTGTCGTCATAGAAGACCACCAGCTTTTCCAAACCCAGCGTGCCTGCCAGCGAGCAGGCCTCGTGGCTGATCCCTTCCATCAGGCAACCGTCGCCGACGAAGCAGAAGGTCCGGTGATCGACGATCCGGTACCCCGGCCTGTTGAACTCCGCCCCCAGCAGCCGTTCGCCAAGTGCCATGCCAATGGCATTGGCGAGCCCCTGCCCCAGCGGCCCGGTGGTCGTCTCCACCCCCGGTGTGATGCCATATTCCGGATGGCCCGGCGTGCGGGAACCGAGCTGCCGGAAGCGCCGCAGTTCCTCCATCGGCAGGTCGTAGCCGGTCAGGTGCAGAAGGGCGTAGAGCAGCATGGAGCCGTGCCCGTTCGACAGCACGAAGCGGTCGCGGTCAGGCCAGCCGGGGTCGCTCGGATTGTGGCGCAGATGGCGGCGCCACATTGCCTCGGCGATGTCGGCCATCCCCATCGGCATGCCGGGATGGCCGGAATTCGCAGCCTCCACGGCATCGATGGCGAGAATGCGCAATGCGTTCGCCAACTGGCGGCGTCCGGAGCCGTGGTCGGGAGTATCGTCGGGCAACTCGGTCGGCGAACCGGCAAGCCGGTCCTGTTCGCGGACCTCAATGGTCGCGCTCATCGATGCGCTCATCTCTGGTATCCTCCCCGATGGGTGTCTTTCCGGCGCCCCGCTCAGAACGCCTTCTTCTTGCGGTCGGCGAGTTGCCAGATCATGGGCGTGAAGATCAGTTGCATCGCCAGCGCCATCTTGTCGCCCGGGCAAACGATTGTGTTGGGCCGGGTCATGAAGCTGTCCTTCAGCATGGACAGCAGATAAGGGAAGTCGATGCCCTTCGGCCGGGTGAAGCGGATGACCAGCATGCTCTCGTCGGAGGTCGGAATGTCGCGGGCGATGAAGGGATTGCTGGTGTCCACCGTCGGCACGCGCTGGAAATTCACGTCGGTGCTGCTGAACTGCGGGCAGATGTATTTCACGTAATCGGGCATGCGCCGCAGAATGGTGTCGACGATGGCCTCCTCCGAATAGCCGCGCATGTTGCGGTCGCGGTGGATCTTCTGGATCCATTCGAGGTTCACGATGGGAACGACGCCGATCTTCAGGTCGGCATGACGGGCGAGATCGACACGGTCGGTGCGCACGCAACCGTGCAGCCCCTCGTAGAACAGCAGGTCGGTGCCGGGTTCGATTTCCTCCCACGGGGTGAAGGTGCCGGGTTCCTGGCCACAGGGCTCGGCCTCCTTGGCGTCATGCAGATACCGGCGGGTCCGGCCGCCGCCGGTCTCCCCATAGCTGCGGAACAGATCGTCCAGTTCCTCGAACAGGTTGGCGTCGGGGCCGAAATGGCTGAAGGTCGAATGGGGCTCCTCCTGCGCTTCGGCGACCTTGGCGCGCATTTCCCGCCGGTCGTAGCGGTGAAAGCTGTCGCCCTCGACGATGGCGGCGGCGATGCCCTCCCTGCGGAAGATCTGCTGGAAGGTGCGGGTGACGGTGGTCGTTCCGGCGCCGGAGGAACCGGTGACGACGATGATCGGATGACGGGCCGACATGGTGTGTTCTCCCTCAGCCGAGTGCCGCGGTTTCGGAGGCGAGGAAAAGCGATCGGCTGCCGAACAGCGGGGCGTGGAAGGCCAGTTCCTCCCCGCGGTCATAGGCGGCGTGGTAGGCGACCAGCCGTTCCACCTCCGCCTTCGATCCCAGGATGACCGGCACGCGCTGGTGCAGGGCCATCGGCTTGATGTCGAGGATGCGCTGACGCCCGGTGCTGGCCGCTCCGCCCGCCTGCTCCACCAGCATGGCGATGGGGTTGGCCTCGTAAAGAAGGCGCAGCCTGCCAGGCTTGTGGGTCGGTCTGGCGTCGCGCGGGTAGAGGAAGACGCCGCCGCGGATCAGGATGCGGTAGACCTCAGCCACCAGGGACGCGATCCAGCGCATGTTGAAGTCCGCCTCGCGCGGACCGGAACTGCCCTTGATGCATTCCTCCACATACTGGCGTACCGGCGGCTCCCAGAAGCGGGCATTGGAGCTGTTGATTGCGAACTCGCAGACATGATCGGGGATGCGCATGTCCGGGTGGGTCAGAGTGTAGGCGCCGATCTCGCGGTCGAGCGTGAAGCCGTGCACGCCCTCGCCAAAGGTGGCGATGATCATGTCGGCCGGTCCGTAGAGTGCAAAGCCGGCCGCCACCTGTTGCGTGCCGGGCTGCAGGAAATGCTCCACTTCCGGCTCATCCACACCGTTGGGCGCCTTGAGGATGGAAAAGATGGTGCCGACGGTCAGGTTGACGTCGACGTTCGACGAACCGTCCAGCGGATCGAAGGCCAGCAGATAGCGGCCGCGCGGATATTCGCGGGGGATGCGGTAGGGCTTCTCCATTTCCTCCGACGCCATGCCGCAGAGCTTGCCGCCATATTCGCAGGTGCGCAGCATGATCTCGTTGGCGACCAGGTCGAGCGGCTTCTGCGTCTCGCCATGAACGTTGACACCGGGTTCGGAAGCCGGACCTGCCGGCTGGCCGGCGGAGGGAGCCAGCGATCCGCGGGCGGCGGCGCTGGCGATGAACTTGCACGCGGTCTGCACGTCGTTGAGCAGAGCCGTCAGATCGGTGTCGGCCCCGCCGCGGCGACGTTGGTCCTCGATGATGAATTTGCTGAAGGTGGTGTGACGGTGCGGCATCGGTTCCCCCTCTCTCGGTGTTATGTGCGGCCGGCTTGCTGCCGGCCTATTGTGTGAAGACGCGGCTTTGGCGGATGTCCTCCTCGGCGATGGTCAGCAGGTCGGCGGCGGCGATGGCACTGCCGCGCGCTTCGAACAGGCGGTTGGCCTGCCGCAGGCGGGCGCGGTCCAGCGCGTTGCGGATGGAACGGGCGTTGGCGAATCGAGGCTGGGCCATGCGGCGCAGGATGTAGTCGGCCATCGCCCGCTCGGCCTCCGGCGCCAGGCGGTACTGCATGCCCGCCGTCATCAGCCGGGCGATCTCCAGCAGCTCTTCCGCCTCGTAGTCGGGGAAATCGACATGGTGGGCGATGCGCGATGCCATGCCGGGATTGGAGCGGAAGAAGACCTCCATGCGGTCGCGGTAGCCGGCGAGGATCACCACGAGGTCGTCGCGGTTGTCCTCCATCACCTGAAGCAGGATTTCAATGGCCTCCAGCCCGTAATCGCGCTCATTCTCCGGTCGGTAGAGGTAATAGGCCTCGTCGATGAACAGCACGCCGCCCATGGCGCGCTTCAGCACCTCCTTCGTCTTGGGTGCCGTGTGGCCGATATACTGGCCGACCAGATCGTCACGGGTGACGCCGACCACATGGTCGCGGCGGATGTAGCCCAACCCATGGAGAAGCCCGGCCATGCGCCGCGCCACACTGGTCTTGCCGGTGCCCGGATTGCCGGTGAAGCACATGTGCAGCGACGGCGGCTCCGCCCGAAGCCCGATGCTGCGGCGGGCGCGTTCCACCAGCAGCAGGGCGGCGATCTCGCGGATGCGGGTCTTCACCGGTCTCAGCCCGACAAGGTCGCGATCCATCCCCGCCAGCATTCCGCCGATGCCGGACTCCCGGTAAAGCGCGTCGAGATCGATGGATGGAGCGTCTGACGGCCGGTCACGGGTCTCAAGATCGGGAAGGTCGGCGACCCCGCTCATGCCGCCCTCCATTCCGCTTCAGCCATCAGGGCTGAGCGCATCCGCCCGGCCACGCCGCGATAGCCGCCGTCGGCATCCGCCGCGCCGAAGATGGCGGATCCGGCAACGAAGATATCGGCGCCGGCATCGGCCACGGCACGGATGTTGTCAGGCTTGATGCCGCCGTCCACCTCCAGCCGGATGTCGCGGCCGGTGCGCTCGCGGTGGCGTTCGATCCGGCGGCGGACTTCAGCAATCTTCTCGAATGCGGAAGGGATGAAGGGCTGGCCGCCGAAGCCGGGATTGACCGACATGACGAGGATCAGGTCCAGCCGGTCCATCACATGGTCCAGACAGGCCAGAGGCGTGGCCGGGTTCAGCGCCAGTCCGGCACGGCAACCCTCTTCACGGATCAGCGCCAGCGTACGGTCGGGATGGTCCGATGCCTCGGGATGGATGCTGATGATGTCGGCACCGGCCCTGGCGAACAGCGGCACCAGCGCATCGACCGGGCGCACCATCAGATGGATGTCGAGGATGGCACGGGTGTGCGGACGGATGGCGGCGCAGACCAACGGACCGATGGTCAGGTTGGGGACATAATGATTGTCCATCACGTCGACATGGATGACGTCGCATCCCGCCTCCACCACCCGCTCCACCTCCTCGCCCAGCCGTGCGAAGTCGGCGGAGAGGATCGACGGAGCAAGCAGATATCCGGACCCAAGCTCACGGTCCATGACGGGTCTCCCCGCCATAGCGCTGCCCGGCGGGGCGGCCGGTGGCATAGCTGCGTACCGTGTAGCCGATGCGCCGCCCCGGCCCCTCCGAGCGCAACAGCTCGAAACCGGGTTCCTCCGCCGGGCGGTTGATCAGGAACGACATTCGCACAGTCTCGAAGCCTTGCGAACTGTCGAAGGCGAGAACCTTCACATACTGCTCGGGATGCGCGACGCGGCAGGCGTCGATCTCCATCATCACGCCCTTGGCGTCGCGAAGGTCGAACATGGGGTTGCCCCACATCGTCCAATAGCTGTTGCGCGGGTGCGGGTCGTCGGTAAACTCCACCGCCACGGCCCAGCCCTGGTCGAGGGCGTATTGCACCTGTCTGGTGATCTCCTCGTCCGTCAAGTCCGGCAGGAAGGAGAACTGGCCCTGGGTCAGTCGCATGGGAATCGCTCCTTCACATCGCCGCAGTGGGAGTGGGGACGTAATCGACGCTGTCGGTGGAGGCGTAATCGAAGGTCACGTCCTTCCAGGTGTCGAGCGCCGCACGCAGCGGGGCGCACCAGCGGGCGGCCTCGCGCAGAATGCCCGGCCCCTCGTTCCAGAGGTCGCGGCCCTCGTTGCGGGCCTTGACCATCGTCTCCAGAGCGACACGGTTTGCGGTTGCCCCGGCCTGAATGCCGTCGGGATGGCCGATGGTGCCGCCGCCGAATTGCAGGATCACATCCTCGCCCAAATAGGTCAGCAGTTGGTGCATCTGCCCGGCATGGATGCCGCCGGACGCCACGGGCATCATCCGTTTCAAACCGGCCCAGGGCTGGTCGAAGAAGATGCCGTGCTGGAGATTCTGCGGGACATGGGCCTCACGGCAGGTGTCGTAGATGCCGCGGATGACATTGGGGTCGCCCTCCAGCTTGCCGACGACGGTGCCGGCATGGATGTGGTCGACGCCGGCCATGCGCATCCATTTGGCAATGACGCGGAAGGACACGCCGTGGTTCTTCTGCCGGGTGTAGGTGGAATGGCCGGCGCGGTGCAGATGCAGGATCATGTCGTTGCGGCGCGCCCATTTCGCCATCGACTGGATCGCGGTGTAGCCGATCACCAGATCGATCATGATGATGACGCTGCCCAGTTCCTTGGCAAACTCGGCGCGCTCGTACATGTCCTCTATGGTGGCGGCGGTGACGTTCAGGTAGGTGCCCTTGATTTCACCGGTCTCGGCAGTGGCACGGTTCACCCCTTCCATGCAGTAGAGGAAGCGGTCGCGCCAATGCATGAAGGGCTGCGAGTTGATGTTCTCGTCGTCCTTGGTGAAGTCGAGCCCCCCCTTCAGCGCCTCGTACACCACCCGGCCGTAGTTGCGGCCGGACAGGCCCAGCTTCGGCTTCATGGTGGCGCCCAGCAGCGGCCGGCCGAAGTTGTTCAGCCTTTCGCGCTCCACCACGATGCCGGTCGCCGGCCCCTGGAAGGTTTTCAGATAGGCGATGGGAATTCGCATATCCTCCAGCCGCAGCCCCTTCAGAGGTTTGAAGCCGAAGACATTGCCGATGATCGATGCGGTGAGGTTGGCGATCGACCCTTCCTCGAACAGGTCGAGTTCATAGGCGATGTAGGCGAAATACTGTCCGGGCGTGCCGGGCACCGGATCGACACGGAAGGCCTTGGCGCGATAGCGCTCGCAGTCGGTCAGGCGGTCGGTCCACACCACGGTCCAGGTGGCGGTGGAGCTTTCGCCGGCGACCGCCGCCGCCGCTTCCTCCGGATCGACGCCATCCTGCGGCGTGATGCGGAAAACGGCCAGAACATCGGTGGCCTTCGGTTCGTAGTCGGGCTCCCAATAGCCCATCTGACGGTATTTCAACACGCCGGACCGGTAGCGGGCCTTGGGGTCGCCAACCACCCTGTCGACTGCCGTCTGATCGGTGGAAAGCGTCGTCGATACGTAATTCATCGCCTTCACCTCGTCGGTGACGTTCGGTTCGTTCGATGAAAATGTTAGCCCTACGCACTATTGAGGAAAATTCAAATATACAGCACAGTATGGTTAGGTATTCCTCGTGAATGGCACCAGCCGATGACCATTCAGCATGCAACGCTGCGCCAGCTCCAGATCTTCACCGCTGCCGCCCGCAGCCTGTCCTTCGCCCGCGTGGCGGAGCGGTTCGGCCTGACGCCCGGCGCCGTCTCGTTCCAGATCAAGCAGGTGGAGGGGCATTGCGGCTTTCCGCTGTTCGAACGGGTTGGCCGGGGCGTCGTCTTGACGGAGGCGGGGCGCGACCTGCTGGAACACGCGACGCTGATCCTCCAGGCTCTGGACAATGCGGACCGGCAAATGCAGGCGCTGAAGGGGGTTACCGGCGGCAACGTCACCATCGGGCTGGTCAGCACCGCCAAATACATCGCGCCGCATATGGTATCCCGCTTCCAGGCGGAGCGGCCGGGCGTCTCCATCCATCTCCAGGATGGCAACCGGCGGGAGGTGAATGCGATGGTGGCGAAGGGCGAGGTCGATCTTGCGATCATGGGCCGACCTTTGGACGCCGACGAATTGCTGGCCGAGCCGTTCGCCCGCCATCCCAGCATCATCATCTGTGCGCCGGGCCATCCGCTGGCCAAGGCCCCGACACTCCGCCTGGCCGACCTGGCCGACAGCGACTTCATCGCGCGGGAGGAGGGGGCCGGCACGCGGGCGCTGACCGATGCCTATTTCCAGGGCCAGGGCTTCTCCCCGCGCATCGTCATGACATCCAGCAGCAACGAGACGATCAAGCAGGCGGTGATGGCAGGAATCGGTGTTGCCCTGCTGTCCCGCCATACGGTGAACCTGGAACTGGCATTGGGCATGCTGCGGGAGCTGAAGGTGGAGGGACTGCCGCTGATGCGGTCCTGGTACATCGCCCATCGCCGCAGCCTGCCGCTGTTGCCGGTGCACGCGCAGTTGCGCAGCTATCTGCTGGAACGCGGTCAGGCGATCATCGACAGCCTTCATGCCGGCCATCGCGCGCTGGCGCCAAGCACCTGAGCCCTGGCCTCAGGCCGGCACGATGCGCACCCCGGCAGCGGCTAACCGTTCCGACCTTGCGGCATCCAATCCGTCGTCGCAGCACAGGAAGTCGAAATTGTCGAGCTTGGCGAAGAAGGCCGGCTTGACCTGGTCGAACTTGCTGCTGTCGATGACCAGCGCCCTGGTCACCGCGTTGGCGATGGCGGTCTGCTTGATCTCCACCTCGTGAAAATTGGAGCAGCTGATCCCCAGCGATTCATGGACGCCGCCGGCCGAGATGAAGGCGGTGTTGATGCCGATGCCGCGCAGCATCTCCAGCGATTCCGGACTGGAGAAGGAGGCCGAGGAGGCGTGGTAAAGGCCGCCCAGCATGACCACGCGCACGCCGGGCTTTTTGCAGACGATTTCCGCGATGTTCATGGCGTAGCAGACCACGGTGATCTGGCTGTCGGCCGGAATGCGGCTGGCGAGATGGGTGGTGGTGGTGCCGCAATCGATGAAGACCGTTTCGCCCGGTTTCAGCAGGCTTGCCGCAGCCTCGCAGGAGGCGCGCTTCATCTCGATATGGGCATCCCGCTCGCGATCGAGGATGTAGCCCATGCCGCCTGCGCTCTCCAGCCCGCCGGCGATATAGCCACCGAGATAGGCGAACCGTCCGGCACAGGACGCGATGTCGCGCCGCACCGTCATTTCCGAGACGCCAAGCAGCCGCGCCGCATCCTTCAGCCGAAGATAGCCACCGGCATCCAGGGCGGACTGCAACCTGTTCAGACGCTCGGCCTTTCTCATCGACATGTCCGCATTCCGCACCGTTTCCGCCCTTTTTGACCGCGGCTGCACCTTACAATCCAGAAGGGTTAATCCCAATGGCGCAAAGCCTTGAACAGGAGGGCCGTGGTCAGGATCACAATCGCGTGCATTGATCTTGACACAGCGCGCGACAGCGTGAAACTATCCTTTCAGAAAATGTTAGGATGTTAACATCGCAACGGATTTGGCAGCGGTGTCGGCATCCCGGCGACAATCGAGGAGAGCCTGCAAGGACAAGGGGCTCCCCGGGAGGACCAAGATGCCGATACCCAGCGTTCCGGCGGAGCCGGCCGGTCTGGCTCCATTCATCGACCACACCCTGTTGCGCCCCGATGCCCAGCCCGCCGAGGTCGAGCGGCTGTGCGACGAGGCGCGCGCGCACGCCTTCAAGGCGGTCTGCGTCAACCCGATCTTCATCCCGCTGGTGACCGAACGGTTGGCCGGATCGCCGGTGGCGCCCTGCGCCGTCATCTGTTTCCCCTTCGGCGCCGATCCCACGGCGATCAAGGCGGACGAGGCCGAGTGGGTGGTCCGCCACGGCGCCCGCGAGGTCGACATGGTGATCCCCATCGGCCTGCTGAAAGCCGGACGGACAACCGAGGTCCGCGACGACATCGCCCAGGTCAAGCGGGCCTGCGGCGACGCCCTGCTGAAGGTCATCATCGAAACCAGCCTGCTCACCGACGAGGAGAAGGTGCTGGCCTGCCGCCTGTCGCAGGAGGCCGGGGCCGATTTCGTCAAGACCTCCACCGGCTTCGCCGGGGGCGGCGCCACCGCCGAGGATGTGGCGCTGATGCGCCGCACCGTCGGCGACGGCATGGGCGTCAAGGCGTCGGGCGGCGTGCGGACAACCGAGGATGCCCGCCGCATGATCGCGGCCGGCGCCTCGCGCATCGGTGCCAGCGCCAGCGTGGCGATCATCGGCGGCTGATTCCGCCGGCGGCGCACACGCCATACAGCGTGCCGGTCGGGCGGGAGTTCCGTCCGTCCCACCCGGCACGGCATCATCAAAAACGGAACGCGCAGCGGGTGGCAAACACCCCGGCGTCGGCGGTGGGTCGAGGATTTTTCCCACCGCAGGGCGCTCATCGCCTCTCATGGGAGTCACGCCGACATGAAGAAGTTGCTGTCCTCGCTCATCGTCGCCGCGTCGCTGGTCGCCGGGCCGGCGATGGCCGCCGATCCGGTTCCGACCCCGGATGCCGTCAAGACGCTGAAGTCCGACGCCACCAAGAAGAAATATACCATCGCCACCGTGGTGAAGGTCGACGGCATCGCTTGGTTCGACCGCATGCGCGACGGCGTGAAGCAGTTCGCCAGCGACACCGGCCACGACACCTGGATGGTGGGGCCGAGCCAAGCCGACGCAGCGGCGCAGGTCCAGCTGGTCGAAAACCTGATCGCCCAGGGCGTGGACGCCATCGCCATCGTCCCCTTCTCGGTCGAGGCGGTGGAGCCGGTGCTGAAGAAGGCGCGCGACCGCGGCATCGTGGTGATCGCGCATGAGGCGTCGAACATCCAGAACGCCGACTATGTGCTGGAGGCCTTCGACAACTTCGCCTACGGCGCCAAGCTGATGGAAGTGCTGGGCAAGGCGATGGGCGGCGAGGGCAAGTATGTCTGCACCGTCGGCAGCCTGACCTCGAAGTCGCAGAACGAGTGGATCGACGGCGCCGTCGCCTATCAGAAGGAACATTTCCCGAAGATGCAGATGGTGACCAACCGTCTGGAGACCTATGACGACGCCAACACAGACTACAACAAGCTGAAGGAAGTCCTGACGACCTACCCCGACCTGAAGGGCATCGTCGGCGGTCCGATGCCGACCTCGGCCGGAGCCGGCCGTCTGGTGGCGGAACGCGGCCTGAAGAACAAGCTGTTCTTCTCCGGCACGGGTCTGGTCTCGGTCGCCGGCCAGTATCTGACCCAGGGCGACATTCAGTACATCCAGTTCTGGGATCCGGCGGTCGCCGGCTATGCCATGAACATGCTGGCGGTGATGGCTCTGGACGGCAAGAAGGACCAGATCAAGGCCGGCCTGAACCTGGGCCTGCCGGGCTACACCGCCCTGACCACGCCGCAGGGGGCCAAGGCCAACCTGCTGTACGGCCAGGGCTGGGTCGGCGTCACCAAGGAGAACATGGGCTCCTACGACTTCTGATGATCTGAAGGCGGGGGCCGGCGGCCGGAAACGGCGGCCGGCCCCCGCATCTTCACCCTTTCCTCGAACCGCCGGGCGGAAGACATGTCGGACGGTTTCATCGAACTCCGGAACATCCGGAAGGTGTTTGCCGGCGTCGTGGCGCTGGACGCCATGTCGCTGGTCATCAAGCCCGGCGAGATCCATTGCCTGGCCGGCGAGAACGGGTCGGGCAAATCCACCGTCATCAAGATCATGTCCGGCGTCTATCAGCCGGATGGCGGCGAGCTGCTGATCGACGGCAAGACGATGCCCGACATGTCGCCGATCGAGGCCATCGCCCACGGCGTCCAGGTCATCTACCAGGATTTCTCCCTGTTTGGGAACTTGACGGTCGCCGAGAATCTGGCGATGAACGTCCATCTCGGCGAGAAGCGGCGCCTGATGAACTGGCGGCGCACCCGCGCCATCGCCCGCGAGGCGGTCGACCGGCTTGGCGTGGAGCTTGACCTCGATGCCGAGGTCGCCTCGCTGCCGACCGCCGGCAAGCAGCTGGTCGCCATTGCTCGCGCGCTGATGTCGGATGCCCGCCTGATCATCATGGACGAGCCGACCACGGCCTTGACCCGCAAGGAGGTCGAGACCCTGTTCCGCATCGTCCGCGACATCCAGGCGCGCGGCATCGCCATCCTGTTCGTCAGCCACAAGATGCGCGAGATGCTGGAGATCAGCGAACGCATCACCGTGATCCGCAACGGCCGCAAGGTGGCGGAGGGGCCGACCGGCGACTTCGACGAGGCGCTGATCACCCGCCACATGACCGGTGGCGACATCCTCAACCAACCCTATGTCTGGACCCCGCCGCCCGGCCCGCCGCCGGTGCCCCGGCTGGAGATCCGCGGCCTGACCGTGCCCGGCAAATGCGAGGATCTGAGCCTTGCCATCCGGCCGGGCGAGATCGTCGGGCTGTCCGGCCTGCTCGGTTCCGGCCGTACCGATCTGGCCCTTGCCCTGTTCGGCATGGCCCCGCGCTATGAAGGCGAAATCCTGATCGACGGCGCGCCGGTCCGGCTGCGCACGACCCAGGAGGCCATCGCCGCCGGCATCGCCTATGTGCCGGAGGACCGGCTGACCGAAGGGCTGTTCCTGCCGCAGAGCATCAAGCGCAACATGCTCGCCACCTCCTACGAGCGGCTGGCGCCGAAGCTGGTGATCGACCGTGAACGGGCGGAGGAGATGACGCAGGGCATGGTCCGCGCCATGCAGATCGCCACGCCGACCGCCGAGAAGCCGGTGATGCAGCTGTCGGGCGGCAACCAACAGCGCGTGGTGCTGGCCCGCTGGTTGCTGACCGACGCCCGCGTGCTGATCCTGAACGGCCCGACCGTCGGCGTCGATGTCGGGTCGAAGGCGGAAATCCACGCCAAGATCCGGGAGCTGGCGCAGCATCACGGCCTCGCCGTCCTGATGATCTCCGACGACGTGCTGGAGCTGGTGCAGAACTGCAACCGCATCGTGCTGATGCATCGCGGGCGCTTCATCGAAGACCTGCCCGCCGCCGCCGTCACCGAAGAGACGGTCAGCGACCGGCTCAAGACCTTTACCTGAGGGAGGAACCGATGGCCCTGCTCCGCCGGTCGGAAACGGTCATCGCGGGCATCCTGCTGCTCGCCATGGTCCTCATCGGCACGATCAACCCCGCCTTCTGGCAGCTCGACAATCTGTTCAGCCTGATGCGCAGCAACGTCATCATCGGCATCATGGCGATGGGCGTCCTGCTGGTGCTGATCTCCGGCGGCATCGATGTGTCGTTCCCGGCCTTCGCCGTCGCGGCCATGTATCTGACGATCAAGGGCATGCTGGCGCTGGGCTACAACGGCGTCGTCCTGCCACTGCTGGCCGCCACCCTGATGGGGCTGGCGTTCGGCGCGGTGAACGGCTTCTTCGTCTACAAGTTCCGCATGATCCCGCTGATCGTGACGCTGGGCACCAGCGCCATGGTGCGCGGCTTCCTGCTGGGCGTCGTCGGCACCAGCATGATCAACATCAACAAGATGCCGACGGCGCTGATCGACTTCGCCCGCACCGACGTGGTCAGCGTCACCAAGGCCGATGGCACCACCTACGGCCTGACGGCGATGGTGCTGATCTATCTCGGGCTGGCGCTCGCCATGCATCTGGTGCTGCGCTACACCATGATCGGCCGCAGCGCCTATGCGCTGGGCGGCGATCCGGAGGCGGCGCGGCGCGCCGGCTTCGACCTGCGCAAGACCATCTTCTTCATCTATTGCGTCGCCGGTGCCTTGGCCGGTTTCGCTGGGCTGCTGCACAGCGGCATGATCTGGCTCGCCAACCCGCGCGACTTCGTGGGCCTTGAGTTGGACGTCATCGCCGCGGTGGTTCTGGGCGGAGCGTCGATCTTCGGCGGGCGCGGCAGCGTGCTCGGCACCATGCTCGGCGTCTTCATGCTGGTGATGGTCAAGAACAGCCTGATCATCATGCGCGTGGACACCACCTGGCAGCTCGTCGTCGTAGGTCTGATCGTCATCGCCGCGACCGCCCTGTCGGCGTGGCGCGACCGCCGCCGGGCGGCGTGAGGAGGCGGAAGCATGAAAACGCAAATGAACATCCGCAGCCTGATCAACCGCGACAACAACATCGTCCAGCTTCTGGTGATGACGGTGCTGATCTTCGCCGTGATGACGGCGCTCAGCCCCGACAAGTTCCTGCGCTACTACAATTTCGAATCGATCACCTACATCTTCCCCGAGCTGGGGCTGCTCTCCATCGCGATGATGATCGCCATGCTGACCGGAGGCATCGACCTGTCGGTGGTGGGGGTCGCCAATCTGTCGGGCATCCTGGCCGGCGTGCTGTTCCACAAGATGGCCGGCGCCGCCGGCATCGCCGACGCCGGCATCCTGACCGTCCTGCTGGGCGGGGTGATCGCGCTCGGCACCGGGCTGGCGGCGGGGACGGTCAACGGACTGCTGATCACGCGCCTCGGCATCACGCCGATCCTGGCGACGCTGGGGACGGGGCAGGTCTTCACCGGGCTCGCCATCGTGCTGACCGGCGGGCCGGCCATCGTCGGCTTCCCCACCGCCTGGGCCTTCCTCGGCAACGGTAAAATCCTGGGACTGGCGACGCCCTTCGTGTTGTTCGCGGTGATCGCCGTGCTGATCGCCTTCGTGTTGAGCCGCACCGCGCTCGGCATCAACCTGATGCTGATCGGCACCAACCCGAAGGCGGCGCTGTTCGCCGGGCTGAAGCGGGAACGGATGGTGCTGTACAGCTATATGCTGACCGGCGTTCTGGCCTCGGTCGCCGGGATCATCCTGTCGGGACGGACCAACGCGGCGAAGTCGGATTACGGCACCTCGTACCTGCTGCAGGCGGTGCTGATCGCCGTGCTGGGCGGCACCAACCCGGCGGGAGGGCGCGGCACGGTGCTGGGCATCACCATTGCGGTGGCGGCGCTGATGCTGCTGTCGAGCGGCTTCCAGATCCTGCGCTTCTCCAACCACCTGATCGATTTCATCTGGGGCGCGTTCCTTCTGCTGGTCATCGCCATCAACGCCTACAAGAACCGCACCCGCTAGCCGGTTTCCAGGCCGGCTTTCGTTAGGGAGGAAATCCCATGAGCGTCCGAACCGCAATCCATTTCCGCAAAAGCTTCTTCGGCGAGGCCGAGCGACCGGTCGTCGAGGCGCACGGCATGACCGCCAGCCTGTTCCGCTACGACAGCGGGATCGAGGCGGTGCGGCTGTCCAACCGGCGCGGGCATCTGGTGGTGCTGCCCTATTACGGCCAGATGGTGTGGGATGCGGTGTTCGACGGCGTCGACCTGACCATGTCGAACATGTTCGACATGCCGCGCCCAGCCAGCGAGATCGTCGGTACCTATGGCTGCTTCGCCTTCCATTCCGGGCTGCTGCGCAACGGCTGCCCCGGCCCGCAGGACAGCCACCTCCTGCATGGCGAGATGCCCTGCGCCCCGATGGACGATGCCGGGCTGGAAGTGGGAGAGGACGACGAAGGCCCCTACATGGCGGTTACCGGCCGGCGCGAGTATGTGATGGGCTTCGGCGCCCATTACGTCGCCCGGCCGCGAGTGGTGCTGCGCCCCGGCTCCGCCCTGTTCGACATCGCGATGGTGGTGGAGAACCTGTCGGGTGCGGCGATGGACCTGATGTACATGTGCCACGTCAATTTCGCCTTCGCTGAGGGTGCGCGCATCGTCCAGCCCGCTCCCTTCACGCCGGAGGCGACGGCGGTGCGCACGGTGGTGCCGGCCCATGTGCCGCGCAGCCCGGCCTATGACGCGCTGCTGTCCGACCTCGCCCGCGATCCGGCGGTGATGGAGGTGCTGGACGAGCCCGGACGCTACGACCCGGAACAGGTCTTCTACATCCGCGGCCTGCGCACCGACGAGGAGGGCGGCACCGCGGTGATGATGCGAAGGCGGGAAGGCGATGCCTTCCACATCGCCTACAGCACACGGGAGTTCCCCAAGACGGTGCGCTGGGTGCTGGTCAACAGCGACCAGAAGGTCTGCGCCTTCGCCCTGCCATCCACCTGCGAGCCGGAGGGCTACAAGGCGGAGAGCGCGAAGGGCAATGTCCAGACGCTGGAGGGCGGCGAGACGCGGCGCTTCTCGGTGCGGCTGGGCTACCTGACCGCCGACGAGGCCGAAGCCGAGGAATGCGCCATCCGGGCGCTGTGAAAGGAGTAACCGAAGATGGGCAAGATCGCCGTGGTCGGCAGCAACATGGTCGACCTGATCACCTACACCGCCCGCATGCCCGGCCCCGGCGAGACCATCGAGGCGCCGCGCTTCGAGATGGGTTGCGGCGGCAAGGGCGCCAACCAGGCCATCGCCGCCGCCCGGCTGGGAGCCGAGGTGATGATGGTCACCAAGGTCGGCGACGACATCTTCGCCGACAACACCATCCGCAACTTCGAGGAGTCCGGCATCGACACCCGCTATGTCGAGCGGGTGCCCGGCACCTCCAGCGGCGTCGCGCCGATCTTCGTCGAGCCGTCGGGTGAGAACAGCATCCTGATCATCAAGGGCGCCAACGCCCTGCTGTCGCCGGCCGACATCGACCGCGCGGCGGAGGATCTGAAGGGCTGCGACCTGATCGTCATGCAGCTGGAAGTCCCGCTGGAGACGATCTACCACACCATCGCGTTTGGCGCGCGGCACGGCATCGAGACCCTACTGAACCCGGCCCCGGCCCCCACCGATCTGGACCCCAAGCGGATCGAGCAGGTCACCTTCCTGGTGCCGAACCAGACCGAGCTGGCGACCATCTCCGGACTGCCGGTGAATTCGGAGGCGGAGGCCGAGACGGCGGCGCGCGCGCTGATCGGGCGCGGCATCCGCACGGTGATCGTCACGCTGGGCGCCCGCGGTGCCCTGCTGGTGACCAAGGGCGAGGAGACCCGGCGGATCGAGCCGGTGCGGGTGACGCCGGTCGACACCACCGGGGCCGGCGACGCCTTCATCGGCAGCTTCGCCCGCTATTATGTCGAGAACCGCGACCTCGACGCCGCGCTGCACAAGGCGGTGCGCTATGCCGCCGACAGCATCACCCGGCCGGGCACCCAGAAATCCTACGCCAGCCGCGAGGCGTTCGAGGCCTTCTGCGCCAGCCTGTAAAGGGGACATGCCATGACACGCGCCGTGATCGGGGTGGATGTGGGGACCGGCAGCGCGCGGGCCGGCATCTTCGACCTTGCCGGCCGCCGGCTGGCCGCCGCCTCCCGCCCGATCCGGATGTGGAAGCCCGATCCGGAGTGGGCGGAGCAGTCCTCCGACGACATCTGGGCCGCCGTCTGCGCCGCTGTGAAGGAGGCGCTGGCCGCCTGCGCCGAAAGGCCGGAGGTGGTCGGCATCGGCTTCGACGCCACCTGTTCGCTGGTGGTGCTGGACGCCGCCGGGCGGCCGGTGACGGTCGATCCGGAGGGCGACGATTCCCGCAACGTCATCGTCTGGATGGACCATCGCGCCATCGGGCAGACCGACCGCATCAATGCCGGCGGCCATGAGGTTCTGCGCTATGTCGGCGGGCGGCTGTCGCCGGAGATGCAGACGCCCAAGCTCTTGTGGCTGAAGGAGAGGATGCCGCAGAGCTGGAGCCGGGCCGCCCATTTCTTCGACCTGCCGGACTTTCTGACCTGGCGGGCGACCGGGTCGGCGCGGCGGTCCTTGTGCTCTCTGGTGTGCAAATGGACCTATCTGGGGCATGAGGGGCGCTGGGACGACGGCTATCTCCGCGCCATCGGGCTCGGCGATCTGGTGGATGAGGGGCATGCCCGCATCGGCACCGAGGTCGGCGAGGTCGGCAGCGCCATTGCAGGCGGGCTGACCGCGGAGGCGGCGCGCGAGCTAGGGCTGACGCCGGGCATCGCGGTCGGCACCTCGATGATCGACGCCCATGCAGGCGGGATCGGGGTGATCGGGGTGCCGCTCGACGGCTCGGACCAAGTCGATTTCGACCGGCGGCTGGCGCTGATCGGCGGCACGTCGAGCTGCCATATGGTGATGAGTCCCGGTGACCCGCGCTTCATCCCTGGCGTCTGGGGCCCTTACCATTCGGCCATGCTGCCGGGGCTGTGGCTGAACGAGGGCGGACAGTCGGCGACCGGGGCCTTGATCGACCATGTGGTGCAGGGCCATCCCCGCCATGGCGAGCTTGCCCTTGAGGCCCAGCGGCGCGGCACCACAATCTACCAGCTGCTGAACGAGGAGTTGGCGAATCTTGCGGAGCGGAGCGGCGGGCCGGTGGCGATGCTGACCCGCGACCTGCATGTGCTGCCCGACTTCCACGGCAACCGCTCGCCGCGGGCCGATGCCGGTTTGCGCGGTGCCATCGCCGGGCTGCGGCTGTCGGACGGGCTGGAGGATCTGGCGCTGCTCTATCTGGCGACGGTGCAGGCGGTGGCCTATGGCACCCGGCACATCGTCGCGGCGATGAATGACCGCGGCTATGCCATCGACACCATCCTCGCCTGCGGCGGCGGCACCAAGAACCCGGTGTTCCTGGAGGCGCATGCCGACGCCACCGGCTGCACCCTGGTCCTGCCGGAGGAGCCGGAGGCGGTGCTGCTGGGTGCGGCCGTGCTGGGCGCGGTGGCGGGCGGCGCCTTTCCCGACATTGCCGCCGGCATGGCCGGGATGAGCCGCGCCGGCCGCCGCATCACGCCGGCCGAGGGGCCGCTGCGGGCCTATCACGACGCCAAATACGCCGTGTTCCTGCGGATGCACGAGGACCAGATGGCGTACCGGGCGCTGATGGAGACGGCGATGGAAACGGCCGGCTGAGCCTCACATCACGCATTCGCAGGCCCCCTCCCGCTCCATCGGCGCTTTCTGCTGCTCGCACAGGTCGCCCGGCAGATCCTCGCCCTGGAGCAGCGGGCAGCGCTCGAACAGCTCGGCCAGCCAGTCGACGAAGACCCGCACCTTCGGCGACAAATGGCGGTTCTGCGGGTAGACGGCGGAGATCGGCATCCGCGGCGGCCGCCAGTCCGGCAGGATCTCGCGCAGGGCGCCGCTGCGCAGGTGCGGCAGCACCATGAAGCGGCCGGGCTGCAGGATGCCCTGCCCTTCCAGCCCGCAGGTGACATAGGCGTCGGCGTCGTTGACCGAGATGACGCCCTTCATGGCGATGTCGACCACCTCGTCGTCGCGGCGGAAGCTGAGGTCGAGGTTGCGCCCGGTGCGGTTGCTGAAATAATTCACCGCGATGTGGCGTTCGAGATCCTCGATGGTCTTCGGCACGCCATGCTCGGCGAGATAGGCCGGGCTGGCGCAGGTGACCTGCTGCATGGCGCCGATCCGGCGGGCCAGCAGGCTGGAATCGGCAAGCTCGCCGATGCGGACGACGCAGTCGACCCCCTCCTGCACCAGATCGATGGGCCGGTCGCCCAGCCCCAGCATCAGCTCGATGTCGGGGTACTTGGCGTGGAATTCGTGGATCGAGGGGATGATGACCAGCCGGCCGATGGAGCCCGGCATGTCCACCCGCAACCGGCCGCGCGGCGTCTTGCGGGCGCTGGTGAAGGTGGATTCGATCTCGTCGATTTCCGACAGGATGCGGCTGGCACCCTCCAGATAGGCGGCACCGTCCAGTGTCAGGTTGAGCTTGCGCGTGGTGCGCTGGAGCAGGCGCACGCCCAGCGCCGCCTCCAGGTTCTGGATGGTCGTCGTCACCGAGGCGCGCGGCAGCCCCAGCGTTTCCGCCGCCTTCGAGAAGCTGTTCGCCTCGACCACCCGGATGAAGACGCGCATCGCATGCAGCTTGTCCATACGGACCCCGTCCTTATCAATCGCGGTTCCCGCAAATGGGGCCTCCCGCAAATGGGGAGAGTGTCCGCCGAAGACGGCCGAATAGCAATCGGGCGGTCGCGGATCAAGGGTGGTGGGTGTGGCGCGGCGGGATGGAACGGCGTGGAACGCTTTCCGGCGGCTGTTCCATCTAGCGCCGGCCGGAGAAGGCACCGATGGCGCGGCGGCTCACCGGGCCGGGGTTGAGGTTGGGGTACTCCTCATACTGGTTGAGCGTGTAGGGGAAGAGGCCCTTCGGTCCCGCCGCCTCCGGCTGGGCCAGGACGGCGGCGACCATCGCCGGGTTGGGCGGGCAGCGCTCGCGCAGGGCGCCGGGGATGTCGTCGTCGAGTTCGGGGACGGTGACGGCGGGCGGGTCGTCAGGACGGGGGGCCGGCTTCGGGGCCGGAGGAGGGTCGGCCGGCCGGTCGGGGTTGGCGTCCTGCTGCTTGGCAGCAGGCAGGTCGAGGCCAGCGAACAGGCCGAGCCGCTCGGCCAGCCAGCGCACGGTGGCGGGGTCGCCCGACGTGACCAGCCGCTCGATCTGCTCGGCCACCAGCACCCGCAGCGAGGACAGGCGCAGTTCGGCCTCGCGGTTCAGCGCCTGCCGCTCCCACCAAACCCTGTGACGAAAATCCTTGGAGCCGTAATAGGCGCGCCAGAGCGTGGTGCGGCTGCACCCCATGGCGCGGGAGACCTGAAGGAAGCTGTTGCCGCGGGCCAGCATGCCGGCGGCCATGATCCATTGTTCCTCGTGGAACTGCGAACCGGGGACCAACGCGCCTTCGGACGGCGTCGGCGGCTCCTCCGCCCAGCGGGGGAAATTCTCGGTGGTGAAGCTGCGGGGATCGAGAGGCATGGCGAGGCTCCGCAAGAGGAAAAGACAATTGCGGAGAGCCTATGGGACTTCAGTCCTTTGATGGAGAGTTTTTGTAAAAAGCCCGAGGACGGGTGCGCCGCCGCCGTCCCCGGCAAGGGCCGGGAGGGCGGCGGCGCGGGGTGTCTCGCCCTCAGTGGAGCGTCGCGCGGTCAGGTTGGGGGGCAGGCCCGGAGCCGGTGCGGACGGCCTCGCGCGCCCGGCCGATGCCGAGCAGCTGGTAGAGGCCCAGCGCGGCGATGGTGGCGGTGCCGATGCCGCCGATGGAGAAGCCGCCGGCGGTGACGGTGAAGTTGCCGGCGCCGAGCACCAGCGTCACGCCGACGGTGATGAGGTTGCGCGGATCGGAGAAATCGACGCGGTTGTCGACCCACAGCCGCACCATCGCCGCGGCGATCAGGCCGAAGACGACGGTCGCCAGCCCGCCCAGCACCGGGGCCGGGATGGTCCGCAGCAGGGCGCCGAACTTCGGCGAGAAGCCCAGCAGGATGGCGGCGACGGCGGCGACGACGAAGATCAGGGTGGAGAAGACGCGGGTGACCGCCATCACGCCCATGTTCTCGACATAGGTGGTGACGCCGGTGCCGCCGCCGCTGCCGGACAAGATGGTGGCGATGCCGTCGCCGATGAAGCCGCGGCCGATGTAGCGGTCGAGGTTGCGCCCGGTCATGGCGCCGATGGCCTTGATGTGGCCGAGATTCTCGGCGACGAGGATGAAGGCGATGGGAGCGACCAGCGCCATGGCGCCGGCATCGAAGGTCGGCGTGCGGAAGGCAGGCATGCCGAACCAGGGGGCGGCGTCCAGCTCGGCGAAGCTGACCGGCGGCAGCAGGCCCATGCCGTTGGCGAGCACGAGATAGAAGACATAGCCGGCGGCGATGCCGACGAGGATCGACACCCGGCGGATGGCGAGCGGGGCGTAGACCGCGATGACGGCGGTGGCGAGCAGCGTGAACAGGGCGACGAGTATGTGCGGCCCCGTCCCCTCGATGCCCTTGACCGCGACCGGCGACAGGTTGAGGCCGATGGCGGCACCGACGGCGCCGGTGACCGCCGGCGGCATCAGCCGCTCGATCCAATTGGTGCTGGTGTAGCTGACCAGCAGGCCGATCAGGACATAGACGAATCCTGCCGCGATGATGCCGCCGAGCGCCGGCCCGATGTTCGGATTCGGCCCCTGGCCGCTGTAGCCGGTCACCGCGATGACCACGGCGATGAAGGAGAAGGAGGATCCCAGATAGCTCGGCACCCGCCCGGCGGTGAGCACGAGGAACAGCAGGGTGCCGATGCCGGAGAACAGCACCGCGAGGTTCGGATCGAACCCCATCAGCAGCGGCCCGAGGATGGTCGAGCCGGACATGGCGACGAGATGCTGGACGCCGAGCGTCAGGGTCGAGCCCCAGGGAAGCCGCTCGTCCGGCTGGACGACGGGGCCGGTCGCGAGCGGCCAGCGCGGGAAGAAATCTGCCATAGAGGGTTTGTCCGAAGAGGGGTGGAACGGCAACGGTGCCGGTGGGTGATTGGTCGCCCGCTTTTTGGCGTTTGCGCAGGCGTTGCGCTACATTTTTGTGCGGTGTGGGGTGGAAGAGGGGCGAACTCAGGGGGAGCCGGCGGATGCCGGGGCCGGTCGCCCAATCTTTTTGGCACCAAAATGTGTAGTAGCTAAATACTAAGATGAGCCACTTGATTGGAAATAGCTTCGAGTGTGCACCGCTCAGGCGACCTCAGCTGGAATTTGTGGCCTACACGATCTCCCTGCCAGATGCTACCGCTCCAGACATCCGCTCCAGCAGAGACCTACCGATAAAATCCACTACCCATCAGCGATAAAAAGGTTCATTGTAGACATTTATATTAACTAATATAGATACCCATGCCACCGAAGAGCTTGATTGATCCGGTAAGCGCCTCCGACGCGGGTGCTGTGGCTAGCCGCCGAGGTCAAAAATATCAGGACCACGTTGCAGCAAGCTTCGTCATCGAGATGCTCAACTCACCCGCTATCCTACAAGTGGAGTGCGAGACAGCCGACGACATCACTGTCCGCTGGATCATCGATGGAAAGAAGGCCAACGAGTATGTCCAGGTTAAAACGACAGACGGCGATAAGAAATGGACTGTGACCGATTTGGTGAGTCGCACCGACGGACGCGCAGGCACATCAATCGCTGAGCGGTCTCTTGACTGTGATAGGTACGAAGAGGAGCCACTATTTCGCCTAGTTACAATCCGTGAGCCCTATGGAAATCTTGCTAGTTTTAAAATTTCGCGAGAAAGCCGCGCCAATATTCCCGACGTAATCGCTGCTGCGGTCAGAAGCTTTTCGGCGAAACACCCGTCGTTTAAATCGAAAAATGGGCGTTCGTTGATTGATTGGGCGAACCGGCTTTACTGGCAAGTTGAGCAAAACATTGAACGGCTAATAGAGCGGAACCAACTCGCGTTGCTCAAACTAGCCGGGCGTGATGGAGAGCGCCCAACCTACAACGAGATTAATACAACTTATGAGCGATTGCTCAATGTCGTTATCGATGCAGGTGACGCCTCGAGAGTCTCAACTCCGGATGAAAAATGCATTCCTCGAGATGCTGCTTTAAAATGGTGGCACGCACAAATTGGCGAATACATGGCGACATCACGCGCAATATTGAAAGTCTACCGGATTAAAACCGACGAATTTTTCTCAAATTTTTGCAAAATAGATGAGCCAATGCTTAATCGCGCGCTCTCTGCTTTTGACGCTGAGTACGACGGCGGTGAATGGCGCCGTCAAGAATTAATAGATTACTTGATTGACTGGATACCAGAAGTTGTTCTGCCCCCTGTCACACTCGCGACCTTTGACCATCTTTCCGCCAGAACGGTTCTCGCAAAAGCTATTGAGGAGTGCGACTCCCATGGTCAACTTACTCCTCAAGCACTTCTTTCAGACTTGATGCTGCATGCGATACTACGCCACCATCACAAATCCGAGCCCATTGCTTGTAAAATTTTCCATCTGACCGCCGGCTTTCTTACGTTTACCAGCGCGCATATCATCACGGACCCGCAGGGCGACCAGCTTTGGCTTGGCCAGACTCGGATCGCCACAGCCGACGATAGAGACTCAATTCTGACAGCCATTTCTCAGATATTGAGATCAAGTCTCGAGAAAGAGGTTCTTAAACGCGAACGAAAGGCAATCATCCAGCTTCGTCATTCGGTACATCTTAGCCACCATGATCTGGGACGATCTATGCATCCAAACGGGAAGGTTGATGATCTTCTTTCTGTATTACATATACCAATTCTCATTGCTTACGACAGCGACGTTTTATCAAAAGGCTATGTGGATGACTATCTAAATGGAATAACTGAGGAAGCAAAAGAAATTTATGATAGCCTCAAGCGTAATCTGGAACCAGAATTCCGTGATATGCGAATACATATATTTCTCGTTCCGATTGAATGCGCTAAAAGCCTTGCCATTTCATTTGAATCTACTTTACGGAGCGTCCGGTGAACATTGAACAGATAAAGGTTTTTTTATCCTCTGGACGTTTTTCACCAGAGGATACGTTCGATGCCTTTCAAGGCATCAGCAATCTATCTAATGATATTGAATCTCAGCCGATTGCTAGAGAGTTAGTTATCAGAGCCTTGGCAATCAAAGATCATCTTCGCCCGGACTTTCATGGGCTTTTAGATGGATTAGTTCGGGCGGTTGGCCTTATGCCTTACGCGGACAAGGCACATAACCAGTCACTTGGTGACTACTACATCCTTGAAGCACATAAAGCACCAATACCTGGTGAGCAATACTTATTTCATACTCTCCAACTACAGATATTCCGAGATCTGATGGCTGGGAGAAATGTTGTACTCAGCGCAACGACCAGTGTCGGTAAAAGCCTGATCGTTGATGCTATTGTTGCATCGCAAAAGCATAAGGTCATCGCCATTATCGTTCCGACCATTGCTTTGATAGATGAAACACGCCGTCGCCTTGGGTTGAGATTCTCCGCCACTCATAAAATAGTTACTCATCCCAGCCAAAAACCCGATTTCCAGCAGCCAGTGATTTTTGTTCTTACGCAGGAGCGTGCCTTAGCTCGTCCCGATATATCAAAAGTTGAATTTTTTGTTATAGACGAATTTTACAAACTTGATATTAAAGAAAAGGATACCGAGCGGGCAGTTGACCTTAATTTAATATTTCATAATCTTGCACGCGGTGGAGCACAATTTTATCTTATCGGCCCGCACATTAGTGCGGTCGGAGGGCTGGCTCAAAGTTATAACCATGTCTTCGTTCCTTCCGAATTTTCTACTGTTGCTCTTGACATTGTCTATTTCGATTTTCCTGATAACAGCGACGAGCGAAAAGAAAAATTGGTCGAGTTGTGTGCCGATTTGAAGAGCCCAACTCTTATCTACTGCCAGTCCCCTCCTCGCGCTGCGAACTTAGCTGAGTATCTTTTAGAACACGGTGAATTTGAACCCACTCCGGCTACAGACTTGGCAGTAAGTTGGCTGAAGCAGGAATTTCCTGAAGAATGGATCCTGACGCGAGCTCTGCGTTATGGAATCGGTATCCATCATGGTAACGTGCCAAGAGCCATTCAGCAGTACATGGTGAGGGCATTCGACGCTGGTGATATTAAATTCATCATTTGCACATCTACGCTAATCGAAGGAATTAATACAGTTGCTGAGAATGTGGTTATCTACGACAGACGGGTAAAGACGACAGGATTTGACAGTTTTACATTTCGTAACATCGCTGGTCGGGCTGGCCGGATGCGAAAATACTTTATCGGCAAAGTTTTTGTTCTTGAAAAACCTCCATCTGAAACGATGGTCTCAATCGATGTTGCTGTTGGTAAGCAGAACGAAAAAACTCCAATTTCGCTCATTCTCGAGCTCGATGATACGGATCTGATACCTATCTCACGCGAGAGACTTGGCCGTGTTGCGCTCGATAGCCCATTATCTATGGAAACGCTGCGGCTGAACCGGCATGTTCCGCTTGATAGTCAATACTCAATATATGCTCATATATCCCGTGATTTGGTTCTCTTAGAAGATTCCCTTGTCTGGTCTGGCATTCCCAAACCACATCAACTTCTAACGGTTTGCGAACTAATTTATGCCCATCTTGATGGCTCGGCGCTCACCCGGTACGGTATCACAGCCGGAGTGGGATTGAAGGCTGAACTCGATCGCCTAAGTCACGCTGCCAGCTTTAGAAGCTACATAGATCACAGAGTCGCTAATAAAGCATTCTTCCAATCAGTTAGCGATTCTATCGAACAATCACTGCAATTTATGCGGCGCTATATCGGCTATAATTTTCCACGTAGCTTGATGGCCATTAACCACATACAAGCAGAAATTCTCCGTCGTGCCGGTCGGAGAGTCGTGGGTGACTACACTTACTTCGCCGCCAGAGCCGAAAGCCTATTCATGAATGCAGGGCTATTTGCGCTGGACGAGTATGGGATCCCGCCAGAAACCGCCCGCCGTTTAGCGCCGTCAAACGTAGAACCAATGTCCCTTGATCAAGCCCTTGCCCTCGTCGCTTCGGTTGAAACCGGCCAGTTCACGAAGCTTCACCCTTTCGAATGCGAAATTATAAGTGACGTGAGGGCTACGCTACCATCACGTATCCTCTAACCTACTTTTCTGAAATTCGCTCCCACCCGAATAGCCCATCCCCCACAAACAGCCACCGCCACCCCGCCGCGATTGTTCGTCCCGGCTGAATTCTGTTCCCAGCCGCAGCGGCTTTATCCCACCCGTGCACCTGCACATTATCGCTCTTGCCGCATTGCAGGAGGGGCGCTGGTCGCCGGATCGGGATGGAACGTTCACGCACGTCGCTGACGGTGGAGGGTCGCAAGGTTCCGCTGTGCCTGTTCAGGCCCGCGGTTGCCGGGCCGCTGCCCGGACTGCTGTATTTCCATGGCGGCGGCTTCACCTCCGGCTCCGTCGAGGAGGTGGAGATCACGGCGACGGCGCTGGCGGAGAGCATTCCGGCGCTGGTGGTCGCCGTCGGCTATGCGCTGGCCCCCGCCAATCCCTTCCCCGCCGCCATCGAGGATGCCCATGCCGCAGCGGTGTGGCTGGCGGAGCGGGCCGGGCCGCTCGGCGTCGCCGGCCACGATGCCGGCGGGCATGTCGCGGTGTCGCTCACCCTGCTCGCCCGCGACCGCGGCGGGCCGGAGATCGCGGCGCAGGCGCTGTTCGGGCCGATGCTCGATCCCAGCCTGACGCGGGTGGGGGACGGCGAAGGCAGCGTGACGGACTGCGCGCGCTGTTACCGCGCCTATCTGCCGGAGGCGGCGCTGCGGCTGCATCCCTATGCGGCACCGCTGGAATCGCGCCGGCTCGGCCGGCTGCCGCCGATCCTGATCGCCACGGCGCAGAACGACGTGCTGCGGCCGGAGGCGGAAAGCTATGCCGCCCGGCTGATCGACGCCGGGGTGCCGACCGAGGTCACCCGCTTTGCCGGGGTCAGCCATGCCGGCCTCGCCAACCACCCGCCGGCGCTGGCCGCCGCGGCCGATTTCTTCCGGCGCCGCCTGACCGGCGCCCGTCCCGACACTTCAAGCAGCAGGTAACGTCATGTCCCGCAAGACACTTTCCCTTCTGATCGCGGCCGGTGTTTCCGTGGCGGCGCTGACCGGCGCCGTCACCCTGCGAAGCCCGGCCGAAGCGCAAACCGCCTCGCCCGCCCCGCCGCCGGCCGAGGTGGATGTCGCCACCGTGCTGGCCCGGCCGGTGACGGACTGGCAGTCCTATTCCGGCCGGCTGGAGGCGGTGGACCGCGTCGACATCCGGCCGCAGGTGCCCGGCACCATCGTCGCCGTGCATTTCCGCAACGGCGCGCTGGTGAAACAGGGCGACGTGCTGTTCACCATCGACCCCCGCCCCTATGAGGCGGAGGTGGCGCGGGCCGAGGCGCAGGTCGCGGCGGCGCAGGCGCGGGTGCGCTTCACCGTCGCCGACCTCGACCGCGCGCAGAAGCTGGTGCGCGACGACACCATCTCGCGCAGCACCATGGACCAGCGCGACAACGCCGCCCGCGAGGCGGCGGCCAACCTGAAGGCGGCGCAGGCGGCGCTGGACATCGCGCGGCTCAATCTCGGCTACACGCGGGTGACGGCGCCGGTGTCGGGCCGGGTGTCGCGGGCGGAACGGACGGTCGGCAATGTGGTGGCCGCCGGTGCGGCCGCCGAGCCGCTGACGACGCTGGTGTCGCAGTCGCCGATCTATGCGTCGTTCGACGTCGATGAGCAGACCTATCTGCGCCACATCGCGCCGATGCGCGATTCGGGCACCATCCCGGTCCGGCTCGGCCTCGCCAACGAGGAGGAGTATTCGCGGTCGGGCATGGTCGAGCATGTCG
The DNA here is from genome assembly GCF_003116035.1 of Azospirillum sp. TSH64. Lineage (GTDB taxonomy): Bacteria > Pseudomonadota > Alphaproteobacteria > Azospirillales > Azospirillaceae > Azospirillum. The sequence continues at coordinate 6,514,872 of NZ_LGQW01000015.1, forward strand.
ACAACCGGCTGGACAGCGTGTCGGGCACCATCCGCGTGCGCGCCCGCTTCGACAACGGCGACGGCACGCTGGTGCCGGGGCTCTATGCACGGGTGAAGGTGGGGGGCACCAAGCCCTACGACGCGCTGCTGGTCGACGACCGCGCCATCGGCACCGACCAGGACAAGAAGTTCGTCCTGGTGGTGACGGCGGAGAACAAGGTGGAATACCGGCCGGTGAAGCTCGGCACCTTGCAGAACGGGCTGCGCGTGGTGACGGCGGGGCTGTCGGCCGGCGAGCAGGTGGTGGTCAACGGCATGCAGCACGCCCGGCCGGGCATGGCGGTGACGCCGAAGACGGTCGCCATGGGGACGGAGAAAACCCAGACGGCGGCCCGCTAAGACACGAACAAGACGGGTGTGCGCCTTTCCTAACCCTCCTCGCGAAATGCGGGGAGGGATGGGGAGCGTGCAGCCTGGGAGACCCCAGATGAACATCTCGAAATTCTTCATCGACAGGCCGATCTTTGCCGGCGTGCTGTCGGTGGCTCTGTTCCTGGCGGGGGCCATCGCGGTCTTCCGCCTGCCGATTTCCGAATATCCGGAGGTGGTGCCGCCGTCCGTCGTGGTGCGCGCGCAGTTCCCCGGCGCCAATCCAAAGGTCATCGCCGAGACCGTCGCCTCCCCGCTGGAGGAGCAGATCAACGGCGTCGAAGGCATGCTCTACATGCAGTCGCAGGCCAACAGCGACGGCAACCTGGCGCTGACGGTGACCTTCAAGCTGGGCACCGACCCGGACAAGGCGCAGCAGCTGGTGCAGAACCGCGTGGCGCAGGCGATGCCGCGGCTGCCGTCCGACGTGCAGCGGCTGGGCGTCGCCACGGTGAAAAGCTCGCCGACGCTGACCATGGTCGTCCATCTGCTGTCGCCCAACGACCGCTATGACATGACGTACCTGCGCAACTACGCGGTGCTGAACGTCAAGGACCGGCTGACCCGCATTTCCGGCGTCGGCGAGGTGCAGGTGTGGGGGGCCGGCGACTATGCCATGCGGGTGTGGCTCGACCCCGGCAAGGTGGCGCAGCGCGGGATGACCGCGACCGACGTGGTCAACGCCATCCGCGAACAGAATGTCCAGGTGGCGGCCGGCGTGATCGGCGCCTCGCCCTCGCTGCCCGACGTGCCGATGCAGCTGTCGATCAACGCGCGCGGCCGGCTGAAGACCGCCGACGAGTTCGGCGACATCGTGCTGAAGACCGGCGATGAGGGCGGCGTCACCCGGCTGCGCGACGTGGCGCGGGTGGAGCTGGCCGCGGCGCAGTATGGGCTGCGCTCGCTGCTCGACAACAAGCCGGCGGTGGCGCTCGGCATCACCCAGACGCCGGACGCCAACGCGCTCGCCATCTCCGACGAGGTGCGCAAGGTGATGGCGGAGCTGAAGGGCGACATGCCCGACGGCGTCGACTACTCCATCGTCTACGACCCGACGCAGTTCGTCCGCTCCTCCATCGAGGCCGTCATCCACACGCTCTTGGAAGCGGTGGCGCTGGTCGTGCTGGTGGTGATCGTCTTCCTGCAAACCTGGCGGGCGTCGATCATCCCGCTGCTGGCGGTGCCGATCTCCATCGTCGGCACCTTCTCGCTGCTGCTGGCCTTCGGCTTCTCGATCAACGCGCTGTCGCTGTTCGGCATGGTGCTGGCCATCGGCATCGTCGTCGACGACGCCATCGTCGTGGTCGAGAATGTCGAGCGCAACATCGCGTCCGGCCTGTCGGCCCGCGATGCCACCATCCGCGCCATGCAGGAGGTCAGCGGCCCGATCATCGCGATTGCGCTGACTCTGGTCGCCGTCTTCGTGCCGCTGGCGGCGATGACCGGCCTGACCGGCGAGTTCTACAAGCAGTTCGCGATGACCATCGCGATCTCCACCGTGATCTCCGCCTTCAACTCGCTGACCCTGTCGCCGGCCCTGGCGGCTGTGCTGCTGCGCGGCCACGACGAGCCGCAGGACTGGCTGACCCGTGCGATGAACCGGGTGTTCGGCGGCTTCTTCCGGCTGTTCAACCGGGTGTTCCACCGGGCGTCGGAGGGCTATGGCCGCGGCGTCGGCGGGGTGGTGCGGCGCAAGGGCGTCATGCTGGCGGTCTATGCGCTGCTGATCGGCGCCACGGTGCTGCTCGGCCGCTCGGTGCCGTCGGGCTTCGTGCCGATGCAGGACAAGGAGTATCTGATCAGCTTCGCCCAGCTTCCCAACGGCGCCTCGCTCGACCGGACGGAGGCGGTGATCCGCGAGATGACCGACATCGCGCTGAAGCGTCCCGGCGTGCAGAGCGCCGTCGCCTTCCCCGGCCTGTCGGTGAACGGCTTCACCAACTCGTCCAGCGCCGGCATCGTCTTCGTCACGCTGAAGCCCTTTGCCGAGCGCAAGGATCCGTCGCTGTCGGCCGGCGCCATCGCCATGGACTTGCAGCAGCGCTATGCCGGGCTGAAGGAGGCCTTCGTCGCCATCTTCCCGCCGCCGCCGGTGATGGGACTGGGGCAGCTGGGCGGCTTCAAGATGCAGCTGGAGGACCGCGGCAACCTCGGCTACGAGGCGCTGAGCGAGGCGGTGAACGCCTTCGTCAAGCGGGCGGCGCAGACGCCGGAGCTGGGGCCGACCTTCTCCGCCTACCAGATCAACGTGCCGCAGCTGGACGTCGATCTCGACCGGGTGAAGGCCAAGCAGCTGGGCGTCAATGTCGCCGACGTGTTCGACACCATGCAGATCTATCTGGGCTCGCTCTACGTCAACGACTTCAACGCCTTCGGCCGCGTCTACCAGGTGCGGGTGCAGGCCGACGCGCCCTTCCGCGACACCGCCGACGACATCGGGCTCTTGAAGACCCGCAACGCGGCGGGGACCATGGTGCCGCTGTCGTCGCTGGTCACGGTGCAGCCGGGCTATGGGCCGGAGATGGTGGTGCGCTACAACGGCTTCACCGCCGCCGACGTCAATGGCGGGCCGGCGCCCGGCTTCTCCTCGGGACAGGCGGAAGCGGCGGCGGAGCGCATCGCGGCCGAGGTGCTGCCGCGCGGCGTCAAGCTGGAATGGACCGACCTGACCTATCAGAAGATCCTGGTCGGCAATGCGGGCCTCTGGGTGTTCCCGATCAGCGTGCTGCTGGTGTTCCTGGTGCTGGCCGCACAGTACGAGAGCCTGACCCTGCCGCTCGCCATCCTGCTGATCGTGCCGATGAGCGTGCTGTCCGCCCTGTTCGGCGTGTGGCTGACCGGGGGCGACAACAACATCTTCACGCAGATCGGCTTCATGGTGCTGGTCGGCCTGTCGGCGAAGAACGCCATCCTGATCGTCGAGTTCGCCCGCGAACTGGAGCATGAGGGACGCAGCGTGGTGCAGGCGGCCATCGAGGCGAGCCGGCTGCGGCTGCGGCCGATCCTGATGACCTCCATCGCCTTCATCATGGGCGTGGTGCCGCTGGTCACCTCCAGCGGGGCCGGCGCCGAGATGCGGCACGCCATGGGTGTGGCGGTGTTCGCCGGCATGATCGGCGTGACGCTGTTCGGTCTGGTGCTGACCCCGGTGTTCTACGTGCTGCTGCGCAAGCTGGCCGGAGCGGAGCGTCGGGTGGAAGCGCCGGCGGAAGGCGGGGTGCAGCCGGCGGAGTGGAAGATGGGGTGATACCTCCCTCTCCCCCCGGGGAGAGGGTCGGGGTGAGGGGGATGCATTGCGGAGCGCCGGTGTCAGTGCCGGCGCTCCGTTTTCTTTGAAAATCCTCGCGGTGCGTCCCCCTCACCCTAACCCTCTCCCCGGGGGGAGAGGGGATTCTTGTCATTCATCCGGCAGCATGTTCTTCGGCAGGTTTTCGCGGAAGATCACTTCCGCCCGCGGCGTTTCCACCCCCTGCATCGCCGGGCGGCCCGCGCGCAGGTTGGTGAAGATGCCGACGCAGGCCGACAGGGTGTTGCGCGGATCCTGGGTGATCACTGCGTCCAGCGCCCCGTCGATCAGCAGGCCGCGCGTCTCCGTCGTCAGGCCGTGGCCGATGAAGACCATCTCGCGTTCCCGCCGCGTCTCCTTCAGCGCGCGGGCCACCCCCTCCGCCCCGCCGCCGATATTATAGACCCCGGCAAGGTCGGGATGCAGGCCCAGCAGCATGCGGGTCTGGCGGTAGCTCTTCCCCTCGTCGTCATGGCCTTCGCGCAGGCCAACCACCTCGATGTCGGGGGCGATCTCCTTCAGGACATGGAGGAAGCCCATCTCGCGGTCCTCGTGGGCGCGGTAGCTGAGGCTGCCGGCGATCATCGCCACCTTGGCCGGGCGGTGTTTCAAAAAGCGTGCGATCAGGTAGCCGGCGGTGCGGCCGGCCGCGCGGTTGTCCAGCCCGACATAGCCGGCGCGCCGGCAGTTCAGGATGTCGGAAATCAGCGTCACGCTCGGCACGTTGCGGTCGGCCAGCGCGTCCACCGCCTCGCGCACCGCCGGATGCTCCAGCGCCATGAAGGCGACGCCGTCGGCGCGGCGGCCGTGCTGGAACAGGCTGCGCGCCAGCAGGTCCGGATTGAAGCTCCGGATGAACTCCACCTGCGCCTTCACCCCGTGCGGGGCGAGCATGGAGTCGGCACGGCGGATCATCTCGCCCAGCCCGGTCAGGAAGCGGTTGTTGCCGGCGGGCAGCAGGAAGGACAGCCGCATCGGCTTCTGCCCCGCCGCGGCATGGAGGTCGCCGTCGGGCAGATAATCCAACTCCGCCGCCGCCTTCAGCACCCGCTGCACCGTGGCGGCGCGCACCCCCGGCCGGTTGTTCAGCACGCGGTCCACCGTGGCGGTGGAGACGCCCGCCGCCTGCGCGATGTCGACCACCCGCGGCAGCCCGCGGGGTCCGGCGGCAATTTCCGGATCGTCCTTCACTGAAACCATCAAAAACCATCAATTTCGATGTTTGACACTTGTCGGCGATGGACATACCGTCCCTCCAACAATCATCAATTGACATCAGATCACATCAGAAACGCAAGGCCGGAAACAGCAACGTCGGCCGGTAATCCATGGGAGGTTTGAAATGACCAGTCTGAGCCGCCGCACGATGCTGAAGGCCATCGCCGCCACCCCCGCCGCCATTCCGGCGATCGGGGCCGCCGGCGCCGTGATCGGCATGCCGCACATCGCGCGCGCCGCCGAGTTCGAGCTGAAGTACGGCAACAACCTGCCGCTGAGCCATCCGCTGAACGTCCGCGCCCAGCAGGCGGCGGAGCGCATCGCCAAGGAGTCGAACGGCAAGGTCGAGATCAAGATCTTCCCGAACAACCAGCTCGGCGGCGACACCGACATGCTGTCCCAGGTGCGCAGCGGCGGCCTGACCTTCTTCACGCCGTCGGCGCTGGTGATCGCCACGCTGGTGCCGGTCGCCGCGATCAACGCGGTCGGCTTCGCCTTCTCCGACTACGATCAGGTGTGGAAGGCGATGGACGGCAAGCTGGGCGCCCACGTCCGCAACGCCATCTCCAAGGTCGGGCTCTATGCCTTCGACAAGATGTGGGACAACGGCTTCCGCCAGATGACCAGCGGCGACAAGGCGATCACTTCGGCCGCCGACATGAACGGGCTGAAGATCCGCGTTCCGGTCAGCCCGCTCAGCATCGCCATGTTCAAGGGGCTGGGCGCCGCCCCGGCCAGCCTGCAGTTCAGCGAGGTCTATTCGTCGCTGCAGACCCGGATCGTCGACGCGCAGGAGAACCCGCTGCCGATCATCCAGGTCGCCAAGCTGTACGAGGTGCAGAAGTTCTGCTCGCTGTCGAACCACATCTGGGACGGCTTCTGGTTCATCGCCAACGGCCGCGCCTGGAAGGGCCTGCCGGCGGACATGCAGACCATCGTCGCCAACGCCATCAACGACGCCGGCGTGGCGCAGCGCGGCGACATCAAGGCGCTGAACCAGTCGGTCAAGGCCGATCTGGAATCGAAGGGGCTGACCTTCAACCAGCCCTCGCCCGACAGCTTCCGCGCCAAGCTGCGCGACGCCGGTTTCTACGGCGAATGGAAGGGCCGCTTCGGCGACGAGGCCTGGGGCCTGCTGGAAGAGGCGGTCGGCAAGCTCGCCTGACCGTCGCAGCAGTCCATTCAGGTCCTCTTCCATGAAGGAACATCCCGCCATGTCCCACATGTCCGAGCCGGTCCACGGCTTTGCCGAGCCTCCCGGCACTCTGGGTGCCGGCGGCGGCGCCTCGCTGCTGCGCAGGATCGACCACGGCCTGTCCGTCGGGGTCGAGGTCGTGGCGGGCCTTCTGGTTCTGGTCGAGATCGTCGTCCTGCTGGCCGGCGTCACCGCCCGCTATCTGTTCCACACCCCGCTGGTGTGGTCGGACGAGCTGGCCTCCATCCTGTTCCTGTGGCTGTCGATGCTGGGTGCGGTGGTGGCGCTGCGCCGGGGCGAGCATATGCGGATGACCGGTCTGGTCAGCCGCGTCGGCCCGCAGGCGCGCAGCCTTTTGGAATGCATCGCCATCACCGCCCCCATCGCCTTCCTGACGCTGGTGCTCTACCACGCCGTCGATTACGCGATGGAGGAGCAGTTCATCACCACCCCGGCGATGGAGATCTCCAACGCGTGGCGGGCGTCCGCCCTGCCGGTCGGGCTGGGGCTGATGCTGGTGGCGGCGCTGTTCCGCCTGCTGCGCGTCGCCAAGCCCCTGACGGTGCTGGCGGCGGCGCTGGTGACCGGCGCCATCGTTGCCGGCTTCTGGGTCGCCGGGCCGATGCTGAAGCCGCTGGGGCAGCTGAACCTCATCATCTTCTTCGTCGGGCTGGTCGCCGCCAACGTCTTCGCCGGGGTGCCCATCGCCTTCTCCTTCGCGCTCGCCACCTTCTCCTATCTGGCGCTGACCACCTCGACGCCGCTGCTGGTGATGGTCGGCCGGCTGGACGAGGGGATGAGCCACCTGATCCTGCTGGCGGTGCCGCTGTTCGTCTTCTTAGGCTTGCTGATCGAGATGACCGGCATGGCCCGCGCCATGATCCAGTTCCTCGCCAGCCTGCTCGGCCATGTGCGCGGCGGCCTGTCCTATGTGCTGATCGGCGCCATGTATCTGGTGTCGGGCATCTCCGGATCGAAGATCGCCGACATGGCGGCCATCGCCCCGGTGCTGTTCCCGGAGATGAAGAAGCGCGGCGCCCCTCCGGGCGATCTGGTGGCGCTCTTGTCCGCGACCGGCGCGCAGACCGAGACCATTCCGCCCAGCATCGTGCTGATCACCATCGGGTCCGTCACCGGCGTGTCCATCGCGGCGCTGTTCACCGGCGGCATGCTGCCGGGCGTGGTGCTGGGCGCCTGCCTGTGCTTCGTGGTCTGGCGGCGCTACCGCAACGAGGATCTGAGCCACGTCGAGCGCACCGCAGGGCGCGAGATCGCCCGGCTGGCCATGGTGGCCCTGCCCGCCATCGCCCTGCCCTTCGTCATCCGCGCCGCGGTGGTCGAGGGCATCGCGACGGCGACCGAGGTGTCGACCATCGGCATCGCCTATTCCACCGTGGTCGGGCTGCTGATCTACCGCCAGTTCGACTGGCGCCGCCTGAAGCCGATGCTGATCGAGACGGCGTCGCTGACCGGGGCCATCATCTTCATCGTCGGCTGCGCCACCTCGATGGCCTGGGGCCTGACCCAGTCCGGCTTCTCGTCCGACCTCGCGCGCTTCATGGCCGGCATCCCCGGCGGCGCCTACGGCTTCCTCGCCATCTCCATCGTCGCCTTCATCATCCTGGGCAGCGTGCTGGAGGGCATCCCCGCCATCGTGCTGTTCGGACCGCTGCTGTTCCCCATCGCCCGTGCGGCCGGGGTGCATGAGGTCCACTATGCGATGGTCGTCATCTTCGCCATGGGCATCGGCCTGTTCGCCCCGCCCTTCGGCGTCGGCTATTACGGCGCCTGCGCCATCAGCAAGGTCAATCCCGACGACGGCCTGAAGCACATCTGGGGCTATGTCGGCGCGCTGCTGGTCGGGCTTGTGATCGTCGCCGCCATTCCCTGGATTTCGACCGGCTTCCTGGCCCGCTGATCCGTTTCAACGCCCGCTGAAAGGCGGGCGCCCGGCCTCCTTAAAATTCCCTCTTATCGGAGTTCCCTCAATGAGCCGATTCTTCGGCCAGATCCGTCAGGCTGGCTACGTCGTGCGCGATATCGAAGCCGCCATGGATTACTGGAGCCGCACGCTCGGCATCGGGCCGTGGTTCTACAACGAGCGGGTTCCGATCCGGAACTACAGCTACCGCGGCGCATCCTACGAGGTTCACAATTCGGTGGCGCTGGCCAACTCCGGCCCGTTGCAGATGGAGCTGATCCAGACCCGCAACGACGCGCCGTCGATGTACCGCGACTTCCTCCAGGCCGGGAACACCGGTTTGCAGCATGTCGCCTACTGGACCGAGGATTACGATGCCGATCTGGAGCGCCTGCTGTCGCAGGGCTTCAAGCCGGTGATGAGCGGCGAGGTCGGCGAGAAGGGCCGCTTCATCTATTTCGACACCGAATACCATCCCGGCACGGTGATCGAGCTGTCGGAGGTCGCCGGGCCGAAGGGCAAGATGTTCGACCTGATCCGCGAGGCGTCGATGGGCTGGGACGGCAGCGACCCGGTGCGGCCCTTCCCGGACCTGAGCAAGCTGTAAGGGGCGGCCGACATGCACGCCGACCGCATCGAAGCGACATATCTGATCGAAACCCCCCTCGCCCCGGCCAAGGTGGCCGAGGTGATGGCGGGGGAGCAGTCCTGCGGCACCTTCACCCGCGTCCATGGCGAGACCGACGATCTGCGGGCCCGTGCCCGCGCCATCGTCGAATCGGTGGAGAAGCTGGACGTCGCCGAGACCCCTGCCCTGCCCAACACCTGGCTGGAGCGGCAGCGCAATCCAGGACCCTGGCAGCGGGCGCGCGTCACCATCTCCTTCCCGACCGCCAACATCGGCGCCAATCTGCCGACGCTGGCGGCAACGGTCGCCGGCAACCTCTATGATCTGGGCGAGGTGACGGGGCTGCGGCTGGAGAGCTTGCGCCTGCCGCAGGCCTACCGCGCGCAGTTCGACCTGCCGCGCCACGGCGTCGCCGGCACAAGGCGGCTGACCGGGGTGGCGGACGGGCCGCTGGTCGGCTCCATCATCAAGCCGAATGTCGGGCTGTCGGCCGAAGAGACCGGCGAGCTGGTCGGCACGCTGTGCGCCGCCGGGCTGGACTTCATCAAGGATGACGAGATCTGCGCCGATCCGGCCCATGCGCCGCTGGCCCAGCGCATCCCGGCGGTGATGGACCGGGTGCGCCGTCACCAGGACCGCACCGGCAAGCATGTGATGGTCGCCTTCAACATCACCGACGAGACCGACGCCATGCGCCGCCACGCCGATCTGGTGGAGCGCGAGGGCGGGTCCTGCATCATGGTCAGCCTGAACTGGTGCGGCTATTCGGCGGTGCAGACCTTGCGCCGGCACAGCGGGCTGGCGCTGCATGGCCACCGCAACGGCTTTGGCGCGCTGTCGCGCCATCCGCTGCTCGGCATCGGTTTCGACGCCTATCAGGCGCTGTGGCGGCTGACGGGGGTGGACCACATGCATGTTCATGGGCTGAACGGCAAGTTCGCCCAGCCCGACGAAGAGGTGATCGAGGGGGCGCGGGCCTGTCTGGCGCCGCTGGCGGCGGATGCGGCGGACGGTTCCGACGCCGTGATGCCGGCCTTCTCCTCCGGGCAATGGGCCGGCACGGTGCCGGTCACCTGGGAGGCGGTGGGGACCGCCGATCTGATGTTCATGTCCGGCGGCGGCATCATGGCCCATCCCGACGGGCCGGCGGCCGGCGTGCGGAGCATCCGGCAGGCCTGGGATGCCGTGCGGGCCGGGCGCACGCTGGATGACGCGGCGGCGGGGCAGCCGGAGCTGCGGCGGTCGCTCGACTTCTTCGGAAAGAAGGGCTGAGGACGATGGCGGCGACTCCCCGACTGGGCTGGTACGGCGACGACTTCACCGGGGCGACCGACACGCTGGCCGCCTTGGCGAAGGCAGGGCAGCGGGCGCTTCTGTTCCTCGACGTGCCGGACGTCGCCCGGTTGGGGGAAGCCGGGCCGCTCGATGCGGTGGGGATCGCCGGGGCGGCGCGGAGCATGGCGCCGGACGCCATGCGGGCGGAGCTGGAGCCGGTCGGCCGCTTCTTCGCAGCACTCGGCGTGGCGGTGATGCATTACAAATGCTGCTCCACCTTCGACAGCGCAGCCCATGTCGGCAGCATCGGCGAGGCGGTGCGGACGCTGGCCCCGCATTTCCCCAACCGCTTCCGGCCGGTGGTGGGCGGGCAGCCGAACATCGGGCGCTATTGCCTGTTCAGCACCCTGTTCGCGGCGGCGGGCACCGGCGGGGTGGTGCATCGCATCGACCGCCACCCGACGATGAGCGTCCACCCCGTCACCCCGATGGCGGAGGCCGACCTGCGCCGGCATCTCGCCGCGCAGGGGCTGTGGGGGATGGCGGCGCTGCATTTTCCGGATTACGGGCTGGATGGCGATGGACTGGATGGGCGGCTGGAGCGGCTTTTGGCGGAGGGGCCGTCGGCGCTGCTGCTGGACGTGGCGCGGGCCGAGGATCTGGCGGTCGTCGGGCGGCTGATCTGGCAGCGGGCGGTGAGCGAGCCCCTGCTGGCGGTGGGCCCGAGCAGCGTGGCGCAGGCGCTGGTCGCGCATTGGAACGTCGGGTCCGACGCTTCAGTGACGGAAGAGGTGCCGCTGGCCGCGGCGGACAGGCCGGTGTTCCTGATGGCGGGCAGCCTGTCGCCGGTGACGCGGCGGCAGATCGAGGCGGCGGCGTCCTACACGCGCATCCAGGCCGATGCGGCGTCGCTGTGCGGCGACCCCGGCTATGCGGAGACGCTGTTGGGCGAGGTGGCGGCCTCGCTGGCGGCCGGGCGCCACACGCTGGTGTGGACGGCGCCGGCGGAAGCCGGGACGGCGGACACCGCCCAGGCCGGGCGGGTCGCGGCGGCGACGGCGGAGTTCGTCGCGGCGGTGCTGCGGCGGGTGGCTCTGCGCCGGGTCGGCATTGCCGGCGGCGACACCTCCAGCCTCGCGGTGCGGGCGCTGGGGTGCTGGGGCTTGTCCTACCGCTGCACGCTGGCGCCGGGGGTCACCGTCAGCCGCACCCATGCCGACGACCCGGCGGTCGACGGGCTGGAGCTGATGCTGAAGGGCGGGCAGATGGGCGGCGAGGATCTGTTCGAGCGGCTGCTGGGGTGAGGCCCTCTCCCCGAGGGGAGAGGGCCTTCTGCGGTCGCGATCAGACCGCGGCGGTGACGACCACTTCGATCAGGATTTCCGGCTTGCCGAGATCGGCGACGCCGATGGTGGCGCGGGCCGGCAGGTCGTTGCCGTCCAGCCAGGACAGCCACGCGTCGTTCATCTCGTCCTTCAGGCCCATGTTCGTGATGAACAGCTGGGCGGACAGCAGCTTGGTCTTGTCGCTGCCGGCCAGCGCCAGCACCTGGTCGAGCTTGCCGCAGATCTGCGTGACCTGGCCGCCCATGCCGACGCTGACGTCGTCGGCGATGATGCCGCCGAGATAGGCCGTGCCGTTGTTGACGACGACGCGGTGCATGATCTTGGTCTTCTCGATGCGCTTGATCACGGGGAACTGCTCCTTGGTTTTTTTAAGAAGAACTCAGGGGGTGATGGAGAAATCGACGTAGCGGGCGGCGATGCGCGCCAGCGTGCCGTCCTGCACGACCGCGCGGATCGCCTCGTCGAAGGACTGCTTCAGGCCAGTGTCCTCCTTGCGCAGCCCGACGCCGATGCCGGGGCCGAACACCTCGGCGTCGATCACCGGCTGGCCGACCAGCTTGACCGACTTGCCGCCATCGCCCTTCACCCAGTCGGACGCGGTGGCGCCGGTGGTGATGGCGGCATCGAGCCGCCCGGCCTTCAGGTCGGCCAGCAGGTTCGACGCGGTGTCGTAGGTCTTCAGCGTCGCGTCGCTGCCGAGATGCTTCTCGACATAGCGGGAATGGGTGGTGGAGACCTGGGCGCCGATGGTCTTGCCGCGCAGGCTGGCCGGCGAGCCGTCGATCGTCGACTTGGCCGGCGCCACGAAATAGGCCGGCACCACCATGTAGGGGGTGGAGAAGCCGATGGCCTTCGCCCGCTCCGGCGTGATGTTCATCGTCGCCATGATGGCGTCGTACTTCTTCGCCAGCAGGCCCGGAATGATGCCGTCCCACTCCTGCGCCACGACGGTGCAGGGACGCTTCATCCGCTCGCACAGCGCATTGGCGAGATCGACCTCCAGCCCCGCCACCTTGCCGTCGGGCTGGGTGAAGTTGAAGGGCGGATAGGCGCCCTCGGTGGCGATGCGGATCTCCTGCGCGGCGGCGGCACCGCCGGACGCAAGCAAGAGGAGGGCGGCAACGCCCGTGACGAGGCGCTTCATGGCAGGCTCCGGAAATGGCGAAGGTGGTTCAGAGTCCGTCCGGTGCTTACAGAAGCACCGGACGGACTCTTAGCTTTTGGTTTTCCGTGTGATTCACGCTTCAAGCGATTCCGCTTGAACCGATCACACTCCGTGTTAAAGCCCCGCGACGACCACGATCTCGACCAGGATCGACGGGTCGGCAAGCCGGGCCTCGACCGTCGCGCGGGCGGGCGGGTTGGCCTTGTCGACCCAGGCGTCCCAGGCGGCGTTCATCTCGGGGAAGGTGGCGATGTCGGCGAGATAGACCGTGGCGGTCAGGAGGTTGCTCTTCGACGTGCCGGCCTGGGCCAGCAGGGAGTCGATCTGGCGCAGCACGTCGCGGGTCTGCGCCTCGACCGTGGTCGAGCCGTCATCGACGATCTGGCCGGCGAGATAGACGGTGTCCTTGTGGATGACCATGTCGCAGAGGCGCGGGGTCAGGTGGAAACGCTGGATCGTCACGGGGCGATGCTCCAAAGGGTCAGGCGGCGAAGCGGCCGATGCTGAAAGGGGCGATGGGCAGGTCGGTGGACCCGCCCGTGATCAGGTCGGCGGTGATGCGCCCGACAATAGGGCCAAGCTGGAAGCCGTGCGCGGAGAAACCGAAGGAATGGTAGAGGTCCGGCTCGGTGCCGCTGGGGCCGATCACCGGGATCTGATCCGGCATCCGCGCCTCGATCCCCGCCCAGGAGCGGACGATGGTGGCGCCGCGCATGCACGGGAACAGGTCCCACACCGTGCGGGCGTTGACCGACACCTGCGAGAAGTCCAGCTCCGTCCGGTTCTCGTCGCGCACAGCCCGGCCGAGCAGCCCGCCGCCGATCAGCACGGTGCCGTTGGGGAACTGCTTGAAGGACAGGGTGCGGCCGGTCGCCCCCACCACCGGCTTGATGAAGGGAGCGACGCGGGCGGTGATCATCAGCATGGGGGCGATGACCTCCAAGGGCACCGGCTCCCCCACCTGCGCGGCGATGCGGTCGGCCCAGGCACCGGCGGCGTTCACCACCACCGGCGCCTCGAACCGCCCGCCGTCGGCGGTCTCGACGGTCCACAGGTTGTTCTTGCGAACCAGCCGCATCACCGCCCCGCCCTCCTGGAAGCGGGCGCCGAGTGCCATGGCCTTGCGGCGGAAGGCGAAGGTGGTGCGGAAGGGGATCGCCGCCCCGTCGCCGCGCGACACCAGAGCGCCGACGCAATGGTCGGCGATGGCCGGCACCAGCGACCGCAGCTCGTCCCGGCCGACCACCTCCTCGTGGGTGAAGCCCAGCGCGTTCAGTTCGGCGACGCGGGCGTGCGAGGTCGCCAGCTCCGCCTCGCTCTCCGCCACCTTGATCTGACCGTGGCTTTCGAAGCCGCAATCGTCGTCCACCAGATCCCGGATGCGGTGCCACAGCGCCATCGAGGCGACGGACAGCGGCACCTCGGCGACATGGCGGCCGAGCTGGCGCACGCCGCCCGCATTGACGCCGGAGGCGTGGCGGGCGACATGGTCCTTCTCCAGCACCAGCACGCGGACGCCGCGCATCGACAGCTGCAGCGCGGCGGAGCAGCCGTGCAGGCCGCCGCCGATGACGATGACGTCGGGCTTGAAGGAGGCGGTCGCGGTCATCGGGCGCCTCCGGTCAGTGCTTGAACACGGCGTCGATGTCGGCGTCGGTCTTCGGCAGTGCCGCCAGCTCGGCCAGCGTGATCGGCTTCACCGGCGGGCGCAGCCGGTAATAGCCGACCTCCGCCGGGGAGACGCCGCGCTCCGCCGCGATGACCTCGGTCACGGTCGGGCCGCAGAGCCGGCCTTGGCAGGGGCCCATGCCGCAGCGCAGGAAGCTCTTGGCCTGGTTGGGACCGGAACAGCCGAGCCGCACCGCCTCGCGCACCGCACCGGCGGTGATCTCTTCGCAGCGGCAGACGATGGTGTCGTCGGCCGGTGCGCGGAAGGCTTCCGCCGGGGTGTAGAGCGTGTCGAGGAAGGCGCGGCCGGTCAGCGCGCGGTCGAGTGCTGCGCGATGGGGAACCGCCAGCTGGTCGCGCTGCTCGCGCCCGATGCGGCCGAGCCGGTGCAGGGCGTCGAGGGCGGCCAGCCGGCCGGCCTCCTCCGCCGCGCGGGCGCCGCCGATGCCGGCGCCGTCACCGGCCAGCGACACGCCCTCGACCGAGGTGGCGCCCCATTCGTCGGTGGTCGGGCGCCAGCAGCGCTGCTGCTCGTCCCAGCGCTGGGCGCAGCCGGTGGCGTTGGCGAGGTTCAGGTTGGGGACGACGCCGTGATGCAGCAGCAGCGTGTCGGCGGGCAGCCGGTGCTCGGTGCCGTTGCGGGTGTAGACGACGCTCTTCAAGGCGCTGTCCCCGCCGATGGCACCTTCGGCGCGCAAGGCGGTGACGTTGCCGATGACGGTCAGCTTGCGCCGGACCTCCAGCATCAGCTTCATGCCCTTGCCGAGGTAAGGCGAGCGCAGGAATCCCGGCAGCAGCGGCAGGGCGGCGCGCCAGTTCTCCTTCGGTGTGGTGTCGAGGATGGCGTCGATGCGGACGCCGGCCTGGAGATACTGCCAAGCCAGCAGCCAGAGCAGCGGGCCGCTGCCCGCCATCACCGTGGCGCCCGACGGCACGAGGCCGGAGGTCTTCAGCAGCACCTGCGCCGCACCGGCACCCAGCACGCCCGGCAGGGTCCAGCCGGGGATCGGGAAGGGCCGCTCCAGGGCGCCGGTCGCCAGGATGACGTGGCGGACGGTCAGCATGGATGCGGCGCCGTTGCGCGACAGGCCGATCTGGATCGGGCGGTGCCCGTCGCCCGCGTCCTCACGGGGACGGGCGACGCTCCACACGATTGTGCCGGGCCAGTGGGCGGCGCCGCTGTCGCGCAGCGGCCCCAGCAGCTCGGCGCCATGCCAATAGTCGGGGCCGAGCACCTTGCGGTCGCGCACCGGCGTTTCGGTGACGGCGCGGTAGATCTGGCCGCCCGGTTCCGCCTGCTCGTCGAGCAGGACGACCGACGCGCCCTTCGACGCGGCCAGCGCCGCGGCGGCGAGGCCTGCCGGGCCGGAGCCGACGACGGCGATGTCGAAGTCAAACTTGGGGGCGCTCATCGCTCGACCTCGCGCTTGCCGTTCTGGGTTTCCACCGCCATGCCGGGGGCCACGCGCACCTGACAGCCCTGGCGGTTGCCGGTGCCGTCGATGGTGACGAGGCAGTCGAAGCAGACGCCCATCATGCAGTAGGGACCGCGCGCCGCACCGCTGACCGGGGTGGTGCGGCAGGCGGTGACGCCGTTCGCCAGCAGGGCGGCGGTGACGCTGTCGCCGGCCCGCGCGCTGGCCGGACGGCCGTCGATGGTGAAGGAAACCGTGTGCCCTGCTGCGTTGAGGGCGGTTTCGATCTCAGGCAGCCTGCGGAACATGGAACCTCCGGGCGCTGAAGGGCGTGAAGTTGTCGCCGAGGCCGCCGGCCGCGATCAGCGGCGCCAGCGTCAGCGCATGGTTGGCGGCAAGGGTGACGCCGCTGTGGCAGGTGGCGACGAAGGCGCCGGGCGCCGTCTTCGATTCCTCGTAGATCGGGAAGCCGTCCGGCGTCAGCACGCGCAGCGCAGCCCAGCTCCGCACCACGTTCAGCTTGCCCAGCAGCGGGAAGAAGCGGATGGCGCGCTCTGCGATGGCCGAGGAAATGCCGGGTTGCAGCGTCGTGTCGAAGCCGACCTCCTCGAAGCTGTCGCCGATCATCACCCCGCCCTCGTCGGTCTGGCGGACATAGACAGTGGGGTGATGCAGGAAGGGGGCGGTCTTCTCGGTGACGATGACATGGCCGCGCTGCGGGCGGACGGGTGCCGACAGCCCGACCATCGGCGCCAGCCGGGCGCTGTCATGGCCGGCGGCCAGCACGATCTTGCCGGCGCGGACTTCTCCGCCTGCGGTGGTCATGCGGAAGCCGCCGTCGCGATGCTCGATGCGCTCGACCCGGTGGTTGGGACGGTAATCGACGCCCAGCAGGCCGATGCCCTTGTGCAGGGTGCGCAGGAGGCGCAGCGAGTTGCAGTGGCCGTCCAGCGGGCAATAGGTGCCGCCGACCACGTCGGGCCCGATGAAGGGCAGTTCCTTGCGCAGCGTCTCGCGGTCCATCACCTCGTAGGGGTAACGGATCATGTCGGGCTGGTTGTGCAGCCGCATCATGGTGTTGGCGCGGGCCTGCAAATCCTCTTCCGACAGCATCGGCATGAAGCCGCCGGGACGGCGGTAGGCGACGTCCAGCCCGGTCTGTTCGCGCAGCAGGTCGGCGAAGCCGCTCCAGTCGTCGGAGGACTTCTTGGTCCAGCCGGCATATTCCGGCATGCCAAGGCCCTTGCCCTGCACCCAGACCAGGGCGAAGTTGCCGCGCGACGGCCGCACGGCGATGTCGCCCTCGTCCAGCATGGCGACCGTCTGGCCGGCACGGGCGAGACCCCAGGCCAGCGCCGATCCGACCAGCCCGCCGCCGATCACGGCGACGTCGTATTCTCCGCCCCGACTGGGCTGCGTCATCGTCTCCACTCCCGCCGCCGCCGCACCGTTTCCCGTGCGCATCGGCCGCCGCATTTATCGTGTGGCGCGCATCGCCCCATCCGGCACCCGCATACAGTGTCGAATATTTGACGATACGCCGTAAATCTTTGAGGTCGCGCCGGATCTGCCGGCGTTACACATGGATGTATTGCAAACTGCAGGGTTTTCTTTGCCGGAGCACCGCGGGAGTCTGTCCTATGCTCCCCGACGGTGCCCCCAAGTTCCCGTGATCCTTGCGACAGCATCGGCAGCCAACCTATAACTGTCAAATCAGATCGAAGGGGTGTTTCATGACTGAATGTTATGATTCGGCGGTGGGTGGTTGGTTTTGGGAGGGAGGCGGTCATCCTGGGCATCTCCCTCTCCCCCCCGCTCACGCGCAAACTTCGTTTGCGCTGACGCGACAGGCGGACCTTTGGTCCGCCGAAAGCGGGGAGAGGGTCGGGGTGAGGGGGATGCACAGCGGCACGCGTCGGGCCGATAAGCGCCTCCCCCGCTTAAGTTTTTTTGGCGGACTATTTCCCGCCCTTCGGTGACCGGACGCCATGCGTCCCCCTCACCCTAACCCTCTCCCCGGGAGGGAGAGGGGATGGTCCCGGCTTTTTGGGGCTCTATGCACCTGCGTCTTTCCAACAGGACAATGCCGATGACAGCCGCATTCGTTGCCGGCGCCGACGTGCCGTTGAAGCGTCGATTGAAACGGGCCGAGCGGGCCCGGCAGTTCCGTGCGCTGGGTCTGGTGCTGCCGCTGCTGGCCTTCCTGCTGTTCACCTTCGTCGTGCCTCTCGCCGGCATGATCTGGAAGTCCGCGGACGACTGGGAGGTGCCGCAGGTGATGCCGCAGACCGTCGCGGCGCTGGAGCATTGGAACGGCCAGGGCCTGCCCGACGAGGCCGCCTTCGCCGCGCTCGCCGCCGACATGCGCACCGCGCGCGAGGCCGGAACGCTGGCCGTCGCGGCCAAGCGGCTGAACTACATCGTCAACGGCTACCGCACGACGCTGCTGTCCACCGCGCGCAAGCTGAAGGAGCAGCCCGCTCCCGGCACCGCGAAGGAGACGCTGATCGGCCTCTCGCCCGCCTGGGGCGAGCGCGAAAGCTGGACGGCGATCAAGAGCGCCAGCGGCCCTGTCACCAGCTATTACCTGCTGGCCGCGGTCGACCTGACCCGCAACACCGACGGCGCCATCGTGGCCGCCCCGCCGGATCAGGCGATCTACCGCGACGTCTTCATACGCACCTTCACCATCGGCTTCGGCGTCACCGCGCTCTGCCTGATCCTGGGATTCCCGGTCGCCTATCTGCTGGCGAACCTGCCGACCGGCCGGTCGAACCTGCTGATGATTTTCGTGCTGCTGCCCTTCTGGACCTCGCTCCTGGTACGCACCTGCGCCTGGATCGTGATCCTGCAGAGCGAGGGAATCGTCAACGGCTCGCTGCAATGGCTGGGCGTGATCGACGAGCCGATGCGGCTGATCTACAACCGCTTCGGCGTCTACATGGCGATGACCCATGTGCTGCTGCCCTTCATGATCCTGCCGCTCTACAGCGTCATGCGCGGCATCTCGCCGGCCTACATGCGGGCCGCCGCCTCGCTCGGCGCGCCGCCGGCGACCGCCTTCATGCGCATCTACCTGCCGCAGACCATTCCGGGCATCGGCGCCGGCTGCCTGCTCGTCTTCATCCTGGCCATCGGCTACTACATCACGCCGGCACTGGTCGGCGGGGCGGCCGACCAGATGATTTCGTCCTTCATCGCCTTCTACACCACGGAAACGGTCAACTGGGGCCTCGCCTCGGCGCTGGGTGCGGTTCTGCTGCTCTCCACGCTGGTGCTGGCGGTTGTCTACGGCAAGCTGGCGCTCGGCCGCCAGACGACGGGAGGTCTGAAGAATTGAGCGCGAACCATTCCCCCCAGATCGCCAGCCAGCGTTTCGCCTGGATCGCGACAATCGTCGCCTCGACGCTGGTGTTCATCTTCCTGATGGCGCCGATCCTGGCGATCGTGCCGCTCTCATTCAGCTCCAGCACCTACCTGACCTATCCGCTGCCCGGCCTGTCGCTGCGCTGGTACGAGGATTTCCTCGGATCCGCGCGCTGGATGAACGCGCTGAAGAACAGCGTCATCATCGGCGTGGCGTCGTCCATGCTGTCGATGGCGCTGGGCACGCTGGCCTCGCTGGGGCTGGCCCAGTGGAAGAGCAAGTGGAAGCCGCTGGTGCTGGCCATCGTGCTGTCGCCGATGGTGGTCCCGGTCGTCATCACCGCGGTCGGCGTCTATTTCTTCTTCGCGCCGCTGGGGCTGACCGGCAACTATCTCGGCCTGATCCTGGTCCACACCGCGCTGGCGACCCCCTTCGTCGTCATCACCGTGTCGGCGACCTTGCAGAGCTTCGACATGACCTTGGCGAAGGCCGCCGCCTCGCTGGGGGCGCCGCCGCTGCTGACCTTCCGCAAGGTGATCCTGCCGCTGATCCTGCCGGGCCTGGCGTCGGGCGCCCTGTTCGCCTTCGCCACCAGCTTCGACGAGGTGGTGACGGTGCTGTTCCTCGCCGGGCCGGAGCAGCGCACGCTGCCGCGTGAGATGTTCAGCGGCATCCGCGAGAACATCAGCCCCACCATCACCGCGGTGGCGGTGGTGCTGACGGTGATCTCGGTCTGCATGCTGTCGACGCTGGAAATCCTGCGCCGGCGCAACGAGCGGCTGAAGGGGAACGCGGAGTAGGGGAGTCGATGACGGGG
Source organism: Azospirillum sp. TSH64 (assembly GCF_003116035.1). Lineage (GTDB taxonomy): Bacteria > Pseudomonadota > Alphaproteobacteria > Azospirillales > Azospirillaceae > Azospirillum. Next base: position 6,534,583 of record NZ_LGQW01000015.1, read on the forward strand.
AGGAGAATGTACTCTTCCCCGATCCCGCTCACAGATAGGGCGGGGTGCAGGCGCTGATCAGTTCGCACTCGATGTCGCCGACGTTGCGGAAGCGGTGCGGCACGCGGCTGTCGAAGAAATAGGCGTCGCCGGGGCCGAGAAGCTGTTTGCGGTCACCCACCGTCAGCTCGATCTGGCCCTTGATGACGATGCCGCCCTCTTCGGACTCGTGTTGCAGCATGGTGCGGCCGGTGTCGGCACCGGGGGCGTAGCGTTCGTGAAGGATTTGCAGGTTGCGGCTGCGCAGGTCGCCGACCTGACGGAAGGAAACCTGGCCGACCGTGCCCTTCAGCTCGCCGGCCAGTTCGATCAGCTCGCCGCCCTTGAAGAAGATCTGCTCGGGTGGCGGCAGATCGTCGGAGGAGAAGAATTCGGCCAGGGTCATCGGGATGCCCTGAAGCACCTTGCGCAGCGACGACACCGACGGGCTGCTGCGGTTCTGCTCGATCAGCGAGATCGTGCCGTTGGTCACTCCGGCTCGCTGGGCGAGCGCCCGCTGGGACAGCCCATGCTGTTCGCGGATCTGCTTCAACCTGGCGCCGACATCGAATTCCATCACCGGACTCCTGCTCCTCACCCGCTCTAGGCAATAGCCCATTCGCGCAACCCCGTCATCAGAATATGAACAGCTAAACAGGGGTTGTTTAATTTATTAAACATGGTAGGCTTCTCTCCAAGGTCCAGGCCCCCGCGCAGGAAATCCTTGATTGCCAAGGAAGTTTTCGCCGGGTGCGGCCGGCCGGTTCCATAAATCCTTCATCCAGGGCGGATCGAACATGCTGTCGCTGAACGACCAGGGCCTTCTCCGAACCAAGGGCTACGTGAACGGTGCGTGGCGCGCGGCCGACTCCGGGAAGAGCTTCCCGGTCACCAACCCCGCCACCGGCGCCGTCATCGCCGAGGTGTCCGACATGGGCGCCGCCGAGACGCGCGAGGCCATCGACGCCGCCAACGCCGCCCTGCCGGGTTGGAAGGCCAAGACCGCCAAGGAGCGTGCGGCGATCATGCGCCGCTGGTACGAGCTGATCCTGGCGGCGCAGGAGGATCTGGCCCAGCTGATGACCGCCGAGCAGGGCAAGCCGCTGACCGAATCGCGGGGCGAGGTCGTCTATGGCGCGTCCTTCATCGAGTGGTTCGCGGAGGAGGGCAAGCGCGCCTACGGCGACGTGATCCCGAGCTTCGCCGCCAACAAGCGCATCGTCGTGCTGAAGGAGGCCATCGGCGTCGTCGCGGCGATCACGCCGTGGAACTTCCCGAATGCCATGATCACCCGCAAGGTGGCTCCGGCGCTGGCCGCCGGCTGCACCGTGGTGGTCAAGCCGGCCGAGGACACCCCGCTGTCCGCCCTGGCGCTGGCCGAACTGGCCGAGCGCGCCGGTTTCCCGGCCGGCGTCTTCAACATCGTCATGGGCAGCGAGCCGGCCGCCATCGGCAACGAGCTGACCCACAGCCCAATCGTCCGCAAGGTCAGCTTCACCGGCTCGACCGAGGTCGGCAAGCTGCTGATGCGCCAAGCCGCCAGCACGGTCAAGAAGGTGTCGCTGGAGCTGGGCGGCAACGCCCCCTTCATCGTCTTCGACGACGCCGACCTGGACGAGGCGGTCAAGGGCGCCATGGCGTCGAAGTACCGCAACGCCGGCCAGACCTGCGTCTGCGCCAACCGCCTGCTGGTCCAGGCCGGCGTCTATGACGCCTTCGCCGCCAAGCTGGCCGAGGCGGTCAAGGCGCTGAAGGTCGGCGACGGCACCGAGCCGGGCGTCACCCAGGGTCCGCTGATCAACGCCGACGCCATCGCCAAGGTCGAAGAGCTGATGGGCGATGCGCTGGAGAAGGGCGCCACCGTCGCTCTCGGCGGCAAGCGCCACGCGCTGGGCGGCACCTTCTTCGAGCCGACCATCCTGACCGGCATCACCACCGAGATGCGCGTCGCCCGCGAGGAGATCTTCGGCCCGGTCGCCCCGCTGTTCAAGTTCGAGACGGAAGAGGACGCCATCCGCATGGCGAACGACACCGAGTTCGGGCTTGCCGCCTATTTCTACAGCCGCGACATCGGCCGCGTCTGGCGCGTGGCGGAAAAGCTGGAATACGGCATCGTCGGCATCAACGAGGGCATCATCTCGACCGAGGTGGCCCCCTTCGGCGGCGTCAAGGAGTCCGGCATCGGCCGCGAAGGCTCCAAGTACGGCCTCGATGATTTCATGGAAGTCAAATATCTCTGCGTCGGCCTCGGCGCCTGACTGTCGTCAAAGGAAAACAGACCATGAGCACCAACCAGTCCTTCGTCGCCCGTCGCGAGGCCGCCGTCTCCCGCGGCATTTCCGCCGGCATGCCCTTCTACATCGACCGCGCCGAGAACGCCGAGATGTGGGACATTGAGGGCAAGCGCTTCATCGACTTCGCCGGCGGCATCGCCGTGCTGAACACCGGCCATCGCCACCCGAAGGTGATGGAGGCGGTAAAGGCCCAGCTCGACCGCTTCACCCACACCTGCGCGATGGTCACGCCCTATGACAGCTTCGTCGAGCTGGCGGAGAAGCTGAACGCGCTGGTCCCCGGACCGACGCCGAAGAAGACCGCCTTCTTCACCACCGGCGCCGAGGCGGTCGAGAACGCCGTCAAGGTCGCCCGCGCCGCCACCGGCCGTCCGGGCGTGGTCGCCTTCTCCGGCGGCTTCCACGGCCGCACGCTGCTGACCATGGGCCTGACCGGCAAGGTCGTGCCCTACAAGGTCGGCTTCGGCCCGTTCCCGGCCGAGATCTTCCACGTGCCGTTCCCCAACGCCTACCGCGGCATCAGCGAGGCGGAGAGCCTGAAGGCGCTGGACACCCTGTTCAAGTCCGACGTCGATCCGGCCCGCGTCGCCGCGATCATCATCGAGCCGGTGCAGGGCGAGGGCGGCTTCAATATCGCCAGCCCGTCCTTCCTCCAGTCGCTGCGCGCGGTCTGCGACAAGCACGGCATCGTCATGATCGTCGACGAGATCCAGACCGGCTTCGCCCGCACCGGCAAGATGTTCGCCTTCGAGCATGCCGGGATAGAGCCGGACCTCGTCACCATGGCGAAGAGCCTGGCCGGCGGCTTCCCGCTGTCGGCGCTGACCGGCAAGGCGGCGCTGATGGATGCCCCGATCCCCGGCGGCCTGGGCGGCACCTATGCCGGCAGCCCGCTGGCGACCACCGCAGCACTGGCCGTCATCAACGTCATCGAGGAAGAGAAGCTGGTCGAGCGCAGCGAGCAGCTCGGCGAGCGCATCGCCGGCCGCTTCCGCACCATGGCCCAGCGCAACAGCCTGTCGGTGATCGGCGATGTCCGCAACCTGGGCGCCATGGTCGCCATGGAGCTGGTGACCGACCGCGAGACCAAGGAGCCGGCCGCCGACCTGACCAAGGCGCTGGTCGCCAAGGCAGCGGAAAAGGGCCTGATCCTGCTGTCCTGCGGCACCTACGCCAATGTCATCCGCATCCTGGTCCCGCTGACCGCCTCGGACGCCCTGGTCGATGAAGGCCTGGACATCATCGAGCGGTCGCTGGAAGAACTGGTGTCGGCGTAATAACCTCCCCCTCCCGCTCCTCTATCCCTCTTGGGGTGGAGGAGCGGGAGGGACGTGGGGACTGGAAATAATTCAGGAGGAAGACACCTTGGCCGGACCCTTGTCGCACATCCGGGTGCTGGAGCTGTCGCGCGTGCTGGCCGGGCCGTGGTCGGCGCAGACGCTGGCCGATCTCGGCGCCGACGTGATCAAGGTGGAACGGCCGGGTGCCGGCGACGATACCCGCGCCTGGGGTCCGCCCTGGGCCGGCGACCAGTCGGCCTATTTCCTCTCGACCAACCGCGGCAAGCGGTCGATCACCATCGACTTCGAGCGGCCGGAAGGGCAGGAGCTCGTCCGCAAGCTCGCCGCCCAGGCCGATGTCGTCATCGAGAATTTCAAGGTCGGCGGGCTGGTCAAATACGGCCTCGACTATGACAGCCTGAAGGCGATCAACCCGCGGCTGGTCTATTGCTCGATCACCGGCTTCGGCCAGACCGGGCCGTACCGCAACCGCGCCGGCTACGATTTCATGATCCAGGGCATGGGCGGGCTGATGAGCATCACCGGCCAGCCCGACGGCGAGCCGGGCGGCGGACCGGTCAAGGTCGGCGTCGCGGTGACCGACATCTTCACCGGACTCTACGCCACCATCGGCATCATGGGCGCGCTGGCCCACCGCGACCGCACCGGCGAGGGCCAGCAGGTAGACCTCGCGCTGCTCGACGTGCAGGTGGCGGTGCTGGCGAACCAGGCGATGAACTGCCTGGTCGGCGGCAAGGCGCCGCAGCGGCTCGGCAACGCCCATCCGAACATCGTGCCCTATCAGGCCTTCGCCACCCGCGATGGCTACATCATCCTGGCGGTCGGCAACGACGGCCAGTTCGCCAAGTTCTGCACGGTCGCCGGCCGCCCCGATCTGGCCAAGGACGAGCGCTACGCCACCAATCCGGCCCGCGTCGCCAACCGCAAGGAGCTGGTGGCCCTGCTGGAGGAGTTGATCCGTACCCGCGACAGCCACGACTGGCTGGACGCGCTGGAGCAGGTCGGCGTGCCCTGCGGCCCGATCAACGATCTAGCGGCGGTCTTCGAGGATCCGCAGGTCAAGGCCCGCAACATCCACCAGGATCTGCCGCACCCGACCCAGGGCAGCGTGCCGACGGTGGCGAGCCCGATCCGCTACAGCGGCACCCCGCTGGTCCACGACACCGCCCCGCCGACGCTGGGCCAGCACACCGACACGGTGCTCGCCGAAGCCCTCGGGCTGGGCGAGGCCGACATCGCCGCCCTGCGCGAGAAGGGCGTGATCTGACAGCCGGAGATGAGGCCGGAAAGCGGGAGCTTTCCGGCTTTGTCGTCAGAACTCCGTCACCACGGTGACGCCGGTGCCCTCGAACCTGTCCATCGTCATCAGGGCATCGATGGACTGTTCCAGCGTGATCGTCCGGCCGATCAGCTTTTCCGGCGCCAGCTTGCCGGACCGCATCATCTCCAGCATCGCATCGTAGCGGTGGGCCTGCATGCCGTGGCTGCCGAGGATTTCCAGCTCGTTGGCGATGACGCGGCTCATCGGAATGGCCGGCGTGCTGTTCTCGGCCAGCATCAGCCCGACCTGCACATGCTTGCCCCGCTTGCGCAGGTTGGCGATCGAGTTGAAGCAGGTGGTCGGATGGCCCAACGCGTCGAGCGAGACATGGGCGCCGCCGCGGGTGGTCTCGATCACCGCTTCGGCGACTTCCGCGACCTCCGACGCGTTCACCGTGGCGACGGCGCCGAGCGCGCGGGCCAGGGCGAGCTTTTCCTCCGAAATGTCGACGGCGACGACGTTGGCGCCCACCGCATTGGCGATCATGATCGCCGACAGGCCGACGCCGCCGCAGCCATGGACGGCGACCCATTGGCCGGCTGACGCCTTGCCCTGGTCGATGACGGCGCGGAACGAGGTGACGAAGCGGCAGCCCAGGCTGGCAGCCGTGGTGAAGTCCATGCTCTCCGGCAGTTCCACCAGATTGATGTCCGCCTGATGCAGGCCGACATACTGGGCGAAGGATCCCCAATGGGTGAAGCCGGGCTGGAACTGCCGGTCGCAAACCTGATGGTTGCCGGAGTGACATTCGGGACAGGCGCCGCAGCCGCCGACGAACGGGACCGTCACCCGGTCCCCGACCTTCCATTTCGTCACGTCCCTGCCGACCGCCTCGACGATGCCGGCCAGCTCGTGGCCGGGGACATTGGGAAGCTGGATGTCGGTGTCGTGGCCGACCCAGCCGTGCCAGTCGCTGCGGCAGACGCCGGTCGCCATCACTTTGACGACGACGCCATGCGGCTCCGGCGTCGGATCGGGCACGGTCATGATGTGCGGCGGGGCGGAAAATGCCTCGTAGACCACGGCTTTCATCGGGGGACTCCATCTGGACGCTCCCCGCAGTCTACGCCGGGCCTGCTGAAATTGGCTTTCAATTGAAGAGAGGTCGGACCGGAGATATGAAAGACTCTTTCTTCTGATGGCTTGATTGCGAAGGAGTCCTTCAGCATGGACGCGCTGGACAAAATGGATGCCGCGATTGTCGACCGGCTGCAACAGGATGGCCGGCTGTCCAATGCCAGGCTTTCCGAACAGCTGGCGCTCAGCGAGGCGTCCTGCTGGCGGCGGCAGAAGCGCCTGGAGGAAAGCGGGGTGATCAAGGGCTATCAGGCGATTCTCGACCGCCGCAAGCTCGGCTTCGGCGTCATGGCCTTCGTGCAGATCGTCTGCACCCAGCATGGGGAGGATGTGACCGCGGCTTTCGAGGCGATCATCCAGGGCTGCCCCTCGGTGCTGAGTTGCCACAACACCACCGGAGAGGCGGATTTCCTGCTGGTGGTCGTCGCGCGCGATCTCGACGATTACAGCGGGTTCGTCGACCGGGTTCTGCGAAAGCTGCCGGGGGTGGCCAGCATCCGCTCGAACCTGTCGCTGCGGGAAATGAAGGCGACGAACAGGCTGCCTGTCATCGGGTAGGGCGGAGATCGCGCCATGCCTTTGCGCAATCTCCGATCCTGTACGATGCCGGGGCGGCGCTTTCGTGAAGGGACGCGGCATCAGGCCGCGCGGACACCCCGGAGGAACTCGTCGACCGCGGAACTGAGCGTCCTGGCTTCGCGCGACAGCTCTCCGGCGGCGTCCAGCACCTGGCCCGCCATGCTGCCGCTGAGGCTGGCGGCTTTCTGCACCTCGATGACGTTGGTGGAGACCTCCATGGTGCCGGAAGCCGCCTGGGTCACGTTGCGCGAGATTTCCCCGGTCGCCGCGTTCTGCTCCTCGACCGCCGAGGCGATCGCGGTGGCGATCCCGCTCATCTGCGTGATCGTTGCGCCGATCCCCTTGATGGCATCGACGGCTTCGCTGGTCACCGCCTGCATCGTGGCGATCTGTGCTGCGATCTCGTCGGTGGCGCGGGCGGTCTGGGTGGCGAGGTTCTTCACCTCCGAGGCGACCACGGCGAACCCCTTGCCGGCGTCGCCCGCCCGTGCCGCCTCGATGGTGGCGTTCAGCGCCAGCAGATTGGTCTGGCCGGCGATGCTCTGGATCAGATTCACCACTTCGCCGATCTTCTGCGCGGCGTTCGCCAGACCGGCGACGGTGTCGTTGGTCCGCTCCGCATCCTTGACCGCCTGGGCGGAGATCTGCGACGACGTGCTGACCTGCTTGGAGATTTCAAGCAGCGATGCCGACATCTCCTCGGTGGCGGCGGCGACGGTCTGGACGTTGGCGGAGGTCTGTTCGGCGGCGGCGGCCGAGGCGCTGGCCTGATGGCTGGTCTGCTCGGCCGTACCGACCATCGTCGTGGCGACCGACTGCATGTTGCCCGATGCCGTGGCGACGCTTTCCACCACCCCCTTGACGCTGGCCTCGAAACTCCGGGCCAGCGCCGCCATCGACGCCTTGCGGTCGGCCTCCGCCTTCGCCTTCGATTGCTCCTGCTCGGCTTCCAGGCGGGCGTTCTCGATGGCGTTGCGCTTGAACACCTCGACGGCCTTCGCCATGGCGCCGATCTCGTCGCGACGCTCCTGCCCTTCGATCTGCACGCCGTTGTCGCCGGCCGCAAGCCGCCCCATGACGGCAGTCATGCCGCGGATCGGAGTGGCGATGCCGCGCGACAGCAGGATGCCGGCCGCGATTGCGAGGATGATCATGGCTCCGCCGCCGACGAGGTTGACGGTGTAGGAGGTCGAGAAGGCAATGGCCTGATCGGCCGCGCGCTTGCCGAGCAGATCGCGCTCCATCTTGTCGATCTCCGCGATTTTGCCGCGCAGCCCATCGATCGCTGATTTCCCGGCGCCGGAGGCTTCCAGCGCGCGCGCCTGCTCGCGGGTTTCAGGCTTGGCCATCAGTTCGATCTCTTCCTCGGCGACCGTGGCCAGCCACGTCCGATAGAAGCGGTCGACATCGGCGAAGCGGATCTGCTGCGTCGGGTTGTCCGCCGTCAGCTGCTTCGCTTTGGCAAGGGATTCCGCATAGTGGCGCTGGCCCTCGCGGTACGGCTCCAGGAACTTGTCGTCGCCGGCGATCAGATAACCACGGACACCGGTTTCCTGGTTCACCACCGATTCCAGGATCCTGTTGACCTCTTCGAGCACCTCATAGGTGTGGGTCGTCCAACCGCTCGATGTCTCGATGAACGAAAGCTTCGAATAGCTGGAAAAGGCGACGGCCAAGGCGATTGCAACCATAGATGCAAATGCGCCGGAAATTTTCTTGGCAATCGACAGGTTTGCAAGGCTGAACATTGTCTCGTTCTCTCCCAATCCATACGCCCGGAGTGCGTTGAGGGTTTGCATCTTATGATGGCAGGCATAGAAGAAAAAACTGGGTCTAGTATTTTTATTGGAAGATCCCACAAAGTATTCTGGAGAAAAAAATTAATGAAATGTTAAAAACTTATATTCGGATTTACACTGATTTATTTTGTCAATGTCTGCTACATCCGAATGAATGTCGGTTCATTTTTCTAGAATTGGCAAGAAAGCGCTTAGCCCCGCAATTAAATATTTTATGGTTTCAGAAGATGATTTCTCAGAACGGAGGTTTTGTTCCGCAGCGGCGAAAACTTGGCGTGGTCATGAAGCGATCTCCGCGGTCTGGCTCCGGACGCGGTGAAAGACGGTGCCTCGTCTTGCCCCGGGCGCATCGGCGCCGGCCGGCACGCGCCAGTGCCCATTCGGCATCGCTCCTGTCCGCCGGGCGGGGGTTGCGTTCGTCCGCCATTCCAGCAATATCGCTGCCCGCGCAGGTCTCCGGCCTGCTCCCGCGGACCCTGCCGTCAACCAACTCCCGGACCCCTTCCATGACCGCGGCCCCCGCGACCGACACCCGTGCCGGCATCCTGATGATGCTGGGCGGGATGACGCTCTTCACGCTGAACGACGCGCTCGGCAAATGGCTGGTGGCCGACCATCCGGTCGCCATGCTGCTGGCGGTGCGCAGCCTGTTCGGGCTGGCGGTGCTGGCGCCGATGATCCGGCGCGAGGGCATCGCCGCGGTCTTCGCGGTCGACCGGCTGCCGCTGCACATCCTGCGTGTGGCTCTGATGACGGTGGATGTCGCCTGCTTCTACTGGGCGGTCGGTTATCTGCCGCTGGCCGACGTGATGACCATCTACATGTCGGCGCCGCTGATCGTCACCGCGCTGTCGGTGCTGGTCCTGCGGGAAAGCGTCGGCTGGCGCCGCTGGGTGGCGGTGCTGGTCGGCTTCATCGGCGTCGTCATCGTGCTGAACCCGACCGGCCGTTTCGACCTGTGGCCGTCGCTGGTGGCGCTGATCGGCGCCTTCATCTTCTCAAGCGGCGTGATCTCCACCCGCGTCCTGCGCTCCGCCTCCAGCCTGACGCTGGTCGCCAACCAGATGGTCGGCGGCCTGCTGATCGGCGGGGTGACGCTGCCCTGGACCTGGGAGGCGCCGGGCTGGCTCGGCTTCATCCTGCTGGGGCTGCTGGGCGTCACCGCGCTGGCCGGCCACGCCATGATGAACCGCTCGCTGCAGCTCAGCCCCGCCGCGGTGGTGGTGCCGTTCCAGTATGTGTCGATCCTGTGGGCGGTGATCCTCGACCTCGCCGTCTGGGGCACGGCTCCCACGGCACGCATGGGGGTGGGGGCGGCGCTGATCATCGGCAGCGGCCTGTTCATCGTCTACCGCGAACAGCGCGTGAAACGAGGCGTCGCGGCAGAGGGGGTGACGGAAGTGCCGTAAGGTTCCGGCTTACAGCGCGAAATAGCGCGGCACCAGCCTGACCGTCACCGGGTCCACCGGACGCCAGCCATAGTCGCGGATGACGTCGTTGGATTCCACCGGGCGCCGCCCGTCCGCCAGCGACCAGGTGATGTGGTAGGTCGAGCCGTCCGGCCGGTCGCTGGCGCCGTCGACGGCGACGACCAGAGCCTGCACCCCCTCGCCGTCGTCGGCATAGCCGATCACGTCGGCCTCGGTGGCGGCGGGCAGCGGCTCCTGCGGGCCGACGCCGAAGCTCAGCGTCACATGGTCGCCGACCAGCCTTTCATAGCGGGGCGGAACCAGGGCCAGCAGGCGCCCGCGTTCGTCCGCCGGCAGTTCCCACCCGGTGTATCCCGATCCCATCGCCCCATCCTCCGCACCGCAAGGCGCCGGCCCACTCAACACAGCACGCTCACCGCCGGCCACCGCTCATGATCTCGTCCATGATCTTATTCGCTTCGGCCGGTCCGGCAATCAGTTCGATCATGCGGATGGCGGTGTAGCCGGTGCGGGTGCTTCCGGCCGGTCCGGCCAGCGCCTGCTGCGCCTTTTCCGTCAGCGAGGCGGTGGTCTTCTGCGTCATCTCCCGCAGCTCGCCGCGCAGCCCCAGCGTATCGGCGATGGTCGCGCATTTGCGCAGCGCACGGGCGTGGTTCTCGGCCTGTGCCAGCTGGGCGCGTCCCTCGCTGGCGCCGATGGCACTGTTGTCGAGTGCGCCGATGGCGGCGACGATGCCAGCGTCTGCGTCCTGCAGGACCTGGGTCTTCACCATGGCATGGACGGAGCTGCGCACCTGTTTCAGCCGCTGGTCGAACTCCTTGTTCCGGCTGTGCTCCATCGCCGACCGCGTGGCGTCCAGGCTGGCAACGAGGTCGAGGGCCAGATCGGCCACCGCCATGCGGTCATTGGCCGGGCTGTCCTGCCAGCTGCGCGAGCGGTCCTCGATCTGGGCGACGACGGTGCCGCTCAGCTGCATGAACAGGGTGGCGCGGTCGGCCGACTTCTGCCCCAGATCCATGTCCCACAGCCCGCTGAGCAGCACCGACGGATCGGTCAGGCGCGAGGCGGCGAGCAGGATGAAGATCCGCAGCGACGCCGGTCTGGCGCGGGACAGCCGGCGGCCGATGGTCTGGATCGCCTCGATATGGTCGCCGTGGAGCTTCGGCACCGGCTTGGGCGACAGCGCCGCCTTCAGCTCCATGATCTCGGGCGCGATGGACAGGAGGATGGCGATGTCCGCGAGCGCCCGTGTCCGGCTGGGGTTCATCCGCAGGTCGAGCGCTTCGCTGAAATGCCCGGCCACCGCCCCCTCGGCGATCTTCGACACCGCTGCGGCGCATTCGCCCCAGAAGGCTTCGGTCAGCGCCTTGCGATCCGGCCCGTTCTGTAGGGCGGGGCGGAAGGCGCGCATGCGCTCCTTGCCGACCTCGGCCTCCACCAGCGGCCACAGGCTGTTCATCAGCGACCGTTCGATCACGCTCAGCGGCACCAGGTCGGCCTTGCCCAGCGCCTCAAACAGGTCTTCAAAGGGATCGCAGAACAGCCGCTTCAGCGTCGGCCGGCGGTGCAGCCGCAGCTCGACCAGCCGGGGACGGATCACGGCGATGGTGCGCTGGATGTCGGGATGGTCGTTCATCTGCTCCAGCAGATCGACGATCTGGCGGAACTTGGCCTCGTCGATGTCCAGAAGCTTGTCGCCCAGCGCGACCAGGTCCCTCATCTCCATGGTCAGGCCGCTCTCCCTTTGATCGTCTCGATCCGCATGACCAGATCGACATCGAGCTGGCCGCTGCGCCAGTCGACATAAGCGCGCACCGACCGCTTGTGGCTGTTGATCAGCTTGTCCGCCAGCGCGGACTGCTCGGCGCGGCCCTCGTCCTTCGGCAGCAGGGGGATGACGCGGAAGATGTCGTGGACGGCCATGTCCTGGCTGTAGCGGTCCTGGGTCAGCGCGTCGTTCCACAGCAGGATCAGATATTCCCAGCCGTCGAGCAGCCAGGACAGCCGGCTCGACGCCTTGCGGATCTGCGGGCGCTTGGTCTCCCACTGGCGCAGCAGAACCTCGAACGACGCCATCGCCTGATCGAACTGGCCGATGACGTTGCGGGCGTGGTTGACCGTATGCTCCGCCACCTCGGCGCAGAAGCCGCCGATGGGGGCCGCTTCCGACACGTTGTCGGTCGCCCAGTCGGTCATGCTGTCGCGGAAACCCTGGAGATCGCGCATCAGCCGCCGCAGCCGCGCCGGCTTGGGCGAACTGGCGAGCCCGATGGCCTCCATCATCAGCGCCAGCTCGGCGATGCGGCCGTAGAGTTCCTTCGGTTCCAGGGCCAGGCGCTGCGCCGCCTTCATCATCAGGTCGCGCGTCAGCTTCTGCCCTGCGGCGGAGGTCAGGCCGACCTTCAGGATCTCCGTCGATTCCAGCCCGACCGCCTTCAACGCCTCGACGATCAGCTGGTAGTTGATGAGAAGCCGCTGGTCCTCGTCGTCGCTCAGCGCCGCTTCGGCCGCCGCCACGGCTCCGCCGCCGGCCAGCCCGCAGCGCGCCGCCTCCAGCACCGCCTTGCGGATGTCGTCGGGCGAGCAGCCCTCGGCCTTGGCGATCAGATCGTGCAGCATCCGGTCATGCACGGTCATCGGGAAGGCCAGCGGCAGCGACTTCCAGGGAACCACATAGACGCCGCGCCCCTCGGAAAGGTTGGGCACCAGAACCTCCAGCTGGTCGCGGCTGTCCTTGCGCACGCGGGTCTGCGCCAGCACAGGCGTGGTGAAGGCCACGGCGGCACCGCGCTCCTCGAAGGTGGACGGGGCGAAATTGGTCAGAGAACGCATCTTGTCCTGCGGCCCTGGCTGCGGGGTGGGGTGTGTGGGGCGTCGTCGATTACGGCACTGCGATACTGAATTTTGCGTTAAATCCAATACAAGCGCCAATGGAATATATGACTTTCGGACTGACGGAACGGATCTCTTGCGGTACCCCCCGCCTCCGGCCTTCGCTGTTCCGCCCCCTCGTCCGTTGTCAGGAGAAGGGACGGTGCGCGGAGGGCAGGGGGATGAAAGCGGGTGCGGGATCGGTGTTCAAATGGATCGGCTACGGCCTGCTGGGCCTCGTCGGTCTGGTCGTCGTCGGGGTCGGCGCGGCGGTGCTGCTGTTCGACTGGAACGACGCCCGCGGCTTTGTCGCCCGCCGCGCCTCGGCGGCGCTGAACCGCGAGGTCGCCATCGACGGCGACCTGCGGGTGCATCTCGGCAACCCGATCCGCATCCATCTGGAAGGGCTGCGCGTCGCCAATGCCGAGTGGGCGCAGGACAGGACGATGGCGGAGATCAGGGCGCTGGACGCCTCGCTGCGCCCGTGGCCACTGCTGCGCGGCAACTGGGAACTGCCGGAGCTGAAGGTCGAGGGGCCGAAGCTGATCCTGGAGAAGAACGGCAAGGGCGAGGCGAACTGGAACTTCGGCCCGCCCAACGCGGAGAAGGAGGTGGCGAAGGAGGCCGTGACCCCCGACAAGCGCGGCGACATTCCGGTGATCGGGCGGCTGCTGATCGCCGACGGCAGGATTCGCTACCGCGACCCCACCAGCGACATCGACATCGACAACACCATCAACACCGCCACCGGCGACAACGACAGCGACACCGTGCAGCTGAACGGCAAGGGCAACTTCGCCGGCAAGCCCTTCACCCTGGCGGTGGAGGGCGGCTCGCTGCTCACCCTGCGCGACGATCCCAAGCCCTATCCGCTGAAGATCGACGCCGCCGTCGGCAAGACCAAGGGCCGCATCGAAGGATCGGTGGCGGAGCCGGTGAAGCTGGAGGGCGTCGACCTGTCGGTGGCGCTCAGCGGCAACGATCTGGCGGAGATCTTCCCGATCCTCGGCATTCCGACGCCGAAGACCCGGCCCTATTCCATTTCCGGCCATTTGTCGCGCGAAGGCGGCCTGTGGGCCTTCCACGGCATGAACGGCAAGGTCGGCGAAAGCGATTTGTCCGGCGACCTGTCGGTCGACACCAACGGGGAGCGGCCGATGGTGAAGGCCGACCTCACCTCCAACCGGCTGGCGGCCCTGGATATGGCCGGCCTGATCGGCGCCTCGCCGCGCGGCAGCGACGACTACCCGACCCGCGGCAACGGCCGCGTCATCCCCGCCACCCCGGTGAATGTGGAGATGCTGCGCAACACCGACATGGATGTCCGGCTGCGCGGCAAGCGGGTGGAGGCGCCCTTCGCCCCGCTCCAGGATCTGGACATGCGGGTCAGGCTGGCCAACGGCGATTTGCATTTCGATCCGCTGTCGCTGGGCATCGGCGGCGGGCGGATCGCCGGCACGGTCCAGGTGGACGGCAGCCGCAAGGTGCCGGCGATGCGCACCAACCTGGACATCCGCGCGATGAAGCTGTCCAGCTTCTTCAGCGAGACCTCGCTTGCAGGCCAGATCGGCGGCACGGTGGCCGGGCGCATCCAGCTTGCCGGCTCCGGCAAGACGGTGGCCGACCTGCTGGGCAGCTCCGACGGCAAGATCGGCGTTGCGGTGGACGGCGGCCGCGTCACCAGCCTCGCGGTCAAGGGGCTGAAGACCAACATCCTGGAAACGCTGGGCGTGGTCATTTCCGGGTCGAAGCCGATGCCCTTCAACTGCCTGGTCGGCAACATGTCGGTGCGGAACGGCGTCGCCCAGGTCGAGGCGCTGGTGCTCGACACGCCGGAAACGCTGGTCACCGGCAAGGGGCAGATCAGCCTGCGCAACGAGGCGCTGGACCTGCGCATCGTCGGCGATTCGAAGTCGCCGCAGGTCTTCGCCACCCATGTCCCGGTGCTGGTCGGCGGCACGCTGGGCAACCCGGACATCGGCGTCGATCCCACCGAGTCGGCGGCGCGGGGGGCTGCGGCGGTGGCGTTGGGCGTGCTGCTGACCCCGCTGGCCGGCGTGCTGCCCTTCCTTGACCCGGGCAGTGAGGAACAGCCACAGTGCGGCCGGCTGGTGCAGGATGCCCGGTCCCCCGACAAGGGGGCAGCGGCATCCGGCAAGTCGGGCAATGGCCGCGGGGACGGAAAGGCGTCGGGTTCGGCGCGCTGACCGGACGCAGATCCGCGTTCCCCTGTCCGATCCGGCATCGGATCACAGGATAAGGACGCTGCCTTTCCCAATGACCATCGACCAGATGTTATCGTTCGGGATCATCGGCGCGGTGATCGCGCTGCTGATCTGGGACCGGCTGCGCTACGACCTTGTCGGGATGATCGCCCTGCTGGCCTCGGTCGCCGCCGGGATCGTGCCGGCGAAGGAGGCGTTCCAGGGCTTTTCCGACGACATCGTCATCATCGTCGGCTCGGCCCTGGTGGTCAGCGCCGCCGTCGGCCGCTCCGGCGTGGTGGAGGCGGCGATGCGCCCGCTGACCGCGCGGATGACCGGCGTCTGGACCCAGGTGGCGGTCCTGGCCGGGGCGGTGACGCTGCTGTCGGCCATCGTCAAGAACATCGGCGCGCTGGCCATCTTCATGCCCATCGCCCTGCAGGTCGCGCGGCGGAGCGGCACGCCGGTGTCGCTGCTGCTGATGCCGATGGCCTTCGGCTCGCTGCTGGGCGGGTTGATGACGCTGGTCGGCACCTCGCCCAACATCATCGTGTCGCGGGTGCGGGCGGAGATGACGGGCGAGCCCTTCCACATGTTCGATTTCACGCCCGTGGGGCTGGTGATCGCGGTGGTCGGCGTCGCCTTCCTGACGGTCGGCTACCGGCTGCTGCCGAAGGGGCGGGCGGCGGGGGCCGGCCCGGCCTTCAACATCGACGACTACACGGCGGAGGCGCTGCTGCCCGCCGGATCGCAGTTCGTCGGCCGCACGGTGGAGGAGCTGGAGTCCTTCGGCGAGAGCGAGGTGACCGTCGCCGCCATCGTGCGCGAGAATTACCGCCGCTATGTCCCGTCGGGCCATTGGGTGCTGTTCGCCGACGACATCCTGGTGCTGGAGGGCGACACCACGGCGCTGGGCGATCTGGTCAAGCGCGCCGGCCTCCGGATGATGCACGACAAGGGCCAGGAGGGGGTGGAGGACGAGGACGACGTCGCCGTGGTCGAGGCGGTGGTGGAGCAGCGCTCCGCCATGATCGGCCACAGCATCGAGGAGGTGAACCTGCGCGAGCGGTTCGGCGCCAACCTGGTGGCGCTCAGCCGGCGCGGCCGGCCGATCCGTCAGCGGCTGCGCCGCATCCGCCTGCAATCGGGCGATCTGGTGGTGCTGCAATGCCGGCAGGCCGCCGTCTCCGACACGCTGGCCGAGCTGGGCTGCCTGCCGCTGGCCGAGCGCAACCTCGCCATCGGCCGCACGCCGAAGCGCGCCGTGGCGGTGGCGGTGCTGGGGCTGACCGTCACGCTGGTCGCCACCGGGCTGGTGCCGGTCGCCATCGCCTTCTTCGGGGCGGCGGTGGCGATGACCGCCCTGAAGGTGGTCAGCCTGCGCGATGCCTACGAGGCCATCGAATGGCCGATCCTGGTGCTTCTGGGCTCCCTGATCCCGGTCAGCGAGACGCTGCGCACCACCGGCGGCACCGAGCTGATCGCCGGTTTCCTGTCGGACCTGTCGCAGGGCCTGCCGCCGGTGGGGGCGCTGGCGATGATCATGGTGGCGGCGATGGCGGTGACGCCCTTCCTGAACAACGCCGCGACGGTGCTGGTGATGGCGCCCATCGGCGCCAGCCTCGCCACCCATCTCGGGCTGCGGCCGGACGCCTTCCTGATGGCGGTGGCGATCGGGGCGGGCTGCGATTTCCTCACCCCCATCGGCCACCAGTGCAACACGCTGGTGATGGGCCCCGGCGGCTACCGCTTCGGCGATTACTGGCGGCTCGGCCTGCCGCTGTCGATCATGGTGGTGGTGTTCGGCACGACGGCCATCGCGATCTTCTGGCCGCTGGTGCCGCGCTGAGGGGCAGGCGCGCCGGAACACGTCCGTTCACGGGATCGTGTGTTCATGACAGGTTCCGTGTTCCCTCCGTCTGGTGTAGGCTTCCCGTCGGGGGCTGAAGCCTGACGGGAGGCGGGAATGTCGGTGTGGCGCCGCTATCTGGTGAAGGACGTGACCGGCCGGCTGGTCGATCTGCCGAGCCGCCTGCTCGACCGTGCCGACGACGGCACAGCACCGCTGCCGCATTTCGCCGGCCGTTGCGTGGAGATGGTGGCGGCGGTGATCGTCGGCGACCGCAAGGCCCAGGCCCGCGTCACCGAACTGGCCTTCACCAAGCTCTATTTCGACCAGATGGGCTATGTCGACGCCGCCAAGCGCGAGCGGATGATCCGCCTGATGCTGGAAAGCTGCGCCGACCGCCGTTGCCCGCCGCCGAGCCGGAGTGCCTCGCCGGACGGCTGCGCCCACCTGTCCCGCCGCGCCGTCGCCGCCCGCGACCAGCTGATCCGCGAATTCGGCTGGGAGCCCAAGCCCGCCGAACGCGACGCCGCCCTCAGCCGCCTGGACCCGGCCCGCCTGCGCGCCGCGACGGTGGAGCCGATGCGCACGCTGCATTGAAAATCGGGGCATTGAGTTCAGCCCCTTTCCGGGGCGGGAGAAGACGCGCTCCCACACCTGCAAAGGGGAGGGGGGCCTTTTCGAGCCGCTCCCCCAGGCCCATATGCGGACGACCGCAAAGCTTGGAGCCTGTCGAACCGCAGATGAGTCCTCCCGATACCGCCCAGACGCTGTCTTTCGCGCGCGTGCGACAGCTGGCCCTGATCGGCGCCGGATGCACGATCATCCTGCTCGGCCTGCTGATCGCCCCCCTGCCCGGTCCCGGCGGCCTGCCGGTGATGCTGCTCGGCGGCGTGCTGGTGCTGCGCAACTCCGCCGACGCCCGCCGCCTGTTCGTGCGGGGCAAGCGCCGCTACCCCCGCATGTTCAGCCCGGTCGAACGCATCCGGCTGAAGCTGCGCAACCGCCGCCTGCGCAAGATTTACGGCGTCGATAAGTAAGGCGAATGATCCGCGCACCTGCCGGGCGGTTTCCCGGCAGGTGTCGACGATCCCGCTGGTCAGGGAGCGGGCAGGGCCGGAACGCCGTCCTTCCACTGGTCCCAATGGCCGACGATGTGGTCGACCATCCGCGACCCGACCAGCTCGACATTCTCCACCGTCTCGGCGAAGCCGCCGGCGGTCTCGCCCGGCTTCGGGTCGAGGTGCTGAAGCGTGGTCTCGTTCGGGTTGCCCTGGTCGAAATTGACCGCGCCGCGCAGGCTCATCACCCGGTCGGAGCCTTGCAGCCGCTTGATGACCAGCGTGATCGCCGCCGCCTCCATCTCGGTGATGACGTAGTCGTCGGCGCCATAGAGCTTGGCGATGTACTGCGCCTGGGCCGACATGCCGGGGCCGTGGAAGAAGGTGTCGCCCGTCATGTGGGTGCCGGTGCCCACAAAAGGAGCACGCTGCGCCGCTTCCTGCGGATAACGCTTGCGGTAGGCGCGGGCGGCGTCGCTGTCCTTCAGCGGCGTGTCGGCGGTCAGGCGCATCGCCCAGGACACCAGCGCCGGATTCATCGGGAACAGCCGCACCGCCTCGTAGCCCTTGCGCGGCATGAAGGTCGGCTCGCCCGCCTTGTTCTCCTCCGGCGCCCAGCGGTGGCCGAGGTCATAGTCGACCACCCAGGTCGCCCAGCTCACTTCGCCGATGGTGCCGCGCGACGGCGGGGTGCCGGCCACGCCGGTGACCATGAAATAGGCTTGCGACAGGTCGAGCTGCGGGTTCAGCAGGATCGCCTGCATCGAGGCCGACGAGCTGACCTTGCCCATGCCCAGCACCGATCCGCAGACGCCGTCGGCGTTGCAGTAGACCGGGTTCAACGCGCCCTTCACCGTGATCGGCTCGGCCGTCTGCCAATAGCGCTCGTACCAGTGCTGGAACTCGCCGGCGCGGTCGCCGGTGTTCTTGCCGATCTCGAACATCGAGCCGACGAACACCTTGACCTTGATCGGTTCCGCAGCCTGCGCGGAAGCGGCCAGCCCGAACAGGACCAGGGCCGGGACCAAAGCCGACAGGGCGGCACCGCGGCAGCGGGAAGAAAACGACATCGGAATTTCACTCCTTGGGACGGAAACTTACCTGAGTATGCAACAGCCATACCATGGCCGTCTCCATCGCTCGGTGGGAGTCCGAACGATTCCGTGATCAACCCGCAACCGTCAGCCCTGCGGAAGCGGGCACTGGACAGCATTGCCCCGCAGCGGCCATCTTGTGCGTCCGTTCGCATGAGGAGGTTTTGCGGTGAAGTCGGGCAACGCGCTGCTGTCCAGCTATGGCACCACCATTTTCGAGGTCATGTCCCGCCTGTCGGAGGAGCATGGCGCGATCAATCTGGGCCAGGGATTCCCCGACGACCGCGGGCCGGCCGACGTGCTGCAAGCCGCGGCCGATGCGCTGCTGACCGGGTGGAACCAGTACCCGTCGATGATGGGCACGCCCGACCTGCGTCAGGCGCTGGCCGCCCACGCCGGCCGCTTCTACGGGCTCGACGTCGACTGGAAGACCGAGACGATGGTCACGTCCGGCGCGACCGAGGCGCTGACCGCCTGCCTGCTCGGCCTGATCAATCCGGGCGACGAGGTGGTGCTGTTCCAGCCGATGTACGACAGCTACCTGCCCATCGTCCGGCTGGCCGGCGGCGTGCCGCGCTTCGTCTCGCTGAAGGCGCCGGACTGGAGCTTCAGCCGCGCCGACCTGGAGGCCGCCTTCTCTCCCCGCACCAAGCTGGTGCTGATCAACGATCCGCTGAACCCCGCCGCCAAGGTCTTCGACCGTGCCGAGCTGGAGCTGATCGCCGAGTTCGTGCAGCGCCACGACGCGCTGGCGGTCTGCGACGAGGTGTATGAGCACATCGTCTTCGACGGTCGCCGCCACATCCCGCTGATGAGCCTGCCGGGCATGCGCGACCGCTGCCTGAAGATCGGGTCGGCCGGCAAGACCTTCTCGCTGACCGGCTGGAAGGTCGGCTACGTCACCGCCGCCCCCCACCTGTTGCAGCCGGTCGCCAAGGCGCACCAATTCCTGACCTTCACCACCCCGCCGAATCTCCAGACCGCCGTCGCCTACGGGCTGGGCAAGGAGGAGGCCTATTTCACCGGGCTCGCCGCCGGGCTCCAGGCCAAGCGCGACCGGCTGTCGGCAGGCCTCGCCTCGGTAGGGTTCGAGGTGTTGCCCAGCGCCGGCACCTATTTCGTCGCCGCCGACATCTCGCGTTTCGGCTTCGACGGCGACGACCAGGCCTTCTGCCGCTGGCTGGTGGCGGAGGCGAAGGTCGCCGCCATCCCCGTCAGCGCCTTCTTCGTGGAAAACGCGCCGACCAACGTCGTGCGCTTCTGCTTCTCAAAGAAGGACGAAGTGCTCGACACCGCCATCGACCGGCTGCGGCACCGTTTCGTGTCAAAATAGAAATCCGCGGGCACAATTGGTAGGTGGACAAACAGTCAGGATATTTGACAAGTCTTAACAAATTGGCGCGATGATCGGCTCCACCCCCGCCGCATCGCGCCCGACGTTACAGATCGGCGCTGCGGACCGGATGCAGGGGGCGGTGGAACGGCGGAGCGCAGGGTATGCCACGTCTCCCGACCTTTCGTTTCCCCTTTGTCAGGGCGCTGTCCATCCGGAACGGCATCCTGATGGCAACCGCCCTGGCGCTGGCCGGGGTGTGGGCCGGCTATGCCCTGATGGCGTCCTCCATGCTGGACGGCCAGATACGGGAGGCCATCGTCAATGCCCAGACGACGGCACGCGCCTATGAGAGCAGCACCAGCCGCACCATGCACGACGTCGACACCACGCTGCGCTCCTTCGCCGAACGCTATGCCGAGGGCGGCTTGCCCCGCGCCCGCCGAATCATCGACGACGGGCTCTACGACGCCGGCCTGATCCATCATTTCAGCGTCTTCGGTCCCGATGGCGCCCAGCTTTTCCGCAGCGAGGGGACGGGGCCGACCGAAGGGCTGGAGGGCAGCGGCCTGATCGCCTATCACCAGGGGGAGGGGCGGTCGCTGATGAAGATCGGCCTGCCCTTCAACGGGTCGGCGACCGGGCGGCCGCTCTTGCGCTTTTCCCGGCGGTTGGAGGATGCGGCGGGGGAGTTCGCCGGCGTGGCGGTCGCCAATGTCGATCCCGATCATCTCTCGGGCTTCTACCGGCAGGCCGATGTCGGCCGCAACGGGGTGGTCACGCTGGTCGGGCTCGACCGGGTCATCCGCGCCCGCGGCTCCAAGGACGGAAAGGATTCCGTCGGGCTCGACGGCTCCGGCTCCAATTTGTGGGTGGCATTGCAGCAGTCATTGAGCGGGGTTTTCTGGCAGGACAGCATCGCCGACGGCATCCGCCGCGCCTACGCCTACCGGCCGGTCGAGGGCTATCCGCTGATTCTCGTCGTCGGCATCGCGGTGAAGGACATCGACGCCGCTGTCGCCGGCTTCCGCGGGCAGATGCGGATCATCGCGGCGCTGCTCAGCGTCTCCATCCTGCTGGTCGCCGCCTTCCTGCTGGTCCAGCAGCGCAACGCCGAACGGCTGGCGGCGGCGCTGGCGGTCAACCGCGACTTCCTGGCCCGCGTCAGCCACGAGCTGCGCACGCCGCTGAACGCCATCCTCGGCTTTTCCGAGATCATCAAGGACCAGATGTTCGGGCCGGATGCCGGGGAGCGCTATGCCGATTATGCCAAGGACATCCATGCGTCCGGCCAGCATCTGCTGACCCTGATCGACGACATCCTCGACCTGTCGCGCCTGCAGGCCGGCAAATTCGCCCTGCTGATGGAGGATGTCGACCCGGTCGCCGCCGCCGAATGGGCGCTCCGCATCGTCACCCCCCAGGCGGAGCAGAAGTCGATCCGGTTGGAGATCAACCGCCCGCTGTTGCCCACGCTGGTGCGCGCGGACGAGCGGGCGCTGAAGCAGATGCTGCTGAACCTGCTGGGCAATGCCCTGAAATTCACGCCCGAGAACGGGCGGGTGCTGGTCAGCGTCGCGCGCGGGGTGAATGGCCGCTGCGTCGTCCGCGTCACCGACAACGGCATCGGCATGACGGCGGAGGAGCTGCGGCAGGCCTCCATCCCCTTCGGCCAGACCTCCGCCCTCACCACCCAGCCCGGCCGCGGCACCGGCCTGGGGCTGCCCATCGTCAAGTCGCTGATCGAGGCACATGGCGGCAGCCTGCGCATCGACAGCCGGCCGGGGCAGGGCAGCCAGGTCACGCTGGAATTCGCCGCCTGACCCTCGCGCCTGCACTCATTTCCGGCATGCGATCAAGGCGATCTTCGGGACGGCGCCGCAAAGCCATGGCGAAACCCCTGCCGCTTGGGCATACTCCGCGCCGGTTTTATCCAGGTCCGAGCCGACGCCAGGGCTGCCCCCGGCCGCGTGCCTTCGGATCCACCCGCGGAATTGGGGCCTGTCTATAATGTTGCGTGCGCTGGCGCGTGTCTGTGCCGTTCTTGCCGCGTGCTCCGGCACGCTCACCGTATCCCAGACCTTCGCCGCCGACCCGCCGGCCGAGCCGGTGCCCTTCGGCGTATCCAGCGTCGAGGTGGTGGCGGAGCGCGATACGCCACAGGCCTGCTTCACCTTCACCGACCGGCTGGAGCGGTCGCGCGCCGTCAACTACCGCGACTATGTCACGGTGGAGCCGGCGGTCGACGGTGCCGCCATCGCCCGCGACCGCACGCTCTGCGTCGAGGGGCTGCGCCACGGCGACAGCTACCGCGTCACGCTGAAGGACGGGCTGCCCGGCGCCGACGGCAAGCGCCTGCCGGCCGCCGACACCCGCGAGGTGCAGGTGCCCAACCGCAAGCCGTCGCTGGCCTTCCGCGGCGCCGGCTACATCCTGCCGCGTGTCGGCGCTGAAGGGCTGCCGCTGCGCTCGATCAATCTGGACCGGGCGAAGCTGCAGGTCCTGCGCATCGCCGACCGGGCGCTGGTCGAGAAGATCTATTTCGGCCGCATCACCCAGCAGATGACCGACTACGACATCGGCGAGATCCTGGACAAGTCGGGCCAGGAGGTCTGGCGCGGCGAGATGGGCATCGGCAACCAGCCGAACCGCACCGTCACCACCGCCTTCCCGATCGATGCCGTGCTGGGCAAGCTCGACCCCGGCGTCTATGTCGCCATCGCCGGTGCCGACGAGATCAAGCCGGGCGGCTGGGACCGCAAGGCGACCCAATGGTTCGTCGTCTCCGACCTCGGCCTCAACACCATCCTCGGCGACGATTCGCTGGTGGTGTTCTCCCGCTCCGTCCAGACCGCCGCACCCGCCGCCGGGGTGGAGCTGCGTCTGGTCGCCCGCAACGGCACCGAGCTGGGACGCCTCCAGACCGGCGAGGACGGGCTCGGCCGCTTCGACCTCGCCGCCTTGCGCGCCGCCGGGGCCGAGCCGGTCCAGGCGCTGTTCGCCGCGCGCGGCGACGGCGACTTCGCCGTTCTCGACCTGACCGCCGGCGGCGCCCCGCCGGCCGAGGCCCAGGACAAGCCGGTCGGCGTCGTCCGGCCGGCCGCCGGCGGACTCGACACCTATCTATACACCGAGCGCGGCATCTACCGGCCGGGCGAGACGGTGCAGCTGACCGCCCTGCTGCGCGATGCCGACCTCAACCCGCCGCCGGCCGGCAAGCAGCTGACCATCCGCGTTCTGCGCCCCGACGGGCTGGAGGTGGAGCGGCGCAGCCTGGCCGACAGCGGGGCCGGCGGCTATGCCACCCGCATCGACCTGCCGATGAACGCCTATCCCGGCAACTGGGTCGTCACCGCCCATGCCGAGCCGGATGGGCCGGCCATCGGCCGCGTGGAGTTCCTGCTGGAGGATTTCGTGCCGCCGCGGCTGGACGTGGCGCTCGCCTCCCCGACGACGGAGCTGGCCTCCGACGGCGAGGCCGACATCGCGCTCGACAGCCATTATCTGTACGGCGCGCCGGCTTCCGGCCTGCCGGGCGAGCTGACGGTGACGCTGCGCGCCGCCGCCAACCCCTATCCCAGCCTGCCGGGCTATCATTTCGGCCTGGTTCAGGAAGAGGTGAAGCCGGCCCGCGCCGACCTGCCGGGCTTCATCACCGATTCCAACGGTTCCGCCCGCCTGAAGGTCAAGCTGCCGCGTCCGCCCGACAGCACCCGCCCGCTGGAGGCGGTGGTGCGCGCCACCCTGTTCGACATCGGCGGCCGCCCGGTCGGCCGCGATTTCGTGCTGCCGGTGCGCCACCAGCCCTTCGCCGTCGGTATCAAGCCGCGCTTCGAAGGCGACGGCGTGCCGGAGGGGGCCACCGCCGGCTTCGACGTGATCGCCGTCGGCCCCGACGGCAAGCCGACCGACCGCGCCGACCTCTCCTACGAGCTGTTCGAGGAGGAGTACGATTATGCGTGGTACGAGGCCAACGGCCGCTGGGACTACAAGGTCACGGTGAAGGACCAGCGGGTGACCGGCGGGTCGCTGTCGGCCCAGGCCGCCGCCCCGGCCTCGGTGGAGACCCCGGTCGCCGCCGGCCGCTACCGGCTGGAGGTGTTCGATCCCAAGACCGGCGTCGCCAGCAGCTTCCGCTTCGCCGCCGGCTGGTGGATGACCCCGACCGCCGGCGACCGCCCGGACGCGGTCGACGTCTCGGTGATGATGCCGGCCTACCGCTCCGGCGAAAGCGCCTGGGTCTTCGTCAAGCCGCCCTATGACAGCCAGGTGCTGGTGGCGGTGGCCGACCGCGGCGTCAGCTATGCCGTCACCCGCGCCATCGGTCCGCAGGGCGCCTTCCTGGAAATCCCGGTCGGGCAGGGCTGGACCAGCGGTGCCCATGTGCTGGCGACCGCCTTCGCCACCTCCGACCCGCAGTCGAAGAAGCCGCCGCGCCGCGCCGTCGGCCTCGCCTGGCTGGCGATGGACAAGGCCCCGCGCACGCTGGACGTCCGCCTCTCCGCCCCGGCGGAGACGGAGCCGCGCCGCGCCATGACCGCCGACATCGCGGTGGAGGGCGTCGCCGAGGGCAAGCAGGCCTTCGTCACGCTGGCCGCCGTCGACGAATCGGTGATGCAGCTGACCGACCAGCCCTCGCCCGATCCGGCCCGCCATTACCTGCGCAAGCGCCCGCTGACCGTGGAGCTGCGCGATTCCTACGGCCGCCTGATCGATCCGGCCAGCCTGGACGCCGCCCGGCCGCCGGTGCAGCCGACGCCGCGCCTGCGCCAGATCTCCGGGATGGTTCCGCCCAAGTCGGAACGGGTGGTCTCGCTCTATTCCGGCATCCTGACCGTCGGCGCCGGCGGCAAGCTTTCGGTTCCCCTCGATCTGCCCGATTTCCAGGGGCGCCTGCGCCTGATGGCGGTGGCCTGGAGCGAGGGGCGGATCGGCCAGGCCGAAAGCCAGATGCTGGTGCGCGACCCGGTGGTTGCCGACGCGGTGCTGCCGCGCTTCCTCGCCCCCGGCGATACGGCGCAGGTCCTGCTGTCGCTCGACAACCTGAACGGCCCGTCCGGCGACTACCGCATGACCCTGACCGCCGAGGGCGCCGTCTCCATCGTCCGGACGGAGTCCAGCGGTGAGGCGGCCGGCGAATCGGGCAACGAGCTGGCCGTGCCGAAGCTGGCGCGCGGCAAGCGGGCGACCGCCGGCCGTGTGCTGACCGCCACCGCCGTCGGGGCCGGCCATGTCACGCTGGACGTCACCGGTCCCGACGGCGTGCGCGTCACCCGCCGTTGGGATGTGACGGTGCGTCCGGCCACGCCGCCGGTGTCGCGCCGCAACGTTGCCGCCCTGCCGACCGACAAGGGCCTGACCGTTCCCGCCGACATCGCCGCCGGCCTGCGGCCGGAAACCGTCGCGGTCGGTGCGGAGATCGCGCCGCTGCCGGACCTGGACGTGCCGGGCCTGCTCTTCGCGCTCGACCGTGCCGCCGCGGGCGGAGCGGAGCAGACCGCCAGCCGCATCCTGCCGCTGCTGTCGCTGAGCGACGTCGCCGCCGGCCTCGGCATCGCGCCGGAGGACCGCATCAAGGCGCGTGTCCAGCGCAGCGTCGACCGGCTGCTGACCTTCCAGCGCATCGACGGAGCCTTCGCCCCCTGGTCGCCGAAGGGCGATCTCGATCCCTGGCTGACCGCCTATGCGGTGGATGTGCTGGGCCGGGCCAAGGCGGCGGGCTACCGCATTCCCGACCAGCCCTACCGCAAGGGTCTGGACTGGCTGAAGCAGGCCATCGACAACGCCTGGGTCGAGACCGCCGACCTGCCGGGCCGCGCCTATGCACTCCATGTGCTGGCACGCGCCAAGATGATCGACGCCGGTGCGGTGCGGTACTTCCGCGAGAACTATTGGGACCGGCTGCCGACCGACTTCGCCCGGGCGCAGATCGCCGCGGCGGCCGCCGTGCTCGGCGACCAGCCGGGTGCTGCCGAAGCCTTTTCCAAGCTGTCCGGCGCCCGCATGGTCACATCCAGCCTGCGCGACCACGGCTCCTCCCTGCGCGACGAGGCCGGTGTCGTCTTCCTGATGGCGGAGAGCGGTGCCGTGGAGCGCGACCGCATCTTCCAGGCCGCCGAGCGTGTGGCGAAGACCTTCGCCGCCGTCCGCACCACCAACCTGCAGGAGCAGGCCTGGCTGCTGCTGGCGTCCAAGGCGCTGATCGACCGGGCGGCTCCGATGAAGCTCGCCATCGGCGAGCAGACGGTGGAGAACGCCAAGCCGCAGATCCTGGCCGTCGATCCCGCCGCCCCGCCCGCCATCCGCAATCTGGGCGGCGAGGTCAGGCAGATCCTGTCGGTGACGGGCGTGCCCGACCAGCCGGCCGGTGCTGAGGAGCAGGGGATGACCATCCGCCGCCGCCTGTTCGACATGGCCGGCCGTCCGGTCGATCCGGCCGGCATCCGCCACAACGACCTGCTGGTGGTGATCCTGGAGGGCGAGGTCGGCGACCCGCTCGACCATTCGGTGCTGGTCAGCGATCCGCTGCCGGCCGGCTTCGAGATCGAGAATGTCCGGCTCGCCAACAGCGGCCAGCTCGGCAAGCTGTCCTGGCTGGGCGAGCTGTCGTCGGCCCGCAATGTCGAGTTCCGCGAGGACCGCTTCCTGGCCGCCGTCGACCTGCCGAAGGCGGCCCCCCGCTTCCGGCTGGTCTATCTGGTCCGCGCCGTCACCCCCGGCGACTTCGCGGCCCCCGGCGCCCAGGTGCAGGATCTCCAGCGTCCCCACCTGTCCGCCCGCACCGCCGCCTCCCGGCTGCGCGTGCTGCCGGAGTAAAGCAGGCACAAGCGGAGGGGGCGCCGGCACCGGCGCCCCCAACCGAGTTGACGACGTCTAAAGGTAGCTCTGTTCGCCCCGGTGGCTCTCCCGCCGCCGGGCGAGGAGGGTCAGGCCCGCCACCACCACGGCGAATGCCAGGGTCAGCATCAGGTAGAAGGCCAATGCGAGGCCGACGGTCATGGTGCCGATCAGCACCATGGCCAGTATCCAGACGCCCAACGATACGATGGCGCGCGCCGACATGGGTTGTCTCCTGTCCCCTGTCCTGATCCGCCCGAAAACTTCAAAACCCGCCCTGAACCCGTCACGGCCTTGCGGCCGTCTGTTATTCGCCGCCCCCGCTTCCCACATCCGAGTGTGGGCAACGGCGAGGAGGCGTGCATTCACCGCGAAGCCTGCCACAGCCGCCGTCATCGGCGGGGCGTGGCATCCTGTCACTGTGCGGGCGCGCCGCACCCGTTAGGGACTGAACTGTCGCCGTCCCAAGGCGCCGATCCGTGCCTCCGGCCTGCTGGC
This sequence comes from Azospirillum sp. TSH64, assembly GCF_003116035.1. Classification (GTDB taxonomy): domain Bacteria; phylum Pseudomonadota; class Alphaproteobacteria; order Azospirillales; family Azospirillaceae; genus Azospirillum. The sequence continues at coordinate 6,562,146 of NZ_LGQW01000015.1, forward strand.
CTGCCAACTGGTTGGCATGGTCAACAAGTCTGTTGACAGCAAGCGGCATCGACCTTACCTTTACGTAAACGTCAAGGAAGGGAGCAGGCGGAGTGGATCGGCTTTCGTTCGGCAACGGCGCGATGGAGGCGGGGGAGGGTGACGGCGATGGCTGCCTGTCCGGCCCCAGGCTCGCCATCGGCGAACTGGCCGGGGAGTTCGGTCTGACCCACCGCACCATCCGCCATTACGAGGATGAAGGGCTGCTGTCGCCGGAGCGGATCGGCACCGCCCCTGGGGGCACCCGTGTCTACGGCCACCGCGACCGCGCCCGGCTGGCGCTGATCTGCCGGGGCAAGCGGCTGGGCTTCAGCCTGGCCGAGATCAAGGATTTCCTGAACCTCTACGACACCGACGACGCCCAGATCGAGCAGATGCGCTACATGCGCTCCATCGCGCGCCGCCGGATTTCCGCACTTGAACAGCAGCTTGCCGACGTCGAACAGACGCTGGCGGAGCTGTGCACCATCGACACCCAGATCTCCGAGCATCTCAGCCGCAACGGCATCACGGAGACGCAGGACATGGAGGAGAAGCACTCATGAAGTCGGTCGTCATCGCCGGTTATGCCCGTTCGCCCTTCGCCTTCGCCCACAAGGGCGAGCTGACCAAGGTCCGCCCCGACGATCTGCTGGCCCGCGTCATCGCGGCGCTGGTCGAGCGCACCGGCCTGAAGACCGAGGACGTCGAGGACGTCATCGTCGGCTGCTCCTTCCCCGAGGGCGAGCAGGGGCTGAACGTCGCCCGCAGCATCTCCTTCCTGGCCAAGCTGCCGCAGACCGCGGCGGCCACCACGGTGAACCGCTATTGCGGCTCCTCCATGCAGTCGATCCACCAGGCGGCAGGCGCCATCCAGATGGGCGCCGGCGAGGTCTTCGTCTGCGGCGGCGTCGAATCGATGACCCGCGTGCCGATCATGGGCTTCAACCCGATGCCGAACCCGGCGCTGAAGGAGTCCTATCCGGAAGCCTACTGTTCGATGGGCATCACAGCGGAGAATGTCGCCCGCAAATACGCCATCTCCCGCGCCGAGCAGGAGGCGCTCGCCGTCGCCTCCCACGCCAAGGCCGCGGAGGCGCAAGCCGCCGGTCGCCTGGCCGATGAGATCGTCGGCATCCAGACCCCGGCCGGTCTGGTCGACAAGGACGGCTGCATCCGTCCCGGCACCAACGCCGACAGCCTGGCGGGCCTGAAGCCGGCCTTCACCGCCGACGGCACCGTGACCGCCGGCACCTCCTCGCCGCTGACCGACGGCGCGTCGGTCGTGCTGGTGACGACGGAGGAGTATGCCCGCGCCCACGGGCTGCCGATCCTGGCGAAGATCCGCTCGGTCGCCGTCGCCGGCTGCGCGCCGGAACTGATGGGGCTGGGTCCGGTCCCGGCCACCCGCAAGGCGCTGGCCCGCGCCGGCCTGTCGATCAACGACATCGACATCATCGAGATCAACGAGGCCTTCTCGTCCCAGGCCATCGCCTGCATGCGCGACCTCGACATCGACCCGTCCCGCATCAACCCGGACGGCGGCGCGCTGGCGCTCGGCCATCCGCTGGGGGCCACCGGCGCCCGCATCACCGGCAAGGCCGCGGCCCTGCTGAAGCGCGAAGGCAAGCAGTTCGCGCTGGCGACCCAGTGCATCGGCGGCGGCCAGGGCATCGCCACCATCCTGGAAGCGGTCTGACGAACGGGATCGGGGAGGAAACGACCATGAAGATCGAACGCGCCGCCGTGATCGGTGCGGGCGTGATGGGTGCCGGCATTGCCGCCCATTTCGCCAACGCCGGCATCCCCTGCGTCCTGCTCGACATCCCGGCGAAGGAGGGCGACCGCAGCGCCATCGCCAAGGGTGCAGTGGCAAAGATGCTGAAGACCGATCCGGCCCCCTTCATGCATCCCAGGAACGCCAGGCTGATCACGCCCGGCAATCTTGAGGATGACCTGACCCTGCTGGCCGACGTCGACTGGATCGTCGAGGCCATCGTCGAGAACCCGGCGATCAAGGCCGACCTCTATAAGCGCATCGACCCGGTGCGCAAGGCGGGCTCGGTGGTGTCGTCCAACACCTCCACCATTCCGCTGGCGGTGCTGACGGAGGGGCAGAGCGAGCAGTTCGCCAAGGACTTCCTGATCACCCACTTCTTCAACCCGCCGCGCTACATGCGGCTGCTGGAGATCGTCGGCGGCGCCGACACGCGCGCCGATGCGCTGGCCGCCATCGCCGATGTCTGCGACCGCCGTCTCGGCAAGGGCGTCGTCCATTGCAAGGACACGCCGGGCTTCATCGCCAACCGCATCGGCGTCTTCTGGATCCAGGCGGCGGTGAATGCCGCGGTCGATCTGGGGCTGACGGTGGAGGAGGCGGACGCCGTCGGCGGCCGTCCGATGGGCATCCCCAAGACCGGCATCTTCGGCCTGATGGATCTGGTCGGGCTCGACCTGATGCCGCACATCGCCAAGAGCATGTCGGCGACCCTGCCGGCCAACGACGCCTATCGCGGCCAGATGCGCGAGCACCCGGTCATCACGAAGATGATCGCCGACGGTTATACCGGCCGCAAGGGCAAGGGCGGCTTCTACCGCATCAACAAGGCCGGCGGCGGCAAGGTGAAGGAGTCGGTCGACCTCCAGACCGGCGAATATGCCCCGTCGGAGAAGGCCCGGCTGGACAGCGTGTCCTCCGCAGGCCGCGACCTGCGCAAGCTGTGCGAGCATCCGGACAAGGGTGGCCTCTTCGCCCGCCGCGTCCTGGCCCAGACGCTGGCCTATGCCGCCAGCCTGGTGCCGGAGATCGCCGACAGCATCGTCGCCGTCGATGAGGGCATGCGGCTCGGCTACAACTGGAAGCAGGGCCCGTTCGAGCTGATCGACCGGCTGGGCACCGGCTGGTTCGCCGAGCTGTGCCGCTCGGAAGGCATTCCGGTCCCGGCGCTGGTCGAGACCGCCGCCGGCCGTCCCTTCTACCGGGTGGAGGGCGGCAAGCTCCAGCACCTGACCACGGCCGGCGTCTATGACACGGTGGTGCGCCCGGACGGCGTGCTGCTGCTGTCCGACATCAAGCGCGCCGCCGGCAAGCCGGTGTGGAAGAACGGCTCGGCCAGCCTGTGGGACATCGGCGACGGCGTGCTGTGCGTCGAGTTCACCAGCAAGATGAACGCCGTCGATGCCGACATCATGGCCGCCTACGAGAAGGCGATGCGCCTGATCGGCGACGGGAAAGGCGACTGGAAGGCGCTGGTCATCCACAACGAGGCCGACAATTTCTCGGTCGGCGCCAATCTGGGCCTCGCCCTGTTCGCGCTGAACATCGGCCTGTGGCCGCAGATCGAAGAGATGGTGGAGGGCGGCCAGCGCACCTACCGCGCGCTGAAATACGCGCCCTTCCCGGTGGTGGCGGCCCCCAGCGGCATGGCATTGGGCGGCGGCTGCGAGATCCTGCTGCATTCCGACCATGTCCAGGCCCATGCCGAGACCTATGTCGGCCTCGTCGAGGTCGGCGTCGGGCTGATCCCGGCCTGGGGCGGCTGCACCGAGATGCTGGCCCGCCATCAGGCCAACCCGAAGGCACCGCGCGGACCGATGCCCGGCATCGCCAAGGCCTTCGAGATCATCAGCACCGCCACCGTCGCCAAGTCGGCGGCCGAGGCCAAGGAACTGCTGTATTTCCGCGCCACCGACGGCATCACCATGAACCGCGACCGGCTGCTGGCCGACGCCAAGGCCAAGGCGCTGGAACTGGCGGCGGACTACACCGCGCCGGAGAAGACCGCCAGCTACGTCCTGCCCGGCCCCAGCGCCAAGGCGGCGATGGAACTGGCGGTGGAAGGCTTCGCCCTGCAGGGCAAGGTCACGCCGCATGACAAGGTGGTTTGCGCCGCCCTGGCCGAGGTGCTGAGCGGCGGCGAGGAGGCCGACATCTCCAAGCCGGTCGGCGAGGACCACATCCTGCGGCTGGAGCGCGAGGCGTTCATGGGTCTGGTGCGCACCGGCGGCACCATCGACCGGATCGAGCACATGCTGCTCACCGGCAAGCCGCTGCGGAACTGAGGGGGAGGAACGAGAGATGCCGATCTACAAGGCTCCGCTTGAGGATGTGCGCTTCGTCCTGGACGAGATCGTCGGGCTGGACAAGCTGTCGGCCCTGCCGGGCTATGAGGACGCCACGCCGGAACTCGTCGGCCAGGTGCTGGAGGAAGGCGCCAAGCTGTGCGAGGAGGTGCTGTTCCCGCTGAACCAGTCCGGCGACGGCGAGGGCTGCCATTTCGAGAATGGCGAGGTCCGCACGCCCAAGGGCTTCAAGGAAGCCTACAGCACCTACATCGAGGCCGGCTGGCAGGGGCTGGCCTGCGACCCGGCCTATGGCGGGCAGGGGCTGCCGAAGCTGGTCAACACCATGCTGGAGGAGTTCATCTGCTCCGCCAACCTCAGCTTCGGCATGTATCCCGGCCTGTCGCTCGGCGCCTACAACGCGCTGGCGATGTACGGCTCGGACGAGCTGAAGCAGCGCTTCCTGCCCAAGCTGGTCGACGGCACCTGGTCCGGCACCATGTGCCTGACCGAGCCGCATTGCGGCACCGACCTCGGCATCATCCGCACCAAGGCGGTGCCGGACGGTGAGGGTGCCTACAAGATCACCGGCACCAAGATCTTCATCTCGGCCGGCGAGCATGACCTGACCGAGAACATCCTGCATCTGGTGCTGGCCCGCCTGCCCGACGCGCCGGCCGGAACCCGCGGCATCAGCCTGTTCCTGGTGCCGAAGTTCATGCCCGACGCCGACGGGAAGCCGGGGGCGCGCAACGGTGTCGCATGCGGTTCCATCGAGCACAAGATGGGCATCAAGGCGTCGTCGACCTGCGTCATGAACTTCGAGGACGCCACCGGCTGGCTGGTCGGCGAGCCGCACAAGGGCATGCGCGCCATGTTCGTGATGATGAACGCGGCCCGTCTGGCCGTGGGCATCCAGGGGCTGGGTCTGGCCGAGGTGTCCTACCAGAACGCCGTCAACTATGCCCGCGAACGGCTCCAGGGCCGCTCGCTGTCAGGGGTGAAGGCACCGGACAAGCCGGCCGACCCGATCATCGTCCATCCCGACGTGCGCCGGAACCTGCTGACCGCCCGCGCCTTCACCGAAGGGGCGCGTGCGCTCGGCGCACTGACCGCCTACAAGCTCGACGTGGCGGAGAAGCATCCCGACGAGCGCACCCGGCGGGATGCCGACGAGTTCGTCCAGCTGATGACGCCGATCGTCAAGGCGCTCTTCACCGACATCGGTTTCGAGTCGGCCAACATCGCCGTGCAGGTCCATGGCGGCCACGGCTTCATCTGGGAAACCGGCGTCGAGCAGTATGTCCGCGACGCCCGCATCTGCCAGATCTATGAGGGCACCAACGGCATCCAGGCGCTCGACCTCGTCGGCCGCAAGCTGCCGCAGGACATCGGCCGTCTGCTCCGCCACTTCTTCCACCCCGTCGGCCGCGACATCGAGGCGGCGATGGAGAGGGACGAGCTGGGCGAGTTCGTGATGCCGCTGGCCAAGGCCTTTGCCAAGCTCCAGCAGGCCACCGCCCTGATCGCCCAGAAGGGCCTGAAGGATCCGGAGGAGGCCGGTGCCGCCGCCAGCGACTATCTGCGCCTGTTCGGGCTGGTGGCGCTGGGCTGGACCTGGCTGACCATGGTGGAGAAGGCGCAGGCCAAGCTCGAAGCCGGGGAGGGCAATGCCGCCTTCTATGAGGCCAAGATCAAGACCGCGCGCTTCTTTATGGCCAAGCTGCTGCCGCAGACCAACAGCCTGTTCATCACCATCGCCGCCGGCGCCAAGCCGCTGATGGAACTGGAAGACGCCGCCTTCTGACGAACGGCGCGATCCTTGGTCCGATTGTTCTCCGGACTGTGACTCTTTAAAACCGGTCCGGTGCCGTAACATGGCGCCGGACCGGTTTTTTTCTTTTCCGACAGATCCAGCGGCGCATTCGCACATTGGCCTAAAATTGTCATAGCTCTTTGGAAATATCACTGCTGGGAAGTGCAGCCTCTGTCCCCTAGGCCATCGGAGCGGTGACAAAAGTTAATTTCCGGTTGTCGGTCATCGTCCCTGCGTGTTACATCTCAACAGAGATTACGTTCGGCCGGTGCCTGCTATATCCTTTGGATTTTAGGGAATATGCGGGTGGCGACAACCCCCTCCTTTTCTCAAGCCCTTTGGGCGTCTTTTGGAGGGGCAGCATGGTTCAGGAGTTTGAGCGATGAAGATCCTGATCGGTGATGATCACGTCCTGTTTCGGGAAGGTCTTCGCCGTCTGCTTGAGCAGCTTCGAGATAATGCCACCTTTGCGGAGGCAAGCAATTTCGATGAGCTTCTGGACATGGCGGCATCGAAGGACGAGGCTTATGACCTCGTCCTGACCGACCTGCGCATGCCGGGATGGCCCGGCTTTTCCGGCATCGGCATGCTGCGTGACCGGCAGCCGAACGCGAAGGTCGTGGTGATCTCCGCGTCCGAAGCGCAATCCGACGTGCGCGAGGCGCTGGAAAACGGTGCCGCCGGCTATATCCCGAAATCGTCCAGCGTGAAGATCATGCTGAGCGCGCTCGACCTGATCTTCTCCGGCGGCGTCTATGTGCCGGCGACGGTTCTGCGCGAAGGGAACGAGCCCGACCAGCGTGGCGGCGGCTCGGTCATTCCGCCGACCGATCCGCAGCTGGAACAGCTGCTGACCCAGCGCCAGCGCGAGGTGCTGGACCGTCTGCGCGAAGGCAAGTCGAACAAGCAGATCGCCCATGAGCTGGGCCTGTCCGAAGGCACGGTGAAGATCCACATGACGGCGATCTTCAAGTCTCTGGGCGTGCGCAACCGCACCCAGGCGGCGATGGCCTTCCCGCAGTCGCACTCGGCCTGACGCCGCTCTTTCCGAGCAAAAAGCAAACGCCCCGCCGGAGCGATCCGGCGGGGCGTTTGCTATTCAGGCTGCGGGAGTCGGGTCAGCCCATGCCGGCGACGTAGCCGCGCAGCGACTCGACCTCCAACTCGGCATCGTCGATGCGGGCCTTCACCACGTCGCCGATGCTGATGACGCCGATCACCCGGCCGGCCTCGACGATGGGCACATGGCGGATGCGCCGTTCGGTCATCACCGCCATCATGTCGGCGACGGTGTCGGTCGGGGCGGCGGTGATCAGCTCGCGCGTCATCAGGTTGGCGGCCGGGCCGTCCAAAGCCGCGGCACCGTTGCGGGCGATCGCCCGCACGACGTCGCGTTCCGACAGAATGCCGACCGGCTGTCCATCGTCATCGATCACCAGCACGGCGCCGATCCGATGCTCGGTCAGCAGGCGGGTGACGGCGGCAACGCTGTCGTCCGGTGCGGCGGAAACGATCCTGTTGCCCTTGCGCTTCAAAACGGCTGCAACATGCATGGCGGTACGGCCTCCCTTCCGATGACCCCTATATCGGAATCATGGGAATGACCGTACAATCCGCAAGGCTGACGGTAAAAAGAAAAAAGGCCGCCTCCCCCAAATGGGGGAGGCGGCCCTTCGGATGCCCGGGACCGGTCCCGAAACCCGGTCTTAGAAGCGGTAGCCGACGCCGACGCCGACCAGCCACGGGTCCAGCGTGACCTTCGAGGTGACCGGCAGGACGGCGGTGCCCAGGCGGGCGTTGGCGGTCACGTCGGTCTTCAGGAAGACCTTCTTGACGTCGAAGTTCAGCGACCAGTTGCCAGTCAGGGCAACGTCGACACCGGCCTGCAAGGCCCAGCCGAAGCGGTTCTTGTAGTTGGTGTCGGTGATGCGCAGGCCGCCGGCGTTGGGGCTCTCGGCCGCATCCTCGTTGTAGAACAGGGTGTAGTTGATGCCGGCGCCGACATACGGGCTGACGCGCTCCTTCGGCATGAAGTGGTACTGCACGGTCAGGGTCGGCGGCAGCAGCGAGACCTTGCCGATCTCGGTGACGCCACCGGCGGCGGCGATCAGGTTGCCCTTCACGCGGTGGCGGCTGGTGCCGGCGATCAGCTCGGCGGCGATGTTGTCGGTGAAGAAGTAGGTGAAATCGACTTCCGGAATGTAGTCGTTGCCGACCTTGGCCGAGCCGACGTCACCCAGCGTGGTGTTGTTGATCGTGCCCTTTTCCTGAGGCAGCACGGCCAGGCCGCGCGCACGGACGACGATGTCGCCGGCCGACTTACCCTTGAAGTCCTGAGCGAGCGACGGGGAGGCGATGGCGACGAGGGCCGAGGTCGCCAGCAGGGCGGCGGCGGCGCGCGACAGGATGGTCATGGGGTCTGCTCCAGGCAATGCGTTGTTGCTGTTCTGTGGCATCAGCCGATGGAGCTATTACCAGACACCGAGTACGGGTACTAGAGGGGCTACAACCCTTCCTCTCCTGATGCAGCAGCTATGCAACAGTGACGAGTTGTCGCATGGACAAGCCAGTCAAGGAGTTGGTTTGATTGTCCGTTGCGGAACCAGCGCCATGCAGTTCTGGACGATGGCGTAGCATTGACCAAGTCGCGCCGAACCGCCGGTGGCACCGCCATACACGACGCGCTCGACAACGCCATTTCTCAAACTGAAGGTTGCTTCACAGTCGAAGCTGTTGACTTCATAGCCATAGGACGGCCAGCCGGCGCCATAGCCGTAATAAGGCCAACCCCATCCGCCATAATACCCCACTGGCGGCGGGCTTGGGTAGGAGACGAGGCGGGAACTGCGGTAGGTGAAGAACTCGCGGTTGTCGACGCTGGCCTGGCGTTCCGGCACCCCGGCGCAGGACAGCAGCGTTTCCTTCGGCATGCCGACCAGGGCGGTCTGCGCCACCAGCGCCTCGTCCGCCGCAGGGTTGGCGCAGCCGGCGAGCGCTCCGGTGGCGGCCAGCGCCGCCACGGCAAGGGCACGCCCGCTCATCGTCCCCAATCGACGCACAACCGACCGACGCACAACCGACCGACGCACACGCATCGCACGCCTCCTGCGCCCTGACGGGCGATCCGATTTCCTTTTCAGCGCTTCCTGGCCGGCGACAGATCCTGCTCGGTCACGCCCAGCGCCCGCACATCCTCCGGCAGGCCGCGTCCGGTGGCCAGCCCGGCCGCCACCCGGCCCATGGCCGGCGCCGTCTGGATGCCGTAGCCGCCCTGGCCGGCCAGCCAGAAGAACCCCTCCGCATCCGGCGCGAAGCCCACCACCGGCACCTTGTCGGCGACGAAGCTGCGCAGGCCGGCCCAGCGATGGGCCAATCTGCGAACGGAAAAGCGCGCGGCTTGTTCCAGCCGGTCCACCGTGATGGCGACGTCGATGTCTTCCGGCTGCACGTCGCAGGGCTCGATCGGCGTCTGGTCGGCGGGGGAGGCCAGCAGGCGGCCGGCATCCGGCTTGACGTAGAAGGTCTCGGCCACGTCCGACACCATCGGCCAGCCGTCCAGCCCGGTCTTGTCGGCCGGAGTCTCGAAGACCGGATCGAAAGTGATGGCGGTGCGCCGCTTCGGCACCAGACCGACGGTGGCGACGCCGGCCAGCTTCGCCAGCTCGTCCGCCCAGGCTCCGGCGGCGTTCACCACCACCGGTGCGGCAAAGCTGCCGGCCCCGGTCTCCGCCACCCACAGCCCGTCCTGCCGGGTGAGCGTCCGCACCTCGGCATCTGTCACCACCCGGCCGCCGCGCGCCTTCAGCCCGCGCAGATAGCCCTGGTGGAGCGCATGCACGTCGATGTCGCGGGCATCCGGCTCCCACACGCCGCCGGCGACATAGTCCGGGCGCAGGAAGGGCGCACGGGCCAGCACCTGCTCGCGGTCGTAGCGTTCCACCGACGGCGTCAGGCTGCGGCCCTGGTCGTATTCCGCGTCCAGCCGGTCGATCTCGGTCTCGCGTCCGACGATGAGGACACCGCGTGGGGTCAGCATCGCATGGTCGGCGAAGCCGGCGGGCGGGGCGGTGTAGAAGTCCCAACTGGCCACCGTCAGCGCGCGGATCGGCGCCGGGCCGTAGGTCTGGGTGTAGAGCGCCGCCGAGCGGCCGGTCGAGTGATAGCCGGGCTGCGATTCGCGCTCCAGCACCAGCACCCGGCCCTGTGCGGCCAGCTCGTAGGCCGCGGATGCGCCGGCAATGCCGGCCCCGATCACCAGGAAATCGACGCGCTCCAACGGTCCCGCTCCTCTCGCTTTGTTATCGGCCGCCTATCTTGCGGCGACGCTTTGGTTCGGCATTTGATCCGGCAGGGCGACCATTTCAAGGATCAGTTTCTGCCGCAATGCCGCGACGAAGCTGTCCTTGTCCATGGCGCTCTTCACGAAGCTGCCCGGTCCGCCGATCACCGATTCCTCGAAATACTCCTCCAGCCAGGGGAATTCGTCGAGGATGGCGAGGCCGTTGACGGTGATTCCGCGCTTCGTCACCCGGTCGCGCGCCTCGGCCGGTTCGATCCCGGCATTGGAAAACCCGTTGGACACCAGATCGATCACCTGCCGCGGCGCCTTGCCTCCCCGGTCGAACAATTTCGCCGCCTCGACGAGGGCGCTGCCGATGGCCGTCGAGTCGCCTTGGAAGCCGCGGGGCAGGGCGTCGATGCGGTCGGCGAAGCGGCCGGCATCCTCCGGCTTGTCCAGCGCGGTCCAGGGTATCAGCACGCGCAGGCTGTTCGGCCCGGAATAGGCCGCCAGCGTCACCCGCGCCCCGGCCGAGGCCAGCGCGTCGGCAACCGCCGGATCGCGGAAGGCGGCGGCATGGCCCTGCAGCTGGAATTCCAGATCGCCGGTGGTGATCGAGGCCGATCCGTCGAGCGCCAGGACCAGCGCCACCCCCGCCTTTCCCTCCGTCCCGCCGGGCGGGGCGGCAAGCGCCGCTCCGCACAGGCCGAGCAGGGCGACCAGAAGGGCGATCACGGCACGCGGCATTCCCATCGGCACTCCCTCAGGCGTCAGCCCCGCTCAGGCATGCGAGAGGGCGTGGCGCACCACCTTCACCATCACCGACGGCAGGGCGTGATCGCCCAGCCGGTCCACCGGCACCCAATTGCCGTCGGCCAGATGCCAGTCGGCACCGGCTTGGCCGACGACCACCTCAAGCTCCAGGTGAAAATGGGTGAATGTATGGCGGACCATGCCGGGCAGCCGGCGCCAGCGGGCGGGCAGGGGCTGCTGCGCCGCCACCGCCGCCTCGCCGGGCAGCTCCGGCCCCCAGGATGTGGACGGCACCTCCGCCATGCCGCCCAGCAGCCCTTCCTCCGCCCGGCGGCGCAGCAGGACGGAGCCGTCGGGGTTCAGCAGCCAATAGGCGACGCCGCGCCGGGTCGGCTTCTCCGCCTTGGCGACCTTGCGCGGCAGGGTTTCGGCGATGCCGGCGGCGCGCGCCTCGCAATAGTCCGCCCATGGGCACAGCATGCATTTCGGCTTGCGCGGCGTGCAGATGGTGGCGCCCAGATCCATCATCGCCTGGGCGTAGTCGCCGGGCCGGACGTCCGGCGTCAGGGTGGCGGCCAGCCGGCGCAGCGTCGGCTTGGCATTGGGCAGCGGCTCCTCCACCGCGAAGATGCGGGCGATCACCCGCTCGACATTGCCGTCCACCACGGTCGCCTTGCGGCCGAAGGCGATGGCGGTGATCGCCGCGGCGGTGTAGGCGCCGATGCCCGGCAGCTCCAGCAATTCCGCCTCGTTGCCCGGGAACCGCCCGCCATGAAGGTCCACCACCGCGCGGGCGCATTTGTGCAGGTTGCGCGCCCGCGCGTAGTAGCCGAGCCCCGCCCAGGCGACCAGCAGGTCGTCGAGCGGCGAGTCCGCCAGATCGCGCACGGTCGGCCAGCGTTCGGTGAAGTTGCGGAAATAGGGTGCCGCGGCGGGGACGGTCGTCTGCTGCAGCATGATCTCCGACAGCCAGACCCGGTAGGGATCGGCGGTCTCCCCCGGCTTGGCGCGCCAGGGCAGGTCGCGGCGGTGGCGGTCGTACCAGGACAGCAGCCGCCGGGCGGCCTCGATGGAATCTGGAATCATGATGGAAGAAATAGAGGGTTCGGAGCGTCTGGGGAAGGGAGTGGGCAGGTGCCCGTCCAAGCGTCCGTCCGGGTGTTCGGCCAATCCCCGGCCCAACCCCGCTGGCCGGGCGCTGGGCATCGGCCCACGCTTGCGCTAGGGTGCCGCCAACCCACATGACCCGGAACCGGTCGCCAAGGCCGGGGCCGCACAGGAGTGATCGCAGAGCATGAGCGGACCGCGTCGCATCGGCCAATCCGTTCCGGAGGTCGCCGGCAAGGTGCTGGGCAAGCGCGGGCTTGCCTTCGGTGCGCTGATCACCGACTGGCCGTCCATCGTCGGCCAGCAGCTGTCGCTGCGCACCGCGCCCGACAAGCTCAGCTTTCCCCGCGGCAAGCGGGAGGAGGCGACCCTGCACATCCGCGCGATGGGCGCCATCGCGCTGGAGTTGCAGCATCTGGAACCGCAGATCATCGAGCGCATCAACAGCTTCTTCGGCTATCGGGCGGTGGCGAAGATCAAGCTGATCCACGCGGCCCTGCCGTCCACGCCGTCGCCGGTGGTGCGCCCGCGCGCCCTGACGATGGACGAGGAGATCGGCATCACCACCACCACGGCGACCATCGAGGACGAGGAGCTGCGCGCCACGCTGGAACGCTTCGGCCGCTCTCTGATGGCCCGGCCGAAGCGGGCTGCGCGCTAACCGGCCTGCTGGACGCACCCTGCTGGACGCAGCGGTGCGTCATTGTCTATACGTCAACATCTGGTAGGAACGAGGGCAAAGTGAACCGCAAAATTCTGGGAATCGCCGGTCTTCTGGCCATTGGCTTCACCGCCGCGTTCGGCACCGCGATGACCGCGGCGCCGTCGGCGGCACAGGCCGCGGCCACCCTGCCGCCGGTGTCGGAGCTGATGGCCGACCGCGTGATGGGCGATCCGAAGGCGCCGGTGACGATCCTCGACTATTCGTCGATGACCTGCCCGCACTGCGCTCATTTCCACACCGACATCCTGCCGAAGATCAAGGAAGCCTACATCGACACCGGCAAGGTGAAGCTGATCTTCCGCGACTTCCCCTTCGATCAGGCGGCGCTGAGCGCCAGCATGCTGGCCCACTGCGCCCCGGCCGAGCGCTACTATCCGCTGACCGACGTGCTGTTCAAGAGCCAGGCGACCTGGAGCCGCGCGTCCGACCCGGCCAAGGCGCTGGGCCAGTACGGCAAGCTGGCCGGCATGAGCCAGGAGACCATCGACGCCTGCCTCGCCAACAAGGAGCTGGCCGACGCCATCCTGAACAGCCGCCTGACCGGCCAGAACCAGTACAAGGTCGAGGCGACCCCGACCTTCATCCTGAACGACGGCAAGGCGCGCATCGAAGGCGCCCAGTCGTTCGAGGAATTCTCCAAGGCGATCGACAAGCTGCTGAAGTAAGAGGTGGCCGTGTTCGGGGCCAGCTCGGCCCCGGATGCGGCACCTCATCCAAGCCCGGTACACCGAAGGTTCTTATCCCAGTGCAGTTCACGCGTCTCCGCCTGTCGGGCTTCAAGTCTTTCGTCGATGCCACCGACCTGGTCATCGAACCCGGCATGACCGGCATCGTCGGTCCCAACGGCTGCGGCAAGTCCAATCTGGTGGAGGCGCTGCGCTGGGTGATGGGCGAGACCTCGGCCAAGCGCATGCGCGGCGACGACATGGACGACGTCATCTTCGGCGGCACCTCCAGCCGGCCGGCGCGCAATCTGGGCGAGGTGACGCTGGCGGTCGACAACCGGTCGCGCACGGCACCCGCCGGCTTCAACGAACATGACGAGCTTGAGATCACCCGCCGGATCGAGCGCGGGTCCGGGTCCGACTACCGCATCAACGGCAAGCTGGTGCGGGCGCGCGATGTCCAGCTTCTGTTCGCCGACAATGCGTCGGGCGCCGCGTCGCCGGCACTGGTCAGCCAGGGCAAGGTGGCGCAGATCATCTCCGCCAAGCCGCAGGACCGCCGCGCCCTGCTGGAGGAGGCCGCCGGCATCACCGGCCTGCATTCCCGCCGGCATGAGGCCGAGCTGCGGTTGAAGGCGGCGGAGACCAACCTGACCCGTCTCGACGACGTGATCGGGGCGATGGATACCCAGCTGCAAAGCCTGAAGAAGCAGGCGCGGCAGACATCCCGCTACCGCAACCTGTCCGACCAGATCCGCAAGGCGGAGGCGGTGCTGTGGCACCTGCGCTGGCTCGCCGCCCAGGAAGAGCGCGCCCGCGCCCATGCCGCCTTCGCAGCCGCCGAGGCCGAGGTGCGCGACCGCATGCTGGCCGTCAACCAACTGGCCGCCCGCCGGACCGAGGCCGCCGCCGGCCTGCCCGAGAAGCGCCAGGACGAGGCGCGGGCCGCCTCCGCCCTGCAACGGTTGGTGATCGCCCGCGAACAACTGGACGCCGAGGAGAAGCGCGTCGCCGACCAGCAGCGCGCCCTGGAGGCGCGGCTGCGCCAGATCGCCGGCGACCTCGGGCGCGAGGAGGCGCTGGCCGCCGATGCCGGCGAGGCGCTGGCCCGGCTGATGGCCGAGCGCGACCGGCTGATCGAGGCGCAGGCCGACGAGGAGATGCTGGAGGAAGCCGCCGGCGAGGCTCTGGCCGAAGCGCGCGAGCAGGTCGATGCGCTCGACCGCGAGCTGACCCGGCTGACCGAGGCGGTCGCCACCGACGAGGCCCGGCGCGCCGCCACCCAGCGTCAGGCCGCCGAACTGGAGACCCGCGCCGCCGGCCTCGCCAAGCGGTTGGCCGAGCAGCAGGCCCAGCGCGCCGCACTGGAGGCGGAGATCGCCGCCCGCGCCGACCTGTCGGAGGCAGAACTGGCGGTCGAACTGGCTGACCAGCGGCTGGAGCAGGCCCGCGACGCCGCCGAGGCCGCCGAACTGGCGAAGGCGGAGGCCGAGCCGGCCCAGTCCCGCGCCCGCGAGGCTCTCTCCGCCGCCGACAGCGCCCGCGCCCGGCTGCGGGCCGAGGAACGCGCGCTGGCCGAACTGCTGGAAGCCGGTGCCGGCGGGCAGTTCCCGCCGCTGGTCGATGCGGTGACGGTGTCGCCCGGCTATGAGGGGGCGCTGGCCGCCGCGCTGGGCGACGCGCTGACCGCGCCGCTCGACACGGCGGCCCCGGTGCATTGGCGCATGCTTCCCGCCTATGAGGCGGCAGCACCGCTGCCGGCCGGTGCCGTGCCGCTGTCGAACCATGTGCAGGGCCCGCCTGCCGCCGGCCGCGCGCTCGCCCACATCGCGGTGGTCGCCGACGCCGCCCAGGGTGCGGCTTTGGCGGCGACGCTGGCGCCCGGGCAGGTGCTGGTCAGCCGCGACGGCGGGGCGTGGCGCTGGGACGGGCTGACCGTGCAGGCCGGCGCCCCGACTGCCGCCGCCATCCGCCTGAAGCAGCGCAACCGGCTGGCCGAACTGCGCGGCGAGCTGGAGCTTGCCGAGGAACAGGTCGAGCTGGCGCGCGAGGCGTTGGACGCCGCCAAGCGGACGGTCGAGGAGGCGGCCCAGGCCGACCGCCGCGCCCGTGACGCCGTGCGCGACGGCTTCGCCGCGCTGAACGCCGCCCGCGACCGCCATGCCAAGCTGGCGCGCGAGGCCGACGCCGCATCCACCCGCCTCGCCGCGCTGGCGGAGGCGGTGGAACGGCTCGCCGCCGAGGAGGGCGAGGCCGCCGCCCGCCGCGACGAGGTGCTGGACCTGCTGGAGCAGTTGCCCGACCCGCGCGAAGGGCGCGAGCAGGTCAACGACCGGCGCACCGCCCTGGCCGAGCGCCGCGCCGTCCTGGCCGAGCGGCAGAATGCGCTGGACCGGCTGACCCGCGAGGCTCAGGCCCGGCGCCAGCGCCTTGCCGCCATCCAGTCGGAAACCGCGTCCTGGGACACCCGCTCCGCCGGGGCCGGAGGCCGCGTCGCCGAGCTGCGCCAGCGCGCCGCGGAGGCCGACGGCGAGATCGCCCTGCTGGCCGACCGACCGGTGGAGATCGCGGCGGAGCGCCAGGAGCTTCTCGACCGCATCGCCCTGGCCGAGCGCGACCGCAAGCGCGCCGCCGAAGCACTGACGGAGGCCGAATCCCGTCTGGCCGCGACCGAGCAGGCGCTGCACGATGCCGAAGCGGCGCTGGCCGATGGGCGTGAGGCGCGCGCCCGCGCCGAAGCCGCGGTCTCCGCGGCGCTCCAGCAGGAGCGCACCCTGACGGAGCGCATCGCCGAACGTCTGGACTGCCGGCCGGAGGACACCCGTGCCGCCGCCGACCTCGACCCTGCCGAACCGATGCCTGATGCGGGCGCGGTGGAAGCGCGGCTCGACAAGCTGACGCGCGAGCGCGAGAACATGGGGCCGGTCAATCTGCGCGCCGAGATCGAGGCGGAGGAACTGGAGGCCCAGATCGGCGGCCTGAACGGCGAGCGCGAGGATCTGACCGCCGCCATTGCCCGCCTGCGCCAGGGCATCGCCAGCCTCAACCGCGAGGCGCGCGAACGTCTGGTCGCCAGCTTCGACGTGGTCAACCGCGACTTCCAAGAGCTGTTCACCCGCCTGTTCGGCGGCGGCAAGGCCTATCTGGAGCTGGTCAACGCCGAGGACCCGCTGAATGCCGGGCTGGAGATCTACGCCAGCCCGCCGGGCAAGAAGTTGCAGGTCCTCTCGCTGCTGTCGGGCGGCGAGCAGGCGCTGACGGCCTTGTCGCTGCTGTTCGCCGTTTTCCGGTCCAACCCGGCGCCGATCTGCGTGCTGGACGAGGTGGACGCCCCGCTGGACGAGGCCAATGTCGGCCGCTTCTGCGATCTGGTCGAGGACATCGCTCGGCAGGGCGACACCCGCTTCCTGATCATCACCCACCACCGCCTGACCATGGCCCGCGTCGACCGCCTGTTCGGCGTGACGATGGTGGAGCGGGGCGTGTCGCAGCTGGTCAGCGTCGATCTGAGCAGGGCGGAGGAGCTTCGCGGGGTGGCGTGACGGGAAGGGGGCGGCGGTGGCCTTCCGCGCTCATCCCCCCCGCTTCCACACCGTCGTCTCGATGTAGCGGCTCGCCAGGAACCGGTAGGTCTGCTTCTGCAACGCCTCCACCTTGGGGGAGCGCTCCATCGAGATGTCGTCCCAGCCGCGCAGCAGGTCTTCCCACTCCAAGAGCTTGGCGCGCAGATCGTCGCGGATCTTGCGGATGAACTGGATGGTGGGGTGGAAATTGCGCAGCGCGCCGACGATGTCGCCGGTCTGGGCGTCGGCCTGATCGAAAATCATGTCGTATTCGCGCACCGGCTTGCGGATCAGCCCCTGCATCCGGTTCAGTTCGCTGCAGAAGGTGCGGTCGGTGCGGTAGATGGTGGCGAGCTTGCCCATCGCCTGCTCGATGCGGCGGATGTGCCGGAAGCGGTCGCGCAGCGCCTCGATGTAGGACAGCTCCTGCGCCAGATCGTCGATGCGGTCGGTCAGGTACTGTTCGGGGTTGTTGGTCAGTTTCAGCCGCTCGGCGATCTTGGCGAAGGCCGCCTTCATCTTCTCCTGCGTCTGCGGGTCGTCCAGCAGCTGTTCCAGCTGCGACTGGTCGGAAACGATGATCTCATTGCCGGTAAAGGACGAGACGATCTGCATGGTCAGCCGCCCCTTGGCGGCGATGCGGTGCTTGTCCTCCACCGACCAGGAGGCGCGGCCGTCCAGCAGCTCGCCGGGGATTTCCTCGCCCGGCCGGATCTGCTTCACGAAGGCCAGCCCCTGTTCGATGACCTCCAGAAGGCGGGCGTCGTGGGTGCCGTCCTCGATCTGGAAGGACTCCATCAGGGTGGGGAAGGCCAGCGCCACCTTCAGGTCGCCCAGCAGCATGTTCAGCACGGGATCCTTGCTGTTCGGATCCTGGCAGAAGAAGGCGCCGGGCAGGCTGAAGACCTTGTGCTGGAAGTCGAAATGCGTGTCCCGCATCGGCTGGACCAGGACATTCTCCTGCGCCGCCTTCTCGGCGATGGCGGCGTCTGGGGCAGCGTCCAGGGCGGCGTCCTTGCCCGGTGCGGTATCCGAAGAGGGGGGAGTCTCGTCGCTGCTGGAGATGTCGGTCATGGGTGGGGGCGGTACTCGGCGGGGGACGGAGGTGGATGCGTGGAGGCCATGGATTGCTTCCCCAGCCTACAGCAGATCACGCAGACGGAACCACATCATTGCGAGGACCAGCGCCGGGGTGCGGAAGCGCCGCCCGCCGGGGAAGGGGGTGTGGGGGATGCGGGCGAACACGTCGAAGCGCCCGGCGGTGCCGCTCACCGTCTCCGCCATCAGCCGCCCGGCCATGCCGGCCAGCGCCACGCCATGGCCGGAATAGCCGTGGGCATAGAGCGTGGTGGGCGACAGCCGGCCCAGATGCGGCATGCGGTTCATGGTGATGGCGACCCGTCCCCCCCAGAAATACTCGACGCGGGCGTCCTTCAGATCCGGATAGATCGCCAGCATCTTCAGCCGCATCGCCTGTTTCAGACCCGGACCGTCCACTCCGGAATAGCTGACGCCGCCGCCGAACAGCAGCCGGTGGTCGGCGGAGCGGCGGAAGTAATCCAGCGAGAACTTCATGTCCGACACCGCGATGTTGGTCGGCAGCAGGGTCCGTGCCCGCTCCTCGCCCAGCGGTTCGGTGGCGATCATGTAGGTCGCGACCGGCATGATGGTGCGGTCCAGCGCCGGGGCCAGCCCGCCGAGATAGGCGTTGCCGGCGAGGATCAGGTGCTTGGCCGTCACCCGCCCGCGTTCGGTGCGGACCCAGGGCTTCGCCCCGCTGTCCATGGCCAGCACGCGGCTGTTCTCGAAGATGCGAACCCCGGCGGCATCGGCGGCGCGGGCGAGGCCCAGCGCGTAGTTCAGCGGGTGCAGATGGCCGCTGCCCCCGTCCAGCAGGCCGCCGATATAGGCGTCGCTGCCGACATGGGCACGGATGCCGGCGCGGTCCAGCCGCTGCACCCGGTCATAGCCGTACCCGTCGCGCATCTCCTGTTCCAGCGCCGCCACGTCCTGCATGTGGCGCGACTTCAGTGCTGCATAGGCGAAGCCCCAGGTCAGGTCGCAGGCGATGGCGTGGCGCTCCACCCGCCCGGCCAGCTGGGCCTTCGCCTCCTCGCCGAACTCCCATAGGCGGCGGGCATCCTCCTTGCCGACCCAGCCCTCGACGGTCGCCATCGGCTTGTTGTAGCCGGTGATGATCTGTCCGCCGTTGCGGCCCGAAGCCCCCCAGCCGCAACTTTCCGCTTCCAGCAGAACGACGTCGAAGCCGCGCTCCGCCAGTTCCAGCGCCGCGGTCAGTCCGGTGTAGCCGCCGCCGACGATGCAGACGTCGCAGGCGGCCTCGCCCTCCAGGGCCGGGCGGTCGATGCGGGGGGCGGCGGAGGCCGCGTACCAGCTGTTCAGGTAGGAGGCTTTCGGCATGGCCGCAGTTAAGTCCGAGCCGACGGGGGAGGTCAACGGAAAGGCGGATATTTCACCGAACCGTCATGCGGAACCCTCTGGCGCGTTCCGCCGGAACGGCGTCATAGTGTCGCTGTCGTCCACAGCACGGAGGGGGCTGCCCATAGTCCGGAGCGGTCCGCCATACCCATGGGTTTTATGGAAGACTTCATCAAGAAGAACCGCATTACCGAAGTCGAATGTCTTGTGCCCGACATGTCGGGCATCGCGCGGGGAAAGATCGTCCCCGCCGAAAAGTTCCTCCGCATCCTGCGCGACCGCGGCCTGCGCCTGCCCGAGGCGATCTTCGTCCAGACCGTGACCGGTGAATTCCCCGACGACGAGGACATCACCTCGGACGAGAATTCCGACATCTACATGATTCCGGACGAACGGACGATCCGCTTCGTCCCCTGGTACACCGAGCCGACGGCCCAGGTCATCACCGACTGCGTCTATGCCGACGGCAGGCCGGTCGACGTGTCGCCGCGCCATGTGCTGAAGCGCGTGCTGTCGCTGTACGAGGAGCGCGGCTGGAAGCCGCTGGTGGCGCCGGAGCTGGAATTCTTCCTGGTCCAGGTCAACAAGGACCCCGATTACCCGCTGGTCCCGCCGGTCGGGCGCAACGGCCGGATGGAAAGCGGCCGGCAGGCCTTCGGCATCGACGCGGTCAACGAATTCGACCCGATCTTCGAGGCTGTCTATGATTTCTGCGAGAAGCAGGACATCGACATCGACACGCTGACCCACGAGGCCGGCGCCGCCCAGATCGAGATCAACTTCAACCACGGCGACGCGCTGGAACTGGCCGACCAGGCCTTCCTGTTCAAGCGCACGGCGCGCGAGGCGGCGATCCGCCACCAGATCTACGCCACCTTCATGGCGAAGCCGATGCAGGGCGAACCCGGCAGCGCCATGCACATCCACCAGTCGGTGGTCGATACCGTCAACGGCCGCAACCTGTTCAGCAATCCCGACGGCACCGACAGCGACCTGTTCATGGCGCACATCGCCGGGTTGCAGAAATACCTGCCCTATGTGATGCCGCTGCTGGCGCCCAACGTCAACAGTTACCGCCGGCTGGTGCCGAACTCCGATGCGCCGATCAACGTGCATTGGGGCCGCGACAACCGCACCACCGGCCTGCGCGTTCCCGTCTCCCAGCCCGACGCCCGCCGGGTGGAGAACCGGGTGGCCGGCGCGGACGCCAACCCCTATCTCGCCATCGCCGCGTCGCTCGCCTGCGGCTATGTCGGCATGACCCAGGGGCTGGAGCCGAACGACCCGATCAAGGGGTCGGCCTACCGCCTCGCCTTCACGCTGCCGCGCCACCAGTCGGAGGCGCTGACCAAGTTCAACGCCTGCAAGCCGTTGAAGGAAATCCTCGGCGAACGCTTCATCGACGCCGTCACCTGCGTGAAGCAGACGGAGTACGAGGCCTACAACCGGGTCATCAGCTCGTGGGAGCGTGAGAATCTGCTGCTGAACGTCTGAGCCTTGGCGTCACGATTGAAAGGGCTGCCGGCGGGGACATCCGCCGGCAGCCCTTTTACGTTTTTGGTTCCCTGTTCCTGCGCCAGTCCCGCTCGCCGATGTCCGTCCACTCCGTAGCGGGTCGCGCCGGCTGACCAGCCGTTCGTGAGCCGTCCCGCCCCGGAGATCCGAAAGTTCGGTCCGAAAGCCGGGTCCATCCGCGCCCTCCATCGCCCGTCCTACCCCGAGCGGTGCGATCCCCCTCGCCGGCCGGTCGCCGGGCGCGGTGCTCTGCCACCACCGTGCAGCCCGGTTTTGGCGGATGCGCTTAAAAACGCAAGGTCGTCGTTCATCCCTTTATGGCCGCCGGCACACGTAATCGAAGACTTTCAAAGCAAAACTGCAGTGTATTTTCGACCCTGTGAGGAGAGGCAGGGGAAGATACGGTCGCCATGCGGCGGTTTGGCGCCGGCTGGGCGTCACTGCACTTTGTTATCTCCTTTGAAAATAGTCAAGGCACGGGGCCGTAGCTTTCGCGGGACATGGCGTTTCTGCCGCCGCGGCACGCCTTCGATTGCCTTGGCCGATTGCCTCGCTTGGGCGGATGAGCCGGAGCCGGGGCAGTGTCGCGACAAAAGTGATGGGCAACCGATGGATGGCCAAGCATGAGCATGCAACCTGCGATCCCGTCCCTTCGAACAGGCCTGCGAAGCGTTGGCTGGGTTCAGCGCAGCATCATCCTGGCGTCGCTGTTCATCGTTCTGACGACCGGGCTGCTGGGGCTGGCGCTGCACCGCGGCGGCCATGCCAGCAACCTGACCGACATCCAGAACCTGTTCGTGCTGGAGAACCCCGACCTGATCCCGGTCGACAGCTGGGACCCGATGATCGCCGCGCTCGACTGGCTGCATGAGCGGCCGGGCGAAAATGTCTATGACGGCGTGTTCTTCAAGCAGCACATCAAGTTCCAGTATCCGGTGACGTCGCTGCTGCCGCTGGAGGCGATGAAGGCGCTGGGGGTGCTGAACCTCGTGGCGTTCGAGCGGGTCAACCTGCTGTTCGTGCTGGCGACCGCGGCCGGCATGGCGATCCTGGTGCTGGAGATGGCGGCGCGGCTGCGCCTGCCCGGCGCGCGGGACGACCGGCTGACCCAGGTGCTGCTGGGCGGCTTCGGCTTCGTCGCGACGCTGTGCTTCTATCCGGTTCTGAAGGCCTTTTCGCTGGGGCAGGTGCAGGTCTGGCTGAACGCCGCCTTCGTCTTCGCCTGCATCGCCCTGCTGCGCGACCGGCGGGTGCTGTGCGGAGCCCTGCTCGGCGCCTCGACGCTGATGAAGCCGCAGATGTCGCTGTTCCTCGCCTGGGCGGCGCTGCGCGGCGACTGGCGGATGGCGGCGGGCTGGGCGGCGGTCGTGGTGCCGGGGGTGGCGCTGGCGACCCTGGTCTACGGCTTCGCGCCGATGATCGATTACCTCGAGGTGCTGCTGTTCATCGGCCGGCACGGCGAGAGCTATCACGTCAACCAGACCGTCAACGGGCTGGTCAACCGCCTGCTGCACAACGGCAACAATCTGGAATGGTCGGCGGAGGCCTTCGCCCCCTATCACCCGGCGGTCCATATCGCCACGCAGGTTTCGGGCCTCGCCTTCGTCGGCTTCGGCCTGCTGTGGCGGCGACGCGACCGCGGGGCCGAACGGATCCTGGCCTTCGTCGTCGCCGGCATCTGCTTCACCGTCGGTTCGCCGGTCGCCTGGGTGCATCATTACGGCATCCTGCTGCCGGCCTTCGCGCTCGCCTTCCTGATCCTGCTGGAGCCCGGGCTGCGGCGTCCGGCCGGGGCGGTCACGCTGCTGGCGGTGGCCTATTTCCTGGCCGGCAACGTCCTGTTCTGGCCGGTCAACGCGCTGGCCGACAGCCCGCTGAACGTCCTGCAATCCTATCTGTTCTTCGCCACCCTGATGCTGCTGGGCCTGATCACTGTGCTGGCTGGCCGGCACGACCGCGCCGCAGCAGCCCTGTGGGGCGTCGAGGGAGCGGTCGGGCGCGGTCATGCCCCGCCGGCCGAGGAGGCTGCGCCCTCCGTCGTCGCCCTCCCGCGTGCCGCCACTGCGACGCTGGTCCCGCCCCCGGTCGCCGAGGAGCCGCCGCTGTTCGTCGATCTCGACGGCACGCTGCTGAGGACCGACCTCCTCTATGAATCGCTGTTCGGCCTGATCAAGGCGCAGCCCTGGGCGGCGCTGCTGGTGCCGGTCTGGCTGGCCGGCGGCAAGGCGCGGCTGAAGGCGGAACTGGCCCGCCGGGTGGAGATCGACCCGGCCGGCCTGATCTACAACCCCGCCGTCCTGCAACGGCTGGAGGAGGAGCGCAGGCGCGGCCGGCGTCTGGTGCTGGCGACCGCCGCCCACCACCGCTATGCCGACGCCATCGCCCGTCATCTCGGCCTGTTCGATCAGGTGCTGTCCAGCAGCGACGGCCTGAACCTGAAGAGCGAGCGCAAGCTGGAGGCGATCCGGGCGCAGGTGCCGTCCGGCATCTTCGACTATATGGGCAATGACGAGGCCGATTATGCCGTCTGGCGCGCCGCCCGCCGCGGCATCGCGGTGGACGCCGCGGCCGGGGTGGTTCGCCATGCCGCCACGCTGTGCCCGCTGGAGACCATCGCCACCCCGCGCCGGCCGCGCCTGCTGCTGATCCTGAAGGCGCTGCGCCTGCACCAGTGGCTGAAGAACCTGCTGGTCTTCGTGCCGCTGGTGGCCGGCCAGAAGCTGGGGGAGGTCGGGCCGACCCTCCAGGCCGTCGCCGCCTTCCTCGCCTTCGGGCTGTGCGCGTCGAGCATCTATGTGCTGAACGACCTGCTGGACCTGCCGGCCGACCGCCGCCACCCGCGCAAGCGCCGCCGTCCCTTCGCGGCCGGCGACCTGCCGCTCGACCTCGGACTGTCTTTGATCCCCGGCCTGCTGCTGGCCAGCCTCGTCCTGTCGCTGGTGGCGCTGCCGCCGCTGTTCCTGGCGGCGCTGGCGACCTATGCCGCCTCGTCGCTGTTCTACAACCTGTTCGCCAAGAACCGGGTGATCTGGGACGTGATGCTGCTGGCCGGGCTCTATTCGCTGCGGGTGCTGGGCGGCGCCACGGCGACGGCCATCGTCCCGTCCTTCTGGCTGCTTGCCTTCTCGATGTTCCTGTTCCTCAGCCTCGCCATGGTGAAGCGCTATTCCGAGATGGACAGCATGCTGAAGCTGGGGCTGGGGCAGGCGGAGGGCAGGGGGTATGTGACCGCCGACATGCCGGTGCTGCAATCCATCGGTGTGTCGGCCGGCTTCCTCTCGGTGCTGGTGATGGCGCTCTACATCAACAGTCCGGAGGTCGGGCGGGTCTATGACCAGCCGCAGGCGCTGTGGATCATCTGTCCGCTGCTGCTCTTCTGGATCGGGCGGGTGTGGCTGCAAACCCACCGCGGGCTGATGCACGACGATCCGGTGGTGTTCGCCGCGCGCGACAAGTGGAGCATCGCCATCGGGCTGGTCTGCGGCGCCGCGCTGATGCTTGGCCGGGCGTGAGCCGCCGCCCTCCATCCTTCCGTCATTTTCCCGGAGTCGCCATGCCCATCGCCGTCGTCGGACTGATCCTGCTGAGCGTCACCCTGTCCGCCATCGCGCAGATTTCCCTGAAGATCGGCATGTCCAGCCCCGCGGTGTCGACCGCGCTGGCACGGGGGGAGGCCGGGCAGATCGCCCTGTCGGTGGTCGCCACGCCGCACATCCTGACCGGGCTGGCCTGCTACGGGCTGGGCATGGTGGTGTGGCTGGCGGTCCTGGCGAAGGTCGATGTTTCCATGGCCTATCCCTTCGTCGGGTTGGGCTTCCTGGTCACGCTGGCGCTCGGCATGCTGCTGCTGGGTGAGACGGTCAGCCTGACCCGCCTGATCGGCACGCTGCTGGTGGTTCTGGGCGTGGTCCTGACGGCGCAAAGTTAAGGTATCGTAAACCAAACCAGAGGTCCGGCCGCAAAACAGGAAGGCGCTGTGACAATAGTCGCAGCGCCTTATTCCGCATTGCACCAATATCTTTGGCACACGACTGTCTGCATGCCAATGAGTACCATGATATGGCGACGAGTTTCGTCACAGTATCTTTCAATTTGAAAATGGAATGACACGATTCGGGTATTGACCGGAAAAGAATGACGGGTATAACTGACGACATATTCGCGAGCATAAATACCAGGGCACGCAATTTTAAAGACAGGCGACCCGGGTTCCGGCCGGCAGGCCGTTGCCTTGGGAAAGGGTTTCCTTTGCCGGCCGCGACACTCTCTTGCGGGTTCCCCGGAACCCCTGGGGTCGCGGCCGGTCGCCATTTGCCAGCCCCAAGGTCTGGATCCAAAGGCCCGTGCGGACGGCTGCACCGCCGCCCGGCGGCATTTCCCCGGCGGCGATTCGCAGCGTTGGAGCCGGGTCTTCGCCCCGACCGGCCCGTTGCGACATTCGGTGTGTAGAGGATTGATTGCGCATGGCTTCGCGGAGATGGCCGCCGCCTGCAAACCAGTCCCGGAAACCAGCCCCCGACCAAGAGCCAAACCGTTGACAACATGGCCGGGCGTGGGTGCAATAGCGCCCGCGAGCCGGGCCAGCCGTTGGGATGTGGCGGTGCCCGCAACACACACGAACAGGTCGGGGCAAATCATGAAAAAACTCGCTCTCAGCCTCATCGGCGCGGTCGCGGCGATCGCCATCGCCGGCCCGGCGATGGCCCAGGCCAAGAAGCCGGTCAACATCTACATCTGGAACGATTATCTGGGTGAAACGACCCTCGCCGACTTCACCAAGGCCACGGGCGCTGAGACGAAGGTCGACCTGTACGACAGCCTGGAACTGCTGGAGCAGAAGGTGCTCGTCGGCAAGTCCGGCTATGACGTGATCGTGCCGACCGCGGAGCCGACCCTGTCCCGCCTGATCCAGGCCAAGGTCGTGGGCCCGCTCGACAAGTCGAAGATCCCCAACTACAAGAACCTCGACCCCAAGGTCCTGAAGCTGCTGGAGAATTCGGATCCCGGCAACAAGTACGCCGTGCCCTATCTCGGCGGCACCGTCGGCATCGCCATCATCCCGGAGAAGATCAAGGCCGTCGCCCCCGACGTGGCGCTCGACAGCTGGGACCTGATCTTCAAGCCGGAGGTGGCGAAGAAGGTCGCGGCCTGCGGCATCACCGTGATGGATTCGGCCATCGACGTCATCCCGTCGGTGCTGAACTATCTCGGCCTCGACCCGAACTCCGAGAAGAAGGAGGATCTGGACAAGGTCGAGAAGACGCTGATGGCGGTGCGCCCCTACATCAAGCGCTTCGTCACCGGTGAGAACATCAACATCCTCGCCGGCGGCGATGCCTGCGTCGTGATGGCCTACAACGGCGACGCCATCCAGGGTGCCGCCCGCGCCGCCGAGGCGAAGAGCGCCAAGGTCGAATACATCACGCCGAAGGAAGGCGTGCAGGTCTGGTGGGACACGCTGGCGGTTCCGGCCGACGCGCCGAACAAGGACGGCGCCTACGAGTACATCAACTTCGTGCTCGACCCGGTCAACATGGCCAACATCTCCAACAAGGTCAGCTACGCCAACGCGGTGCCGGCCTCGCTGGCGACGGTCGCCGACGACATCAAGTCGAACCCCGGCATCTTCCTGCCGGCCGACAGCAAGCTGAAGCTGTTCTCGCTGAAGCAGATCAAGCAGGCCACCGACCGCGCCCGCACCCGCGTGTGGACCAAGGTCAAGACCGGCAAGTAAGCCGGGCCCCCCTGAGAAGCGCCGCTCCATGGTGCTGGCCCGCCCCGGCCGATCCCCAGCGATGGGGAGCGGCCGGGGCGTTGTCATGAAAGAGGAAACCGGATGGCCGGTCAGCCGATTCGCAAGCCCACCCGCCTGGAACCGTGGCAGGACGCGGGCCAGACCCCCTATGTCCGCATCGAGAAGGTGACGAAGACCTTCGGCGATTTCGTCGCCGTGGACGAAGTCAGCCTGTCGATCTACCGCAACGAGTTCTTCGCCCTGCTCGGCGGCTCCGGCTCCGGCAAGACGACGCTGCTGCGCATGCTGGCGGGGTTCGAGCAGCCGACCGAGGGCAAGATCTACATCGACGGCGTCGATATGGCCGGCATCCCGCCCTATGAGCGGCCGGTCAACATGATGTTCCAGTCCTACGCCCTGTTCCCGCACATGACGGTGGAGCAGAACGTCGCCTTCGGCCTGAAACAGGACGGGGTGGCGAAGGCGGAGATCCGCGACCGCGTGACGGAAATGCTGGGGATGGTCCAGCTGTCGGCCTTCGGCAAGCGCCGCCCGCACCAGCTGTCCGGCGGCCAGCGCCAGCGCGTGGCGCTCGCCCGCTCGCTGGTCAAGCGGCCGAAGCTTCTGCTGCTGGACGAGCCGCTGGGCGCGCTCGACAAGAAGCTGCGCGAGCGCACGCAGTTCGAGCTGGTCAACATCCAGGAAAAGCTGGGCGTCACCTTCATCGTCGTGACCCACGACCAGGAAGAGGCGATGACCATGTCCTCGCGCATCGCGGTGATGAACCATGGCGTGATCGCCCAGGTCGGCACGCCGACCGAGATCTACGAATACCCGCACAACCGCTTCGTTGCCGAGTTCATCGGCTCGATCAACATGTTCGACGGCCGCGTCGTCTCGACCGAAGGGGACCAGGTCCTCGTCGCGTCGGAGGAGGCCGGCTGCGAGCTGCTGATCGCCCACGCCACCCCGGCGCCGGCCGGCTCGCCCGTCTCCGTCGCCATCCGGCCGGAAAAGATCGCCCTGTCGAAGGAGCCGCTGCCGGATGGTGACGGCCGCAACCGGACGACGGGCATCGTCCGCGAGATCGCCTATCTCGGCGACGTGTCGATCTATCTCGTGCAGTTGCCGACCGGCAAGACGGTGCGCGTCACCGCCCCCAACATCACCCGCCGCACCGAAATGCCGATCACCTGGGAGGACGAGGTGACCCTGACCTGGCGCCCCTTCGCCGGCGTGGTGCTGACCCAATGAGGACGGTCGTCTCCGTCCTCGTTTCCGGGCTCAGCCGGATCGGGCTGTGGGGCCGCGGCGTGGTCGTCGCCATCCCCTATCTGTGGCTGCTGCTGTTCTTCATGGTGCCCTTCCTGATCGTCTTCGGCATCAGCTTCTCCGAATCGATCATCGCCCAGCCGCCCTATTCGTCGCTGGTGGAGTGGCTGACCGACGAGGATGCCGGCACCTCCAAGCTGCAGATCCTGCTGAACATCAGCAATTATTTCCGGCTGGGCGGGGACGACCTCTACATCCTCGCCTATCTGAATTCGCTCAGGATCGCGGCGGTCACCACGTTGATGTGCCTCGCCATCGGCTATCCCATGGCCTATGCCATCGCCAAGGCCGATCCGGCCCGGCGCGGACCGCTGATGATGCTGGTGATCTTGCCCTTCTGGACCAGCTTCCTGATCCGAATCTATGCCTGGATCGGCATCCTCAAGGGCAACGGCGTCATCAGCAATCTGCTGGAATGGGCGGGCATCACCAGCGGGCCGGTCGAGATCCTTTATTCCGACTGGGCGGTCTATATCGGCATGACCTACTGCTATCTGCCCTTCATGGTCCTGCCGCTCTATTCGACCCTGGAGAAGATGGATCCCAGCCTGCTGGAGGCGGCGGCCGACCTCGGCTCCCGTCCGTTCAAATCCTTCCTGTCGATCACGCTGCCGCTGTCGCTGCCGGGGATCATCGCCGGCTCGCTGCTGGTGTTCATCCCGGCAGTGGGCGAGTTCGTGACGCCGGAACTGCTGGGCGGCCCGGACACGCTGATGATCGGCCGCGTGCTGTGGAACGAGTTCTTCGCCAACCGCGACTGGCCGGTCGCGTCGGCGGTGGCCATCGCGCTGCTTCTGGTCCTGGTGGTGCCGATCATGATCTTCCAGCATGTGCAGGGTAAACAGGCGGAGGCCGGGCGATGAAACGGTTCGGATTCCTGTCCTGGGCGCTGCTGTTCGGCTACGCCTTCCTCTATGTGCCCATCGCGCTGCTGATCGTCTTCAGCTTCAACGAGTCGCGGCTGGTGACGGTGTGGAGCGGCTTTTCGACCAAATGGTATG
The DNA here is from genome assembly GCF_003116035.1 of Azospirillum sp. TSH64. Taxonomy (GTDB): domain Bacteria; phylum Pseudomonadota; class Alphaproteobacteria; order Azospirillales; family Azospirillaceae; genus Azospirillum. The sequence goes on from NZ_LGQW01000015.1 coordinate 6,591,154, forward strand.
GCGAACTGCTCCACAACGACGCCCTGCTGGATGCGGCCTTCCTGTCCTTCCAGGTGGCGGCGGTGTCGGCGACGCTGTCGGTGCTGCTGGGCACCTGTGCCGGGCTGGCGCTGACCCGCTTTGGGCGGTTCCGCGGCCGCACCCTGTTCGGCGGCATGATCACCGCCCCGCTGGTCATGCCCGAGGTCATCACCGGCCTGTCGCTGCTGCTGCTGTTCGTGGCGATGGAGCAATGGCTGGGCTGGCCCGACGGGCGCGGCGTTACCACCATCACCATCGCCCACACCACCTTCACCATGTCCTACGTCGCCGTGGTCATCCAGTCGCGGCTGGCCGGCATGGACGGCAGCCTGGAGGAGGCGGCGATGGATCTGGGCGCCCGTCCGGCCAAGGTGTTCTTCGTCATCACCCTGCCGCTGATCGCCCCGGCGCTGGTCGCCGGCTGGCTCCTGGCCTTCACCCTGTCGCTGGACGACGTGGTGGTGGCGAGCTTCGTCTCCGGCCCCGGTTCGACGACGCTGCCGATGGTGATCTTCTCCAGCGTCAAGTTCGGCATCAGCCCGCAGATCAACGCGCTGGCGACGCTGATGGTTCTGGTGGTGGCGGCCGGCATCTTCGTCGCCAGCATCGTCATGGCCCGCCAGGAACGGCAGCGCAAACGCGACGAACAGATGGCGATCCAGAACGGCTGAACGGCTTTTTTGGAAGCGTTCCGCAGACCTAGCCATCCGCGCGCAGCAGACCTCTGCCGCCGCGGATGGCAATTGCCCGTTTCCTTTGCTATGTTGATGTCATCGTCAACAGCGAAAGAGGTCGTGCCATGCGCGCGCTCCTGTGGTTCCCCTTGTTGAGACTCGGATTTTTCAGTCCCGTTTCCACTGCCTATGCGACCACCCGTTCGGTCACCGCCCGCCGCGCCCTGCGCCCGCCGTCCGGCCTCTAGCCGGGCCTCATGCCGGACTCCTCTCCCGGCATGACGACGCGACGTCCATCCGCGTCTTTTTTAAAATCCCGTCGCCGCAAGGCCACTCTGCACGACGCCCCTCTGCCATAACGCCAAGCACGCGCTGCGGCGGACGCGATTGCCAAAGGCGCGCTCCCGTGGTTAGGGTGGAGGGGTATGAAAAATGTCCCGGTCTCTTGCGGCGCGCTGACCGTTGTCTCGGTCCGACCGTTGTTTCGGTGTCGCGGCTGCGACGGGCAGAGGACTTTGAAAAAGGGTAGAGGGATCGACGCATGACGACACCGAACGCCCCGATGCCGACGGGTGAATGGACGGGTCAAGGCTTCCGCATGCCCGGCGAATGGGCCAGCCACAGCGGATGCTGGATGGCGTGGCCGTGCCGGCCGGAAACCTGGCCGGAGGGCGCTTTCGACGCCGCGTGCGACGCCTATGCCGAGGTCGCGCAGGCCATCTCCCGCTTCGAGCCGGTGACGATGGTGTGCGACCCGGCGGACGTGGCGGAAGCCTCGCTCGCCTGCGGTCCCGGCATCCAGATCCTGCCGCTGCCGATCAGCGATTCCTGGATCCGCGACACCGGCCCCAGCTTCGTCGTCGACGGCAAGGGTGGGCTGGCCGGCGTCCATTGGGGATTCAACGCCTGGGGCGGCAATTACGAAGGCAGCGACAAGGACCAGCAGGTCGGCCGCCTGATCCTCGACCATCTCAAGCTCCCCTGCATGTCCGCCCCGCTGGTGATGGAGGGCGGCTCCTTCCATGTCGACGGGGAGGGGACGCTGATCACCACCGAACAGTGCCTGTTGAATCCCAACCGCAATCCCGGCCTGTCGCGGGAAGAGATCGAGCAAAACCTGAAGGACCATCTCGGCGTCGAGACGGTGATCTGGCTGGGGCAGGGCTATCAGGACGACGAGACCGACGGGCACATCGACGAGATCGCGCTGTTCGTGCGTCCGGGCGTGGTGATGGCGATCACCACCGACGATCCCGGCGACCCCAATTTCAAGATCTTCCAGGACAATCTCGACCGGCTGAAGCGTGCCCGCGATGCGAAGGGCCGCGAACTGGAGGTCATCACCATCCAGCAGCCGGCCCGCCGCGACGTGAACGGCGTGCGCCTGACCCTGTCCTACACCAACCTCTACATCGCCAACGGCGGCATCGTCATGCCGGCCTTCGAGGATCCGGCCGACGACGAGGCCTTCCGCGTCGTCCGCAAGGCCTTCCCCGACCGCGAGGTGGTGCAGATCGCAGCGCTCGACATCGTCCGCGGCGGCGGCGGCATCCATTGCATCACCCAGCAGCAGCCGCTTCCCTGACGGGCCCGATCATGGTTTGGCGACCCTCGCCGCCGTGACGGGGCAGGCGAGGGAACGTGGCGGCGCGGCCGGTGTTCATGTCGGGCATTCTCCCTTCCGGAAAGCCCGACGATCATGGCCGAGGACACCGCCCGCCGGCTGCAGGCACGCCCCATCGCGGTGACGAAGGCCGCTCCACCCGTCTCCACCCAGACGATCCTGCTGATCATCACGCTGATCGTGGTGACGCTGTATCTGGCGGCGGATATCCTGATGCCCATCGCGCTGGCGGTGCTGCTCAGCTTCGTGCTGACGCCCATCGTCACCCGGCTGGAGCGCTGGCGTCTGGGCCGCGTTCCGTCGGTGCTGGCCGTGGTGGCGCTGCTCTTCCTCGGCATCATCGGCTTCGGTGCGGTGGTGGGCAGCCAGCTGGGCGATCTGGCCGACAATCTGCCGACCTACCAGCGCAACATCCACACCAAGATCGAGTCGCTGCGCAGCGCCACCGCCTCGGCCGGCGACCGCGGCGCGCTGAAGCAGGCGACGGATGCCTTCCGCGACCTGCAACAGGAGATCGAGCGCGCCACCGCCGGTGCCGCGGCCAACCAGCTGCCCGGCGCCGGTCCGGCGCCGCAGGCCGGCGCGCCTGTGCACCGCGAGCCGGTCCCGGTGCGCATCGACCAGTCCGACACCGGCGTCTTCGACCTCGTCAGCCGGGTGCTTGGCCCGGCGATGACGCCGATCGCCACCGCCGGCATGGTGCTGGTCTTCACCATCTTCATGCTGTTGCAGCGGGAGGATCTGCGCGACCGGATGATCCGGCTGGTGGGTTCCGGCGACCTCAGCCGGACGACGGAGGCGATGAACGACGCCGGTGAGCGGGTCAGCCGCTATCTGCTGATGCAGGTGGTGGTGAACGTGACCTACGGGCTGCCCATCGGCGTCGGGCTCTGGCTGCTCGGCGTGCCGAACCCGCTGCTGTGGGGGCTGCTGGCGACGGTGCTGCGCTTCATCCCCTTCCTCGGGCCGGTGATCGCCTCGGCCTTTCCCATCCTGCTGTCCTTCGCGGTCGACACCGGCTGGACCCTGCCGCTGCTGTGCATCGCCCTGTTCGTGGCGGTCGAGCTGTTCTCCAACAATGTGGTCGAGCCCTGGCTCTACGGAACGGCGACCGGCCTGTCCTCGCTCGCGATCATCGTGGCGGCGGTGGTGTGGACGACGCTGTGGGGCCCGGTCGGGCTCTTGCTGGCGACGCCGCTGACCGTCTGCCTCGTGGTGCTCGGCCGCCATGTGCCGCAGCTGCATTTCCTGGAGGTGATGCTGGGCGACCGCCCGGTCCTGCCCGACGAGGCGAAGATCTACCAGCGCCTGCTGGCCCGCGATCCCGCGGAAGCGACGGAACTCGCCGAGGAGCGGCTCGGCAAGTCCACTCCGCTGGAACTGGCCGACGGACTGCTGCTGCCCGCCCTGTCGCTGGCCGAACAGGAGCGCCAGCGCGGCTCCCTCAACCCGGATGGGCGGCAGGCGGTGGCCGAGGGCATGGCGGGGCTGCTGGACGAGTTGTCGGATGCAACCGCGCCTGCCGAGAATGCGCCGCGCGTGCTCTGCGTCGGGGCCCGCAACAATCTGGACGAGGCGGCGGCCGGGCTTCTCGCCTATCTGCTGGCGGGACGCGGCATCCATGCCGATGTCGTGCCCTGCGAGAAGGCATCGACCCGCTCCATCGCCAGCCTTGGCACCACGGGCGTGGATGCGGTGGTGCTGTCCTCGCTCAACCCGTCGGCGCTGGGCCATTGCCGGCGGATGATGCGCCGCCTGCGGATGCATTTCGGCCCGCGCGTGCCGATCCTGCTCTGCCTGTGGAGCGCCCATCCGGAATCCGAGGTGCCGGAGCGGGCCAGCGCCGAGACCGACGCCACTCTGGTCGCCACTGGCATGGCCGGGGCTCTGGCGCAGCTGGAGGAGCTGAACATCGGTGTCGTGCCGGTGCCGGACACGGTTGCCGAAGCAGCACCTTCCCCGACCTAGGCTGCTGCCGCCCAGCGGTTGCGTCCGGCGCGCTTGGCGATGTAGAGCGCGTCGTCGGCCGCCTGGATGCAGGTGTCGGCGGTCTGCCCCTGGCGATAGGACGCAACGCCCAGGCTCAGCGTCACCGTGATGCTGCTGTCCTGGTGGGCGAACGGATGGTGGGCGATGAGTTGGCGTAGTTTTTCCGCGACCGTTTCGGCCTGGATCTGATCGCTGCCGGGCAACAGGATCAGGAATTCCTCTCCGCCCCAACGGGCGCACAGGTCGTGCAGGCGGAGGTTCCGGCGCAGCAGGCCGGCGGTCTCCACCAGCACATGGTCGCCGGCGGCATGGCCGAAGGCGTCGTTCACGTCCTTGAAATGGTCGATGTCCAGCATGATCAGGGCGAAGCCGCTGCCGTTGCGGCCGACGCGGCACAGCTCCGCCTCCAGCCGCTCCGTCATCTGGCGGCGGTTCGGCAGATCGGTCAGCGGGTCGGTCTGCGATGCGGCGTGCAGCGTGCGCGCCATCTGGCGGGTGTCGGTCTGCATGCGGTCGCTGATCTTGGCGATCTTGGTCAGCTGCCGCATCAGCTTCATGTGGTCGTTGGCGAGCGCGCGGAACTCCTGCATCAGCGGATGGCCGGCATAATCCTCGTTCGCCGCAAGACGGTCGACCCAATCCTGAAGCCTCTGTTCCTGCAGCATCATGCCCATCGTTCCCCGCCGCAAGGCCCAGCGCCTGGGCAAGCCCGTTACCGTCGTGCCGTCGGAATTGTCGACCTCGGAGTCGGCAGCCCCTGTCATTGCGACGTCTCCGGTACCGGAACCGCCGCCGAAGCCGTTGCCGCCGTGGACGTCGCTGTCCGCGCCACCGGCAGCCGGACGGTGAAGGTCGAGCCCTGGCCCGGCTCGCTCGCCACCGAGATCCCGCCGCCATGGGTATCGACGATGCAGCGGGCGAGGTGGAGGCCAAGTCCGGCCCCGGTCGTCCCCGCCGCGTTGGAGGCACGGAAATACTTGTCGAACAGCCGCGCCGCGTCGGCTGCGTTGACACCGATCCCCTCGTCCGAAATCCGCACCGTCACCTGACTGCCCGCGCCGCCTCCGCACGGGCTGCCGGCGGCACCGTCGCCGACCGAGAGGTCGAGGCGGATCGTCCCCCCGTTCGGCGAGTATTTGACAGCGTTTTCCATCAGGTTGGAGAACACGACCGCCAAAAGGTCGCGGTCGCCGGGAATCGGCACCGGAAGGTCCAGGCCGTGCAACTCGAACCGGTGGCCGGTGGCGGTCCCTGCCATCTCGCCCGCCAGCGTGGTCAGCATCGCCGCAAGGTCGAAGGCCACCGGCCGCGCCTTCGCGGCGCCAAGCCGTTCGTTGGTCAGGCAGCGTTCGATCAGGTGCAGCATCCGCTGGACCGCGTTGCGGATCTTGCCGACCCGCGGCATCGCCGAAACCGGCAGCTTCGGCTCCAACTCCAGCATCTGCGAGGCGCTGTCGATGATCGCCAACGGCGTGCGGAATTCGTGGCTGACCATCAGCACGAACTGCCGCTGCTGGCGCGTTATCTCCTTGGTCTCGGTCTGGAGACGGTCACTGATCTTGGCGATCTTGTGAAACTGGCGCAAAAGCTTGCCATGCCGTTCCGCCAGCGTCTGGAATTCCGCCAGCAGCGGGTTGCCGGCATTGGCCGGATCCTCGGCCAACCGTGCCACCCATTGACGAAGCTCCTGTTCCTGTGAGCGCATCGGCATTTCGGGTACTCAGCGCGCCGTCAATGGGCCAGAATTTCAAACGGCAGAGACACGTCCTCGGCAAACTCCTCCGCCATGTCGAGGGCGCGGTCGTTGTCGCTGTCGTAATGCCAGCGCACCGACACCGTCTGGCCCTGCTGGTGGGCGCCGTCCAGCATTTCCAGCACGTCGATCATGCACTTGATGCTGCTGGTGTTGAGGTAGCTCAGCCCGATGTCCAGCACCACTGCCGGCGCGGGGGTCTTCAGATAATCCTCCAGCCAGTTGAACACCGGCGCGTAGAAATCGAAGGAGTTCTCCGGATAGGATTCGCCTTCGATGCGCAGCAGTCCGGCCGCCGGATCGAAATCGATCAGGGGAGAGCAGGAGGTTGCCTCGATCCGCAAACTGTCCATTATGTGTATTCCGTGATTTCTTATAGCTGCACTTCAAGGCTGAAGAAGAAATAGGTGTCATCCACCGCGCGCAACGAATATTCCAGCGGCCGGGTGGCCTTGCGCGCCATGTCGATCAGGCCCAGACCGGCGCCGCTGGCGCCCGCCTCGCGCGGCTTGCGCGACTGTTCCTTGTAGACCGCCTTCAGGCCGGCCTTGTCCAGCCCGCGCAGCTTCTCCAGCATCGCCGACAGGCCGGGGACGTCGTCCGCCTCCACCAGATTGCCGGAGCTGACCACGTAATGGTCATCCTCCTTGCCGATCACCACGATGCCGCTGTTGGCCGGGATCGGCCGGCCCAGCGCTTCCCGCGACGCCGTGTAGTTGCGGACATTCTGCGCCTGCTCCACATAGACGGAGAAGACGTCCATGATCGCCGACTTTTCGATCCGCTCATTTTCCAGATGGTTGCGGACCGCCTTGCCCAGCTCTTCGATGACGCTGTGGCTGAAGGGGCCGCTGAAGCAGATCAGCAGCTTCTGCCGCGACAGCAGCTCCTGAAGGTTGAAGAGTTCGTTGCCTTTCATCGGACCTTGACGACCTGCCTTACGGGTGAACGGGGTGGGATGAGGATGCGTCGGGCGCGGATGCCGCCGCAAGCACCAGTGTTGCGGCCGGTGCGGCGGCAGGCGAAACGGTGAAGCCGACCAGGGTGATGTCGTCGCGCTGTGCCCGCTCGCCCTGATGCTCGGCCAGGGCCTGCGCGAAGGCGGCCCGGCGCTCCGTCATCGGGATCGCGTCATGCTCAAGCAGCATCGCGGCGAAGCGGCGGTTGCCGAAGCCGAAGCCGCGGGTGCCGCCGGCCTGATCGAGGAAGCCGTCGGTGGTCAAATAGAAGCTGCGTCCGGGCGCCAGCTCCACCCGGTGGGTGGTGAAGCGGTGGCCGCTGTCGGACCGGCGATAGCCCAGGCTCTGCGCATCGCCCTTCACCTCATCGACGGTCCCGCCGGCAGCTGAGTCGACGATGTGCAGGCCGATCCGCCCGCCGGCGAACAGCAGGTCGCCCCGGTCCGGCCGCACCAGGCACAGCCCGATGTCCAGGCCGTTGTCGAAGCGCGGGTTGTCGCGCCCGCGGGCCAGTGCCGCGCGCACCATGCGGTTCAGCCCGCCCAGGATCGTCGCCGGATCGCTGTCCGGCGTTTCCGACAGCACATGGTCCAGGACGGCCGACACCGTCATCGTCATGAAGGCCCCCGGCACGCCATGGCCGGAACAGTCGGCGACGCCGATCAGGAAACGGCCGTCCTCCAACTCGCGGAAGATGTGGAAATCGCCGCCCACCACGTCGCGCGGGCGCCAAAGCACGCAGACGCCGTCCAGGTGCCGTGCCATTTCCCGCTCGTCGGGCAGGATGGCGGATTGCAGGAGGCTGGCATACTGGATGCTGTCCATCACCTGCCGGTTGACGACCGCCAGCTGCTCGTTGGACTGGCGCAGCTCCTCCGTCCGTTCGGCGACGCGCTGTTCCAGCCGCTCGGTATAGCCGTGGACGGTTTCCGCCATGTGGTTGAAGGCGACGGTCAGCTGCCCGATCTCGTCGGCGCGGGTGTTGCGCAGGCGGACGCGGTAGTCGCCGGCGGCGATGGCCCCGGCGGAGCGCGTCAGCCGGGCGAGCGGCGCCAGCACCAGCCGGTTCAGCAGGATGCTGATCATGCCGATGACGGCGAGCAGCGAGAAGAAGACCAGTCCGGCCATCGGCGCCAGCGCGGTCATGGTGGCGCTTTCCGCCTCCTCCAGCGAATAGGTCATGCGCAGCAGGCCGACCATCGTACGCTCGCCGTTGCTTCCGGACATGACGATCTGCTTTTCGACGGTCGTCAGCTCGGCCCGGCCGGCCGGACGCTCCAGCGCCACCAGCGGCTCGCCATGGCCGCCGCGGCCGCCGGACGCCGCCCACACCTTCACGCTGCGCACCGCCGCGTCCTCGGCCAACAGGCCGCGGATCATCGCCTCCACCGCGCGGGTGTCGAACTCCCACACCGCCTGCCCCATGGCCGAGGCCTGGAGCGTGCCGACCAGGGTCGCCCGGTGGGTCAGCGCCTCCCTCTGCTGCCGGCCGACCAGGACGGAGGAGACGCCCATGGCGATCAGCCCGACCAGCAGGGTGCAGCCGACGATCATCAGGATGACGCGCGTCAGCAGCGACGACCCGCCGGCACGGACCACCTCGTCGCCCGACCCTTGGGGGCCGGCGCCGCGCAGCGTATAGGATTCGGTGTCGTCCCATCCCGTGACGCTCATCCACATCCTCCTGACCCGGCCGATCGGACGATCCGTGTTCATGGCGGGTTTCAAGTCAGCCGCGGCCCCGGTTGCCGGATCCGCGATAGTCCCAGGCGCATCAGTAAATCCACCCTCGCGTGCAGCATGCCGACAGTCATCGAACCGGCCGGCGGACATGATGCATGTGGCGGATAAGGTTACCCTTAGCACGACGGGATCAATCAGTCCTGAAATAACATTCGGCACCGGCTTCATGCAGTGTCGGGACATCCGGGAAAATGGGAACAATCGGAAACCGGCGGAGACCATTTCCATCCAATTGCGACGAAGTGTAACAACGGCCTGGCCGCCCGGCTGAAGCCTTTGGGGGAAAGCGGTTTTTCCCGTAGACGCCCGCGTCGCCGGCCGTGCTACCCTCGGATACTGTTGCTTGTGGCAAGAGCCGGCGGCTGGAGCTGTCTTCTGGGGGAGAGCGAAGGATGGCGTTTGGTGTTCGTGCATTCGTTGTCCCGCGGACCGTTCCAGCCAGACTTGCCGCCGTCGGCGGGGCCGTTCTTGCCGCATTGGCCGCGACGGCGCTGCCCGCCGCTGCGCGCCCGGTGACCGTGCTGGCGCCGGAACTGCCGCCGATGATGAGCGCCGACGGCACCGGGCGCGAGGCCAGCATCATCGCGGAGACGCTGGCCGCCTGCGGGCATGAGGCGCATTTCAAGGTTGTCCCCTTCGGCCGCCACTGGAACGACTACCGCGACAGCGTCCAGGGAAGCGCGCAGGCCGGCGGGCAAACGGGAGGGCAGATCGACGCCGTCTCCACCGTCCCGGCGGGCATGGAGATGCCGGGAGCCCGCTCCGCCCCCTACATCCTCTACCAGAACGGCGCCTCCGTGCTGAAAAGCAGCGGTTTGACCGTGCAGTCGCTGGCCGATCTGGCGGGCAAGCGCGTGATCACCTTTTCCGGCGCGCCGGACGTGTTGCCGGGGCTGCGCGCCGCCATCCCCAGCTTCGGCGATTTCCGGGAGCGCGCCGACCAGATGGTGCATTCCAACCTGCTGTTCGCCGGTCGGGTCGACGCGGTTCTGGCCGACGGCCTGATCTTTGCCGAATACAACCGCCAGCTTCAGGAAAAGGCCAAGGCGGCCGGCGGCCTGCCCTTCGACCCGGCCCAGCCGGTGCAGTTCACCGCCATCTTCCCGCCCACCGCCTACAGCATGGTGTTCCGCGACGAACAGCTGCGCGCCGACTTCGACCGCTGCCTTGCGGAGATGAAGGCGAAGGGGCGCCTCGACGCCATCGACCGCGACTGGGTCGGCCGCTATTCCGCGACGGTCGGCGACCGCTACCTGTCCCAAAGGTGAGGTCGCGGAACCGGATTTGCGGAACCGGGGTTTATCCCATCCGTCCGATATGGTTTGCGTAACCGCTTCGGGCGTTTAATATAACTTCATATGAATGTGAATGGGGGCGTGAGGCGTCGTGGCCCGGATCATTGTGGTCGAGGACGAAGCCGACCTTCGTGACGATCTTGTCGAATATCTCGACCGCTGCGGGTTCGAGGTGGGGGGTGCGTCGCGCGGCGCGGAGCTGGACCGCCTGCTGGAGGCAGGCCCGGCGGATGTGATCGTGCTCGACATCAATCTGCCGGACGAGGATGGATTCTCGGTCGCCCGCCGCGTCCGCGCCAGCTCTTCGGCCGCCATCATCATGCTGACGGCGCGATCCGGACTGATCGACCGTGTCATCGGGCTGGAGCTGGGCGCCGACGTCTATCTGGTCAAGCCGGTCGATTTCCGCGAGGTGGAGGCGCAGATCAAGGCGCTGATGCGCCGGATGCAGAAGGGCGCCGCACCGCAATCGGCCACGGAGCAACCGGCGGGGATCGGGGTGTCGTTGCCCGGTCCGGCGCCTGCCCTTGCCCCTGCGGACTCGCGCAAGGTCTGGGTGTTCGACGACATCGAATGGCGCATCCAGCCGCCGACCGGTTCCGCCGTGCCGCTGACCGCGACGGAGTACAAGTTTCTTTCGCTGCTGGTCGCCGCCCCCGGCGAGGCGGTCAGCCGCCAGGACATTTCCGTCACCCTGACCGGCCGCGATTGGGACCCCTACAGCCGCTCCATCGATTCCCTGGTCCGCCGCCTGCGCATCAAGGTGGAGGAGCGCAGCGGCTGCGCCCTGCCGGTCCAGGCGGTGCATGGCGTCGGCTATGCCTTCGTCGGCCCGGTGGTGACCAGCGCGGTGGAGGACAGCGCCGACTGAGGGCGCGCTGCCGGCGGCAAGGGGCGTTGGCGGCGGGTCTCCACCCCGGTCTCGGCACTCGACTCCCGGCCCTCCTTCGGCGATGGTAGCGCCCGCAAGGAAGGGACGAGAGACCACCATGACAGATGCCACCGCCGCCTCCGAGAATACCCCCGCGACCGGCAGCCCCGCTTCGGGCGGCGCCAATTCGGGCAGCGACGGCAGCGGCCTGTATCTGGTCGACGGCTCGGGCTTCATCTTCCGCGCCTTCCATGCGCTGCCGATGCTGACGCGACCGGACGGCACGCCGGTCAACGCGGTGCTGGGCTTCTCCAACATGCTGCTGAAGCTGCTGGCCGACGCCAAGGCGGAGGCCGTGGCGGTGGTCTTCGACAGCAAGCGCCTGAATTTCCGCAACGAATTCTACCCCGACTACAAGGCCCACCGCCCGGAGCCGCCGGAGGAGCTGAAGCCGCAGTTCGCGCTGATCCGCGAGGCGACGGAGGCCTTCTGCCTGCCCTGCCTGGAGCTTGAGGGCTATGAGGCCGACGACCTGATCGCCACCTACGCCCGTCTGGCGCAGGAGGCCGGCCGGCCGGTCACCATCGTGTCGTCGGACAAGGACCTGATGCAGCTGGTCCGCCCCGGCGTCGGCATGTTCGACCCGATGAAGAACAAGTCCATCGGCCCCGACGAGGTGTTCGAGAAGTTCGGCGTCCCGCCGGAGAAGGTGGTGGACGTACAGGCGCTGGCCGGTGACAGCGTCGACAACGTCCCCGGCGTGCCCGGCATCGGCGTGAAGACCGCCGCCCAGCTGATCACCGAATACGGCGACCTGGAAGCCCTGCTCGCCAATGCCGAGAAGATCAAGCAGCCGGCCCGCCGCCAGAAGCTGGTCGAGTTCGCCGATCTGGCCCGCGTCTCCCGCCGTCTGGTCCTGCTCGACGATCAGGTGCCGCCGCCCAAGCCGCTGGACGAGCTGCGGGTGCGCGAGCCCGATCACCAGCGGCTGATCGACTTCCTGCGCGCCCAGGGCTTCCGCAGCATCGTCTCCCGCGTCGAGATGGAGATGCAGAAGGACGGCCGCATCGCCGACGGGGCCGGCGGCTCGCTCCCGGCTCCCGGCTCCATGCCCAGCCCCGCGGCGAAGTCCCCGGCGACGGCGGAAAGCCCGGCCACGGAGGACCGCCCGGCCCGCAGGACGGTGCTGAACGTCCCGGAGGTGCGCTACGAGCTGGTGCAGGAGGCCGACGCGCTGCGCCGCTGGGTCGAGCGGGCGCGCGAGACCGGCGTGCTGGCGGTCGATACCGAGACCGACAGCCTGACGCCAGCCACCGCCACGCTGGTCGGCGTCTCGCTGTCGACCGAGCCGGGCATCGCCTGCTACATCCCGCTCGCCCACAAGGCGGAAGGGGCCGCCGCCGCCGGCCAACTCGATTTCGAAGCCCCGACGCCGCCCAGTCAGATCGCGACCGACGAGGCGATGGCGATCCTGAAGGACGTGCTGGAGGACCGGTCGGTCCTGAAGATCGGCCACAACTTCAAGTTCGACCACCAGCTGTTCGCCCGCAACGGCATCAAAGTGTCGCCGGTCGACGACAGCATGCTGATCTCCTACGTGCTGGAGGGCGGGTCGCACGGCCACGGCATGGACGAGCTGGCGGAGCTGCACCTCGCCTACACGCCGATCCCCTTCAAGGAGGTCTGCGGCACCGGCAAGAACCAGATCACCTTCGACCGCGTGCCGCTGGACAAGGCGCTGGCCTATGCCGCCGAGGACGCCGACATCACGCTGCGGCTGTGGACGCTGCTGAAGCCGCGGCTGGTCGACGACCGCATGGTCACCGTCTACGAGACGCTGGACCGCCCGCTGGTCCCGGTGGTGGCGGACATGGAGCGGGCCGGCGTCCACATCGACAAGAAGGCGCTGTCCGACCTGTCGCAGAGCCTGTCGCTCCGCCTCGCCGAGATCGAGAAGGACGTTCATGCCTTGGCCGGCCAGACGTTCAACATCGGCTCGCCCAAGCAGCTGGGCGAAATCCTGTTCGACACTCTCAAGCTCGGCACCGGCAAGAAGGGCAAGACCGGCGCCTATTCCACCGACAGCAGCGTGCTGGAGGAGCTGGCGGAACAGGGCCACACCATCGCCCAGCGCGTGCTCGACTGGCGCCAGCTCGCCAAGCTGAAGAGCACCTACACCGACGCGTTGCAGGAGAAGATCTCGCCGGTCACTGGCCGCGTCCACACCGCCTTCGCCCTGGCGGCGACCAACACCGGCCGCCTGTCCTCGACCGATCCCAACCTGCAGAACATCCCGGTGCGGACGGAGGAGGGCAAGAAGATCCGCCGCGCCTTCGTCGCGTCCCCCGGTTACAAGCTGCTGAGCGTCGATTACTCGCAGATCGAGCTGCGTCTGGTGGCGGAGATGGCGAACATCCAGGCGTTGAAGGACGCCTTCCGCGACGGGCTGGACATTCACGCCGCCACCGCCGCCCAGGTCTTCGGCATTCCGCTGGAGCAGATGACGCCGGACATCCGCCGCAAGGCCAAGGCGATCAATTTCGGCATCATCTACGGCATCTCCGGCTTCGGGCTGGGCCGCCAGCTCGGCATCGCGCCGGGCGAGGCCAACGCCTTCATCAAGACCTATCTGGAGCGCTTCCACGAGCTGAAGGTGTGGATGGAGGCGACCAAGGCCTTCGCCCGCCAGCACGGCTATGTGGCGACGCTGTTCGGCCGCCGCTGCTACATGCCGGGCATCCAGGAGAAGAACGCCGCCCGCCGCGCCTTCGCCGAGCGTCAGGCGATCAACGCCCCGATCCAGGGCACCGCCGCCGACATCATGAAGCGGGCGATGAACCGCATGCCGGGCGCGCTCGCCGCCGCCGGCAGCAACGCACGGATGCTGCTGCAGGTGCACGACGAACTGCTGTTCGAGGTGCCGGAAGCGGAAGCCGAGGACGCCGCGCGCATTGTGCGCGAGGTGATGGAGGGTGCGGCGACGCTCGGCGTGCCGCTGGTGGCGGAAGCCGGGATCGGGGATAACTGGGAAGAGGCGCACTGAGGGGGGCGAGAACCCCCCTCTCCCTCCCCGGGGAGAGGGGATTGCAGTTTTTTCCTACGCCACGATCCGTACCGGCACCCCCTTCGCGGCGGGCGTCTTCGACGCCTCGTCGTGATACCACAGCGGAATCAGCGGGTTCATCTCCGGGTAGTACGCCCCGACGCAGCCGCGCGGCAGCTGGAAGGGCGTCACCGTCAGCCCTCCCACCCGGCGGTCGACGTCGTCGCCGGCGTCGCTCGCCAGCGCCACCACCTGACCCTCGCGCAGGCCGGCGGCGGCGATATCCTGCGGGTTCATCAGCAGCACGTCGCGGGTGCCCTCGATGCCGCGCAGGCGGTCGGAGTAGCCGTAGATCGTCGTGTTGAACTGGTCGTTCGACCGCATCGTCATCAGCCGCCAGCGGCCCGGCGCATCCTCGAAGCCGATGGCGCGCAGACGGCCCGGCGGGGTGAAGTGGGCCTTGCCGGACTCCGTCTTCCAGATCCGCTCGCGCGCAGGGTTGCCGCGGTAGAAGCCGCCGGGGGTGAAGACCCGCTCGTTGAAATGGTGGAACTGGTCGGGATAGGTCGCCTCGATCTGGGCACGGATGCGGCGGTAATCGGCCACCCACGCGTCCCAGGTCACCTTCGGATTGGGCGGCAGGGTCGCCTTCGCCATGCCGGCGACGATGGCGACCTCCGATTTCAGATGCGGGCTGGCCGGCGTGTTGTTGCCGAGCGAGCCGTGGATGCAGCTCAGGCTGTCCTCCATCGTCACCGCCTGCGCGCCGCTCTCCTGCACATCCTCCTCCGCCCGGCCCAGGCAGGGCAGCAGATAGGCGACCTCGCCGTTGATCAGGTGGCTGCGGTTCAGCCTGGTCGCGATCTGCACGGTCAGGCGCAGGCGCGACCAGGCCGCCTCCATCCGCTCGCGCTCGGGGATGGCGCGGACGAAGTTGCCGCCGAGCCCGATGAAGGCCTTCACCTCGCCCGACAGGATCTTCTCGCAGGCCCTGACGGTGTTCAGCCCCTCCTTGCGCGGCGGCTCGAAGCCGTACTGGTCGGCCAGCCGGTCGAGCGGCACCAGCTCCGGCTTTTCGGAGATGCCGACGGTGCGCTGGCCCTGCACGTTGGAATGGCCGCGCACCGGCGAAATGCCGGCGCCGTCGCGGCCGATGTTGCCCTTCAGCAGCCACAGATTGACCAGAGCCCCCAGCGTCTCCGAGCCGTGCACCTGCTGGGTCAGGCCCATGCCGTACATGGCGATGGAGCGTTCCGCCTCGATGTAGATGTCGGCGGCCTGCTTCAGGTCGGCGCGGGTCAGGCCGGACTCCTCCTCGATCTCCTCCCAGCCGATGGCGTCGACCCGCGCCTTCATCTCCTCGAATCCGGCCGTGTGCTGGGCGATGAAGTCGTGGTCGAGGACATGCTTGCCGCCCGCCTTCCGCTCCTTCTCGGCGGCCAGCACATGCTTGATCAGGCCGGTGATCGCGGCGATGTCGCCGCCGGTCTTGACCTGGAAATAGAGGGTGGAGATTTGGGTGTCCTTGCCCGTCAGCATCTCCAGCGGGCTCTGCGGGTTGCGGAAGCTCTCCAGACCCTTTTCCCGCACGGGGTTGAAGGTGACGATCTTCGCGCCGCGCTTCACCGCGTCCTGCAACGGGTGGAGCAGGCGGGGGCTGTTCGACCCGGTGTTCTGGCCGAAGAAGAAGATGGCGTTGCAGCTCTCGAAATCGTCGAGCACGCAGGTGCCGACCGGCGAGCCGATCACCGTCTTCAGCCCGACCGAGGTCGTCTCGTGGCACATGTTGGAGCTGTCGGGCAGATTGTTGTGCCCGTAGAGCCGCGCGAACAGCGCGTAGAGATAGGAGGTCTCCAGGCTGGCGCGGCCCGAGGCGTAGAACACTGCCTGCTCCGGGTCGATGGCGCGCAACTCCGCCCCGATGGCGGCGAAGGCCTCGTCCCAGCCGCAGGGCACATATCGGTCGCTGGTCCGGTCATAGCGCATGGGGTGGGTCAGCCGCCCCTGCTGCTCCAGATCGTAATCCTTCCAGCCCTTCAGCTCCGTGACCGTGTGCTGGGCGAAGAAGTCGGGAGTGCAGCGCCGGCTGGTCAGTTCCCAGATCGTCGCCTTGGCGCCGTTCTCGCAGAACTCGAAGGCGCGGGGCTTGGCCGGCTTGGCCCAGGCGCAGGACACGCACATGAAGCCGCCGGGCTTGTTCTGCCGGCGCAGCGTGTCGAGCACGGCGGGGGTCGGCCGTTCCTCCCCCATGATGCGGGCCATCGACCCGACCGACCCCCAGCCTCCGGCCGGACCGTCGTAATGCGGGGTGTCCTTGTCGTCCGACAGGCCGTCGATGCTCATGGGGCGATACTCTGGGGAGTGGTCTTGCGACATTTCGGGGGCAGGCTCCTGGGACCGGAACGTCGGTTCCGACAAGGATCCAACCCGGCGGACGGCTTCGGGTTCCCCGAACCGGTCAGCGCTTCTTCTGGGAACTGGTGTTCCGGACATCCGGCTTGGACAGCACTGCGCGCAGCAGTTCGGCGTTCTTGCGTGCCTCCTGCTTCTGGCTGTCCCAATTGGCGGCGATCAGGTCCTGGCCGCGTTCGCGGGCATAGTCGCCCAGGCGCTGGAACAGCTCCACCCGTTCCTCGTGGGTCCGCAGGGCGACCCAAAGGGCCGTTTCCATCGCTTCGGCCTGCGCCGCCTCCATGCTGTCGGGGCTGTAGGCATGGCCGACATGGCAGCGGAAGCGCAGCACCGGTCCGTCATGGATCTCGCTCAGGCCGCCGCCGCATTCCGGACAGGACAGGGTGGTCGGCTTGCCGACCGCGTTGGTGTCTTCTGACACGGCTGTGAACTCCTGCTCGGCGATCCGCGCCTCCGTGGCGACATCGAGCGGCACGGGTGGGCCAGATGGGGCCGGTTCGGCGGCCAGCCGGTACAGCAGGGCCGGCATATGGGCGAGCGGCAGGACGTGATCGGCCTCACCGTTGTCGATGGCGCTTTGCGGCATGCCCGGCCATTCGGCATCGTCCGGATCCTGGACGACGCCGATGCCGCCGCAGCGGCGGATCGCCCGCAGGCCGGACGTGCCGTCATCCAGGGTGCCCGACAGCACGACGCCGACGACACGGCTGCCGAAGGCGACCCCGGCCGAGCGGAACAGCGGGTCCACCGCCGGCCGGGTCCGGTTCTCCCGCGGGCCGCGGCGGACCAGCACCCGGTCGCGGTGGACCAGCAGATGGTGGTCGGGCGGCGCCACATGGATGTGACTGGGGCGGATCGGTTCGCCATCCACGGGATGGAAGGCCGGCAGCCAGCCGATCCGTTCCAGCAACTGCGGCAGGACGCTGGTGGCATTGGGCGTGATGTGGAGGACAACGAACACAGTCGGCGCCCATCCTTTCGGCATCGCGCCGAACAGGCGGGTGAGAGCGGTCAACCCGCCGGCCGACGCACCGATGGCGATGATGTCGCGATTCTCCATGAAACCAGAACAGGTCCGCATCCGCGGCGTTTCACGATTGGCTGAATAATTCACCTGTTGCTTGCAGCAGTTCCCGGGAAGGGCGTAGGTCTCCACGTCGCTTGAGCCGGGGGCGGGCAGGCGATTATGCTTGTCCCGACACCGTCATGACGCAGACTGATGACCAAGAAGACCGACGATCCCGACAGCGATTTCAACAATCTGATCCGTCACATCCAGGAAAGCCGCGGCATCGATTTCCGCGGTTACAAACGCACGAGCCTGGAGCGGCGCATCCGCCGGCGGATGGAGGAGGTCGGCTGCGACAGCTTCGCTGCCTACCACGCCTTTCTGGAAGTCCACCCGCAGGAATTCGTCGATCTTCTGAACACCGTCCTCATCAACGTCACCTCCTTCTTCCGCGACACCGAGTCGTGGGAGGTTCTGCGGCGGGAGGTCGTTCCCCGCATCCTGGAGCGCAAGGGCGACAAGGGGGCGATCCGCATCTGGAGCGTCGGCTGTGCCTCGGGCGAGGAGCCCTATTCGCTGGCGATGATGTTCGCGGAGGTGCTGGGGACTGTGGACTTCTGCCGCCGCGTCAAGATCTACGCCACCGATCTGGACGATGCGGCGCTGAACACCGCGCGCCACGCCACCTATGCGCCGCGCGACGTGGAATCGGTGCCGGAGCCGCTGCTGGAACGCTATTTCGAGCGCATCGGCAATCATTACGTGTTCCAGCGCGACCTGCGCAAATGCGTGATCTTCGGCCGCCACAATGTGGTCAGCGACGCGCCGATCTCCCGCATCGACCTGCTGATCTGCCGCAACCTGCTGATCTATCTGGAGGCCGACACCCAGGGCGTCGTCCTGCCGCGGCTGCATTACGCCCTGGTCAATGACGGCTTCCTGTTCCTGGGCAAGGCCGAAACCCAGCTGGCCCGGTCGCGCATGTTCGAGCCGGTCGACCTGAAGAGCCGCATCTTCGCCAAGGTGCCGCAGGAATGGCGGCGGAGTGCCGGCGGAAGCCTGTCGCTGGCCAACGACGCCGGCGGCCCCCGCGTCAACCAGCAGATGCGGCTGCTGGAGAGCATCGTCGACAGCAGCTCCACCGGCTATCTGGCGGTGAACGCCGAAGGGGTGCTGGTCTTCGCCAACACCCATGCCCGCCGCCTGTTCGACGTCGAGGAAACCGACATCGGCCGCCCGTTCCACGACCTGACCATCTCCTACCGTCCGACCGAGCTGCGCAGCCGGATCGAGGAGGTGCGAACCTCCGGCCGCATGGTCCGCATCGAACACCAGCCCTTCACCCGGCCGGAGGCCGAGCCGGTCCGCCTGACCATCGAGGTGGCGCCGCTCCACAGCCGCGACGGCAAGGCCTTCGCCACTCTGCTCAGCTTCTTCGACACCAGCCGCATCTTCCTTTTGCAGCAGGAGATCGAGGCGGCACAGGAAAGCCTGGAGACGACCATCGAGGAACTCCAATCCTCCAACGAGGAGCTGGAGACGACCAATGAGGAACTCCAGTCCACCAACGAAGAGCTGGAAACGACCAACGAGGAACTCCAGTCCACCAACGAGGAACTGGAGACGATGAACGAGGAGCTGCGCTCCACCAACGAAGAGCTGGAGGTCGCCAACGAGGAGATGCGCCGGCAGAGCGAGGAGGCGGGCGAGTATCGCCGCTATTCCGAATCGATCCTGCGCAGCATCGACGTCGGCATCATCGTTCTGGACGACAACCTCACCGTCCAGTCCTGGAACCGCTGGAGCGAGAATGTCTGGGGCCTGCGCAACGAGGAGGTGGCCGGAGAGCTGTTCCTGGATCTGGACATCGGCCTGCCGGTTCAGCGGCTGCGCCGCCCGCTCCACGACATCCTGACGACGCAGGTCCCGGCCGACCCTGTGGAGATGGAGGCGATGGACCGCCGCGGCCGGCGCATCGCCTGCCGCATCCGCCTGTCGCCTCTGCTCTACGACAACCGGGCAGCCCGTGGGGCCGTGCTGATCATCGAGGACGTGACGGAACGGGCGCGGTCCGACGCCTTCGTCGAGTATCTGGGGCGCATCATCGGCCAGTCCCTGAACGAGGTCTATTTCCTCGACGCCGCCAATTTCAATTTTCAGCTGGTCAACAAGGGAGCGGAGGAAAAGCTGGGCTATTCGCTGGATGCGCTGCGCCAGATCGCGCTGCACGACCTGATGCCGGACATCGACGCGGCCGCCTTCAGCCGGCTGGTCGGGCCGCTGCTGTCCGGGGAAAAGGCGGAGATCGTCCTTGAAACCACCATCGAGCGTCCCGACCAATCGGTCCGCCCGGTTGAGCTTTGCATGCAGTATTTCGGTGAGGAACAGCCGCCGATCCTCGTCGCCCTGGCCCATGACGTGACCGAGCGGCAGCGGATCGGCCTCGATGACAGCCGCGCGGAGGCGGCCAGCAATTGATCGTCAGGCCGATTTAAACGATGGCGGCGCGTGGAGGTCGCGAAAGGTCCGGTTGTGGTCAGGGTGGCCGATGCTGGCCACCCCGCCTGTATTCGATCCGGCTCATATCAACTGGCCTAAAGGAATAGGGTGGAACTGCGGCTGACTGTGACAGTTTAGATAATGAACCTACGGCTGGTTTGTCTGAACGACTCGATGCAAAGTTGCTCATTGGTGGCGCTGGCAGGGGCTGCACAGGATGTCGGATGCGCACGGATACAAGGGAGCGGAGCGGGTCGCGACCACTGGCGTGAAGGCTAGGCCGCTGATCGTGCAGCCCCTTTGGGACCACATAGACCATGCCGTCATCGTTACTGACTGCAATCTCGATGCGCCGGGACCGATTATCCTCTATGTCAACCGGGCCTTCACCACCCTGACCGGCTATCGGGCGGACGAGGCCATCGGCCGTTCCCCACGCTTCCTGCAATGCCGCCGCACCGATCCCGCCGTGTCCGCGACCATCCGGCGTGACCTGCGGCAAAGCGGTGCGGCCCGCGTTTCCCTTGTCAACCGCCGCAAGGACGGCAGCGACTATCTGTGCAGCCTCGTCATCACGCCGCTGGTTGGGGTGCGCGGCGAAACCGAGCATTTCATCTGCGTGGCCCAGGCCCTGAAGGAAGACCGCACTCCCGACGCGCTGATGCGCCTGTCGGCCGAGCTGGAGCAGGCGCAGACGCTGATCGAGGATCTGGAGCGGCGTCAAAGCGACGCCGATGAGTTGATCGACCGTCAGCATCGTGAAATGGCGATCGTGACGGAGCGCTACCGCGAGTCCCTGTCTCAGCTGGATGCGATCCAGGAAAGGTTGGCCATCCGCGAGACTGCGCTGGACCGCCGCGGCAGGGATTTCGAGCGCTCGGATTCCGAACTGAACGCCTCGCTGGAAGAGCTGCGAGCGATGGACGAGGAACTTCGCGCCACGCTGGAGCAGATGGAGGACTCCAACATCCAGCTTGCCCAGGTCAACGAGGAACTCCGTCGCCTCCAGGCCGCCGATGCCGACAAGCTGCAGCTCCTGGCATCGGCCAGCCACGACCTGCGCCAGCCGGTGATGTCGATGGGGCTGTTCCTCGATGTCCTGCGCAACCGCCTGGGCGAGGCGGAGCGGCCGATCATGGGCGGGCTGCTGGCGGCACACCTGTCGATCCGCACCTTGCTGGACGGCATGCTGGACACTGCGAGGCTGGACGCCGGAGCGATAGAGCCGGTGGTCGAGACATTGCCGGTCGCCCTGATGCTGGAAATCATCCATGGCGAATTCATGCCGCAGGCCGAAATGCGCGGCCTGCGCTTCCGCGCCGTTCCCAGCACCGCGATGGTGGTCAGCGACCCCCAGCTGCTGGAGCGCATCCTGCGGAACCTCGTCGCCAACGCGCTGAAATACACCGTGTCCGGCAAAATCCTGCTGGGCTGCCGCCGCTGCGGCGATTGCCTGCGCATCGAGGTGTGGGACACCGGCCCCGGCATCCCCGAGCACAGCCAGCAGGCCATATTCGAGGAGTTCCGGCAGCTCGACAATCCGAGCCATGATCAGAAACACGGCGTCGGGCTGGGGCTGGCGATCGTCTCGCGGCTCGCCGGCCGGCTCGGTCATCAGGTTCAGTTGCGCTCCTGGCCGAACCGTGGATCGGTCTTCTCGGTGACGGTTCCGCTGGCCGAACGTAAAAGGCGCAAGCGCCGCCGTTGATGGTGTGGCTTGCCACCTTCGGTTTGGAGGACGGTTATCCCCATGCGCCGTCTACGTGCCGATGGAACGGTTCATCCCAAGGCCAAACCGGTCCAAAGTCGCATCATGGCCCTGCGTCTCTATGGCCAAGTGGCACTTTTGCACGAGTAAAGGGGAACAAACGTGGATCATCACGTGCAGCACGCTCATGACTCAGCAAAGTTGGATCAGGCGTCCGACCGCCGGGGCTTGTCCGGCGCTCCCCTCAAGTTCCTGATCGTCGACGACCATGCCCTGGTCCGCTACGGCCTGTCGCTGGCCTTGCAGCAGCGCTATGAGGACGTCGCGATCGTCGAGGCGGGATCGCTGGCCGATGCCACGCGCAAGGCGCACTCTGAACCGGGTCTCACCGCCATCCTCTACGATCTTCAGATGGGCGACGCTGACGAGCACAGCGGTTTGGCCGAGATGCTGGAGGCGGCCGGCGATGTGCCGGTGATCGTGGTTTCGGGGGTGACCGACGGCAACGTCATCGCCTCCTGCATCCGCGCCGGTGCCCGCGGCTTCGTCCACAAGGGATGCGACGGCACGGTGCTCGACCAGGCTCTGCCCATCGTGCTGGAAGGAGGCATCTTCGCCCCGGCGCCGCCGGCCGTGCGCGGCGGCACGCCGATCCGCATTCCGCTGCCGGCCTCCGCTACGCCGGTCCGCACCGAAGGCGATGCCGTCAACAGCCTGACCGACCGTCAGCGCGAGGTGCTTCGCCTGCTTCTGGAAGGCCAGTCGAACAAGGAGATCGCCCGTGCGCTGGGCGTGCTGGAGGGCACCATCAAGGTCCATCTGCGCACCGTGATGCAGCGGCTGGGCGTTCGCAACCGCACCCAACTGGCGCTGGCGACCATGAAGTCGGGGATCAAGCTGTCGTCCTGATCCGGTAAAGGGTGGGGGCTATTGCGGCGTCGGGCCGATGCCGCGCTGCTGGGCGGCGTCCAGCAGGCTGACGAGTTCGCCCGACACCCACCAGCGGCAGCGGCGGCGCTCCTCGGTCGCGACGGTCACGACGCGCTCGATCAGCCTGCTTTCCCCGGCATTCATCTCACGGCCGTCGCGCAAGGCCCGCTCGGCGATGCCAAGCAGGGTCTTGTCGATGGCCGTCACCTCGATGGGGTAGCCGGCCTCCTCCGCCAGTTCGCACAGGTCCGCCATTGCGGACAGCGCGTCTTCCCGGCCGTAGGCGCCGATCTGCCGGAACAGGGCGGCCAGATGCTCCCCGATTGCCGTCAGCCAGGGGTTGGTCGAGGCGGCGATGCCGCGGCGGCGCAGCCGGTGGTTGAAGCCGTTGATGAAGCGCACCGGGTCGATCAGCGGCCGGGCGGAGGTGCTGGCGTTCAGCGTCAGCAGCCGGTGGCTCAGCACCGGCACCACCTCTCCCTCGACCAGCCCGGTCACCCGGCCGACGGCGGCCGAGACCGCCGCCCAGTTGCGGCCGCCGCGCTCGACGCCGAAGCCCTGCAACGCGTCGTACCAGCGGAAGGCACGCTCCTGCAGGCGGTCCACCGTCTCGCCCGCCGTCAGCTGCGGCGGGGCAGGGCGGCTGAGATGCAGATCCTCCAGCTTCTGGCGCAGGCATTGCCAGGCGAACTGCACATGCCCGACCGCCGCCTCCACCAATGCCGGGCTGGGGGACATGCCATGGAGGGCCAGCGCCTGATCGGGATCGCGCGACCCGTTGATCAGGGAGAGCGCATAGTGCATCGCGCCGTCGGCCGAGCCGTGCTCCGCCATCTCTGACACGGCGTGCAGGATGCCGATGGTGTCGCGCGGACGGACCATCCCCTTCCATAGCGGCGCATGTTCCAGCATGGAGTCCAGCATCGCCAGATCGCCCATCGACAGCGGCGCCACGCCGGCCAGCCCGCGCTTGCGCAGCAGCGTCAGCCGTTCGGCGTTGGCGGTCGCCAGCAGCGGCCCGGCCACGCCGCGCTGGCGCAGGACGGCCAGCGAGCGGACGCGAAGCTCCTCCGCCCAGTCCGCTGCGGCGGTGGAGGCGAGGACCCTGTCCAGCGGATGTTCGCTGGCACGGGCGGCGATGTCGGACTGCACCCGTCCGGCCAGTTCGCGCAGATGCGGCAGCAGGGCGAACCACCAGGCACTGGCGTCGACCACATGCATGCAGCCGGGCGGCCGGCTTTCCGCCAGCATCAGCTGGTCGGTGCGCAGCATCACCGGATCGAACCAGCCGGTCCAGATGCGGCGCGCATGTTCGGTGCGCGGGCCGTTCAGCATGGCGACGATCAGCCGGCCGACCTCCACCGTCATCTGATCGTCTTCCAGATGCCCGGCCTGCACCAGCTCGAACAGCTTGGATTTCTGCGCCCGGTCCAGCGGAGCCAGAATCGCCTTCACCTTGTCCAGGCTGACGGAAGCCGGATCGGGTTCGACCGCGCGGAGCGGAGCGGTCAGAAGGGAGGCGCTGCGGTTGGGGCGGCCGGCCATTGGCGTTCACGGGCGCTGCTGAATCACGGCAATTTTAGGTACTGGCACGAATGATTGCTACTGGTATGTCGTGACATATTCTGTCGAGCTGTGTCGGAGCCGTTTCTTGCAGCACCTCCGCAACTTTTGGCCGACGGGCCGACACAATTGAAACGAGATGCATCAAATGCATCCAAAATTTATTTCATTTAAGCGCTAAATCGTCTCTTCACACATGTGTCCCGTACACCCATTATGGGGTCAGGCATCGCCTCACGCATCAAGGCGCTCACATGGTTCCGCAACAGATCGCCGACACCGCTCCCAGGTTGTTCAAAGTCATGACCCAGGCCGACTCCCGCAAGGCAGAGAAGTTCGGACCCGAGCAGGCGGCAGACGATTTCGTCGCCCGTCTCGCCGCGGCCGGCCTGCCGGCCGACGAGCGGGCCGAGGCCTACGAGGCGGCGCTGAAGCGGCTGATGGCACACCTGATCCGGCAGGAAGGCTGGCTCGCCGAGGAATTCACCGCCGTCGCCCGGTCGCTCGGCGCCTACTGACCGCTTCCGCCGTCCACACGCCGGCCGCCCGTCCATTCAGGACCGGCGGCCTTTTTGCGTTTGTGGAGCGTTTGCAGAGGGTGGCCGTCGTCCCCTCTCCCCGGCGGGAAGAGGGGATGGCCACTGCCCTCACCGCTCGTTGAAGCTGTCGGACAGGGCGAAGTAGATCGGCTTCAGCAGATATTCCAGCAGCGACCGCTCGCCGGTGGGCAGCTCCACCTGGGTGGTCATGCCGGGAAGAACCGGGTGCTGGACGTCGTTGCGGCCGACATGGTTGCGGCTGAGCGCCACGACCGCCTTGTAGTAGGGGCGGTGCTGCTCGTCCAGGAAGGTGGAGGCCGAGATGCGCAGCAGCGTGCCGGTGATGGCGCCATAGCGGGCGAAGTCGTAGGTCAGCACCTTGACCGTCGCCTCCTGCCCGACCTGGAGATGGCCGACGTCGCGCGGGGTGACATGCGCCTCCACCGTCATTTCATGGTCGACCGGGACGACCTGCATCAGCACGCCGCCTTCCGGCACCACCGCGCCGATGGTGTTGACCCGCAGATCCTGCACCAGCCCGCGCACCGGCGACAGCACGGTCAGGCGCTGGGCGCGGTCGTCGAGCTTGGCGCGGGCCTCGCGCAGCTGGGCGATCTCGGCGGTGACGGTGCCCATCTCGGTCACGGCGTCCTGCGACAGCTTGGCCGACTGGTCAAGGATGCGGTTGCCGGCCTCGGTGATCGCTTGGCCGGTGGCGATGATCTGCCCCTCGATCCGCCGCTGCTCGCCCATCAGGCGCGACTGCTCGCGCTGGGTTTCCAGCGATTGCAGCTTCGACGACAGGCCCATCGATTCCAGCTTGTTGCGGATGTCGACCGATCCGGTGATGAAGGTGATCTGGTCCTTGATGCTGGCCAGCTGCCCCTCATACAGCGCCAGTTCCGCCTCGCGCTGCGACACCTGGGCGCGCAGGACGGCGATGGCGGTGTCGCGGGCCTGGCGCTGGGTGTCGTAGATCAGCTTCTGGTCGGCGACCTGCGACTCCGTCTGCGGCGTGTCGGGACCGGCGACGCGGGCGAAATCGGCGGCCCGACCGGCGGCGAAGGCGCGCAGCCGCTCCGCCCGCAGTTCCAGCGTCAGCAGCCGGGCATTCATCTGCTCCCGCTCCGCCTGGACCTGCTTGGGGTCGAAGGCGAGCAGCGGCTGGCCGGCCTCCACCAGATCGCCTTCCTTGACCAGGATTGACGACACGATGCCGCCCTCCAGATGCTGGACGACCTGGGCATTGCCGGACGGCACCACCTGCCCGGCGGTGACGACGGCCTCCTTGACCGGCATCAGCGTGGCCCAGGTCAGCAGGGCCGCCATCAGCAGGACCAGCACGAGGATGGTGGCGCGGACCAGCGACAGCGTCGCATCGTCGGCGCTGAGCGATTTGCCGGTGGGGCGGGCGAGGTCTGAAGCGGCCATCTTGCGGTTCACACGGGACTGGAGGAAAGAGCGAAAGGCGTCGGTGCCCGATCGGCGCCCGATCGGCGCCCGATCGGCGCCCGATCAGCGTTGTGGCGTGGCGGCGACGCCGGGCGGGCGTTGCAGCCCGATCCCGCCCAGCAGCGCCCCGGCGATGCCGTTGGCGACGCTGTTGCCGCCGCCCGGGCCGCCGCCCGGGCCGCCATTGGGACCTGTTCCGGGGCCGACCGGACGAGGGCCGGGCAGGCCGCCGGCCGGGGCGGCGGGGCCGATCATGCCGGCATCCATGGTCAGCACCGTGTCGGCCAGCGTCAGGTGGCTCGGCCGGTGGGTGACCAGGAAGATGGTGCTGTGGCCGCGCAGGGCGGCGAGCGCCGCGTGCAGCGCCTTGTCGCCCTCGAAATCCAGCCGGCTCGCCGGCTCGTCCAGCAGCAGGATGCGAGGACGGCGGATATAGGCGCGGGCCAGGCAGATCTTCTGGGTCAGGCTGGGCGACAGGCGCAGCGACTGGTTGTCGCCGATGCGGGTATCCAGCCCGCGCGGCAGCGCCTCCACCTCGTCCAGCGCGCCGGCCAGCGACAGCGCCCAGCGCAGTTCGGCCTCGTCGGCGGTCTGGTCGGCGAAGCGGAGGTTCTGCGCGATGGTGCCGTAGAACAGCGAGCTGGCCTGCGGCACATAGCCGATGGACTTGCGCAGGTCGACCGGGTCCATCTGGCGGATGTCGACGCCGTCGACCCGCACATTGCCGGCCTGCGGCGCATAGAGCCCCAGCATCACCTTCAGCAGCGACGACTTGCCGGCGCCGTCCGGCCCGACGATGGCGACGATCTGCCCCGGCTTGACGGTGAAGGTCACGCCGACCAGCGCCGGATCGGCATCGTTGCGGTAGCGCAGCGACACGCGGGAGAAGGAGACCTCGCCCTTCAGCCGGCGCGGCTGCAAGGTGGCGCAGCGCGGCTCGCGCTCCGGCCGGATGCTCATCAGGCCGTTGATCTGGCGGGCGTTGGCGCGCAGCTGCTCAATGCGCGGCAGCATGGAGACGGCGGTCTGCAACGGCACCATCACCCGCCACAGCAGCATCATCGACGCCATCAGCGCGCCCGGCGTCATCGTGCCGGCGAAGACCTGGAGGGCGCCGACGCCGACGGTGGCCAATCCTGCCACCGGCACCACCAGCCCGGCCAGCGCCGCATGGGTCGCCGACAGGTTGGCGGCGGTGTGGCCCGACCGGGCGGTGCGGGCGGACAGCCGGTCATAGCGGTCGCGCCAGTGGGCCAGCCCGCCGATGGCGCGCAGGGCCGGCATCTTGGCGACCATCTCGACGAAGAATTCCTGCCGCTCGGTGTCGGCCCGCGCGGTGATGCCGGTGCGGGCGCGCACCATCGGGTGGACGGCGGCGCCGATTGCGGCGGTGACCAGCACGGCGGCCAGCGGGACGAGGGCCAGCGGCCCGCCCAGCACCGCCATCACCATCAGATAGAACAGGGCGAAGGGCACGTCGAACAGTGCCGCCACCTGCCCCTGGCTGATGAAGTCGCGGATCGACTCCAGGTCCTTCACCCGCGCGATCTGCGTGCCGATGGCCGCCCGCTCGCTCATGCCCACCGGCAGCATCAGGATGCGGTCGATGGTGGCGTTGCTGACGGTGCGGGCGATGCGCGATCCGGCATGGGCCAGCGCCCGGCCACGGATCTGGCGCAGGGCGAAGTCGCCGGCGATGACCAGGAAGGCGCCGACGGCGATGGTGACCAGCGTGTCGAACGACCCGGTGCCGATCACCTTGTCGTAGATCGCCATGGTGAAGAGCGGGGCGGCGACGGATAGCAGGTTGATGACGGCACTCAGCCCCAGCACCGCCCACAGCAGCGGGAAATAGGCGTGGATGACCGAGCCGACCCAGTTCTGGCTCCCGGCGCCGGAGGCGGACTCCAGCGGCGTGAAGACGTAAGCCGTGCCCTTGCCGTAGTTCAGCGTGACCGTTTCGCGCGACTGGCCGCTGAAGGCGGTGACGCCGTCGGCATCGGCCGACAGCAGCGTGTAGATGCCGCCGTCGCGGGCGCGGAACAGGCAGGGCAGCAGCGACGGCTCCGGCCGGCCGAGGTCGAAGCGCAGGCTGCGCCCCTCGAAATGCAGGCGCTGGAACACGTCGCACAGCTCCTCCACCGTCTGCACCTCGGAGAAGTGGGGCAGGGCTTCCGCCAGCGTCTGCGGCGCGCCGCGCCAGCCGAGCGCGTCGAGCAGCGGCACCATGCAGGCGCCGACGGCCGACGCCTCGGCCAGACGGCGGCGCAGGATGTCGCCGTCGTCATGGGCGGCACGGATCGGCTGCGCATCGGTGCCGGATTCGGCCTCCGGTTCCACGGCGCTGGAGACGGCGGCCACCAGGGCCGGCTGTCCCCCGACGGCATCGGCGGCCGGGTTGCGGGCCACCGCAAGGCCGTCGACGATCTGCACCACCCGGTCGGCCAGCGACAGCAGCGACGGGCGGCTGCTGACCAGCAGGATGGTGACGCTGCCGCGCAACTCGTCCAGCGCACGGCGGAACGCCTTGTCGGACTCGACATCGAGCGACGAGTTCGGCTCGTCCAGCAGCAGGACGGCCGGTTCGCGGACCAGCGCGCGGGCAAGGCAGATCATCTGGCGGGCACCGCGCGGCAGCGCCTCCTGCGAGGCGTCGCCGACGATGGTCTCGTAGCCCTGCGGCAGGCTGGCGATGCGGCGGTCGAGGCCAAGGCGCCGGCAGACCTCCATCGCCAGATCGGCCCGGCTGGGGTCGAAAAGCGTCAGGTTCTGCAGGATGGTGCCTTTGAACAGCTCCGGATGCTCGCCGACATAGACGACGCCGCCGATGCCGATCATGGCGTCGGCCCCGGTCAGTGTGCGCACGCCGACCCGGACCTCGCCGGACCGCGGCCGCAGCACGCCCAGGATCAGGCGCAGAAGCGTCGTCTTGCCCGAACTGTTGGTCGCCACCACGCCCAGCAGCTCGCCCGGCCCGACGCTGAGCGACAGGCCGCTCAGGATCTCCGGCCCGCGGTCATAGGCGAAGACGACCTTGTCCATCTCGATGGAGCCGGGGGCCAGCGACGTGGCGACCGCACCGTCCGACTCGGGGTTTCCATCCCTGGCGACCGGCGCCGCGGCGCCGTCGGATCCGACCTCCAGCAGGACATGGCCGATGCGGCGCAGGGCCAGCGACACCGACTGGTAGCGCACCCAGCGGTCGAACAGCGCCTGCACCGGCTGGACGCAGCGCCCGGCCAGCATCGAGCAGGCGGTCAGCACGCCGGTGGTCATCGCCCCGTCGATCACCGACACGCTGCCCAGCAGAACCACCAGCATCATCGTCGCCTGCGCCAGCGTGCCGGCGACGACGGAGGCGGTGCCGCTGAGCCGCGCGACGGTGAAGTCCTCCTCGCTGCAGCCCTGTTGCAGGCGCTCGTGGCGGCGCAGCAGGCCGGCCTCGGCCCCCAGCCCCTTCACCGTGTGGACGCCGCCCAGCACCTCGCTGATGAAATTCAGGCGCCGCTCCTCCAGCGTGTGGCGGCTCTCCAGCGCCCGGCGCATCCGCCGGCCCAGCACGGCGCCGACGATCAGGAAAAGCCCCAGCACCGCCACCGGGATCGCCGCCAGCCAGCCGGCCAGCAGGGCGATCAGACCCAGGTAGAGGGCGGCGAACGGGATGTCGATGGCCGATTGCAGCGCCTGGCCCGAATAGAATTCCCGCACCAGCTTGATGGCGCGGTAGACCTCGAAATGGGTGCCGATTCCCTGCTGAGAAAAGGCATTCAGCGGCATGTGCATCAGCCGGTCGATCAGCGACGCGCTCGACTGGTGCTCGATCCTCGCCCCCATCCAGGTGGTCAGCGCCGAACGCGCGACCCGCAGGATCGCCTCCATCACCGCCGCCGCCCCGCAGCCGATGCCGAGCAGAAGCATGGTGCCGTAGGATTCGTTCGGCAGGATGCGGTCGTAGACGTGCAGCAGCGTGACCGGCAGGGCCAGTCCGAAGATGTTCAGCGCGAAGGATGCGAGTATCAGCATCCCCCGGTCGCGGCGCGGGCCCAGCATGCCGGACAGCAGGCGCCGCGCAGCCTTCTCGGCCGCACGGTTGCTGTCGCCGCGGTCCCGGCCGGTCGAGGCCTTGGCCGAGTCGGCGGAGGATGTGGTGCGGGAAGTGGGCTGAGGGGCGGGCTGCAAGCGGATCGACCTGTTTCACGGAGTTAACCGAGCGCTAATCAACACCATATTTGCTAGTGATAGGTAAATCCGCGAATAGCAACAAAAGGCAACCGAGTGACAAAGCGCGTTGCGCGCGGCCCTTCGGAGTTTGCGCGAAAGCGGTAAAAACCCAACAGTCCCAAGGGATTTCGTTGCCACTGGGTGGGCCCCCTGGGGTAGAGGTGGTGGGCGGTTCAGCGTCCAACATGTTGAAACTCATCACAGGATGTTTCTTATCACAAGCAAGTAGGAGCGCTAGAACCTAGGGTCGTGACGAGTGGTGCGGTGCGATTTCGCGCCCGACTTTATGGAGCGGTCCGATGGCTGAGGAAGCGGTTCAGGGTAAGGTCCCGGCGGTCGACGATCGTCAGATCCTGGACGATCTGACCCTTCTCCAGCAGGTCGACGGCACCCGCCTGGGCGGCGTCATCCATGAAGCGAGCTCGGTACAGCTTCAGCGGCCCGACGATACGCTGGGCTATGTCCAGACCGATTATCGCGGCGCCGAGGATCTGATGGTGGGCGGCGCGGTGCAGACCGGTGCCGTCGTCGGCGAATCGGTGGCGGTCGCCGCCGACCAGGCGGTGAACGCGCTGCTGCTGAACGGCGACGTGCTGCGCACCGAAGGCACCCGCGGTTCCGGCCCGACCGGTCCCGAGGGCTCCGGCCCGACGGACGGGGAGGGCCGCGGTGCCGACGGCAAGGCGGCGGAGCGGGCGGAGCTGCTGTCGACCGCGCGCACCACCTCGGCCTACGACCCGCTCGAGGCTGCGGCGTCGGACATCCCCGTGCCGGAGTCGCCCGATCAGGTGATCGACAATGGCGTCGTTCCCGCGGCCGAGGGCGTGACGTTCCTGCAGGCCGCCGCGGTGGTCGCCCCCGCCGTCGCCACAGCCTCGACTCCGGCCCCGGCCCCGGTGTCCGACACGCCCAGCCTGACGGTGAACGGGGTGTCCGGTGACGAGGACAGCGCCATCGCGCTCAACATCGCCGCCGCCCTGACCGACACCGGCGGGACGGAGGTGCTGACCGTCACCCTGGCCGGCATTCCGGACGGCGCGGTTCTGCGCGACGCCTCCGGTGCGGTGCTGACGGTGGTCAACGGCAGCATCGTGCTGACGGCGTCGCAGATCCCCGGCCTGACGCTGACCCCGCCGGCCAACAGCGGCGACAGCTTCAGCCTGACGGTGACGGCCACCAGCACCGACGGCACCGCCGCGCCCAACAGCGTCACCGCCACGCTGCCGGTCACGGTCAATCCGGTGTCCGACACGCCGACGCTCAGCGTCTCGGCCGTCACCGGTGCCGAGGATACGGCGATTCCGCTGACGATCAGCCCGGCGCTGACCGACACCGACGGCTCCGAGACGCTGACGGTCACCATCGCCGGCATTCCGACCGGTGCGGTCCTGACCAATGCGGCCGGCGAGGTTCTGACCGTTTCCGGCGGCTCGATCACCCTGACGCCGGGCCAACTGGCGGGGCTGGCGATCACCCCGCCGCTGAACAGCGACGCCGATTTCACGCTCACCGTCACGGCGACCAGCCGCGACGGCAGCGCCGCGCCGGCCAGCACCAGCCTGCCGCTGGTGGTCACGGTGAACCCGGTCACCGACACGCCGACGCTGAGCGTCGCTGCGGCGACCGGCAACGAAGACTCCGCGATTCCGCTGACCATCACCCCGGCCCTGACCGATACCGACGGGTCGGAAACGCTGAGCATCACGATCAGCGGCATTCCCTCCGGCGCCAGCCTCGCCAACGCGGCCGGCGATACGCTGTCGATCAGCAACGGCTCCGTCACGCTGACGCCCGGCCAGTTGGCGGGTCTCCGCATCACGCCGCCGGCCAACAGCGACGCCGACTTCACCCTGACGGTCACCACGACCGCGCAGGACGGCACCGCCGCGCCGGTGAGCGTCAGTGCGCCGCTGGCCGTCACCGTCAATCCGGTGACCGACACGCCGACCCTGTCGGTCAGCGCGGCGACCGGCAGCGAGGATACGGCCATTCCGCTGGTGATTTCGCCGGCCCTGACGGACACCGACGGCTCGGAATCGCTGAGCATCACGATCAGCGGCATTCCCGTCGGCGCGAGCCTGAAGAACAGTGCGGGAGACACGCTGACGATCGGCAACGGTTCGATCACGCTGTCGCCGAACCAGCTGGCCGGCCTGACGATCACGCCGCCGGCCAACAGCGACGTGGATTTCACCCTGACGGTCACCGCCACCGCCCGCGACGGCGGCGCCGATCCCGTCAGCGTCAGCGCGCCGCTGG
Organism: Azospirillum sp. TSH64; assembly: GCF_003116035.1. Classification (GTDB taxonomy): domain Bacteria; phylum Pseudomonadota; class Alphaproteobacteria; order Azospirillales; family Azospirillaceae; genus Azospirillum. The sequence goes on from NZ_LGQW01000015.1 coordinate 6,623,718, forward strand.
TGGTCACCGTCAATCCGGTCACCGACACGCCGACCCTGTCGGTGTCCGCCGCCACCGGCAGCGAAGACACGGCGATCCCACTGTCGATCACCCCGGCGCTGACCGATCTGGACGGGTCGGAGACGTTGACGATCACCATATCCGGCATCCCGGCCGGAGCGGTGCTGACCAACACCGCCGGCGATCCGCTGACCATTTCCAGCGGGTCGATCACCCTGACGCCGGGTCAGCTGGCAGGTCTGGCGATCACCCCGCCGTCGAACAGCGATGATGACTTCACCCTGACCGTCACGGCAACGGCCAAGGATGGCGTTGCCGCTCCGGTTTCGGTGACGCAGACCCTGGCGGTGACCGTCAACCCGGTGACCGACACCCCGACCCTGTCCGTGTCCGCCGCCCGCGGCGACGAAGACACGGCGATTCCGCTGACGATCAACCCGGCCCTGACCGATACCGACGGGTCGGAGACGCTGAGCATCCGGATTTCCGGCGTTCCGGCCGGAGCGACGCTTAGTGCCGGCACCTCGGTCACGGAAAGCAACGGCACCACCACCTGGACGCTGACGCCCCAGCAGCTTGCCGGCCTGAAGATCACGCCTCCGTCGAACAGCGACGTTGATTTCGACCTGACCGTCACCGCGATTGCCAAGGACGGCACAGCGCCGGTCGCGACGACGACGCAGACCCTGCACGTCACCGTCGATCCGGTCACCGACACGCCGACCCTGTCCGTCTCCGCCGCGAGCGGCAATGAAGACACGGCGATTGCGCTGACGATCACCCCGGCCCTGACCGATCTGGACGGGTCGGAGACGCTGACGATCACCATCAGCGGCATCCCGGCCGGAGCGGCGCTCGCCAACACGCTGAACGGCACGCTGACGGTCAGCAACGGCTCGATCACGCTGACGCCCGACCAGCTGGCCGGCC
>NZ_LGQW01000015.1:6624657-6625788 GCF_003116035.1 Azospirillum sp. TSH64
AGCGCTGCGCGAGGACGACATCGCCTGTGCGTCCTTGGGCATCAACCGCACCAACATGAAGCTGGCGGCCTTCGCCATCGCGGCGATGTTCGGCGGCTTCGCCGGCTCCTTCTTCGCCACGCGCCAGGGCTTCATCAGCCCGGAGAGCTTCACCTTCATCGAGTCGGCGATCATCCTGGCCATCGTGGTGCTGGGCGGCATGGGCAGCCAGATCGGCGTGGTGGTCGCCACCCTGCTGGTGATCGGCCTGCCGGAAGCGTTCCGCGAGCTGGCCGACTACCGCATGCTGGCGTTTGGTGCCGGCATGGTGGTGATCATGCTGTGGCGTCCGCGCGGCCTGCTGGCCCATCGTGACCCGACCATCCTCCTGCATGGCGGCAAAAAGCCCGCCGCGGGAGCCGCGAAATGAGCGCCGTCATGACTGAAAAGCCGCTTCTGTCGGTCGAACACCTGACCATGCGCTTCGGCGGTCTGGTGGCGAACAACGACGTGTCGTTCGAGGCGCGGGCGGGCGAGATCACCGCGCTGATCGGACCCAATGGTGCGGGCAAGACAACGCTGTTCAACTGCGTCACCGGCTTCTACACGCCGACGGTGGGACGGCTGACGCTGCGCCATCCGCAGGGCAAGGAATTCCTGCTGGAGCGGATGCCGGGCTACCGCATCGCCCAGCTGGCCGGCGTGGCGCGCACCTTCCAGAACATCCGTCTGTTCAGCGGCATGAGCGTTCTGGAGAACCTGATCGTCGCCCAGCACAACAAGCTGATGCGGGCGTCCGGCTTCGCCATCGCCGGCCTGTTGGGCCTGCCCGGCTTCCGCAAGGCCGAGCACGAGGCGGTGGAGCTGGCGAAATACTGGCTGGACCGGGTCCGCCTGACCGAGTTCGCCGACTGGGAAGCCGGCAATTTGCCCTACGGTGCCCAGCGCCGGCTGGAGATCGCGCGGGCGATGTGCACCGAGCCGGTGCTGCTGTGCCTGGACGAGCCGGCGGCCGGGCTGAACCCGCGCGAGTCGGGGGAGCTGGCCGAGATCCTGACCTTCATCCGCGACGTCCAGACCCCGCAGGGTCACCGCACGGGCGTGCTGCTGATCGAGCATGACATGAGCGTGGTGATGCGCATTTCCGACCAT
>NZ_LGQW01000015.1:6625798-6640915 GCF_003116035.1 Azospirillum sp. TSH64
CAAGTGTTGGTGTAGAGGTGCAGAAGTATAGTGGGGCCATAGCTCAGCTGGGAGAGCGCTACAATGGCATTGTAGAGGTCAGGAGTTCGATCCTCCTTGGCTCCACCACTTCTGAAGAGTTTGGGTAGGTTTAGGTCTTGTCTGTCGGGGTGATGCCTTGTATAAGGCGCCGCTCCTCAGCGCGGGTGTAGCTCAGTTGGTTAGAGCGCCGGCCTGTCACGCCGGAGGCCGCGGGTTCAAGTCCCGTCACTCGCGCCACTTTGCGGGCGTAGCTCAGGGGTAGAGCACAACCTTGCCAAGGTTGGGGTCGAGGGTTCGAATCCCTTCGCCCGCTCCATGACTGGAGCGACAGTTTTGGGTTCCCGTGGTCTCGTAGCTCAGCGGGAGAGCACTACGTTGACATCGTAGGGGTCACTGGTTCAATCCCAGTCGGGACCACCATTCTGAAGGCCGCCAACCGGAACGGGTTGGCGGCCTTCGCCGTTTCCGGGCCTCTTGCAGCACCTGTGCGATCCCCCGCCGGCCTGTCCGCTCCGCCCTCAAATCTCCGCCGGCGGCCTGACCGGGACCGGCCCGCCCGCAATGGGGGGAGGGGCCGGCAGCGACCGCAACGACGCCCGCGCCGCCTCGCGCATCGGGGCGAAGCCATCCTCCGGAAAGCGGCGGATCAGCGTCTGGTAGGACGCGCGCGCCACCTCCGGGCAGTTCAGGATGCGGAACCGGTCGCCCTGGCGCAGCAGGGCGGCGGCCTCGTCGGTCATCGGATGGCCGGCGATGGAGGAGGCGACTCCGTACCAGCGCCCATAGGCCGACCACAGCTCGCGCACGGCACTGCCGTCGCATCGGCCGGCGGTCAGCGCTTTTTCAAGGGCTTGGCGGTAATCGCTGTCGGGAGCCTGCGACACTTGCGCGCAGCCTCCGAGCGCAAACAGGCAAGCAGCGGCTGCGGCCGCCCCAAGGACGGACAGCGTCGTTCCGGACATGGAACCTCCTCAAACGCGGGTGCCCGGGGACCATAGGACATCAGGGTTAAACCAGCGTTCATGTTTGTAAGCGTTGGTTTTCTGTTTCATCACCAACGTTAACCATAGGTGGCGGGTGAATTAATGGTTGTTTGCAGCGATCACTCGAAATTCGCATAGAGTTTCCAAGTAAAACCCCACATGAATAAAAATTTATCCAGTCTTTAGTCGAACGGAACCATTAAAACCACGTAAAACCAGGGTTGTGCCTATGTCTATCCGGGTAACCCAATCTGTTGACATGTTGCCTTTGGATAGGTTCTTTTGGGGCTGTGATAAGCATGTGACATCAGCGCAATTGCGTAAAAAACAATGCTTTATCTGCGCTTGCTCGACAATGGAGAATCCAATGCAGGCTTTGCTGATTGAGCCAGCCGATCTGATAGCCGACGCCATCGGCAAGCAACTCGCCCTGTGCAAGGTTAACCATGACCGCCTGGACCTGAATGGCCTGCGCGATCTGGTGGGCGGGCATGGCTCCGTCGACATCACGCACGACGCGATCATCATCGGCGATGTCGGCGACACCGAGGCCTGCGTCGCCATGCTGCGCGCCCGCAACGTGACCGCCGCGATCATCTGCCTGATCGAGCGCCGCTGCGCCAACACCACCGCCGGCATCCTGCGGGCCGGGGCCGACGACGTGCTGGTGAAGCCGGTCGTCAGCACCGAGATCCGCGCCCGGCTGGAGGCGATCCGCCGCCGCTCCTACGGGCTGACCAGCAACGCGGTGACGGTGGGCCGCCTGACCGTCTTCCTCGACGGCCGCGACCCGGAGGTGGACGGCGAACGCCTGCGCCTCAGCCAGCGCGAACATGCCATCCTGTCGGTGCTGGCGCTCAACCACCGCCGCGTGGTGTCGAAGGAGCACATCTACGAGGAGGTCTACGGCCTGTCCGGCTCCGACCCGCTCGACAAGGTGATCGACGTCTATATCTGCAAGCTGCGCAAGAAGATCGACACGGCGACCGGCGGCGGCCGCTACATCGAGACGGTCTATGGCCGCGGCTACAAGTTCGAGGCGCCGCCCGACCATGTCGCCCCCGACCGTGGCCAGCTGATGCTGGACCGCTGGTCGAACGCCGGCGCGCTGGCCGGAGCCCGCGTGCCCTTCATCCCGCCGGTTGTCCCCGGCAGCGCCGCCCGCGCCGCCGCCCGCGCCGTCGGGCGCTGACCGTCCGCTTCACGTCGTCTGCCCGCCCATAACCGAAAACACCGTCCGCCCCGAACGCCTCCGATTTTTTACCCCGGCTTAAACCGGCCCGGTCATCCTCGAATTCGCCGCTCGCGCCCCCGCACACCAGATCGGGAAGGCCGGCGCGATTGGCCCCGGCGTCAGAAAGGCGCCATGCATCTCGCGAATGGAGATACCCATGGCCTCGATTATGACGAACACCTCCGCCATGACCGCGCTGCAGACCCTGCGTCGCGTGACCGGGGATCTGGAGACCACGCAGGACCGCATCTCGACCGGCCTGAAGGTCAACAACGCCAAGGACAATGCCGCCTACTGGTCGATCGCCACGACCATGAAGGCCGACGTCGCCGGCTTCAAGGCGGTCAAGGAATCGCTGGAGCTGGGCTCCGGCACCACCAACACCGCGTCGGTGGCCTCCAAGAACATCGTCGAAAACCTCCAGACGCTGAAGGCCCGCGTCATCGCCGGCCAGACCAACGGCGTCGACAAGTCGCTGATCCAGAACGACGTCGACCAGCTGGTGAAGCTGATCAAGGGCGCCGCCGCCGACGCCTCCTTCAACGGCGACAACCTGCTGCGCGTCACCTACTCCAACGACGGCACGGCCAAGGACAAGAACGTCTCGATCCTCGCCTCGCTGAGCCGCAGCGACGGCAGCGTCGATCCGAGCTACATCGAATTCCAGCGCCAGGACATGCGCGTGGAATCCATCGTCGGCAAGGCCACCATCGAGCAGCAGGTCGACTCGACCAACGACCTGAAGGCGTCCGTCGGCATCAAGCTGGGCGCGCCGGACACCACCTTCATCGACGGCCAGAACCTGGGCCTCGGCGCCATGACGCTGACGGTCACCAAGGAGGACGGCAGCAAGGTCGACGTCTCGGTGGACCTGTCGGCGCAGACCTACGACACCGATCTGGCCACCACCCAGGGCAACATCGCCACGGCGGTCAACACCGCCCTGACAGCGGCCGGCGCCGATTTCCAGGTCGCCTTCAACGGCGACACGCTGGAGTTCACCGACCAGGACGTGAACACCGACGGCAACTTCACCGCCCAGATCTCCGGCCTGTGGGTCGGCTCCAAGGAAAGCGACGCCTTCGGCGGGCTCGCCGACCTGACCCAGATCGACGTGGTCAACAACTCGAAGAAGTCGCTTGAGGTCATCAACAAGCTGCTCGACAGCGCCATCGGCAAGGCGTCGGTCATCGGCTCCATCGAGAACCGCGTGTCGGTGCAGAACGACTTCGTGTCGAAGCTGACCGACTCGATGAACAAGGGCATCGGCGCCCTGGTCGATGCCGACATGAACGAGGAATCGAGCCGCCTGCAGGCCCTCCAGGTCCAGCAGCAGCTCGCCATCCAGGCCCTGTCCATCGCCAACCAGGGTCCGCAGAACATCCTGTCGCTGTTCCGCTAAGTCCCCTCGCGGGCGGCTCCATCGTCCAATCCCCTGGACGATGGCGCCGCCCCGTCGGCCATGCCCGGTCATCCCGCCCGCCGCGGACCGGAGCGGGCATCGCCGACGGCCATCCGCGTCCGCCATCGAACCCACCGCAACCGGTCCGGCTTCCCGCCGCCAAGGACCCCACCGCAGGGGTGCGCCCATGAGCATCGCCGCCTACCACCAGACCATCGCCGAGTGCGACGATCCGCGAAAGATCGAGTACCGGGTGTTCCTGCGGATCACCCTGGCGCTGGAGAACAACCGCGACGCCGACTGGCGCTCCGCCGCGCTGAAGGACGCGCTGTGGCGGAACCTGGAGCTGTGGAACACGCTCCGCGCCGACCTGCTGGAGGACGGCAATGCCCTGCCGGAGGGTCTGCGCGCCGGACTGGTCTCGCTCTCCTTCGCGGTGAACCGCAACACCCAGCGGGTCCTGCGCGGGGAGGGCGGCATCGACCTGCTGCTCCACATCAACCGCTCGGTGATGCAGGGCCTGCAAGGGGCGGTCCAGGGGGCGGCGCAAGCCGTTTCGCCCGCGCTGGAACTGGCGACGGAGGATCTGTCCTATGGCACTTAAGCTGCGCCTGAAGCCGTGCGAGCGCGTGGTCATCAACGGCTGCGTCGTGCAGAACGAGAACCGCCGCTACACCCTGACGATCTCCAACTTCGCCCAGATCATCCGCGGCAGCGACATCCTGCAGGAAGAGGATGCGGTGACCCCGGTGCGCCGCGCCTATTTCCTGATCCAGAGCATGCTGCTCGACCCCGAGGTCGCCGCCAATGGCAGCGGTGCCGTGGCGGCGATGATGGCGCAGCTCTACACCGCCTTCGCCCGCCCCGACATGCAGGACCGCATCGCCCGCGCCATGGGCCATATCGGCGAGCGCGACTATTACAAGGCGCTGTCCGCCCTGCGCCCGGTGATGGAGTATGAGGGCACGCTGCTGGCGGCCCCGTCCCCGGCGTCTCCCTCCGCCCCCGCGGCCTCCTTCCAGGCGGACGGGATCGGCCATCACGCGGGAGGATGACGCCATGCCGACCCCCGTCACCGGCGTGACCGGCCCTTCCGGCGACCGCGCCACCACCACCAGTGCCGACATCATCGCCGAAGCGCGCCAGCGCCAGGCCGACCGGCTGCGCGCCGCCCAGGCCGAGACGGCCAAGCCGGTGGAGGCGGCCGAGCGCGCCCAGCAGACCGCCGCCGCGAAAGCGGACACATCCGAGGCGGAGGCGAAGCACGCCGCCCGGCCCTACCGCGTCAACCTCGATCCCGACACGAGGCGGCTCTACACCGAGGTGCTCGACACCGCGACCGGGGAGGTCATCATGCGCATCCCCGCCGGCTATGGTGCCGAAACCGACGCGGCCGACGAGGATCCCGTCCTTCCGCAGGGCGAGGGCGGCCGGGACGGGGAGGTCGAGGCATGACGACGCTCGTCGATCTGCGGATGGTCAGCAAGAACCACGACCGCTACGAACAGGCGGTGCGCAGCCGCCCGGCGGTGCAGCGCGCCATCGCCTATTTCCAGGACAACATCGGCAAGATCGCCAGCACCGAAGACTTCATGAAGGACGACAAGCTCTACCGCTTCGTCCTCGACGCCTTCGACCTCGGCAGCCAGGCGAAGTCGCGCGGCCTGATCCGCAAGGTTCTGGAAGAGGGGGTCAGCGACCAGTATTCCACCGCCAACCGGATGAGCGACACCAAGTTCCGCGAGATGGCGACCATCCTGGGCTTCGCCGAGAATGGCGGCGCCAACCTGAAGCAGCCGGCCGTCGTCCAGGCCATCGTCGACCGCTATGTCGCCGTGACGCTGGAGGTGGAATCGGAGGACAGGAACCCGGCGGTGCGGCTCGGCCTCTATTTCCAGCGGCGGTCGGCCAACATCACCAACTGGTATCAGGTCATGGCCGACAATGCCCTGCGCAAGGTGGTCTACACCACGCTGGGGCTGCCCGACCAGACGGCGCTGCTGGATGTCGACAAGCAGAAGGCGCTCTTGGAAAAGCGGATGGACATCGCCGACCTGAAGAGCCCGGACAAGGTCGCCAAGTTCCTCGACCGCTTCGCCGCGATGTACGACATGCAGAACGGCAGCGCCGCCGCGACCGCCGCCATGCCGTCCATCCGGCCGATCTCCCGCAGCGGACGGGCCTCGGTCATCTCCATCGATCCGTCCATCACCATGACGCTGATGAGGTTCCCGCGCTTCTGACAGGGCCGCGGAGCTCGCCCGAGCGGGAGGAGTCCAGCCGTGCAGACGCCACCCGGCATTTCACCGGACCGCAGGTCCGGAGATCAACAGGACCGCAGGTCCGGGGACCAACAGAACCGCAGACCCCGCGACCGCATCCGCCCGCCCGCCACCACCGGCGCCGCCGCCGTGCCTCTGCGCGGTGCATCCGCCGAGGAGGATGATGACGGGCGCGACGCGCTGCACATCCTGCCGCTGTCGATCCTGCCGCTGGAAACGCCGGGGCTGCGCCGGGCGCGGCTGATCAAGAATGTCCGGCTGGAGACGGTGGCGGAGCTGTTCAACGACGCCCAGACCGGCAGCGGCCAGATCCGCATCGACCAGCTGTCGAAATGCTTCGGCATCGACGGCCCGGAATTCCGCCGCGACCTGCGCAAGATCGTGCAGATCGCCGAGGCCGCCAGCTTCGACGTGTACAGCCTGCGGCTGGAGCTGCGCCGCCTGAACATCGACGTGGAGGAGTCGGGCGCGCTCCGCCTGTCGGCCGCCAAGCGGGCCGAGCTGACCAGCTACATGCGCGTCTTCACCCGGCCGCTGGTGGAGCATGTCTATGGCGTGCAGGGGGCGGACATCGCCAGCATGGACGAGCTTGTCCGCCTGTTCGCCCAGCCCGACGTGGAGGAGGCGCGGCGCCGCCTGCAACTGACCGCCGACCGGCTCGACATTCCGCTGGGGGAGATTCCGGCCTTCCTCGAGGACTATGCCGACATCTTCCTGTCGCTGGCCTATTTCAAGCGCTGCCTGGACGACATCGTGCCCGACGTGCAGGGCTTCCTCGGCTGGATGGCGGAGCTGTATCAGGTCAGCGAGGTGCGCCGCGACGCCCGCCAGGGCCGCATGCTGGACGACATCGGCCATGACCTGACCGACATCGCCACCTCGATCACCGGGCGCTTCGAGAGCTTCGACAACCGCTCCCGCGACTTCTGGCGCGACATCAACCCGGAAAGCTTCCGCAGCATCCGCGACCTGATCGTCACCCATCATCTGACCATCGGCGGGGTGCTGTGCGGGCTGGCGGTGAAGATGAACCTGTGGAAGCACCGCTTTTCGCGCGGCGGCGGCCCGGTGCGGCGGCTGGAGTTCATCCGCTCGGAAATCCTGCCGGGGCTCGCCCACATCAAGACCATCGAGCAGACCTCCCGCAACAACATGGGCTGGTGAGGGGGCGGCACAAATCTCGCTGCCGCACCCTTGTTTCGAGCGACGAACTCCACATCTAACCGAATGTCGGCGGTGACGCCGTCGCCCCAGTGCCTTTCCCAGTACGATCCCGCGTGACGGGGCCATTGCCCGGCCGGTGCTACAACTTCGGTGATCTTCCCTTGATCTAAGTTCCCCGGTTCGGCCCCCCGCTGCGGGCGTGCCGACGTTATCCTCTCCGATCCCGTGACGCGCAGGCTGCCGCGACCCTCCCCCGTGCCGCGGCGCCGCCGGTGGGATCGGAGAGGACCCCCTTTTCCCGATTTCCGAGCGCGGCATCCGCCAGGGATGCGCGCATGCCCCCGCGCATCCGGCGCCGGGGCGGCGACAAGGAACCCCATGGGTACGCATCAGAACACCGACTCCAAAACCATCGAAACCCACCGCTCGAATCTGGGCCGCGCTCTCGTCCTCCACCCGGTCCTGCGCGGCGTCGAGACCGCCCGCAGCGCCGAAGCCTCGCTGGAGGAGGCGGTCGGTCTTGCCGCGGCCATCGACCTCGACGTCGTGCAGGCCGCAATCGTCAAGGTCAACCAGCCGCGCCCGGCCACCCTGCTGGGCGGCGGCGCCATCGAGCAGCAGGCCACGCTGATCGAAGAGGCGCGCGAGGCGGGCGAGCCCATCGACCTCGTCATCGTCGACCATCTGCTGACCCCGGTGCAGCAGCGCAATCTGGAACGGGCCTTCGGCGCCAAGGTCATCGACCGCACCGGCCTGATCCTGGAAATCTTCGGCGCCCGCGCCCGCACCCATGAAGGCCAGCTTCAGGTCGAGCTGGCGTCGCTGACCTACCAGAAGTCGCGGCTGGTGCGGTCCTGGACCCACCTTGAACGCCAGCGCGGCGGCTTCGGCTTCCTCGGCGGCCCCGGTGAATCGCAGCTCGAACTCGACCGCCGTCTGATCGGCAACCGCATCGTCAGGATCAAGCGGGAGCTGGACGACGTCCGCCGCACCCGCGGCCTGCACCGCAAGGCGCGCGCCAAGGTGCCCTATCCGGTGGTGGCGCTGGTCGGCTATACCAACGCCGGCAAGTCCACCCTGTTCAACCGGATGGCCGGCGCCGACGTGTTCGCCAAGGATCTGCTGTTCGCGACGCTGGATCCGACCATGCGGCAGGTGGTCCTGCCGTCGGGGCGCAAGGTGATCCTGTCCGACACGGTGGGTTTCATCTCCGACCTGCCGACCCATCTGGTCGCGGCCTTCCGCGCCACGCTGGAGGAGGTGCAGTCGGCCGACATCATCCTGCATGTCCGCGACATCGCCCATCCCGACACCGAAGCCCAGAAGGCCGACGTGGAGGCGATCCTGGCCGACCTCGGCATCGATCCGGAACGCGACCCGCGCGTGGTCGAGGTCTCCAACAAGATCGACCTGCTGGCCGGGGCGGAGCGTGACGCGGCGCTCGCCCGGGCCGGGCGGGAGGGCAACGCCTGTGCGCTGTCCGCCGCGACCGGCGAGCGTCTGGACACGCTGTTCCGCATCCTCGACGGGCGGATGACCGCCGGCCGCGAGCTGGTGGAACTGGATGTCGAGCATGGCGACGGGGCGACGCTCGCCTGGCTCTACGCCCATGGCGAGGTGGTCGACCGTCGCGACGACGACAGCCACGCCCATCTGCAGGTGGCCATCGAGCCGGCGACGCTGGCCCGTCTGGGCCATGCGGGGCAGGAGCGTGCCACAGCCTGACCGCGATTGCCGGATTTTGAAAAACAGGGGGCTGCCGGAAACGGCGGCCCCTTTTCTTATGACGCGCTCGAAGACCTGTCTGAATTGACGGGCCGGTTCGTCAATATAGGCTATGACCATCTTCATAAATGTACGGTGCTTTAAAGGATTTCCGCACCGATTTAAAAATCAGTTCCGCCGACTGTCCATAGTGCGGAGACTAAGATGTTTGACCGCGCTCCGCAAATATGTATGATCCGGCGCTCGATTTTGTGCGGACGCGCGATTCGCGTTGTGCGAGCAATATGCGCCCGGTTGCCGATTGCCGGCTTTTCTTACCGGGCCCGCAACATTCACTCAGCCGCTTCGTTGTGCCGTGAGCGTCTCGTCACGCTTGCGCTTGGGCGGGCTTGTTTCGGAGTGCCATCATGCAAGGAATCAACAAAACAGTCTCCTTCACTGCCGGAGGATTGATTCTGTTCTTCGTCGCGGTCGCGTCGCTGTTCACCGACTCCTTCGGCGCCCGGGTGTCGGCGGTCCAGGCGGCCATCGTCAGCAATTTCGGCTGGTTCTATGTTCTGAGCGTGGCGGGATTCCTGCTGTTCGCCCTCTGGCTTTTCATCAGCCCTTACAGCTCGGTCAAGCTGGGCAAGGACGACGACGAGCCGGAGTTCAGCTATCCGACATGGTTCGCCATGCTGTTCAGCGCCGGCATGGGCATCGGTCTGCTGTTCTATGGCGTGGCCGAGCCGATGCTCCATTTCTCCAATCCGCGCATCGGCGAGGGCGGAACCCCCGACGCCGCGCGCGAGGCGATGAATCTGGCTTTCCTGCATTGGGGCCTGCATGCCTGGGGCATCTACATCGTCGTCGGACTGGCGCTTGGCTATTTCGCCTATCGCCACGATCTGCCGCTGACCATCCGCTCGGCGCTCTACCCGCTGCTCGGCGACCGCATCCGCGGCTGGCCGGGCCACATCGTCGACATCACCGCAATCGTCGGCACGCTGTTCGGCATCGCCACCTCTCTCGGCCTCGGCGTCACCCAGATCAACGCGGGCTTCGCCTATCTCGGCCTGCTCAATGTCGGAACCACGCAGCAGATGGTGCTGCTCGTGGTCATCACCGCAATCGCCACGGCTTCCGCCGTCAGCGGCGTCGGCAAGGGCATCCGCCGCCTGAGCGAACTGAACATGCTTGGCGGGCTTCTGCTGCTGGCCTTCGTCTTCCTGCTCGGCCCGACGGTGTTCCTGCTGTCCACCCTGGTGGAGAACATCGGCCGCTATCTGTGGACGCTTCCCTACACCAGCTTCCGCACGCTGCCCTATTCCGGCGCGGAATGGCAGGCGAGCTGGACCATGTTCTACTGGGGCTGGTGGATTTCCTGGGCGCCCTTCGTCGGCATGTTCATCGCCCGCGTGTCGCGCGGCCGCACCATCCGCGAATTCATCGGCGGCGTGCTGTTCGCCCCGGTCGCCCTGACCTTCGTCTGGTTCACCGTGTTCGGCGAGACCGCCATCCATATGGAGATGTTCGACGGCGGCGGCATGGCCAAGGCGGTGGCCGACAGCGTGCCGACGGCGCTGTTCGTTATGCTGGACCGGCTGCCGCTGAGCATGATCACCTCCGCCCTCGGCACGCTGATGGTCGTTTGCTTCTTCGTCACCTCGGCCGATTCCGGCGCGCTGGTCATCGACATCATCGGTTCGGGCGGCGACCAGGATCCGCCCATCGCGACCCGCATCTTCTGGGCGGTGCTGTCGGGCGCCGTCGCTGCCGTCCTGCTTCTGGTCGGCGGGTTGCAAGCCCTGCAGACGGCGGCGGTGACAACCGCGTTGCCCTTCACCATCGTCATGGTGCTGATGTGCGTTAGCCTGGTGGTCAGCCTGCGCGAGGAGCGCAGCATCGCCCAGGACCGCCGCGCCGTCCGCGAGTCCCTGGCCCCTGGCGGGGCGGAGTCCGCGCCGGCGCTGCTGGAAGCCGGGGACGACTGGCGGCAGCGGCTCGGCGCGATGGTGGGCCGCCGCACGGCGGTGCAGGTCGCCATTCCCCCCGGCGGCGGCGCTGCCCGGCGGGAGGTGGCCCGCTTCATCGCCGAAACCGCCCAGCCGGCCCTGCGCGACGTGGCGGTCGAGCTGGAGCGGCTCGGCCGGCGGGTGGAGATCGAGACCTCGGCCTTCAGCGCCGGCCTGACCGTGCTGCGCGACGGGCAGGAGGAGTTCTCCTACACCATCCGCGCCCGCGCCTATCACCCGCTGACCTTCGCCTTCCCGGCGCGGGAGGACGATGCCGACCCCTGGCAGCGCCGGGTCGAGGTGATCCTGCGCGGCGGCCTGCACAAGCAGCTGCCCGCCGACCGCACCAGCCGCGAGGCGATCACGCGGGACGTCGTCCAGGAATACGGCAAATGGCTGGGGTGGTGAGCAGCGGTGGCGATCCGCCCGACCTATCCGCCTGATGGCGGTGGGCGGGACACCACGTAGGCGGCGGCTCCCATCATGACCAACCCGGTGCCGGCGAGCACCGGGTAGCCGGGGGAGGACAGGGCCAGGACGGCGAAGCTGGACGACATGCCCCCGACCGCCATGAGTTTCGCCTTCACCGGAATGGCGCCGCGGTCCTGCCACTCGCGGATGGCGCGGCCGAACCGCGGGTCGTTGCGCATCCGCTCGCGCAGTTCGGGATTGCCGCGGGCATAGGCCCAGCCGGCGACCAGCAGGAAGGGGACGGTGGGCAGGATCGGCAGGAAGGCCCCGGCGGTGGCCAACCCGACCGCGCCATGGCCGACCAGCAGCCACAGCCGCCGCCGTCCCTTGCCCATGCCCTGTTCCAGGCCGCTATCCGCATCCATCGTCCGACCGCCCGCTTTCGTGTCTCCCGGCTCCGGTTCATTGAACCGCGCCCGGCGGCACCGCGCAAGCTGGGGCTGGTCACGACGCCGTGCGCACCATCCCCGGCGTGCCGGCCTTGGCCGTCGCCTCCAGGCTGTAGAGCTTCGCCAGCAGCTGCGGCGCCGGCTGTTCGGCCGACGGCGCGGCGACCGCCGCCGCTTCCGTCGTCGGTGCGGATTTGCGGCGCAAGGCCTCCGCCAGCGATTGGGGGGAGGGCAGGGTGGGGTCGCCGCCGCTGCCGCCGCCCATCCAGGGCAACTGCCCTACCGGCGCCTGTTCCGCCGTGGCGGTCTCCGTTCCCTCCTCCAGCAGGCTGCCGATATGGCCCAGCACGCTGTCGCCGGTGACCTCCTCGAAGGCGACCATGGCGGCGCTGCCGATCAGGCCGGGCAGGCCGCCGAACAGGAAGCCGCCGGCCAGCCGGGCGGGGATCGAGATGCTCTCGCCCGTCGCCTCGCGGTAGACCGACGACACCACCGGCAATTGCTGGAGCGGGTTGACCACGTCGAGCAGATCGTCGAAGCCGACGCTCATCCTGTCGGCCAGCGTCTCCTCCGGCTCGGCGGAGGCCTTGCGCTGGGCGGTCGGCGGTGTCACGGCCTGGGCGGCCAGTCTTGTATTGACGCTCATGCGTGGTCTCCGATGGCGGCGAGCAGCGACTCCAGCCGGGCGAAGCTGTCGGCGGAGGGGGAGGGGTCGTCCTTGCCCTGGCGCAGGAAATCCTCCAGCTGCGGATGCAGGTCGATGGCGGCGTCGGTTTCCGGATCGGTGCCGCGCTTGTAGGCGCCGAGCCGGATCATCTCCTTCATGCCGTCATAGCCGGCGGCCAGCGCGCGGGCGCGGCCGACGATGCGGTTCTCCCGCGCGTCATGACAGCCGGGCAGGCTGCGCGACACGCTGCGCAGCAGGTTGACGGCGGGATAGCGCCCCTGCTCGGCAATCTTGCGGTCGAGCACCAGATGGCCGTCGAGGATGCCGCGCACCGCGTCGGCAATCGGTTCGTCATGGTCGTCGCCATCGACCAGAACGGTGAAGATGGCGGTGATGTCGCCCTCTCCACCGCTTTCGGGCCCGGGCCCGGCACGTTCCAGCAGGCGGGGCAGCTCGGCGAAGACGCTGGGCGGATAGCTCTTGGCGGTCGGCGGCTCGCCGGCGGCCAGCCCGATCTCGCGCTGGGCCATGGCGAAGCGGGTGACGCTGTCCATCAGGCACAGCACATGTTTTCCCCCCTTGCCTCCGGAATCGCGCATTTCCTCCGCCACCGTCATGGTGAGGAGTGCCGCCTGCCGGCGCATCAGCGGCGGCTCGTCCGAGGTGGCGACGATGACGACGGAACGGGCCAGCCCCTCCGGTCCCAGATCGTCCTGGATGAATTCGCGCACCTCGCGCCCGCGCTCGCCGATCAGGCCGATGACGATGGCGTCGGCCTCGGCATGGCGGGCGACCATCGCCAGCAGCGTCGATTTGCCGACGCCCGACCCGGCGAAGACGCCCAGCCGCTGGCCGCGGCAGAGCGGCACGAAGCTGTCGATCACCCGGATGCCGCTGTCCAGCCGCCTGCCCACCCGGCGGCGGGCGCAGGCGGCCGGCGGCGGCTGGCGCAGGCTCCGCGGATGCTCGCCGTTCAGCAGCGGCCCCTTGCCGTCGATCGGCTCGCCCAGCGCGTTCACCACCCGGCCGAGCCAGCCGGGGCCGGGCCTGAGCGTGAAGGCGGTGTCGTCGGTGACGGCGGCGCAGCCCTCCGCCACGCCGTCGAGACTGTCGAAGGCCATCAGCAGCGAACGGCCGTTGCGGAAGCCGATGGTCTCGCACAGCACCCGCCCGCCGCGCAGCGTCTCGGCATGGCATTTGTCGCCGACCGACAGCACGCGCTGCAACCCGTCTACCTCCAGCGTCATGCCGGCGGCCGAGCGGATTTCCCCGCGCCACCGGCGCGTCGGCAGGCGATCCAATTCCGCCGCCAGGGTGGCGAGTGCCGGCATCGCTGCAGTCTCCCTCATGTCCATCGATGGCAACAGCCTAGAGCAGCGAATTTAAATCCGGTTTTAAACGGGCGCGGTCATCGTCCGGCTCAGTGTTCCGGCAAGTTGTGATGGACCGAGGTCGCAATGGATTTGGGTAAAATTGGTTTCTTTCAGCTTGCCGGCACGCGGCTGGACTATCTGGCGCAGCGGCAGAAGCTGGTCGCCGAGAATGTGGTGAACGCCAACACGCCCGACTACCAGTCGCGCGACCTGAAACCCTTCGACAGCGTGATGGACGGCATCCGCCCGGTCGAGACCGCCCGCACCTCCGGCCTGCATCTGGCGAGCACCCGCTCCACCGCCGGCTTCCGCGAGGAGGGCAGGGCCGCCCTGTGGGAATCGACGCCCAGCGGCAATGCGGTGTCGCTGGAGCAGGAGATGATCAAGGGCAGCGAGACCCGCGACGCCTTCGCGCTGACCACCAGCCTGTTCCAGCGCAATGTGCAGATGCTGCGCATGGCCTGGAAGAACGGTTGAAGAGCTTAGGACGGAGACGACCCGATGATGAACGATGTCCTCGGCGCCACGCTGAAGATCGCCGGCGCCGGCCTCCAGGCGCAATCGACCCGCCTGCGCGTGGTGGCGGAGAATCTCGCCAACGCCGACAGCACCGCCACCGCCAGGGGCGGCGACCCCTACCGCCGCAAGACGGTGTCCTTCGACAGCGTGATGGACCGCGGTGTCGGGGCGGAGCTGGTGCAGGTCAAGCAGATCGGCCGCGACCGCAGCGACTTCCAGCTCGCTTACGACCCCTCGCACCCGGCGGCCGACGACAAGGGCTACGTCAAGAAGCCCAACGTCCAGCCGCTGGTCGAGATGATGGACATGCGCGAGGCCGGCCGCGCCTTCGAGGCCAGCATGAACGTCATCGAACAATCGCGCGCGATGATGACCCGCGTCGTCGACCTGCTGCGCAGCTGAGGAGCCGTTCCATGATCGAGATGTCCGTCGGCCGCGTCGCCGCCGCCTATGCCGCCAACCGCAGCCCCATCGCCAGCGGCGTCGCCGAGGCGCAGGCGGCCTCGCCGCTGTCCTCCGCCAACCGGACCGACGCGGTCGCCGCCGGCGCCGAGAGCGATTTCGGCGGCTTCCTCGACAAGTCGATCTCCCAGGCGGTCGACACGCTGAAGGAGAGCGAGCGCGTGTCGCTCGCCGCCGTGTCGGGCAAGGCCAGCGCGCAGGACGTGGTGCGCTCGGTGCTGGCCGCCGAGATGACGGTGCAGAGCGTCGTCGCCATCCGCGACAAGATGGTCCAGGCCTATCAGGAGATCATGCGCATCGCGGTCTAAGTCCTCGCACTTGCATCCCGGGAAGAATCCCCTCTCCCCCCCGGGGAGAGGGTTAGGGTGAGGGGGACGCACCGCGTGGCTTCCCGAGAATCCTCGCCTTGCATCCCCCCCACCCCCGCCCCC
>NZ_LGQW01000015.1:6640925-6654588 GCF_003116035.1 Azospirillum sp. TSH64
TCCGCTGAACGCGGCGCTCGGCGTGCTGACCGTCATCCTGATCGGCTGGCTGGTGCAGTCGAACGCCGATGTCGCGATGTGGCTGATCGTCGTCGTGGCGCTGGCGCTGGGCTTCCTGCTGATCCTGCCGATCGGTGGCGCCGACATGCCGGTGGTCATCTCGATGCTGAACAGCTATTCCGGCTGGGCGGCCTGCGGCATCGGCTTCACGCTGCAGAACAACCTGCTGATCATCACCGGCGCGCTGGTGGGCTCCTCGGGCGCCATCCTGTCCTACATCATGTGCAAGGGCATGAACCGCTCGATCTTCAACGTCATCCTCGGCGGCTTCGGCGGCGAGGCGGCGGGTGCCGCGGCCGGTGCCAAGGGTCCGCAGGGTTCGGTCAAGGCCGGCTCGGCCGAGGACGCCGCCTACATCATGAAGAACGCCCAGTCGGTGATCGTGGTGCCCGGCTACGGCATGGCGGTGGCCCAGGCCCAGCATGCGCTCCGCGAAATGTCCGACGCGCTGAAGCACGAGGGCGTCGACGTGAAGTACGCCATCCACCCGGTGGCGGGCCGCATGCCCGGTCACATGAACGTGCTGCTGGCCGAGGCCAACGTGCCGTACGACGAGGTGTTCGAACTGGAGGACATCAACCGCGACTTCGGCACGGCGGACGTCGCCTTCGTCATCGGCGCCAACGACGTGACCAACCCGGCGGCCAAGACCGACCCGACGAGCGCCATCTACGGCATGCCGATCCTGGATGTGGAGAAGGCCAAAACGGTGTTCTTCATCAAGCGCGGCATGGCAGCCGGTTACGCCGGTGTCGAGAACGAGCTGTTCTTCCGCCCCAACACTATGATGCTGTTCGGCGACGCTAAGAAGGTCACCGAAGAGGTCGTCAAGGCGATGGAAGCGTAACGGACACTGCGACGGAAAAAGCGCGCCGCTCCGGTTGGGGCGGCGCGCTTTTTCGTTTCTGGAGTGGGTGTTATCCCTTCACCAGATCGTCCAGCCGGAAGCCGGCGATCTTGTAGATCTCCTCCAGCGCTCGGCCGAATTCGACATCGGGCTCGTTCGCCACGCGCTCGCGCATCGCCGCCAGGATTTCCTGCTTGCTGCTGAAGCGCACCGCCATGATGAAGGGGAAGCCGAAGCGCTCGCGATAGGCGCGGTTCAGGTCGCGCTGTTCCTGGGCCTCCGCCTCGGTCAGCTCGTTCAGGCCCGCTTTGGCCTGCTCGGTCTGCGAGAAGGCGGTCAGATTGGCCGGGCGGCTGGCGCGGTCGGCAAGGTCGGGGTGGGACAGGATCAGGGCATGCTGCCGCTCCGTCCCTGCCCCGCGCACGATGCCGGTCATCGCCGCGCGCAAGGCCGCGGCATCGGCGAAGGGGCGCTTGTCCCAGGCGGCGTCCGCCACCCAGGGGCTGTCCTCGAACACCGCACCCAGCGCCGCGACGAAGTCGGCGCGGTCCATCCGGTTCAGGTCGTCCAGGCTGTAGGGCATCTGCTGCGCTCTCACTTCGCGGTGTAGGGGTGTTCGGCGATCCAGTGGCGGGCGATGTCGAGCCGGGTCGCCACCCACGCCTTGTCATGGCCGCGCACATAGTCGAGGAAGCGGGCCAACGCCGCGGCGCGGCCGGGTCGCCCGACCAGACGGCAATGCAGGCCGATGGACATCATCTTCGGCGCCGTCTCCCCCTCGGCATAGAGCGTGTCGAAGCTGTCTTTCAGATAGGCGAAGAACTGGTCGCCGCTGTTGAAGCCCTGGTTGGTCGCGAAGCGCATGTCGTTGGCGTCGAGCGTATAGGGCACGATCAGCTGCGGCCGGCCATGGCTGTCGTCCCAATAGGGCAGATCGTCGGCATAGGAATCGGCGTTGTAGACGAAGCCGCCCTCCTCGGCGACCAGCCGCCAGGTGTTCGGGCTGCACCGCCCGAGATACCAGCCGAGCGGCCGTTCGCCGGTCACGCGGGTGTGGACCTCGATGGCGCGCAGCATATGCTCGCGCTCCACCTCCGCCGGCAGATGCTGATAGTCGATCCAGCGCCAGCCATGGGTGGCGATCTCCCACCCCGCGGCCTTCATCGCGGCGACGATTTCGGGATTGCGCTCCAGAGCCATGGCGACGCCATAGACGGTGACCGGCAGGTTGCGCTCGGTGAACAGGCGGTGCAGCCGCCAGAAGCCGGCGCGGGAGCCGTATTCGTAGATCGACTCCATGTTCATGTGGCGTGCGCCGGGGATCGGCTGGGCGCCGACGATCTCCGACAGGAAGGCCTCCGACGCGGCGTCGCCATGGAGGACGCAATTCTCGCCGCCCTCCTCGTAATTGATGACGAACTGCACCGCCACGCGGGCGCCGCCCGGCCAGTTGGCCTGCGGCGGGGTGGCGCCATAGCCGATCATGTCGCGGGGATAGCCCTGGGGATGGGCGGTGTCGGTCATCGTCGTCTCGCCTTCACGCTGCGGTCGAAGCGGAACCTACGCTAAGCCATTGGCGGCAGGGGGTTCAATCGGCCGATTGGGCGCGGGGGTGAAGACAGTTTCCGGATTTTCGCGGGTGGGCAGGGGAGGGGACTGGGCTTAAGCTGCGGCATCCAGAGATGCATCGTTGCGGAGACCGTACCCCATGGGCCGCCTGACCACCCACGTCCTCGACATCGCCGCCGGCCGTCCGGCGCCGGGCATGCGCATCCGCCTGACCTCGCTCGACACCGGCACCGTTCTGGGCGAGTTCATAACGAATGCCGACGGCCGGCTCGACGCCCCGGCGCTCCAGGGCGAGGATTTCAAGTCCGGCCGCTACGAGCTGCTGTTCATGGCCGGCGAGTATTTCCGCCGCATCGGCGCGATCTCGGGCGCCATTGACGGTGATGGCCCGGACTTCATCGACGAGGTGCCGCTGCGCTTCGGCATCAAGGATGCGTCCCAGCATTACCATGTGCCGCTGCTGGTTTCGCCTTGGGCCTACTCCACATATCGCGGCAGCTGAGGCTCCTCCCCGTTCGGCGCTGCTTTCCAGCCTGTGGAAAAGGCAACCCGTTGATTTGCCGTACCCACCATCCGCGCGCTTAGCTGTCCTCAGCAACAATCGCGTTTGGTGAGGAGTCGAGCGATGGCGAGAATGACGGCGGCGGAAGCGGCGGTGCGGGTGCTGGAGCGGGAGGGCATCGACGTCTGCTTCGGCGTCCCGGGCGCCGCGATCAACCCCTTCTATGCGGCGATGCAGCGGCGCGGCACGATGCGCCATGTGCTGGCCCGCCATGTCGAGGGGGCCTCGCACATGGCCGAAGGCTATACCCGGGCCAAGGCCGGCAACATCGGCGTGTGCATCGGCACCTCCGGCCCGGCCGGCACCGATATGATCACCGGCCTCTATTCGGCGATCGCGGACTCGATCCCGATCCTGTGCATCACCGGCCAGGCGCCGCGCGCCCGCCTGCACAAGGAGGATTTCCAGGCGATCAACATCGCCGACATCGCCAAGCCGGTCGCCAAATGGGCGGTGACCGTGCTGGAGCCGGCGCAGGTGCCCTACGTCTTCCAGCAGGCCTTCCACCTGATGCGTAGCGGCCGTCCCGGCCCGGTGCTGATCGACCTGCCCATCGACGTCCAGATGGCCGAGATCGAGTTCGACGACGAGACCTACGAGCCGCTGGCGGTCTACAAGCCCTCCGCCACCCGTGCCCAGGTCGAGAAGGCGCTGGCGATGTTCGCGGCGGCGGAACGTCCGCTGGTCGTGGCCGGCGGCGGCATCATCAACGCCGATGCGTCGGACAAGCTGGTGGAGTTCGCCGAGCTGCTCGGCGTGCCGGTGATCCCGACCCTGATGGGGTGGGGCTCCATCGCCGACGACCATCCGCTGATGGCCGGCATGGTGGGCTTGCAGACCGCCCACCGCTACGGCAACGCGACGATGCTGAAGTCGGACTTCGTGCTGGGCATCGGCAACCGCTGGGCCAACCGCCACACCGGCTCGGTCGAGGTCTACACCAAGGGCCGCAAGTTCGTGCATGTCGACATCGAGCCGACCCAGATCGGCCGCGTCTTCATGCCCGACCTCGGCATCGTGTCGGATGCCGGCGCGGCACTCGACCTGTTCATCGAAGTCGCTAAGGAGTGGAAGGCCGAGGGCCGCTTCAAGGATCTCGGCGGCTGGGTCAAGGATTGCCAGGGCCGCAAGCGGTCGATGCACCGCCGCAGCGACTTCGATCAGGTGCCGATGAAGCCGCAGCGCGTCTATCAGGAGATGAACAGCGCCTTCGGCCAGGACACCACCTACGTCACCACCATCGGCCTGTCGCAGATCGCCGGCGCTCAGTTCCTGCACGTCTACAAGCCGCGCCACTGGATCAACTGCGGCCAGGCCGGCCCGCTGGGCTGGACCCTGCCGGCCGCGCTCGGCGTGCGAGTGGCCGATCCGAAGCGGCGCATCGTCGCCCTGTCCGGCGACTACGACTTCCAGTTCATGATCGAGGAGCTGGCGGTCGGCGCCCAGCACAAGCTGCCCTACATCCATGTGCTGGTGAACAACGCCTATCTCGGCCTGATCCGGCAGGCGCAGCGCGCCTTCCAGATGGACTTCCAGGTCCAGCTGTCCTTCGAGAACATCAACGCGCCGGAGATCGGCGTCTATGGCGTCGACCATGTCGCGGTGGCCGAAGGGCTGGGCTGCAAGGCGATCCGCGTCACCGAACCCGACCGCATCCAGGAGGCGTTCACCCAGGCCCAGGCCTGGATGGACCAGTATCAGGTGCCGGTCGTCGTCGAGCTGGTGCTGGAGCGGGTGACCAACATCTCGATGGGCGCCGACATCGACAGCGTCACCGAGTTCGAGGAGACGCTGGACCTGCCGGTGGACGAGAGCGAGACCGTTCTGGTCTGACGATCCGCTTCCATCCCGTCCGACCGGAAAGCCGCCGGGGCGCAGACGCGCTCCGACGGTTTTCGTTTGGGCGGGCTTGCTGCGTCGTGGAAATTCCCTCTCCGCGGCACCCGTGCTAGCGTCCCTCCCGACCCGTGAACCCACCGGTCCGGCCCAATCGTCTGGCAGGGAGTCCGCGCGAGCATGGCGTTGCTTGAGAACATGCGCATCTTCGTCCGCGTCGTCGAACTGGGCAGCCTGTCGGCCGCCGGGCGGAACCTGCGCATGTCGCCGGCCATGGTCAGCCACCGCATCCAGCAGTTGGAAACCCATCTCGGCGTCCGGCTGCTGAACCGCACGACCCGGCAGTTGCAGGCGACCGAGACCGGCATGGATTTCTACCAAAGCTGCCTGGAGGTTCTGGAAGCGGTGGAGCGGGCGCACAGCAGCATCGCCGCCGGGTCCGGCGTGCCGTCGGGCAGCGTGCGGGTAACGGCGCCGCTGGGCTTCGGCCGCCGCATCCTGTCGCCGCTGGTCCCCGACTTCTGTGCCGCCCACCCGCTGGTGGAGGTGCGGCTGCGCCTGTCCGACCATCTGCTCGACCTGCTGCGCGAGGCGGTCGACGTGGCGGTGCGGATGGCGGCGCTGAAGGATTCCAGCTTCGTCGTGCGCAAGATCGCCGACGTGCGCCGCGTGCTGGTCGCCGCCCCCTCCTACCTGTCGGAACGCGGACGGCCTGAAAGGCCGGCGGACCTGTCCGGCCACAACTGCCTGCTCCTGCGCTTTCCCGGCACCCAGCAATATCAATGGAGCGTGCTGGAGGGCGGCGAGCCGGTGAAGCTGCCGGTGTCGGGCCGCTTCGATGCCGACGACGGCGACGTGCTGACCGGCTGGGCGCTCGACGGGCGGGGGATCGCCATGAAGCCGCTGTGGGAGGTGGCGGAGCATCTCGCCAGCGGCGCCCTGGTGCCGGTGCTGCCCGATTTTCCGCCGGAACCGGTGACGCTGGCCGTGCTCTATCCCCATCGCGCGCTGGTTCCGGCCAAGGTGCGGGCCTTTGCAGACCATATGGTGCCGAAGATCAAGTCGGCCCTGCTGGGAATATCGCCGGAGACGATCCTGTGATCGGCCCTGTGACCGTCGGTGCCCGGCCCTAGGGATAATCCCGACTGGCCGGGTCGGATGCTTTATCTATCCTTCCTGGCGCTGCCGTATGCTGAGGCCGTGCCGCCAGGATACTTTGTTTCCCGAGACGGATCCGTTCATGGTCCACCTCGGGAATGAAGTGGTAAAATGGGAAACCATGGCCCTTCCGCATCCGTCCGGCGCGACGCGAGGAAGGGAGGACTCCATGTTTCTGTTCACCAAGGGTGTTAGCTGCGAGCGGGCCAAGCTGGACGCGCTCGACCGGTCGCAGGCCGTCATCGAATTCGCGATGGACGGCACGGTGGTGGATGCGAACAGGAACTTCCTGGAGGCGATGGGCTATAGCCTGGACGAGGTGAAGGGGCGTCCGCACAGCATGTTCGTCGATCCCGACTATGCAAAGAGCACGGACTACTGCGATTTCTGGGGCGAACTGCGGGCAGGCCGCTTCCAATCGGCGGTGTTCCGGCGGATCACGAAGTCGGGCCGGGAAATCTGGCTGCGGGCCACCTACAACCCGATCCTCGGCGCCGGCGGGCGGGTTGTCGGCGTGGTGAAGTTCGCCACCGACATCACCGAGGCGAAGCTGAAGGAGGCCGATGCCAACGGCAAGCTCGCCGCCATCGAGCTGTCCCAGGCGGTGATCGAGTTCGGTTTGGACGGCACCATCCTGACGGCCAACCGGCGCTTTCTCGACCTGATGGGCTATCGGCTGGAGGAGGTGCAGGGGCGGCATCACAAGCTGTTCCTCGATGGTGTGGATGCCGCCGATCCGGCCTACAGCGCCTTCTGGGAGAAGCTTGGCCGGGGAGAGCATCAAAGCGGCGAATTCCGGCGCCTGACCAAGAGCGGCGAGCAGGTCTGGATCCAGGCCACCTATACGCCGATCCTCGACCCGACCGGGAAACCGTGGAAGATCGTGAAGTTCGCCACCGACGTGACGGAGCAGCGAATTCGCAACGCCGACTTCCGCGCCCAGATCGAAGCGATCAACCGGTCGCAGGCGGTGATCCACTTCAAGCCCGACGGCACGATCCTGGATGCCAACGACAACTTCCTGAAGGCGATGGGATACCGGCTGGATGAGGTGGTCGGGCAGAACCACCGCATGTTCGTCTCCCCGGAACAGCAGAACAGCGCCGAATACCGCGAGTTCTGGGACATCCTGCGCAGCGGGACATTCCACACCTCCCTCTACCGCCGCCGTGCCAGGAACGGGTCCGACGTGTGGATCAACGCCAGCTACAATCCCGTGCTGTCCGAGACGGGGGAGGTGGTGAAGGTGGTGAAATTCGCCACCGACGTGACCGGCATGATCAGGTCGCGCCTGGAAGCCATCGAGTTTTCCAAGCAGACGGTCCAGAAGGTCACCGATGTCGCCGGATCCGTCGAGCAGATGTGCGCCTCGGCGACGCGGATTTCCGCCGACATCCTGAAATCGCGCGAGGTGGTGGATGAGATCGACCGGCGCACGGCGGCGGCGGACAGCGCCACCGGCCGTCTGAACGAGGCGGCGGCGGCGATGGACGGTGTTGCCAAATTCATCGACGCCATCGCCTCGCAGATCAAGCTGCTGTCGCTGAACGCCACCATCGAGGCGGCGCGGGCGGGCGAGGCCGGCCGCGGCTTCGCGGTCGTGGCGACCGAGGTGAAGTCGCTGGCCGAACAGACCTCCGGCGCCACCGAGCGGATCGGCGTCGAGATCGTCGCCATGCAGGAGGTCGTCCGTCAGGTGGTCGAGGCGCTGGGCGGCATCGCCCGGTCGGTGGACAGCGTGAAATCCACGGTCCACGGCGTCGCGACCGGTGCCGAGGAGCAGATGGCCCTGACCGACGGCGTGGTGTCCAACATGCATCAGGCCCAGAGCGGCGTCGAATCGATCAACCGCAATCTGGAAGAGATGCTGATCCGGGCGCGCTGAGCCTCACACCCCGCGCGAGCGCACCAGCAGCACGCGCGCCTCCTCCGCTGCGCGGTGCAGGTGGGGCAGGAACTGCACCTCCATCTCCGGGCAGGTGACGCGGGCGGCCTGGGCGCTGATGTTCATCGCCGCCACCACCCCGCCGGCGGCGGTGCTGATCGGCACGGCGATGGAGCGCAGCCCCAGCTCCAGCTCCTGGTCCACCAGCGAGAAGCCGCGGTCGCGCACCCGCTCCAGCTCGCGCTTCAGCGCGTCGGGAGCGGTGATCGTCCGTTCGGTGAAGGGCTTCAGCGGCACCCGCGCCAGATAGGCGTTCAGCTCCGCCTCCGGCAGCGCCGCCAGCAGGACCCGCCCCATCGAGGTGCAATAGGCCGGCAGGCGGCTGCCGACATTCAGCCCGACCGACATGATCCGCTTGGTCGCCGCACGGGCGATGTAGACGACGTCGTCCTCGTCCAGGACGGCGGCGGAGCAGGATTCCTGCACCGCCCCGCTGACCTGCTCGATCAGCGGATCCAGGATCGTCGCCAGCGGGGCCGACGACAGGAAGGAATAGCCGAGCGCCAGGATCTTCGGCTTCAGATGGAAGGTCCGGCCGTCCGACCCGGCGTAGCCCAGCTGCATCAGCGTCAGCAGGCAGCGCCGAGCCGCCGCCCGCGGCAGGCCGGTGATCTTGGCGATGTCGGCGATGGTCAGGTTCGGCTCGCGCTCGGTGAAGGCGCGAATCACAGACAATCCCCGCGCCAGCGAGGTCATGAAGTTCGGATCCGACGCCTCTTCCGCCGCGCCGGCGGGTGACTTGTCTGCGGCCCCGGCCAGATGCTGGGTTTCGGCCATGCGCGGGTTCCTTCGCTATGAGCGATCCTGAAGGGTCAAATTAGGGCGATTACCGCGCAATAGCCAGAAAAATCGAACAGAATCGACCGCAACTCCGTCGGCAGCAGAAATAGTTCGAGGTGCCCGCAATTGGCCTTGCGGGTGTCTGGCATCTGGTATACCGTATCGATAATTCAAAAACGACGCGCCACTCAGTACCAAGGGCCAAGGGCGATCGTCCGAACGCTCGCACGAACAACGCTCACGACAACAAGCGGCGCCGATGGCGTCGGCGCGCAAAGGGTCGGAAACGTGATGAACCGGGAAAGATTCAGTGTCGAACCCCTCGAACAGGGGATGAGCTTCAAGGCCAAGGCCTACCAATCGCTGCGACAGGCCATCACGCAGATGAACATCTACGGCCAGAGCAACGAGATCAGGTTGGACGAACGCCGTCTGTGCGAGGCGTTGGGTGTCAGCCGCACCCCGGTGCGCGAAGCGATGGCGCTGCTGGAACAGGAGGGGTTCATCCGCTCCCAACCGCGGCGCGGGATCTTCGTGGTGCGCAAGACGAAGGCCGAACTGGTGGAGATGATCACGGTGTGTGCCGCCCTGGAAGGCATGGCGGCACGCCTGTTCGTCGAAAACGCCACCACGGAGAAGCTGGAACTCCTGCACGCCGCGTTCGACAAATACACGAAAGCCGAGTTGGCGGAACATGTCGCGGAGTATTCCGACGCCAACATCGTCTTCCATCAAAGCATCGTCCAGGCTTCGGGCTCCGCGCTGATCTCGGACCTGACCGACCGCTTCTTCATCCATATGCGTGCGATCCGCCGCGCGACGATGGGCCTCGGCGACCGTGCCGACCAGTCCATCCACGAGCATCGGGACATCATCGAGGCGCTTGCCGCCCGCGATGCCGATCTCGCGGAACGCCGCGTCCGGGAACACACGCTCGGTCTCGCACAGTACGTGGAACGGCATTGCGCCTTCCTCGACTAACCAACTTTGAACCTTTTTGGAGCCTCGGGGAGGAGTCACCCATATGTCTACTGCGGCTGCAACGATCACTAAGAACCAGGCCACGGAAGCATCTGTTGTCGAAGACGCGCCGGCGCTGACCGACGGCTTCCAGCTCGTCATCGACGCGCTCAAGCTCAACGACATCAACAACCTGTATGTCGTCCCCGGTATTCCGATCTCCGACCTGCTGCGCATGGCGCAGGCCGAGGGCATGCGGGTCGTCTCGTTCCGCCACGAACAGAATGCCGGCAACGCCGCCGCCATCGCCGGCTTCATGACGAAGAAGCCGGGCGTCTGCATGACGGTGTCGGCGCCGGGCTTCCTGAACGGCCTGACCGCGCTGGCGAACGCCACCACCAACTGCTTCCCGATGATCCTGATCAGCGGCTCGTCGGAGCGCGAGATCGTCGATCTCCAGCAGGGCGACTATGAGGAGATGGACCAGCTGGCCATCGCCAAGCCGCTGTGCAAGGCCGCCTTCCGCATCCTGCACGCCCAGGACATCGGCATCGGCGTGGCGCGTGCCATCCGCGCCGCCGTGTCGGGCCGTCCGGGCGGCGTCTATCTCGACCTGCCGGCCAAGCTGTTCTCGCAGGTGATGGACGCCGCGGAAGGTGCGAAGTCGCTGGTCAAGGTGGTCGATCCGACCCCGGCGCAGTATCCGTCGGCCGAGGCGGTCAACCGCGCGCTCGACCTGCTGAAGGGCGCCAAGCGTCCGCTGGTCATCTTCGGCAAGGGTGCCGCCTATGCCCAGGCCGACGAGACCATCCGCTCCTTCGTCGAGAAGAGCGGCATTCCGTTCCTGCAGATGAGCATGGCCAAGGGCCTGCTGCCCGACACCCATCCCCAGTCGGCCGGTGCCGCCCGCTCGCTGGTGCTGCAGGAAGCCGACGTGGTCATGCTGGTCGGCGCGCGGCTGAACTGGCTGCTGTCGCACGGCAAGGGCAAGACCTGGGGCAAGCCCGGCTCCAAGAAGTTCATCCAGGTCGACATCGAGCCGCGGGAGATGGACAGCAACGTCGAAATCCATGCTCCGCTGGTCGGCGACATCGCGTCGGTCATGGAAGTGATGCTGAAGGGCATCGACGGCGGCCTGACCCCGCCGACCGACTGGATGGCCACCGTCGCGGCCAAGCGTGAGCAGAACGTCGCCAAGATGGCGCCGAAGCTGATGAGCAACGCGTCGCCGATGAACTTCCACGGTGCGCTGGGCGCCCTGCGCCGCGTCATCAAGGAGCGTCCCGACGCCATGCTGGTCAACGAGGGCGCCAACACCCTCGACCTCGCCCGCGGCATCATCGACATGTACGAGCCGCGCAAGCGCCTCGACGTCGGCACCTGGGGCGTGATGGGCGTCGGCATGGGCTATGCCGTCGCCGCGGCGGTGGAGAGCGGCAAGCCGGTTCTGGCCGTCGAGGGCGACAGTGCCTTCGGCTTCTCCGGCATGGAGGTGGAGACGATCTGCCGCTACAACCTGTCGGTCTGCATCGTCATCTTCAACAACAACGGCATCTATCGCGGGACCGACGTCAACCCGACCGGCGGCGTCGACCCGTCGCCGATGGTCTTCGTCCCCGGCTCCCGTTACGACAAGATGATGGAAGCCTTCGGCGGCGTCGGCGTCCATGTCACCAACCCGGACGAGCTGTACCGCGCGGTCAACGAGGCGATGGACAGCGGCCGTCCGACCCTGATCAACGCCGTCATCGACCCGGCCGCCGGCACCGAAAGCGGCAACATCGGCAGCCTCAATCCGACCAGCTCGGTCCGCAAGATGCCGTCCTAAAAACAAACGCCGACCGACACGACTTAAGAAGCAGGGGGAGAAATACATGGGCAAGGCACTTCAGGGCGTGCGGATTCTCGACTTCACGCATGTGCAGTCGGGACCGACCTGCACCCAGTTGCTCGCCTGGTTCGGCGCCGACGTCATCAAGGTCGAACGGCCGGGCGAGGGTGACATCACCCGCAGCCAGCTGCGCGACCTGCCGGACGCCGACAGCCTGTATTTCACCATGCTGAACCACAACAAGCGGTCCATCACCCTCGACACCAAGACGCCCAAGGGCAAGGAGGTGCTGGAGGCGCTGATCAAGACCTGCGACGTGATGGTTGAAAACTTCGCCCCCGGCGTGCTCGATCGCATGGGGTTCACCTGGGAGCGTATCCAGGAACTGAACCCCGCGATGATCGTCGCGTCGGTGAAGGGCTTCGGCCCCGGGCCGTTCGAGAACTGCAAGGTGTACGAGAATGTCGCCCAATGTGCGGGCGGTGCGGCCTCGACCACCGGTTTCGACGACGGCCCGCCCATGGTCACCGGCGCCCAGATCGGCGACAGCGGCACCGGCCTGCATCTGGCGCTCGGCATCGTCACCGCACTCTACCAGCGCAAGGAGACCGGCCGCGGCCAGAAGGTGCTGGCCGCCATGCAGGACGCCGTGCTGAACCTGTGCCGCGTCAAGCTGCGCGACCAGCAGCGTCTGGCCCACGGGCCGATGAAGGAATACCCGCAATACCCGAACGGCGAGTTCGGCGACACGGTGCCGCGTGCCGGCAACGCGTCGGGCGGTGGCCAGCCGGGCTGGATCCTGAAGTGCAAGGGCTGGGAGACCGATCCCAACGCCTACATCTACTTCATCGCCCAGGCCCCGGTCTGGAAGTCGATCTGCAAGGTCATCGGCAAGGAAGAGTGGATCACCGATCCCGACTACGCCACCCCGGTGGCCCGCCTGCCGCGCCTGATGCAGATCTTCGGCACCGTCGAGGAGTGGACCAAGACCCTGACCAAGTTCGAGGTCATGGACCTTCTCAACAAATACGACATTCCCTGCGGCCCGATCCTGTCGATGAAGGAAATCGCCGAGGACAAGTCGCTCTACGAGACCGGCACGCTGGTCGAGGTGGAGCATCCGACCCGCGGCAGTTACCTGACGGTCGGCAACCCGATCAAGCTGTCCGACAGCCCGACGGAAGTCACCCGTTCCCCCCTGCTGGGCGAGCACACCGACGAAATTCTGCGCGACGTCCTGGGATTCGGCGAGCGTGAAATCGTCGAGATCCGTGACAGCGGCGCCATCGGCGTCGTCGAGAGGCTGGCGGCGGAGTAACAGTCTCCGCCTTCTTCCCCAACCCTCCCCGCTTCGGCGGGAAAGGGTGGGGGAGGACCGGCACCCGATGTTTGAAAAGCCTGCCGATTTTTAAAAACCCCGCTTCCCCTCTTCCCGACCGTCCCCTTCCCGGTCGCTCAAGAGCCGAAGCGGGAGCCGAAGCCCGGACTTTTAAAAATCCGCCGCCCGTCAGCCGAAGAATTTCCGGCTCCCCGCGGTCTCCAAAAGACAATTCCCGACTGGGACAGAGACGAAAACCATGAACATTCACGAATATCAGGCCAAGGATCTGCTGCGGGGGTACGGCGTCGCCGTTCCGCGCGGCGGCGTGGCCTTCACCCCGGAAGAGGCTGCATCGGTCGCCCGCGAACTCGGCGGTCCGGTCTGGGTGGTGAAGTCGCAGATCCATGCCGGTGGCCGCGGCGCCGGTCGGTTTCAGGACAATCCGGGCGGCAAGGGTGGCGTCCGCGTCGTCAAGTCGGTCGAGGAGGTCGCCTCCAATGCCGCCGAGATGCTCAATCGCGTCCTGGTGACCAAGCAGACCGGCCCGGCGGGCAAAGAGGTCAAGCGTCTCTATGTCGAGGAAGGCGCCGACATCAAGCGCGAGCTGTATCTCGGCCTTCTGACCGACCGCGGCACCGGCCGCGTCACCATCATCGCCTCAACCGAAGGCGGCATGGAGATCGAAGAGGTCGCCCACAACACGCCGGAGAAGATCGTCAAGGTCGCGGTCGACCCGGCCACCGGCATCCAGGGCTACCACACCCGCAAGGTCGCCTTCGCGCTCGGCCTGGAAG
>NZ_LGQW01000015.1:6654598-6766544 GCF_003116035.1 Azospirillum sp. TSH64
TCGACCCAACCCCGCAAGAACTTTCTTCACTGGATGCCAAAAAAGTTTGGCGCCCTCAATGCGGGCTGCGGCCGTGCGTCCGGAAGAATCCGTTGAGCGCGTCGAACGGCTCGGCATCGGCCAGCGCATCGAAACGGCCGTGATCGGCCAGCATCCGCGCCGCCCGGAGGAAGCCGCCCCACGCGGCACGGCTCAGCGCGCTTCCAAGGCTGATCCGCCGCACGCCCAGCTCGGCAATCTGCGGCACCGACAAACCGATCGGCGAGGAAACCAGCAGGTTGAGCGGCTTGGGGCTTACCGCATCGACCGCCGCCTTGATCTCGTCCGGCGTCCGCAGGCCCGGCGCGTAGAGGACGTCGGCGCCCGCCGCCGCATAGGCCGGCAGCCGGCGCAACACCTCCTCGACAGCCGCCGGCCGATCGACGAGCACGGCTTCGCAGCGGGCCGTCAGGAGAATGCCCGTTCCCCGCAATGCTTCCGCCGCCGCCGCGATCCGCTCGACCGCGTGGTCGAAATCATACAGGGGCTTCGACGGATCGCCGGTGGCGTCTTCCACCGACAGCCCGGCCACGCCGGTGTCGGCACAGAGCCGCACATTCCGGGTCAGCCCTTCGACGTCATGGGCATAGCCGGACTCGAAGTCCGCGTTCACCGGCAGATCGGTTGCCCGGACGATGTCGGCGATATGGGACAGCATGTCCGCGCACGGCACCGCCCAGTCGGCATCGGGCAACCCGCGCGAGAAGGCGAACCCCGCCGAGGTGGACGCCAGCGCGCGGAACCCGAGAGACTTCAGCATCAGGGCGCTGCCGGCATCCCACGGATTGGGGATGACGAAGCAGCCGTCCTTGTGAAGGTCGGAAAAGGCAGCACGGGCATTGAGGTGGTCGGCCATCACGATCTCTTTCTGGGGCGGCTGCCCGGCCCTGGCGGACCGTCCCTCTCAAGGTATGGCAGAGCCCCCGCCCAGTCCATGGTCCGAAGTCCATCGTCCGACCGGGCGGGAGCCGCCGGTCAGACCATCGAGTCCAGTTCGCGGCGGCGGGCGTCCGTCAGGCCGAGGCGGGAGGCGAGGTAGGCCAGATACTGGCGGTCGACCTCGCTGCCGCCGCGCACGGCCAGTTCGGACGCGAGATAGACCTGTTCGGCGGTTTCGGGATCGTGGACGTCGCGGACGATCTGGTCCAGCGGCCGCGGGGACCGCAGTTCGGCCTCGACGATGCGCCGGTCCTCCGGCTCGGCCTGGGCGGCATCGAGGCTGTCGAGGATGCGCCGCTGCTCGTCGGGCGAGATGTGGCCGTCGGCATTGGCCGCCGCGATCATGGCGCGGATCAGCAGCAGCGCCTTGGCGTCGCCGAGATCGGGTTCCGGCTGGCCGCCACGCAGCACCCCGGCCAGACGGTCGCCCAGACCGCCGGCAACACCGGCCGCGCCGGCCCCTCCCAGCACACCGCCCAGCACGCTGCCGAGCGCACCGCCCCCGGAACCGGCAATCGGTCCGCCGCCGGCCACACCGCCAAGGCCGAGCCGGTCGAGAATCCCTCCCAGCGGTCCACCCGCAGCGGGAGCCGAGGTCGGAGCCGGTCCCGACGGCGGATGGCCGGGCGCAGCGGGTGCCTTGCCGTCCTGGTAAGCCCGGTAGGCGAGATAGGCGAGCGAGGCGAGGCCCGCCTTCTGCAGCAACCCCGAACCGGCGGCCGGGACATGGGGCATGCCATGGCCGTGGCCGTGATAGCCCTTCATCTTTTTTTTGCCCTTCTTGCCGAGGAGCAGGGGCATGGCGGCGGCGAAGGCCGGCCCGCGACCGGTGCGGCCGGCCAGACCGTTGGCCAGGATGACGCCGAGGACTTTGCTCAGGTTGCTCATCGTTCCCTTCCCTACCGGCTGCGGATGACACGCCCCGGCTGCGGCCTGGAACTGCGGCCTTGAGCCGCGGCCGGGAGCCGTAGACATGGGGACGGTGCCGGCCATTGAAACCGGCGTTACCCGCAAGAGCGGCGGGAAGGCCAAGGGCCGCCGTCCGGACAGCCCGTGGCATCACCATTCTTTGCCGGGCGTCACTTGACGAGCGGGCAGCCGCTGTCCTTCGGGTCGATGTAGGCCTGCGCGCCGGGAACGGTCTTCAGGATCTTGAAGTAGTCCCAGGCGTATTTCGACTCCGCCGGCGTCTTCACCTGCGCCAGATACATGTCGTCGAAGACCCGGCCGTTGGCGGCGATCTTCACCTCCTTCATCATCATGTCGGTGACCGGCATGGCGCGCATCTTCGCCGCCACCTTGTCGGGATCGTCGGTGCCCAGCTCCTGCACCGCCTTCAGGTAATGGCGGACCGACGAATAGACACCGGCCTGGTTCATCGACGGCTTGCGGCCGGTCCGCTCCTCGAACTTCTTCGACCAGCCGCGGGTTTCCTCGGTCATGTCCCAGTAGAAGGAGTTCGCCAGCATCAGGCCCTGCGAGGTCTCCAGCCCGAGCGCCTGGATGTCGTTGATGTTCAGCAGCAGCCCCGCCAGCGTCTGGCCGCCCTGGGGAATGCCGAATTCGGCCGCCTGCTTGACGCCGTTGATGGTGTCGCCGCCGGCATTGGCGAAGGCGACCACCTCGGCCCCCGATGCCTGCGCCTGCAACAGGTAGGAGGAGAAGTCGGACGCCCCCAGCGGATGGCGCACGCTGCCCTTGATGGTGCCGCCCAGTTGCTTGACCGTGTTGGCCGCCTCGGCTTCCAGCGAATGGCCGAAGGCGTAGTCGGCGGTGATGAAGAACCAGCTCTTGCGGCCCTGCTCGACCAGGGCGCGGGCGGTGGCGGAGGCCACGGCGTGGTTGTCCCAGGTCCACTGGAAGCCGTAGGGGCTGCATTCCTTGCCGGTGAGGTCGGTCGAGCCGGGGCCGGACATCAGGAACAGGCGCTTCTTGTCGCGCGTGATCGCCTGCACCGCCAGCGCCGCAGCGGAGTTCGGCACGTCGGCGACGACATCGACCTTTTCGGTGTCGATCCACTGGCGGGCCAGGTTGGCGGCGATGTCCGCCTTGTTCTGGTGGTCGCCGACGATGATCTCGATCTTCGTGCCATTTATGGCATTGCCGAATTCCTCGGCGGCCATCCGGGCCGCCACCGCCGATCCCTCGCCGTTGATGTCGGCATAGATGCCGGAGCGGTCGGACAGCATGCCGATCTTGATGACGCTGTCGGACATCTGGGCCTGGGCGGCGCCGGAGGCCAGGATGGTGCCGGCGAGAAGTCCGGCAACAAGCGGTTTACGCATGGTTCGCTCCCCAATATGACGGTTTTTGGTGTTTTGGTTCTGCTGTTTTGGACCCCGGCCGGCGGGCCGGGAGGCGGAAATCAGTGGGTGGTATAGCCGCCATCGACGGGAAGGGCCGCTCCGGTGATCGACCCCGCGGCGTCGGAACACAGGAAGGCGATGGCGGACGCGACCTCCTCCGGCGCGATCAGCCGGCCGGTCGGCATTCTCTCCAGGAACACCGCCCGCAGCACCTGATCCTCCGGCAGGCCGGTGACCTGCGCCTGCTGGGCGATCTGGCGCTCGATGATCGGCGTCAGCACCGTTCCCGGGCAGATCGCGTTGCAGGTGATGCCGTGGGGCGCCACCTCGATCGACACCGACTTGGTCAGGCCGATGAGGCCGTGCTTGGCGGCGACATAGGCCGGCTTGTGCGGCGCGCCGACCATGCCGAGCACCGACGCGGTGTTGACGATGCGCCCCCAGCCCCGCTCCCGCATCGACGGCACCGCCGCCTTGATGGCGTGGAAGGCGGCGCTGAGGTTGACCGCCAGCAGCAGGTCCCACTTGTCGTCGGGGAACTCGTCGAGTGCCGCGACATGCTGGACGCCGGCATTGTTCACCAGGATGTCGACCGGTCCCAGCCGGTCGGCGACGTCGGCCATCATGGCGCGCACCTCCTCCGGCCGGCTGAGGTCGGCGGCGGAATAGACGATGCGGCTGCCGCTCTGTTCCGCGATCGCGGCGCAGTTGCGGTCGATCTCCGCGCGGTCGCCGAAGCCATTGACCATCACGTCGCAGCCCCGGTCGGCAAGCGCCCGCACCGTCGCCAGCCCGATGCCGCTGGTGGAGCCGGTGACGACAGCAATTCTGTTCTGCATGTCTCTTCGTTCCTCGGTCGGATGATTGCGCGTCAGAACGCCACCTGATCGGCACCCTTGAGGTCGAGCATGGCGCGCGCCTCTTCCGGGGTGGCAACCTCCAGCGACAGCTCCTCCAGGATGCGGCGGATCTTCGCCACCTGCTCGGCGCTGTTGCGGGCCAGCCGGCCCTTGGCGAGATAGAGGCTGTCCTCCAGCCCGACGCGGACGTTGCCGCCCATCACCGCGGCCATGGTGGTGAAGGGGATCTGGTGGCGGCCGGCGGCCAGCACCGACCATTCGTAATCCTTGCCGAACAGGCGGTCGGCGGTCTCGCGCATGAAGACGAGGTTGCGCTCCTCCGCCCCGATGCCGCCGAGGATCCCGAAGATGGTCTGGATGAACAGCGGCGTCTTCACCAGCCCGCGGTCGAGGAAATGCGCGAGATTGTAGAGGTGCCCGACATCGTAGCACTCGAACTCGAAACGGGTGCCGCAGCCCTCGCCGAGATGTTCGAGGATATAGGCGATGTCGCGGAAGGTGTTGCGGAAGATGAAGTCGTCGGTGCTGCGCAGATAGGGCTCCTCCCAATCGTGCTTCCAGTTCTTGTAGCGGTCGGCCAGCGGGAAGATGCCGAAATTCATCGACCCCATGTTGAGCGAGCACATCTCCGGCTTGGCCAGCAGCGGGGCGGCGAGGCGTTCCTGCACCGTCATGTTGAGCGAACCGCCGGTGGTGATGTTCAGCACCGCGTCGGTCGACTGCTTCAGCCGCGGCAGGAACTCCATGAACACCGCCGGGTCGGGCGTCGGCTGGCCGGTGCGGGGGTCGCGGGCGTGCAGATGCAGGATCGCCGCCCCGGCCTCCGCCGCGCCGACGCCCTGCTCGACGATCTCGTCGGGCGTGACCGGCAGGGCGTCCGACATGGTGGGGGTGTGGATCGATCCGGTCAGCGCGCAGCTGATGATGACCTTTTTCTTCGATGCGGCCATGCAAGGCCCTCCTGTGCTGGTCCGGGCGGGAAGGCCCGGACGGTTCGGGTTTGGCTTGGCGGCTATCCGCGTTCGGGGAGGTCGAGGCGCCGGAGATGGGCGGCGAGGCGGGCGGCGACCTCCTCCCGCTGCCCTTCGCTCCAGACCCGGAAGCCGGCGCCGGACTTCATGCCGAGCCGCCCGGAGGCGACCAGTTCGCTGAGAAGGGGCTGCGGGCCCGGCGTGCGGTCGAGATCGGGCAGGACATGGCCGTGGACCGCCAGCGTCAGGTCGGTGCCGACCAGATCGGCGTTCTCCAGCGGCCCCAGCACGGCGAGCCGCCGGCCGAAGCTGGCCTTGACCACGGTGTCGACCGTCTCCGCGTCGCACACGCCGGCCTGGACCAGCGCGATGGCCTCGCGCCACAGCGCATGCTGCAGGCGGTTGCCGATGAAGCCGGGCACATCCTTGCGGACCTCCACCGGCAGCTTGCCGACGGACCTCAGCAGGCCGGTCATCGCGGCGACCGCCGCATCGGCGGTATCGCGCGTCCGCACGACCTCGACCAGCGGGATCAGGTGGGCCGGATTCCACCAGTGGGTGCCGAGCGCACGGGTGCGGTCGCGCAGCGGCTCCATGATCCGGGTGATCGGGATGACCGACGTGTTGCTGGCAAGGAGCGCATGGGACGGCGCCGCCGCTTCCGCCGCCGCCAGGACGCGCTGCTTGAGGGCGAGATCCTCCGGCACCGCCTCGATGACGATGTCGGCGGCGGCGACGGCCTCCTCCAGCGTCTCTTGCGGCCGGATGCGGTCGACGATGGCGATGTCCTTGCCCGGATCGCCGAGGGCCTGTTCGCCGAGGGTTTGGCGGATGCGGTCGAGGATGCCGGCCCGGCGAACGGCATCGGGCTCCTGGATCTCGACGCGATGGCCGGCGGCGGCGAAAGCCTGCGCGATCCCCTGCCCCATCATCCCAGCGCCGATGATGGCGATGCGCTGCTGTGTCATGGTCTGTGCATTCCCTCGTCCCGCGTGACCGGAGCCCATTGAGCGTTGCTCTGATTGTTCGTTATGGACGCTGTTTGGAAAGCTTGGTAAGCAACGGCTGTGCCAGACAGCCAAGCGCTTGTTAAGTCACGATTTTATTGAAAGCCTGCTCAAGCATGCTGGCCCGGTGTTTGCGAGTGCGCACAGTCCGGCCCGCCGGGAAGCCCGGTTTCCCAGGAAATCAGCCCTTCCATCGTGTTCATTTTTCTGACAGATAATGTGCGTAATATTGACAGTCCGTATTGGGGAGGACTGGGAATGCCGACGGATCGACGCGAGCAGTTCGCGGCGGCGTGCGCGCTGATGGCGATGGTCGACGAGATGATCGACGGTGCGCTGCTGGTCGACCGTGACGCCCGCATCGTCTGGTCGAACGACAAGCATGTCTGGTTCACTGAAAAGCTGATGGCGCAGCTGGGGCTCCAGTCGCGGGCGGACGCCATCGGCCAGCCGGTGGAGCGCGTCATCCCGCACAGCCGGATGCGCGAGGTGGTGGAAACCGGCCGGTCGATGCCGCTCGACATCATGCGCTATGGCGAACACACGCTGCTGGTCAGCCGCTTGCCGCTGCGCGACGAGACCGGCGAGGTCATCGGCGCCCTCGCCTTCGCCCTGAAGAACAGCCTGACCTATCTGCGGCCCATCGCCGACCGCTTCAACAAGCTGCAATCCCGGCTGACCCGGGTCGAGCAGGAGCTGGCCGCCAGCCGGGCATCGAAATACACGGTCGAGAACCTGATCGGCTTCAGCCCGGCGATGCTCCAGGTCAAGCGGCTGGTGCGCCGCGCCGGCCAGATCAATTCGGCGGTGCTGCTGCTGGGCGAGACCGGGACCGGCAAGGAGCTGGTGGCGCAGTCGATCCATGCCTGCTCCGACCGCGCCCACCGCCCCTTCGTCGGCGTCAACACCGCCGCCATTCCTGAAAACCTGCTGGAGGCGGAGTTCTTCGGCGTGGCCCCCGGCGCCTACACCGGCGCCGGCCGCCAGCCACGCCCCGGCAAGTTCCAACTGGCCGACGGCGGCACCCTGTTCCTCGACGAGATCGGCGACATGCCGCTGCCGTTGCAGGCCAAGCTGCTGCGCGCCCTGCAGGAACGCGAGGTCGAGCCGCTGGGATCCAACCAGGTGGTCAAGGTCGATGTCCGCATCATCGCGGCGACCAGCCGGCCGCTGGCCGAAATGGTGCGCAACGGTGCCTTCCGGCCGGACCTCTATTACCGGCTGAACGTCTTCCCGATCCAGCTGCCGGCGCTGCGCGACCGCCGGGACGATCTGGAGATCCTCGCCTCGCTGTTTTCGGAGAAGGTCGCGCTCAGCCTCGACCAGCCGATGCGCGACCTCACGCCCTCGGCGCTCGACGCGCTGCGGCGCCATGACTGGCCCGGCAACATCCGCGAACTGGCGAATGTCATCGAACAGGTCTATGTGCGCACCGAAGGCGACCGCATCCTCGCCGACGATTTCGCCGACATCCTGCCGGACGCTCCCCTCGACCGTCCCGCTGCGGTGGAGGGGAAACGCCCGCTGGCCGCGGCGATGGACGATCTGGAACGGTCGCTGATCCAGGAGGCGCTCGCCGACTGCCGGGGCAACAAGCTGGAGGCCGCCCGCAGCCTCGGCCTGTCGCGCACCAACCTCTATGCGAAACTGCGCAAGCACGGCATTCCGGTGCAGCCGGACGACTGAGGCCGGCGGTCCGGGCGACGGCAGTCTGGCACCCAGGCCACGAAGCCCTTACACTCGCCCCGCGACCGAGCGGCCGGAGGAACAGTGGCGGGGGAGCGGAGGCGGGCGACCGCAGTGGATGTGGCGCGGCTGGCGGGGGTATCGCAGTCCGCCGTGTCACGGTGCTTTACCGAGGGGGCCAGCGTTTCGGCGGAAACGCGCAGCCGCGTGCTGGAGGCGGCACGGCGGCTGTCCTACCGCCCGAACGCCATCGCGCGCAGCCTGACCACCCGGCGCACCAACCTGATCGGCGTCGTCATGGGCGATCTGGACGGGCCATTCCAGCCCTATCTGTTCGAGACGCTCACCCGCGGCCTGGCCTCGCGCGGCAGGCAGCCGCTGCTGGTACGCGGCGACCCGGCTGATGCGCTGGACGGCACGGCGATGGCCGCTCTCGACTATCAGGTGGATGCGGTGGTGGTGACGGCCGGCAGCGTGTCCCCGGCGGCGGTCCGCGGCCTGATGGCGCTCGGCGTTCCCTTGCTCCTCTACGGCCGGGCGGTGGAGGCGGACGGGGTGGACAGCATCTGCTGCGACAACCCGCTCGGCGCAAGGCTGGTGGCGCAGGCGCTGGTCGCGGCCGGCCATCGCCGCATCGCCTATCTCGGCGGACGCCCCACCGCCTTTTCCGAGCAGGAACGCGGCAGCGCCTTCCGGGCGGCTTTGGCGGAACTGGGGATGCCGCTGGCCGCCGTGGGAGAGGGCGACTACAGCTACGACAGCGGCCATCGCGAGGCGCTGCGGCTGCTGGCCGGTCCCGACCGTCCGGACGCCCTGTTCTGCGGCAACGACGCCATGGCCTTCGGCGCGCTCGACGCCGCCCGCACCGCCCTCGGCCTTCGGGTGCCGGACGAGCTGTCCATCGTCGGCTTCGACGATGTGCCGATGGCCGGCTGGCCGAGCTTCTCCCTGACCACCATCCGCAATCCGGTCGACGAGATCGTGGCGACCCTGCTCGACATGCTGGAGCGCCGGCTGGCGGATCCCGACGCCCCGCCGGTCCTGCACCGCCCGCCCCCGCTGCTGGTCAGGCGCGGATCGGCCTGCCTCTGACAGTCGGCGGAGCCGCATTCACCCCAAGCGGCAGAGCCGCATTCACCAAAGCATCACAATTCCATCATTCGGGCTTCACGCTTCCCGCCTAAACCCTGGGTCAGCGGCTTTGCATACGCATGCAACGACGCTGACCATTTCGGGAAATGCGGGAAGTCTGCGGCGATGTCGGAATTGCATGTCGAGAATCTGACCGTCGCCTATGGCGGCTCGCGCGTGCTGAACGGCGTCAGCCTGCATGTCCGCCCCGGCGAGTTCGTGGCGCTGCTGGGCTCGTCGGGCTGCGGCAAGACCACGCTGCTGCGGGCGGTGTCGGGCTTCGTGCCGGTGGATGGCGGGCGCATCGCCATCGCCGGGCGCGACGTGACCAAGGCGCCGCCGGAGCGCCGCGACACCGCGATGGTCTTCCAGTCCTATGCGCTGTGGCCGCACATGACCACCGCCCAGAACATCGGCTACGGGCTGAAGCTGCGGCGCTGGACCCGCCCGCGCATCGCCGAGCGGGTGGCCGAGATGCTGCGGCTGCTGAAGCTCGACGGGCTGGCCGACCGCAACGTCACCCAGCTGTCGGGCGGCCAGCGCCAGCGCGTGGCGCTCGGCCGGGCGCTGGCGATCGATCCCGACATCCTGCTGCTGGACGAACCGCTGTCCAATCTGGACGCCCGCATCCGTCTCGAACTGCGCCACGAAATCCGCGCGCTGCAACAGCGGCTCGGCATCACCGCCGTCCATGTGACGCATGACCGCGAGGAGGCGATGGTGATGGCCGACCGCATCGTCATCCTGAACGCCGGCGTCATTGCCCAGATCGGCACGCCCGAGGAGATCTACCGCCGTCCGGCCAGCGCCTTCGTCGCCAGCTTCCTCGGCGCCGACAATGTGGTGCCCTTGCAGGCGACACGGACGGAGCGGACGCTGGAGATCGCCGCCGGCCCGGACCACGACGCCGTCAGCCTGCCGCTCGGCGGCGATGGCGCACAGGACGGCGCACAGGTCGAGATGCCCGGCAGCGGCCCGGTCGCCGCGCATTTCCGCACCGAATCCGTGCGGCTGGCGTCAGCCGGCCACACCCCGCCCGACGCGCTGGTCCTGCGCGGCCGCATCACGCAGGCCGCCTATCCCGGCGGCCGCTGGCGCTACGGCGTCGCGGTCGGCGGCACGGTCTTTCTGGTCGACG
The DNA here is from genome assembly GCF_003116035.1 of Azospirillum sp. TSH64. Classification (GTDB taxonomy): domain Bacteria; phylum Pseudomonadota; class Alphaproteobacteria; order Azospirillales; family Azospirillaceae; genus Azospirillum. The sequence continues at coordinate 6,664,676 of NZ_LGQW01000015.1, forward strand.
ACGACGACCGCCGCACGGTCGGCGACGCCGTCGCCATCGTCATCCCGCCTTCGGCCCTGCATTGCTTCCCGCTCCGCCGGGAGGCGGCGGGAACGGCCTGAGGCGATCTCAACCATCCGGTCCACCATCGGGAAAGAAGGGGGATTTTTCCATGACGCTCACGACGCTGAGGACGCTGCTCGCCGGGGCCGCCGGTCTGGCGCTCGCCGCCGGTCTTTCCGCCGCGCCGCTGAAGGCCGAGACGGTGCTGACCGTGCTCACCGCCGGCGACCAGAACATGGTCGATTACGTCAACGAGTATCTGGCGCCCAAGTTCGAGGCGCAGAATCCGGGCGTCAAGGTGCGCGCCGCCGGCACCGGGCCGGGCGACGGCGGATCGCAGAAGATCTACGAGAAGCTGAGCGCCGAGGCCGCCGCCGGGGCCGCGAGGTGGGACGTCGACGTCGCCGTCATCCACCAGAAGATGGCCGGCCAGATGGTGCAGGAGAAGATGCTCTCGGCCTATGTCGGCGACGTCAAGACCGGCACGCTCGCCAGCCGCGACAGCGCCCGCAACGCGCTCGGTACCGACGTCACCGGCTATGTCCTGCCGATGTTCCACAGCCAGATCGCGCTGGCCTACAACCCGGAGCTGGTGAAGGCGCCGCCCAGGACCTACGCCGAGCTGGCGGAGTGGGTGAAGGCCAACCCGAAATCCTTCGGCTACAACGGCATCAAGGGCGGCATGTCGGGCGTCGGCTTTGTCACCGGCTGGACCGCCGCCAACATCGGCGACGCCGCCCGGCTGGAGAAGGGCCCCTACGACGCGGCGATGAAGCCGGCGATCGAGAAGGCGCTGTCGGGCCTGAAGGAGTTCAACAGGAGCGTCACGCTGACTCCCGGCAATGCCGGCACGCTCGACATGCTGAACCGCGGCGAGATCGCCATGGGTCCGGTGTGGGTCGACATGTTCTACAGCTGGCAGGCCGACGGCCGCCTCAACCCGGCGATGAAGCTCCAGCTGATCGGTCCGGGCATGCCCGGCCAGCCGATGTACTACACGGTCCCGGCCAAGGCCGCCAACCAGGACGCCGCCCGCAGGTTCATCGAACTGGCGACCAGCCCCGAGGTGCAGGCCGACGGCATCGTCAAGCGCTTCAACTGGTATCCGGGCATCGACGCCGCCTATGTGCAGCCGAAGCTGGATGCCCAGACCTGGGCCAGGCTGTTCACCGACGTGAAGCCGGACGAGCTGGCGAGCAAGGGCAAGCCCTTCCCGCTGTCGGGCTATTTCACCGACATCATGGAAGCCTATGAGCGCACCGTTGCCAACTGAGGCCAACCGGCCAGCCCCCTTCCTCCGCAAAGGCGGGGGAAGGGACGCCACCGCCCTGCCCGTCACCGCGGCCTTGCCCGACTGGGTCTGGGGCGTGCTTCTGGTCCTGCCGGCGCTGGCGATGGTGGCGCTGTTCTTCCTCTATCCGCTCGGCCTGTCGGCGGTCAGCGCCTTCCAGGGCCGCGACGGCGGCTGGACGCTGGCGAACATCGCCAAGGCGTTCGAGCTGTACAGCCTCGACATGGCCTTCACGCTGGCCATCGTGCTGCTGTCCTCGGCGCTGGTGGCGGTGCTGTCGGTCGCCATCGGCGGCTATCTGACGCTCGGCGAGAACCGGCTGGCGGTCACAATGCTGCGCTGGCTCTACCGCTGGCCGCTGTTCATCCCCTTCATCGTCGCCGCCCAGATGATGCGCTCCTTCCTCGCCAAGAACGGGTTGATGAACAATTTGCTGATCGGCGGCGGCATCATCGAGCCGTTGCAGGCGGCGAGCCTGCTCGACTGGCGCGGCGTGGTGGTGACCTTCGTCTGGAAGCAGACGCCCTTCGTGGCGCTGATGGTGGCGGGCGCCATGGCCTCGCTCGACCGCTCGACCATCGAGGCGGCGCGCGACCTCGGCGCCGGCCGGCTGCGCATCCTGGCCGAGATCGTCGTTCCCCAGGTCCGGCCGACGCTGGTCGTCGGGCTGATCCTCAGCTTCGTGACCATGCTGTCGGTGATGTCGGTGCCGATGATGATCAACCCCAACAGCCCGACGATGATCACCGTGGACATGGCCTACCGCATCAACGCCCATGGCGACTACGGCGTCGCCAATGCTCTCGGCTTCGTCTCCTACGCCATGGCCGGTCTGGTCGGCTGGGTCTACCTGCGGCACGGCGTGCGCCAGGGCGGTGCGCGATGATCACCACTCTTGCACCGGCGCGGGCCCTCGCCTGGATTCCGCGCGGACTGGCCCTTGGGCTGCTGGCCTTCGTCATCTTCGGGCCGCTGACCAATCTCGGCCTGTGGGCGGTGGCGGAGAAATGGTACTTCCCCCACACCCTGCCGCTGCAATACGGCTTCTCCTTCTGGGAGCGGGTGTTCGCCCCGCGCTCCAACGCCATGGCGTCGCTGGCGACCAGCGTCACCATCGCGCTGCTGACGGTGGCGGCCTGCCTCGCCGTGTCGGTTCCCGCCGGCTATGCGCTGGCCAGGCTGCGGCTGCCCTGGCGGGGCGCGATCCTGCTGGCCTTCCTGCTGCCCCAGGCCTTTCCCAGCGTCGCCGTCTACATCAACGTGGCGCGCATCTTCTACACGCTGGGGCTGAACGGCACGGTGGCCGGCGTGGTGCTGGTCCACACCGTCCATGGGCTGGTCTTCTCCGTCTGGATCACCGCCGCCGCCTTCGCCGCCGTCGACCGCTCGCTGGAGGAGGCGGCGCGCGACATGGGTGCCGGTCCCTTGCGCACCTTCTTCGGCATCACCCTGCCGCTGGCGGCGCCGGGGGTGATGGCAAGCTCCATCTTCGTCTTCCTGGAATCGCTGGACGAGTTCACCGGCACCTATTTCGTCGGGGTGCCCGACATCTCCACCCTGCCGCTGCTCATGTTCAACGCCGGCATGGGCGGCAATTTCCAGATCGCCGCCATCACCGCCCTGATCCTGCTGGTTCCCTCGGTGGGCTTCATGCTGGTGATCGAACGTTTCCTCAAGGCCGACGTGCTGGCCAAAGTCGGACATTGACCCTCATGGACATCCAGGTTCTGGGCGTCGGCGAAGCGGCCGACCCCTCCTTCGCCAATTCCTCGCTGATCGTCGCCGCCAACGGCTTCCGCCTGATGATCGACTGCGGCCATTCGGTGCCGCCGGTGCTGTGGCGCGAAATGCCGGACCCCGACGCCATCGACGCGCTCTATTTCACCCACCATCACCCCGACCATTGCTTCGGCCTGATCCCCACGCTGATCCGCTGGACCGACGACCGCCGCAGCAAGCCGCTGGACATCGTCACCACCGTCGGCGGGTGGAAGCAGCTGGCCCTGCTGTTCCAGGCCGGCGCCACCGATCCCGAGCGGTCACTCTCCTTTCCGCTGCGCTGGATCGAAACCCCGGAAGACGGCACGCTCGGCCCCTTCCGCCTGCGCACCGCGCTGACCCGCCATTCCATGCCCAACCGCGCCATCCGGCTGGAGGCGGGCGGCGTCGCCTTCGCCCATTCCGGCGACGGCCGTGCCACGGCGGACTCCGAAGCGCTGTTCCGCGGCGCCGACCTGCTGTTCCACGAGTGCCTGACGGTGGAGCCGGATCCGCTCCAGCCCTTCCACGCCGCCTTCAGCCAGCTGTCCGATTTCCCCGAGCGGCTCGGCGTCGGCGAGATGCGCCTCTACCATGTCCGCATGGGCGAACGCGACCGGCTGGCCGCCGCCTGCGCCGCCGACACACGCATGCGTCTCGCCCAGCCGGGGGAGCGGATCGTCCTCCAACCCCAGTCACCTGCAGCCTGAGCATCCGCCTTGCCGGGCGGTCCGCGGCAAGGCCGGTCAGGCCAGCTGCGGAATCGCTCCCGCCTGCCAGCGGCGGCGGATGACCGCGGTGCGCTTCTTGCCGCTGGAGGTCTTCTCGATGGTTCCCTTGGGCACGACGGCGATGTCGGTCGGCACGAAGCCGAAGCCGTCGAGGATGCAGCGCCGGATCGCCGTCAGCCGTCCACTGACGACCGGCGGCGGCGACGCGGCGTTGCCCTCGACCAGCAGCACCTGACGCGGCCCGCCGGGCTCGTCGGCACCGAACAGCACCGCGCGTCCGGGACCGACGAACGGCAGGGATTCGACCTCCAGCTCGACATCGGCGGGGATGACGTTGCGGCCGCCCACCACCAGCATCTCGTCCTTGCGGGCGACGAAGAACAGCTCGCCATCGTGCAGGAAGCCCAGATCGCCGGAGCGCATCCATCCCCGGCCAAGTGCCCGCTGCGTCATCGCCTCGTCCCGCCAGTAGCCGGGGGTGAGGCAGGGGCCGGCGACCGTGATCTCGCCCAGCCTCATCTCGCCGAGCGGACATCCCGCCTCGTCGCGCACGATGAGGTCGCAGGCGTCGTTGGGCTTGCCGACCGAGACGAGTTCCAGCGCTTCGCCGTCCCCGTCTTCGGTCAGAACCCGGCCCCCTGGAGCGATGCGCACGCGCAGCCGGCGCAGCCCCGGTTGGCGGCTGTGGGTGCAGCCCAGCGTGTATTCCGCCATGCCATAGCCGGCGCGCAGCTGCGACGGCGGCATCCCCAGCGGCGCCAGCACCGCCGCCGCCTCGTCCAGCACCGCCGGGCTGATCTTCTCGGCGGCGACATAGAGGATCAGCGCCGACAGGTCGCAGCCGCGGCCATGCAGGCGGCGCACCCCGCGCAGCGTCGCCGCCAGCACCGAACTGGTGGAGAAAGTCAGATCGCTGCCCCGCGCGGCCATCGCGGCGAACCAGCGTGCCGGATTGCGCATGTACCAGGCGGGGGGTGCGGCCATGGCATCGGCGCCGGTGAACAGCGGCAGCAGGATGCCGATGAACAGCCCCATGTCGTGATAGAAGGGCAGCCAGGACGCAATCGAGCGCGGCGGCCGGCCGCTGCCGGCGGCCGCATAATTGTCGGCAAGCTGGCGGAGCTGCGCCATCACCATGGCGTGGGTAACCATCACGCCCTTGGGCTGCCCGGTGCTGCCCGAACTGAACTGGATCAGCGCCAGCCCGTCGGCCCTGCACTCGCCATCGCCGCCGGCCGGAGGCGACCGCTCGAGCGGCGCCTCCAGCGCCTCCACACTGGTCAGCAAAGGGTCGAGCTGCGGAACGGCGGCGGGACGGTCGGTCACCACCAGCCGGGCATCGCTTCGCCGCGTCACCTCCAGCAGGAAGCGCAGGAAGCCGCCCGCCCGGTCGCTGCCGCCGACCGCATCTGAAGCCGTTCCCGAAGCCGTTCCCGACCAGGGCCGCAGCGGCACCGGCACGGCTTGCAGCCGCCACAGCGCCAGCAGCAGGCAGACCGCGGCCGATCCGGTGTCGAGCAGCATCACCACGCGGTCGCCCGGCCGGATGCCGCGGGCCGCCAGCCCGGCGGCGATGGCGCCGGAGCGGGTCCGCAGCTCCGAAAGCCGCCGCTCCATCCCTTCGGCGGGAAAATGCCACAGCGGGTCGCCTGCCGCCCCGCCATGGTCGAGCCAGTTCAGAAGCCCCGCCATCGCCGCCTCACACCGCCCGCACGGCGATGGCCGCATTGACGCCGCCGAAGGCGAAGGATTGCGAGACGGCGGCGCCGAAGCGATGGGCGCGCGCCTCGTTCGGCACGCAGTCGATGTCGCAGTCGGGGTCGGCCCCCTGGTAATTGACGGTCGGCGGCGCCACGCCGCGGGTGAGGCCGAGGATGGTGGCGATCAGCTCCAGCGCGCCGGCGGCGCCGAAGGTGTGGCCGATCTGCGATTTGGTGGAGGACATCATCAGCCGCGCCGCATGGGGACCGAACACCGCATGGGCCACCTGCGTTTCCACCCGGTCGTTCAGCGGCGTCCCGGTGCCGTGGGCATTGAGATAGCCGATCTCGTCGGTGCGCAGTCCGGCATCGGCCAGGGCCTGCATCACCGCCCGGACCGGGCCGCGGATCGTCGGCTGGACGGTGTCGGTGGCGTCGCTCGACATGCCGAAGCCGGCGATCTCGGCCAGCACCGGGGCGCCGCGCCGATCGGCGGACTCCATCGTCTCGATGACCAGGATGCCGGAGCCCTCGCCCAGCGCCAGCCCGGAGCGGCCGGAGGAGAAGGGGCGGCAGGTGTCGGAGGCGATGGTCCGGGCCGCGTCGAAGCAGCGCATCACCGCATAGATGACGTTGGCCTCGGTCCCGCCGGTCAGCGCGCGTTCGGCATAGCCGTGGCGCACCATCATCGCCGCCTGCGAGATGGCGTGCGACCCGGAGGCGCAGCCGGTGGCGACGACGAAGGACGGCCCGAGGATGCCGTGCTCGATGGCGATCATGCCGCAGGCGGCCTGGTGGTTGGTGCGCGGCACCGTGGTCGGATGGGCGCGCGGCCGGCGGTTGGCGAACAGGTGGATGGCCGTCTCCTGGCGCGACAGTTCGCCGCCGCCGCCGCAGCCGAGCACGATGGCCGCATCGGTCAGGTCGGCGGAGGTCAGGCCGGCGGCGGCGATGGCCTCCCGTGCCGCCAGCAGCGCATACTGCACGAAGGGTTCGCAGGTCAGCAGCTGCGCCTCGCTGAAATGATCCAGCGGCCGGTAGCCGGCGACGGTCGCGGCGGGACGGATCACCTCCATCCCCTCGAAGGTCCGGCGGGTGGGCTGGATGGCCGTGCGCGCCTCGGTCACGCCCTGCCAGAAGGCGGGAAGGCCGACGCCGAAGCCGGTGACGGCGCCCACGCCGGTCACCACCACCCGGTGCGAGCCGTCGGGGCGGCGGTACCGACCGCCTGTCATGCCGTCACCTCTCTGGTGGCGGCCAGACGCCGGACCAGCACCTCCAGCTCGCCGCAGGTCTCGAAGACGTCCAGCCCCTCGTCGACGATGCCGACGCCGAACATCTCCTCGATCTCGAAGGTGATGGTGATGACCTGGATCGACGCCAGCCCCAGCCGGTCGAAACGGGTGTCGGGCGTGAACTCGGTCTCGCGCAGGCTGGGCACGACCTTGACGATACAGTCCTTGATACCGCCCCAGACCGGGCTGTCGGCGAAGGGGGTGGAGTCGGGCATCGGCGTTCCTTCGGTTGAGGTCGATTGGGTGGCGGGACGGCGGCGGCGCGGGGCCGGGTCAGCCGGTGGTGACCGGCAGGTCCAGCTCGCTGGAGACCGGCGCCTGCCCGTTACCGGAGATGGTCAATGTTAGCACAGTCGATGCCGATGGCGCTGTAATGGTTGCCTGTCCCGTCTGTTTTGTCGTGTCGAGTGGAACAGATATCGCGGTTTGGTTGCCAACTGCCAGGGTCGCCGACGTCGCGTTCAATGTCTGGTAGCTGACCGTCACGCTGGCGCCCGGAGCGGCGGGGCTCGGCGTCGCGCTGAGGAGCTGGACCTGGAGATACGGCCCCGGACCGAGATGGGCGACCAGCGGCCCGCTTCCCGCACCCGGACCATAGGCGGTCAGCGTGTAGTCCTGGCCGCTGGTGCTCAGGGTCGGCGATCCCGGAGAGGGATTGGCCACATTGTAGCTGACCTGGGTCAGGGTGGAGTCGGTGTAGCGGAACCAGCGGATCCGCACCGGATTGAAGGTGACCGTCGCCGTCCGGTCGACCGGCCCCTGATAGCCCAGCGCCTGCAACGAAAAGGTCACGCTGGATTGGTTGCCGGTCAGGTAGCTGCCGGGCACCACGGTCTGCTGCCCCTGGGCGCCGACGCGCTGCGCGCCGCTGGGGCTGGACAGATAGAGCGGGGTGACGGCGTAGCTGCTGCTCCAGCTCAACACCGCGCTGGCGTCGGTGTCGATCGGGCCGGTCGGATCGCAGGACAGCGTGGCGCTGACCGGCCCGAGATAGGCGGTGGCGACGGCCTGCTTGAACTGACGGTCGTCGGTGTAGAGCTGGAGCGTGTAGATCGTCTGCGCCTGCGACACCGGCATTTGCAGGCTGTCGGTGAAGCTGCTGCCCTGCACCGGGCGCTTGATGCCGCCGGGCTGGATCAGCACGTAGCTGCCGCCCGAAACCGTCCAGTTCAGCGTCGTCGACTGTCCCTGCGCGACGGTGATCGGGTTGGCGTAGAATTGCTGGATCGCCAGCGGCTGGTTGGTCTTGACGATGGTGACGGCCGTGGTTCCGCCGCTTGTGAAGCTCTCCTGGATCGGGAAGGCGGCGGTTCCGACCGTATCGTTGACCACCAGGCTGTTGAAGTAGAGCGACAGGCTGCCACCCGCCGCCAGGGCCGGGCCGGTCAGCTTGATGTAGGGCGGGTTGGTGCTGAAGAAGGGCAGTGCCAGCCACGTCGGCGTGCTGGTGGTCACCGAAACCCCGCCCAGGCTGGTGGCGATGGCGTCGGCGCCGGTGCCGACCGGAATCTTGACGTAGATGGTCTGGGTGCCCGTCAGCGCGGACGACGCGTTGGGGTTGGTGATCGTCAGCGTCGGCGCGGTCGTCGCGCCGATGATCAGGCTGTTGGGGTCGAACCGGTACTGGTAATAGGCCGGCGTGGTCGCCGTCGGGGCCGCTGCTGCCATGGTCTTGTACCTCTCATGGAACTGCATGTGGGCGAGCGTCCGGTCGGCGACGGGCCGGGCCGCCGCGAGCGGGCCGCCGGATTGGCCGCTGGATGGGGTGGGCACCAGCCCCAGCCAGCCTTCGCGCGCCGACGGTATGGCCGTCGGCAGGAGCGCCTGGGGCTGGCTGCTCTTCAGGTTCGCGACCGTCTCCCACAGGGTGACGCCGGTCCTGGCGATCCACGACCAGGTGCCGGAGACGTTGCCGGGCAGCGGCATCTGCACCTCGCGCGGGTCGATCAGGAGCGGGCCGACGCGGAAGGTGGCCAGCAGGGTGTTCATCGCCGAAACGACCCCCGGCGGCAGCGAGACCGTCTCCACCGGCAGGATGCCCGAGACGGCGGGGATGGAGCCGCGCGGGTCCATCAGCACCGTCAGCCGGTGGACCGGCCCGTCGGGCAGCAGGGTGAAGGACGGGTCGGGGTTCAGATAGCCCGAGGCGGTGGCCGGGCTGTCCCCCGCCAGCAGGGCCGGCAGCCGCGCCATCGCCCGGCCGAGGTTGCCGCGCGGGTTGCCGGTCCGCGACGACAGGGCGCGGCGCACGGTGCCGAAGGCGGTGTCGAAGCCGCGCAACGGGTTCAGCAGCGAGTAATCGTCGTCGAGGAAGAAGCCGAGCGCGCCGTTGCCGTCATAGGCGATGTCGCCGACATAGACGGGGAAGGGCATGGCGGTGACGCCGCCGTCGTCGTTCTGGCCGGTGGCCGCCCAGGACTGGTCGTAGGCCGGGTCGCCGTCGAGATGAAGCGCGATGTCCGCCCGCACCACCGCCACCGGCTGCCCGATCAGCACCGCGAGATTGTCGCCGTCCGGCTGCGGCGTCGCCGTGGTGCGCCACAGCGTGACGTCGATGACGTCCAGCAGATCCTGCAAGGCCTGATCGCCGGAGACCGGCCCCTGGGCCAGCAGCCCTTGCACGAAGCCGAGAAGATGGGCGTTGCCGATGGCCGGCGGCGACCCCAGCGGCAGGTTCAGCCCCGGCGCCGGATCCCAGCGGATGCCGCGGCCGGTGTCGGTCTCCACCGGCAGGATCTCGCCCAGCGGCGTCCCGTCGGCGGCGAACACCTGCACGCTGTTGTCCAGATGGTTGGGCAGCAGCCAGCCGGCGACCGGGCTGGTCAGGTTGGACGAGTTGGTGGGGATCTCGTCGTCCTCGGCGTCCAGCAGGCTCAGCGCCACGCGGGCGGGCTGCTGGATGCGCGGCGCCACCTGGACGAAGCGCTTGTTGTCCTGGCCGCCGGCGTCGGGAGTGGTGACGCTCTTGGAGCGGATCGGCAGCACGTCCTGGCCGGGGTTGGTGGTGCGCAGGATCTGTCCGAAGGCGTCCACCACCCAAAGCTGGTTGATGACGTAATGGCCGGACCGCACCGGGTAGAAGCCCGGCGCACTGCCGTCGGTCCCGCTGCCCGGCAGCGGCACGACGGACGGCGCCAGCTCCAGCCAGTTCTCGATGGCCGGATCGTCGCTGGTCAGCTCCGTCATCTGGCCCTGCTGCATCAGCATGAAGCCGCCGAAGCCGCTCAGCGCCTCGGTGACGATGTCATACTCGGCGATGTCGGCGGCGGCCTGGGTCAGGGCGTCCTGCTGGTACTGCGGCAACTCGTCGAAGTTGGGGTTGAGCGTGACCAGATCGTTCAGCTTCTCCGCCAGCCCGGCGGCGATCTGGGTTCCCACCAGCGACCGGCCGCTGATGACCTCGCTCTTGGCGCCGATGGCTGTGCCGGTCCAGCTGTAGTCGAATCCCTCCAGCGTCCAGCCGTCGAGCATGCCGGATGCGGTGTCCGCGGTCGGATACCAGGTGACCTGCCAGTCGATGTAGAGCGGCGTCCAGGGCGGCGACCAGGGCAGCACCGACCGCTTCAGCGGCACGACGCCGGTGAAGCCGACGGCGGCGCCCACCGTCTCCTCGTTGTAGGGGGTGGCGGGGGTGGCGTTCCACGGTGCGGTCTGCTGGGCGGCGATGGTGGCGGCCAGCGTGTCCAGCTGCGCGGATGTCGGCGTGACCCCGGCCTTCTGATAGGCGATGGCGGCCAGGAAGCGGGCGTTCGACGTGTCGAACAGCATCACCTCGACCAGATAGTCGGTCATCTCCTTCGGCACGCCGGAGTTGGCCGGCGGCAGGGTGGGGACGCGGCTGGTGAGGTCAGTGGCGTCGATGGTCTGGGTGGTGCCGCCGACCGGCTCGATCACCGTCAGCGCCGACACCGTCTGGCCGGTGAAGCGGCTGAACAGGCTGTCCTCGGGGCCGCCGTCGGTTCCGGGCGGCAGCAGGCGGGTGTCCTGCTGGGCGCCGGCCACCATGACCGTCGTCGCCGCCGGGGCGTGGAACCGCGTGTCGCCGTTGCTGGACAGCACGAACGCGGTGCCGAGCAGGCCCAGCAGGGCCGTCTTGTCGGTCTCGACGGCGGCGGCCTGGGCGGTGCGTTGGGCATCGAGCGTCGTCAGGGTGGCCATGACCGCGTCGATGGCGTCCTGGACCGCCTGGCTATCCGGCGAGAAGGGACCGAGCTGCTGGAGCTTGTAGACCAGCGCGAAGAGCTGCCAGACATTCGAGGCGATCAGCTGGCTGGTGCCGTCGAGCGCCGCCTGATCGTCGTTCAGCGCGGTCAGCGCCTGGGTCTGGGCCGGAGACAAATCCACCGTCTGCAAGGTCCGGCCGCGGTCGGAGGGATCGTAGTCGGGCCGCGCCACCAGCCAGACGGTGCCGCCGTCGGCCTTGGCGAAGCGCGCCTCCAGCGTCCGGGTGGCGAACACCGACGGCTGCTGGAGATAGTCGAACACCAGATCCTGCTGCACCGCGAGGATCAAATCCTCCAGATCGGGCTGCTTCAGGATATTCGCCATCCAGGCGGCGATCGCCTCGACGCCGGTGCCGCCGACGGCGACCGACACCGGATTCTGGCCGTTCAGCACCGGGTCGCGCGGGTAGCTCTGCTGCGGTCCGTTCCACGCCATGCCGAACACCATGCCGTGGCACAGCGTCTGGCTGGCGAGCTGCATCTGGATCGCCGGGATGGTCGCACCCCCGCTGATCGGATTGGCTGCCTGCCAGTCCTGCCAAGCCGCCTCCGCCGCCGCCAGCCCGGACTCGCCATGGACGTTGAGCAGCAGGGTGTTCAGGATCGACTGCCACTCGTCCTGGGTGGTGAAGCCCTGCGGGTCGGCGTCGGTGACGCCCAGCAGCGGATCGAAGCCCGAGGGGTTGTACCAGCCGAGCATGGCATAGGTGACGGTGCCCGCGGACACGTCCGACAGGCTGTCGTAGAAGCTCAGCACGTTCAGCGTGTTGTCGTAGGTGACCACCCAGCTGACGGAGCCCGGCCCGACCGACCGCAGCAGCGGCTGCGCCGGACCGGCGGGATTGGTCCAGGCCTCGAACGCGAAGGCGCGCCCGACCCACTGGGTGTTGCCGGTCTGGACGGGATCGGGGTAGGTGTTGCTGCCCTCCCCCATGTCGCCCAGGAAATCGCCCTGCAACACCCACACGGTGAACACCGGAGCGGCGCCGGGCGTGGCGACCACCGAGCGGGCCACCAGCCAGCGGTTCGGGATCGGCGGGAACAGGACCGAGCCGTCGGGCTGCTGGTGCCCCTGGCGGTAACCCATCGGCAGGGTCGCCTGCAAATGGGCGCCGGTGCCGGGCGGGGCGTTGGCGGGACGGAGCTGGAAGGGCTGCGGCTCGGGATCGACGTTCGCCGGAACCTTGCGGTAGTCGATGGCGAGGTCGGCCCAGCTGCCCTGCTGGTTGGGAACGCCGACCAGCAAACATTCGATACTGATCGGCACGAACAGGCAGGGACCGGGCCACAGCGGGTCGACGATGGTGTCGGACGCGGCGGAGGCGGTGTTGGGTTGGGTATCCGTCATGGTCTGCGCTCCGATCAACCCGCGATCCGGCCCACAACGGGGGCGGTGGATTCAGCCGGGGCGCTGGCGCCCCATTGGCCCGTCGGGGCGGTAACGCCCCACTGGAAGGACTGCATGCCGGCCGCCCGCACCATCTGCACGGCGAACTCGGCGGCGGTGAAGGTACCGGCGCTGTCCAGCGCGCCCAGCGTCTTCATGGCCGTCTGAAGCGACGTGGCCGAGGCGGCGACGTCGAGCACGCCGGCCGCAGCACCGCTCCGCATGGCGACCGCCGCCTGCTGGCCCTGGATCTGCTGGCCGGCGGGATAGCCGCCATAGCCGAGGCCGCGCAGGAAACTCATGTAGCCGCTGGCGAAGCTGGTGGTCGGGCGGACGCCGAAATGCAGGCTTTCCGGCGGCTGGAGGAAGTTCACCACCCGGGGCAGCCCGTCGAACAGGGCGATCAGCACATCGTCCGACAGGCGGTCGAGCCGAAGGAGCGGCAGCTTCTGGGTGGCGGCATCGTCGGCATAGGCGCTGACCTCCACCCCCGGCCAGCCGGAAACCGCGGCCGAGCGGATCAGCAGCCCGGTGATCGGGCCGGTCGCCGTTCCGCCCGCGGCAGTGGATTGGGCCGCCGCGGCCTTCAGCGCGGCACCGGCGCGGCTGTGGCCGCTGGTCGCCTTGGCGCGCAAGGACGGGCGCACCGTCGAGCTGTGCGACAGCGCCTGATCGACCAGCTGTTCGATGGTCGCCATCATCTGCACGGAATCGGCGCTGGTCGACAGCCCGATGCTCACCGCGCCCTCCAGCAGCCGGTGGATCCAGTTGAGGTCGACGTAGAAGAAGCGGATCGACTCCTTGGGCAGCATCCGCCCGTCGGGCGTGATGTACTCGAACGGCACGCCGTAGAGCAGCGCCGCGCGGGCCAGCCAGTCGATGACGGCGGGCGGCGGGGCCGGCAGCTCGACGGTGGGCTGCGTGGCCGCCGCACCGGAGGCGGCGGGAGCGACGGCGGCCGGCAGGGCGACGCGGGCATGCGCCGGGCCGGAGCGCAGCGCGGCCAGCGCCGGGGCGGTCGCCGTGTCGATGAGCGCCTGCAAGGTGGCGGCGCGGTTGCTGATGGCACGGTCCATGACGATCACTCCGCGGAAGGGCCGAATACGTGGTCGAGCAGCGCCTCCAGCGGATCGGCGGCGGCCTGGCTGTCGGTACTCCGCAGGCCGGCACTCCGCAGGCCGGGAGCCGCCGCGACCGGCGGCCGGTCCTCGCGGCGGATCCGGCGGGGAATGCCGGACAGGCTTCCGCCATCGGCGGCAGGGACCGTGGCCTCCCGCCCCGCCAGCCCGGCGAACGCCTCGGCCAGCGCCACGGCGGCGGTCTGGTGCGAGAGGGCCAGCGTGCGCCCGCCGCTCCCCGGCCCGGCGGCCGGCAGAGCCCGCATCGTCTCCGCCGTGACCGGCAGCGCATCGGCGATCTGCCCGAGCACCACATTGGCGGCGACCGCCTGGTGGAACTCCTTGCGCCACAGGAACATCAGCCGGGCGAAGGTGGAGTCCGACAGGGCGAGCAGCCGGCCGATCTGCCAGGCGGCGGCCTGCGACACGTCGAACAGCGCCGTGGTCGGGTCGTAGCGGATCGCCTGGTCGCTGAAGACGAACGGTCCCAGCCCATCGGCCTTGGTCGGCACGGCACTGGCCGGGCCGCGATACCAGGCCGTCGCCTGTTCACCCACCCGCATGCGGTAGGTCAGCGGCACATAGCCCATCCCGAGCCCCATGGCGGCGATGGCGGACGGTTCGCTGGTGTCCCCGGAGCCGTTGCCGGAAGCCGGGATCGGCAGGTGGGGCATCTGCACCAGATCGACGCCGCCATTGTCGGGCAGGGCCTGCATGATCTCGATGAAGTCGCCCTTCGACACATCGGCCTGCACCTTCCACCACGCCAGCGATGCGAAGCGGATGGTGGTGTAGGAGGCGGGAATGGTGCTGCCCGCCAGATGGTCCTGGTGCCCCTCCAGCGAGACCAGGAACAGGTAGTTCACCGCCCCCGGCTGAAGCGTCCGGTTGCCGACGACGATGGAGAAGGTGCCGTCCTCGTCGAGCCCCAGGATCTCCTTGTGATCGGTGTTGACCTCGCGCACATGGGCCAGCCAGGACAGGTCGGCCAGCGTCGGCGCCACCGACTGGAACAGCGTCACCGGCAAGTCCAGCAGCAGCAGCCCCGTCTGCATGTCGGCCTGCGAGACGCCCGACAGCTGCGGTCCCAGCACCGCCGGGTTCGTCGGCTGGACCAGATCGGACACCGTTCCGCTGTGTACGGGCGAGGGTGCGGCGACCGCGCCGGCCTCGCCGCCCAGTTCGGCGGCGGTCACCGTGAGCAGGCCGATCCACGGCGCCGGAACGCTGTCCGCGGGCGGGACGCTGCCGTCCAGCGTGCGCTCCCACGGCAGCGTGCGCCGGCGCAGCACCACATTGGGCAGCGTGTTCTCCCAGGAGCCCGTCTGGTTGGCCGGCGGCATCACCGATTGCAGGTCGCCGGGCGCCAGGGCGAAGCGCGGCCCCTGGATCTGCAACGTCTGCACCGCCGTGTAGGTGGGGGGCGTGTCCTGATCCTTGATGCCATCCACGGTCTGGGTGGCGCTCAGCCGATAGGTCCCGGCGGGCAGCGGCGGCAGGGCCGCCTGGCTGAACCGGATCTGGCCGGGTTGCAGCGCGTCGCCGTCACCGGCCAGCGCGATCGCGTTCGACATGTGGGATCCCCTTCCTCACGAACCTGTCCTGCCAATCGCCCCCACCCCGCCGGGGCGGGGGCACCCGCACCGCTACGCCGCCTCGCTGCGGACGAACCGCAACAGGGTCGGGCCGCCGGCCTTCACCGATGCAACCCGTCCCAGGCCCTGGCCCGGACGCGGCGTCACGCTGCGCCCCAGCGCCGGGAGCGACAGCCCGTCCCAGCCGGCCTCGACCTCGGCCGGCGTGCCGGCCAGCCCGTAGACGCCGGCCAGCCCCTCGACGCCGCGCACCAGGACGGCATGCCGCTCCCCGTCACCGGCGACTTCGGCGGCCCCCGTCGCGGCCAGAGCCGCGGCGTCGTAGAGCAGGATGGTGCCGTCACCGGCGGCGATCCGGGCCGCCGGGGTCGCCGCGACGCCGTACTCGACCGTCCAGGGGGAACCGGTCGCGGCGATCTTCACCGTCGCCGCGTCGGCGTCCGCCCCGCGGTCCAGCACCACCGCGACGGTTCCGACGGTGTGGCCGAAGACCGTCTCCACCCAGCCCGGCGCGGTGCTGCCGACGCCGGTCTGGACGCGGTTGCGGGTCAGCATCGCCGCACCTTCCACCGGCCCCCGTGTCCCGATGGGCGCTGCAACCGGTGCCGCATCGCGCGAGCCGCGCTGCGGGCGCGGTCCGGCCTGGGGCCGCACGGTGCAGCCGCTGCCGAGCAGGGTGTAGCGGCCGACCTGGACCAGCGTGCTGTGCCGGTTCCAGCCCGCGACCGGCGCCGTCCCGGCACTGTCCATCCCGACCAGCGTCACCTGGGCGGTGTCGGTCGGCAGAGGTTCGGCAGCGCTGCCGGCCGGCGAGACCAGACGGCTGGACAGGATGCGGCCGGCCTTGTCGAAGGCATGCACCATCACCGGGGTTCCGCCCGTCAGTTCCAGCATCGGCGCCCCCGCACCCCGTCCGGCATCGAACACCGCGACGGATCCGGGCTGGAGGCTCAGGCCAGCCTCGATCGCGGACGGCGCAGTTCCCGCACCGGCGAGCGTCCGGGCACCGCCGCGCGTCGGGCGGACGTCGGCGTCGGCCCAGCGCATCGCCACCCGCGGCGCCGGCAGCAGCACCGATGCCTTACCGGCCGCAGCGCCGGCCAACTGGATGCGCCGGGGCGCCGTTGCGGGCAGCGCATAGGCCTGCGAGGAACCGAGCAGCCGCGGAGCGAGCGGCCCCTCAACCGCCGCAACCCTGGCGGCGCGCTTGGGCTGCGGCGCCGCCAGCGCCTGCGGACCGGAGGTCGCAAGGTCGAAGCCGAGCTTGGCGAGGCTGGGGGCGGCCTGGAAGATCTGGTCGGCGAAGCTGGCCATCACCGACAGGTTCTGGTCGACGATGACCGCGACCTGGGCGTCCTCCAGCGCCTGCATCACCTGGCCCCGCAGGGTCGAGGGCGTCGGCGCCATGATGCTTCCCATCAGCACGGCGAAACGGCCGTCCTGCGACAGCGCCGCCGGTGCGGTGTAGACGGGGGTGACGGCGAAGGGCAGCGGCAGCGGGTCGGCCTGCTCGTAGCCGAAGGAGGTGAGCAGGTCCATCGGCGCCAGCGTGTCGACCACATGGTCGCCGGTGGCGGCCAGGGTCATGCCGAAGGCGGCACCGGCGATGAAGTCGGAGGACGGCTTGCCCACCGGGTCGAAGGCCTGCGTCGACCACATCGCCGCCGCCGCACCGCCCGACAGGGTTGCCGGCGTCAGGCCGGGCCGGTCGATGGACAGGGTGCTCCAGGCCCCCTGGTCGTCCTGCGATTCCAGCGTCACCGCCATCCCGGTCGCGATGTCCGGCAAATCCATCGGCGGGATGCCCAGCGACGGGCTGGAGGCCTGATAGCTGGACTCCGCCACGGTGACGGTGGAGGCCGGCATCACCGACCGCAAATCGATGGCGAAGGGGGCGGACTGGACCGTCGGCCCGAACTCCCCGGTTTCGCTCAGCAGGCCGCTGCTGACCTGGATGTTGACGACCACCTGGGTGGCGTCCGCACCGTCCGTGTTGCCGGAGGATGTGCCGTCCCCCGCCGCCGCCAGCATCATCGACGCCGTCCGGGCATTCGCCAGGGGAGCCGTCTGCGAGTCCGGCTGCGGCAGCATGCGCGCCTCGAACTCCTCCCAGCTCAGCGGCTGGGTGCTGGACAGATCCTGATCCTGGTCGCCGAAGGGGATGGTGAAGGAGATGACGTACCAGCTGACCTTGACCTTGCCGGCGGTGGGCGGACCCCACAGTTCCAGCCCGGCCCCCAGCTCCGCGGTCAGCGTCACCTTGACGCCTGCGACCTCGAAGCCGAAGGACACGCCGACCGACACCTGCACCCCGGCATAGTAATAGAAGGGCTGCCAGGCGATCAGGAAGTCGGCCCCGGCGTTGAACCAGGCCTTCAGCGGCCCGGCCTTGAACAGCGCCTTCAGATAGCCGCCGGCCATGATCATCGACGGCGTCAGGGCGAAATAGGTGCCGCCCGACACGCCGACCGTCATCGCCGACGTGCTCAGCA
Organism: Azospirillum sp. TSH64; assembly: GCF_003116035.1. Taxonomy (GTDB): domain Bacteria; phylum Pseudomonadota; class Alphaproteobacteria; order Azospirillales; family Azospirillaceae; genus Azospirillum. The sequence goes on from NZ_LGQW01000015.1 coordinate 6,682,308, forward strand.
CCGGCCAGTCGAAGCCCAGGCGCGGCACGTTGGGGTAATGGTCCGGCGGCTGGAAGGACGGGTTGTAGCCGCCCAGCGTGATGACGAAGTCGCCGGCATAGGGGTTCGAGCCGAACCAGTATTTCGCGGCGAAGCCGCCGGTCAGCTTGCAGTCCTTCGCCAGCAGGAACGAGCTGGGGGTCAGCTGGGCGGTGACCGAGATCTCGCCCTCGTCCGGCTTGAACGAGGCGACCAGCGCCAGCTCGATGTAGGCCAGCGCCGAGGAGGGTGTGACCTGCGGCGGCAGGGTGGCGGTGGCGACGCCGATGACGTCGATCTCGAACTCCCGCCCGAACTTCACCAGCAGCATGGCGAAGACATCGAGGATCTGGAAGCTGGAGAATTTCAGGCCGGCGGCGACCCAATAGCTGCCGATCTGCGGATAGACGTCCTGCGACAGCACGGCGAGCGCGCTGGCCGGCGTCGGGTCGCTGCCGAAGGTCGCCTGGGAAATGGCGCCCTGGATCAGCGGGAAGGACATGATGTTCCCGGCATCGGGAACGATGATGTTGCGGTTGACCGAGAAGCCGCCGGCCACGCCGTTGACGAAGAAGGCCGGCACGCCGCCCAGCGGCGCGTTCAGGTTCAGGAAGACGAAGAAGGACACCGCCTTGTCGCCGTCGGGCTTGTCCGGATCGACCGGGATCAGCGCGAAGGAGCCGACGGCGTAGAGCGAGAAGCGGCCCGCCTTGACCAGAAGCTGGCCGTCGTAGCGCAGCGGGTCGTTCTGCTTCAGCAGCCCGCCCGACACGCTGACCGAGCCGCCGCTGAAGGACACCGACAATCCCGCCAGATCCAGGCTGTACTGGCTGTAGTCGGTGATCTGGGTGACGTTGACGCTGACCGACAGGTCGATCAACTCGACGTCCAGCCCGGCCAGCGTCAGGCCGCCGTCGAACAGCACGCTGCCGATCTTCGTCGGGTTGTCCCAGCCGATGCCGACCTTGTTGGCATGGACCGGGCCGAAGCTGCGCTGCACCGGCAGCCAGATGCGGGTCTGGCTGCCGCCGTTGCTGTCGTACAGCTCGACGCCCAGATCCTCGCCGGACATCCAGCCGGCGCGCATCGAGAAGCCGGGGTTCGCCGCCGGATTGCCGGCCGAGGCGGCATCGCCCGATCCCAGCAAATTCTGCGCGACCGGGTTGGTGTTGGCGCCCGGCGTCAGCGTGTCGGGGGCCAGCGAGATGGCGATGTCCTCGACATCGACGCCGCCGCCATAGGCGGTGATGGGATCGGACTGGGCGAAGTCGAAGGTCAGCAGGCCGCGCGGCTTGATCTTGGCCAGCTGGAAGCGGCTGAAATCGACCAGCGGGGCGCCCGCCTTGCCCTGGAAATCGACGCCGATGTTGATCAGGCGCAGCTTGACCGCGCTGAAGTCGGGGATCAGCCCGTCGACCGGCAGATAGGCCGCGACGCCCGGCTGGTACTGCGACGGGTCCGCCCCGGTCAGCGCGATCCATTCGGTGTCGGTGGCGCCCAGCTGGAAGACCAGATAGGGCACCTGCTTCAAGGACAGGCCGGTGGCGGCGAAGCGCACGCCATAGCTGCCGTCCGGTCCGGGCTCCAGCCAGATGCCGCCGCCGTCGGGGAAGGACAGCACCTGGATCTGCGTCTGGGTCAGCGCCTTGAGGAAGCCGGCCAGGAAGCCCTCGACGCCGAGCGACTGCAACGAGGCCAGATCGTTCAGCGCATAGGCCCCGTTCTCGCTGACCAGAAGCTGCGAGGCGGTCAGCACCTGTCCCGCCGTCAGGGTCGATCCGGTGAACAGCGGGGCGTTCAGCCAGCTGACCACCGTCTGCGTGTTCAGCACCACCACCGAGACGTAGCGCGGCAGCGCCTGCACCATCACCCCTTCCAGCCAGACGGCGAGCGCCGCCTCAAGCCGGCCGGCATAGCCGTCGCCCGTCGCCACCCCGAACGGCAGCGGCAGCAGCTCGGCGTTCAGGCTGCTGGAGACGCCGGCCGTCATCAGCGGATCGACCGCCGCGGAGACGCCGCCGCCGGCACTGTCGTAGGTCACCGTCAGGCCCGGCCCCTGGCCGAGCGCGATGATCGCCTGGGCCGACAGCCCGAACTGCACGCGCGCCTCGGGCGTGCCGGTCAGCGGCACGCCGACGCCGGTCGGGGTCAGCGCCACCACCACGCTGTCGGCGGCGGTGACAGACAGGGTCGCCCAGATGCCGGCGAGCGTCTCGGCGCCCACGGTGCGCACGCCGGCCATGACGGTGACCGGCACCGATCTGGAGGGTGCGTAAACCAGCAGGCCGCCGTCGCTCGTCACGCCGCTCAGCGCCAGCTGCAACAGGCTGGCGACGGCCGACGCGGTGGCGGCCGCCTGCTCCGGCTGCAATCTTTCGCGCAGCCATGCCAGCGCCGCCGCCTCCAGCGCCGCCGCGTCGGGCTGTGCCGCGATGAGGGACTGCACCAGCCCGGTGATGTCCAGCGAGGCCGCGGTGCTGCGCAGGGCCGTGACGAACTGCGTCAGCGTCGTGTCGCCCTCGGCGGCGAGCTGGTCGAGCAGCTTCTGGGTCAGCGTCTGCAACAGCGTCTGCGCCACCTCGGCGGCGACCTGGAGGACGAAGGTCTGCCAGCCGCCGAACGGTATCAGGTCGAGCACCGGCTTGCCGTCGCCCTCTTCGCCGACCGTCAGCGTGAAGCCCTTGTCGTAGCCGCCCTGCAGGAACAGCGGCTGGTCCAGGCCGGGGATGGCGGCGGTCAGCCGGCCGCTGCCGCTCAGGCCCGGCTGGTAGTTGGCAGTCAGCGACAGGCCGAAGCCCATCGACTGCAATTCCGCCCCGGCCAGCAGCGGCATCGCCTCGCTCAGGGACGGCGCCACCGTGAACAGGCCGGTCGCCGGGTCAGCGGTCACCGTCACCTGCAAGCCATAGGGCAGGCCGGACAGCAGCACGCCGCCGGGCGCCTGCGCCAGGGTCAGCCCCCCGGCGGTTCCGGACGGCAGGCTGCCCAGCACCTTCTGGATCTGCGCGATGTTCAGCAGCCCGTCCTGGCCGACCACCGCGTCGGACAGCAGCCAGTCCACCGGATCCTCGAACAGCCCGAGCGCCGACTTCATCTGCCAGACGCCGGTGTCGGGATCGGGGTCCGCCAGCCCGAACGCCTGGAACAGGCTGCGCGCCAGCGGATATTTGGCGAGCAGCATGTCGTCGACCGCTTCGGCGACGAAGGTCGCCAGCACATAGGCCGGGCCGACGGCGGCGAGCTGGTCGATGAAGGCGCTCTGGTCGAAGGGCCAGATCACCAGCGGCGTGGGCTGCGGGACCGAACCGTCGCCCCAGACCAGCGAGACCGTCACCGTGGGCGCGCTGCCGCCGACCGTGTAGGTCAGGGTGGACAGGACGCTGAACCCGGCATCGGGCAGGAAGCAGTCCAGCGTGGCGGTGATGGTGCCGGTCTGCAGATCGATGCGCACGGTCATCGAGGGGTCGAGGAACGACCCCACCGTGAAGCCGCCGCGCGGCAGCGTCAGCGTCATGATCCGGCCGTTGGCCGTGGTCAGCGTGCAGGGGCCGACGGTGAAGCTCTGCGAGCCGTGCGTCATCGCCGCGATGACCGACGAGCGGGCATCCGGATCGGACAGCAGGGCGGTCAGGCGCTGCGACAGCTGGGACGCAGGCGCGCGGGCGACCGCCAGGATCGCCTCGGCATTGGCGGCATAGCCGTGATCCGCGTCGGTCACCAGCCCGAGCCCGGCCAGCATCGCCAGCAGCGGCTCCGGCATCTCCGGCAGCGAGAAGCCCAGCGTCGCGTCGATGGCCTGGAACAGCAGCGGCTGCACCGTCGCGTCGGCCAGAGCCGCCATCAGCCGGTCGGTCAGGAAGCCCAGCGGACTGGACACCAGCGCCGTGAAGCCGCCGGGGTCGATGCCGTAGGGGCCGTCGGCGCCGGCCGCCGGCACCGCCAGCCCGAGGTCGGCGAGGACCCCATAGACCAATTGGAAGGTGTCGTCGCCCTTGAACGCCGCGGCGGCCACGCCGATGGCGGCGTTGACGATGGACAGCAGGGCGCTGTTGGCCGACGGATCGAGCGTGCCGTCCAGCACGATCACCGTGCCGTCGGTCTGCTTCGCCGCCAGGACCGGGGTCGCGGCGAAGCTTCCGCCCGACAGGTCCATCGTCAGCACGACGCCCAGCGTCACGCTCTCGACGGCGACGCCGTCGACCGTGACCAGGGTGCCATTGGTGCCGCTCAGCACGGTCTGCACCGACAGGCCCGGCACGCCGGACGCGGCGACCGGCTCGCCGGTGCTCCAGGAGATGCCCATCGGGTCCAGCCGCACGCTGGTCACCGCGGTGACGTCGCCCGCCGTGTAGGACAGCAGGGTCGACAGGCCGGGGACCGCCATGGTCTGGCCGGAATCCTGCCACAGCGTGCCTTGCAGGTTCCACGGCACGTCGAGCGGCACCCGGTAGGGATCCAGCTGGGTGCCCGTGCCGGCGACGGCTGCCGCGGCCTCCGCCGTGCCGTCGATTGCCCAGCCCAGCAGGCCAAGCACCGCGGCGGCCCGCTCCGGGGTGGACAGCACCGCCTTCAGCTGAGCCCGGACCTGAGCGATGGGATCCGTGAAGCTGGTGGGGGCCAGCACCGGCATGCCGTCGGGCCAGTCGATGCCCTGCGGCATGAACGGCCCCAGGTTGGGCAGCAGCCCCAGCCAGCCGTCGAGCGCCAGTCCGCCGCGGCGCTGCGCGCGGTAGAGCGCCACGCCCAGCACCCCGGTCAGGATGGCGCCGAAGGTGGCGGCCTGATCGGTGACCAGCTGCGACAGCGCCGTGGCGTCGGAATAGTTCATGTCGGTGCCGACCGGCTCGGCCACGCCGTCGACCACCAGGGTCGGGGCGGCCACCGACATCGACCAGTGCCAGCCGTCGTAGGGGCTCCAGTAGAGCGACAGCCCGCCCTTGTCGATCTGCAACGAGGCTCCGGCCACCGCGGGCGTCGAGACGCCGGACGGCAGCGCGCCGTAGACGCCGATGCCCGGCAGGATCTGCGCCGACCGGATGCCCTGGCCGGCGGAGGTGCCGGCATCGAGCCCCAGCGCCTCGATGCGGAAGGCGAGGTCCAGCGTGTTGCCGGCAATCGGCAGGGTCGCCCCGACGCCGAGCCCCAGCACCAGCCTCTTGGCCGCACCGTTGCCGGCATTGTTGGGGGTCTGGGCGTCGGCGATGTAGGCGACCAGCGCCGCCGGGCTGCCCGCCGGCCCGAGCGTCATGCTCCAAGGGTCGCTGTTGGTGCCGGACCCGGTCACGCCGCCGCTGCCGCCGCCGACCTGCCGCAGCACGGTGCCCAGAGCTTCGACCATGAAGGAGAAGGGCGGCTGGCCGTCGACCTCGACGTCGCCGCGGATCAGCGCCGCCCAATAGCGGCTCAGCGCCTCGACGGGAAACTGGATGGAGTTGGGCAGCCCGGACAGGCTGAAGGGCGGGGTCAGCGACGACGGCCAGGCGGTGGCGCCCGGCGGTGGAGCGACGCCGAGCAGGGCTGCCAGCGACGGTCCGACCTGACTGTCGGTGCCCAGGCCGAACAGCGCATTGAAGGCATCGCCGATGGCGGCGTTCAGCTCGGCCTCGGCCGCCGCGACGAGGTCGCCGGGCTGGGTCAGGTCGATGGTGGGATAGCTGCCGGTGGGCGTCGTCACCGACAGCAGCGAGAAGGCGGGCTGAACGGTGGCGCCGCCGTCGGCGACGAGGACCGACATGCCGCCGGCCAGCGCGCCGAAGCTGTAGGTGCCGCCGAGGATGGTCCCGCTGTAGAGCGGCTGGGTCAGGTCCTTGTTGGCCAGCAGGATGCCGGCCTTGAACCGGCCGGGAGCGACGCCCTGCACCCCGCCGCCGGTGGCCAGCGTGAAATCGAGGATTTCCAGCCCGGCGCTGCCGGTCACCGCCGCGCTGGAACTGCCCAGCACCAGGGCTGTGGAGGCGAAGGCCAGACCGGGATAGAAATGGCGCAACCCCGCCGTGTCGGTTCCGGTTGCCGCGGTCAGCCGCAGGGTGCCGACGCTGCTCACGCTGAGGACGGGGACGGCGAAGGGATCGTCGCGCGTTCCGCTTCCCGACACGGTGGCGTCGGTGCCGGTCAGCCCGCCGACGGCGCCGCCCACCGCCTTCATCCAGGCGGACAGGGTCGGCCCGTCGGTGGCAAGTGCGGTGAACCAGTCGACGAAGGGGCGCGCCACGTCGCCGCCGCTCACCGCCAGGGCGATGAAGCTGTCCCAGCGCAGGATCGGCAGCAGCACATTGTCGACGCCGGGGACGCTGGCGCCCAGCCCCAGCGCCGGCAGCAGGTAGGACAGCGACGGCTGGTCGCCGACCAGCTTGCCCAGCGCCGTCACCGCCAGCGCCGCGGCCGTCGCCAGGATCTCGGCGCCGCTGATCGCCTGGAGGTCGGCCAGCGTGAAGTCGCGCGCACCCGGCGCGGTGGGCAGGGTCAGCTGCGTGATGACCAGCGAGACGGTCACCGCCGGGTCGGTCGCGGGCGACAGATCGACCGTCAGGCGCACGCCGGTGAAGGAGAAGCCGGCCGCGTCGATCAGCGGCCCGTCGCCGCCGGTGACCTCGAAGCCCATGGTGAAGGGATGGCCGGCCTGCCCGACCACCACCTCGACGCCGCCGTTGCCGAGCAGGGCGACCGGCACCATGCCCCAGACCTTCAGGTCGATGCTGGAGGGGCCGTCGGCCACCAGATCCAGCTCCGCCTTCTCGGTCGTCCCCAGCGTCACCGTGGTGGTGTACATGACGCCGAGGCCGAACACCGTCGGCGGCTCGCCGCTGCCGTTGCTGTCGGACGACACCGGCTGGGTCGCCAGATAGAGCCCGCTCGGCGTGTCGGTGCCGGGCTTGTTGATCGGATACCAGGTGCCCAGCGCCCCCGGCTCCCGCACCGGAATGCCGAGCGAACTGCCCGAGGCCTGGCCGATCAGCTGGGCGATCACCAGGGCCAGCGTGACGGCGTTCTCGCTCATGCCCTGGCCGGTCTTGCCCACCGGATCGGTGAACCAGTCGGGGTTGAGCTGATAGACGCCCTCCTGCCCGTCCACCGGCAGCAGCAGCCCGCAGGCGACCGCAAGCTGGATGGCCGGGGCCTCGACGCCCGCCGCCTCGATCAGGATGGGGCTGGAAGCACTGGTCAGGTCGACGGCCAGAAGATTATCGGCCATAAGTTCCGCGGCCGCAGCTCCCCGCAGCGCGTTGGAGCGCGCCGGAACGATGCCGGTGCGCGCGGTCTCTGTGGTCTCGGGCTCTATGGTCACGGGTGTCACTCCCCTGTGCGAAGCCATTGCACCAGCGCCGGCCGGCCCGGCCGGCCCGGCGCTCCGTCGCGTCCGGCATGTCCTGTCAGTCCGTCGGGAAGGCCGATCCCCCCGGCCCCGCCGCCGCCGCCCTCGCCACCGGCGCCGGGCGCGCCGTCCGCGACGTCGAGGTCGAAGGCGGATCCCGGCTGGCGGACATGCAGGTCGAGCCGCAGCAGCCCGGCATCGCCGCCGGCCCCGCCCTCGCCGCCGTCGCCGCCATGGCCACCGTCGCCGCCCCGGCCCATCCGGTGGAAGGCGACGGCATGGCCGTAGGCCCCCGGCCCGCCGCTGCCGCCGCTGCCGCCATTGCCGCCGCGGCCCGGCCGCACCAGCAGCCGGGACCGGCCGGTCACCGTGTGGATGGTGACCGCCATGTCCCGCAGCGGCATGCCGTTCAGACCCGGCTCGCCGGCCTGTCCGCCGCTGCCCCCTCCGCCGTCCGGCTGGTCGGTGTCGCCCATCGGACCCGCACCGCCCCGCGCGCCGGGATCGCCGTCGCGGCCGTCGGCGCTGGCCAGCAGCAGCGTCGCCGGTTCGACGCTGTCCAGCGTTTCCGGCCGCGCGCCGACCAGCTGCCCGACCACCAGCCGGGCCGCCCCGCCCTGCACCGTCAGCCGCGCGCCCTCCATCAGCGTCAGCCGATGCACATACAGCTCCACCGGGTCGCCGAACGGCGTTTCCAGCGTCAGTTCGGCGCCGGGGCGCAGGATGATGCTGTCCAGCGCATAGCGCACCCAGGTGTGGCGGAAGGTCTGCGCCGGTTCGACGAAGGAGCGTTCCGGCACCCAGGAGATCCGGATCGCCCGTCCGTGCCGGGCGCTGTCGAGCCAGCGCCGCCGGAAGCTCTCCGGGTCGATGCCGTGGAAGGACAGCTGGCGGTCCATGAAGGCGCGGGCGTCCGCCGGCATCTCCTCGTGGGCGACGGTCTGCGGCCCGGAATAGCGCGGCAGGGGCGGGTTGAAGGGATCGATCACCCGGTTCCCCGCCGGCCTGGGCCAGCTGGAGACCACGCCGGCCTTCACGGCGGGCCTGTCGGGCAGGGCGGCAGGCATGTCGGTGGACGCCTCGGCTGCGCCGGGCAGGGTCTTGGTGGGCATGGCAGCGCTCCGGACCGGCCGTCAGGACGAGGAGGGGACGAATTGCAGGGTCGACGGGGTGCCGGGTTGCCCCGGCAGGCCCGGATTGCCCGAAATTCCCGATGTGCCGGGGGGCTGCCCGGCACCGCCCTGCCCGCCTGCGCCACTGGCTCCGCCGGCCCCCCGCAGCCCGCCGAAATCCTGGAACACGACGGTGGTTCCCGGATCCATGCTGTCGTATCTGATGAGGATCGTGGTGCCGTTGCCGCCGTTGCCGCCCTGGCCGCCATTGCCGCCGGTGCCGCCCCTGCCGCCGGCCGCACCCGAGCCGCCGGTGCCGCCGGCACCTCCGGCCCCGCCCTGACCGCCGTTGCCGCCCTGCCCGCCGGTCACGCGGACGACGAACGTGCCGCTGATGGAGCCGACCAGGAAGGTCAGGGACGAGGGCATGATGCCGTTGGCCCCCCACGACCCGTTGCCTCCCGAACTGCCGCTCCCGCCCGGAATGCCGGGGGCCCCCGAGGCACCTGCGGCACCCGGCCATCCCGCGGCGCCGTCGGCTCCGTTGGTTCCCAGCACGGTGATGTTGGGGATGGCGGCGGCGCTCGCCGCCAGGGAGGTCATCGAGCCGACGGCAAGTTGCACCGGGCTTTCGACCGACAGGGTCGCACCCGGCTCCAGCAGGATGGAGCGGGCGAGCAGGCGGAAGGCCGGGCTGCCGGGCGAGCCGATATGCAGGGCCTGTCCGGCCCGGACCAGGATCGCGTTGGTGGCGAAAACCCGGCTTCCTCCGGCGAAGACCTGCGCCGGGGCAAGCGTGCTGACCCTCGGGTCGGCCGACAGCACGATGCGGCCCTGGTGAGCGGCGGTGTCGAGGACCGGACCGGCCAGATGCCCGGGATGGAGCCCGTGGAACTCCAGCATCCGGGACAGGAAGGGCGTCAGCTCCGGCTCGGTCGCCGCGACGATGCGCGGCGCGGCGGTGGCGGGGAGCAGGCCGAGCCGGCGCGCGTTCGCCGGCAAGGCGGCCGCCGGTCCGGCGGCGGCCTGCATGGCGAAGGATTCCGCGTTCGCCGATATCCGGGGGTTCAGCAGCGAGGTGTAGAGGGCGAGCGCATGGCCGGTGGTGCTGTTGACCGTGCTCAGCATTCCTCCCGAAAGCTTCATGGTCGTCGGCAGCGGAGCCATCAGCGACAGTCCCTGATTGGCCGCGATCACGTCGTTCGGCCGCAGAATCTGGTAGCTGACGCTGCCGAGCGCCGACTGGTAGGCGCCCTGGAAGCTGTAGTCGCCGAAGCGGACGGTGCCGAAGCCGTAGACCGCGGCGGCGGCGGGGAGCCCGCCATAGGGAACCAGCGCCAGATTGTAGGCGGCGAGCGCGGCCAGGGCGCCGCCGAAGTCATGGCCGGCGAACACCAGCGGCTTGCCCGCCACGCCGGGAACGCCCGACAGGGCGGCGAACAGCGCCGTTGCATAGCTCGGATAGAAGCTGGACAGCCCCTGCAGGATACGGCCGCCGGAGGTGAACCAGGGCAACGGCATCAGGGACCCGTTGCCCATGAAGGCCAGAAGCTCGATCCACGAGCAGGCCCCGCGCGACGCCACCACCGTGCGGTCCAGGGAGGTGTAGATCGACGCCCAGGTGACGCCGCCGACCACGACGTCGGCCGCCCGCGAGTAGCCCGACGGCAGCGGCTGCGACAGATCCGGATGCTGGAAGCGTCCATAGGCCGCCGTCGTCAGCAGAGCCAGCGTGTAGGCGAGGTCGCCGCTGTAGCCCGTGGGAACGGGCGTCACCGTCCCGCCGTGGGACAGCTGCGGCTGCGGCGCGCCGTAGGCGGTCTGGTAGAAGGCCGGCGTGCGTTCCAGCCAGGGCGTGTCGGAGGGAGGGACCGACGCGGTCAGCGTCTGGGCCGCTCCGCTGAACGCGAAGCCGTCGGGAGCCCCGGCGATCGACGGATAGAAATCGATGCCATCGAGGTTGCACAGGAAGACCGACGCCAACGCCGCCGTCACCGCCGCCGCATAGGGGGCGTTGCCGTAGGCCGGGGTCGAGAAGGAGTAGCAGCCGGCCGCGCCGACCGGGCTGGTCATCGAGCCGCCGCTGCCGTCCGGGCCGGTCTGTCCCGGCCGCAGGTCGAGGGCGGCCATCTGCGCCAGCGGCCCGGCCGGCCCCATGCCGACCACCAGCAGCGGCACGTTCGAGGCGTATCCGGGCACCAGCTTCAGCTTGGCGACGGCGCTCCAGATCTGCGTGTGGATGGCGTTGTAGGCCAGGTAATAGCCCTGGGCGATCAGGGAGTCGTTGCCGCCGGCATTCAGATAGGGCGGCGGCGTGGTGGTGGTGGCGAGGAAGGACTGCTCGAAGAACGAGATGAAGGTGGGCCAATTGACCCCCACCGCCAGCACCGCGACGGGCCCGTCGATGCCGGCCACCGTGCCGGTGGCGAGCAATCCCTGGCCGCCGCCCGATGTGACGGAGCCGTTCGCGAAGGTGGTCACGAGATTCAGGGTCGCCGGGAGATAGGCCTGGCTGAGGTCGCCGCCCGCGATGTCGACCAGATCGAGCAGGGCGTTGGCGGTGGTCGAGGAATACTGGCTGACGGTTCCCATGGCACCAGGGCTCCCGGCGTGAGGATGTGGGCGGAGGAATGGGGAAAGGGGGGCGGCGGGACTCCGCCGGGAGGCGTCGGGCGCGCCGGTCACGGCGTCCCGATGCCTCCCGGCCCCCAAATCAGGCAGCCGATCAGGCAGCCGAAGCCGCGGTGGGATACTTGACGATGGTCTGGGTGCCGGACTGGCCCGGATTGCCGGGGGTTCCCGCACGGCCGCCGCCGGCGTTCGCACCGGACACGGCGTTGCCGCCGGCCTCGTTCGCGCCACCGGCGCCACCGGCGCCGCCCATGCCGGCAGAGCCACCGGCCCCACCGCTGCCGCCGGGCGTCAGCACCAGGATGTCGCCCGGATCGGTGTCCCAATAGACGGTCACCGATCCGCCATTGCCGCCATTGCCGCCGTTCGCACCGTCACCCCCGGTGCCGCCATTGCCGCCGGCACCGCCCTGGGAGGTGGGGCATTGCGGATTCTTGCCGCTGCTGTCGGTGCAGACGGCCTGGTTCTTCCCGCCGTCGCCGCCGGTGCCGCCGGTGCCGCCGACACCGCCGTCGCCGCCATTGCCGCCATTGCCGCCCTGCGCCAGGACGGTGAGCGAGCCGGACAGGCTGCCATAGTGGAGGATGAAGGGCGGCGGCGCCCCTCCGGAGGAGCCGGCGGTGCCGGAGCCCCCGACCGCGCCGCTGCCGCCGGCCGTGCCGTTGGTGGCGCAGGTGCAGGTGTAGGTGGTGCCGCAGCAGCCCTTCTTGGGAGTGGCGCTTCCGGGGCTGCCGGGCACGCCCGAAGGTCCGGCGCCGCCGGGCGTTCCGGCTGCCCCGTTGGTTCCGCTGGATCCGCTGATCAGGATCTGAGCGTTGATCGAGTTCGTCATGTCAGGAGTCCGTTCTCGACGATGGTCGTGGGGTGGCGTCAGCCGTTGTTGGGCCGCATGGTCATCGTCGGTCCCTGGCCGGCCGGCGTGTTCTTGCCGGTGGCGCCGGGCGATCCCGGGCTGCCGCCGGCACCGCCGGCATAGCCGCCGGACCCGCCGGAGCCGGCCTGGCCGAACGTCGTCGCGTTGAGGCTGTAGGTCGGCGAGCCGACGATCTCGTCGTACAGGACGACGATGGCGGTGCCGATGGACGCGCCGTTGCCGCCCGCGCCGCCATTGGCGCCGTTGCCGCCGTTGCCGGTCTGGCCGGCCGGCATGTTGGACCCGTACTGGCCCTGGCAGCAGCCGACCACGCTGGCGCCGGCACCGCCGCTGCCGCCGGCACCGCCATTGCCGCCATTGCCGCCGGTTCCACCGTTGCCGCCGGTGACCAGGGCATTGAAGGCGCCGGAGACGGTCCCGACCAGGAAGGTCAGGCTTGCCGGGCAGCTGCCGTCGCTACCGGGCGAGCCGGACGTCCCGTTGCCGCCGGTGTAGCCGTTGGTCGCGCTGGTCGGCGCCGTGACGCAGGACGCGTTGTTCTTGCCGCCGCAGACGCCTCCGGTCGCATTTCCGCCCGAGGCGCCCTGTCCGCCGGGGCTGCCGCTGGTGCCGGTCGTCCCATTGGTGCCGGTCACGGTGATGTTGTAGATGACACCCATTGGGCAGCCCTCACAGCATATTGATCTGGGCGGCCTTGAAGGTCACCGGGATGAGGATCTGGATCTGTCCGCCCTGCTGCACGGTGACGGTGCCGAAGATGGCGACCGCGCCGAGGACCGGGTCCTGCGTGACGTACGGGCTGTTGGGGCCGATGACCAGGGGGTTGCCCGGCGTGACGGTGATGTCCTGGCCGGTGGTCAGCAGAACCTGGTTGGGGAAGCGCAGGGCGTTGATCACCGGCTCGAAGGCCTTGACCTTCTGGCTGTTGCCGTGGATGAACGCCATCATCGCCTGGCCGATGGTCTTCTGGTCGGCGGGATGGATCAGGCTCTCCAGCGCGCAGTTGTCGTTGCGCGCCCGTTCGATCGCCTTGTCGAAATCGGTCTGCACCGGCTCGGTCGGATAGCGGACGCTGCGGTCGGCATGCGGGTTCGCCGCGAAGTGATCGTCGGAAATCCCCGCGATGTCCTTCAGCTGCTGGACCGACTGCAGGGTGACCAGCTTGGAGCCCAGATTGTCCTCCGACGGGTCGGAGGAGATCACCATCGGGCCCTTGTGGGTCTCCGGGCCGTAAGACCGGCCTTCGAGTTGATCGAGGGTCAGGTCGACGGGCTTCACCGCCTTGTTCAGAAATGCGACGTGCTGCTCGCGGTACGAGGCAAAGCTCACGATTATTCTCCCATTCGTATATGGATGTTTGTCCGACACACGCCGATGCTTCGCGATTCGGCAAGCCTGTGCTTGACGATCGGTTTTCGGCTCTCGTGGGAAAGTATTTGTTCTTATGTGCAGGCGAATTGTGCAATTGATGCTCTTATTGTGTCAATAACAAACAAACATAATTTTTCGATTATCAGAACTGTGACAACAATTTGAAATTCAAAATTCATTTACACGCACATGTACCATTTTAAAATCACACCAATGTGGGCAAATTAATGAAATTAATGCCTGTGTATGCTTACGAAATTCTCCCACACCCCATGGACATCGAAGCGAAACATATGTCTATATAGTGGAGAGGAGCGCGCAACCCGGCCGGTCAGGAGGCCGCGAGGGGCGGTGTTTCGGCCGCCCGCCTCCCACACATCCTTGTTTCCAAGGGGACTCCAGTATGCTGACCCTGCAGAAGACCGATCCCAACGGGCTGATCCCGACCCTGCGGCGCTGGCGCCGCAACATGTCGCTCTACAAATCGGGAGCGCTGTTCAACCCGCTGTTCGACCTGCACACCGGCGGCGCGTCCCGTCCGGTGTTTCACGACATCGACCGGGAAATGCCCGCTCTGCGCCGGATCGATGCGGCCTACGACACCATCCGCGCGGAATTCGACCAGGTGCTGGCCGCCTACGAGCGGCTGCCCTCCTACCACAGCATCGACACCGACGTGATCCACTCCTCGGGCCGGCTGCAGCGCGACCGGCGGTGGAGCGTGTTCATGCTGACCTGTTTCGGCCGCGTGCCGCGGGCCGCCCGGACGCTGGCGCCGCGCACGCTGGAGCTGGTCCGGGATATTCCCGGCGTCTATCAGGCGATGTTCTCGATTCTGGAGCCGGGCAAGAGCGTCCGCGCCCATGAAGGGCCGTCGCGCATGTATCTGCGCTATCACCTGGCATTGCGCGTGCCGACGGTCCGGCCGCCGCACATCCGGGTGAAGGACCGGATCCATCAGTGGAAGGAGCGCGAAAGCGTGCTGTTCGACGATTCCTGGGATCACGAGGTGGTCAACGACAGCCCGGAACTGCGCGCGATCCTCATGATCGACGTCGCGCGCCCGATGCCGGCCCCCTTGCGGATGGTGGCCAAGGGCATGGCCACGATGGCCTCGCTGCACTATGCGCCCCGCATCGTCCGCAGCATGGATGCGCTGGTGCCGCCGCCCAGCCGCTGAATGGGCCGCTGAATGGGACGTTGAATAGGAGGAGGCCGCCCTGGACGGGCTTGCGCCCGAATTTCGACCCGCATCCGAAAAAATGAGAATCCTTCGCATTTCATCCTGAGGCTCGGGGCCCGCCCGTTCGTCTGAGGGGAAAGGGCGAGGATGTCCCGTGCGGAGAGGATCGAGATGAGCGCTGGCAAGTCGCGCACGCGGCTGTGGTTCCTGTGGCATTCCTGGCTGGCGATGCCGATCTGGGCCTTCCTGTTTTTCATCTGCGTCACCGGCACCATCGCCGTGGTCAGCACCGAGATCACCTGGCTGGTCGATCCGTCGATGCGGGCGTCGGGCGGGGGACAGCCGCTGCCGCCGGGCGCGCTGATCGCCGCGGCGGAAGCGGCAGCACCCGGCGGGCGGGTCGAGTCGCTGAGCTGGGGCGGTTCCCACATGGCGGTGGGCGCCGAGATGGCTCTGCCCGACGGCACCGTCACCACCGCCTGGGTCAACCCGGTGACCGGCGTGGTCCAGGGCCTGTCCCCCGGCACCTCGTTCCGCCAGTTCATCCGGGCGCTGCACGGCTGGCTGATGACCTTTCCGACCGGCTGGTATCTGGTGACGGCGCTGGCCATCCCGCTGGCCGGCTCGCTCGTCACCGGGCTGGTGGTCTACAAGCGCTTCTGGAAATCCTTCTACCAGCCGCGCATCCGCTGGAAGCAGGCGCCCCGCGTGCTGTGGGGCGACCTGCACCGCGTCGCCGGCACCTGGTCGATCTGGTTCATCGCCGTGATCGCCGTCACCAGCCTGTGGTTCCTGATCTACATCGCCCTGTTCCATCTCGGCATCGGTCTGGGCGGCGGCAAGGCGCCGGTGATGGTCGCCCGCGACCGGATCCCCGTGTCGGCGGTCCGGCCGAAGATCGACGCCGACGCCGTGGTGGCCGCGGCCATGACCGCCCTGCCCGACATGCGGCTGCGCTACCTGCGGCTGCCCGACACCGCCTATGACACGGCGTCGGTGATCGGCTCCAGCGGGCAGGTGCCGCTGCTGCCGGACATCGTGCGCGTCAACCCCTACACCGCCGAGGTGATCGTGGTGGAGGGCGGGCTGGAGGGCGCGTCGGGCGTCGAGCTGACCCGCACCATCATGCGGGCGCTCCACACCGGCGATTTCGGCGGCCTGCCGGTCAAGCTGATCTGGTTCGCCTTCGGCTCGCTGATGAGCCTGCTGGTGTTCAGCGGCATGCTGATCTGGACCAAGCGGACGGCGCGCGCCACGGTCGAGGCGGTGCGCGGGCTGAGGACGGCGAGGGCATCCTCCAATGCGTAAACTCTGGCATCGCGGCAAATTCCATCTCAGCGCGCTGATGATGCTGGTGCCGCTTCCCTTCCTGCCGAACTATTTCAGCCCGAAGCCGATCTTCGCCCCGCCCGAGATCCGGCGGGACATCGGCGCCGGCCCCTTCCCGATCACGCTCGTCACCTACGACGAGTCGCCGCATTGGGCCGGCAACGGCGAGTGGATGAAGGAATACCGCATCCATCTCCGCCCGGCCGACATCGACAAGGTGCGCGGCGTCTTCCTGCGCGTCGGCAAGCCGCGGAACCTGCGCGCCGCGGGCGCGCTGGGATTCGGCAACCCGTACGAGCGCGAGGCCGAGGTGGCGGTGCCGGCCGAGCCGTCCGGAACCGAGGAGCTGTGGGTGACGGTCGAGGACTGGAGCGGACGCATCCATCAGACCTCGACCCCGCTGGCCGGTTTTCTGGGAGGAAAGCGATGACTGCCCGTGACTCGATTCTGGCGGTCGCCGCCGCCCTGTCGGCCCTGTGCGCCGCCACCGCCGCCCACGCCCATTACCCGGTCTG
This sequence comes from Azospirillum sp. TSH64, assembly GCF_003116035.1. GTDB lineage: Bacteria > Pseudomonadota > Alphaproteobacteria > Azospirillales > Azospirillaceae > Azospirillum. Next base: position 6,698,653 of record NZ_LGQW01000015.1, read on the forward strand.
CGACTGCAGGATGGCGGACGGCCAGACGGTGGTTTGCACCGGCGGCTTCTCCGACGGCTCGAAGGCGCCCGGCGTGGTGCTGGATGTGATCGGCTACGACGAGCAGGTGCTGGTTAAGGGCAGGCTGGGCGCGGATTCCACCCTGTCCTTCCCGCGCCCGGCCCAGGATTTCTACGTGCTGTTCGATGCCGGCCCCGGCCACACGGTCGAGATCGAGCACGGCGCCATCAAATAGGGCTCCCCACCCCATGCATCGCCAGATCGTCCGCCGCGCCGGCGCCGAGCGCGAGACCCTGTGGGTCCTGCTCGCCGCCGGCCTGATCCTCGCCACCGCCACGGCGGCGGTCGGGCTGCGGCCGGCACCGGAGGCGGAGGCCGCCCCGGCCGCCCACCAGATCGACTCCCGCACCGCCCTGACCGCCGCCGAACAGGGACTGCACGCCGACCTGAAGATGGCCGCCGCCGAGATCGCCGTCCAGATCGCTGACGAGATCGCCGCCCTGCGTGAGGCTGACGGCAAATCCAAGGGCCGGGCGCCGTCCCCGGCCGAGCTGGCGGCCCAGGCTTTGCCGCCCTTCGCCGCCGACGCCAGCGCCGCGGCGCGCGGCGGCCATGCCTGGACCCTGGTGGAAGCCGGCGGGACGGTCGCCTATGCCGGCCTGTCCGCCGATCCCGGAAAAGCGGGGTCGCTGCTCCTGCTGCTGGACCGGCATGGCGACGGGGACGGCCATGGCCCCGGGATCTGGCTGAAGCGCGCCGCAGAAGCACCGCCCGCCCGCCTCGACGAGACGTCGCTGGCCGCCGCCGGCTGGAAGCGGATCACCTCCACCTTCACCGCCGGCGTGACCCGATGAGTGTGCCCTTATGAGCCTTTCCCTGAACCGCCGCCGCTTCCTCGCCGCCACCCTGACGGCCGGCGTTCTTCCCGCCGGCGCCGGCGCTGCCGCCGAGCGCAAGCGCTTCGGCATCACCCTGCACCCCTATTATTCCTATGTCGCCAACATCGTCGGCGACCGGGCCGAGGTGGTGCCGATCATCCCCGCCGGCTTCAACCCGCATGCCTACGAGCCGCGACCGGAGGACATCCAGCGCATCGGCAGCCTCGACGCCATCGTGCTGAACGGCATCGGCCACGACGATTTCGCCGGACGGATGATCGCCGCCTCGTCCAAGCCCGGCCTGCCGGTGGTCGAGGCCAACGCCGACGTGCCGCTGCTGCCCGCAGCCGGGTCCATGACACAGTCGGCGGCGCGGGGCGCAGGCAAGGTCGTCAACCCGCACAGCTTCCTGTCGATCACCGGCTCGGTTCTTCAGGTCGCCACCATCGCCCGCGAGCTGGGGCGGCTCGACCCGGCCAACGCCGACGCCTACACCGCCAACGCCCGGACCTACTCCCGCCGGCTGCGCCAGCTGCGGGCCGACGCGCTGGGCAGGCTGGCGAGCGCCGGCGACACCCGCCTCAGGGTCGCCACCATCCACGGCGCCTACGATTACCTGCTGCGCGAGTTCGGGCTGGAGGTCTCCGCCGTCGTCGAGCCGGCCCACGGCATCGAGCCGAGCCCGGCCCAGCTTGCCGAGACCATCGCGACGATGCGCAGGCTCGACGTGCAGGTGATCTTCTCGGAGCTGAACTTTCCCAGCGCCTATGTCGAGACGATCCGCCGCGAGACCGGCATCCGGCTCTACAGCTTCTCCCACATCTCGCATGGCGACTACGCCGCCGACCGGTTCGAGCGCGAGATGACCCGCAACATGGACACGCTGGTCCAGGCGATGCTGGAGGCCAAGCCATGAGCGGCAGGAGAGCGAACGGCCCCGCCATCCTGTTCGACCGGGTCGACCTGACGCTCGGCCGTACCGCCATCCTCGAACAGGTCTCGCTCGCCGTGGCTCCCGGTGCCGTCCATGCCGTGGTCGGCCCCAACGGCGGCGGCAAGTCGTCGCTGATCCGCGCCCTGCTGGGACAGGCGCCGCACCGCGGCACCATCCGGCTCGACTGGCCGGGCGATGGCGGACGGGATGCGCCTGGCACCATCGCCTACGTCCCGCAGGCGGTCGAGTTCGACCGCGGCCTGCCGCTGACGGTGGAGGATTTCCTGGCCGTGCTGTGCCAGCGCCGCCCCGCCTTCCTCGGGCCGGACCGCCGGCAGGGCTACGATGAGGCGCTGGCCCGCGTCGGCATGGCCGGCAAGGGCCGCCGCCGCTTCGGCGCCCTGTCGGGCGGCGAGCGCCAGCGCGTGCTGCTCGCCCAGGCGCTGATCCCGGCGCCCGACCTGATCGTCCTCGACGAGCCGATGACCGCACTCGACGAGGCCGGCGTCGCCATCTTCGAAACCCTGCTGGCCGAGCTGACCGCCGCCGGCACCACCATCCTGTGGGTCGAGCACGACCTCGCCCAGGTGCGGCGGCTGGCGACGCGGGTGTCGGGGCTGAACCGGCGCGTGCTGTTCGACGGCCCGCCGCCGGAGATGCTGTCGCCCGACCGGGTGCTCGGCCTGTTCTCCGCCGCTCCCCGAAAGATGGCATCATGAGCTTCGAGACCCTGCGCGCCCTGATCCAGGGCTGGGCCGCGGCCGGGTGGCTGCCCGCCGGGCTGACCCATGGCTTCCTGGTCAACGCGCTGCTCTCCGGCCTGGTCATCGGCCCGGTGTTGGGCGGGCTCGGCACGCTGGTGGTGACCAAGCGGCTGGCCTTCTTCTCCGAGGCGGTCGGCCACGCCGCCCTGACCGGGGTCGCCATCGGCATTCTGGTGGGGGAGCCCTACACCGGCCCCTATGCCAGCCTGTTCGGCTACTGCCTGCTGTTCGCGCTGCTGGTCAACTACACCCGCAACCGCAGCAACCTGACCTCCGACACGCTGATCGGCGTCTTCCTGTCGGTGTCGCTGGCGCTCGGCGCCAGCCTGCTGCTGGTCCTGGCCAGCCGGGTCAACATCCACATTCTGGAAAACGTGCTGTTCGGCTCGGTGCTGACGGTGGACGACCGCGACCTGACGGTGCTGCTGGCGGTGGCGCTGGGCGTCGCCCTGCCGATGCTGGCGCTGTTCAACCGTCTGCTGCTGGCCAGCTTCAACCCGGCGCTGGCGCGGGTGCGCGGCGTGCCGGTGAAGGGGCTCGACTATCTCTTCATCGTGCTGGTGACGGTGGTCACCGTCGCCTCGGTCAAGATCATCGGCGCCATCCTGGTCGGCGCCCTGCTGGTGATCCCGGCCGCCGCCGCCCGCGTCGTCGCCACGTCGCTGCGCGGCTTCTTCCTGCTGTCGGTCGCCTTCGCCAGCATCGCGGCGGTGGCCGGCATCCTGCTGCCGGTGCAGTTCGCCCTGCCGGTGCCGTCGGGCGGCGCCATCATTCTGGCGGCCGGCCTGCTGTTCCTCGGCGCGCTGCTGGCGCGTCTGGTCATGAGAGGGGACGAGGGATGAGACGCATCACGCTCGCGGCGCTCCTGCTGCTGGCGGCGGCCCCGGTCGCACCGACCGCCGGCGCCGAAACCGTGCTGGCCGGGCATCCGGTCACCGCCGGACTGGCCCAGGCGCTGACCCGCGGCACGGCGGTGGAGGTCGAGGCGGCGGTGCCGCCCGCCATCCCGATGGGCCGCCAGCACTCCTTCCTCAGCGGGCGCGGCGAGGCCAAGTTCGCCGAGGCGGCGCGCAAGGCCGACGCGGTGCTGACCCTGCGCTCAGTCTGGGCGGAGGATCCGCTCTATCCGCTGGCGCGGCGCGCCAACATCCGGCTGGTCGAGATCGACGCCGCCCGGCCGGTGGACGGCGCCCTGCCCGGCATCGCGCTGCGCGACGGCGCCGCCTTCCCCTGGCTGGGCGTCGCCAATGCCGGACGGATGGCCGACATCCTGGCCGCCGATTTGCGGCGCCTCTACCCGGCCTCGGCCGCCGCCATCGACGCCAACCTCGCCACGATGAAGCGCAGCCTGCTGGCGCTGTCCTCGCGGACGGCGCAGAGCTTCGCCACGCTGCCCGACCCGTCGGTGGCGGCGCTGTCCGACCGCTTCGCCATGCTCGCCGCCGATTTCGGCCTCGACCTGCGCAAGGTCTGGACCCGCGACGACCGCGACTGGACGCCGGAGCGTCTGGCCGAACTGACCGCCTACCTCCGGGCCGAACGCATCCCGGCGGTGCTCCACCACCGCCGGCCCGCCCCGGAGATCGCCCAGGCCGTCGCCGACGGCGGTGCCCGCCTGATCGTGCTGGACAGCCTGGAAAGCGGCCCCCCCGCCGCCGTCGACACCGCCCTGGCGAAGATCGCCGAACAGCTGGAGGCGGGGCTGCGCTGAACTGAACGCCCCCGCCCTTCCCTTTCCCCCGCCCTACTCGCTCGACAGCGCCGCCACCGGGTCGAGGCGGGCGGCGCGGCGGGCGGGGATCAGGCCGAAGACCAGCCCGGTCACCACGGCGGAGGTCACCGCCCCGGCGATGGCGGTCGCGGTGAACAGCACCGGCATCACGAACAGCCCGACCAGCGCCCCGCTCGCCAGCCCCAGCGCCACCCCGACCAGCCCGCCCAGCCCGGCGACCAGCGCCGCCTCCATCAGGAACTGCCGCTCGATGTCGGCGGTCCGCGCCCCGGCGGCCATGCGGATGCCGATCTCGCGGGTCCGCTCGGTCACGCTGACCAGCATGATGTTCATCACCCCGATGCCGCCGACCAGCAGCGTCACCACCGCCGCACTGCCGAGCAGCAACGTCATGGTGTCCTGCGTCTCGGTCGCCGTCCTGATGCGGGCGGTCACGTCGCGGATCTGGAAATCCTCCTGCCCGTGCCGCTTGGTCATCAGCGCGCCGATGGCGTCCCGGGTCTCGGCGATGCGCCCGACAGTGTGGACCGACACCAGGATCAGTTGGAGGTCGGGCTTGCCGACCAGCCGCTGCACCCCGGTGGACAGCGGCACGAACACCCAGTCGTCGGTGTCCTGGCTGCCGGTGAGATCGCCCTTCTGCCCCATCACCCCGGTGACCTGGAAGGGAATGTTGTTGACCTGCACATGCCGGCCGAGCGGCGACTCCCCGTTCGGGAACAGCCGCTTCGCGACATTGTGGCCGAGCACGGCGACCGCCGCCCCGGCCCGCTCGTCGGCGGTGGTGAAGAAGGAGCCCGCCGCCACCGGCCAGCGGTGGGTCAGCGGCAGCGAGGCCGAGGTCGCCAGCCCGCTGGTGCGGTGGTCAATGTTGCCGTAGCGCACCATCACCGGCATGTCGAGATAGGGCATGACGCTCTCGACGTTGGGAAGCCGCAGGATGGCCTCGCCGTCCGCCTCGGTCAGCGGCGTGGTCGGCAGGCGGGGATCGCCGCTGCCGGCCAGCACATAGACCAGGTTCACCCCCAGCGCGCCGACCCGCGCCATCACCGCCCGCTTGGCGCCCTCGCCGATGGCGAGCAGCGCGATAACCGACGCCACGCCGATGACGATGCCGAGCAGGGTCAGCGCCGTCCGGAAGCCGTTCGCCCCCAGCGAGCGCAGCGCCGCCGTGAACGCCTCCCCGGCGCTGGTCCAGACGGACGCGGGAGTGTGATGCTCCGCCGTGGCCGCAGCGGAAACAGGGGCGGCGGGTCTGGACCGCCGGCCGCCATCGGTTGCGCTGTCGGAAACGATGCGCCCGTCCCGCATCTCCACCACCCGGTCGGCGGCCTCGGCCACCTTGCGGTCGTGGGTGATCAGGACGATGGTGCGGCCCTCGGCGGCCAGTTCGCGCAGCAGGGCCACCACCTCGGCGCCGCTGGCGCTGTCGAGCGCGCCGGTTGGCTCGTCGGCCAGGATCACCGGCGCGCCGTTCATCAGCGCCCGCGCGATCGACACGCGCTGCTGCTGGCCGCCGGAGAGCTGGTTGGGCCGGTGGTGGCGCCGCTCCCCCAGCCCGAGCCGGCCGAGCAGTGCCGCGGCGCGGCTTTCCCGCAAGGCGGCGGGCAGGCCGGCATAGCGGCCCGGCATCTCGACATTCTCCTGTGCCGAGGTGCCGGGGATCAGGTGATAGTGCTGGAAGACGAAGCCGAAGCCGTCTCGCCGCAACGCCGCCCGCTCGTCGCCCTCCAGCTCCGACACGTCGCGCCCGCCAACCCGGTAGCTGCCGGAGGTCGGGCGGTCGAGCCCGCCGAGGATGTTCATCAGCGTCGATTTGCCCGAGCCGGAGCTGCCGACGATGGCGACGAACTCCCCCGCCTCGACGGTCAGCGAGACGCCGCGCAGCACCTCCACCGCGACGCCGCCGCCGGTCGCGTAGGTCTTGCGGATGTCCTCCAGGACGAGGAGGGGGGCGCTCACAACCGGAACCCGATGCGGGGCGGCCGGCCGTCGTCGGTCCGCCAGCCCACCACGATCCGCTCGCCTTCGCTCAGCCCTTGCAGGATCTGGGCGTTGAAACGGTCGCGCACGCCGATGCGCACCTCGCGCGTCACGACGGCGCCGCCCTCCCCGATCATCGCGACGCTGTGCCGCCCCGACGCCTCGTCCGTCGCGGTAAGCGCCGCGACCGGGACGGTCAGCGCGTCCTTCGCCTCGGCGGCGACGAAGAAGACCTGGGCGGTCATCTCCGGGCGCAGATCGCCGCGCTCGTTGGCGACCTCGAACAGGGCGGTGTAGAGCACGACGGTGCTGGCCCCCGTCCCGCCGCCCGACGAGGCCGCGCCGTTGGCGGAGCCGCTCGTCACCGGCTTCGGCGGCGCCGGCAGGATCTGCTGCAACCGCGCCGTCCAGCGCCGGCCGGGATGGCCGAGCGTGGTGAAGTAGAGCGGCATGCCGTCGGTCAGCCGGGTGATGTCGGCCTCCGACACCTGGGTCCAGACGGTCATGGCCGACAGGTCGGCGATCCGCATCAGGACCGGCGCCTCGTAGGTCGAGTTGATGGTCTGGCCCTGGCGGGCATCCACCGCGATCAGCGTGCCGCTCATCGGCGCATAGATGCGGGTGTAGCCGAGCTGCGCCTCGTCGGCCTGGAGGGTCGAGTCGGTCTGGCGGATCTGGGCGAGCGTGGCGTCGACCTGGGCGGCAGCGGTCCGCGCCTCCATCCGTGCCTGATCGTAGGACTCGCCGCGCCCGGCCTCGACCCGACGCAGCGCGGTCTGGCGGGCAAGCTGGGCCTGGGCGAAATCGGCGCGCGCCCGCAGCTCGTCCAGCAGGGCGGTCAGGCGGGCGCGCTCGGCGCGGCCGGCCTCGACCTTGGCCTGTTGCAGGGCGGGGTCGATCTCGGCCAGCAGGTCGCCCTCGCGCACCATCTGCCCGACCTTGACATGCAGCCGCATCAGCTGGCCCGACACCTGGGCGCCGACATCGACATAGGCGCGCGGCTGGATCTTGCCGAGTGCGGTCACCGTGTCCTCGACCGTGCCGCGCCCGATCACCGCCAGCTCGGCGGAGGCGGCCGGGTCGCCGGGACGCAGCAGGGCGGCGGTGGCGAAGCCGGCGACGACCACCCCGACGGCGAGAACGGCCCTGTACCGGCGGCGGGCGGGCGGGGGTGATCTGGTCATGGCGGCGGTCGCTGTCCCTGGTGGAGATGAAGTGCGCGAATGCGTGTCGTTCTCAACCATAGACGTTTGGCGGATGCTCGATCCTCACCCCCGAAGCGACACCATCCAGCCGGCGGGAACCGGCGCACAGACCGCCTTCACGTCATGACGACCGCCGCCGGTCACCCCCTCACCCCCGTTTCGCAAAGTTTTTTGCAAAGGGCGATCTATAGATTGCGAATGATTCTCATTCATGGTTAGCACTGGATTTCCGATGGATCGCTGGAACGGGTGTCGCCGAGGTCATGGCTGAAAGAGACCGGTCTTCCCTGTTGGGTCTGCTGATCGTCCATTACGAGGAGATGACCGGCCATCTGGCCCGGCGCCTCGGATCGCTCTGCCTCGCCGAAGACGTCGTGCAGGACACCTACCTGCGCCTGCGCAGCCTGGCCGCCCTGCCGGAGATCGACAACCCGCGCTCCTACCTGTTCCGCATGGCCGACAACATCGCGCTCGACCGGCTGCGGGCGGAGACCCGGCGCGGACGCCGCTTCGCCCCGGCCGAGCTGGGGATGGAGCGCCCGCTGGAGGAGCCCGACGCCGAAACCGCCCTGGAGCACAAGCAGCGGCTGGAACGGCTGAGCCACGCGCTGGCCGAACTGCCGCCTCGCTGCCGGGAGGTGTTTCTGCTTCACAAATTCGACGGATTGAGCCATGCCGACATCGCCGCGCGCCTGGGCATTTCGCGCAGCATGGTGGAGAAGCACGTGATGAAGGCCTTGGCCCATTGCCGCGACCGGCTGGCTCTGTGACCGGTCGCGACGGCAGACCGCCGGAGCCGTCCGGCGACCCGCGCGAGGCGGCGCTGGCATGGTTCGTCCGGCTGGAGTCCGGCGATGCGGACGCCGCCGACCGGGCGGCCTTCGCCGACTGGCTGGCGCGGGATCCCGCCCATCGGCAGGAGTTCGACCGGCTGTCCGGGGTCTGGAGCGATCTCGGCCGCCTGCCGGACCCGCGCCTGCCGGACCCGCGTTTGCCCAACCAGGGCAGGGCCGTCCGCCCGCAGCCGACCCGGCGCCGCCTGCTGGCCTTCGGCGTGGGCGGGGCCGCGGCCTGCGCCGCCGGGATCGGGGGCACGGTGGTCCTGACCGGCTGGCCGGGCGAGATCCGCACCGGCACCGGCGAGCGCCGCTCGCTGGCGCTTGCCGACGGCTCGTCGGTCGAGCTTGACGCCGGCAGCGCGCTCGCCGTGGAGTTTTCCGCCGCGGAGCGCCGGGTCCGCCTGATCGACGGCCGGGCGCGCTTCGTCGCCGCCGCCGATCCAGGGCGCCCCTTCGCCGTGGCCTGCGCCGACGGCAGCGTGACCATGATGGACGCCACAATCACCGTGCACCGCCGGCCGGACGATGTGGTGGTCGCGGTCGAAAAGGGCACGGCCACGCTGGCGGCGGGGAACCGGCCGCCGGTCCATCTCGCCGCCGGCCATTGCCGCAGCTACGGTCCCGACGGACCCGGCCCGCTGCTGCGCGACGGGGTGGCGGCGGAGACCGCGTGGCGGCAGGGGCGGCTGGTCTTCCAGGCCCAGCCGCTCGATGCGGTGGTCGCCGACCTCAACCGCTACCATCCCGCCCGCATCCTGCTGTGGGACCGTCCGCTCGCCGCCCTGAAGGTCGACGGCAGCGTCGACATCGCTCGCCCGGACGCCGCACTCAACGCCATCGTCCGCACCTTGCCCGTGCGCACGATGCGGCCTTTTCCCGGACTGGTCATCATCCGTTCCGTCTAGCCGGTTCCGCAGAGTTTTTTTGCGAAGGGAGGTGAGGGACCGCCCTTCGGCCAGCGTCCTGTCTCACCGAATGGCAAATGCAACTCATTCGCATTTTTTGGGGGTCATGGCGATGGTTGGTACTGGGGGGCGCCCGGCGGGCTGGATGGACAGGAGACAAACGGGTGGCCGGATCGGTTGGAAGCCGGTCCTGATGGGGATGCTGCTGGCGTCGACCGCCCTGCATGGCGCACAGGCAGCGTCCACCGCCGCGACCGTTCCGCAGGTGGCGCAGCAGACCGGCACGCGCGCCTTCGCCATCGCCGGCGGTCCCCTGCCGGGCGTGCTCGCCGCCTACGGGCAGGCCGCCGGGCTTCAGGTCCTCTATCCGACCGACATCGCGCAGGGCCTCTCCTCCCCCGGCGTGACCGGAACCATGGCCCCGCGCGAGGCGCTGGTGCGTCTGCTGGCGGGGACCGGACTGACCGCGCGCTTCGTCGACGCCGACACGGTGACGCTGGAAAAGCCGGTCAGCGGCAGCGACGGCGCGACGATGCTCGACACCATGACGGTGCAGGGCGTCGCCTCCAGCGACCGCGGCCGCAGCGAGGGCAGCGGCTCCTATGCCGCCGCCGGCCCGTCGACCAGCGCCACCAAGCTCGACCTGACTCTGCGCGAGACGCCGCAGTCGGTCAGCGTGATGACCCGCCAGCGCATGGACGACCAGGGACTGAACGAGATCCGCGACGTTCTCAACCAGACCGTCGGCGTGTCGCGGCAGCAGTCCGGCGCACTCGGCGCCGACGGTTCCGAGATCTATGCCCGCGGCTTCGCCGTCAGCAATTATCAGGTCGACGGCATCCCGCGCTCGACGGTGTACGGCTTCGGCGACAGCATCTCCGACATGGCGCTGTTCGACCGTGTCGAGGTGGTGCGCGGGGCGGCCGGCCTGCTGAACGGCGTCGGCGATCCCTCCGCGGCGGTCAATCTGGTCCGCAAGCGTCCGACCCCGACCGTCCAGGGCTATGTCCAGGGACAGGGCGGCTCCTGGAACCGCTACCGCGGCGAAGCGGATCTGTCCGGCCCGCTGGTCGAGAACGGCCGCCTGCGCGGGCGCGTCGTCGGCGCCTATCAGGACGGCGACAGCTTCATCGACCGGCTGCACGAACGCAAGAAGGTGCTCTACGGCGTTCTGGAGGCCGACGTCAGCGACGACACGCTTTGGACCGTCGGGATCGAATACCAGAAGCACAGGTCGGACGACGCCTCGCGCGCCGGCTTTCCGCTGTTCTTCGCCGACGGCGGCAGGACGGACTTTTCGCGCTCCTTCAACAGTGGCGCCGACTGGGCCTATTTCACCCACGACAACCTGACCGTCTTCAGCGACGTGAAGCACCGCTTCGGCAATGGCTGGACGGCGACACTGAATGTCGAGCACAGCACGCGCGAGTATGACGGCCTGCTCGGCTACGGCGTGCGCGGCAGCCTCAACCGCGACGGCACCGGCATGGGGATCTGGCCCGGCCGCTGGAATTCGACCCTGCAGCAGACCTCGATCAACGCCGACGTGACCGGTCCCTACGAGCTGTTCGGGCGGACGCACGACCTGATGGCCGGCGTCGGCGGCTATTACGCCAAGCGCAGCGGGCTCGACCATCCGCTCTGGTACATCGACGGCTACGACACCTCGATTTCCAACTACTACAGCTGGAACGGCCACATCGCCCAACCGACGCTGAACCCGACAGGCTGGTCGCAGACCAACGAACGGCAGATGGCGGCCTATCTCGCCACGCGGCTGCGGCCGACCGACGCCCTGTCCGTCATCCTCGGCAGCCGCATCAGCCGCTGGGAGCAGAGCGAGGAGAGCCACCCATACGACGCTGCCGGCACCGCGGACAAGCGCTCGCAGAACGGCGTGCTCACCCCCTATGCCGGCATCGTCTTCGACGTGACCGACATCTGGTCGGTCTATGGCAGCTACACCAGCATCTTCAAGCCGCAGGACTACAAGGATGTCAGCGGCAAGAACCTCGACCCGATCGACGGCGACGCCTATGAGGCCGGCGTCAAGGCCGAGTTCTTCGGCGGCCGCCTGAACGCCAGCGCCGCCGTGTTCCTGATCCAGCAGGACAATCTGGCCGTCGCCGACAGCGGCCGCTTCACCCCGGACGGCGGGCAGGCCTACAAGGCGGCCAAGGGCGCCAAGAGCAAGGGCTTCGAGCTGGAGCTGACCGGCGAGATGCTGCCCGGCTGGCAGGTCGGCGGCGGCTTCGCCCACACCACCGTGAAGGACGCCAGCGGCCAGCGCCTGACGACCTATGTGCCGCGCGACACGTTGAAGATGTTCACCACCTACCGGCTGCCGGGCTCCTGGGACCGCCTGACCGTCGGCGGCAACGTCAAATGGCAGGGCGACATCTACAACGGCACCGGCAGCCGGCGCACCGAGCAGAGCAGCTACGCCGTGGTGGACCTGATGACCCGCTACCAGATCACCGAGAAGGTCTCGGCAACGCTGAACGTCAACAACCTGTTCGACAAGAAATACATGACCAGCATCCAGTCCTACGGCTATTACGGCGAGCCGCGCAACGCGATGCTGTCCCTGCGGGCGAGCTGGTAAGCCTGGGATGGGAACGGGGGATGTCCGGACCGGGCGTCTCCCGCTAATAAGAATGGTTCGCATTCTAAGCTCGGTGCGGCTATACCGGTGGGGCCGGCGTTCCGGGCGATGGCCCGATGGCTGCCGGCTTCCCCGCCCCCGGCAATCCGCGCATCCGTGACCGATACCCTCCGCCCTCCCCTCCTCGAAGACACCCGGCCCCGGCGCGCCCGATGACAGGCGCCGTCGGCACATGGGCGCGCAAGATCGCCGAGCTGTTCGATGCGCATCGGCTGCGGGTGGAGCGTGCCATCGCGCGGCGGACCGGCGATCCGCAGACGGCGGGCGATCTGGCGCAGGATGCCTTCCTGCGGCTGGCCCGCCTGCCCGACGGCGAGGAGGTCCAGAATCCGGCGGGCCTGCTCTATGTTGTGGCCGACCGCATCGCGCTCGACCATTGCCGGGCCGCCCGGCGCCAGCGCCTGCGCGAGGCCGGGCCGCCCGGCGACGATCTGCCGGCCGCCGGCCCCGCTGCCGACGCGCTGGTCGAGCGGACCCAGACCATGGCCCGGCTGCGCGGCGCCATCGATGCCCTGCCCCCCAAGACCCGCGAGGTGTTCCTGCTCTACCATGTCGAAGGGCTGCCCTACCGCGCCATCGGCGAGCGGCTGGGCATCTCGCCGCGCACGGTGGAGTACCATCTGCGCACCGCACTGGAGCAGTGCCGCGCCCACATGAAACGGCGTCCGCTGCGCTGACGGGCGGAGCCCGCGTCCCGTCGGGTCATTTTCTTTGAGGGATCGGGCTGCGCCGGTCGTCTTCCATCACACGAGGCAAACAGGAGCTTGCGGCAGGACGTGACGGATCATTGGGATGACCAGCGCAGGGGAGCGCCAGAGAATGGATCCGACATTGACGGATCCAATGAGGACCGGCTGTTCTCCGAAGCCAACGCGTGGTTCTTCCGCCTGCAATCCGACGACCACACCCCGGCCGAGCGTGCCGCCTTCGCCGAATGGCTGGCCCGCAGCCCCGCCCATGCCGATGCCTGGACCGGCCTGCAAAGCCTGCTGCACGACCTGAAGGAGCCGGCCCGTGCGGCCCACCGTGCCGCCTATGCCGGGTCGCGCCGCGCGCCGTCCCGCCGCCCGGCGGCATTTGGCGGTGTCCGGCGCTTCGCCGCGGCGCTGGCGGTCCTGCTGGTTGTCGGCGGGCTCGGCGTCTGGCGTGGACCGACGCTCTACCAGGATGCCGTCGCCGATCAGGTCACTGCGGCCGGACAGCGCCGGACAGTGGCCTTGCCGGACGGCTCCACCGCCGAGATGAACGGCGGCACCGCGCTGGCGCTCGATTTCCGGGACGGCGAGAGACGCGTCCGCATCCTGCGCGGGGAGGCGTGGTTCCACGTCACCCGCGACCCCGACCATCCCTTCGTCGTCGATGGCGGGGCCGGCGCCGCCCGCGTGCTGGGCACCCAGTTCAGCGTCCGGCGCGAGGACGGGCGCACGACCGTCACCGTCGGCGACGGGCTGGTGGAGGTCTCCGCCCATCCCGGCACCGACAGCCACGCCCCCTGGCCCGACAGCGTCCGCCTGCGCGCCGGCGAAAGTGCGGAGGCCGGTCCGCTCGGCCTGAGCGGGCCGCGGCCGGCCGATCCCGCCGTCGCCTTCGCCTGGCGCCAGGGGCAGATCGTCTTCCGCCAGCAGTCGCTGGCCTCCGTCATCGCCGCGCTGAACGCGCAATGGCCGGGCCGGGTGGTCCTGCTGAACGACGAGGCGGCGGAGCGCGTGGTCTCCGGCGTCTTCGCGCTAGACCGCCCGGATGCCGTCTTCGATGCGCTGGAACGCGGCCTCGGCGTCCACGCCACCCGCATCACCCCCTATCTGACCCTGCTGCGCTGAAAAATGCTGCTGGCCTGAAAAAAATCGGCAGGCCTGAAAAAACCTCCCAGGGATCCCCGCCGTCCCATCGTCATGTCCGGGAAAGAAGAGAATGAGACGCAGTCGCAGAACGCGGCGCGGTCTCTCACCGGATATCAGAGGCGAGCGATGGCATTGGCGAAGTTTGGGGCGAAGTTTGGCATGAAGAGCGGATCTCGGGGCGGTGACCATGGTGGTCCGTCCGGCCGCTTGGTCCTGAAGCGGCGGTTCCAGAAGCGGCGGTTCCTGGGGCGGCTGCTGGCGACGACGGTGCTGATCGCGCCGGGGCTGCTGCTGCCCGGCATTCCCGCGGCGATGGCGCAAACGAACCCGGCCGGCCCCTCCGCAAACGCCGTCAGCTTCGCCATCGCGCCGCAGTCGGTCGACGGGGCGCTCGCCGCCTTCTCCGCCGCCACCCGCATCCAGGTGCTGACCCCCGGCGCCGTGACCCAGGGCGTCGCCTCCCCCGGCGTCAGCGGGGCGATGACCGCGCGCGAGGGGCTGAACCGCCTGCTGTCCGGCACCGGGCTGGTCGCCCGCTTCCTCAACACCGAAACCGTCACGGTCGAACGCGTGGCGGCGGGTGGCGCCGTCCAGCTCGACCCGGTGCAGATCGAAGGCAACCGGACCGCCGGCGGCCCCGGCGCCCTGCCCCCGGCCTTTGCCGGCGGGCAGGTGGCGCGCGGCGGGCGCATTGGCGCGCTCGGCAACCAGGATGCGATGGACGTTCCGTTCTCCGTCACCGGCTACACCGCCGAGACCATCCGCAACCAGCAGGCGGAGACGATCGCCGACGTGCTGGCCAACGACCCGGCGGTGCGCAGCAGCCTCGGCTACGGCAATTTCGCGGAAAGCTTCGTCATCCGCGGCTTCCAGCTGGCGGGAGAGGATCTGTCGGTCGACGGCCTCTATGGTACGGCGCCGCGCCAGATCGTCGCCACCAACATGTTCGAACGGGTTGAGGTCCTGAAGGGCGCCAACGCCTTCCTGAACGGGGCGGCCCCCAGCGGCTCCGGCATCGGCGGCGGCGTCAACCTCGTGCCCAAGCGGGCGGAGGACGAACCGCTGACCCGCCTGACCGCCAGCTATGCCATGGACAGCCGGCTCGGCCTGTCCGCCGATGTCGGCCGCCGCTTCGGCGACGCCAACCAGTTCGGCGTGCGCGTCAACGCCGCGGTCCGCGGCGGCGACACCGCCGTCGACGACGAGGAGCGGACGCTGAAGCTCGGCTCCCTGGCGCTGGACTACCGCGGCGAGCGCGCCCGGGTGACGCTCGACGTCGGCACCCAGACCCAGCGGGTGGAGCAGGGCCGCCCGGTGGTCTATTTCGGCAGCTTCGTCCCGGCCGTGCCCTCGGCCTCGCAGAACTACGCGCAGCCCTGGACCTATTCGCAGATGCGCGACACCTTCGGGCAGCTCCGCGCCGAATACGACATCCTGCCCAACCTGACCGCCTACGGCGCCTTCGGCCTGCGCAGCATGCGCGAGGACGGCGACTACGGCTCCCCCACCGTCACGCGGCCCGACGGCACCGGCACGGTCAGGCGCCTGACCGTCCCGCGCGAGGATTTCACCAGCACCGGCCAGGCCGGCGTCCGGGCCGACTTGCACACCGGCCCGGTCCGCCACCAGCTGAACGCCGGCGCCTCGGCGCTGCGGACCACCAACAACAACGGCTTCGAGTTCGGCACCACCACCGCCATCAACCTCTACCGCATGGTCGGCATGCCGCGTTCGGTGACGACCTCGGCCAGCGGCATGACGGGCGACCTGCCGAAGGTCAGCGAGTCGGTGCTGCGCAGCGTCTACGCCTCCGACACGCTGTCGATCCTGGACGACCGGGTGATGCTCACCGCCGGCCTGCGCCAGCAGAACATCCAGGTCCGCGGCTACAACCGGGCCAACGGCGCCCGCACCTCCGATTACGACCAGTCGGCGCTGACGCCGGTGGTCGGGCTGGTGGTGAAGCCGCTGAAGGAACTGTCGCTCTACGCCAACCGGATCGAAGGGCTGGCCCAGGGTCCGACCGCCCCGTCCACCGCCGCCAATGCCGGGGAGATCTTCGAGCCCTACCGCTCCGTCCAGTACGAGGTCGGCGGCAAGCTCGATTTCGGCAGCTTCGGCGGCTCGCTGTCGCTGTTCCAGACCACCCAGCCCAGCGGCGTCACCGACGCCTTCACCCGCCTCTACAGCGTGTCCGGCGAACAGCGCAACCGCGGCATCGAGCTGATGCTGTATGGCGAGCCGGTGCAGGGCCTGCGCCTGCTGGGCGGCGCCACCTTCATCGATCCGGAACTGACCGACACCGGCAACGCCGCGACCGAAGGCAAGGACGCCGTCGGCGTGCCGCGCCACCAGTTCAACGCCAACGTCGAATGGGACCTGCCCTTCCTTCCCGCCTCCTTCCCCACCGTGACGCTGACCGGCCGCGTGATCCACACCGGGGCGCAGTATCTCAATACCGCCAACACGCTGAAGATCCCGAGCTGGACCCGCTTCGACGTCGGCGCGCGGATGATCGCCGACGTCCAGAACCGTCCGGTCACCATCCGCGCGGCGGTGGAGAATGTGACCGACAAGGCCTATTGGGCGTCGGCCTACGGCGGCTACCTGAGCCAGGGCGCCCCGCTGACGGCCAAGCTGTCCGTCTCGGTCGATTTCTGACCGGCCGGCAGAGTGTTGACGGCGGCATGAGGAGCTTGCGATGACCAACCGAACCATCCGGGCCTGGACGCTGATCCACAAATGGACCAGCCTGATCTGCACGGTCTTCATGCTGCTGCTGTGCCTGACCGGCCTGCCGCTGATCTTCCATGACGAGATCGAGGCCCTGACGGCGGAACACACCCTGCCGCCGATGCCGGCCGAAACGCCGCTGAAGTCGCTGGACGAGGCGGTGGCGACGGCGCTGGCGACCTACCCCGGCGAGCGTCCGCTGTTCCTCAGCTTCGACGAGGACCGGCCGGTGGTGAACGTCACCACCGGACCGGGCGCCCGCCCGCCGGTGTCGCAGATGCACATCTCCGCCATCGACCTGCGCAGCACGCGGATCCTGGCCGACCTGAACGACGACAAGGGCTTCATGCATGTGATGCTGCGCCTGCACGTCGACATGTTCGCCGGCCTGCCCGGCGAGCTGTTCCTGGGGTTCATGGGCTTCCTGCTGTTCGTCGCCACCCTGTCGGGCGTGGTGATCTACGCCCCCTTCATGCGCAAGCTGTCCTTCGGCACCGTGCGGGCCGGGCGCAGCAGGCGGCTGAAATGGCTCGACCTGCACAACATGCTGGGCATCGTCACGCTGATGTGGGTGGTGGTGGTCGGGCTGACCGGCGTCATCAACACCCTGTCGGTGCCGCTGGTCGCCTACTGGCGCTCCAACGAGCTGGCGGCGATGATCGCCCCCTACGCCGGCAAGCCGGTCCCGGAGCGCTTCGCCTCCGTCGATGCCGCCGTCCGCACCGCGATGGAGGCGGCTCCCGGCATGCGCCCGCAATTCATCGCCTTCCCCGGCGTGCGCTTCTCCAGCAACCACCATTACGCGGTCTGGCTGAAGGGAGCCACGCCGGCCACCAACCGCATCCTGACCCCCGCCCTGATCGATGCCGAGACCGGGGCCTTCACCGACATGCGCTCCATGCCCTGGTACATGCTGGCGCTGCGGCTGTCGCAGCCGCTGCATTTCGGCGATTACGGCGGGTTGCCGATGAAGATCCTGTGGGCGGTGCTTGACGTGCTGACCATCGTCATCCTCGGCAGCGGCCTCTATCTCTGGGTCGCCCGCCGCCGCACCGCGCAGGACCACGCCGCCGCCGCTCCCGGCCTGCGCAGCGCCGTCGGGGACGCTGCGGAATGAAGCCGCGCGCGCCCCTCCCCCTGCTGGCGATCTTCGGCATTCCCGCCGCAATCGCGCTCGTCACCGCCGCCGGGCTGGTCACCGCCCTGCTGGACGACGGGCTGGTGGACGCCCTGTCCTGGGCGGCGCTGTCGGTGCCCGTGCTGGCCGCAGCCTGGTCCTGGCGGAACCGCGAGCGCTGACGGCCCCTTCCGGCGCTGCCCCCGGCGGCCTGCGGGGGCCCCGGTTTCCCAGGCCCCCGCATCCCCGTTACGCCGGCACCGGCTGTTCGGCCGGAACGAACGGCTCCAGCCCCGCCCGGCGCTCCACATCCGCCAGCAGGGCGGCGAGGCGGTCGGCATCCTCCTGGACCGCCGCCACGTCGTACCAGCCCGGCAGGTTGTCCAGGTCGGTGCGCGCCGTCGGGGCCTGCCCGGTCACCTCCAGGAGGTTGGTTTCCTCGTTCGGATCCCGGTTCAGGTCGTACATCTCCCATTCCAGCAGGAGCGGGTTCGCCGGGTCGAAGTAGCGGGCCAGCTTGGCGGTGTCGGTGCGCACGCAGCGGATGTGGTTGGGCTGGCGCACCGGGCCGGGGGACAGGTCCGGCACCGGCTTGACCTTGAGGTCGCCGGCACGCACCGCCTCGACGGTCCGGCAATACACCTCGTAGGCGCCGTAATAGTCGGGCTCGGTGATCCGGCCGCCCTCGGAGGGCTGTGTCACCTCGTCGTCGGTCATGAACAGCACGCCTTCGCGCGGCTCGCCGTTGGGATAGGTCACCGGCGTGCCGGGGGCCTTCAGCACCGGGGTCAGGTCGACGCCGGGCAGCGGCGCCATGGTGTGGCGCTTGGCCAGCTCGTCCGCCGCCTTGTCCAGGGCCCTGCGGCCGACGCCGGTCAGGCCCAGCACGGTGGGCACGAGGTCGGCGTGGCTGGTCACGGCCTCCACGTGCCGCAGCGAGGTCCCGTCGCCGCCCATCGAGGCCGGGAACCGCACCACCATCGGCACATGCACGGCCTCCTCATAGGCGACGTGCCACTTCTCCAGCATCATGTTGTGGGCGGCCCCCAGCTCGCCATGGTCGGCCACGAAGATCACGATGGTGTTGTCGGCCTGGCCCGAATCCTCCAGGGCCTGGAGCACGCGGTTGATCTGCGGATCGACCTGGGAATGCAGCCAGCCATAGAATTGCAGCAGCTGGATGCTGTACCCCTCCGGATCCTCGGAGAGCTGGAACGGGATGGTGAATTTCAGCGCCATCGCCACCGCGGCTTCCCAGTCGGCGGACCCGGCCAGGTCCCCGGCGGCGCTGACGGCGCCATGGCTCGCCTTGGCGGACAAAGCGAGGCCGATCTTGTAGGCGGCATCGAACTGGCAGGACGGCTTGGTCGACAGATCCTCGTCCCAGGTCGGAATCCGACCAGCGCAATCCTGCGGGAAGCCCTGCGGATTGAGCGGCATCGCCATGGTGCCCTCGGTCGGCGGGTACGACGACTGGCCCTGGAGGGGCACGTCGAGCGGGCCGAACACCGGCTGGGTCTTCGCAGCGCTTCCGTCGGTCGGCGGCAGCGCCTGCGAAATCACCGTGGGGTATGTCGCGATGTCGTGGGGGTTGGTGAAGGACACCACCGCGAACCACGGGCGCTCCGCCGCGTCGGTGGCCGGGGTGTTGGAACCGGGCCGCGCCTCGTCCGCCGAAACCCCGTAATTGTAGGGCAGCGCCAGCCCGCGGCGGCGCAGGAACAGGCAGGCGTTGTCGGCGAAGCCGGCGTCGCGGTAGAGGCCCAGGTTGTTGATCGCCGCCCCATGGGGCTCGGGATAGGACAGCTCCCAGTCGGAGAAGCCGTAGCGCTGGAGCGAATGGCCGGCCGGGTTGCTGACATGCCATTTGCCGAAATAATGCGAGGAATAGCCGATGGCCTGCATCCAATGGCCCATGGTGGGATGGCCGTCGGCCTCCAGCCACGGGAAGCGCGCCGCGTTGCCGTCCTTGAACATGCCGTCGGTCTGGGTCACGCCGGTGCGGTTGCCGTACTGGCCGGTGAACATCACCGCGCGGCTGGGGGTGCAGGCGCTGGACCCGATGGTGTGGTTGTGCAGCGCCACCGCATTCCTGCGCAGCCGGGTCAGGCCGGGAAAGAAGCGGGCGTATTCGTTCTCGCCCACGTCCGCCTCGCCCCGGAAGCCCAGGATGCGCTTCAGCGGTTCCGCCAGCCCGCCGTTGGGGCCATAGGAGAAGCGCGGGTAGCGGTATTGATCGACGGAAATCAGCAGGATGTTGGGCTGCGCGCCGTTGCGCTGCGGCCGGTTGGCATGCTCGGTCATGACACTATTATCCTTTTGCAATCCATATTGGGGAAAAGCAACGTCAATGGGCAATCGGCCTTCGGAAAAGGAATGAATTTCCGTTGTGGAGGCTGGCCAGAGCCCTGTTTCTTCGTTTACGCCCCAAAGGTAGTTTGATAATATTCAGGGCGTCAAACGGTATTGGTGGCAATTTTAACTTGGGAATCGTAAATTTTATTCATACTGGAGCATGCATTTCCCTTCAAGGTCACCTCATATCTTTTGGAATCTCTGCTGCAACGCAGAAAATCGAATTTCCCGCTCCATTCCTCCCGCCGAGGCCGAGGAGCGTTTCCTTGACCATTGTAGCGTCTACCCCTACCCTCCGGCCCGGTTCATGCTGGGGAGGGGACGGTGAAGGGCGACGAGTTGCGGACCCATCGGGAAGCGAAAGGACTGTCGCAGTCCGAGTTCGCCGTCTGGCTGAACGAACGGCTGCAACGCCGCTACGACAAGCAGAAGATCAGCCGCTGGGAAAATGACGCGGAGCGCATCCCGGCGGCGGTCGATGCCCTGATGACGCGCGAAATCAACGGGCCGGAGCCGGAAAGGCTGGGCGGCCCGGCCCTGGTCGTCGTCGTGGCGAACCAGAAGGGCGGCTGCGCCAAAACGGTGTCGGCGGTGAACATCGCCTCGGCGCTGGCGATCAAGGGCTATGCCACCATGCTGATCGACTGCGATCCGCAGGCCAACGCCACCCAGCATCTCGGCATCGACTCCTACACCATGGAGACGGAGGGCAAGACCCTCTACTACGTCATGCATGGCGACCTGGAGCTGGACGACATCCTCGTCACCGTGCCGGAAAGCGGCCTGCGCGTCGCCCCCTCCTCCATCCGTCTCGCCGAGACCGAGGTGGAGCTGGGCAAGGAGGCCGGCGGCGATTTCATCATGAAGGAGAAGATCGCCGCGGCGAAGCGCAGCTTCGACTTCATCGTCATCGACACGCCCCCCAACATCGGCGAGCTGACCAAGAACGCCATGGTCGCCGCCCACACCGCGGTCATCCCCTGCCAGACCGAGAAGTTCAGCCTGCTCGGCATGGCTTTCCTCTTGGAGAACGTCACCAAGATCCGCCGCCGGATGAACACCGGCCTGTCGGTGCTCGGCATTGTGCCGACCATCTTCAAGCAGCGGGAGCGCAACGACCGCGAGGTTCTGGAGCAGATCCACGAGGAATACGGCCCGCATCTGCGGGTGTTCGATCCGGTGCCGAAGGCGTCGGTCTATGCCCAGGCGACCTCGGTCGGCCGTGCGGCGGTGGAAGCGATGCCGGACGTCGCCGGTGCCGCCGTCTACCGCGATGTCGCATCCGCCCTGGCCGAGGAACGCACCGCCCGCATCAAGGAGGTCGACCGTGTCGCGTAGTCTTCTCGGCAAGGCAACCAAGCCGGCGCAAAGCGCCACCGCAACCGCCAGGATGAAGGACGCGCTGTTCGGCCTCAGCCGCCATGCGCCGCATCTGGTGGAGGTGCCGGTCGACCGCATCGCCCCCAACCCGAACCAGCCGCGCCGCGAGTTCGACGAGGAGGAGTTGCGCGGCCTGGCCGCCTCCATCGAGCGTCACGGGCTGCAACAGCCCATCGGCGTGCGCCAGACCGCCGACGACCGCTGGCAGCTGGTCTATGGCGAGCGGCGGCTGCGGGCGACGCGGCTGCTGGGGCGGGAGACCATCTTCGGCATCCTGTTCACCGGCGACGACGACGAGGAGATCGCCATCGTCGAGAACCTCCAGCGCAGCGACCTGAACCCGCTGGAGGAATCGGACGCGCTGGCCCGGCTGGCCGAACGGCACGGCTATTCCCACCGCCAGCTTGCCGAGGCGCTGGGCCGCAAGAAGACCTACGTCACCATGATGCTGTCCTTCCAGCGTCTGGCCCCGGCGATCCGCGAGGACTATCCCCTGCTGCGCCCGACCAAGGCGAGGCTGGAGGCGCTCGCCGCCATCGACGACCGGGACGAACAGATCCGCGCCTGGGAAAAGCTGAAGCGCGCCGAGATGGGCCCCCTGCCCTCCCCGGCGGCACCCACCGCCGGTCCGTCCCGGCGCGAGCCGGTCAGCGCGCCCGCCGGCATCGCCTCCAGCGCCCTGCCCGCCCGGACCGCCAAGCCGGTGTTCCAGGCCCGCGACGTGCTGCGGGACCTCCAGGCCAAGCCGCAGTCGCTGTCCGACACCGACCGTCAGGCGCTGGCCGACATGCGCAGCGCCATCGACGCGATCCTGGCCGCGGCCGGACAGTAAGACCGGTCGGAATCCGACCACCGCGGGACGGATGGTCGGATTCCGACCGGGAGCTGAACTCTCCCATCTGAATCTCCCTCTCCCCCCGGGGAGAGGGGACTTCTGGCTCCGGCCCGGGGCACGCCGTGACTATCGGCCAAGCGGTGTCCGCCCCTTCCCCCAAAAGTTGTTGATCTGGCGCAATTCGCACAAGGCCCCCCGGCGCACTTGACCGCGGTCAAGAACTCCCCCGCCGCCAAGCGCTTTCATGCCCTCCGAGACACCAATGCAGACACCGCCGCAAGGTGGCGAACGCCGGAGGATGGCCGTCGTGGGGTTCAGGCGCGTACAATCTTGGGTGGGATCGGCGCTCGTCGCCCTCCTGCTGCTGCTGACCGGGATCGCCGCAGGCATCGCCCCAGGCATCGCCACGGCGGACGCCGCCGACAGCGGCCGGCTGCTGCCCTATCTGGCGAAGCTGCACCCCGCCGACCTCGTCCCCGGCGCCGACCGCTTCGGCCAGCCCACCCCGAACACCCCCACCGTTCCCGTCTACAAGGGCGCTGCGCTGGTGGGCCATGCCTATCTGACCTCCGACTTCGTCAACACCACCGGCTATTCAGGCCGCCCCATCGACGTGGTCGTCGGGCTGACGGCGGACGGCACGGTGACCGGCGCCCGGCTGATGGACCATCACGAGCCCATCGTGCTGATCGGCATCCCGCCGGCCCGCATCAACGGCTTCATCGACGGCTATGTCGGCAAGAACGTGCTGACGCTCGCCACCCAGAGCGCCGCCAGCCCGCCGGTCGACATCGTGTCGGGCGCCACGGTGACGGTGATGGTGATCGGCGATTCCATCATCCGCTCCGGCAAGAAGGTGATGCAGACGCTGGGCAAGGCCGGGCCGGACACCGCCCCCGCAATCGTCAGATCCGTCGATTTGTCGAAGACGGCGGTGGAGGACTGGACGACCCTGATCGGCGACGGCTCGGTCCGCCGCCTGACCCTGACGGTGGGGGAGGTCAACGCCGCCTTCGAGAAGACGGGCAGGGCGGAGGCCATCGCCCGCGCCGAGGCCGGCAGCCCCGACGAGACCTTCATCGACCTCTACGCCGCCTTGGTGTCGATCCCGTCCATCGGCCGCTCGCTGCTGGGCGATGCCGAGTACGAGACGCTGACCAGGCGGCTGAAGCCCGGCCAGCAGGCGGTGTGGGTGGCGGGGCAGGGCCGCTATTCCTTCAAGGGCTCGGGCTATGTCCGTGGCGGCATCTTCGACCGGGTCGAGATGATCCAGCATGAGGGCTCGATCCGCTTCCGCGACAAGATGCACAAGCGCCTGGGCAGCGTCGCCGCCGCCGGTGCCCCCGATTTCCCGGAAATCGGCCTGTTCGTCCTGCCGGAGGGCACCGAGTTCAACCCGGCCGAACCCTGGCGGCTCCAGCTGCTGGTCCAGCGCGCCATCGCGGCACTCGACAAGGTGTTCGTCACCTTCGACCTCGGCTACCAGCCGCCCGACAAATACCTGAAGACCGAACAGCCGGCTCCCACCGCCGCATCTCCCGATCCGTCCGCCAGCCACAGCCCGGCCATCCGGGCCGCCGGTGCCGAGGCCGCGGAGGAGGCCGCCGAAGTCCCGCTGTGGCAGCGCATCTGGCAGAACCGGCAGGCCGACATCGCGGTGCTGACCTCCGCCATCCTGCTGCTGACCGGCATCTTCTTCTTCCAGGACCAGTTGACCAAGCGGCCGAAGCTGTACGAGCGGGTGCGCACCGCCTATCTGGTCTTCACGCTCGTCTGGCTCGGCTGGTACGCCACGGCCCAGCTGTCGGTGGTCAATGTCCTGACCTTCGCCAACGCGCTGCGCACCGACTTCCGCTGGGACTATTTCATGATGGACCCGCTGGTGTTCATCCTGTGGTTCTCGGTGGCGGCGTCGCTGCTGTTCTGGGGACGCGGCGCCTTCTGCGGCTGGCTCTGCCCGTTCGGCGCACTTCAGGAACTGGCGTCGAAGGCGGCCAAAAGGATCGGCATCCGCCAGATCACCGTCCCCTTCGCCCTGCACCAACGCCTGTGGCCGATCAAGTACATCGTCTTCCTGCTGCTGTTCGGCGTGTCGCTGCAATCGCTGGGCACGGCGGAGAAGGCGGCGGAGATCGAGCCGTTCAAGACCGCCATCATCCTGCATTTCGTCCGCGACTGGTGGTTCGTCGCCTTCGCCGTGGCGCTGCTGGCCGCCGGGCTGGTGATCGAACGCTTCTTCTGCCGCTATCTCTGCCCGCTGGGTGCCGCGCTGGCGATCCCCGGCCGGCTGCGGATGTTCGACTGGCTGCGCCGCTACAAGGAATGCGGCAGCCCGTGCCAGCGCTGCGGCAACGAATGCCCGGTGCAGGCCATCCACCCCGACGGCTCGATCAACCCCAACGAATGCATCCAGTGCCTGCACTGCCAGATGCTCTACCACCACGACCACAAATGCCCGGTCATGATCCAGAAGCGGCAGAAGCGCGAGAAGTGGCAGGCCGCCGAGGCCAAGCTGGCCGCCGAGAAGGAGGCAGCCGCCCGCAGCGCCCCGGCCCGCAGCACGGCGGCGACCGCCGACCCGGCCACCGGCCGGCTGACGATCCGGCCGCACGGATCCTGAGCCACACACCCTCACCCCGATAACGGGACCCGGTCGCAACGGGCCCCATGACACCCCGCAAGGCGGGGGCAGCGAAGGAGCAGACCATGTCGAGCGAGACCAACAACAGCGCAGGCGTCAACCGCCGCGCGCTTCTGGGCGGAACGGCGAAGGCGGCGGCCCTTGCCGGCCTCGGCGGTGCCGTGGGCGGGGCGACCGCCGGCGGCATCGCGGGCAGTGCCCTGTTCGGCGCCACCGAAGCGATGGCCGCCAATGCCCAGGCCGGCCACCTCAACGCCGAGGTGAAGCCGGGCGACCTCGACGAATATTACGCCTTCCATTCCGGCGGGCATTCCGGCGAAGTCCGCATCCTCGGCCTGCCGTCGATGCGCGAGCTGATGCGCATTCCGGTCTTCAACCGCTGCTCCGCCACCGGCTGGGGCATGACCAACGAGAGCCGGAAGATCCTGACCGAGCATATGCTGCCGGAAACCAGGAAGTTTCTGGAGACGCGCGGCGGCATCTATCTGAACGGCGACGCCCACCACCCGCACATGTCGTTCACCGACGGCACTTACGATGGCCGTTACATCTTCATCAACGACAAGGCCAACACCCGTGTCGCGCGCATCCGCTGCGACATCATGAAGACCGACACCATCATCGAGATCCCCAACGCCGCCGCTATCCATGGTCTGCGCCCGCAGCGTTATCCGCGGACCGGCTACGTCTTCGCCAACGGCGAACAGCGGGTGCCGACCCCGAACGACGGCCGCGACCTGACCGCCACCAAGGCCTACAAGTCGCACTTCACCGCCATCGACGGCGACACGATGAAGATCGCGTGGCAGGTCTGGGTCGACGGCAACCTCGACAACACCGACGCCGACTATCAGGGCAAATACGCCTTCTCCACCTGCTACGATTCCGAAGAGGGCGTCACCGCGGCGGAGATGACCAGCGGCGAGCAGGACTGGGTCGTCGTCTTCAACCTGAAGCGCATCGACGAGGCGGTGAAGGCCGGCAAGATCCAGGCGGTGAACGGCGTGCCGGTGGTCGACGGCCGCCACGGCAGCCCCTACACCCGTTACATCCCGGTGCCGGCCAACCCGCACGGCATCAACGCCGCTCCCGACGGCATCCATGTCACCGTCAACGGCAAGCTGTCGCCGACCGTCACCGTGTTCGACGTGCGGCTGCTCGACGACCTGTTCGACGACAAGATCAAGCCGCGCGACGTGGTGGTCGCCGAACCGCAGTTGGGCCTCGGCCCGCTCCACACCGCCTATGACGGCCGCGGCAACGCCTACACCACCCTGTTCCTCGACAGCCAGCTGGTGAAGTGGAACATCGACAAGGCGCGGCGTGCCTTCAAGGGCGAGAAGGTCGATCCCATCGTCCAGAAGCTGGACGTCCAGTACCAGCCCGGCCACAACCACAGCTCGATGGGCGAGACCAAGGAGGCCGACGGCAAGTGGCTGGTGTCGCTGAACAAGTTCTCCAAGGACCGCTTCCTCAACGTCGGCCCGCTGAAGCCGGAGAACGACCAGCTGATCGACATCTCCGGCGACGAGATGAAGCTGGTGCATGACGGCCCCACCTTCGCCGAGCCGCACGACACGCTGATCGTCCACCGCTCCAAGGTGAACCCGCGCTCGGTCTACGACCGCAACGACCCGCTGTGGGAAGAGGCGCGCCAGCAGGCCAAGAAGGACGGCGTGGTGCTGGAGGACGACGCCAAAGTCATCCGCGACGGCAAGAAGGTCCGCGTCTACATGTGGCAGCGCGCCCCGGCCTTCGGTCTGGAGGACTTCACGGTGAAGCAGGGTGACGAGGTCACCGTCTATGTCACCAACATGGACGACATCGACGACCTGACCCACGGCTTCAGCATCACCAACTACGGCGTCTGCATGGAGGTCGGCCCGCAGGCGACCGCGTCGGTCACCTTCACCGCCGACCGGGCCGGCGTCTACTGGTACTACTGCCAGTGGTTCTGCCACGCCCTGCACATGGAGATGGCCGGCCGCATGATCGTCGAGCCGTCCTCGACCTGATCGACCGCTCTCCCCCTGCGTAAATCCCCCTCTCCCCCCCGGGGAGAGGGTCGGGGTGAGGGGGATGCAAAGCGTGGCGTCGCTTGGTGCGCAGGAGCTTCCGATCCCAGCCAATCCTCGCCACGCGCCCCCCTCACCCTAACCCTCTCCCCGGGGGGGAGAGGGGATCCCCCCACCGACGGACTCCCGCCATGTTCCTCCGCACCGCGACATTCCTCGCCGCCACCCTGGCCCTGCCGGCCCCGGCGCTCGCCGCCACGGCGACGGTCGCCCCCGGCGGGCTGGAGGCGGCGCTGGCGTCCGCGGCGCCGGGAGACACGCTGGTGCTGTCCGCCGGGGTCCATCCCGGCCCGCTGACCGTCCGCACCCCGGTCACCCTGACCGGCGAGCCGGGGGCAGTCATCGACGGGCAGGGCAGCGGCAGCACGCTCACCATCCTCGCCCCCAACGTCACGCTGCGGCATCTGGAAATCCGCAACTCCGGCCTCAGCCTGATCGACCAGAATGCCGGAATCTTCCTCGGCAAGGAGGCCCGCGGCGCGGTGGTCGAACACAACCGGCTGCGCGACAACCTGATCGGCATCTATATCTGGGGAGCGGCCGACAGCCTGGTCCGCCGCAACGACATCGTCGGCCGCACCGACCTGCGCGTGTCGGAACGCGGCAACGGCATCCAGCTGTGGAACGCGCCGGGCACCCGCGTGCTCGACAACAGCGTGCGAGAGGGGAGGGACGGGCTGTTCACCACCTCGTCCCGCAAGAACGTCTTCTCCGGCAACCGGTTCGAGCATGTCCGGTTCGCCGTCCACTACATGTACACCAACGAGTCCGAACTGACCGACAACGTCTCCGTCGGCAACAACGTCGGCTATGCGGTGATGTTCTCCAACACCCTGCTGATCCGCAACAACCGCTCCAGGGCGGACCGCGAACACGGGCTGATGCTGAACAACGCCAACAGCGCGCGCATCGAGGGCAACGTGATCGAAGGCCGCTTCGCAGGTGCGCTGTCCGACGCCGGCGAGGCGCTGCCCGACAGCGACATCCCGCGCGACAGCGAGGCGATGAGCGACCGGCTGCGCAGCGGCACCTGGAAATGCGTTTTCATCTACAACGCCAACAAGAACCGCTTCACCGGCAACCGGTTCGAGGGCTGCGAGATCGGCGTCCATTTCACCGCCGGATCGGAGCGCAACAGCCTGACCGGCAATGCCTTCATCGGCAACCGCACCCAGGTCAAATATGTCGGCACCCGCTACCTCGACTGGTCGGAGAATGGGCGCGGCAACTACTGGTCGGACAACGCCGCCTTCGACCTGAATGGCGACGGCATCTCCGACGAGCCCTATCGCCCCAACGACGTGGTCGACCGGGTGATGTGGGAGTACCCGGCGGCCAAGCTGCTGATGAACAGCCCCGGCGTCCAGGTGATCCGCTGGGCGCAGAAGCAGTTCCCGGCCCTGCACCCCGGCGGCGTGATCGACAGCGCGCCCCTGATGACGCCTCCCCCCATGCCGAGCCTGCTCCAGACTGCCGAAAGGAAACAGCCATGACCGACTTCACCGCACAGGTGCAGGGCGTCACCAAGCGCTATGGCGAGACCGAGGCGGTGCGCGGCGTGGATTTGACGCTGGCGCCCGGCGAATGCGTGGCGATGGTCGGCCACAACGGCGCCGGCAAAAGCTCGCTGATCAAGCTGATGCTCGGCCTGACCACCCCGACAGAGGGGCGCATCCGCGTACTGGGCGGCGACCCGGCCAGCGCCGCCTGCTCCCCCATCCGCCGCCGGATCGGCTTCCTGCCGGAGAATGTCGCCTTCCACCCCAGCATGACCGGGCGGGAGACGCTGGACTTCTACGCCCGTCTGAAGGGCGCGCCCTGCCGCGACAACGACGCGCTGTTCGAGAGGGTCGGGCTGGAGCCCGCCGCCATCAAGCGCCGCGTCGGGACCTACTCCAAGGGCATGCGCCAGCGCTTGGCATTGGCCCAGGCCCTGCTCGGCGGCCCGAAGCTGCTGTTCCTCGACGAGCCGACCACCGGCCTCGACCCGGCCCTGCGCCAGAGCTTCTACGCCATCGTGGCGGAGCTGCGCGACCGCGGCACCACCATCCTGCTGTGCAGCCACGCTTTGACCGAGCTGGAAGGGCAGGCCGACCGCGTCGTGGTGATGAACCGCGGCCGCAAGGTCGCCGACGGCTCGCTCGCCACCCTGCGCAGCCTCGCCCAATTGCCGGTCCGCATCCGCCTGACCCTGCCGACCGGCGACATCGACGCGCTCGCCGCACGGGTGGGGGAGGGCGCCGCGCTGACCCGGCTGGCCGGCGGCGTGGTCGAACTGGCCTGCGCCAACGACGACAAGGTCGCCCTGGTCCGCCGCATTTCCTGCAACGGCCTCGCCGTCGATGACATCGAGATCCTCCAGCCCAGCCTGGACGAGATGTACGCCCATTTCCTGCGCCGGGAGGCTGCCGAATGAACACGCTGCTCATCATCGCCGGCAAGGAACTGCGCGAGGCGACCCGCAACCGCTGGGTCGTCGCCACCACCCTGCTGATGGCCGCACTCGCCCTGACGCTCAGCTTCCTCGGCTCCGTCCCCACCGGCACGGTCGGCGTCGGCCCGGTCGAGGTCACCATCGTCAGCCTGTCGAGCCTGACCATCTTCCTGCTGCCGCTGATCGCCTTGCTGCTGTCCTTCGACGCCGTGGTGGGCGAGATCGACCGCGGCACCATGACCCTGCTGCTGTCCTATCCGGTGGCACGCTGGCAGCTTCTGCTCGGCAAGTTCCTCGGCCATGCCGCGGTGATCGCGCTGGCCACCGTGGTCGGCTACGGCGCCGCCGGGGTGGCGCTCGCCATGGGCGGCACCGCCATCGGGCCGGAGAGTTGGCGCGCCTTCGCCGCGATGATCGGGTCCAGCGTGATGCTGGGCGCCGCCTTCACCGCGCTCGGCTATCTCGCCTCCACCATCGTCCGCGACCGCGGCACGGCGGCCGGCATCGCGGTGGCGGTCTGGCTGGGATTCGTCCTGCTCTACGACATGGCGCTGCTCGGCATCCTCGCCAGCGGCAGCGGCCTGGGGGTGGAGACGCTGAACTGGCTGCTGCTCGCCAACCCGGCCGACGCCTACCGCCTGTTCAACCTGACCGGCTTCAAGGGCGTCAGCGCCTTCGCCGGCACCGCCGGGCTCACCGCCCATGTCCAGCTTTCGGTCCCGCTGCTGCTGGCGGTGATGGCCGGCTGGATCGCCGCCCCGCTGGCGCTGGCCGCCACCCTCTTTTCGAGGAAGCAGATCTGATGCGCACCCTCCGAACCCTCCTTGTCGCCGCCGCCCTCCTGGCACCGCTCGCCGCCTGCAAGCAGGAGAGGGCGGAGGTCGCCCCGCCGCCGCCCGCCACCCTGACCGCCGACGCCGTCGGCCATTACTGCGGCATGAACCTCGCCGACCATTCCGGCCCCAAGGGCCAGATCCTGGTGAAGGGGCAGGAGCGGCCGATCTGGCTGTCCTCCGTCCGCGACACCTTCGCCTTCACCATGCTGCCCGAAGAGCCGAAGGAGATCGGCGCCATCTACGTCACCGACGTCGCCAAGGCGACAGACCCCGCCGCCCCCGACATGACGGCCTGGGTGGAGGCGCGCAAGGCCTGGTACGTGCTGGGCAGCCGCTTGCGCGGCGGAATGGGCGAGGCGGAGCCCTATCCCTTCTCCGACAAGGCCGCCGCCGAACGCTTCGCCGCCGCCAACGGCGGCACGGTCCTGCGCTTCGCCGACGTGCACGAGGACCGGATCCTCACCCCGCCCGCCGCCACCATGGCCGAGGGAGAGCACTGATGCTGAACAGACGCCGCTTCCTCGCCATCGGCGCCGTCGCCGCCGGCCTGTCGCTTCTGCCGCACCGGCTGCTGCGCGCCGAAGACGTCCCTGTGCGCGTCTGGCGCGGCGTCGCACTCGGCGCCGACGCCAGCCTGACCATCGCCCATCCCGACGGGGCGCAAGCCGACCGCCTGATCGCGCTGAGCCTGGAGGAGGTGGAGCGGCTTGAGCGCGTCTTCAGCCTCTACCGCCCCGACTCCGCGCTGCGCCGCCTGAACCGCGACGGCCGGCTGGACGACCCGCCCGCCGACCTCGTCCGCCTGCTGTCCGAGGCCGCCGCCTTCGGCCGCGCCACCGGCGGCGCCTTCGATCCAACGGTGCAGCCCTTGTGGCAGCTCTATGCCGGCCATTTCGAGCGCGCGGACGCCGACCCCGCCGGCCCGCCGGAGAGTGCCGTCCGCGCCGCCCGCGCGCTGGTCGATGTCCGCGCCCTGCGGGTGGAGCCCGACCGCATCGCCTTCGCCGCCAAGGGGATGGCGGTGACGCTGAACGGCATCGCCCAGGGCTACGTCACCGACCGCGTCAGCCAGCGCCTGAAGGCCGAGGGCATGGACAATGTCCTGGTCGACATGGGCGAGTTGCGGGCGCTCGGCCATCATCCCTCCGGCCGCCCCTGGACGGTCGGGCTCGCCGATCCCAGGGCGCCGGACCGCAGCACGGAGACCGTGGATCTCACCGACGGCGCGATGGCGACCTCGGGTGGCTACGGCACGCAGTTCGACGCCGCCGGCCGCTTCACCCACCTGTTCGACCCCGCGAGCGGCGCCTGTGCCGCCCAATGGCTGGCGGTCACCGTGCAGGCGCCGGACGCGACGACGGCCGACGCCCTGTCGACCGCCCTGTCGGTGGTGCCGGCGGACCGGGCTCCGGCCATCCTGGCCGCCTATCCCGGCGTGACCGCCCGCTTCACCCACCCCGACGGCCGCATCCTGCGGCGGCCCGCTTGAAGGACGGCGACGAGGCTGCGGCAATCCCCTCTCCCCCCGGGGAGAGGGGGAGCCCCCCTCACGCCACCCGCAGAGCCCCCGCGGTGTCGTGGTAGAAGCCGTTGACCAGCGGCGCGTCGATCAGCCCGCCCAGTTCGGCGGCGACCTCCGCCCCGTCGCGCCGCCCGTCCAGCACCGCCCGGAACGCCTCGGCGACCCGCACCATGTCCATCGCCTGCGGCGACAGGCGGAAACGGTCCACCCCCATCGCCACCAGCGCCGGCATCTCCGCCGCCAGGCACAGGCAACCGTGCGACATCGTCTGGGTGCCGTTGACGGTCAGGAAGGGCTGGCCGTCCATCGTCGTCACCGGCATGCCGTCCGGGTCGTTGCCGCAGACGAACTGGCAGCCGTCCTTGTGCAGCCCATGGGCGCGCGCGTGATAGCAGCGGGCCGAGATGGCGAGCGGCGCCCGCCCCCAGACCTGCACCTCGGTCTCGATCCCCAGCTCCCGCCCGGCCTTCGCCAGCACGGCGACGGTGGCCGCCGGCAGTTCCGCCGGCAGCGACACCGCCACCGCCCCGCGCCCGGCCATCCAGCCCAGCGTCGCCTCGTTGTAGACGTTGATCGTCGGCCCGACCGCATGGGGCCGCCCGGCCAGCAGCGCCAGCGCCCCCATGTCGTTCGCCTCGACCAAACCACCCTCCGGCAGGCCGCCATCGGGCAATGTGGCATCCGACCTCACCAGATCGCGCATCGCCGAACGCTCGCGCTCGCTGCCGACCAGGATCGGGCTGGCGAGCCACACCGTCTTGCCGGCGGCGGCCAGCCGTTCGATCACCTCGCCCATCGCCTCGGCGAAGAAGGGCGCCCGCTTGAAGCAGACGATCTCGCCGACGATCACCGTGTCCACCGGCGCCTCGTCGGCGATCCGGGCGTAGAAGTCGCGCCAGCGGTCGACCGGCCAGTTGAACAGCACCGGCCCCAAAGTGAGTGACGCAGTCATTCCGTAAAACTCCTCAGCGCCCAAAGGCTTATCGCCACGCGCGCGTATAGGCTCCGGTGGTCTGGGTCCCGCCCTCGACCATCGCCTGCAGATCGATGTGCGGCACCGGCCGTCCGGCGGCGAAGGTTTCCAGCGCCTCGCGATAGGCGCGGACCACCGCGGCGATATAGGCCTTGCCGCGCTGCCGCCCCTCGATCTTCAGCGCCCGCACCCCGGCCGCCTTCAGCTCCGGCAGCAGGTCCATGGCATTCAGGCTGGTCGGCTCCTCGAACAGGTAGGCCGGCCCCTCCCCGGCAACGAAGCGGCCCTTGCACAGCGTCGGATAGCCGGCCTGCTCGCCCTCGCCGAAGACGTTGATGGTGAAGCCGCCCAGCGTCGAGGCGAGCGCGCCGCCCCGCTGTTCGTAGCGGACATGGTTGGCCGGCGAACAGACGCCCTGCTTGTTGGGCGACAGGCCGGTGGCGTAGGAGGACAGCGAACAGCGCCCCTCCGCCATCGGGCAGAGGCCGCCGAAGACGAACACCTCGGTCTCGATGTCGATCTCGGCGTTCAGCCTGGCGATTTCCGGCACCGTCAGCACGCGCGGCAGCACGACCCGGCGCACGCCGAAGGCCTCGCGGTAGAGCCGGATCGCCTCGACATTGGCGGCCGACGCCTGAACCGACAGATGCAGGCGCAAATCGGGATGGCGCTTCGCGGCATAGTCCAGCAGCCCCGGATCGGCCAGGATGACGGCATCCACCTTCAGCCGCGCCGCATCGTCCACCGCCTTCCGCCAGGGGCCGAGATTGCCCGCCTGCGGGTAGGTATTGATGGCGACATAGACCTCGACGCGGCGCGCATGGGCGTAATCGACCGCGTCGGCCACATCCTGCCGGGTGAAGTTCAGCCCCGGAAAGTTGCGGGCGTTGGTCTCGTCCCGGAAGCCGAGATAGACGGCATCGGCCCCGGCATCGACGGCGGCCCGCAAGGCGGCCGGCGTCCCCGCCGGGCAGATCAGCTCGAAATTGTCCATGATCCCCTACGCCCCCATGCCCGGCAGCTTCCCCGGCAGCCCGCCGGGCGGCGTCCCCGCCGTCCCGCCGAGCCGTGCCTCCAGCCGCTCGATCCCGCGGCGCAGCGGCGGCGGCAGCAGCCGGCGCGCCGCGTCGATCCGGTCCAGCACCGGCCCGGCATTGCGCCGCAGCACCGGCAGGGCGCGGGCCAGCGGCCCGGCGATGGAGGCGGCGTCGGCCACCAGATCCATCTCGTCCTCGCCGTCCAGCGTGTTGCGCAGCGCCAGGATCAGCGCGGTGTCGCCGGAAATGCTCAGCTCGCGCCGGAAGAACAGCGCATCGCCGTCGATCCGCCCTTCCAGCAGGTCGAGCAGCTTGTCATAAGGCCCGCGCACCACCGCATCGGCCCCCGCCTTGCCCAACGCCTCGCCCACACCGTCGGCGCCGCGCGGCAGGGCATGCAGCGACATCTCGGGCCCGACGCGCATCAGCAGGGCGACCGGCGCGTCCACCGGCTCGATCAGCACGCGGGCGTCCGGCATCTCGCGCAGGGCCTCGAAGGCGCGCGGATGACAGTCGGCCAGCAGCCGCAGCAGCCGGGCGAGCAGCGCATCGCTGGCCCGCCGCCCCAGCCTGGGCACCAGCCCCAGCCCGGCCCGGCTCAATCCGGTCTCGAACCGGCGGGCACGCTCGCCGGCGGGGGAATTGCAAACGGAAACAGTCTGTGCGGCATCGGGATCGCGCATGGGCGGCTTCCCTCCTCATCGGTCATTCCGCCGCCCATGAAAGCCGGTAACCGCCTGACGTCATTGACCTCGGTCAAGTTCAAGCTTGAAAAAGCCCTTGGCGTCAGGCCGCGCTCGCCGGCACAGGAGCGGCCGCTCATGGTCGTACAGCCGGCGCTTCCCCCGGCCGATGCGGTGTTTCAGCGCAGCGCCCCGAAGGACCGCCGGGGCCTGCCAGGGGATCACGCCCGGGATCGCGCCCGGGATCGCGCCCGGGATCACACCGAGCGGCCGATTTTCCGGCCGGGGCATCCGCTGTATCTTCGATGGCTGTATGAATCTCAACGGTGCATTGCATGCATGTCTGTTGACATTGTAGGCCTCAACAGAGCATACATCCACGCATTGTATGGATGAATTGATTGGATTTCCTCCTGGGGAACCAAGCGATGCCATCCAAGCAGGCGTGGCCGCCTCTTCGGTACAGCCACGCCAACCCAGCCGTCTGTCTTCCGCGCGCAGGCGCGGCAGACAAGGCCCCGCGCCCGACCCGACCGCCGTCGGCATCCGCTGACGAAGGACGGCGTCCTGTCCTGACGTTATTCGCAGGGAGATGTTCAAGATGTACGACTGGTTCCCTCTGGTCTTCTTCCCGTTCAAGATCATCGTGTTGGGCACGGGGATGTTCTTCGCCATCAAGTGGCATCACGACCGGGCGAAGGAGGAACAGGCGAAGAAGGACAACGAAGCCGGCAGGCGGTAAGCGCCCGCCGACGCTGCCGGGTTCCGCTCGATCCGCGCTTCGCAATGAGCCGGGCTGTGGCACCGCTCACAGACCCGGAGGCCGGATGCGTCCAGGATCGCCCCATCGCCGCCGACCATCCCCCGGTCGATTGAACGGCACCGAGATGTCAGCCCTTTCGGACGGAGCGATCCCATGACCATCCTCTGCATCAGCGCCGCCACCTCGATCCTGAGCCTGGGTCTGCTGGCCGGGTTCGACCTCTGCGTCGCCCTGCCGCCGAAAACCGCCGGGGCAAGGGCCGCTGCACCCGCCCGCCGCCGGTCCGGCGAGGACATGATGGGCTGAAGCCCGGCCGATCCCCGGCCCTTGCAACGGCCCGACCGCGCCATGCCCCCGGTCGCGATCAGGTCTTCGTCGATGTTCCTATCCTTCGGAACGGGATTCGTGCGAAAGTGCCGACTTGCAGAAACGGCCTTCGCCGGAGAGGACCGTACCGCGATGGATCAGCGCTCCAGGCCATCCACGCCACTCGCCACGCTCACGAAAGCGCTCGCGCAGATCTCGCGGGCCAGAAGCACGGACGATGTCGTCGCGACCATCCGGGCCAGCGCGAGGTCCCTGATCGGCTGCCAGGGGATCGCCATCGTCCTGAAGGAGGGCGACCTCTGCCATTATGTGGAAGAGGACGCGATCGGTCCGCTGTGGAAGGGGCAGAAGTTTCCCGCCTCCGCCTGCATCAGCGGATGGTCGATGATCAACCGGAAAACCGCCGTCATTCCCGACATCTCGCTTGACGAGCGGATCCCTCATGAACTGTACCGCGAAACCTTCGTGCGCGCGGTCGCGATGGTGCCGGTGCGTGCCGATGACCCCATCGCGGCGATTGGGGCCTACTGGTCGCAGCCCTACAACCCGGATGGCTGGGAAGTCGAAACGCTCGAAGCGCTGGCGGAAGCCGCCGCGACGGCCCTTGAGACCACCGAGGTCATTGCGGCGCTGAAGGCCGGCCAGCAGGCGCAGCCCCGCATATTGGGGCAGAAGACCGCTGCAGAGGACTTCGCCGGGACCGTTGGCAAGGTCTCCGGAATCGCGGCCGTACCGACCATCCTCGATGTCGTGCTGCGCATGACGGGCATGGGCTTCGCGGCCGTCGCCCGTGTGACGGAGACACGTTGGGTCGCCTGTCAGGTGCTCGACCCGGTGGGCTTCGGTCTGAAGCCCGGCGACGAACTGCCGGTCGAGAGCACGCTCTGCAACGAGATCCGGAGTCATCGCCGGACCATCGTCTTCGACGACGCCAGCGCGGATCCGCAATATTGCGACCACCATACCCCCCGGATCTATGGGCTGAGGAGCTATATCTCCGAACCGATCATCCTGGCGGACGGCGAGTTCTGGGGCACGCTCTGCGCCATCGACCCGACCCCGGCCAAGGTCGACAACCCGCAGGTGCTGGGCGCCTTCAGGCTTTTCGCCGAACTCATCGCCCATCATCTCGACGCGGAGGCCCACCTCAGATCGACGACCGCGTCGCTCGACCGGGAACGTGATCTGGCGAACCTGCGTGAACAGTTCGTCGCGGTGGTGGGACACGACCTGCGCAACCCCATCGCGGCGCTGGACGCCGGGACGACCCTCCTGCTGAATGGCGGCTGGACCCACCAGAGCCCGCTGGTGCTCAGGCTGATGAAGGCGAGCCTCTCGCGGATGTCCGGCCTCGTCGAGAACGTCATGGATCTGGCGAGGGCACGGATAGGTGGGGGCATCGCCCTTGCGGTGGCGGAGGGCGATCTCGCGGCCACTCTCCAGCACGTCGTCGACGAAATGCGGATCGCCCATCCCGGCCGTGAGATAACCGCACTGTTCGACCTGCCTGCGACCGTCACCGCCGATCATCCCCGCCTCGCCCAAATGGCGTCCAACCTGCTGTCGAACGCCGTTACCCACGGCTCCGCCACGATGCCGGTCCGGATCGCTGCCGCCGCCGTCGCGGGCGAATTGACCATTCGCGTAACCAACGCGGGACGGCCCATCCCGCCGGAACAGGTCGATACGCTCTTCCTGCCCTTCAGGCGGGGGGAGGGGAGGACCGAAAGCAGGGGGCTGGGCCTGGGGCTCTACATCGCATCCCAGATCGCCCAGGCACATGACGGCAGGATCGACGTGCGGTCCGACGCCGACGAGACATGCTTCACCTTCACGATGCCGTTGAAGGCCTGACATCGGGGGAGGGAAAGGAACCGGGCAGGATGGAACACCACCCGGAACCCTGTTCCACGCCGTTCCATCCCCCCTGAAGCGCCCTCCCTTACGGTTGCCCGCTGCCGCCCGCCGCACCATAGACATGGCCGGTGGTGAAGCTGGCATCCTCCGCCGCGAGCTGGACATAGATGCTGGCAAGCTCGGCCGGTTGGCCGGGACGGCCGAACGGGGTCTGGCTGCCGAACTGCTTCAGCTTCTCCTGGCTGGCGCCGCCGCTGACCTGCAGGGGGGTCCAGATCGGGCCGGGGGCCACGCCGTTGACGCGGATGCCCTTGTCCGCCAGCTGCTTGGCCAGCGACTTGACGTAGTTCATCGTCGCCGCCTTGGTCTGGGCATAGGCGTAGAGGTCCGGCGTCGGGTCGTAGGCCTGTTCCGACGTGGTGCCGATGATGACCGAACCCGGCTTCAGGTGGGGCAGGGCGGCCTTGATGATCCAGAAGGGGGCGTAGATGTTGGTCTTCATCGTCGCGTCGAACTCCTCGCTGCTCACATCGAGGATCGACGGGAAGGCCTGCTGGCGCGCCGCGTTGCAGACGACGATGTCGAGCCCGCCCAGCCCGGCGACGGCATCGGCCACCAGCTTCTTGCAGAACGCCTCGTCGCGCAGGTCGCCGGGGATCGCCACCGCCTTGCGGCCGGCCTCCTCGATCAGGGCGACGACGTCCTGGGCGTCCGGCTCCTCGGTCGGGAAATAATTGATGGCGACGTCGGCGCCCTCGCGGGCATAGGCGATGGCGGCGGCCCGGCCCATGCCGGAATCGCCGCCGGTGATCAGCGCCCGGCGCCCGGCCAGCCGGCCGGAACCCTTGTAGCTGGTCTCGCCATGGTCGGGCGGCGGATCCATGTCGCGGGCCAGCCCCGGCCAGGGCTGCGACTGGCCGTTGAAGGGCGGGCGCGGATATTTCGTGCGGGGGTCCTGCGGCGTGACGGTGTCGTCCTTGCGGTCCATGCCTGTCTCCTGATCCGGCGGTCTGTGTGCGATGCGGCGATGCCTCGCACACAGAACCGGACGGGGACGGAAATGGTTGCCGCAACCCTGCCCATCAGCGGAGCGGGGCCATCGGCGGAGCGGGCTCCTCAGCCGCACATGCCGCCGCAGCAGGACCCGTTGCGCCGGGCCAGCAGCCGCTCATACGCGATGCTGACCACGCCGGCCGGCGGGATCACCCCCTGCAACAGCGCCAGCACGTCCCCCTCCGCCGTGCCGGGCGGGACATCCGTCACCTCGCAGACCGAGCCGCCATTGCCGTCCGGCCCCAGCCGCGCGTCGCCGGCGGCGACCGTCACGTCGCCGTTGCGGTCGATGCGCACGCGCAGGCTGGTCGCCGCCGCCCCCTCGGGCCGGGAAATGCGGACCTGCCAGACCTCGGGCCCCTGTTGCAGATACTCCCAGGCGAAGCCGGCGCCGAACAGGCTGAGCAGCTGGTGGTGCAGCGGACGCGGGTCATGGTCGTTGACCAGCGAGAAGCCGTCGCCGGGCGTCAGGTCCTGCACCGACGCGAAGATCAGCTGGTGGCGCTGGTAGGGCGGGATGGCGCGGAGATCGAGAACCGGTTCGGCCCGCTCGGCATGGGGGGCGGTGGGCGCGGCGGGGGAGGTCATGGTCGGCATCGTCGTCCGTCTGGTCTGTGGGGGAGCGGCAGGATCGCCATGCCCCCCTGTATCCCGGATCGCCGCCCCCTTCTTTGCTCCAGCACAAACCCCGGAACGGGGGGCGTCCCGCCCCGGTCCGGCATCCGGTCGCAGTCAATCCCGCTCGGCGGGCGGCGGCACCGGCGGCAGATCCTCGGCGATGGCGACCAGCGCATGGGGCTTGCGGATCACCACCTGCTGCCGGCCGCTCTCGACGATGCCCTGGCTTTCCCAGGCCGACAGGGTGCGGCTGACGGTGTGCAGCGTCGTGCCCGTCATCTCCGCCACGTCCTGCCTGGACAGCGGGAAGTCGATCTCCACCCCGGCCTCCACCCGCCGCCCGGCGTGGCGCACCAGCCGCAGCAGGGCGTGGGCGATGCGGCGCTCCACCCGCTCCGTCGCCACCTCGCGCAGGCGGTTCTGCACTTCGCGCAGCCGCCCGCCGACGATCGCCAGCGCGTTGCGGGCGATGGCGGGATGGCGGTCCATCAGCTCGGTCATCGCGGCGGCCGGCCAGGACAGCTCGACGCAATCGGCCACCGCGACGGCATCGGCCGGATAGAACCCGTCGGTGAAGATCGCCAGCGTGCCGAACATCTCGCCGGGGCCGATGAAGCGCATCACCACCTGCTGCCCGTCGGGGCCGGTCTGCACGATCTTCACCCGCCCGTCGATCAGCGCATGGCCGGCCGCCGCCGGTTCCCCCTGGCTGAAGAGGGCGGTGCCGCGGACATGCAGCCGGGGCCGCGCCAGCGCGACGGCCTCCCCCAGCGCATCGGCATCCAGCCCGGCGAACAGCGGCATGCCGCGCAGTACGGCAGGGTCTGGGGGCGGAGGCATGGCGGTCGTCCTGGCGCGCTGGGCGGGATCGGGGGCGGGGGAGGGGTCGTGATCGGCATCCATTCGTGCACGACTTTGTTGCGGCTCAAAGCGCGAAATCCGGCATGGCGCCAGAATGACCGCAGCATTCCAGCGAAGGTCCCCGCCATGCCCACCCCTTCCACCAGCGCCCACCGGACGATGTACCCGGCCGCGGCGCTCTATGCGGCGCTCGCCGTCCCGCTGTGGCTGGCACAGGTCGGTGGCCTGCTGCCGGCGGGCTGGTCGCCGGCCGTGCATGCGCACGAGATGACGCTGGGCTATGCGCTGGCGGTGGTCGGCGGCTTCCTGATGACCCGGCTGTCGCGCCCGATGGTGGCGGTGGCCCTGCTGTCCTGGCTCGCCGGACGGCTGGCCCTTCCGGCCGGGCTGCCGCCGCTGCTGGCACTCCCGCTCTGCTTCGCCTATCCGCTGCTGCTGTTCGTCGTCGCCGGCCTTCCCTTCCTGCGCACCGGCCGCAGCGGCCACAACGCGGTGTTCGGCCCGCTGATCGGCGCCTTCCTCGGTGCCGAGGCGCTGTTCTGGGCGGGGGAGCTGGGCCTTGTCCCCGGCAGCGGCCAGCCCGTCGCCCTGCTGCTGATCGCCACGCTGCTGCTGACCATGGGCGGGCGGGTCATCCCCGCCGCGACCGCCGGAGCCCTGCGCCGCCAGGGGATCACCCTCGCGCACCGGGTCCAGCCGAGGCTGGAGGCGATGGGCATCGCCGGGGCCGCCCTCTGCCTGCTGTCGGCCGCCACCGGCCTGCTGCCCCTCGCCGGCGCCGCCGGGGCCGCGATGGCCGGGACGAGCGCACTGCTGCGGCTCGCCCGCTGGAAGCCGCATCTGCTGCTGCGCCGGCCGGAGATCGCCAGCCTGCATCTGGGCTATCTCTGCCTCGGCGCCGGCTGGCTGCTGTCGGCTGGCACGGCGCTGCTCGGCCTGCCGCCCGCCGCCGGCTGGCACCTGCTGGGGGTCGGCGCGCTCGGCATCCTCGCCAGCGCCATGACGATCCGCACCACCCTGCAACGCGAAGCGGAGCCGGAGCGTTTCCCGCCCGCCGCCAGCGTCGCCGTCGGGCTGATCGCCCTGGCGGCGGCGCTGCGCGTGGCGGCGGTCTGGTGGCCGTCGATGAGTCTGCTGACCGCCGCGGCGGTCTTCTGGACCCTCGGCCAGCTGCTGACCGCCGGGGTTCTGCTCACCCGGCCGCGGCGGTCACGCCGACGGCAGGACGCGTTGCAGGAAATCTAGGCCGAGCTGCGCACCGGCGGCGGTGATGGTGTGCGGGACGCCGCGCAGCAGATGCTCCTCCACCGCGAAGCCGGCGGAGCGGAAATGGGTGGCGGCGGCCTGCACCACGGCGGGCGGCATGATGCTGTCCGCCGCACCGCCGACCATCAGGATCGGCGGACGGTGCCCCGCCCCATCCGGCGTTTCGACCGGTGCAGCGATGCGGCCGGCGAAGGCGACGACGGCACCGCAGCGCTCCGGAGCGGTCATGGCGAGATGCAGCGCCATGATGCTGCCCTGGCTGAAGCCGACCAGCACCACGTCGGCGGGAGCGACGCCCACCCGCTGCCGTTCGGCCTCGATCAGTTCGGCCAGCGCCGGCAGGGCAGCGGCGACGCGGGCGGGGCGGTTCGCCTCCGTCACCCCGGCGATGCTGAACCATTGATGCCCGTTGCCCATGTCGAAGGGCTGCGGTGCGTTTGGCGCTGCGAAGGCGGCGTCGGGAAGCGCCCCCCGCCAGGACTGGGCCAGCGGCATCAGGTCGGCGCCGGACGACCCGACGCCGTGCAGCAGGATGACCAGCCGCCTTGCCGCCGTCCCGGAGACGGGGGCCAGGCGCAGGACCTCACCGGAACCGTCTGTCGTGTTGCCGCTCATGGAAACCGCCTTTCCTGTCGTCGCTGTATCAGCCGCGCTGCCAGATGCCCTTGCCCGGCAGCCGGTCGCGATCATGCGGACGGTCGAAATCCAGCGCCGGCCCCTTCGGCACGATCAGCGTCGGGTTGATCGCCGGGTTGGTGTAGTAGCCGGTCTTGATATGGTCGATCTTCACCGTCTCGCGGATGCCCGGCCACTGGTACAGCTCGCGCAGATAGGCCGACAGGTTGGGATAATCCCCGATCCGCCGCAGGTTGCACTTGAAGGCGCCGTGATAGGCGGCGTCGAAGCGCACCAGCGTCACGAACAGGCGCCAGTCGGCTTCGGTCAGATGCTCGCCAGCCAGATAGCGGCTGGCCGACAGCCGCTCCTCCAGCCGGTCGAGCGTGGCGAACAGCGCGTCGAACGCCTCGTCGTAGCTGGCCTGCGACTTGGCGAAGCCGCAGCGGTAAACGCCGTTGTTGACGGTCGTATAGACCAGCTCGTTCCAGCGGTCGATCTCCGGCCGCAGCGGCTCGGGATAGAGGTCCAGCCGGTTGCTGGTCAGCCCATCGAAGGCGCCGTTCAGGATGCGGATGATGTCCGCCGACTCGTTGTTGACGATCCGCCCCTCCTGCCGGTCCCACAGAACCGGGACCGACACCTTGCCGGTGTAGGTCGGGTCGCTCGCCGTATAGAGGCTGTAATGATGGCGGAAGCGGCCGACGCCCGGTCCGCCATCCTGCTCCTCGCCATAGACCCAGCCGTCTTCGCCCAGCACCGGCTCGGCGGCGGACATGCCGATCACCCCCTCCAGCCCCTTCAGCGCGCGAAAGATCAGCGTGCGCGAGGCCCAGGGACACAGATAGGAAATATAGAGATGATAGCGTCCGGCCACCGCCGGCAATGTCGGCTTCCCATCGGCATCCGGCGCGCCGTCCGGCGTGATCCAGTCGCGGAAGCGGGTCGGCTCGCGGTGAAAGGCGCCGCCCTTGATCTCGCTGGCCGCGATGTCGCCCTTTTCCCAAACACCGTTCACAAGCTGCGGCATCGCGGTTCCTCCATTCCAATCGGCACATAGGCGAAGGGGCCGGCGAACCGGCCCCTCCCACTCTGCAACAGTCGAAGACTGCCGGCGATCAGGACTTGACCGCTTCGACCTCGATCAGCAGCTGGATGTCGTCACCGATGGCCGGGGCGCCGTACTTCATGCCGAACTCGGTGCGCTTGACCGTGCCGCGGGCGGAGAAGCCGGCGGTCTCCAGCTTGCTGGCCGGGCTGACGCCGTCCTTGTTGAAGGTGACGTCCAGCACCACCGGCTTGGTCACGCCCAGCATGGTCAGGTCGCCGTGCAGCTTGCCGGTCTTGTCGCCGGTCTTCTCGATCTTCGTGCTCTTGAAAGTCATCTTCGGGAACTCCTTCGCATTGAAGAAGTCCGGCGAGCGCAGATGCTCGTCACGCTTGGCGTGGTTGGTGTCGACGCTGGTGGTGTCGATGGTGACGGTGACGGTGCTCTTCTCGACAGCGTCCTTGTCGAAGCTGACCTCGCCGCCGACCGTGTTGAAGCGGCCGATCACGTTGGAGAAGCCGACATGGTTGACGATGAAGGCGACGGCGGTGTGCGCCGGGTCGATCTTGTAGCT
Source organism: Azospirillum sp. TSH64 (assembly GCF_003116035.1). Lineage (GTDB taxonomy): Bacteria > Pseudomonadota > Alphaproteobacteria > Azospirillales > Azospirillaceae > Azospirillum. The sequence continues at coordinate 6,742,002 of NZ_LGQW01000015.1, forward strand.
GACCGGGGCGGCGAAGGCGGTGGAAACGGCACCGGTCGCCGTCGCGACGAACAGGGCGGCGGCAAACAGGGTCTTCTTCATGAACGGAACTCCGGAAAACAGGATTGACTGGAAGGAAGGATCAGTAGGGCGACGCTTCGCCGCCACTCAGCGCGAAGGCCGCGCCGATGGCGACCAGCGCCGGAAGGACAGCGACCACCGTGACGGCGGCCGACGAGGCGGCGCGGCCGACCGGGCCGTCGCCCTGGGGAAGAAAGCGGCGGACATGGCCGGCGAACAGGGCGGGCAGGGCCAGCAACAGAACCGCGGCCTGGGTCTGGGTGAACAGGGCCAGCACGGCGGCCAGCAGGACGGCGATGCCGGTGGCGACCCGGCCCGACAGGCCCCAGCCATGGCGCTCCACCGGCCAGTTCCACAGCAGGAACCCACCGGCCGACGCCGCCAGCGCCAGCGCCATCTGGGCGATGGAGGCCGAGGAGCCGATCAGCGCGGTGCCGCCGACCGCCAGCGCCAGCGCCAGCAGCGAGGCGGCCGGCGCCGTCGGGCTTTCGGCCCCTTGCGTCTGCGAAACGCGGGCAAAAGCGACCCACGCCGCCGTGCCGAGCAGGACGACCAGGGTGACGATTGCCGCCGCCGAGTCGAGCGCGGGCAGGGCGATCCACAGCAGAGATGCGGCAAGCCAGACCGCCAGCACCGCCGACGCGATCCGGCCGCGGATCCCCGCCACGTCGGCGACCACGCCGATCAGCAGCCCGGCGGCCGACGCCCAGAACAGCTTGCCCATGCTCGACGGCGGCGGCAGGGCCGGCAGGCCGATCACCATCGCGAAGACGACCAGGAAGCCGGCGGCGATGCCGGCCGCCGCCAGCGGGCGGCGCAGCAGGTGCAGCGCGCCGACCAGGATCAGGCCGACCAGCAGCGGCAGCACGCTGGATTGGACGAAGGGGTCTTGAAGCAGCTCGGACATGGGAGAAAGCCGGGTCTCGATGGGATGGCGCAGGCTGCGCTTGGCGGGGACCCTAACCTGTGCTCTGGTAAGCGCAAATTCGGGAGTTTTGCAAAAAGCATATGCAGGAATGAGCGGGAATAAATGCTAGGTAGCAGCAATTGGGATGATTTTCGCTATTTGCTGGCGGTGGCGCGGCATGGGTCGCTGTCGGCGGCGGCGCGCGTCCTCGGTGTGAACCACAGCACGGTCCTGCGCCGGGTGACGGCGCTGGAGCAGGCGATGGGTGCCCGTCTGTTCGACAAGCTGCCCGGCGGCTATGTGCTGACCGCGGCGGGCGACGAGATGCAGCGGGTGGCGCAGAAGATGGAGGAGGATCTGGCCGCCGCCAACCGCCTGCTGTCCGGCCGCGACACCCGGATCAGCGGCAGCCTGCGCGTGACCACCGTCGACATCCTGACGCTCTACGTCCTGCCGCGCCACATCGCCGCCTTCCGCCGCCGCCACCCCGACCTGCGGGTCGATCTGGTGGCGGCGGAGGCCTCGCTCAGCCTGACCCGGCGCGAAGCCGACGTGGCGATCCGCGCCACCACCAGCCCGCCGGAGAATCTGGTGGGCCGCGCGGTGTCCGGCCTCGCCTTCGCCGTCTATGGCGGCACCGGCTATCTGGAGGAGGCGGGCGCCGGCGGCGATCTCGACCGCCATCCCTGGGTCGGGCTGGACGAGTCCTTCGACCACACCAACCTCGCCCACTGGATGAAGCGGATGGTCCCGGCCGGCTCCGTCCGCTACCGGGTCAATTCGGTGGCGGGGGCGGTGGAGGCGGTGCGGGCCGGCATCGGGCTCGGCCTGCTGCCCTGCGGCGTGGTCGACCGCGACCCGGCCTTCCGCCGCATCGGCGAGCCGGTGCAGGAGGCCGACGCGAAGCTCTGGCTGCTGACCCACGAGGATTTGCGCCACATGGGCCGCGTCCGCGCCTTCCTCGACTTCATGGCCGACGCCCTGACCCGCGACCGCGACCTGCTGGAAGGGCGCTGTCCGTTGCCCCTCTCCCTCCCCGATTTCTCCCTCTCCCCCCCGGGGAGAGGGACGGGGTGAGGGGGACGCACATGCCGGATTTTTGGATAAGGGCCGCAGCGCATCCCCCTCACCCTAACCCTCTCCCCGGGGGGGAGAGGGGATTCTTCCGGTGTCGCGTCCGCGAGGCATCTGCATCCGTGCCGGCTGCCCCCGCCGCCGTGTCGACCACGTGAATTGCGGATCGTCGAGGATCAGGTGCCGGTGGTCCGACAGCCGGTTGCGCTCCAGCCAGCCGACCGTCGCCTCCAGCTCCGACAGCGTCATTTCGGAGCGCGCCTTCTTCATCAGCCGCTTCAGCACGGCGTTGTAGATGTGGTAGCCGGTCGGCCCCTCGGCGACGAGGTTGTTGTCCTCGTCCTCGATCACCTGCGCCGCCACCAATTGCCCGATGCGCTGGCGCAGGTGATGCTCCGCCGCACTCGGCGTCAGCGGCAATTCCCCCGGATCCCTCCCCTGCGTTCCAAAGTCCGGCCCCGGCGCCACCACGGCGAAGCTCAGCGCCGTGGCGTTGGATTCAAGCGGGATGATCTCCGGCTCGCGCTCCGTCGAGCGCTCAAAGGGAAGCTCCTGCTGCGGACGGCGGGTCTTCACCATGGCGCGGGTGCCCTGCTGGGTCTCCACCATGGTGCGGAACTGCTCGAACAGCGCGTCGGAGGGGTGGTAGATCAGCGCCCGCTGCCGGTCGTAGGGACCGCCATGCGGGTCCACCCGCGTCGCCCGCGCAATCGCCTGCTCCAGCCAGGGGCGGGAGCGGATGTGCGTCAGGCAGGCGACATGGGTGATCGACGGCGCGTCCAGCCCCTCGTACGCCATGGCGACGGAGACCAGCACCGCCGGTTCGGGGCGCAGGCGAAACGCGGCGACCACCTCCTGCGCGTCGCGGCACTCGGAAATGGCGAGCCGCGCCATGCGTCCGGCCTGCGCCTTCGGCATCCAGCCTTGCAGCGTCTCCAGATAGAAGCGCGCCGTCCCCTGGTCGGGAGCGATCACCAGCAGCTTGCCCAGCCCCGGATCGTCGCGCCCCGCCGGCAGCTTCAGCTCCGCCCGCCGTTTCGCCCGATGCTCCCGGCAGGAGCGGTAGGCCTCGCGCAGCATCGCCTGGGCGAAGCCGGTGCGCAGTGCGGTGAACAGGGCGTCGCGCGTGTTTTCCCCCGCCTTGGACAGGGAATCGACCCAGCGGTTGGTCCGCTCCGCATCCAGCCAGGAGGCCGTCCCGTCCATCGCGCCGAAGGTCACCGGCAGGATCGCCTTCTCCGCCAGCGCCTGCCGCCGCGAATATCCCACCACCGCCCAGCCCGGCGCCTTGAAATCGATCTCCCGCACCTTCCGCGTTCCCTGCGGCGCGCGGTAGGGCAGCCACAGGATCGGCCGGCCGTCGGCGCGCTCCAGCGTCCCGCTCATCAGCAGACGGGCCGACGCATTCTCCAGCAGCGGCAGGATCGACCGGCTCCAGGCGGTTTCCTCCTCCACCGCCGCCATGCGGTCGGTGTCGAACACCGCCGGCAGATGGTGCAGCTCGTCCACCGCCAGGAGGTAGCGGTGGCGGCGGAACTCCTGGAGATGCAGGTCCGGTGCGGCGGCCACCGCCTGATATGTGGTGACGTAGCCCTGCAAACCGCGGCAGAGGTCGCGCCCGTTCTCCGCGGCGCGCAGGGCAAGGCTGTGTCCCAACACCTCGCGCCAGCGCGGATCGACGAAGGCCTCCTCCGCCTGCTGGCGCAGGCTGTCGCGCGGCACGATCCAGCAGACCCGGTCGATCCGCCCGGCCTTGTGCAGCGCCGCCGCCATGATCACCGGCAACAGCGATTTCCCCCCGCCGGGCGTCACCGCCGCCAGAACGTCGCGAACCTCCGTCTGCTGCTGGCCGATGGCGTCGGCGATGGCGCTGACCAGTTGCTGATGGGTTCTCAGCTGCGGCATTCCACCCTTCTGGCTGTGGCACGAGGGAGGAGCAAGCCTAAAGTGCCGCGAGTTCTCCGGTCTTGAGCGCAATCGTAGGTAACGGCGCCCAGGCGGAGTACTGCCGCCACCGGCTGGGGAGGGCGATTCGCGATTCCTAAGCCTTATGAGCGGCTCGCCGCGCGGCAATCTGATGTACGCACCTTAATTTCCGCATGCGCGAACTGGCCCAACATCGCAACTCTCCACCAAATGGCAGAGCTTGAGCCTGACCTCAAGATTTGAGTTGCGCACCTCAAATTGCAGGAATATGTTCGCGGCATGAACAATCACGCCAGCGATGGACCCATGACCCTGCGCGACGTCGCGGCCGCGGCCGGCGTCAGCCTTGCGACCGCCGACCGGGTGGTCAACGGGCGGCCCGGCGTCAGCGCCAAGACCGCGCGCAAGGTGCAGGACGCGGTGCAGCGGCTGGGCTTCCGCCCGCTGGCGGCGGCGGCGGAGCTGGCGCGGGCACGCTCCTGGCGCTTCGCCGTGATCCTGCCCGGCGGCGGCAACCGCTTCATGATGGACATCGCCGACACCATCCGCGCCCAGGCCGGCTGGTTCCGCGCGCGGCGCATCGGGGTGGAGATCGTCGAGGCCGACGTGTTCGACGCCGACACGCTGGCGGCGCAGTTGGCCGCCCTGCCGGGCCGCTTCGACGGGGTGGCGCTGGTGGCGCTCGACCATCCGCGCATCCGCGCCGCCATCGACGATCTGGTGGAGGGCGGCATGGCGGTGGTGACGCTGGTGTCCGACGCCCCGTCCTCGCGGCGCCAGCATTATGTCGGCATCGACAACATCGCCGCCGGCCGCACCGCCGGATCGCTGGTCGGCCGCTTCCTTGGACCCCCGCGCGCCGGGGAGCCGGGCGGCTCTGTCGGCATCGTCACCGGATCGGGCAGCCTGCGCGACCATGCCGAGCGGCGCTTCGGCTTCGGGCAGGTGCTGGCGGAGGAATATCCCCATCTGACCTGCCTGACTCCGGTGGAGGGCCGCGACGATCCCGGCCGCAACCGCGATCTGGTCCGCTGCATGCTGGCCGACACGCCCGATCTGGTGGCGATCTACAACACCGGCGAGGGCTCGGTCGGCATCGGCGAGGCGCTGGCCGAGGCCGGGCTCGCCCGCAAGATCCTCTGCGTCGGGCACGAGCTGACGCCGGCCACCCGCCGCATGCTGCTGGACGGCAGCTTCGCCGCCCTGGTCGCCCAGGATCCGGGGCACGAGGTGCGCTCGATGGGCCGGGTGCTCCACGCCCTGGTCACCGGCCAGGAGATCGTCGCGGCGCAGGAACACATCAGGGTCCAGGTCATCCTGCGCGACAACCTGCCCTGACCTTATCGGAACCAGGGCATCAGAAAAGGTCGACAGTCATGTTTCTCGGGATCGACATCGGCACCTCGAGCGTCAAGGCGGTCCTGACCGACGCCGACGGGGCCGTCGCCGGCAGCGCGTCCCGCCCCTGCACCGTCTCGCGCCTGCATCCCCTGTGGTCGGAGCAGGAGCCGGAGGACTGGGTCGCCGCCGCCATCGCCGCGGTGGACGAGCTGGCAGCCCGCCAGCCGGACGCGCTCGCCGGGGTGCTCGGCATCGGCTTCTCCGGCCAGATGCATGGCGCGGTGCTGCTGGGCGCCGACAACCGGGTTCTGCGTCCCGCCATCCTGTGGAACGACGGCCGCTCCCACCGCCAATGCGCGACCCTGGAGGAATCCCTCCCGACGCTTCGGGAGATCAGCGGCAACATCGCCATGCCGGGATTCACTGCGCCCAAGCTGCTGTGGGTGGCGGAGGAGGAGCCGGAGGTCTTCGCCGCGCTGGCCAAGGTGCTGCTGCCCAAGGCCTATGTCCGCTGGCGCTTCACCGGTGCCATGGTGGAGGAGATGTCGGACGCATCGGGCACGCTGTGGCTCGACGTGGCCCGGCGCGACTGGTCCGACGACCTGCTCGCCGCCACCCGGATGACCCGCGCCCACATGCCGGATCTGGCCGAAGGCTCCGACGCCGTCGCCCAGCTGTCGCCCGAACTGGCCCGCCGCTGGGGCATGAAAACGCCGCCGCTGGTGGCGGGCGGGGCAGGGGACTGCGCCGCCAGCGCGGTCGGGCTCGGCGCCATCGCGCCCGGCGACGGCTTCCTCAGCCTCGGCACCTCCGGCGTGGTGTGGCGGACGACCGACCGTTTCCTGCCCAACCCGGCGCTGGCGGTCCATGCCTTCTGCCACGCGCTGCCCGGCGTCTGGCACCAGATGGGCGTCATGCTGTCGTCCGCCGCCTCGCTGGCCTGGGCCGCCTCCACCCTCGGCGCGCCGGAGGCGGAGCTGCTGGCCCCGCTCGGCGATGCCGTTGACGGCCCCTCGCCGGTCGCCTTCCTGCCCTATCTGTCGGGCGAGCGCACCCCGCACAACGACGCCACCGTGCGCGGCCTGTTCGCCGGCCTGTCGGCCGAGACCACGCGCGACGCGATGGTGCAGGCGGTGCTGGAGGGCGTCGCCTTCGCCTCCCGCGACAACCTCGTCGCGCTGGGGGAGGGCGCCCCGACCGTCTTCGACCTTGCCGGCGGCGGCTCCCGCTCGCGGCTGTGGGCGCGCATCTGCGCCAACGCGCTCGGCGTCACCATCCATCGCATCGAGGACGGCGAGGTCGGCGCGGCGCTGGGCGCCGCCCATCTCGGCCGCATGGCGGCGACCGGAGAATCCCCCGCCACCGTCTGCCGCAAGCCCCGCCGCCTGGAGACCTTCACCCCCGATCCGGCCCGCGCCGAAGCGTACAGCCAGGCCTGGCTGCGCTGGCGCCGGCTCTACCCCCTTGCCAAGGAGTTCGCGTCTTGAGCACCGCCTCTTTCTTCGGCGACCTGTCCCCGGTGGCCTACCGCGGGCCGGACAGCCGCGATCAGCTCTCCTACCGCTGGTACGACAAGGACCGCGTCGTGCTGGGCAAGCGGATGGAGGACCATCTGCGGCTGGCCGCCTGCTATTGGCACAGCTTCTGCTGGCCGGGCGGCGACCCCTTCGGCGGCGAGACCTTCCAGCGCCCGTGGATGCGTCCCGGCCAGGACCCGATGGCGGCGGCCCGTGCCAAGGCCGATGTCGCCTTCGAGATGTTCCGCCTGCTCGACATCCCCTTCTTCTGCTTCCACGACCTCGACGCCGCACCGGAGGGCGACTCTCTGGCCGAGAGCGTCGACAACCTGAAGGCCATCACCGAGCTGTTCGCGGCGAAGATGGAGACCGCCAAGGTCCGTCTGCTGTGGGGCACCGCCAACCTGTTCTCCAACCGCCGCTACATGGCGGGTGCCGCGACCAACCCCGACCCGGACGTCTTCCTCTACGCCTGCGGTCAGGTCCGCGCCGCGCTGGAGGCCACCCATGCGCTGGGCGGCGCCAACTACGTCATGTGGGGCGGGCGCGAGGGCTATGAGACGCTGCTGAACACCGACCTGAAGCGCGAGCTGGACCAGATGGGCCGCTTCCTGGCGATGGTGGTGGAGCACAAGCACAGGATCGGCTTCGACGGCCCGATCCTGATCGAGCCGAAGCCGCGCGAGCCGACCAAGCACCAGTACGACTTCGACGTCGCCACCGTCTACGGCTTCCTGGAGCGTTACGACCTGCTGGCCGACGTGCGGGTGAACATCGAGCAGAACCACGCCATCCTCGCCGGCCACAGCTTCCAGCACGAGGTCGGTCTGGCGCTGGCTTTGGGCATCTTCGGCTCGCTCGACATGAACCGCGGCGACGCGCTGCTGGGCTGGGACACCGACCAGTTCGCCAACGACATCGGCGAGCTGACGGTGGTCATGCACGACATCCTGAAGGGCGGCGGCTTCACCACCGGCGGCCTGAATTTCGACGCCAAGATCCGCCGCCAGTCGCTCGACCCCGCCGACCTGCTGCACGGCCACATCGGCGGCGTCGACACCTGCGCCCGCGCCCTGCTGCAGGCGGCGCAGATGCTGGAGGACGGCGCCCTGACCGGCCCGCTGGCCGAACGCTACGCCGGCTGGGACGGTGCTGAGGGTCAGGCTATCCTGTCCGGCAAACGCGACCTCGCCACGCTTGCCGAGCGGGCGCTGACCTCGGGCATCAACCCCCAGCCGCGCTCCGGCCGGCAGGAGTATCTGGAGAACATCGTCAACCGCTACGTCTGAGCCCCACAGCCCCTCTGCTTCCGTCGATCAACAAGGCCGCCATGACCGGACGGCCACATAAGGAGGAAACACGATGAAGCACCGCCTCACCGCGACCGCCGCCGGCCTGTTCCTGACGCTGGCTGCCATGACCACCATGACCTCGACGGCGGCACTGGCCGCCGGCACCACCGTCGGCGTGTCCTGGTCCAACTTCCAGGAGGAGCGCTGGAAGACCGACGAGGCGGCGATCAAGGCCGTGATCGAGAAGGCCGGCGGCAAGTACCTGTCGGCCGACGCCCAGTCCTCGCCGGCCAAGCAGCTGTCGGACATCGAATCGCTGATCTCGCGCGGCGCCAACGCGCTGATCATCCTGGCCCAGGACAGCGACGCCATCCGCCCGGCGGTGGAGAAGGCGGCGGCGGAAGGCATCCCGGTCGTCGGCTATGACCGGCTCATCGAGATCCCGTCGGCCTTCTACATCACCTTCGACAACAAGGAGGTCGGCCGGCTCCAGGCGCGCAGCGTCTTCGCGATGAAGCCCAAGGGCAACTACGCCTTCATCAAGGGCAGCTCCACTGATCCCAACGCCGACTTCCTGTTCGCCGGCCAGATGGAGGTGCTGAAGGCCGCGATGGACCGCGGCGACGTGAAGAATGTCGGCGAGGCCTACACCGACAAGTGGCTGCCGGCCATCGCCCAGCAGAACATGGAGCAGATCCTGACCAAGAACGGCAACAAGGTCGATGCCGTGGTCGCCTCCAACGACGGCACCGCAGGTGGTGCGGTCGCGGCGCTGGCGGCGCAGGGTCTTGCCGGGACCGTGCCGGTGTCGGGCCAGGACGGCGACAAGGCGGCGCTGAACCGCATCGCGCTCGGCACCCAGACGGTGTCGGTGTGGAAGGACGCCCGTGAACTCGGCCGCCGCGCCGCCGAGATCGCCATGGAGCTGGCGGGCGGCAAGAAGATGACCGACATCGCCGGTGCCGCCACCTTCGACGGCGGTCCGAAGAAGCAGAAGATGACTTCGCTGTTCCTCACCCCCATCGCCATCACCAAGGACAACCTCGGCCAGGTGATCGACGCCGGCTGGGTGACCAAGGACGTGGTGTGCCAGGGCGTGAAGCCCGGCAGCGTCAAGGCCTGCAACTGATGGCGGAGCCGTCCACCACGCTGTCCCCGGCGCCTCCTGCGGAAGCGCCGGCCGGACGGCGGGCCGGCATCGGCGACGCCCTGCGCGCGCTGGAGCTGGACACCCGCATGGTCGGGATGATCGGGGCGCTGGCCATCGTCTGGATCGGCTTCGACATCCTGACCGGCGGCGCCTTCCTGACCCCGCGCAACCTGTGGAACCTGTCGGTGCAGACCGCGTCCGTCGGCGTGATGGCGACGGGCATGGTGCTGGTCATCGTCACCCGCAACATCGACCTGTCGGTGGGCTCGATCCTGGGCTTCACCGGCATGGTGGTCGGCGTGCTCCAGGCCCGCTTCCTGCCGGAGATCTGGGGCTTCGACAATCCGCTGACCTGGGTGATGGCGGTGCTGGCGGCCGTCGCCGTCGGCGGGGCGGTCGGGGCGGTGCAGGGCGCCATCATCGCCTATCTCGGCGTGTCGTCCTTCATCGTCACGCTGGGCGGTCTGCTGGTCTGGCGCGGGGCGGCGTGGTGGGTGACGACCGGCCAGACGGTGGCGCCGATGGACGGCCTGTTCAAACGGCTGGGCGGCGGCTTCGAGGGCGCCATCGGCGCCGGCCCCAGCTGGGCGGTCGGCATCGCCGCCGTCCTGCTGTCGGTCGCCGCCATCCTGGTGACGCGGCGGCGCCGGGCCGGCTTCGGCTTCCCCGTCCGGCCCTTGTGGGCGGAGGGGGTGGTGATCCTGCTGGTCGCCGCCGCCATCGTCGGCGCGGTGCTGGTGGTCAATAGCTACCCGCTTCCCGTCCCGGTGGTGCGCCGGATGATGGAGGCGCAAGGGCTGTCGACCGACGGCGGGCTTCCCTTCGTCGCCCACGGCTTCGCCATCCCGGTGCTGATCGCGCTGGCGGTGGGGGTGGGGATGACCTTCCTGTCGCGGCGCACCCGCTTCGGCCGCTACGTCTTCGCCATCGGCGGCAACCCGGAGGCGGCGGAGCTGTCGGGCATCAACACCCGGCGGGTGATGGTGATGGTGTTCGGGCTGATGGGGGCGCTGTGCGGCCTGTCCGCCTGCATCGCCACCGCCCGGCTGAACGCCGCCACCAACGCCAACGGCACGCTCGACGAGCTGTACGTCATCGCCGCGGCGATCATCGGCGGCACCTCGATGGCCGGCGGCGTCGGCACCATCCTCGGCGCGATGCTGGGCGCCATGGTGATGCAGTCCCTGCAGTCCGGCATGGTGCTGCTGGGGGTGGACGCGCCGATGCAGAACATCGTCGTCGGCCTCGTGCTGGTCGCCGCGGTCTATGTCGACACGCTCTATCGCCGGGGGTTGAAATGACCGCTCTCGCAACGGCAGTCCCGCAGACGGCCAGCACCCCGCTGGTGGAGATGCGCGACGTCTCCATCGCCTTCGGCGGCATCAAGGCGGTGGACGGCGTCAGCATCGACCTCTACCCCGGCGAGGTGGTCGGGCTGCTCGGCCACAACGGCGCCGGCAAATCGACGCTGATCAAGATCCTGTCCGGCGCCTATGCCGCCGACCATGGCGAGATCCGGGTGAACGGCGAGCCGGTCCACATCACGAGCCCGCGCGACGCCAAGCGCTGCGGCATCGAGACGATCTACCAGACGCTGGCGCTGGCCGACAATGTCGATGCCGCCGCCAACATCTTCCTCGGCCGCGAGAAGCTGACCGCCTGGGGCACGCTCGACGACCACGCGATGGAGGCGGAGGCGCGCAAGGTGATGGGCCGCCTCAACCCGCATTTCCGCCGCTTCAAGGAGCCGGTGAAGGCGCTGTCCGGCGGCCAGCGCCAGTCGGTCGCCATCGCCCGCGCCATCCATTTCGACGCCCGCGTTCTCATCATGGACGAACCGACCGCGGCACTCGGCCCCGCCGAGACAAGGCAGGTCGGCGAGCTGGTGAAGCAGCTGAAGCAGGAGGGGATCGGCATCTTCCTGATCTCCCACGACATCCACGACGTGTTCGATCTGGCCGACCGCATCCATGTGATGAAAAACGGCAAGCTGGTCGGCACCGCCCGCGTCGCCGACGTGACGCAGGACGAGGTGCTGGGCATGATCATCCTCGGCAAATGCCCGCCCGGCGCCGTTCCCGGACCGGGGGCGACGGCCTGACGGCAGGGGGCGACCGTGGCGCCCCCTACTGCGGCGCCCCCTATTGCGGGGACCGCGCCTGCCACAGCAGGAACTGCTCGAACAGCTTCTCCGCCTGCTGGGGCGGCACCCCGCGCTGCTCGACGAAGCTGCGGAACTCCTCCTTCCTGGCGGCGGCGGATTGCGGCTCCTTCGCCGCCGACGCCTGACGCAGCCACTGCTCGGCCGGCTCGAACCGGGTCCAGCCCGGTACGTCGGCGGCCAGATTGACCTCCTTCCATTTCGGATGGCGCGGCGGCTTCAGGAACTCGTCGAACTTGCTGAAGAAGGCATCGACGAAGCGGGCGACCTTGCGATGGCGCTCCAGGTCGCGCTCCCAGCCATAGACCGCCATCACGGCACCCACCGCCACGGTGTCGACCTGCTCGCCGGGCTTGATCAGCCCGTCATAGTCGGCGCTGGTCAGGCGCGACGGCAGATAGGTGTCGAGCAGCGCGGCGCTCATCGGGACCGACAGGAAATGCAGCCCGTCCCCGGCCTTCAGGTCGCGGAACAGCCGGGTCGGCTTGCCGGCGACATAGGCCATCGCCGCGATCTCCCCCCGGCGCAGCTTCTCCAGCGCCAAAGCCTGGTCGTTCGCCTGCGATTCCACCCGGATGCCCAGCATGTCGAACACCAGCGAGGCGGTCATCGAAGTGCCGCTGCCCTGGACATCGACATTGACCTTGCGGCCGGCCAGATCCTCGATCCGCGTCACCTCGGGTCCGGCGAGGATGTGCAGTTCCTCGTTGTAGAGCTTGGCGATGTATTTGATGCGCCGGTCGAGGTTGGGCAGGAGCCTCTCGCGCTTGGCATAGGCCAGCACGTCGGACTGCACGATGCCGACATCGATGCCCTTCAGCAGCACCACGTCCTTCAGGTTCTGGACCGAACCCTTGCCCAGCATGGGGAGGACGCGCAGCGTGTCGCCGTCGTCCAGCACCGACGCCAGATCGGCGGCGATGCGCACATAGGTCCCCTCGACCCCGCCCGACACGATGCCGACGGTGCCGCTGTTGGCAGTGACGCCGCGCGGATCGGCGGCCGACGCCGTGCCGGCAAGGCCGACGGCGATGCAGGCTCCCAGCGCAAGCATGCGGACCAACGATGCCTTCATGGTGCTTTCCCCCCTCGATGGCTGCGCCCAACTATCTCGATTTTCCGGCGAGCCAGTCGGTCAGTTTCTTCAGTTGCTGTTCGGCATCCCCGCTGCCGGCGGCGACCGCCCGCCGGTACCAGGCGGCGGCCTGCTCCGGATCGGGGGCCAAGCCGCGGACATGCAGCCGCTCATGCACCAGCGGGTCGTGGGTCCGGCCGAGCGCGAGGGCCGCCTTCGCATTGCCGGTTTCGGCGACCATCTCGTAATAGAGCCGCGCGCCCGCCAGATCGCCCTGGGCGAACAGGTCGTCGCCCCGCTTCATCAGCGCCGCCTCCGGGATGCTGGACGGCAGCTTGGCCGGCTTGTGCACCACCTCTTCCCGCTTCTCTGCCCGCGGCGGCTCCGGCGGGGGAGCGGCCACCGCCGGAACGGCGGCAACGGCGACGGAGGCCGGCGCGGGGGTGGCGGTGGTAACGGGCATGGTGACGGCCACAGGGGCAGCCGGCGGATCCGGCGGCGGCTGAACGGCTGCCGGGGCCTCCGCCGGCGGGTTGACCGGCGGGTCGGCCTGAAGATTGGCCGGTGCCTCGGCGACCGCCGGTTCGCCTTGTTGCGGCTCCGGCTCTTGCGGCTCCGGCACCGCCGCAGGAGAGGAGCTTCCGGACACCGCCGGTTCCGCCATGTCCGGCTTCGCCGCTGCCTCCACGACCTGCGCCGGGCCTCCCTGAGACGAGCCCCCCTGTGCCGGAGGGTCGGCAGTGGAATTGTCGGCCACACCGGCTTGCACGACCGGCACCGCCAGCGTCACCGCCTGTCTGGCGACCACGCCGCCGCCGTGATCGGTCACCGCAGTGATGCGCAGCGACAGCGGGCCGGCGGTTTCGGCCGGCAGGCTCAGGGTCAGGTCGGACAGTTCCTCCTGCGGCACCTTCCAGGCCCCGTCGCTGCTCCGCTGGCCCCGCGACAGGCTGGCACCGTCGGGCAGATTGTCGATCAGCACGAAGGTGATCGCCTCGTATTGCGGGTTCGGCTGGCCGTAGGGAGAGGTGACGACGATGGACAGCGGGATCGGCTGCCCCGGCAGGCCGCCCGACGTCTGGGCGGCGACAAAGGGCATCAGCCGCCAGTCGGTCGCCGCCTCGCCGGATTTCGGCAGCACCGTCGTATGTGTGGCGACGGTGTCGACCTGCCGGGCGTTGTTGGCATGCGGCTTCTCGCGCACGACAAGCCAGGAGTCGAGCGTGCTGCCGGCCCCGCCATCCTCGCCCGACTCCTCCCCGGCCACCAGCAGGCAACAGCCGCCGCCCGCCCCGGAGCCTGCGGCATCGCCCCTCCCGTCGAGCCGCCCGGTCACCCCGTCAAGTTGCATCGGCAGCGCCAGAACCGTCAGCACCGCAAAGCAGGGGCGGACGCTGCCCGGGCCCGGTGCCAAGGAATGCCCGGCCTCCCGTCCGCGGCGGCGATGCAGAAAATCGGCATGGGATAGGAAACGGCGCAGAAAACGGGGCTGCGTCTCGCGCATGTGGCATCCTCCCGGACAAAATCCCTCAAACCCCGCCTTGCCGGCAGATCGAATTCGGGACTTTTGAAAGACATGCGGCGATGTTTTACGCCGTCGATTGTTTCTAATTATTTGTTATCTTACCGATCTCTCGGGATCGTTTTATTTTAAGGGGCAAACAAAGAAAAACAACCATCCCGTAGAGGGCGTTTCCCGTTTTACCGCAAAGGGAGGATTACTTCGTAATCTTCGGATCCGCACCGGGTGGAGAGGGCTGGGCTCCGGCCGCGGCATTCGCCGCCGGAACGGGGTGCCACCACCGGTCGTGGCCGCACCCCGTCTTGTGAAGAAACGAACCGCTTGTGAAAAAACGGAAAACGGTTCAGCGCACCCTGGCTGGGTTTCCCATCACCGTGGCGCCGGCCGGCACGTCGCGTGTCACCACGCTTCCGGCACCGACGATGGCGTCGTCGCCGATGGTGACGCCCGGCAGGATCAGCGCAGCGCCGCCGATCCAGACATTGCGGCCGATGCGGATGGGCCGCCCGAACTCCAGCCCGGCCTCGCGGGTGGCGAAGTCGCGCGGGTGGTCGGCGGTCAGGATCTGGACGCCCGGCCCGATCTGCGTCTTGTCGCCGATGGTCACCGCGACGACGTCCAGGATGACGCAGTTGAAGTTGAGGAACACCCCGTCGCCGAGGCTGATGTTGTAGCCGTAGTCGCAATGGAAGGGCGGGCGGATGACCGCCCCGTCGCCCACCGCGGCGAACCGCTCCAGCAGCAGCTTGCGCCGGTCGCCGGCGGGCAGGGCAAGGGCGGCGTTGTAGCGGACCATCCACTCCTTGGCGGCGGCCTGATCCGCTTGGATTTCCGGGGCCGAGGCGTCATAGAGATCGCCGGCCAGCATCTTTTCCTTTTCGCTGCGTCCATCGGACGTCTGCATCGCTCATCTCCCAAGTCGCAGGCCAGCCGGCGGTTGTCCGCCGGGGGGAGGCGATTAGAGCAGATGTCGACCGGCCATGCGCCAACGCTTCGGGATGTCTTGCACCGTCGAGCGTCGCGGAACGCCGGCAAGCCGCTCGACCAGGGCGCGCGCTGCTGCGCGCCATCCTCACAAGACACCACATACTTATACTTGTATGTATCTCGTCTTTATATCCCTAAAAATGCATCTTTCGCTTGAGAACAACCTGAAGCGCAACTAACGTCACCCTCACGCGCGTTCTCATCACAACCTCGCGGGCGAGTGCGCGCGTTCATGCTCCCCGGTCACGTGCAGGAGGAATCAGCGATGAAAAAACGGTTTGGTCTGGCGTTCGCCTTTGCCGTCGGCCTGTCGGGTCTGTTCGCAACCGCGGCGCCGGCGGCGACTTATGTCTGCGCCTCCGAAACCAACTGCGACAATTATACTCCGATCACGGCGGCGCAATTGGCGCTCACCGCGCCCGATACGAAGATCACCGTCCAAATGGCGCTGCAGCAATCGGCGGACGAGTCGATCAAGAATGGCTACAACAGCGTCGCGAAGACCGACCTTGGCATTACCAAATGGTGGCACAAGGGCGGCAGCACGACCCTCGACCAGACCTATTATCACATCACCGTCAGAATCTACAAAGACAACAAGTGGACCAAGACCTGCCACGCTTATGCCCTCAACATCGGCACGAGCACTCCGAAATACCAGGCGACTTGCCAGTAACCGCTCGATCGTCTCCGGTCACTTGAACAGGATGGCGCCGCTGAGGCCGCCTTGCCTCCCGAAGGCAAGCGGCCGGATGGCCGCGCCCGGCGATTGACGGCAAGCGTAAAGCCTGATGCACCAGGCTTTACGCTCGAAAATGTCAGCCTTCGCCCTGGCCGCTGCGCGCGCCCAGCAGGGTGCTGCGGCGGCGGCGCAGTTCGACGCTCTGGCCGGGGGTGATGGGCAGGAACTCCTTGGGGCGTTCGTCGCTGCCGGCGATGGCGCGGAAGGTGGCGGCGTTCGCCTCCTGAACGAAGTTGCCGCGGCGGACCTGATCGAGGAACTTCCGGCTCGGCATCATGATGTATTCGATATCGTTGATGCGCCGGCCATCCTTCGACACCGTCTTCTCGACCTGATCGAGGATGCCCTCCTCGACCAGCGAATCGACGGCGGAGGTCACGGTGCGCAGCGTGTCGCGCCGCCGGCTCCACTCGTTCATGCCGCTGTTGTTGATGATGTCGTCGGCCGACAGCGTCATCGGCGGCACGTCGTGGGCGCCGTCGGGCAGGCGGCTGAGGTCGAGATCGCCATATTCGATGGACAGGCGGTTGTAGAGCCAGCGCGCCACCGGGCTCTTCAGCCGCATGATCCACTGGTAGGAGATCGGCTTGAATTCCAGGTTGCGGATGGCCGAGGCGACCAGCGCGTTGAATTCCAGATAGGTGTCGTTCTCGTCCTCCTCGCCGCCCTCGCCGGTGCGCGGCCGGATGTAGAGGGTGGGGAAGACCGAGGATTCCAGCACCGGCCGCGCCGACTTGCGCCCGTTCTCCGGCATCTTGCTGATAATCATCCGGGTACGGGCGAGGATTTCCAGCGCCTCGCGGATCTCCGCCGTGTCCATGGTGCGGTTGACCGCGCGCAGCTCCCGCCGGATCTCGTAGAGCGAGAAATGCACGCGCACGCGGTCCTGCTTGTCGCCCATCAGCGACAGGCGCGAGCGGTCCATGGCGAGGCGGCGCACCACCTGCTCGACGATCTGCTCGCGCTCCGACGGAAACACCTCATACTCGACCATGCGCTTTTCGGCCGGATCCTCGCCGGGGCCGGGCTTGGCCGGGCGGTAGATGCGGGCGGGCTGCAAGGTCAGCGAGAACAGGGCGTCCTTGAAGGGAAACTCCTTGTGGACCGACTGGACGAACGCGTTGGCGGCCGGCAGTTCCGGCTCGGTCCCCCGGCCCTTCGACACGAACACGAACCGCGGCGCCGTGTCGTAAAGCGCGATCATATGGGACTGACTGCGGTCCTCCATCTCGAACAGAGTCAGCTGGACCGCGTTCGCCTTGCTCATGGCTCATCCCTCCTCGCCAAAGGCCACGATAGGGGCTGGCATCGGACGGAGGCAACCGGCGGGGAGGACTGAAGCCCAAGCCCTGTGTCCCATTTGGCCGCGCTTGTGTAGGAATTGCCCGCGCCTGTGTCCTGAATGCCCGCGGTTGGATTGGACCGCCCCCGTCCGACGCCGCCGGATTGGTCCCGCCCGCCGCGAATCGCGGCTGAACCGGCGAAGCGCGGGCATTCGGGACACAGACTCGGGTCCGCCGATTCCGCCGCGCCCCGCCGCGCCAGAGCGACGAAGCGCGGGCAAATGGGACAGCCCAAGGTGCGGCGGTCTCCAAACGCGGGGATTCGGGACACAAGCCGGACCGCACATCCTGCGATGGACCGCCCAACCGCGGGCAAATGGGACCGATGCCGCGCCGAATCAGCCTTGCCGCAGGGCAGGGGGCGCTGCCGGCCGGGACAGTCCGTCCTGCGAACCGCGGGAAACCGCCCCAAACGCGAGCAAATGGGACAAGCTGTCCAGGGGACCGGCGGTGGGATTCGGGCGAAGCGCGGGCAAACGGGATCGGATCCGATTCGCAGCGCTGGCGCGGCCAAAGCCGACCGAACCGCGGGCAAAGGCGACAGGGTCGCGGGCCGATGGGACAGAATCGCGAGCCGACGGGACACAAAGGACTCTGTCCCATTTGCCCGCGATTCGACGGCCGGCACGACCGGCGGAATCCTTCCCCGCAAGTTCACCGGCCGTCCGGCAGCCTCCCCCGCTGGCCGCCGGCCGGTCCCCATGCCTTGCGGAGTTTCCCCATGTTGCCAAAACCGTCTCCCAAATCGTCGCCATTCCCCTCGCCGCCAACGGACGGACACCCTCTCGACACCCGCCGATGGGGGCGGATTCCCGCCTGGTGGCTGGAGCATCCCGGCCTGGAGGCCGACGGTTTCGCCGTTCTGGCGGCGCTCGCCACCTTCGCCGACGACAGCGGCCTGTGCTGGCCGTCGCAATCGACGCTGGCCGCCAAACTCAAGCGCTCGCGCCCGACCGTCAACCGCATCATCCAGTCATTGAGCGACCTCGGGCTGGTCGGCATCGAACACCGCCGCGGCCGTGACGGCGCCCGCCTGTCCTGCCTCTACCGCCTGCGCTTCACCCCGCTGGACGGCAGCGGCCAGGAAACGGAACAGCGGGATGCCGCCGCCGCGGATCGCCCTGTTCCGATGGCCGACAGGGATGACTCCGCCACGCACATCCCCTGTCCGCCTGCGAGTCAGGAACAGGTCCAATTCAAACAGATTCCGGACTCGCACGCTTCGGGCGAGCCCACGGACGCACAGGCAGGCGCTCAGTCACGACCGCAGGAGGTTCCGGAAGGCTGGATGCCGACCGCCGACGACCTCGCCTGGGCCACGGCCCGCCATGCCGAGATCGACCTCGGCCGCCATGTCGAAGGCTTCATCCTGCGCTGCCGGGCCCATGGCTACCGCTACCGCGACATCTCATCGGCCTGGAGGGCATGGCTGTCGCAGGACGCCGCCGTCGGCAAGGCTCCCCCCCATTCCGGCAACGGCCCGGCCTTCGCCGCACCCGTCCGCAAGTCCGCCCACAAATCCACCACGACCGAACAGCGCCTCGGTGCCTGGAGTGCTGCCGCCGACGAACTGCGCCGTCGCTCCGCCACCGCTCCCGCCTGGCGATGAAGGGACGACCGATGACCGCAGGATCCAGAAGCGCCGCCCCCGGAAAGGCGACCGTCACCGCTCTGCCGCGGCCCCATCTTCCGGCCTCGCCGGCCGCGGCCTTCGATCCGAACCTGCCGGCTCCCCAGCGCCGGATCCGGCTGACCGCGGCACTTCCGCCGCCGCTTCAGGAACTGCTGGCCCAGGGCCGAACCGACCGGCGCCCGCGCTTCGGCGAGGATGGCTTCGACGGCATGATCGAACAATGGTTTCCCCCGGCCGGCGTCACCGCCGTTGAGGCGGCACTCGCTCGCCAGACCCTTGAGGATCTGTCCGAGACCGTGCTGGCCCCCGCCGACAGCGACCATCTGCTCGGCCGCGTCCTGACACTGCTCAGCCATTTCCCGGCCAAGGGGCTGTCGCCCGAGGTCGAGCGGATGATGGCGCTCGACTGGGCGGAGGATCTGGGGGAATACCCGGCCTGGGTGCTCGATGCCGCCGCGCGCCACTGGCGCCGCAGCCGGAAATGGCGCCCCTCCATCGCCGAGATGCGCGCCCTGTGCGAGGAACTCTGCGCCCCGGAACGCGCCTTGGCCGACCGGCTGCAAGCCCTTGCCGACGCGGCACCGTGTGAGGCGGCAGCACCGGATCCACGTGCAATGGCAACGGGAGCGCTGCGCCGCATGGGCTGAGACCGTCCGCACCCGGCTTGCGGTGGAAGCGCCGGATCCGCGGTCCATATTAAGCGGCCCGTCCGCTTCATCATGCCGACCGATGCCCGACACCTCCGCTCCGATGCCGCCGTCCGCCGCCCGTTTCGGCTGGTGCTGCCAGTATGTTCCGCCCGATGGCGACGCCGGACTTGCCAAGCGCATGAATCCCGGCACCGTCACCATCGCGACGTTGAGCAGGCTGAGCCCGGCCCGTGCCGAGGAAAAGCTGACGGAGGTCCTGCGCCGCAACCTCCAGTCCCTGCATCTGCAACTGGACGAGGTCGCCCGGCATCCGGCCTACCGCCGCCTGCTGCGCGTCAACAGCGGGCTGCTGCCGGCCTATACGCACGAGGTCGGGCGGCCGCTCTACCGCCTGCCCGGTGTCCAGGCGCTGGTGCGGAGCGGGCTGGAGCATGCCGGCCGCAAGGCCGCAGAGGCGGACATCCGCATCGGGCTGCACCCGGACCAGTACTGCGTGCTGAACAGCGCCAACCCCTCCACCCTCGACAATGCGGTGGCGGAGCTGGAGTACCATGCCGACATCCTGCGGACGATGGGGCTGACCGGCGGCTGGCACCCACGGGGCGCCCACGTCAACATCCATGGCGGCGGACGCGGGGAGGGGATCGCCGGCTTCCGCCGCGGCCATGCCCTGCTGTCGGAGGAGGCGCGCAACCTGCTGACGGTCGAGAACGACGAGATGTCCTTCGGCCTGGACGACCTGCTGCCGCTGGCCGACATCGTGCCCATCGTGCTCGACCTCCACCACCATTGGGTCCGCACCCAGGGTGAGTATCTGCGCCCCGACGATCCGCGCATCGCCGTGGTCGCCGGCTCCTGGCGCGGGGTACGGCCGGTCGCCCACATCAGCGTGTCGCGCGAGGATCTGCTGGCCGGCTGGCCGGCCGACAGCCTGCCGGATTATGCCGCGCTGGCGGCGCGCGGGCTGACGACCAGGGATCTGCGGGCGCACTCCCAGCGCATGTGGAACCATGCGGTCAACCGGCTGGTGGCGGATCATCTCTCCTGGGCCGACTTCGAGGTGGAGGCCAAGGCCAAGAATCTCGCCGTCGACGATCTGGAGCAGGACGCCCTGCTGAGCGGCGCCATCTCCGCCCCGGCCTCCGCCGGCCCCTGATCGCCGGCCCTGATCGCCAGCCTTGACCCACGGTTGTACTCAACTACTCTGTTGCCGACGAAGGATGAGAGGTCGAGGGTGGGACGTGGCGGACGATAGCCGGGCCGGTGACCGGGAACAGAACCTGGGTGCTCTGTCGCAGTTGCAGGCGATGCTGGACACCGTGCCCGACGGGGTCGTGATCATCGACGACCGCGGCCGGATCACCTCGTTCAACCCCGCCTGCGAGCGCCTCTTCGGCTGGACCGCGGCCGAGGTGGTCGGCCGCAACGTCAACATCCTGATGCCCGCCCCCTACCGGGAGGAGCATGACGGCTATCTGGAGCGCTATCACCGCACCGGAGAGCGGCGGATCATCGGCATCGGCCGCGAGGTGACCGGCCAGCGCAAGGACGGCTCCTGCTTCCCGATGGATCTGTCGGTGGGGGAGGCGGGCCAGGATGGCCCGCCGGTCTATATCGGCATCATCCGCGACCTGACGGCCTCCCGGCTGGCCGAGACCGCGCTGCGCGAGCGCGAGGCGCGGCTGGCTTCCATCCTCCAGACGGTGCCGGAAGCGATCATCGTCATCGACGAGACGGGGCTGATCGAATCCTTCAGCCCGGCGGCCGAGCGGCTGTTCGGTTATGCGGCGGCGGAGGTGGCCGGGCGCAACATCAGCATGCTGATGCCGTCCCCCTACCGCGAGCAGCATGACGGCTATCTGGAGCGCTACGGCCGGACGGGCGAGCGCCGCATCATCGGCATCGGCCGCATCGTGTCGGGCCAGCGGCGCGACGGCTCGGTCTTCCCGATGGAGCTGGCGGTGGGGGAGGTGCTGCTCGCCGGCCGGCGCTGCTTCACCGGCTTCGTCCGCGACCTGACCGAACGGCAGGCAACCGAGCGGCGCCTTCAGGAACTCCAGTCGGAGCTTTTGCATGTCAGCCGGGTCAGCGCCATGGGCCAGATGGCTTCGACCCTGGCCCACGAGCTGAACCAGCCGCTGACCGCCGTCATCAACTACGCCAAGGCGGCCAAGCGCCTGATGGAACGCCCGGAAACGGTGTCCAAGGCGATGGACATGGTCGACAAGGCGAGCGCCCAGGCCACCCGCGCCGGCCAGATTATCCGCCACCTGCGCAGCTTCATCGAGAAGGGCAAGACCCACCGCTCCGTCGAATCCCTCAACAAGGTGGTGGAGGAGGCGAGCGCGCTCGCCCTCGTCGGCGCCAAGGATCGCGGCCTGCATGTGCGCTTCGACTTCGAGCCCGCCGACCCGCAGGTGCTGATCGACAAGGTGCAGGTCCAGCAGGTGATCCTCAACCTCGTCCGCAACGCCATCGAGGCGATGGGCGGCACCGAGGGCGGGCCGCGGGTGCTGACCGTCCGCACCGGCCCGGAGCCGGCGGACGAGGCCTTCCGCCGCGTCTCCGTCACCGACAGCGGCCCCGGCGTGCCGGAGACGGTGCGCGCCCAGCTGTTCCAGCCTTTCGTCACCACCAAGAGCAGCGGCATGGGGCTGGGCCTGTCGATCTGCCGCTCGATCATCGAAGCCCATGGCGGCCGCCTGTGGCTGGAGCCGGCTGCCGAACCGCCGGCCGAGCCGCCATCCACCGGCGCCAGCTTCGCCTTCACCGTGCCGCTGTCCGCCTCCCTGTCCGCTGCGGATGCCGACGATGCCAGCTGATGCCCAAGCCCATGCTATAGTGTCCGACATGACCGCCGACCTCACCGTCTTCATCGTCGACGACGACGACGCCATCCGCGATTCCCTGCAGGTCCTGCTGGAATGCGCCGGCTTCCGGGCGGAAAGCTTCGCCACGCCGCTCGCCTTCCTCGGCTCCGACGCGCCGTCGCGGCCGGGCTGCCTGCTGGTCGATGTCCGCATGCCGCAGATGAGCGGCCTCGACGTTCAGGAACGGCTGACCCGCGACGGCCACGCCATCCCGGTGGTGGTGATGACCGGCCATGGCGACGTGCCGCTCGCCGTCCGCGCCATGAAGGCCGGCGCGGTCGATTTCGTCGAGAAGCCGTTCGAGGAGGAGGCGCTGCTCGCCGCCGTCCGCTCCGCCCTGGCCCGCGCGGCGGAAAGCCGAACGGCGCCCGCCGCCCCGCCGGCCACGGCCCCGGAACAGCCGGCTCCCCCGCCCGCCGCCTCCGCCCCGCCGGAGGTGCTGGCCCGCCTGTCGGCCCTGACGCCGCGCGAACTGGACGTGCTGCGCTGGCTGGTGGCCGGAAAGTCGAACAAGGTCATCGCCTTCGAGCTGTCGATCAGCCCGCGCACCGTGGAAATCCACCGCGCGCGGGTGATGGAGAAGATGCAGGCCGACAGCCTGCCCACCCTGGTCCGCATGGCGATTGCCGCCGGTGTCGTTCCCGGCGGCTGATCTGCATCAAAAGCGCGCCGCATACGCATTGCTCCTTATATCGGCGCCCCCGGCCTCCTTTTATCTTCCATGACGCGCCGCACCGTCGGCGCTGTTGTCTGTCTGTTATGGAAGTTCGGAGGCCGTCATGGATCGCCTGGGCAATGAGCCGGGCAACGGGTCTGGCACCGGGCCGGGCGGGATGCCGGGTGCCGGCATCGTCCACATCGTCGACGACGACGAGCCGGTCCGCGACTCGCTGAAAGCGCTGTTGGAAGCCTTTTCCTTCGATGTGCGGGACTTCTCGTCCTGCCGCGACTTCCTCGACCGCTATGACGGAAACCCGCAGGGCTGCCTGGTTCTCGACCTGCACATGCCGGTGATGAGCGGGTTGGAGTTCCTGGAGCGCCATCGCGGCGACCTGCACGGAATGCCGGTCATCATGGTGTCCGGCCGCGGCGATCCCGCCACCTTCGCCCGTGCCCGCGAGGCCGGCGTCATCGCCGTGCTGGAGAAGCCGTTCGACGAGGGCCAGCTGATCGACATGCTGAACGGCCTGATGCCGGCCGCCGCCTGATATTGCCACCCGGTATGTAGGTACACTTACGTACGCAAACTTCCTTAGGTACATCACCGAACTGCACAGGCCGGCGGTGGAAAGTTAGCTTCGGGCCATCGGATGCACACCGGAACGAACCGGACCGCATCGCACCGTCAAGGCCGAGGTCACCATGTCCACGCACGCCGCCATTGCCGCTCACGCCAACCGCGCCGTCCCTGGTTATCTGGTCTCCGCCCTGGCGATGACGCCGAATACCGGCGTCGGTGCCGCCATCCAGCCGCGCAACCCCGCCGACCCGCTCGCCAGCCTGGGCCACGCCAAGGTCTACGAGCGTGAGACCACGGTCTTCACCGAGGGCGACGCCGCCGGTTCGGTGTTCCGGGTGATGAGCGGCATGGTCCGCCTCTACAAGATGCTGCCCGACGGCCGCCGCCAGATCATCGGCTTCCTGCAGGCCGGCGACATGATGGGTCTGGCCTTCGCCGCCCAGTATCTCTACACCGCCGAAACCGTGACGGCGACCACCATCCAGCGCATCCCGCGCCTGGAGCTGGACGCCCTGATGGATGCCCAGCCGGCCTTCGCCCGCAAGCTGCTGTCGGCCACCACCTCGGAACTGATGGCCGCACAGGACCAGATGGTTCTGCTCGGCCGCAAGACCGCCGCCGAGAAGGTCGCCACCTTCCTGCTGCGCCTCAGCGACCGCAAGGGTGGCGAGCAGACCATCGATTTGCCGATGGGCCGCAGCGACATCGCCGACCATCTGGGCCTGACCACCGAAACCGTGTCGCGCACCCTGACCAAGCTGAAGTCGAGCCGCCTGATCCGCATCCTGGTCGGCGGCAAGCTCGACCTGCTGGACCGCGACGCCCTGGCCGACCTCGCCGGCGGCTTCTGACCCCCCCATCGCTTCTTTTCAAAATTCTGGCTGCGCACCGAACGCCTCAGCGTCCCGGAGCGCAGCGGCGCGCCCGAACGGCGCACCCCCGGACAGCAAGTGGATGATGACCATGACCGTCACGACCCTTTCCGACCTGAACGCCCTGATCGTGCGGGTGAAGGCGGCGCAGGCGCGCTTCGCCGACTATCCGCAGGAGAAG
>NZ_LGQW01000015.1:6766554-6829760 GCF_003116035.1 Azospirillum sp. TSH64
CACTTCGCAAACGCCCCGGTTCACATGAGCCGGGGCGTTTCGCTGTTCGGGCCGCGCTTGCCCTCAGGGGCAGGCCCCGCCTGGAGACATGGGTCGTCGGCGCACGGCTGCCGCCAGAGGAATGCAGGGCTGATTGTCAGTCTGTCGAATTAGCATGCTCTGCAACCTAAAGAGAGCGGCCGGTCATGACGGACGAAACGGTGGACGGGGGGCGAAACGGGCCGGCCCGCCAGACGGCAGCCGGAACGGAGCCCGGCCCGACAATCTACCTGCAGCTTGCCGGGGTCGTCCTGTTCTGGGGCGCCAACTGGCCGCTGATGAAGCTGGCGCTGATCGACATCGGGCCGCTCGCCTTCTGCGCCGTTCGGCTGGTCGGCACCACGGTGAGCTTGGCCCTGCTGGCGCCGCTGTTGCGCTTTCCCTTGCTGCCCCACCGCGGCGAGCGGCTGATGATCGCGGTCGTCGGCCTGCTGCAGGTCGGCGGCATGATGGGACTGAGCAACATCGGGTTGCAGTTCGTCTCGCCGGGGCGGGCGTCGGTGCTTGCCTACACCATGCAGATGTGGACGCTGCCGCTCGGCCTGCTGCTGCTTGGCGAGCGCATCTCCAGGCGGCAAGCCGCGGCGGCGCTGCTGACCTTCGCCGGGGTGGTTGTCTTCTTCAACCCGGCGCTG
Organism: Azospirillum sp. TSH64; assembly: GCF_003116035.1. GTDB lineage: Bacteria > Pseudomonadota > Alphaproteobacteria > Azospirillales > Azospirillaceae > Azospirillum. Next base: position 6,767,229 of record NZ_LGQW01000015.1, read on the forward strand.
GTGAACTGGAACGACGCCAACGCGCTGATCGGCAACGGCTTCCTGATCGGCTGCGCGATCAGTTGGGCGCTGGGGGCGACGCTCTACCGCCGGCGGCTATGGGGTACGCCGTTCTGGACCCAGATCTTCTGGCAGGTCGCTGCCAGCGCGGCGGTGATGGTGCCACTGGCGCTGTTCGCCGAAACGGCGCACCCGATCAACTGGTCGGGCTCGCTGCTGGCGGTCATCGCCTACAACTGCCTGATCGCCACCGGGCTTTGCTATTGGTGGTGGAGCAAGGCGCTGTCGGTGATGCCGGCCAGCCAAGCCGGGCAGATTGTCTGTCTGGTGCCGGTCACGGCGCTTCTGTTGAGCGCGGTCTTCGACAGCGAGCCGCTGAGCTTGGGCGTGCTGCTCAGCGTGGCGCTGATCGGCGGCGGCATCGCTCTTTCCGCACGGGCACGCTGATCGGCGGCGCCAAGCGAACGCACGGAGGAAATCCTGATTGGCCGGCGCACTTGCGGCTGAAGACGGACCTTGGTAACGGGGCGGCCGGTCCCAATCGGCGTGGAGAACCGTCCTTCATGTTCAAAGTAGCCGGAGGCGCAATCCTCAATTGTGGCTGAATTTTCCTTGAACCGTTACCTTGCAGCGGTGGATTGTTCCGGAAATGGATTATCCAACAGTCCAGTTCGGAGCAAGTCCAGGTCGAAGTGGCGCTGCCAGTGTGGATACTGAAGCGGGAGAAATGGTCCAACACTGGAGAGCACCCGATGGCCGGCATTCAGATCGCCGAGATGGATTTTTCCGCAGGGCTCAAGACCAAACACATCAAGGTCCCTGCCATGGTCGCGAAGGTGGATCTGAAGGAGGTTCCGAAGGATCTCCAGAAGGCCATCGACAAGGACAAGATCATTGTCCAGAAACTGATCGAAGCGGCCTATGAGCAGCTCAACAAGTCCAAGAAGGAAGTCCAGGGGGCTCTTCAGGATTTCGACGCCAATCTGGGCAAGAAGCCGCCGGCCAATGAAAAGGAACTGGCCGAGCGTGAGAAGACGATCAACGTCATGTGCAAGCAGTTCACCGAGGCGCAGGCGGGTCTGGCGCTGAAGGCGGTGGAAAAGGCCTGGGACGCCTATGCCAGCAAGAAATCGGACCTGAAGTCGTTCAAGCTGAAGTTCGCCAAGACCATGGTGCTGGGGTCGATCAGCGTCCTTGCCAACACCGTGTCGGCCGGCGTCAGTGTCGGCGTCGCGGCGGTGACGGCGGGCGGCGCCACCCCGATGGCGATCATCGGCATCTGCACGACCGTCGCCAGCATCGGCAAGACCGCCGTCACCATGGCGCTCGCCATTCATAATTTCGCCCGCGACATCGAGAAGGCGGAGACCGACATCCGCAAGACCGACGACACGCTGGCGTCGGCCTACAGCAGCGGTGACCTGAATTTCAAGGCCGGCGCGCGCGAGGTGGCGGCGATCCTGGGCGTACCGTTCGTGAAGTCCGTCGGCGGCATGGAGAAGCTGCTGCTCGAATACCATGCCAAGACCGGCAAGATGGAGGAGCAGTCCGACAAGCTCTACGATCAGGCCAAGAAGATGATGACCCAGATCGAAAAGCTGGAGAAGGAGAAGCTCTCCAAGCAAGCCGATGCCCTGGTCAAGATTCTCGGCGAGAAGGTCACCTTCACGCTCGACAAGATTCATGAGCTGCAGGCGCGTATCAAGACGAAGGACGTCTTCTACGACCAGATGACCGGCCACCTCGTCTGCTACAAGGACCTGCGCGGCAAGCCGCTTGAGAAGATCGGCGTGACGAAGGAGACGCTCGAGACCATTGTCACCATCGGCTCGACCCTGAAGACCATCGTCTCGACGACGCTTCAGATCGTCAAGCTGGCCGGCGGCTGACGCCTGTGCCTCAACGGAGTCTGTCCCGCGCCTGGAGAGGCGCTGGACAGACTCCAGGCTTTATTCCGGAGACGGACCGCAGGGAACGGGAAGAGGAGACGCATCATGGGAATGCAGGCCGTCATGGGCGCGATGACGATGTGCAGCTTCGGCGCCGCACCGTCGAGCCTCATGGTGCTTCCCGCCAGCGCGGTGATGAGTTCCAAGGTGCCCGCCGCCAACATCATGGACAGCAAGCCGTTCGTCAATGTCCTGCCGTTCGGCGTGTGCATGAGCATGGCCAACCCGGCGGTGGCCGCTGCCACCGCGGCGGCCTTCGGTGTGCTGACGCCCATGCCCTGCACGCCGATGACCGCCGCCCCCTGGGTGCCCGGCAGCCCGACCGTCCTGGTGGGCAAGATGCCGGCGCTCAACAACAGTTCGAAATGCATGTGCGCCTTTGGGGGCGTGATCCAGATCACGCTGCCCGGCCAGTTCACCGAAATGGTCCCCTGAGCATCGGTTGCCGGGCCGAACCGCCAGACGCTATCGTCCCGGCGGTTTCGGCGGCGGGATCGCGCCGGTTTCCTTCCCGCCCTCGGAGAAGGTCCGCAGCGGCTCCACCAGGACGCCCTGGTGATAGACACCGCGCTGCATCACCTTGCCGGACGGAAAGAAACGCAGGAATTCTCCCTCCAGCAGCCCGTCCTGGAAGAACGTCTGCTCGCTGACCGCTCCGCCCTCGAAAAAGCCTGCCGTCGGGCCGTGCAGACGGTCCGCGGCATAGGTCTCCCGGCGCAGAACCGCGCCATGGGGGCTGTAGAAGACAGACTCGCCCTCGCGCTTGCCGGCACGGTACTGCACCACGGCTGCCACCGTGCCGTTGGTGGCGAAATAGACGGACGGCCCTTCCAGTTCGCCGGCGCGGTAGCTCAGGCGGCAGACCAACCGCGCCTGCATGTAGAAGGTCGAGGTGCCGTGCTGCACCCCATTTGCATACTCGGCCACCTGCACGATGTTGCCATCATCGTCATAATGGCGTGTCTCGCCATGCATGGCGCCGCTGCGCATGCGGGCACGCATCGTCGGCCGTCCGGTCTCTCCATAACGGATGAAATCGCCGTCGAACACCCCGTCCACCAGCCGTCCGGACTGGACGATGCGTCCGTGCGCGTCGCGTTCCTCGACCCTGATCTCGGTGGGGCCTGCGGCCTCGGGGGCGGCGGTTGGAGAGTCCATGTCCGTCATTTCAGTTCACCATCACCACGCCGCCCTTGAGCGTCAGCATGCCGCCGCCGCTCACCTCGGCCGTCGCCGAGCCCTTCACCGTGCTGGTCAGGCCCTGGGCCGTCAGGGCCAGCCCCGCCTTGAGGTCCAGCGTCGTGCCGCCCTTGAGCGTGGCGCCCATGCCGGCCTTCATGTCGAGCCCCATGCCGGCGTCGATCTCCATGCCGGTTCCGGCCTTCACGGTCATCGCGGTGCCGGATTTGACGTCGAGCGAGGTGCCCGCCTTGATCTCGATGCCGGTCGCCGCCTTGATGCCGATGTCGGCCGAGGTCGCCGTCAGCTTGATCGACTTGCCCTTGATCACGATGTCGCCGGTCACGTCGATGGTCAAATTGCCCTTGACCGTCAGCGTGTAGTTGTTGTCGACGGTGTGCTCGAAATCGTCATTGTTGAGGTGCGTCTCCTTGCCTTTGACCGACAGGTCGCGGGTGCCCTTTGAGATTGCGTGCGTCTCGTTGCCTTCGGTGACGGTGATCGTATGGTTGTTCTTGACCGTCAGCTTGCGGTCGTTCTTGACGTCGATGGTGCTGTCGTTCTCGATCGTCTCGATCTCGTCGTGCTTGACCAGCCGTGTCAGGTCGTTGAGGACCTTGATGTTCATGTCCTTCTGGGCCTGGACGAAGATCTCCTCGTTGTCGGCCTTGTCCTCGAAGCGGATCTCGTTGAACTTGCCGGTGCCGTTCTTGGAGGTCTGCGTCTTGATGGTGCTCTTCGTGGAATCGTCGGGCAGTGTGTAGGGAACGGTCTGGTCGGCGTTGTAGACGGCGCCGGTGACCAGCGGCCGGTCGGGGTCGCCGTCCAGGAAGGTGACCACCACCTCCTGCCCGACGCGGGGGAAGAACATGATGCCGTAATTCTTGCCGGCCCAACCCTGCGCCACCCGGACCCAGCACGAGCTTTTCTCGTCGTTGGTGCCGAGCCGGTCCCAGTGGAACTGCACCTTGATCCGCCCATACTGGTCGAGCCAGATCTCCTCGCCCGACTTGCCGACCACCTTGGCGGTCTGGGTCGAATGGATCCGCGGCTTCTGCGCCGTGTTGAGCGGGCGGAAGGGGTGGGCTGACGGGAAGCCGGTGAAGGTCGCGACGAAGCGGTTGGTCGCCCCTTCGATGCGGACGGAGTTCAGAACCATTTCCGCGTTGAGCGAGTCCTTGCGGTGGCCGGAGATGGTGATCTTGGTCCCGGCCTCCATCCCGCGGCAGTTGCCGCCGCCGCGGATGCGCTGGCTGGCGAAGGCGAGCGCCTGCTGGCGCACCAGGGCGATCTGCTCGCCGTCGGCGGACACCGTGTGGCGCACCGCATAGTCGTTCATCGTGCCGGTGCCGGCAGTCCCCTCCGCCGTGGCGTAGAGGTCGGTCGCCGGCGTCTCGAAGTGATAGCTGTCCACCCCGACGCTCTTGGTCGTCACCCGCCGCTCGACGCCGAGCTGGGTGATGACGTTGTCCTCGTTGTCGTAGGCCTTGTGCCCGCGATACTCGTAGGTGGAGACCAGCGCGCTCGTGGTGAAGGCGCTGTCGCCGTCGCCCAGAACCAGCTTGTGCTCGCCGTCGGCGTGCTCGAAGAAATAGAATATGCCTTCCTCTTCCAGCAGGCGGGCGATGAAGTTGTAGTCGGTCTCGCGATACTGCACGCAATATTCGCGGGTCGCGTAGGTGCCGTTCAACACCGTCTTGATGGTGCCGGTGGAGCCGATCACCGCCTCGACGATTTCCGGCACCGTCTTCTCCTGGAAGATGCGGCAATCGCCGGAATGGGTCAGCATCCACAGCCAGGGATGCAGTTCGGCCTCGTAATGGGCGGAGGAATCGCGGTCGTCGATGTGCGTCAGCTCGATGCGGCCGACGATGGCGTTGATGTAGCGCTTGGACGTGCCGTCGCCCAGAGTCAGCGTCACCGTCACCGGCTTGCCGACGATCTGGTCGAAGTCGATGTCGTCGTCCGACGACAGCATGGTCACCCGGTAGGAGAAGAGCGACGACAGCCGCTCCTCGCCCACGATGTTGCGCAGGATCAGCTTGTCGGGTCCGAGCGGAGTCGAGATCGACAGGTGCTGTTGGGCCTGTGAGAAACGCTCGCTCATTCTTCCCTCGTGCTGCCTTCCCTCGTGCTTCCTCGCCCCGTCCCGCGGCCGGTCAGGCCAGTGCCGGTTCCGCGGCTCCAACGGTCACGGTGAAACGCCCGTCGCTGTCGCAATCGACCCGGATCGCCCCCACCGGCTGCCCGGCGGCCACCTGATCGAGGATCCGCATGGCCACTTCGGGCACCACGAACTCCGACAGCAGCGTGTCGATCATACGGGCGCCCGCATCGGAATGCACGGCCCGCCGCACCAGCGCCTCCAGCGCTGCCGGTGCAACAGTGAGCGCCGCGGCGCGATTGCCCTCGGTGCGCTTGCGCAGCTTGTCCACCTTCATCAGGGCGATGGCGCGGACCTGCTGCTCGCTGAGGGGATAGTAGGGAACCACCGTCAGGCGACCGAGGAAGGACGGCCGGAAGCGCCGCCGCAGCGGATCGGAGATGGCCTCGATACCCTCTTCCAGCGCCTCTCGGATCTCGCCGGCATCGAGGCGCTCCCGGCCCAGTTCGGTCAGCTCCACGTCGCCGAGATTGCTGGTCAGCAGGATAAGCGTGTTGCGGAAGTCGACCTCCACCCCCTCGCCATCCTCCAGCACGCCTTTGTCGAACACCTGATAGAACATGTCCAGCACGTCCGGGTGGGCCTTCTCCACCTCGTCCATCAGGATGACCGAGTGCGGGCGGCGCCGCACCGCCTCGGTCAGCACGCCGCCGCTGCCATAGCCGACATAGCCCGGCGGGGCGCCGCGCAGGGTCGCCACCGCATGCGACTCCTGGTATTCCGACATGTTGATGGTGATAAGGCTCTGTTCGCCGCCGTTCAGCAGTTCGGCCAGGGCCAGCGAGGTTTCCGTCTTGCCGACGCCGCTGGGACCGCTCAGCAGGAAGACGCCGATGGGGCGGTTCGGCTCGTTCAGCCCGGCGCGGTAGCCGCGCACCGCCCGCGCGATGGCGCGCAGGGCTTGCGGTTGGCCGACGACGCGCGCCTCCATGCGCTCCTCCAGCCCGACGACGACATCGACGTCGTCCTTGGACATCGAGCCGACCGGGATGCCGGTCCAGTTCGACACCACCGCGGCGACCACGCCGCCGTCGACCCGGTGCGGCACCAGCGCGTCGTCGCCGCGCAGCGCGGCCAGCCGCTCCTCCGCCGCCACCGCGTCGGCCTGCCGGCCGGCGGTCAGCGCCTCGTCGATGGCCTTCACCAGTTCGGCTTCGCGGTTCCAGCGCCCGGTCAGCGCCGCAAGCTCCTCGGCGACGGCAAGGCGGCGGGTGGCGATGCCGGCCAGCCGGGCCTCGTGCGCCGCGCCGGCCTCGCGCTCCAGCCGCTCGGCCTCGCGGGCCAGCATCTGATCCTCGCGCTCCAGGGTCTCGACGGCTTCGGGTTTGGAGGTGCGGGCGACGGCCACCCGGGCGCAGGCGGTGTCCAGCACGCTGATCGCCTTGTCGGGAAGCTGGCGCGCCGGGATGTAGCGCGCCGACAGTTTCACCGCCGCAGCGATGCCGTCGTCCAGCACGCGCACGCCGTGGTGTTCCTCGAAGCGGCGCACCAGTCCGCGCAGCATGGCGGCGGCGGCGACCTCGTCCGGCTCAGGCACGGAGACCGGCTGGAAGCGGCGGGCGAGCGCCGGGTCCTTCTCGAAATATTTCTTGTATTCGGCCCAGGTGGTGGCGGCGATGGTGCGGAACTCGCCGCGGGCGAGCGCCGGCTTCAGCAGGTTGGCGGCGTCGCCCTGTCCGGCCGCCCCGCCGGCCCCGATCAGCGCGTGGGCCTCGTCGATGAAGACCACCGTCGGCACGGCGGAGGCCGCCACCTCCTTGATGATCGACTTCAGCCGGTTCTCGAACTCGCCCTTGACGCCGGCGCCCGCCTGAAGGAGGCCGAGGTCCAGCGTGCGGATCGCCGTGCCGCGCAGCGGCTCCGGCACGTCGCCCTCGGCGATGCGCAGCGCCAGCCCTTCGACGATGGCGGTCTTGCCGACGCCGGGGTCGCCGACCAGGATCGGGTTGTTCTGCCGCCGCCGCATCATCACGTCGACGACCTGGCGGATTTCGCGGTCGCGGCCGATCACCGGATCGATCTTGCCGGCACGCGCCTGCGCCGTCAGGTCGACGGTGTACTGGTCCAGCATGGACTGGCCGGAGGCCAGCGGCGACGGCGTCGAGGGTCCCTCGCCGAGCGGTGCGGGTGCGGCTGAGGACGCCTCGCCGAGCCTGGTGTCGCTGCGCAGCATGCGCACCAGTTCCGGCAGGTCGGTGGCGGTGCGGTCACGCGGGATGGCGAGCAGCGACGGTGCCGATTCGCCGATCACCGCGCGCACGGAATCACAGGCGACCGCCGCCCACAGCATGGCCGGCACCAGGATCTGCGGGCTGTCCAGATGCGTGACCGAGGTGAGCAGCGCGTTCTCCAGCAGCTCCGGCACCCGCGGCGAGAAGGCGGGGGTGCGGGTGTTGCCGCGGCGGATTTTCTCCAGCGCCGCGTTCAGCTCGGCCTCGACCCGCGCGGCATCGACGGTGTAATGGCGCAGGATGCCGGCCACGACGCCGCTGTTGGCGCGCAGGACACTGAGGACCAGATGTTCGACCTCGACGTCGTAATGGGTGTTCGACACGCACAGTGCGGCGGCGCGTTCCAGCACCTTGCGGCCGTCGCGGTCGAGCTTTCCGATCAGGGTCTTGATGTCGGCGGTCACGGGCTGCCTCCGGTCGCGGGCTGAAGAGTGAGCTGGCCGGGTGTCCGGCTCGGCGAGTTGGGGAAGCGCAGCCAGGACGTCCAGCCGAGCAGGCTGCCGTCGCGGGCGGAAAGACGGGTGCGCGGCACCATCGGCGGGCTCAGCACCAGGGAAATCTGGAAATCCATGCCGTCGCCGCTGTGGAAGCGGGCGAGGGCGCACAGCGTGGCATGGTGGCGGCCGTTGGGCAGGAAGTCGCGGTAGCGCTCCAGCGAGTCCATTTTCAGTTCGATGTCGTAGCAGGTCTGCTGGTCCCAGACGCGCCGTCCGACCACCACATCCTGGCCCAGCCGGTTGTTGCGTCCCCGCCGCCCGGCGCTGACGACGGTCGTCGCCTCCTCGCCCAGGGGAAGCCAGCGGCCGACGAATCCCTTGACCCGCGCCTCCACCTGGAAGATGGCGCCGATCATCGTCTCCAGCCCGGCGGCCGAGCGCACGCGGCAGGACAGGATGCCGGAAAAGGCCAGCAGCATGCGGTCGGGCGCACCGGGCAGCCGCTCCTCCAGATGACCGGTGCCGATGCCCACCAGGGAGCGCAGGGCCCGTGCCAGCAGCGACCGCTCCGGATCGCGCTCCAGCAGCGGCAGGCTGCCCTGCCGCGTCCGGTAGAGGATCGACATCAGGCGGTGGTTGAAGATGTCGTAGAAGGCGGCGCCTGCCGTGTCGTGGCGGGCCACGCGCTCCAGCATCATCTCGGTGGCGACATAGGGCAGGGGGCCGCCCGTGCCGCCGAGCCCCAGCACCGGCGAGCGCACGACGCCGCGCCCGTCCTCGTCCTGCCGGGCCGACACCACGTCGCTGGCCGGAAAGGCGAGGGTGGCGTCATGTTCGATGCGCACGGCCTCGCGGTCGGGATCGATGCCGGACCCGAGTGGCTCGCGGTCCGGTGCGGCGCGTTCCAGCAAGGCGATGGCCTGAAACAGGTCGAACCCCCAGGGCTCGGCCTCCAGCGCCTCGATCAGAGGACGGGCTGATTGCCTGCCAGGCGTGGCCATGTCTTCCAGATCCCCCCTCGTTGCACCGAGCGCAGCCGGAGCTGGGCGAAAGCGTTGACGTTGACGTAGAGGCCGAGGAAGCGGCTCAGCACCCCGCCGAACACCAGCGGGCTGGTGCCCACGAAGTTGCGCTCGTCGATGTCGAGCGTCAGTTCCAGCCCGCGCACGAAGCCGCGCCAGGCATCCTGGCCGATGCGGTGCAGGACCGGCCGCGAGGACAGGGCGTTCAGGCCGCGCAGCTGGTTCTGCGCCATCACGTCGTCCGGCGCATAGAGCCCGAGAATGGCCTGGAGCGCCCGCAGCCCCTCCGGATCGCCCGTCAGGCTGAGGTGGTTGACCGACAGGTGCGAGACCAGCTTCCACGCCGACGTGCCGCCGATCGGGGCGGGACGCCCGGCGGTCGGCTTGTTCAGGCAGCGGATGGAGGCGATGGGGGCCGCCTCCTCGATCATCAGCACCGCCCCGGCCGGCACCTGTTCCGCCAGACCGCGGTTGGTGCAGGCGACCCTGACCAGCAGCGTCTCGTCCGCCGGCTCCGCCGGGTCGAGGTCGAGATGGTGCAGGCTGAGATAGACGTCGGTGCCCGGCATGTCCTCGCGCTGGGTCGGTTCGCGCGCGGCGAGCCAGAAGCCGCGCGGATCGGCATCGGCGCTGGCATGCTGGAAGGAGAACAGGGGCACATAGCTGCGTCGCGCGCCGTCGGCGTCGCGCATGCCCGTGACCTCCAGCACCGAATGGATTTCGGTGGTCCGCTCGCGCATGGCGTCGGCGACGACGCGGTAGGAGGTGCGCTTGTGGTTGAGCCGCACCGGCTCGGCCGAGCGGGTGAACAGGTTGACGATCGGCGTGCAGCCCAGCCGGAAACAGTCGCGGCGCACCGTCAGCCGGTTGGGCAGCGGGCGCGACACCAGGATCAGCACGTCCACCACGGTTCCCGACAGCCGGCCCTGCGGCAGCGTCAGATCGTAGAAGTCGAACTTTTGCGGGAACTCGAAATACTCCTGCAGCAGGCCGTAGGCCGGCTGGGCGTGCCGCGGGTGCGGCAGCACGGTCTGGTCGGGCTCGAAGCCGACGGGACGCAGCAGGTCGTCGCCGCGCAGCCGCACCGGCGGCTTGCCGGGCATCAGGTAGACGACCTCCACCATGCCGCACAGCAGCAGTTCGTGCAGCGCCGCGTTCAGCACCGGCTCGCCGTTGAGGAACAGCCTCAGGCTCTCGACCGGGAGGTTCTCGAAAACCTGGTTGCAGGTCTCCAGCCGCAGGCGCAGGACCGAGGCGGCTTCGCCGCCATCGATGAAGTCGTAGCGCTCGGTCGGCTCCACCGCGGCCTCGGTCAGCGCCAGCGGCCACAGGGTCACGTCGTAGGCGGTGCGGAAGCGGCAGCGCGCCGATCCTTCGGCCAGGGCGTGCAGGGCCGTGCCCCGCGGCACGGTGAAGCCGCCGGTGAGCTGGCCGTTGCCGGCCGCCGGCTCCATCTGGGCGATGCCCATCGGCGGCACCGGCGCCACCAGCTGCGGGTGGAGGATGCCCAGCAGCGCTTCGGTGAAGCGCGGAAACTCGCGGTCGAGGTTGAGTTGCAGCCGTCCGGTCAGGAACGCGAAGGACTCGATCAGCCGCTCGACGTTGGGATCGGCCGCCTGGTCGGGCCCGAGCGCCAAGCGTCGGGCGATCTTCGGGTAGCTGCGTGCGAACGCCTCGCCCGCCCGGCGGACGTACAGCAGTTCGCGCTCATAATGTTCGAGGAGGTCCTCGCGCCGCATGTCAATCCGTCCCGGCGGCGAGGCCGTCGGTCGGCGTTGGGGGGGCAGCGCCGAGATTGACGGAGAAGAACAGCGGCTCGACGACGGTGCCGGCGGCCACCTCGCCGGAGATTTCCACCGTCAGCGTCCCGTTGCCCTTGCCCGGCGTCACGACGACGCGCGGCCGCAGCAGGCGCGGCTCAAAATCGAGGATGGCATGGCGGACCACCGTCTCCACCCGGCGGCGGTCGGTGAAGGAGCGCGGGTGGATCTCGCCGAAGTCCGGCAGCCCGTATTCCATCACGGTGCCGCCGGTGTCGGTCCGGCGTTCGCCCGCGGTGCGGCTGTCCAGCAGGCGCAGGATCTCCCGCTGGATGGACGCGGTCAGGTCGGGCAGGGACATGACGATCATGGACGGATCGTCGGTCGACGGGTTGTCCGGCTCGAAATCGATCAGGCGCTCGAAGAGCAGCGTGCGCCCGCCGTTCATCGCCTTGGACTGTCTCATTACCGGCCTTCCGATCCCTTGTCGTCCGCTTGCCCGCGGCGTTGCCACGCTTGCCCCTCCCTTGCGGAGCGAGAGAGGGGGCAACCGTTTCCGCCACGGCATGGCCCCGGCAGAAACCGGGGGCTCATGCCGCAGAGTCTCAGCTCGCGCCGCCGACCGCACCGGTGAGCAGGTCGAACGAGACGCCGCCGCCGCCCTGGCTGGTCTGCTTCTCGTCGTACTGCTTGTAGACCCAGGTGATCTTCGTGGCGTTGATCTCCAGGCTCTCCGTGGTGTCGCCCTCGCTGACGCTCAGCGAATGCTTCGACAGGAGCGGGTTGGTCAGCTCCAGGGTGAGGAACTCGACCCACTGGAACTCGTCGTCGCCCAGCGGCTTGACGCAGTGGATCTTCCAGGTCTCGCCCTTCACGCCGGCCCGCAGCAGCAGGCTGATGAGCTTGGGGGACGCGATGTCCCACTTGCGCTCCAGCGTGATGTTGTTGACCTTCGGCGTGTGGACGGTGCGCCGCGCGTTGGTCGTGACTTCCATCTCGACCTCCATGTCCTGCGCGAGCGATTCGCACAGGATCATGTCGGTGAAGTCGACCTGCTTCGTCTTGACCCGGCACTCGCCCTTGACCTCGGGGATCTCCAGGATGACCATGGACATGGTGATGAACTCCTAAACAGATGGGCGTTGGACGGTCGGGGCCGGGGTCAGGCTTCCGGCGCCGGCAGCTCGGCCACCAGCCGGATCGAAGCCGACAGCTCTTCGAGCTGGAAGTGCGGGCGCAGGAACACGTTGGCGCGGTAAACGCCCGGACGGCCCGGCACCTCGTAGACGTCCACGCGGGCCTCGCGCAGCGGGAAGCGGGCCTTCATGTCCTGGGAGGCGTCGTCATCCAGCAGGATGTAGTTGCCGATCCAGGTGTTCAGGTAGCTCTGCACGTTGCCGCGGGTCGTGAACGAGCCGATCTTGTCGCGCAGCATGACCTTCAGGTAATGCGCGAAACGCGAGGACACGAGCATGTAGGGCAGCATCGCCGAGAGCCGCGCGTTCGCGTTGGCCTCGTTGGTGTTGTACACCTTCGGCTTGTTGGCCGTCTGGCCGCCGAAGAACGCCGCATAGTCGGTGTTCTTGCAGTGCACCAGCGAAATGAAGCCGAGGTCGTTCAGCTCCTTTTCACGACGGTCGGTGATGGCGATCTCGGTCGGGCATTTCAGCGCGACGTCGCCCTCGTCCGTCTTGAAGGTGTGGGTGGGCAGGCCGCCGACCCGGCCGCCGCCCTCGACGCCGCGGATGGCCGCAGTCCAGCCATACTTGGCGAAGGCGTCGGTGATGCGCGCGCCGAGCGCCCACGAGGCGTTGCCCCACAGGTACTTGGAGTGATCGCGGCCGTCCACGTCCTCTACGAAGTTCACGCCTTCGACCGGCACCGTCTTCGGGCCGTAGGGCAGGCGCAGCAGCGTGTGCGGCATGACGAGCGCGACGTAGCGCGAGTCTTCCGACGCGCGGAAGGACCGCCACTTCGTCATCTCGGCGGTTTCGAAGATCTTCGACAGGTCGCGCGGACCCGACAGCTCGGAGAAGCTGTCCATGTCGAACATCTTGGGCGAGGCGGCGGCGATGAAGGGCGCATGGGCCGCAGCGGCGACGTTCGAGATCTTCTCGATCAGCGACATGTCCTGCGGATGGCGGCCGAACTCGTAGTCGCCGATCAGCACGCTGTAGGGCGTGCCGCCGAGCGTGCCGTACTCGGCCTCGTAGACCATCTTGAACAGCGCGCTCTGGTCGAACTCGACCGCGCTGTCGAGATCCTTCTGCAGGTCCTTGCGCGAGCTGTTCAGCACGCGGATCTTGAGCTGCTTGCCGGTCTCGCTGTTCATGACGAGGTAGTTCAGGCCGCGCCAGGTGGCTTCCAGCTTCTGGAAGTCCTCATGGTGCAGCACCTCGTTGAGCTGAAGGCTGATCAGCTCGTCGATCTGGGCGATGCGGTGGTTGATCGCCTCGACGACATCCACGGCGACGGCATCGCCGGTCTCGGCGACGACCTGGTCGACGAACTCGGACAGCAGATCGCGGGCGTAGGGGCGCTGGCCTTCTTCGCGCGCCATCTTGCCCTCGACCATCATGCGGTCGAGCAGGCTGGCGCTGGCGGTGCTCTCGACGGACATTTCCGTAGTCACTTGGGCACTCCTGTGAATGCGTTCCGTATCAGCGGATTGGCGGCCGTCAGGCGGCCGGCGGCTCTTCCGTCGGAACCGGCGCCATGGCCGTTTCCGTGGGGCCGAGGAGCTTCTTCAGCTCGTCCTGCTGTTCGGTGTTGGAGATGACGTCGTTGAGCAGGCCGCTCAGCTCGTCGTTGCCGTCCAGCTTCGCCAGCAGGTCGGAGAGCTTCTGCCGGGCCTCGAACAGGCGGGCCAGCGCCGGCACCTGGTTCAGCACCTGGACCGGCTCGAAATCGCCCATGTCGTCGAAGTTCAGCAGCACGTTGAGCTTGCCGCCGTCGGGCTGGAGCTTGTTGTCGACTTGGAACGCCAGCCGCGGAGCGGCGGAGGCCAGAACGTCGTTGAAATTGTCGCGGTCGACCTCGACGAACTTCCGCTCCTTCAGCTTCGGCAGCGGCTTTTCCGGCTTGCCGCTCAGGTCGGCCAGGACGCCGACGAGGAACGGAAGCTCCTTCATCTCGGTGGCGCCGCCGGTGTGAACCTCGTACGTCAGCTTGACGCGCGGCGGACGGACGCGCTCCAATTTCTTCTGGATGCTCTCGGTCATGACCTCACCACCTCGCAATGAATCCATGCGCGCCCTGCGCCGCGCGTTAGCCCCGCCATCATTCGGAGTGCAATCAATCTTAGCCAGCCGAGATAGGCCCCAATTGGCTGGCATCCCCCGGTAACACCTCCGTTTCGGAGGTATTACCCCGCAGCAGGCCTTTCGGCCTGTTCCATTCCGGCGGGAAGCCCCGCACCGGTACGGAGTTACCGGCGCAGGTGCCGCAGCAGGAAGTTGCGCGCTTCCACCAGCTGGCTCATCCGTTCCGCGCTCGACAGCAGGCCGGTGTCGGGATGGTAGATCGGCGCCAATGTGCGGAAGCGGCTGTTGACCGCCTGCGGATCGAGGCCCCACTCGTGCGTGAACCCCAGCACGTAGGTCGCCTGCCAGGGCTTGAGGATCGGCTGCTGGAGCGGACGGAAGGCCAGCGTCTCCAGTGCGGACGTCAGCTGCTCCAGGCGCAGGCGGCAGCGGCTCATCTCGGTTTCCACCGCCGCCAGTTCGCCCGACGTGACCAGGCGCGCGCCGTCGGATGCACCGATGGTCGCCGCCGCCCACGCCGCCTTGCGGACCGTCGCATGGTCCAGGCGGACCGGGTAGCGCACCCTCAGCTTCGGCACCACGCGCACCCGCCGGGTGCGTCCGTTCTTCAGCGTCACCCGCCGGTACGACACGTCCACCGGGTTGGGTTCCCCCGGATCCGGCAGAGTTTCCAGCACGTCGGGACTCATGACCGTCAGGAATGCCCGGATGAGCTGCGATGTCGTCATGCCGCGGGCGACCGCCGCCGCCTCGACGGCCGACCTCAGGGAATGCTGGCAAGGCACGACGATGGAGGACAAAGGGCGACCCCGAAGTGTGAGTGAAACCATGAATGACCTGTAAGACTCAGTCCCGCGCCTGCCGGAGCTGGACGAGCGCATCGCGGATCGCCGCCTCCAGCGCGGCGATCCGGCCGCGTTGCTGGTCGTCGCGCCGGGCGGCGGCCTGTGCGGCGCTGCGCAGGCGGCCGACCTCCTCGATCGGCGATGCGTCCACCCCCCGGCGGTCGAGGTAGAACAGCCCGACCTCGATCACCTGCTGCAGCGTCTGGCCGGCCGGCAACAGCCGCTCCAGCGCCGCCAGTGCGGCAATCCGCTCGCCCGCCGCCTCGCTGCCCAGCCGCGGAAGCACCGCCCGCAGCCGCTTGTCCCGGCTCAACGCGCCGACCGGTCAATGCACGGCATGGCCGAGCCGCTGGAACATGCAGAGATAGCCGTGGACCGGAACCGACGCCTCGGTACGCAGGATCACGTTGTCGATGGTCCTGGCGCGGAACAGGCCGCGCGCGCTGCTTCGCAGATGGTCGAGACCATGGACGTAACGGCCGCTCGGGGTCAGCCGGTATCCCGGCTCCTCCTGCCGCTCGACCGTGAATGCCAGCAGCCCGCCGGGATCGAGCACGTCCGCCGCCGTCCGGAAGACTTCGGTCAGGTCGCCGATGTAGCACAGCACGTCGGCGCTGACGACGGCATCGAAGCGTTCGTCGGTTCCGGTCATGAACTGGACGAGTTCGGCCTGCGCCAGCAGATCGTAGAGGCCGCGGTCGCGCGCCTTGTCCAGCATGCGCGCCGACAGATCGACCCCGACCAGCCGGGATGCCGCCGGGCGCAGGATCGGCCCGCACAGGCCGGTGCCGCAGCCGATGTCGAGAATCCGTGCACTGCCCTCCGCCGCCTGGGCCGCCGGCAGCGCGGCGACCGCGGTGCGGGCGACGATCTCATGCGCCTTGTACTGGAGCGTCTTGACCAGATGCTCGTCGAAGCGGTCGGCATAGGAATCGAACACGTTGGCGACATAGGCCTCCGGCGCCTTGGCCGAGGTCGTGCCGCCAATGGCGTGGACGAGATGGGCCAGGACCGTGTCGTTCGGATCGAGATCCATCGCCCGGCGATACACCTCCAGCGCTTCGTCCCGATGATTGCGGTTCACCAGCAGCGATCCCAGCACGATCAGCGATTCCCGCCGCGACGGGTCGAGCGCCGCCCCGCGGCGCGCGGCGGACAGGGCCTCCGCCGACCGGCCGACGGCGTCCAGCGCCTGAGCCTGGACCGCCAGGACTTCCGTGCCCGCCGGATCCAGGGCCAGTGCGGCGCGGCACACGGGCAGGGCCTCCTCCGGCGCCTTGTCCTTGAACAGGGCCATGGCGCGCAGGGCATGCATCGCCGAGTGGTCCGGGCGCAGCTTGGCCGCCTGCTCGGCGGCGAGGGCGGCGTCGCGGTACCGGTTCTGGGCCAGCAGGATGCGGGCCAGGTTGGCGAAGGCCTCTGGATAGTCGGGGCGGTGGCGCAGCGCGGCGGCGCAGGCGAGCAATGCCTCCTCCAACCGGCCCATGCCGCGCAGCGCGACCGCGAGGTTGTTGTAGGGCATCGGCCAGTCGGGTTGCGCGGCGATGGCGTCGCCGAACAGATCGGCGGCCTCGGCGAAGCGCCCCTGGCGGAGCAGGGCCGTGCCGTCCTCCACCTTCGCCCGGATTTCGTCCGGGATCTCGCCGGCCTGGAACGAGGTGGTTTGGGGCGACGGGGCATGACGGGGGGAGGGTGTTCCGGCGACACTTGGCGGCGCCATTGCGGGCGCCATTGCGGCGGACGCTTCGTCCATGGCGGTCCCCTCCGAGAAAAAATGATATTCGGCCTATGCCGTGACAAAGGGCATACCGCACCCCCGACGCCGCCGCAAAAGCAGATCGAACCAACATGGGCCAATCTTCAGGGGCTCCGGCGCTGGAATCCGGCTATAGCCGAACCAGGAGGCCAGCCATGCTCTTCGGTTTCGGGCGCCTTGCATTCGTCCTGTGGCTCTGCGCGGTCGGCGGTCAGGTCTTCACCCTGTTCGCCTTCCACAACGCGGTGGCCGAGGCTCACACCAGCGAGATCGCCGCGCGGCTTTCGGCGTTGACGAACCGCGTCGCCGCGGCTGCGGCGGAACGCGCCACCATCGGAATTCCTCTGGCCCACCAGACCGACCTCCAGCGCCGCATCGAACTGGCGACCGGCGTCGGCAGCGGCGTCGCGCTGCATGTCGTTGACGCGCGCGGCACGGTACTTTTCAGCACCGCGCGGGAAATGGTCGGCGCGACGGTTCCGGCCTCGTGGATCGGCATCGTCGCAGCCGCTCCGGCGGAGCCGTGGAGCCACGAGGGGCGCGACGGCATGGTCATCGGCGTGCCGGTGCTCGATGCCCTTGGCGCGGTGGGCGGCGCCATTCTCGGCCATGCGGCGCAGGAGGATGCGCGGGTCGAGGTGCTGACGGCGCTGCGCGAGACGGCGACGGTCACCCTCGTGTTCCTGATGCTGGTCGCCGTGCTGGCGGCGCTGGGCACCCGCCTGCTGGTCGGGGAGACCCATCGTTCCGTTTTGAAGCTAAAGGCATTTTACGAGGCGCAGTGCCAGAGGCTGATGGGGGCGGAGCCCGCCAATGTCGGGACGCGCCCCGCGGGGCAGGCGCTCGGCGTGGTCCTGCACGGTCTGGAGCAGGCCGAGGAACAGGCCGCCCGCATCGACGATGCGCCAAACCGCGGCACGTCGGGAGCATAACCAATGCTGTTTGGATCCGAGCACCCGGTCCGCCGCTTCGTCCCGCTGCTGGTCGCGGTCGTCGTCATCCCGTGGATCGCCACGCTGGCGGCGGCGCTGGTCGGCGCCGCCAATCTGGCCGACCGGGGCACCGCCACACGCACCGACATCGTCGGCCAGGCCCTGGTGCAGGACCTCGAAAAGGCGCTCGGCCTCGGGCTGCCGCTGAACCGTCTGGCCGGCATGGACGATTATCTGGAGGAACTCTCCGACATCGTTCCCGAGATCGAGCTGGTGCTGATCGCCGACGCCGATGGGAAGACCCTGTTCCAGAAGGCGACCACCGGGCGGCCGGACCTGTCGGCGCGCCTGTCCGCGGCCGAGACCGACTGGTCGGCCTTCCACCTGTCGGTGCAGCGCTATCCCCTGCGGACCGGGGCGACGCAGGCCGGCGAGGTGATCCTCGGCCGGAAGGCACTGGCACAGCCGGCGAACACCCGGCGCATCCTCATCGATTTCGCGGTGGCGCTGACCATCGCGCTGACGGGCGGGTCTCTGCTTCTCCGCATGCTCGTGCACACGCAGCTGGTCGCGCCGCTCGGCTATGCCAGCGGGCTCGACGCGGTGGTGGCCCGGCGCGTCTATGACCGGATCGCTCCGCCGGTGGACCAAAGCCTGATCGGCGGCCTGCTGGCGGAGATGAACCGGCTGGTGATCGGCGTCAACGACCGCTTCGCCCGTGCGCACGCCTACCTGACCGAAGTGCGCGACCTCAGCTTCAATCCGGACGCGGCGGCGGAGGTCGAGCCCCTGATCGCCCGCATCGAGCGGCTGGGCCGTTTCTCGCCCGACCGGCTCGCGGCGCTGCCGCCGGTCGCGGGCAACCCGCTGCCGCATGCCGTCGTCTTCTTCGCCGCGGTGGCGCTGTCCATCCTCGCCGGCGTCGCCGCCCAGCGCCTGCCCCTCGACACGGCCCTGGCCGCCACGGCGCTGGGCATCGCCCTGGCGGCCCCCTTCGCCCGCATCGTCGGGCGCTACGGGCTGGCGGTCACGCTCGCCGCGCTGGCGGCCTGGGGCGTGACCACCCTGTCGGACCCCGGCCGCGACCTGCTGCTCGCCGCGGCGGTCCTGGGCGGCATCGGCGCCGGCCTGTCGGTCCAGACCGTCCGCCCGATCCTCGACACGCTCGGTGCCGATCTCGGGGTGTCGGCCACCGGCGGGCTGGTGGCCGGGGCGGGGATTTCCATCCTGTGCACCGCGAGCATCGGCACCGGACCGGTGATGGGAATCGGCGCCGTGTCGGCAGCCATCGGCCTGCTGGTCGCCTTGCGCGTGGAGCGCATCGCGTCGGCGCGCCGGGCTCCCCTGATCCTGCGCCAGATCTTCACCCTCGACCGCTGGTGGAACGGCGGACGGCCGGCGCCGAAGGGCTGGGCGCTGTGGCTGGTCACCGGCTTGTCCCTGGCCTATGCCGCCATGCCGCAGGTGGCCGGTACCCCCGGTGTCCGCCAGGGCGCGGAGTTCATCTGGTTCCACGGCGGTGCCGCGTGGCTGGCGGCGATTGCGGTGGTGGCGCTCTCGCCCCGGCCGGCGACTGCCGTGCTGCTGTCCTTGTCCGCCACCGCCCTGGCGGCCGGCGCGTTGGCCTTGGGGGCCGTCGCGGCCGGGCCGGGCACGGCGCTGGCCGTCGCCGCGGCGCTCGGCGCCGGGCATGCCGCGCTGGCGGCGGGCGGCGAGAATGGCGGTCTGGTCGCCTTGCGCGGAGCGATGGCGCTTCTGGCCGGAATGGGGCTGCCGCTGCTGCTCGGCGGCACTGCCGGTGTCGCCGCGGCCTCGGCCGGGCTGGTGGTGACGGTCGCCCTGCTGCCGCCCATCGCGCTGGCGCTGCGGCGCGTCCTGCAGGACCGCCGGACCGTGCCGGCCGCCGCGGCGGAGGGGAGTGCGGCGGCATGAGGATGGGCATTGTGGGATCCGGCAGCATGGAAGCCGGCACTACGGGAGCCGGATTGGGCGGGCGGATGTTCGTCTTCGCCGCCGGTGCGGTGCTGGCGGTGCTCGCCACGGCGGTCCTTTTCGCCGTGCTGTGGGGCGACCGCACCGCGGAACGCCGTGTGGCGGAGGAGACCCGTGTCGCCCAGCGGCTTTGGGAAAGCCTGATGGAGGAGGAGGCCGTCGTCATGCAGCGGGCGGCGGCCGACCCGCTGCTGGTCGCGGCGCTGGACCGCAACAACGGCCAGGCCGCGGCGGCCCGGCTGCCGCTGCTCGGCTTCTCCTCGGCGGCGCTGGTCAACAGCGTCGGGCAGCCGCAGATCTCGGTGCCGGCGCCGACCGACATGCGCCTCATCGACGAACGGCGTGTCGCCCAGGTGCTGGCGCAGAACGATGCCTACACCGGCCTCGTCGTCGTCGGCGGTGCCGTGCAGCACATGGTGGCGGCCCCCTTCGGCGAGACGCGGCCGGTCGACCGTGTCGTCCTCGCGCTGCGCACCGTGCAGCCGAGCCTCACGGTCCTCGCCCGCGTCCTTGGCGGCTCGGCCTATCTGGTCGACGGCAACGGCGCGCTTTACGACCGTGCCGGCGCCCTGCCCTGGGAGGACATCCAGCCGTCCCTGGGGGGCGGCGGCGGGGACCATGCCAAGGTCCACCGGTCCGGCCGCAGCTTCGAGGTCCGCACCCTTCGCCTCGCCGACCCTGCCGGCGGCAACACGCTGGCGCTGGTCGTGGCACGCGAATCCACGCTGGAAGACATGGCGACCAGCCTGTTCGACACCAGCGCCATCCTGGTGCTGATGACCGTGCTGGCGGCCAGCCTGTTCGGGCTGGAGTGGTTTTTCCGCCGTTCCCTGGCGCCGATCCACGCGTCGCTGTCCGCGCTGTCGGCGCTGGCCGACGGCAACACCAACGTGGCGGTGCTCGGCGCCGAGCGCAGCGACGAGGCGGGCCGGCTCGCCCGCACGGTGGAGGTGTTCCGCAACCGCAGCCGCGCCCTTCAGGATGCCGAGGCGCGGCGTGGCCGCCATTGGCTGCGTCAGCAGTCCTTCATCCGCAAGCAGATGCTGCGCATGGCCGAAACCCTGCCCGACCAGGGGCGGGTGGAGCTGCTGGGGGATCTGGACCGCATCGAGTCCGTCACCGGCCGCGGCGACGGGGCGGGCGGTGACGGGGCCGGCGGTCTGGCGGTTGCCTTCGAGGTGATGGCCGAGCGTGTGCGCAGCCAGCACGCCGCCCTGGACGGCATGGTCGTGCAGCTTCGCGCCTCGCTCGACACCAAGACCGAACTGGTGGAACTGCAAAAGCAGTTCGAGATCGCGCGCCGCATGCAGCAGGCGATCCTGCCCGCCGGCCTGCCGGCCCGCCCCGATCTGGCGGCGGCCGGCCTGCTGCTGCCGGCGGCGGAGTTCGACGGAAGCTTCTACGATTTCTTCCTGGCCGACGACGACACGCTGGTGGTGCTGCTGGGCCAGGTATCTGGCGGCGGTCTGGCCGGCGGCTTCATGACGGTGACCGCCCGTACCGCCGTGCGCGCGCTGGCCTCCGCCGGGCTCGGCCCGGGGGCCTGCCTGACCGGCGCCAACCGCCTGCTCGCCGCCGACAATGCGGCGGGGCTGCGGATCGGGCTGGCGATGGGCGTGGTGACCCTGCGCAACCGCCGCTTCGTCTTCGCCGGTGCCGGCGTGCCGGCCCCGTTCCTGGCCCGTCGCCTGGGCGATGTCGTCGATCTGCCGGTGGCGGAGAACCCGCCGCTTGGACTCGACGCCGGCCTGACGGTCGCCGAGACCGCATTCGACCTGCCGGTGCCGAGCACGCTGGTTCTGTGCGGTTCGGGCCTGCTCGACGGCACCAACCGGTTCGACATG
The DNA here is from genome assembly GCF_003116035.1 of Azospirillum sp. TSH64. Classification (GTDB taxonomy): domain Bacteria; phylum Pseudomonadota; class Alphaproteobacteria; order Azospirillales; family Azospirillaceae; genus Azospirillum. The sequence goes on from NZ_LGQW01000015.1 coordinate 6,788,603, forward strand.
CCGTTCGGCCGCACCCACATGGGCGAGGTGCTGAGCGGTCTCGACGATCTTTCGGCCGACAGCACCGTCGCCGCCGTGCAGGCGGCGCTGTTCGAGCATGCCGGCGGCCGTACCGTTCCGATGGCGCGCGACCGCACCTGTCTCGCCGTGCGGGTGCGGGCATGACGGCCGGCCTGTTTGCCCGCGCCGCGGCGGCGTTCGTCTTTCTCGTGCTGTTCGCTTTCCCCGGGGCCGCGCGGGCACAGCACCCGTGCGAGAGCTACTTCGCGGCGAACGAGGCGGCCTACGGCATCCCCACCGGCATCCTGCACGCCATCGGCATGACCGAGTCCGGCCGCGGCGGCGCGACCTGGCCCTGGGCGCTGAACCTGGGCGGGGCCCCGGCCTTTCCGGCAAGCCGCGGCGAGGCGCTGGCGCTGATGGGCGACGGGGCGGGGTCGCTACGCCTCGACATGGCGGTCGGCTGCATGCAGGTGCACACGCGCTGGCACGCGCGCGCCTTCCGCTTCGGCGAGGACATCCTGGACCCGGCGACCAATGTCGCCTATGCGGCGGCCTTCCTGCGCCTGCTCTATGACCGCCATGGCTCCTGGACCGAGGCGGTGCGCCGTTACCATGCCGGTGCCGGCAATCCCCAGGCGCAGGACATCTACCTGTGCCGGGTGCTGGGCTGGCGGGTCCGTCTCGGCTACCAGCGCGAGACCTCGGCGATGGACGGTCTGTGCGCCGCTGCCCGGACCGTCTCGGCGGAGGGGCGATGAAGAAGCTTCTCCTTGCCGTGCTGGTCCTGCTGCTGTTGGTGGTGGCGTTCGGCGGCGGCTACTATCTGGCCGGCGGCGAGCTTCCGGGAGGCACCGCCCAAGCCGCCAAAGATGGTCAGGCGCCGGCAGGAGGTGTCGCAGGGGCGGCCAACGGCACTGCTCCGGCCGGTGCGCCCGCCACCGCCCCGGCCGGAACGAAGGCCGCGGACGGGAGGGATGCCAAGGATGCGAAGGGCGTCCCTGAAGAAAACCCGCCGCCCGCCATCCCGGTGAGACCCGCTACGGCGACCGCAAAGGGCGGCACGGTCTACGCCGTCGAGCTGGGCGCCTTCCGGTCGCCCGACAATGCGAAGGCCTTTGCCGGGGTGATGCAGGAGCGCGGTCTGCCCGTGTCCATCGTCGAGACGGTCGACGCCGGCGGACGGCCCTGGTTGCGCGTGCGCGCCGGCAGCTTCGCCGACCTGTGGCAGGCCGAGGCCCGCCGGCCCGAGTATGAGCGGGTCGCGGGGATCGGCGGGGTGGTGGTCGGCGAGACGTCCCCTGCCGCTCCTGCCGCCGCTCCGTGACCGGCGGCCTTCCGCGACCTGCCGCGGACGTTGAATGCTCCACATTGGATGTATGCCTCAACCCCGCGGAAACGCATGGGATGCGGACTTTCGCCCATGCCGGAAATAGGCCTTCGGGACAGCGTCCGGTCCGCCCCCGCTGACTACGCCAGAACGAACCAGACAGAGGGCGTGAATCCGGCGGCTTGATGTTTCAATTGCCACGATCCGGGCCGACGGGCTCTCGGAACAGGATTTCGCTTGGGATGCGATGGCGATGACGACGATTACGCTGGGGCGGGGACAGGTGGCCGGGCTGGCCATCGGCGTTGTCGTGCTCATGGTTGTCGCCGTGCTGCTGGGCGTCGGGATCGCCGTGGCGACGATGGGTCCGGGGCCGGCCACGCAGGTCGCCGCCGGCACTGGTCCCGCCACTGGTGCTGCCCCTGCCGCCGCCCCGGCTGGCGAAGGCCGGTTTGCCGGCGTCGCCGACACCGTCGGCATGAGTTCCATCTCGCGCCGGTTCGAGACCGAACAGGCGGTCAAGGCCACCGCCGACCGTGCCGCGGACACCGTCTCGGGCGTGGCGGAGAGCGTGCTGGACCCGGTCGCCCACGGCACGCTCGCCGCCGCCGGCCGCTTCCTTCCGTCCTGGATGGCCGCTCCGGTGGCCAAGTCGGTGAACCGAGCCTCCTTCCAGGCGCGCAGCAAGCTGTCCTACGGCGTCGAGAACGGCGTCGAGGACCGTCTGTTCAACGGGCTCGATCAGATGAGCGGGCAAGGGGCGAAGGCGGGCGATCCGGCCCCCGTGCGCAGCTTCGCGGTCGAGCTGGGCCGCTTCGCCAGCCAGGCCAATGCCGAGAGCTTCGCCGACGCCGCCGGCCAGCGGGGCGTCTCCGCCGCCGTCTCCTACACGCCCGACGGCGGGGCCACGACACCCTATGCCGTGCGCAGCGGCCGTTTCGCCACCACCGACGAGGCGACCGCCGCCGCGGACGCCATCAAGCGGTCCAGCGGCGTCGCCGGAACCGTCGTCACCCTTGCCGAGCCGGGAGGACGGTCCTGATGTCCCTTCGACGTTCCCATGCTGCCCTCGCTTTCCCCCTGGCCCTTCTTCTGCTTCTCGGTGCCTGTGCCGACAAGCCGGCGGCCTGGCTGAACACCGTGTCGTTCACCGTGGCGCCCGCCGCCAACGACAGCACGCCGGTCGCCATCGACGTGGTGTCGATCCGCGACAAGGCGCTGGTCGATCAGCTCACCGCCCTCACCGCCGCCGACTGGTTCGCCAAGCGCGAGCAGTACCGGCGCGACCACCCCTCGACCCTGGACATCGCGAGCTGGGAGCTGGTGCCCGGCCAAAAGCTCGACGCCCAGCTTCCGTCGGACCGCGAAGCGGCCTGGGCGATCCTCGTCTATGCCAACTACGCCACCCTCGGACCGCACCGCCTGCGCGTGCCCGACACGCGCACGCTTTCCCTCTCCGTCGGCGACAAGGATGTCGAACTTGCTCCCTGACGTTTCCGCCATTCACCGGAGGCCGGCATGACCGAGGCACGCGACATTCCCGAGGCCATCGCCTGGCACGACGGCATGCTGCTGGCCCCGCAGCATTTCCAGCAGCAGGCCCTGCGCAACGAGCGGCTGCTGACCTATCATGCCGGCCATGCCCGTCCCTTCCACTGGGGCGTCGTGCATTTCCAGGTGGACCGCGTCAATCTGGTGTCCGGTCTGGTGCGCATCCGCGAACTGGAGGCGATCATGCCCGACGGGCTGATCGTCCATCATGCCGGCGACAGCAGCGAACCGCTGGAGGTGGACATCTCCGCCTATGCCGACCCGGTCGGCCAGACGCAGATCACCATCCATCTGGTCATCCCGCAGGCTCTGGCGGACCGGGCGCCCGGTCCCGGCGAGATCTCCCGCTTCCTCTCGGTGGAGGGGCGTCCGGTTCCCGACCTCAACGGCGGCGAGGAGGTGGCCATCGCCCGCCTGCGCCCGCGCCTGGGACTGTTCGCCACCACCGGCCCCAACCAGAAGCCGCCGCAGAAATTCGTGTCGATGCCGGTGGCCCAGGCGACCTTCCGCAACGACGCCTTCGTGCTGACCGACTTCGTGCCGCCGACGCTGTCGGTGACCGCCAACTCGGCGCTCGGCCGGCTGGGCGGTGAGATCGTGCGGCGCGTGCGCGAGAAGGCGCTGTTCCTGGCCGAACGCTCCGGCGTCGGCACAGGCAACGCCGCGACCGAGCTGGCCGACGCCGCCCGCACGGAAATCCGCAGCCTCGTCACCGGACTGCCGCCGCTGGAGGCGCAGCTCGCCGTCGGCGTCTGCCATCCCTTCGACGTCTACCTGTCGCTGTGCACGCTGGCCGGCCATCTCTCGGCTTTCGCCAACGGCGCGGTGCCGGCCAAGCTGTCGCGCTACGACCACGACGACCCGATGTCGGCCTATGGCGAGGTGCGCGACTTCATCCTGCGCATGATCGACCGCGTCAAGGAGGGCGTCGCCCGCATCCCCTTCACCTTCGAGGCCGGGATGTTCGGTCTGGTGATGGAGGAGGCCTGGCTGAAGGGCCGTCTGGTCATCGGCGTGCGCGGCCCGGCCGCCGCGACCGTGGGCGAGGTCGCCGCCTGGATGGAGAATTGCATCGTCGCCTCCCACTCGAAGCTGGAGACGCTCTCCGGCCTGCGGGTGAAGGGAGCCGACCGCATCGCGCTGGACGACAGCGGCGAATCCGGCGTTGCCGCACCGCGCGGCGTCGTGCCGTTCGAGGTGGTGGTGGACCCCCGCTACATCGTCCCCGGCGAGCGGCTGGAGATCTGGAACCCCGACAGCATCGGCAGCCGCTTCCGGCCCGCCGAGATCACGCTGTTCGTCACGGCCTGAGCTGAGGATTGGCACGATGCTTCACCGCCGGGATCTGGTCGATCACTTCCTCGCCTTCGCCCGCGAGATCCAGCAGCACCGCGCGGCGATCCGCGCCGGCCGTCCCGCTGCCGCCGCTGCCGCCGGGTCCGGGGCGGAGGCGGCCGAAAGCCTGCCGGCCTTCCTGAACGAGGACGTGCTCGCCCTGTCGGCCATGCATGCGCCGGCCGGCTTCGCGAACCGGCCCGGGATGGGCGCGGCGATGCCGGCGCTGTCCCTCGAACCCGATGCGGAGATCGTCATCCGCCGCCTGCAGGACTTTCTGGAAGCCCAGGCGGCGCAGGTCGCGCGCACCGGCACCGAACTGATGATCAGCCAGTACCGCGAGGCGCAATACGCCATGGCGGCGCTGGCCGACGACCTGTTCATCCATGACGTGGAGTGGAACGGGCGGGAGGTCTGGCGCTCCGCTTTGCTGGAGCAGGCGCTGTTCCGCACCCGGCTTGCCGGCGAGCGCGTCTTCGACCGCATGGAGGCGCTGCTGGCCAGCAACGACCGCCGGCTGTCGCAGCTCGCCGCGGTGTACCTGCTGCTGCTGGGGCTGGGCTTCAAGGGCCGCTACCGCGAGCCCGGCGGTGCCGTGCAGTTGCGCAGCATCTCCGCGCGCCTTTTCGAATTCATCGCCGGGCGCGAGTCCGAGCTTGCCCCCGGCCTGCTGCCGGCCGGGCGCACGCTGATCCCGTCCGCCTACGCCCACACCATGACCGACGGGCAGATGCGCACGCTGGCGCGCGGCGTCCGCTGGCCCGTCGTGCTGGCCGCCCTGGCCGGTGCGTGGCTGGTCGTCGGTCAGGCGATGTGGTGGGTGACGACCGCGAACCTGTCGAGTGCGGCGGACGCGGTGATGCAGGCGTCCGTCCGCGTGACGCGCTGAGCCGGGGACGGGGAGAGGCACCATGGATATTCTCGGCACCGTCCTGACGGGCATCGCGCAGAACCAGCTTTGGTTCTTCGCAGCGCTTCTGCTGGTCGTCCTCGTCATCATCGCCGTCATGGCGGTAATCCTGCTGCGCGCCGGCCGCCGGCCGGCCGAGCCGCCGCCCGAGGTCAAGGCCTTGCCGGCACCCGAGAGCGCCGATCCCGGCGGGGCGCCCGGCACGCCGGGCGTGCCCGCGGCGCTGCCCATCGTCGGCGGGCGCGACCTCCGCCGCCTCTTCCGCGAGGGCCTTGCCGCCTATCGCGAGACCCTGTCGCGCAACGTCTATCTGGTGCCGTGGTACCTGCGCACCGGCGTCGTCCCCGGCGACGACGGCGGCCTGCTGACCTGCGCCGAGGAGGTCAGGCCGCCGGTGGAGTCCAAGGACCGGCCCTTCGGCTTCCACTGGCGCTTCTACGACCGGGCGGTGGTGATCGACATCAACGATGCCCGCGTGGCCTGGAAAGGCGTGCTCGACCAGCTCGCCCGCCACCGCGTCATGATGCCGGCCGACGGCGTGATCCTGACCATTCCGCTGGAGGAACTCGAGGACGTCCGCCGCGCCGCCGCGCGCGGCACCGAGCTTTACGCCCGCCTGTGGGAAATCCAGCGCACGCTCGGGCTTGCGCTGCCGGTCTATGTGGTCGTCACCGGCTGCGACGCCATTCCCGGCTTCCCGCTGCTGGCCGATGCACTGCCCGAGCCGCTGCGCGACGGCATGCTCGGCTGGTCGTCGCCCTACGCGCTGGAGACGGTGTTCACCCCGGATGTCGTCGGCGAGGCGCTCCAGTCCGTCGCCGCCGGCATGTTGGCCCTCCAGCTCGAAGTCTTCGGCGCGGCAGCCCGGGAAGACGGAGCGCAGATCGTGGCGCTGACCGACCGGCTGACCGGGACGGAGGCGGCCCTGCGTGCCATGCTCGGCACCGCCTTCAAGCGCACCGCCTATCAGGAAACCCTGTATGTGCGCGGCCTGTATTTCGTCGGCCGGACGGCGCCGGAGACGCCGGCCGTCTTCGGCCGCGACCTGCTGAACCGCAAGATCTTCCCCGAGGCGGGGCTGCCCAAGCCGACCCGCGCCTTCGCCGCGACGCGGACCCTGCGCCGCCATGCCTGGCCGGTCGGCACCGCCGTCGCCTCCGCCGCCGCGATCCTGCTGCTGTGGATGGGCGTGCACCGGGTGAACACGCTGTCGGACCAGCTGGTGCCGATCCTGTCGGACATCCCGGCCAACCTCCAGCAGCTGTCCGACCAGCGCGCCGCCAACCAGGCCGGCGCGCCGCTGCCGGCGACCTATGCCGACGCAGCCGCACGGTTCGTCCAGGGCATGGCGACCCTGCCGCAGGATCTGCCCTTCAACCCGCTGCCGGCCGCCTGGATCAGCGGCGTGCCGGACGAGGTGGCCCGTGCGCTGGCGGTCGGCTATCGCCGGCTGACGCTGGCGACCATGCGCGATGTCGCCGAGGACCGGCTGCGCCGGCTGGCCCGCGATCCGCTCCGCGTCCAGATCGGTGCGAGTGAGTTCGACCGCCTGCGCGCCTTCGCCGCCGAGGTGGGCATCGCCGAAGGCCTGGCCAGGGCCTACAACACCGTCGACTCCCGTGACGCCAACATGCCGCTCGACGAGGCGCTGGAATTCTCGCTGGGCTCCGCCGGGGCGCGCGGCTTCTCCTCAAGGCTGCATGGCTGGGGCGTCGACGTGCCGCCGTCGGGCGGTGCCATCCCGGCCCCCGGTCCCGGTGCACAGCGGCCGATCGACCTGTCGGCCTATCGCGGCGACGTGACGCGCCGCTTCCGCCAGTTCGCCGACGCCTATCTGCGCGAACTTGCCATGAGCGGCCTCGCTGTCGCCCGTCTGTCGGTCGCCGCCAACGAGCTTGAACTGCTCGCCGGCGGAGCCCGCACCGGCGCCGATGCCGCGACCTCCTATGCCGAGGTGCTGGGGAGCCTGGACGAGGCCGCGCGCGGCCTCAACATGGAGCGCGGCGCCTGGATCGGCACCGATGGACCGGTGCTGCCGCCCGAGTTCGACACCCTTCTCACCCGCTTGGAGAAGTCGGAGTTGTTCGGCCCCGGCTTGCGCGCCGACATCATGGAGCTGGCGCAGCGCCGCTATGATGAGGCCGGGTCGGGCGGAAAATCGCTGGACTCGGTGATCGGCCGGCTGCTGGTCCAGGGACCGACCGGCGCCCCGCGTCTGTCGCCCGCGGCCGAAGGCCTCCGCCAGACCCTCAGCGTCTGGTCGGCGCGCCGCTTCATGCGCTCCGGCGAGGCGTCGGGCACCATGGCGGCTTCTGCGGCGGCTCCGACCAACCGCGCCGGCTGGGACCGCGCGGCCTTGGAGACGATCCCGCCGCTGCTGGAAGATTATCTGCTCTTCGACGCCAAGGAGCTGCCGCAGGCCCCGCAGATCCTGCGCGCCTCGATGCGGGCCGCGGCGCAGCACCAGCTCCGCCGCGGTGTCGAGCAGGTTCTTGCCCGCGCCCTGTCCGGCACGCCGGCCGGCGGGACCATCGACCGTGCCGGCGGGCTGACGCAGCTCCGCGAGTCCGCGCGCTCGCTGCGCCTCGCCTTCCCGGTGCTGGCCGAGACGATGCAGAGCTTCCGGCAGATCGGCCTCGCCACGCCGGCCGACGCCATCCGCGACATCGTCGCACGGCAGGCCAACGCCGTGCTCGCCCAGGCCGACCGCATGCTGGAAGAGGACCAGCTCTACCGCCCCGATGCGCGGTCGCTGAACACCTGGATCGACGGTCCGCTGGTTCCAGCCCAGCTGTTCGGCCAGCAGAGTCCCACGGCGCTGGCCCTCTATCTCGGCAATGCGCGGCAGGAGGTGATGGCGCTGACCCGCGAGGTCGCGGCGCCGGTGGTCGAAATCCTGGAGAAGCCGGTCATGGGCGGTGGCGCGGCCTCCGGTCTCTCGGCCAAATGGTCGCGCATCGTCGCCGAGTTCGACCGCTATGAGGGCGGCCGTCCGAACAGCACGCTGGCTGCCCTGGAGAAGTTCGTCACCACCGACGTGGCCGCCATCGACGCCACCAACTGTTGGGATAAGGCGCAGCTCGACCCGCAGGCCGGCGATTTCTTCGCCAGCCGCCTGAACGAGCTGAAGCAGTCCATCGCCGACCGCTGCCGCCTGATGGTCGACCAGCGCGTCTATCTGGGCTATGCCGAGCTTGCGACCGCCTTTAACGCCTCGCTGGCCGGCCGCTTCCCGTTCGGTCCGGTCGGCGAGAGCCAGGCCGACGTCTCCACGGTGCGGGCCTTCTATGACGCCTTCGATGCCCGCCAGGGCTATGTGATCGAGGGGCTGCGCCGCTCGACCCGCCTCGGCACCGCCGGCCATGACGCGCTGCGCTTCATGGAAACGATGGCGCTGGCGAAGCCGGCTCTGACGGCCGCCACCGTTACCGACCAGTCCGGCGGACTGCTGCTCGACCCGACCTTCCGCGTCAACCGTGGCCGCGAGGCCGGCGGCACCAACATCATCGAGTGGAAGCTGTCCACCCCGGCGGGCACCATCGCCAACATCGGTGCGCGCTCGCCCTTGCGCTGGTACCCCGGCGACCGCGTTGCTGTCTCGCTGCGCTGGGCTAAGGACGGCAAGCTCGTTCCGGTCAGCGGCATCGGTGCGTCGTCTGCCGTCGACGAAGCGACGCTCACCTTTGCCTATGAGGGGCCCTGGGCGCTGTTCGCGCTGGTCCGCCAGCACAATGCCGCGCAGCGCGACCGGCCGACCAATGCCGATACGGTCCTCCTGTTCGAAGCGCTGACCAAGCCCGTACCGACCGCCAGGGACGGGGAGGGCAGGGAGGTCGAGGACAAGGCCGGCCGCGATGCGCCGGTCTCCCTCAGCCCGAGCCTGCGTCCCGGCACGCCGGGCCTGCCCTCCCTGCCCGAGGCGAAGCGGCCGGACACGCGGGTCTTCATGGCGCTGGGCGCCAAGCGGACAATCGTGACCGACGGCAAGCCGCCACGCGACGAGAAGGTGGCGCTGCCCGAGCTTCCGTCGTCGGCGCCGCTGCTGGCATCGGCCGGCGGCATGCCGCGGCCGGGCTACCCACCGGCCGTGCCGCCGAGCTTTTCCCCGAGTTTTCCAGCCACACCCCCGGCAGGGCTGACGGGCTTCCCTTCGGCCGGCTTCGGCGGTCAGCCGGTCAACCCGACGGACCGCGCCTTCTTCGACCTCCAGGCGCCGCCGGGCGTGCCGCCGCTGCTGCGGCCGGCCAACCAGCGCGTCTACTGACGTGTCAACGAACGGATTTCAGTCAACGCCATGACCGACACGCAGACCGCCGAACGCCCTCTCATCGACATCGAACGGATTCTCGCGCCGATCCCGGGAGATCTTCCGGCAGGCGAGGACATCCGCTACGAGCCCGAGTTCGACGCGCTGGCCGAGGCGCGGCGCATGGACGACGACACCGACAAGGGGATCTGGCAGACCGACGACGTCAAGCGGGCTGACTGGAAAGGCGTCGCGGCCGGCGCCACCGAGCTGCTGGCGACCCGCTCGAAGGATCTCCAGATCGCCGTCTGGCTGGTCCAGGCGCTGGTGCAGCAGCATGGGCCGTACGCCATCGCACCGGGCCTCTCGATGCTCGCCGGCCTTGCCGAAACATTCTGGGACGGGCTCTACCCACGCATCGACGAGGACGGCGACATGGAGGCGCGCTTCGCGCCCCTGTTGTGGCTGGACGAACGGCTGGCCCGCGATCTGCTGGCGATGCCCATCGCGCTGCCGGAACAGGGTACCAAATCGGGGCTCCGGCTGCAGGACTGGCAGAACGCCCAGCGCCTGCGCAAGCTGGCCGGCCGCGATGCCCGCGCCTACAAGGCCGCCATCGCCGATGGCGAGGTGCCGGTGGAGCGGATCGTGAAGGATGTCGAGAAGACGCCTTCGGACTTCTATCTCGCCCAGCGTGAAAGCCTGAAGGCGGCCGAAGCGGCGGCGCAGGCGCTGGACGCGAGACTGGACCGGCTCGCCGGCCGCAACGCTCCTGCCCTCTCCCGCTTCAAGCGCACGGTCGAGGAACTGTGCCGGTTCCAGGAGGATGTCCTGCGCAAACGCGGTGTCGCCCTCGAGCCGGCGGCACCCGTGGCGGCCCCCGAAGACGCCGCTGCCGGCGACGCCGCCGCGGCCCCCGATGCCGCGGCCCGTCCGGCCGGCGCCGGCTGGACCGGCGGGCCGCGCAATCGGGAGGAGGCCTACGGGATGCTCCGGCAGATCGCCGACTATCTGGAAAAGGAGGAGCCGCACAGCCCGACCTCCTATCTGGTGCGGCGCGCGGCCTCCTGGGGTCAGCTCTCGTTGCCGGAACTCTATGCGGACCTGCTCGGCGACCGCGGCGAGGTCGGGCGGATGTTCTCCGTGCTGCGCCTGAAGGACGAGTGAATCCACGATGCGCATTCTTCTCAAATATCCGGGCATTGCCGGCGATTCGCTGCTCCAGGGCTACAGCAACCTGATCTTCTGCTCGAAGTTCGACATGAAGACCGGCTCCAACGACGCCGGATCGCTGGAATACGGCTCGGCGGTGGAGGATGACGACTACGACGTCTACGGCATCGCCGCGATGCATGACAACTACGCCAATGTGAAGCCCCAGGCGAAGCGGCGCACCGTCGGCATCGACAGCATCGACCTCAGCAAATCCATCGACATGGCCTCGCCGCTGCTGCTGAAGGCGGCGTTCGCCGACCCGGTGCCGGGTGCCGAGGCCACGATCTATTTCCTGCGGCCGATGGACACCCAGGTGTCGGCCAGCCAGTCGGACATCGACGGCGGCAAGATCAGCTTCGACAAATTCATGACCATCGTGCTGACCGATGTCCACGTCACGTCCTACACGGTCTCCGCCAATGGCAGCGGCGACAACAGCGGCGACGAGACGATTTCGCTGTCCTTCACCAAACTCAACATGACTTACGTCCATTACAAGAACGGCCAGCCGCAGAACGTCCCGGCTGAAATCAAGGTGGCAAAGAAAGAATGACACACGCTCATATCACTCCGGCGGACCTTCCGGCCGGCGCTCCGATCCAGGCTCCCCGCGGTCCGGCGAAGCATATCGAACATTGGCTTGAAATGGCGATGTTCCAGAGCCGCTGGCTGCTGGCGCCGCTTTACCTCGGGCTGGTCGGCGCACTCGGCATGATCGGCTGGTGCTTCGCGGTCGAATTCGTCCACGCCTTTCCGAAGCTGGCCAGCGGCAACGAGTCCGAGGTCATCCTGGTCGTCCTGGCGCTGGTCGACCTGACCATGGTCGGCAACCTCGTGCTGATGGTGATCTTCAGCGGCTACGAGAACTTCGTGTCCAAGATCGACGTGGCCGGCCATTCGGACCGTCCGGAATGGATGGGCAAGCTCGATTTCAGCGCCCTGAAGGTGAAGCTGATCGCCTCCATCGTGGCGATCTCGTCGATCCAGGTGCTGAAGACCTTCATGCATGTCGGGACGGTGTCCGACCGCGACCTGATGTGGCTGGTGGCCATCCACTGCACCTTCGTTGTGTCGGGTCTGCTGCTCGCCTTCATGGATTACATGGTCAAGAAGAGCCACGCGCTCGAACATTGATCGGGCCGGAAAGGGGGGACTTGCGATGTTTAGGAGTCTGCTGGCGTTCGCGCTTCTGCTGTTCACGGGTCTGTTCGCCATGGTGGCGGACGAAGCGCGTGCCGAGCCGCAGAAGGTCGTCGTGGGGACTTACATCAACCAGATCACCGGACTGAACCTGAAGGAAAAGCAGGTCACCGTGGATTTCTATGTCTGGTTCCGCTGGGATGCCGACGACTTCAATCCGCTCGACTCCTTCGAGGTGATGAACGGCACCATCAGCTCGAAGGAGCCGACGCCGCTGCGCAAGGTCAAGGACCAGAATTATGTCTCGGCCCGTGTCCATGCCGTGCTCAACCAAGCTTGGGACATCAGCCGTTTCCCGCTGGACAAGCAGTCGATCCGCATCGAGATCGAGGACAACGACCGCACGGTCGAGAATCTGGTCTATGTCGCCGACACCGATAACACCGAGGTCAATCCCGACATCGACATCGCCGGCTACAACGTGACGAAGACCACGGCCGGCATCTCGGAGAAGACCTACCGCACCAACTACGGCGATATTTCCCTGCCGAAGGCGCACGAGTCGCGCTTCTCGCGCTTCGTGCAGGAGGTGCAGATCGATCGGCCGAACACGATCTATTATTTCAAGACCTTCTCGACGATCTTCATCTCGTGCTTGGTCGCCTTCCTGGCCTTCCTGGTCAAGCCGATCGACCTCGACCCCCGCTTCGGTCTCGGCATCGGTGCGCTGTTCGCGGTGGTGGCCAGCTACTTCATCGTCGCCGGCGAGCTTCCACACAGCACGGGCTTCACGCTGTCCGACAAGATCAACATGGCGTCGATGGGGCTGATCTTCCTCAGCCTGCTGCAGAGTTCGGTGTCGCTGATGATCTACGAGCGGGACACGGCGAAGGCCGTCAGGCTGGACCGCATCTCGGTCATCGTCTTCCCGATCGCCTACGTGATTCTCTGCGCCTGGATCACTGTGGGGTAAGGTCCCCGCCGCTCAGGTGGGCGGCGGATGGGAGCCCGCAATGGGGCGGGCCTCCCTCCATCGATGCCGCCAGCCTCAACGCCGCCAATATCAACGCCGCCAGAACAGCAGCCCCTTGCGCTTCTTGGGCGGCTCGGGTTCCGGCTCCGGTTCCTTGGCTTCGGGCTCCTCGTCGAAGGAGAAGGCGTCGGCGCTGACCGGCGGGGTGTCGTCGGCTGCGGCTTCATCCTCGAAAGCCTTGAACGGGTCTTCGTCCTCAGCCGTCTCCGTCTCAGCCGCCCCGTCCTCCGGATCGTCCGCAGTTCCGGTCGCGCTTTGCTCCGTTTCGGACGAATCCTCGTCGGTGTCGAAGGCCGCGAACGGATCGTCGGACCCGAAGGGATCCTCTTCGCCGGGCTCCTTTTCCTTCTCGTCCTCGTCGAAGCTGAAGGGATCCGTGCCGCTCGCCGTTTCCCCAGTGTTGCCGGAACCGAACGGATCCTCCGCAGCTGTTTCAGCATCGTCATCGTCGCCGAAGCTGAACGGGTCTTTTCCGCTTTCGTCGTCGCCGAAGCTGAAGGGATCGGAACCGCCCCCCTCTTCGTCGTCATCGCCGAAACTGAACGGGTTGTCGTCCGACGCGGCCTCGTCGTCATCGGTGGCCGACGACCCGCCGGAGGCCCGCATCTCCTCCTTGAATTGCTCCAGTTCGGCGCGGAAGCGCTCCTCCGCCTCGGACCAGCGCGCCCGTTCGGCCTCAAGCGCCTCCAGCAATTCCTCTTCGCGGGCACGCGCCTTGGCGCGCTCCTCGTCGAGGGCGCGGATCAATTCGTCCTGGCGGTCGATCATCGTCTCGTGACGCTCGTCGAGCGTGGCGATGACCTCGCGGACATACTGCTCGAACGCCTGGAACTGGAGGGCGAGAACATCGCTGTCGCCGTCCGCCGCGGCTGCGGCCCGGGCCGCGGCAGCCTTGGCGGCCTTCCCCTTGGGGGCCGGTGCGGGCGTTTCCGCCGGTGTTGATGTCGATTTTGAAACAGAAGCGACCCGAGCCGCCTGCTGCGCCGGGCCGTCGCCGAGCCAGCGCGCCACCAGGATGTAGGAGACCTGCAACTCCTCGGATATCCGCCGATAACTCCAGCCCTGCGCCCGCAGGCGCTCGGCCATCTTCTGGCGGTCCACCTCATCGCGCGAGCTTGGGGCTTGGTCGGGGAGCTTGCGGCCACCGTCGCCGGCCTGATCGGCCGAGGACAGCACGATCAATTCCTTGAATTTCCGATCGGTCATTCAGCCCCCGCGGCCACGCGCTTCAAGATTCTCCGGCCTTCCCGAGTTTCGCGGGTTTGCATCGCGGTTGTCGACGCCCAAACAGTCCTCATTGGTGCGGTCTGCGGACCGGCCGACCATTCGGTCCGGCAACTGCGGCGGTCAGTTGGACGAAGGCGGATTGATCGACTGGATGTGCGCGATGTAGCGCGACATGGCGGCGATTCCCTCTTCGGTCAGCTCGACGAAGACCCGCCGGCCGTCCTGATCGTCCGCCACCCGGCGGATCAGGCCACAGCCCTTGAGGTTGGAGATGCGGCGCAAGGCGGTCGTCTGGGCAACGCCGGAGGCCATGCACAGCGAGGATACCGAGATCCGCTTGCCCAGCAGGTGGTTGGTCATCAGATCCAGCAGCATGGCCCAGCAGGGGTCCTCGAAGAGATCCTTCGGGAAGAACTTGTCGCGGCAGGCCTGCCACTGCTGGAGCGCGCGAAGCGCACGCAACCGCTCATGGTCCGATTCCGGACGGGCGGGAAGAGGTTTCTTCGCCTTGCTCATCGGAACGACGCTGAGCGCCGGCGCGGACGGCGCCGGCGTACCCGGGAAGGGGGACGGGGCCGCCGCATTGTGTCGTTCGCGCAGGGCCTTCACCGCGGCGATCATCGCCATTCCGTGCCGGTAGGCCTCATCGAGCGCCGCGTCGTGGGGCGGGGCTTCGCGCGTGGTCTGGCTGACGGACAGCGCCCGCACCAGAGCGCCGTGCAGCCGGCCGAAATCCTCCGGATCGTCCACGAAGTCGGCCACCTTGAGATGCATCGCCCGCACCACGTCACCGACCTGGGCGCCGGACGCCAGGATGATGAACTGGACGGAACGGCTGCCGATGGAGGACTGCATGCGCTCGACAAGCGCCAGCCCGTCGAAATGCGGCATCACCATCTGGACGACGACGACACCGATGGAGGAGTCGGCCTCCAGAGTGTCGAGCGCCTGGACGATGTCGCTGGTCACCTGGATGCGGTGGCCGTTGCGCAGGAAACTTTCTCGCACGCGGTCGGCCGCGGGGAGGTTCTGTCCGACGACCAATATGGAAGGACCCGGTGCAACAAGCTCCGTGCTGGTCTCCACCGGTCGGATCGGCCACGTCAACGGTCGCTCGATTTCGATCCGCATCATCCTACCCTCTGGGTTGCGATGTAGCTATGCCCATAGTAGGTACCACAACGGGCGGCGGCGTGAAAAGAAGCGATGTAGCACGTATGGGCATAAACTTCCGTGATCTCCCAAATTTGCGAAGACAATGCTGTGACACGACTCGCGCTTATTCGATGGGGTGGCGCAATTACCCCCGCAATTGTCATGTTACAGCTTAGAAATATTAGATTGTTCTTGAAGGAAGCGAAGCTATCGCTCAGATTGTGGAGATATTACTTAGGTCATATGCACACTAAATGAATGTCGGCCCCGGCCACTGCACGCCGGACGCGTCCACTCTGGACCCGTCTCGTCCGCGAGCCCGGTTGATTTGCGTTAAGGTCGGCTGAATCCGAGTTCCAGGCCCGGCAGCAAATCCGAGCAGACAAATCTGCGATCAGCCAAGCGACCGACAATGCGATTGACCCTGTCGACCAAGATCATGCTCCTGCTTCAGGTGGCGCTCTGCTTCGCGCTCGCCTCGACCGCGGTGCTCTCGTATCTCAAAATGGAGCGCATGGTGGAGGAGACGGTGGCTTCGCGCTTCCGGGTCGTTGCCCATGGGTTGTCGAGCGAGGTCGAAGGTGCGGTGAGCCTCGGCGTTGCGCTGAACGCGTTGCGCAACCTCGACGAAATGATCCAGCGCGCCCTGGTGCGTGACCTCCAGATCACCGGGCTGATGCTGTTCAATGACAAGGGCGAGGTGCTGGGCGCGGCCGGCGGCAGTGCGGTCCGGGGCACGCTGCCCGACAACTGGCTCGCGGCCTTCCAACGCGACGGCAAGACCGACCGGGGGGCGAAGATCGTCGACGGTGGCTCACAGGTGCTGCTGCTCAGCATCGGCAACGCCTATGGCGGCGTCGCCGGCGGCGTCGCGCTCACCTATTCCCTGGACGCCTTGCGCGCGGGCATCCGCGGCACGATCCCGGAACTGGCGATTTCCGGCGCGATCAACCTCGCCACCTGCTACGTCATCAGCCTGATCGTCGTCTGGCTGGTCATGCGGCGCCTTCAGCGGTCCCTGCGGGAGGCGGCGGTCATCGTCGAGGCCGCGACCGACGGCGGGCGGCCGGTCGTTCCGCCGGAGATCGCGGCGTTCGCCCCGGGACTTGCCGGCTTCGTGGAGCGCGTGTCCGCGCGCCGCCGGCAGGGCATGGACGAGCGCAAGGCGGCGCCGGTGGAGGTCGCCTGATGGAACTCACCTTCATCAAGCGGCTGAACTGGCTGCTCACCGGCCTCGTGTCGGTTCTCATGCTGGTCAGCCTTGTCGTCCAGACCTCCCATTTCAACACGCTCTTCCGTCCCCAGGCGGAGCCGGAGCTGGCGCGCAAGGCGGAGGTCGTCGGCAGCTACATCGTCGCGCAGATCGACCGGGCGGTGTCGCTGGGCTTCGAGGTGGAGAAGCTCAACGGGGTCGACGAAATCCTCGCCGACGCCCTCGCGGTCAATCCGGACGTCAACTACATCGCTCTGATGGTCGGCGACAGGATCGCCGCATTCGCCGGCGCCCCGGATGCGCGGGCCGGCGACCTGCTGGCGGCGCGCGACGCCGACGGCGCGGTGGCCGGGCGTTACATCGATGCCGCATTGACCGTCGGCGGCGGTGTGCCGGCGCTCCTGCATGTCGGCGTTCCTGCCGGGTCGGTCGAAGCGGCGCTCAACGACATCGTCTTCGATCTCGGGTCGGTGCTGATCGTCGCCATCCTTCTGAACATCGAAATCCTGCTGCTGGTGGTCGGCAGTTCGGTGACGGCACCGCTTCAGCGGGTCGGCGACGTTCTCAAGGAGGGTGCCGAGGGCAGGCTGACCTTGCGGACCGGGCTGCGCGGGCGCGACGAGGTGGGGCATCTCGGCCGTGCCATAGACCGCGCGCTCGACGTGATGCGCGATGCGGAGGGGGCCGCCCCGCTTCAGCCGGGAGAAAAAGCCGAAACGCGCGCCGCCGCCGGCGACCGCATCGTGACGATGCAGAGGATCAGCGAGCTGCGTTTCGCCATCTTCGTCTTCGCCCTGGCGGAGGAACTGACCCGCACCTTCCTGTCCGTCTATATCAAGGATCTCTTCGAGCCGGTGCCCGGCCTCAGCAAGGAGCTGGTGATCGGCGCGCCCATCGCGCTGTTCATGCTGCTCTGGGCCGTCGCCCAGCCGATTGCCGGCAACGTGTCGGAGCGCCGGGGCCGCCGCACCGTTTTCCTTGCCGGCGCGGTGTTCTCGGCGCTTGGGCTGCTGGGGTCCGGCCTGGCGACGGATCTCATCCAGCTCATCGTCGCCCGCTGCCTGACCGCGGTCGGCTATGCCAGTGTCTTCATCGCCGCGCAGGGCTTCGTCATCGATGCCACCGATCCGCGCCGGCGTGCTGGCGCCATCGCGCTCTATGCCGGCGGCATCCTGACGGCCGGCGTCTGCGGTCCGGCCATCGGCGGTGTCGTCGCCGACCAGATCGGCTTCCGCATGACCTTCATCGTCTCCGCGGCGCTGGCGCTGGCAGCGGCCTTGATGGCGTGGCACCTCCTGCCCCGGCATGTCGACGGCGGCAAGGCCAAGACCCGTGGGCTGCGGCTGCGCGACGTCGGCGTTTGCCTGACCAATCCGCGCTTCGTGGCGGTGACCCTGTTCAGCGCCGTGCCGGCGAAGTTCGGATTGACCGCCCTGCTGTTCTTCCTGCTGCCGCTGGCGCTGGACGACAGCGGGGTCAGCCAATCGTGGATCGGCCGCGTGCTTCTTCTCTACTGGCTGATGATGATCGTGGCGTCGCCGCTGGTGGCGCACCTGTCCGACCGTTCGGGGCGGAGAACCCCGTTCCTGGCGATCGGCGGCGTGATCGCCGCGGGGGCGGCCTATGTGCTGGCCAATTCCGGGACGCTGCCGATGACCATCACCGGCGTCGCCCTGCTCGGCCTCGCCCATGCGCTGGTCAACACTCCGCAGATGGCGCTTCTGGCGGAATCCTGCGTGCGGGAGCGTTCGACGCTCGGCGAGACCACGGTGATCGGCATGTTCCGGCTGATCGAGCGCATGGGGTCGGTGATAGCGCCGTTCCTGGCCGGCCTGTTCCTCGCCTATTACGGCTACCACGGCGCCATGAAGGGCATCGGCATCGTGCTGGCCGCCTGTGTCGCCGCCCAGCTTCTCCTGCTGGCCGCCACCGGCGGGCGGCCCTCCGCTGACCTCCCCCAGAAGGACCCGGCATGACCTCCGTGACCCGACGCTCGCTGCTCCTCGGCTCCGCCGGCGCGCTCCTGGCATCCGGCCCGGCCGCAGCCGCCATGGCGGGTAGCCCGGCGGGAGCCCCGACGCCCAATCCGGTCACGGCCGGGCGCGGCAACCGGCCGGCCAACATCATCGTGCTGACGCCGCGCAAGGATGTCGGCGACGTGCTCGGATTCCGCGATCTGCTCGAATCCATGGGCATGCAGGCGAAGATCGACGTGCGCGAGGTGCAGCAGGCGTCCGCGGTGGCCGGCATGCTGCCGGACATCCGCGCCGCCCGCCCCGACCTCGTGCTCACCGTCTTCACGCCGCTGACGCTGGCGACCGTCGGCCGCTACGACGATCCCGATCCCTCGAAGTTCCTGACGGATGTGCCGGTGGTCTTCACCTCCGTCACCGACCCGGTCGCCTCGCGCATCGTCCGTTCGTTGGAGCAGCCGGGCCGGGCGGTGACCGGCACCCGCCACATCGCCCCGGTGGCGGTCCAGTTGAAGACGATGCTGGCCTACCGGCGCTGGAAGAAGATCGCGGCGGTCTACAATCCGGCCGAAGAGAACATGGTCGTCGCCGTCCGCGACCTGAAGGAGGAGGCGGCCCGCCAGGGGGTTGAGATCATCGACGGCGCGGTTCCGCGTGATGGATCCGGCAGGCCCAATCCCGACGCCATTCCCGACCTGATCCGTGACGTGGCGCGGGCCGGGGCGGAACTGGTCTATATCGGTCCGGACACGCTGGTGGCGTCGAACAACAGCCAGGCGGTGGCCGACGCGGCTCTGGCCAACAATGTCGCCACCTTCTGTTCCACCGAACTGCCGATCCGCCGCTCCGGCCTGCTGATGGGCTTGGTGAGCCCGGCGGTCAATGTCGGCCGCTTCGCCGGGCTGAAGGCCTACGACATCCTGAGCGGAGCCAAGCCGGCCACCGCGATACCGGTGGAGACGCTGAACCGCTTCTCCCTGCTGCTGCGCATCAACACCGCCAAGCGTCTCGACCTTTACCCGCCGATGCGTCTGCTCAACATCGCCGAAATCGTCAAGGATGCCTGACATGCCGGTCGTGTCCTCACCGTCCCAGACCCTCCACCAAGGCATTCTGAGCCTGTGCAGCGGACAGCCTTCCGGCATTCCCTACCGCGTGCGTTTCCTCGACGCCGACGATCTTCCGGCGCTGGAGCGGTTCCGCGCCTTCATCTTCGGCAACCTTCCGGACATCGACGCCTATTTCCCCGAAACGCCGGAATTCTCCGGCCTGCATATGGCTGAGCGCGGCGTCACGCTCGGTCTGGAGACGCACGGCGCACCGGGCGGCGACCGCCTCATCGGCTGCGCCGTTCTCGGCCTGCCGCAACCGGGGATGCCGGCCTTCGCCGATGATCTGCCGGGCGGGGGCCCCGACGTGACGGCGACCGCCCACATGTCGAGCTGCATGGTGCATACCGACTTCCGGGGCAACGGGCTCCAGCGCCTTCTGGTGACCATGCGCACGCTCTACGCACTGGGAGCCGGCCGGCCGCACCTGCTGAGCCGGGTGGCGCTGTCCAACCCGGTCAGCCTCTCCAACATGCTGGCGTCCGGCTTCACCGCCCGCCGCATCCTGGTGATGCACAGCGGCCGCCTGCGCTACCTGCTGCACCGCGACATGCAGGCGCCGCCGCCGGCCTTCGAGCCCGGAACCGACCGTGCCCTGCGCGTCGCGGACCATGCGGCGCAGAACGCCGCCTTCGAGGCGGGGCTGGTCGGGCGCACCGTCACCTTCTGCGGCGACGAGCCCTTCATGATCTACGCCCGCCCGGCTGCCGCCGCCCGCCGCGCGACCGCTCCTGCCGAACTGGAGGCCATCCCATGAAGACAGCGATCGTCGTCGATCCCTACTCGACCGGACATCTGCTCGCTCCCCGGCTGCGCGCGCGCGGTTACCGCGTGATCGCGGTGCAGAGCCGTCCCGATCTCGCGCCCTCGCTGCTTCTCAGCTATGTTCCCGGCGACTTCGACGAGTTGGTCCTGTTCGACGGTGACCTCCCGGCCCTGGCCGAGCGGATGCGCGCGCACAGCCCCTCCTTCGTGCTGCCGGGCAACGAGTCCGCCGTGGAACTGGCCGACGCTCTCGGTGCGGCGCTGGGCACGCCGGGCAACACGCCCAAGCTGACGGCGGCGCGGCGCAACAAATACATGATGATCGAGCGGCTGGGTGCCGCAGGCCTGCTGACGGCCCGGCAGACCATGGTGGAGTCGGGGGCGGAGGCGGTGGACTGGGCGGCCGGCGCCGGCTGGCCGGTGGTCGCCAAGCCGCTCGACAGCGCGTCAACCGACCATGTCTATTTCTGCGACGGCGCTCCGGCGTTGCGGGAGGCCGTGGAGTCGATCCTCTCCAGCCGCAATTTCTGCGGCACGCCGAACCGGCGCGCGCTGGTGCAGACCTATCTCGACGGCGATGAATATGTGGTCAACACGGTGAGCCGCAATGGCCGGCACTATGTCTGCGACGTGCTGCAGTCGGCCAAGCGCACGCTGAACGGCTCGCCTTTCGTTTACGACTACTACCGCCTGCTGCCGCCGGACGATGAGCGGTCCGTCCAGCTCATGTCCTACATCCGGCGCACGCTCGACGCGCTGGAGATCACCGACGGCGCCGCCCATGCCGAAGTGCGGCTGACCTCCCGCGGGCCGGCGCTGGTGGAGATCGCCGCACGGGCCATGGGGCCGGCGGGATCGACCACCGCGATAGGTCACGGCACCGGCCATGACCAGGTGGATTTGCTGGTCGAGGCCTTCGACAGCGGGGTCTGCCCCGGTGGTGCCGATGGGCATTACCGCTTCCTGGCCGACGCCATGGTGCTCTACCTGCCGGTGCTGGTCTCCGGCCGTGTGGAGGCGCTTCCCGACCTCAGCGTGCTGGACCGGTTCGAGAGCGTCCGCGGCTACGGCATCGTGCCGCGCATCGGTGCCCGGATCGTCCCGACGCTCGACCTGACCCAGGTGCTGGCGAAAATCTACCTCTCCCACACCGACCGGGCCGTGTTCGAGCGCGATTGGGCGGCGATCCGTGACATGGAAGAGAGCCTGCAACCGGTCGTAACTCCCTGATTCAACCGACCCCGTGAGGAGGATTAGATGGCGCACACTCCGTACGATCAGCAGTGGGACAAGGCCAAGAAAGAGTTCGAGGCTCTCACCGGCAAGCATAAGCCGAAGGAGAGCAAGGGCATTTTCAATGCCTTCGGCAGCCACACCGGCCTGTCCGGTTCGCTGAAGAAGTGCGAGAAGGCGCTCTCCGCCTGCGACACCACCAACTCGACCGACGTCAAGGAAGGCAAGAAGGTCGTCGCGGCGTTCCTGGCCGCGTCGAAGGATTTCTCCAAGGCGAAGAAGGGCTATCTCGAAGTCCTTCAGAAGGAAATCTACGCCGAGTTCGACAAGCGGACGGAAAAGGATTTCAAGACGAACTACGAGAAGGCGTTGAAGTTCCTGGTCAAGGAGCTGGCGGCGCTGGAAGCCACCATCGAGTCCGCGGTGGGGATGTATACCCAGAAGTTCAATGAGGCGGAGAAGGATCTGTCTGTCGAGCAGAAGATGCTCAAGAACTGGGAAAAGAACATCAACGGCGCGCTGGCCCGCGCGGCGGCCGGCGTTGCCAAGGTCAAGGCCAAGCCGACGGCGGAAACCTACAACGAGCTGTTCCCGACTCTGGCCCGCGACATCACCATGCAGCTGGTGTTCGCGCGCAAGATCGAAGGTCTCCTGGCCGATCCCGACTTCTTCAAGAAGAAGCTGGATCCCTGGGCGAACCAGAGCAGCGCGGCCGAGCCGGTCAAGGTGCCGGTTGATGCCACGCCGAAGGTGATCCTCGACCATATGAAGGAGTTTTCGGCAGCCTGCAAAGGCGTCGTCCAGCTCGTCAACTCGCGCGCGAACGCCTGATCCGCCGCCGGGTCGGTGCCGGATGGTGCCTGCGCAAGTCGGAGCAGGGCGGGCAAAACGCCCGCCCTGTCCGGTCCGATGGATGCCGATCACCGGAAGGAAAAACCGTGTTGGACGGAAAGGCGTCCTTGATGGAACGGCAGCCGCGGTCCAGAGAGGGGCAAAAATTTAACAAACACCAATCGTAAAATTCAAGAGTAAGCGATGGCAAAGAAATATCTGGAGTCCTGGAAGAAGGCCAAATCCAAATTCGAGGCGGACACCGGCAAGAAGAAGCCCGATCCGAAGAGCCGATTCGGGAAAATTTTTTCCAAAATCAGTTCCACCGGGTTTGAGAAGTCATTGAAGGCGTACGATGCGGCCAAGACCGTCAAGGAGGCGGAGAAGTCCGCACGCGCCTTCCAGTCTGCCGCCTCGGACTACATCCCGACGCTGGACTCCGCCGGCAAGGCGGCGCGGCAGGATGGGGACGACGTTTACGCCGACGCCTGCGCCGCGATGGTCGCGTCGCTCAACAAGATCACTGCCAACGTCTTCATGGATCTGGAACGGTTCGGGAGCTGGCCGGATGACCTCGACGGCTTCTTCAAATCGCCATACTGGTACAAGCTCCTGCTGAAGCAGGCAAAAAAGGAATATTCGACCGAGAATATGGAGCTTTTCGGGCTGATCCTGAACAAGAAGGTGAACTCGGAGGCCAATGCGCAGAAGGCCTATGAACTCTACGTCCGGGCGGGCTCGCCGAAAGAGGTCAACATGTCCTCGTCGACCCGGAAGCTCTGCGACAAATGTGCGCAGGACGGCAAATGGAAGGCGATGCCCTGGGACAAGGTCGAGATGGAAATCGGCGTAAACCTGGCCGATACCGTCGTGAGGCTGAGTGCCGCCGTGGCCGAAGGGACAGCATAGGGCTGCCGGCAGCGGCCGCATCGGTCTCCCGCCAAAGCATGCCCGCAGGATATTGGAGGTGCGGATTGCCGCGTTGACCTGCATACTCGTCGTTGGGTGTCACCTGTCCCGGAAGTAGGCATTCGGAAGTGTCAGGGTCCGGATGCCGCATCTGTGCGTTCCATCTCCGGGAATGACACCGAGGCGAGTGCCATGATGAAGGATCCGAAGCAGATCGCGCGCGTTTGCCTCCAGGCGGCGCGTGTCGACTTGGAAGCGCATGCTGCCTGTGGGCTGATCACCGCGGACGACGAGTTCGGCCTGCGCTACAAGATCGCTGTCCAGGCATGCGATGTGAACGGCGACGATTGCCGGTTCCCCTCCTGCGGCTGTCCGTGGCCGGATTGTTCCCGGCAAGCCCGGAAGCAGTGATCCGCAATCGGGCCGAGGACGCCGGTGCCGTTGTCGCCAGCCGTTCGACCGGCGACAACGGTTTCCCGCATTTCGGTTCCTGCCGGAGCGGCGTGAGCCGCCTCAGACCGTCAGGAACAGCGCCGAGGTCCACACCCGCGACTGGTCGCGCTGCCGTCCGGTGAGGAACAGCGGATGCTCGCGGCCCGCCGCCAGATCCAGTCCGGCCAGCGGGATGCGGCCGGCGAGATCGCGGGGCAGCGGCGCCTCGGTGACACGCTCCACCGTCACCTCCAGTTCCGTGCCGGGCAGCAGGCGGCTGACGGCTCCGGCCGGCGAGCGGGCGGCATCCAGCAGCGCGTCGCCGTCGATGTCCAGCACCGCCTCCGGCGCATGCGGGTTGGGCGGCGGCGTCAGCGGGTTGCCGACCTTCACATAGGTGCCGATGTCGAGCTGCACCCGGATGCGCGTGCCGGCCAGTTGCGACAGCGTCAGTTCCACCCCGTCGGTGTCGCCGTGGGTGACGGTGCGCAAAGCCACCGTGGTGGCATCCTGCCGCCAGCAGCCCTGCTCCGGATGGTCGAAGCCGAAGGGCTCGACCCGCTGCACCGCCGCTCCGGTGACGGTGATGCCGCCGCTCCAATAGGCGCCGCGATAGCGGTCCTTGATGCGGGCGCCGCCCAGCCGCAGGCGGATGCGGCGGTCCGACAATCCGAGTTCGCGGTGCAGGTCGCGCTCCCACAGCAAAGTCTCGCCGTCGTAGAGCCGCAGGCTTTCCCAGCCGCGGTCCCCGAGTACACGATAGTCGAGTTCGTCCCCGCCGGACGCCGTGACCACCTCGCCCATCCACTGCTGGCCCAGCCGCAGGCTGGCGAAGCTGCGCTCCCCGGTGGTGGCGAAGGTGCGGCGCGCGCGCAGCGCCCGGCCGATGGTGGCGCGGTCGAGCCTGTCGGCCAGCACGCCGGTCAGCCCGCCGCGCGCGCCGAACACCGCGGTGGCCGGCGCCCCGCCGCCGCAGCGGCCCTGGTGCTCGTCGCTGCTGGCCGAGGCGCCGAGCCGGTAGCCGCGGGCCAGCGCCTCGGCATAGACCCAGTGGAACTGGCCCCAGGCGGAGCCGATCTCGATCAGCCGCTCCAGCTCGGGATGGTGCCAGTCGAGATTGCAGCGCCGTCCGCCGACATGCGGGATCAGCAGATGGCCTTCCGGGTCGTCCTGATAGGCGGCATAGAGATCGTCGAGCGGCCAGGCGCCGGGGCGCAGCTTGCCGCGCGTGGACTCGTTCCATTCGAAGGAGCGGACCGGCTGGCCCCGGCTGTCGGTGGGGAATTGCGGCACGCCGTCGCGCAGGAAGACGACATTGTGGTCGCCGCCGGCCGCCGAGTTGCCGCACCATTCGGTGCCGGGATAGCAGACGAAACGGCCGGCCTGGTTGAAGCGGTCGATCAGCCCGACCGCCTCGCTCCAGGCCTTTTCGGTGACGTTGAAGTCGTTGGCGGTGTAGCCCAGCACATCCAGCCCGGCGATATCGCGACCGTAGGACAGGTTGTAGGCGGTGTCGTTGGTGCCGACCGTGTCGTTGGAATGGACATGCAGGTCGGCATAGTAGGCGCGCGGCGCGTTCTCTTCGACGGTGACGAAGGCTTCGGCCGGGACCAGCCCGTCGGCGGTGGCGGCGATGCGCCAGTCGCCCGCCGACAACGCCGCGTCCTGGCGATGGACCAGCCAGCCATGGGCGTCCGGGTTGGGCGAGAGCGTCAGTTGCTCGGTTGCCTCACCCTGCGGTCCCGCCAGGGTCAGGGTGGCATCGACCGAGCCTTCGGTGCAGCAATTGCCCCAGACATCCTCGGCGCGCAGCAAGAGGCTGGCCGGGCCGGGTGCCGTCAGGCGCGGCGCCACCAGACGCAGGGCGGCCGGTGCGCCGGGAACGATGTCGATCACGCAATCGCCCGGCACTTCGGCGTATTTCTGGCTGCCGAGCGGGTCGATGAAGACGCGGAAGCGGAATCCCTGCTCAACGAAGCTCTGCACCCGCGTGCCCGGCCCGCCGCGCCGCCGGTCGCCCAGCCGGATGACGATCCGATCGCCGGGATTGAGATAGCCGTCGATCACGTCGATGACGATGGCCTTCTGATAGGGGCGCTCGTGGCCCTTCTGGTCGAAGCGCACCTTCAGCGCCTGGATCGTCGCCGGGCTCTGCCCCGGCACCAGCGGCCCGGCCTCATACTCCGCCGAGACGTAATTGGCCGCCTGCGGGTCGCTGGTCTGGAACAGCGACCAGTCCGAATAGAACTTCATCGCCAGCTTGATGCCGGCGCCGTCGGCGAGCCCCGAGGCGCCGACCTCGTAGACCAGTTGCAGTTCGGTCCATTCGCCGGCGACCAGCCGGCGGTGCGAACAGCTGGTCGATCCCAGGAAGGGGCGGTCCTTGTTGCGCTCGTACAGCCCGACGGGGGCGATGTGGCGGACAGGCGGCTGGGCTTCTGACATGGCGGCGTTTCCTCCGGTTTTGCGGGTTATCGGGTCAGGCGAGGTGCCAGTGGCGGTAGCGCCGCTCGATGCGGCGGAAGACGAGGCTTTCGGTGATCCAGGCGGTCATGCCGATGATCGCGACGCCCAGCAGCACCTGGGTGGCGTTGCCGATCTGGCCGCCCATCGCCACCATCCAGCCGATCCCCTGCGAGGCGCCCAGCATCTCGGCCGCCACCAGCGCCCGCCACGCCTGGCTGAAGCCGATGCGCAGTGCCGCGGTCAGGAAGGGCAGCGAGGCCGGCAGATAGACGTGGCGGATCAGCTGCCAGCGGCGGGCGCCCAGCACGCGGGCGGCGCGCAGGTTGCCGTTGCGGATGGCGAGGAAGCCCTCCTGCACCGTCACCGCCATCGGGAACAGGGCGGCGACCACGATCACCATGGTGATGGCGACATAGCCCAGCCCGAAGAAGATCATCGACAGCGGCGCCCAGGCGATGGGCGGGATTGCCATGAACAAGCCGGTCAGCGGGGCGGAAAAGGCGCGGAAGCCCGGCGAAAGTGCGCCGGCCAGACCCAGCGCCAGCGCGCCCAGCACGGCGACGGCGAAGCCGCCGGCCTCGCGCAGCAGGCTGGCGCCGACATGGGCGGCGAGCTGGCCGCTGTCCAGCCAGCGCACAGCCTCCGCCGCCACCGCCCAGGGCTGCGGCAGGACATAGGGCGGCAGGTTCCAGGCGGCCGCACTCCACACCAGCAGCAGCGCCGGGAAGGCCGCCCAGCCGTAAAGCCGGGTCCGCATCAGCGGCCGGCCCGGCGGAGGTAGGAGCCGTCGACGATGTCTGCCGCCTTCATCGGCGCCGGAATGAAGCCGAGCGCCAGCGATGTGTCCATCAGCCGCTGGATGAAGGCGAGGTCGCTGTCCTCCAGCCGGTCCGACCAGCCCAGCCGCTTGCGCGCCTCGGCGGCGACGGCGGCCGGGGCGATCTCGGTGCCGTCGGCGCGCTTCACCGGTTCCAGCTTGAACGCCTCGGCGATCAGGGCGTCACCTTCGGCCGGGTGGTCGGACAGCCAGGCGATGGCCTTGGCATGGGCGCGCAGCAGCTTCACCACATCGTCCGGCCGCTCCGCCAGCGTCTTTTTCGGCGCCATCACCACGTACCAGGTATAGCCGGGCAGCGCCTGGTTGACGTCGAACAGCACATGCGCGCTTCCCCGCAGCACCTGCTGGCTGATGAAGGGTTCCCAGGTGAAGGCGGCGTCGACCGTACCGCTGTCCAGCGCGGCGTTCATGTTGCCGACCGGCATCGACACCACCGACAGGTCGCGGTCGGCG
This sequence comes from Azospirillum sp. TSH64, assembly GCF_003116035.1. Classification (GTDB taxonomy): domain Bacteria; phylum Pseudomonadota; class Alphaproteobacteria; order Azospirillales; family Azospirillaceae; genus Azospirillum. The sequence continues at coordinate 6,815,967 of NZ_LGQW01000015.1, forward strand.
TCGAGTCCGGCGGCCTCCTTCAGCACGACGCCGCGCAGCAGCACGTCCATCCCGCTGCCGCGCGCCACCCCGGCGACCTTGCGGCCGCGCAGGTCGGACAGCTTGGCGATGGCGGGATTGTTGGCGATCACCGCCGCCTGCCCGTAATTGACCTTGGCCAGGATGCGGCTGTCCAGACCGCGCGCCGCCCACTGGTAGACCGGTGGCGCGCCGATATAGGCGACGTCCAGCTCGCCGGCGGCCAACGCCTGCTGGATGACCGGCCCGTCGCCGAAGGGCTTGGCTTCCACCGTCAGCCCCTCTTCGGCATAGAAGCCCTTGCGGTCGGCGACCAGCGCCGGGGCGTTGGCCATGGCGAAGACCCAGCCGATCCGGAGCGGCCGGCTTTCACCCGTTGTGGCAGCCCCGGCCGGGGCGATGCCGGCGAGCAGAACGATGGAGCCGTACAGGGCGGCGGACAGCGCCGCGGCGAACATCCGGTTCATGCGCGAAATCCTTTTGGTCTGGGCTGATTCGCAGGGCGGCTCAGGCCGCGGCGACGATGGCGGAAATCCGCTCCAGCAGCGTGTCGGTCAGGGTGGTGAAGCGTTCCAGCCGCCGCGTCTCGCGCAGGCGGCGGGGGCGGGGCAGGTCGATGGTCAGTTCGCTGTGGATGCCGGCCGGAGCGATGCCGAGCAGGACGACGCGGTCGGCCAGGAACACCGCCTCCTCCACGTCGTGGGTGATGAACAGGACCGTCTGGCCGAGCCGGCCGCACAGCCGCAGCAGTTCCTCGTTCAGGGTGGCGCGGGTGATGGCGTCCAGCGCGGCGAAGGGCTCGTCCATCAGCAGCAGGCCTGGCTCCAGGACCAGCGCACGGGCCAGCGCCACCCGCTGCTGCATGCCGCCCGACAGCTGGTGGGGAAACTTGCCGGCCGCGGCCTCCAGCCCGACCAGTGCCAGTGCCGCCAGCGCCTTGTCCCGCTGCTCCGCATCCGGCAGCCGGCCCGCCATCCGCAGGCCGAAACGGACATTGTCGAGCACGTCCAGCCAGGGAAACAGCTGCGGCGACTGGAAGACATAGCCCAGTGCCGGCATCTCCGGCGTCACCGTTTCGCCGTCGATGGTGATGCGGCCGGCATCGGGCGGCAGGAAGCCGGACAGCAGGTTCAGCAGCGTGGTCTTGCCACAGCCCGACGGGCCGAGCAGCGCCACGAACTCTCCCGGCCGGGCGGACAGCGCCAGCGAGCGGAACACAGGATGTGCACCGTCATAAGCGAAATCCACACCATCGACGTGGAAGTCGGCACCGCCGGAGCGATCTCCGGAAAAAGCATCGAAGCGGCTGCTGGGTGGAGAGGTCTGAATTCCACAGTCCATGTCCGTTTTATCCCCCCGATCAACCGCCTCAATTCGATAATACAATATAATACATATTATAAAATACGTGGCAACTAGGGAATTGAATCGGATTCACGCAGCCGGCAGCGTGACGGTATCGAGGCTTGAGCCGTCCCGTTGCCGGTGGCATCAAGGCGGCCTCGATCCGTTGGCCGGGTCGATCAATCGGGGAGGGACGCCAGGGTGCCCGTGGTGCGAGACAACGCGACGGCGCTGTACCGGCAGATCGCCGACCGGCTGCGCGACGAGATCGCCGCCCGTCTGTTCGAGCCGTCGGGGCGGCTGCCGACCGAAAGCGAGATCGGGACCCGCTTCGGCGTCAGCCGGGTCACCGTCCGGCTGGCGCTCGACCGGCTGGAGGCGGACGGGCTGATCGAGCGCCGCAAGGGCAAGGGCACCTTCACCGCGGGCAAGCGCGTCCAACATCCGCTCGACCGCCTGCGCAGCTTCCACGAATCCCTGCGGCTTCAGGGGCTGGACGCCACCATGCAGCCGATCTCGGCGCGGATCGTCGCGACGCCGCCGGACCTGCGGGAGGATTTCGGCCCCCATTGCCTGGAAGTCTGCCGCCTGCATCTGGTGGATGGCGAGCCGGTGGCCCTGGGCCGCAGCCTGCTGCCGCCGGCTTTGGAGCCCGTTGATTGGCAGGCGGCCGGACACAAGCCGATCTACGGCCTCCTGCAGGACATCGTCGGCAAGCCGGTCGGCGGCGCCGAGATCGAGGTGAAGGCGGCGGCGGCCGAGGCGGAGGTGGCGGCGGCGCTCGACCTGCCGGCGGGCGCGCCGGTGCTGGTGATGGACCGCCGTTCCGTCTTCGTCGGCGGCGGCTGCGCCGACCGTTCGGTGTTCCACATCAGATCCGAACGCTACAGCTTCATCCTGTCCCACCGCTGGGAAGGGTAGGGTTGGGCGGCGGACATCCCGGCCTGATAAAACATGAATTATTTGTATATCAAAATTTCAAATCGCTATCTTTACAGTAGGAATAAAATAGGTCTATGGTCTCTTCAGATGGTGAGTGGAGAGCGCTGCACACGACCCCGAACGAGGAGGGATGGCGATCTGCGGCAGGTCATCGCCGTCGCCCGGACATCCCGCTGTCGACAACCGATCCGAATTTCAAAATTTGAAAGCCAGATTTTTGAAAGCCAGCCCCATGCTCGATCTGATCCTTCGTTCGACCGCCCTGGTCGCCGGCACCCTGTCGCTGCTGGCCGCACTCGGTCTTGCCCAGCCAGCCTTTTCGCAGACCGTGCCTGCCGGCCCGGCGAAGCTGCCGGTGGCGATCGGTGTCAGCGGGCTGCTGCCGGTCGGCCAATAGCAGGTTTCGCGTCCGGCGGATTCTCACCGCACAGCCCACCGTTCCAGGGCGGCGCGGACCCGAAGGATGACGGGAGGCCAGTCGCCCGGCCGGTCCTGGCGGAATAGGCGCATGGTTGGATACCAGGGGCTGTCGGACCGGTTGCGCAGCCAGCGCCAGCAGGCATCGTGGCGCGACAGCATCCAGACCGGCCGTCCCAGCGCGCCGGCCAGATGGCACACCGAGGTGTCCACGCTGATGACGAGGTCGAGTTCCGCGACGAGCGCGGCGGTGTCGGCGAAATCCTCAACCGCATCCATCCAGTCGACGAGGTCGAGGCCGGATGACCGTGCTTCGCGCGCCGGTGGGCCTTTTTGCAGGCTGTAGAACCTCACGCCCGGAATGCCGGCGAGCGGGGCCAGCGCGGAAAGCGGCAGGCTGCGCCGCCGGTCGACCATATGCGCGACGAACTGCTCGTCATGCGCCGAACCGGCCCAGACCAGACCGACCTTCAGTCCATCCTCGGCATCGAGCTTCCGTTTCCAGGCGGCACGCTCCTGCCCGGACGGGCTCAGATAGGGGACGGCGGCCGGAATGGTCGCCAGACCGGTGCCGAACGCCAAGGGAAGGCTGAGCAGCGGAATGCAGGCATCGCAGGCCGGTGGCGGCTCCGTCAGCGACCGGACGGAGGCGATGCCGGGAAGCCCGGACAGCAGCCGGACCAATGCCGGCTGCACCATCAGGTGGACCTGGGCGCCGAGTGCCGCCAGCATCGGGGCATAACGGACGAATTGCAGCGTATCTCCCTGTCCCTGTTCGGCCACCAGCAGGAGTGAGCGTCCCGCCGGATTGCCGCCGGTCCAGCGTGGCGCATGGGCCGGATAGGCCACACCCTCCATCCGCCAGCGGGATTCGTAGAGGCGCCAGCCGGTGGCGAAGTCGCCCTCCGCCAGCAGCACCATCGACAGGTTGAAGCCCGCGACATCGCTCTCGGGATGAATCGCCAGGGCGCGCTCATTGCCGCGGCGCGCCGTGTCTGCCTGTCCGCTGCCATGTTCGGCCAGGGACAGGTTGATCAGGGCCGCCGCCGAAGCCGGTTGCAGGACGAGCGACCGGCGGGCGAACTGCACAGCGGTCGCGAAATCGCCGCGCAGGGTTGCCACCAGACTGTCGCCGGTTTCGGCATGTCCCTCCAGCGGCGCCAGCCGGTGCAGCCGGCCATGCAGGACCTGCGCGGCGTCGAGCCTGCCCAGCCGGATCAGGAAGCCGGCAAGGCTCACATAGCCGGCCGGCCGGTCGGGCGACAGCGCGACCGCGCGCTGCGCACAGGCAAGCGGAAGATCCGGCTTTCCCGTTTGACCCAGCCCGCCGGCCAGCGCCAGCCACAGCGGAGGATTGTCCGGAGCCAGCCGCACCGCCCGGCGAAGGACGAGCGGCAGACGCTCCATCGCCCGCCGCTCCAGCAGAATCGAACCGGCGACCGACCACGCTTCGGCGAAGCCCGGATCGAGAGCGAGTGCACGCATCGCCGCTCGCGCCGCGGCTTTGAAACGGCGGCCCTTGAGCAGCAGCGAAGCCAGTCCGGTCCAGGCCTTCGGATAGGCCGGACGCAACCGCAAGGCATGATGGTAGGCCCGCGCCGCGCCGGGCATCTGGCCAAGGGCGCGCCGCGCCTCGCCGAGATTGTGCCAGATGCTTGCCCGGTGCGGCGCCAGTATCGCCGCCGCGGTGAAACAGGAAACGGCAGATGCCTCCAGTCCGCCGGCCAGGGCGGCGGCACCGCGGTGGGTAAGGGCAACGGCTTGATCGGCGAAATCGGAGGTTGGGGCGGGCATGAAGGAGTTTCCTGGGAAAGGTGGCGGGCCGGTGTAAATCTGCCATGGAGAGAACTGGAGCATGGGGGCGGCATCCGTCCGATTCGGCGGAGCGAAATCCGGGGGCGGCCCCGACTTCCACCACCTTTGGTCGTTCATGTACGGATACTCGTTCAAGTCTCTTCCATCTTTGGATGTGGTGAAATCGGGATCTCCGAGAAAATTATCTACTCTCTTAATAATTTTAGTTTGTTTTACGGTGTATGCTAAGGGTTCATCCGGGATGATGGGCCTAACGACAGGGAAGAGTGGTCGGATGGTGGCCGAAGAACGATCTCAGCCCATGCTGCAAGGCACGCCCAACCTGCCGGATTGGCTGGAAACGGTCGGCTGCGCCATCGCGTTTTCGACCTATGAGGCACATAGGCTCTTCTTCCTCGGGCTGGGGGAGGGTGGGCGTCTGAAGGCCCATGAACGGATGGTGCAGCGCTGCCAGGGCCTGTGCGCCGACGGAACCGCACTGTGGGTCGGCGGGCAATCCCATCTTTGGCGCTTCGCCAGCACGCTTCAGCCATCCGACCGCACGCCGTCGGGCGCAGACCGCCTCTATGTGCCGCGTCTGGGCTACATGACCGGCGACGTCGATATCCATGACATCGCGGTCGGACCGGACGGCATCCCGGTCTTCGTCAACACGCGCTTCAGCTGTCTTGCCGTTCCTGACGCCGACCGGGGATTCCGTCCGGTCTGGAAGCCCGCCTTCATTTCCGCCCTGCGCAACGAGGACCGCTGCCATCTGAACGGGATGGCGCTCGGCGAGGACGGCCGGCCGAGGTTCGCGACGGCATTGGGCCGCTGCGACGTCATCGAAGGCTGGCGGGAGCGCCGGGCCGATGGCGGCGTGCTGATCGATGTCCCGTCCGGCGAGGTTGCCTGTGCCGGCCTGTCGATGCCCCACTCCCCGCGCTGGCACCGTGGCCGGCTGTGGCTGCTCAATTCCGGCACTGGCGAACTTGGAACGGTGGACGACAGCGGCCGCTTCGAGCCGATCTGCTTCTGCCCCGGCTTCGCGCGCGGACTGGCCTTCCATGGCAAATGGGCGGTCGTCGGGCTGTCGCGTCCACGCGGCGACCACGGAACGTTGAGCGCTTTGCCGCTTGAGCCGGCGTTGAATAGGGCCGGGGTTTCCGCCCAGTGCGGCTTGGCCGTGGTCGATACGGACAGCGGGACCGTGGCGCATATGCTGTGGCTCCATCACACCGTGAACGAGCTGTACGACGTCGCCATCCTTCCCGGCGTGCGCCGGGCGGAGGCGGTGGGTCTGCTCGACGCGCGGGCGCTGGCCGACGCGGTGGCCATTCCAACGGAAATTTTGAATTGACCGGGCGCCTGATGGCGACCGGTGAACGGGTGCGGTGTCGACAAATTCATTTCAGGGGCTGAAAGATCGTGACCACTCCAACCTTTACCCTTGTCGGCACCAATTCTATCGGCCTCAGCGACATTGGGGATTACGCCGCACCTGTGCTCAAGGATCTCGACGGCGACGGCGATCTGGATCTTCTGGTTGGCACCAAGCTTGGCCAGACGGTGTATTTCGCCAATGTCGGAACGACGCTGGCGCCGACATATTCCCTGCAGGGTACGAACCTGTTCGGACTTTCCGGCTTCAATACATATGCGAGACCAAGCCTCGTCGATATCGATGGCGATGGCGACCTCGATCTGTTCATAGGCAGCAACAACGGCGGCACGCAGTTCTACCGCAACGGCGGGACGTCGTCGTCTCCAACCTTCTCGTTGGAGGGAACCAACCTCTTCGGCATCGTCACCGGCCGCTATCTGGCTCCGACCTTCGCCGATCTGGACGGTGACGGCGACGCCGATCTGCTGATGGGGGACAATTCCAACGGCATCCTTCTCTACCGCAACAACGGAACGTCGTCGTCGCCGACCTTTTCGCTGGAGGGAACGAACCTCTTCGGCATGACGGCGGGCGACAGTTTCAATGGACCGGTCCTCGTCGACCTCGATGGTGACGGCGATCTCGACCTCGTGAACAAGGATGTCGTTTCCATCAACATCGGGACGACATCCTCCCCCACCTTCTCGCTCGTCGGGACGGCTGTCTACGGCCTCGTCACCGGAGCCTATCCGATGCCGGCCCTGGCCGACCTCGACGGCGACGGCGACCTCGACGCGCTCTATGGCGTCTCCAACGGCACCCTGTTGTATCTGAGGAACATCGCGCCGGTCGTCAGGACGCTGGCAGATTCCGGCAACACGCTGACGCTGTCGCAGATCAACACGCTGACGGGCGGCGCCGGCACCGATGTCATCACGCTGGGCAACATCGGCGCGACCTTCGGCGTAGCCGACGTCGAAACGCTGACCGGTGGGGTCGGCACCGACGTGGTTACGCTTGGTACCGCCGGCAACACGATTCTGGTATCGAGGCTGGAATCGGTGATCGGCGGCGGGGGCACCGATGTCATCCTGCTCGGCACGGCGGGCAACTCTCTCTTGCTCGGGGCAGCCGAGACGCTGTTCGGTGGGACCGGCACAGATGTCATAACTTTGAATTTACTCGGAAACACGCTGAGTGTGACCGGCATCGAGACGGTGACCGGGGGTAACGGTACCGATGTCGTGACACTCGGAACCGCCGGCAGCACCATGTTGGTAAGGCTGTTGGAAACCCTGACCGGCGGTGCCGGCACCGATATCGTGACGTTCGCCTCCGGCGGCAACACGACATTGGTGTCCGACATCGAGACGCTGATCGGTGGAAATGCCGTCGACGCCGTGACGCTCGGCACCGGCGGCAGCACGCTCCTGGCGAGGCTGCTGGAAACCCTGATCGGCGGCCTCGGCACCGACGTTGTGACTCTCGGCGCCGGTGGCAACTCTGTGCTGATCTCGGTTGCCGAGACATTGACCGGCGGCTCCGGCAACGATGTCGTGACGCTCGATGCTGCGGGAAGCACTCTGCTGGCTTCCAGAATCGAGACGTTCATCGGCGGCTCCGGCACCGATGTCATCATGCTCGACACCGGTGGCAGCACGCTGCTGGTGAGGCTGTTGGAAACCCTGACCGGTGGTGCCGGCACCGACGTGGTGACAATTGGCACCGGCGGCAGCAGCGTGATGGTTTCCGATATCGAGACACTGACCGGCGGGGCTGGTTTGGATGTCGTGACACTCGGAACCGGCGGTAACACGATTGTGGTTTGGCGCATCGAAACGCTGACGGGAAACAGCGGCACCGATGTCGTGACCGTACGCTCCGGCGGCGCATCGATTATGGTGCAAGGCATCGAGACGCTGACCGGCGGTAACGGCCTTGAGGTCGTGACGCTGAGTAGTTCCGGCAACACGATGTTGGTCTCGACCATCGAGACGCTGACCGGCGGTGTCGGCACCGACGTTGTGACGCTGGGTACTTCCGGCAACACGATGTTGGTCTCGGCCATCGAGACGCTGATCGGCAGTGCCGGCACCGACGTGGTGACGTTAGGCACTGGCGGCAACAGCGTGATGGTTTCCGGCATCGAGACACTGACCGGCGGTGCCGGCACCGATGTCATCATGCTCGGCACCGTTGGCAGCACGATGCTGGTTACCTATATCGAGACGCTCATCGGCGGCACCGGCACCGATACCGTGATTCTCAGCACGGCTGGCAACACCTTGTCGGCCTCATCTCTCGAAACGCTGACCGGTGGCGCCGGCACCGATGTCATCATGCTCGGAACCGCCGGCAGCACGATGCTGGTTACCGATATCGAGACGGTGATAGCAGACAGCGGCACCGATGCCGTAATTCTGGGCACGGCTGGCTCAACTCTGAGCGTGCAGGGCCTTGAGATCTTGACCGGCGGGTCCGGCACCGACGTGGTGACGCTGGGCAGCGCGGGCAACACCTTGCTGGTGTCGGGTATCGAGACGCTGATCGGCGGGGCCGCCACCGACATCGTGACGTTGGGTGCCGCCGGCAGCACGATGCTGGTGTCGTCTGTCGAAGTGCTGACCGGCGGGTCCGGCACCGACGTGGTGACACTGAACAGCGCGGGCAACACCTTGCTGGTGTCGGGTATCGAGACGCTGATCGGCGGGGCCGCCACCGACATCGTGACGTTGGGTGCCGCCGGCAGCACGATGCTGGTGTCGTCTGTCGAAGTGCTGACCGGCGGGTCCGGCACCGACGTGGTGACACTGAACAGCGCGGGCAACACCTTGCTGGTGTCCGGTATCGAGACGCTGATCGGTGGGGCCGCCACCGACATCGTGACGTTGGGCACTGCCGGCAACACGCTGACTGCGATCGGATTCAAGACCCTGACCGGCGGATCCGGCACCGATGTCATCACGCTCGGTACCGCTGGCAGCACGATGCTGGTTTCGAGGCTGGAAACCGTGCTCGGTGGCAGCGGCACCGACCTCATCCTGCTCGATGCCGCGGGCAGCACCCTGGCGGTCGCGGCAATCGAGACCCTGACCGGGAGTGCCGGTACCGATGTCGTGACTCTCGGCAACGCCGGCAACACGTTGAGCGTGACCGGCATCGAAACGCTGACCGGGGGGGCCGGTACCGATGTCGTGACACTCGGATCAGCCGGCAGCACGATGCGGGTGAGCGCGTTGGAGTCGCTGATTGGCACCGCCGGCGCCAATGTGATCACGCTGGGTGGCACAGCAGGCTCAACCATGACGGTGTCGGGGCTGAAGACCCTGACCGGCGGGATTGGTAGTGACGTCATCACGCTCGGTTCTGCGGGCAATACCACGACGGCCTTGCAAATAGAAACCCTGATCGGCGGGACTGGCATCGATATCATCACGCTGGGTTCGTCAGGGAACACCACGCTGGTGTCCGGGTTGGAAACCCTGCTCGGCGGCGTTGGTATCGATATCGTTACCCTGGGCAATACCGGCAATACGATTGCCGTCTATAGCATCGAAACCATCATCGGCGGTGCGGGAACCGACTCCGTCTCGCTCGGCAGCAACGGTGTACGGTACTCGGTCTCGGGCGTGGAATTCATCACCGCGGGCGGCGCGGGCGGCACATCGATTTTGCAACTGGCGACGCAGGGCAACACCGCCACGGTGTCGTTGGTTACGACCATTGTCGGCGACATCGGCACCGACGTGATCACCCTGGGATCGACCGGCGTCACCACAAGGGTGTCGGATTTTGAGACGCTGACCGGTGGTGTCGGCACCGATGCCGTGACCATCGGGACCGCCGGTACGACCATGCTCGTCTCTCGGCTGGAAACCCTGACCGGCGGATCCGGCACCGATGTCATCACCATCGGAACCGTCGGCAGCACCATGTTGGTGAGGCTGCTGGAAACCCTGACCGGCAGCGTCGGCACCGACGTGGTGACACTCGGCACCGGTGGCAACACTCTGCTGATCCAGGCTGTCGAGACGTTGATCGGCGGCGTTGCCACCGATGTCGTGACGCTCGGCACCGGCGGCGTCACCGTGTTGGCGAGGCTGCTGGAAACCCTGACCGGCAGTGCCGACACCGACGTGGTGACGCTCGGCACCGGTGGCAACACTCTGCTGATCTCGGCTGTCGAGACGTTGACCGGCAGCGTTGCCACCGATGTCGTGACGCTCGGGACAGCGGGAAACTCTCTGCTGGCGTCCAGAATCGAGACGCTCACCGGCGGTGCCGGTACCGATGTCGTCACCATCGGTACGCTCGGCAGCACCATGTTGGTGCAACTGCTGGAGACGCTGACCGGCGGTGCCGGCACCGACGTGGTGACGCTCGGCAGCGCCGGCAGCACCATGATGATGTCGGCGCTTGAGAGCATAACCGGCGGCGCGGGCATCGACATCGTTACGTTGAGCGACGCTGGCAGCAGTTTTGCCGTTAAGCAGATCGACACGCTGGTCGGCGGCGCGGGGTCCGACATCGTCAATTATATGCTGAGCACCACCGAAACCATAACACTCAGCAACATCGAGGCGATCACCGCCTCGGGGAGCGGAACACTCACCGTTCAGATCGGAACAGGCGGCGGAACTCTTTCGGTCGGAAATCTCGATTATGTTGTCGGCTCGTCCGCCACGGACGTCGTCACTCTCTCGGGAACCTATTTGGTAGGCGTCTCGAACATCGAAACGCTGATCGGCACAAGCTCTGTCGATCACTCGATAACTCTTGGGACCGGCGGCAACACGACGCTGGTCGTTGGGCTGGAATCCCTGATCGGCGGCGTCGGCACGGATGTGCTGATGATCGGCACTGCCGGATCGACGATGCTGGTGCGACTGCTGGAGACGCTGACCGGCGGTGCCGGCACCGACGTGGTGACGTTCGGGACTGGCGGCAACAGCGTGATGGTTTCCGACATCGAGACACTGACCGGCGGGGCTGGTTTGGATGTCGTGGCACTCGGAAGCGGCGGTAACACGATTCTGGTTTGGCGCATCGAAACGCTGACGGGAAACAGCGGCACCGATGTCGTAACGGTGGCATCCGGCGGCGCATCGATGATCGTGCAAGGCATCGAGACGCTGACCGGCGGCAACGGCCTTGAGATCGTGACGCTGGGTACTTCCGGCAACACGATGTCGGTCTCGGCCATCGAGTCGCTGACCGGCGGTGCCGGTACCGACGTGGTAACGCTGGGCACCGCGGGCAGCACGATGCTGGTAGCCGGCATCGAGACGCTGATCGGCAGTGCCGGCACCGATGTCGTGACACTCGGCACCGCAGGCAACACCCTGTTGGTGAGCGGCATCGAAACGCTGACTGGCAGTACCGGTACCGATGTCGTGACGCTTGGCGCCGCTGGAAACACCCTGTCGGTGGCCGGCATCGAGACGCTGATCGGCAGTGCCGGCACCGACGTCGTGACGCTGGGCACCGCCGGGAACACCCTGCTGACGGACGCCATCGAAACGCTCATCGGCGGCTCCGGCACCGATGTCGTTGTGATCGGCACCGGCGGGGCGACCATTCACGTCGTCAACATCGAAACCGTCATCGCGACGGGGCAGACCCTTCATCTGAGCGGGCTGGAAACCCTGGTCAGTATTTTCAGTGCCGACGTTATCGTCCTGGACGACGGTGGCAGCACCCTGTCCGTCTCCAACCAGTACAGGACCATCCTCGGATCGTCAGCATCCGACGTGGTCACGCTTGCAACCGGCGGCAGCACGGTTCTCGTCGAACGCCTCGAAACGCTGACCGGGTCCAACGGCGGCGATGCGGTGATCGTCGGCACGACCGGCATCACACTGCTGGCCACACTGCTCGAAACGATCATCGGTGGGGTCGGCACCGACGTCATCACCCTTGGCGGCGCGGGCGGCACCCTGCTCGTCGATCGGCTGGAGACCTTGACCGGCGGCAGCGGCACCGACATCGTCACCTTGGGCACCACCGGCACAACCCTGCTGATCAATGGCATCGAGACATTGGCAGGGTCGGCCGGCACCGACGTCATCACATTGGGAGCGGGCGGCACCACGATCCTGGCCGATCTGATCGAGACTCTCGTCGGCGGTACGGGGTTCGATCTGGTCATCCTCGGCACGTCCGGGTCCACCGTCTCCCTCTCGGCCATCGACAGTCTGGCCGGCGGATCCGGGACCGATGTCATTGCCCTGGGCTCGGCCGGAAACACCCTGCTGTTGCGCGGTATCGAGACGCTGGCTGGCGGCAGCGGCACCGACGTCGTCACCCTTGGCGGCACCGGCAACACCCTGCTGGTTTCGGCTCTCGAAACGATTGCAGGCGGGGCGTCGCTCGACTCGATTTCGCTGGGCACGGCGGGCAGCACCCTGTTTGCAACGGCTCTGGAGACGCTGACCGGCGGACTGGGCACCGATGTCGTGGCTCTCGGTTCGGCCGGCAACACCCTGTCCGTTTCCGGGCTCGAAACGATTGGCGGCGGCGGTGGAACCGACGTCGTAACCTTGGGCACTGCCGGCCACACCCTGCGGATCTCAGCCCTGGAGACGATCACCGGCGCTGCGGGCACCGATGTCGTGACTCTCGGTTCCGCCGGCGGTACCCTGCTTGCCAATCTGCTGGAGACGATTGCCGGCGGCACCGGATCCGAGCTGATCTTCCTTGGTTCGGCCGGCGGCACGGCCCTGGCGTCCGGGCTGGAGATGCTGATCGGCGGCGCCGGCACCGACATCGTCACGTTGGGCGACGGCGGCAACACCACGCTGCTGCGCATGCTGGAGACGTTGACCGGTGGGGCCGGGCTGGACGCCATCACCATCGGCAACCGCGGCTCGACCATGCTGGCGTCGAACCTCGAGACGCTGGTCGGCGGAACCGCGCTGGACGTGATCGGGCTTGGTACCGGCGGCAACACGCTTCTGGTGTCGCAGCTGGAGACGCTGACCGGCGGGGCCGGGCTGGACATCGTGACGCTCGCCACCGCCGGCTTCGACAGTGCGGCGGACATGAACCGGGTGTCGGGCACCAGCGGCAACACGCTGCTGGTTTCCGGTCTGGAGACGCTGACCGGGTCGAGCGGCAATGACGTGGTCTATCTCGGCTCGGCCGGCAACACACTGCTGGTGTCGGAGCTCGAGATCCTCGTCGGCGGGGCAGGCAACGACGCGGTGACGCTGGGCGATGGCGGCAACACCGTGCTGCTGCGCGGCATCGAGACGCTGACCGGCAGTGCCGGCACCGATCTGCTCTTGCTGGGCGACACCGGCAACACGGCGATGGTGTCGCTGTTCGAGACGATCACCGGCGGCACCGGCAATGACCTCATCACCCTCGCGGCGACCGGCAACACGCTGGTGGTGCTGGGTGTCGAGACGCTGGTCGGTGGGTCCGGCCTGGACGTGGTGACGTTGGGGTCCGGCGGCAGCACGCTGATGACCGTGGCGGTGGAAACGCTGATCGGCGGCAGCGGGCTCGACGTGGTGACGTTGGGCACCGGCGGCACGACGGTGCGGATCGTCGGCATCGAGTCCGTCATCGGCAACAGCGGGCGCGACGTCGTCCAGCTGTCCGACGGCGGCGGCACCTTCGTCGTCAATCTGCTGGAGACGCTGGTCGGCAGTTCCGGCAACGACGTGGCGGTGGTCGGCGAACTTGGCGGCGGCTCGACCCTGCTGGTCGCCGGGCTGGAGATCCTCGTCGGCAATTCCGGCTCCGACATCGTCACGTTGAGCGACGGCGGCAACACCACGCTGCTGCGCATGCTGGAGACGCTGACCGGCGGGACCGGGCTGGACGCCATCACCATCGGCAACCGCGGCTCGACCATGCTGGCGTCGAACCTCGAGACGCTGGTCGGCGGA
>NZ_LGQW01000015.1:6829770-6834007 GCF_003116035.1 Azospirillum sp. TSH64
TCGGTCAGCACGCCCAGCAGGGCGCCGACCTCGACGTTCGCACCTTCCGCGGCGACGATCTCGGCCAGCACGCCGGCGGCCGGGGCGTTCACCTCGAGCGTGACCTTGTCGGTCTCCAGCTCGACCAGCGCCTCGTCCATGGCGACGGCCTCGCCGGCCTTCTTCAGCCAGCGGGCGACCGTCGCCTCGGAGACGGACTCACCCAGCGTGGGGACCTTGATTTCGGTAGCCATTTCTTATTCCTCGTTCGTCTTCTTGTTCGCTTGGGCGAGAGGGTCAGCGGACCGTCAGGGCTTCATCCAGGAGCTTGGCCTGCTCCTTGTTGTGGCGCTTCAGCAGGCCGGTCGCCGGCGAGGCGGTGGCCGGGCGGCCGACGTAGGACGGGCGGCCGGCCTTGTGGCCGACATCCTTCAGCACGGCTTCCAGGCGGCGGTCGGCGAAGAACCAGGCGCCCTGGTTTTCCGGCTCTTCCTGGCACCAGACCAGCTCGGCGTTCGGATACTTGGCGAACTCGGCGGCCAGCGCGTCCTTCGGGAACGGGTAGAGCTGTTCCAGGCGCAGGATGACGACGTCCTTGATGCCGCGGCTCATGCGCTCCTGCAGCAGGTCGTAATAGACCTTGCCGGAGCACACCACGATGCGGCGGATCTTGTCGTTGGCGGCCAGATCGTTGGCGGTCTCGCCCAGCACGCGGTGGAAGCTGCTGCCCGGACCCATCTCCGACAGGTCGGAGATGCACAGCTTGTGGCGCAGCAGCGACTTCGGCGTGAACAGGACCAGCGGCTTGCGGAAGCTGCGGCGGATCTGGCGGCGGAAGACGTGGAACAGGTTGGCCGGCGTCGTCACGTTGCAGATCTGCCAGTTGTCCTCGGCGCACATCTGCAGGAAGCGTTCCGGACGGGCGGACGAGTGTTCCGGACCCTGGCCCTCGTAGCCGTGCGGCAGCAGCAGCACCAGGCCGGACATGCGCAGCCACTTGGACTCGCCCGACGAGATGAACTGGTCGATGATGGTCTGCGCGGTGTTGGCGAAATCGCCGAACTGCGCTTCCCACAGGACCAGATTGTGCGGCTCGGCCAGCGAATAGCCGTACTCGTAGCCGACGACGGCGGCTTCCGACAGCGGGCTGTCATGGACCTCGAAGGTCGCCTGGTCCGGGCTGACGTGGCAGAGCGGGACGTATTTCTCTTCGGTGTTCTGGTCGTACATCACCGCATGGCGGTGCGAGAAGGTGCCGCGGCCGGAATCCTGGCCCGACAGGCGCACACCGGTGCCCTCGGCGACCAGCGTGCCGTAGGCCAGCGCCTCGGCGGTCGCCCAGTCGATGCCCTCGCCGGTCTCCAGCGTCTTCTTCTTGGCTTCCAGCTGGCGCGCGATCTTGGAGTTGATCGCGAAGTCCTTCGGGTACTCGCAGAGCTTGAAGCCGATCTGCTTCAGCTTGTCGAGGTCCACGCCGGTCTCGCCGCGGTGGGCGGTGTTGGCGCCCTGCGCCTCCAGCCCGGCCCACTTGCCTTCCAGCCAGTCGGCCTTGTTCGGCTTGTAGGTGCTGGACGCCTCGAACTCACCCTCCAGCTTCTTCATGAAGTCCTGGGTGATCTGGTCGCCCTCGGACTGGGTGATCACGTTCTCCGCCACCAGCTGCTTGGCATACAGCTCGCGCGTGGTCGCGTGGGAGCGGATGTTCTTGTACATGATCGGCTGGGTGAAGCCCGGCTCGTCGCCCTCGTTGTGGCCGTGGCGGCGGTAGCAGACCATGTCGATCACGACGTCCCGCTTGAACTTCTGGCGGAACTCGATGGCGATGCGGCTGACATGGACGACGGCTTCGGGATCGTCGCCGTTCACGTGGAAGATCGGCGCCTGCACCATCTTGGCCATGTCGGAACAGTACACGCCCGACCGCGAATAGGTCGGGTTGGTGGTGAAGCCGATCTGGTTGTTGATGATGAAGTGCATGGTGCCGCCGGTGCGGTAGCCGCGCAGCTCCGACAGGCCCAGCGTCTCGGCCACGATGCCCTGGCCGGCGAAGGCGGCGTCGCCGTGGATCAGCACGCCCATCACCTGCTCGCGCTCGAGGTCGCGGCGCTGCTGCTGCTTGGCGCGCACCTTGCCCAGCACGACCGGGTTGACCCATTCCAGGTGGGACGGGTTGGCGGTCAGCGACAGGTGGACGATGTTGCCGTTGAAGTCGCGGTCCGACGAGGTGCCGAGATGGTACTTCACGTCGCCGGAGCCCTGGACGTCCTCGGGGCTCGACGGGTTGCCCTGGAACTCCGAGAAGACGGCGGAGAAGGGCTTGCCCATGAAGTTGGTCAGCATGTTCAGACGGCCGCGGTGGGCCATGCCGACGACGGCCTCCTTCAGGCCGAGCTGGCCGCCGCGCTTCAGGATCTGCTCCAGCGCGGGGATCATCGACTCGCCGCCCTCAAGGCCGAAGCGCTTGGTGCCGGTGTATTTCAGCTGCAGGAACTTCTCGAAGCCCTCGGCCGCGGTCAGCCGCTCCAGGATGGCGCGCTTGCCGTTCACCGTGAAGTCGGTGTGGTTGCGGCCGCCCTCGATGCGCTCCTGGATCCAGGCCTTCTCTTCCGGGTCCTGGATGTGCATGAACTCGACGCCGATCGTCCCGCAATAGGTCTTGTGCAGGATGTCGAGGATCTGGCGCAGCGTCGCCGTTTCCAGCCCGAGCGAGTAGTTCAGGAAGATCGGACGGTCGAGGTCGTCCGGGCCGAAGCCGTAGGTCGCCGGATCCAGTTCCGGGTGCGGCTCGCGCTTCTCCAGACCCAGCGGGTCGAAATGCGCGTTCATGTGGCCGCGGACGCGGAAGACGCGGATCAGCATCAGGGCGCGGATGCTGTCCAGCGTGGCGGCGCGCAGCTGCTGCGGGCTGATGCCGCCATAGACCTGCTGGGTGTGGGACAGCATGGCGCCGTTGCCGGGGCCGTTCATCGCCGCGGCGGCGCCGTTCGTAGCGGCGCCGTTGGGGACGGCGACGATGAAGCTCTCGGCGACCGGGTCGCGCTTGGCCTTGGGGTCCTCCAGATCGGACACGGTCCAGGACGCGCCGCGCAGCTCGTCCAGGACGGCGCGCGAATCCTCGTCCAGATCCTGGAAGAAGCTGTTCCAGCTGGGGTCGACGGCGGCCGGGTTGGACAGGTAGCTGGCGTAGAGCTCGGCGACGTAACCGGCGTTCGAGCCGAAGAGGAACGAGGTCTGTTCCAGATTTGCCGACATGGTTTCACCTCGGGCCGTGAGCCCGATTCCCTGTGGGAGATGATCGCGAGTGATGAAGGGGGCGGGAGATCGATGGATACCCATGTGCAAGAACCGGCGAGGGGAGCCGGTGGGATGCGAGGTGGGATGCCGTACGCACCGCCGACGCTTGCATATGGGTTCCCAGGACCAACCGTCCAAGAGGATAGGCCGAAGGGGCGTCGGGCGGGGCACCGCAGCGTCCCGCCCGTCAACCTCTTCGAAAGGCGTCCTCTTTTCAAAGGCATGAGGCCGCGGGCGTCACGTCGCCGTGACGCCCGCCGGCGATCAGCCCTTGAACACCTTCAGCATGGTGGAGCCCAGGCTGGCGGGGCTGTCGGCGACGGCGATGCCGACCGACTTCATGAAGTCGATCTTGAAGTCGGCGGTGTCGTTGCCGCCGGAGATCACCGCACCGGCATGGCCCATGCGGCGTCCCGGAGGAGCCGTGCGGCCGGCGATGAAGCCGACGACCGGCTTCTTGGTGCCCGAGGCCTTGATGAACTCGGCGCCGCGGACTTCGGCGTCGCCGCCGATCTCGCCGATCATGATGATGCCCTCCGTCTCCGGGTCCTTCACCAACAGCTCCAGGCTGTCGACGAAGTTGGTGCCGTTGACCGGGTCGCCGCCGATGCCGATGCAGGTGGTCTGGCCGAGGCCGGCCGCCGTGGTCTGCGCGACGGCTTCATAGGTCAGCGTGCCGGAGCGCGAGACGATGCCGATCTTGCCGCGCTTGTGGATGTGGCCCGGCATGATACCGATCTTGCACTCGTCCGGCGTGATGATGCCGGGGCAGTTCGGGCCGATCAGGCGGGTGGCGGAGCCGTTGAGCGCACGCTTGACGCGGACCATGTCCAGCACCGGGATGCCCTCGGTGATGCAGACCACCAGCGGGATCTCGGCGTCGATGGCTTCCAGGATCGCGTCGGCCGCAAACGGCGGCGGCACGTAGATCACGGAGGCGTTGGCGCCGGTCTTCTCGACCGCC
>NZ_LGQW01000015.1:6834017-6849898 GCF_003116035.1 Azospirillum sp. TSH64
GAACTTTGCCTTCGCCATGGGGTGGTCTCTCCGTTTCTCAATCGTTCCAGCGGTCTTCAGGCCACCTTGGCGCGGACGCCGTCCGCGATGGCCTGTGGCACCGGCTCATAATGGTCGAACTGCATGCTGTACTGCGCGCGGCCCTGACTCATGGAGCGCAGGGAGTTCACATAGCCGAACATGGCCGCCAAGGGAACCAGTCCCGTGACGATTCGCGCGTTGCCGCGCTGGTCCATGCCGGTGATCTGTCCCCGGCGACCGTTCAGGTCGCCGATGACGTCGCCCATATAGTCGTCCGGCGTGATGATTTCGACCCGCATCAGCGGTTCCAACAGCGCCGGAGCGGCTTTTGTCATAGCCTCGCGGAAGGCGTTCCTCGCCGCGAGTTCAAAGGCGAGCGGCGAGGAATCGACGTCGTGCGCCTCGCCGCCTGTCAGCGTCGCCTTGACGTCCACCACCGGATAGCCGGCGACGACGCCGCTGTCCTTCGCGCCCTCCAGGCCCTTCTGCACACCGGCGACGAAGTCGCGCGGCAGGCCCGCCGCCCGGTTCTCGAACACGAAGCCGGCGCCGCGATCCAGCGCCTCCAGCTTCAGCATCACGCGTGCGAACTGGGCGCGATCGCCGGTCTGTCGGGCGTGGACATGGTCGATTTCGGCCGAGCGCAGCACGGTCTCCCGATAGGCCACCTTGGGCGCACCGACAGCCGCATCGACGCGGAACTCGCGCCTCATGCGGTCGACGATGATGTCGAGATGCAGCTCGCCCATGCCGCGGATCACGGTCTGGCCGCTTTCGCGGTCGACCGTAACCTGCAACGAGGGATCCTCATGGCCGAGACGGTTCAATGCCGCCGCCATCTTGTCGTGGTCGGCGTCGGTGCGCGGCTCGACGACGATCTCGATCACCGGTTCCGGAACGTCGAGACGCTCCAGCACGATCGGCTTGGCGGCGTCGCACAGCGTGTCGCCGGTTGCCGTGTGCTCCAGACCGGCGAAGGCCACGATGTCGCCGGTGTGGGCGCGCTCGATCTCTTCACGGCTGTTGGCGTGCATCAGCAGCATCCGACCGATCTTCTCGCGCTCACCCTTGACGGGGTTCAGCAGCGAATCGCCGACGCTGACGGTGCCTGAATAGATGCGGCAGAAGGTGAGCGTCCCGACATAGGGGTCGTTCATCACCTTGAAGGCAAGGCCGGAGAAGGGCGCACTGTCGTTGGCGGCGCGCTCCTCGGCCCGGTCGCCACCCACCGCATGGCCCGTCACCGCACCGATGTCGTTCGGCGCCGGCAGGTAGTCGACCACGGCGTCCAGCATCGGCTGGATGCCCTTGTTGCGGAAGGCGGACCCGCAGAGCACGGGAACCATGGCGCCGGCAATCGTCCCCTTGCGGATCAAAGCGCGCAGCGCGTCGGGCGTCGGCTCCTCGCCGCGCTCGAGATAGGCGGCCATTGCCGCCTCATCGAGGTCCAGCACAGCGTCCAGCAGCGCCTGACGGGCGCTTGCAGCCGGACCGGCCAACTCCTCGGGAATTTCGGTGTGCTGGAATTCGGCGCCGAGCGTTTCGGCTTTCCAGATGGTGGCGCGCATCGAAACCAGATCGACGACACCGGCGAAGCCGGCCTCGCTGCCGATGGGACGCTGAACGACCAGCGGCTTGACGCCAAGGCGCTCGGCCATCATGGCGACACAACCGTCGAAGTCCGCGCCGACGCGGTCCATCTTGTTGACGAAGGCCATGCGCGGCACGCCGTACTTGTCGGCTTGCCGCCACACGGTCTCGGTCTGGGGCTCGACCCCCGCAACCGCGTCGAAGATGGCAACGGCGCCATCCAGAACACGCAACGACCGCTCGACCTCGATGGTGAAATCCACGTGGCCGGGCGTATCGATGATGTTGATGCGGTGGTCGCGCCAGAAACAGGTCGTGGCCGCCGACGTGATGGTGATGCCCCGCTCCTGCTCCTGTTCCATCCAGTCCATGACGGCGGTGCCGTCATTGACCTCGCCCATGCGATAGGACTTGCCGGTATAGAACAGGATGCGCTCGGTCGTCGTCGTCTTGCCGGCATCGATGTGAGCCATGATGCCGATGTTGCGGTAACGGTCGAGGGCGTGCGAGCGGGGCATGCAAAATCACCAGGACAGGCGTTAACCTTACCAGCGGTAGTGCGAGAACGCCTTGTTGGCTTCCGCCATGCGGTGCGTATCTTCGCGCTTCTTCACGGCAGTGCCGCGCTGGCTGGCGGCGTCGAGCAGCTCACCCGACAGACGCTCGGTCATGGTGTTTTCCGAGCGGGCACGGGCGGCGCTGATCAGCCAACGGATGGCCAGGGCCTGGGCGCGATCCGAACGGACCTCGACCGGAACCTGATAGGTCGCACCACCGACGCGACGCGACCGCACTTCGAGGTGCGGCTTCACGTTGGCGAGGGCGTCGTGGAAGACCTGAACGGGGTCGTTCTTGGTCTTGACCTCGATGCGGCCCAGCGCACCATAGACGATGCTTTCAGCCGACGACTTCTTGCCGTCAAACATCAGGCAGTTCATGAACTTCGTCAGGACGCGGTCGCCATACTTGGCGTCCGGCAGGACTTCACGCTTCTCGGCGCGATGACGACGGGACATCGTGAATTCTCCTTACTTCGGACGCTTCGCGCCGTACTTCGAACGACGCTGCTTACGATCCTTGACGCCCTGGGTATCCAGCGTGCCGCGAATGATGTGATAGCGAACGCCGGGAAGATCCTTCACACGACCGCCGCGGATCATGACCACCGAGTGTTCCTGGAGGTTGTGGCCCTCACCAGGGATGTAGCTCGTCACCTCGAAGCCGTTCGTCAGACGAACGCGGGCGACCTTACGGAGCGCCGAGTTCGGCTTCTTCGGGGTGGTGGTGTAAACGCGAGTGCAGACGCCACGCTTCTGCGGGCAGGCCTCCATCGCGGGAACCTTGTTGCGCGCGGCCAACGGCTCGCGCGGCTTACGGATCAACTGGTTGATCGTCGGCATATCTGCCCTTCATCCCTTCAAGATCACTCGGCCGGACGAGCCGGACGAAGCAAAAGCCCGCCTGCGAAACGTTGCCGTTCCGAGCGGGCTGAATGAGCGAAAGCCGACCGGAGGACTCCGATCGGCGGGATCGGTGGATTCAAGCGGACGCACGGAGAGCCCCGGCGGCCTTTGAAGTTCGCGGACTTTAGGGAAAGGCCGGGAGAGAGTCAAGGACGGTATTGAAGCTTGCGGGGGTCCCGACTGGCAATCGGTAAGGCCCCAAGAAAAAGGGCGCGTTCCTCGCGGAACGCGCCCCCTCCCCTACTCGAACAACCCGATGGCTCAGGCCGCGGAGCTTTCCTCGCCCGGGGTCGGCAGGGCCGGAGTTTCCTCCGGAGCGCCGGCTTCCAGGGCCGCCTCGCGGTCACGCTCGGCGGCGATCAGCTTCAGACGGTTCACCACGGAGCCCGTGCCGGCCGGGATCAGACGGCCGACGATGACGTTCTCCTTCAGGCCTTCCAGATTGTCGACCTTGCCGCCGACGGCCGCTTCCGTGAGGACGCGGGTGGTTTCCTGGAACGACGCGGCCGAGATGAAGGAGCGCGTCTGCAGGCTGGCCTTGGTGATGCCCTGGAGAACCGGATGGCCGTGCGCCGGCTGCAGGCCTTCCGCGACGGTCTTCTCGTTCTCCTCGTCGAACTCCTGACGGTCGACCTGCTCGCCCACCAGGAAGGTGGTCTCGCCGGCGTCGGTGATCTCGACCTTCTGCAGCATCTGGCGAACGATCACCTCGATGTGCTTGTCGTTGATCTTCACGCCCTGCAGTCGATAGACGTCCTGGATTTCGTTGATCAGGTAGTCGGCCAAGGCCTCCACACCCATCACCGCCAGGATGTCGTGCGGCACCGGGTTGCCGTCCATCAGCAGATCGCCGCGTTCGACATAGTCACCCTCCTGCACGGAGATGTGCTTGCCCTTCGGGATCAGATACTCCTTCTCGTCACCGCTCTCGTCGTTGCGGACGACGATGCGGCGCTTGGTCTTGTAGTCCTTACCGAATTCGACGCGGCCGCTCATCTCCGAGATGATGGCGAAGTCCTTCGGACGACGCGCTTCGAACAGCTCGGCCACGCGCGGCAGACCGCCGGTGATGTCGCGGGTCTTGGACGACTCGCGCGGGATACGCGCCAGCACGTCGCCGGCCCGGACCTCGGCACCGTTCTCCACCGACAGGATGGCGTCCACCGACATGAAGTAGCGGGCTTCGAGGCCGTTCGGCAGGGTGATCAGCTCGCCCCGCTCGTCCACCAGCGCGATGCGCGGCTTCAGATCGGCACCGCGCGGCTGCTGGCGCCAGTCGACGACCACCTTGGAGCTGATGCCCGTCGCCTCGTCCATCACCTCGCGCATGGAGATACCCTCCACGAGGTCGATGTAGCGGGCGGTACCGGCGCGCTCCGTGATGATCGGCAGGGTGTAGGGGTCCCACTCGGCCAGCTTGGCGCCGCGCTCGACCTTCACGCCCTCGTCGGCCAGCAGCTTGGCACCATACGGCACGCGGTGACGCGCCCGCTCGCGGCCCTGCTCGTCGAGCAGGATCACTTCGGTGCTGCGGCCCATGACGACCGGGATGCCAGAGGAGTTCATGACGACGTTGCGGTTGTTGATCCGCACCGTCGCGTCGAACGCCGCCTCGATCTGGCTCTGCTCGGCACCGCGCTGCGCCGCACCGCCGATGTGGAAGGTACGCATCGTCAGCTGGGTGCCCGGCTCGCCGATCGACTGCGCCGCGATGACGCCGACCGCCTCGCCGGTGTTCACCAGCGTGCCGCGGGCCAGATCACGGCCATAGCACTTGGCGCAGACGCCGTCGCGGGTCTCGCAGGTCAGGACCGAGCGGATCTTGACCGAGTCGATGCCCGACCGCTCGATGCGGTCGACCGTCGGCTCGTCGATCAGGCCGCCGTCCTCGACGATCAGCTCGCCGTTCAGCGGGTCGATCACCGCCCCGACCACGGTGCGGCCGAGGATTCGGTCGCCCAG
The DNA here is from genome assembly GCF_003116035.1 of Azospirillum sp. TSH64. Lineage (GTDB taxonomy): Bacteria > Pseudomonadota > Alphaproteobacteria > Azospirillales > Azospirillaceae > Azospirillum. The sequence goes on from NZ_LGQW01000015.1 coordinate 6,839,054, forward strand.
CGGGCTGATGACTTCGCCGCCGTCGATCACCGCCTTGACGGTGATGCCGCGTTCGGTGCCGCAATCATGCTCGACGATGATGGCGTCCTGCGCCACGTCGACCAGACGGCGGGTGAGGTAACCGGAGTTCGCCGTCTTCAAGGCGGTGTCGGCCAGACCCTTGCGGGCGCCGTGGGTGGAGTTGAAGTACTCCAGCACGGTCAGGCCTTCCTTGAAGTTGGAGATGATCGGCGTCTCGATGATCTCGCCCGACGGCTTGGCCATCAGGCCGCGCATGCCGGCCAGCTGACGGATCTGCGCGGCGGAACCACGGGCACCGGAGTGGGCCATCATGTACACCGAGTTGACCGGCTTGCCGGCTTCGGTGGTCGAGATCGCCTTCATCATCTCGGACGCGACCTTTTCGGTGCATTCCGACCAGACGTCGACGACCTTGTTGTACTTCTCGCCCTGGGTGATCAGGCCGTCGAGATACTGCTGCTCGAACTCCTTCACCCGCTCCTTCGACTCGTTGACCAGCTTCTCCTTGGCGGCCGGGATGACCATGTCGTCCTTGCCGAAGGAGATGCCGGCGCGGCAGGCGTGGCCAAAGCCGAGCTTCATCAGGCGGTCAGCGAAGATCACCGTCTCCTTCTGACCGCAATGGCGGTAGACGGCGTCGATGACGTTGCCGACGTCCTTCTTGGTCAGGACGCGGTTGATCAGCGAGAAGGGCACCTTCGGATGGCGCGGCAGCAGCTCCGACAGAAGCATGCGGCCCGGCGTCGTCTCGACGATGCTGATCAGCTCCTCGCCCTCGTCGTCCACGCCGACGTAGCGCGCCTTGATCTTGGCATGGATCGACAGGACCTTGGCGTTCAGCGCCTGCTCGATTTCCGAGACGTTGGCGAACACCATGCCCTCGCCCTTCTCGCTCGGGCGGTCCATCGAGATGTAGTAGATGCCGAGCACGATGTCCTGCGACGGCACGATGATCGGCTTGCCGTTGGCGGGCGACAGGATGTTGTTGGTCGACATCATCAGGACGCGCGCTTCCAACTGCGCTTCAAGCGACAGCGGAACGTGCACGGCCATCTGGTCGCCGTCGAAGTCTGCGTTGAAGGCGGTGCAGACCAGCGGGTGCAGCTGGATCGCCTTGCCTTCGATCAGCGTCGGCTCGAAGGCCTGGATGCCGAGGCGGTGCAGCGTCGGCGCCCGGTTCAGCATCACCGGATGCTCGCGGATGACCTCCTCCAGGATGTCCCAGACCTCGGGACGCTCCTTTTCCACCATCCGCTTGGCGGCCTTGATGGTGGAGGCGAGACCGTACAGCTCCAGCTTGGCGTAGATGAAGGGCTTGAACAGCTCCAGCGCCATCTTCTTCGGCAGGCCGCACTGGTGCAGCTTCAGCTCCGGACCGACGACGATGACCGAACGGCCCGAGTAATCGACGCGCTTGCCGAGCAGGTTCTGACGGAAGCGGCCCTGCTTGCCCTTCAGCATGTCCGACAGCGACTTCAGCGGACGCTTGTTGGCGCCGGTGATGACGCGGCCACGGCGGCCGTTGTCGAACAGAGCGTCGACGGCCTCCTGCAGCATGCGCTTCTCGTTGCGGACGATGATGTCCGGCGCCTTCAGCTCGATCAGCCGCTTCAGACGGTTGTTGCGGTTGATGACGCGGCGGTACAGGTCGTTCAGGTCGGACGTGGCGAAACGGCCGCCATCGAGCGGCACCAGCGGACGCAGCTCGGGCGGGATTACCGGAATCACTTCCAGAATCATCCACTCAGGCCGCGACTGCGAGGCCAGGAAGGCGTCGATCAGCTTCAGGCGCTTGACCAGCTTCTTGCGCTTGGCCTCGGAGTTGGTGTCGCGCAGATCCTCACGGCAGCGCTTCTTCTCCTCGTCGAGGTCGAGCGCGGACAGCATGATGCGCAGCGCTTCGGCACCGATCGACGCGGTGAAGGCGTCCTCGCCGTACTCGTCCTGGGCGTTCATGAACTCTTCCTCGCTCAGCAGCGAATGCAGCTTGAGCGGGGTGAGGCCGGGCTCGATGACGACGTAGTTTTCGAAATAGAGGATGCGCTCCAGATCCTTGAGCGTCATGTCGAGCAGCAGGCCGATGCGGCTCGGCAGCGACTTCAGGAACCAGATGTGCGCGACCGGGGACGCCAGCTCGATGTGGCCCATGCGCTCGCGCCGGACCTTCGACAGCGTGACCTCGACGCCGCACTTCTCGCAGATGATGCCGCGATACTTCATGCGCTTGTACTTGCCGCACAAGCACTCGTAGTCCTTGATCGGGCCGAAGATGCGGGCGCAGAACAGGCCGTCGCGCTCCGGCTTGAAGGTGCGGTAGTTGATGGTTTCCGGCTTCTTGATCTCGCCGTAGGACCAGGACCGGATCCGCTCGGGGCTCGCGATCTGGATGCGGATCTGATCGAAGCTCTGCGGCCCCTGGACCTGGCCGAAAATGTTCATCAACTCATTCATGACCGTCTCCCGCTGGCATCGCCGCGTTGTCGGTTAAGGGCAGTGCATGACCCCGGACCGGCGCGAATGCGCCGCTCCGGGGTTTGGTCACGTCAAATCGGCTCAGTAAGACCGCTGGTTCAGTTCGACGTTCAGGCCGAGCGAGCGCAGCTCCTTGACCAGCACGTTGAACGATTCCGGAATGCCGGCCTCGAAGTTGTCGTCGCCGCGGACGATGGCCTCGTAGACCTTGGTGCGGCCGGACACGTCGTCCGACTTCACCGTCAGCATTTCCTGCAGCGTGTAGGCGGCGCCGTAGGCTTCGAGCGCCCAGACCTCCATCTCACCGAAGCGCTGACCGCCGAACTGGGCCTTGCCGCCCAGCGGCTGCTGCGTGACCAGCGAGTAGGGACCGATCGACCGGGCGTGGATCTTGTCGTCCACGAGGTGGTGCAGCTTCAGCATGTAGATGTAGCCGACGGTGACCTTGCGATCGAAGGTCTCGCCAGTACGTCCGTCCACCAGCGTCGACTGGCCCGACCGGTCGAAGCCGGCGCGTTCCAGATGGACGCAGATGTCCTCCTCGCGGGCGCCGTCGAAGACCGGCGTCGCGAAGGGCACGCCCTTGCGCAGGTTCCCGCCCAGCTCCAGCAGCTCGCCGTCGGTCATGTCGGCGATGTCCTCATTGTAGGTCACCTCGCCGTACGCCGACTTCAGCGTGCCGCGCAGGGCCTCCAACTGGGGAGCGCCTTCGGCCTTCTGACGGATGGCCAGACGGTACTGGTCGACCGCACGGCCGATCTGCTTGCCGAGACCCGAGGCCGCCCAGCCGAGGTGGGTTTCCAGGATCTGACCGACGTTCATGCGCGACGGCACGCCCAGCGGGTTCAGCACCAGATCGACGGGGGTGCCGTCCTCCAGGTAGGGCATGTCCTCCTGCGGGATGATGCGCGAGACGACACCCTTGTTGCCGTGACGGCCGGCCATCTTGTCGCCCGGCTGCAGCTTGCGCTTCACCGCGACGAAGACCTTGACCATCTTCATGACGCCCGGCGGCAGCTCGTCACCGCGCTGCAGCTTGTCGACCTTGTTCTCGAAGCGGTCCTGCAGGGCCTTGATCGAGTCGTCGAACACCTTCGCCAGGTTCTCGACGGTCTCCATCACCTGCTCGTCGGCGATGGCGATCTGGCGCCACAAGCCCTTCGACAGGCCGGCCAGCACCTCGTCGGTCAGGACCGTGCCACCCTTCATGCCCTTCGGGCCGGACTGCGCGGTCTGGCCGATCAGCACTTCCTTCAGGCGGGTGTAGAAGCTGCGCTCCAGGATGCCGCGCTCGTCGTCGCGGTCCTTGGCCAGCTTCTCGATCTCGGCACGTTCGATGGCGAGCGCGCGTTCGTCCTTGTCGACGCCGCGGCGGCTGAACACGCGGACCTCGACAATGGTGCCGACCACGCCCGGCGGCAGGCGCAGCGAGGTGTCGCGGACGTCCGAGGCCTTCTCGCCGAAGATGGCGCGCAGCAGCTTTTCTTCCGGCGTCATCGGGCTTTCGCCCTTCGGCGTCACCTTGCCGACCAGAATGTCGCCCGGACGGACTTCGGCGCCGATATAGACGATGCCGGCCTCGTCGAGGTTCTTCAGAGCTTCCTCACCCACGTTCGGAATGTCGCGGGTGATTTCCTCCTGGCCCAGCTTGGTGTCGCGGGCCATGACCTCGAACTCCTCGATGTGGATCGAGGTGAAGACGTCGTCCTTGACGATGCGCTCGTTGATGAGGATCGAGTCCTCGAAGTTGTAGCCGTTCCACGGCATGAACGCGACGAGCACGTTCCGGCCGAGCGCCAGCTCGCCCAGATCGGTCGACGGACCGTCGGCCACGATGTCGCCGGCGTTCACCCGGTCACCGACCTTCACCAGCGGACGCTGGGTGATGCAGGTGTTCTGGTTGGACCGCTGGAACTTCAGCAGGTTGTAGATGTCGACGCCCGGCGCCGTGCTGTCCGAGCTGTCGGTCGCACGGACGACGATGCGGGTGGCGTCGACCTGGTCGACGATGCCCGACCGCTTGGCGACGATGGTCACGCCGCTGTCGCGGGCGACGGTCGCCTCCATGCCGGTGCCGACCAGCGGGGCGTCGGCCTTGACCAACGGCACCGCCTGACGCTGCATGTTCGAGCCCATCAGCGCGCGGTTGGCGTCGTCGTTCTCCAGGAACGGGATCAGCGCCGCGGCGACGGACACCAGCTGCTTCGGCGACACGTCGATCAGGTCGATGGCTTCCGGCCGGAACATCAGGTATTCGCCGCCCTGGCGGCAGGACACCAGATCGGCGGCGAAGCTGTCGTCCGCGTTCAGTTCGGCGTTCGCCTGGGCGACGACGTAGCGGCCCTCCTCCATCGCCGACAGATAGACCACCTCGTTGGTGACCTTGCCGTCGATGACCTTGCGGTAGGGGCTCTCGATGAAGCCGTACTGGTTGACGCGGGCATAGGTCGCCAGCGAGTTGATCAGACCGATGTTCGGGCCTTCCGGCGTCTCAATCGGGCAGATGCGGCCATAGTGCGTCGGGTGCACGTCGCGCACCTCGAAGCCGGCGCGCTCGCGGGTCAGACCGCCCGGGCCGAGAGCCGAGAGACGACGCTTGTGCGTGATCTCGGACAGCGGGTTGGTCTGGTCCATGAACTGCGACAGCTGCGACGAGCCGAAGAACTCGCGCACGGCGGCGGCCGCCGGCTTGGCGTTGATCAGGTCGTGCGGCATCACCGTGTCGATCTCGACCGAGCTCATGCGCTCGCGGATCGCACGCTCCATGCGGAGCAGGCCGACGCGGTACTGGTTCTCCATCAGTTCGCCGACCGAGCGGACGCGGCGGTTGCCGAGATGGTCGATGTCGTCGATCTCGCCGCGGCCGTCCTTCAGGTTCACCAGAACCTTCAGGATCTCCAGGATGTCCTCCTTGCGGAGCACACGCATCTGGTCGTCGGTCTGGAAGTTCAGGCGGGCGTTCATCTTGACGCGGCCGACGGCCGACAGGTCGTAGCGCTCGCTGTCGAAGAACAGGCCGGAGAACAGCGCCTCGGCCGACTCCAGGGTCGGCGGCTCGCCCGGACGCATCACGCGGTAGATGTCGATCAGCGCGTCTTCGCGGCTGGCGTTGCGGTCCGCGTTCATCGTGTTGCGGATGTAGGCGCCGACGTTCAGATGGTCGATCGCCAGCACCGGCAGCTCGTCGACACCGGTCTTCTCCAGCTTGTCGAGATCGCTCGCCGACAGCTCGTCACCGGCTTCGAACAGGACTTCGCCCGTGCGCTCGTTGATGATGTCGACGGCGAGGTAGCGGCCGGTCAGCTCCTCGGTGGAGACCTGCTGCTCGGTCAGGCCGGCCTCGACCAGCTTCTTGATGACCCGCGGGGTCATCTTGGTGCCGGCCTCGGCGACGATGGCGCCGGTGGCGGCATCCACGAGGTCGGAGATCAGCTTGACGCCCTTCATCCGCTCGGCGCTGAACGGGGTCTTCCAACCGCCGGCCGACCGGGTGTAGGTGATCGTGTCGTAGAAGTAGTTGAGGATCTCTTCCTTGGCCATGCCCTGCGCCTCGTAGGGCAGCAGGTCCTTGCGGTTGGCCTTGCGCTCGGCGCGCAGCGCCTCGGTCTCCGCGCCGTCCAGGGCGAACAGCAGCGTGGTGGCCGGCAGCTTGCGGCGGCGGTCGATGCGGACGTAGACGAGATCCTTGGCGTCGAACTCGAAGTCGAGCCAGGAACCGCGGTAGGGAATGACACGGGCGGCGAACAGATACTTGCCCGACGCGTGGGTCTTGCCCTTGTCATGGTCGAAGAAGACGCCCGGGCTGCGGTGCATCTGCGAGACGATGACACGCTCGGTGCCGTTGATGACGAAGGTGCCGTTGGCCGTCATCAGGGGCATGTCGCCCATGTAGACGTCCTGCTCCTTGATGTCGCGGATCGAACGGAGGCCGGTGTCCTCCTCGACGTCGAACACGGACAGGCGCAGGGTGACCTTCAGCGGGGCGGCGAAGGTCATGCCGCGCTGCTGGCATTCCTCGACGTCGTATTTCGGCTGCTCAAGCTCGTACTTGACGAAATCCAGCACCGCGCGGTCGGAGAAGTCCTTGATCGGGAAGACCGACTTGAAGACTTCCTGCAGGCCCAGGTTCGCCCGCTTTTCCGGGGCGACGTCCATTTGCAGGAAGTGATCGTAGGAGCTGCGCTGCACCTCGATGAGGTTGGGCATCTGGGTGACTTCCGGGATGCGCCCGAAGCTCTTCCGAACACGTTTACGACCCGTAAAGGATTTGGCCATGGATGTCCCCAAACGTCTGTACGTGATGCGCGTTATACCGACCGTTCAACCGACCGTAGGATCGAGCCGACTGCTGTCGACCGGTCCCGAGGGCGCCCGCGCGGGCCATCCCCATGATGGGGACGGAAAGAGCCGGGCCGGGCAAGCCCGGTCCGGCGGAAGGCAGAAAATGCCGTGCGGCGGCCGGTCCCCTAGGGAACCGACCGCCGTCCGGCTTGGTACTGTGTGCTTCGTACGCAACAAGGTCTTACTTAATATCGACCTTGGCGCCGGCTTCTTCAAGCTGCTTCTTGATCTTGGCGGCCTCGTCCTTCGTGGCGCCTTCCTTGACCGGCTTCGGAGCACCCTCGACCAGGTCCTTGGCTTCCTTCAGGCCCAGGCCGGTGATCGCACGGACTTCCTTAATCACGTTGATCTTCTTGTCGCCGGCATCGGCGAGGATCACCGTGAACTCGGTCTGCTCTTCGGCCGGAGCGGCGGAGGCAGCGGCCGGGCCGGCGGCGGCGACGGCAACCGGAGCGGCGGCGGAGACGCCCCACTTCTCTTCGAGGAGCTTCGACAGCTCGGCGGCTTCCAGGACGGTCAGGGCCGACAGATCGTCGACGAGCTTCTGCAGATCAGCCATGTTACTACTCCAAACGACTTGAGTTCTGGGGATGTAAAAAACGAGTGACTAGGCCTGGTTAGGCCGCCGCCTCGTCGTCCTTCTTCGCGTAGGCAGCAAGCACGCGGGCGACCTGGCCGCCCGGAGCCTGGAGGACACCGGCGATACGGGTCGCCGGGGTCTGGATCATGCCCACGAGGCGGCCACGCAGTTCGTCCAGCGACGGGAGCGAGGCGAGGGCCTTGACCCCCTCCGCGTCCAGAATCTGGGTGCCGAGGCTGGCGCCGACGATCTTGAGCTTCTCGTTGGTCTTCGCGTAGTCGGCCACCACCTTGGCAGCCGCAACGGGATCCTTCGAGTAGGCGATCGCCGTCGGTCCCTTGAAGAGACCGTCCAGACCTTCGAACTGCGTCCCCTGAAGGGAACGACGGGCGAGCCGGTTCTTCGTCACTTTGAAGCTGGCGCCAGCAGCCCGAACCTTCGCACGCAGGTCGGTGACTTCCTTCACCGTCAGGCCCAGATGGTGGGTGACCACCACCAGGCCCGTGTCCTGGAGCTTCGATTGCAGAGCCGCGATCGTCGCTTCTTTTTGTGTACGATCCACGGATCGCCTCCTTGCACAGAGGTGTACATGGACCCCCGTCCCCGAAGGGCCGGAGATCCGGCGAACCTGTCCCAGAAGTCAAGCCGTTCCTGAACCGGTTCCCGTCGCGCATGGCGGCGGGGCCGGAGGGGTAAACGGGTTCAACTCCTGTCTGCGCGGGTGAATTTTAAGCCCTTCCCTTTCCTTGCGGTCGGGGACGGACACCAGCGGTCTCGGACAGGGATGGGCGGGTGCCCTCGGGGTTTCCCCCTCAGGCGGTCCGCCCGGACGCCACCGCTGCCCGAGGGCAGACGGCGGCGAAACGGGTCATCAGGCGGCGGCCGGAGCCGACACGCTGGAGAGGTCGAGCTTCAGACCCGGGCCCATCGTCGACGAGAGCGAGACCTTCAGCAGGTACTGGCCCTTGGCGCCGGTCGGCTTGGCACGGGTGATGGCATCGACGAAGGCACGGATGTTCTGGACCAGCGCCTCTTCCGAGAAGCTGACCTTGCCCACGCCGGCGTGGATGATGCCGGTCTTCTCCGCACGGAACTCCACCGCGCCGGCCTTGGCGGCCTTGACGGCGCCGGCGACGTCGGGGGTCACGGTGCCCAGCTTCGGGTTCGGCATCAGGCCGCGCGGGCCCAGCACCTTACCGAGCTTGCCGACCACGCCCATCATGTCGGGCGAGGCGATGCAGCGGTCGAAGTTGATGTTGCCGGCCAGGATCTGTTCGGCCAGATCGTCGCCGCCGACAACGTCGGCGCCGGCGGCCAGAGCCTCATCGACCTTGGCGCCACGGGCGAACACCGCCACGCGGACGGTCTTGCCGGTGCCGTTCGGCAGGTTCACGACGCCGCGGACCATCTGATCGGCGTGGCGCGGATCGATGCCGAGGTTCATCGCGATCTCGATGGTCTCGTCGAACTTGGCCTTGGCGGCACCCTTTACCAGGGTGACAGCCTCTTCCAGCGAGTAGAAGGAGTCGCGGTTGACGGTCTTGTAGGCGTCGGTCAGACGCTTGCCCAGCTTCGCCATAGGATCAGCCCTCCACCACTTCGAGGCCCATCGAGCGGGCGGAGCCGGCGATCATGCTCGCGGCGGCTTCGACGTCGTGCGCGTTCAGGTCGACCATCTTCTTCTGGGCGATCTCGCGGATCTGCGAGGTCGTGACTTGGCCGACGAAACCACCCTTGCCGGGGGTCGTCGAACCCTTGTCCTTGCCCGAAGCCTTCTTGAGGAAGTAGCTGACCGGCGGGGTCTTCGTCACGAAGGTGAAGGTGCGGTCGCCGTAGGCGGTGATGACCACGGGAATCGGCATGCCGACTTCCAGGTCCGCCGTCTTGGCGTTGAACGCCTTGCAGAACTCCATGATGTTCAGGCCGCGCTGACCGAGCGCCGGACCGATGGGCGGCGACGGGTTGGCCTTGCCGGCCGGGACCTGCAGCTTGATGTAACCGACGATTTTCTTCGCCATCTCACAACCTCCTGGGACGACGCCTCACGCTCTTGACCGATTGGTCCGGCGCGGCGCCGCGGGGTTTTTGCGGTTCGGCCATGGCGAGCCTCCCGCAACAGAATGGAGCCACCGATGCAAGCACCGGCAGCTCCGACTCATAAACCGTGGAACCTTGCGATCAGATCTTTTCGACCTGCGTGTATTCCAACTCGACCGGCGTGGAGCGACCGAAGATCGAAACCGCCACCTTGAGGCGGGACTTCTCTTCGTCGACTTCCTCGACGACACCATTGAACGAGGTGAAGGGACCGTCGCTCACTCTCACCTGCTCGCCCACCTCGAAGGTGATCGAGGGCTTGGGGCGCTCAAAGCCTTCCTGCACCTGATGGATGATCCGCTCGGCCTCTCGCTGGGAAATCGGCTGCGGCTTGCCGCCGCCACCCAGGAAGTCCGTAACCTTCGGCGTGTTCTTCACCAGCGACCAGGATTCGTCGGTCAGGTCCATCTTGACGAGGACATAGCCAGGAAAGAACTTGCGTTCGGTGTTGATCTTGGAACCCCGGCGCACTTCGACCACTTCTTCGGTCGGGACCAGGATTTCCTCGAACTTGTCTTCCAGACCCTTCTGAGCCGCCTTTTCGCGGATGGCCTGGGAGACCTTCTTTTCGAAACCCGAATAAACGTGAACGACGTACCAGCGCGCAGCCATGTCTTAGCCCCCCAGCCCAAGGATCAAGCGAACGGCAACCGCCAGCACCTGATCGACGACGAGGAAGAACAGGGCGGCGAGCACGACCATGACGAACACCATGGCGGTCGTGATGCCGGTTTCCTTGCGGGTCGGCCAGGTGACCCTGGCTACCTCGCGGCGGACCTCGCGCGCGAATTCTGCGGGATTGACTTTAGCCATCGTGCGAACCGTGCGAGCTCCGGAGCGACTGTGAGGGCGCCGCTTTTACCCTAATCATTATTGGGACGGGATGGCAGGAGTGGAGGGGATCGAACCCCCAACCCCCGGTTTTGGAGACCGGTGCTCTACCAATTGAGCTACACTCCTATCTCCGTCCGGCCACACCTTTCGGCGTGGGAGGCCGCTTAAACCATTCTTTAGGCGGCTGTGTCAAGGCCTTTCGACCTGACTTTCGGAATAACTTTCAGAACGGCTTTCCGGAAGCCCAACCGTACTCTTCAGGCAGACAACCTCCCCCGCCAGACCGGGGTCCGACGGGGGAGGCAGGCTTATAGCATCACTCGATGATCTTGGCAACGACGCCGGCACCGACGGTGCGGCCACCCTCGCGGATGGCGAAGCGCAGGCCTTCGTCCATGGCGATCGGGGCGATCAGAGCGACATCCATGGCGACGTTGTCGCCCGGCATCACCATCTCGACGCCTTCCGGCAGCGCAACCATGCCCGTCACGTCCGTCGTA
>NZ_LGQW01000015.1:6849908-6869157 GCF_003116035.1 Azospirillum sp. TSH64
CATGATCGACCCCAAGATGCTGGAACTGTCGGTCTATGAAGGCATCCCCCATCTGCTGACGCCGGTCGTCACCGATCCCAAGAAGGCGGTGGTCGCGTTGAAATGGACGGTGCGGGAGATGGAAGACCGCTACCGCAACATGTCCAAGCTCGGCGTGCGCAACATCGAGGGCTACAACGCCCGCCTGCGCGAGGCGCGCGAGGGCGGCGAGTCGCTGACCCGCCGCATCCAGACCGGCTTCGACCCCGACACCGGCAAGCCGCTGTTCGAGGAGCAGCCGCTCGACCTGACCGAGCTGCCCTACATCGTGGTCATCGTCGACGAGATGGCCGACCTGATGCTCGTGGCCGGCAAGGACATCGAGGCGGCGATCCAGCGCCTCGCCCAGATGGCGCGTGCCGCCGGCATCCACCTGATCATGGCGACGCAGCGCCCGTCGGTCGATGTCATCACCGGCACCATCAAGGCCAACTTCCCGACCCGCATCAGCTTCCAGGTCACCAGCAAGATCGACAGCCGCACCATCCTCGGCGAACAGGGGGCCGAGCAGTTGCTGGGCCAAGGCGACATGCTCTACATGGCCGGCGGCGGCCGCATCACCCGCGTCCACGGCCCCTTCGTCTCCGACCACGAGGTCGAACAGATCGTCAGGTTCCTCAAGGCCCAGGGCGAGCCGAATTATGTCGACGCCATCCTGGAGGACGAGGAGGGCGAGCAGTCCTTCGACGACGATGCCCTGCCCGGCACCGGCACCGGCGGCGGATCGGGGGACGACCTCTACGACAAGGCGGTGGCGGTGGTCTGCCGCGAGCGCAAGGCCTCGACCAGCTTCATCCAGCGCCAGCTGCGTATCGGCTACAACTCCGCCGCCCGTCTGATCGAGCGGATGGAGACCGAAGGGGTGGTCAGCAAGCCCAACCACTCCGGCAAGCGCGAAGTCCTGGCCCGCAACATCGACGAATGAGTGTTTCCTGGCACCCCGTTGACAGCGGGCGGGTGCAGCACCAATATCGGGGGTAGGCGGGCCGGGGACTCCTATTCCCCGGCCCGCCCGCCCGATCTTAGTGCGTCAGAAGGTCAAGCAGCCGCTTGACGATCTCCAGCACCAGGATCAGGAGAGTGAGGATTTTCTCCATCCTCCAGCCCTCCGTTGGTACGGCGGCGATGGCGGCCCTCCCGCCATCGCGTCCGCCGGCGGACTATGGCCCAGGCGGTCACTTCCGCAAACGGGAAACCCACGCGAACGTGTTCTTTTTCCGGTTGCAGGCAGCGCTGTCGCGCGCCGTGCTTTCGATCAGCGCCGCAGCGGCACCAGCGATCCCAACAGGAACAGCGCGGCGGCAGCCACCACCACGCTCGGCCCCCCCGGCAGATCCCAGTTCAGCGAGGCCAGGATCCCGGCGATCACCGCCAGGATGCCCAGGACGGAGGCCAGCGCTGCCATGCCTTCCGGCGTGCGGGCGAAGCGGCGGGCCGCCGCCGCCGGGATGATCAGCAGCGACGTGATCAACAGGATGCCGACGATCTTCATGGCGATGGCGATCACCAGCGCGATCAGCAGCATGAAGGCCAGCCGCAGGGCGTCGACCGGCATGCCCTCGACCCGCGCCAGATCCTCGTCCACCGTCACCGCCAGCAGCCGGCGCCACAGCAGCGCCAGACCGGTCAGCGCCACCGCGCCGCCACCATAGATCGCCATCAGGTCGCCGTCGGTCACCGACAGGATGTCGCCGAACAGGTAGGCCATCAGATCGACGCGCAAGGTCTCCAGGAAGGCCAGCGCCACCAGCCCCAGCGACAGCGAGCCATGCGACAGGATGCCCAGCAGCGTGTCGGCGGCGAGATGGCGCCGCCGCTGCAACGCCACCAGCGCCAGCGCCAGCGACACGCAGACCACCATCACGCCGATCATCGGGTTGACGCCGAGCAGGAAGCCCAGCGTCACACCCAGCAGGGCGGAATGTGACAGCGTGTCGCCGAAATAGGCCATGCGCCGCCACACCACGAAGGAGCCCAGCGGCCCGGCCAGCAGGGCGATGCCGCCGCCGGCCAGCAGGGCGCGGATCACGAACTCATCCATGGCAGCAGTCCCCGTCATGGTCGTGCACGACCTTGCCGTCCTCGGCATGGGCATGGTCGTGGTGGTGGACATAGACGGCAAGGTCGCGGGCATGGCCGCCGAACAGGGCGTGATATTCCGGGTGCCGGCTGACATCCTCCGGCCGGCCGGAACAGCAGACATGGGCGTTCAGGCAGATCACCCGGTCGGTGCGCGCCATCACCGTGTGCAGGTCGTGGCTGACCAGCAGCACGCCGCAGCCGCGCCGCTGCCGCACCTGGGCGATGCGGTTGAACAGCTCCGCCTGCCCATGCACGTCCACCGCTTGGTCGGGCTCGTCGAGCACCAGCAGGTCCGGCTCGCCCAGCAGGGCGCGGGCCAGCAGCACCCGCTGCATCTCGCCGCCGGAAATCGTCTGCACCGCCGAGTCGGCGAGCCGCGTCACCCCGGCCTCCTCCAGCGCCGCCGCCACCTGATCGGCGGTCACCGGCCGCCACAGCGCCAGGAACCGGCGCACGGTCAGCGGCAACGTCTGGTCCACCGACAGCCGTTGCGGCATGTAGCCGATGCGCAGGTTGGGCCGCCGCAGCACCCGACCGCCATCGGGCGCCGTCAGCCCCAGCACGGCGCGCACCAGCGTCGTCTTGCCGGCACCGTTCGGGCCGATCAGCGTCACCACTTCGCCCGGCTGGACGGCGATGTTGACGCGGTCCAGCACGGTGCGGCGGCCGAAACGGACGGTCAAATCCTCGGTCCAGGCGAGCGGGCCGGCGAAGAGGGCGGAGCCATCCCGGTTTGGTTGGGGTGTTGACATGTTACGTTATAACGTGACACCAAAGTGAAGCCGGTTTCCCTATGCGCTGAAACCGGAAGCCTGTCCAGCAAGTCTAGAGGATCCCTCCCATGCGTCGATTTGCCCTGTCCAGCCTTCTGACCGGCACCCTGGGCGCTCTTGCCGTCACCGCCATCGCCACTGGCGCCCTGCCGGCCCGGGCCGAGGCACCGAAGGTGGTGGTGTCGATCAAGCCGATCCATTCCCTGGTCGCCTCGGTCATGCATGGGGTGGGCGAGCCGGTCCTGCTGGTCCGCGGCGGCGCCTCGCCGCACAGCTACACGATGAAGCCATCGGACGCGAAGGCGCTGTCGGCCGCCGATCTGGTGGTCTGGGTCGGCCCCGAGCTGGAAGGGTTCCTGGAAAAGCCGCTGAAGGCCAACGCGCCGAAGGCGACGAGACTGACCCTGATGGAGCAGAAGGGCCTGACCCTGCTGCAGACGCGCGAAGGCGGTGCCTGGGAGGCGCACGACCATGGACATGAGGGCGGCCATGAGGGGCACGGCCATAAGGATCATGATCACAAGGACCACGATCACGCTGCCGACCATGACGACGACCATGACGAGCTGAACAGCCACATCTGGCTCGATCCCGCCAACGCCCGTGCCATCGTCACCGCGACGGCGGACGCGCTGGCCGCCAGGGATCCGGCCGATGCGGAGGCCTACCGCACCAACGCCGACCGCACGCTCCAGGCCATCGACGCGCTGGATGCGGAACTGAAGGCCACGCTGGCGCCGCTGAAGGACAAGCCCTTCGTCGTCTTCCACGACGCCTACCAGTATTTCGAGGCGCGCTATGACCTGTCGGCGGTCGGCTCCATCACCGTCAGCCCGGACCGCCGCCCGTCGGCCAAGCGGCTGTCGGCGATCCGCGCCAAGATCGCCGGGCTGAACGCCGCCTGCGTCTTCGCCGAACCGCAGTTCGAGCCGACGCTGGTCCGCACGGTGGTCGAGGGAACCAAGGCGAAGACCGGCGTGCTCGACCCCGAAGGCGCCGACCTGCCGGAGGGCGAGGCGCTCTACCCCACCCTGCTGCGCAACCTCGCCGCATCGCTGCGCGGCTGCCTTGGCGCTTAAGCCACGGCCGGGCCTGTGCTAAACCGCTGGGAGAGCGGGAAACTCCGGCCGGAACAGTCGAACAGAGGATGGGCGTCATGAAGATCGGTGTCGTCGGGTGCGCGGGGCGCATGGGCCAGATGCTGGTGCGCGAGATCGCGGTGACCGCGGGCTGCACGCTGGCCGGCGGGACCGAGCGGCTGGGCGGCCCGGCGCTGGGCAAGGATCTGGGCATCCTGGCCGGGATCGACCCGCTGGGCGTGACCGCCATCGACGACCCGGTCGCCCTCTTCGCCGAGGCCGACGCCGTGATCGACTTCACCAGCCCGGACTCGACGGAACGGCACGCCGCACTCGCCGCCCAGTCGGAGACCGTGCTGGTCGTCGGCACCACCGGGCTGAACCCGTCGCAGCAGGCGGCCATCGCCGCCGCGGCCACCCACACCGCCATCGTCCAGTCGCCCAACATGTCGCTGGGCGTCAATCTGCTGCTGGCTCTGGTGGAGCAGGTCGCCCACGCGCTGGACGAGGACTACGACATCGACATCCTGGAGATGCACCACCGCCGCAAGGTCGATGCGCCGTCAGGCACCGCACTCGGTCTCGGCCGTGCCGCGGCGGCCGGGCGCGGGGTGGCGCTGGAGGATGTCTGGCAGAAGGTGCGCGACGGCCACACCGGCGCCCGTCCACGCGGCGAGATCGGCTTCGCCACGCTGCGCGGCGGCGACGTGATCGGCGACCACACCGTGTTCTTCGCCAGCGAGGGCGAGCGGGTCGAGCTGACCCACAAGGCGTCGGGCCGCGGCATCTACGCCAAGGGCGCCGTCCGCGCCGCCCTGTGGGCGCAGGACAAGACGCCGGGCCTCTACAGCATGCGCGACGTGCTGGGCGTCTGAAAACCGGCCCCTGAAAGCTGGGGCTTGAAAAGCAGGTGGGGCGGCGGGTCCTACACCCCCGCCCCGTCGCGCTCCAGCACCGCCAGGAAGGCCTCGACCACCCGCGGGTCGAAATGGCTGCCGGCCTCCGCCCGCAGCAGGTCCAGCACCTCGCCGATGTCCCACGCCTTCTTGTAGGGGCGGCGGTGCAGCAGGGCGTCGAACACGTCGGCGACGGCGACGATGCGGCCGGCCAGCGGGATGGCGTCGCCGGCCAGCCCCTTCGGATAGCCGCTGCCGTCGAACTTCTCGTGATGGCTCTCGGCGATCTCCGCGCCCATCGACAGGTAGCCGTGGCGGTCGCCGCCGCAGGCATCGCGCAGGATGCTGCCGCCGATGGCGGCATGCTCGCGCATCACCGCCATCTCCGCCTCGTCCAGCCGGCCCGGCTTGCGCAGGATGGCGTCGGGGATGCCGACCTTGCCGACATCGTGCAGCACGCTGGCCAGCCCGATGGTGTCGCAGAACCAGTCGTCCAGCTCGTGCGCGAAAACATTGCGGGCGTGGAGTTCGCGGGCGATGGCGGTGGCCCAGCGGCCCAGCCGCTTCACATGGTCGCCGGTGACCTCGTCCTTGTATTCGGCCAGCTTGCCCAGCGCATGGACGGTGGCGATCTGCGCCTGGTTCAGCCGCTCGTAAAGCCGCAGATTGTCCAGCCCGACCGCCGCCTTGGTGCAGAGCAGCTCCACCAGCGGCCGGTCGCCCGCGGCGAAGGGGCCGCCCAGCAGGCAGAGCGCCAGCGGCGGCGCATCGCGGCCGCGCAGCACGGCGACTCCGCAGCGGGCGCTCCAGCGCGTCTGCCCGTCGGCCAGCGCCGCCAGCACGGTGGCGGCCGCCTCCGGCGGCAGGTCGTCTGCCGGCAGCCCGGCCTCCGCGACGATGGACGGTCGCCCATCCTCCCCGGCGGCGCACAGCAGGGCGGACTGGGCGCCGCCCGCCAGCGCCGCCGCCCGCCCGACCAGCCCGGCCAGGAATTGCGGGCGCGAGCGCAGCCCGGCCAGATGGTCGGCCGCCTCCATCACCCGCTCCAGCCCCTGGCGGCCATGCTCGATGGTGGCGATGTGCTGGTAGGAGCGCAGTGCCGCGACCGCGGCGGTGTAGAGCTTCTGCGCCGTCAGCTCGCTCTTCGCCTTGTAGTCGTTGATGTCGTAGGCGGCGATCACCTGCCGTTCGGGCGCCTGCCCCGGCTGGCCGGTGCGCAGGATGATGCGGATCTGCCGGTTGCCCATCTCCTCGCGGATGTGGCGGACCAGCTTCAGCCCGGCATCGTCGGTCTCCATCACCACATCCAGCAGGATGGCGGCGATGCCCGGATGCTCCGCCAGCAGCGACCGCGCCTGCCTTGCGGTGTAGGCGGACAGGAAGCGGACCGGCCGCTCCTCGAACATCATCTCGCCCAGCACGACGCGGGTGATGGCATGGACCTCGTGGTCGTCGTCGACGATCAGGATCAGCCAGGGCGGATTGCGCCGCCCGCCGTCGGCGGATTCCTCCGCTTCGGCGGCGAATTCCAGGACATCCGCGGCGGAGTCCCGCCGGAAAATGTCCGCCCTGTCGGCCCCTTTGCCCCCGTCGACCATCACCGCCCCCGCGGATCGATTCGCTTTCGCCGGCGTCAAGAAAGTTACCGGCGCGTGCACCACCTCATTCGCAGACAATTTTCGGTGAAGTTATGATGAGTTGTCAATGAATCGGCTCAGGCCGTGCGCTTCCAGGCCACGGTCAGCAGCCCGGCGCCCATCAGCAGCGAGCCGCCGACCCGGTTGACCGTCCGCTGTACCGACGGCGTCCTGACCGCGCGCCGCGCCGCCGAGGCCAGCAGGGCATAGCCGGCGGCGTTCAGCGTCGCCAGCACCAGGAAGGTCGCCTCCATCACCACCATCTGCCCGGCCAGCGGGCTGCCGGTGTCGAGGAACTGCGGCAGGAAGGCGACGAAGAAGACGATGCTCTTGGGGTTCAGCGCGGTGACGGCATAGGTGTGCAGCATCATGCGCCAGGGCCGGACATCCCGGTCGTCGGCCGCGGCCTCGGCGTTGCCGACCGGCGCCCGCCACAGCTTGATGCCGAGATAGAGCAGATAGGCCGCACCCACCCATTTCAGCAGCGTGAACAGCGCCGCCGAGGTCGACAGCAGCACCCCCAGCCCCAGCATGGAGGCGGTCATCGCCGTGAAGTCGCCCAGCGCCACCCCGGCCACCGTCGCCATGGCCGATTTCCGCCCATGGCCCAGGGCATAGGACACCACGATCAGCACCGTCGGCCCCGGAATCATCAGCATGATGGCGGAGGCGGCTGCGAAGGCGAGCCACAGGTCGGCGGACATGGTGCTGTCTCCAATATGGGTAGTGACCCACTCATCAATCCACAGCCGGCTGGCATGCGCAATGCCATTGGCGGTGGACCGGAACGCCGATAGGCAAAAGCCCGTCCGACGCAAGAGCGCAGTGGCGGCGGAGCCGGCCGAAATTTGCCGCGTCAGACCCGCGAAACGGTCACAGGCGGAATAATTCGCCGCAACCTATGTTGGTCCCGGTATCGGCCGGTCCGCGGCGGCATCGCCCAGGCGCCGGTTGTGGCTCCATCGTCGAATTGTCACAGCCGAACGTCATAGGCACCATTGTGGAATCCGGAACGAAGGTCTAGTTTGTTTGTGCCCCCAACGATTTCCCGAGCATGGGAAGGTGCCATCCATGAACCTGCACAATCTGGCCAGCGATATGGTGCAAACCGCTCTGGCCTGTGAAAAGGCGCTCCCCGGACGGGCGAACGCCGACGAACACGATCTCGCCCGGCACATCCTGGTCGAACCCGACCACGCCTGGCACGTCTGCGAGACCTACGCCCGCGCGGTCAGCATTCCGGTCGAACAGCTCCCGGTCAGCCAGCTCCGCGGCCTCATCAGCGACATTGTCCTGTCGAAGCTTCCCCGTTACGACTGAGTTTCTCGATCCCAAGGGCCGGCGCCGTATCCGGCCGATGGCCGGAACGATCCGGGTTTACCGAACCCCGCACTCCAAGTTCCGTGGTGCCACCATGGCGATCGAGCTTCATTCCTTTACCGTAACGCTGGCCGTCGCGGATGCGACCGGCTGCTCCAGCGCCGCCGAGCATCGTGCCCGCATCTGGAAGGCCGTGTCCGACCTGTCGGCCGCCGTCCGCAATGCCGGCATGGCGACCGAGGCCCGTTTCCGCGGCCAGGACCGCCAGGGCCATGTCCTGTTCGAGGCGACCGACACCGGCGCCGCCTTCCTGCGCGGCCTGCCCGCCATCGCCAGCGTCGATGACGCGCGCAGGAACGGCGGGCGCGTCCAGCTTCGTCACTGAAGCCCCGTCACTGACGGCCCGGCGGGCACCGCTCCCGCCGGAAAAGCAAAGGCCCGCCGCTCCGATCCGGGGCGGCGGGCCTTGCCGTGTTGGAAACAGGGTTCAGCGCGCGCGGTGGCGCAGCGGCCGGACGTTGCTTTCGGTCTCGACCTCTTCCTCGGTGGGGCGCACCTTCTTCAGCTGGACGATGAAACGCTCGGCGCCGTTCTCCATCACGGCGATGCCGGTCAGGCCATGCGCCCAGTCACAGGGAACGACGTGGATTTCCTTGATGGTGGCGGTGCCGGCCGCAAGCTCCGCACGGTCCAGGACCACGTCCCCGACCCGGAACCCCAAATAGGCGTCGATCAGCATTCTCTTGGGCGTCCGTCTTCCGTTTCAGGCCACGCACCGGGGCCGGCACCGACGGCCGGGCTCCCTTACGATGGACCATCTTGCCATAGATTGGGCCGTTCGCGACGCTTTCCCAGCGATGACGACGCAGTAAACCGACAGGGACCCCCGTTTGTCCCACGGCCGGCGGGGCCGGACGGCAGGCGCGGAAGCGGCCGTCCCCGTCCGAGGGAGGAGACGGAAACGGCCGCTTCGGCGGTCCCCGGACCCTTGGACTGATGCCCGGGACCGGGGCGGGAACGCCGGCCGTCGCACCAGCGGCGACCGGGACGGCGGCGTCCGGCAGGTGCAGAATAGTTCGACCGGCAAACCATTTGCGCCCCCCTACCTTCGTTCAGCCCTGCACAGTTCTTGAGCAATTCCGAGCCCGCCCGTTGTTGGCGGCGGCAGCATTGCGATAGGGTCGTCGCACAGCTCCCCTTCCCACCCCAAAGAGGTCCGTCGGTCGTGCAGAGTTGGCTGGTGCTGGCCGTTTCGGCGGCCTATCTGGGGGTTCTGTTCGCCATCGCCTGGTGGGGCGACCGGCGCACCGCCGGGGGCGCGCTGCTGTCGGCCTCGCCGCGGGCGACCGGCATCCTCTTCGCGCTGACGCTGTGCATCTACAACACCAGCTGGAGCTTCTACGGCTCGGTCGGCCGGGCCTCGGCCAGCGGCTTCGATTTCCTGCCGATCTATCTGGCGCCGATGATCCTGCTGCTGGCGGCCCGCCCGGTGCTGACCAAGACCATCGCCATCACCAAGGCGCAGAACGTCACCTCCATCGCCGACTTCATCGGCGCCCGCTACGGCAAGAGCCAGGCGGTGGCGGCGCTGGTGACGCTGACGGCGCTGGTCGGCGTGCTGCCCTACATCGCCTTGCAGCTGAAGGCGGTCGCCGCCAGCTTCGACGTGCTGACGGCCCCGTCGCTGGCCGCCCCGGCCGCCCTGCCTCCGCCGGTCTGGGGCGACACCGCCTTCGCGGTGGCGCTGTCGATGGCGGTCTTCACCATCCTGTTCGGCGTCCGCCACATCAACGCCAGCGAGCATCACCGCGGCCTGATGCTGGCCATCGCGTTTGAGAGCCTGGTGAAGCTGACCGTCTTCCTGGCGGTGGCGGCCTTCATCGTCTGGGGGATGTTCGACGGCTACACCGACCTGATCGCCCGGCCGCAGGCGGAGCCGCTGCTGTCGCCCGACTTCACCGACCCGACCTGGTGGTCGAACACGTCGATCTCGATCATCGCCTTCCTCTGCCTGCCGCAGATGTACCATGTGATGACGGTGGAGAACGATAATCCCCGCCATCTGCGCGCCGCCGCCTGGATGTACCCCTCCTATCTGGTGGCGTTGAGCGCCCTGATGATCCCCATCGCGGTGGCCGGCCTCATCACCTTCGGGCCCGACAGCGGAAGCGACGGCATCAACCCCGACACCTTCATGATCACCCTGCCCATCGCGGCGGGGGCCAGCGGCTTCAGCCTGCTGTCCTTCATCGGCGGCCTGTCGGCGGCGACCGGCATGGTCATCGTCGCCGCGGTGTCGCTCAGCACCATGCTGTGCAACGACGTGGTGATGCCGCTGCTGCTCAGCCGCAAGCACTTCGCCGCCCGCGTCGGCCGGCGCGACATGGTCGGCACGCTGCTGCTGGTGCGGCGGCTGTCGGTGGTGGGCATCCTGCTGCTGGCCTATGTCATGCACCGGCTGGTCGACCGCGACTACCCGCTGACCGTCATCGGCCTCCTGTCCTTCGTCGCGGTGGCGCAGTTCGGCCCGGCCTTCTTCGGCGGGCTCTACTGGCGGCGGGCCAACCGGGTGGGGGCGCTGGCGGGGCTCGGTGCCGGCTTCCTGCTGTGGGTCTACACGCTGCTGGTGCCGTCGATGGCGCGCATCGTGCCGGTGCCGGACGCCTTCCTCGATCACGGCCCCTGGGGCATCAGCTGGCTGCGCCCGCAGGCCCTGTTCGGGATCGAGGGGCTTGACCCCATCTCGCACGCCAGCCTGTGGAGCCTGCTCGCCAACCTGATCGCCTTCGTCGCCGGCTCGCTGCTGGCCCGCCCCAGTGCCGTGGAGCGCACCCAGGCCGTCTTCTACACCACCGCGACCGCCGACCGCGACGAGGACGACACGCCGCAGGCGCTGGCCAGGCTGGCCGACCTGCGGGCGCTCGCCATCCGTTTCGTCGGGGCGGAGCGCGGCAACGCCGCCTTCGATGCTTATGCCGCCGGACGCAAGGGCGAGACCGGCCCCGCCGACCTCGACGCCGTCCGCTTCACCGAGACGCTGATCGCCGGCGCCATCGGGGCGGCGTCGGCGCGGGTGGTGATGGCCGCCTCTCTGCAAGGCCGCTCGCTGTCGCGTGGCGACGCCATGGCGATGCTGGACGAGGCGTCGGAGGCGCTGCGCTTCAACCGCAAGCTGCTCCAGGCGACGCTGGAGAACATCGGCCAGGGCATCTGCGTGATCGATGCCGACCACCGCATCGCCGCCTGGAACCACCGCTATCTGGAACTGCTCGACCTGCCGGCCGACATGGTGCGGGTTGGCGTGCCCTTCGCCGACCTGATCCGCTTCAACGAGCGCCGCGGCGAATACAGCGCCCGCGACATGACGGCGCTGCTGACCAACCGCGACACCGCCAACCAGCAATGGCCCTACCGCTACGAGCGGCGCCGCCCCGACGGCACGGTGCTGGAGATCGTCGCCAACCCGCTGCCGGAAGGCGGCTATGTCTCGACCTACACCGACGTGACCGAGCGCTACCGCGCCGCCGAGGCCCTGCGCGAGGCCAACGAGAGCCTGGAGCACCGCGTGCAGGAGCGCACCGACGCGCTGCAACAGGCGAAGGCGGAGGCCGAGGCGGCCAACGCCAGCAAGACCCGCTTCCTCGCCGCCGCCAGCCACGACCTGCTGCAACCGCTGAACGCCGCCCGCCTGTTCGTCTCGGCGCTGGAGGAGAGCATGCGGGGACCGCTGCCGACGCCCGGCCAGCGGGAGTCGGAATGCGGCATGATCGACAACGCCGCCGCCTCGCTCCGCTCGACCGAGATGCTGCTGGGCGGACTGCTCGACATCTCGTCGCTCGACGCCGGCAATGTCCGGGTGAAGATGCGCAGCTTCGCCATCGACGAGCTGCTGGGCGGGCTGGGGGTGGAATTCTCCGCCCTGGCGCAGGAACGCGGCCTGACCTTGAAGGTGGTGGGCTGCGGTGCGGTGGTGCGCTCTGACCCGCAGCTTCTGCGCCGGGTGTTGCAGAACTTCCTGTCCAACGCCATCCGCTACACGCCGAAGGGCCGCGTCCTGCTCGGCTGCCGGCGCCGCCGCGACCCCATCCACGGCGACCGCCTGCGCATCGAGGTTTGGGACACCGGCCCCGGCATCCCCGAGGCCAAGCGCCACGAGGTGTTCGAGGAGTTCCGCCGGCTGGGCGGCGAAAACGGCGGCGGCAACCCCGCCGATAAGGGATTGGGCCTCGGCCTCGCCATCGTCGACCGCATCGCCCGGCTGCTCGACCATCCCGTCACCCTGCGCTCCACCGTCGGGCGCGGCACCGGCTTCGCGGTGGAGGTGCCGATGGAGCAGGCCCGCGCCGCGCCGGTCACCCAACCGGTCTCCACGCCTGCCGCCCTGTCGGCCGGGCTTCTGGTGCTGTGCATCGACAATGAGGAGCCGATCCTGGCGGGCTTGCGTGCGCTGCTCGGCCAATGGGGCTGCCGGGTGGCGACGGCATCGGACGTCGAAGGCGCCCTGGCAGCGCTGGCTCCCTTCGACGGGGCGCTTCCCGATGTGGTCTGTGTCGATTATCACGTCGGCGACGGGCAGACGGGGCTTGCGGTTCTGGAGCGGTTGCGGGAATTGTGGGACCGCCCGGTCAAGGGGCTGCTGCTGACCGCCGACCGCTCCGAAGCGGTGCGGGCGGAAGCGGAGCGTTGCGGCTGCGGGGTGCTCTACAAACCGGTGAAGCCGGCGTCGCTGCGCCGCTTCCTGAACGGGGCGGCCTTGCAGACGGCGGCCGTGGCCGAGCGTTAAGGCTGGAACCGGACAAAAGCCGGGCGGCCGCAAATGGGGGGAGTGCGGAAGCCATGGGCGAGGACAGCGCAGCAGGCGCATCGGCAACGGCTGGACAAACGGCGGCTGAACAAACGGCGGCCGCGCAAACGACAGCCGGACAGACGACAATCGTCATCGGCGACGACCATCCGCTGGTGCAGGCGGCGCTGCGCGACGCGCTGGGCCGGGCGATGCCGGAGGTGCGGGTGATCGAATGCCCGGACCTCGACTCGGTGATGACCGCGGTGGGAGCGCAGCCGGACGGGATCGACCTCGTCCTGCTCGACCTGAACATGCCCGGCACCCACGGTTTCGCCGGCCTGTTCCTGATGCTGGCCCACCACCCGACCGTGCCGGTCGCCATCCTGTCGGCCTTGCAGGATCCCGACACCATCCGCCGGGCGCTGGCCTATGGCGCCTCGGGCTACATCCCGAAGTCGCTGTCGATGCCGGCGATGGCCGACGCCATCCGCGCCATCCTGTCCGGCGAGGCCTGGGCGCCGCCGCTGTCCGCCGTCTCGTCGGAAGCCGACGAGACCGATGCCGCCCGCCGCTTCGCCTCGCTGTCGCCGCAGCAGCTGCGCATCCTGACGATGATCGTCGACGGCAAGCTGAACAAGCAGATCGCCGGAGATCTCAACGTGTCGGAGCAGACGGTGAAGGTCCACGTCTCCAGCATCCTGCGCAAGCTGAACGTGGTCAGCCGCACCCAGGCCGCCGTCGTCGCCGGCCGTCTGGCGGTGGGCGGCGACGTGCTGCGCTAACGCCCGCTTCTCCCACGACCACACTCCCGAGTGCCTCCATGGTTCTGCTGCTGAGCATTTCGCTGACCCTGTCGCTGGTCGTCCTGCTCGGCGCCGCGGCGATGGAGCGGGCCGCGATCCTCGGCCGGATCAACGGAGCCAATGGCCTGACGATTCTGGTGGTATTGGTCGTCTCGGCCGCCGCCTCCCTCGTCGTGGCCGTGCTCGCCGGCTGGATCGGCGGGTGGGGCGCCATGCTGACGGTCCTGGTGGGATCGGCCCTCTATCACTGGGCTATGGCGAAGCTGCTTCTGAGTGGCTTGCAGGGCATCGCGTCCCGCATCGCCGCCACCGACCGGGCGAAGTCGCCGTTGCGCTGACCTCGCATTCCGTTCTTCCTTTGTACGCATAAGCTGGCGCTTGCTCCGCCGCTTTGCTAAGCTGCCGTCATCATGACCACCGCCCTGCACAGCGTCTGCCGCGACTGCGCCGCCGCCCTCCCCGGCGCAGAATCGGGCGCAGGATCGGGCGACCTGACGCGCTGCCCGAAATGCGGCAGCCGGCGGCTGTTCCGCCATGCCGAGCTGCACAGCCTGCATATCGGCCACATCGACTGCGACAGCTTCTATGCCACGGTGGAGAAGCGCGACCGGCCGGAGCTGGCCAGCCGCCCGGTGATCGTCGGCGGCGACGACCATCGCGGGGTGGTCGCCGCCTGCTGCTATGTCGCCCGGATATCGGGCGTGCGCTCGGCCATGACGATCCGCGAGGCGCTGGACCGCTGCCCCGACGCCACCATCATCCGTCCCAACATCGCCAAATATAAGGAAGTCGGCCATCGGGCCCGCGAGATCATGGAGGCCTTCACCCCGCTGGTCGAGCCGATCAGCATCGACGAGGCCTATCTCGACCTGACCGGCGTGGAAGACCGCCTCAGCATCAGCCCGGCCCAGGCGCTGGTGGAGATCGTCCGCCGCTTCGAGCGGGAACTGCGCATCACCGCCTCCATCGGCCTCAGTTACAACAAGCTGCTGGCGAAGATCGCCTCGGATCTCGACAAGCCGCGCGGCTTCTCCGCGCTCGGCCGGGCGGAGGCGGCGGCCTTCCTGGCGCCCAAGCGGGTCACCATCCTGTGGGGCGTCGGCCCGGCCTTGGAGCGCAAGCTATTCGCCGACGGCATCACCCGCGTCGGCGATCTTCAGGACAGGGACGAGCATTGGCTGGTCAAGCGCTACGGCGCCATGGGCCGGGTGCTCTACAGCTACGCCCGCGGCGAGGATTCCCGCCGGGTGCACCCCGAGTCGCCGAGCAAGAGCATCTCGTCGGAGGAAACCTTCGACTGGGACGTCACCACCCTGCCCGCCCTGGCGCAGGAGCTGCGCCCGCTGGCCGACAAGGTCGCCCGCCGGCTGGAGCGCGAGGGGCTGCTCGGCCGCAGCGTGGTGCTGAAGCTGAAGACCAAGGATTTCCAGCAGTTGACCCGGTCCCGCCGGGTCGAGCCGACCCGCTCGGCGGACGCGATCCTGGCGGCCGGCCTCGCCCTGCTGGAGCGCGAGGTCGACGGCCGCGCCTTCCGCCTGATCGGCATCGGCTGCACCGACCTGACCCACCCGGAAACCGCGCCGGACCCGGAACTCGACCTGTTCGGGTGAACCGCGGGGTCAGAACGTCGATAGCGCGGCGCAAAGACGTGGAAAGGAGAAAGCACAGTGCAGAACGAGGCTTGGTTCCGGGACACGCTGGAATTCGCCAGGGCCCTCCACAAGGGTCAGGTCGACAAGGCCGGCGCCCCCTATTGGAGGCATCTGGAACGGGTCGCCCACCGCCTGATGGAGCGGTTCCCCGACGCCACCAAGGCCCAGTTCCAGGCCGCCCTGCTCCATGACGCCATCGAGGATGCCGGCGCCACCGCCGACGATCTCCGGGCGGCTGGCGTCGAGGAGGAGGCCATCGCCGCCATCCAACTGGTCAGCCGGAACCTGAACCCCGAAGGAAGCTATCTCGACTGGATCGGGCGGATCGCCGCGAGCGGCAACCTCACGGCGATCCGCGTCAAGCTGGCCGACAATCTGGACAACAGCGATCCCGCCCGCGTCGCCGCCATCGCCGCCGGGCCGCGGATGGTTGCCGAGAAATACGCACCGGCCAGGGCGATCCTGGAACGGGCGATCCTCGAACAGGCGCTGTAACCGGCTCCGACCCGGAATTGGACCTGTTCAGGTATGAGGGAACATGAAAGATCAGCGGCCTTGGCAAAGGGCTGTATTACCCATGGCCGCCCAGCCGACGAAGCGGTTGTGAAGCGTCTTGCGTGCAGTCGCTCTTCCGACCGCGGATCACGCGGCGACGGCGCCCCCGTCCGCACCGGGAGGCTCGACGGCCAAAACGGTAAGGGTCTTCGCCTCGCCCTCACGCGTGTACCATGTGATCGACTGTCCTTCCGCGACGCCGATGAGAGCCGCGCCAATGGGGGTCAGCACCGACACCCGACCGGCCGCGAGGTCGGCGTCACCCGGATAGACCAGGGTGACAGTGCGCTCCTGTCCGGTTACCTCGTCCCGGAACGCCACGCGCGCGCCCATCGTGACCACCGTCGCCACGAGTTCGCCGGCATCGATCACCGCAGCGCGCTCCAGTTCGACCGTGAGGTACGCGTACACATCGGGCAACCTCTCGGAAACGGCCTCCACCAGAGCCGAGAGGCGGTCATGGTCGGTGGCGGTCAGCACGATGGGCGGAAACTGGTCTGCGGGACGCATCGAGGTCTTCCTTCGCTTTTCTCGGCATGCTCAACCGACTGCCGGGCGACGCCCCCCCGGTGGACGCCTCATCGGTCATGCAGCGGTTGCATGTGATAAACCCGCGACCGCAGGGATGCGGTTCGAGCGGCTCTTTTGGATTCGGAGACGATGTTGGCCCCGGACGGTCCGGGAGCCTTGCCTCAGGCGACCAGATCCGGGGCGGGCGAGCCTGCGTGAACGCGGCCTGCACGCAGGAGGTTACGGATATGGCGGGGCGGCAGTGTCATGGTTCCCCGAACTTGGACAGGTTCGCGCCGGAATTCAAGGATTACACGATCACGACGGTGGCATGCGCGCCCACTCCCTGAGGCAGGCCGGTCCTGGGCGAACGTACCCCCCAGGGAGACGTTCCCTCGACGGTCAGTCCGCCCGGTCCTCCAGCGCCGGCAGGTTGCCGGGGCGCACGATGCTGCGGATGGCGAAGCTCGACTGGATGCGCACCACGCCGGGGAGGCGCGACAGCGAGTCCTTATAGATGCGGTCGTAATCGCTGGGGTTCTGCGCCACCACCCGCAGCAGGTAATCGGAACTGCCGGACAGCAGATAGCACTCCCGCACCTCCGGACAGCGGCGGACGGCGGCGTCGAAACGGCGCAGATACTCGTCGGTCTGCCGTTCCAGCGTGATCTGGACGATGACGGTCACCGACCGCTCCTCGTCCGCCGTCTCGATGATGGCGGTATAGCCGCGGATGACGCCGGAATGCTCCAGCATGTGCAGGCGGCGCAGGCAGGCCGAGGGAGACAGCCCGACCTCCGCCGCCAGCTTGGCGTTGCTCATCCGGCCGTCCTTGCGGAGAAGGCGCAGGATCTTGTGGTCCAGGGCGTCCAGGGCGTGCATGCAACTTTATTCGAAGACGTGGCGGATCGTGCGGAAGCTCCACCACACTATGGGGGATTCATGCAAGGCTTTGCAGAGATTCACCCGCTTCGCCGGCCGTATAGTGACATCGCTGAGACAATCCGCCTCACCGATGGTTTCCTGGGATACCAATGGTTCTGCCGGGTTCGATCGGCCGGATTGATTGAAACGGGCGTTCGGATCGGGGAGATCTCGCATGGTCACGCGCATCGGCGTTCCCAAGGAAATCAAGAACCACGAATACCGCGTCGGGCTGACGCCGGCATCGATCCGCGAACTGGCGGCGGACGGCCATTCCCTGCTGGTGCAGAGCGGCGCCGGCGCCGAGATCGGCTTTTCCGACGAGGCCTACCGCGCGGCGGGGGCCGAGATCGCCGAAACCGCCGAGGAGGTCTTTGCGAAGGCCGAGCTTATCGTGAAGGTCAAGGAGCCGCAGCCGGCGGAATGTCGCAGGCTGCGCCCGGATCAGGTGCTCTTCACCTACCTGCACCTCGCCCCCGATCCCGAACAGGCCCGGCTGCTGATGGAGAGCGGCTGCACCGCCATCGCCTATGAAACCGTCACCGACCGCGCCGGCCGCCTGCCTCTGCTGGCGCCGATGTCGGAGATCGCCGGCCGCATGGCGATCCAGGTCGGCGCCGTCGCCTTGCAGAAGAGCAACGGCGGCTCCGGCATCCTGCTGGGCGGCGTGCCCGGCGTGCTGCCCGGCAAGGTGCTGGTCATCGGTGGCGGCGTGGTCGGCGCCAACGCCGCCCGCATGGCGATGGGGCTGGGCGCCGACGTGACCATCGCCGACCGCTCCATGCCGCGGCTGGCCCAGCTCGACGATCTGTTCGGGCCGCGGCTGAAGACCGTCTATGCCTCCGCCGACACCCTCGACCGGCTGGTCGCCGATGCCGATCTGGTGGTCGGCGCCGTGCTGGTGCCGGGGGCGGCGGCGCCGAAACTGGTGCGCCGCGACCAGCTGGCCGGCATGCGCCGCGGCTCGGTGCTGGTGGACGTCGCCATCGACCAGGGCGGCTGTTTCGAGACCAGCCACGCCACCACCCACTCCGACCCGACCTATGTGGTGGACGGCGTCGTGCATTATTGCGTCGCCAACATGCCGGGTGCCGTCGCCCGCACCAGCACCGAGGCGCTGAACCATGCCACCCTGCCCTTCGTCCAGGCGCTGGCCGGCAAGGGCTGGAAACGGGCGCTGGCCGAGGATCCGCACCTGCTGGCCGGGCTGAATGTCCAGGGCGGCCGGCTGACCTATCCGGCGGTGGCGGAGGCGCTCGGACAGCCCTTCACCGACCCGCGCGAAACGGTCGGCGGATGATGTGAACAGCTGTTGACAATAAACTGAACGATATTTCTCGGAAACCGTAGGGCTGGAAATTTTGAACGGAAAAATCGCGACGCGTCGGAACGATTGTTGTTTTTTTCAACCCTTGGAAAGAGAGTGTTGCGCCTACGGATCAAGTTGCATTACCTGTCTGTCACAAGAAAAAGGGTAACATATGCAACCGGCGCTTAAGTGCCGGGGCCAAAGACCAAGAACAGTTTTGAACAGGGTAAGGCGCGGCGCCTTTCGCCGACTGGTGCTGTCCGGACGGTCACTCCGTCCGAACTGGCCCGCGATTCACAAGCAGGATGTCCGGCAGCGATGCCGGTGGGGACGCCACGGCTGCAAGCCCGTGCCGCGCAAGTGGGAGCTGTTGACCATGGTCGAACGACGGAATGCCGCTCGGGTGCATGACCGCACCCCCGCGACCTCGTCGCATATCCGGAAGATGCCCGCCTGGATGCCCGTCCTGGTGAAGGCCGGCCTTGTCCCGGCTCCGCGCATGCCGGCCCGCAGCGGTCCCCTGTAACGAATTCGCCCGAAGCCCCGCCGGATCCCGCATCCGGCGGGGCTTCGGCAAGAACCGGGTGCGGCGGCGGGGTTCCAAGCGTCCCCTGCCTCGGTCCTGGATGTTCTCCCCCGTTCATCCGGATCGGAACTCCGCTGCCGCACACGGCTCAATCTTTTTCGCGTGCCTGCCTATTCGTTGATCTGGGAGAGTGGGAGAAGCCTGCCTGATGGAATATTTTCTTCAGCAATTGATCAACGGCTTGTCGCTCGGTGCGATCTACGGCCTGATCGCAATCGGCTACACGATGGTGTACGGCATCATCGGCATGATCAACTTCGCCCATGGCGAGATTTACATGATCGGCTCCTTCGTGGCG
>NZ_LGQW01000015.1:6869167-6909839 GCF_003116035.1 Azospirillum sp. TSH64
GAAGCGGGGGCACTGACCCCGCGGGCCGTTTCCGCGGAACTCCTGACAGAACTCCCCCAGGGGGGACCGAAAGGTCCCCCTCTTTTTCCTCATCCCCTCACCCGACTCTCACGCGCGTGAGTTGAAAATCCGGAAATCGCGAAGGGGTATGGCGGAGGATGTAGAGAACAGGTCCGGGTTGCCTTTTTAAAAAGCGCGCCCGCGAGGCGTTCCATAAAGGTCTGGTCTGATGAACGGGTGCGGATGACCGCGCGCACCCGCCCGATCCTGTGCGCCTTCCCTTTAATCCGACGGATGGGCTACTATGTTGACCTCTGATATTGTTGGCAAATTGCGCTGCAACGCAGCAGACCCCAAAGCGGGCATCGCAAGGGGCCTCGACACCGGGACGACGAAGATCGGTCCCGTTTGGGAGGGTGACGTGGGCGACACCGTGGATTTCGAAGCGCTGCGCCAGCGGGCGGTCCACTCCCTGTTCGAGCATCTGGAATCCATGTGCGTCGGCGCCGTCGCCGTCGATCACGCCGGCCGCATCGCCTGGATGGACGAGAAGTACAAGGCGCTGCTGGGCGTTCCCGGCGATCCGCGCGGTCGGCAGGTGGAGGACGTCATCCCCAACAGCCAGCTGCGCCGGGTGATCGACAGCGGCCAGCCGCAGCCGCTGGACATCATGGAGTTCGACGACCGGTCCTTCGTGGTGACGCGGATGCCGCTGTTCGGCACCGACGGCTCGATCATCGGCGCCATCGGCTTCGTGCTGTTCGACCGCGCCGAATATCTCCGCCCGCTGGTCCGCAAATACGAGAAGATGCAGGAGGAGTTGGCCCGCACCCAGCAGGAGCTGGCACATGAACGCCGCGCCAAATACTCCTTCTCGCAGTTCCTGGGCGCCAGCGAATCGATCCGTGAGATCAAGCGGCTGGGCCGCCGCGCCGCCCAGATGGATTCGACCGTCCTGTTGCTGGGCGAGACCGGGACCGGCAAGGAACTGCTGGCCCAGGCCATCCATTCGGCCAGCCCGCGGGCGTCCAAGCCCTTCGTCGGCGTCAATGTCGCCGCCATTCCGGAAACCCTGCTGGAGGCGGAGTTCTTCGGCGTCGCCCCCGGCGCCTTCACCGGCGCCGACCGCCGTCACCGCGACGGCAAGTTCCAGCTCGCCAACGGCGGCACCCTGTTCCTCGACGAGATCGGCGACATGCCGCTGCCGGTGCAGGCCAAGCTTCTGCGCGTGTTGCAGGAGCGGGAAATCGAGCCGCTCGGCTCCAACAAGGTGGTGCGGGTCGATGTGCGCATCATCGCCGCCACCAGCCGCGACCTGCATGCCCTGGTGCGCGAGAAGCAGTTCCGCGCCGACCTCTATTACCGGCTGAACGTGGTGCCGATCACCCTGCCGCCCCTGCGCGACCGGCCGGAAGACATCGAGAGCATCGCCGACCGCATCCTGGAACAGCTGGCGATCCAGCAGGGCACGCCGCCGCGCGAACTGCTGGAATCGGCGGTGCAGGTGCTGCGCGACTATGACTGGCCCGGCAATGTGCGCGAGCTTTACAACACGCTGGAGCGGGTGGTGGCGCTGACCGACGCGCCGATCCTGACGGCACCGCACATCCGCAGCGTGCTCCCCGGCCAGCATCCGGCCGGCGCGTCGGCCCTGCCGCTGGCGGCGGGGGCACGGCCGTTGCAGGAGGTTCTGCACGCCGCCGAGCGCCACGCCATCGCCGCGGCGCTGGAGGAGGCCAACGGGGTCAAGGCGCGGGCGGCGAAGCTGCTGGGCATTTCGCGCGCGTCGCTGTACGAACGCATGGTGACGCTGGGGCTGGGGGCGACCCAGTAGCGTCGGCACAGGCGGGACGCAGCAAATTTCGTACTGCGGAATGCTGTTTCATTGACGTGCTGACCAGCGGCTGGCAGGATCGTCCCGCAAAGGTTTGCGGGAGGGTTCGGGCATGCGCAGGCGGGAAGAGGCTCTGGTCGCCGACGATCTGGCGGAGGACGAGAAGGATCCGCGCTTCGTCACGGCACTCGCCCGCGGATTGGAACTGTTGCGCGCCTTCCGCCGCAACGAATCGATGCTCGGCAACCTGGAGCTGGCGCAGCGCACCGGCCTGCCCAAGCCGACGGTGTCGCGGCTGACCTACACGCTGGCCAAGCTGGGATACCTCTCCTACGACCACACCACCGGCAAGTACCGGCTCGGCACCTCGGTGCTGGCGCTGGGATATGCCAGCCTGTCGGGCATGGGCATCCGGCAGGTCGCCCGCCCGCTGATGCAGGAACTGGCCGACGAGACCGGGCTGGCGGTGGCGCTGGGCGGGCGCGACCGGCTGAGCATGATCTATCTGGAATGCTGCAAGGCCACCGGCCCGATCACCCTGTCGCTGGATGTCGGCTCCCACATCAAGCTGTCGACCACCGGCATGGGCCGCGCCTATCTGGCTGCCTTGCCGGAGGCGGAACGCGCGCCCTTGATGGCGAAGCTGGAAGAGCATGAGGGGGAGCGCTGGCCGCAGATCCGCGACGGCATCCTCCAGGCCGTCGAGGATTACCGGACGCGCGGCTATTGCCGCTCCATCGGTGCCTGGAAGTCGGAGGTCCATGCCGTCGGCGTCCCGTTCGTGCCGCGCGACGGCTCGCAGGTGCTGGCCTTCAACTGCGGCGGACCGGCCTTCATGGTCGATCTGAAGAGGCTGGAGGAGGAGTTTGCACCGCGGTTGGTGGCGATGGTCCGGCGAATCGACGCGACCCTGTTCAACGGGTGATGGGCCAGGTGGAGCGACCCGGACGCCGCTAGCCATCCCGCGCCAATCGGTTTTTCCTATCGAGGTATCCTGAAAAATCGATTGGACTGATCAGGTGTTTATAGCCATTCTTTGAATCGTTCTAGACAGGCTTCCCGATCCGGTTTGTCCTGTTCAGGCCGGTCCTCCATTCGGTGCCAGGGGTGGCCGGCCCCCCGGAAGGGCGGGGATTTCGGGGATGTGCGGGCACGTTCAATCCAACGCCCCGCCGTCTCCGCCCTTCCGGGATCTGGTCCCGCGGTTCCGGCCTGCTGTTAAGCCTTTTGTTGGCCCGTCAGGCCGCCCTGACCCGCGACAGGAAACCGTCCACCTCATCGCGCAGGCGCCCCGCCTCCTGCGACAGCAGCGAGGCGGCGGACAGCACCTCGTTCGACGAGGTGCCGGCCTCGTCGGCGGCCTTGCTGACGCCGGCGATGCTGGAGGAGACTTCCTGGGTTCCCTCTGCCGCCTGCTGGACGTTGCGGCCGATCTCGCCGGTGGCGGCAGTCTGCTCCTCGACCGCCGCGGCGATGCTGTTGGAGATCTCGTTCACCTGGGTGATGGTGCGGCCGATGTTGCGGATGGCGGTGACGGCGCCGCCGGTCTGGGTCTGGATTTCCGCGATCTGGGTGGAGATGTCCTCGGTCGCCTTGGCGGTCTGGTTGGCGAGCTGCTTCACCTCGCTGGCGACCACGGCGAAGCCTTTCCCCGCCTCGCCGGCCCTCGCCGCCTCGATGGTGGCGTTGAGTGCCAGCAGGTTGGTCTGGCTGGCGATGTTCTGGATCAGGCTGACCACGTCGCCGATCCGCTGGGCCGCCACGGCCAGCCCTTCGACCGTGCCGTTGGTGCGCTCGGCCTCGCTCACCGCCTGGCCGGAGATGGTGGCGGACTCGGCCACCTGCCGGCTGATCTCGCCGATGGAACTGCTGAGTTCTTCCGAGGCCGCCGCCACCGTCTGTACGTTGGCCGAGGCCTGTTCGGTCGCGGCGGCGACCGCCGTCGACTGGCGGGCCGTCTCCTCGGCGACCGCCGACATGGTCCGCGCGGTGGACTGGAGCTGCGCCGCGGCGCTGGAGACCGCCTCGACGACGGTGCCGATGCTCGTCTCGAACTCGTCCGCCAGGCCGAGCATGGCCTGCCTGCGCTCCGACGCCGCCCTGGCCTCGGCCTGCTTCGCCTGCTCTTCCAACTCGCGGCTGCGGATCAGGTTGGCTTTGAAGACGCTGGCGGTTTCGGCGATCTCCCCCACCTCGTCGCGGCGGCCCGTTCCGGCGATCTCGACCGTCAGGTTGCCGTCGGCAAGCCCGCGCAGCGACGAGACGATGGACTTGATCGGCCGGACGATGCCCTTCTGCGAGACCAGCAGGCCGAGCAGAAGCCCCGCCACGGTTCCGACGCCGGCGAGGACGAACATCCAGGTCAGCTTCAAGGCCGCCATCGCCTCGGCCGCTCGCGCCAGTTCGGTCGAGTCCTTCTCGGTGAAATCGAGGAAGGCCGTGATGTCGCTGCGCAGGCTCCGGATATCGGCACGGCTCGCCTCCACGGCGATTTTCATCGTCCGCTGCCCATCGGTCAGCGTGGACGAGCCCTGGAGCTTGCGCGCCGCATCGAGGGACGCCACCAGCTTCTCGTAATAGGCGGGAAGCTGGCGTTCGATCTTCAGCAGGATGGCCACCTGCTCCCCTTCGACCGTGCCCTTGAGCCGCGTGATGGCGTCGGCAATCGCCTTGCGGCGTTCCCCGATGGCAGTCGAGACGGTGCCGACCTCGCCCGGATCGATCGCGAGGCTGTATTCGTCGCGGTTGATTTCGGCGAGCAGGCGGTTGAGGCGGGAACTGAGACGCACCTCCGTCGTCGCTTCGTCAAGGTCCGTGATCGCAGATCCAAGGGATTGCAATCCAATTGCGCCGAAACCGGCAATGGTCATGCTCACCACGGACAGCATGCCGACGATCAGCATGATCTTCATCGAGATTTTAAGATTGCCCAAAGACATCCCTTAATACCCCTCAAGTTGCGAGTTTTATTTACAAGTTTACATGTTATTTTTATTAGAAATTCATTATGTGCATTGTATAATCTTAAAATTGCTTTACACGGCGTTGCAAAATACAACCTATGAAGAAAGTCGTATTCTTGGAATGATTTTAAAGTATCTCCGGTCGGGATGATGTTCTGCCATTGGGCGAACCCGATCTTCCGTCGTTTGCGCCTTTGCGGTCGGGAACTCTTCATGACGGCGGGCCGTTTTCGGAATGCGGCTGGATTCCGGCAGGGGAGAAGAGTCTTGGCAGGCGGCTTGACGGACTGGCTGGTGCAGGTGATGCACAACCTCCACTATGTCGGAATTTTCTTTCTGGTGGCATTGGCGCGGGTCTTCCCGCCGATCCCCGCCGAGTCGGTGATCCCGCTGGCCGGGATCGGGGCGGCGACCGGCGAGTTCACGCTGGTCGGGGTCGCCATCGCCGGCGGGCTCGGTTCGCTGGCCGGACAGCTGGTGTGGTTCCTGCCGAGCCGGCTGATGGGCCGCGACCGGCTGGAGGCGTTCTTGAAGAAGTACGGCCCCTGGCTGACCATCAATCCGAAGAAGGTGCGGCAGAGCACCGACTGGTTCGCCAAGCGCGGCGGGCTGGCGGTGCTGTTCTCGCAACCGGTGCCGGGGGTGCGGACTTTGATCTCGATCCCGGCCGGCGCCTGCAAGATGTCGATCCTGAACTATTCGCTGGCGTCCGGCATCGGGTCGGTGCTGTGGACGCTGCTGCTGGCCTGGACCGGCTACATGCTGTCCACTTGGCCCTTCGCGCACCGGCTGGTCGGCTATTTCACCGTCGGGCTGCTGGTGGTGCTGGTCGGCCTCTATCTCTGGCGGCTGTCCAAACACCTGCATCTGCTGCGCAAGGGCGGCACGGCCGCGGAGGCGCCGGGCATCACGCCGTCGGCAGGCTGCTGAGAGGCAGTCGCTGCCCGGGGATCAGGCCGTCGCCATCCCGACGATGCCGGTGGCGGCCATGCCCAGCGCCCACAGGCCGAACAGGCCCAGCGCCACGCCGGTGCAGTGGTTCAGCATGGTCAGCCCGCGGTCGGAGATGCGGTGGCGAACGGCGGCCACCCCCATCGACAGCGTTATCCACCACAGCGACGAGCCGATGAAGACACCCAGCACCAGGGTCGAGGCTTCCAGCCGGTCCAGCGTGCCGCCCAGTCCGAAGCCGGCGAAGATGGCGATGAAGGCCATGATGGTCGCCGGGTTGGTCAGGGTCAGCGACAGGCCGGTCATGAAGCCGGCCAGCCAGGATTTGCTGTCGGGGGCGGAGGCCGCCTCGCGCTCGTCGGCGTCGGGATGCTGGCGGAAGGTGCGGACCGCCACCACCAGCAGGAAGATGCCGCCGATCAGCTGGAAGGCGATCTCGTGCCCGCGCAGGAAGCTGAGCGCCGCCGACACGCCGAAGGCGGCGATGGCGCCATAGAAGGTGTCGGCCACCGCGGCGCCGAATCCGGTGAAGAAGCCCATCAGGGGGCCGTGCTGGAGGGTGCGGCGGATGCACAGCAGACCGATCGGCCCGACGGGTGCGGCGATGGCGAATCCAAGAGCGATTCCCTGCAAGAGCACCCAGACTTCGTTCACCGAGCGTCGCCCCCATTTTCTTGTGGCCAGGTTCAGATGGCCGTGTCCATCGCCAGTTCGTCGCAATGACTGTCGGCGGGGGTGATAAACGCCCCCGTCCCTGGCGTCAACCGGGGGAGACCCGATTCGCTCCGTTGCATCGTCCGCTTTCCCTGTTGTGTGAAATCATGGCGCGGTTATCCTTTGGGTCAAGTTTCCGCAGCCGGGAGTGGGTGGGACATGAAGACGCGTATTCTTGCAGCCATGCTGGCGGTGACCGCGGCCGGAGCGGGAGTCGGCGCTCCGGCGCTGGCCGACGACTTCTCGCCGGCCGTGGTGTTCGACCAGGGCGGCAAGTTCGACAAGTCCTTCAACGAGGCCGCCTATAACGGCGCCGAGCGGTTCAAGAAGGAAACCGGCACCGCCTACCGCGAGTTCGAGATCACCAACGAGGGCCAGCGCGAGCAGGCCATGCGCACGCTGGTCCGCCGCGGCGCCTCGGTCATCGTCGCCGTCGGCTTCTCGCAGACCGCGGCGGTGGACAAGGTGGCGAAGGAATCGCCCAACACCAAGTTCTGCCTGATCGACGACAAGCTGGACGCCCCCAACGTCCAGTCGGTGACCTTCAAGGAGGAGGAGGGATCCTTCCTGGTCGGCATGGCCGCGGCGCTGGCGTCGAAGACTGCCAAGGTCGGCTTCATCGGCGGCATGGACATCCCGCTGATCCGCAACTTCCTGACCGGCTACGAGCAGGGCGTGAAGCATGTCGCTGCCGCCGACGAGGTGTTCGTCAACATGACCGGCACCACGCCTGCCGCCTGGAACGACCCCGGCCGCGGGGCGGAGCTGGCCAAGAGCCAGTTCGGCCGCGGGGCCGACGTGGTCTTCGCCGCGGCGGGCGCCACCGGTCTCGGCGTGCTGCAGGCGGCGGCCGATGCCGGCAAGCTGTCCATCGGCGTCGACAGCAACCAGAACCATGTCCATCCCGGCAAGGTCCTGACCTCGATGGTCAAGCGGGTGGACGTCGTCGTCTATGACTGCATGAAGTCGGCGAAGGACGGCAGCTGGAAGGCCGGGCACCGCGTCGTCGGGCTGAAGGAGGACGGCGTCGGCTATGCGCTGGACGACAACAACCGCAAGCTGATCACGCCGGAGATGGAAGCGAAGCTGGAAGAGGCGAAGAAGCAGATCATCGCGGGCTCGCTGGCGGTCAAGCCGTACCAGCCGTAAGCGGACCCTTCATGACGCAGGCAAACGCGCCGGCCATCCGGTCGGAAGTCGCCCTGGAAACGGTGGCGATCAACAAGTGGTTCGGCACCAACCATGCCAACCGCGACGTGTCGCTGTCGGTCCCGGCCGGCACCATCCATGGGGTGATCGGCGAGAACGGCGCCGGCAAGTCGACGATCATGAGCATCGTCTACGGCTATCTGCGCGCCGACAGCGGGGAAATCCGGGTGAACGGCAATCCCGCCGCCATCCGCACCCCGCGCGACGCCCTGGCTGCCGGCATCGGCATGGTCCACCAGCACTTCATGCTGGTGGACCCCTTCAGCGTGCTGGAGAATGTGCTGCTGGGGGCGGAGGGCGGCGTCACGCTGGCGGGCGGCCTTGCCCGGGCCAGGACCGAACTGACCCGGCTGGCGCGCGACTATGGGCTGGAGGTCGATCTCGACAGCCCGGTCGGCGACCTGCCGGTCGGCGCCCAGCAGCGGGTCGAGATCCTGAAGGCGCTCTATCGCGGCGCCGACATCCTGATCCTCGACGAGCCGACCGGCGTGCTGACCCCGCAGGAGGCCGACCATCTGTTCCGCATCCTGCGGGCGCTGCGCCAGCAGGGCAAGACGGTCGTCATCATCACCCACAAGCTTCGCGAGATCATGGAGCTGACCGACAATGTCACGGTGATGCGGCGGGGGCAAGTGGTCGCCAACGTCGCCACCTGCGACACCAGCCGGGAGCAGCTGGCCGAGCTGATGGTCGGCCGCAAGGTTCTGCTGCGGGTCGACAAGACGCCGGCCAAACCGGGGACGGAGGTCTTGCGGGTCGAGGGCTTGCGGGTGCGCGATCCCTCCGGCGTCGAGCGGGTGAAGGGCGTCGGCCTGTCGGTGCGGGCCGGCGAGATCGTCGGCATCGCCGGCGTGTCCGGCAACGGCCAGTCCGAACTCTTGGAGGCTCTGGCCGGCATGCGGCCCATCGCCGGCGGCTCGGTCCGCCTGCGCGGGGAGGAACTGGCTGGGCATCCGGACCGCTTCAACGCCCGTGCGCTGCGCGGCCTGGGGGTGGGCCATGTGCCGGAGGACCGGCAGAAGGTCGGGCTCGTCACCAGTTTCTCGGCGGAGGAATGCTCGATCCTGGGTTTCCAGGACGATCCGGCCTGGAACGGCCGGGTGCTGCTCGACCGCGACGCGGTGGCCGAGAGCTGCGCCCGCCGGATGGAGGAATACGACACCCGCCCGCGCGACGGGTCGCTGGCGGCGGCCAACTTCTCCGGCGGCAACCAGCAGAAGATCGTGCTGGCCCGCGAGATCGAGCGGAACCCCGACCTGCTGCTGGTCGGCCAGCCCACCCGCGGCGTCGACATCGGCGCCATCGAGTTCATCCACCGCCGGCTGGTCGCCCTGCGCGACCAGGGCAAGGCGATCCTGCTGGTCTCGGTCGAACTCGACGAGATCCGCGCCTTGTCCGACCGCATCGTCGTGATGTTCGACGGCCATATCGTCGGCGAGGTGATGCCGGACCAGGCGGACGAGAAGACGCTGGGGCTGATGATGGCAGGGTGCGGGTGAGGGGCGCCGTCCCTCACCACGTCCCTCACCAGGGAACCGTTTGCCCCCGATAGTCGAGATACTGCAGACCGGGCCTGTCCAGCTTGGCGAGCAGCACATCGACCAGCTTCGGAATGCTGTCCTCGATGGACAGCGGCGCATCGGCGCCGCCGAGCGCGGTGCGGATCCAGCCCGGCGCCATCACCGCCAGCGGTCGGTCGGTGCCGGCCTGACGCGCCGCGAAGCTGCGCATGAACATGTTCAGCGCCGCCTTGCTGCCGCGATAAAGCTCGCGCCGGCCGGACAGGTTGTTGGCGATGCTTCCCTGACCCGACGACATCACCCCGATCAGCCCCGCGGCGGTGACGTTGCCCTCCAGGCCTTCGATGACTCGCATCGGGCCGAGGGCGTTGGTGGTCATGACGTGGATGAACTCGTCGGTCGAAACCTCGCCGATGGTCTGCGTTGGGTCGCGGTTGGCTGTTCCGGCATTGACGAACAGCATGTCGAACGTCCGGTCCGCCAGCCTGTCGCGGAGCGCGGCCAGCTGGTCGGGCGCGCAGATGTCGAGGCTTTCGATCTCGACCCGGCCGGGATGGGCGTCGGCCAGATCGTGCAGCTCGGTGCGATTGGGACCGCGCACCGTGCCGAGAACATTCCAGCCCTTCTTCAGGAATTCGGCGGCCATGGCATGGCCGAGGCCGCGCGACGCGCCGACCAGCAGAATGCTGCGATGGGTGTCGGTGGGGAGATGCTGCATGGGATCGTGGCTCCTGCTGTCGCTGTCCATGCTCCATATGTCCGGGGCCCTGGCTTTGCGCCAGACGCACAGGATGCAAAGATCGATTGCGTCCGGCGCTATGCATGGGAAGAGCGGCGGGCTATCCTGCGCCGATGCAGGCCATCGATCTGAACCTTCTCCTGCCGCTGGATGCGCTGCTCACCGAACGCAGCGTGACGGGTGCCGCCCGCCGTCTGGGCCTGAGCCCGTCCGCCATGAGCCGGACGCTTGCACGCCTGCGCCGGGTGACGGGCGATCCGCTGCTGGTCCAGGCCGGCCGCGGCCTTGTCCCGACGCCCTATGCCGAGGAGATTGCCGGCCACGTCCATGCACTCTGCCGCGACGTGCAGGCTGTCCTTCAGCCTGCGGCCGGGCGGTTGGATCTCGCGTCGCTCCATCGCACCTTCACCATCCGGGCCGGCGAGGGGTTCGTGGAACTGATGGCTGCGGCGGTGATGGCTGCGGTGGCGGACGCGGCACCGCATGTCAGCCTGCGGTTCGTGCCGAAGCCCGACAAGGAGGCGGAGCCGCTGCGGGACGGGCGGATCGACCTGGAGATCGGCGTGCTCGGCACCTCGGCGCCGGAGTTGCTGACGCAGCTTCTGTTTCGCGACAGGCTGGTCGGCGTCGCCCGCAGCGGGCATCCGCTGCTGGCGGACGGCGCGGTGACGGCGGACCGCTATGCCGCCTGCGGCCATGTCGCCGCGTCGCGCCGGGGCGAGTTCCATGGACCGGTCGACGACGCGCTGGCGGATCTGGGCCTCAGCCGCCGCGTGCCGCTGGTCGTCCCGCGCTACCCCGATGCGATGCGGGTCGCCGCCGGGTCGGACCTGATCGCGGCGGTCCCGCGCTCCTGCCTGGGCAACGGGCTGACGGGCGGGTATCCCGGCGGCCAGGGGTTGGACAGCTTTGAACTGCCGGTGCGGACGGCGGATTTCGCCATCTCCGCCATCTGGCATCCGCGCCTCCAGGCCGACCCGGCCCACCGCTGGCTCCGCGAGACCATCGCCGCGGTGTGCCGGCGGGCCTATCCGTGAGGACGGCCCGCGGCCCGTGCTCTCCAACCGGTTACTTCGCGAACAGCTTCGACATGTCGGCAAAGGCCTTGAATTCCAGCGCGTTGCCGGCGGGATCGAGGAAGAACATGGTGGACTGTTCGCCGACCTGACCCTTGAAGCGGGTGTAGGGCTCGATCACGAACTTGACGCCGGCGGCCTTCAGCTTCTCGGCGAAGGTGTCCCAGTCGGCGGGTTGCAGCACGACGCCGAAATGCGGGACCGGCACGTCGTGGCCGTCCACCGGGTTGTGGTGGGCTGGGGCGGCGCCGGGGTCGCGCGGCTTCAGGTGGGCGACGATCTGGTGGCCGAACAGGTCGAAGTCGATCCACTCGTCGCTGCTGCGTCCCTCCGGGCAGCCCAGGACGGTGCCGTAGAAATGGCGGGCGGCGGCCAGATCGTCGACCGGGAAGGCGATGTGGAAGGGCGTCAGCGTCGTCATCGGAGGGTTGGCCTTTCAGGACCGGGTGGCGGTGAGCTGCCATGGTTGGCTGCCAAGGGCGGTTGCCAGTAGCGGCTGTTGGTGCCCCCAGCAGAGCGTATCCCCGCACACTTGACAAACGAGTTCTCAGGCAGAGATTTATGAGTTCAACTCATGATTCGGATTGCCCATGCCCGACCGCGCTTCCGGACGCCATTTGCCGTCGCTCAATGCCGTTCGCAGCTTCGTCGCGGTGGCCCGCCATCTCAGCTTCACCCGGGCGGCGGACGAGCTGGCGGTGACCCAGGGCGCGGTCAGCCGCATGATGCAGACCCTCCAGGCCGATCTGGGGGTCGAGCTGATCCGCCGTGTCGGCCGCGGCATCGAGCTGACGCCGACCGGGGCGGCCTTCTATGGCGAGGCGTCGGCGGCGCTCGACCGCATCGCCGCGGCGGCGCGGGCGGCCCGCGCGCAGGAGGGCGGGGTGCTGCGGGTCAGCGCGCTGCCGACCCTGACGCAGCGCTGGCTGATCCCGCGGCTGAAGGGCTTCCAGGCGGAGAACCCCGACATCCAGGTCGAGGTCAGCGTCGGCGAGCACCGTGTCGATTTCGCCAAGGAGCGCATCGACGTCGCCATCCGCTATGGCGTGGAGGAATGGCCAGGAGCCGAGATCGCGACCCTGATGCCTGAGACGATGGGCGTCTTCTGCGCGCCGTCGCTGCTGGAGCAGGGGCCGCCGTTGAGCCATCCCGCCGATCTGGCGCAGCATCGGCTGTTGCAGCACACCACCCGGCCCGATTCCTGGCGCGTCTATCTCGCCGCCTTCGGCCTGCCGCTGCCCGAGGCGGCGCTGTCGCTGGCCTTCGAGCATTTCTTCATGATCATCGAAGCGGCGTCGGCGGGCATGGGGGTGGCCCTGCTGCCGGTCTTCCTGGTCGGGGACGATGTGGCGTCGGGGCGGCTGGTCCAGCCCTTCACCGAGACGCTGCGGCCGCGCGGCCGCTACCTGATCGCCCACGCGCCGGGCGCCGAGCGGGCGCGCCGGGTGCGCCGCTTCAAGGAGTGGCTGCTGACCGAGGTGGCGTAGAGTGCGATTGCTTCAGACGGTATCGTCTGAAGCGTGAACCGGACGGAAAACCGAAAAGCCGGAGTCCGGCTACTCCAGCGTGCCGGTCGCCTCATGCCGGTCCTCGGCGGTCGCCAGCAGGGTGTCCACGGCGATGCGCAGGCCGGCGACCACCTGCTCGACCGCCATCGACGGGGCTCCCGGGTGGCGAACCGCCTGCTCCGGCGCGAGCGGGATGTGCAGGAAGCCGACGCGCAAGCTCGGCCGCCGCACCGCCCGCAGGTGGCAGGCGCCATAGAACAGGTGGTTGCAGACGAAGCTGCCGGCGCTGTGCGACAGGGCGGCGGGGATGCCGGCCTCGCGCAGGGCGGCGGCGATGGCTTTGACCGGCAGGCTGGTGAAATAGGCCGCTGGGCCGCCCGCCGCGACCGGCGCATCGACCGGCCGATTGCCGGCATTGTCGGGGATGCGGGCGTCGTCGAGGTTGACCGCCACCCGCTCCAGCGACAGCTCCGCCCGGCTCTGTGCCTGCCCGACGGCGAGCAGGGCCACCGGGTCGGTTTCCGCCACCGCGCGGTCCAGCGCGTCGAGCGCCGCGCCGAACACGCAGGGCATCAGCCGGGCGGCGACACGGTGGCCGCGGCACTCCCAGCCGTCCAGCTGCCGCACCGCCTGCCAGGACGGGTTGACGGGCTCGCCGCCGAACGGCTCGAAGCCGGTCAGAAGGATGGT
This sequence comes from Azospirillum sp. TSH64, assembly GCF_003116035.1. GTDB lineage: Bacteria > Pseudomonadota > Alphaproteobacteria > Azospirillales > Azospirillaceae > Azospirillum. The sequence goes on from NZ_LGQW01000015.1 coordinate 6,882,372, forward strand.
TGGCAGGACGGTCGGCATCGCAGAGTCCTTACGAAATTTCATCGTGCTCAAGCCGGACCGCGATGATGGCGGGGGAGCCGCGCCGCGCGCAACAGCTCTTCGCGCACCCGCGCCACCACCGGCGCCCAATCGCCGGGGCGCTGCTGGCGGAACAGGCGGAGCGTCGGGTACCAGGGGCTGTCGTCGCGGTCGAGCAGCCAGCGCCAGCAGCCGCTGAAGCGCGACAGCACCCACACCGGCACGCCCAGCGCCCCGGCGAGATGGACGAGGGCGGTGTCCACCCCGATCACGAGGTCGAGCTGCCGGACGATGGCCGCGGTGTCGGCGAAGTCGGTGACGCCGGACATCGGGTCGAAGAGCGCGGGCCCGTCCAGCTGAGCCGCCGCCGGTCCCTTTTGCAGGCTGACCCAGGACACGCCCGGCACCGTCAGCAGCGGCGCAAGCTGGGCAAGGGCAACGCTGCGGCGGGCGTCGGTCCGGCTGGCGGCGGCATGGCCCAGCCGCGGGTCGCCGGCCCAGACCAGCCCGACCCGCAAATCCTCCGTCTCCGGCAGGGCTCCTGTCCAATGCCGGACGGCATCCGGCGGGGGCGTGAGATAGGGCACCGCCGCCGGAATGCGGTCGGGCGGCACCGCCAGCCGCTGCATCAGCGACAGCAGCGGCACCCAGAGATCGTAGGCGTTGGGATCGGGCAGGGCGGCGGTCACCGCATCGACGCCCTCCATGCCGGCCAGCAGCCGGACCAGCGGCGCCCTGCATTGCAGGACGATCCGCCGCGCGCCGCGCGCCTTCACCAGCGGGATCAGGCGGATGAAGTGCAGTGTGTCGCCGAAGCCCTGTTCCTCCACCACCAGCAGGGTCTTGCCGGCGATGTCCTGGCCCACCCATTCGGGGTTGGTGCAGGCGGGCTTGGTCAGCGCCAGTTCCCGTGCCTGCCAGCGCGCCTCGTATGCCTGCCAGCCTTCCGCGAAGAGCCCATGCTGGAGCAGCGCCTCGGCCAGATTGTAGCGCACGCTCGGCATTGCCGGGGCGAGGGCAGCCGCACGGCGCAGCAGGGCCAGCGCGCCGCGATGGTCGCCGCAATCCTGCCCGGCATGGGCCATCGCCAGATAGGGGGTGTAGAGGCCGGGGGCCAGCGCGATGGCCCGGCGGCAGGCGTCGATGGCGGCCAGTGGATGGTCGGCCTCCTGCAGGATCGCGCCGAGGTTGGCATAGGCCTCGGCCATGTCGGGGCAGCGGACCAGCGCCTCGATGCAGGACGACACCGCCTCGTCCGCCCGGCCGAGCCGGCGCAGGGCCGCGCCGCGGTTGGCATAGGCTTGCGCCGCCTGCGCGGAAGGCAGACGCGGGTCGCCCAGCAGCCGGTCATAGACCGCCAGCGCCTGCGCCCAGCATCCGGCCCGGTGCAGGCGCAGCGCCATGCCGAAACCGGTTTCGACGCCGGATCGGGCGGCACTCATCGGCGCGGAACGCCGAGAGCCCCCAGGAGATGCGGCGGGATGCTGCCATGGTCGGCGATGACGTTGGCGTCGTCCGCCGACAGGCCGAGATGGATCAGGCGGTTGATGACCTGCCAGCGGCCGATCCTGTTGCTCTCATACAGGGCCAGCGCGTCCTTGATGACCTCGATCGCCGAGGTCCGGGGGAAGGATGTCCGGGGGATGGTTTTCGACGAATTGGTTTTCGACATGGGCCGCCTCCACGAGGCCGGCGGAAACCGCCGGCGCTGATGGAGGGGTTACACGGCGCAGCCCGCCGAAGCTGGCGCGGAATCCGCAAGCCGATGTCAGACCGGGCCCAGGATCAGGCCGCGACGGCCGCCGCCAGGACACGGGTCTGGCGGGCGACCTTCTCAAAGGCCTTTTCCTCGATCTGGCGGATGCGCTCGCGGCTGACGCCGTAGCGGACCGACAGATCCTCCAGGGTCAGCGGGCTGTCGGACAGACGGCGGCTGGTCAGGATGTCGCGCTCGCGGTCGTTCAGCACGGCCATCGCCTCGTGCAGCAGGGCGCTGCGCTGGCGGGCCTCGCCGCGTTCGACCAGCGATTCCTCCACCGACGGACGCTCGTCGGCCAGCAGATCCTGCCATTCGCCCGAATCGCCGTCGGCGCTCATCGGCGCGTTCAGCGAGGCCACCGGCCCCGACATACGGCGGTTCATGGCGACCACGTCCTCTTCCGGCACGGAAAGGTCGGTGGCGATGCTGGTGACGCTGTCGGGCTGCAGGTCGCCGCTGCCATATTCGCCCAGCTTCCGCTTCAGGCGGCCCAGGCTGAAGAACAGCTTCTTCTGCGCGGCGGTGGTGCCGATCTTCACGAGGCTCCAGGACCGCAGGATGTAATCCTGGATCGAGGCCTTGATCCACCACATCGCGTAGGTGGACAGGCGGAAGCCGCGTTCGGGCTCGAATTTCTTGACGGCGGTCATCAGGCCGAGATTGCCCTCGGCGATCAGGTCGGACAGCGGCAGGCCGTAGCCGCGGTAACCGCCGGCGATCTTGACGACGAGACGGAGGTGGCTGGTGACCAGCTTGTGCGCCGCATCGACATCGCCATGCTCGGTCCAGGCCTTGGCCAGCATGTATTCGTCCTCGGCCGTCAGGACCGGGTAACGGTGCGTGTCGTTGATGTAGCGGGACAGCGATTCGCCGGAATCGGGCGAACGGAGGGCGATGGCGGTGCTCATGTCACATCCTCGTGCAAAGCGATATGACGGGTTCAGGACCCCCTATCGGCGGGCCCAGGCCTCTCCGGCGGAGCAGGCAGGCATATAGTACAAAACTGGTGCTGTAAGTCAAGTGCGGCGGTCGGGTATGGGAGGCTCAGGGGGCCGGCGGCAGGTTCCGGCGGTACTGGCCCGGCGTGACGCCGAAGGCGCGCCGGAAACAGCGGCCGAGATGGCTTTGATCGGAAAAGCCGGCTTCGGCCGCCACGGCGGCGACCGGGTCTCCGGCGCGCAGCAGGCGCCGCGCCTCGTTCAATCGTTCGGACAGCCGGAAGAGCTGCGGCGCGACACCATGCTGCCTGCGGAACCTGCGCGAGAAACCTTCGCGGCTCATCCCGGCGAGGCGGGCGCCCTCGCCGACCGTTTCCCAGGAGGGAGTTATCGCCTCCACCCGTTGCGCCGGCATGCCGGCCTCGCACCGGTGAGTCCCGATCATCGCCGCCAGATCGGGCCAGTCGATGCTCCCCTGCCGCCACCGCAGGGCCATCCCGGCAAACAGGGCGGCGGCGTCGCAGGCCGCGGGCGGGGTGTAGATGTTGATGCAGAAGACATCGGCCGGTTCGGAAAGCGAGCTGTGCGGCGTTCCGGCCGGAATTCTCACCCCCCGGCCCGGTGCGACATCGACCGGCATGTCCCCGATCAGGAAGCGCCGGCGGCCCGACAGGACGAAGGTCAGCTGGTCCTCGTCATGGAAATGCACCGGCAGCGAGACGTCCTGTCCGCACACGACGCCGAGTTCGACGATGTCGCGGCTGAGCGGCCGCCAATAGTTCCAGGCACCGCCTTTGCCCATGCCGGCGATGCCCATGCCGCTGGGAAGCTGAAACGATGCCGTCATGACGAACCACCCCGCTTCCGGCCGTAGCCCTTTCGGAAAATCGACGGTCGCGCAACCATAATCAAACTCCGGTTGCATGGGCAAGGCCGCGGCCCGGTCACATGCGTTCCAGACGGCGGAGGTCATGCGCTGCTATCCATCCTCCGGGACGCGCCGCATGGAAAACCCTCCATGCCGGCCGGCATGTTTTCGGGGAGTACGGCATGACCGCCGCCTTGTCCGCCTTTTCCTATCTTCTCGTCGTCGGCGCCGGCGTGAGCGTCGCTTTGCAGCAGGTGCTGAACGCAAACCTGCGGGCCGAGCTCGGGTCGCCCTGGTGGGCGGGCTTCGTCAGCTACCTCGTCGGCATGCTGGCGATGCTGGCGGTGGCGCTGACATCCTCCGGCCCCCGGCTCACCGACCAGCTGGCCGGACCGACGTCGTGGCTGTCCTGGACGGGGGGTCTTTTCGGCGCGCTGTTCATCGGGACCGCCATCCTGATGGTTCCCCGCCTCGGCGCCGCGACCGTGCTCGCTTTGATCGTCGTCGGCCAGATGCTCGGCTCGCTCGCCTTCGACCATTTCGGCCTGTTCGGGCTTCCCCACCACCCGGTGAGCCTCACCCGGCTGGCCGGTGCGGCGTTCCTGCTGCTGGGCGTCGTCCTGATCCGTGCCTGACACCGGGAGGCTATGGTGAAGCTGGTCATCATATCCGACATCCACGGCAACCACGACGCCTTGCGCGCCCTGCCCGAGGCGTATGACGAACTCTGGGTGCTGGGCGACCTCGTCAATTACGGGCCGCAACCGAACGAGGTGGTCACCGACATCATGGAGAAGGCGTCGCTGGCGATCCAGGGAAACCACGACCATGCGGTGGCGCACGGCGACGACTCGCGCTGGAGCGCGCGCTATCGGCCGTTGGCCGAAGCGACCAGACGCTACACGTCCGCCGCCCTCGGCGACGCGCAGAAGGCCTATCTGCGCGGGCTTCCGCAGCAGGCGCAGGCCGAGCGCGACGGCCTCCGGTTCCACCTGACGCACGCGATGCCGTCGGATCCGCTCTATGGCCGGCACCCCGGCGATGCCGCCGGGTGGGAAAGGGAACTCGACGGAGTGCGGGCCGATGTCCTCCTCGTCGGGCATACCCATGTGCCGATGCTGCGCAGGATCGGCGACAGGGTGGTGCTCAATCCGGGAAGCCTCGGCCAGCCTCGCAACGGCACGACGCTGGCAAGCTACGCCGTCTGCGAGGACGGTCGTTTCGCACTCAAATCCTTTCGCTATCCGGTCCAGGCGACGATTGCGAAGCTCAAGAGCCTTGGCTTTCCGCATCCTGTCGAACGCGAACTGGTCGCCATTCTCGAAACCGGTTCGGTCTGATCGGACGCGGTCGCCCTCCGACGCTAATTCTGTTGCCCGGCGGGGTAGGGGCGCTTACGGTCGCATGTCGCCCCACATATGGTCTTTCCCCACCGGTCCCCCTGCCCAGATGCCGCGTCCCGTGATCCGCCGCCTGATCGATGCCGTGCCGACCGCCGTCCTGCCGATGCTGGCGGGGGTCGGGCTGTCGGCGCTGGTGGCGCCGCAGCCGGATGCCGCCATGGCGCTGCTGCGCGGGCTGGTGGTGACGCTTCTGCTGACGCTGCCGTCGCTGGCGGTCGGAACCGCGCTGGGCACGCTCGCCGGATCCTGGGCCGCGGTCGCGCCGCGGTCGGCCGGCGGGCTGGTCGGCCGGCTGCTGTCCGGCGCCGGGCCGCTGCTGCCGGGCTTCCTGCTGGCGGCGGCTGCGGCTCTGGCTGTGCGGGCCGGGGCGTCGGCGGCGCCGCTGGGCTGGACCGCCCTGTCGATTCCCGCCGCCTGCCAGGCCGCCCGGCTGGCGCGCCCGGCGATGGGCCGCGCCCTGGGCTCGGGGCCGGAGGGTGGGGCGGTGCGGATGGCCCGCGGGCTGGGGCTGGATGAACGCACCGTGCTGCGCCACCACGCCCTGCCGCAGGCGGTCGCCCCGGTGATGGGAGGCTTGCGCGCTGCTGTGCTGGCGGCGATGGTCGGTGCGGTGGCGCTGGAAAGCCTGCTGGACCTGCCGGGGGCGGGGGCGCTGATGGTCGATGCCGCCCGCGCCGGATCGGCCGCCGGGGCGGTGCCGGTCCTGGTGGCGCTGGGCGGGCTGACCGCCCTGCTGAACGCGCTGGGCCTCGGGGTGCGCGACTGGATCGACCCGGCCAACCACAGCTCCACGCCCTACGACGGGGCGTGACCGAAAAAGGACGCCGATGGCCGAGTACGACCAACCGCCGCTTTCCCATCCGGTTCCGCCGGACACCCCGCGTGCCGGCTTTGCCCGCGGGCTGTCGGGTGCCGCCATCCTCGCCGCCCTGGCGCTCGCCTGCGCCGCAGCACCGCTGATGGCCGACGGCAGTGCTGTGCACCGGCTGGACGCCGACCCGGTCGCCGCGGCGCTGCTCGACGGGCGGGGCAGCCTGTCCTTCGCGCTGCTCGCCGCGGTGCTGGGCGGGCTGCTGGGCATCGGCTGGGCGCTGCTGGCCGGGATGCTCGGCACGCTGACCGGCAGCCGGGCTGAGCGGCGCACCATCGCCGCCGCCCAGCGGATGGCCGGCTGGCCGCTCGCCCTGCTGGTTCCGCTTGCCGGCGGGCTGATGGGGCCGGTCTGGTTGCTGGCGCTGGTCACCGCGCTGACGGCAGCCCCCGCGGTCGCCACTCTCGCCCATGCCGAGCTGTCGGGCCTGATGCGGGCGGAGTTCCTGACCGCCGCCCGCGCCGCCGGCCTGGCGGAAGGCGAGGTGGTGCGCCGGCACCTGATCCCCAACCTGGCGCGCCCGCTGCTGGCCGCCGGGGTGCTGGCCCTGCCGCGGGTCCTGGCGGCGGAGAGTTTCGCCAGCCTGCTCGGCCTCGGCCTGCCGCCGGCCCTGGGCAGCTGGGGCGCCTCGGTCGGGCTGGCGGCACGGCTGGGCGACCCGGTGGCCTTCGTCCCGCCGGCCCTGCTGCTGGCGCTCGCCCTCTGGGCCGCCTGCGCCATCGCCGACGGCATGGCGGCCGGACAGCGCAAACCATGACCGATGCATCCGTCCTTGGGGCCACGAAGCCCGCGCCGGTCGAAACCGAGGCGCTGACCCTCATGCTGGGTGACCGCGTCCTGCTCGACCGCGCCACCCTGCGGGTGGAGCGCGGGCAGGTTCTGGCCATCACCGGCGGCGCCGGCAGCGGCAAGACCGCCCTGCTGGGGGCGCTCGCCGGCCGCTTGCCGGCCGGTGTCGACATGGCGGGGAGCGCCCGCATCGACGGGCATCTGCTGATCGCCCAGGGCGGCCGGCTGGCGCCGCGCCGGCCGCTGGCCCTGCAGGTGGCGGAGGTGGTCGGCCACCATCTGGGGCTCGACCTGCGGTCGTCGCTGCGCCGCATGGCCGACGGGCTGGACCGCATGGGCGTCCCCGCCGCCGCCCGGCGTTTCGACCTGCCGCCGGAACAGCTGCCGGAACAGCTGCGCTGGGCCTGCCTGTTCGCCATGGCGGTGGCGGTGGGGCCGGCGGTGCTGCTGGCCGACGCGCCGGCTGCCGGGCTGGACCCGACGGTGCGGCTGCGGCTTCTCCATCGGTTGGCCGACTGGGCGCGGGCCGACGGGGTGGCGCTGGTCCTGGCCGGACGGCCGGAGGATGGGCTGGCCGGTCCGGCCGATCGGGTGCTGGCGCTGCGCCGCGCCCGTCTGCTGCCGCCCAGCCCGGCAAGGACCGAACCGCTGGCGCCGCTGGAGCAGCCAGGAGCCGCCCGCCTGCATGCCCGCGGCGTCGGCATGTCCTATCCGCTCGCCCCCGGCCCGCGGGGGGAGGCGCGGTCTCTGGCGGTGCTGCACGGCATCGACCTGGATGTGCGGACGGGCGAGACGCTGGCCCTGCTGGGCGAGACCGGCAGCGCCAAGGCGACGCTCGCCCGCTCGCTGCTGTGCCTGCCGCCGCCGACGGCGGGTGCGGTGGTGTGGATGGGCCGCGACCTGATGGCGGCCTCCGCGCCGCCGGCTGCGGCCGACGGCAGGGGCGACGGCAGGGGCGACGACCCCGACCGCGGTGGATTGCGCCGTGCCCGGCGCGACCTGCAACCGCTGTTCCCCGACCCGGCCGCCTCCTTCGACCCGGCGATGACGCTCGGCGCCCAGTTCGGCCTCGTGCTGGAGAGCCTGCGTCCGGACATCGCCGCCGACCGCCGCGACCACCGCATCGACGAGGCGCTGGAGGAGGCCGGCCTGCGTCCGGAAGCGGCGCTCCGCTGGCCGTCGGCGCTGAGCGTCGCGGAGGCCGCCCATGCCGGCCTTGCCCGCGCCATCCTGTCGGAGCCGCGCGTGCTGATCGCCGACGAGCCGGCATCCAGCCTGTCGGCGGAGGAGCGCGAAACCTTCCTCGACACGCTGATGGCGGTGCGCGACCGCCGCCGGCTGTCGCTGGTCCTGGCGACCGAGCGGTATGACGAAGGGCTGCGCGATGCCCATCGCGGCGTCGTGATGCTGGCTGGCCGGGTGGTGGAGAGCGCCGACGCCGGAACGCTGCGGACGGCGCCGCTGCATCCCTACAGCCGGGCGATGCTGGCGGCGGCGCAGGGCGAACGCCCGGCGCTGGAGGGCGATGCGCCGTCGGCCTTCGCCCAGCCGGCCGGCTGTCCGCTGCGCCGCCGCTGCCCGCTGGCGCGGGAGTTCTGCGCCCAGGCCGTTCCGACGCTGGAGGAGGTGGCGCCCGGCCACCATGTGGCCTGCCATTACTGGGACACGCCGACGGACGGGTGAGCGGGATCGACTCAACGGCTGGCTGTTTTCATGCCATTGTGTTATCCTTTCAGGACGCAAGTTTCGTCATCCTGAACGCCTGCCGCCGGGGAGCCGATGCCGTCCCTGTCCATCGCCATGCCCGATCTGAACCGTCTGCCGGCACTGGAGCTGCTGGCCGGGCTCGCCACGCCGCTGTGGCTGGCGCGGGCGGAGGATGGCGGCGTGGTCTGGCTGAACGGAACCGCCCACGCGCTGCTCGACCCGGATGCGGCGGGCGGCAGCCTGCGGATCGAGCCGGCCGGACCCGGAACGACGGCCACCGAGGCAGCGGTGACCATCCGCGGAGCCGGCGGCCCGCCGCTCGCGCTGACTGCCCGCATCGTGCCTGTGCCGGACTGCGACCTGATCCTGCTGGAGGGGGCGGTCGACAGTGCCGGCCTGAAGGCCCAGGCGCTGGAACTGGCCGCGGCCAACCGCCGCAAGTCCGAATATGTCCATCACCTGAGCCACGAGCTGCGCACGCCGCTGACCGCCGTCATCGGCTTCGCCGAGATGCTGCGCGACCGGCTGCTGGGACCGCCCGACAGCCCGCGCTATGGCGAGGCGGCGGCCCAGATCGTCGCCGCCGGCGACTATATGCTGGAGTTGATCAACAACCTGCTCGACCTTGCCCGCATCGAGGCCGGCCGGCTGGACCTGCATGAGGAGGAGTGCCCGCCGGCCCTGATCGTCGACGTCACCCTGTCGATGATGGCGGGCCGGGCGGAGCGGTCGGGCGTGACCCTGTCCGCCTGCCTGCCGGCCGATCTGCCGCTGCTGCGGGCCGATCCGTCGCTGGTCCGGCAGATGCTGACCAATCTCGTCGGCAACGCGCTGAAATTCACCGCTGCCGGGGGCCATGTGACGGTGTCGGCGGAGCATGAGGCGGATGGCGGTCTGGTCCTGACGGTCGCCGACGACGGCCGCGGCATGCCGCCCGACCGCATTCCGCAGGCGCTGACCGCCTTTGCACAGCTCCACGACCCTGCCCATGATCCGATGACGGTGGCCCAGCATGGGTCCGGCCTCGGCCTGCCGCTGACCGCCGCCCTGGTGGAGCTGCATGGCGGCAGCATCGCCGTCGACAGCGCACCGGGGCACGGCACGACGGTGCGGCTGCGCTTTCCGCCGGAGCGGGTGGTGGGGTAGGCGGAGTCGGCTTCAGTATGCCTGAGCCTCGCCCAACACCCCCGCCAAGGCCGGCGCCAGATCGCCGGCGCCGACCACCGTCACCCGCTCCAGCCCCAGCCAGCCGGCAAGCCGGCCCAGTTCCGCCGCCAGGGCCGGGGCGACGGCATCGGCCTGGGCATGCGGTTCGCCGTGGGCGGCCTGGACCAGCAGGGTGCCGGCCTTGCGGTCGGATTTCAGGTCGACACGGGCGGCGATGCGCTCGTCCATCAGGAAGGGCAGGACGTAATAGCCATGCTCGCGCTTGTGGGCGGGGGTGTAGATCTCCAGCCGGATGCGGGCGCCGAACAGCCGTTCGGTGCGCTGCCGCTCCCAGATCAGCGAATCGAAGGGGGAGAGCAGGGCGCGGGACGCCGCCTTGCGCGGGATGCGTAGGTCGGGGGTGACGTAGGCGATGCGGTCCCAGCCCTCCACCGTCACCGGCAGCAACTCGCCGCCCTCCACCAGTTCGGCGATGCGCAGGCGGGCGTCGGCGACGTCCAGACGGTGGTAATCGCGCAGGTCGCGCTCGGTCGCCACGCCATGGGCGCGGGCGGCGATGCGCAGCAGGGCGCGCTGGGCCTCCGCCTCCTCCGGGGTGGGGGTGTCGAGCACGGCGGCGGGCAGCACCCGCTCCGGCAGGTCGTAGAGCCGCTCGAACCCGCGCCGGCCGGCGGTGGTGACGAGGCCGGCCCAGAACAGGTACTCCAGCGCCCGCTTGCCGTCGCTCCACCCCCACCAGCCGCCGGCGCCGCGCCCGGCCTCGCTGAGTTCGGACGCTCCCATCGGCCCGCGTGACGCCACCTCCGCCAGAACCGACTCGATGTAGGGACGGCGTTCGACGGCGAAGCGCGCCAGTTCGCCATAGGTCCCCTCGCCGCGTTCGGCCCGCGCCATGCGCCAGCGGAACAGCGGCTGCTGCTCCACCGGGATCAGGGAGGCCTCGTGGCCCCAATATTCGAACAGCGCCCGCCGCCTGCCGCCATAGGCCAGCCGGTCGAGCAGAGCCGCCTCGTAGGGACCGAGCCGCGAGAAGAGCGGCAGGTAATGGGAACGGATCAGCACATTGACGGAATCGATCTGCACCAGCCCCAGCCGCCCGATCAGGCGCCGGGCATGGCGGGCTTCGACCGTGTCGGTGTCGGCGGCATCGGTGGCGACGGCGGTGCTGTTGGGGAAACCCTGGGCGGCGATGGCGACGCGGCGCGCCTCGCGCAGGGACAGGCTGTCTGGACGGGGCATGGGTACGGAGGGAGGTTGGATGGGACGCCAGCTTGAGAATGCGTTTGATTTTCGTCAAGGCGGCGTGACGGCACGGGGCGCAGGCTGACGGTCATCCTGCATTGCAGCACCCGTCCTGCGGAGTTCCTGTCCATGTCCTCCCCCAGTCTTGCCGGCCGTGACGACGGCCCCGCCATCCCGATCCTGTTCCAGTATGGCTTCCGCTTCTTCTTCCTGTTCAGCGGCGTGGCCGCGGTCGGGCTGCTGGCCGCCTGGCTGGGCGTGCTGGTGACCGGCGAATGGCCGGACCATGCGGCGGGCGCCAGCGCCTGGCATGCGCATGAGATGCTGTTCGGCATGGTGGTGGCCGCCATCGCCGGCTTCCTGCTGACCGCGGTGCCGAGCTGGACGGGGACCAGGGCGGTCTCCGGCGCGCCGCTGATGGCTCTCGCAGCACTGTGGATCGCCGGCCGCGTCGCCGTGTTCCCCTGGACCGGCATGCCGGAACCGGTGGCGGCGGTGATCGATGTCGCCTTCCTGCCGGGACTCGGCATCGCGCTCGCCCGGCCGCTGGTGAAGGCGGGCAAGTGGCGGAACAGCGCCTTCCTGATCCTGATCGGGTTGCTGACCGCCGCCAACCTGCTGATCCATCTGGACTGGCTGGAGATGCTGGACGGCGGGGCGGATGCCGGCTTTGCGCTGGGGCTCGGCATCGTCCTGATGATGGTGACGGTGATCGGCGGGCGCATCCTGCCGGCCTTCACCCGCAACGGGCTCGGCAAGGACGGCCTCGGCGTGCGGTCCTGGCCGATGGTGGAGCGGCCGACGCTGGTTCTGACGCTGGCGCTGATCCCGGCGACGATGCTGGCCCCGGAGTCGGCGGTCACCGGATCGATCGCGCTTGCCGCCGCGGTGGCCCATGCCGTGCGGCTGGCCGGTTGGCAGGGCTGGAAGGCTTGGCGCTCGCCGATCCTGTGGATCCTGCATGTCGGCTATCTGTGGGTGCCGGTGGCGCTGACCTTGCGTGGGCTGCATGCCCTGGCCGGGCTGCCCGCTGCTTCGGGAACCCATGCGATGACGGTCGGTGCCTTCGCCACGCTGATCCTGGCGGTGATGAGCCGCGCCTCGCTCGGCCACACCGGACGGCCGCTGACGGTGTCGCGGGCGACGGTCGCCGCCTATGTGTTGCTGACGCTCGCCGCGGCCGGCCGCACCGCCTCGCCGCTGCTGCCGGTGGACTGGGTGTGGGGGGCGCTGCAATGGTCGGGCTATGCCTGGGTCGCCGCCTTCGCCCTCTACCTCGTCGCCTATGCCCCGGTCCTGCTGGCGCCGCGGGCCGATGGGCGGCCGGGCTGACGGGCTTAGCAGGACGGACAAGGTGCAGTGGGGCGGGGCGTTACGCCCCGCCGCGGAAATAGCGGTCGATGGCGTCGGTCATCTCGACCTCGCGGAAGGGCTTGGTCAGGACCGGGCGGGCCTGATGGCTCTTCGGCAGGCCGGCGGCGCCATGGCCGGTGGTGAAGACGAAGGGGATGCCCTTGGCGCCCAGAGCGTCGGCGACGCTGTCGACGCGCTCACCGCGCAGGGTGACGTCCAGCAGGGCGGCGTCGATGCCGCCCTCGGCGATCAGGTCCAGCGCCTCCGCCACCGTGCCGGCGGGGCCGACGACGACGACATTCTGGACTTCCAGCGAATCCTCGATGGCCATGGCCACCAGCGGTTCGTCTTCGACGAGCAGGATGCGCAAGGGCTTGGATCGGTCGGCTTCCATGGACAGGCGGCTCGCTGCTGGTCAAAGCGGTGGTCGGCGGACAGATGGGGGTCGCGATCCCATCCGGCAACCGGCGTGAGCTTTTCCGTTCAGCCGTCCGCTTGTCCACCCCGACCTTGGTCATCGCCCATTGGGCCATCCGCAAGCTCGGGCTGGACTATCACCCCAGATCATCAAGTGCCTGTTGGAGGGAGGGGTAGAGCGCCTCGACCAGCGATCCGTCCGGCCTAACCGGCGATGGCAGCACGTCCGCCCCTTGCAGCGCGCGGGCCAGGGGCAGGCCGCCGACCTCGACGAAGCCGCCGCGCTCGCCATACTGGCCGACGATCCAGTCCTTGAGCGCCGGGTCGCCGTCCAGCGCGTTGTTGTGCGAAATCATCGCATGGGTGCCGTCGTCGGACCGGCGATACCAGGCATGGCTGCCGTCGCCCAAATCCATCGGCGTGAAGCCGGCCGCGGTCATCGCCTGGCGAACCGCCGGCCGCACCCGGTCAATCCTCACCCCGGACCGCGTGCCGGTCCATTGGTCGAGATCGTCCGCAAGCTCGCTCATGGTGCCTCTCTGGTCGTTGTCCTGATGGATCAACGCTTCAGGGAGGCTTTTGTGCCGCGACCACCTGTCCGAATGTGGAAGCCGCCATTGCCTGATGGGTGCTGTCCAACCGTCGGCTTATCCGTTCAGACGTTCATGGGCGTGCGTGCGGCCAATGCTGCGAGCGAGCGGTCGAGCAGCTCGTAGAGACGCCCTTCCTGTTCCAGAACCGCGGCGGCGGGGGCGTGTTCCAACTCCTTCGCCAACAGACCGAGGGCGGCGGCGCCGAGATTGAGCGAAGTGCCCTTCAGCGTGTGGGCGGTGCGGTTGTGCGGCTCTCCGGCGCGCGCCTGGGCGACCAGGCCATCGATGGTCTTGCGGCCATTCTCGGTGAAGCCGGCGATGGAGGCGGCCCAGTCGTCGGCCGTCAGCACCTCCAGCAGCAGCGATACCTGTTCTTCGTCCAGCAGGTCGGCGTCCGGGATAGCGGTCATGTCAGCCTTCTGAGACGGGGATTCGGGAGCGGCCTGTTCCGGGGTGGGGGGCGGGCTGTTCCCGCCATCGCCCTTGCCCAGCACCGAAGCCATTTCGGCGAAGAGCAGGGCGGGACGCAAGGGCTTGGTGACGAAGCCGTTCATTCCGGCCGACAGGCATTCCGGCCGCGAGCTGCCCGACGCATGGGCGGTCAGCGCCAGGATTGGCACGCTGCCCCTGTCTCCGGGGAGGTCGCGCACGCGGCGGGTGGCGGTCAGCCCGTCCATGCCCGGCATCTGTATGTCCATCAGCACGAGGTCGAAGGGCTGGTCGCGGACCATGCGCACCGCCTCGCTGCCGCTGGCGGCCAGCGCCACGCTGTGGCCGGCGCGTTCCAGGATGCCGCGGACGATGTCGCGGTTCACCTCGATGTCGTCGACCGCCAGCACGCGCAGCGGCGGCAAGGCGGCGACGCGCGCGGCCTCGCCCAGGCTGGTTCCGTGGCCGGCATCGACGCGGCGCAGCGCCGACGGATCGCCGGGACCGGCGACGATGGTGAAGCGGAAGACGCTGCCGCGGCCGGGAGCGGTGTCGACGGCGATGCTGCCGCCCATCAGCAGGCAGAGGTCGCGGCAGATCGCCAGCCCCAGCCCGGTGCCGCCATAGCGCCGGGTGATCGAGCTGTCGGCCTGGGTGAAGCGGTCGAACAGGGTCGGCACCGAATCGGGCGCGATGCCGATGCCGGTGTCCTCCACCTCGAACTCCAGCAGGAAGGAGTCCGGGCGGCCCTGGGGAGCGAACTCGGCAGGATCCCGGTCCAGCCGGCGCACCCGCACGGCGATGTGGCCCTCTTCGGTGAATTTCACCGCGTTGCCGACCAGATTGAACAGGATCTGGCGCAGCCGGGCCGGGTCGGTGACGATCACCTCCGGCACCGACGGCATAAGCCGGGCCGACAGGTCCAGCCCCTTGTCGGTGGCATTGGGGCGCAGCACCTCCAGCACGCCGTCGATCAGCTGGGGCAGGGCGCAGTCGGCCTCCTCCAGGTCGATGCGCCGGGCCTCCAGCTTCGACAGGTCCAGGATGTCGTCCAACAGCCGCAGCAGCGTTTCGGCCGACCGGCGGGCGACGTCGGCCAGCCGCTTCTCCTTCGCCGGCAGCGAGGCATCGGCCAGCAGGGTCAGGTTGCCCAGCACGCCGTTCATCGGGGTGCGCAGCTCGTGGCTGACGGTCGCCAGGAATTCGGTCTTCGACCGGCTGGCGGCTTCCGCCTTCTCCTTGGCCTGGAGCAGCTGTTCGGCGGCGCGCCGCGGCTCGGTCACGTCGATGCACAGCCACAGCTTGCCGATGGCGGTCCCGGCAGCATTGCGCACCGGCACATTGTGCCAGCTGACGATGCGCCCGTCGGTCAGCGTCATCTCGCGCCGCTCGTCGCCGTCCACCGCCGACAGCAGCGTGTGGTCGGTGTCGCTGGGGGCGTTGCCGGCATTGGCAAGCGTCTCGTCCAGCCGATGACCGACCGGCGCTTCGGCAATGGCGAACAGGGCGGAGAAGGCCGGGTTGGCATAGGCGATGCGCCCGTCGGCGCCGACGAACAGCACGCCGAAATCCATCGCCGACAGCAGGGCCGACAGGCGGGCGCGTTCCTGCTCCATGTCGCGGGCGAGCGCCTCCTGCTCGTCCAGCGCCACGGTCAGCTGGTCGACGCGCTCCTTGATGGCGTGGGACATGGTGTTGAAGGCGGCCCCCAGCCGGCCGATGTCGTCGTCGCCTTCCGCCAGTGCCGGCGGGCTGTAATCGCCGGCCGCCACCCGTTCGCTGGCCCGCGCCAGCGCCGCCAGATGGCGGGTCAGCCACAGGCCGAGCAGGGTCAGCAGCCCGGCCGACAGCAGGATCTCCGACAGGGCGATGGCGATGCCCTGGGTCAGCAGGTCGCGCCGGGCCTGGACGATGTGGGCCAGCTCCAGGCCGAACTGCACCGTGCCCAGCTTCTGCCCGGCCAGCGACACCGGCACCGTCACGTCGTAGCGGGCGACGCCGTCCTTGGCGTCCAGCGTCAGCGTCGGGTCGGGAGCGGGCAGGCTGCGGTCCTGCGGCCAGCCGCTGGTCGCCACCAGCTTGCCCTTGCTGTCGGCGACGGCGAGATAGAGCACGCCGCCGGTGGAGCGGCTTTCGTCCAGCACCGCCTGCAGGGTCGCATAGTCGCGCTGGGCCAGCGGCGCCACCAGGGCGGCGTTCAGCACCGGCGCCACCTGTTCGGCATGCAGCTTGGCCTGTTCGGCGAGGCTGCCGTAGAGCAGGCGCACGCTGTTGGCGACCAGCAGGGTCAGCATGATCGCCTCGACCGCCATGGCGGCGGCCAGCATGCGCCCGCGCAGCGTCTTCCAGGGCGCCAGACGGGACAGGATCATTTCCCGGCCTTCAGGACGCTCCGGACCTCGTCGGCCAGCGGCTCCATCGCCTCCAGCTCCTCGTCGGTGACCGGGCGGTAGCCGCCCAGTTGGTTGGCGTCGAAATAGGTCCGGCCCTCCGCGGTTTCGCCGAAGGCGAACAGCGCCTTGCGCAGCGGCTCGGCCAGGGTGGCCTGCTTGCCGTTCAGCATATAGACGCGCCCGGCCATCGACCGGCTTTCGGCGACGGTGGACAGCTGGGCCTGCACCTCCGGCGCCAGCTTGGCGCGGTTGGCCAGCGACATGAAGCCGGCCGACGCGTCGCCGGCCAGGATCAGCTGGGCCACGCTGTCCGCGGCGCTGACATAGCGGAGCTGGATGTTGGGCAGCTTCTGCTCGGCCAGCCAGTGCTGGCCCCACAGGGTGACCAGCGACGATGGGCTGAGCCCCAGCACGGTGGTGCCGGCCAGCGACTGGACCGTCCGGTAGGGACCCTTGGCCGCCGTCACCAGCACGGCGCGGAAGTCCGATTTGTAGGTCAGCAGCGGCAGGTAGCCGGCATCCTTGCGCAGCATCTCCGCCTGATGGCCGGTGGTCACGGCGATGTCGTAGTCCTGCTCGACCGCGCGGCGGGCGAAGGCGGTGAAGTCGGGCGCCGTCACGATCTCCACCGGCCGGCCCAGCGCCGCCTCCACCGCGCGGCGGACGGGCTGGTACTGTTCGATGATGACGCGGGCGCTGGTGTGCGGGGCGATGCCGATGCGGAACGCCTGCTCCTCCGCCAGAGCCGGAAGCGGCGCGGTGGCCGCCAGGCCGCACAGCACGGCGGAACAGAGCGCGGCGAGGCGGACGAACGGTCGCTTGGTCATGGCTTTCGGCTCCCTACGGACTGCAGGTTTGAAATGCCGGCGCTTGGACGGACAGCATTCGTGACGGCGGCGGCCCGAGCGGTGGTCTAGGACGAAAGATATAACATTCGATAAATGCCGCAGGTAGGGGCAAGAGCGCACAGGGTGGCCTTTGCCGGGCATGAACCGGCCAACACCCGCTGCTGGCGGCGCTCCTTGAACCTTTGACCGTCACACCCCGCATCATTCCGGCGGAGGTGCGCAACTTTGGAACGGCGGCCGGACAGGATTCTGCACGAAGCCAAGAAAGATCACGCTTTGGTTGCGGACCGGTCCGCTATGTGTCGGAGAGCCCGCATCAACCCCCGCACAGCCACCGAGGACCCCGCCCGTGCCGGAACGAGCCCAGGACCCGCAGTCCGCCATCTGCCGCGCCATCCGCCTCCTGCGCAGCCACAGCCGCGGCTGCGACAGCGTCGAGACCCGGCGCCTGCTGATCCACACGGAACGCTGGATGATCTGGATGCTCCGCCGCGAGGAGGGCGAGGATCTGCCGGTGCCGGCGGAACTGGCGGGGTGAGAGGTCCCGAAAGAAAGCTCCGAACGAAAACAGGCCCCTCCCGGTCGGGAGGGGCCTGTTTCGTCGAAGGATGCCCGACGGCGCGTCAGGTCGTGCTGCGCAGCTGCTCCGCCCGGTTGGAGCGCGAGGCGGCGTAGTGGTCCTTGGCCAGCAGGGTGTAGACGGCCGGCAGGACGAACAGGGTGAACAGCGTGCCGATCAGCATGCCCGACACGATGACCAGACCGATGGAGAAGCGGCTGGCCGCACCGGCACCCGCCGCGGTCAGCAGCGGCAGCAGGCCGACCACCATCGCCGCCGTGGTCATCAGGATCGGGCGCAGGCGGACGCGGGCGGCATGCTCGATGGCGGTGCGGCGGTCGACGCCCTCATTGAGCTGCATCTCGCGGGCGAACTCCACCAGCAGGATGCCGTGCTTGGAGATCAGGCCGATCAAGGTCACCAGACCGACCTGGGTGTAGATGTTCATGGTGGCGACGCCGAAGAACAGCGGCAGCAGCGCGCCGCAGATCGACATCGGCACCGACACCAGGATGACCAGCGGGTCGCGCAGCGATTCGAACTGCGCGGCCAGCACCAGATAGATCACGATCAGCGCGAAGGCGAAGGTGACCATCAGCTGGCTGCCCTCCGTCACGAACTGGCGCGACTCCGACAGGTAGGCGTGGTTGAAGCCGGCCGGCAGCTGGGTGCGCGCCTGCTCCTCCAGGAACTCGACGACCTGACCCATCGAGACGCCCGGCATCGGCACGGCGGAGAAGGTGGCCGAGGGCAGCTGGTTGTACTTGTTCAGCGCGTTGGGCTCCACCGCGGTTTCCACCGACACCACGGTCGACAACGGGATCTGGGCGCCCGAACCGGAGGTGACGTAGTAGTTGGTCAGCGACTCAGGAGTCAGGCGCTCGGCCCGCGGCACCTGGGGAATGACCTCGTAGGAGCGGCCGTTCAGGTTGAAGCGGTTGACGTAGTTGCCGCCGACCAGCACCGACAGCGTGCTCGACACCGACTGCATGGTCAGTCCGAGATCGGCGGCCTTGGCGCGGTCGATCTTCAGCCGGACGACCGGGCTGTCGTATTGCAGGTCGCTGTCGGTGACGATGAACATGCCGCTCTTGGTAGCGGCGTCCTTGATCCGCTCGATGGCGTCGAAGATGGTGCGGTAGTCGCCGGGGCTGGAGATCACCATCTGCACCGGCAGGCCGCCGGTCGAGCCGGGCAGGGCCGGCGGCGACACCAG
Organism: Azospirillum sp. TSH64; assembly: GCF_003116035.1. Taxonomy (GTDB): domain Bacteria; phylum Pseudomonadota; class Alphaproteobacteria; order Azospirillales; family Azospirillaceae; genus Azospirillum. The sequence goes on from NZ_LGQW01000015.1 coordinate 6,900,942, forward strand.
GAACACGTTGATGCCCGTCACCTTGCCAAGCTCGGCCTGGGCCAGCGGCTGCAGCTCCTTGGCCGACCGCTTGCGCTCGCCCCACGGCTTCAGGATCATGCCGGCGAAGCCCTGGTTGAGGGTGGGCAGGCCGGTCAGGATGAAGCGGGTGTCGGTCTCCGGGAAGGCGGCGAAGGTCTCGTCGATCTGCTTGCCGAAGCTGTCGATGTAGTCGAGGTTGGCGTATTGCGGCCCCTTGGAGATGCCGAACAGGATGCCCTGGTCCTCTTCCGGCGCCAGTTCCGACATGGTGTTGGCGAACAGGTAGCCGACCGACAGCAGGATGCCGACCGCGAACAGCAGGGTCGCGGCGCGATAGTCGAGCATGCCGTGCAGCCGCCGCTCGTACCAGCCCGCCAGCCGTTCGAACTGGCGGTCGAGGAAGGCGGCGAAGCGGCCCGGCTCCCCCTCCTTCAGGATGACGGAGCACATCATCGGCGACAGGGTCAGCGCCACCACACCCGACACGATCACCGACGCGGCCAGCGTGAAGGCGAATTCGCGGAACAGCGCGCCGGTCAGGCCGCCGAGCAGGCCGATGGGGGCGTAGACCGCCGCCAGCGTGATGGTCATCGAGATGACCGGCCCGATGATCTCGCGGGCGCCGATCAGCGACGCGGCGACCTTCGACTTGCCGTGCTCGATATGCCGGTGGATGTTCTCCACCACCACGATGGCGTCGTCGACCACGAGGCCGATGGCGAGCACCATCGCCAGCAGCGTCAGCAGGTTCAGCGAGAATCCCAAAGCCAGCATGAAGGTGGCCGCACCGACGATGGACAGCGGAATCGTCACCACCGGGATCAGAACCGAGCGCAGGCTGCCGAGGAACAGGAAGATGACGACGATGACGATGGCGACCGCCTCCAGCAGCGTCTTCACCACCTCGTCGATGGAGGCCTGGATGAAGCGGGTGCTGTCGTAGACGATCTCCATGTTCATGTTGGGCGGCAGGTTGCGCCGCAGCTCCGGCTCCATCTTGCGGATGTCGGCGACGATGTTCAGCGGGTTGCCGGTGGGGGTGCTGTCGATGCCGATGAAGATCGCCTGCTGCCCGTTCATCGCCACGCTGGCGTCGAAGCTCTTGGAGCTGAGTTCGACCGTGGCGATGTCGCGCATGCGCACCAGCGCCCCGTCCTTGGCCTTCACCACCATGTCGCGGAACTGCTCAACGTCGGTCAGGCCGGTGTTGGCGGTGACGTTGGAGATGACGAAGACGCCCTTGGTCTGGCCGGGGGCCGACTGGTAGTTGTTGGCGGCCACCGCCGCCGAGACGTCGGCCGGCGAGATGTTGCGCGCCGCCATCTTGACCGGGTCGAGCCACAGCCGCATGGCGAAGGTCTGGCCGCCCAGAATCTGGGCGCGGGCGACGCCCTCCACCGTGGACAGCACCGGCTGCACCACGCGCGTCAGGTAGTCGGAGATCGCCGCTCCCGACAATTCGGGGCTGGAGAAGCCCATATAGAGGATCGAGGTGGTCTCGCCGGTCGATTTCAGGATGACCGGGTCGTTGGCCTCGCGTGGCAGCTGGTATTTGACCTGCTGCACCTTTGCCATCACGTCGGTCATCGCGACGTTGGGGTCGAAGTTCAGCCGGACATAGGCGGTGACGACGCTCTGCCCCTGGGTGGAGGAGGAGGTCAGATAGTCGAGGCCCTCGGCCGAGGAGACCGCCTGTTCGATCGGCGTGGCGATGAAGCCCTGCATCAGCTCCGGCGAGGCGCCGGGATAGCTGGTGGTCACGGTGATGACCGTGTTCTGCAACTGCGGATACTGCCGGATCGGCAGCTCCAGCAGCGCGCGGGCCCCGACCAGCAGGATCAGCAGGCTGACCACGAGCGACAGGACCGGCCGGCGGATGAAGATATCGGTGAAACTGCCCATGGCGTCGGCCTCAGTTCTGCGGCAGGGTCTGCGGCGGGGTCAGCGGATTCTTCTCCGCCGGGACCACGGCCGCGCCGTTGGCGAGCTTCAGCTGGCCCGACACCACGACGCGGTCGCCGGGGTTGATGCCGCTGCGGATCTCCACGCGGTTGGCGAGGCGGTCGCCGACCTTGACCGGCTTGCGCTCCACCACCAGCTGCTCCTTGCCGTCCTGGGTCTTCTGCGATTGGGCGACGAAGACCGAATCGCCGTAGACCGTGTAGTCGACCGCGGTTTCCGGAACGGTCAGCGTGTTGGGCTGCGGCGGCAGGACGACGCGGACATTGGCGAACATGCCCGGCCGCAGCTGGCGCTCACGGTTGTCCATGGTGGCCTGCACCTTGACGGCCCGGGTGTCGGCGCTGACCTGCGGCTCGATGGTGGTGATCTTCGCCTCGAAATCGCGGCCCGGCAGGGCGTCGACGTTGATCAGCACGCCCTGGCCGACCGACAGCTTGGTGAAGCTCTGCTCCGGCAGGGTGAAGTTGATGTAGAGCTGCGACAGGTCGGTCAGCGTCACGATGGTGGCGCCGGGATTGACGTAGTCGCCGACATTGACCTGCCGGATGCCCAGCTCGCCGTCGAACGGCGCCTTGATCAGCTTCTGGCCGATCAGCGCGCTGGTGCGCTTCATGTTGGCGTTGGTCTCGTCGAGCTGCGCCTGATACTGGTCGACGTTGCTCTGGGGCGTCGCCTGGCTGCGGCGCAGGTCGCGGTAGCGCTCCAGGTTCAGCTCGGCCAGACGCGCCTGGGCGCGCTGGGCCAGCAGGTCGGCCTGCTCGGTGGCGTCGTTCAGCTGCACCAGCGGGTCGCCGGCCTTGACGCGGGCGCCCGATTCGAAGGGGATGCGGTCGATGCGGCCGGCGACTTCGGGGGCCACCGTCACCTGACGCGCCGCCTGGAGCGTGCCGATGGCGGTCAGGTATTTCGGGATGGTCTGCACCGTCGCCTCGGCCAGCGCCACCGGGGTGGGCGGCGGCTTGTTGTTGGCGAAGAAGTCGGCGATGGCCTTGGCGCGGAAGCTGTTGAAGCCGTACAGCCCCGCACCCAGCAGTCCCAGGATCACCAGCGTGATGACGATGCGCACGGTCAGCCGCCCGCGCGTCACCGGCTTGCGCGGCGGCGAGGTGGGGGGAGGCGCCCCGCGACCCGGCTCGGACGCCGGGTGGCCGAATGACGTCTCGGTCTTTGGCGAATGGTCCAGGGTCACGATCGGCTACTCCGGTCTCTCGGGTGTGGGTTCGTCATTCTCGGCTGCGCCATTCATGGGCTTGGCTGCGCCATGTGGCGGCGGCTCCGGCGGCGGCTGGGAAGGCACGAAGGGAAAGCGTCCGCCGCTTTCATGCGCGGCGATGGCGGTGTCACGCAGGCCGAGCCCGCGCAGGATGAACCAGATCGTCTGGCGCGCAAGGTCGGGACGGCCGCAGGGATAAGGAACGATGGCCCCGCCGGACAGGCAGACGGTCGCCATCATCTCGCAAAGATGCTCGGCGAGCCAGAATCCGTTCTCCGCATCGACCGGACCCGGCAGCAGGTCGCCGGCGGCGGTCGCGGCCTCGATGGAGGCGGCAAAGCAGGGCAGGAAGCGGCTGCGGATGCCCTCGAAAACCTGCCGCATGAACTCGCCGTCTTCAAGCAGGCTGATGATCGACAGGCGATGGCGGGCGCGTTCGTCGGGATCGGCCGGCAGCTCGATCACGAAGTAGTTCACCATCCCCTGGATCATCTGCACCAGCGTGCCGGTGCTGGGCGGCAACGCCACCAGCCGTTCATATTCCGGATCGCCGTCGATGCAGCTGAGGAAGATCGACTCGTAGAGCGAGGCCTTGGACGGGAAATGCTTGAAGATCAGCGCCTCCGACACGCCGGCGGCCTGCGCGATCTCCTTGGTGGTGGTCGCGGCGAAGCCCTTGCGTGCGAACAGCGGCAAGGCGGCGTCGAGGATCGCCCGCTTGCGGGCATGGCTGTCGAGGCGCGGGGCCATCAGAAGGGGGCCATCGGAGGGTGCCGGGTCAGTCGCTTGTGATAAGTGAGTGCTTACTCACCTTGCCGGCGGAGATATAGCTTGGGTGCGGCATCCTGTCCATGGGGTTTGGATGGATGGCCGAGGGTCTCCTGCCCGGCCCCTGACAGGAGCGGTCTGCGGCGGTCAGAGCGGTTGCAGCGGCATCGTCAGCGTCACCCGGGTGCCGGCATGCTGACGGTCATGATGCAGCAGCGCCCCCAGGCTGGCCGCCATCGCCTGGACGATGCGGGTGCCGAGGCCGGTTCCCTGGGGGGCATCGTCGCCGGAGAAGCCGACTCCGTCATCCTCGACGCTCACCGACAGCTGCCCTTCGGCAGCTGTCGCCCGCACGCGGATGCTGCCGGCCCGGCCGTCGGGATAGGCGTATTTGCAGGCGTTCGTGACCAGTTCGGTCACGATGACCGCCAGGGACACGGCCTTGTCGGTCGGCACGGAGACCTCGTCGGCGACGACGACGAAGCTGTCCGGGCGCTGGGACGCCATGGCGGTGTGCATTTCGGCGAGCAGCGTTTCCAGATAGGCGTCGAAGCGGACGGAGCGGACGTCGTCGGAGGTGTAGAGGCTTCGGTGGATGCCGGCGATCGCGGTGATGCGCAGCTGGGTCTCGTCCAGGGCGGTGCGGGCCATGGAATCGGACAGGCTTGACCGCTGCATCCGCACGAAGGCCGCCACCAGGGCCAGACTGTTGGCGACCCGGTGGTTGACCTCCCGCAGCAGCAGCTCCGCCCGGTCCCGTGCGGCGCGCATCTCCCGGTCCGCGCGCTCCCGTTCCCGGCGCAGAATGGCCTTTTCGAGCGCCTGCTCGATGGCCGCCGCCAGCAGATCGAAGAATCCCTCGCCGGTCTCCTTGGGAACATAGTCGTCAGCACCGGCCTTCAGCGCCGCGACGGCCACCCGCGTGTCGCCGGCACCGGTGACATAGATGACCGGAGGGGCATTCTCGCGCGCCAGCAGGGCGGGCAGTATGTCCAACCCGGTCGCTCCCGGCATCTCGTGGTCCAGCCCGACCACCGCGATGCCGCCCTGTTCAAGCCGCTCCAACCCGTCCCGGCCATCCTTCGCCCACTCCACCGCGTAGCCGCGCCGTTCGAGTTTCCGCTGCACCAGCCGGGCCAGGGCAACGTCGTCGTCGATGTAGAGGATGCGTATGGCCGGGTCGGTCATGCCTCCGCCTCGGGAACCTGGATGACGGAGAAGAACAGACCGAGCTGCCGGATCGCGGTGGCGAAGCTTTCGTAGTTCACCGGCTTGGTGATGTAGACGTTGGCGCCGATGTCGTAGCAGCGCTGGATTTCCTGCCGGTCGTCGGTGGTGGTCAGCACCACGACGGGGAAGCGCTTGGTGTGGGGGTTCGCCTTGAGCCTGGACAGGATATCGACCCCAGTCATGTCCGGCAGGTTCAGATCCAGCAGGATCAGAAGCGCCCGGCCCATGCTGGCCTGTCCGCTTCCGTCCGGACCGAACAGGTAATCGAGGGCGCTGGTGCCGTCGGTGAAGGGCACGATCTCGTTGGTGACGCCGGCCCGCCGGATGTTCTTCTCGATCAGGCGGGCATGTCCCTCGTCGTCCTCGATCATGACGATGCAGACCGATTGAGGGTCACGATTCATGAGCGGGCTTCTCCGGGGACAGGGCAAGAACTTTCGGAAGGCTTATGCGAAAGATACTGCCCTGTCCAGGAACGGAATCGACAGTGACATCGCCTTGCAGGCGCCGGACGAGCGTGCGGACATAGGCGAGGCCGATTCCCTCTCCCGGACGGTCCTGCACGCCGGACCGGCGGAACAGCTCGAAGATGCGTTCGTGATCCTGCGGTGCAATTCCGCGGCCGTTGTCCGCGACCTCGAAGATCAGCGAATCCGCTTCCGACCGTCCGCGGATGGCGATCCGGCCGGGCCGGGCGGGGTCGAGATATTTGATCGCATTGTCCAGCAGGTTCCCGAACACCTGCTCCAGGGCGAGCCGGTCGGAGACGAGCGACGGCAGCGGGCCGGCGATGTCGACGGCACAGCCCAGTTCGCCGGCCCGGTGGCGGTTGCTGGCGGCCACGGCTTCCACAAGAGCCTGCATGGAGACGGGTTCGGGGTTCAGCGTCCGGCTGCCCTGGCGCGACAAGGCGAGGATGGCGTTGATCAGACGATCCATCTTCGTCGTCGACGTGCGGATGAAGCCGATGGCCTCCGGCATGTCCTCGGCGACCGCCCGCCGCGCCTCCGCCGCCGTGGCGTCGTCGCCATCCGCCGGTCGGCGATCGAGATCGGCGGTTACGCTGGCCAGCCCCGCTTCGAGCTCGCTGGTGAAGCCCATCACGTTGACCAGCGGCGCGCGCAGATCGTGGCTGACGATGTAGGCGAAGCGCTGGATCTCGCCGTTGGCCCGCTGCAACTCCATGGTGCGGTCCGACACGCGCTGTTCCAGGGAATCGTTGAGGGCCTGGATCGCACGCTGCGCCTGCATGAGGGCGCGCGTGTAGCCGACCGCGATCCACACGGCACCGCCGACGACCAGCAGGATGAACAGGCCGCCCAGGATCGCCACCCATCCCGATGTCCTGGCCTGCCCGGTCAGGGCGCGGAGCTGGGTGTCGAGCTGCGCATCGGCGGGGGTGATCAGGTCGGCGAGCGAGCGCCGGGCATCGTCCATCAGCCTCATGCCGCGCCCGGTCTGAACGATGGCCAGCGAGTCGTCCCGGCGTCCGGCCTCCATCAGGGCGATGGTCTCCGCCAGCTCCTGCCGCTTGGCCGCAGCCAGATCGACGAGATGGTCGAGGATGCGCAGCTCGCCGGCATCGCCGTCGGCCAGCTCGCGCAGCCGGGCGATGGTGGCGTCCACCGCCGCGACGGCCGTCTCGTAGGGCTTAAGATACTGGCGGTCCTCGGTCAGCAGGTAGCCGCGCTGTCCGATCTCGGCATCCTGCAACTGGCTGAGCAGGGTCCCGGCGGCGACGCGCAGGGACGATATCCGGCTGACCGAGCGGGAATATTGCTGAGTGCTGTCTGCCAGCCACCCCGACATCACGATGATCGCCAGCAGCGCGAAGGCGGCGGCGAGCAGCATCAGAAGGGCACGGCGGGTGACTGTGCTGCCGGACGTGGGCATCGCGGAGAGCTGTGCGGTACGAGGAAGAATTATTTCCTCTACCAATTCGCAGGAGGGTTGGCAATCGATTGACGGCTCGGATCTTTCGGCGGCCGGGGATTTGCCGTCATGGATCGATCCAGATCGGCAGGATCGATGCGACCAGGAGAAGCGCCAGCGCGATGTTGAGGGCTCTCCAATGCCGGTCCCGGGTCAGGACACGCCGGAGCAGCCGGCCGCCCAGGCACCAGACCGCCAGCGATACCGACGCGAAGCATCCGAAGGCGATACCGAGAATAACGGCAACTTCGGCCGGACCGTCGCCAATCGACGAGAAGGATGCGGCGGCTCCGGTGGTCATCGCCCAGCCCTTCGGATTGTACAGGACAAGCCAGGCACCGCCCGCGATGCTCGCCGGCTTGGCAACCGATCCGGTCGTCTTCGGAGCACCCGTCCGTGACAGCTGAAAAGCCAGCCAGAGAAGATAAGCCGTTCCCGCGATCTTGACCGCCGTCTGTATCGCCGGCACGGCAACGAATATACCCTCGATCCCGGCCGCGGCGGCGGCGGCCATGCCGGCGAGGCCGAGCGATATTCCGGCGATCAACGGAAGCGATCCCCGATAGCCGAAATTCATGCCCGATGCGGTGGCAAGCGTCGTGGCCCCGCCGGGAGAAATCGTTGCCGCCAGCACGAAAAGCGCGAGACCGCTCAAGGTTTGCATCTCCTCCACCCCCCGACCCGATGACCCGAGGTCTGGTTAGAGCGGCCGGAGGAATTAAGGAATGGAATAATCTTAATCTTTCACATTATGTATCCTAATGGAGCGGATGGCTGAGGGCGTCGCCATGATCGTGACTGCCGCGGCCGCACCCCTTCGGCAGCGAGCTTGAAACCGCAGCTCCATCTTTCGTCATTTTTTGAAGCTGTTGGGACGGACGAATGGTTTTCCGCAGCTGCACACTGGCCTTACAGTCAAGCCATCGACCTGACCGGAAGGAGCGTGCGCGCGATGGAGCCCATCCTGTGGGAATGGATCAACGCCCTGGCGCGGTGGCTGCACGTCATCACCGCCATCGCCTGGATCGGATCGTCCTTCTATTTCATCCATCTCGACGCCTCGCTGCGCAAGCGCACCGGGGCGCCGGCCGGGACGGCGGGCGACGCCTGGCAAATTCACGGCGGCGGCTTCTACCACATGACCAAATACATGGTCGCCCCGCCGCAGCTGCCGGAGGAGCTGACCTGGTTCAAGTGGGAATCCTACGCGACGTGGCTCAGCGGCTTCTTCCTGATGTGCGTGCTGTATTACCGCGGCGCCGACCTGTTTTTGATCGACCAGGACGTGCTGGCGCTCAGTCACTGGCAGGCGGTGGCGATCAGCGTCGGCGCGCTGGTGGCGGGCTGGGTCGCCTATGACCTGATGTGCAAGTCGCCGCTCGGCCGCAACGACGGGGCGTTGGCTGTCGCCGGCTTCGTCATGCTGGTGGCGACCGCCTGGGGCATGACGAAGATCTTCAGCGGGCGCGGCGCCATGCTGCAGGTCGGCGCCCTGATGGCGACGATGATGGCCTGCAACGTCTTCATGCTGATCATCCCCAACCAGCGCAAGACGGTGGCCGCCATGCTGCGCGGCGAGACGCCGGATCCGTCGCTGGGAAAGAAGGCCAAGCAGCGCTCGCTGCACAACAACTACCTGACCCTGCCGGTCGTCTTCCTGATGCTGTCCAACCATTACCCGCTGGTCAGCTCCACCCGCTACAACTGGGTGATGGTGGCGCTGGTCCTGGTGGTCGGCACGGCGATCCGCCATTTCTTCAACAGCCGCCATG
>NZ_LGQW01000015.1:6909849-6946709 GCF_003116035.1 Azospirillum sp. TSH64
CATGGTCAACCAGTATCCTTGGTTGTACGAGACTGCCGGTCCCTTCGGCTGGCGGGAGCGCACCCCGGCCCGCGGCTGAAGCGGTTCCGGAAAAACACATCTGAAAAGAACTGAAGCCGGATTTTTGAAATTCCCGGCACGAAAAGGCGCCGCTTTGTCCAAGCGACGGCGGCGCCTTCACTTTGTCCAAGCTGGACCGAGACTTTGGGATTGCTGTGACAACTGGCAATCTTCCGAAAGTCAGAGAGGAAGATCATGGTGCAGACCATGATGTGCTGTTACAATATCATTTAAATTTTGCAATTCGTTGACGCTTCTGTGGCGGACGCCGGCCTTGCCGGCGGTGCTTCGCCGTGCCCTGTGCCATATCCTCATGGTTGGCGGCCGGGCAGGAAGCGGAGGCGGCACGGGAAGGGGCAAGAGCATGGCAGTGGACAAGGCGGCCGCATCCCGGCCGCGACGGTTCTGGAGCGTGGGGCGGAAGGTGACGGCGGCCTTCGTCGCCGCCATCGTCGGCGGCTTCATCGTCATCATGGGGCTTCAGGCCAAGATGCAGTATGACGACGCGGTGCGGCTCGCCACGCACGACGCCCGCGTCAAGACGGACATGCTGGCAAACGCCACCAAGACCAGCTTCGTCGCCGGCGACGGCGCCTCCATCGAGACGGAGTTCATGCCGCTGGCCGGCAGCAACGAGGTGCAGCTCGCCTCGCTGCGGGCGGTGACATCCGCCGGCACGCTCGCCGACTTCTCCAACGAGCGATTTGCAAAATACGAGCTGAAGCCCGACCAAGACCTGGTCGAGGCGGTGCTGGCCGGCAAGGGGGCGCAGACCCGCTCCGCCAACGGCCACATCGTGGTGACGGTGCCGGTGGTGACCGGCAAGAGCAACCGGCTGGTCGGTGCCCTCCAGATCGCCTGGAGCCTGGACCAGCAGATCGACGCCATCGCCACCCAGATGCGCAACCAGATCGCCATCTGCCTGATCGCGCTGGTGGTGCAGATCGCCCTGCTGAACCTCCTGCTCGGCCGCATCGTCATCCGCCCGCTGCGTGCGATGTCGGCGGCGATGGCGAAGCTCGCCGACGGCGACACCGCAGTCGAGGTGCCCGGCAACGGCCGCTCCGACGAGATCGGCGCCATGGCCGGCTCGGTCACCGTCTTCCGCGACAACGCCCGCGCCATCGAACGCATGCACGCCGCCCAGGCCGAAGCCGACGCCAAGGCCGAGCAGGCCAAGCGCGCCGCCTTGCTCGACCTCGCCGACCGCTTCCAGGGCACGGTGAAGCGTCTGGTCGAGGGCATCGCCGAGTCGGCCGCCGGCATGGCCGACAGCGCCGACCGCATGGCGACGGTGGTGGGCGAGGCGTCGAGCCAGACCCGCAACGTCGCCCGCGAATCCGACGACATCCAGTCCAACGTCCGCTCCGCCGCCGCGGCGGCGACCGAACTCGCCAGTTCCATCGGCGGCATCTCCGATCAGGTCGGCCATTCCGCCCGCATCGCCGGCGAGGCGGTGTCGCACACCGACCGCACCAACGCCACCGTCCAGGGGCTGATCGCCAACGCCGAGCGCATCGGCCAGGTGGTCGGGCTGATCCACGCCATCGCCAAGCAGACCAACCTGCTGGCGCTGAACGCCACCATCGAGGCGGCGCGGGCGGGCGAGGCCGGCAAGGGCTTCGCCGTGGTGGCGAGCGAGGTGAAGGCGCTGGCCAACCAGACCGCCAAGGCCACCGACGAGATCCAGGCCAAGGTGCAGGAAATCCAGCAGACCACCGGCGGCGCCCAGAGGGCCATCGGCAGCATCGGCAAGACCATCGGCCACATGAGCGAGATCACCACCGCCATCGCCGCCGCCATCGAGGAACAGGCCGCCGCCACTCGCGAGATCGCCTCCAGCGTCACCCAGGCCGCCCAGGGCACCGAGGAGGTGTCGAGCAACATCGCCGGCGTCAGCACGGCGGTGCACGAGACCGGCGACGCTGCCGGCCGCGTCCACGGCACCTCGCAGGAGCTGGCCGTCGAGGCCGAGCGCCTGCGCAAGGAGGTCGGCACCTTCATCGCGACGGTGCGGGCGGCGTAGGGCTACGGCCGATGCGGGCCGGGGCCGTGCTCCGCGGGGAGGAAGACCGGCACCACCGCTTCGACCCGCCCGGCGACCCGGGTGCGGTGGATGGGGATGCCGTAGAGCCGGGCGAGGTTGGCTTCGGTCATCACGGCGTCCGCCGGACCCTGGAGATGCTCCTCCACCCCCATCATCAGCAGCGCCTCGTCGGCGACGCACAGCGCATGCTGGGGCAGATGGGTGCTGAACAGGATGGCGTGGCGCCCGTCGCGGCGCAGCCGCTCGATGACCTTCAGCAGCAGAGCCTGGTTGGCGAGGTCGAGCGCCGAGGCCGGCTCGTCGAGGATCAGCAGGTCGGCCCCCGTCACCAGGGCGCGGGCCAGCATGACGATCTGCCGTTCGCCGCCCGACAGGCGGCTGAACGGACGCTCGGCGAAGCGCAGGCCGTCGACCTGGGCCAGCGCCTCCTCCGCCGCGCGGTAGTCGGCGCGGCCGGGCGCGCCGAACAGGCCGATGCGCCGCGCCCGCCCCATCACCACCACGTCGAGGCAGCGGTAGGGCACCGTGTCGCCGATCGACTGCGAGACGTAGCCGATGGCGGCCGGCGCCTGGCGGCGGCCCTCGGCCAGCGGCAGCAGCCCGGCGAGCGCGCGGATCAGCGTGGTCTTGCCGCGGCCGTTGGGGCCGAGCACGGCGAGGCAGCGGCCGGCCGACAGGGCGAGGCCGAGATGGCGGAAGATCCACCGCTCGCCGCGCCGCACCCCGGCATCCTCCAGTCGGATCTCCAGCCTGCTCATTCGCCCATCTCCTGCTTCTGCCGGCGCCGCAGCAGCAGCGCGAAGATCGGCGCGCCGACGATGGCGGTCAGCACGCCGAGCGGGATTTCCGCGGTGGTCGCGGTGCGGGCGATGGTGTCGATCAGCAGCAGATAGGCCGCGCCCATCAGCGCCGAGGCCGGGATCAGGATGCGGTGGTCGGACCCAACCAGCAGCCGGGCGAAATGCGGGACCACCAGCCCGACCCAGCCGATCACGCCGGAGAAGGCCACCACCGTCGCCTCGACCAGCGCCACCGCGGCGAAGATCAGCCAGCGGTCGCGCTCCACCCGCACGCCCAGCATGCGGGCGTCGTCCTCGCCCAGCGACAGCAGGTTGATGCGGAAGCGCATCGCCCAGATCGCCAGCAGCCCGGCCAGGATCACCGGCACCGCCAGCAGGGTCTGGCGCCAGCCCGACGCGGCGAAGCTGCCCATCAGCCAGAACACGATGGCCGGCAGCGAGCTGTCGGGGTCGGCGACGAACTGCGCCATCGACACCAGCGCGCTGAACAGCGCCGACACCACGACGCCGGTCAGCACGACGGTGACGACGCCGCTGCGCCCGTCGATGCGGGCGAGCAGCCCGACCAGCAGCAGGGCGGCACAGCCGGCGACGAAGGACAGCCCGACCAGCGCCGCCCCCGACAGGCCGAGCAGGATCGCCACCGCCCCGCCGAGCGAGGCGCCCGACGACACGCCCAGGATGTGCGGCGACACCAGCGGATTGCGGAAGACGCCCTGCAGGGCGGCGCCGCACAGCGCCAGCCCGGCGCCGCAGGCCGCCGCCATCAGCACGCGCGGCAGGCGGACGAGCAGGACGATGCGTTCCTGCAAGGAACTCCAGTCGGCGTCCAATCCGCCGGGCAGCAGTTGCGCCGCGACGATGCGCAGCGCCGTGACCGGCGGGATGGAGAGGCGGCCGGCGCACAGCGCCACCAGCATCATCGCCAGCAGCCCGACCGCCATCGCCGCCAGCAGCCAAGGGCGGCCGGGCAGGGAGGCGGCAGCGGTGCCGGAAACGGCATCAGGGGCCGACGATGCGGTCATAGTTCAGCGCCCCCCGGTTGACGTCGGCCAGCAGCAGCCGGTCGATCTCGGCGTCGGTCGGCTCAAGGCCATAGACCAGCCCGATGCCGCGCCGCACCTCGGCCCGCAGGTCGTAGCCGTTGGCGTCTGGGTGGAACAGCTTGGCCAGCCACAGCCAGAACAGCGGGTTCTCGGCGTTCGGCGGTTCCCAGCGGAAGGCGCCGACCGGCACCTTGTAGACCCGGCCCGCCTTCGCCGCGGCGGTGCCGGAGAGCAGCGGGTCGTTGCGGATGTCGGCCGGTTGCAAATCGCGGTCGGCGCTGTTCAGCAGGATCACCTCCGGGTCCCAGATCATGATCTGCTCGGCGGTGACGGTGATCGAGCCGCTGCGCTCGGCGGCGAGGTTGCGGCCGCCGGCCGCGGCGATGGCGAAATCGGTCGGCGTCCCCTTCCCGGTCACCACCAGATGGCCGGCGAGCCTGGAGAGGAAAAGCACCGTCGGTGTCTTGACGGCAGTCAGGGCCGTGGCCGGGGCGGGGCGGCGGATGCGCGCCAACACCTCGTCCCGCCAGCCGATCAGGGCCCCGGCCCGTTCGGGATGCCCGGTCAGGTCGGCCATCAGCCGGATGTTGCGGCGGGTGGTCTCCTCATCGCCATAGACGACCAGCGCGGTCTTCAACCCGGCCTCGGCCAGCGGCGACACCACCTGCGCGCCCAGCTCGCCCCGTTGCAGGACGAGGTCGGGTTCCAGGGCGGCGATGGCCTCGACATTCGGCATGAAGGCCGACTTGCCGGCGCTGAGCAGCGAGGCGGGAAGCCGGTTCAGCCGCGGAAACAGCCGGCCGAGCAGGCCGCCCTTCGCCACCTCGCCCACCGTCTGGTGCATGCCGACCAGACGGTCGGCCGAACGGTCGGCGGCGATCAACGTCGGGGCGGAGGGGGCGGGAAGCGCCACGATCCGCTCCGCCGGCTTCGGCAGGACGATTTCGTTGCCGGCGAGATCGGTCGTGCGGATCTCCGCCGCCCCACACAGGCCGGGCGACAGCACCAGCAATAAAACGGCGGTGGCCAGGGAGAATGGCGGGATGACGCGCATCAGAAGCTGACCCGGGTCTGGAACACCGCCTGCAACGGCTCGCCGATGGCGACGCCGAGATTGTTGACCGCCGAGGTGTAGTAGGTTTTGTCGAAGATGTTCTTGACGTTGACCTGGAAGCTGACCGGCGTGCCGTGGACGTCGGTGTCGTAGGCGGCGAAGGCGTCGGCGACGACGTAGGAGGGCAGGTAGAAGCTGTTGGCGGCATCGCCGGCGCGCTTGCCGGCATAGCGGGCGCCGCCGCCGACACGGAGCGCATTGCTGCCCAGCACCGGGCCGAAGTCGTGGGTGACGAAGAGCGAGGCGGTGCTGCGGGCGACGTTGGCCAGCCGGTTGCCCCGGTAGAGCGGATCCTTGGTCACCTGGGCGTCGAGCAGGCTGTAGCTGCCGATGACGCTCCAGCCCGGCGCCACCTCGCCGGCGACATCCAACTCGAAGCCGCGCGAGCGCACGGCACCGGCGGTGCGGTTGACGGTGAGGCCGTTGACCACCTCCGAATAGAGCACGTTGCGCTTGCGCAGGTCGAACAATGCTGCGGTGGCGGTCAGGCCGCGGGCGAGTTCCACCTTGGCGCCGACCTCGTAGGCATCGCCCTCCTCCGGCGGCAGGGCGCCGAGATAGCTGGAGATCGAGGAGTTCGGGCGGAAGCTCTGGCTCCAGCTGGCATAGACCGACGCATCGGGCGTCACCTTGTAGACGACGCCGGCCCGGGGCACGAGCTTGCCGTCCTGCACGTCGGTGTTGGCGCGGAAGGGCCGCCCGCGGCCGGCATACTGGTCGTAATACTGGTAGCGCAGGCCGCCCAGCACGATCCAGCGGTCGCCAAGCTCGATCGAATCCTGGGCATAGACCGAGGAGGTTTCCAGCCGTTCGGTCTGGTCGCTGTCGGTCGCCACCACGTTGCGGCTGGTGGGCAAGCGGCCATAGACCGGCCGGTAGATGTTGAAGGCGGCGGAGGTCGGGCCGCGGATCAGGTCGGTGCGCAGCGTGTCGCTGTAATCGTAGGAGGCGCCGAACAGAAGCTGGTGGCGCAGCCCGGCGAACGTCACCTTGCCGTTGAGGTCGGCGCGGACGGCATGGACGTCGACGTTGGAATCCTGCGTGGCGTCGGCGCGGCGGGTCAGCACTCCGGTCCGGGCGTTGTAGGCGGTGACGCGCGCCTGATCGTCCTTGTACCAGTTGTGGCTGTAGGCGTAGTTGGCGCTGACGGTCCAGTCGGAGTCGATCTTGTGGCTGATGCCGATGCGGGCGAGATGGGTGAAGCCGCTGGTGACGTTGTAGGGTTCGTCGAAGCGTTCCCGCTTCGACACCGGCACCGCCTTGCCGGTCGCGGTGTCGAAGATGGTGCCGCGGTCGAACGGCACCTGATAGCGGGTGTATTCGTAGCCGAGCGTGACCGTGGTGTCGTCGCCGTACCAGGCGAGCGACGGGGCGACGGTCTTCTGCCGGACGCGGCCGAAATTGCGCCAGTAGGCGGTGTCCTGGATGTCGCCGACGAAGCGGTAGGCGAGGTTGGAGCCGGCGGTCAGCGGCCCGGTGACGTCGAGCTGTCCGCCGCCGCCGCCGAAGCTGCTGCCCCAGGCCTGGGCCTCGCCGCGCCGGGTCAGTTCGGGGGCCTTGCTGACGACGTTCACCAGCCCGCCGGGGTCGAGGATGCCGTAGAGCATCGAGGCCGGCCCCTTCAGGACCTCGACGCGGTCGGCCCCGGCGGTGAAGCTGCGCGGCATCGCCGTCCGCAGGCCGTCGCGCATGGTCGAGCCGTCGCGGTTGTCGCCGAAGCCGCGCTTCATGAAGGCGTCCTGGGTGCCGCCCAGCGTGTTGCCCTGGGTGACGCCGCTGACGTTCGCCAGCGCCTCGTCCAGCGTGCGGGCGGCCTGGTCCTTGAGGACGGGGGCCGCCACCACGCTGACCGCCTGCGGCACGTCGAGCAGCGGCGTGTCGGTTCCGGTGGCGATCGACGTGCGCTTGGGCTGGTAGCCGTCGGTGGCGGCGCCCTTGCCGATCAAGGTGATCGGGGCGAGTTCCAGGACCGGTCCGGTCGTTCCGGGGGTGCTGTCTTCGGCCCGGGCCGTCGCGGCGCTCGTGGAGGCAATGGCTGCGCAAGCAATGCCTGCGATTAGTTTCAAGGACTCCACGCGACGACCTTCCCCGGCTTTGTCGATCCGACGGAAACCGGGGAACGCGGCCCGGCGGCTTGGCGGCGGGTGTGCTCCGGGATTTCCTTCGAATGCGAATAAACCAAACGGGTAATCGATGCAAATAATTATCAATAGCGTTGTTTGGGCGCCTAGCGGAGTGTTGAGTGTTCGACAAGGCTTGATTGCGCGGTCAGCCCAGCGTCTGGCGGACCCACGCCACCAGTGCCGGCAGCGGCATGGCGCCGGCGGTGCGGGCGATCTCGCGGCCGTGCCGGACCAGGATCAGGGACGGGATGCTGCGGATGGCGAAGCGGGCGGCGAGGTCCGGCGAGGCCTCGGTGTCGATCTTGGCGAGGCGGATTTGCGGTTCGAGCTGGGCTGCGGCCTGGGCGAAGGCCGGGGCCATCGCGCGGCAGGGGCCGCACCAGTCGGCCCAGAAATCGATCAGCAGGGGCAGGTCGCCACGCTCGGCATGGGCGGCGAAGCGGCGGGCGTCGAGCGCCACCGGCTTGCCCTCGAACAGCGCCTTGCCGCAGCGGCCGCATTTGCCGCCGCCGAGCCGGGCGGGAGGCACGCGGTTCAGCGTGTCGCAGTGCGGGCAGGCGACGTGAAGGCTGTCGGCGCCGGATTGGGCGCCTGTGGAAGAACTGGCGGTGGGCGGCATGGCGGGGCTCCTTCCCCTGGCAGCGTGTCCACCGTCGATGTATGGGGGCGGGGCCGCCCGCTCAAGATCCCCTCCGGGCGCGCGCGCCTACTCCTGACGGCCCATCAGGCCTTCCAGCTTTGCGAAATCCACATATTGCGCCGGCCGGTCCTTCAACAGGTCCGGGGACGCCAGGGCATTCTCCCGCGCGCATTCGGCGACGTAGCGGGCTAAGAGGTCGCGCATGACCTCGGCCAAAGGCGTCTGCCGCTGGCGTGCGTAATTCTTGGCGACATCTTTGATTCTGCGGTCAACGCGCAAAGAGATCGTCGCCTTCTTTGGATGAAATGGATCTCCGATCATGACGATCCCCCATCGATCTTGCCAATCTACATGAATTGGCCTCGTCATTTGGATATGCCGGATCGGTGGTGGATACAAGGATCCATGGGAAGGCGGGCGATAAAACTTGGGGATGATAGAATGTGAATTTGTGTGGATAAAATTTCTGCCGGTTTTCTTCTCCACAGAATCTGTGGATAGATGTGTGCGCAAACTCCGAACAGAATCTTCCGCATCCTTCCGGCGGGCGCATCCGGCCTGTGGATGAGTGGGTTTGCCTATTTTTTGGGCGTGTCAGGGACGCCAGCGGTTCCCCATCCTCCGACCATCCGCAGCCGTCCGGCAGGCGAGAGGTCGGGCAGCACGAGCAGCACGGTCTGCTCGGTCAATTCGCCGATCAGGCGGCGCTTGGCGCGGGCTGCGGCGATCGCGGCGTTCAGGGACTCGAAATCCACAGGCTCCGCCTGAAGCAGGGCGCGCACCCGTTGCCCCTCCTGGCGATAATCCTCGGTCAGCGTGTCATAGCGCGGGCGCAGCGGCTCGAAAATGGCGCGCAGGCGGGCGGCGTCGGCGTCGGACATGCCGGCAGCCACATGCTCGACGAAGCGGTCGGGCATCGGCCGGTAGGGCGGGGGCGCCGGCTTGCGGGTGGTGCCGACCAGCATGGCGGCCAGGAACAGGTTCAGCGCCAGCGACAGCAGCGCCAGCCGGCGCAGGCTCATCCCCTGCCGGAGGCGGGTCAGGAGGGAGGGCTGCGGGCGACCGGGGGCAACGAGGCCGTTCATCGGGGATCTCCGTCGAACAGGGTGACGACCTCGTCGTTCAGCAGGGCCAGCTCCTGGCTGCGTGGTGCCGAGGGGAGCGGGCTGGCGAGATGGCCGGCGAACCAGCCCCCGGTCAGCCAGCCCAGCGCCAGCAGGGCGACGCAGAAGCCGGCCACCCTCCGCCGCGGCATCCGGCCGAGCAGCAGCATGACCACGCCCTCCTGCGGCACGGTCCGCGCCGCAGCGCCGACGGCGGACAGCAGGCGGGCGACGCGGGCGTCGTCTACCGGCGCTGCGGGGGCCGCCAGCAGCCGGTCGAAGGCGGCGGCGCTATCCAGGGCGATGCGGAGGGCGGGGGAGCGGGCCAGCGCCGCTTCGGCCTCCGCACGCAGCTCCGCCGGCCAGCGCTGCGGCGAGGCGCCGTAATCGTCGAGGTGGCGGAGGAAGTCTTCGTCGGTCATGGCATCCTCCTTCATGCTGGATCGTCGGGGCCGAGCGCCGTCTTCAGCGCGGCCCGGGCGCGGGCCAGCAGCGAGGCGAAGGCGCTTTCGCCCATGGTCAGGATCTCGGCGGCCTGACGCAGGCTGAGCCCCTCCTGGTGGAACAGCACGACGGCGGCGCGCTGGCGGTCGGGCAGGGCCGCCAGCGCCCGGTTGACCCGCTCGGCGGTCTGGCGCTCGGCGATGCGGGTCAGCGCGTCGGGGGTCTGGTCGGGCAGGTCGCCGGCATCCTCCAGCGGCGACCAGCCGGGACGGCGGCCGCGGTCGATGGCGAGGTTCATCACGATGCGGTAGAGCCAGGTGGTGAAGGCGGCGCGCGCCCCGTCCCAGCGCCCGGCATGCTGCCAGACCCGCAGGAAGGCCTCCTGCGCGATCTCGTCGGCGTCGGACGGGTTGCCGGTCATCCGCTGGGCCAGCGCCACCGCGCGGCGCATGTGGCGGGCGGCCAGACGGTCGAAGGCGGCGGCGTCGCCGCCGGCCACGCGGCCCATCAGTTCGTCGTCCGTGTCGCTCGCCTCGACCACCGGGGCTCCGCTCCTGCCGTGGGCGAGAACTATGCCCAAGAGGGTCGAGAGGCGCCAGCGCAGCGCGACAGGAAGAGAAAGAACCGCAGCCATCCTCGCCCCCCTATTCCGCGGGTGCTGCGATGGCGGCGCGGCGGTTGCGCCGCAGGGCCAGCCGTTCCAGCGTCAGATAGACCACCGGCGTCGTGTAGAGCGTCAGCATCTGGCTGACCAGCAGACCGCCGATGATGGCGATGCCGAGCGGGCGGCGGATCTCGCCGCCGGTGCCATAGTCGAAGGCGAGCGGAACGGCACCCAGCAGTGCTGCCATCGTCGTCATCATGATCGGGCGGAAGCGGACCAGACCGGCCTCGCGGATCGCCTCCAAGGGCGACAGGCCGCGCTCCCGCTCCGCCTCCAGGGCGAAGTCGATCATCATGATGGCGTTCTTCTTGACGATGCCGATCAGCAGGATGATGCCGATCAGGGCCACGATCGACAGGTCGTAGCCGGTCAGGATCAGCGCGATCAGTGCCCCCAGACCGGCCGACGGCAGGGTCGACAGGATGGTCAGCGGGTGGATCAGGCTTTCGTAGAGGACGCCCAGCACGATGTAGATGGTGATCAGCGCCGCCAGGATCAGCAGCGGCTGGCTGGAGGAGGATTGCTGGAAGGCGCGCGCGTCGCCCTGGAAGCCGGCGCGGATGCTGGCCGGCATGCCGATGTCCTCCGCCGCCCGCTGGATCAGCTCGGTCGCCTGGGACAGCGAGACGCCGGGGGCGAGGTCGAAGGTCAGGTTGGCGACCGGGAAACCGCTCTGGTGCTGGATGCTGGCGGCCTGGTTGCCGATGACGACGCGCGACACCGCCGACAGCGGAACCATGCCGCTGCGGCCCGATACATAGATGCGCTTGAGGTCGTCGGGGCCGAGCGCTTCGGACGGCTCGACCTCCAGCACCACCTTGTGCTGGTTCTGCGCCAGATACATGGTCGAGACCTGCCGCTGGCCGAAGGCGTCGTAGAGCGTCGACTCCAAAGCGCTCAAGGACACGCCGAGCCGGGTGGCGGCGTCGCGGTCGACGATGACGTTGGCCTGGATGCCGCCATTCTGGCGGTCGTTGGCGACGTCGACAAGCTCCGGCAGGGTGCGCATCTTGTCGACCAGCTTGGGCGCCCACTCGTTCAGCGCAGCGATGTCGGAATCCTGCAGGCTGTAGCGGTACTGGCTGCGGCCCTGGAAGCCGCCGACGCGGATGTCCTGCACCGGCGTCAGGTAAAGCTGCACCCCCGGCACCCGGCCGGCGCGCTGGCGCAGCCGCTGGGTGACGGTGGCGAGGTCGTCGCGCTCCGCCTTCGGTTTCAGGGCGATGAAGATCTGGCCGGAATAGGTGCCGCCCGGACCGCCGCCGCCGACGGTGCCGCCGACGCTCTCCACCGCCGGGTCTCCGGCCACCGCGTCCTGCAAGGCCCGCTGGCGCGTCACCATGGCGCGGAAGGAGATGTCCGGCGGCGGGTCGCTGAAGCCGATCAGCAGGCCGGTGTCCTGCTGCGGCACGAAGCCCTTCGGCACCTGCCCGTAGAGCCAGACGCTGACGCCGATGATGGCGAAGGTCGCCGCCAGCATGGTGCGGCGGTGGGCGAGAACCCAGTCCAGCCCGCCGGCATAGAGGCCGAACAGCCGGTCGCCGGCCCAGGAAAGCGCGCGGGCGAGGCGTCCGGGGGGGCCGCGCTCGGCCTCCGGCTGCAGCAGATGGGCGCACATCATCGGGGTCAGGGTCAGCGACACCACCGCCGAGACGGCGATGGCGACCGACAGCACCACGGCGAACTCGCGGAACAGCCGGCCCTGGATGCCGCCCATGAACAGGATGGGGATGAAGACGGCGATCAGCGACAGGCTGATCGACACCACGGTGAAGGCGACCTGCCGGGCGCCCTTCACCGCCGCCTCGAAGGGCTTGGCGCCCTTTTCGATGTGGCGGACGATGTTCTCGATGACGACGATGGCGTCGTCCACCACGAAGCCGACCGAGATGGTCAGCGCCATCAGTGAGAAATTGTCCAGGCTGTAGCCGACGATCCACATCACGCCGCAGGTGCCGGCCAGCGACAGCGGCACCGAGGCCGCCGGGATCACCGTCGCCCACAGCCGGCGCAGGAACAGCGCCATCACCATCACCACCAGCGCCACCGTGACCGCCAGCGTCTTCTGCACGTCGTCGATGGAGGCGCGGATGGTCGGCGTGCGGTCGGTGCGCACCGACAGGCTGACCCCCGGCGGCATCCAGCCGCGCAAGGTCGGCAGCTCCGCCCGGATGCGGTCGACCGTCTCCACCACGTTGGAGCCCGGCTGTTTCTGGATGTTGATCAGGATGGCGCGGTGGCCGTCCTGCCACGCCGCGGTGCGGCTGTTCTCCGGCGCCTCGATCACGTCGGCGAGGTCGCCGAGCCGGATGGTCGCGCCGTTCTTCTCGGTCACGATCAGCCGGCGGTAGGATTCTGCGCCGAACAGCTGGTCGCTGGCGCCGATGGACCAGGATTCGTGGGTGCCGTCGAAGCTGCCCTTGGCGCCGTTGGCATTCGCCTGGGAGATGACGGTGCGGATCGACTCCAGGCTGACGCCCATGTTGGCCGCGGCGGCGGCGTTGACGCGCACGCGCACCGCCGTCTTCTCCGCCCCGTTGATGGAGACCTGGGCCACCCCCTCGATCTGGCTCAGCCGCTGGCCGATGATGCTGTCGGCGAGGTTGTAGAGCTCCGCCGGGGCCAGCGTGGTGGAGGTCATGGCGAGCGTCATCACCGGCGCGTCGGCCGGGTTGATGCGCCGCATCTTGGGCGGGCTCGGCAGGTCGGCCGGCAGGTCGCCGCCGGCGGCGTTGATGGCGGCCTGCACGTCGCGCGACGCCGCCTCGACATTGCGGTTCAGGTCGAACTGCACGACGACGGTGGTGCTGCCGAGCTTGCTGTTGGAGGTCATCTCCGACACGCCGGCGATGCGGGAGAGCCGGCGTTCCAGCGGCGTGGCGACGGAGGCCGCCATCGTCTCAGGGCTGGCGCCGGGCAGCGACGCGGTGACGATGATGGTGGGGAATTCCACCTGCGGCAGCGGCGCCACCGGCAGGAAGCGGTAGGCCACCGCCCCCAGGATCATCAGCCCGACCATCAGCAGCGCGGTGCCGACCGGCCGCCGGATGAACAGGGCGGAAAGCGAGGCGGCCGAAGCCAGGGGGGTGAGGTTGAGGGAGGCCATGGCCGGCTACTCCGCCGCCGCCCGGCCGGGCGACTGGACAGCATCCTGGCCATTGCCCGGCTCCGCCGTGTCCTTCCGCCGCCAGGGCCGCAGCCAGCGGCCGAGCCGGCTGCCGAGACGGTCCATGTAGAGATAGACCACCGGCGTGGTGTAGAGCGTCAGAACCTGGCTGACCAGCAGCCCGCCGACGATGGCGATGCCCATCGGCCGGCGCAGCTCCGACCCGGTGCCGTTCTCCAGCGCCAGCGGCAGGGCGCCGAGCAGGGCCGCCATGGTGGTCATCATGATCGGGCGGAAGCGCAGGAGCGACGCCTCGTAGATCGAGCGTTCCGGCGCCATGCCCTGGTTGCGCTCCGCCTCCAGGGCGAAGTCGATCATCATGATGGCGTTCTTCTTGACGATGCCGATCAGCAGCACGATGCCGACCAGGGCGATCAGCGACAGGTCGTGGCCGGTCGCCATCAGCGCCAGCAGGGCGCCGATGCCGGCGGACGGCAGGGTCGACAGGATGGTGATCGGGTGGATCGTGCTCTCGTACAGCACGCCCAGCACGATATAGACCGCGACCACCGCCGCCAGGATCAGCCAGGGCTGGGTGTCGAGCGAGGCGCGGAACTCGGCGGCCGTGCCGGCGAAGCGGGCGGTCGCGGTGTCGGGCATGCCGATGCTGTCGCGCGCCTGCTGGATCGCCGCCACCGCCGCCCCCAGCGAGACGCCGTGCGCCACGTTGAAGGACAGGGTGACCGACGGGAACTGGCCCTGGTGGGTGATGACCAGGGGGGCGGTCTTGCGCTCCACCGACACGATGGCGTTCAAGGGAACGACGGTGCCGCCGCTGGCCTTCACATAGATCTTCGACAGGGACGCCGGATCCATCTGGAAGGACGGCTCGACCTCCAGGATCACGCGGTACTGGTTGGTCTGGGTATAGATGGTCGAGACCTGGCGCTGGCCGAAGGCGTCGTAGAGCGTGTCGTCGATGGCCTGGGGCAGCACATGCAGGCGGCTGGCGGCGTCGCGGTCGATGGTGAGATAGACCTGCAAGCCGTCCGGCTGCTGGTCGGTCGCCACGTCGGTCAGTTCCGGACGGGCGCGCAGGGATTCCAGCAGGCGCGGGGTCCAGCTTTCCAGTTCGCGCGGGTCGGCGTCCTGCAACACGTACTGGTATTGCGTGCGGCTGACGCGGCTGTCGATCTGCACGTCCTGCACCGCCTGCATGAACAGCGACACGCCCTTCAGGTCGCCGGTGGCGGCGCGCAGGCGGGCGATGATTTCCTCCGCCGAGGATCTTCGCTGGTCGCGCGGCTTCAGCGCGATGGTCAGGTTGCCGGTGTTGGTGGTGGCGTTCACCGTGCCGGTGCCGACGAAGCTCGCCACCCCGGCGACGTCGGGGTCGCGGCGGACGATGTCGGCGACCTCGCGCTGGCGCTCCGCCATCGCCTTGACCGAGATGGAGGGGGCGGCGTCGGTGACGCCGATGATGACGCCGGTGTCCTGCTGCGGCAGGAAGCCCTTGGGCACCACATCGTAGAGGTAAAGCGTGGCGGCCAGCGTGGCAATGGTGAAGACCAGGGTCGCCGGCTGGTGGCGCAGAACGAAGCGCAGCGAGGCGGCATAGCCGTTCAGCAGCGCGTCGAAGCCGCGCTCGGTCCAGCGGAACAGGCCGTTGGGCTTGCTCTCGGTCTCCGCTTTCAGCAGGCGGGCGCACATCATCGGCGTCAGCGTCAGCGAGATCACCGCCGACACCAGAACGGCGATGGACAGCGTGATGGCGAACTCGCGGAACAGCCGGCCGACCACGCCGCCCATGAACAGCAGCGGGATGAACACCGCGATCAGCGACAGGGTCAGCGAGACCACGGTGAAGCCGATCTGGCGGGCGCCTTTGAGGGCCGCCGGCAACGGCTTCTCGCCCTTCTCGATGTAGCGGACGATGTTCTCGATCATCACGATGGCGTCGTCGACGACGAAGCCGGACGCGATGGTCAGCGCCATCAGCGACAGGTTGTCGAGGCTGAAGCCGCACAGCGCCATGATGCCGAAGGTGCCGATCAGCGACAGCGGCAGTGCCGCCGCCGGGATCACCGTCGCCCACGCCTTGCGCAGGAACAGGAAGATCACCAGCACCACCAGCCCGGCGGTCAGCACCAGCGTCTTCTGCACGTCCACCACCGAGGCGCGGATGGTCTCCGTCCGGTCGGTCAGCACCGCCATATGGATCTGCGGCGGCAGGCTCGCCTGGAGCGAGGGCAGCAGCTTGTGGATGCGGTCCACCGTGTCGATGATGTTGGCGCCGGGCTGGCGCAGCACGTTCAGCAGCACCGCGGGCTTGCCGTCATGCCACGCCGCCAGCCGGGTGTTCTCCACCGAATCGACCACGGTGCCGATGTCGGTCAGCCGCACCGGGCCGCCGTTCTTGTAGGCGACGATGATCGGGCGGTAGGCGGCGGCATTCTCGATCTGGTCGTTGACGCCGATGGACCAGGACTGGCGCGGGCCGTCGAAGCTGCCCTTGGGCGCGTTGACGTTGGCCTGGGTGATGGTGGTCCGCACATCCTCCAGGGTCAGGCCGAGACCGGCAACGGCGGCCGGGTTGACCTGCACGCGGACGGCGGGGCGCAGGCCCCCTTCGATCCCGACATAGCCGACGCCGTCGACCTGGGACAGCTTCTGCGCCAGCAGCGTGTCGGCGGCGTCGCTGACGGTTTCCAGCCGCAGGCTGTCCG
The DNA here is from genome assembly GCF_003116035.1 of Azospirillum sp. TSH64. Lineage (GTDB taxonomy): Bacteria > Pseudomonadota > Alphaproteobacteria > Azospirillales > Azospirillaceae > Azospirillum. The sequence continues at coordinate 6,925,723 of NZ_LGQW01000015.1, forward strand.
AACTCAGCGCCAGCACCATCACCGGCGTGTCGGCCGGGTTGACCTTGTCGTAGACCGGCGGGTTCGGCAGGCCCTTGGGCAGCGTGCCCGACGCGGCGCTGATCGCCGACTGCACATCCTGAGAGGCGGCGTCGATGTCGCGGGTCAGGTCGAATTGCAGGGTAATGACCGACAGCCCGAAGGAGCTGGTCGACACCATCGACGAGATGCCGGCGATCTGGCCGAGCTGGCGTTCCAGCGGGGCGGTGACCGAGGAGGCCATCACGTCGGGGGCGGCACCCGGCAGCTGGGTGGTGACGCGCACCGTCGGGAAATCGACCGTCGGCAGCGAGGAGATCGGCAGGGTGCTGTAGCCCAGCAGGCCCAGCAGCACCACCGCCAGCATCAGCAGGCCGGTGGCGACCGGCCGCAGGATGAAGGGGGCGGAGATGTTCATGAGGGCTGCCGTCCCTCACGCGGGGCGCCGGGGCCGGGGCCCGGAGTTGGAGCGCCGCCGTTGTTTTCGCGTTGCTGCTGCCGTTCGCGCCGCCGTTCCTCGCGTGCCGCCGGGTCCTGCTGCTGGTTGGGCGTCCTGCCGGCGGGAGCGGCTTCCGGTGCGGCGGCGGGAGCGGTGCCGACAGGGGCCGCCGAGGCGATGGGCTCGACGATGCGGATTTTGGAGCCGGGCTGCAAACGGTACTGGCCGTCCACCACCACCCGCTCGCCGGGGGTCAGCCCCTCGTCGATGATGGCCTTGGTCTCCTCCTGGCGGGCGACCTTGATCGGGCGCTGCTCCACCGTCAAATCGTCCTTGATGACGTAGGCGTAGGTACCCTGGGGGCCGCGCTGCACCACGGTCGAGGGCACGGTGGTGGCGCCGCGGCGGACGGTGGAGAGCAGGCGGACATTGACGAACTGGCCCGGCCACAGCTTCTGCGGGTCGTTGGGCATCTCGGCCTTCAGGCGGATGGTGCCGGTGCCGCTGTCGATCAGATTGTCCACCACCGACAGCTTGCCGGTGTCGAGCACGCGGCGGCCTTCGCGGTCCTGCGCCTCCACCTTGACCACGCCTTGCGCCTGGGCGGCGAGCACGGCCTGAAGCTGTTTCTCCGGCAGGGTGAAGAGGACGGCGATGGGCTGGATTTGCGTGATGGTGGCGATGCCGTTCTGGTCGCTGGCCCGCACCACGTTGCCCTGGTCGACGTTGCGCAGGCCGATGCGGCCGCTGAGCGGGGCGGTGACGGTGGTGTAGTTCAGCTGGACCTGCACCGCATCGATGGCCGCCTCGTCGGCGCGGATCTGCGCCTCGTACTGGGCGACCAGCGCGCGCTGGGTGTCGACCGTCTGGCGCGAGGCGAATTCCTTCAGGCCCATGTTGCGCTCCAGGTCGCGCCGCGCGTTGGCGAGCTGCGCCTCGTCCTGCGCCTTCTTCGCCTGGGCCTGGGCCAACTGGGCCTGGAGCGGACGGGAATCGATGGTCGCCAGCAGGTCGCCGGCCTTGACCAGCTGGCCTTCCTGAAGCGAGACGCGCTGAAGCTCGCCATCGACGCGGGCGCGCACTGTGACCGTGTTGAAGGCCTGGACCGTGCCGATGCCGTCGAACCAGATCGGCACGTCCTCGCGCGCCACGGTGCCGGCCTGGACCGCCACCACGCTGTTGCGCGGGCCGCCTGGACCACCGCCTGGACCGCCGCCGGGAGGACCGCCCGGCTGAGTGGCCGCCGGCGGGGCCAGCTTCTGCTGAACCGCGTAGCCGACGCCGCCGACCAGTCCGGCAAGAACAACGCCGGTGACCACCGGCTTCCAACGAATCGTCATGACCTGTTCCGACGCTTGTCCCGACATCCGACCGGACGGCGCATTCCGCCGCTCCAGTTTTTCTGTCCGTCCCTGATACGGGACGGCGGAGCGGATTCGTCGGGGGGCGGCGAAGATTTTTTCGGAGGGTCTTCCGACGTCTCCAGGGTGGGAGACGGGTTGAATGCGATTGTCGCGTCACATACGCGGATAGGTATTGAAGATAAGAATCATTTGCATTATGAGGGCCAATAACTGCGAATGATTCTTATTCGTGTCGGGGGCAATCATCGTGAAGAGACGAGTGGACGGCGGTCGGGTGTCGCGGGGGGCGGCGTTCGGCGCCATGGTGCTGGGCGGGCTGATGGTGCCGGCGGCCCAACTGGCAATGACCCAGGTGGCGCTGGCGCAAAGTGCCGGCGGGCAAGGGGCCGACGGCGCCGCGGTGCAGATGCCGGCGGTGACGGTGACCGGGCAGGGCGAAACGGCGCTGTCGCCGGTGACCGGCTATGTCGCCAACCAGCAGGCGACCGGCACCAAGACCGACACGCCGCTGATCGAGACGCCGCAATCGATCTCCGTCATTCCGGCCGACCAGATCCGCGACCAGAACGCGCAGACGCTGAACCAGATCGTGCGCTACACCTCCGGCGTGACGGCGGAGACCCGCGGCGCCGTGGCGACCCGCTACGACCAGCTGAAGATCCGCGGCTTCGACGCCGACACCTACCTGAACGGGCTGAAGCTCCAGTCGCTCTACTACGCTGCATCGCAGGTCGACCCCTATCTGCTGGAGCGGGCGGAGGTGCTGAAGGGCCCGACCTCCGTGCTGTACGGGCAGGCGCAGGCCGGCGGCCTGATCAATCAGGTTTCCAAGCGCCCGACCGCCACCGCGCTGAACGAGGTCGGGGTCGAATACGGCACCGACAACCATTGGCGCGGCACCGCCGACTTCTCCGGCCCCATCGACAAGGACGGCAAGTTCCTCTACCGGCTGACCGCCGTCGGCCTCAGCGAGGACGGCCAGATGCGGATGACGGAGAACGAGCGCATCGCCGTCGCCCCGTCCTTCACCTGGAAGCCGGATGCCGAGACCAGCCTGACCCTGCTGGGCTTCTACCAGCATGATCCCAAGGGCAATTCCTATGGCGGCATCCCGCCGCAGGGCACGGTGCTGGCGAACCCGCTCGGCAAAATCCCGGTCGATTTCTATGACGGCGACCCGAACTACGAGACGTTCGACCGCCGCCAGGCCTCGGTCGGCTACGCCTTCGACAAGAAGATCGGCGACGCCTGGACCGTCCGGCTGAACGGGCGCTGGCTGAACGCCAAGGTCGCCTACGACAGCCTCTACGCCAACGGCCTCGACACCGACAACCGCAGCCTCTTCCGCGGCGTCGCCACCTCGCGGGAGGAGATGAACGCCTACGCCTTCGACAACCAGATCGAAGGGCGCTTCTCCACCGGCCCGGTCTCCCACACGCTGCTGGCCGGCGTCGACCACCAGCGGCTGGACGGCCATTACACCGCCGGCTTCGGGATGGCGCCGTCCATCGACGTGTTCAACCCGGTCTATGGCATCGCCGTCACCCCGCCGGCGGTCTACCGCACCGACATCGACGGCCGCCAGACCGGCGTCTATCTTCAGGACCAGATGAAGCTGGGCGGCTTCATCCTGACGGTCGCCGGGCGCCGCGACTGGGCGAAGACCACCTCGACTACCGCGTCGGGCAGCAGCACCCAGTCCGATCAGGCCTGGACCGGCCGCGCCGGGCTGACCTACGTCTTCGACAACGGCATCGCCCCCTATGTCAGCTATGCCGAATCCTTCACGCCCAGCAGCGGCGTCGCTTTCGGCGGCAAGCCCTTCAAGCCGGAGGAGGGGACCCAGTACGAGGTCGGCGTGAAGTACCAGCCGCCCGGCCTGAACAGCCTGTTCACCGTCTCGGCTTTCGACCTGACCCGCAGCAACCTGCTGACCAGCGACCCCGCCCATCCCGGCTTCTCCATCCAGAGCGGCGAGGCACGGTCGCGCGGCGTCGAGCTGGAGGCCAAGGTCGGCGTCACCAAGGAGCTGGAGCTGATCGGCGCCTACACCTACCTCGACACCAAATACACCAAGGACAATGACGGGCTGCAGGGCAAGCGCCTGGCCGCGGTGCCGCGCCATCAGGCCTCTGCCTGGGCGATGTACCACATGCCGGAGGGAACGGCGCTGACCGGGCTCGGCGTCGGTGCCGGCCTGCGCTACACCGGCAGCACGGCCAACACGGCCAACACCTTCAAGGTGCCGTCCTTCACCCTGGTCGACGCCACGGTGTCCTACGACCTGGGCGCGCTGTCGTCCAAGCTCCAGGGGGCGGAGGTCACGGTCAACGGCAAGAACCTGTTCGACAAGGAGTATGTCGCCTCCTGCTATTACGGCGACTGGTGCGCCTACGGCTATCGGCGGACGGTGACCGCCGGCCTGCGCTATCGCTGGTAAATCCCGTGCCGTCCCTTCCCCATTGCCAAAGGAAGCCGTCATGACGCCTGCGAGCCTGCGGGGCTGGCGCCTCGTCCACCGCTGGACCAGCCTGATCTGTTCGGCCAACCTGCTGATCCTGTGCGTGACCGGGCTGATCCTGGTGTTCCACCACGAGATCCAGCATCTGATGGGGGAAGATCTCGACAGCAGCTACACGGAGGGGCAGGCCCGCCTGCCGCTCCAGTCGCTGGTCGACATCGCGCAGAAGGCCGACCCGGCCCTGGTGCCCAAGCTGCTGTCCTTCGATCCGGAGGACAAGGCGGTCAACTACATCTATCTGGGCAAGCCGGAGGAGCGCGGATTCGACCTGGGGCGCTGGGTGGTGCTGAACGGCTTCACCGGGGCCAACCAGATGCTGAAGCAGCCGGAAGAGACGCTGGTCGGCTTCCTGTTGAAGCTGCATGTCGACCTGTTCACCGGCTTCGCCGGCCAGATGTTCGTCGGGGTGATGGGGCTGCTGTTCGTGGTCAGCACGGTCAGCGGGCTGGTGGTCTACGGCCCCTTCATGAAGAAGCTGGCCTTCGGCATCCTGCGCTTCGGCCGGGGAACCCGCATCGGCAACATCGACCTGCACAACCTGTTCGGCGTGGCGACTCTGGTCTGGGCCTTCGTCGTCGGGCTGACCGGCGCCATCCTGTCCTTCTCGCCGCTGATCACCGGCTATTGGCAGAAGACCGAGCTGGCGGCGATGACCGCCCGCCATCCCGAGCCGATGACCGGGCCGGCGGTGCCCATCGACCAAGTGGCCGCGGCCGGGCTGGCCGCCTTCCCCGGCAAGGATCTGGCCTTCATCGCCTATCCCGGCAACGAATATGCCGGCAGCCGGCATTTCAGCGTGATCGTGCGCGGCCACACCGAACTGACGCAGCGGCTGCTCAGCGTAGCCCTGGTCGATGCCGAAACCGGCGTGGTCGCCGAGGCGGCCGGCACGCCCTGGTACATGACGGTGCTGATGCTGTCGGGGCCGTTCCATTTCGGCGATTACGGCGGGCTGCCGTTGCAGATCATCTGGGCACTGTTCACCATCGTCACCGGCGTGGTGACGGTGACCGGCTTCGTCGTCTGGCTGAAACGGCCGCGGGCGCGGTCGACATCCGACAGGACTGCATCGGGTGCCAAGCTGGGGAGCAAGGCATGAGAGGGGGTATGAGCGGGGTTTGGCGCATCCCGGCCGCGCTGGCCGGGCTGTCCGTCGTCGGGCTGGCTGCCGCCATCCTGGGCGACGGCATCTGGGACTGGCTGTGCTGGACGACCCTGTCGGTGCCGCTGGCCGTCTGCGCCGTCAAGCTGTGGCGGCAATGGCCGGGGCGGTCGGCAAGCCTCTGAAGCGAGCCGCAAGCCCGTCTCCCGTCACGATGGCTGGCGATCTGGTTCGGACACGCTCCTCATCATGTCGATGAAGCCCGACGGCGCGTCGTCGCCAAGGCAAAGCTCCAGCATCCGATTGGCGTCCACGGCTTCCAGGGCGGCGCGGGCGAACATCGGCTCCTCATAGGCGGCAAGCGCCGCTTCGACATCCCCGGGATGCCGAACCAGGGCGCCGGCCAGTTCGGCACCGTCCAGCATCGCCAGATTGGCGCCTTCGCCAGACGGCGGCATCAGGTGCGCGGCATCTCCCAGCAGCGTCACGCCGGGAACCCGCTGCCATCGGTGTCCGGTGGGAAGCGTGTGGACCATGCGGGGAACCGGCGGCGTGTCGCTCCCGGTGATGAGGGCGGTCAACTCCGGCGCCCAGCCGTCGAACTCCGCCGCGACAAGGCCCTTCGCCGCCGGATCGCCGAAGTCGATACCGGTAAACCAGTCCGCCGGCCGCTTCAACTCGACATAGACATGCAGCACGTCTCCGGCCTCCCGATGGGCGAAGATGGCTCTGCCCGGCGCCAGGGCGAACATCGCTCCGGCGCCGACCGCCGTCGCGGATCGGGAATGCCGGCTGTCCACATCGTGCAGGTACGTCTCGATGAACGTCGCGCCGGCATAACGGGGCGTGGCATCGGACAGCAGGGGCCGCACCCGGGACCATGCGCCGTCCGCCCCGACGAGAAGACCGGCGATGGCACGGCTTCCATCCGCGAACAGGACCTCGTGCCGCCCGTCGCCGAGGGGTGAGGCGCTGGCGAGTTTCCTGCCCCACCGCACCGTGCCCTCCGGCAGGGAGTCGAGGAGCAGCCTGCGCAGATCGCCGCGCAGGACTTCGGGACGCCGGTTCTGTCCGTCGTCGGGAAGGTCGAGGAGCACGCTGCCGGTGCGGTCCAGCACGCGCGTCGCCTCTGCGCCCTGGTGGATGATCGACCGGAACGCCTCGGTGAGGCCGGCGGCTGCGAGCGCAAGCTGGCCGTTGTGGTCGTGGATGTCGAGCTGGCCGCCCTGGGTCCGGCTGTCGGCGCCCGGCTCCGCCTCGTAGACGATTGAGGAGATGCCATGGAGATGGAGGACGCGGGCCAGCGTCAGTCCACCCAATCCCGCACCGATGATGACGACAGCTTGCTCCACTGCGCTCTCTCCCTGCTCTGGAACGGCGTTCCATTACTATTCATTGGAACGTTGTTCCAGGCATGTCAAGGTGAGACATGGATCCAAGACCCAAGACTCCCGAGCGGCGGGAGGATGCGCTTTCCAAGGAGCGGATCGTTGCGTCCGCCATCGAGCTTCTCGATGGGGAGGGGGAGCGCGCCCTGACCTTCCGCGCGCTGGCGAACCGGCTGTCGACCGGAAGCGGGGCGATCTACTGGCATATCCCGGACAAGGATGCACTGCTCTCTGCGGCAACCGAGGCTGTGCTGTCCCATGCGCTGGCCGGAATCGCGGGCGGATCCGATCCGGCGGACGCCCTGCGCGCCATCGCCTTGGGCGTCTTCGACGCCATCGAGGCGCATCCATGGGTGGGCACCCAGCTCGCCAGGGAACCGTGGCAGCCGGCCATGGTGGAGGTTTTCGAGCGCAGTGCCGCGCAGTTCGATCTGCTGGGCGTTCCGCGCGGGGCGCTTTTCCACTGCGTGTCGGCGTTCGTCCAGTATCTGCTGGGCACCGCTGCGCAGACCGCGGCCGCCGCGCGCCACAAGTTCCACGCGTCGGAGCGGCCGGCCGTCCTGGCTGCAATCGTCGAGCGCTGGACCCGACGCGATCCCGCGGAATACCCGTTCGTTCACCTGCTGGCGGAGCAGGTGCGGACGCATGACGAGCGGGAGGCGTTCCTCGCGGGTCTCGACCTGATCCTGGCGGGGGCGAAACCCGCACGGTAGCGGCGTGAAGTCAAAACTGGAGCGGCGGCGAGGCGGTGTCTTGCCGTCCCCGCCGCCGCTCGATTTTACTGACGGATCTTTACTTCATCGACGGGAAGGCGAACTGGGCGCCTTCGCGGACGCCGCCGGTCGGCCAGCGCTGGGTCACGGTCTTGCGGCGGGTGTAGAAGCGCACGCCGTCCGGACCGTAGGCCGACAGATCGCCGAACAGCGACCGCTTCCAGCCGCCAAAGCTGTGATAGGCGACCGGAACCGGCAGCGGCACGTTGATGCCGACCATGCCGACCTTGATCATGTCGCTGAAATAACGGGCGGCCTCGCCGTCGCGGGTGAACAGGCAGGTGCCGTTGCCGTATTCGTGGGCGTCGATCAGGTCCATTCCCTCCTGCATCGTCTTGACGCGGACGAGGCAGAGGACCGGGCCGAAGATCTCTTCCCGGTAGATGGTCATGTCCGGGGTGACGCGGTCGAACAGGCAGCCGCCCAGGAAATTGCCGTTCTCATGGCCGGGCACCACCAGCCCGCGGCCGTCCACCGCCAGCTCGGCGCCCTCGGCGACGCCCTGGTCGACGTAGGCCTTCACCTTCTCGTAATGGGCGCGGGTGACCAGCGGCCCCATCTCGCAGCCGGCGGACGTGCCGGCGCCGACCTTGAGGTCGCGGAGCGCCACCGACAGCTTGTCCTTGAGCCGGTCGGCCACCTCGTCGCCCACCGCGACGACGACGGAGATCGCCATGCAGCGCTCGCCGCAGGAGCCGTAGGCCGCCCCCATCAGCGCGCTGACCGCGTTGTCGAGGTCGGCGTCCGGCATGACGATGGCGTGGTTCTTGGCCCCGCCCAGCGCCTGCACCCGCTTTCCATGGGCGGTGGCGGTCGCATAGACATATTCGGCGATGGGGGTGGAGCCGACGAAGCTGACGCCCTGCACGCGCGGGTCGGTCAGCAGCGTGTCCACCGCCTCCTTGTCGCCGTTGACGACGTTCAGCACGCCCGGCGGCAGTCCGGCCTCTTCGGCCAGCTGGGCGACATAGAGGGCGGCACTCGGGTCGCGCTCCGACGGCTTGAGGATGAAGGTGTTCCCGCAGGCGATGGCGATCGGGTACATCCACAGCGGGACCATCGCCGGGAAGTTGAAGGGGGTGATGCCGGCGACGACGCCCAGCGGCTGGAATTCCGACCAGCTGTCGATGCTGGGGCCGACATTCTTGGAGAACTCGCCCTTCAGCAGCTCCGGCACGCCGCAGGCATATTCGACATTCTCGATGCCGCGGGTCAGCTCGCCGAAGGCGTCGTCCAGCACCTTGCCGTGTTCCGCCGTGATCAGGGCGCAGACGCGCTGCGCATTTTCCTCCAGCAGCTGCTTGAAGCGGAACATGACGCGGGCGCGCTTGGCCGGCGGCGTGGCGCGCCAGCCCGGGAAGGCAGCCTCGGCGGCGGCTATCGCCTCCTCGACCGTCTTGCGGCTGGCGAGCGCCACCTGACCGGCGATCTCGCCGGTGGCGGGATTGACGATGTCGGCGGTGCGGCTGCCGGCGGGAGCGTCGGTCTTGCCGCCGATCAGGTGCGGAACGATGGGCATTGGGCTTTTCCCGGAATGTCGCGTGTGGAGGTTCTTACGCCGTGGCCCTTACGCCGTGGCCTGGATCGCGTCGGCGACGACGTTGAACAGGCGGTCGAGGTCCTCGCGCTCGCTGATGAAATGCGGGCCGAACTGGAGGGTGTCGCCGCCGTAGCGCACGTAATAGCCGGCGTCCCAGCACTTCATGGCGATCTCGTAGGGCCGGCGGGCCGGCTCGCCGGGCAGGGCTGCGATGGTGACGGCGCCGGCAAGGCCGCAGTTGCGGATGTCGGCGACGTTCCGCAGCCCCTTCAGCCCGTGGATCAGATCCTCGAAATGCGGCATCAGCGCCGCCGCCTTGTCGGCCAGCTTCTCGCGCTCGAACAGGTCGAGGGCGGCGAGGCCGGCGGCGCAGGCGACCGGGTGGGCGGAGTAGGTGTAGCCGTGCGGGAACTCCACCAGATACTCAGGGCCGCCATTGTCCATGAAGGTCTGGTAGATCTCGCGGCTGGCGACCACCGCACCCATCGGCACGGCACCGTTGGTCAGGCCCTTGGCGACGTTCATGATGTCGGGGACCACGCCGAAGTAATCGGCGCCGAAGGCGGTGCCCATGCGGCCGAAGCCGGTGATGACCTCGTCGAAGATCAGCAGGATGCCGTGCTTGGTGCAGATCTCGCGCAGGCGCTGGAGATAGCCCTTGGGCGGCGGCAGCACGCCGGCCGACCCGGCCATCGGCTCCACCACCACCGCGGCGATGTTGGAGGCGTCGTGCAGCGCCACCAGATCCTCCAGCGCGTCGGCCAGATGGGCGCCTTCGTCCGGCATGCCCTTGGTGAACAGGTTCTGCGGCAGCAGGGTGTGCGGCAAATGGTCGGCATCGACGCCGGTGCCGAACAGCTTGCGGTTGCCGACGATGCCGCCCAGGCTGGTGCCGCCGAAATTGACGCCGTGATAGCCCTTCACCCGGCCGATCAGCTTGGTCTTGGCCGGCTGGCCCTTCATCCGCCAATAGGCCCGCGCCATCTTCAGCGAGGTGTCGGCGGCCTCCGACCCGGAATTGACGAAGAAGACATGGTCGAGACCGGCCGGCGTCATCGAGGCCAGCTTGTGCGCCAGCTTGAAGGCGGCGGTGTGGCCGTGCTGGAAGGCCGGGCTGTAGTCGAGCGTGGCGATCTGCTGCGCCACCGCGTCGGCGATCTCGCGGCGGCAATGGCCGGCGCCGCTGCACCACAGGCCGGACAGGCTGTCATAGATCTTGCGGCCCTGCGCGTCCCAGTACCAGGCGCCCTCCGCCTTCGTCATGATGCGCGGGTTCTTCTTGAACTCGCGGTTGGCGGTGAAGGGCATCCAGTGCGCGTCAAGCTCCTCGCGCGTCAGTCCGGCAGCCGTGCCGAGGGCGTGGGCGTCGGCGTGGGCATGATCGTGGTCGAGGGGGGCCATCCGCTGTTCTCCCGGTTTGGTTTGGGGGGCGCATATGTCAGGGCTGCTGTCTGTGGTCAGTGTGAGCGGTTCCCGGTTGCCATCAAATCCAAAGTGGAAGAACTTCACGTAAGCATCCGCTTAACTTTCCCGCTCAACGATCCCAGGCGACAGCATGAGCAAGCCGGCCCGGTCGATGGCCCCGATCAGCGACGCCGACATCCGGCTGCTGCGCGTGTTCCGGACGGTGGTGGAGTGCGGCGGCTTCTCCGCCGCCGAGGTGGAGCTGAACATCAGCCGCGCCGCGATCAGCCAGCACATGGCCGATCTGGAACGCCGGCTCGGGCTGACGCTGTGCTGGCGCGGGCGGGCGGGCTTCCGGCTGACGGAGGAGGGGCGGCTGGCCTATGAGGCGAGCTTGCGCCTGCTGGCCAGCACCGAGAGCTTCCGCAGCGAGATCAACACGGTCCATCGCCGGCTGCGCGGCGAATTGAACATCGGCATCACCGACAACCTCGTCACCATGCCGCAGATGCGGGTGACCCACGCGCTGCGCGGCCTGAAGCAGCTGGCGCCGGAGGTCCGCGTCAACATCCGCATGATCCCGCCCAACGAGATCGAGCGCGGCGTGCTGGACGGGCAGCTGCATGTCGGCGTCGTCCCGGTCCGGCGCGGATTGCCGGGGCTGGCCGGCCTGCCGCTCTACAGCGAGGAATCGCTGCTCTATTGCGGCGACGGCCATCCGCTGTTCGACAGACCCGAGGGGGCTGTGACGCGGGAGGATGTCGAGGCGGCCGACGCGGTGGCGCCGACCCAGGCGCAGCTTCCGCACGAGCTGAACAACACCGCGACCGCCACCGACCGCGAGGGGGTGGCGTTCCTGATCCTGACCGGATGCTATGTCGGCTTCCTGCCCATCCATTACGCGCGGCAATGGGTCGAGCGCGGCATGATGCGGGCGCTGCTGCCCGGCACCTACCGCCATGCGCTGGAGTTCCAGGTGGTGACCAAGAAGGGGGCCCAGCCCAATCTGGTGCTGGACCGCTTCCTGGAAGTCCTGCGCGGCAGCGGGAATGGAGGGGGCGTCTAGCTCTTCAGGCGCCGTCCGGCTGCGGGCTTGGCGTCCGGCATGTCCTCGCCCAGCGCGTGCAGGACGGCGCCGGCGGCCAGGGTGCGCTCCTCCTCGCCGATCTGCATTGTCACCGGGTCGCCGGTGGCGCTGGTAGCCGTCGCTTCGCCGGCGAAGCGGACCGTCACCTCGCGATTGGCGAAGCGGATGCCCTCACGGCGGAACAGGGCGTTGAGTTCCTGATAGACCCGCTTGCGGATCTCCCACTGGTCGCCGGGCCGGGTCATGAACTTGACGCGGAGGATCATCGCGGAGTCCTCCATCTGGATGACGCCCTGCGATTTCAGCGGCTGGAGGAACTTCGGCCCCAGATCGGGGTCGTCGAGCAGCATCTGGCCCAGCTGCTTGATGTGCTTGCGCACCTTCTCGACGTCGGTGTCGTAGGTGATGCGCAGCGGCAGCTTCATGATTACCCAGTCGCGCGAGTAGTTGGTCAGCTGGTGGATCTCGCCGAAGGGGACGGTGTGCAGCGGGCCGCGATGGTGGCGCAGCTGCATCGAGCGCACCGAGATCTTCTCCACCGTGCCGCGGATGGCGCCGATCTCGATGTATTCGCCCTTGCGGAAGGCGTCGTCGATCAGGAAGAAGGCGCCGGAGAAGATGTCGCGGATCAGCGTCTGCGCGCCGAAGCCGATGGCGATGCCGGCCACGCCCGCCCCGGCGAACAGCGGCGCGATGTTGACGCCCAGATCCATCAGGACGCTGAGCAGGATGGCGCCGACGATGGACAGCAGGATGAAGTTGCGCACCAGCGGCAGCAGCGTCGCCAGCCGGCTGGCCGAGCCGTGGCCGCTGCCCTCGTCGCCCGGAATGGCGCCGGGGGTTGGCCCCTCCTCGGCGATCCGGCGGTCGATCCAGATGCGGACGCCGTGATAGGCGACGTAGCCGATCAGGCAGACCGTCATGATGCTGATGAGCTTGTCCGCCGCATCGCCGTGCATGCGCGGGACGTTCCACACCGACAGGGTCACCGCCACCCCGGCGGCGGCGGCGAGGATGCCCGCCACCCGCCGGGCCAGCGCCTCGTAGCTGTCGATGGCCGCCGGTCTGGGGGTGTCGGGGAGTTGGCCGTCGCCGTCCGGCGCACCCTCCCGGCCTTCCTCCAGCGGCCGCCACAGGGTGCGGCGATGGTGGAACAGCCATTCGGTGGCATAGGTGACGGTGGCGTAGACGGCGAGGATCGCCGCGGCGACGGCATAGGCGCCGAGCAGCAGCGGCAGCTCGGTCGGCCAGCCCAGGATCAGGCGGTTGACCAGCGTCGCCAGGGCATAGGCGAAATAGACCAGGACCGCCGGAAACCACAGGCGCAGGGTCAGCCGTTCCAGCGGCGCCACCGTCGCCGCCGGACGCCCTGCCAGGAAGGCGCGCTCGACCGTCTGGCGGTTGGCATAGAGTGCGCCGACCGTCGCCAGCACGGTGAGCAGCCCGAACAGCGCGACCAGCACCGCGTGCGGGTCGTAGGGCATGCCCAGCGCCTCCAGCCAGATGGTGCCGATCATCAGGGCGACGCCCACGGCACCGCTGGCGGTCAGGTCGCGCCGCAGCCGGCGCACCGCCGGGGCCACGCCGGCATCCGCAGACGCGCCGGGCGGCATCACCAGCCGCCAGAACAGGGCGATGGCCCAGACCAGCAGATAGCCGGCCCCGGCGAGGATGACCGTCTTCTCGGTCATCGGCGTCGGTTCCGGCACCAGTGCGGTGGCGAGCCCGAAGGCGATCAGCGTGGCGAAGAGCATGCCGACCAGCGTCAGCAGCACATGCGCCACCAGACGGGGAAAGCGGGCGGCCAGGATGGAGCCGCCCGGTCTCGGTTCGGCCGGGGACGGCAGCAGGCGGCGGGCGACCGGCCGCTGATAGACCAGATGCTGGACGCCATGGCCGGCCGCCATGAGGGCGAAGGTCAGGGCGATGACCTGCAGGAAATAGTCGGGCCTGCCGGTCGGGCTCTGGGTCTTCAGGGTGGCGACGATGGCCGACGGGATGGCGGGCGTGGCGCGCAGCCGCCGGGCGAGCTTGCCGCGGAACCCCGCCATGCGGTCGCGCCCTTCGCTGAGCATCAGCATCATCATGCCGTCAGCCGCGCTGGCGGCTGCGGAGGGCGGGGCGGGTGTGGCCGTGGCGGGAGCAGGTGGGGCGGGCGGAGGAGCGGTGGTTTGGGCGGGGGGCGGCGCTGCGGTCTGGGCCGACGCCTCGGCGAACGCCAGGCCCAGCGACAGCAGCCCCAGCAGCAAAATCAGCGTCGCCGCCCTGAGCCGGACCGGCCAGCGGAGACGCAAGGAAAAGGCACGGGCGGGGAGCGGAGGGGTCGGCATGGCCTTGCGTCGCGAAGCGTGGCGGTCGATCCGATGAGAGTAGCGTAGATCGCGCGGCCGGGAAGGGGTTCCTAAGGCTCCGCCGCAGCAATTGCGACGGGGCGGGGCGGACCTCAGCTGACCAGCCCGGCGGCCAGATTGACGCCCAGCGCCAGCACCGCGGTGTTGAACAGGAAGGACAGGGCACCGTGCATCAGCACCAGACGGCGCATGCCGGCGGCGCGGGTGGTCACGTCGGACACCTGTGCTGTCATGCCGACGGTGAAGCTGAAATAAAGGAATTCCAGGTAATCCGGCGCGTCGTTGCCGGGAAAATCCAGGCTGCGCTCCTGGCCCGACTGCCCACCCAGCCAATAATCGTGGGCGTAATGCTGGGCGAAGAAGACATGCAGGAAGCCCCAGGACAGCAGGACCGTCACTCCCGACAGCACCGCCGCCATCCCCTCGTGCGGGGAGCCCTTGGCCGACACCAGCTCCGCCACGATGGCGACCAGCGCCGCGAGCGAGGCCAGCACCGCACCGGCCAGCACCCCCCATTTGCCGGGGTCGAGCAGCCTGGCCCGCCGGCGCATGGAAGCCACCGTGGCCCGGCTCATCAGGATGCCGGCGAGCAGGATGTAGGCGGCGACCCCGCAATTCCAGCCGGTCAGCACCGCGGTGGTGGGGCGCAGCCAGACGGCGGCGAGGCCCCCGGCCAGCAATGCTACGGCCAGCGCCCCACTCAGCGACGGGCGGTTGCGCAGATGGGTCAGGCTGCCGCGCATCTCGTCTCCAACCGATTGGCGTGCGGCGATGCGCACGCCCGTTCAGTTGGAGGCGGGATAGAGCGGAAGCAAGGTCTGCTGGCGGCGCTGATAGCGTACCAATTCCAGCGCGGTCAGCGGCTGCGCCCCGGCCGCCCGGCAGGCGTCCGCCACCTCGAACATCAGCGCCTGCTGGTGGAACAGGGTGGCATAGGCGTCGCCGAGTTTGAACTCCGGGTCCCACATGTGGATGGCCTCGGCCCCGGCGCCGTTCACCTCGATGATGCGGAAATCCTCGCCCACCGCCAGCCGCTCCACCGAGGCGAAGCGCACGTCGAAGCGGCCGAAATGGAAGCCCGGCATCTGGTCGGCGATCTCGTCGAAGCGCGCGGTCAGCGTCGCGGTGACATGGCCGCAGGCATCCTTGTAGAGGCCGCCGACCCGGCTGCTGCCGACCAGCGACAGCCGCACCGTGCGCCCGGCCTCCGGCACCTCGTCCAGCCGGTCGGCCAGCGCCTCGTGGTGCAGGTCGGCCTTCCAGGAGGCGCGCGGATCGGCGGCGATCAGCTGGCGCAGGGTGGAGCGGCCGTCGCCGACCACATGCGGGTAATAGCGGAAGGTCATGGAGAAGATGCGCCCGTGCCGCTCCCCCGGCTTGCGGACGTAGAAGATGCCGGCCTCGCCGGCGTAAGCCACATGCTCCTGCAGGATCAGCTTAACGTCGGCCGGGAAGCCGCGCAGATAGGTGCAGAGATCGGCGGCGTCGCGCACCAGCCGCACGCCGATGCCGCGCCAGCCGATGTCCGGCTTGGCGACCAGCGGGAAGGACAGGCCGGCACCGGACGCCAGCGACTCGAGCTGCGCCGGGGTCAGCGACGGGCGGTTGACCAGGGCGACGGATTTCGCCGCCCACCGGCGCGCCTCCGGCCCGATCAGGTCCATGCAGGCGATCTTCGACTCGCCGAGCAGCCCGCCCGCCTCGATCGACGGGTTGGCGGCGGTCGGCAGCGACAGGCTGCGGTAGCGGACGCCGAGCGCCAGCCACTGCGCCACCAGCGGGATGTAGAACAGCAGCGGCGGAATGCGCTCCGCCCAGCCGATGGTGGGGGCACCGGCCGGCACCACCGGCAGGCCGGGCAGGGCGATGGCGCGCGGGGTCGGGCTGCCGTGCAGCGCGTCGCGCAGGGCCTTGGGCAGCAGCGGCTCCAGCACCGCCCGGATGCGGGCGAACAGCGCGCGGACGACGGCCTGCGCCCGCTTGGTGCGCAGGACCATCAGCAGGGCGGCGCAGCCGATGCCGATCACCTGCACCTGGATCGCCGCCGCTTCGAGCGACGAGGTCATCAGGGTCAGCAGCAGCCCGACATGCACCCCGGCGGTCGCCAGCGTGATGGCGATGAAGCGCAGGAACGGCACCCGCATCACCCCGCAGGCGAAGTAGGTCGGGAACAAGACGCCGGGAACCAGCCGGCAAGTCACCAAGGTCGGCAACAGGTTCCGCTGCAAGGCTCCGCGGCAGCGTTCAAGCATAGGACCTTCGGTCCGCCGCCTAATCCAACTGATCCGCAGGGACAATAGTCCAAGGACATAAATGAACAAATCGCCGATAACAATCCCACACAGCAGGGTGATGGCGGTCACGCCGATGCTGACGGTGCCGACGCTGACGAGGCTCGCTCCAACCGCAATTGCAACGTCTTCGTGCAGAAGCGTAAGCAAAGCAAGGCCCAGCAACAGGGGAAAACCGGCGAAAGCGGTTATTGGTTGCAATGCAGCAAACACGTGCGGTCTGTCCGTTGGGTAGGGGGCGGTTACGGTGCCGTCGGCAAAATTGCATAGGAAATGGTAAGCTTCACGTTAAAACTTTTATGGAACCGTGCGGCATAGCGACTGTTTCTTTTGAGCCATATAGAAACGGTATGGCTATGATAGAAAATATGTGTTTGCAGCTATGGCGTCGGCGCGGCAGAGTGCGTTTCAATCGATGGCCGAACCGCCATGTGACATGACCAGGAGACGCACCGTGCAGAGCATCCAGTGGGACGACGCCTTCCTCCTTGAAGCCCAGCTGACCGAGGATGAGAAGCTGGTGCGCGACAGCGCCCGCGCCTACTGCCAGGACCGGTTGCAGCCCCGTGTCATCTCCGCCTTCCGCGAGGAGCGGTTCGACCGCGAGATCATGACCGAGATGGGCGAGCTGGGCCTGCTGGGGCCCACCATCCCGGAGGAGTATGGCGGGCCGGGCGTCAGCCATGTCGCCTACGGCCTGGTCGCCCGCGAGGTCGAGCGGGTGGACAGCGGCTACCGCTCCGCCATGTCGGTGCAGTCCTCGCTGGTCATGCACCCGATCTATTCCTACGGCAGCGAGGAGCAGAAGAAGAAGTGGCTGCCGCGTCTGGCCACCGGCGAGCTGATCGGCTGCTTCGGCCTGACCGAGCCGGACCACGGCTCCGATCCCGGCGGCATGAAGACCCGCGCCACCAAGGTCGACGGCGGCTATCTGCTGTCGGGCTCCAAGATGTGGATCACCAACTCCCCCATCGCCGACCTCGCCGTCGTCTGGGCGAAGTCGGACGCCCATGACAACAAGATCAAGGGCTTCGTGGTCGAGCGCGGGACCAAGGGCTTCTCCACCCCGAAGATCGAGGGCAAGCTGTCGCTGCGCTCGTCGGTCACCGGCGAGATCGTGCTGGACGAGGCCTTCGTCCCCGACGAGAACCTGCTGCCCAACGTGTCGGGCCTGGGCGGTCCGTTCGGCTGCCTGAACAAGGCGCGCTACGGCATTGCCTGGGGCGTGCTGGGGGCCGCCGAGTTCTGCTGGCACGCCGCCCGCCAATACACGCTGGACCGCAAGCAGTTCGGCCGTCCGCTGGCCCAGACCCAGCTGATCCAGAAAAAGCTGGCCGACATGATGACGGAGATCACGCTGGGCCTCCAGGCCTGCCTGCGCGTCGGCCGCATGATGGACGACGGCAGCTGGTCGCCGGAAGCGATCTCGCTGATCAAGCGCAACAATTGCGGCAAGGCGCTCGACATCGCCCGCGTCGCCCGCGACATGCATGGCGGCAACGGCATCTCCGAGGAGTTCCAGGTCATCCGCCACATGGTGAACCTGGAGACGGTGAACACCTACGAAGGCACCCACGACGTCCATGCCCTGATCCTGGGCCGGGCGCAGACGGGCCTGCAGGCGTTCTTCTGAGCGGAAAGTCCATCCCCTTTCCCGCCTCTCGTGCCAACGCATGCGTTGCCGGCGGCATCGGGCGGATCGCAAGTCCGCCCGGTGCCGGGGAAGGGAGGGAAGCCACCGCGGTGCAGCAGATGTGCGGGGACGTTGCGGGAATCGGTGTGGTTGCGGATTCCTGGAGCAAACCCCTGTTCTCGGCCGATACCGGCTTCCTTCATCCCGAGGCGGGAATTTTTCCATTGTACGCCGGGGCTCCATGGGACTGAGCGGGGGGACTGGTCGGGGATCTGGGTAGGGCTTGGCTGCTCCGCTGTTAAAGCTACTTCGGAATTGGGAGGATTGTCTCCTCATTAGATAGACAATGATCCCCGTTTTCCTCCGCCGGTGCCTGTCGAGGCTGAGATATCCTTTCGAACTCGGCGCATGCCGGTTTGGGAGGAATTTCCATGGCGACCTGGACTCCTGATCCCAGTTTCTACCCCTCGCCACGCATGGCGATGCAGGCCGCTCCGGAACGGCTGGCCTATGTGGCGATGCTGAATGTCGAAGGGGGGCCGGATGCGCTGGGGATGGTCGATGTCGATCCGTCCTCGGCCAGCTACGGCCGGCTCCTTCGGCGGGTCGACATGCCGAATGTCGGTGACGAGCTGCACCATTTCGGCTGGAACGCCTGCAGTTCCGCCCTGTGCCCCTACGCTCCGCATCCGCATGTGGAGCGGCGATACCTGATCGTGCCCGGGCTGCGGTCGTCGCGCATCCACATCCTGGACACCAAGCCCGATCCCGCCGCCCCCAGAATCGTCAAGGTCATCGAGCCGGAGGAACTCGCGGCGCGCGCCAATTATTCCCGCCCGCACACGCTGCATTGCGGACCGGAAGGCATCTATGTCAGCGCGCTTGGCAACGGGAAGGGCGATGGCGGCGGGCCGGGCGGTGTCTTCCTGATGGACCACGAAACCTTCGAGGTGCTCGGCCAGTGGGAGATCGACCGCGGTCCGCAGTTCCTGGCCTACGATGTCTGGTGGCATCTCGGCCAGGACACGCTGATCACCAGCGAATGGGGCACGCCCGACATGATCGAGGATGGGCTGAACCCCGAACTGCTGCTCGGCGCGAAATACGGCCATCAGGTCCATTTCTGGGATCTGCGCAAGCGCCGGCACCGGCAGACCATCGATCTGGGGCCGGAATACCAGCTGGCGCTGGAACTGCGGCCGGCCCACGACCCGACCAAGGCCCATGGGTTCATGAATGCCGTGGTCAACCTGTCGGACCTGTCCTCGTCGATCTGGCTGTGGCATCGCGAGGATGACGGCAGCAGGTCTGGCCGGTGGGCCATGCGGAAGGTGATCGACATCCCGGCCGAACCGGCCGACCCGGATCTGCTGCCGCCGCTGCTCAAGGGCTTCAAGGCGGTGCCGCCGCTCGTCACCGACATCGATCTCTCGCTGGACGACTGCTGGCTCTACGTGTCCTGCTGGGGCACGGGGGAAATGCGGCGGTACGACGTGTCAGATCCGTTCCAGCCCCGGCTGACCGGCTCGGTGCGGTTGGGCGGGATCGTCGGGCGCAGCCGCCATCCCGGCGGCGATGCCGATGGTGGCGCCCTCAACGGTGCCCTCGGCGGCGCCCTCAACGGCGGCCCGCAGATGGTCGAGGTCAGCCGCGACGGCAAGCGGGTCTACTTCACCAACTCGCTGTACCGGAGCTGGGACGACCAGTTCTACCCGGACGGCATCAAGAGCTGGATGGTCAAGCTCGATGCCGACCCGGATGGCGGCCTGACCATCGACGAGCGGTTCTTCCTGCGCTTCGACGACGAATTCCGCGGTCACCAGATCCGGCTGGAAGGCGGCGACGCCTCTTCGGATTCCTACTGCTACCCATGACCGCCATCCGGGGGGCACCTCTCCATGGATGACCCGTGGCAATGGCTGGCGCTGGCCGGGCTCGGCGCCTTCCATGGAGTGAACCCGGCGATGGGATGGCTCTTCGCCGTGGCTCTCGGCCTTCAGGAGGGGCGGCGGGGCGCCGTCATCAGGGCGCTGCCTCCCATCGCGCTCGGCCATGCCCTGTCGGTGCTGGTGGTGGTGGCGGGATTCGCCATCCTGCAGCTGGTCGTCACGACGGCCCCGCTGAGGCTGGTCACGCCCGCCCTCCTGATCGGTTTCGGCCTCTACCGGCTCGTGCGCGGATACCGTCACCGGCTGCGGGTCGGCATGCGCACCGGCTTTGCCGGGCTGACGCTCTGGTCCTTTCTGATGGCGTCCACCCACGGGGCCGGGCTGATGATCCTGCCCCTGCTGCTGGGCATGCTGGCGCCGGCGCAGCTGATGGCGCTGTCCCTGTGCGGACCGGGGGCGGGGATGACCGGCCCGGTCGCCGCACTGGGATCGGCTGCGGCCGGGCTGGCGGTGGTTCTGGTGCATATGGCGGCGATGCTGGCGGTGATCGCCGTCATCGGGCTGGCGGTTTTCGAAACCGTCGGCCTCGGCATTCTGCGCCGCGGCTGGGTCAATTTCGACCTGCTGTGGGCGGGCGCCCTGATCGGCACCGGAGCGGGGTTCCTGCTGCTCGGGTGAGGTCCGTCGTCGGGGAACTTATGCCGCCCTAATCTCCCCGGTCGCCTGCTGGCGCACTTCGGTCAGGAAGCGCTCCACCTCGGCGGCCAGGGCGCGGGTCTGGCCGGACAGGCCGCGGGCGGCGTCCTGCACGCCGAGCGCGGTGCTGCCGGCGCTCTCCGCCGTCCGGGCCAGGGCTGCGATGGTGGCCGACACGTCCTGGGTGCCGAGGGCTGCCATTTCCACCGCCCGCGCGATCTCCTGGGTGGCGGCGTTCTGTTCCTGCACCGACTGGGTGATGGTGCCGGAAATGCCGTCGATCTCGGTGATGGTCGAGCCGATGGCGCCGATGGCGTCGGCGGCCTCGCGAGTCACCGACTGCATGGCGTTCACCTGGGCGGCGATCTCGTCGGTGGCCTTGGCGGTCTGGTCGGCCAGCCCCTTCACCTCGGTCGCCACCACGGCGAAGCCCTTGCCGGCCTCGCCCGCCCGCGCCGCCTCGATGGTGGCGTTCAGCGCCAGCAGGTTGG
>NZ_LGQW01000015.1:6946719-6963689 GCF_003116035.1 Azospirillum sp. TSH64
CCCTCCCTTCTTTTAAATTCAGCGGGTTGGTTGGTGCAGGCGAGCCTGAAAAGGCTCTTCGCCGTTTTTGGCGTACCGGCCACGAACTTCGGAACGCGTAGCCTGGGCTGGACACGGCCCTGCGAGCATGCGGCAGGCATGGTGAAGGGCTACGCCTCTTCTGATCACCGCTGTTTCCTCGATCTGGAACGCCGAAGCTGGACCGTTCAGTGATTGGAGTGTTGGCGCGGCCGAAAGCGGGGACGGATCGGCCGGCTTGACGACGGGCTTGCCCGACAGGGATGCGGCTTGCGCTGGCTGTTTGCAACAGCGCAGATCCTATCCTATTGTTGGGATGCCGCTTTGTTTCTATAAGCGCGATTGACCTGTTCCTGGAAATCCTCATGAAGTCCAGCATCGTTCTTAGTGTTCACAACAAAGCTCATTATCTTGATGTTTTTCTCGATCAACTTCGCCGATCCGCTCGTGACGCGGAACTGGTGGCGGTCGACGATGGAAGCACTGATGGCACTCAAGCGATTTTGGGATGCTATGCAGACCGGTTGATCGTCACCAACGACATCTGGGAGGTTCGTGCAAACAACGCCGGAATCGCTGCCGCGACCGGAGACTGGGTCGCCATCGTGCAGGATGACGACTTTATATTGGCAGCCGACTGGCTTGATGTCTGTGTCGACTTCATGGAGAGCAATGGGATCGACATTCTGAGCGGTCGTGGAGTCGGACAGATTGGTGTGCGTTGCGTAAGCTCTGAAAACCCTCCACAAAGTTCCTGGCAGATACCGAACAAGATCGAAGCATTAGACAATATTCCAGACCCGCCGGTAATCGACGGCGACCATTATATTTATCTTCACACCATCGCCAAACGGTTCCGATTGCCTTCGGACAATCGGTTCGAGTCCATGGTTACATTATGCCCTATGGTGATTCGTTCGCCTCTGATCCTATCTCGACGAGCATTGGATATGGTCGGCCTTCTTGATGAGGGCTTTGCCCCTCTTCTTTATGACGATCTCGATTACTGTATGCGGGCAAACGCGCATGGGCTGAAAGTGGCGTTCACCAGCATACCCCATTTCAGTCGTTTTGGCGGCGGAAGCAAGGATCTCTATACCGATCCGAACAAGAAACGCCTCTTTCAGGAGGTCGAGCGCCGCAACAGGCACATGCTTCTGGCACGCCATAAACATCGTTTCATAAATCCAAAAGAGATTTACGTGCAGAATATTGGAATTATTCGATTCGATTTACTACCGCCTCGATTTTCCTCCTGCACCGGCTTTGCCGACGCCTATTTCTCCGCTCAATCATGGGCTCCTTTCTCTAAGGCCCCCTAATTCCCTTGGGCTTCGCGCTCACCCTCAACCGGCGGGCGCGGTCCTTATGGCCAGGCGCAAGTCAGGACTTACCCTGCGTCGCATCGACGGTCCCCGACCCGAACCATCCCACCCGTCCGATTCCCGGCAGTTTCACTGCAAGGTCCAGCGGGTCGATGCCGATGGTCAGCCCCAGCACATTCAGCTCCACCCCCTCCTCCAGAGCCAGCAGCAGGCCGGCGACGCCGAACAGGCTGATCTGCCAGCCGGTGCCGCTCGGCGCCCGCGCGAACAGGCCGCGGCCGAGATAATCCTTGCCCAGCGCGGTCGATGGCAGGTCGAGCCGCAGCTCCGGCACGGCACGGGCGACCCAGGCGGCGAAGGTGTTGCTGTTGGGGCCGGGCCAGACGCGGTACTCGCCGGCATAGGGGTAGCCGGCGGCGGCCTTGGCGATCTTGGGAATGGCGGCTTCGGCGGCGGGGCCACGCAACTCCGCCAGCAGGGCCGGCTGGGCGCCGAACCAGCGGCCGTCGGGATCGCGGTTGCTGACGGACACCACCGACAGGCCACGGTAGGCACGCCAGCCGATCACCTCGTAGACCGTGTAGCTGCGGGCGCCGGCCGGCTTCACGGCGAACCAGGGATGCACGCCGAAGGCGCCACGCCAGGACAGCACGCGGGCGGCATAGACCTGGACCACCGCCTCCGGCGTCGTCGCCGCATCGGGGGCGAGGCCGACCGGGCTGCGGTCGATGCGGCTCCAATCCACGGCGGTCGGCACCGCGCCGGAGGCGAGCAGGAACACCGGCCCGGCCAGCAGCAGGACCAGCGTCAACAGAAATGCCAGCAACACCCTCACGGCCCTCGCGCCCTGCCCTCAGCTCCGGGCTTCCCGCCCGCTTTCCATATAGGCACGGCCCATATGGGCACAATGACCGCGGATTTCCGGTGATTGCGGAGGGTCAGCGCCGCGGACGCGGCTGCTCAGATGCTGTAATCGCCCTGCTGCAGGCTCTGGTCCATGGTGAGCGCCGGCGCCGGCTCGTCGCGGCACCAGCCGACCACCTTGGCCGGCACGCCGGCAACCGTGGCGCAGCCGGGAACGTCCTTCAGCACGACGCTGCCGGCGCCGACCTTGGCATGGGCGCCAATGGTGATGTTGCCCAGCACCTTGGCCCCGGCCGACAGCAGCACGCCGTCGCGCACCTTCGGGTGGCGGTCGCCATGCTCCTTGCCGGTGCCGCCCAGCGTGACGTTCTGCAGGATCGACACGTCGTTGCCGATCACCGCCGTCTCGCCGATCACCACGCCGGTGCCATGGTCGATGAACACGCCGCGTCCGACCGGCACCGCCGGGTGGATGTCGACGGCGAAGGCTTCCGACACCCGGCTTTGCAGGAAATGGGCAAGGTCGTGCCGGCCACCCCGCCACAGCCAGTGGGCGACGCGGTGCCATTGCAGGGCATGGTAGCCCTTGAAATAGAGGAAGGGCGTCAGGCAGCCGTCCGCGGCGGGATCGCGCGCCAGGATGGCGGCAAGGTCGGCGGCGGCGGCCTCGACGATGGCCGGGTCGGTCTCGATCGCGTCGCGCACCACGGCGGCCAGCCGGTCCTCCGGCATGGCGCGGTCGGCCAGCTTGCGCACCAGCAGGGCGGCCAGCGCCGGGCCGAAACCGTCGCGCGCCAGCACCGCGTCATAGAGGAAGGGGGCGAGCCCGCTCTCCTCCTCCGCCACCCGGACGGCGTCGGCGCGCAGGCGGCGCCACAGCGACTGTTCGACCGTTTCGGCCGGCTCGCGCATCGTGACGTCCAGGCTGTCCATCGCCACCACCCTTTCCCGCAAACCGGGCCCAAGCATTGAATCGGTCCGCATCCCCGCCATGGGACGCAAGGCTGTTACTGTGGTGAGACGCCCCCGGTCCGGTCAAGGCCGTTCCCGTCAACGCTGCCTCCCGTTCCGCCATCCCCATGCGCCCGGCGGAAGGCTTGCGGCGACCGCCCCTCGCGCTTGGTGAAGAAGCGGGAGAAATAGGCCGGATCCTCGAACCCCAGGGCATAGCCGATCTCCGCCATGCCATGGCTGGTGTAGATCAGCGAGCGCCGCGCCTCCAGCATCAGCCGGGCATGCACCAGCTGCAGGGTCGACAGGCCGGTGACCCGGCGGCAGGCGGCGTTCAGCCGGCCCGGCGTGACGCCCAGCGCCGCGGCATAGCGCTCCACCGGCCAATGCTGGCTGAACCGCTCGTCGACCATCGGCCGCAGCCGGGCGAGCAGCCTGAGGTCGGGCGACACCCCCTGCCCGTCGCGGTCGGCACTGTCCCGCCGCCGGTCGGCCGCCAGCCGTGCTGCGGCGACCAGCAGCAGCATCACCTGCGCCGCGATGGCGCTGGCCCGGCCGACATGGTGGGCGCGGAACTCCCGCCTGATCTCGGCGAAGCAGCGGTCCAGCGCCGCCGCCCCGTCCGACCCGGCATCGAGGTTCCAGGCCTGCGGCAGGGCCGGGGCATCGCGCAGCTCCACCTCCGGTGCGGCCGCCAGCACCCCGGCCAGGAACCCCTCCGACATGGTCAGCACATGCCCGTCGGTGCCGGGATCGAAGCGGAAACCGTGCACCACCTGTGCCGGCACGACGATCAGCGCCGGGGCGCGGAACGCCACCTCCACCCCGTCCGCGGTCAGCCGCCCGCCGCCCTCCCCGACCAGCAGGGCATGGCTCAGCCCATCGTGGCGATGCGGACGGACCTCCCAATTGTACAAGCGCATCCGCTCCGGAATCGTCTCGATATGGACGAAGCGCAGCTCCGGCACAGCCGGCGGTTCGCCATACAGCCAATAGCGGGGAATGGGTTCGGCGCTGGGAGCGAGATGGGCGGACATCGCACGGGGCCCCGTCGGACAGACGTTGAAAAGTACAAGCCTTTCGCCGGTTCGTCTATGTCCGGCCCTCCTGCCCGGGAATAGCATGAACACCAATGATTGGTGTGAGCAACAATTTGCAAAACACACCTCCCCTGGTCCCCAAGGAGGGCGAGAGACATGCACCCCACCAAATCGACCCGAACCCCAATCGCCCGAACCCCAATCGCCCGAACCCAGGTCGCCATCATCGGCGCCGGCCCGGCCGGCCTGTTCCTGTCCCACCTCCTCCACCGCCAGGGCATCGAGTCGGTCATCCTCGAACACCGCAGCCGCGAGGAGATCGAGGGCACCATCCGCGCCGGCGTGCTGGAACAGTGGGTGGTCGACCTGATGAACGACATGGGCTTGGGCGGGCGCATGATGCGGGAGGCCCATTTCCATTCCGGCATCACGCTGCGCTTCGACCGCCAAAGCCACCACATCGACATGGCGGAGCTGACCGGCGGCAAGCGCGTCACCGTCTATGCCCAGCATGAGGTGATCCGCGACCTCGTCTCCGCCCGGCTGGAGGATGGCGGCACCATCCTGTTCGGCGTGTCCGACGTGGAGTTCCTCGAACTGGACAGCAAGGCGCCGTGCATCCGTTTCCGCCGCGGCCCGGACGGGCCGGTGGAGGAACTGCGCTGCGACTTCGTCGCCGGCTGCGACGGTTTCCACGGGCCGAGCCGGCAGGCGATCCCCGCCGCCACCCGCAGCGAATACCAGATGGTCTATCCCTTCGGCTGGCTCGGCATCCTGACCGAGGCCCCGCCGTCGCACCCCGAACTGATCTACGCCAACCACGAGCGCGGCTTCGCCCTGCTCAGCACCCGCTCGCCGGAGGTGCAGCGGCTCTACATCCAGGTCGATCCCAGGGACGACATCGCCAACTGGTCGGACGACCGCATCTGGTCCGAACTGCACCGCCGGCTGGAGGACGACAACGGCTGGACCCTGACCGAAGGGCCGATCTTCCAGAAGGGCATCATCGCCATGCGCAGCTTCGTCTGCGACCCGATGCAGCATGGCCGCCTGTTCATCGCCGGCGATGCCGCCCACATCGTGCCGCCGACCGGCGCCAAGGGACTGAACCTGGCCGTCGCCGATGTGCTGGTGCTGTCGCGCGCCCTGACCGCCTACTACAAGTCCGGTACCACCGAGGCGCTGGACGCCTACAGCGCTACCTGCCTGCGCCGCATCTGGAAGGCGGAGCGCTTCTCCTGGTACATGACCACCATGCTGCACCGGAACGAGACAGAGTCCCCCTTCGAGCAGCGGGTGCATCTGGCCGAGCTGGACTACCTCGTCCATTCCCGCGCCGCCATGACGGCGCTGGCGGAGAATTACGTCGGGCTGCCGATGGAGTGAGCGGCGCCTTCCACCCCCCGAAAATCCACCGCCGCCCCCTGGCCCTTGCCGCGGCTCCGCGCCATCATCCCGTCATCCGACACCGACAGGAAGGCCCAACGCGATGAAGAGGGGCGCGATGAAACAGGTGATGTTCGTGGAACTCGGCATGGGGGTGGATCTGCACGGCCAGGACGTGACCAAGGCCGCCGTCCGCGCCGTGCGCAACGCCATAGAGCGCAACTCGATGCCGGGCATGCGGGCCTTGGTGGACGGCGACACCGGCAAAATGCAGGTGCGCGTCCACCTCGCCGTGCCGGCCGATGCCGACCGGCTGGACCATGAGGCGGTGAAGGCCGTCTTCCCCTATGGCGCGGTCAGCATCCACGTCACCAGCGGCGGCATGCTGGCGCCGAGCGGCATCTTCCTGGCCGACAAGAACGACCGCAACGAGCAGATCTATGTCGTCAACGCTGCGGTCGAGGTCGGCATCTGATCCTTCCGGGTCCCCTGCCCCGGCCTGTTCCGGCCGAGGGGGATTTCCTGCAATACCGGGCGCCGCCCGCGATCCGCGACAGTGCGGGCGAACACCCGTCACCGGCGACGACGCCCGTTTTGATGACCTCCGGCTATGGCTGAGCCTTCCTGCCGGTATCCTGGGCGATGAAGGGCTTGTCCGAGCCCTTCTCCCAGTCTGGCAAATACTCTGCCTTCTTCATCTCCACGCTTTGCATGTTCGTGCGCGCCCAATCATGCGAAGCGGGGGTGTTTTCCACCCAGGTGCAAGTCTTCAAATCGCTCTCCAGGTCAGCCGAGGAGGCGGGAACCGGCTCCAGAGAAAAGCGCGCTTTCCACATTCCGAAGCGTGGAGCAATGCGGGCGTAGTAAATTTGATCCGTCGCAAAATCCGCATCCATGAAATCGGCCGACTCCCCGACCACCATCAGGCGACGCTTGCCGGCGGGCGTTCCATAGGCAAGTTTCTTCCCAGCGGACACGATGCCAATGAATTCGGACTTGCCCGACGTTATGTCGTAGACCGACGACTGGATGGCGCCGCCGAACATCGATGGGCGCATCAGGACAAGCGTTGCTGCATTTTCAGCGGGTTTGACGGCCGCGACGGGTTCCGAAGCATCCCGCATATGCGGGCTGGCGCAGGCGCTGAGCAACAGCAGCGTGCCTAACGCCAGGAATGACGCACGAAGTCTTTGCGATATCATTGTTTTCCCCAGCATCATTTTTTGCCGGATGATCGGTGCCGAATCGCCGTGGCTGGCGGCAGAAGCCCCCTCACCCTTGTCGGTAATACCAAATAGCGTAATAACATGATAGAAGACACGCAATTATTGCGCGCCCGGCATTCATCGGTCCGGTGAACACAACCAGGCGGTGGCTGTCGCCGAACCGATGCCGCTGTTTGGAACAGGCAACGGACCCTCGGATGTGCGGGTCGCTAACCCCGCATCTTCGCCGGCGACATGCCGAACCAGCGGCGGAAGGCGCGGCTGAAGGCGCTGACCTCCGAATAGCCCAGCAGCGCGCCGATGTCGGCGACCGGGACATGGCGCTGGCGGATATAGACCGCCGCCAGATCGCGCCGCACCCCCTCGACCAGATCGGAGAAGCTCAGCCCCTCGTCGGCCAGCCGGCGTTGCAGGGTCCAGCGGGCGATGCCCAGCCGGTCGGCGATGTCCTCGACGTAGGTCGGGCCTTCCGGCAGCCGCGCCCGCACCTCCGCCTTCACGCGGTCGAGCAGCGGCGGCGTGCCGGTGCCGCGGGCGATGTCGATCAGCGTGCCGCACAGCCCGGTCAGCCGCGCCATGTCGCCGCCGGGCATGCGGCGGTCGAGCTGGCGGTCGCGCAGCAGGATGGCGTTGGTGCGCTGGCCGAAATGGGCGGGCGCGTCGAACAGCGACTCGTGCTGGCGCCAGCCCTCCGGCTTGGGATGCTCGAAATGCACCTCCTCCGGCATCCAGTCGGGCCCAAGGCAGGCGCGCACCACATTGGCGAACATGCCCATGGTCAGCTCGGCGTCCTGCCGCCGCTCGACGATGCAGCCGTCGAGGATGCGGTATTCCAGCCGCAGCAGCTCGCCCTCGCGGACGAAGCGGGTCTCGGTCGCCTGCTGGTGGAAGGGGAACAGCCGGGCCAGATGGTCGAGTGCGGCCCCCAGAGTCGGGGCGGCCAGCGCGATGGAGCCGATCAGCCCCAGCATCTCCGGCTGGAACTGGCGGCCGAACATCAGGCCGAAATTGTCGTTGCCGGTCTCCGCCGCCGCCACCTCCATCATCGCCACATAGGCGCGGAGGTCGAGCGCCAGCGTCGGCTGGCCGAGCGCGCGCTCCTCCACGCCTGCCCGGTGGAACACCTGATCGGGGCAGCCGCCCTGGGCGGCGATGAAGTCCGACACCCCGCAGGCCGCGGCGGCCAGGATGTTGTGTTGCACAGTTCCTGTGCGGCTCCCGCCGGGCTGGCCGGCAGTTTGCCCAAGAGTCGGTCGGTGCGGCGTCATGACACAGCCCCTCGCAGCCGTTTTGCCGCAACGCAGCAAACATTGTGCCGGATTTCAGGCTGCCAGAGACTGTTTGTGTAGGAAATTGTACGATAGGCTTACGATAAGACGGGAATGTGCCAAGCAAAAGCCGCCCCATCCCGCGCGGAACGGGTTGGAAGAGGGCGTCGTGACCTCGGCGATAAGCCCGTCAGTTCGGCGCTTGCCGGATTGCTTCGTAGGCCGCGTTCAGTCTCTGCAGAACGGAGTCCGAGACCGACAGGCCGCACGCCTCGGCATTCAGGTGACGCACGCGCAGTTCATCCATCAACTCCTCCCACAAGGGAGGACCACCCTCTTCGAGAAGCTGCGCACGAATCGACAGCTCTCTGGACGCAGGCGCGTGCCGCCGCCCCCATGCGCCCATTTGAGCCAGCAACGGAACGAGTTGGATCGCCGGCTCGGTCAGGCTGTAGATCACGCTTTGCCGGTGACGCGGGTCGTCGGCCTTGGTCAGCAGGCCCGCGGCGAGAAGCCGCTTGAGCCGGTCCGCCAGAACATTGGACGCGATGCCCTCCTCCGAGCGGGTCAGGAGTTCGCGATACCGCCGCCGGTCGCCGAAAATGATGTCGCGGATGACGATCAGGCTCCAGCGGTCGCCCAGGACCTCCAGCGTCAGGTTGATCGGGCATCCCGACCGATGTGCATCCTGCAAGACCGGTCTCCTTCCGCTTGCAAATTAGGATCGGTCGCGGTAGCTTTCAACTGCTTGCATATCGCAAGCAGTTGGAGGTGCCCCGATGTCGCTGACGCTCTACGCGCATCCCTTCTCCTCGTATTCCCAAAAGGTGCTGATCGCGCTCTGGGAGAACGACATTCCCTTCACCTACCGGAATTTGGAGGAACCCGGCGCAGCGGCGGAGCGTGCGGCGCTCTGGCCACTCGGGCGCTTTCCGGTGCTGGCGGACGACGGCCGCACGGTCGTGGAATCCAGCATCATCATCGAGCATCTGGATCGCCATCATGCCGGACCGATCCGGTGGCTGCCCGACGACGGTGACGCCGCCTTGGAGGTCCGGCTGATGGATCGGTTCTTCGACAACTACATCATGACGCCCATGCAGGCGCCGGTGTTCGAGTCGATACGACCGGACGCGACGCGGCTGGACGAGGTGAAGGAGAAAACCCGCCAGGCCCTCGATACGGCCTATGCTTGGCTGGAGGAAAGGCTGTCGGGCAGACGCTGGGCGGCAGGCGACGGCTTCACCATGGCCGACTGCGCCGCGGCCCCCTCGCTTTTCTATGCCGATTGGGTTCACCGGATCGGCCCCGGCTTTCCCCGGCTGCGGGACTATCGCTCACGCCTGCTGGCGCGGCCGTCCATCGCGCGTGCCGTCGACGAGGGGCGCCCTTATCGGTCCTATTTCCCACTCGGTGCGCCAGATCGCGACTGATCTGTTGGGGGAGCGGCTTCATAGCAGCAGCCATCCGCGATGGCACGGCTCATACCGTCGCCGTCATTCCCCCGTTGCCCAGGGCGCCGTTCCCGCGATGGCAGTGCCGCAGCCGGACGGCGGTCACCAGCGCCAGCAGGCCGAAGGCGATCAGATAGGCCGCGACACCCCAGGCGAGCGCCAGCAGGCCCAGCGCCGGCAGGATCCACATGCTGAGCCCGAACAGGATCGACAGCGCCCCGGCCACGCCCCAGGCCCATTTGCCGTGGGTGCGCTCCATCCGCCAGGCGCTCATCACCTCGGCAAGGCCGGTGACGACCGACCAGGCGGCGATCAGGAACACCAGCGCGAACAGGCTGGCGGCCGGCCACAGCGCGGCGACGATGCCGGCGATCAGGCTGACCGCCCCCTCCAGGATGAAGGGCAGCGAGCGCTCATGGTGGCGGGAGGCGCGCAGGCCGGCCAGGATGGCGAAGACCCCGTCGAGCAGCAGGTAGGCTGAGAAGGTCAGCGCCAGCGTCGCCACCGTCACCCCCGGCATCAGCAGGGCCAGCACCCCCAGCAGGATCGCCGCCGCCCCGCGCAGGGCCAGCGCCCACCAGTTGCGCGCCAGCACCCTGTTCATTCTGCGCAGACGGCCCGCCGGTCCGGGCTGCGGATGGGGCCCGGGCCGGTCCACATGGTCGTGGGACATGGAAAGCCTCCCGCTGTCATCCCGTGCAATGACAACAGGAGGCGAAGGGTTTCGTTGCCCGCCCGCCCGTGGCCGCTCAGTTGTTGCGGCCGAAGTCCGACCCGCGCGCCGGCTCCTTGAAATAGAACATCTCGCGGTCGAAGGTGACGTCGGTCCGCGGGTTAAGCAGGGCCACCTCGGTGGTCAGGCCCTGGGCGTCCAGCACCCGCCACTTGCGCAGCTGGAAGGGCCGGTCCTCGAACACCAGGGTCAGGGTGCCCTTGCCGGCGTCCTTGGTCTCCAGCAGGCTGACCTCGATCACGCCGGGGGCCTGGAACACGTCGGTGACGGTGACGTCGCCCGACAGGCGGATGTTCTTGCGCAGGATGAAGTCGGCCAGCGTCGAGCCGATGGGGGCGCTCGACTGCTGGCGCATCTCGCCGTCCCAATAGAAGACGAAGCTGCCGTCGGCGACGATGAAGTCCTTCAGCGGCCGGTCATATTCCAGCCGCATCTTGCCGGGCCGCCACAGGGAGAAGGTGCCGGTCGCCTGCCGTCCGTTCGGCGCCACCTGCAGGAACTTCGATTGCAGGGTGGTGATGCCGTTCAGATACTCCTCCACCTTGGCGACGACCGCCTGGTCCTGCGCCGTCAGCGAGACGGGCGTGGCAGGCGCAGCGACGGCGGGCGGGGCGAAGACGGCCGGCAGCGGGGCAATGAGGGCGGCGGACAGCAGGGCGGCGGAAAGGCGGCGAAGCACGGTCTTCATCCTCGGTCGTTCGGAGCCCGGCTCCTTACCCGGCCGGTATGGCGGACATAAGGCGTCCGCCCCCCGCTGCCAAGGATTACCGGTGCCGGCTCTTAATGGCTGCTTAAAGAGGCTGGCCCTTGATCATCCGCGGCAGGTCGCCGACCACGCCCATGGCGTGCTTCATGAAGAAGCGCTTGACCGGCGGCAGCCGGTTGATCACCGCCATGCCCAGGTCGCGCGCCAGCTTCACCGGCGGGATGCTGTTGGAGAACAGATGGACCAGCCCGTCGCACACCGCCGCCAGCAGCACGGTGTCGAAGCGGCGCCAGCGCTGGAAGCGGGCCAGCACCTCCGACCCGCCGACGTCCAGCCCCAGGCGATAGGCATCGACCACCACCTCGGCCAGGGCCGCGACGTCGCGCATGCCGAGATTGAGCCCCTGACCGGCGATGGGGTGGATGGCATGCGCCGCCTCCCCCACCAGGGCCAGCCGGTCGGCGATGAAGCGGTCGGCCAGCAGGACCGACAGCGGCCAGGCCTCGCGCTTGGTCAGCAGCGTGATCTCGCCGAGATAGCCGCCGGAGCGCCGTTGCAGCTCGTCGACGAACTGGTCGTCGGGCAGCTTCAGATAGGTGTCGACCAGCGAGGTCTTCTCGCTCCACACGATGGAGCAGCGGTTGTCCGTCATCGGCAGGACGGCGAAGGGGCCGTTGGGCAGGAAATGCTCGACCGCGACGCCCTTGTTCGGCTCGGTGTGGCGGATCGTGCAGATGATGGCGCTCTGGTCGTAGGACCAGCGCCGCACCCTGATCCCGGCGCTGTCGCGCGCCATCGACCGCCGCCCGTCGGCGCCGACCAGCAGCCGGCCGCGCACGGTGCGCCCGTCGGCCAGCCGGACCGAGACGCCGGACCGCGTCCGCTCCACCGTCACCGCCTTGGCCGGCGCCAGATGGACCAGCCCCGGCAACTCGGCCGCGCGGGTGAACAGGGCGTGGCGGATGTCCTTGTTGTCCAGGATCCAGCCGAAGGGCTGGTGCTTGCCCTCCACCGCCAGCTCGGTGTGGTCGTAATGGATGAACAGCGGCGAGAACTGGTCGGCGATGCGGATGTCCAGCATCGGGCCGGCCTTGTCGGCCATGTGGTGCCACACGCCCGCCGCATCCAGCACCATCTTGGAGGCGTAGGAGATCGCCGTGGTGCGGATGTCGAAATCCCGTTCGCCCATGCGCTCCGGGCTGTCCTGGTCGATGCAGACCACCGGCACGCCGGCGTTGGCCAGCGCCGCCGCCATGGTCAGCCCGGCCAGGCCGCCGCCCAGCACCACGACCTCCGTGGTGATGTCTCCGCCCTGCGGGGGAACGGTCGCGTTGCCCGATTCGGTGCCCGGTACGGCCATGATGCTCGCTGCCTTCTCGCCTTAGAATGCCTGTGCCGGTCGCCGGCCGGGCCCGAGCCTTGTCCCTGAGCCTTGCCGGCAACGCCGCGACCAGACAATTGTCGCACTGCGGCGTCCTGTCCAGTGTCCAGTCCCCAGCCGGCCCGGCCAGATCGCCGGACAGATTGTCGCTGAATGGATTTTGGGCAGATGCCGCCTTTTTGGGCGCCCAATCAACAGGCATATTCCCATCGTTGCAGCGCATTTCAACCGGCACGATTCTTGTAATCGTTGATTTTTGCGGTCGACGCGAACAGGCTTGGGCCAACGGCGGGGGAACGGTACGGTGTCGGGCCGGACCGGAACCGCAACCGGGCTGCCACAGCCTTGCACGCGGCCGGAACAACGCTTTAAGGGGAAGCCACATGAAACTGGTTATGGCCATCATCAAGCCGTTCAAGCTCGACGAAGTGCGCGAGGCGCTGACGTCGCTCGGGATCCAGGGCCTGACCGTCAGCGAGGTCAAGGGCTTCGGCCGCCAGAAGGGCCAGACGGAAATCTACCGCGGCGCCGAATATTCCGTGAGCTTCCTGCCCAAGGTGAAGGTCGAGGTCGCCGTGTCCGACGACCAGTACGAGCAGGTTGTCGAGGCGATCCAGAAGGCCGCCAACACCGGCCGCATCGGCGACGGCAAGATCTTCGTGCTGGAGATCGCCCAGGCTGTGCGCATCCGCACCGGCGAGACCAACGCCGAGGCGCTGTAAGGCTGCCGGCCCTCGGGGTCCGCTCCTTCCGGCGGGAACGGACCCGGCGGGCGCGCGTCCCGCGCGCCTGACCTCAATCCTCAGCCGGTCCTTTATCCCCAGTCGCCATCCTCACTCGCCGAAGGCGTCCGCCGCCATCGCACCGGCGTAACCGCGCACGTCGGCCGGCCACTCCGCCGTCAGCGCCTCGAACCGCGCGCGGTCCGCGGCATAGAGCGCCCGCACCGCCTCCTCATAACCCGGCCGGTCGCCGGCCAGCTCCAGCATGACGCGGTAGGCGTTTTCCTGCGCCCGGCGCACCCGGTCCTTCGCCTCGCCGCCCTTGCGCGCCTCGTCCATCAGCTTGCGCAGCGCCACCGATGCGCCGCCCGGCTGGGCGTTCAGCCATTCCCAATGGCGCGGCAGCAGCGTCACCTCCCGCGCGACCACCCCCAGCTTCGGCCGTCCCGGCCCCCGCGGTAACGGCGGCGGCGAGAGACGCCACGCAAGCTCGTCATCGCTTCCCCGCAGGTCGAGGTCGACCACCTTGCCGGTGGCGTCGTCGAACACCAGCACCGGCGGCCCATCCGGCTCCGCGTCCAGGGCCGTCCGCACCGCCCGCGCGACGCTCAGCGCATCCCCGGCGGCAAGGCGGCGCTCGCCCCGGAAGGCGGTACAGAGGGTTTCGGCGGTGACGGACATGGTCGGAACTCCGTTGGTGAGGGACATATTTTACCCGGATGAAACAGGGCCGTCAATATCGCCCGGATGAAATAGCGAAGCGACCCGTAAGGACACTGTCTTCCGTCCGCTGTGACCGTTCGGCCACCCGCCGCGGCCAAAGGTTCTGGGCGCTTGTGCCCCCCGTGCCCCGCCGATAGGATCGGTCCCTCAATCGAAGACATGGCCGCCTCCCCGGGCCGGGGTGCGGCATCCGGGGTTGCGAAGAGGGTTGCGGTCGCCATGGTTTCTGCGGATTTCAGCGTCAACAGCGGTGCCGTCTTCACCGAGGCGATCGGCAACGACCGGCTCGACCTGCTGACCGACTATCCCTTCACCCGTCTGGCCAATCTGCTGGCGCCGATCA
Organism: Azospirillum sp. TSH64; assembly: GCF_003116035.1. Lineage (GTDB taxonomy): Bacteria > Pseudomonadota > Alphaproteobacteria > Azospirillales > Azospirillaceae > Azospirillum. The sequence goes on from NZ_LGQW01000015.1 coordinate 6,960,860, forward strand.
CCCCGCGCGCCAACGTCGCTCCCGTCCTGCTGACGGTGGGCGAGCCGCAGCACACCCCGCCCGCCATCATCGAGGAAACGCTGCGCGCCAGCGCATCCGGCTGGAACAAGTATCCGCCGGTCGGCGGCACGCCGGAGTTCCGCGCCGCGACCGGCGACTGGCTGACCCGCCGCTACGACCTGCCGGCCGGGCTGCTGCAGGCCGACAGCTCCATCCTGCCGCTGTCCGGCACGCGCGAGGCGCTGTTCATGCTGGCCCTGCTGGCGGTGCCGACGCGGAAGGCCGGGCGCCAGCCGGCGGTTCTGATGCCCAACCCGTTCTACGCGCCCTATGAGGGGGCGGCCGTGATGGCGGGGGCGGAGCCGGTGTTCCTGTCGGCGACGCGCGAGACCGGCTTCCTGCCCGACCTCGACGCCCTGACGCCGGAGCTGCTGGAGCGCACGGCGCTCTTCTACCTCTGCACCCCCGCCAACCCGCAGGGAGCGGCGGCGACGCCGGCCTATCTCGCCAAGGCCATCGGGCTGGCGCGGCAGTACGGCTTCGTGCTGGCGGTCGACGAATGCTATGCCGAGATCTGGCTGGACGCCCCGCCGGCTGGCGCGCTCCAGGTCGCGGCCGGCCTGCCCTACGCGGACGGCAAGCCCTGGTCCAACCTGCTGGTCTTCCATTCCCTGTCCAAGCGGTCGAGTGCTGCCGGCCTGCGCTCCGGCTTCGTCGCCGGCGACCCGGCGCTGATCGGCCGCTTCTCCCGCCTGCGCAGCTACGGCTGTGCCGGCATGCCGCTGCCGATCCTGGCCGCCAGCACCGCGCTGTGGCGCGACGAGGCGCATGTCGAGGAGAACCGCGCCGCCTACCGCGCCAAGTTCGCGGCGGCGGAGGCGGAGCTGGGCGGCCGCTACGGCTATAGCCGTCCGGCCGGCGGCTTCTTCCTCTGGCTGGAGGTCGGCAACGGCGAGGAGGCCGCCAAGCGGCTGTGGGCGGAGGGTGCGGTCCGCGTCCTGCCCGGCGCCTACCTGTCTCGCAACAATCCCGGCGAGCCGAACCCCGGCGAGGCCTTCATCCGCGTCGCCCTGGTGCAGGACACCGACACCGTCGCCCAGGCCTGCGCCTCCATCGTCCGCATTCTCGGCTGAGCGGTTCCGGCACCCGGTTCCGGCCAGCCCCTTTTTCGGTTTCTACAGCACGAGGTTTCCGTCCCATGGCCCGACCCGCCGGCCCCTCCTCCGCGCGCCCCCGGCCCAGCCTGGGACGGCCCGCCCCCAGCCCGCGCAAGGGAGCGCCCCGCGAGGCCGCGAAGGAGCCGGGAAAGGACCGCATCCGCTCCGGCCGCAGCCGGCAGGAAAAGCCGCCCTTCTTCTCGCCCGCCATGCGCGCCTTCGTCGTCGCCCGTGCGCGCGAGGCGATGGGCTTCGTGCTGGGCCTGTTCGGCCTGCTGCTGATGGTGCTGCTGGGCAGCTACGACCCGCATGACGCCTCGCTGAACTCGGTCCCGGCCACGGCGGGTGGCGCCCACAACCTGTTCGGCATCCCCGGCGCCTATGCCGCCGACCTGCTGATCCAGTCGCTGGGCTGGGCCGCCTTCGTCATCGCGCTGGTGCCGATGTTCTGGGGCTGGCGGCTCGGCGCCCAGCGCAAGCTCGGCAACCCGCTGTTCCGCACCGTCCTGGCGCTGTGGGGCGTGTTCCTGGTGGCGATGGCGCTGGCCGGCCTGACCGACGCCTCCACCGATCCGCTCGCCCCCCTTCCGGGCGGCAGCATCGGGCAGGTGCTGTTGCGCGGGGTCGCCAACCTGTTCGGGCCCGAGCCGATGGTGGCGACGGCCGCCGCGGTGGGCGGCGGGCTGGTGCTGTTCCTGGCGGCCGGCCTGTCGATCGGCGAGTGGATTGCCAGCTTCCGCGCGCTCGGCCGTGGCATGGTCAACGGCGTCCACCTGATCCGCCAGGGCACCCGCAACGGCGTGGACTCCCTGCGCCGCCACGGCCGCAATGCCGCGCAGGCGGCCTCGGTCGCCGTGGACGCCTCGCTGCGCGGCGGCAAACACGACATCCCGCGCTTCGACGAAGCCGTCCGGGTGCCCCAGCCTCCCCCCGCCGGCCTCGATGCCAGCCGGGTTACGCTGACGGCCGGACCAGCGGCAGGCCCGGCTGCCGCCCCCGGCACAACCGCCCTGGGCGGAGCCGACAAGCCGGCCCGCAGCGTTCCCATCGTCACCCCGCCCAAATCCGCAGCACCGGAGACCAAAGGCGACAAATCGGACCCGCGCCAGCCCCGCCTGCCACTGGGCGAGGAGGAGGGACCTCCGGGCTACGAGCTGCCGCCGCTCGACCTGCTGCAGGTGCCGCCCACCGGCATCCGCGGCGAGCAGTTGGACGAGGCGGCGCTTCAGCGCAATGCCAGCCAGCTGGAAGGCGTGCTGGGCGATTTCGGCGTGCGCGGCGAGATCCAGAAGGTCCATCCCGGCCCGGTCGTCACCCTGTACGAGCTGGAACCGGCCCCCGGCACCAAATCCTCCCGTGTCATCGGCCTTGCCGACGACATCGCCCGCTCGATGAGCGCGGTGTCGGTCCGTGTCGCCGTGGTTCCCGGCCGCAACGTCATCGGCGTCGAGTTGCCCAACGCCAAGCGCGAGACCGTGCTGCTGCGCGAGCTGATGGCGGCGGAAGGCTTCGACAAGCATGGCGGCAAGCTGGCGCTGGCGCTCGGCAAGGACATCGGCGGCCAGCCGGTGGTCGCCGACCTCGCCCGCTTCCCCCATCTGCTGGTCGCCGGCACCACCGGCTCGGGCAAGTCGGTGGCGATCAACACGATGATCCTGTCGCTGCTCTACCGG
>NZ_LGQW01000015.1:6963699-6978224 GCF_003116035.1 Azospirillum sp. TSH64
TTCCCCGCCTGTCAGTAGGCGGCGTGGTCCCAGAACTGGGCCATGCTGCTGTCGGCATGGTAGCCGTCGGTTCCCATCGACGACCAACTGAGGTCATGAATGCCGTGGGCCAGGACAGGCGCCTTGTCCTTCAGCGAGTAGTCGGCATGCGCGCTGTCCCGGAAACCCGGATTGAAGACCGCATCGTTCGGACCGAAGGCTCGGCCGTTTGCAGCGACGTTGCCGTCCATCGTCAGCCGGCCCGGGCTGAGCAGCTTCCAATACTGTTCGATCGGCATATCGCCGGCCGCGAGGTTGTGGATCACCATGTTGTCATGGGGGCGTGCCTCATTGCCGGCCTTGGGCACCCATTCCAGGCGGATGAAGGCATCCTCCGGACGGCTGGCGATGCCGAAATTGTTCTCCAGCAGGTTGTTGTCGCCGCCATGAACATAGATGCCGGCCCAGGCGAAGCCCTTCACGAAATTGTCGCGCACGATGACGCCGCTGGTCAGATCGTCGAGCGAGATGCCCCAGCCCTTGTGATCGGTCAGCCAGTTGCCCTTCCCGTCGGTGGCGAGACCGCCGGTGTCGATCACCTCGTTGCCGCGGATGACCGAGCCCATGTCCTTGGCCGAGCGGCCAAGCATCTCGATGCCGCCGCCGTCGGCGGTCTCCTGCCCGACATGGTGGATCTTGTTGAACTGGACGGTGTTGTTGCGGTTCAGCTGGCCGTCGTCCCATTCCTTGAACGACACGCCGTAACGCGGGGCGTCGGTGATGTCGTTGTTGCTGACCATGCTGTTGCTGCTGCCGACGGCGCCGATGCCGGCCCCGCCCTTGGTGATCTGGCCGATATGCTCGATGGTGTTGGCGTAGATGCGGTTGCCGTCGGCGGCATGGATCATCGAAACGCCGGTGTCGCCCAGCTGCTCCATGTGGTTGCCGGCGATGCGGCTGTTGTCGGTGCCGTCGAGCGAGACCGCGGTCCCGACATTGACGAAGTGATTGCCGCCGACCGAGTTGCCATGCCCGCCCTGCATCGACAGCGCAGCACCGTCATAGCGGGTGTCGGAGAAGGTCAGCCCTTCGATGCTGACATTGCTGGCATTGCTGGACTTGATCAGCGTGCCAAGCCGGGCGACGACGACGCCGTCCGATTGGAAGCTGGCGGCATGTTCCGGTTTCACCACCAGCTTGCCGTCGCCGGCGCGCCAGCCGAATTCACCGGCGTCGCGGATCAGCGAGGCGTCGTTCATCACCCGATAGGTGCCGCCGGTGCGCAGCGCGTAGGAGGCCGCGTCGTCGAGCGTCACCGTGTGGTGATACTGGTCGATCGACTTCACCTGCGAGATGTCGTCCCTCAGCCGTTCCGTGTCGAATGTCTGGACGACCAGGCCGTCATGGGGCTTCAGGCCCGACGGGATGTCGCCGGTCGAAAAGTTGAAGCTGGTCTTGCTGGCGCCGGTCGAATTGGCCTTCAGCACATGCCAGCCGCTGGTGGCCGCCTCCGCGGGATCGAAATCGCCGGTCTGCGCCGCATGCTGGCGCACGCCGCCGATGCTGACATCCAGGCCGTTGGCCGATGCGAGCTTGGCGGAGTAGAGGCCTTTGCCTTCATAAGTGAAGCCGGTCACCCGCTCTCCGCCGCTGAGGACCGGCGTCTCGTTCCCATAAGCGAGGAAGCTGTGGCCGTCGTCATGGGAGTCGAGTGTCAGAGTCTTGTCCAGGCGATAGGTGCCGCCACGAACATAGGTGGTGTCGACATCGCCCGCCCGCATCGCGTCACGCGCCTTCTCGAGGCTGGCGAAGGGACCGTCGGTGCCGGCGGCGTTGGGAGCGGCGAGCCGCCCGGACCAGCTGTCATTGCCCTTGGTGGACACAAAAAAAGCGGCCTGGTCGGTGGTCGTCATAAGTCGTTCCTCCGTTCTGATGGAGGCATGAGTCGAATTTTTTAGTTAAAATTTTATTTACGGCCTTAGTACCTCTGATGGACAGGAGGGCTCTGCAAGAACGGTATTATGGGATGCGATGAACAGCCACGAATTGGTGGCGATGTGATCCGGTATTAATTGTGAAACTGAACATTCTTTATGGACAAGCTGTCGCTATTCGGGTTCGCGCATTACGAGCATCGCCCAACCGGCATGTGATGCCGACAGTCGCCGCCACGTTACAGGGCATCACTGGACTGGTCATTTTCTGGAATTTTATGATAAGCTGACCGACGCCGGGGTCTTGTTCTTGGTCATACAGCGGTGCCGCGCCCAGTTCAGCGCCAAGGCCGCCCCTCCCCCGGCTACAGGACGTGAAAGGGACCTGTCTTGAGCGAAGAGTTGAAGAACGTCACCGCGACGAACGTCACCGCGACGGTAAAGTGGTTCAAGCCGGAAAAGGGTTTTGGGTTCGTCCGCCTTGCCGATGGCTCCGGCGAGGCTTTCTTGCACGCTTCGGTCCTGGCCGCCGCCTCCCTGCCCAACCCGGTCGAGGGCACGACGGTCGTCTGCGATCTGGCCCAGGGCGCCAAGGGGCCCCAGGTCGTCGCCATTCACTCCGCCACGCCGCCGGAAACCCCGCCCGCCCCGCGTGCCCGCAACCAGCGCCCGCCGCGCGCCACCGCCTCGGCGTCCCAGTCCATGGGCCAGCCGATGGGGCAGCCGGCCGGCCAGGCCGCCGGACAGGGTCCGCAGCCTGAGGATGGCGGTGAGGGCTTCGTCCGTCCGCCGAAGCCGCAGCGCGAACGGCGCGAGCGCCATGCCGAGCCCGCCGGTCCGGCCACGATGGCTTATGGGACGGTGCGCTGGTACAATCTGGACAGCCAGTCCGGCCTGATCGAGCCGTGGGAAGACGGCGCCACCGTCTATTTCGACCGCGCCACCCTGCGCCAGTCCGGCCTGGACATCGTCGCCGACGGCGAGGACGTGCGCTATCTGGCCGTCGGGTCGGAGGATGCGCCGGTCGCCCAGCGGGTCGAGCTGATCTGACGATACCGCCTAAGCAGGCGCTTGCCGCCGCCGGTTGGCCGTAACAGGCCGGCCGCGCGGCGGTCGTTGGACATCGGGTTGGAACCGGCCTGGTTCGGAGGCGGACCGCCTCAGAATCTGGTGGAAAGTGTGAAGAAAGCTCGCGGGGCGCGGTCCTGCGTGCTGTACGGCGTGGTGATGAAGGGCTTGGCCAGTTCCACGCTGGCATCGATGCGCTGGAAAACGCCGAAGCGCAGGCCGACGCCGGTCGAGGCGAGGGACCGGCGGCCATGGCGCGTGCCACCTTCGTAATTGTAAACCGCGCCATAATCGCCGAAGCCATAGGCGACCGCGTAATCCAGCCCGTCCTCCTGGACCGGAAGGATGTATTGCAGCTCCGCCCGGCCGGCGAAGCCGCTGTCGCCGGTGATTTCCGAGGGGTCGAAGGCGCGGCCATACTGCTTGCCGCCAAGCCCGTATTCCTCCGACGACAGCAGCTGGTCCGGGCTGTATTGCGCCTCGCCGGACAGGGCGAGGATCAGTTGGTCGGTCAGGGGCTGGTTGCGCTGGGCCGACAGCAGCAGCTTGCGGAAATCGCTGCGCCCGCCGCCGCGGGTCAGGTTGGCGCTGCCGGATTCCGTGGCGTTGAGGATGTCGAGCCCCTTGGACAGCTCCGCCGTCAGCAGGTTCGAGCCGCCCCAGCCGTCGGCGAAATCGTAGGAGATGTTGGCGGCGACAATACGCAGCCGATCCTGCGACAGCTCGGCGCCCAGCACGTCGGTGCGGCTGTCGCGGATGGTGACGCTGAGGCCGGCGCGCAGGGTTTCCGACCGGCTACGGATGAAGGGATGCGACACCGCCACCCGGGCGGAGGTGGTCAGGCTGTACAGGTCGAGCGGCCGCACGCTGTCGCCGGGCTGCGACCAGGACCGGCGGACGCCATACTCCACCGTCGTGCCCTCGGCATCCACCGGCACCAGTTGCCCGACGTCGAAGAAGCGCAGTTCGCGAATCTGCGGGGTGACGATGCCCTGCGCAGTGGTCCGCTCGAACAGGCCGAGCTGATCCTCGACGGTGGCGACGCCGGTCAGCTGCATCGGGCCGATGGAGCGGGTGCCGCGGTTGTCCAGCGACAGGAAGCCGTTGAAGGGCGTGCGCTCCAGCGCCAGGGTCAGGCGCGAGGCACCGGGGGTGTCGGGCGACGCCTCCAGCACCGTCTTCACCGCGACGCCGGGCAGATCGTCGGCCAGCAGGACGTAGCGCTCCATGTCGGCCATGCGCAGCGGGCGGGAGGCCTTGATCTTCTCCCCCATCTGCCGCAGCAGGCCGAGCCGGTCCTTTGCCTCGCCCTGGACGACCACCTCGTCGACATATCCCTCCACCACCTGCAGGCGGACCACGCCGTCGCGGATGCGCTGGGCTGGCACCACCGCCTGGGACAGCACATAGCCGTCGTTGCGGTAGCGCGCGGTGATGGCGTCGCGGATGGCATAGAGATCCGCCAGCGTCACCGGCTTGCCGAGCTTGTCGCGCCACAGGGCCGACAGGCTGTCGCCGTCATAGACGCTGTTGCCGTCGATGCGGATCTCGGTCAGCGTCAAGGAGATGCGTTCGGCATCGCGCGGCGGCGGTGCCTTCTCCGGCGCCGGCATCTCGATCTCCGGCGAGGATTGCGGCACGGCCGGACGCTCGAAGCGCTGCTCCAGCCGGTTGGGATCGAGCGACGGCGGCAGCACCGGCGGTACCGCCTGGGCCAGTGCCGGCAACGGAGCGGCTGCTCCGGCCAGCAACAGGGCGGACAGGCGGACGAGCCGCCGGAGGCCGGGAGGCGCGGAAATGAGCATGGCGGAATTGGCGGTTCGGGACACGGCTCGTCGTCGCAAGGCTATTTGTCGGTGAGGGCGGTCACGCCGGCCCAGTCCGGACCGGCGGTTTGTCCGATGCGCTTTTCGGCCTTGCGCAGCATCGCCAGTGCCGCACCGTCGACGGCCACCAGCGCGCGGAACCCGGCGGCGGCGGCCTCGAACCGGCCGGCGCGCCAATGGTCCAGGGCGGAGGCGTAGGCGGCGCGCTGGGCGCGGTCCTCGGGATCGGCACGGCGGGCCTCGGACAGCGGCTCGAACACCTCGACCGGTTCGCTGCGGCCGACGACCTGCACGATGTCGAGCGCGCGGAAGGCCTCCGGGTCGCCATGGTGGCGCACGGTCTCGCCGCTGACCATCAGCACGGAGTTGTAGTATTTGTTGGCGCCCTCCAGCCGCGAGGCCAGATTCACCGTGTCGCCCATCACCGTGTAGTTGAAGCGGCGCGGCGAGCCGATGTTGCCGATCAGCGCCGGACCGGTGGCGATGCCGGTGCGGTTGGAGCCGCGCCCGCTGGCCGTCGCCAGCAGGGTCGGGTCGTCCACCATCGCCTGACGCATCGCCAGCGCAGCCGACACCGCGGCGCGGGCATGATTGTCGATGGCATAGGGGGCGCCGAACACCGCCAGCACGGCATCGCCGATGTATTTGTCGACGAAGCCGCCATGCGCCTCGATGATGTCGGTCATCACCGTGAAATAGCGGTTCAGCACGGCGACCAGCGCTTCCGGCTCCATGCCCTCCGACATCCTGGTGAAACCGGCGATGTCGCAGAACAGGATGGACAGGTCGCGCTCTTCCCCGCCCAGGCTGGGCGACTGGCCCGACGCGATCATGTCGTCGATCAGCGATCCGGGCAGGTAGAGCTTGAAGGCGTTGCGGATGTGCCGCTGGTCACGGTCGAGCACGGCGAAACGGAAGCCGAGCGCCAGCGGGAAGACCAGAAGCGCCGCCAGCGCCGCCTGCAGGTAGGGCAGCACCAGCCCGCCCTGGAAGGCCTGCACCGCCACCCCGCTCCACCCCGCCAGCAGCAGGAGCAGCCCGGCCGCGGCCACCGCTGGCCGGGTCGCCAGCGTCACCACCGCGGCCAGACCGGCCAGCAGCAGGACCAGGGCAGCGGCGGCCGGCCGGCCGGTTTCCTCCAGCGCGTCGTGCGCCATCAGGTTGGAGATGGCGGCGGCGTGGATGTAGACGCCGGGAATGCTGTCGCGGGTGCGGCCGGCGACATACAGCTCGCTCATCACCGGCAGGGTGCAGCGTTCGGGAAGGTTCATCCCCTCCGGCTTGGTGACCCAGCGGTTGGAGGACAGCTTGCGGTCCTCGACATCCAGCACGGTGCCGACCATCACCGCCTTGCCCTTGAAGTGCCTGGCGAAGAAGTCGGCCTTGCCGGCTTCGGCGCAGGCATGGAGGTCGGCCAGCGAATAGGTCGGGATGGCCCCGGCGGCGGTGGCGTGGTTGACCAGCAGCCGGTTGCCCTCCCCGCCCGGCACCCGGTAGCCGGCCAGCGTGGCCGAGCCGTCGGCCCCCCGCTCCAGCGGCGCCTTCAGCGCGCGGGAGGCGACCTCGACCGCCATGCCGGGCTCGGCCTTCGGCTGGCCGTCGGGTCCGGCGACGGACAGCGTCAGCGGGACCCGGCGCAGCACGCCGTCGGCATCCTCCACCAGATTGACCGAGCGGACATTGTTCACCCCGGCGGCGATCGTATAGCCGCGGTAGGGCATCAGCGGGTCGCTCTGATGCTGGACCTTGGCCAGCACCAGCCGCCCCTCTTTGCCGCCGCGGCGGAGCGTCAGCAGGTAATCGCGCTCGAAGCCCGGGATCAGCGTCTCGACCGAGGTCGGGTGGACGAGGTCGAGGCCAATGGCCGCCGCCCCGCCATCCAGCAGGGCACCGAGGACGGTGCCCAGCCGCGGCCCCCACAGCGCCTGCGGCGTGCCGGCGAACGGCGGGCGGCGGTAGGTCTCCTCGTCGATGCCGACCACCACCACCGGCGAGGGGTCGGGGGCCGGCCGGGGACCATGCACCCGCTCCCGCAGCCAATAGAGGCTGTCGATCGACGGCCCCTGCAGCATGGACGAGGCCGCCAGCACCAGAAGCGACGCGACCGCCGGCGCCACCGCGCCGAGCAGGACCAGCCGGACGCGCCGGGGCAGCCTCATCGCGTTCAACCGCCGCGCCCGCCGCTCAGAAGCGGATCAGCCGGCCGAGCGCCGGACCGCCGCCGGCCGCGGCCTTCTCGTCGATCTTCACGGTGAAGGACTTCTGCCCGGCGGCGATCTTGTAGAGGCCGCCCGGTTCCAGCCCGGCGCCGCTCTTGGCGGTGTCCAGCGTGGTGCCGGGAACATTGACCGTGCTCAGCGCGATGCCCTGCACGTCCAGCCGGTCGATGGTGACCGGGCCGGGCGCCGACAGGATCAGCACCGGATGGGTCTTGAACAGGGTCAGGTCCGGCTTGGGCAGCGGCGCCTTCATGCCCGCCAGGGCGATGGGGGCGCTGCGGAAGACGGTCACCCCCGCCTTGCCTGCCTCGTTGGAAGCCAGCAGCAGCTTGCCGCCGTCGCAGGGCAGCGTGTGGCGGTCGATGCTGCCGCCCTGCACCGCCGATTCGCGGGCGCCGACCGTCACCGAACCGCCGGTGATCGTCTCGTTGACGCAGGATTCCAGATAGCTCAGCGTCAGCGTCTGCCCGGCCTTCAACGTGAGCGTGCGGCCTGCCGCCAGATAGTCCATCGGCTGCACGCCGTCGACGCCGTCCGACACATCCTCAACCAATGCGGTGGGTGCGGCCGGGGCCGGAGCCGGATCCGCGGCGAGCGCCAGCGGCGATGCAGCCAGCAGAAGCAGGGTTCCGGCAACGGCGGAGCGGACGGGCATCTGGAACGCGACGGACATGGAAAAACGGCCTCCCGGTCAGTGCAGGGGGCTGTACCCCCTACGGACGGCATCACTATAGCTGCTGTTTCCTTTAACGAAGTTACCGGGGTACTTCAAATCCAATACGCCGCCGCCGCTTCCGATCACAGCGATGCCGCCGGTAAATTCCCGTCATCCCGGCGACATCCTATTGTCAAGAAAGTGAAATACTCCCGCCACAACGCCGTCATGACCACCGGCTAATATACACCTCCCGCGCGTGGCGGCCTTCCGGGTCCCGCCGGATGGGACGGACATCATTGGAGCGTCGCGACCGAACATGGGTACCGAACACATCGTCCGCTCCTTCGCGCAGGAATTGCAGCGTCTGTCCAACCTCGTCACCCAGATGGGCGGCGTGGCGGAAGCCCAGGTGGAGGCCGCGGTGAAGGCGGTGACCCGCCGCGACGTCGGGCTGGCCTCCCAGGTGATGCAGGCCGATGCCCGGCTCGACGCCTACGAGCGGGACATCGACGCCGAGGCGGTGCGGCTGCTGGCTCTGCGCCAGCCGATGGCCCAGGACCTGCGCGAGATCGTCTCGGCCCTGAAGGTCTCGGCCGATCTGGAACGCATCGGCGACTATGCCGCCAACGTCGCCAAGCGGTCGCTGGCGCTGGCCCAGGTGCCGGTGGTGCGGCCGGCCGCCGGCATCCCGCGCATGGGCCGGCTGGTCGAGGCGATCCTGAAGGAGGTGCTCGACGCCTATATCGAGCGCGACGTCGACAAGGCCATCGCCGCCTGGGAGCGCGACGAGGAGCTGGACGACCTCTACACCAGCCTGTTCCGCGAGGTCCTCACCTACATGATGGAGGACCCGCGCAACATCACGCCCTGCACGCATCTGCTGTTCATGGCGAAGAATCTGGAGCGCATCGGCGACCACGCCACCAACATCGCCGAGATCATCCATTTCCTGGTGGTCGGCAGCCCCCTGACGGTGCTGCGCCCGAAGAACGACGGCAGCAGCTTCGCCGTCGTCACGCCGATGGCGCCGGATAGCGACACGGCGTTCCCGCTCGACGAGGATGCCGGCCCCGCCGACGCCGGCTGACCCCTCCCCGCCCGCCTCTCGCACTTGCCCGGACCGCCGCCGGCAGCGACACTTTGTCCGGCCAAAGCCTGCGGATTCGCACGCGCAGGGGAGATACCGCCACGGTGCGGGGCTTTTCCGTTTGCATGCGGCGCGGGGGTCGGGTATTAGCCCGCCCCGTGTGCCCGACATCAGCCGCGGCATCCCTTTCCCTGCCTGCAACGAGACACGCTGGTCATGCCCGCCGACGCACTGAGCTCCGCCCTGCTTCCCGCCGGACTGCACGACGTGCTGCCGTCCGAAGCGGCGCATGAGGCGGCCGCCGTCGAACGCCTGCTGGCGGAATTCGCCGCGCAGGGCTACCGCCGCGTCGATCCGCCGCTGGTCGAGTTTGAAGAGAACCTGCTCTCCGGCCCCGGTGCCGCGATGTCCAAGCAGACCTTCCGGCTGATGGACCCGCATTCGCAGCGGATGATGGCGGTCCGCGCCGACATCACCCCCCAGATCGCCCGCATCGCCACCACCCGCCTGAAGAACGAGGCCCGGCCGCTGCGCCTGTGCTACGCGGGCCAGGTGCTGCGGGTGAAGGGATCGCAGCTGCGCCCCGAACGCCAGTTCACCCAGGTCGGCGTCGAGCTGATCGGCGCGCTGGAGGCCGAGGCCGATGCCGAGGTGGTCCTGCTTGCCGTCCAGGCGCTGACCGCCATCGGCGTGCCGCACCTGTCGGTCGATCTCTGCGTGCCGACCATGGTGTCGCGCATCTGCGCCGGCCTCGGGCTGGGCGAGGACGAGATCCGGCAGCTGCGCGCCGCACTCGACCGCAAGGACTCGGCCGCCGTGGCGGCCGTCGGCGGCCCTGCCGCCTCGCTGCTGGAAACGCTGATGAGCGCGTCCGGTCCCGCCGACCGCGCCATGCAGGCGCTGGCCGCCCTGCCGCTGCCGGAGGGGGCCGAGAAGGACCGCCGCCGGCTGACCGACACGCTGGCCCTGCTGCGCGCGGCGATGCCGGACCTGACGGTGACCATCGATCTGGTGGAGCATCGCGGCTTCGAGTACCAGACCGGCCTCAGCTTCACCCTGTTCTCCCGCGCCGCGGGCGAGCTGGGCCAGGGCGGGCGCTACCGCGCCGGCGCCCAGGGGGAAGACCGCGGCGAGCCGGCGACCGGCTTCACGCTGTACATGGATACGCTGCTGCGCGCGGTTCCGGCGGCCAAGGCCCCGGGCCGGGTCTATGTGCCGCATGGCAGCGGCTGGGAAACGGCGCGCAGGCTGCGGGCCGACGGATGGGTGACGGTCGCCGGGCTTGCCCCGGTGGCCGATGCGGCCGCGGAAGCCAGACGGCTCCATTGCGGCCATTGGCTGGTTGGCGGGGACGTCAAGCCGGTCGGGTGACCCTGGGTTCAAACGACTTGCGTTCAAGGAAGTTGGGTTCAAGCGAGTTGGGTTCAGGGTGAACGGGCCCCCACGCCGCGCGGATGGTACCCTGCGGTGGATCGGGAGGCTGAGCGGTTCCTTTTTGAAGTTTTGCGGAGACGAGAGATGGCCAACGTTGCGGTGGTCGGCGCCCAGTGGGGCGACGAGGGCAAGGGCAAGATCGTCGACTGGCTGTCCAGCCGGGCCGATGTGGTGGTGCGCTTCCAGGGCGGTCACAACGCCGGCCACACGCTGGTGATCAACGGCGTCGAATACAAGCTGAGCCTGCTGCCGTCCGGCGTGGTGCGCCAGAGCAAGCTGTCGGTCATCGGCAACGGCGTCGTCTTCGACCCCTGGGCCTTCATCCGCGAAGTCAACGCGATCAAGGAGAAGGGCGTCACCGTCAACCCGGAAAACCTGATCGTCGCCGAGAACGTGCCGCTGATCCTGCCGGTGCACAGCGCACTCGACAAGGCGCGCGAAGAGGCCAAGGGCGCCGGCAAGATCGGCACCACCGGCCGCGGCATCGGCCCGGCCTATGAGGACAAGGTCGCCCGCCGCGCCATCCGCCTGTGCGACCTGACCGACGACGCCGTGCTGGTGGAGAAGGTCGACGCCCTGCTCGCCCACCACAACGCGCTGTTCCGCGCGCTGGGCGCGCCGGAGATGACCCCGGCCGACATCCTGGAGCCGCTGCGCGAGATCGCCCCGCAGGTCCTGCCCTACGCCGCCGTCGTCTGGAAGCAGCTGGACGAGTTGCGCCGCGCCGGCAAGCGCATCCTGTTCGAGGGCGCCCAGGGCACGATGCTGGACATCGACCACGGCACCTACCCGTACGTTACCTCCTCCAACACGGTGGCCGGCAACGCCGCCGCCGGCAGCGGCATGGGCCCGCGCGCCGTCGGCTATGTGCTGGGCATCTGCAAGGCCTACACCACCCGCGTCGGCTCCGGCCCCTTCCCGACCGAGCTCAAGGACGAGATCGGCGAGCTGATCGGCCAGAAGGGCAAGGAGTTCGGCGTCGTCACCGGGCGCAAGCGCCGCTGCGGCTGGTTCGACGCCGTCATGGTCCGCCAGGCGGTCAAGACCGGCGGCATCGACGGCATCGCCCTGACCAAGCTGGACGTTCTGGACGGCTTCGACGAGATCAAGGTCTGCGTCGGCTATCGCCTGGACGGCCAGGAACTCGACTATTACCCGTCGAACGCCGGCTCCCAGGCCCGCGTCGAGCCGATCTACGAGACCTTCGAAGGCTGGAAGGACACCACCCGCGGCGCCCGTTCGTGGGCGGAGTTGCCGGCCCAGGCGGTCAAGTATGTCCGCCACATCGAGGAGCTGATCCAGGCCCCGGTCGCCCTGCTGTCGACCAGCCCGGAACGCGACGACACCATCCTGATGACGGACCCCTTCGCCGATTGATCCAGCGGGAGGTTCTCCTGAAGAAAAAGGGCCGGCATTCCGCCGGCCCTTTTTCGTTTCCGCTGTCCCAGGTTGGACCACCCCCGATCACACCGACCGCGTCAGCCCGCCATCGACCCGGATGTTCTGGCCGGTGATGTAGCCGGCGCCCGGCGAGGCCAGGAAGGCCACCGTGGCGGCGATCTCCTCGCTGCTGCCGTAGCGCTGCATCGGCACGCTCTGGCGCCGCTCCTCGGTCGCGGGCAAGCTGTCGATCCAGCCCGGCAGGACGTTGTTCATCCGCACATTCTCCGCCGCATACTGCTCGGCGAAGAGCTTGGTGTAGGCGGCCAGACCGGCCCGCGCGACGGCGGAGGTCGGGAACATGGCGCTCGGCTCGAACGCCCAGGCGGTGGAGATGTTGACGATGGAGCCGCCCTTCTGCCCGACCATGATCGGCGCCACCAGCCGGACCGCCCGCACGACGTTGAGGAAATAGACCTCGATGCCGCGGTGCCAGTCCTCGTCGCTGATCTCCAGCAGGGCGCCGCGCGGACCATGGCCGGCGCTGTTGACCAGCGCGTCGATGCGGCCCCAGCGCTCCATCGTCGCATCGACCAGCCGCTTCAGATCGTCGTTCGACTGGTTCGACCCGGTCACCCCGATGCCGCCCAGTTCCCCGGCCAGAGCCTCGCCCTTGCCGGAGGAGGACAGGATCGCGACCTTGAAGCCGTCGGCCGCCAGCCGGCGCGCCGAAGCCGCGCCCATGCCGCTGCCGCCGGCGGTGATGACGGCAACCTTTTCGTCGGACATGCTCATTCCTCCCAATCCTGCAGTTGCCCAACCATAAGGGCGGCCGGTCGCCGCCTCAAATGCGATTTCAGGCGGGCCGGAAGCTGCGGAGCGGGAGGCGTCAGATGTCGAAGTTGGCGGCGATGGTGCCGGTGGACTGGCGATGACGCAGGGCGTCGGCCAGCGTCTGGTTGTCGAGCACGGCGGCGGTGGCGTCGCGGACCTGGACCATCAGCCAGCGCACCGAGCAGGTCTCGGTATCGATGCAGTCCTCGCACGGCCGGAAGGACGCCTTGCTGGCGCAGGGAATCGGCGCCAGATGGCCGTCGATCAGGCGGATCACCTCGCCGAAGGTGATCTCCGCGGCCGGGCGGGCAAGCCGGTAGCCGCCGCTCTTGCCGCGCTTGGCGAACAGGATGCCTTCCTTGCGCAACTCGACCAGGATCGCTTCCAGGAACTTGCGCGGGATGTTCTCGCGCTCCGCAATGTCGGCGATCAGGATCAGGTCGCCATTGTCCTTCTCCGCCAGCATGATCAGGGCACGCAACGCGTATTTGGCTTTCTGCGACAGCATTCCGGCGGAATCCGTATTATGGCGGCGGCGGTTGGGTGGTCCGCCCCGATCTAAAGCTTCGGTGGTTAACATTTCGTACCGGTCCGTTATTCCACCCCAGGGCGTAACTTGCGGCCGGAACCCGCGGACCTTAGATCGGATCGCAGAAAATCGGAATCGAATTGACGCGCGAATGGTTTGCGGCAGCCGTCGCGGGCGCGTTAAGGTCACCCCGCTCATAGGATCATTCCGCCATTTTCCCGCAGAACCGAAGGTCAGGCCATGCAGTACGCCATCGTTCCGGTCACCCCGTTCCAGCAGAACTGCACGGTGCTCTGGTGCCCCGAGACGATGAAGGGCGCCGCCATCGATCCCGGCGGCGACCTTGACCGCATCCTGGCCGCCGTGAAGGCGAAGGGCGTGACGCTGGAGAAGATCCTCGTCACCCATGGCCACATCGACCATGCCGGCGCCGTCGCCGACCTGGCCGACAAGCTGACGCTGCCCATCGAGGGCCCGCACCGCGACGACCAGTTCTGGATCGACGGCATGCCGATGCAGAGCCAGATGTTCGGCTTCCCGCCGGTGCGCTCCTTCACCCCCGGCCGCTGGCTGGAGGAGGGCGACACGGTGACCGTCGGCAACCAGACGCTGGAGGTGCGCCACTGCCCCGGCCACACACCCGGCCATGTCGTGTTCGTCCATGTGCCGTCGAAGCTCGCCATCGTCGGCGACGTGCTGTTTCAGGGCTCCGTCGGTCGCACCGATTTTCCCAAGGGCAACCACGGCGACCTGATCGCCTCGATCCGCGACAAGCTGTTCCCCTACGGCGACGACATCGCCTTCATCCCCGGCCACGGACCGATGTCGAGCTTCGGCGAGGAGCGGCTGTACAACCCGTTCCTGAACGATTAACCGTCGCACAGTCGGAAATCTTCCGATTCGGAACTCGGGCAGTCAGGCTGAACACGCAAGTCCTGTAGCGCGTCTGCTCTCCTTCGCGCCTTCAGGCGTCGGAGATGGCTGCCCGTCCCTTATGGGGGTGGCCTTGGAGCCGTGCGCCTGCCAGAAGGCTCCAATTTTTCGATAAGACACAACTTTCAAGACCATGGTTCGAGCTATTTTCGCAAAAAAGTTATAATCCCGCAATTTTTATAATTTCAATTTGAATGTCTCCATCGGATATGCGCGAATATGCACGACAATCATCACTTTTTAGCCTCATCGGTTGCAGAAATATCTCTTAAAGCAATCCGCGCGCAAAAGGACTTATCATGAGAAAGATGTTGCTCTCCGCCGGTTTTGCCATTGCGAGCGGCATGGCGCTCTTCAGCGCGCCGGCCGTCGCGTGTAACGTCGAACCCTATATCGGCACGATCTGCACCTACTCCTTCGATTGGTGCCCGCAGGGCTATGTCACGGCCGACGGCCGGACCTTGGCCGTCCGGGAGAACCAAGCGCTGTTCGCGCTGATCGGCTATCGCTACGGCGGCAACAATGCCGATCTCTTCGCCGTCCCCGACCTGCGCGGCCGTGCCGCCATCGGTTCCGGCACCGGCCCCGGCCTGGCGACCATCAACATCGGCGCCAAGGTCGGCCAGCAGGAACTGCTGCTTTCG
>NZ_LGQW01000015.1:6978234-7110199 GCF_003116035.1 Azospirillum sp. TSH64
GACACCGATCTGCTCGATGATGACCGGCGCCAGGCCCTCGGTCGGCTCGTCCAGCAGGATCAGATTGGCGCCGGTGCGCAGGATGCGGGCAATCGCCAGCATCTGCTGCTCGCCGCCCGACAGGCGCGTCCCCTGGGTCGAGCCGCGGCCCTTCAGGTTGGGGAACAGCTCATGGATCTGCGGGACCGTCATCCCGCCCTCCTTGACCACCGGCGGCAGCGTCAGGTTCTCGTCCACGCTGAGGCTGGAGAAGATGCCGCGCTCCTCCGGCACATAGCCGATGCCGAGGCGGGGGATCTTGTGCTGGGCCATGCCGATCAGCTCGGTGCCCTGGAAGCGGATCGAGCCGGTGCGCTTGCCCATGATGCCCATGATGGCGCGCATGGTCGAGGTCTTGCCGGCGCCGTTGCGGCCCAGCAGCGTCACCACCTCGCCCTGCCGCACCTCCAGGCTGACGCCGTGCAGCACATGGCTCTCGCCGTAGAAGCCGTGCAGGTCGGCGATCTCCAGCATGGCGGTCTTGGTCATCGCGCCGTCAGGCATGTCCGTTCCCCCCCGTGCCCATATAAGCTTCCATCACCTGCGGGTTCTTCGAGACGACCTCATACGGTCCCTCCGCCAGGATCTCGCCGCGGCGGAGCACGGTGATGGTGTCCGACAGGTGGGCGACGACCGACAGGTTGTGCTCCACCATCAGCACGGTGCGGTCGGCGGCGACGCGCTTGATCAGGGCGGCGGTGCCTTCGATGTCCTCATGGCCCATGCCGGCCAGCGGCTCGTCGAGCAGCATCACCTCCGGGTCGAGCGCCAGCGTGGTGGCGATCTCCAGGGCGCGTTTGCGGCCATAGGGCAGCTCGGCGGCCAGATGGCCGGCCCAGGGGGTGAGGTTCACCGCCTCGATCAGCTCCAGCGCCCGGTCGTGCAGGTCGTAGAGCGACGATTCGGACTTCCAGAAATGGAAGCTGGTGCCGAGCGGGCGCTGGAGTGCCACCCGGACATTCTCCAGCACGCTGAGATGCGGGAAGACGGCCGAGATCTGGAAGGAACGGACGAGCCCCATCAGGGCGATGTCGGCCGGCTTGGTGCGGGTGATGTCGCGGCCCTTGTAGAGGATCTGGCCGCGGGTGGGGGTGAGGAACTTGGTCAGCAGGTTGAACACCGTGCTCTTGCCGGCGCCGTTCGGGCCGATCAGCGCGTGGATGGTGCCGCGGCGAACCTGCAGGTTCACGTCGCGAACCGCGACGAAGCCGCCGAACTCCTTCGTCAGACCACGCGCTTCCAGGATGATGGTGTCATTCATGGTCGCGTTCTGGCGTCCTTCTGTTGCTGGCGGTGGGCCATGGCAATCGGGCCATGGGAATCCCGATGGCGACACGCGATGAACTGTGTTGCGTGAGCTGTGCTTTGACGGCCGTGCGGTATCCGCCGCCGGTGACCGTCGTTCCGCTTATTTCTGGCTGCCCGCGGTGCTGACCAGCGGGCAATCGCTCTGGCTCAGCGGCAGGTAAGCCTCGCTCGCGGGGATCGTTGCGACCACCTTGTAATATTCCCAAGGACCCTTCACCTCGGCCGGCTCCTTGACCTGGACGAGATAAAAATCATGAATGAGCTTGTTGTCCGCACGCAGCTTTGCCCCACGCGCAAAGAAATCGTCCACCGGCGTCGACCTCATTTTTTCCATGACGGCATCGGTCGAATCCGTGCCGGCCGCCGCGACGGACTTCAGGTAATGCAGCACGCCGGAATAGACCGCCGCCTGGGGGGCTGTCGGCATCCTGTTGCGGGCTTGGTAGAACCGCCGGCCGAACGCCCTGGTCTCGTCGTTCAGGTCCCAGTACCAGGCGGTGACCGTCGTCAGGCCCTTTGCGATCTCCGGCCCCATGCTGTGCACGTCAGTCAGGAACATGAGTTCCGCAACCACCTTCTGCGAGCTCTTGTCCATTCCGAACTCGTTCCACTGCTTCATCGCGGCGACGAGCTGGTCGCCGGCGTTCGCGAAGGCAACGACTTTTGCCTGCGAGCTGCCGGCCTGAAGAATGAAGGAGCTGTATTCGACGGTACCGAGCGGATGGAAGATCGCACCGGCCGACCTGCCGCCGACCTCGGACAAGATCCGCTGGGACTCCGACACCATGTTCCGGCCGAAGGCGTAGTCGGCCGCCACGAAAAACCAGCTGTCCTGGCCTTCGGAAACGAGCCTGCGGATCGGGGCGGCGACAAGGTTGTAATTGTCGTGGAGCCAGGCGATGCCGGTCGGCGAACACTGCTTGCCGCTGATCTCGGTCGTTCCGACCGCCGAATAGATGACGATCTTGTTCTTGTCCCGGGCGACCGACTGGATCGCCAGGGCGACGGCGGAGTTTCCGACATCGGCGACCATGTCGACGCCGTCGACGTCGATCCACCGGCGCACGATCTGGGACCCGATGTCGGCCTTGTTCTGATGATCGGCCGTGACAAGTTCGACCTTCAGGTCAGGCTTCAGTTTTTTAAAATCTTCGATCGCCAGCTTGGCAGCGACGACCGAGCCGGGCCCCGTTATGTCTGACAAGGCTCCCGATTGATCGTTGATGATGCCGATCCTCACCACGCCGTCCGAGATTTCAGCCGCCGAAACGGTCGCCGCCGAAAAGGTCGTCATGATCGCCATGGCCGACAGCGCGGCAGCGGCCGTCTTCGATTTCCGGATGGCGGACCGGTACCAGGGCTTGATGAACCGGCTTCGATGATGGTGCATGTTTCTCGTCGTCCCTGCTCTAGTCGGTCATTGCGATTGCTGTGACGCGATGGA
The DNA here is from genome assembly GCF_003116035.1 of Azospirillum sp. TSH64. Classification (GTDB taxonomy): domain Bacteria; phylum Pseudomonadota; class Alphaproteobacteria; order Azospirillales; family Azospirillaceae; genus Azospirillum. The sequence continues at coordinate 6,981,026 of NZ_LGQW01000015.1, forward strand.
TTTTTCCGCCCGGCCACGTCCGTGCCTCCGATCCCCTCGCGAGCCGGGTATTCCGACACTCACCGAAAAGACGGCATGGCTCAACCCGGTGCCCGGCCCCGCATTCGGCCTTCAATGGCGAAGAATCCGTGCAAGCTCCCTGTTCTGGTTACAGCACCGCCGCCGACCATGGAGGTCCGGCGGAATGCCTGCCAGATTATGTTAACTTTCTTACTTTGGCCGGGCGTGCAGCAGCCCGCCATCCTCCCAAGGGAGGATGGCGGGTGGATCCGTGCCTCGCCCGGTAGCGGGTACCGTCAGCGGGTCGGCGAGGGGGCCTTGGCTTCGCGGGCGGCGCGGCGCAGGGATTGCGGTGCTTGGCCGAACGCACGGATGAAGGCGCGGCGCATCCGCTCGGGATCGCCGAAGCCGGTGATCAGGGCCACACGCTCGATCATCTCGCTGGAGGACTCGATCCATGCCCGTGCGACTTCGATCCGCAGCTTCTCGATTGCCTTCGACGGAGTCATGCCGGTCTCGGCAATGAAGGTGCGGGCGAAATGCCGGGAACTCATGCCGACGCGTTCGGCAAGATCCTCCACGGTCAGAGTTTGGTCGAGATGCTCGCGCGCCCAGGACAGCAACGCGTCGAAGCGTCCGTTCGGAGCCTTCAATTCGAGAAGAGGCGAGAACTGTGTCTGTCTGCCGCTGCGGCGATGGTAGAGCACGAGCTGGCGTGCGGTTTTCTGCGCGACCGCGTCGCCATGATCCTCGGCGACCAGCGCAAGCGCGAGGTCGATCCCGGCGGTGATGCCGGCGGAGGTCCACACCCCGCCGTCGCAGGTGAATATCTTGTCCGGCTCGAGCTTCACGTCGGGATAGCGTGCCATGAAGTCCTGCGTGCGGCACCAATGGGTGGTGGCGCGGCGGCCTTCGAGCAGCCCGGCCTCGGCCAGGACATAGGCGCCGGAACAGACGCTGGCGATCCGCACCCCCCGGCTTGCGAGCCGCCGCACAAAGGCGACCGTCGTCCTGCACGACGCCGCCGCGGTGACGCCCTCTCCTCCGGCGACGATCAGGGTCGTGACGGGTTTGGCCGACCGCAGCCCGTATGCGAATGTCTCGACGCCCGAGGAACTCCGCACCGGCCCCGCCTCAACGGCATACATCCGGATCGCCGGCGCCTTGCCGGCGAAGCGTCCGGCGATCTCGAACACGGAAATGGGCCCGGCGGCGTCCAGCAGCTGGAAGTCCGGATAGATCAGCACTCCGATCATGCGTCCGTCCGAAAAGGAGGGAATTACGCCGTTTCTGACCCGATGCCATCATGGCAGATTTCTGTCGTCAAGCCGAATATTTGGAGCCAAGCGATGGCAACACCGTTGCAAATCGGACTAATGGTCTTCCCCCAGGTCACGCAACTCGACCTCACGGGGCCATTACAGGTCTTTTCCAGTGTGCTGGGCGCCGAAGTCCACTTGGTCTGGAAAAACATGGAGCCGGTGCCGAGCGATTCCGTCCTTGCGATGACGCCGACCGTGACATTCGCCGACTGCCCGCAACTCGACGTCATCTGCGTGCCGGGCGGATACGGCACCGACGGCCTTCTCGGCGACGACGAGGTGCTCGGCTTCCTCCGCAAGCAGGCTGTGGGCGCCCGGTACATCACCTCGGTCTGCACCGGATCGCTGGTGCTCGGGGCGGCCGGCCTGTTGAGGGGCTATCGCGCGACCACCCATTGGAGCGCGGTCGAGGCGCTTCCGCTGTTCGGGGCGACGCCGTCGCGCGAACGGGTCTGCATCGACCGCAACCGCATCACCGGCGGCGGCGTCACCGCCGGGATCGATTTCGCGCTGACCCTGGTGGCGACCCTCGTCGACCGTGCGACCGCGGAGATGGTGCAGTTGCGCCTGGAATACAATCCCGCCCCGCCGTTCGACGCCGGCTCGCCGGACACCGCGCCGGCGGAGGTTCTCGCAGCGATGAGCGAAAGGATCGCACCGTTCCGGGCGCGCCGGATGGACGCGGTCCGGCAGGCCGCAGCGCGGATGTCCTGATCCCCGCACGGCCATCACGCGGACGGACCCTCCCCGCCGGCCCCCCGCCGGCGGAACCGCCGCGGCCGCTTGGGAAAACACGACCCCGACCTCTACGAAACGAGGGCGAAATGCTGTGTCATGGAGATGCGCAAGGCTGCACCGTTTCCCACCATGGCCTTCTGGCCTCCTGGGCGGAGACGTCGGCGGACCTTGTCGACGCGATCGAAGATCCGGTGTTCCCGAGCATCTTCTCCCGCTCCCTCGCCACATTGATCTCCTTCGAGGAATGCACCCAGCTCCTGTACGACGGCAACCGGCGGCAGGGTCTGGTCGGCCGCGACCGTTCGGGGACCGGATTGGAACACCGGAACGGCGGTACGGCGCGCCATCCATTCGACCGGATGTACCGCGCCGGCGTGAGATCGGGTGTCCACCTGCTGCGCGAGACCTCGCGCGATCCGGCCGGGGCGTTGGGATATCCGGCCAGGGACTGCCGGGCTGACGGGATGCATGAGGGCGGCGAAGAGCTGTGCATCGCCCTGCCGATGTCCGGCGACGCCTGCACCTTGATGGTGATGACGCGCAGGCGCAGCGGACGCCGGTTCACGGACGAAGAGGCCGGGCGGGTGAGGAGCGTCCTCCCGTTCCTGACGTCGGTGTTCCGCCGCCATCGGCACAGTGCCGGACTGCCGGCCGACGGCCGGGGCGACACCATCGACCACAGGCTGCTGCAACGGATCGAGCGGCTGAGCCCGCGTGAAAAGGAGATCGTCGGTCTGCTGATCGGCGGCCACTCGACGCTGTCAATCAGTCTCCGACTGGATATTTCCGGAACGACGGTGAAGACCCACCGCAAGAACCTGTACTCGAAGCTGGGGGTTGGAACGATACACGAGCTGTTCAGTCTTTATGGAAACTCCCTGAAAGAGCGGATGGTGCGCAGCTGATGATACGGGGTCTTGCAATTTTAAAATATTCGCCCCGGTCCTGCGATGGACGGGGCGTCGCGGGAGCCGGCGGCGTGCAGGCCGCCGGCACATGGATCGGGGAGTGACGGGGCCTTGTCGAAAGATACATTTGATCTGGTGATCCGCGGGGGCCGTGTCATCGATCCCGAAAGCGGCCGGGACGAGATCGCCGATGTCGCCATCAGGTCGGGGACCATTGCCTCGGTCGGCGCGATCCCGGCGGCGTCCGGCGAAAAGACCCTCGATGCGTCGGGGAAGGTGGTGTGCCCCGGCTTCGTGGACATCCATGCGCATGGCCAGTCGGTCGCCGCGGATTGGATGCAGGCGTTCGACGGCGTGACCACCGCGCTGGAACTGGAGGTCGGGGTCCTGCCGGTGGCGGCCTGGTACGACCGGCAGCGGGCCGACGGGCGCGTCCTGAACCACGGGGTGTCGGTCGGCTGGATCTTCGCGCGCAAGGCCGTCAAGGCCGGCATCGCCCCCGATCCGGAGCTGCATCCGATGGAGATGATGGGCCAGGGCGCCGGCGACGAGGGCGGATGGTCGAGCGCGGTGGCGTCCGCCGGCGAGATCGCCCGAATCCAGGACATCCTGTCGGCCGGCCTGCGCGAGGGCGGCATCGGCATCGGCATCCCGCACGGCTATGCGCCGGGAGCGGGCGTCAAGGAGATGACGGCGGTCTGCGGAACCGCGGCACAGGCCGCCGTCCCGACCTTCACCCACATCCCCTTCATGTCGAACACCGATCCGCAGAGTTCGGAAGAGGCCTATGTCCGGCTGATCGGCTATGCCGCCGCGACCGGCGCCCACATGCATGTCTGCCATCTGAACTCCACCTCGCTGCACGACATTGGCCGGTGCCGGGAGCTGCTGCTGAACGCGCAGGACAGGGGCTTGCCGATCACGGTCGAAGCCTATCCCTACGGCACCGGCTCGACAGTCGTTTCCGCCGCCTTCTTCGCCGATCCGGCATTCCCGAAACGGACCGGCACCTCCTATGGCAGTATCGAGCTGATCCACAACCGGCACCAGATGCGCGACCGGGACGACCTGCTCGGCGCCCGGCGGGCCGATCCGGGGGCGCTGGTCGCCTGGCATTTCCTGGATCTGGAGCGTGACGACGCCCATCGGGATCTGCTCGACCTGTCCGTCCTGTATCCGGGCGGCGCGATCGCATCCGACGCGATGCCCTGGGTCGAACCGGACGGGTCGCTCTACCGCGGCGCGGAATGGCCGCTGCCGCGGCGGCTGTCGTCCCATCCCAGATCGGCCGGCACCTTCAGCAGGTTCCTCGGCGACTACCACCGCAAGCGCGGGAAGATCGGCCTGGCGGAGGCGATCGGGAAATGCACCCTCATCCCGTCGCGGATCATCGAAGGATGCGTTCCGCAGATGCGCCGGAAGGCCAGGCTGCAGGAGGGCTGCGATGCCGACATCGCCGTCTTCGATCCCGAGACCGTCGCCGAGCGCGCCAGCTTCACCGACATGACCGCGCATGCGGCCGGGATGCATGCCGTGCTGGTGGGAGGTACACCCGTCATCCTCGACGGGATGCTGGACACGCAGGCGCGGCCGGGCCGCGCGGTGAGAGGAGGGAGGCGGAACGATGACTCATGACGCTGTCGCCGGTCCCGTGCCGGTGATGCTCGTCACCGGCGTGCTGGGGTCGGGGAAGACCACGCTGATCAACCGCATCCTGCATGTCAGCGGCGGGCGGAGCTTCGCCGCGATCGTGAACGACTTCGGGGCGGTCAACATCGACGAGGCGATCCTGTCGGCCTCGGGCCGTCCGGTCATCGGCCTGAAGAACGGCTGCATCTGCTGCTCGCTCCAGGGGGATCTGCTGCGGACGCTGCGGACCGTCCTGTCCCACAAGGCCCGCATCGACGGGATCGTGATCGAGGCGAGCGGGGTATCCGATCCGCGCGGCATCGCCGAGGCGTTGTACGACCCGATCCTCCGGGGCGCGGTCAGGCTCGACTCCGTGGTGACGGTCGTCGATGCGGAAGAACATGACGTCTCCGACGGCCTGTGGCGAGCCCAACTGGATGCCGCCGACTTCGTCGTCCTGTCCAAGGCGGACCGCATCGCCGACAAGGAGGTTCTCGGCCTCAGGGCTCTGTTGCGCGCCATGGGGGAGAAGATCGTGTTCGTCATCCGGGAGGATGCCGACATCCCGATCGACATTCTTTTCGGCAGTCCACCGGAGCGGACGGACGGACCGGAGGGCAGCCCCCCTCCACGCTTCTCCGACGATCGGTTCGCGCATCTCGAATGGTCGTCGGAAACCCCGGTCTCCTTCCCCGCTTTCCAGGGCGCGGTCCAGACATTCGCCGCGCAGTTGGCTCGCGGCAAGGGCTTCCTGTCGTTCCGCGAACGGCCGGGCGAGCGGTTCCTGTTCCAGCTCGTCGGCACACGGGCGAGCCTGTCGCCGTCGATGCCGCCGCAACCGGGCCCCGGCGCCCAGCTGGTCTTCATCGGCAGGAAGGAGCAGTTCGACATCGGGCGGGCGAAGGCGGCCCTCGACGCGATCAGGGTCGCCTGAGCAGGGAGCGCGGCGACAACGGAAACACGGAACGGAAGGCGCGGAATGGCGCAGGTCGCGATACTGGGAGCGGGCATGGTCGGCATCTGCACGGCCCTTGCCCTGCAGGAACGGGGACATGATTGCGTGGTCTTCGACCGGCGGCCGCCGGGATCGGAGACCAGTTACGGCAACGCCGGCATCATCCAGGCCGAGGCGGTCGAACCCTACGCCCTGCCGGCTAATCCGCTGGTGATGCTCCGGATGGCGCTCGGCTGGAAGAACGCTGTCGCCCTTCACTGGCCTTCGCTGCCGCGCCAGCTTCCGGCGCTTTATTCCTATTGGCGGTCGTCGTCGGGAAGCCCGCTGGGCAAGGTCGTTCCGGTGTGGCACCGGCTGATCCTGGAAGCGGTGCCGCGGCACAACGCCCTGATCAAGGCGGCAGGAGCCGGTGACCTCATCCGAACGCGCGGCTACTGGGAGGTTCACGCGACCGGGGCCGGACTGGCCGCGGCCCTGCTCGACGCGGAGCGGCGCAAGCGCCGGTACGGCATCGACTTCGAGGCGGCGGATTCGGGCATGCTTGCGCGCGCGGAGCCCAGCCTGCGCGCCGCATTGCCCGGCGCCATCCACTGGACAGCGCCCTGGTCCTGCGTGGCGCCCGGGGAACTGGTCACCGCCTATGCCGACCTCTTCCGGATGCGGGGCGGCAGGATCGTCCAGGCCGACGCAGCCCCGCTGGCGCAGTCCGGCCGCGGCTGGCGCGTCGGCGGTGAAGCGGTGGAGCACGCCGTCGTCGCGCTCGGCCCCTGGTCGCCGGAGCTGCTGAAGGGGCTGGGGTATCGGGTGCCGATGGTGCGCAAGCGCGGCTACCATCTCCATTATGGCTGTGACGACGGCCCCAGCCGGCCGATGCTTCTGGCCGACCATTCGGTCGTCCTCTCCCCCATGCGCGCCGGGTTGCGGATCGCCACGGCGGCGGAGTTGTCAGCAGGGGCGGCGCCGGCGGCCTATCCCGGGCAGCTGGCGCGGGGAGAGGTGGCCGCGAGAGCGCTGTTCCGGTTCGGCAAGGCGGTGGAGGACTCCGCCTGGTCAGGGACGCGGCCTTGCCTTCCCGGCATGCTGCCGCTGGTCTGCAAGGCACCGCGGCATTCCGGGCTGTGGTTCCACTTCGGCCACGGGCATCAGGGCTTCACCCTCGGCCCGGTGACCGCCGAGCGCCTCGCACGCGCCTTCGACGGCGACATGGGGGCTGTCGAGGGCCTCGACGGCGGACTGTCCTAGAGAGCGGCTTCGGTTCACGGATGGCGGCGAGGGCGCACTGAGCCTCGTCGCGACCTTAATTCAGGTGGGCGGGCGGAGTTCGGGCGCGTTCGATCGGTCATCCGTTTCGGGATGGTGGCGCCGCTGATGGCCTCGGCTTGCCGGCCAGGCAGCCGTGCTCGGCGATGCCCTGGATGTGGCGGTCCCGCTGCGTCGGCTCGGTGGCGGCGGTTGCCCTGGGCACCGCTGGTCCGGCAAAGCAACGGGCCGACCTGGAAGGCGTCGCCGTCCGCCGGTCAGCTTCCGCCGTTGGCGGCACTGTTCGGCCGGGCCGGGCCTTCGAACGCCGACATCGCAAGATACCACTGGTCGGACAAGGCTTTTGCGAGGCTGTCGGCAGTGGGGAAGGACCGGCACAGCAGTGCGTCGCCATGGACGAATCTTTCGCGCAGGCTCTCGATCGTCATCGCGATCAGCAGGCGCAGGACGCCCTCGAACCTGCCGCGTTCCTCCAGGCCGAAGGGCCGTCCGCGACGGCGGGCGACGGCCAGGATGATGCGGTCGACCCATTCGGAATTCATCCGCTCACGCATGCGCAACATCTCGGGATCCCGCGTGGCCAGTTCCGAGAACAGGCTGTAGAAGCCTGCGTTCGCCTCATAGGCGCGGCAATAGTCGGTGTTGGCGGTCAAGATCGCCTCGTAGCTGCTTCGTGGCCCCTTCGATGCGGTGCGGCGGTGGGTGACATATTCGAAGAAGAGATTGACGAGGACGACGGCGCATTCATCCATGTCTTTGAAATGATTATAGAAGGTTCCGCGTGAGAGCCCGGCTTCGTCCAGCAGGGCCTCTACCGTCATCAGCTTTCCCCGTGTGGTGCGCAGGTGGCGGGCGACAAGGGAAAGCAGCATGTAGCGCGTCCGCTCCCGCTTCGGCCGCGTCCGCTCCCGGCTCTTGATCGCCAGAACCTCCTCGAAGAAGAGAGGGGGAACGGCTTCATCCCGCTCAGGCCCGCGGCCCTGAATTTTCTCATCCTGCTGCATTTTTATGCCCTCGCTCCCCAACCACCATGGCCCCGGCAAAAATGTTCTGCGAGCTGACGTTCACAGCTTGACGAGGGCTATTTTTATACATAGCGTCATATTTAGACAATGCGTCATCACTGGACAGGCCGATGGTACCTACGATGGTGGACGTCAATAAACCCTCCAGCGGCACCTTGAACAGGGAAGCTTTTTCAAAAGCGAAGGCGACCGGTGCGACGATCGAGTTCCAATCCGTCCGCAAGGCCTATGGATCGGTAACAGCACTGCACGATTTTTCCCTGACCATTCATCCCGGCGAGTTCCTGACGATCCTCGGGTCGAGCGGATCGGGGAAAACAACGGCTCTGAATGCACTTGCGGGCTTCTCCGGGGCGGACTCGGGCGACATCCTCATCGACGGCAAGTCGGTGATCGACGAACCGCCGGAACGCCGGAATCTGGGGATGGTGTTCCAGAACTATTCGCTGTTCCCGCACATGACGGTGTTCGACAACATCGCCTTCCCGCTGCGGATGCGCCGCGCTCCGCGGCGCGAGATCAACGAACGGGTGGAGCGGGTCCTGGAGATCGTCCGGCTCGGCGCGCTCGCCAGGCGGATGCCCCGCGATCTCTCCGGCGGGCAGCAGCAGCGTGTGGCCTTCGCCCGCGCCATCGTGTTCGAGCCGCCCGTCCTGCTGATGGACGAACCGCTCGGCGCGCTCGATCTCAAGCTGCGCGAAGCGTTGCAGTTCGAGATCAAGGAAATCCAGCATCAGCTCGGCTGCACCGTGGTCTATGTGACCCACGATCAGCGCGAGGCGCTCGCCATGTCATCGCGCATCGTCGTGCTGCGCGACGGACGGATCGAGCAGGTCGGCACGCCGTCCGAAATGTACGACGCGCCGAAAAGCCGCTTCGTCGCCGATTTCATCGGGCAGACCAACCTGCTGGCCGCGGATCTGTCGATGGCCGGATCGGTGTCGATCTCCGAACTGGGTGCCGTCTACCGGGACGCGGACTCCCGGGCCCGCCAGGGGGCCTGGTACGCCAGCGTCCGCCCCGAAAAGCTTCAGCGCCGTCCGGCCGAAGGGTCGGACATCGCCGTGGACGTGACCGTTCAAGAGGCGGTGTTCCTCGGCGACGTGATCGAATACAGCGCCCGCACCGCCCATGGTGCGCTCATCCACTTCCGGGAACAGAGACGCGACAGGGACCGGATCCCGGAACGCGGCGAGACCATCGGTCTCGTCCTGCGCCCCTCCGACGTTGTCCTCGTTCCGGATCTCGCCAAGACCGGTCGCTAAAGAACTGATTGGGAGTGCCGTTATGAAGAAGCTGCTGTGGAGCCTCTCCGTTGGAGCGGCGATTGTCGGCGGTGCCGGCGACGCCGCCCTGGCCCAGTCCGGCAACAAGTCGATCACGATTGCCAATTACGGCGGTGCATGGGCGGAAACCCTGAACCGCATCTGCATCGAGCCGTTCACCAAGGAGACCGGCATCACCGTCACCCAGGCGGCGACCGAGGACTCCCTTGCCCAGATCCGCGTCCAGCAGACCACCCGGAACATCCTGTGGGACATTGCGCCCACCGAGCGCTCGGGCCTGCCGGTCTCGTCCAAGAATGGCTGGCTGGAGCCGATCGACTGGTCGGTGGTCGACCCGGAGAACAAGCTCCCGCCGGTTGCCCGCAAACAGTACGCCATCGGCGCGATCGCCTATTCCACCACGATCGGCGTGCGCACCGACAAGCTGCCGGAAGGCAAGAGCTTTAGCGGCTGGAAGGACTTCTGGGACGTCAAGACCTTCCCCGGCCCGCGCACGCTGCGCAACTCCCCGGCGGAAAACCTCGAATTCGCCCTGATCGCCGACGGCGTGAAGCCGTCCGATGTGTACACCGTTCTGCGGTCGCCGGACGGCGTCGACCGCGCGTTCAGGAAGCTGGACGAGATCAAGCCGGCGATCACCGTCTGGTGGACCAGCGGCCAGCAGCCGGTCCAGCTTCTCGCCAGCGGCGAGGTCTTCTACGCGACCGCCTTCAACGGCCGCATCCAGCAGCTGCAGAAGGACAAGCTGCCGGTCAAAATCATCTGGGACGGCGGGTCGCTGGACGTCAGCTACTATTCCATCGTGAAGGGCGCCCGCAACATGGCCGACGCCCAGAAATTCATGAACTACTGCTGGAACACGCCGACGCGCCTGGCCGAGATCGCCCGCGCCATGCCCTATTCCTCCTTCAACCCCGACATCTACAAGATCCTCTCGGCGGACGAGGCCAAGGAGCTGCCGACCAGCCCGGCGAACCTCGACGTTCAGTTCGCGCTGGATTCCGAATATTGGGCTGAAAACCTGCCGCGCATCCAGAAGCGGTGGGAAGCTTGGCGCCTGCAATGAGCGACGGCGTCGCCATGCCGCGCGATGGGAAAGGGGCGGCGCGCGGCAGGCGCGCGCCTCTCTCCTCCCTCTGGCTGCTTGCGCCGGCGGCCGTGCTGTTCCTCTTCGTGTTCATCCTCCCGGTGGGCGAGGTCGCGTTGTGGAGCGTGCAGGGGGAAGCCGGGCTGTCGGCGGAGAATTACGAGGCGGCACTCGGCGCGGGGCCGTACCGGACGATCCTGTTCGGAACCTTGCAGCTTTCCTTCGGCGTGGCCTGCGCCTGCATCCTGGTCGGCTATCCGGCCGCCTATTTCCTTGCATCCCGTCCGCCGCGCAACCGGACCTTGCTGCTGCTCCTCATCCTGACCCCGCTGTGGGTCAGCGTGCTGGTGCGCACCTTCGGCTGGATCGTCGTTCTCGGCCGGGAAGGGCTGGTCAACTCCATGCTGATCGGGATCGGCGCCGTCGATGGGCCGCTCCAGATGCTGTACACGCGCGGAGCCGTCTACGTCGCGATGGTCCAGGTCCTGCTGCCGGTTGCCATTCTGGTCATGTTCTCGACCATGACCACCATCAACCGTTCCCTGCTGATGGCGTCCCGGATTCTGGGTGCATCGCCGTGGCGCGGCTTCGTCCACATCTTCCTTCCGCTGAGCGCGGGGGGAGCGGTCAATGCCTGGATGCTCACCTTCGTGCTGGCTCTCGGTTTCTTCATCACCCCGGCACTGGTCGGCGGTCCGAAGGAGACGATGATCGCGAACCTGATCGCGACGCAGATCACGCTGACCCTCGACTGGGGCCTAGGTTCCGCGCTCGGCATGGTGCTGGTGGTCGCGGGCTTTGCCGTGGTGGGTGCCATCGCTCTGCTCTTCCGGCGGGTGACGGGGCTGAGCGGCCATGGAGGCTCGCGATGAAACGATCGCTTTGGGAAAAATCCGGGCGCTACCTGCTTCCGGTCTATTTCGTCGGCGTCCTGCTTTACCTGCTGCTGCCGTTGCTGCTGGTCATCCCGATGTCGATCAGCGAAACGCGCTATCTGAAATTCCCGCCTCAGGGCTTCACGTTCCGCTGGTATCAGGAGTTCTTCGCGTCCGCCGGCTGGATCGACGCCACCCTGCGCAGCCTGCTGATCGCCGCGGCGAGTGCTGCGCTGGCCACCGCCATCGGCACCGCGGCCGCCCTGGTGCTGAGCCGGGAGGGCAGCAAGGCCGCGCGGGCGGCCGGACCGGTCTTCCTGGGGCCGCAGGTGGTGCCGGTCATCATCCTGGCGCTGGGCACCCTGCTGGTCTTCAGCCGCTTCGGCCTTTACGGCTCGCTGTGGGGCGTGGCCCTGGTCCATGCCGTTCTGGCTCTGCCCTTCGTCACCACCACGGTGTCCGGGGCGCTGCGTCAGACCGGCGACACGCTGGCCCGTGCCGCCCGCGTGCTGGGGGCCCGGCCGCATGAGGCCTTCTGGCACGTCACCTTGCCGACGATCCGTCCGGCGGTGATCTCGGCCGGCGTGTTCGCCTTCTTCATCTCCTTCGATGAGCTGGTCATCGCCCTGTTCGTCATGGGGCAGAACGAAACCCTGCCCATGCGCATCTGGGCGGACATGCGTCACGACCTGACGCCGGTCGTGGCCGCCGTCGCCACGCTGCTGATCGTCGTCACCTTCGCCGCCGTCTTCATGAGCGATCTGATCCAACGCCGCGCCCAACGGCGCGCGGGGTGACGGGTCGCCCGGCACCGCGCGCCAGCGCCGCACCTCACATGGGCCACCGCACCCGACGGCCCCATCACCCAGGGAAAGTGTGATGTTCTCAGATTTCCGCAGGGAAGAACCCGATGCTCTCGCCCGCCGCCTGGAGGCGATGACGCTTCCGGATTCGGTGTACGACCTGCTGCTGACCACCGCCACCCGCGTCCCGGCGGCGCCCGCCTGGCGCTTCCTCGACGATGGGGTGGAACGGAGCTGGGGCGAGGTTCTGGCCAGCGTCGACAGCGCCGCCGCCGCGCTGTCCGCGGTCGGCATCGGACCGGGCGTCCATGTCGCGGTGATGGCCTGGAACCGCGAGGAGTTCCCGATCACCTGGCTGGCGCTGTCGCGTCTCCAGGCGGTGATGGTGCCGGTCAACGCCACCTACACCGCGCGCGAGGTCGAGTATGTCCTGAAGACCTCGCTCGCCACCCACATGGTGCTGGAGGCGGAATTCCTGCCGCATCTGGACAGGCTGGAAGCGGTGAGGCTCGATCCCTCGCACGTCATCGTGATCGGGGATGCGGTGTCGGACCGTCACCGCAACTGGCGGGTGCTGATGGACGAGGCCCGCGGCCGTCAGGCTCCGGCGATCCCGCGGTCGATGGACGCCACGCTGAACCTCCAATACACCTCGGGCACGACGGGCTTCTCGAAGGCCTGCATGCTGAGCAACGAGTACTGGCTGTGCCTCGGCATCAGCTCGACCGAGTTCTTCGCCACCGACCTGCGCCGCTTCTATGTCGGCTCCAGCTTCTTCTACATGGTGGGGCAGCGCATCCTGCTGAACGCCATGGCCAGCGGCGGCTGCGCCTTCTTCCCGCGCAAGCCGGGCGCCAAGCGCTTCATGCCCGACGTGTCGGCGCTGGATTGCGATTACTGCGCCCTGTTCGAGATGGTCTACAAGCAGCCGCCGCGCGCCGGCGACGCAGACAACAGTCTGAAGATCGCCACGATCTTCGCCTTCGGCCCCGAAAGCCACGCCGACTTCCAGCGCCGCTTCGACGTGTATGGCCAGGAATTCTACGGCATGACGGAGATCGGCGGCGGCAGCTACGTCCCCGCCCATCGCCTGCCGGAGATGACCGGTTCGGGAAGCTGCGGCGTGGCCGCGCCCTTCCGCGAGCTGATGGTCGCGGGCGAGGACGGCAAGCCGGTTCCGACCGGCGAGACGGGCGAGCTGTGGGTCCGCGGCCGCGGCATCCTCAAGGGCTATTTCGGCAACGAGGACGCGACGGCGGACGCCTTCACCGACGGGTGGTTCCGCACCGGCGACCTTTGCCGGGTGGATTCCGGGGGCTATCACTACATCCTCGGCCGCACCAAGGACATGGTCCGCCGCATGGGCGAGAACATCGCCGCGCGCGAGGTCGAGGTGGTGTTGCGCACGCTCGACGACATCCAGGACGCCGCCATCGTGCCGGTGCCCGACGATTACCGCGGCGAGGAGATCAAGGCCTATATCCTGCTGGCCCCCGGCGCATCCCCGGACAGCTGCACGCCGGAGTTCATCGCCGATCACTGTTCCCGCCATCTCGCCGGGTTTAAGGTCCCCCGCTATTACGAGTACCGCGACAGCTTGCCCCTGACCGACTCCCAGCGGGTCCAGAAGAAGCACCTGATCGCCGAGAAGCCCGACCTGCGCGCCGGCTCCTATGACCGGCAGGACAAGATCTGGCGCTGACGCCATCCCCGTCCCATCCCAATCGATCCAATCCGAAAAGGCCAGCCGGCCTTGAATGAGGACCATTGCCATGCCCGAAATTTCCACGCGGACCGAGGGCGCCATCCGCATCCTGACCATCTCCAACGAACGCAAGCGGAATGCGTTCGAAGGGTCGATGGCGGCGGACTTCCTCCGGCTCCTGAACGAAGCGGAAAGCGATGACGCGGTGCGTGTGATCGTGGTCACCGGGGCCGGGGACATCGCCTTCTCCAGCGGCCATGACCTGAACGAGATCGCGTCCGGCGCCCACGCCGAAAGCAACCTGGGGGAAGAGCCCTTCCTGCGACCGCGCAGCATGCACAAGCCGGTGATCGCGGCGGTCAACGGCCATTGCTATGCCGCCGCCCTGATCTTCGCGGTGAACTGCGACCTGCGGGTGGCGAGCAGGAATGCGTCCTTCGGGTCGCCGGGGGCGCGTCTCGGCATGCTGCCGGAGGGCGGCCAGATCGGCCGTCTGCCGCGTCTGATGACATCGGCCCGCGCGCTGGAACTGATGTTGACGGCGAACCCGTTGTCGGCCGACGAGGCTTACCGGACCGGCTTCATCAACCGGCTGGCCGAAAGGGGCGAGGCCTTGAGCGAAGCCCTCGCCCTGGCGGGCGACATCGCCAGGAATTCCCCGTCGGTGGTCGCCGCGATCAAGGCCGGGGTGATCCTGGGGGAGGTCGAGGGGATCGAGGCTGCGACCGCCTATGAGGCGACCGTCGCCCGTCGCCTGGAGAAGGAGGCCGACGCCCAGGAAGGCGTCAGCGCCTTCCTGGAAAAGCGCCCGCCGGTGTTCGGCGGCGGCAAGCAACGATAGGCCGGGGTGGCGGCAAGCCGCGGCTGCCGGCGCCGACAGCGGGTGCACCTCATGGTCAAGCCGCCGGATGGCGCCTATGTTCACCATGATCCGCCGTCCCGGCATCGGCTGCCTGCCGTTCAACGGCGCCGTGCTGATCCAAAATTCTCATTATCGCGGGGAGGGTCCCAACCATGGCCGAGAACTTCAAGGCCTTCGTGATCGAAGATGTCGACGGCAAGCCCAAGGGCGGCTTCACGACGCTGACACTCGCCGACCTGCCGGACAACGATGTGCTGGTGGAGGTCGCTTACTCCACCCTCAACTACAAGGACGGGCTTGCCGTCTCCGGAAAGGGCAGGATCGCCCGCAAGCTGCCGATGGTCGCCGGCATCGATCTGGCCGGCACCGTGATCGAGTCCCGGTCTCCCGACTGGAAAGCCGGCGACAGGGTGGTCGCCAACGGCTGGGGCATGTCGGAAACGCAGTGGGGTGGCTACACCCGCTTCCAGCGCCTGAAGGCGGAGTGGCTGACCCGCCTGCCGGACGTTTTCTCGTTCGAAGAGGCCATGGGCATCGGCACCGCCGGCTACACCGCCGCGTTGTGCGTGGACGCGTTGGAGCGGTGGGGCGCCGTTCGTCCTGGCGGCAAGGAGGTGCTGGTCACCGGAGCTGCCGGCGGGGTCGGCTCCGTCGCGGTGGCGCTGCTCGCCAAGAGCGGTTACCCGGTGGTGGCCTCCACCGGTCGGCCCGAGACGCACGACTATCTGCGGGAGCTCGGCGCCACCGGCTTCATCGACCGTGCGGTGCTTCTGGAAAAAGGCGCGCCTTTGCAGAAGGAGCGTTGGGCCGGCGGCATCGACTCGGTGGGCGGGCAGACGCTGGTCAGCGCGCTGTCGCAAACCATGTGGGGTGGGGCAATTGCCGCCTGCGGCTTGGCCGGTTCGTCCGACCTGCCCGCTACGGTCCTGCCGCATATCCTGCGCAGCGTCGCACTTCTCGGTGTCGATTCGGTGATGGCTCCGCAGCATCTCCGCGACGCCGCCTGGAAACGTCTGGCCCGCGACCTTGACAGGACGGCATTGAAGGCAATGTACGACGTGCAGCCCTTCGACGCGCTGCCCGATCTGGCAACCCGGATCCTCGCTGGACAGATCCGTGGCCGCGTTGTTGTCGACGTAACCCGTTGAGGCGGTTTCCAGTGCAAAGGGTCCGGACTCATAACCAGTAGGCGACAGTGGCGGCGATGTTTATCGCCGCCATGACGCTGTTGGCGGAGCGGTCATGGCGGGTGGCGATGCGGCGGAAATCATTGAGGACAGGCGCTCGATGACGTCAGGGCTCCGGTGGAGGCAGGGAGAAAAGCGGTTTTTCCAGCGCCCGTGTGCTTCAACATGACGACCCCGCTGATCGCATGGCGATCATCCACACGCGGCTTGCCTCAGGTATTGCGCCGAAGGTGCGGCTCATGCCGTCCGAACTGCTCCACCGTCAACCGGAACAGGCCTTGTTTATCACAATGCCCCTTTACAGGACGTTGAATCACAACGATTCTCTTCAGGAAAGGCTCTTTATCGGTCCGGCCCCAGACGGAAAACCAAAATCTTAGAGTCTGTCTGGTGCTTCGATAAGCATCAGGCAGACTCCAAATCATCGAATTCGCATATTACCTGCAGAATTTCGACCTGTATTGGGTAGGAGAGACGCCGACAAATTTTTTGAAAGACCGCGCGAGATTTGCGCCGGAAGAGAAGCCAGTCGATAGTGCTATTTCGTCAATAGTCATATATGGATCTTTTAAGAGAGTTTTCGCCTTACCGATCCGAACCTCCGATATGTATCGGAAAGGCGACGCACCAGTCGCTGTCTTAAAGGCCCGGCAAAAATGAAATACGCTGAGACAGGCGATCTTGGCCAGATCGTCCAAGGAAAAATCAGTTTCCAAGTTTTCCTGGATAAATTCCACCACCCGGCGGAGGCGGAATCGATCCAATCCCCTGCCTGAATAAGCATAGAAATACGATTCCGACAAACCGCGCTGATCATCGCGCGTGTAACGCTGCATAAGGCGGGCTGCCAAGCCAACCCCGAATGACTCCAAGAGCATTTGAGTTACTCTTTCACTTCTCTCCTCCTGCATCAGTTCTTCTGCGACCGCAAAGCCGATGCTCTGGATAAGGGGATCGTTGATCCCGCCTTTGTACAACAGGCACGCGATATGTGTCCCATCGCTGGTGGTCTGCAAGGCACCGAACAGATCCGTCGGCAGGTAGAAATGAAGCAGCTTGAGGGGGCCGGCCTCGATGTGGAGATAGCGTACCTCCACACCAGCGGGGCAAATGCTTGCAGAGCCGACCTGAGAAAGATATTTCTGTTCCGCACCGTCGGCGCGCCTGCGAAAGTTTGCGCTCCCGGAAACGTTGACCACAATCTCCGTAACAGGCTGCACGAAAGAGTTGCAATTTAGGCGATTGTGTTGATAAATCTCGGCGCATACCGAATTGACATCCCCAGTCTTGGGTGACGCTCTGATGAGTTCGCTGCCTCCATTGGTGTATTTTCCGCCAACGATTGAACCGATGCTTTGATCGTCCTGCGGCGGCACACCAAATTTCAGCGGATAACTCGGACGTGAAGCTGCGGTTGAATTCGCTGCGGACATTCATTCCTCCTGACGTTACCACGCTGGAAACCGGTGCGAGCCTGCTGTTTGCTCACAAACAGGATTCCAGTGATTTCATATTCCCCGGCAACAGCCCGTATGTGCCCACGGTCTCCGCTCTCCCGGACAGATGGCTTTGCCGCGCCAGCCGATCATCGGCCCAAGTAGCTGGATGCAGCATGGAAGAATATTGGGAAGATCGTGCGATATTTTTTTACGAACGTCCACTCAGCTGTGATTGTGGTGAGCGAAGCCGAAGGATTGCCCTCCTTTGACTGCGGTTTCAATCCGGGTGGCCAGAGCCAGCAGCGCATGATCGCTTCCAGGTCCGCCAGACAAAAGGAAACCGGTTGGGATACCGTTATCGTCGAATCCATTTGGGATGGAAATTCCGCACCAGTCGAGGAAGCTGCCGAGCATGGTATTTCGCAATACAAGCATATTGGTGGCGGCGAATAGATGATCGTCGAATTCCAGGAGTCGAAGGAGAGGCGCGGCGATCGCAACGGTGGGGTAACCGATGAATGTTGTGCCATCGAACAGATCCGCCATCTCGTCAATCAGGTGCAGCCGTGCCTGCCTGACGATTTTCTCCGACGCCGCGCTCATATGGTTGCCGAGGAGCATCCGCGTCCGCACCCGTGGGTCCATGCGCTTGGCTGCGGGTGAAGCGAGCCGGCTTTTGTGCAGCTCGAAGGCTTCTTTCCCCACGAGAGCGCCATGCTGTGACGCGACCGAAAGCACCTCATCGAGGACCGGCAAGTGGCGGTGCTCAATTCTGATACCGCAACTCTCCAGTCTTTGGACGGCTTCTTTAAAGTTTCTGATTACCTCGGCGTCGGCGCTTTCCCAGACCGCATTGGTCGGCACGACCAAACGGATTTGGCCGTCGATATCGGGCAGAATCTCGGACGGGGGAAGACCACATGCGGCCGCATCGACGACGATTGCGTCGGCGACTGTGCGTGTCAACACACCCGCGGTATCCAGTGTGCCGGACAATGGAAATGCCCCTTCCAACGGCCATCGCCCCCCTGACGGCTTGAAGCCGACGACGCCATTGAATGCAGCGGGAATTCTGACCGAACCGCTCGTGTCCGTCCCAATCGCGATGGGAACCAGTCCAAGCGCCACCGCGACCGCCGAGCCTGAAGATGATCCGCCGGGAATGCGATTCTCGCCGCGACCCCATGGGTTCCTTGGTGTGCCGAAATGCGGGTTCAATCCCAGTCCCGAAAATGCGAATTCCGTCATATTCAGCTTTCCGGTGGTGACCGCACCACAGGCCGCGATACGACGCACCAGTTCCGCATCACGAGGGGCAGGGCCATTGTCCAACACCAAAGAGCCTGCCCGGGTAACCTCTCCTTGAATATCGAAGAGGTCCTTCCAGGCCACGGGAACGCCGTCCAGTATGCTGAGCGGCCGGTCCTCCAGGTAGCGCCTTGACGCTGCGGCAGCTTCAACTTCCGCTCTTGCAACAGTTTGTCGAGTGAATACAGCCGGGTCACTCGATGCAATGCGGCGCAGCGTTTCATGCAGCAGATGGGACGGTGTCACTGCTCCTGCAGCCAGCAATTTTTGCAGCTCCAGGGCTGACTTTGCAAAAAGGAAATCGCGCACCCTCACTCCTCCTTCTTTCAGCAAAACCGGCGAGAGTATCGATCTCGAAGCGACCCAATCACGGTCGTAACTGAAATGTCAACCAAGGCCAGATAACCCTCTAAGATTGTTTTTTATCGTAAGAATTTCTCTATATGGATGTTTTGAACGGGGGAGGTCTGGTGGAATAGCGCACGGCTTAGAGCTGCTAACTTATTGAATTGACGATATAATAGCGAGCTTGTGACTGGGGAGCGCCAAGTGAGGCACGATCCTCGACCACTTTGCGGGGCGTCATTGATCCCGCACAAGAGACGCAACGAACCGCAATTTGTGCTGCCACACTCCGCAATCCTCGAAAGGGCCGGCGGCGCGATCGGTGTTATTTAATCTCGGAGTTCATCTGAACCAGAACGAATATCCCGAGGCACCAATGACAAAGTTCCAGACTATCGACGTCCCACACTTGGGCGGTTCGAAGATCGGCTGCAGAACCGCCACAGACTACGATCCCCGGCTTCCGACGCTGGTGATGATCAATTCATTCACGACGTCATCGGAACTGTACCGGCGTCAATTCTCCGACGCGTCTCTGACCGGCAAGGTCAATCTCCTCGCACTTGAGCCGTACGGGCATGGAGCGACGCGAACGGCAAGCGAGCAATTCACCTATTGGGACAGTGCGATCGCAAATATCCAGGTTCTCGATCGCCTTGGAATCAAGTCTGCGTTCGTCCTGGGCACGTCGCAGGGCGGTTGGATCGCCATGAGGATGGCGCTTCTCGCTCCATCGAAAATCGATGGCGTCATCCCCCTTGGCACGTCGATGGACTACGAAAGTGCAGCGAGCCGGGACCTCGGATGCTGGGACGCCCCCGCGTTCTGCGATCCGTGGATCGCCGACCTGGCGACGGAGGTGGATTCAGCGTGGGCGCCGTCGGATCAATATTGCAACGACCTGATCGATCCAGCCTTCGGTGTCAACATCGACCAGGAAACGCGTGCCTTCTGGACGTCTCGGCTGAAGGAAAACTACAAAGGCGACGATGGCCGCAGCCGTCTGCGCATGTGTACCATCAATCTTCGCGACCGCGACGGTCTGTGCGGGCGGCTTGACGGCGTCGTGAGCCCGGTGCTGTGGCTGCATGGAACCGAAGACGTCGTGTATTCCGTCTCGCATGCGCAGAGAGAAGCCAAGCTGTTCCCCCGTGCGAAAAGCGTGTCGTTCAAGGCCATCGAGGGCGGACATCACTTCCTGAGTGCGACGAATCCCGAAGAGGTCAATCGGGAAGCCCTGGCATTCATCCAGGAATACTGGAGCGGCGAAGCCAGGCAGGCCGCAGAGTGATGCGCGGGGCCCGCCGGAATCCTTGATCGGCGGCATGCTCAATCCTTGCCTCTGGTTGATGCATGAGCAGCGGGCCGCCTGGCCCGCAAGAGGCAAAGGGACTTCGCTCGCCCAGGCCGATGCGGCCGGAAAGGAGCGTCACAATAAAAAATGCTGGAAACAGGACTTCAACGACCGGAGAGGGAGCAATGACCTCAAACATTCTGCACGCGGCGATTTTTCTCGGAGCAACGGCGATATGCCATCAAGGCATCTCAGCCGGTGTCGCCTTCGCGGAAGAACAATCCGCCATCTTTTCGAAGCCGATCAAAATATTCATCCCCGACAAGAGCGACGTCAAGACGGTGTCGGAGTCGGTCTGGCTCCCCCCGGCGAAAGCCGAAAAGAAAAGCTATGTGTGCGTCAGCTTCCCGACGATGCAGGACCCTTACTGGATTGCGGCCAATTACGGGATCGTCACTGAAGCAAAACGTCTCGGCGTGCATGTGGACATCCTGAACGCCGGCTCGTTCAGCAATCTGAGCGCCCAGGTCAACCAGTTGAACGACTGCGCAGCCAAGGGTGCCGATGCCGTGCTGGTGGCCCCGATCAGCGCAGAGGGCGTGTCTTCGGCGGTGTCTTCTCTTAAGAAGAGCGGTATTCCCGTCATCAACATCATTCCTCGGATCGCCGCCGCCGACAATCTCATGGGGCGTTCGACTTTGGACTATTACCAGGTCGGAATCGCGAGTGCGAAATATCTCAAGGAAAGCATCGGCGACGCAGCTGTCAAAGTGGCTCTCCTTCCCGGCCCCGCCGGCGCAGACTGGGCGGCGCGCACCCTCGAAGGATTCAAAGTCGGGATCGCCGATTCAAAAATCGAAATCGTCGCAATCAAGTACGGCGATACCGACAAGAACACGCAATACAATCTCGTCGCAGATACCCTGAACGCCTTCCCGGACCTGAATTGGGTCATCGGCAACGCCGTCGCCGCGGACGCCGCAAGCGGTGCCGTGAAAGCGGCCGGCCTCTCGGGCAAGGTCAAGATCGGATCGACCTATCAGACGGGACCGGTCAGAGACGGCATCGAGAAAGGCGATATCGAGTGGGCGCTCAGCGACAACGTTGCGCTGATGGCGTCGATTGGACTTGATATGGCGGTCAAGGCGGTCGACGGCTCCTTGGAGCAGGGCACCGAGGTGTGGCCGGTTCCGCAGAAGCTGACGAAGGACAACGCCGCTTCCGATGCAGCAATGGCCGGTTTCGCTCCAAACGGCTTCAAGCCGGTGTTTTCGGTGCGGCCGTGATGGCGGGCGGACTTCAGCACTCGGCGCCCATCCCTGACCCTGGCCTTGGTGCTATCCTCGAAGCGTTCGGCATCGAGAAAAGCTTTCCCGGCGTACGCGTGCTTGACGGCGTTTCATTGGATGTGCGGGCGGGAGAGGTGCATGTCCTGTTCGGCGAAAACGGCGCCGGAAAATCCACGCTGGTGAACGTCATCCTCGGAAACTACGCGCCTGAGGGTGGCACGGTCCGTTTCGACGGAAAGGTCCTGCCGTCGGGATCGCCGCGCGCGGCGCGTGATGCTGGGATCAGCGTGGTTTTCCAGGAATTGAGTCTGATTCCGACCCTTTCCGCTTGCGCCAATATCTTTCTTGGACGGGAAAAGCGACGGTCGGCGTTGCTCGACGAAGGCGCCATGTCGAGGGAAGCCGCGGCGATGTTTGCCCGGCTCGGCATTGCACTCGATCCGCAGGCTCCGGTTGCCGGCCTCTCGCGCGCCGAACAGCAGATGGTCGAGATCGCCAAGGCGCTGCAGAACGATCCCCGGCTTCTGATCCTCGATGAACCGACCACGGCCTTCACCGATGTCGAAACCCAAAGACTGTTCTCGATCGTGGCGGAACTCAAGCGACTCGGTGTCGGAATCATCTACATCACCCACCGCATGGCGGAAATCCAGGCAATTGGAGACCGCATCAGCATATTGCGCGACGGTCGCCGCATCGCCACCAAGCTCGTGTCGGAAACGGATGAAGATGAACTCATCCAGCTCATGACCGGCCGTGAGACGCTGAATGTCTACCCGACAATCGCTTTCAAACCGGCGGATGAAGCCATAGCACTGGACGGGGCAAGCGCCGCGTCGGGGCGTTTCCAGAATGTGTCGATCAGCGTCCGCGCCGGTGAGATTGTCGGCATAGCCGGGTTGGTCGGTTGCGGCAAGTCGGCGGTCGGTCGCAGTCTGTTCGGCGAGGAGCGGCTGGCGGCCGGCCAGGTAAAGCTGTTTGGAAAAACTCTGCGATCCCCATCGCCTCAATCGATGCTCGAAGCCGGGGTCGTCTACCTGCCGCCCGACAGACGCAGGCAAGGACTCGTTCTCAACAGGTCGGTACGGGAGAATGCGACACTCTCTTGCCTCAACCTGCGGTCTTTTGCCTTCGGGCAATGGCTGAGGAAGAAATCCGAAGACGACGCGGTGCAGCGGGTTCTGAACCGCCTGAACCTCACCCCCCCGCTTCTCGATCGGAACGTTTCGGCATATTCCGGAGGCAATCAGCAGAAAGTCGTTTTCGCCAGGGCATTCCTGCGTGAAACGAAGGTTCTCATCGTCGATGAGCCGACGGTCGGTGTGGATGTGGGAGCCAGGCTCGAGTTTTACGGGATCCTCAAGCAGCTGTGCGAGGCCGGGGCCGCCATCCTTCTCATATCATCGGACCTTCCGGAAATCCTTCACCTCACGCACCGGACATACGTGCTGGCCTTCGGCCGACAGACCGCGGAGTTCCAGCGGGAAGAGATCAGCGAAGCGGCGATCCTATCGTCATTCTTCGCGGCCGGTCCGAAAGAAGGCGGCATAAAGACAGGAGCGGCGGCATGACGCCTTTGCAGCAAATCTCCCGACCGGCGCAACCGTTTGCTCTGCGCCGCGTTGCTGACCGGATGCTTTCGCGCCTCAAAACGACCGGCATCATCAGCGCGCTCGTTCTTGTGGTGTTTGCTTTCTTCGCAGTGGCGAACTCCCGGTTCACGAATAGCAATAACCTCATCAACATTCTGAATCAGTCCTCATACCTGATGATCGTCTCACTCGGGCAGGGTCTGGTTCTGATCAGCGGAGGTTTCGACCTGGCGGTGGCCGCTCTGCTCGGCCTCACGAGTGTGGTGTCGGCCACGCTGATGATCGCTCTGGCGGCCAATGGGGTCGACCTCCCGCTTGCCATCGCGATCTCGGTCGCATGCGGCTTGTCGGTCGGACTGATACTTGGCATGGTAAACGGCGTCGCCGTCGCCTACCTGAATGTTCCATCGTTCATCGTGACTTTGGGCATTGCAGGAATAGCGGCCGGCGCAGGATACCAAATTTCCGGGGGTGCTCCGGTCACCGGTCTTCCGGAGAATTTCATAGCAGTCTTTGGCACGCCCGATCTTCGCAGCATTTCCACATCGGTCTACATTGCGGTGCTCTTCGCCGTCGCCCTGCATCTCACGATGACGCGAACGAGGGCGGGACGCTATATTTACGCCGTGGGCGGCAATCCTGTCGCTGCGCGACTGTCCGGCATCAATGTCAGGCGCCATATCGTTTTCGTCTTCATGACCAGCGGCATGCTGGCCTCGCTTGCCGGCATCCTCCTGAGCGCACGCGTATCGACCGGCGACACCAATCTGGGCGGAAATTTCGTCCTTCAATCCATCACCGCGGGCGTGCTCGGTGGAATTTCGCTTCGTGGAGGAGAGGGTACGCTTTTCGGCGCGGCCCTCGGCGCCCTCTTCATCGCCGTACTGAGCAACGGCATGAATCTGGAAAATATTTCTTCCTACTATCAGATGATCATCTTGGGTGGACTTCTTGTTCTGGCCGTCCTGGCGGAACAGCTGCGTCTTCTGATTTCGGGAAGACGATAGGGCAGATCGCCACCCTCATGCGTGCCGGCCGAGGTCGGTACGCATGAATATCCACTGAGTCGTTCATCACATTTGTTCGCGCCCACCTGAGGTTGCCCAGCGGGAGCCGGTGACGGTGGATGCCGTTCGAATTCGCTCGGACAACCAGCGGATCGAACGCATCGGCTTGCGGACGGGAAGGGGAGACAACAATGAAACAGACAAAAAATAAGACGAGCTGGAGGTCGCTGAGCGCAATCTCTGTCGGGAATGCGCTGGAGTGGTTCGACTGGACCCTGTATGCGACTTTTTCCGTATACCTGGCCAACAACCTGTTCGACAAAACCGATTCGCGATCAGCGATGCTATCCACGCTCGCAGTCTTCGCAGCCGGCTTCTTCGCGCGGCCGGTCGGTGGCCTCGTCTTCGGGCGGTTGGGTGATCGATTGGGCCGCAAGGGCGTTCTGGTCGCCACGATGCTGCTGTTGGCTTTCAGCAGCCTTGGAATTGCGCTCATTCCAACTTACGAAAGCAGCGGATTGTTCGCGTCCTTTGCCCTGCTGGTCTTCCGCATGTTCCAAGGCTTGGCCCACGGCGGAGAAACGGGCGTATCCTATACCTACGTGGCTGAAATCGCGCCCAGAAGACACCGCGGCTTGTGGTCGAGTTCCGTCTATGCCGGTGTCATCGTCGGTGTGATCGCCGCCACGCTCGTCGCGGCCGCCCTGACCGCGCTTCTGGATGCGGGCGCGATGAACAGCTACGGTTGGCGCATCGGCTTTGCGATCGGCGGCGTTCTCGGCATCTACGCCATCTTCATGCGGAAATCGGTGGAAGAGTCGCACGTCTTCGAGCAGCAGGAGAAGGTTGCCGAGAAGAAATTGTCGCGAGGCGACATGTTTCGCATCGCCCGCAACCTCGTCATGCTGAATTGCACGACGAACGTCGCCTACTACACCTGGGTGACGTTCGCACCCGCGACCGCAATTTCCAACGGCATGGATCCTGGCGGAGCCTATCGCGCCAGCTTGATCGCCATGGCCCTCTGCGTAGTCTGGCTGCCGGTCTGCGGGATGATTTCGGATCGCTTCGGGCGGAAACCCGTGATGATCGCCTGGGGACTGTCGGTCGTCGCGCTTACTTACCCCATTGCCACAATGGTCACGACGGAACCGCACACTCTGTTCTTCGCCCAGCTGATGGCGCTGGGGGCATGGGGGTTGATTGCATCGATATTCCCCGCGGTATTGTCTGAACAGGTCCCCACCCAGGCACGGGCGCAGGGCGTTGGCTTTGTGTCCTCGGTTTCCGTGGCAATTTTCGGGGGAACCGCTCCCTATCTCAATGCTTACCTTTCCGACATCGGGCAACAGAATCTCTATCACTACTACGTTATGTTCTTAGGCTTGGTGGCGATTGCCGCCGGATTGATCATCCGCGAAACGGCCGGAGTGGATCTCGCAGAAATCGGCACCTCCCATACACGGGCCGATAGTACCGAAATTGGCGGTTCCAACTTGCACGCAACCGAGCTGGCCGAACGGTAACCTCGTTCGCAGTGATGCCGAGATCCATAGTCCCGTGAGACCCGGCCCGTTCAATCCGAACATCCTGACGTCCAGCAAAATAGAGGAAGCGGCCCATGCGCTCGAATCCAAATCATTCGTCTTCCCGATCCGCTGAATTATACGCGATGGATGTCGCAACGCTTTCCGCGGCCTATCGGAAGCGCGAGCTGTCCCCCGTGGAGGTCGTCTGCTCAGCGTTGGAGCGCGCGGAGGAAATCTCCCATTTGAATGCCTTCACCTTTCTCGATTTCGACAGCGCAATGCGAGCCGCCGAAGCGTCGGAGCGACGTTGGTGCAAAGGCGAAGCGCGCTCGCCGATCGATGGCGTGCCGACGACGGTCAAGGACATCCTGCATGTCGAGGGTTGGTCGGTTCGTTATGGCAGCCGTGTGACGGATCCCGCCCCCTTTGAAAAAGACGCTCCGGCAGTTGAAAGGTTGCGGCAAGCGGGAGCGGTTTTCATCGGGCAAACCACCACCCCGGAATATGGCTGGAAAGCTGTCACCGACAGTCCTGCGTTTGGCGTCACGAGAAGCCCCTGGAACCCGAAGCTGACGCCGGGCGGCTCGTCTGGTGGCGCCGCGGTTGCGGCGGCCTGCGGCGCAGGCGTGCTCCATGTCGGCACGGACGGTGGGGGATCGGTGCGAATCCCTGCATCCTTCACCGGTATCGTCGGACATAAGCCTTCCTATGGCAGGGTGGCATTCGCTCCTCCGAGTTCATTTGGCACCGTTGCCCACATCGGGCCAATGGCGCGCAGGGTCGCGGATGCCACGGTGATGCTGCAAATCATGTCAGGCAGGGATTTGCGCGACTGGACCCAGCCTTCCATGCCTTTTCCCGATCTCGATGTCTTCGAATACGGTTGGAAAGGAAAGCGGATTGGCTATTGGCGGACACCGTGCGTGGGAGATGTGGATGTCGAGGTGCTGAACGCCGTAGACGGCGTCATTTCCGATCTGCGGAGGGAGGGCGCGCACGTCGAGGAATTGCGTCTTCCCGATCAAGACGATCTGTTGGAAATCTATACACGGCATTGGTGCGTCGGTGCGGCGAACCGCCTTTCGACAATCGACGTTGGACGAATTTCGGAACTCGATCCGGGCTTCGTTGCCGCAGCGCAGGTCGGCCAGAAATATAGCGGTGCTCAGAGAATGAGTGCTGAAGTCGGCCGTAGCCGTTTTGGCAGTGCCATGGACGCTTTGCTCTGCGAGTACGATCTCATCATTTCGCCGACCGTGCCGATCCTGCCTTTCGAAGCAGGGAGGAACACGCCAGACGGCGACAAGCGGAGCTGGGTCGAGTGGTCGTCCTTCAGTTTCCCGATCAACCTAAGTCAACAGCCCGCCTGTTCGCTGCCTTGCGGTTTCAGTCATCAAGGGCTTCCAATCGGTCTTCAGATCATAGGGGCCAGAGGAGACGACAGGTCCGTTCTCAGCGCCGCACAGAGTTATGAAGCAATGTACCGGGACCGATTCATCCAACCCGGCGGTCGATGGCCCGGACAGCACTGACAGGGCGATGGAAAGGCCCGATAGGTTGCAATCTGTCACTTGGTGTTGGGCTGGTTGGTTTGGTACGGCAACCCTGCGTTTTTGCCGGCGAAACGGAGCGTCAGACGGTTTGCGGCACGCTCCGCCACCGAAATGGGCAGTCAACGGAAAGCATCAGGGCCTGAAGCTCTGTAACAATCCAGGGTTGGCGGGATTGCTGACCCTGGAATCCCGCTTTGCACAGCAAAAACATGTTCTGAGCAATTCAAATTATGGCAGGAGGAAATGATGTCGCGAAAGCCGCTTGGTCAGGTTCCTGGAATCTATCATCGCGCAATCGGTGATATCGTCGTAACCGCGATTTCCGACGGATATGCCGATGCAGGTATTGAACCTTTGAGGAATATCGATCCTTCTGAAGCTTTGCTTTTGTTCGAGGAAAAGCTTCGTCCGGCCAGACGGGCATCGATCAATTGCTACCTCGTCCACTCGGAAGGACAGATCGCCCTGATCGACACCGGCTGCGGCCCCTATTTCGGCCCGACCGCCGGACAGCTTCAGCGAAACCTCAGCGCCATCGGCATCAGGAGCGATGAAATCGATGCAATACTTCTGACGCACATCCATCCAGATCATTCAGCGGGCCTGACGGACGTGGCAGACGGGCGTCGCATCTTCGCGAATGCCAGACTTGCGGTCCACCGGAACGAGTTGGTTCACTGGTTCGATGATGTCGAGATGGCCAAGGCAAGCGACCAGGACCGCCGCTTCTTCTTCGACACCGCTCGCGAGCAGGTCACCCCTTATAAAGACGTCGTTCAAGCTTTCGAAGGTCGGACCGAAGTATTCCCAGGTGTCCTGTCGAAGCCCTTGCTGGGGCACACACCCGGGCATTCCGGCTTCACGATCTCATCGAAGGGGGAAGAGCTCCTGATTTGGGGCGACACAATTCATATTCCCGAAATACAGATTTCCAGACCGGATGTGACGCTCACATTCGACTGTGATCAGGCGCTCGCCGCGGAGACGAGAAAAAACCTCTTCCAGGAGGTTTCTTCGAGGAGAACTCTCATCGCCGGTTCCCACATTGACTTCCCCGGGTTTGCGCATGTCGTACAGCGGCGTGATGGCTATCATCTTTTGCCGGAGCCGTGGTCCTACACCATGCGTTAGCAGGACGCGGAGAACGCGCTGTGCCATGGCGGCTGGTCATGATTCTCTCACTTGGCGAAGGAGGCGGCCGAAAAGAGGGCGATGGGGGCACGGATGAACGCAGCGAAGACGCTGCTGCGGGCTTTGCTGCTTCAGGCCTTCTCCCGGGAGCCTCGGAGCGCACGCCGATCGGAAATGCCGCAGCATCGCGAAGGCCGGAACGGCTCGACGCCATTGACAGGCGTATGGCCTGCCTCTATCACCGGAGGCATTGTCGGTGGTTCTCCCAGGCGCAAGCCGGGAGATTAAAAGGGAACGACGGAAGCGACAGGTGTCAAAGCCTGATGCAAGCCGTGGCTGTCCCCGCAACTGTGAGCGGCGAGTCGGCGCCGAAAAGCCACTGATCGGAGATCCCAGGATCCCGGTCGGGAAGGCGGTGCCGGATGACGACCCGCGAGCCAGGAGACCTGCCTCCGACAGCGTCACTCTGCCTTCGATCGGGGTGTGTCGAAGGTGCGGAAACCCGTCGTGGTGACGCGTCCATTGGCGTTGCCGCGGCCGGAGTCCGGGAAGATCGATCCTCCCTGAAGCAAGTCGCAGCTGAATGGTTCTCCAGGCGCGGGGCCTCGCGTCGTGGCGTCCGTTCGGCAACGCCCGTTCAACGGCTCCGGTCTCCGGGGCCGGCATGGATGTGTGGTCCCGGACGGGCGGCTTTGCGGCCGCATCGCTTGTCCGAACGCGCCTCCATGCCTGTGGCAGGACGTGGCAGAGCATGCAGACAAGCCGTTCCATCAAGTATTTCCACCTTCGGTTCGCCCTGGCCTGTTTGGGGGCCGGTCTCGGGGTTGTGGCTGGAGCGCCCATCGTTTCGCCGGACAACCTTCACCTTGCCCCTCTGGAGATCATGGTGCCGAAGGATGTGGCGGTGCCGCAGGAGCCGGCGACCACCGCCACCAGGGTGATCGGCGGCGAGGAGATCGAACGTCAGCAGATCCGCCGTCTCGACGATGCGCTGGGGCTCGTTCCCGGCCCCAGCCTGTCGGGCCGGCAGGCGCTGGGCGTTGTCCAGACCGTGAGGCTGCGCGGACCGGGGCCGCGCAACACCCGCGTCTTCATCGACGGCGTCGACATCGTCACCCGCCGTCCGGCCTGTCCGCTCGCTGGACAGGTCGGGGCAGAATATGGCGGCTTCGATAGCAAGGCACGCCGCGCAACCCGGTCGATCCGGAGCTTGCCCGCATCCGCCGGACCGCGCGGGCCGAGATGTACCGTGTCCTGGGGGCTAACGGCGCACCGCGGAGCTGGGGCCTGCGGCTGTTCAACGGCACGGGAGACCAGCAGATGAGGCTGTTCTTTCCCAATCCCTTCCTTGGCGAGAACGACCGCATCCTGAAGGAGCCGGACTGGAGCCGCCTGTCGATGTGGGACCGGTTCCGTGAGCGCTATCTCGGGCTGATGCCCGATCCGCTCGACCGCAGCGGAAGGGGGTTCCGGTGCGGCGGCTGACCCTCCGCCTGACAGGGGCCTGCCTTTTGAGCGCGGCCACCCCGGTTGGGATTGCCGTTGCCGCCGACCCCTGGCTGTCGCTGCTGGCCGGCGAGGCGGGTCCCTTCCGGCAGATCCGGCCGAGCGCCGAGGCCTACCTGTCGCTCGGCGTCGGGGTGGTCCTCGCCAATGGCTGGAGCGCCCACAAGACCGTGGAACTGCTGGAGCGGTTCGGTGTGCGGGTGGTGCGCATCCCGCTGGTCGAGCGGTTCGAGGACATCGAGACGGTGACGGCGAAGGTCGCCGAGGCTCTGGGCCATCCCGAACGCGGCGCGGGTCCTGGCGACGGACGCCCCGGTGCTCCTCGCCGACGAGCCGACGGCAGCCCTCGATCCCGGCCACCAATTCCGCATCATGATGCTGCTGCGGGCCGAAGCGGTCGAGCGGCACCGTGCCGCCGTCGTCGTGCTCCACGACCTGTCGCTGGCCGCCCTCTGCAACGATCTTGTCCTGCTGATGCCGGACCTTCGCGTGATCGCGGGAGACGTGGCGACCATTCTGACGCCCTTCCTGCTGCGCGAGGCCCATGGCGTGCCCTTCGCCGTGACACAGGCCGCCGGCACCCCGGTGGTGCTTCCCCAATGCCCAACCATGATTCAATCCGGAAACTGACCAACCATGACCGTCGACGTGATCGTCTGTGAAACCTGCCGCCAGCCCGGCACAGGACCGGGGGTGGACCCGGAGGCCGGGTGGACCGGAGCGATGTTCGCGGCCCTGCTCGAAGGGGTTCTCGCATCCGCCGGGGCCGACGATGTCCGTGTCGGCACCATGCGCTGCCTGATGAGCTGCCGCCGGCCCTGCGCCGTCCACATCCGCTCGCCGGGGCGCATGGGATATGTCCTCGGCGACTTGGCTCCCGAGCGGTCGGCCGTCGAGGCGCTCGTCGGCTATCTGCTGGCCTATCGTGGGACCGACAGCGGTGTCGTCGCGTATCGGGACTGGCCGGATGGCGTCAAGGGCCGCTTCGTCGCACGGGTTCCCGCCCCTGACATGCAACCTTTGGGAAAATGACGCTTATCCTCGATGCGGCTCTTCGGCTATTGTGCCGCACCCGCAACGGACGGACTCACGGACCGGCATGAGCGCGACCCAGGAGAGACTGCGACCCGCGCGACGGGCCGGCCTTGCGGCCGGTGCGATCGCGCTGCTGTTGCAGATCGTCGCCTGGGCCTGGATGCCGGCCATGATCGCATCCGCCAACGCGGCCGAAGCCAGCTGGATCGTGATCTGCACGGCGGACGGGTTCAAGACCGTTGCTCTGGACGATCACGGCGTACCGGCCGACCCGGACGGCGCCCCTTCCGATGCGGCCGTTGCCGATGGCTCCTGCCCCTTGTGCCCCCTGGTCGGCGGTCTGGCGATGCCGCCGCTCGGCCTGCTTCCGGTGACCGTCGGATATGTCCGGCATGGGCCCGAGTTCCTGCCCGGACGCCGCATCGCCGCCGGATGGTTCCTGTCCTCCCTTCAAGCCCGGGCGCCGCCGGCCAACGGTTGATCCGTCTTCGGCATCGGTGGGTTTTCAGACCCGCCGTTGCCGCACCATGACCGATTGACCGGAGCCTCCGCATGCCCGACGCCTGTTTCGGGGACGCGGCCGTCGTACCCGTGTTCGCATCCGTCGTCCCGCCTGCTCGCGCGGCGAAGACGGACGAACCGCTGTTCGACGCCGTTGCCACCTCCAATGACGGCGGCACCCGCAATGGCCGCCTCATCTTCGTTGCCGTTCTGACCGCCTATTCCGCAATCACCCTGTTCGCCTGGCTGTGCCTCGGGGCGTGGCCGATGGCGCTCTATTCCCTGATCGTCCTTGCCTTCGCCATCTGGTCGGTGATCGGCGATGCACGGCGCCGGCGGCAGTCCAAGCGTATCCGCGTCTGGCCGGACCGCACCCTGGTCGAACGCATCGACGTGGCAGGGCGGCGCACATCCAGCGAATGGCAGACCGGCTGGCTGCGGCTGACCGTCGAACACGGTCAACCCGGCGGCCCATGCCTGCGCCTGACCAGCCATGGCCGGTCGGAAACGGTCGGTGCCTTCCTGACCGGCCGCGAGCGGCTGGATCCGGCGAAGGCGCTGGCCCGCCACCCCGGCCCGGCGCCCGCATTGCGCTGATCGCATTGCGCCGATCCGCCGGTTGGCCGGCGGCTTCCACTGAAAATCCCAATCGCACCGACACCGCAGGGCGGAGCCGGCGGCTCCTCTGCGCTACCCTGGAGAATCTCGATGTCAAGACTATGCCCGCGGCGTACCTGCCATCCGGCCCTGCTGGCCGCGCTGATGGTGAGCGCGGCGCCGGCGGCGTTCGCGCAGGATGCCGTGTCTCCGACGCTGCTGCCGCCGGTCACCGTGACGGGAACCTCCGCCGGTTCGCTCACCGTGCCGACGGCTGAGGATGCGGACCAGCGGATCCGGCTAATTCCCGGCGCTGTCGAACTGGTGCCCGACACGGCTTTCAAGAACGGTACGGCGAACACGATCAGGGACGTTCTCGGCTGGGTGCCGGGTGTGGTGACTCAGCCCAAGTCCAACATCGACAACCGGGTGTCGATCCGCGGTTCGGGGCTGACGCGCAACTACGGCAATCGTGGCGTCAACCTCTATATGGATGGCATCCCGATCAACACGTCCGACGGCCTGTTCGACGTGTTCGAGATCGATCCGAGCGCCTACCGCTATGTCGAGGTCTACAAGGGCGCCAACGCCCTGCGCTACGGCGGCAACGCGCTCGGCGGTGCCGTCAATTTCGTCACCCCGACCGGCCGCGACGCCTCGCCGTTCGACGGCCGCATCGATACGGGGAGCTTCGGTTTCCTGAAGGGGCAGTCCAGCACGGGCGGCGCCTCCGGGGCCTTCGATTACTTCGCCAACCTGTCGGTCCAGCGCGAGGACGGCTATCGCGACCACAGCGAGGGCCATATGGGGCGCGGCAGCATCAATCTGGGCTATCGGCTGTCGCCGGATGCCGAGACCCGCTTCTATCTGAACGCAAACAGCTGGAGGCAACGCCTTCCCGGAGAGCTGACCAAGAGCGCGGCGTTGAACGCACCGAAGTCGGCGGATCCGGAGTTCGTGCGCCAGGACCAGCAGCGCAACATCGATTCGATCAGGATCGCCAACAAGACCACGCTGCATTTCGACGGCACCGAGGTGGAGTTCGGCGTCTTCAACCACCGCCGCCATGTCGATCATCCGATCTACCGCTATCTCGATTACACCGTGAACGACTATGGCGGCTTCGTCAGCGCCACCGACGACCGGACCGTCGGCGGCTTCCGTAACCGCCTCGCCGTCGGGGCGAACGCCCTCAACGGCACGATCGACTACAAGGAATTCAATAATCTGAGCGGAGCGGTCAAGGGCGCGCTGGCCTTCTCGACGCGGGACAAGGCCGAGAATTATTCGGCCTATGCGGAGAACTCCTTCTATGTCCTGCCAGACGTTGCCCTGGTTGCCGGTGTACAGTTCCTGCATGCCATGCGTGATCGGAAAGACCGGTTCCTGACCGATGGCGACCAGTCGGGCCGCCGCACCTACGATCTCTGGAGCCCCAAGGTCGGGGTTCTGTGGGAGGTCGATCCGGATTGGCGGGTGTTCGGCAACATTTCGCGCAGCGCGGAGGTGCCGACCTTCGACGCCAACAGTTTCGCGACCCCGGCCAGTTCGACCCTCAATGCCCAGACGGCAACCACCTACGAGATCGGCACGCGAGGCCGCAGGGCCGACGTCACCTGGGATCTGGCGCTCTACCGGTCAGAACTCCGCAACGAGCTGCAATGCGTCACCACCTCGCCCTACAGCACCTGCACCGTCCGCAATGCCGACAAGACGGTGCATCAGGGGGTGGAGTTGGGGTTCGGCGTCGCCATCCTGAAGGCGCTCGCCGCCCAGGAGGACCGCACCTGGCTCAACCTGACCTACAGCTACAACGACTTCTTCTTCGACGGCACGACCTATCACGGCAACAGCTTGCCCGGCGTGCCGCCGCAGTCCGTCCGCGCCGAACTGCTCTACAAGCACCCGAGCGGCTTCTATGCGGGCCCCAGCGTCGACTGGATGCCGAAGAGCTTCTATGCCGACAATGCCAACACCCTCAAGGTCGATCCGTATGGGTTGATGAACGCCAAGATCGGCTTCGACCAGGGTTCGGGTCTGTCCGGCTATCTGGAGGGACGGAACCTGCTGGACAAGCGCTACATCTCGTCCACGATCACGGCGGAAAAGGCCAGTGCCGGGTCGGCCCTGTTCAATCCCGGCTACGGCCGCGCCGTCTATGCCGGCCTGCGCTTCGTCTGGTGAAATTGGTGGGATGAAACCGGTGGGGTGAAAGCGAAGCAGGGGGTTTCCTTGAGGGAAGCCTGCATACCGCCCGGCACCCGCGCCGCTCCGTCCGGTCACGCCCTTCGGCAGTGGCCGGGCGGCCTGTCCACACCTCCGTCGATGCCCGATAGAAGGCCGATCAATGGAGGATCTGGTGCAGGAAGCTGCGGGTCCGTTCGTGACGCGGGGCGTCGAAAAACTCGTCGGGCCCGGCGCATTCGACGATCCGTCCCGCATCCATGAAGACCACCCGGTCGGCGACGCGGCGGGCGAAGCCCATCTCGTGCGTCACCACGATCATGGTCATGCCGTCCTCGGCCAGCGACACCATGGTTTCCAGCACCTCCTTCACCATCTCCGGATCGAGCGCCGAGGTCGGCTCGTCGAACAGCATCACCTGCGGCTCCATGCACAGGGCGCGGGCGATGGCCACCCGCTGCTGTTGCCCCCCGGAAAGCTGGCCGGGGAATTTCGCCGCCTGCTCGGCGATGCGGACGCGCCGCAGCAGATGCATCGCCCTGTCCTCGGCCTCCCGGCGCGGAGTGCCGCGCGCCAGCATCTGCGGCAGGGCGCAGTTGTCGAGGATCGACAGATGGGGGAACAGGTTGAAGTGCTGAAACACCATGCCGACGCCGCGGCGGACGGCGTCGATGTTGCGCACGCTGTCGGTCAACTCCACCCCGTTGACGGCGATGCGGCCGGCCTGATGCTCTTCCAGCCGGTTGATGCAGCGGATCAGCGTCGATTTGCCGGACCCGGACGGACCGCAGACGACGATGCGTTCTCCTGCCGCCACGGTCAGGTCGACCTTCGAGAGAACCTGGAAGGTGCCGTACCATTTGTCGACCGCCTCGATAAGGATGGCGGGGCTTGCGGCGGCAGGGGCAGGGGAGTGGACGGGCATGGGGGAGGTCATCAGCGCAGATCCTTGTCCTGGACGCGGCCTTCCAGCCAGCGGGCGTAGAGAGAGATGGCGAAGCAGATGAGGAAATAGACCGCCCCCACGAACAGGTAGCTTTCCGAATAGGGAGCCGGCCAGACGGGGTCGGATGCGGCGGTGCGCGCGGCGCTCAGCATGTCGAAGACGCCGACGATCAGCACCAGGCTGGTGTTCTTGACCATGACGATGGCGGTGTTGGTCAGCGGCGGGATGACCTTCTGGATCGCCTGGGGCAGCACCACATGCCACACCGCCTTCCACACCGGGATGCCGAGCGCGCGGGCGGCCTCCATCTGTCCGCCGGGGACGCCCTGCAGGCCGCCGCGGATCACCTCCGCCAGATAGGCGGCGGCGAAGATGGTCAGGGCGGCCAGCGTGCGGCCCAGCTTGTCGACCGACCAGCCGGCCGGCAGCAGCAGCGGCATCATGATCGAGGAGATGAAGAGCAGCCCGACCAGCGGCATGCCGCGGATGGTCTCGATCACCAGCACCGACAGGAAGCGCGGGACCGGCACCTTGGATCGGCGGCCGAGCGCCAGCGTGACGGCGATGGGAAAGCCCATCCCCAACGAGAGGATCGCCAGCAGCAGCGTGACCGGCAGGCCGCCCCAGTTGGCGGTGGAGACGAAGGGCAGGCCGGCGAAGCCGCCCCACATCAGCGCCAGCATCGCGCCGATTGCCACCCCCCAGGCCGTCAGCAGGCGGCGCCCCCAATGGCGGGGCGGCAGCGACACCAGCACCATCGCCAGAACCAGACCGATCACGGCCAGCGGCCGCCACTGCTCGTCGGCGGGATAGACGCCGAACAGGATGAAGCGGATCTTGGCGGCGACGAAGGCCCAGCAGGCACCGCCGGCACCGCAGCGGCCGGGATCGGCCGTGCTCCACACGGCATCCAGCACGCCCCAGCGCAGCGCCGGCAAGAGCGCCAGGACGAGGGCGCCGGTCATCACGGTCAGGCCGGCCGCGAGCAGGTCGCCGAACAGGATTTGCAGGATCGGGGTGCGGCGGCGCTTCGGCGGTCCGTCCGCTGCCGCGGCGGGAATGGCGGTGGTCATGGTCATGATCGGAAACTCTCCCTTCGGCCGGCTCATCAGGTGCCCCTCACCGCGTGACCAGCGCGGTTCTGGCGTTGCACCAGTTCATCAGCAGCGAGACGGCGGCGCCGATGGTCAGGTAGACGGCGAGCAGGATGGCGATGCTTTCCAGCGCCTGGCCGGTCTGGTTGATGACGGTGCCGATCACCAGCCCCAGCTCCGGGAAGCCGACGGCAAGCGCCAGGGTGGAATTCTTGACCGTCGAGAGATATTGCGTGGTCAGCGGCGGGATGATGACCCGCAGGGCCTGCGGCATGACGATCCGCATCAGCGTCTGCCGCTCGCTGAGGCCGAGCGCCCGCCCGGCCTCCCACTGGCCGCGGCCGACGGCGTCGATGCCGCCGCGGATGATCTCGCCGATGAAGGCCGCGGTGTAGAACACCAGCCCGACCATCAGCGCCGCAAATTCCGGCGACAGCCGCATCCCGCCGGCGAAGTTGAACCCGCGCAGTTCCGGCAGGCTCGCAGCGGCGCCAATGCCGGTCGTCCAGGCGAGGAGCAGGATAGCGGCCGCCGCCGCTGCAATGGCGGGCAGGGCAGGGGCCGTCCGGCCTCGCCGGCGCAGCCGCCGGACCAGCACCGCCGCGGCCACGAGGATGGCAGCCGTCCCCGCCGCGAAGCCCCAGCCGTTGCCGCTCCACTCGATGCCCGGCAGATAGAGGCCGCGCTGCGACAGATAGACGTAGGGCAGGGGGTGCAGCGCGTTGCGCGGCGCCGGCAGGGCCGTGGTGGCGAGCGCGTACCAGAACAGCAGCTGCACGATCAGCGGCGTGTTGCGGACCGCCGTGACGAAGACCCCGGCCACGCCCGACAGCATCGGGTGCCTGGCCCGCCGGGCCAGCCCGACGAACAGGCCGAGCAGGGTGGCGGCCAGGATCGCCATCGCCGAGATCATCAGGGTGTTGCCGATCCCGACCACATAGGCCCAGGCGAAGCTGTCCATCGGGCTGTAGGGAACCACGCTTTCCGAGATCGGAAAGTTGGCCGGGCGGGCGAGGAAGTCGAAGCCGACGCGGATGCTGCGGACGGCCAGATTCTCCACCGTGTTGGCGGCGAGCCAGACCAGGGTCCCGACGAAGAGGAGCAGCAGAAGTGCCTGGCCGGCCCAGGCCCGGAGGCGCGGGCTGTCCCAAAGGGCAGTGATCTGGGCGGCGAGCATGGGCCGATCTCCCGGTTGCCGTGCGGATGCGGGGGGCTTACTGGAAGGCCAGCGGGAACATCAGCCCGCCGTCGCGGAAGAGGCGGTTGTAGCCGCGGTCGATCTTCAGCGGGCTGCCGGAACCGAGGTTGCGGTCGAAGACCTCGCCATAGTTCCCGATCTGCTTGACGATGTTGTAGGCGAACTTGTCGTCCAGCCCGATCGCCGTGCCGTTGCCGGGCTCCACCCCCAGGAAGCGGCGGATGCGCGGATCGCCGGAGCCGAGTTTCTGGTCGATGTTGGCCTGGGTGATGCCGAACATCTCCGCCGCGGTCAGCGCCTGGAACGACCAGGTGACGATGTCCATCCACTGGTCGTCGCCATGCCGCACCGCCGGGGTCAGCGCATCCATGTAGGGGGTGGCCGGGAAGATGACGTAGTCGGCCGGGTTCTTCGCCTGGGTGGCGCGGATGGAGGCGAGTGCCGCCGCGTCGGTGATCAGCGCGTCGCAGCGGCCGGAGAAGAAGGCCTGCCGCAACGCCGACACGCTGTCGAAGACCACGGTCGTCAGCCCGAGCTGGTGCTCGCGCGACACGTCGTTCACCACCACCTCGGTGGTCGAGCCGGTCTGGACGCACACCGACGCGCCCTTCATGTCCTGAACCTTGGTGACGCCGAGGTTTTTCGGCATCAGGAATCCGGTGAACTCGTAATAGTTGGGGGTGGTGAAATTGATGCCGTTGCCGTCGCGCTGGATCGTCCAGGTCAGGGTGCGCGGCAGGATGTCGATCTCGCCGCTCTGCAGGGCCGGAATCCGCTGCTGGCCGCTGAGCGGCACGAATTCCGCCTTCTCCTTGTCGTTGAACACGGCGACCGCCACAGCACGGCAGGTCTCGACGTCCAGCCCGCGCCAATAGCCCTTGTCGTCCGGGGCGCTGAAGCCGATGGTGCCGGAGCTGGCGGCGCAGATCACCTTGCCGCGCGCCTTCACGGCGTCCAGCGTGGTGCCGGCGGTCGCCGGAAGCGTCGCCGCGGCGAGGGCCAGGAGTGCCACGGCTGTCGCCACGGCAAGGCTGGCGGCGCGGCGACAGCCGGATGTCTGTTCGGTCATGCGGGAAACCCCTGGTCGTCGTCTTGCTTGTTGTCCGGCCGCCTTCAGACGGCCATTGAGATCCTGTCGCCGTCAGGCGGCCTGCGCCCCGGCCGTCCGTGCGGCGATGTCGTCGAGGAAGGCGGTGAGGTCGTCGTGCAGGTCGGACGGATCCTCCAGCCCGATGCTGATGCGCAGGATCAGATCCTCGCCGGTCCATGGCCGGGCGGTGCGGTTGCGCCTGACCGGCATCGGCGCCATCAGGCTGCGGGTGCCGCCCCAGGAGGCGCCGATGGCGAAGGTGCGCAGCACGTCCAGCGCCGGTGAGACATGCGGCGTCGCCGCGGGCGTGAACACGACGCTGAAGACGCCGCTGGCTCCGAGGAAGTCGCGCTTCCACACCGCATGGCCGGGTGAGCCGGGGAGTGCCGGATACAGCACCTCTTCCACCAGCG
Organism: Azospirillum sp. TSH64; assembly: GCF_003116035.1. Taxonomy (GTDB): domain Bacteria; phylum Pseudomonadota; class Alphaproteobacteria; order Azospirillales; family Azospirillaceae; genus Azospirillum. Next base: position 7,019,719 of record NZ_LGQW01000015.1, read on the forward strand.
GATGGCCGGCAAGCCGTTCGACCAGGGCCATGGCCCCATCGGACGCCTGCCGCATCCGCACGCCGAGCGTCTCCATTCCCCGCAGCACCAGCGAGGCGTCATCGGGCGAAACGCCGATCCCGTAGCGGCCGAGAGCGCTGCGGATCGGCGCGATCAGGGCCTCGCTCCGAATGGTGAGCGACCCCATCAGCAGATCGGAATGGCCGCCGACATATTTCGTCAGCGCTTCGGTCACCAGATCGGCGCCATGGTCCAGCGGCTTGAAGTTCAGCGGGGTGGCCCAGGTGTTGTCGCAGCCGACCAGCGCGCCGTGGCGGTGCGCCACCGCCGCGATGGCCGGCAGGTCCTGGACCTCCATGGTGGTGGAGCCGGGGGATTCGCACCACACGACCTTGGTGCGTCCGTCGATCCGCCGCTCCAGATCGGCGACGGAGGTCGGATCGTAATAGTCGACCGCGATGCCGAACCTGACCAGATCACGGTTGGCGAAGTCGCGCACCGGCGGATAGGAGGTGTCGGCGATCAGCATCCTGTCGCCCGCCTGCAGGAAGGGCAGGACGGCAAAGCTGTTGGCAGCCTGCCCCGATGGGAGAAGGAAAGTCCAGGCACCGTTCTCGAGCGCCGTCAGCTTGGCTTCCAGCGTCCGGGTCGTCGGGGTGCCGTAAAGGCCATAGGTATAGCCGGTGTGCCCGCGGTCCCCGCGCGTCGCATAGCCTTCGGCATTGGCGAAGACGATTGTCGATCCACGGTGAACGGGCACGCTGAGGCTATCGAATCCTTCGGCGGGGACCGAGGGATTCACCACGCATTGGGTGAGATCTTTCATGGGAGGCGTCCTTTGACTGACGCCCCCGATTTGATGGCAACGGGCCTATTTCGTCCAATATTGATTTCCAGCTACTCTATTCTCCTGGGTTATAGGGGGGTGCCATGAATCTGCGGCAGGTCGAGGTGTTCCACGCGGTGATGACGAACGGCACCGCATCGCGTGCGGCCGAGGTGCTGCGGATTTCGCAGCCGGCCGTCAGCAAGGCGATCCAGGAGTTGGAGCGGGAAATCGGCTTTCCGCTGTTCCATCGCGCCAAGGGGCGCATGATCGCGACGGAGGAGGCGCGCCTGTTCTTCCAGGAGGTGTCCTCGTCCTTCTCCGGTCTGATCCATCTGCGTGCCGCCGCCGCCCGCATCCGCGATTTCGGCTCGGGCGAAATCCGGGTCGCCTGCCAGTCGGCGATCAGCACCACCGTCCTTCCCAAGGCACTGCGTGCGTTCCAACTCCGGCACCCCGATGTGTCGATCACGGTGCAGGCGCGCATGTCGTCGGTGGTGAAGGACCTGATCGCCTCTGGCCAGTTCGACGTCGGGCTGGCGGCCGACGAGATCGACGTGACCGGGGTGGATGCGACGCTGTTCATGCAGCAGCGCCTGGTGATCGCGGTCCCGGCCGGCCATCCGCTGGCGCAGCGCCGGGTCCTGCATCCCGCCGACCTTCACGGCACGCCCTTCATCGCCCTCGCGCCGGAGGACACCGCGCGCCGCCGGCTCGACGGGGTGCTGGCCGCCCACGGCGTGATGCCGAAGATCGTGCTGGAAACACCCTATTCGACGACGGTCTGCGCCATGGTGCAGGCCGGCATCGGCTGCGGCCTGGTCAGTCCGCTGACCACCGAACCCTATCTCGGCCGCGGTCTGGTCGCCTGCGCGTTCGAGCCGGTGATCCGGTCGCGCACCCTGCTCCTGCTGCCGCCGAACCGCCGTCCGTCCCGCATCGTCGCCGACTGCATCGAGGAATTGATGGCCTTCTCGTCCACCGGGGCGGACGCTTTCGACTGAAGGCAGGACGGCTTGCTCAGCGCGCATGAACCGCCCCGGGTTTCCCGGAAGCCATTCGTGTCGAGTCACGCGGCTATTTCAGGGGCGTATTCGGGCGATGCCTGCTTCATCATGTTGAGCCCAACCGTTCAAGAAGCGGGGGCCTCCAGCAAAGCCGGGGCGCTTCACCCCCCGATGCCGCCGCCGTCAAACCGCGGTTCGGCGGACCACCAGTTCGGGCAGGACGAGATCGACCTCGCGGTTCGGCGGGCTCCCCTTGCCGATGCCCTCGATCATCGCCATCAGCCGGCCGACCTGGCTGTCCAGGTTCGGGCGCAGGCTGCTCAGGCCGAAGGCCGGCCAGGAGGCCATGGGAATGTCGTCGAAGCCGAGGATCGCCACATCGTCCGGCACCCGCAAACGGAAGGTGGCGGCAGCCTGGAGTGCGCCCAGCGCGATGATGTCGTTGAAACAGAACAGCGCGTCGGGGCGGTCCGAGCGGGCGAACAGCCGCGTTGCCGCGTTGTAGCCGCCCTCGAAGCTGTTGTCCTCGGACTCCTCCTCCATGAAGGGCAGGCCGGCATCCTCCAGCGCGGCGGCAAGCCCGGCCCGTCGCCGCCGGTTGGCGTCGGTCTGCGCCGTCTTGGTGACGTAGGCGATGCGGCGCCGGCCGGACTGCACCAGAAAGCGGCCCCCCATCAGCCCGCCGAGCCGGTTGTCGCAGGCCACCCCGCCAAGCCCTTCGATCTGACGGCCGAACTGGAACACCGGGGTGTCGAGCGCGCGGAGCCGGTCGACGACATGGTCCGACACGGTCCCGCCCATCACCACGATGGCATCCACCTGATAATCGAGCGCATGCATGGTCGAGCTGGTCAGATCGTGCTGCCGCGTTTCCGGGATGACCAGGGCGCGCCTGTCGGCCTCCGCGATGGCCACCAGCAGCTTCTTCAGCACCAGATCGGTGTGCGGGTTCTCCAGTTCGGCCAGCAGCAGGGCGACGAGGCCGGTGTTCTGGCCGGTCAGCGAGCGGGCGATGACGTTGGGGCGGTATCCCAGCGCTTCCGACGCCGCCACGATGCGCTTGCGCGTCTCCTCGGACACCAGCCCATCGCCGAAGCAGCGTGAAACCGCCGAGCGTGAAACGCCCGCCATATCGGCCACCTGCTGGGCGGTCACCCGCGATTTCATTGACGACACTGGGGTCCCGTCCCTTGCCCGCATCCGGATCCTTGCCAAGGGATACTGAGGGCGAAGCCGTTTGATCGCAAGCGCTATGCGTCGCGCGGAAATTCCACTGAATGCGGCATCATATTGCACGCGCGTGCAGTGCCGGAAATATTCGAGGCGATGGCGGCTGGGGCGGGGGTTTGGTCCATATGTGGGGGCCGTTTGATCGGCCCCGCTGGGGCAATGCCTTCAACATCGCTATTTTTAGCCATTTCCTGGTTGATGCGCCCACCTTCAGCCATCGGCATGATTCCGGAGGAGCGCGCCTGTCTGGGGATTGACAGTTGTTCGCATCTCAAATAGCGTGACTTACGAATGAACGCGCGTGCATAAACAATTCAAAGCGGTGGGCCATGCCGGCATCGCCGAAAGAAGCCGTCCGTTTCCTTGAAGGGAGGAACTTCATGCATTGCAAAACACGACGCCCGGCCACGGCCGCGGGCCGGAAGCGCCTGCGCTCGATGCTGCTGGCGGTCGCTGCGGCGGCGGGAGTCGCCGTCCTGGCCGGACCGTCGCCGGCCGCCGCGGCGGAGGTGGTCGTCTACTGCTCGGTCAACGAGGACTGGTGCCGCGAGGTGGTGACCTCCTTCGAGCGCAAGACCGGCATCAAGGCGCTGATGACCCGCAAGAGTGCGGGCGAAGTCTATGCACAGCTTCGGGCCGAGAAAACCAATCCGAAGGCCGACATCTGGTTCGGCGGCTCGGGCGATCCCCATTTGCAGGCGGCGGAGGAGGGGCTGACGGAACCGTACAAGTCGCCGGAACTCGACGGGCTGTATGGCTGGGCGATCCGCCAGGCGGAGATCTCCGGTTACCGCACGGTCGGCATCTACATGGGCGCGCTCGGCTTCGGCTATAACAAGGACTTGCTGGCCAAGCGCAAGATCGCGGCCCCCGCCTGCTGGTCCGATCTGGTCAAGCCCGATTTCCGGGACGAAATCCAGATCGCCGATCCCAATTCGTCCGGCACCGCCTACACCATGCTGGCGACGATGGTGCAGTTGATGGGCGAGGATGCTGCCTTCGATTACCTGAAGAAGCTGCACCGCAACGTCAACCAGTACACCAAATCCGGCGCGGCTCCGGCGAAGTCGGCGGCGCAGGGCGAAACCATGCTGGGCATCGCGTTCCAGCACGACCTGCTGGTGGAGGCGATTGCCGGCGCCCCGGTCGCCATCGTCGCCCCGTGCGAGGGCACAGGCTACGAGATCGGCTCGATGAGCCTCGTCAAGGGTGCGCGCAACCCCGACACCGCCAAAATCTTCTACGATTGGGCGCTGACGCCCGAGGTGCAGGCGCTGGGCGCCAAGGCCAGGAATTTCCAGATTCCCAGCAACAGCGGCGCCCAGATCCCGCCGGAATCGCCGCGTGTCGACAAGATGAAGCTGATCTCCTACGACTTCGCGCGCTACGGCTCGAGCGCGGAACGCACCCGCCTGCTCGCCAAGTGGGATCACGAGGTCAAGTCCCTGTCCAGATAGGTCCCGCGATCATGAAACGACATCTCGGTTTCTGGCTGGCCGCGGGCTGGGCGGCTGTGCTTGTCCTGCCCTGGCACATCGGCGGCGTCTGGCCGGTCTTTTGGCCGGCCGGTCCGCAGAACGGCCCCTCCGCCGGTGACGGAATGCCTGCGCTGATCCAGGGGCTGCTGCTGGGACGGCCGTGGCTGCTGGCGTCGGTCCTGCCGCTGCTGGCGGCGCTGGCCGGCCTGTGGGCGAAGGGCCGGGCGAAGGACGGGGCAAAAGGCGAGGCAGACGAACGGGCGCGGTCGGCGTGGCTGACCGCCGCCGGGGGCGGCGGTCTCGGCTGGCTGCTGGTGGAAAGCCTCGCCGTCACCCAGCCGGGCCTGGGGCTCGGTGCCGCCGCCTATGCGGTGGTCTGCCTCGTGCTGGGCGCCCATGGGCTGGCGCTGCGCGGCTGGTGCAAAGGCGATGTCTTCATCGTCGCCTCCATCGGGCTGGTGCTGGGCTCGATCCTGGTCTTCGTCGGCTTCCCGGTGGTCACCATCCTGCTGTCGGCGGTCCAGGACAACGATGGCCGGCTGACGGTCGCGGGCCTGTTCGACAAGCTGACCGACAGCGGCATCTGGGGCCTCGGCTGCGTGCTGGGCACCGGCAGCACCTGCGGGGTGGCGTGGAACACGCTGGCCCTGGCGGGCGTGGTCGGGGTGCTGACCACCGGCACGGGGCTGGCCTTCGCGCTGATCGCGGTGCGCACCGGCTTCCGCTTCAAGGCGGCCCTGCGGCTGGCCTCGATCCTGCCGGTGATCACGCCGCCCTTCGTCATCGGGCTTGCCATCATCCTGCTGTTCGGCCGCGCCGGCGTGGTGACCGATCTGCTGTCCACCCTGTTCGACATTCCGCGGTCGCGCTGGATCTACGGCATGCCGGGGGTGGCGATGGCGCAGATCCTCGCCTTCACGCCGATTTCCTTCCTGGTGCTGGTCGGCGTGCTGCAAGGGGTGAGCCCGACGTTGGAGGAGGCGTCGCAGACCTTGCGCGCCACCCCGTGGATCACCTTCCGCACGGTGACGCTGCCGCTGATCCGTCCCGGCCTCGCCAACGCCTTCCTGATCTCTTTCATCGAAAGCCTGGCGGACTTCGGCAACCCGCTGGTGCTCGGCGGCAATTTCGACGTGCTGTCGACCAAAATCTTCTATGCGGTGGTCGGTGCCGCCCATGACCAGGGGCGGGCAGCCGTGTTGGCGATCATCCTGTTGTCCTTCACCCTGTCGGCCTTCCTGGCGCAGCGACGGTGGCTCGGCCGCCGGTCCTACGCCACCGTGGCCGGCAAGGGCGATGCCGGCCTGCCCAGCCCGCTGCCGTCGGGGGTGCGGATCGCCGCGTCGGCCGTCGCGGCGCTGTGGACGGCGCTGACCGTTCTGGTCTACGGCACCATCCTGGTCGGCGGCTTCCTGAAGAGCCTGGGGCGCGACAACACGCTGACGCTGATCCATTACCAGACCGCCTTCGGCATCGAAACCGGGCCGAACGGCTGGTGGTTCAGCGGGTCGGCCTGGGATTCGCTGTTCACGACGCTGGGCGTGTCGCTGGTCGCCATGCCGCTGACGGCGGCGCTCGGGCTGCTGACCGCCTATCTGCTGGTGCGCCAGTCCTTCCTCGGCCGCGGGGCGTTCGAGTTCCTGACGATGCTGAGCTTCGCCATCCCCGGCACGGTGATCGGCGTCAGCTACATCCTCGCCTTCAACACGCCGCCGCTGGAACTGACGGGGACCGGGCTGATCCTGATCATCGCCTTCGTCTTCCGCAACATGCCCGTCGGCATCCGCGCCGGCATCGCCACGCTGAGCCAGATCGACAAGAGCCTGGACGAGGCGTCGCTGACGCTGGGGGCGCGGTCCTTCACCACGCTGCGCCGGGTGATCCTGCCGCTGCTGCGCCCGGCCATCGTCACCGCCATGGTCTACAGCTTCGTCCGCGCCATCACCAGCGTCAGCGCGGTCATCTTCCTGGTGACGGCCAAATACAACCTCGCCACCGCCTACATCGTCGGCCGGGCCGAAGTCGGCGAATACGGCCTCGCCATCGCCTACTCCTCCGCCCTCATCGCGATCATGGTGGTGGCGCTGCTGGCGATCCAACTGCTGGTCGGCGAACGCCGCCTGGGCCGCCGCACCGCCGCCTTGCCCGTCAGCACTTCAGCCTCGAAGGTCAACGCATGACCCATATCCGGACCCTGTCCCCCGGGACGACGACCCTTGAGCCGGCGCCGGCCGCTGCCAGAGCCCGGCCGGCGGTGGAGTTCCGCTCCGTCGTCAAGCGCTATGGCGCCTTCACCGCCGTGCATGAGCTGAACTTCTCCATCGAGGCCGGAACCCTGGTCACGCTGCTCGGGCCCTCGGGCTGCGGCAAGACCACCACCCTGCGCATGATCGCCGGGCTGGAGCAGGCGTCGTCCGGCACCATCCTGATCGGCGGCGAGAACGTCACCGCCCGCTCCGCGGCGGAACGCGACGTCAGCATGGTGTTCCAGAGCTACGCCCTGTTCCCGCACATGACCATCCTCGACAATGTGGCCTATGGGCTGACGGTCGGCGGCATGGCCAAGCGCGCGGCGCTGGAGGCGGCACGCGACAAGCTGGCCCTGGTCGGTCTCGCCGGGCTTGAGGGCCGCCTGCCCAGCGAGCTGTCGGGTGGCCAGCAGCAGCGCGTGGCCGTGGCCCGCGCCATCGTGCTGGAGCCGCGCGTCCTGCTGTTCGACGAGCCGCTGTCGAACCTGGACGCCAAGATGCGCCGGCAGGTGCGGGAGGACATCCGGCAACTCCAGCAGTCGCTGAAGCTGACCGTGGTCTATGTCACGCACGACCAGGAGGAGGCGCTGGCTGTGTCCGACCGCATCATCGTGATGGCCGGCGGGAGGATCGCCCAGGACGGCACGCCGCGCGACCTCTACCAGCGGCCGGCCAGCCGGTTCATCGCCGATTTCATCGGCGACGCCAACATCGTTCCGGCTCTGCTGGAGGGGCGGGACGGTGCGCTGGGCCGGGTGAGGGTCGGGATGGCCACACTGACATTGCCGCACCGCGATCTGGCCGATGGGCCGGTCGAGCTGGCGGTGCGACCCAACGCGATCCGTCTCACATCCGACCAAGATCCATCCGACGGCCTGCTGGGCCGGGTGCATTTTGCGGCCTATCTCGGCGACCACATGGAATATGAGGTGGCCGTGGCGCTGGGCGGACGCGAGGTCATGCTGTTCGCGCGCACCCCGGATGTCGATGCGCCGCTGTCCGTCGGCGATGCCGTCTGTGTCGGCTTCGCGCCGCGCGGCGTCACCGTCGTTCCCCCCTGATCCGTCCGCCCCGATCCTTCTGCCCCGATCCCTTTCCCCACGACATCCCGGGCCGGCGCTGCCGGCTGCCGGCGGAGCTTTCCTGTCATGACCGATTTCGACGACCGCCTGCGTTTCGCCATCGACCTCGCCACCGAGGCGGGAGCCCTGGCGCGGTCCATGCGCCAAGGGCTGGGCACGGTTGAGACCAAGAGCAGCATCGATTTCTGCACCGCGGCCGACCTTGCGGTGGAAGCGCTGGTGCGCCGGCGCCTCGACGAGGCTTTCGGCGACCCGGTGATCGGCGAGGAGGCCGGTGGCACCCCGGCCGATCTTGTCTGGGTGGTCGACCCCATCGACGGCACGACCAACTACATCCACGGCACGGCCAACTGGTGCATCTCGCTGGCCCTGGTCCATCGAGGCGTGGTCGAGATCGGCGTGATCCATGCCCCCGACCTCGAACAGCTGTTCGTCGCCCGCCGCGGCCAGGGGGCGACCCTGAACGGCCGTCCGCTGCGCACCAGCGGCCTGCGCCATGGCGGCGGGGCGGTGGTCGAGGTCGGCTGGTCGGCGCGGCGCCCGCTGGCGCTCAGCCTCGACCTGATCAGCCAGATGATCGCCGACGACATCGAATTCCGCCGCTGCGGATCGGGCGCGATGGGCCTCGCCAATGTCGCGGCCGGCATCAGCGACGGCTATGTCGAGTTGCACATCAACGCCTGGGACGCTCTGGCCGGCCTGCTGCTGGTGCGCGAGGCGGGCGGCTGGACCAACGACTTCCTTGCCGGCGACGGGCTGCGGCTGGGCAACGTCGTCGTCGCCTGCACGGCCGAACTGACCGGACGATTGCAGGCGCTGGGACCGCTGCGGGGCGTCGCCTGACGCGCCACGGGACTTCGAACATCCAAAAAAATCGGTGGAGGAAACAATGAAGCGAGCCAGGGTTCGGACATCCGCCCTGCTGGGTGCCGCTCTCGTCGTGGGTGGACTGCTGCCGGCACCGGTGCCGGCAAGGGCCGCGGAGACCCGCGAGAGTGTCGAGAAGGTGGTGATCTTCAGCCGTCACGGCGTTCGGCCTCCGACCGAAACCCACAAGATCGTTCCGCTTTCGACCAAGGACTGGCCGTCCTGGCCGGTGCCGGATGGGCATCTGACGCCGCATGGCCGTGAGGGGGCGGTGCTGATGGGCCAGTTCTACCGGCTGCGCTTCGTCAGAAACGGGCTATTGCCGGCCGGCGGCTGCCCGGCGGCCGGCGATGTCTTCGCCTGGGCCAACACCGACCAGCGCACCCGCGAGACCGGCAACGGCATTCTGGAGGGGTTGTTTCCCGGCTGCGGCCTGAAAGCGGCGTCGAAACCACCGCAGGGCGGGCGCGACGTGCTGTTCGCGCCGATTGCGCAGGGGTTGTCGCCGCTCGACCCCGCCAGCGCCAGGGCCGGTGTGCTGGAGGCGATGGGCGGCAGCATCGACGCCTACAAGGCCAGGCTGGCGCCGCTGTTCGCACGGCTCGACCCCGTGCTGCCGGGGCCGCGTCCGGAGACCTGCCGGAAGGCGGGGCTGGCCGAGGGCTGTCACCTGATCGACCTGCCCTGGGCCATCGACCAGGGGAAGGACAAGGGGCGCAACATCGGGTTGGACGGCCCGCTCGATCTCGCCTCCACCATCGCCGAGACCTTCCGGCTGGAATATATGGAGGGCATGGCCGCCGATCAGGTCGGCTGGGGCAGGGTGGGGGCGGACGAGGTCCGCGACCTGATGGCCCTGCGCATGGCGAAATACGACGTGATCGAGCATGTGCCCTACATTGCCCGCCGCGGCGCCTCCTTCCTGTTGCAGCAGATCGTCACGGCGATGAACGAGGGCGCCGGCCCGCAAAGCTCCGGAGCGGAGAATGCCGGTCCTCCGCCGGCCAAGCTGACCCTGCTGGTGGGGCATGACACCAACATCGGCCATATGCGCGCGGTGATGCAGGTGGGCTGGGCGTTGGAGGGATCGCAGCCGAACGATTCCTCGCCGACCGGAGCGTTGCTGTTCGAGCGACTGAAGGACGGCGCCAGCGGCAAGCGCTATGTCCGGCTGTCCTTCGCCGCTCCCACGGCCGATCAGGTCCGCGGCCTGACGCCGCTGACCGGCGATGCCGGGCCGAGGGTGGCGGCGCTGGAGCTTCCCGGCTGCACCGACAGGCTCGGGCCCGGCACCTGCGAGCTGTCGCAGTTCACCGCGCTGGTCAGCCAGCGTCTGGACCCGACCGCGGTGGGGAAGCCGGACTACACCCAGTGACGGCGATGGCCGGGCCGGTTATGCCGGATCGCCGGCCATCGCCGGTCCGCTCTGCCGGCGGACCAGCCGGTGGGGAAGCAGCACCTCCCCGACGCTGTTTCCCCCCCGCAGATCGCGCAGGCTGGTCACGATGGCGTCACCGAACCGCTGGTAGGGGATCTTGACCGAGCTGAGCCAGGGAGCGATCCAGTCGTTGAGGTCGTTGTCGTCGATGCCGACCGGGCGGCAGTCGTCCGGGATGCGCACACCCTGCTCGCCGGCGGCGCGGAACAGGCCGTAGGCCATCAGGTCGCTGGGGCAGAGGATGCCGTCGGGCCAGCCGCCGTCGGCGGTCAGCCGCTTCGCGGCGGCGTAGCCGCAATCGAGATGGTTGCCGCCCGGCCCGTCGCAGCGGCGGACCGCCATGCCGGGCCGCCGCTCCTCCAGCCGGTCGAGAAATCCCTCCACCCGTTCCCGGATGGTCGAGGACAGGTCCGCCGGGTGGATCACCGCCGGCGCTCGCACGCCGCAGGCCAGCAGATGGTCGGCGGCGTCGGCGCCCGCCTGCCTGTTGTCGATCCCGATGAAGGGACCGCCGCCATAGGGATTGCGGCGGTTCACGAAGACGATCGGCTCGCGCCGGTCCAGCGATGCCTCCAGTTCCGGGCTGGCGACCGCGCTCACCACGATGAACCCTTCGGCGAAGCGTGACCGCATCGCGCGCAGATACTCGTCCTGCAGGTCGGGACGGTCGTGGGTGTCGCACAGGATCATCACATAGCCGGCGGCGCGCAGGGCCGCCTCCGTCGACGCGGCAATGGCGGCCATGGCAGGGTTGTCGAGATTGGGCGCCAGCATGGCGACCAGACGGCTGTCGCCCCCGCGCAGGCTGCGCCCGACGGGGTTCGGCCGATAGCCGCGCTCCGCGATCAGACGCTGCACCTTCGCCACCGTCGCCGCCGATGCCCGTCCCAGATCGCCGTTGGCGATGCGCGAGACGGTGGAGACGGACACCCCCGCCTCGGCCGCGATGTCGGCCAGGGAAGTCTGTCCGGAAATCTGTCCGGACGTCTGGCCGGAGGCCTGTCCCGGTTCCCGGCGCTGATCGTTCATGGCCCCCTCCATTTGTGCATCGAACATTGCCGTTGACAGTTTAGGCAAACGTTTGCCATGTTCAAGGAAGAAGAGCGGAGCCGGGAAATTCCGGCCTGCGCCGATCTGCCGGCTTTGGCAGGAAACAGGTCCGGACAGGGACCGACCGAGGGTCCGCAAGCGACCCCATAGGAGGAAACGCAATGAAGAAGGCAGCATGGATGGCCGGCTGTGCGCTGGCGTTGTCGATCCTCGGGGCCGCTGGCGCCCAGGCCGAAACCACGCTCCGCATCATGTGGTACTCGGACGGCAACGAGGGCGAGGTCATGAACGACCTGCTCCGCCGGTTCGAGGAGAAGAACAAGGACGTCAAGGTCGTCCTCGACCAGGTGCCCTTCAAGGCGATCAACGAGACCCTGCCGGTGCAGCTGGCCTCCGGCCAAGGGCCGGATCTGGCCCGCATCACCGACATGGGCGGGCTGGCCCCCTATCTGCTGGACGTCCGCGCCCATGTGAAGGACGCCGCCTATTGGGAACAGAATTACGGGCCGTTCCTGCAATGGATGCGGGTCCCGGGCAACACCACCGCGATTCCCGGCTACATGACGCAGCTGACGGTGACCGGCCCCTTCGTCAACAAGACGCTGTTCGAGCAGGCGGGCGTCGCCATGCCGGGCGCCAACGCGACCTGGGAGGATTGGGCCAAGGCGGCGAAGGCGGTCGCCGACAAGGTGCAGGCGCCGTTCCCGGTCGCCTTCGACCGCTCCGGCCACCGCTTCTTCGGCCTTGCCGTCTCGCAAGGGGCGCAGATGGCCGAGACCGGCGGCGCGCTGAATCCGGTCGATGACGGGTTCAAGCGCGCCGCCAAGCTGGTCGTCGACTGGCACAAGTCCGGCGTGATGTCGAAGGAGCTGTGGGGGGCGGTGTCCGGCACCGCCTATCGCGGCGCCAACGAGGAATTCAAGAACGCGCAGGTCGTCTTCTACGAATCGGGATCCTGGCAGACCGCGCAGTTCGACAAGACCATCGGCGATGCCTTCGACTGGATCGCGGTGCCGACGCCCTGCGGCCCGGCCAACTGCTCCGGCATGCCCGGCGGCGCCGCGCTGGTGGCCCTGAAGACCAGCAGCCATCCGGCCGAGGTCGGGCGCCTGCTCGACTATCTCGCCAGCGAGGAGGTCGCCAGCGAGTTCTATGCGCGCACGCTGTTCGTGCCGGGCCATATCGGCCTCGCCAAGAAGGGCATCGCCTACAAGTCGGCCTCGCTGCAGGCAGCATCCGCGCTGAAGGTGTTCGGCGATGCGGTCGGCAAGCTCGATCCGGTCGCCTACCGCATCCAGGGCGACCCCAGCAGCCGCATCGTCTTCAACGCCGCCATCAGCCGCCTGGGTCAGGTGGTGGTCGGCGAAACGAGCCTGGACGACGCCTATCAGCGGATCTCCGCCGACGTCGCCCAGCAGATCGCCGAGCGCAAGAAGAAGCAGTAACTCCCGGCTTTCGCTCCCAACCCTGGGCCCTCAAACCTGGGCCCCAACCTTGGGCGGTGGAACATGACCGATACCATGAGATCGCACGGCGCCCCCGCGCGCGGTCCGTCCGCCGCCGCGGCTGCCGTCACCACGGGCAGCGCCAACATCCTGATGCGGCTGACCGACCCGCCGATGCGGGCGGTCCAGCGCCTGATCGGTGCTGCGCGCATGCCCTATGTCTTCCTGCTGCCGAACCTTCTCTTCTTCGGGCTGTTCGTCTTCCTGCCCATCGGGATCAACATCGTCTTCTCGGTGACGGGCGGGACGGGGCTGTTCCCGTCGGAGCGGCCCTATGTCGGGGCGGAGCATTACGCCCGCCTGCTCGATTGCGGCTCCTATCTGGAGGCCGGGAGCTGCCGGGAGGATCTGTTCTGGCGCGGTGTGGGAAACACGCTGACCTTCACCGTCTTCCAGATGGTGGCGATGGTGCTGTTCTCACTGGTCACCGCCCTGGTGCTGAACCGGCCCATCCGCGGCCGCGGCTTCTTCCGGGCGGTCTATTTCTTCCCCGTCCTGCTGTCGCCGGTCGTCGTCGCCCTGATCTGGAAATGGATTTTGCAGCGTGACGGCCTGCTGAACGCCGTGCTGACCACGGCGGGCGGCGAAAAGATCCTGTTCTTCGTCGATCCCGGCTGGGCGATGTTCTGGGCGGTCTTCGTTTCGGTGTGGGCCCATATGGGCTTCTACACGCTGATCCTACTGGCCGGCCTCCAGGCCATCCCGCGCGACGTCTACGAAGCGGCGGAGATGGACGGCACCCGCCCCTGGCGCGTCTTCCACCGCATCACGCTGCCGCTGCTGTGGCCCAACCTGCTGGTCGTGCTGGTGCTGGTGCTGATCCGCTCGGTGCAGGTGTTCGACGAGGTGTTCGTGCTGACCGGCGGCGGTCCCGGGACGGCGACGATGATGGTCGTCCAGTACATCTACACCACCGCCTTCGCCAATCAGGTGCAGAATTTCGGTCTGGCCGGTGCGGCATCGGTGCTGCTGGGGGCCGTGCTGTTCGTCCTGACCCTGATCCAGCTTTTCCTGACCCGGCGGAGGGCATCATGACCGGAAAACTCCGCACCGGAAAACTTGGGCGCCTGCTGCTGGCGCGGCGTGGCGGCGCCTCCTGGCATTGGACCGATGTCGCCAGCTATGCCTATCTGGCGCTGGGCGTGCTGCTGATGTTCGGGCCGGTGCTCTGGCTGGCGCTGTCGTCCTTCAAGACGCCGGCGGCCCTGCTGGAATTCCCGCCGTCGCTGCTGCCGATGGCGCAGAGCGAGGTGTCGGTGCAGGGCTATCCGCAGCCGCTGCCGCTGTTCCGGGTGACGATGGAGGACGGTTCGGTCCGCGAGCTGGCGCAGGTCCGCCGCGTCGGCATCGTCGCCCAGATGGTCGATCCGGCAGCGCCCGGCCAGACCATCCGCGTGCCGGCCGACCGCCGGACGCCGGTGCGCCACATGGCGCTGGCGGTCGAGAACTACACCGACCCGCTGACCCAGTTCGACTTCCTGCGCTTCCTGCGCAACTCGCTGGTGGTGACGGTGGTGGCGACCATCATCACGCTGATCATCAACTCGATGGCCGCCTATGCGCTGTCCGTCTACGAGTTCCGCGGCAAGTCGGTGGCGATGCTGGGGGTGATCGGGACGCTGATGATCCCCATCACCATCATCCTGGCGCCGGTCTATCTGGTGGTCACCAAGCTGGGCTTCGTCGACTCGCTGTGGGCGGTGATCCTGCCGGGTGCGGCCACCCCGACCGGCGTCTTCCTGCTGCGCCAGTACATGCTGACCATCCCGCGCGACCTGATCGAGGCGGCGCGGATGGACAAGGCGTCGGAATGGCGCATCTACGCCCGCATCGTCATGCCGCTGTCGATGCCGGCGCTGGCGGTCCTGGCGATCTTCTCGGTCATGTGGCGCTGGAACGAGTTCCTGTGGCCGCTGGCCGTCCTGACCAAGACCGAAGTCCACACGCTGCCCATCGCTCTCAACGCCTTCCAGGGCGAGTTGCAGACGCAATGGCATTATCTGCTCGCCATGACCGTGGTGACCCTGCTGCCGGTGGCGCTCGTCTTCGCCTTCCTGCAGCGCTTCATCACCAGCGGCATCGCGAATACCGGCATGAAATGAGGGGGATGAAATAAATGGCCGGATTGGAGCTTCGCGGCATCCGCAAGGACTATGGCAGCACCGCCGTCCTGAAGGGCATCGACCTCAGCATCGCCGACGGCGAGTTCGTGGTCTTCGTCGGCCCGTCGGGCTGCGGGAAATCGACGCTGCTGCGCGTCATCGCCGGGCTGGAGACGGTCACGGCGGGCGATATCCGCATCGACGGGGCGGAGGTGACGCGGACCGCCGCGTCGGACCGCGGGCTGGCGATGGTGTTCCAGTCCTACGCGCTCTATCCGCACATGACCGTCCACCAGAACATGAGCTTCGCGCTGGAGAATATGGGGATCGCCAAGCCGGAGATCGCGGCAAGGGTGGACCGCGCCGCCCGCATGCTGCGGCTGACCGACTATCTCCAGCGCAGGCCAGCCGCCTTGTCGGGCGGCCAGCGCCAGCGCGTCGCCATCGGCCGCGCCATCGTGCGCGATCCCAAGATCTTCCTGTTCGACGAACCGCTGTCCAATCTCGACGCCGAACTGCGGGTGGCGACGCGCAAGGAGCTGGCCGCGCTCCATGCCGAGATCGGCGGGACGATGATCTACGTCACCCACGATCAGGTCGAGGCAATGACGCTGGCCGACCGCATCGTCGTCCTGAACGGCGGGCGGATCGAGCAGATCGGCACGCCGCTGGAGCTTTACAACCGCCCGGCCAACCTGTTCGTCGCCGGCTTCATCGGCTCGCCGCGGATGAACCTGCTGCCGACGGAACTGGTGCGGGGCGAGGCGGCCGGCGGTGAGACGGGCCGGGCGGCGACGCTCGGCATCCGGCCCGAACATGTCGAGCCCTGCGGTGAGGCCGACGCCGACCTGACCGTCCGCGTCGATCTCGTCGAGCAGTTGGGCGGCGAAACCTTTCTCTACACGTCCGCCAACACGGGCGGCCCCAACGGTTTGCCGCTCACCATCCGTTGCGACGGCCAGAGCCGCCTTGCCCGCGGCGACCTGCTGCCGGTGCGGCTGCGCCGCGACCATCTCCACCGTTTCGACGCCGCGGGCCTTGCCTGCCGTCCCGACCCCCTTCCCGCCCGGAGCCATTCATGAAGGCCCTGACCCGAGCCCGTTTCCGCGGGCGTGACGGCATCTATGCCCTGTTTGAACTCGACCATGGCGTCGATCTGCGCATCGGTTTCGTCGAGGACGATGTCGGCCGCATCCTGATGCGGCGCGACGGGGGCTACCGCCTCGACCGCGGCTGGTCGGTGGCGCCCGGCGGCGGCGATCCGTCCTATGAGGGCCGTGACCGCGACGATCTGAGCGGCTTCGCCTGTCCGGCAGCCGATGTCGAGGAGGGCGAGGGCACGGTCACGCTGCGGGGGGCAAAGCTCCGCGCCGTCGTGACGCTGGAGCCCTTCGGCGTCGCCTGGTACCGGGCGGGGGAGGAGGTGCCCTTCCTGCAGGACCGCCGCACCCAGGCCTATTTCGTCTCGCGCAAGACCCACGCCTTCTCGCATTTCGTCGAGCGCGGCGGGGACGAGCGGCATTACGGGCTGGGCGACAAGGCCGGTCCGCTGGACCGCACCGGCCGCCGTTTTCGCGTCGATGCGGTCGATCCCTGCGGCTTCGACGCCGAGCTGAGCGACCCGCTCTACAAGATGATTCCGTTCCTGCTGGTCGCCGGGCCGGCGGGGGCGCACGGGGTCTATTACGACAATCTCGCCACCGCCGAGATCGACGTCGGCGCCACCATCGACAATTACCACGGGCTGTTCCGCTCCTACCGCGCCGACGACGGCGACCTCGACGCCTATGTCTTTGCCGGTCCCGGCGTTCCGGATGTGGTGCGCGCCTTCTCGCGCCTGACCGGCGGCCATGCCTTCGGGCCGAAATGGACGCTGGGCTTCGCCACCACCTCGATGGCGATCGCCGACGCCGCCGATGCCGATGCCCGCATCGCCGACTTCGTCGACCGCTGCGCCGAGCATGCGATCCCCTGCGACAGTTTCCATTTCGGCTCCGGCTACACCATGATCGGCGGCCGGCGCTATGCCTTCCACTGGAACCACGACAAGTTCCCCGATCCGGCGGCGACGCTGGCCAAGCTGAACGCCGCCAGGCTGCATCCGGTTGCCAACCTGAAGCCCTGCCTGCTCGACGACCATCCGCGCCTGTCGGAGGTGACCGGGGTCGGCGGGCTGGTGACGGACGGCGAGACCGGCAAGCCGGCGGTGGCACAGTTCTGGGACGGGCTCGGCTACCATCTCGACTTCACCAACCGACAAGCCCGCGACTGGTGGCGCAACGGGATCGAGACGGCGCTGCTGACCCCCGGCATGGTGTCGGTGTGGAACGACAACAACGAGTATGAGATCTGGGACGAGGACGCCATGGCGGCCGGCGATGGCCGTCCCTTCCCGCAGACGCTGGCGCGCTCCGCCCAGGCGCTGCTGATGACCAAGCTGGCCTATGAGACGCAGGCGGCCTGGGCGCCGGACAAGCGACCCTACACCATCACCCGCGGCGGCCCGGCCGGCCTGTGGCGCTACGGCCAGACCTGGTCGGGCGACAACGCCACCGCCTGGAAGACGCTGCGCTTCAACCTGACGCAGGGGCTCAACATGAGCCTGTCCGGCATGTTCGACATCGGGCATGACGTCGGCGGCTTCCACGGGCCGAGCCCCGGGCCGGAGCTGCTTTGCCGCTTCGTCGAGTTCTGTTCCTTCTGGCCGCGCTTCGTGATGAACAGCTGGAACAGCGACGGCATCACCACGCTGCCCTGGATGCATCCGGAAGTCATCGACCCGATCCGCGAGGCGATCCGCCTGCGCTACCGCCTGATGCCCTATCTCTACACCCGGATGTGGCGGGCGGCGGAAGCGGACGAGCCGGTGGTGCGTCCGCTGTTCTACGATTTCCCCGACGATCCCGGTGCCGCTGCGACCGAGGACGCCTTCATGCTCGGCCCCGACCTGCTGGTGGCGCCGGTGCTGGAGCCGGGGGCGGACAGCCGGTCGGTCCGGCTGCCGGATAACCCCGGCGGCTGGTACCTGTTCCATGACGGCTCGCACCATCCGGGCGGAGCGGTCGCGACGGTGGCGGCGCCGCTCGGCCGGGTGCCGCTGTTCGTACGGTCCGGCGCCCTGCTGCCGCTGGCTGCCGCCGGACTGCGCGTCGATCCGGCGACCGACACCGAGCGCGAACTGGTCGCTTACGGCGATGTGGAGGGCGCCACGGCCCTGCTCTATGACGACAACGGCGACACCACCGGCTGGCGCGATGGTGCCGGGCTGGTGACCCGCCTCAGCGCGGTGCGGTCGGGGGATGCCGTGGCGGTCTCCGCCAGGGCGACCGGCGGTTACCAGCCGGCATGGCGCAGCCTGCGCCTGCGCAGCGTGGGCGGGCCGCAGCTGCGGCCCGGCACGGTCGAGGGGGCCGCGCTGACGCTGGAGGCCTGAGCCACCGCTTCGCCGGGGCGGGGCCGATGTCTTACTGCCGGTTGCGGTATTCCACCGGCACCCAGCGGTAGCCGTCACCGTCGCGCCGCAGGCGGCCGAGGCCCGGGAAGCTGAGATGGACGGCGGCGGTCAACTGACCGCTGTCGGCCTCCTCGGCGAAGCGGTCCCGGCGCTGGGCGCGGGCGGCATCCTGGTCGATGTCGAAGGCGACGGTGGCCTCCGGGTGCCGGAACTGCACCGGCCCGACATGGATGATGTCGCCCCAGAACTCGATGGTCTCGCCCCGGCTCGTCACCCGGTAAAAGGCATGTCCGGGAGTGTGGCCGGGGGTGGGGATCGCCGTGACACCCGCCAGGATTTCCGACCTTTCGCTGAAGGGCTTCACCTTGCCGGCCTTGAGATAGGGGCCGACGGTGGCGACGGCCTCGTCATGGAGGCGGGGCTGCAATCCGTTGGCGATGTTGTCGCGGTTGAGGAAGAAATCGAGGTCGGGCTGGCCGACATGGACGGTGGCGTTGGTGAACACCATCCGCCCGTCCAGCGCCAGCCCGCCGGAATGATCGGTGTGGATGTGGGTGAGGAGGATGTCGGTCACCTGATCGGGCCGGTAGCCGGCGGCGGCGAGGCTGAGCGGAAGCTTGCCGCCATAGGGGCCGAACAGCTGGCCGGCGCCGGTATCGACCAGCAGCACGCGTGACCCGGTGTCGATCAGGAAGGCGTTGATGGAGGTTTCCAGCGGGTCGCGCTCGAACCGCTCGGCCAGCAGCGCGTCGATCCGGTCCGGCGGCAGTCCCTTCACCAGCGGCTTGATGCCGAGCGGCAGGGTGCCGTCGCTGAGTGCGGTGATGCGGAGGTCGCCGACGGTGAAGCGGTAGAGCCCGGCTTCCGACGGTTGGGCTGCCGGTTGGGGAATGGCCTGGGCGGTAGCGTGGCCGGCGGGCTGGCCGGCGGGCTGGCCGGTGGCTTTGTCGGCGGCATGGCCCGTCGGGATGGCCGCGAACAGCAGGCCGGCGGCCAGCAGGAGCGTGTGCGGTTTCATTCTGCCTGTCCTTGGAACGGTTCGGGTATCGGGTGCCGCGGCGGTGGAGGTCTTCCGCCGCGGCGCATGCCCACCAGTTAGCACCGGGCGGCGGGCTTGATTACCCGGCAAGCTCGGGCAACATTGTTCCGGAAACCGATCCAATCGCCGGGTTGCGGATGCAGGACCTGAACGACACCATCGCCTTCGTCAAGGTCGTGGAGGAGGGGAGCTTCACCAAGGCCGCCCGGCGGCTGCGGCTGCCCAAGACGACGCTGAGCCGCAAGGTGCGCGATCTCGAACAGCGGCTCGGCATCCAGCTTCTGCATCGGACCACCCGCCGCATCGGGCTGACGGAGGCGGGGACGGTGTATTTCGACCGCTGCCGCCGGATCGCCGAAGAGCTGGAGCAGGCGGAAAGCGCCGTTGCCCAGCTTCGCGACGCGCCGCGCGGCTGGCTGCGGATCACCACCCCGCCATCCTTCGGAATGAAAGTCATCGCACCGCTGCTGCCCGGCTTCCGCAGCCGCTATCCCGATGTCCGAATCGATCTGGTGCTGAGCCACGAGAACCTCGATCTGGTGGCGCGGGACATCGATCTGGCGATCCGCATGGGAACGTTGCAGGACTCCAGCATGGCGGCGCGCAAGCTGGGCGTCCTGCACCGCCATGTCTATGCCGCACCGTCCTATTGTGCCGCCCATGGGCTGCCGGGCCATCCCGACGAGTTGATCAGCCATTCGACGCTGGCGAACATGACTGCCCGCCGTCCGTCGGGCTTCGCCTGGCGGCTGTTCCGCACCGACGGGGGCCAGCCGGGGGAGGTGGATGCGGTCATCGACCCGGTGATGTCGGCCGACGATCCGGAGATGCTGGTCCCGACGCTGCTGGCTGGCGGCGGGCTGGTGCTCGCCACCGACTTCGCCATGCGATCCTACCGGGCGGCCGGCCAGGTGCAGCGGGTGCTCGACGGCTGGAAAGGGTCGGATGTCGATCTGCATGCGGTTTTCCCCGGCGGGCGTATCCAGCCGCCGAAGGTGCGGTCCTTTCTGGATTTCCTGGCGGAACGCATCGATCTCCGGAACGGTGCCGACCATTGGAGTGCGGCGGAGGGCTGAACGGCCCGTGTCGTCGTTCCAGTATTCGCAACAGTCTTCTTTGATGTGCTCTATTTATCGCGATCGGAGGAACGGTTAGCGTCCCTGCATTGACCGGCACGGCATTCCGTTCGCGTCCGGCCTGATCCCAATCTCTCCCCCGGATCAAAGGACGCGGGTCATGAACCGATCCATCTCCCTCTGCGCCGCCTCCGGCGATACCCTGTCGACCTTGGCCTGCAAGCTGCAAAGCGCCGGCTGCTCCGTCGTCCGCGGCGTGCTGGACCTGCTGATGCTGCCTTCGGGCTACCAACGCCTTCTCGGTTGGCTGGCCAGCCATCTGCTGTCGATTGTCGGACAGTTCGGCAACACGGCGCTGGACCTGATCCCGGCTCATCCGACCGCCTCTACCGCCTTTCTGGCCGTCATCGTGTGTGCGGCGCTGGCGCCCCTCCTGCCGACCGCCGCGAATTCGGCCATTTGGATGCCGGCCCGCATGGCGGGAATGCGGTGATGGACCGCTGGGGGGCCGCGGGGGGACTGCCGGCCGGTTACTGACGGGGACGACGTCCGGTGACCGGTTCTCCGGTGCGGATCGGGGGCTCAGGGCGGGTGTCCGGCCAACACGATGTCCGGAATCGTTGGATCTTTGACATTCCAGACAAGCCGGCCGCCGCATAGTCTGGTTCCAGCCACCGGCCATCGGGCCTGACGGCTGCGGACGGGATAAAGGTCGAGCCGGAGAAGAAGATGCTCACCATCGGGTTCGTGGTGTTCGACGATTTCCAGGTGATGGGGATGGCCGCGCTGTCGGCCTTCGAGATGGCGAATCTCGTGCTCGGCCGTCCTGCCTACCGGGTCCATGTCCTGTCGGAGCAGGGTGGACCGGTGCGCAACTCGCTGGGCTTCGCCATCGACACCGCCCCGTTCGGCGAGGATTTCTTCGACACGACCGTCACCATCGGATCGCTGCGGGTCAAGCCGAGCACGCCGGGGCTGCTGACCTATCTGCGCGATGCCGCCGCCGCGTCGCGCCGGGTCGCCGGCATCTGCACCGGCGCCTATGTGCTGGCGGAGGCCGGGCTGCTCGACGGCCGCCGCGCCACCACCCATTGGAACCACGCCCGCAATCTCCAGCGGCTCTACCCGGCGGTGAAGGTGGAAGAGGACCGCATCTTCAGCGTCGACGGCAATGTCTGGACCTCCGCCGGGATGACCGCGGGCATCGACCTCGCCATGGCGCTGGTCGAAGACGATTTCGGGGCGGAGGTCGCCAAGGCGGTGGCGCGCAAGCTGGTGGTCTATCTGCGCCGGCCCGGCGGCCAGTCGCAATTCTCCGCCCTGCTGGAGCTGGAGCCGTGCTCCGACCGTGTCCGGCGGGCGCTGGTCCATGCCAAGGAAAATCTGAGGAACGAGCTGTCGGTGGAAGAGTTGGCGGAAACGGCCAATCTCAGCCCGCGCCAGTTCAGCCGGCTGTTCCGCCAGGAAACCGGCCAGACCCCGGCCAAGGCGGTCGAGCATCTGCGGCTGGAGGCGGCACGTGTGATGATGGAGGAAGGGCGCCATCCGATGGATGTCATCGCCCGCGAGACCGGCTTCGCCGACCGCGAGCGCATGCGCCGCGCCTTCCTGCGCGCCTACGGCCAGCCGCCGCAAATGGTTCGCCGCGCCGTCGAAACCGGCCGCGCCTCAGCACCGGATTAGTCAGCGGCCGTGATCTGCCCCTTTGTCGGGGCCATTAACACCTGGATACGGCTCCATCGGCACGGCGGGTGCGGTGGATTTCCACATCGTCCGGCACCGAGATTCCCCGGGGAATGCTTCCATTCCCCGAACGCCTTCACTTGCCCACTTTCAAACAAGGACGGACATCAGGCCATGCAGCTCACCGGAAACACCATCTTCATCACGGGCTCGACCTCCGGCATCGGCCGCGGTCTGGCCGAGGCGTTCCACAAGCTGGGCAACCAGGTCATCATCGCCGGCCGGCGCAAGGCCCTGCTGGACGAGGTGACCGCCGCCAACCCCGGCATGACGGGCATCGAGCTGGACATCGCCGACCCGGTCAGCATCCAGGCCGCGGCCGAGCGGCTGGTTGCCGAGAATCCGACGCTGAACGTCCTGATCAACAATGCCGGCATCATGCCGTTCGACGACGCTTCCGGTCCCATCGACGATGCGCAGGCGCAGTCGATCATCGCCACCAACCTGCTTGGCCCCATCCGCATGACCTCGGCGCTGATCGAGCATCTGAAGGCGCAGCCGCGCTCGACGATCGTCAACAATACCTCGGTGCTCGCCTACACGCCACTGGCCACCACCGCGGTCTATTCCGCCACCAAGGCGGCGCTGCACAGCTACACGCTGTCCCAGCGCTTCATGCTGCGCGACACCAGCGTCACCGTGCAGGAGATCGCGCCGCCTTGGGTCAACACCGACCTGATCAAGAAGGGCGACGATCCGCGCGCCATGCCGCTGGACGCCTTCATCGAGCAGACGATGGCGGCACTGGGCACCGACGCCGAGGAGGCCATCGTCGAGAGCGCCCGGCCGATGCGCGACAATGCCGGCCCGAACGAGCATGCGCTGGTCATGGGATTCAACAGCTACATCGCCGAGAATCCCATTCCGGTTTGATTGGCCCTATCCGGTCGGGCACGAAGCAGACCAGGCCGCCGGGCTTTCGTCCGGCGGCCTGGTCCGTTGCGGCGATCGTTGGGGTGATCGTTGCGGATACGAGGCGATGCAGGGATCGGTGGTGAACTGCGCAATTCCTACCTGCCCAAGGGTTGCCCCCGCAACGCCGTCCCAGTCCCGGTCCTGCGGGGGCGGGGGCTGGATCAGGTTTTGAAGAAGGCCAGCAGGTCGGCGTTGATCGTTTCGGCATGGGTGGTCGCCATGCCGTGCGGGAAGCCCTTGTAGACCTTCAGGGTGCCCTTCGGCAGCAGCTTGGACGACAGCAGCGCGGAATCGGCGATCGGCACGATCTGGTCGTCGTCGCCGTGCATCACCAGGACCGGAATGTCGATCTTCTTCAGATCCTCGGTGAAGTCGGTCTCGGAGAAGGCCTTGATGCAGTCGTAATGGGCCTTGGTCCCGCCCATCATGCCCTGCCGCCACCAGTTGTCGATAACGCCCTGCGAGACCTTGGCACCGTCGCGGTTGAAGCCGTAGAAGGGGCCGGAGGGGATGTCGCGGAAGAACTGGGCACGGTTGGCGGCGAGTGCCGCGCGGAAGCCGTCGAACACCTCCAGCGGCAGGCCGCCGGGATTGGCCTCCGTCTTGACCATGATCGGCGGAACGGCGCCCAGCAGCGCCGCCTTGCCGGCCCGCGAGGTGCCGTGGCGGCCCAGATAACGCGCAACCTCGCCGCCGCCGGTCGAATGGCCGACATGGAAGACGTTCTTCAGCCCCAGCCCGGCAACGACGGCCAGCACGTCGTCGGCATAAGTGTTCATCTCGTTGCCGGTCGCCGTCTGGGTCGAGCGGCCATGGCCGCGCCGGTCATGGGCGACGACGCGGTAGCCGCGGTTCAGGAAGAACAGCATCTGGGCGTCCCAGTCGTCGGCGCTGAGCGGCCAGCCATGGTGGAACATGACGGTCTGGCCGTCGCGCGGTCCCCAATCCTTGTAGTAGATCGACGCGCCGTCCTTGGCGGTGACGAACCCGTCTTCGGTCTTGCCGCTGGTCATCGTCCGTTTCCCTTCGCTCTTGTTGCCCGCAGCCTCTCCGGCATGGCGACGCTCGGCCGCGGTGGCATCGGCGGCTCCGATCACGGTTGCGCCGGCGACCGCAGCACCGGCGGCAGCCGCGCCGACGATCAGGCTGCGGCGGGTGGCGCCCGGCGCCAGGACTTCTTCGGATGGCATCGTGATGCTCCCTGTCAATGCGTTGGCTGTCAATGCGTTGGTGGTCGGCCGGCCTGGATCCGGTCGCTTGGCGCCGCGGAACGCCGATGCCTGCATTGAGCACCGGAATGAACCGTCTTTCAAAGCTATCCCTAGGTATTAAAGAACCATCCCGAGAAATATCCGCAAATGAACAGGGGTTGAGCGGGGGCGTTCATGTCTTCATTTGCGGAAATGCTGCAAATTGGGATGTGTCCCCCCTCTGTCCGATAGTCCGAATGTGCGGACTCACTTGGCTCGTGAAGTCTAATTGACTGAATTCTCATGAAGGCCTCCGCGCTCTTTGGGACGAAGGAGGACGCCCGCGGCGAGGTCGGAAATCGGTCGCTTGACAGATTTAAATAGGAGTCCTAAGTTAAATTCATGGACCACGCATCGCACCCCGACCCTGTTCCGCACCGCCTTCGGGAGGGCTTCGAGCGCATCGCGCTGGTGCTGCGCGCCGATCTCTGGTCGGCTGCCGGCACGGCGGGGCTCAATCCCACCCAGGCGCAGGTGCTGGCCCTGCTGGCGGCCCGGCCCGCCGGCCTTCGCCCCAAGGAGATTGCCGCCCATCTGGCGGTTTCCGCCGCCAGCATGGCCGACACGCTGGCGGCGCTGGAGCGCAAGTCGCTGCTGCGACGCACGCCCGATCCCAGCGATGCGCGGGCGCAGATCGCCCGCCTGACGGAAGAAGGGCTGGAACTGGGCCGCAGCCTTGCGTCATCCGCCTCCCAGATCGCGGCGGCGCTTGCACAGCTGACCGCCGCTGAGCAGGCCGGGCTGCTGCGGGCGCAGATCAAGATCATCCGGTCGCTGCAACAGGCAGGGGCCATTCCGGTCCAACGCCTGTGCGTCAGTTGCCGCCATTTCCGGCCGAACGCCCATCCGGGCGAGGCCGCTTCCCATCACTGCGCTTTTGTGAACGCCGCCATCGGCGACCGGGATCTCCGGCTCGATTGCGGCGAGCATGAAGAGGCTGATCCTGCCATCCAGGCTGCCACCTGGACGGCCTTTGCCGAAGGATAGCCACCCCTCCAAGCACGTCTTCAGAAAGGAAAGCACCATCATGATCGTCTGCACTCCACGGGGCCTCGGCCTCGTGGCAACGGCGCTCTGCTGCCTTGCGTCCGGTCTCGTGTCCGGCCCGTCTACGGCTGCCGCGCATGGAATAAAGACCGCCCCCGATCAGGCGGTGATGGCCTCGTTCGACATCGTCGAGACGCGCATCGTCACCGATCACGGCCATGCCGTCTTCAGCACCCGCGTCCGCGCCGATGCCGGCAAGGCGACGCCGTCCGCCACCGGCAAGTTCGCGGGATCGGAGGTCTACGCCTATGTCTGGCCGACCTCCCTCAACTCCGCCGATGTCGGCTTCGAGAAGGACCAGGGCATCGTCGCGCTCGCGGTGACCTTCCACCCCGATTTCGACGATGCCGCCTATGGCGGAAAGAACCGCGAACGCTGGCATTCCCACTGGGTCGTCCTCAACGAGGACAAGACCTGTCCGGGAGGATTGAAGGTCAAGGACATTCCGGAGGGCACCAAGCCCAGGCTGCCGGAAACCTGGCCCGGTGCGCCGATCCTGATCGACAGCCCGGACTACCGAACCGACCTCAAGGCCGATCTGGTCGAGGTCCACATCCCGCTCGAAAAGATCGGGGCGATCGCCACCGCGTCCTTCGACGGCGTGACCGCCGGGTTGCGGGTCAATGCCAACCTGCATGCGCCGCTGCTGTGCGTCACCAACATCCACAAGGTCGCCTCCGGCACCCTGTCGCTGCCGGGCAAGGTCGCGCCGGCCAAGTAACGCTGGCCAAGTAACGCCGGCCAAACAGCGTGCAAAAGTGAAAGCGGCCCGGCGACTGCCATCGCCGGACCGCCCGAATACCCCCCTCCAAGCATCAGAGAAGGATAAAACATCATGGCACACGTCAATCTCGTCGATCCAGCCTCGTCTGCCGCAGCGGTCAAGCCGACGCTCGACCGGATCAAGGGCGCCTTCGGCGTCGTCCCCAACATGTTCAAGGCCGTTGCGAATTCGCCGGCCGCACTCGCCAGCATGTGGGGATCGTTCGGTGCGCTCGGCCAGGGCAAGCTCGGGGCCAAGCTGGGCGAGCAGATCGCGGTGGCGGTCGCCGACCGCAACGACTGCAACTATTGCCTCGCCGCCCACACCCTGCTCGGCCAGAAGGCGGGGGCGAGCGGAGCGGAGATGGCTGAGGCGCAGCATGGCCGCTCGGCCGATCCCCGGACGGCGGCTGCACTCGCCTTCGCGGTGAAGCTGGTGGAGAACCGCGCTGCGGTCGATGCCGCCGATGTCGCCGCCCTGCGCGCGGTCGGATTCGACGATGAGGCCATCGTCGAAATCCTGGCGCATGTCGCCCTGAACCTGTTTACGAACTACGTGAACGTCGCCCTCGATGTGCCGGTCGACTTTCCCGGGGTGAAGCTCTCCCGCCGCAGCTGACGGATGGGGTGCGGCCGGAACGACGACGTTCCGGCCGCGTCCGTCACAGGGCCGCCAGCACCTCGTCGAGCGTGCTCAGGAACAGGGTGGCGTCGGCGGCGGAGAAGACCAGCGGCGGGCGGATCTTCAGGATGTGCCCTTCCTGGCCGGTGGCGCTGATCAGCACCCGGCGGCGGCGCATGTCGTTGACCACGCGGCCGGTTTCTTCCGGCGCCGGGGTCTTCGCCTTGCGGTCGCGCACCATCTCGACGCCGATGAACAGGCCGCTGCCGCGCACGTCGCCGATCAGGTCATGCTTGGCGGCGAGTGCCTGGATGCCGTCGATCATCTGCGTGCCGACGGTCAGGGCGTTCTCCTGCAGGCGCTCCGTCTTGATGACGCGCAGCACGGCATGCGCCACGGCGCAGGACACCGGGTTGCCGCCGAAGGTGTTGAAATAGCGCTGGCTGCGGCCGAACGCCTCGATCACCTCCGGGCGGAAGATGGCGCCGGCCACCGGGTGGCCGTTGCCCATCGGCTTGCCCACCGTCACGATGTCGGGCACCAGCCCGTGGCGCGCGAAGCCCCACATGTGGGTGCCGAGCCGGCCGAAGCCGGGCTGCACCTCGTCGGCGATGAAGATGCCGCCGGCCTTGCGCATGACCTCGACCGCCGGGGCCAGGAAGCCGGCCGGATCGGTGAAGACGCCGCTGCTGGAGAAGATGGTGTCGACCAGCAGCGCCGCCGGGGCGATGCCCTTCTCGCGCAGGTCGGCGATGGCCTCCTCGACGGACCGGGCGAAGGCGGCGCCGACCTCCGCGGCCGGAATGCGGTAGCTGTCGGGCGACGGCACGACGCGGACATGGTCGCCCAGCTTCACCGCGGCGCCCAGCGAGGGCGACATCTCCGCCAGCGCCGAGGTGACGCCATGATAGGCGTTGTGGGCGATGACGACGCCGGTACCGCCGGTGTGGACGCGGGCGACGCGCAGCGCCAGATCGTTCGCCTCGCTGCCGGTGCAGGTCATCATCAAGTGCGACAGCTCGGCCGGGAACTCCGCCAGGAAGGCTTCGGCGAACTCGACGATGCCGTCCGTCAGGTAGCGCGTGTGGGTGTTCAGCACCGCCGCCTGCTTGGCCATCGCCTCCACCACCTCGGGCCGCGAGTGGCCGACCGAGGCGACGTTGTTGTAGGCGTCGAGATAGCGGTTGCCGTCGGCGTCATAGAGGGAGGAGCCCTCGCCGCGCACGACATGGATCGGATCGGCGTAGAACAGGCGGTAGGCCGGGCCGAGCAGCCTTTCGCGGCGGGCGATCAGGGCGCGCTCGCGCTCCGGCAGGGAACCGGCGGCGTCGGGGGCGTAGGCGTTGATCATGGTCATGGCGGGTCACACTTCCTGGCAGGCGAGGTGGAGCAGAGTGCGTGCGGTGGCGGCCTCGTCGCCGGTCAGCTTTTCCAGCCCGGCGAAGGCACGTTCGGCATTCCGCAGGATGTAGGCGGCGTTTTCAGGATATTCGGCCGCCCGCCAGCCGGTGATCGAGATGGTCAGGGCGAGGCGGGCGGCGATCAGGTCGGGCAGCAAGTCCTTTTCATCCGCCGTCAGCGGCAGCACGGCGTTGTAGGCGCGGGTCATCTCGACGATGGAGCCGAAGGGCGTCTCGCCGCTGGTGACGTGGTAGGCGAGCGCCGTCGCCAGATCGTTGATCAGCGGCGCCTTCAGCGCGTCGCCGAAATCGATGATGCCGGTGACCGCCTGATGCCCGGCCGGATCGACCACCGCATTGTGCGGGTTGAGGTCGTTGTGGATCACCTGATGGCGCAGGGCGGGCAGGCGCGGGGCGACCCGGTCGGCGAAACGGGCGATGAAGCGCTCCACCATCCGGCGGCGCGGACCTTCGGCCAGATAATGCAGCTTGTCGGCGACGCTGGCGGTGCGCGTGATGTCCCACAGCAGGTCGCGCTGCGAGCCCGGATGCTCGTAGTCGGCCAGCGCGAGGTCGAGCCGGGCCAGCGTCGTTCCCAGCGCCCGCATCAGTCCCGGTGAGGCCGGTGCCGCATGGAGCGGCGTACCGTCGAGATAGGTCAGCAACCGCAGGATCATCGGATGGCCGTCGATCAGGACCGTCGTCTGCGCTTCGCCCTCCCGGGTCGGCACGACGCGCGGCACCGGCAGGGACGGGTCGCGGGAGGCCACATGCTGCATGGCGCCGGTCTGGAAGGCGGTGACCGGTTGCGGTTCGGCCGGGTTGGTGAACTTCAGCACATAGCCCCGCCCGTCGGGCGTGGTGATGTGGAAGTTGCGGTCGCGCTCGCTGCTCAGTTCACGGACGTCGCCGGCCAGCCCGAAATGCCGCAGCATCATGGCGCCTGCCTCGTTCCCGGAGATCGGCGGCGCGACCGTGGTCAGTACGTTACCCTGTGTCATGGCCGCGCTCTCCTCGTCAGTCGAAACGTCAATGTTTGATGCATCATCGTCATGCGGGGGCCCGGCTTCGGGTGCCGGTGGAATGTATCAGGAAACCAGGGTTCCCGGTTGGGCTTGCGGTTGGGCGTCCCGGCGCTCGGCATCGATCCTTTCCAGGATCGGTCCGCTGGCCAGTTGGATGTCGTCCTGGATGGCGCGGGCGGCGGCCGGGCCGTCATGACGGCGGATGGCATCCATCAGCGGGTAGTGATGGTCGATCATCGTGCGGCCGGCTCCGCCATAGACGTCGGCGATCAACGGCCCCATCTGGAGCCAGAGCCGCCGCAGAATGTCGCCCAGCACCGGCATGTCGGCGATTTCCGCCAGCTTGAAGTGGAAGATCTGATTCAGTTCGGTCGCCAGCGCGGTGTTGCCGGCGGCCATCGCCTCCTCGTTGTGCGTCAGCAGCGCTTCCAACTGCTCGATCTGGGCGGGTGTAGCCCGCTCGGCGGCGCGGGCGGCGGCCAGCCCTTCCAGATTGACGCGGATGTCCCGGATTTCCAGATAGGCGGCGCGGGTCAGCATCGGGACGCGGATGTCGCGCGGCGAGCGCAGCACCAGCGCCTGATCCTGCACCAGCCGCAGGATGGCGTCGCGCACCGGGGTGACGCTGGTCCCCAGCCGTTCGGCCAGATCGCGGATCTTCAGCCGGTCGTTCGGCTTGAACACGCCCCGCATCAGCGCCTCGCACAATTTCTGGTAAATTGTGCTGCCGAGATTGTCGTGTTCAAGAAGGCTGAGGTCGAACCCGCTCATCGTCTGCCCGCCACCCGGCCATCTTGTGTTGCTGTATGATGCATCATATTGACCCGGTCGCGGAGGAAGGTCAAGCTGTCCCTGCCGCGCGCCTCCGTGCCCGGCCGTCTTTTCGATCCTTTTGCGCAGGAGTGCTCCCGCAATGCCGCCACCTCCGCCGTCCGCCACGCCCGTTGCCGTGCTTGGCTGCGGGTTGATCGGCGAAAGCTGGTCGGCTCTGTTCCTGGCCCACGGGCTGGACGTGGTCGCCTGGGACCCCGACGGCGCCGTGCTGGCCGCCTTGCCGCAGCGCGTGGAGCGGCTGTTCGGCCAGTTGCAGGCGCTGGGGGCCGCCGCCGCTCAACCCGGCCGCCTGTCCGTCGCGCCGTCGGTTGCGGCGGCGGTCGGCGATGCCGGCTGGATTCAGGAGAACGCGCCGGAAAAGACCGCGGTCAAGCACAGCCTCTATGCCGAGGTGGAGGCGGCGGCAAGGCCGGATGCGGTGATCGCCAGCAGCACCTCCTCGCTGACCTGGAGCGATCTGGCGGCGGGCGTGGTGCGGCGCGAGCGCCTCATCACCGCCCACCCCTTCAATCCGCCGCACCTGATGCCGCTGGTCGAGCTGTTCGCCGCCGATGCGCAGGTTCTGGCGCGGGCCGAGGCCTTCTATCGCGGCCTTGGCCGCGAGACGGTGGCGCTGAAGAAGGATGCGGTCGGCCACATCGCCAACCGGCTGGCGTCCGCCCTGTGGCGCGAGGCGGTCAACATCGTGGCGGAGGGCATTGCCGATGTCGCCGACGTCGATGCGGCGCTGGTCCATGGTCCGGGATTGCGTTGGTCGGTGATCGGCGCCCATATGGCCTATCATCTGGGCGGCGGCCCCGGCGGCATCGCCCATTACCTCGACCATCTCGGACCGAGCCAGGAGCGGCGCTGGGCGACGCTCGGCAGCCCCAGCCTGACGCCGGAGGTCCGCCAACTGCTGGTCGATGGAATCGCAGAGGAAGCCGCCGGCCGCTCCATCGCCGCGCTGGAGGCCGAACGGGACCGCGGGCTGATGCTGGCGCTGGCCGCCCGACAGACTGCAAAACAGGGAGAGGATGCATGACCGCCGAAACGGGTGCCGCCATGCCGGGGCCGCGCATCGCGCTGATCCATGCGCTAGAGGAATCGGTGGCGCCGGCACGGGCCGCTTTCCGGGCGCATTGGCCGGAGGCGCGGATTTTCGACCTGCTCGACACCTCGCTGGCCGTCGATCTGGCGGAGGCCGGCCGGCTCGACGAGGCGATGATGGGGCGGTTCCGGACGCTGGCCGACTATGCCGCCGGCACGGTGGGCGCGAGTGGACGCACGGCGGGCATCCTGTTCACCTGTTCCGCCTTCGCCCCGGCCATCGACGCGGTCAAGCGGCAGCTGCCGATCCCGGTGCTGCGGCCGAACGAATCCGCCTTCGAGGCGGCGATGGCGGTCGGCGACCGGATCGGCATCGTCGTCAGCTTCGGCCCGTCCGCCTTGTCCCTGCGCACCGAGCTGCTGGCGATGGCCGCCGCTGCCGGCCGCCGGATCGAGGTCACCGTCGCGGTTGCCGACGGCGCGCTGGCGGCGCTCAAGAGCGGTGACGGCGAGGGGCATGACGAGCGCGTCGCAGGGACCGTGGAGCAGCTGCGCGGCTGCGATGTCGTCATTCTCGGCCAGTTCTCGATGGCGCGGGCGCAGCCGAGGCTTCAGCCCCTGCTGTCCGTCCCGGTGCTGACCACGCCCGCGGCGGCGGTGGAGGCCCTGCGCCGCCTGACGCAGCCGGCGGGCGTGGTCCCATAACCGGGCAGGTCTTGGTGCAGACCTAGCGCAGACCGATGGCGCGGTCGCGGGCGCTGAGGATGTGGGTGCCGATGGCATCTTTGGCCCGCTCCGGGTCGCGGGCCTGGATGGCGTGGATGATGGCCAGATGCTCGCGCATGGTCGGCACCAGCACGGCGGTGTTCAGCCTGGTCTTCGACTGCTTGATCAGCCGGATCTTGATCTGGTTGACCCGGTAGGCGTCGGAAATGATGGCGTTGCCCAGCGCGTCGATGATCGTCAGGTGCAGCGCCCAGTCGATGTCCTGCGCCTCCTGCAACAGGGCCGGCCGGATGCCGCCGGCGCCCAAGTCGGCTTCCGCTTCGGCGCAGGCGGCGATGATGCGCTCGTGATCGTCCAGCAGCGCGCGGACCGTCGCCTCCGGCGCCTCCCGGGCGAAGACCGCCACCGCTTCGCGTTCCAGGAACAGGCGGAACTGGAAGGCGTCGCGGATGAGGTTCAGGTCGACATGGGCGACCTGCATCCCCCGCTGCGGCACGGTCTTCACCAGCCCTTCGGCCTCAAGCCGGGGGATCAGTTCGCGGATCGCCCCCAGCGGCAGTTCGGTCAACTCGACCAGCTCGCGCTGCGAGATGAACTGCCCGGGGCGGATCTCGTCCGCCAGCAGCCGCTGCGTGAAGCTCTCGTAAGCCCGGCTGCGCAGGTTGACCGAGTCCCGGTCTCGCTTGGCCAGATCCGGTTTGGCCCGGTCGCTGTTGGCGGAGGTCGTCATCCGTGTGCTGTCCCGTCAGGAGGGCCCCATCAGGCGGCCCTATCCGCGAACACCCGGTCGAAGAGATGCCCGAGCGTCGCGGTGTCCGCCACCGACATAGGCAGCAAAGGCGCCCTCACCGTCAACCATGCGCTGTCGCCGGTGGCGTGCGACACCAGCGCCTTGACCGCCGGGGTGACCGGGTAGCGCAGCACGGCGTCCACCAGCTCGACCAATGCGGCGTCGTCGCGGCCCTGATGGACCACCGTCCGCAGCCGTCCCGGCACCAGATTGGCCATGCCGGAAATGGCGCCCTGGCCGCCGTCGCGCACCGCCTGGGCCAGCACCCGCTCGTCGCCGATCAGCACGGCGAGATCGTCGCGGTGGGCGGCGAGAAGCTGCTGGCTGTAGCCCCAGTCGCCGGCCGAATCCTTGACACCGGTGATCGCCTGCGGGAAGGCGGCCTTCAGCCGGCCGATCAACTCGATCGACAGCGGAACCGCGGTGACCGACGGGATGTGGTAGAGGATGATGTCGCGCGCCCGGTCGCCCAGCTTGGCGATGAAGCTGGAGAACCACGCGAACAGCCCGTCGTCCGACACGCCCTTGAAGTAGAAGGGTGGGGCGACCAGCAGCGCCCGCGCGTCCGCATCGAGCAGCTGGTTGGCCTGGGCCAGCGCGTCGTGCAGCGACGCGGCGATGACGCCGCCGACCACATGGCTGCGGAAATCTATGCCGGCGCCTTTCAGCGCGCCGATCATCTGCTCGCGCGCCACATGGCCGAGCAGCGGACCCTCTCCCGTGGTGCCGAACAGGGTCACCGAGTCGCAGCCGCTGGCGAGGCACCAGGCGACATGCCGGGTCAGGCGGGCCAGATCCACGCTGCCGTCCTCATGGTAGGGCGTGGTCAGCGCGCAGGACAGACCGAAGCGGCCAGTGGATTGATTCACTTTGCATTTCTCCCAGGGGCGGCTGGACGGACGGCCGAACGGCCACCGCGTTACGACTAACATGTTACTAGGATGTTTTTCGTTTGCAAGGGGGCTGCGCTGGATTTATACGTTGACCAAGCAATCAAATCGGTGGCGGCGCGGATCCGTGTCGCTCACAGTATCCGCCGGTCAGGACAAGGCCGGGCATCAAAGGCCCGGGCGATAACGGGGAGGAGTGCATGTCGATGTCGAACGGAATGTCTTTGTCGCGCCGCCGGCTTCTGGCGTCGGGCGCCGCGGCCGGTGCGCTGGGCCTCAGCGGTATCGGCTTGCCCGCCTTCGCCCAGACCGGCGGGGTCAACTGGCGCAAATATGCCGGCACCAAGATCGAGGTGAACCTGATCAAGAGCCCGCGCGGCGACACGCTGACCAAGTACCAGAAGGAATTCGAGGAGCTGACCGGCATCACTGTGGTGTCGGAACAGACCCCGGAGCAGCAGCAGCGCCAAAAGGCGGTGATCGAGCTGACCTCCGGACGGCCGAGCTTCGACGTCGTGCACATCAGCTACCATGTCCAGAAGCGCCAGTTCGAGAAGGGCAAGTGGCTTGCCGACCTGACGCCCTTCATCAAGGACCCGGCGCTGACCGACGCCGGCTTCCTCGACGACTTCTCCGAAGCCGGCGTGACCTTCGCCCGCAATCCGGAAGGCGGGATCGGTGCCTTGCCCTTCTCGGTCGATTACTGGATCGTCTATTGGAACAAGGACCTCTTCGCCAAGAAGAACCTGTCCTTCCCCAAGACCTTCGACGAGATGGTGGCCGCCGCCGCGGCACTGACCGACCCGCCGAGCCAGACCTACGGCTTCGTCGCCCGCGGCATGAAGAACGCCAACACGCCGGTGTGGACCAGCCTGCTGCTGGGTTACGACCAGTACAGCGTCGACGCCAACCGCAACCTGCTGACCGACACGCCGGAGGCCATCGAGGCGGCGAAGCTCTACCAGACGCTGATGACCAAGTCGGCGCCGCCGGGCGTCACCGGCTTCAACTGGGCGGAATGCCAGTCGGCCTTCCTCCAGGGCCGCGTCGGCATGTGGTTCGACGGCGTCGGCTTCGCCCCGCCGCTGGAGGATCCGGAGAAGTCGCGCGTCGTCGGCAAGGTCGGTTACGGCCTGATGCCCAAGGGGCCGAAGGCGCATGCCGCCGCCACCACCGGCGACGGCATCGGCGTCACCGCGGCGTCGAAGAACAAGGAAGCCGCCTATCTCTATTGCCAGTGGGCGACCGGCAAGCTGATGGGCGCCCGCCTGTTGCAGGCCGGGGCCGGCGTGCCGTTCCGCACCTCCGTCCTGTCGGACGCCGAGGTGCGCAAGGGCGTCAAGATGCCGGCGGCCTGGGTCGATGCCGTGGTCGAATCGGCCAAGATCAGCCGCCTCGCCTTGCCGGTCATCATCCCGGTCACTGAATTCCGCGACGTGCTGGGCGGGGCGCTGACCAACATGATCTCCGGCAGCGACCCGGCGGCGGAATTGAAGCGCGCCACCGCCGACTTCAAGCCGATCCTCGAGCGTAGCGAGAAGACGTGAGCATCCTGACCTCGTCTGACCGTGTGGTCGGCGCCGCTTCCGTCGGCAGGACGAAGCGGCTCCGGCCTTCCTACTGGCCCTTCGTGGTGCCGGCGCTGATCGTCGTCATCGGGGTCATCGTCTTTCCCTGGGTCTTCACCCTGTGGATGAGCGCCATGGAATGGCGCATCGGCGAGGAACAGCGCTTCGTCGGTTTACAGAACTATGCCCGGCTGTTCACCGACGTGCGCTTCCTGGAGGCGATGCTCCACACGCTGGTCTACACCGCGCTGTCGGTCCTGGCCCCGCTGGTGCTCGGCACCGCGGCGGCGCTGGCCTTCAACACCAAGCTGCCGGCGAGAGGCCTGCTGCGCGGCATCTTCGTCATGCCGATGATGGCGACCCCGGTCGCCATCGCGCTGGTGTGGACGATGATGTTCCACCCGCAGCTGGGCGTGCTGAACTACCTGCTGTCTCTGGTCGGAATCGGACCGCTGCAATGGGTCTACCACCCCAGCACGGTGATCCTGTCGCTGGTGCTGGTGGAAACCTGGCAATGGACGCCGCTGGTGATGCTGATCGTGCTGGGCGGTCTGGCGGCGCTGCCGACCGAGCCGTACGAGAGCGCGCAGATCGACGGCGCCACCGCCTGGCAGCGCTTCCGCTATCTGACCCTGCCGATGATCAAGCCCTTCCTGATGGTGGCGGTCATCATCCGCACCATCGACGCGCTGAAGAGCTTCGACATCCTCTACACCATCACCCAGGGCGGGCCGGGCACGGCGTCGGAGACGATCAACCTGTATCTCTACAGCGTCGCCTTCACCTATTACGACATCGGCTACGGCTCGGCCATCGCGGTGGTGTTCTTCGTGCTGATCATCCTGCTGTCGCTGATCCTGCTGTACCTGCGCCAGCGTAGCGCCTGGAATACGGGAGACGGGCAATGAGCCGGCCGCTGAGAAAGCTCCTGGACAAGGCCGGCATGGCCGTCTGCGTCCTGCTGCTGGTGTCGCCGGCGCTGCTGTTCTTCATCTGGATGCTGTCGCTGTCGCTGAAGTTTGAGATCGACAACGGCGCCTACCCGCCGATCCTGATCCCGGACCGCTTCGCCTGGAAGAACTACACGACGATCTTCGAGGGCAACAGCTTCCTGCTCTATTTCTGGAACAGCCTGATCGTCACCGGGGCGGCCACCCTGTTCGCGCTGGTGGTCGGCGTGCCCGCCGGCTACGGCATCGCCCGGATGCGGGCGCACAAGTCGGCGGTGGTCATCATGATCGCCCGCATGACGCCCGGCCTGTCCTTCCTGATCCCGCTGTTCCTGCTGTTCCAGTGGCTGGGCTTGCTCGGCACGCTGTGGCCGCAGATCATCATCCATCTGGTCGTCACCGTGCCCATCGTGATCTGGATCATGATCGGCTATTTCGAGACGACGCCGATGGAGCTGGAGGAGGCGGCGATGGTCGACGGTGCGACGCGCTGGCAGATCTTCGCCAAGGTGGCGCTGCCGATCGCCAAGCCCGGCATCGTCGTCGCCTTCATCCTGTCGGTGATCTTCTCCTGGAACAACTTCGTCTTCGGCATCGTGCTGGCCAGCCGCGAGACGCGGACCCTGCCGGTCGCCGTCTACAACATGCTGTCCTTCGAGCAGGTGAGCTGGGGCCCGCTGGCCGCCGCAGCCCTGGTGGTGACGCTGCCGGTGCTGATCCTGACCGTGGCCGCCCAGCGCCAGATCGTGGCGGGCCTGACCGCCGGCGCCGTCAAGGGCGGCTGATCCATCCCAAGAAAGAGACGACCCCATGGCCTCCGTCAGCATTCGGAACGTCCGCAAATCCTACGGTCCGGTCGAGATCATCAAGGGCGTATCCATCGACATCCAGGACGGCGAGTTCGTCATCCTCGTCGGCCCGTCGGGCTGCGGCAAATCCACCCTGCTGCGCATGATCGCCGGGCTGGAGGAGATCAGCGGCGGCACCGTCGCCATCGACGACCGCGTCGTCAACGACGTGCCGCCGAAGGACCGGGACATCGCGATGGTGTTCCAGAATTACGCGCTCTACCCGCACATGACCATCGCCGACAACATGAGCTTCGCGCTGCGGCTGAAGAACACCGCCAAGAGCGAGATCGCGGCCAAGGTTGAGCGGGCGGCCGGCATCCTCGGCCTCGGGCCGCTGCTCGGCCGCTTCCCGCGCCAGCTCTCCGGCGGCCAGCGCCAGCGCGTGGCGATGGGGCGCGCCATCGTCCGCGACCCCAAGGTCTTCCTGTTCGACGAGCCGCTGTCCAACCTCGACGCCAAGCTGCGCGTGCAGATGCGCACCGAGATCAAGGAGATGCACCAGCGGCTGAAGACCACCACCGTCTATGTCACCCACGACCAGATCGAAGCCATGACCATGGCCGACAAGATCGTGGTGATGCATGACGGCATCATCGAGCAGATCGGCGCACCCCTCGACCTCTACGACAATCCGGCCAACATGTTCGTCGCCGGCTTCATCGGTTCGCCGGCGATGAACTTCATCCCCGGCAGCATCGGCGGCGACGGCTTCACCACCGACGGCGGCGACCGCCTGCCGCTTGCGGGCCGCGTGCCGGCGGCGTCGGACGGGCGGCTTGCGGTCTATGGCGTGCGGCCGGAGCATTTCCGCCTCGCCGACGAAGGGATGGCCGCCGAGGTGGTGGTGGTCGAGCCGACCGGGTCGGAAACCCAGATGGTGCTGCGCCCGCTCGGAGGGAAGGCCGGTCAGGTGGGAGTAGGCCGGGAGGATCGCAAGCGCGAGCTGACCTGGGTCCTGCGCGAGCGCACCGGCGCCAAGCCCGGCGAGGTGGTGCGCATCGCCCCCGATCCAGCGCTGGCCCATCTGTTCAACCCCGACACCGGGCTGCGCCTGTGATGACACCGATAGCAGAATCCTTGCCAACCAGAGCCCTGGGCCGCACCGGCATCGCCGTTTCGGAGATCGGCTTCGGCGCCGCGCCGCTGGGCGACCTGTACGGCCGTCTCGACGAGGCCGTCGCGGTCGGCACCGCGGTCGCCGCCCTGTCGGCGGGCGTCACGCTGCTCGACACCTCGCCGCTCTACGGCCACGGGCTGGCGGAGGCGCGTTGCGGTGCCGCCCTGCGTCAGGCCGGGCGCGACGGCGTCGTGCTCTGCACCAAGGTCGGGCGCTGGATGGACCCGCGGCAGGGCCGGGGCGACGGGTCGGGCTATGCCGGCGGACTGCCGCACCGGGCGGTGATCGACTATTCCCATGACGGCACGATGCGGTCGGTGGAGCAGTCGCTGCTGCGGCTGGGCACCGACCGCATCGACGTGCTTCTGATCCATGACGTCGATGTCTGGACGCACGGCGCCGACCGCATCGAGGCCCGCTTCGCCGAGGCGATGAACGGCGCCTATCGCGCGCTCGACCGGCTGCGGGCCGACGGCACGGTCAAGGCCATCGGCGTCGGCGTCAACGAGGCGGAGATGTGCGTCCGCTTCGCTCACGCCGGCGATTTCGACGCCATGCTGCTGGCCGGACGCTATTCGCTGTTGGA
Organism: Azospirillum sp. TSH64; assembly: GCF_003116035.1. Classification (GTDB taxonomy): domain Bacteria; phylum Pseudomonadota; class Alphaproteobacteria; order Azospirillales; family Azospirillaceae; genus Azospirillum. Next base: position 7,058,227 of record NZ_LGQW01000015.1, read on the forward strand.
GCAGCCGGCGTTGGACGAATTCCTGCCGCTGGCCGAGGCCAAGGGCATCGGCGTGATGCTCGGCGGCGTCTTCAATTCCGGCATCCTCGCCAGCGGCGCCGTTCCTGGCGCCAAGTACAATTACGGTCCGGCGCCGGTCCATATTCTGGAGCGGGTGGAGCGGATCGAGGCGGTCTGCCGAGTCCATGGCGTGCCGCTCGCCACCGCGGCGCTGCATTTTGCCCTGGGGCATCCGGCGGTGTCGTCGGTGGTGCTGGGGGCGGTGACGGCCGGGGAGGTGAGCCGCAACCTCGCCGCCATGGCGGCGGTTGTGCCGGCTGCGCTGTGGTCCGATCTGAAGGGCGAAGGGCTGCTGGCGGCGGACGTGCCGGTGCCGGCCTGAACCGATAAGGATAAGAGCCATGCTGAAAGGACTCGACCCGCTTCTGTCCCCCGACCTGCTGTGGGTGCTGGCCGCCATGGGCCACGGCGACGATCTGGCGCTGGTCGATGCCAACCATCCGGCGGAGACCATCGCCCGCGCCACCATCTCGGGCCGGCTGATCGTGCTGCCGGGGGTGACGATGGCACGCGCCGCCCGCAGCATCCTCAGCGTCTTCCCGCTCGACGGCTTCGTGCCCGACCCGGTGCGCCGGATGGAGGTGGTGGGCGATCCCTCCGCAATCCCCATCGTGCAAGAAGAGGTGCAGGCGGAGGTCGACCGCGCCGAGGGCCGTCCGCAGCCCTTGCAGGGGATCGAGCGGTTCGCCTTCTACGACGCCGCCCGCTGTGCCTTCGCCGTCGTGCAGGTCGGCGATCCGCGGCCCTATGGCTGTTTCCTGCTGCGCAAGGGCGTCATCGCCGGCGACGTGCCGTAACCCGACCCAATTTCAAGATTCGGACTTCGACATGATCCAGTTCCCCGTGGATGTGACCCGAACCCTTCCCAACGACGGCTATGCCGGCACCCTGGCCGGGCGGGTCTGGCGGCCGGGCATCGGCCCGTCGGTGGTGGCGGTGCGCGCCGACGGCGTGTACGACGTGACCGCGACCTTCCCGACCATGAGCGAACTGGCCGCCCGGCCCGATCCGGCGGCGGAGCTTGCCGCGGCGGCGGGGGAGCGCATCGGCGCGCTGGCCGACATCCTCGCCAACACGCCGCCGGACACGCGCGATGCGAACGCTCCCTGGCTGCTGGCGCCGACCGACCTACAGGTGCTGAAGGCGGCCGGCGTCACCTTCGCCGTGTCGATGCTGGAGCGGGTGATCGAGGAGCGCGCCCGCGGCAACCCCGACGCCGCCGAGGCGATCCGCGCCGAGGTGCAGCGGCTGGTCGGCGACGATCTGGCGGCGCTGAAGCCCGGCTCCGACGCGGCGATGAGCCTGAAGGAGGTGCTGATCGCCCAGGGCGCCTGGAGCCAGTATCTGGAGGTCGGCATCGGCCCGGATGCGGAGGTCTTCACCAAGGCGCCCGTCCTGTCGTCGGTCGGCACGCTGATGGACGCCGGGCTGCACCCCAAATCGACCTGGAACAACCCGGAGCCGGAGGTGGTGCTGATCGTCGCCCCCGATGGCCGCATCACCGGGGCGACGCTGGGCAACGACGTCAATCTGCGCGATTTCGAAGGCCGGTCGGCCCTGCTGCTGTCGAAGGCGAAGGACAACAACGCATCCTGCGCCATCGGTCCCTTCATCCGCTTCTTTGACCAAACCTTCACGCTGGACGATGTGCGGAGCACCGACGTCGCCCTGACGGTCGAGGGGCCGGAGGGCTTCCAACTGGCCGGCCTGTCCTCGATCTCGCGGATCAGCCGCGATCCGGAGGATCTCGTCGCCCAGACGGTCGGGCCGGTCCATCAGTATCCCGACGGCTTCGCCCTCTTCCTCGGCACCATGTTCGCGCCGACCCAGGACCGCGACAACCCCGGCGGCGGTTTCACCCACAAGGAGGGCGACATCGTCACCATCGCCGCCCCCAAGCTTGGCGCGCTGGTCAACCGCATGCGGCCGAGCGACGCCTGCGAACCCTGGACCATCGGCATCGCCGACCTGATGCGTTCGCTGGCACGGCGGGGGGCGCTGAAAGGCTGAGCAGCGCCCCCGGTCGAGCGCCGTCACATGACGGCGCCGATCTGCCAGGGCACGAACTCGTTGTCGCCGATGCCGTTCTCCTCGCTGCGGGTGCGGTGGCCCGACGCGGTGTCCAGCATCAGGCGGAACAGGGCAGCCCCCGCCTCCGCCACGCTGGTGCCGCCGTCCAGCACGGCGCCGCCGTTGAAGTCCATGTCGTCGCCCATGCGGGCATAGAGCGCGCTGTTGGTGGCGATCTTCAGCGACGGCGTCGGCTTGCAGCCGTAGGTCGATCCGCGGCCGGTGGTGAAGGCGATCAGGTTGGCGCCGCCCGCCACCTGTCCGGTCGCCGACACCGGGTCGTAGCCGGGTGTGTCCATGAAGACGAGGCCGTGGTCGGTCACCGGCTCGGCGTAATCGACCACCGCGTTCAGACGGGTGCCGCCGCCCTTGGCGACCGCACCCAGCGATTTCTCCAGGATGGTGGTGATGCCGCCGGCCTTGTTGCCGGGCGACGGGTTGTTGTTCATGTCGCCCTTGTGCAGGCGGGTGTAGTCCTCCCACCAGCGGATGCGGTCCATCAGCCTGTCGGCGACGGCCGGGGAGGCGGCGCGGGCGGTGAGCAGATGCTCGGCGCCGTAGATCTCCGGCGTCTCGGACAGGATGGCGGTGCCGCCATGGGCGACCAGCAGATCGACCGCGGCACCCAGCACCGGGTTCGCGGTGATGCCGGAATAGCCGTCGGAGCCGCCGCATTGCAGACCGACCGTCAAATAACTGGCCGGCACCGGCTCGCGCCGGACATCGTTGGCGATGGGAAGCATGGCGCGGACCAGGGCGACGCCGCGGTCGATGGTCTCGCGGGTGCCGCCTTCCTCCTGGATGGTCAGGGTGGCGATCAGCCCGTTCGGGCGCGGCGCCAGGGTCTGGGCCAGCGGTGCGATCTGGTTCATCTCGCAGCCCAGCCCGACCAGCAGAAGCCCGGCGAAATTGGCGTGGTCGGCATAGCCGCGCAGCGTGCGGCGCAGGATCGCCATGCCCTCGCCGGTGCCGTTCATGCCGCAGCCGCTGCCGTGGACGATGGCGACCACCCCGTCGACGTTCGGATAGTCGGCCAGCGCGTTGCCAGTGAAGGCATCGGCGATGCGTTTGCAGACGGTGGCGGAGCAGTTCACGCTGGCGATGACGCCGATGTAGTTGCGGGTGGCGACCTGCCCCGACGGCCGGCGGATGCCGAGGAAGGTCGCCTCCTCCGCGCCGCGGTCGGCCTCGACGATGCGGGTGGCGCCGTGGTCCAACCGGGCCTCGCCCATGCCGAGATTGTGGACGTGGACATGCTGGCCGGGTTCGATGGGCTGGGTGGCTGTGCCGATCACCTGCCCGTACTTGACCACCGGCTCGCCCAGCGCCACGGCGCGGATGGCGATCTTGTGGCCGCTGGGGATGGTGGCGGCGGCGGTGCCGGCGAAGCCGCCGACGGCGACCGGGCTGCCCGCCGGGATTTCACGGGTGGCGACCGCGACGCTGTCCGACGGGTTCAGCAGGAGAAGTTCGGGAACGGAAGACGGCATCGGTCTGGTCCTTGAGGATAGAATGGGACGGCGGACGTGGGATCAGCCCAGCCGGTAGAAGGTTGCGGCATTGCCGCCGAACACCGCGTCATGCGCCGCTGCGGGGACCAGCTGGCGGCACATCTCCAGCCAGCCGGGATAGTCGCCGGCCAGCCGCAGGACCGGCCAGTCGCTGCCCCAGAGCAGCCGGTCGGTGCCGAACAGGGCGATCAGGCGGTCCACATAGGGCCGGATGTCGTCGATCCCGGTGCGCTCGCCCGCTTCGGTCAGCAGGCCGGACAGCTTGCACCGGACATTGGGCAAGGCGGCGAGGGCGGCCATGTCCTCCGCCCAGCCGGGAGTGCCGCCGTGGGCAATCTCCGGCTTGGCGGCGTGATCGATGACGATGGACAGGGCCGGATGCCGACAGGCGAAGCGCAGCAGCGACGGCAGGTGAGGCGGCAGGACCAGCGCGTCGAAGCTCAGTCCCCCTTCGGCCATCGCGGTGGCGGCCGGATCGATGGCCGGATTGTCCAGCCAGTCGGCGGCCTCGGTCTGCACCATCGGCCGCAGGCCCTTCAGCTTGGGATGGGCGGCCAGCGCCTGCACCCGCTGCGGGGCGTCCGGTGCCTTCAGGTCGGTCCAGCCGACGACGCCGCGGATGAAGCTGTGCTTTGCGGCGAGGTCGAGCATGAACAGGGTGTCGGCCTCGCTGGACAGGGTCTGCACCAGGACGGTGCCGTCGATGCCGTTTTCCAGCAGCAGCGGCAGCAGGTCGGGCGGCAGGAAGTCGCAGTAAATGGGACCGAGCTCCGGCGGCGGCCATTCGCCCCGGCGGGCGGCCATCAGCCAGAAATGCTGGTGGGCGTCGATGCGCATCGCTTACCCCTCCACCGGAACAGGCGCCGCTTCATTCAGCAGTCCGCGCGCCTTCAATGCCTGCAGGAAGGCGGCGGGGATCGGTGCCTGCAGCCAAACGAGATTGGTCACCAATTCGCCGGCGTTGCGCACCCCGGTGACGCAGGAGGCCACCGCCGGATGGGCGAGCGGGAATTGCAGGGCGGCGACGAGGCGGTTGGCCTCGGCCGGATCGGTCGGGCGGTAGAGCCCGCCAAGCTGCGCGCAGCCCAGCCCGATCATCGGGAGCGACAGGCCGGAGCGTGGCAGGGTGCGGCGGTCGGTCAGGTTCATGCGGGACGCCTCGACTGCGGAAACCAACTGTGAAAACTCGATGGCGAAGAAAATGGCGCGCGCGGCGAGGGACCGGGCGCCGTGCACGCCCAAGGTCAGGAGAAGGGGGCGCTGCTCAGTACAGAACGTTCTGCGCCTCCGGCGTCGCCAGATTGGCCTTGGTCACCAGCACGACGCCGGTGTCGAGCGCCTTTTCGACCTTCTCGCGCTTGGTCAGCTTGACCGCCGTCTGCACCCCCAGATAGCCCATCTGGTAGGAGCCCTGGACGGCGATGGCCTCCAGCGTGCCGTCCTTGACGAAGCCCTGGAGGTCCTGGTTGCCGTCGAAGCCGACCGCGGCGATGTGGCCAGCCTTGCCGTTCTGGGCCAGCGCGCGGCCCATGCCGATGGCGGTCGGCTCGTTGGCGCCGAAGATGCCCTTCAGGTCAGGGTTGGCGGCCAGCACGTCGGTGGTCTGGTTCAGCGCGGTCGCCATCTGCGACTGGGAATAGAAGGGACCGACGATCTCCAGCTTGGAATGGTCCTTGATGTATTTGGTGAAGCCGCCGACCCGGCCGATCTCCGAACCCGCACCGGCGACATAGGACATGACGGCGATCTTGCCGCTGGTGCCGACCTTGTCGATCAGCGCCTTGGCGCACAGTTCGCCCGCCTTGACGTTGTCGGTGGACAGCATGGCCTGGTAATACTGCTTGCCGGCGTCCGAGACGGGTGAGTCGATCAGCACCACCGGGATCTTGGCCTCCCATGCCTTTTTCAGCACCGGGACCAGCGCGTCGGGGTCGGAGGGAGCCAGCACGATGCCGGCGACCTTCCGGTTCACCGCGTTCTCCACCATGTTGACCTGATCGGCGATGGCCGATTCCGCCGCCGGACCCTGGAAGGTCATGGTGTAGCCGTCCGCCTCCTTCTGAGCGGTGGCGGCTCCCTTCTGCACATTCTGCCAGAAGGTGGAGTTCACCGTCTTCACCACCACGGCGATTTCCTTATCCGCGGCGAGTGCCGAACCGGCTGCGAGAGCGATGGCGGACGCCAGACAGGCCGAAACGAAGCGCTTCATGGTTTCACTCCCTGTTGGATTATTGGGGTTGGTTTGTTTGCTTTTCGGGAAACGCCGGTCAGCGCCGGTTGCGGATCTGGTCGATCCAGACGGTCAGCAGGATGACCAGACCGATGATGATCTGCTGGGTGAAGGCCGACACGCCGTTCATGTTCAGCCCGTTGCGCAGGATGCCGATCACGAAGGCGCCGATGGCGGTGCCGGAGATCGTCCCCACCCCGCCGATCAGCGAGGTGCCGCCGATGACGGCGCTGGCGATGGCGTCCAACTCGTACATCACGCCTTCGTTGGGCTGGGCAGTGACGAGGCGGGACATCAGGACGCAGCCGGTCAGCCCGGCCAGCGTGCCGGACAGGACATAGGTGAACAGGGTGACGCCGGCGACATTGACGCCGGATAGCCGTGCCGCTTCCGCGTTCGATCCCACGGCATAGATGTGGCGGCCCAGCGTGGTGCGGCTCAGCATGATCGCCACGGCGATGGCAATGACCACCATCAGCACCACCGGATAGGGAATGCCGGGGAAGACCACGTCGGGGAAACCGTCCTCGCCGATGCGGACGATGCGGAACATGGCGCCATTGCCAAGTTCGCCGAAGGAGTCGCCCAGGCCCGACACGGCGCGCGCGCCGGTGATCTGCAAGGCGACGCCGCGCGCCACCATCATCATGCCCAGCGTGGCGATGAAGGGCGGCAGCTTCAGCCGCGTCACGCACAGCCCGTTCAGCAGGCCGCAGAAGGCGCCGACCAGGATGCCCAGCCCCATGCCGAGCGGCACCGGCGCGCCGGCCTTGACCGCCAGCGCCGCCACCACGCCGGACAGCGCCAGGACGGAGCCGACCGACAGGTCGATGCCGCCGGTGATGATGACGCAGGTCGCGGCGATGCCGAGATAGGCGATGGAGGTCACCTGCAAGGCGATGGTCATGCCGTTGCCGACGCTGAGGAAGGCGTCGCTGGTCGCGGAGAAGACGGCGACCAGCACCAGCAGCCCGGCGAGTGCCGCGAATTTCTGGATCAGATCCTTGCGCCGGTCGTTCATCACCCGGTTGTTCATGGTTTGTGGACCGTCGCTCACCGGCTGGCGCGGTGCGGCGGACGGCGCGGCGTCGAGGGTCTTGGTGGTGGGATTGCTCATGGCGTTCCGGCTCCCGGCGCCGCCGGGCGGCCATGGCCCGAGGCGAAATGCATGATCTCTTCCTGGCTGGTCGCGCGCGTGTTCAGAACGGCGGTGATCCGGCCTTCATGGAAGACGGCGACGCGGTCGGTCAGGCCGAGGATCTCCGGCAGTTCGGAGCTGATCAGCACCACTCCGATCCCCTCGGCGGCCAGCCGGTCGAGAAGCTGGTAGATCGCGAACTTGGCGCCGACGTCGATGCCGCGCGTCGGCTCGTCGAAGAACAGGATGCGCGACTGGCGGAACAGCCACTTGGCGATGACGATCTTCTGCTGGTTGCCGCCCGACAGCAGGCGCGCCACCTGATGCGGCGACGGCGTGCGGATCGACAGCATCTGGATGTAGCGCCAGGCCGCCTGCTCCTCCGCCTTGCGGTCGATGAAGCCCAGCGCGCTGGACACCGCCCCCATGTTGGCGAGCGTCAGGTTCTGGCTGACCGACATCTTGACCGCCAGCCCGTGGCTCTTGCGGTCCTCCGACAGATAGGCGATGCCGTGGGCGATGGCGTCGCGCGGGGTCTTCACCGCGATCTCGCCGTCGCCGAGCCGGATGGTTCCGGCATCCAGCGGGTCGGCGCCGAAGATCGCCCGCGCCACCTCGGTGCGGCCGGCGCCCATCAGTCCGGCGAAGCCCAGGATCTCGCCGCGCCGCAGTTCGAAGCCGACATCGTGGAAGACGCCGCGGCGGGTCAGGCCGCGCACCTCCATCAGCACGTCGGCGGTGGGAACGGAGGTGCGCTCCGGGAATTTGTCGTCCAGCGAGCGGCCGACCATCAGCGCGACGATCTCGTCCACGCAGGTGTCGGCGAAGGCGCGGGTGTCGACGTAACGCCCGTCACGCAGCACCGTCACCCGGTCGACGATCAGCGCCATCTCGTCCAGCCGGTGGGAGATGTAGACGATCCCCACCCCCTGCTCCTTCAACTCCCGGATCACCTGGAACAGAAGGGCGGTTTCGGATTCGGTGAGGGACGAGGTCGGCTCGTCCATGATGACGATCTCGGCGTTCAGCGACAGCGCCTTGGCGATCTCCACCATCTGGCACTGGGCAACCGACAGGGATTTGACCTGCGCGTCGGGGCGGATGTCGACGCCGAGACGATCGAGGCAGGACTGGGCCTGCCGGCGCAATGCGCTGCGGTCGATGAACCAGCCGCGTTTCGGTTCCCGCGCCAGGAAGATGTTCTCGGCCACGCTCAGATGCGGGACGAGGTTCAGCTCCTGGTGGATGATGGCGATGCCGGCCCGTTCGGCGTCGAGGGAGGAGGCGAAGCGCCGCATCTCACCCTTGTAGGCGATGCTGCCCTCGTCGGGATGGTACTGGCCGCTGATGATCTTCATCAGAGTCGATTTGCCGGCCCCGTTCTCGCCGCACAGCGCATGGACCTCGCCGCGGCGCAGGTCGAAGCCGACGCCGTCCAGCGCCAGCACGCCGGGGAACCGCTTGGTGATGCCGTCCAGCCGCAGCAGCTCGGCCCCCGCCACCGCTGCGGGGAACCGGCCGGGGGCCGTGTCGAGCGACGCTTGCTGCATGGCGCCTCCCCATCCGGTGCGGCCCCTCGTACCAGGGCGCGCCGTTTGGCTGCTTTGTCGAGCAAACCACTGATCCTGCCGGCCGCCCCGTTGACCGGGTCACGGCCGGGCTGGTGTCACTCCGCCGCGTAGACCTGCTGGCGCTGGCGGCCGAGGCCCTGGATCTCCAGCTCGATCCGGTCGCCGGGCTTCAGATAGGTCGGCGGCTTCAGCCCCAGCCCGACGCCCGGCGGCGTGCCGGTGGAGATGACGTCGCCGGGATGCAGGCTCATGAACTGCGACAGGTAGGAGACGATGTGGGCGACGCCATAGACCATCGTCCGGGTCGAGCCGTTCTGATAGCGGTGGCCGTTGACCTCCAGCCACATGTCGAGCGCCTGCGGGTCGGGAACCTCGTCCTTGGTCACCAGCCAGGGGCCGATGGGTCCGAAGGTGTCGCAGCTCTTGCCCTTGGACCACTGGCCCTGGCGTTCGATCTGGAATTCCCGTTCCGACAGGTCGTTGACGACGCAATAGCCGGCGACATGGTCCAGCGCCTCGGCCTCCGACACATATTTCGCCGTCTTGCCGATGACGACGCCCAGTTCGACCTCCCAGTCGGTCTTGGTCGAGCCGCGCGGGATTTCCACCGGGTCGTCCGGACCCTGGATGGTGGAGGTCGCCTTCATGAAGATCACCGGCTCCGACGGGACCGTTGCCCCGGTTTCCGCCGCATGGTCGGAATAGTTGAGGCCGATGCAGACGAACTTGCCGGTGCAGGCCACGCAAGGACCCAGCCGGGTCGAGGCGTCGACCGGCGGCAGGCTGTCCACCGGCAAGGCCGCGATCTCCGCCAGCCCTTCCGGCAGCAGCCAGCGGCCGGCGATGTCGTCGACATGGGCGGACAGGTCGCGGATACGCCCTTGGGCATCCAGCAATCCCGGCTTCTCGGCCCCTCGCGGGCCATGGCGCAGAAGCTTCATCGAGCGTTTCCCCAGATCTAGGAGTTTCTTGTCGTTTGCGCGGCCCGGCCAAAGGGGCCGTTGCCGGTCGGAGCCTTGGCGGTCAGGTGCCCGGCGGTCAGGTATTCGTCCAGCCGCCGTCGATGGCGATCGCCTGTCCGGTCATGAAGGAGGACTCGTCCGACGCGAGGTAGACGGCGAGCTTCGCTACCTCCTCCGCCGTGCCCAGCCGGCCCATTGGCTGGCGCGCGATGAAGGCGGCGCGCGCGGTGTCGTAATCGCCGAGCGCCCGCATGCGGTCGTGCAGCGATGGGCTGTCCACCGTGCCGGGGCAGATGGCGTTGACGCGGATGCCGCGGGTGACGTAGTCGGCTGCGACCGACTTGGTCAGGCCGATCACCGCGGCCTTGGTGGTGCCGTAGATGAAGCGGTTCGGCGCCCCGATGATCGACGAGGCGACGGACGACATATTGACGATGGAGCCGCCGCCGGCCTCCAGCATTCCTGGCAGCAAGGCGCGGATCATCCGGTACATCGACCGGACATTCAGCGTAACGGCGAAGTCGAAGGCGTCTTCGTCGCACTCCAGCACCGTGCCGGCATGAACGAAGCCGGCGCAGTTGAACAGAACCGACGGAGCCGGCACCTCGGCGGCAAAGGCGCGGATCGCCGCCGGATCGCAGACGTCCAGGCGGCGGGTGACGATGCCGGGTATCCCCGACAGCTCCGCCAGCAGCCCGTCATTGATGTCCGTCGCCACCACGCTGGCGCCTTCCTCCGCGAAGGCGAGGGCGGCGGCACGGCCCATTCCCTGTGCCGCAGCGGTGACGATGGCGGTCTTGCCCTGCAATCTGCCGGTCATGGCGGTGTGTTCTCCCCAGGCGTTGTTCCCCAGGCGCGATGTCCGGTGCGGTTGCCGATCCGCCGGTTGCATCGCCGTTGCCACAATCCGCAGCGCGGATCGTATATTTTATATACACATCGCCATTGCGCCTGTAAATCGATCCGTCAGTCCAACGAAAAGATTTCCGATATACGCCGGCTGGCTTCGTCGAGCGCGGCCAGGATTTCCGCCGGTTCCTTGGGAACCTGCCGGGTGCGCAGATAGGGACAGGTCAGGGCGGCGGCGGCGCCGCCTTCCCGCCGGTCGATCACGGGACAGGAGAGATCCACAACCGCTTCGGTGATGCCGCTGGGGCGGGCGACATGGCCGGCGGCGCGGACGGCATCCAGGTTGCGGTCCAGCGCATCCAGGTCGATCCACGGATCCTCCCGCCGCAACTCCTCATACAGGCCATGGCGGCGGCGGGCGCCGATGAAGGCCATCAGGCAGTGGCCGGACCCGGTCAGCACCAGGGGCTGGCGGTAGCCGATGCGGACGGTGAAGCCGATGTGGCTGGTGCTTTCCACCCGCGCCACCACCGCGATCTGCGTGCCCGACATCACGGCGAGATGGCAGGAATAGCCGGTCTTCTCGGCGAAGGCGTTCATGAAGGGCAGGGCGATTTCGATCAGGGAGCGGTTGACCGGCCGGTTCATCCCCAGGCGGAACAGCCGGTCGGTGACGCGGAAACGGTCGTCGCCCTCCAGCCGCTCGATGTAGCCGCGCTGTGCCAGCACCGAAACCATGCGGAAGATCTCGCCCTTGGTCCGTCCCACCCCGTCGCCGATCTGCTGCAACGACTGGGGATCGCGGCACTCGGACAGGAATTCCAGGATGTCCAACCCCTTTTCCAGCGCCGGGGCGGAGTATCGCCGCTCGCGGTCCGGTGTGTCCGGCAGATCGGCGGACAGGTCGGTCGGGTCGGCGTCGGTTCCGGTCATGGTGGCGTGCCCTCTTTTGCCGGTGCGGCTTCGTTTTATATATGATTCTCCCACTTCACCGGAAAAACAATGGAGGAGTTGGTCGCCGGCGCCATACTCTAGAAGCAACGGGAGCCTCGGGTCTCCGAGGCTCCCGACTTGCCTGACCGGTGCTCCGTTCCCTTATTTGACGGTGGTGTTGGACACCTTGACCGCTGTCGGCTGTGCCGCCGAAGGCTTGGCCAGATCCTGGCGCAGATCGCTGGGCTTCAGCGGTTCGCCCTTGCGCCAGGAAATGTGGTAGTAAAGGCTCGCGACCTCCGGGTAGGTTTCAAAATTGTCGAGGTTCGCGCGGGCCTTCGTCTGGTTGCGCTGGGCGCACACCACGTCCCCCCGCTCCGTGCACAGTTCGGCACGCAGCGACGGCACCAAGGCGCTGGTCGGATCCCAATATTCGGCATCGTCGAGCGCCGTGATCGCCTGATCGTAGCGGCCCGTTGCCATGAAGGCGCCGGCCCGCACCAGATCCCCGGCGGCGAGCAGCGTGTAGGCGCGCTGATAGCGGGCGGACTCCATCGCCGGCTTCAGATAGGTTTCCACCGACTTCTCATCGTCCTTCACCAGCATGACGAAGGCGCGGTTCACGCGGGGGAAGAGCAGGGCAGGGTCGGTCTGGTCGGCCTCCTCGAACAGGCGGGCGGCCTCGTCGGGCTTCTGTTTGTGAAGGGCGACGATGCCCGCCATGTTCAGAATGCTGGCCCGCTCCCTGTAGTAGGTCTTCGAGGCGTAGGTCTTCAGCTCGCGGGCGATCAGCTCGTCGACCTCGGTGTAGTCGTGCTGGCGGTCGGCGCTCTGGAGCGCGTAGACCACCGTCACATAGGGGGCGAGATGCTCCATCACCTCCTGTGCCGCGCGGCCCATCATGTCGGGCAGCGACTCGCCGTCCTTGCGCTTGACGATCACCGGGAAGGGCGGCTCGTCCGGGTCGCGCACCATGGCGACGAGCTGGAGCTTGCCCTCCTTCTCGTCCTTGGCGAAGCTGCCGTTCACCGTCGCCGTCTTCATGCCGAAGGTGTGCTGAACGGCGGCGGTCATATCCTCCAGCTTCAGCGTCTTGGCCAGGACCGCTCCCATGGTCTTGGCCTTGGTCGAGCGCACGCTCGGGCTGCCGAAATAGGACTTGGTGTCGCCGATCTCCTGCATCTTGGCGATGAACATGTCCTCCATCACGTCGCCCTTGGCGGTTCCCTTGGACAACTCGTCGGGCATGTACAGGCTGACGGAGACGCTGTCGGCATGCAGGACGGCATCGGTCGAGATGATGCCGAAGGCGGCCATGAAGGCGACCGCGAGCGAAATGGGATCCATGGTGTCACCTCTTCCTTGGCGTTTTCGTTGAAATTGTCCGGCGGTGCCGGGTGTCGGTGGTGTCGGTGGTGTCGGCCGGTGTTCGTCAGCCGGTGTTCGCGACCGGGCCGATGGCTGAGCCCTGCCGCCCGACAGGGGCGGGAAACAGGTGCCGCATCTGCCGCAGGGTGTCGGCGACCCGTTCCTCATCCTCGGTGGAGCGGTTGGCGGAACCGGCGACGAGGTTGCGGGCCACGCGCTCCATCGCGCCGGCACCGGCGCCGAACTCCATTCCGCCGGCACCGGCGCCGAACAGGGATTGCAGGGCGTCGGGGCCGAATTCGCACAGCAGGACCGCCGTGCGGCAGCGCACGGTGCTGCCATGGGCTTCGCCGCGCAGGATGGCGGGATCGAACAGGTCGCCGGGGCGCAGCGTCGCCGGCAGCGGATCGCGGACCGACCGGCGCCCGGCATCTGCCGACAACAGCCCCTCCAGCACGAGATAGAGCGAGGTCCCGGCCTCTCCCGCCTGGATCGCCACCTGACCGGCCGGCAGTTCCCGCATCGCCGCGTGGGAGGCCAGCAGGCGCAGCGGCGCATCCCCCACCCCGCGGAAGAGGGCGGTGGCGCGCAGCAGGGCAGTCAAGGCCGCCGTATCGGGGCCGGCGCCCCCCGCCTGCCGGAGCGTGCCGTCCGCAGCGGATGGGCCGTCCGCCAGGACGGTCGCGGTCTCCAGCCCGGCGAAGGCGAGATGGGTCAGCACCGTCTGCAGGATCGTCGGCGATGCGTTGCCCAGATGACGCCATTCCGCCTTGTAGAAGATGGCGTACTCGACGCCTTCCAGCCGGATCGCCTTGACCTCGACCCAGGGGACCGGCGTGTCGGGGCCGGCAAGTCCGGTCATCGCCTCCAGCGCCGCCGCCTGGAGGATGCGGGTGGCGCGGGCGAGCGGGACGCGCGCGTCGAGAGTCAGGGTCACGAAGCGGAAGCTGTTGGCCTCCGGCTGGCTGAAGTTGGTGATGGTGAAGGCGCTGAACTTGCTGTTGGGGAAGATCACCAGATCGCCCATGAAATCGCGCACGCGGGTGGTGCGCCAGCTGATCTCCAGCACCTGGCCGCTGATCTTGCTGTCGCCCGACCGGTGGATCTGGATGTATTCGCCGATGCGGATCGCCCGGTCGATGTTGAGCGCGATGCCGGCGAACACGTCCTGCAGCAACTCGCGCAGGGCCATGCCGAGCACGAGGCCGGCGACGCCGGACGCCGCCCACAGCACCGTCAGATCCTGTTCGAACACGATGCCGGCGCAGGCGGACACGGCGATGCCGAAGATCACCAGACCGGAAATCTGGCTCAGCAGCTTCGGTACCGGCGACCCGGTGGCGGACGCGACGATGCCGTCGAAGATCACATACTGGACGATCCGCTGCACCAGCACGGCCAGCGACAGGAAGGCGGCAACGCCGAGCACGTATTTCAGCACGCGGCGCGTGCTGTCCATCGCGGCCAGCCCGAACCCCTGGAAGCTGTCGCCGCCGAGATAGAAGCCGAACAGCACCACCAGCGTGATGACGAACGGCGCGGTCAGTTTGCCGGCCGCACGGCGCAACCCTTCCTTCATGGCGTTCCCGTTGCCTCCTCTCCGGTGCGGCTGTGGTCAGGCGGTGCGGATGCGGGCGGTTTCCGCCTTCAGGCGCTGCGCCATGTCGGTCAGCGCGGCCATGGTCGCGGAGATCTCCTCCGCAGCGCCGGCCGTTGCCTGCCCGGTCATGGAGAGCTGCTCGACCCGGTCCTTCAGCAGGCTGGCCATGGCGTTCTGCTCGTCGATGGCGGCGGCGATGGACTGGGCGGTGGAGCCGCTGTCGCGCGACGCCTCGACGATGCGTCCGATCGCGTCCGCCGCTTCGCCGGCGGCCCGCACACCGGTTTCCACCCCCGCCGACGCCTCGCGCACCAGCGTGCCGATGTCGCGGGTGGCGGCGGTGACGTCCTCGGCCAGCGACGAGATCTTGGCGGCGATCAGGCCGAAGCCGCGGCCGCTCTCGCCCGCCCGGACCGCTTCCAGCCCGGCGTTGAGCGCCAGCACATAGGTCTTGTCGGCGATCCCGGCGATCAGCGCGCTGATCCGTTCGATCCCCGCCGTCCGTTCGGCGATGCCGTCGACCGCCCGGCTGAGCGAGATCAGCGTCCGCTGCCCGTCCTCGGCAAGGTCGGCTGTGCCGCGCGCCAGGGTGCTGCCGCGTTCGGCGTTGCGGGCGATCTCGCCGATGGCGCCGGCGGTCTGCTCGATGGCGCCCGACACGTCGGCCAGCGTCATCATCTGGCCGGCCGCCTGGCGCGACACGTCGATGGCCGCCGCCGCCGTCTCGGTCGCCGACGTGGCGACCTGCTCTGTCGAGCCGTTCACCGCGCGCAGCACGGCGGCGAGCTGCTCGACCGCGCTGTTCAGGTTGTTCTTGATGGCGGCGAAGTCGCCCTGGTGCGCGCCGTCGACGGTCCGGGTCACATCGCCCTGGGCCAGTGCCCCGGCGAAGCCCGAGATCTCGTCGAGCAGCAGGGCCAGCGCGTCGATGCTGCGGTTGACGTTGCCTTTCAGCGCCCGCAGGTCGCCGTCATAGGAACCGGTCATGCGGCCGCGGATGTCGCCGGAGGACAGCCGCGCCATCACCGACGCCACCTCGAACAGCGGGGTGGTCAGCACCTCCACCAGCTCATTGGCGCCGCGCACCAGAACGGCGAATTCACCGGCATGGCGTTCCGGCTCCACCCGCACCGACAAAGCACCGCCGCGGGCCGCCTCGATCAGGTCGCGCAGGTCGCCGGCCACCGCCTTCAGCGTCGCGGCGATGCCGGCGGTGGCGCGCAGCATATGGCCGATCTCGTCCCGGCGGCCGTCGTCGGTGACGGTGACGGTCAGATCGCCCCGCGCCATGCGGTCGATCACATCGCGGGCCTGGCCGAGCGGCACGGTGATCGAGCGGATGATCGCCACCCCGAGCGCCACCCCGACCAGCACCGCACCGATCAGCAGCCCGATGGTCCGGTGGACCGTGAGGTCGTACAGGGCGTCGTTCTGCTGGTAAACCGACTTGGCGACCGTCAGCTGCAACTCGATCAGGGCCGACATCGCGTCGGACACCGGCTCGATTGCCGGATACAGCTCGTCGATGACGAAGCGGTCGAGCCGTTCGGAACGGCCGGCGGCGAGGATCCCGCGCAGCCGGTCGGCGGCGCGGTCGGCGTCGGCCATCAGCGGTTCGGCCTTCGCCACCAGCGCCTTTTCCTCGTCGACAAGATAGGTTGCCAGATAGGCGCGCCATTTCTCGCGAATGCCGGTGCGGGCGGCGTCGATGGCAGAAAGTGCTGTTTCTGTCGGCACATTTCCGTTGCGGGCCTTGTGCGCCATATCGACGATGTTGACCGCATAGAGGTCGGCGATCACCTTCAGATCGCGCAGCGGCACCACCCGGTCATTGTAAACCGTGTCGAGCGCGTCGTTTCCCATCTTCATGCCATGCAGGGCGATGAGGCCGATGATGGCGGTGAATCCATTGAGGACGACCACCAGGACCGCCAGTTTCTTGCCGATTTTCAGGTTCTTGAACATTGCGCCAGGGCACTCCTGCAGGGTCCGCTCACCAATTTGAAAGCCAGCCGGCGAATGACGCCCGCATGGCCGTCCGCACGACATCTCCGGGGTCCGCCCGCCACGGACGGCGGAAGGCGTCGGGCCGCACCAGACATTCGAGGACCGGCCTGTCGTTACCCAACTTTCCGGTCGCCGGACGGACCGCCCCGGCCAGCACGGCCATCGCATGCGGCAGCGGCGGCGGCGCATACCAGCCGAAGCCGCCATCCGTCGCTTCGATCCGTCCCGTCAGCAGGGCGATGGGGCGCTGGCCGTTGCGCTTCAGCACAACGCAGCCGGCCGGACCGGCCGTGCCGCCGAACGCCGCGTCGATGTCGAAGGCGGGGATCGATCCGACGCGGCGCGCCCGGTGGAGGTCGCCGGGGCTGGGCGTCCCCCTCACCTCCTGCACCATGGCGGCCGGTGCGGCCAGGATCACGGGACCCGCCGCCATGGCGACATGGGTATGGCCCGCCGAAGGCGCAGGCAGGGGCCGGACTGCCGTGCAGACCACGTCGCGCGCCGCCGGCCGGTCTATCGGCAGGAGCCCGCCCGCCCCCGGATGCACGACCTGGATCGGGCGGTTGCCCGCATCGTCCCGCCACCACAGGGAGATTTCGCCGTCGGCATCGACGGCGACCAGATCCCGGCGTGGCAGGCTGTGCAGACCGAACAGTTCGGCGACCGTCAGGGCGATGGTCCCGTCGGCCGTGCGCAGGCGCAATGCCCAGCTGTCATCTTCCGGCGACCCGCCCCCGATCCAGGAGGCAAGGGAGCGGGCCGGCAGCAGGTCGCCGTCCAGCATCACCATCTGACGGGGCACGCTGCCATGTGCGGTCAGAAAGCCATCCGGACGGCCGACGCTGTCGACCAGCGTCGCGGGGATGGCGACACGGTGTCCGCCACCGGCGACCAGCAGCACGTCCAGCTCTTCGGTCGCCCGGTCCATATGATCCGGTGCCGGTTGTGCCGGCTGCGGCCCGCAGGGGGCGAGCCCGTCGAGCAGAGCGTCCGGATCGATGGGCAGGGCCGGGCCGGGGGCCGGTTCCGCCATGTTCGCGTCGGCGGTCTTCACCTCCTCGACCCGCAGCGACAGCGGCCCTGCCGCGTGGTCCAGTTGCAGGCTCCATCGCCCGGCACCCGGTTGCCCGCCGTTCCGGACCCCCAGATCGATCTGCGCTGCGGCCACCCCGTGGCCGAAGACCACGCCTTCATAGCCGGGCGGAGCGAACGGCACCGGTGCGGCGGGGACCGCCAGATCGACGGCCGCCACCTGGCTTGCCGGCACTGCGACATGCCGCCCGGCGACGAGAACGGTCACCGTCGCCGTCCGGGCGACCGGCGGCAGCGCCGTCGGGCCGGCAATCGGGAGCGGGGCGGTCATGATCGTCTCCACCGTTCCGTCAGGCAGCCGAGGCGACGGCGTAGCCGTTGACGCCGATGTATCCGGCGAAGGTCGCCAGACACAGCAACAGGTTGGCGATGCGGGCGAAGCGTGGAGCACGCTTGTGCGTCAACTGCATCAGGACGACGGCAAGCGCCGCCAGCAGGATGGAGGCGAAGGTCGTGCTGACGATCACATCGGCGAGCGTGAAGGTGGAGGCGGGCGGCAGATAGCCGTCCAGCGCGTATTTGTTGCCGACCGCCGCAAAGACCGCCGCGGCGCACAGGCCGATCCGCGATCCCGCCATCGAGTCGAAATCGAGGAAGAAGGTGAGCAGGGCCAGCAGGAACGCGACGCCGAAGCCGACGAACAGGCTGCACAGCAGGCGGATGCCCTGGCGCTTCACCGTGATGGTTGCCACCACCCGCGAATAGACGCTGTCCTCCGACAGGGTGGGGTCGCCGTAGGAGGTGTTGTAGGTCACGTCCTGGGCCGAGAGGTCGAAGCCCTCGATTGTCCAGCCCGGCACGGTTGCGGCCGGATCGATGCGGCTGTTCTTGCTGTCTGCGACGAAGCGGATGCGACCGGTGTCGGACTGGCCGTCCTCGACCATGATGACCAGTTTCTGCCGGTCGAACGGGAAGCGGGTGATTTCCCAATCCTCCGCCAGCACCGCGCCGTGCTTTTCCTGATGCCAGCGGATTCCCTTGCTGGTGTCGAGCGAGGCGAATTTCACGCTGTCCGACTTCGCGTTCGCGACTTCGACCGTCGCATGCGGATCGTAATCGGGGTTGTCGTGCAGGTACCAAAGCCAGAACGAGGCGTAGTAGGACCGCTTCGACATGTCGAAATCGAGCAACTGGGTCAGGTACATGCCCACCTTAACCTCCGTCGGCCCGTCCGGTCGTGCCGGTGCGGCGGCGGGCGGCGTTGTGCCATCGGAGGCCGGCGGCGGCGAGACGGTGCCGGGTGGGGTGGCTGTGCCGGCGGGGGCTGCTTCGGTTGCCGCCCAGGACGGCATGGCGAATTGGGCGAGGGCGACGATCAGCAGCACGGTCAGAATCGCACCGGCCAGTCCGTTCCGCCGGCCGCATGCCTGACCGCGTCTGCGGTCGCGGCATCGACCGTTCCGACCCGGTTCCGTCATTGTTGGGTCTGTCACAGCGCTTCCTCTCCCTCAGGACATCTTTTTCAGCGTGCGGGGAAATTTTTGAATGAGATCGCCGATAACAAATTGCGATCTGAATGAGATAATATTCAGTCGAAACGAAGGTATTCGGCGGTATTCATTCTTCTGCTGTAAAAATGCTTAAGTGATTAAATCACTATGGGGGGGAATTTTATTTATAAAGGAGAGGTTGAGTCAATTCGGACAACCCCTATCAGGCTTCCAATCTTCAGTTTTAAATAATATACAAAGCGCAATTTTTGAATTGATCGTTTTAAAAATGTGCAGAATCACAGGTTACTTCAAATAATGATGCGGGTATTTGCCGATACGGGCAACGGTCGTTGAGTATAGTTTTGTGAAGTATTTAGGAAAATTTCTATGGCTGATGGAGAGGTCTTTCAGGATTTGATCGACCTTGCCGCCTTGGAAAGCGGAGCAACCTGTCGGGAGGGAGGCGGAAGAGCGGTGGGACGGTTGCTCTTCGACGCGCGCAACCGCTTATTGGGCGGCGACCGCGTACGCCCGCTGCACGGAAAGTCCTTTGCGAGGACCTGGGCGGTCGTCTTCCGGGAAGGCCATCTCTGGCGACGAGCGGCCCCGGCCCGGTGGCGTCCGGTCGAGCGCGGGGGGAGCGGAAACCGGCCCCTTGGCGGGCGGTGTCTCGATCGGCTGGGCGCAGCGTTCCCGCCGTTGCTTCAAATAGGCCGTGCGGGTGGCATCGTAGTCCGGCAGGCGGATGTTCTTCGCTTCGATGTCGAATTGCCGGGTCGCGGTGATGTCCGCCACCACCTCGACCGATTCGGCGATGACGATGGTCTGCAAGCTGGCGCCGGTGCCGGCCGCCACCCCGGCGAAGGTCCAAAGCACGGCGTTCATCAGGACGATGTCGGCGATTGCGTCGCGACCGGTGCGCGGACCGATGAAGGGCAGGACCACATACCCCATCTCACCCACGCCGGAGCGGCACAGGCTGAGGCCGAGGTCGGTGTGGGTCGGGGTGAATCCCCATTGGCTCGCGGTGTCGTAATAGCCGAGAACGCCCACCGTGCTGTTGATGCCGAAGCGTTCCACCGACCGCCATGCGTTGCCGAACTCGCCGATCATCGTGCTGGTGACGGCGGTCAGCGGCTCGTTCACCAGGTTGGTGACGACGTTCTGAACGCTTCCGGCCGCCGGATCCGGCGGTGCGGCGGGCGCCCCGCCCCGCATCCAGCCGCCGACCGCATCGATGCCGTCGTAAAGATGCCGATTGAAATCGAAGACGGCGCGGCTGTAGCTGTCGAGCCAGCCACCTTGTTCAGCAGCATCCTTTGCCGGACCCGCCGGAGCCGCGGTGGCCGGCGCGGCGGTGCCCTGGGGCGACGCCGCCGTCGGGGGGCTGGCGCAGGCGGCCGAAGCGGTCCAGAGCGACGCGGCGATCACCGAGCCGAGCAGGCGAGACACGAGAAGGTCGCAACTCATCCAGCCATACCTTGCCAGCCATATTTTGCCAGTTGGACCCTGACGCCCGGAGCGTGAAACCACCGCCCGAGCATGGGCCCCGCACGGATCCCGATGCAGTCCTGTCAGGATTTCGGAGACATCCGCCCGGCCGCCGTCACCACCATCTCGGCGATGCGGTCGACCGCCTGGTTCGCCGCGATCCGCGCCCGTGCATCCTCCATCCAGGCCCGGGCCGGAGAGGTGGAGCCGAGGTCGATGGCGCTCAACTGCGCCATGGCGGCCGGCAGATTGCCTTCGGCCAGCAGCGCCTGGGCCTGTTCGGCAATCGTCACCGGCCGGATCGCCTCCGGTTCGACCGCGACCGGCGTCCAGCCGGTGACGTTGGACAGCCATTTGATCGGCGTCGGCCGGGGGTCGGTGCGGCCCGCAGCCTCGGTGACCGCCGCGAAATCCTGCCGGAGCTGGCTTTCCACCGGAATGCCGTTTGCGGCATAGGCCTCCACCGCGGCCAGCAGCGGCTCCAACTCCTCCATCTTGCCACCCAGGGCACGGACTGCCTTCAGCTCCGCATCGAAGGGAACCGGCCGGCGCAAGGTCGCGCGCAGCTGCAGAAGCGCCACCATCCGGAGCCTGGCATCGGCGTTGGCAAGCACCGCATTGGCCGACATGCCCTGTTCGGTCGTCCTGACCAGTGTCGCCGACAGATCGCTGACCTTGCGGTCCAGCTCCGCGACGGACCGGGCGAGGCGGCCGGTTTCGACCTCCTGCCGCGCCTGCCATTCCAGTCCGGCCGGCTGAAGCCGGAGAAGCCGGTAGAGCGGCGGCGACCAGTAGGGGGCCGACACCGTGGCGACGAGCGCTGCGACGGACAGGATCAGCGGCAGCGACGAGTTCCGCCCGTCCGAAGCCGGCGCCTTCAAGGGCGGCAGGTCGGGCGGGGGCGCCGGCGGAATCGCCTGGCCGGAGGATTGCCAGGGTTCCGGTTGGCTTCCCGCGGCCTTGGCATCCTGTGCCGCGGCCCGCTGTTCGATGTCCGCATCCGTGATCATGATCCGCTTCCCCGTTTCACGGCGTCCATTCACCGCAATGTTACCCCAAAAGAGTTCCCGCGCTATCGGGAAATATCCGAAGGGGAGATGTGTCAGAGTGTCAGAATTGAAATGACGGCGTGGACCAGCAGGGTCAGAGTCACCCCGACAATGATCGAACGCGCAATCGCTGCGTTTATTTCAAGAACCGATTCTTTCTTTCCACAGCCGATAACGATCGCTGCGCCGCCGGCAAGCAGTGAACTGAGCGCCACCTTCAAAAGAACCCAGACCATGCTGAAGGCGGGATGCAGGCCGTCGGGCAGCAGCTTGCGGAAGAAATGGCTGCGCCACAGCTCGAAGCTCTGCATCGGAAACTGGATATGCCAGGTCTGCATCGACGCCCAGCTCGCCATTCCCAGCGAGATGACCAGCAGGATCAGCGACCCGACCACCATGTTGATGAGGATGGCCGAAAAGATGTAGCCGCGCGCGGTGATGCGCAGGTTCTGCATGGCGCTGAACTGCGACGACAGGACCCTGTTGCCGATGTCGGCGGCGATGATGGCGTTGTTGCGCGCCACGAACAGGATGCTGCTGATCAGCGGAACCGCCACGGTGCCCTGGACCAGCCCCAGCCCGACCAGCGTCTCGTCGTGCAAAAGGGATTTCAGGTAGCCGCCGAAGGAGTTGTAGTGGAAGCCGAACCACATCGACACGAAGCCCATGATCAGGGCGCCGGCTCCCATATAGATCAGCATCAGCGGCGAGACGCACAGTTCCCAGAAATATTCGGCGAGATAGCGCAGGAACCAGTGGAAGCGGGAGCGGTGGCCGATCTCCTGCCGCCAGTCCCGACCCTTGCCGGCGCCCGGCAGAGTTCCGGCTTCGGCCAAGCCGGTTTCGTTGAGCCCGGCCTGTCCGCCATTGGGAAGGACGCTTTCGTCCAAGGCCAGCAGGGCCGCCTCGATGGCTTCGGCATCGCGCGGCACCTCGACCAGCCGGTGATTGCGCGTATCGAACAGCAGCACGCGGTCGGCCACCGGAAGCAGATCCTTGACATGGTGGGCGACCACCAGCGCCGGCTTGTTCATTGTCCGGCACAAGTCGCGGATCAGCTCGCCCAGCCGCCGCGCCATCGCGACGTCCAGACCCGAGTTCGGCTCGTCGAACAGCAGGACCGGCCGGTCGGCCAGCAGGGTGCGGGCGATGGCCAGGCGCTGCCGCTGCCCGCCGCTGCAGGAACTGACGGTCTGGGTCGGCTCGATGCCGTCCAGCAGGGCGGTGGCGTCGGCAATCAGCACGGAATCCGGCGGGTGCGCCGCATGGTCGGCGGCGATGCGCAGATTCTCGACGGCGCTCAGATCGTTGAACAGCGCATGGTCCTGGAAGACGATGCCGCCGACCGGACTGCGCTCCGTCGCCAGATCCATCGGCTGTCCGCCGCAATGCAGGTGCCCCGACACCCGCCATTCCCCGGGGCCGTTCTCCAGAAGGCCGCCGAGCAGCTTGACGATGGTGGATTTGCCGGACCCGCTCGGCCCGACCAGCAGCACGACCTCCGCGCGGTCGATGGCGAAGCTGGTGTGGCGCAGCAGCGGCTGGCCGTTCGGCCGGTCGATGGTCAAGCCATCGATGACGAGGGCATGGGATGTCTGGGTCATTGCGGCACGGCATGCAGGAGGATGCGGGGCGAGTAGCGGTCGAGCGTGAGGATGTCCTCGCGCTGCCGGGCGCTCATCATGACGATGAGCGGGCCGCCGCGGCCGGTCAGGAAGCCTTGGAAGGTGTGGGCGGCAAGCGCGTTGAGATCGGCGCCGGCCTGGACGCCGAACAGCAGGTCGGGAGCGAGCCGGGCCAGATCGCCGGCCGGGCCGGAAACCGGCTTCAGATAGGCGCCCAGCCGGGGATCGTTCACCATCCGGCCGGCGACGTCGCGCAGGCGCTGCTGATGGGCCAGCGCATCGACGACATTTCCGGCGAAGGTCTTCAGGAAGGCCTTCGCCTGCCAGCTGTCGGCAAGCTGCCGTGCCGCGCGGTTGACCAGCCCGGCCTCCCGCGCTTCGCGCAGGATGGCGTCGACGGCCTGATCGACGGGGCCGAGATCCCAGGACTGGCTGCGGAACGGGTCGAGCGCCATGCCGACATTGGCACCGATCAGGTTCCACACCAGCGGCTCGACCTGCTTCATCGCGATGGCCTTCAGGTCGCGGCCGACGGTGTCGTGCAGCATCGGTTCGGCGCTGCGCAGGAACTCCTCGTAGGTGGCGCGGGTCGACGGAGCCCGCCAGGCCTCCTCGATCGCCATCCGGCCGATCTCCTGCAGGGCGTCGCGGTATTCCCCGGTGAATTCCGGGGATTCGAGGATGCCGTCCATGGCGGTGCGCAGCCCGCGCCCCACCTCCTCGATGCCGCGCCACAGCCGGGCCCGCTCCTCGTCGGTGGCGAGCAGCCAGAGGACGCGGAACTCGGTGTTGAACAACAGGGCCTCGCTGCCGTGGATCAGCCGCGGGTCGGACGGATCGAACAGCGTGATGTCGACCCGCCCGTCCGGCCGCAGCAGGCCGGTGCCGCTGCGCATGGTCGCGTGGTCGGGCTGCATCAGGAAGACCGGCACCGGAATGGGCGTTGCGGCAGGCGCCGCAGCGGAGGCCGCCGGCGTTCCGTCCATCGGTGCGGCGAGCTGATAGCTGACGGTGGCGGCGGCATGGCGGGTCGGCAGCGTCGCCCAGCCCGCCGACAGGAAGAGGGCGCCGAGAGCCAGGCTTGCGGCGACGGCGGCGGGCTTGCCGAAAAGGGCGTTCACGGGCGTCATCTCAGCCGATCCATCGCGATGCGTCATTCCGGCACAGGGAGCGGGATGGGGAAACGGTGCGGCAATTGCGGGATCTTCCCGACATTGACCGGGCAAGGGGGGCGGCGTACGGTTTCCGGACGGGAAAAACCGAAAATTTGTGCAGAGCCGCCGCCATGATGACGACAGCGGGTTTCATCGTCCGGATCATCTTCGCGGTCCTGCTGGTCTTCGGCATCTACAACCCGTCCGGCTATTCCTATTACGACTGGCTCGTCGGCGATCAGGGGCACTGGACGGTCAAGCTGTTCGGCGCGTCGGTGCTGGCCTTCCTGTTGTTCATCCATGCGCAGGCCACGTGGCGTTCGATGAAGCTGATCGGCATTTTGCTGGTGCTTTCGGTCGTGTCGTCGTTCGGCTGGGTCCTGTGGGATTTCGGCGTGATCGATCTGGCCGATCCCACCACCCGTTCGCTTGGCCTGCTTGGCACCGTCGCCATCGTGCTGGGGGCCGGGCAATCCTGGTCGCTCGTGCGCTATCGCCTGAGCGGTCAGGTCGATTCGCAGAACCTGATCGCCTGACCGGCCGGATGACGCCATGAAGAGCTTCGGCTATCTGATCCGCACCGTAACCTGCTTCCTCCTGCTGTTCGCCACCTGGAACCCGACCGGCTATTCCTATGCCGCCTGGCTCGGCACCGACGACGGCAGCCGCCTGTCGGTGAAGATCGCCGTCGGCCTGCTGCTCCTCGCCCTCTATGCCGCCTATCTGCGGATCGCCTGGGTCGCGCTGCGCCTGCCGGGGGTCCTCACCGCGGCGACGATCCTCTACAGCGGCTATCTGTCGCTGCGGCACCTCGGCGTGCTCGCCGTCGATGCGCCGTTGTGGAGCAGCTATCTGGCGCTGGTGCTGGCGGGGCTGGTGCTGGCGTCCGGTGTGTGCTGGTCGCATTTCAAACGCCGAATTTCCGGCCAGTCGCACGTCCTGACCCCTCCGCCCTGACCCGTTTCCGCCGGGGGTTTCCGGTCTCGCCGCTGACCGGCGCGCCCAGGGGCAGCATCGATTTGGGCGCGCGGAAATGGCGCTGCTTCTGGAACAGGCCCAGCGTATTGTAGCGGTACTCCTGCATGACCAGCACCGCGACCGCCAGGGCCCAGAAATTCAGGCGGTTGAGCAGCCAGAGGCCGAGAAGCATGGCGTAGAGCGTCGCGACCGACGCAAGCGCCGCCAGCGTCAGATCCATCGCCAGGGTCAGCAGGGCCACGCGCCAATAGGTCCGGTAGAAGCCCCAGGCCCCCCGCCCGGCCAGCAGGGCAAAGGCGAAACCGACGACCAGGGTCAGGTTGAGGCGGTCGTCCCGCTCGGCCAGCCACGCCGCCAGCCGGTCCGGAGCGTCGGCCAGCGTGTCGAGGACCAGGGCCTCGAACGCCGGAGGATCGAGGGCCCAAGGACCGTCGACGCCGAACAGCAGATCGGCATTCAGGCCGCCGCCCGGAAGCGGCGTGGTCAGGATGAAGCAGATGCCGATCAGGAACCCGCACAGTTCGACGATGCCGGCGCGGCCGGCACCGTACGCATGCCAATGCCGCGCGGTGTCGAACAGCGCCCGGTAGAGGATCAGCGGTGCCGCGATCAGAAGTGTCCCGATGAGGATGACGGTTCCCGACGCGAACAGCTCTAGGATATCCATGGGCGTCGCTCCCCGTCGCGGGCCTCGGCCTTGCTGGTGTCAGGGCAGGTGTCAGGTTTCGATCTTGCGGTACCAGCGCTTGGTCGGGATCAGCCCGGCCCGCTTCGGCTGCCATCCGTTGTCGGTCATGATGCGCTTGATGTGGCGCCGCGCCTCTTCCTCGCTGATGCTGTCGTTGGAGAAATCGCGCAGGATCGATGCAGTCTGGTTGAACTGCTTCTTGCCGATCTTTCCCTTCTTCCCGGCGTGCTTGTCCAGCACCTGCCGGATCCGACGATCGGTTTCGCTTTCGAAAACGAGATCGTAATCGTCGGCAACGCAACGCATGACACCGCGTGCTTCCTCCAGCGTCAGGCCGCAACGGACAACCCCATCCTCCAGGATCCGCCGCTCGGTGTCGCGTTCGATATACTTGCTTGAAATCCCATTCAGCTTGACCAGATCGGCGAATTTACGGCGGCAATCCTCGACTGCTTCGGTCATTTGAAATCCAACCCATTGCGTTGCCAAGTCTACATCGCACCCTGCGAACGAACAGCGCGTCCGCCTGTCCCCACGGTCCCATCCGGCCTTCCCGCCATGCGCAGAGAGCGCATCGAGCGGCAATTTTTGCGTACCTCTTCAGGAAAGCGCGTGCAACATAGTCTCACCGTCTGATTCTTTCCACAATAGACACGCTATATCCATCGGGAACACTCCTACTGGTTTCAGCCGCGCCTTGACTGGAAAAAGGGTTGGTTTATGTTATCCCTGCCAATAACAAATTACCGAATCGGAGAAATGTTTAGATTCCAGACTTTTTGATTTGTTTCAAAGAAAGGTTGTGGCATTCATTAAGACTCTAACACTTAAAGATGAGAAGGCAGGCATAATCGGAGATTTCCCGGACTTGACCGCGCGCACCGCGCGTAAGGCTTGATCCTTGCCGGGCCGTCGGGCCTACTGGACCTGCGTAGATCGCCGTCGTCCGGCGCCTGAGCGCCGCCTTCCTGCCGCCTTCCCGCCGAAGTGGAGTCCTGGGGTTGCCCTACCGATGCGCTTGATCGCCATTCTCCTGTTTTTGGCGGCATTGCTTGCCGGAGGATTGGCGGTGCCATCGCTGACGTCGCGATCCGCGATTCGGGAAACCGCCGGCACGGTCCGCATCGCCTATGCCGGAAACCTGTCGGAAGGCGGCCAGGACATCGTAAAAGCGTTGGGGCTTCTGGCGGACGGCATCAACGCCGCCGGCGGAATCGACGGGTTGCAGCTTCAGTTCGTGCCGTTCGACGATCACGGCGTTTCCCCCAGCGCCCGCAAGGTCGCGGCGGAGATCGTGGAGGACGACAGCATCCTGGCGGTGATCGGCCACGACAGCTCCGCCACCTCCCTTGCGGCCGCCCCGATCTATGCCGCCGCCGGCATTCCCGCCCTGTCACCGATGGCAAGCGAGACCAGCCTGACGCGGAACAATGCGTGGTATTTCCGCATCGGGCATTCGGACGAGCGGGAGGCCGCCTTCATGGCCGATTACGTCCGGCTGGGATTGCTTGCCGATTCTGTGGCGCTGCTGCGCACGCCGCAGACGGTCACGGAGCGGCTCGCGGGCCCCCTGCGCGACGTCATGCCGCAGCGTGGTGTCGGGTTGCGGCTGGATGCGGCGATCAGTCCGGCGGCGAGCGGCTTCGCCCGCGACATCGCCGATTTCGTCGGCACTCTGCGCGGGCTGCCTCCCGAGACCGTCGTCGTCCTTCTGGCGACGGAGGAACCGGCGGTCATGCTGATCCAGGCGCTGCGCGACGCGGGTGTGACCAATCGCATTCTCGGTCCCAACTGGCTGGGAGCGCCCTCATTCGGCAAGCAGCTGTCGCGTCTGCCGCGCGAATCGTCCCATCCCGGCCTCTACACCGGCAAGCTCTTCGTCATCAGCTCCTTCCTGCCGGACATCGCCAACCAGCAGGCGAACCGCCTGCTCGCGGCTTACGATGCGCGGTTCGGGCCGCTCGGCAACTGGGCGGCGCTCTACGCCTACGACGCCGGGCAGCTTCTGATCGCCGCCGTGCGGCGGGCGGGCCTGGCGGGCAGCTGGAGCACGCGCGCATCGGCGCGGCGCATGGTGCGCGACCAGCTCGCCGCCATCCGTTCGGTGCTGCATGCCGTGCCCGGCGTCACCGGGCCGCTGTATTTCGGCGAGGACGGAACGCCGGAACGGGCGCTCGGCATCGGCCAGTTCACCACCGGCGCCGGGCCGGAGGACGGGCTGACCACGGCGCTGACCCAGCTGCGCTATGCGGCCGATGCGGACGGAAACGGCAACCGCGGCGCGATGAGGCCGCTGTCGGTGGTTCATGTCGGCATGTCGGTCAGCCGCATCTCCGACATCGATCCCGTCAACCGTTCGGCGCGGATCGAGTTCGACCTGTGGTTCCGCTACCGCAACGTTCCCGGCAGTCCGCCGCCGGAAGCGGTCACCGACATCCAGTTCCTCGACACCGTGGAGCCGGTGATCCTGGGCGTTCCCGTCGAACAGGTGCGCAATGGCGACGAGGACTACCGGCTCTACCATGTCACCGGCCGTTTCCTGATGGATGCGTGGCAGGACGCCCGTCCGCCGCTGGGCGGACATCGGGTCGGCCTGCGGTTCCGCAGCCGCGACCTCAATCATGAGCGGATGATCTTCGCCGCCGACGAAGGCGACGGCTCCGCCCACCGCGACCTCGCGCGTGTGCTCGCCGGGCGCAAGGTGGCCGGGGCCGGCTGGGCGGTGACGGACGCGGTTCTCACCGCCGACATCCCGGCGGCGGTGCCCGGAGCCCAGCTCCGGCCCGAGGAGCGGCGCGCCGGGCGCGATGCCCCGACGGTCCGCTTTGAATTGTCGATCGAACCGCAGGATCGCGGGTTGCGCCGGCAGATCGGCGGGCTTCCGGCGCTCATCGGGGTGTGGGGCGCCTGTCTGCTGCTGCTGGCCTTGCGCGGGGCCGAGGCATGGCAGTCCGACCGCCGCTTCCCCCGCCTGTTCCTGCTGGCCGAGTCGGCGGCGACCGGGGTCGGCCTGCTTGCCGCCGAATCGGCACTGATCGACGGCTTCGCGCGGATCGATGCCGAACGGGCGATGGCCGCCACCGTCACCGTGTTCGACGTGGCATGGTGGCTTGTCCCCGCCCTGTTCATCAATCTGGCCCTTCACCGCTTCGCCTGGGACCCGCTGGAGGCGTCCAGCGAGCGGGCGATCCCGCAGGTGGTCAAGAGCACGGTGTCGCTGCTGATCCTGATCCTGGCGGTCTTCGGCGTGATCGCGCAGGTCTTCCAGAAGGACCTGACCAGCCTGCTCGCCACCTCCGGCGTGCTGGCGATGATCATCGGCCTGTCGCTGCAAAGCAACCTGTCCAACATCTTCTCCGGCATGGTGCTGAACCTGGAGCGGCCGTTCCGCCGCGGCGACTGGATCAAGGTGGGGGACGCGCCCATCGGTCAGGTGATCGACATCTCCTGGCGTTCGACCAAGATCCAAACCTTCAACAACACGGTGGTCAGCATTCCGAATGCGGTCGCGGCGGGGACGCGGATCGAAAACTGCTCGCACCCCAACAACCGCTTCATCGCCCAGATGCTGCTGCATGTGACGCTGGGCCACGATCCCGACCGGATCGTCAACCTGCTGACCGACGCGCTGCGGCTGGTGAAGAGCGTCGACGGGCGCAAGCATCTCGGCCTGGTCTGGGTGAAGTTCAACGGCATCGACGAATTCGGGATGCGCTTCCTGGTTTCGTTCGACCTGACGGACCGCTCGCTGCTGCAATCGCAGGAACATGCGGTTCTGATCAGCATCCATTCCGTTTTCCGCCATGCCGGGGTGACGCTGGCGCAGCGCCACGCCAACATCCGGCTGGTGGAGGGAGGAACCGACGCGGCCGACGCCCATCCGGACGCGGCATCGCTGATTGCCGCCGCTCCCCTGTTCCAGCCGCTGGACAATCTGGCCCGCGAGCGGCTGGCTGCCGG
The DNA here is from genome assembly GCF_003116035.1 of Azospirillum sp. TSH64. GTDB lineage: Bacteria > Pseudomonadota > Alphaproteobacteria > Azospirillales > Azospirillaceae > Azospirillum. Next base: position 7,087,996 of record NZ_LGQW01000015.1, read on the forward strand.
CGCCCGGCCGCAGCGGGTCGCCATCGGCACGCCGCTGTACCGCCAGGGCGATGCCGGGCGGTCGCTGTTCCTGGTGGCGGAGGGCATCGTGGCGCTCAGCACCACCGGCCTGGACGGCACCGAGATCGAGCTGTCCCGGCTTGGACCGGGTGCCTTGTTTGGGGAGGGCGCCCTGCTGGACGGGGCCGCGAGGACGAGTTCGGCGCGGACCCTGGGCCCGGCGCTGCTGTACGAGATCGACGAGACGGTGCTGGCACAGGCGCTGGACGGCCAGCCGTCGCTGCGCGACCTGCTGGGCCGCATCGCATCCACCCGCTCGGCGGACGGGCACAACGGCGGCCGCCCGGACGAGGACGACCGTCAGCGCGGGCAGGGGACCGGCATGCTCGCCCGGCTGCGCGACGCCTTCGGCTTCAGCGATGTCAACGCGTGACGATGTGACCGAGAAGTCTATCCAGACCGCGTCCGCGCCCTGATGCGGTCGACGAGGCAGCCGGGAACCGGGGGGGCGAAGCGGACATGGCCGGCCGCGGCACCTTGCGGCCAGCCGATCCATCCCCGCGCCATCAGCTCCAGCTGACGCCGCAGGTCCATCAGCGCCACCATTTCCCCGCCATCGGGAATCTCGCCGTCGCCCGGCGTGATGCGGAACAGGGTATGGCGCAAGTGGCCGTCGAATTTGGGAGCGGCCCAGACCATGGCGAAGCCGCAGGCCAGCATGCTGCGCAGGCTGGGCGGATTGTCGGCGCGCACGGTGACGAAGCCGTAGTCATGCGGGGACTGAGGGAACAGCCGCCAGTCGACCGCCGCGACCAACCGCTGCTGCAACCGCTGCCCCCGGAAGGCGGGATCGACGATCACCGCGGTCCAGTGGACCACCGCGTCCAGCTCCTCCTCCACAAGCCCGAAGGGAAGGCCCATCGACTCGGGCTGCCGGCCGGGAAACAGCAGCGAGAAGAAGCCGACCAGCCGGTCGCTGGCCAACGCCCCCACCGTCAGGCCGCGGGGGCCGAGCATCTCGGCGATCTGGCCGCCGTTGACCGGATACATGCGGTCGCCGATAGCCGCATTCTGCAACGCGGCGATGGCCGGCGCCCAGCTGCCGTCGAGAACCGCCAGGCGCAGCGGACTGCCCTCTGTCCGTGCCTGTGCCGCCATCTCCCTCATGCCGTCTTGGCCATGAACGGGCGCCGGCGCAGGGCCAGGACGGACAGTCCCAGATGAAGCAGCAGCGCCGCCGCCAGCCCCAGGCCGATCAGCGTCGCGCCCGCCCCGCCGGCGACCGCGGCGGCACTGAACAGCATCGGGCCGATGACCTGACCGATCTTCCGGGCGTTCAGATGATAGGATTGCGGAACCGCGAGCCCATGGGTGCCCACGACAGGCAGCCGCTCGAGATAGCGCTGCTGTGCGGTCAGACCGAAACTGTCGCTGAGGCCGAGAAGCAGGATCGCCAGGAACGCCCCGACCAGGCTTCCGGTCAGCGCGAAGGTCGTCAGCCCCGCCGCCATGATGAGGCCGGAGGCGAGGACCGGCAGGCCGGGTGCGACGTTGCTCGACCGCATCAGGCGCGACAGCAGCGGACCGAGATAGACGATGCACAGGCCGTAGAGCAGGAAGGCCTGCCCGACCGTGGAGGCCGGCTGTCCCAACCCGCTGGCGAACAGGGGGAAATAATAGATCAGGAACATGCTGCAGGCGGAGGTCGGAACCGACACCAGCAGCAGGAAGGCGAGGAAGGAACCGTCGCTCCACACCCGCCGGGCGGGGGCCGTGTCGCCGTCCGGCTTCGCCACGGTGGGGGCGGCGGCAGCGATGGTGGCCGCTCCCTCCGGTTCGGGCGTCAGCAGCAGCAACTGCGCGATGCCCAGCGTCAGCACGACGGCGGCGATCAGGAAAACCGCGTGGGGGCCGATCGCGTCCGCCAGCAGGCTGCCGACGACCGCGCCGCAATTGACGCCGACATACATGCCGGAGAACAGGTCGGAATAGGCTCCCGTCGCCGGATCGATCCGGCGGATGCGGTCGATCAGGCGATACAGCCCCATCAGTGCCGTCATCGTTCCGGCACCCACCAGACCGCGCGCCACGATGAACAGGACCGGGTCGCCGGTCACCCCGGAGATCAGGGCGCCCAGCACGGCGACTGCCAGACCGGCGGCGGTCATCGTCCGCCAGGGCAGGCGCGCGCTGATCCGTCCCGCCAGCAGGATCGCCAGCGCGCCGCACAGCATCTCCACCGACACCGGAATCGCCGCTGCCTGGGGCGGAGCCAATCCGAACAGGCCGCGGTCGAATGTCTGCATGATGACGGGAACGAAGGAGGCCGACAGGAACATGCCGAAATAGAGCATGAAGGTGAGGAAGCGGAGGCCGGCCAGGGACCGGCCGGTCGCGGCGGCAGCAGCGACGCCCTCTACCACTGCCTCTGTCTCGGCTACCGTCTCCACCGTCGGCCGCATCCGCCGGCTGACGAAGGCATGCAGTTCATAGATGAACATCAGCGAGATGATCAGGATCGTCACGTTGTTGGCGACGACCTCCAGCATGTTGCGCTGGATGAAGTCGCTGTCGATGACGATGCGCAGGGTCGGCGTCAGGAAGTCCGCGTCGGTCGCCAGCGCCCGTCCTGTCACCAGATCCCCCTTGGCCGCCGGTTGGCCGAAGCCGAGCGAGCCCGACAGATCCGCCCCCTCGGGGACAGCCAGCGACATGCCCTTGAAGTGGGGAACGATGGCGACGATCTCGCGGAAGTAATAGTCGATGCCCGAGAAGGAGCGGTAGGTCGCCCCGCGCCCGATGACGGAGCCGATGTCGGTCGCCACGATGTTCTCGACGATCCCGGTGGTGTTCTCCACGGTGCGCAGGTAGGCGTCGCTGAAGGCGCCGTAGCCGGTCACGCCGACCGCGATCTGCACCAGCGCCGCCACCGTGAGCGCCGCCCGCCCGGAGCGGGGCCGTCCGAGCCCGCCGCGCCTGCGTTCCGGCAGCAGGGCAAGGCCGCCCAGCAGGAGGATCGCGACCCCACCCAGCGCGCCGACGAGGATCAGCGTGTGCCGTTCAAAGGCGCGGACGTAATCGTCGATCACCGAATCGCTGGCCGCGATCATCAGGGTGCCGATCCAGCGCCCATCGCTGGGATCGCGGATCGCCAGATACAGTTCGTACGACCGGTTGTCGGTATCGTGATAATTGAAGGAGGTGTTGCGCTTGAATTCCTCCGCTGACCGGCGCTGTTCATAGCCGGTCAGCCGGTCGCCGACGCGATCCTTGAAGCCGTAGGTGCCGATGGCGTAGGCGACCTGTCCGCTCGGCAGTGCCACCGCGACCCCGTCCGCCTGCGGCAGATAGGTCCTCAACTGGTTGAGCGCCCGCTCCATGCCGAAGAAATTGTCGATGGTCTTGCCGTACTTCACCGCATATTCGATGCTGGTGACCACCTTTCGGCCGGCAACGCTGAAGGTGGAGAACAGCGCATCGCCGCAATCCCGCCGGAAGGTGCCGAGATTGACGCCGGCGCTGAAGACCAGCGCCGCCACGATCAGCAGCACGGATGGCAGGAAGGTCGCCAGGAAACGGCCGGTCTTGAGTTGCACGGTGCGGGTCCTCTCGGCTGATGGCGGGCCGCTCAAGGCATGGCGCCGAGGCTGGTGTAGATGTTGTCGGCGGCCAGCAGCGCCGACATCGCCGGGCGGTAGCCCATCCGGTTCGCAACCGCCAGGTTCCAGGCGATGGTCGGGGTGTCGAAATAGATCTGGCGCATCTCCGCCAGCCTCTCGCCATTGGCCAGCCGGGCGATCACCGACGCGCCGAACTGGCCGATTCCGTCGAAATCGCTGCGGGCGACGCTCATCAGGGCGCCCTGCGCCACCTCCTCCGGTCCAAGCTGCGAGAAGGTTGGGATGCCGCGCTCCTGGAAGATGCCGACCAGGGCCGGAAAGCGTTCCAGGCTCCAGCGGCCGAAGGTGATGTACATCGCGTCGACCTGCCGGGAGAGGTCGCCCCAGGCCGCGGCGAGATCGGCGTAATAGCGCTCCTGATCGTCGGACCCGACGGGGGCCTGGACATGGCGCGCCACTAGCTCGAACCCCAGCTGTCCCGCCATCGCCTCGATGTCGGCGATGGAGGCGATGGCACGGCCGGCCGGGCTGTTCTCGTAGGCGATCCCCAGCCGGCGGAAGCCGAAGCTCTCGTGGAAGATGCGGATCTGGCGGTGATAGCGCTCGGGATCGACATGGGCCCAGACATGATTGCGGCCGGAGCGCTCCGCGGCGGTGACGATGCCGGCGGCGACCGCATTGGTCGTGGAGAACACCAGCGTCGGAACGGCGTGGCGGTCCAGCGCCAGCTTCCGCCCGGCGATGGTGCCCATGACGATCATCAGGTCGATGTCGCTGCCGCTTTCCAGCCGCTGGAGGATCGGTTCCGCCGACACCTGATCCAGCCCGCCGTACCAGCCGTCGGGGACGAAGCGGATGCGCGGCCCCAGATCGCGCGCCGACAGCCAGCGCCACAGCGCCTCGCTGTCGCTCTGGCCGGCGTCATAGGGCATCCGTGCCGCTCCGTTCAGCCAGGACAGGGCGTCCAGCCCCTTCACGATGCTGGCCAGGGTGCCCGCATAATTGCCGTAGGGCATCGTTTCGGCATAGCCGATGCGCCAGTGCCGCCCGTCGGTCAGCTTCGGCAGCAATGCGTTGTCGGTCGCGCGGCCTGCATGCGCGCCACGCGGAAGAAGGGCGCTCATCACCGCTGTGCCGGCACCGGCGATCACTTGGCGCCGGTTTGGCATCTGTCCGCATCGGCTCATTCCACGCCCCCCACCGGTTCCCCAACCTCGCCGGCGAAGCGGCGCGCCACGCGCGGCCCCAGCATCAGAACGGCCGACGGGCGGATGCCGTTGGCCTTGCCGATGTCCTCCACCGTGATCGTCTCGATGCCCTGCGCCCCGACGAACACCGCCTCGTCGCCCAGTGCGGCGTCCGGGATGTCGGTGACATCCGCCAGGACCTTGCCCATGAAGGCTTCGCCGATCAGCGGAGCCCGCCGCCCGCGGATCAGCACGGCGCTGTCGCGGAAGCGCAGCAGATAGGGGAGGTCGGCATAGCCCACCGGGATCATCGCGGCCCGTCCTCCGGTTCCGGCCGGCCCCCCACGTCGTCCATCGCTCCGTCGCCGGGCGGCCGGGCCGTATCCGATGTCGTCGCCCGGCTCCAGCCGGCAGAGATGCGCGACGCGGGAGACCAGCTCCATCACCGGCCGGAACGGGAAGGGCGCGCCGCCGGCCTCGACCATGCGGATGCCGTAGAGCACGGCACCCAGCCGGACCATGTCGAAGCGGGCGTCGGGGGCGTTGAACAGGCCGGGGCTGGTGACGGCATGGACGAGCGGCGGCCTCGGCAAGTCGGCCGGCAGCCGGTCGATCAGAGTGCGGAAGCCCGCGACCTCCCGCCCGATCTGGGCGGTATCGTCCCGGTAGGGACCGATCATGTGGGTGAACAACCCCTCCACCCGCAGATTGGCAAGGCTGCGCAACGCGCGCAGGAGGGAGACCACCGCGTCCCCGTCCGCGCCCAGCCCGGCGCAGTCGGATCTGGCCCTGACATGAATGTCCGCCGGGCGTCCGGCCCGGCGGGCGGCGGCTTGCAGCGCTTCGGCCGCTTCGACATCGCTGACGGTCGCCGTCAGGCCGAACCCGATCATGGCGGACGCGTCGCCGGGGCAAAGCGGGTTCATCACCAGGATCGGCGATGCGACCCCCGCCTGCCGCAGCTCGATTCCCTCATCCGGGCTGTCGACGGCGAAACCGTCGATGCCTGCACGTTCGAGCGCCCGGGACACGGCAAGGGCGCCATGACCATAGGCGTTGGCCTTGACCACGCCCAGGATGCGGGCGCCACGGTCCAGCATCGATCTGGCCATCGCGAGATTGGACGTCAGCCGGTCGATATGAAGGACGGTGTGGCAGCCTGCGACATCAACGGTCATGACGACCGGCCCGTAGCGCTGTTTTCGGTTGCTTGCATCGTCTCCGCTCTGGAAATCCGACCGGAACCCGCGGGCCCCGGACCAACCACACTCAATCGCTCGCCATCAATGGGCCGCTGCCGGGATGATCCCGGCGTCGGCCGGGCCATGGGCTCCGGCCGGGTCGGGGCCGTGTCCCGTTCCATGGTCGGCACCATGGCCTGCCCCATGCCCACCGCCATGGCCGCCTCCGAAGATCGAGGCGATCGGGCTGGAATGTCCGCCGCCGTGATCCCCGCCATGGTCGTTGCTGACGCCGAGCAGGCCGTAGATCACCAGCAGCAGGACGCTGGTGCTGTGGCCGCCGCCATGGTCGTCATCGTGGCTTTCGCCATGGCCCTTGCCCTTGCTGCGGTGCGCCGACGCATGCTTGACCTCGGCATGGACCGGCACCGCATGGCGGACCTGACGGCCGCCATGCCCACCCGCCGCCACGGCCGGAGCCGCCGCGACCAGGAGGGCCATCGCCGCGATGGCGGCGGCAATGGTTGTGGAGTGTGCGTTCCGCCTCATGCTTCGGCCCCCCTCCATCAGGTCGTCAATTCATGCTGGCGGTGGCCGGCACGTTCTGGACGGTGCCGATCAGGTTTTCGGTGTAGACGACCTCCTTGGGCGCCAGCTTCAGCGCCTTGGCGGTCATCCGCTCCGCCTCCTCGCGGCGTCCCTGGGCGCTCAGCACCTCCGCCCAGCTCGAATAGACGTCGGAGAAATTCTGATCGGCCCGGCTGGCCTCGTCGAACTTGGCATAGGCCTCGTCGATCCGGCCGGTCAGGGCCAGGGTGAAGCCCCATTCGCTCAGCGCCGCCGCCTTCACCGCCGGGCTCTGCGCCACGTTGGGGTGCTGCACCACCGCGGTGAAGTTCCGCACCGCCGACTCGTATTCGCCGAGCCGGGCATTGACGACGCCCAGGTTCAGGCGCGGCGACAGGAAGTTCGGGTCGAGATGCACCGCCTCCTCGAACTGGTGGATGGCGCCGTGGCGGTCGTTCTGCTGGTACAGAACCATGCCCCACAGATTGTGCAGCCAGGGGGCGTAGCGCGAGTCGTGCCCTTCCAGCTCCCGGCGCAGGATTTCCAGGGTCGGGGTGAAGTCGCGCGACAGCCGGTCGCGCTTGAACTGGTAGGCGGCCAGAATGTAGGGGTTCACCACGCGCATCGCCTCATAGGCGGCGCCGTGGATCAGGCCCTTCATGTCGTCGACCGAGCCGTTGCGCGAGATCCGCGTCTTGTTGTGGTGGCTGTCGTAGCTGCGCAGGATGAATTCGACCTGCTGGTCGTGGCGCACGATTTCCCCGGAGAAGGTGAAGGGGATCATGTGCGCCGATTCCTGCACCACGCGGATCAGCGGGGTGACGCCGAGATATTCGCCCAGCACCGAGGTGGCGCTCTGGTCGGCATGCAGTTCGACCTGACGGGCTTCGGCCTTGGTGAAGGCCTGCCGCTCGATCTCCTGCATGTCGTCGGCCAGCTTGGTGATCACCACCGCCGGCGTCAGCCCGGTTTCCTGGGAGATCGAGTCGGGCACGTCGACATAGTCGAAATGGATGGTCTGGGTATCGGTGAACACGGCGAAGCCGAAGGCCATCGCCAGTGTCACCAGCGGAATGGTGAGAAGGCCGAAATCCATGTGTTTCCCCCTGTCGCTTTGCTTTCGCTGTGCCGTCTGTCTGCTGTCAGGCTGCCGTGGTCGCCGTGGCGGCGGTCACGAGGCGGCCTTTTCGGCGAAGGACAGGAAGCGGCTGGGATGGACGTCGCGCACGTTGTAGACCCAGCCCTTGATCTGCTGGCTGACCAGCGATTTGGTGGAGAAGTGGTAGATCGGGATGACCGGGTCGTCGTCGATCATCGCCTTCTCGGCCTGGCCGAGCAGGGAGGAACGCTGGGCCGCATCCTCGCTGGCCGCCGCCTTGGCGAGCAGATCGTCATACTTGCGGCTGCGGTATCCGGGATCGTTGCGCGGCGGCAGGGCGGTGGACATCATCAGGTTCAGGAAGACGGTGGGGTCGGCGTAATCGCCGATCCAGGCGGCGCGGACGATCTGGAAATCGCGCCGCGCGCGGCGCTTCAGGTAATCGGTGCGTTCGACGCTGACCGGCTTGACCTGGATGCCCTTGCCGAAGGCGTCCTGCCACATGGAAATGACGGCGTCGGCGATGACGCGGTTGTTTTCCGACTGGTTGTAGAGGATCTCGACCGCCAGCGGCTGCATCGGGCTGAAGCCCGCGGCCGAGAACAGGCGGCGCGCCTCGCGCAGGCGGTTGTCCATCGGCTCGGCGATGAAGTCGGCGGTCTGGCGGCGATAGTTGGGGACGATCGGCGGCACCAGCCCATAGGCGGGCGTCTCGCCGGCGCGGGTGACCTTGTCGACGATGTTCTCGCGGTTGACCGCAAGCGACAGCGCGCGGCGCAGGTCGCGGTTGCTCTTGAACGGCTCGACCGTGAGGTTGAAGGCGTAATAGTAGGTGGCCAGGAAGGGCCTGTTCCAGAACACCTTCGGTTCGGTCAGAGAGATCCACTTCACCCGGTCCTGCGGCACCTCGTAGGTGAGGTGGAGGGTGCCGGCCTTGAAGCGGTCTACCTCCTCGGCGGAGTCGTCGATGGGGAAGAAGTTGACCTTGTCGATCGAGACGCCGCTGCGGCCGTGGAAATTGGCGTTCCTGCCCAGGCCGATCTGCTGGCGGGCCCGCCATTCCTCAAGCACATAGGCGCCGTTGGTCACCATCTTGCCGGGATCGGTCCAGCGCTCGCGCTGCGACTCGACGGTGCCGCGATGCACCGGCAGGGCGCTGTTGTCGGCGGCGATCAGGTCGAGGAAATAGGGAGTGGCCGCTTCCAGCGCGATGGTCACGGTGCGCGGGTTCGGCGCCGCGACGCCCAGCGTGTCGGCCGGCTTGGTGCCGTCGATGACGGCGGCGGCACCCTTGATGACGCGCATGTTGGAGGAGGGCTGGATGCCGTCCTTGGGCGTCAGGGCGCGGCGCAGGCTGTAGACGAAATCCTCGGCCGTCACCGCGTCGCCGTTGGACCAGCGGGCGTCGGCACGGAGCTGGAAGCTGTAGAGCTTGCCGTCCTCCGACACCTGCCAGCTTTCGGCGACGCCCGGCAGGATGCGGCCGTCAGGGCCATACACCACCAGCCCCTCGAACAGGTCGCGCAGGATGTTCGATTCAATGCGTCCGTCCGTGCGGTGCGGGTCCAGCGTCGACGGCTCGCCACCGTTGCCGCGGTTCAGCACCGTTGCCGCCTGCGCCGCCGTCCCGGCGAAAAGCGCAAGCCCGGCGGCAACCATCACCGCCGATACCTTTTTCTTTAGCTCTGTCACCGGTAGCCTCGCAGTCTGGCGGTGGAATTGGAAAATGATCGGTGTCAGGCCCACCGGTCCGGGGCCGCAGGCCGCCAAGCGGCCGGACGCGCATCCCGGCAGCGGGCCGACTTCCTTATTGGGTGCCGGCGGCGCTCCAGCTGCGGATCCTGGTTTCCAAGAGGGCGCCGGTCCGCTCCGCGGCCAGCCGGGCGCGGGCGTCGGCCAGCCAGGGTGCCGCCACCGGTGCGGCAACGCCGTCGAGCGACGCCATGACATCGATGGCCGCCTCGAGTTCTCCGGCTTCGAGCCGGGCCGCCGTGGCCGCCAGCAGCGCCGGAGTCCTGCTTTCCGCCGCTTGCGGAGCCGCCGGTTGCGGGGCTGTCGGATCGGCGGCCTGCGGCGGCGAATCGGACGCCGATGCCAGGATGACGGTCGAGAGGCCGGTCATCCAGCCCCAGACGGTTTCGCGCAGTCCGCCCGCACCGTCCTGCACCTCCGCCTGGAGAGCGGACGGCACGAGCAGCCCGAAGGACGCATAGAGCTGGGTCCGGGTCGGCACGCCCTTGGCCGCGTAGCCCGACACCGAATCGAGAGCCTTCGACAGTTCGGCGTCCGTCGCGGCGGAGAGGCGCATCAGCGCGAGGTCGTCGGCGAAGGGGTCGGACTTGCCGAGCGACTCCTTCAGCAGGCGTGCCGCGATCACCGAAACCGCACGGCCGGTGACGGCCTGCTGGTCGGTTCGCTTGCCGGCCGCCGCGACCGCCTGTTCCAGCGCCGTCAGCTTCTCCGGCATCGCCGTCAGCCCCGCGACGGTCCGCTCCAGCGTATCGAGTTTCAGCTGGCTGCGGCTCGGAGACAGGAAGGACGAGCGCAGGTCGTCGGAATAGAGAACGGTGCCGCACACCGCTGCCGCCGCCAGCAGGATGGTCAGGACGACCGGACCGTTGCTGCGGCCGGGCTGCACGATGGCGGGCGCGGTCTGGGGGCCGGGCGTGGCCGTTTCGGACGCCTGCCGGTCGATGCCGGATCGGCTGCCGGTTTCTTCGGTGGATTGGACGTCTTGCATACGGTCACGCTCCGCTCGGGTTTGGCATGGGCTGCTGCGGTCCACAAGTCACTGTCGACGACCGGTTTCCAAGCCGGCGACAGGGGCGGCGCCGACGGTGCCGGGGGGCATCGTCTTCCTGCAGCGTCGGCATGTGAAAAAACGGTTCTTGATTCGAGTGTCCAGTAGTCCGCATATCTCATATCGGACAGGCTACCTCAATCAGGGTAAATGGAAAAGCGTTCACGGGAAATTTGCAGACTTGATCAGTGTTGAAACTTTTCGTTCTGAGTCAGAGTCTTATTGTTGTCTATCCGAGAAATTTTCATCAAAGGATGCGCTGGCTTATCAGTGGCAACATGTTAGGTTGAAAATGTAATCAGCGGTGATAACAAGGATTTTTGCGACTGATTCCTTGGAAAGTTACGGCTCTTAACAGTCTTCGCAGGGAAAGCCCTTCTCAAAGATTGCGCAGAATCATTGCTTATATTTCAGAACGTCGTATCCCAACATGGTCATTCATAATTCGTTAGGCTTCCTCGGGTCCAATGACGGCAGGCGAGGTTTGCGCGCCGGCCGGGGGAAGCGGGTCCATATCCGGGACGGTCGTGCGTTCGCTGCTTCGTCGACCGGAACGGGCATCATCGAACGCCGGAATCTACATGCCGAATGTGTTTGGAACGGTGGATCGCACCATGGCGGGCCAAGACCAGCCTCATGTCGTCGGCTCCGCAAGGCTGGCGAAGGGACCCCGGCAGCGGGGCCGGCAGCGGCTCGGCCAGCCGGTAGCGCTCTTGCGGAGCGTGGGGCTGTCCCGCGCGGTGTCCTCTGCGGTTTCCGCCGCAATTCTTCTGGCATCGATGTCGGCGGCACCCGCCGCGGCCTGGAGCCGTCACGGAACGGAAGCGGAGGACGAGGCTGCCGTCAGGGTGCGGCGCCCGTCCGCCGCTCCGACCGCCGCCTCGTCCGCTGATGGGGCTTGGCTTTCCGGCACCGGCCAATGGATCGGCTCGACCGCCTGCTCGGCGGCAAGCGCGATGGTGAACACGGCAACCGCACCGGTCGCGGCGGTCGGCAGCTATATTTCCAGCGGATCGACCGCTCTCGGCCAATTCAGCTGGGAAGTAGCGTATATGTTCGGGGTCAACCGCACCCCGGTCAGCCAGGTCCATGTCGCGGACGCCGCGATGCCGGCGGCATCGGCGCAGGATCCTTCGGCACGGGAGGCTGGCCAGACCGCTCCCGCCGCGTCGCCATCCGTCCTGAATGCCGCGTTTCCGGCCGGCACCGTTGCTCCGCCCCCATCGCAACCGCTGCCGTCTGAACCGGTGCCGGAAGCCGTCCTGCCGAAGCCCCCGGCCGCAACATCCGAACCGGCAACGCCGCCGGTGGCCGCCGTGGCCGACGTGGTGCCCACCGCGCCGCAACCTCGCGCGACGGATGCGAAGCTGCTGGCGTCGCTGGCGGTCGACAAGCCTCAGCGCAGGCCGGACGGCTCCTACTTCGTGCCGAAGCCGCTGCAACGGATGTTCGACATCCGCACGCACAGGGCCGACAGCGTGCGCACGCCGCTGACGGTCAAGCTGCCCGGCCGGATCGTTCCGGACCCGAACGCCCATGGCGATGTCGAGGCAAGCCTGCTCGGCCGCATCGAACCGCCGAAGACCGGCATGCCGGTCCTGGGGGAAACGGTGCGCAAGGGGCAGATCCTCGGCTATGTCGCGCCGGCCATCGGCGTCGTCGACCGCAGCCAGGTCCGGCGCGAGGTGGCACGGCTGACCAACGAGATCCGGATCACCGCCGAAAGCGTCGAGATCCTGAAGCAGTTCTGGTTCGTGCCCTTCCGCGACGGCAAGGTGATGCAGGCGGAGGTCCGGCTGGAAGGTCTGCGCCGCGAGCGGGAGGCCCTGCTGCCGATGCTTCAGACCCAGGAGGTGCTGCGGGCGGCCATCGACGGCGTGATCAGCGCGTCGACCGCCATCAACGGCCGCATCGTCCATCCCGGCGAAAAGATTTTCGAGATCGTCAACCCGCAGCGCCTGTGGATCGAGGCGGTCGCCGCCGACCCGGAGGTCGCCCGCGGCACGCAGCTGGTCCGCAATGCCAGCGCGGTGACGCCGGAGGGCGACGCGCTCGACCTGACCTTCATCGGCAGCGGGCTGGCGTTGCAGCAGCAGTCGGTGCCCCTGATGTTCCGGATCGAGAATCCGATGGAGGGTCTTCGGGTCGGCCGTCCGGTGACCGTCACGATTCGCAACGAGTCGAAGATGCGTGACGGTATCCCCATCGCCCGCGAGGCGGTGGTCAACGATTCGGGCGGGGCCGAGCAGGTCTGGGAACTGGTCGAGCCGGAGGTCTTCATGCCGCACACGGTCAAGACCGAGATGATCGATGGCCGCAGCGTGCTGATCTCCGCGGGATTGGAGCCGGGCGCCCGGATCGTCACCCATGGCGCCCGGCTGCTGTCGCAGTTCCAGTAGCGCCGCCTTTCCGGGTCCGCCCGGCGAAAGCCGCCTGGCCAAGACGATGCCCGGCCAAAACAATGAACGCAGATACAGTGGAGGACGCCATGGATTTTCGCAGCAGGACGGCAGACTGGCTCCGTTGCGCCGCCGCCGGCGCGGTGTCCGCCGTGCTGGCGGTGTGCCTTGCGGCGGGGATGACCGCCGGTTCCGCCGGGCAGGTGCTGGCCGACGAGGCGGGGGCGGCCGGGATCGCCGCGTCTCCGCGCGTCGCGATGGTCATGGATCTGGCCCGGACGACGGTGAGGGGGGCAGCCGCGGAACCGGTCAGCGTCGTGGTGATCGCCAACCAGAAGCGGCTGTTCGCCTTCGTCGACCGCTATGACAGCAGCGAGGCTTTGAGCGGAGCCGACCTGCGGATCGACACCCCGCGGCAGACGCTGGAGCTGAGCGAGGTTTCTCCCGGCATCTACCGCTCCGAACCCTACCTGCCGCCGGCCAGCGTCACGCCGCTGACGGTGAGGATGGCGCTGGCCGGGGCGACCGCGACCGGGGCCGCCGACCTGCTGGTGCCGCGACTGGCGGACACCGTCCCCGGCGCCGCATCCGCCCACCGGCCGATCGTCTGGGCGGGGGTGGCGGTCGCCCTGATCGTGGCCCTCCTGTGGATGTGGCAGCATCCGGTGGCCATCCGCCGCCGCTGGCCCGGCAAGGCAGCCTGATCCTTCGCCACCTCCAGCCTTCCGGCCGCCTTCGGAGACGCCCGTCGTCATGTTCACCTTTCTCGTCGGACTCAGCCTGCGCCAACGCCCCCTCGTCCTGATCGCGGCGCTGCTGATCACCGGCTGGGGCGTCCTGATCGCGCGGGACATGCCGATCGACCTGCTTCCCGACCTGCATCCGCCGATGGTGACGATCGTCACCGAGGCCGGCGGCTATGCGCCCGAGGAGGTCGAACAGCTCATCACCTATCCGATGGAGTTGGTGCTGAACGGCATGCCGGGGGTGTCGCGCATCCGCAGTTCGTCGAGCCCCGGCTTTTCGCTGATCTATGTCGAATTCGTCTGGGGCACCGACCCCAACCGCAACCGGCAGCAGGTGACGGAACGGATCGGCATGGTGCGCGAGCGGCTGCCGGCCGGCGTCGTCCCGCATCTGGCGCCGATGTCGTCGGTGATGGGGCTGGCGATGCAGCTGGTGGTGCAGGCTCCCGGCATGGATCCGATGGCCCTGCGAGAGGTGGCCGACTGGACCGTCCGGCCCCGGCTGATGGCGGTGGAGGGGGTGTCGCAGGTCTATGTCGTCGGCGGCGACGTGCGGCAGTTCCGCTTCACCCCGAATCCGGTCGCCATGAACATGCTGGGGATCACGCTGACCCAGGTGGAACAGGCGCTGACCGCCTTCGGCGGCAACAGCAGCGGCGGCTTCAACGACCTCTACAACACCGAATTCATCATCCGCAACGTCGCCCGCAGCCGCAGCCTGGACGATCTGCGCAGCCTCGTGGTCGCCTTCCGCGACGGCCGCCCGGTGCTTTTGAGCCAGATCGGCGAGGTCAGTTTCGCCGCCAAGGTGAAGCGTGGCGAGGGCAGCTTCAACGGCGAGCCGGCCGTGCTGATGGCGATCCTCAAGCACCCGAGCGCCAACAGCGTGGCGCTGGCGGAGCGGGTGGAGAACATGCTGGCGGAGCTGACGCCCTCGCTGCCCCGTGGCGTGCAGGCCGACCGCATCTCCTACAGCCAGGCCGACCTGATCAGCGCCTCCGTCGACAATGTCGAGGATGTGCTGCGCGACGCCATCGTCATCGTCGCCGTCGTGCTGGCCGCCTTCCTGTGGAGCGCGCGCACCACCGCCATCTCGCTGCTGGCGATTCCGGTGTCGCTGATTCTCACCATCATCACGCTGAAGCTGATGGGGTCCACCATCAACACGATGACGCTGGGCGGCATCGCCATCGGCATCGGCCAGCTGGTGGACGATTCGGTGGTCTATGTCGAGAACACGCTGCGGCGGCTGGGCGACAACCGGCGGCGCCACCGGCCGCTGGAGGTGATCGAGGTCATCATGCGCGCCTCGCAGGAGGTGCGGTCGGGCATCATCTACGCCACCGCGATCATCCTGCTGGTCTTCCTGCCACTGTTCGCCCTGCCGGGGGAGCAGGGGCGGCTGTTCGGCCCGCTCGGCATCGCCTACATCGTGTCGATCTTCGCCAGCCTCCTGGTGTCGCTGACGGTGACGCCGGCGCTCTGCGCCTATCTGCTGCCCAACATGAAGCATCTGGAGGAGTCGCATGACGGCCGGCTGATCCGCTGGCTGAAGCGGCTGAACGGCCGGGCGCTCGGCTGGGCGCTCGACAATCCCCGGGCGCTGCTGGCCGCCGCCGCCGGGCTGGTGGTGCTGTCGGCGCTGGTCCTGCCGCTGCTGCCGCGCTCCTTCCTTCCTCCCTTCAACGAGGGAACGCTGTATGTCCAGCTGTTGAACCGGCCCGGCATCTCGCTTGCCGAATCGAGCCGGGTCGGGGCGATGGCGGAACAGATCATCCTGCAGGTGCCCGAGGTGGTGAGCGTCGCCCGCCGCACCGGCCGCAACGAGGATGACGAGGACGCCGATCCCGTGAACAGCAGCGAGTTCCCGATCCGCGTCCGGCTGGATGGCCGCAGCCGCGCTGAGGTGATCGAGGATCTGCGCGACCGCCTGTCGGTGCTGCCGGTCGATCTGACCGTGACACAGTTCCTGACCTCGCGCATGGAGGTGGCGCAGAACGGCGTGCGCGGCGCCATCGTCATGAAGATCTTCGGCGAGGATCTGGCCACGCTGCGCATGCTGGCGGGCCGCTTCCGGGAGAAGTTCGACGGGATTCCGGGGCTGCGCGACCTGCTGGTCGAGCAGCAGGTCCAGGTTCCCCAGATCCGCATCACGCTGGATTACGAGCGGGCCAAGCTGTTCGGCGTGACGCCGGCACAGCTGGCGCAGGCGCTGGAAAGCCTGTCGAACGGCCGGACGGTGTCGCAGGTGATCGACGGCGGCAAGCGCTTCGACGTGGTGCTGCGCCTGTCGGATGCCGACCGCACGCCGGAAACCCTGGCCCAGATGCGGATGGAAACCCCGGCCGGCTATGTGCCGCTGTCCTCCGTCGCCACCATCGTGAACGCCGCCGGACCCAACCAGATCATGCGCGAAGCGGGCATGCGCCGGATCGTGCTGACCGCCAACACCGACGGGTCCGACATGTCGGCCATCGTCGCGCAGATGCGGGCGACGATCACCGCCACACCCTTGCCGTCCGGCTACAACACGCTGCTGGAGGGCAGCTTCCGCCAGGAGGAGGAAAGCCGTCCGGTGATGGCCGGGCTGTGTGCGGTTTCCATCGCCCTGGTGTTCCTGGTCCTGTACCAGCGCTACCGCTCGGTGGTGCTGAGCCTGATCGTGATGGCGAACATTCCGCTCGCCCTGATCGGCTGCGTCGCCGCCCTGGTCGTCTTCGGCCAGGATCTGAGCCTTGCCGCCATGATCGGCTTCATCGCGGTGACCGGCGTCGCGGTGCGCAACGGCGTGCTCAAGATCAGCCATTTCATCAATCTCGCCCTGCATGAGGGGGTTCCGACCGGCCGGGTGCTGATCATGCGCGGCTGCGAGGAGCGGCTGACGCCGGTGCTGATGACCGCGCTGTCTGCCGGGCTGGCGCTGATCCCGCTGCTGTTCTCGTCCGACATGCCGGGGACGGAAATCCTGCATCCGGTGGCGGTCGCCATCTTCGGCGGGCTGATCAGCTCCACCCTGCTGGACACCCTGACCACCCCGGTGCTGTTCCAGTGCTTCGGCCAGGAGGCGCTGGAACGGTTGCGGGTGGTGGCCGAGGGCGACCTCGCCAGCGAGACCTTCTGACCCGAGACCTTCTGACCCGCGAGGAGACAGCATCATGGAGCCGACCTCCCTGACCGTCCTGGTCGTCACCGCGTCGCTGCTCGGCGGCGTAGCCATGGACGTGGGCATGAACACGCTCCAGAACTGGTACGACACCTTTTATCAGGACGCCTTCTGGAGCAGCCGGAAGGTCAGCCCGGAGCTGGAGGCCCAGCTCGCCCGCGAAGAGGCGGAGATCGACCGGCTGATCAGGGCCAGTGACTTTGTGAACGAGGAAAGCGCGAAACCATGAATTCGACCCGTCCGGCTCTTCGTCCGCTTCCCCAGGACACCTTGGCCCTGGCCGCCTTGGCCCTGTTCCTCCTGGCCTCGCCGCCGACGGCCGGGGCGCAGAGCGCGCGTGACACGCCGCCGGCGCAGGTGACGCCGCTGGACGGGGACTTCGTGGCGACCGCGCGGATCAATGTGCGCGAGCAGCCCTCGGCGAAGGCGGCGCGCATCGAGCTGGTCGATGGCGGAAGCCGCCTGCGGGTGACCGGCAAGGTGGCCGACGCCCCCTGGTACAGCGTGGTGACGCAGAGCGGCCGGACCGGTTTCGTCTCGGCCGACCTGCTGCGCGCGGCTGCTCCGGCGGCCGGCGGCGCCTCCGGCCCGGCAAACGCCCCGGTTCCGGTCTCCACGCCGGTTGCCGCTGCCGCGGCGTCCACTCCCGCGCCGGCACCCGCCGATCCGGCCCTGCTGGAGCGGCTTGACAAACTCCAGGCCCGGCTCGACGAGATCGAGCGGAAGCTGGCGGCGATGCCCGACCTCCAGGCCCTCGCGGAACGCGGTAGCGGAGATGCGTCTCGGATGGAGACGCTGAACGCCACCATCGAGATGGCGAAGGGAATGATGGAGACCCTGTCCGCATTGCAGGAACAGGCATCGACCCGGCTGAGCGCGGAGCGTGAGGAGTTCGGAAAATTCAGCGACCGTCTGAAGTCGGTCGAAGAGGACATGCAGCCGGCCGTCGAGTGGGTCAAGCAGTGGAAGGACAAGGCCCCGCCGCTGGCGGAGGAGGCGAAGGGATTGTTCTCGACCGCCACCGGGGCCGTTTATGGCTGGATCGGCGCCTGGTTGCCATGGGGCGGGCGGGCGTCATGACACCTGTCGCCCCGGCGTTGCCGGCAGGCGCATGAAGCAGGGACTCCCCCGGCCGGCAGGCCGCCGGCCGGGGCAGTGTGCGTCAGGCGGTGCGGTCCTGGGACAGGTTCAGCTCCCCGATCATGGTCTGGCGCATGACGAATTTCTGGATCTTGCCGGTGACGGTCATCGGGAATTCTTCGACGAAGCGGATGTATTTCGGGATCTTGTAATGGGCGATGTTGCCCTGGCAGAAGGCGGTCACCTGCTGTTCGGTAAGCGCCGTTCCCGGCTTCGGCCGGATCCAGGCGCAGAGCTGTTCGCCGTATTGCTGGTCGGGAACGCCGAACACCTGCACGTCGGCGATGTCGGGGTGGGTGTAGAGGAACTCCTCCACCTCGCGGGGATAGATGTTCTCGCCGCCGCGGATCACCAGATCCTTCAGCCGGCCGACGATGTTGCAGTAGCCCTCCCCGTCGATGGTGGCGAGGTCGCCGGTGTGCATCCAGCCGGCTTCGTCGATGGCCCTGGCGGTCTGCTCGGCGTCGCCCCAATAGCCGCGCATCACCGAATAGCCGCGGGTCAGCAGTTCCCCTGGCGTGCCCGGCGGGACGATGCGCCCCTCCGCATCGACGATCTTCACCTCCAGATGCGGCTGGATGTGCCCGACGGTGGAGACGCGCCGTTCGAGCGGATCGTCGGTGGAGCTTTGGAAGCTGACCGGACTGGTCTCGGTCATGCCGTAGGCGATGGTGATCTCGCGCTGGTTCATTTCGGAGACCACGCGCTTCATCACCTCGATCGGGCAGGGCGAGCCGGCCATGATGCCGGTGCGCAGGCTCGACAGGTCGTAGCGCGCGAAGTCGGGATGGTCGAGCAGGGCGATGAACATGGTCGGCACGCCGTGCAGCCCGGTGCAGCGCTCTTCCTGCACCGCGCTCAGCACGGCGACGGGGTCGAAGCCCTCGCCCGGAATCACCATGCAGGCCCGGTGGGTGACGCAGGCGAGGTTGCCCAGCACCATGCCGAAGCAATGATAGAAGGGGACCGGGATGCACAGCCGGTCCTGTTCGGTCAGGCGCATCGCCTCGCCGACGGAAAAGCCGTTGTTCAGGATGTTGTGGTGGGTCAGCGTGGCGCCCTTCGGGCTGCCGGTGGTGCCGCTGGTGAACTGGATGTTCACGGGATCGTCGAATTGCAGGATGCCGGCCAGCCGTCCTAGCTCCGCCACGTCGGCCGGGCGGGCCAGCGCCGGCAGGTCGTCGAAATTCAGCATGCCCGGCGTCTTCTCCGCCCCCAGGCGGATCAGGTGGCGCAAGGTCGGCAGCCGTTGCAGCGACAGGGGTTTGTCGGCGGCCGCCTGTTCCAGCTCCGGCGCCAGCCTGGCCATCATGCCGAGATAGTCGCTGGACTTGAAGGATGGCGACAGGATCAGGGCGGCGCAGCCGACCTTGTTGATGGCGTATTCCAGCTCGTGCAGGCGGTAGGCCGGGTTGATGTTGACCAGGATGAGCCCGGCCTTGGCGGTGGCGAACTGGGTCACCACCCATTCGGCGTTGTTCTGCGACCAGATGCCGATGCGCTCGCCCGGCTTCAGCCCCAGCGCCACCAGCCCCGCCGCCGTCCGGTCGACGGTGCGCTTGAAATCCGCATAGGTCCAGCGGACGTCCTGGTGCCGGACGATCAGGGCGGGCCGGTCGGGGGACAGCGCCGCCATGCGGTCGAGATGCGCGCCGATGGTCTCGCCCAGCAACGGGGTGTTGCTTACACCGTGAACATAGCTCTGGGTCAGCGACGTGGTGTCCGTACTCAAGGCTGCTTTCCTTCCCCGGATGATCAGTGGACCATGGTCTTATGGACCGGCGGTCCTTTATGGGCACCGCCCCCGGCGGGAGCTGTGCGCTCCCCCTACTGAACCCGTGCCGAGGCGGTCTGTCGATCCCCCGTTCGGCTAGTCGGCCCGGTCGACGGGAGACCGAGGCGTCACGCCAGGAAGCGCCTGGGGCGGGATGTGACAAGCCTGAATTTGAGACGGTACAGGAAGCTGTTAAATCCACTTTGATGATGCGAAATGGAAAGACCAGACTTCACTGGTTCCTGCAATCGCGAGGCCCGCGGACCGATGCGTGTTCATGCAACGGTCCGGAGACTTCGGCGGGCCGGCTGCCAGGGAGTGCTCGTCCGGAGCCTCAGAATGCCAGACGGGTGTCCAGCATCAGGATGTGCGCGCGGTCGGTCAGGTCGCCGCCGCTGGCCGCAGCGCCCGACAGGGTCGAGCGGACATAATCATACTCCAGCCCGGTGGTCAGGCCGGGGGCGACGGTCCAGGTGACGCCGCCCTGCCAGACGTCGGCCTTGGCCGGCGTCGTCATGGTCGCCATGTCGTTGCCCAGCGCGCGCATGTAGTTGGCGGCGAACAGCAGCGGGCCGCTGGTGTATTGGGCGCCGACGATCAGGTTCTGCTGGTCGCGCGACTGCGCGGTCCCCTTGGCATAGCCGCTGTCGCCGCTGTAGGCGTAGCTGACGCCGACCTTCGCCGGCCCATAGCCGACATTGGCGCCGACATGGAACGAGTTCAGATCCTCGAAGGACTGGCTGGCGATGCCGTCGCTCTGCCGCACCGCCTTGCCGGTCTGGTAGAAGGCGCTGGCCTCCACCGTCACGTCGCCGAAGGCGTTCTGGAAGGCGGCACCCGCTTCGACCACGTCGCGGAAGGCGAGCGCATCGCCCAGCGCATCCACCTTGCGGCGGTTGATCGACGTGTTGGAATCGCCGGTGCGCGGGGTGTAGGACACCGCGGCCTGCAAACCGCCGAAGCTGGGGCTGATATAGATGAACTTGGTCCCGGTGTCGTAGGACACCAGCGTGCGCAGGCTGGTCGCCGCCAGGGGCAGGGCGGCGTAGGTCGACGAGCCGTGGAGGAACAGGATGCCGTTGCTGTCCGGGCTGCCGGCGATGCCCTCCGTGTTGGGGCCGATCATGCCGTATTCGTCGGACAGCCCGTTGATGACGCCGGCCTGGATGGTGCCGAAGGACCCGTTGGCGAAGAGGAAGGCACGGTCGTTCTCCACCGTCCGGCTCGACACCGAGGGGTCGCCGTTGCCGGAGACCAGACGCAGCCGGGCGCCATAGGTCAGCCCGTTGTCGGTGGTGGCCGACGGGGTGACGGTCAGGCGCAGGCGGTTGGAGAATTCGGTCGAGCGCAGCCCGTCGTCCTGCTTCTGGCTGACATAGGCGCCCTGGAAATAGGCGTCGCCGCCGATGGTCAGGCTGAACTCGGCCTCGGCCAGGGCCGGGGCGGCCTGAAGCGCGACGACAACGGCCGCGGCGGCGGTGCCGGCCAGGGATGCGGTGCGGAGAATGGAGATCTGGGACATCGGGCGCATCGGGATGGTCATTCCGGGAAAGGGCGGCAGGCGTCAGGCCGTCTGGGCAATGGGGAACCAGCGGCGGCCGAACGGGGTGAGGTTGTCGTCGGTCAGGCGGGCAAGGCAGAGGATTTCGATGCTGTCGGCCCAGCGCGGGTTGATGTCGCGGAACTGGGCGACTGCCGGGCTGTCGAGCTTGGCCTCGCTGATGGCGCGGGCCTCCTCCGTCAGGCCGTAGCCCTGCCATTTCCAGTCGACGGTGCCGGTTTCCGCGTCATAATACTGGGCGAAGCATTCGCGGCCGATATGGTCGCGCAAGGCGCGGTCGAGGTCGTCGAGCGTCCGGTCCGCATTGGGCGTGTGGCGGAGAAACAGCATCGGCATGTAGCGGTAGGAGCGGTAGCCGACGGCGCTGTAGCTCCAATACCAGAGCCGCCCCGACCGGTCGGCGCGCGCCCGCCCGACCATTTCGGCGACCATGGAACGCACCAGCCCGTTCGAGCCCCAGAAGCGCCGTTCCAGGATGCAGTGGGCGGTGTGGAAGGCGCCGACGGCGGTGCCGGCGATCTCCGCCACCTGGCGGTAGACCGTCGCGAAGCCGACCAACTCGCCGGTCTCCGGATCCTCCTGCAGGACGCAGTGGTCGAGGTCGCCCAGCTCCTCGTTGAAATACTCCTCGCCGTACCCCTCGAACCAGACGCTGAGCAGGGCGAACATCACCGCCCGCCGCTCAGGCGTCAGGGCGGCGGGTTCGACGATGCTGGTCCGTAAGGGGTGATGCGACGCGCGCGGCGTCATGCCGGCGCCCCAGGAAAATCGCTGGAGGGCAGATCGCTGGCGGACAGATAGCTGGCTGCACCCGCGTCGCGGACATCGGCGCAAATGTCCTCGTAGTTGCAGGTGATCTCCTCGCCGGCGGCGATGGCGCGGCGGGTGACGAAGACCCGCCAGTCGGCGGGGGCGGCCCGGCCGATGGACGGCTCGTCGTCATGGTTGAGGAAGCGGGCGTCGTCGC
>NZ_LGQW01000015.1:7112709-7147276 GCF_003116035.1 Azospirillum sp. TSH64
TAACACGCACTGGAGGACCGAACTCACGCCTGTTGAAAAAGTCGGAGATGACCTGTGGCTAGGGGTGAAAGGCCAATCAAATCAGGAAATAGCTGGTTCTCCGCGAAAGCTATTTAGGTAGCGCGTCGCGTATTGCCGCGGGGGGTAGAGCACTGGATGGGCTAGGGGGGCGCGAGCCTTACCAAACCTAACCAAACTCCGAATACCCGCGAGCAGAGCGCGGCAGACAGACGGTGGGTGCTAAGGTCCATCGTCGAGAGGGAAACAGCCCAGACCGCCAGCTAAGGTCCCCAAATCACGGCTAAGTGGGAAAGGATGTGGGAAGGCCATGACAACCAGGAGGTTGGCTTAGAAGCAGCCATCCTTTAAAGAAAGCGTAATAGCTCACTGGTCTAGTTAAGCCGGCCTGCGCCGAAAATGTATCGGGGCTCAAGCCGTGTACCGAAGCTGCGGATGCGATCTTTGATCGCGTGGTAGCGGAGCGTTCCGTAAGCCTGCGAAGGGTGTCCGTGAGGCCGCCTGGAGGTATCGGAAGTGAGAATGCTGACATGAGTAGCGACAAACAGTGTGAGAAACACTGTCGCCGAAAGTCCAAGGGTTCCTGCGCAAGGTTAATCCACGCAGGGTGAGCCGGCCCCTAAGGCGAGGCCGAAAGGCGTAGTCGATGGGAACCACGTTAATATTCGTGGGCCTGGCGGAGGTGACGGATTGGAAAGCGTGTACGATCTTATCGGATTGATCGTGCTGTGGACCGGTTCCAGGAAATAGCCCCGCCATATAGACCGTACCCCAAACCGACACAGGTGGACTGGTAGAGTATACCCAGGCGCTTGAGAGAATGGTGTTGAAGGAACTCGGCAAATTGCCCTCGTAACTTCGGAAGAAGAGGGCCCCGTTGTGGCGCAAGCCATGGCGGGGGGCACAGACCAGGGGGTAGCGACTGTTTACTAAAAACACAGGGCTCTGCGAAGCCACACAAGGCGACGTATAGGGTCTGACGCCTGCCCGGTGCCGGAAGGTTAAGAGGAGGAGTGCAAGCTCTGAATTGAAGCCCCGGTAAACGGCGGCCGTAACTATAACGGTCCTAAGGTAGCGAAATTCCTTGTCGGGTAAGTTCCGACCTGCACGAATGGCGTAACGACTTCCCCGCTGTCTCCAACACCAACTCAGCGAAATTGAACTCTCCGTGAAGATGCGGAGTTCCCGCGGTCAGACGGAAAGACCCCGTGCACCTTTACTACAGCTTTGCAGTGGTGCTAGGGACTTCATGTGTAGGATAGGTGGGAGGCTTGGAAACATGGGCGCCAGCTCGTGTGGAGCCAACCTTGAAATACCACCCTTGAAGTCTCTGGCATCTAACCGTGGCCCGTTATCCGGGTCCGGGACCCTGCATGGCGGGTAGTTTGACTGGGGCGGTCGCCTCCCAAAGTGTAACGGAGGCGCGCGATGGTGGGCTCAGAGCGGTCGGAAATCGCTCGTCGAGTGCAATGGCATAAGCCCGCCTGACTGCAAGACTGACAAGTCGAGCAGAGACGAAAGTCGGCCATAGTGATCCGGTGGCTCCACGTGGACGGGCCATCGCTCAACGGATAAAAGGTACGCCGGGGATAACAGGCTGATGACTCCCAAGAGTCCATATCGACGGAGTCGTTTGGCACCTCGATGTCGGCTCATCACATCCTGGGGCTGGAGCAGGTCCCAAGGGTTCGGCTGTTCGCCGATTAAAGTGGTACGTGAGCTGGGTTTAGAACGTCGTGAGACAGTTCGGTCCCTATCTGCCGTGGGTGTCGGAGTTTTGCGAGGATCTGTCCCTAGTACGAGAGGACCGGGATGGACATACCTCTGGTGCACCGGTTGTCACGCCAGTGGCATGGCCGGGTAGCTAAGTATGGACGGGATAACCGCTGAAAGCATCTAAGCGGGAAACCCACCTCTAAACCAGAGCTCCCTTGAGAGCCGTGACAGACCATCACGTCGATAGGAGGCATGTGGACGGGCAGCAATGCTTGAAGCTAAGCCTTACTAATCGCTCGATCGGCTTGATCTCGACACCACTAACCGCGCCATGCGCAGCAGCAAGCCTGCTCCAAAGCAGTGCTTGACCAGCGCATCGCCGTTCGATACATCCTCCTCACTTGCACTGAACAAGCATTAAGCGCTTTCGGTAACAGCGTCGGTCTTGTGCCTCGGTGACCTGGTGGTCATGGCGAGGTGTCAAACACCCGATCCCATCCCGAACTCGGCCGTGAAAAGCCTCCGCGCCAATGGTACTGCGTCTTAAGACGTGGGAGAGTAGGTCGCCGCCAGGTCGCTCAGGCACATGAGACGCTCAATACGCAAAAGCCAAATGCTTGCATCTTCACGACATCCGTCATCCAGCATAATGGACATCCGCGGGGTGGAGCAGCCCGGTAGCTCGTCAGGCTCATAACCTGAAGGCCGCAGGTTCAAATCCTGCCCCCGCAACCACCGACAGTTGACAGCCCGCCTCCCACGAGGCGGGCTGTCGGCGTTTCGGGTCCGCCCCGGCGCACGCCTCCAGGATCGCCGGCAGGTCGCCAGAACGCTGCGCCTCCAACCCGGCGTTCGAGAGGGCAGGGGGCACGCGACTTTGTCGACCGCTGCCCCGGCTGATGCGCCAGATGGCCCTTTGCAGCAACGATTCAGAGCCGGTCAGCGTGCTCCCACCACGGTAAGGAAGGCGGGGTTATCAAGCGCTTCGTCAATGGTGGCCTGCATGCTGTCATTGGCAAGCTTGGTGAGTTCCTCGACTGAACCGAAGACTGAACCGCTCCGGGTTTCTCGGAGGTCATTTGTGTTGAGTCACGCCGCCATAGCGACGTCCTCGGTTTGGGTATAGTAACGCGCTTCGGCCTCGGCGGGAGGAATGTTGCCGATGGGTTCGAGAAGGCGCCGGTGGTTGAACCAGTCGACCCACTCCAGGGTGGCGAACTTGACAGCCTCCAATGTGCGCCATGGCCCGCGGCGCCGGATCACCTCGGTCTTGTAGAGACCGTTTATGGTCTCGGTCAACGCGTTATCGTAGGAATCGCCAACGCTGCCCACGGAGGGCTCGACCCCAGCTTCGGTGAGACGCTCGGTGTAGCGGATCGCAACGTATTGCGATCCGCTGTCGGAGTGATGGATGAGGCCGCTGCCCTTGGCCGGCCGGCGATCGTGAAGTGCCTGTTCGAGCGCATCCAGAACGAAGCCGGCGTGGGCTGTACTGGACACCCGCCAGCCCACGATGCGGCGCGCGAAGGCGTCGATGACGAAGGCGACATAGACGAAGCCCTGCCATGTCGACACGTATGTGAAATCGGCCAACCACAAGGCGTTCGGGCGGGGCGCCTGGAACTGGCGGTTCACTCGGTCAGCAGGACAGGGCGCCGCCCGGTCGCTGATCGTGGTGCGCACCGCCTTGCCGCGTGTCGCCCCCTTCAGACCCATGTGCTTCATCAGCCGGGCCACCGTGCAGCGCGCCACGTCGGTGCCCTCCCGCCGCAACTGTCGCCACACTTTCCGTACCCCGTAGACCTGAAAGTTCGCGTCCCAGACCCGCCGGATAGCCTCCCTCAGCTCCGCGTCACTTCGCGAGCGGGCCGGCGCCTTGGCCGGATCGGCCCGCCGGGCGGCATGGGCGCGATAGGTGGACGGGGCGATCGGCAGCACCTTGCAGATCGGTTCGACCCCGTGGACGGCGCGGTGCGCGTCGATGAAGGTGATCATTTCCGGAACGGGCGGTCGAGCTCCGCCTGGGCGAAATACGCCGACGCCTTGCGCAGGATCTCGTTCGCCTGGCGCAGTTCCCGCACCTCACGCTCCAACGCCTTGATCCGCTCCTGCTCGTCCGTCGTTGGGCCGGGCCGCTTGCCCTGGTCGCGCTCGGCTTGCCGGACCCAGCCCCGCAGTGTCTCCGCCGTGCAGCCGATCTTGGACGCGATCGAGCCGATCGCAGCCCACTGCGAGGCGTGATCCCCCTCATGCTCGAACACCATCCGAACCGCGCGCTCGCGGACTTCAGGGGCGTATTTCGCTGATCTCTGCTTCGTCATGATGACTCTATTTTCTCAAGAAATGGAGCCTCCGACAAACCCGGAGCGGTTCACTTTCCTCGTTCGACGCGCCAGGATGACCGAGCCAATCTGCCGGATCGCCCCGGGCATGCCCGCTCCGAAGCTCGACAGACACATTGATCTTTGAGGATTTCCGTGCCCGCCCATATGGAGGCGGAGTTCGGAAAGACCGCTTAGCCGCGCCCGACGAACGGCATGGTCGTTGCCATTACGGTGACGAACAGGGCATTCGCCTGCGGCGGCAGGCCGTCCATGTACAGGACCGTATCGGTCACGCTTTTCATGTCCATCAACGGCTCGGGTTGAACGGATCCGTTGGGCTGCAAGGCTCCTTTGCCCAACTTGGCCGCCATGTCGGTGGCAGCGTTGCCGATGTCGATCTGGCCGCAGGCGATGCCGTGGTTGCGGCCGTCGAGCGCGATGGACTTGGTCAGTCCGGTAATCGCGTGCTTGCTGGCCGTGTAAGGTGCCGAGTAAGGGCGCGGGGCGTGCGCCGACAGGGAACCGTTGTTGATGATCCGGCCTCCTTGCGGCGACTGACGCTTCATCAGCCGGTAGGCGGCCTGGGCGCAGAGGAACGCGCCGGTGAGGTTGACGTCGATGACGCTGCGCCACTGGTCATGGGACAAATCCTCGAACGGGACGCCTGGTACGTTGGTCCCGGCGTTGTTGAACAGCAGGTCGAGCCGGCCGTAGACCCTTTCCACCTCGGCGAACAGGGCGTCCACCGCTGCCGGATCGGCCACGTCGATGGGTAGCGCCAGTACATGGGTACGCTTCCGCTCGGCCACCTGCGCGATCGTGGCGTCCAGCCGGTCTGCCCGGTGGCCGGCGAGGACGACCCGGTAGCCGGCGTCGAGCAGGCCCAGCGCCACGCTCCTGCCGATGCCGGAGCCGGCCCCGGTCACGACAGCCACTTTCCCGACCTTATCGAGGGTATCGGCCATCTGTCGGCATTCCTTCTTTGCAAACCGACCGGCGCCGGCCAAAGCTCTCCCGCGAGCGGCGCCACCGTAAAAGCTCTTGTGGAAAGTCAGTCCCGCTGTGCGGCGACGTACCTCTGCATTCCCTTCATGACATGCGCCCGCGCGGCGGCCGCAGTGCGCTCCACATCCCGTGCGGCAAGCGCCTCGAGCACCGCGTCATGCTCGGCGTTCGATTCGATCAGGCCGTCGCCGGTCTCGTATCCGCGCCGCCGCAGCAGGTGCATCCGGTCCACCAGCCGCCGATAGGTTTCCTGAAGGACACGGTGCTCCGTCATGTCGATCATGCGATCGTGAAACTCGATGTTCAGGGGGTAATAGCTCTCGATGTCCTTGTTCCTGGCGCAGACGAGCAGCCGGGCATTAATGTCCTGCAGTTCCCCGACCTGAACGTCCGTGATGATGCCGGCGAGGCGGCGGGCACCCATTTCCTCCAGGCAGGCACGCATTTCGTAGAGTTCGATGGCTTCCTTGGGCAGGAAGTCGCGGACGAACACGCCGCGATTCTTCTCGAGCTTCACCAGACCGGCCTCTTCAAGGCCGCGGAACGCCTCGCGGACCGCCGCCCTGTTCACGTTGAGCTTGGCCGTGAAACTCGTCTCGACAAGCTTGTCTCCGGATATCAGCTCGCCTTCCCGGATCATGCGGACGATCCGCTCCTGCACCAGAGTGGCGAGCGTCTTCGACCTGACGAGCTCAAGCTGGTCTTCAACCGTGGGCATGCCGTTCCTCTTTCCCGGCCCGATGGAGCCAAAGCGGGAAGGAGCGTGCGAACCGTCCTTTCCCACCGTCAGAGATAGCAGTTCGGCGGCAAAAGTCAACTTTCGAACTTTATGATTGTCGACAATCAGATTCCTTATTGACGTATTGTCAACAATCAGACATCCCTATTGTCAATGCGCCGGAGCGGCGCGGAATGGGAGGAAAAAATGACGATGATCTCCAGACGGACGTTCGGCAAAGCGGTCACCGCGGCCACCCTGGCCGTTTCAGCTCCCGCGCTGATCCGGTCCGCCAAGGCGCAGTCCTTCAGGTACAAGTTCGCGCACGGCTTCCCGCTGACCCATCCGTTGCACGCCCATCTGGTCGCCGCCGCCGAGCAGATCGGCAAGGACAGCAACGGCGGCCTCAGGATCGAGGTCTTCGGCTCCAGCCAGCTCGGCGGAGACAGCCAGATGATGTCCCAACTGCGCAGCGGCGGCGTCGAGTTCTTCACGACCGCTGGCCTGATCCTGAGCACCTTCGTCCCGGTCGCGTCGATCTACGGGATGGGCTTCGCCTTCCAAAACTACGATCAGGTCTGGAAGGCGATCGACGGCGATCTCGGCGACCATATCCGGTCGGCCTTCGCCAAGGTCGGCGTGCATCCCTTCGCAACCGTGTGGGACAACGGCTTCCGCCAGATCAGCACCGGGTCCCAGCAGATCGCGAAGGCGGCGGACCTCAAGGGGCTGAAGCTGCGCGTCCCGGTGAGCCCGCTCTACACCTCGCTCTTCAAGGCCCTCGGTGCGGCACCCGTCAACATCAACCTGGGCGAGGCCTACAGCGCCCTCCAGACCCAGCTGGTCGACGGGCAGGAGAACCCGCTGGTGGTGTTCGACACGGCGAAGTTCTACGAGGTCCAGAAGAACATCTCCGAGACCAACCACATCTGGGACGGGTCGTGGCTGCTCGCCGGCAAGAATGCCTGGAGCGCCCTGCCCAAGGATCTTCAGGAGATCGTCACCCGTAATTTCGACGCGGAAGGCCTGAAGCAGCGTGCCGCCTCGGCGGCGCTCAATGCGTCGCTGAAGGAAAAGCTGACGGTCGCCGGCATCACCTTCACCCGGCCCGACATCGAGAGCTTCAAGGCGGAGTTGCGCCGGGCCGGCTTCTATGCCGAGTGGCGGCAGAAATACGACGCCGACGCCTGGAAGCTCCTGACCAAATACACCGGCGAGCTGACGTGACGAGCGGCGGCATGGAGGTGAATCTCACCCCGGGACAGGAGGCCGACGGGTTTCCCCCGGTCTCCGTCCGCAGCTCGGTCGCAGCCTCGATCGAACGGGCGATCATGGCCATCACCTGTCCGGTCGCAGCGGCGCTGGTCGTGGTCATCGCCGTGATACTCTTCAGCGGCGTCGTCGCACGCTACGTCTTCGACGCCCCCATCAGCTGGGCCGACGAGCTGGCTGCCATCCTGTTCCTCTGGCTTGTCATGCTGGGGTCGGTCATCGCGCTCGGCCGCAACGAGCATATGCGGCTCACCCTGGTCGTCGGCAAGGTCGGGACAGGCACCCGCGCGGTTCTCGAGGCCCTGTCAGTCCTCACGATGGCGGCCTTGCTGATCCTGCTCGTCGCGCCGGCCCTGCATTACGCCGACAGCGAATGGATGATCACGACCCCGGCGCTCGAACTGCCGGACGGCTTGCGGGTGCTGGGCTTGGCGGTTGGCATCGCTCTCATGTTGATGATCTGCCTCGCCCGCCTGCTCGCCGCCGCCAACCTGCGCCAACTCTCCGTCGCCTTCATGATCGTTGCCGGGTTGGCTGCTGCTCTGGTGGTCGGCGAGCCGGTGCTGATGAGCCTCGGCAAGTACAATCTGGTGGTCTTCTTCGTGCTCGGCGTCGGGGCCGCGGTCCTGGTCGGGGTGCCGATCGGCTTCGCCTTCGGCATCGCGACGGCCGCCTACCTGACGTCGACGACGAGCATGCCGCTAGAGGTCATAATCGGCCGCATCGACGAGGGCGTCTCGCACATCATCCTGCTGTCCATTCCGATGTTCGTGCTGCTAGGCCTCGTCATGGAATCCAGCGGGCTGGCGCGCGCGCTGATCGGCTTCATGGCGAGCCTCGTCGGCCATGTGCGGGGCGGGCTGCACTATGTCCTGCTCGGCGCCATGTACCTCGTCTCGGGCATTTCCGGCTCCAAAGCGGCCGACATGGCGGCGATCGCTCCGATGCTGTTCCCCGAGATGGAAAAACGCGGGCTGCCGCGCAAGGATCTCGTGGCGCTCCTTGCCGCCTCGGGTGCCCAGACGGAAACCATCCCACCGAGCTTCGTTCTTATCATCCTGGGTTCCGTCACCGGCGTCTCCATCGCCGCCCTGTTCACGGCCGGCCTTCTGCCGGCGGTCGTCGCCGGCGCCGCCCTGGCGGTGGTCTGCGCCTTCCGGGCACGCGGCGACAACCTGAGCGGCGTCAAGCGGCCGTCGGCGCGGGAGATCGGCAAGGCGTTCGTCTATTCACTGCCGGCTCTGGCGCTTCCGTTCATCATCCGGGCCGCCGTGGTCGAGGGGGTCGCGACCGCCACCGAGGTCTCGACCATCGGCGTGGTCTACGCGGTGCTGGTTGGTGCTGTGGTGTACCGCAAGTTCAACTGGCGCGGCTTCTATCCCATGCTGGTGCAGACGGCGGCGCTGTCGGGATCGATCCTCATCATCCTGGGCATGGCGACCGCGATGGCATGGGCGCTGACCCAGTCCGGCTTCTCGCGCGATCTGGCCGCGGTCATGACGAACCTCCCCGGTGGTGCGGCCGGCTTCATGGCGGTGTCCGTGGTGCTGTTCGTGCTGCTCGGAAGCCTGCTGGAAGGCATTCCGGCGATCGTGCTCTTCGGGCCGCTGCTGTTTCCGATCGCGAAGACGCTGGGCATCCACGAAGTCCATTACGCGATCGTCGCGGTCCTCGCCATGGGTGTCGGGCTGTTCACGCCGCCCTTCGGCGTCGGCTTCTATGCCGCCTGCGCCATCGGACGGGAGTCGCCCGACAGCGTGATGGGCGCCGTCTGGCCCTACATCGCCGCCGTCGCGGCCGCCCTGGTGATCGTGGCCGCCGTCCCCTGGATCTCGACCGGCTTCCTCTGAGCTTCGGCTCCGAACCTGAACGCTCATACACCCCGTTGGAGGACAAAACGTGATTGGATACCAATCCGTCGGGTGCGGCCCGTCCAAAATCGTCATGCTGCACGACTGGCTGGGCGACCGAACCACCTACGAACCGATCCTGCCCTATCTCGACGAGGCCCGCTTCACCTGGGTCTTCCCGGACCTGCGCGGCTATGGCCTGTCGCGCCACCTCGAGGGATTTTCTCTCGACCAGGCCGTGGCCGACCTGACCGAACTGGCGGATCACCTGGGCTTCGGCAGTTTCGCCGTCGCCGGCCATTCGATGAGCGGGATGGTCGCCATGAAGCTCGCGCTCGCCCTGCCGGAGCGCGTGACGGCGGTGGTGCTGGCGGCACCGGTGACCGCCGGCGGCCTCGATCTCGATGATGACACGCGCGCCTTCTTCGAGAGCGTCGCCGTCGACCGGTCGGCCTGCCGCAACATCGTCGCCGCCGTGACCGGCAACCGGTACGGAGACGTCTGGCTCGATCACAAGGCGCGCCGGTCGCGGGAGACCGCGACGGATGCGGCGCGTAGCGGCTATCTGAAAAACATGCTGCTCGGCGGCGGCTTCGCCGACGAGTTGGCAGGCTACGCCATGCCTACGCTGGTGGTGACCGGCGCGCATGACGCCGACGGTTTCCGTGAGGCCGATGTGCGGGACAAGCTGGGGCCCGCCGCCGCCGGAAGCCGCTTCGAGACGATCCATGAGGCCGGCCACTACCCCATGCAGGAGACGCCGGTGCGCTACGCCGCGCTGCTCCACGACTTCCTGTCCTGATCCGTTCGGACAAGGCCCTTCCGGCCGCTCCGGCGGCCCAGCAACACCAGGAGCATCATCGCTGATGTCCACGAAGCTATCATTGTCGCCCGATGCCGGGACCGCGGCGCCCCAGCCGTCGTCCGAACTGATCGAGATCGCCCGGTCGCCGGACTTTCTCTGGAACGGTGCCGTGGCGACCGGCGGCCGCCTCTTCGCATCGATGCCGGGGTGGCTCGGGCCGACGCCGGGCGTCGTCGAGGTGTTCCCCGACGGCTCCTTCAAACCCTTTCCCGGTAACCATTGGAACGAATGGGCCGAAGGCAAGGATCCGACGCAGCATTTCGTCGACGTGAACAGCATCATCCCGGACGGCAAGGGAAATCTCTGGGTGCTCGACGCGGCAGCCCCCCACTTCGCGACCGCGATCGAGGGCGCCGTCAAGGTCGTGCAGATCAGCATCGAAACCGGGGAGACGAAGCGGGTCATCATCTTCGACCCGAAGACCGCCCATTCCGGAACGCGCCTGGCGCACATGCGCTTCCACGGCGATCACGCCTTCATGGCGGAATCGAAGGAAGGCTCCTTCTACGTCATCGATCTGCGCGACAACAGCTACCGGCGCATTCTCGTCGGGCACCCGTTGATGCGCTGCGAGCCCGAGGACGTGCCGATAATGGAGGGGCGCAAAATCACGCTCCTCAACGGCAAGCCGATGTACATCCACAACGACCTGCTGGAGTTCGGCTCCGATCCGGACACCCTTTACTTCATGTGCCTGTTCGGCCGGAAGATCTTCAAGACGCATGTCGACACGTTCAAGGATCCGTCGCTGACCGACAGCGAAATCGCCAGCCGGGTTTCCGTCGCCTTCGATGTCGGGGGGCCGTGGGTCGCCGGCATCTGCCGCGACCGCGACGGCACCTGGTACCTGACCGACGCGGAGAACAACGGCATCCGCCGCATCCGGCCCGACAGCAACGGCGCGTCCGAGATGGTGGTCAGCCGGCCCGACCTGGTCTGGCCGATCACGCCGTCGATCAGCACGGACGGCTACGTTCATTTCACGGCATCGCAGCTGAACCGGGTGCCGATGTTCTCCGGCGGGGGAAATCTCGTCGAGCGGCCCTGGCACATGTTCAAGATCAAGGTGAGGGATTGACGATGTCTGGTAAAGCCAAGGTCGTACTGACCGATTACGTCTGGGAATCGCTGGACGTCGAGCATCACACGCTCGACGGGATCGCCGATCTGGTCCCGTTCAAGGCGGCGGCTCCGGCCGAGTTTCTCGAGCAGGCCGCCGATTGCGATGCCCTTCTCAACACCTATGCCGGCCCGATCACGGCCGAGGTGATCGGGCGGATGCCCAAGTGCAAGGTCATCGCCCGCTATGGCATCGGCGTCGACACCATCGACCTGGCGGCGGCGACCGAAGCCGGCATCATCGTGACCAACAACCCGACCTATTGCGTCGACGAGGTTGCGGAACACGCGATGGCCCTGATGCTGGCGGCCGCCCGCAAGATCGCCTTCTACGACCGCCGCGTCCGCGCCGGCGAATGGGCGGTGCCCCTGGGCAAGCCGATGACCCGGCTCGCCGGCAAGACGCTCGGCCTCGTCGGGTTCGGCAACATCGCGCGGAAGGTGGCCGCACGGGCTGCGGCCTTCGACATGCGCGTCGTGTTCAGCGACCCGTTCGTCGAGAACGGCCAGTTCGCCGTTCCCGGCGAGAAGCAGGAGTTGGACGCGGTGCTGGAGCAGGCGGATTTCCTTTCGGTGCACCCGCCCCTCACCACCGCGACGCGCGGACTGATCGGGGACGAGGCCTTCGCGCGCATGAAGCCGTCCTCCATCCTGATCAATGTCGCGCGCGGCCCGATCGTCGACACCGCCGCCCTGGTACGCGCCCTTGATACCGGTCGCATCGCCGGCTGCGCCCTCGACACCACCGATCCTGAGCCGCTCCCCGATCCGCATCCGCTCCGCGGGCGCGAGAACGTCATCATCACGCCGCATGCGGCCTGGTACAGCGAAGAGGCGATGGTCGGGCTGCAGTCGGGAGCACCGTCGGAAGTCCGGCGCGTGCTGAGCGGCGAGTGGCCGATCAACGTGGTCAACCCGGCCGTGAAGGGCCGGAACCGCGCCGGCCTCTGAGGCGGCCTCCGGGAGGGCCGCGATCCCCGCCGGACGACGGGGACGCATCACGTCTCACATCATGAAACACAACCGGGCCGCTGCGAACGCCTCGCCGACCGAAGGGCTTTGCCGGACGGACGGACGGGCATTCGACAGGCGGCGCCACAAGGACGATGACCGATGAAATTGTGTCGCTATGGCCAGGATGGGGCGGAAAAGCCGGGTCTGCTCGATGGAGAGGGCCGGCTGAGGGATCTGTCGTCGCACTGTTCCGACCTCACGGCGGAGATGCTGTCGCCGGAGGGGCTCCGCCGGTTGACGGCCGTCGATCCCGCCGGCCTGCCCGTCGTCGACGGCAATCCCCGCTTCGGCATCCCGTTTACGGGCACGTCGAAATATGTCTGCATCGGTCTGAACTATTCCGACCATGCCGAGGAGGCCGGCCTGGCCGTGCCGAGCGAGCCGATCATCTTCCTCAAGGCGGTCAGCGCGATGTGCGGCCCGGACGAGCCCACGATCCAGCCGCTGGGGTCGACCAAGCTCGACTGGGAGGTGGAGCTCGGGGTCGTGATCGGCACCAAGGCGCAGTGCGTTTCAGAAGCCGACGCCCTGTCGCATGTCGCCGGCTATTGCCTGCTGAACGACGTGTCCGAACGCGCGTTCCAGATGCAATCCTCCCAGTGGGACAAGGGCAAGGGATGCGACACGTTCGGTCCGGTCGGACCGTGGCTGGTGACCGCGGACGAGGTCGCGGATCCGCAGGCGCTGTGCATGTGGCTCGACGTCAACGGACAGCGCATGCAGGACGGCAGCACGGCGACGATGATCTTCGGCGTCAGGACCCTGGTTTCCTACGTCAGCCGTCACATGACGCTGATGCCGGGCGACATCATCGCCACGGGCACGCCGCCCGGTGTCGGGATGGGGCAGAAGCCCGAGCCCGCCTTCCTGAAGGTCGGTGACGTGGTGACGCTCGGCATCGAGGGTCTGGGCGAGCAGACCCAGCGGGTCATCTCCCATCCGCTCGCCGTCCGATAGACAATCACACATCAGGGCCAGCCCGTTGCGGCCGATGGTGGCCGCAATGGGCTGGTCATGCCGTCTTGAGCAATGGGAACGATAGGAGAGGGAACACCTCCCATGCCCCGGTCCCCAGCGTCCACGCGGCGGCACGATGGCCGGGGTCCACCGCCCGGAAGGCCGCCGCCGCGCTGCGCAGGACGACGGTGGTGGCGATGAAGGCCAGGGCCAGTACCACGCCCGCCGGCGAGAACAGCAGCCCCAGCCCCGCCACCAGTGGCGGCATGACCAGGGGCACGTCGAGCAGGGTATCGAGCAGCGCCCGTCCGGGAAAGGGCCGCCGCGCCATCAGATAGGCGGCGGGCAGCCCGAGCAGCAGCGCGATCGCCAGCGCCGCCGCCGAGGTCAACAGCGACAGGCGCAGGGCGAACAGCGTTTCCGGCGCCGTGACGGCTGCGGCCAGTTCCCCCGGCCGCAGCCGCAGAGCCAGCGCACCCAGCACGCCGACGATCATCAGGGCGATGAGCGCGAGCGGCAGGATGAGCAGACGTTCGAAGCGCGTCATGCGGCGCCTTATGGTTTGGGCGCTGGCGGGAACCCAAAACTCTGGAAAACGGCCAGCCCGGCGTCCGACGCCAGGAAAGCGGCGAAGCGCCGGGCGGCGTCCGGCGCGGTGCTGGTCTTCAGTACGGCGACCGGGGCGTATTCCGCCTGATACCAGGATGGCGGAATCGCCAGTACGGTGAGCTTACCGGGATTCTGCGCCACGTCGGCGGCGCCGATGATGGCGGCGTCCACATTGCCGTCCAGCACATAGATGGCCAACTGCTTCACCGTCGCCGCGCGGGCGGTGACGTTCTTGCGGATCGCCTCGCCTTGGCCGGACTTGTCGAGGATCTCCCCTGCCGTGCGCCCCAGCGCCAGCGCCCGCGGATCGCCGAGGCCGAGACGCAAGCCGGGCTTGGCAAGGTTGGCGACGCTGCGGATGGCGTCCGCCCTGGCCGGCGCCATGGCGAGAACCGGGCCATGCATCACCAGAACCTGCAGGTCGGCGACGGCGTCCTGCTCCTTCAGCTTGTCGGTGTAGAAGGTGGTGCCGGGAATGAATAGATCACCCTTTCGCGTTTCGGCGAAGCGGGCCAGCAACTGGCCGGAACCGCCATACTCGGCGCGCACGACGATGCCGGTTTCCTTCTGGAACGCCGTGATCAGGGCGTCCACCGGGGGCCGCAGTCCGGCTCCGACATAGGCATACAGTTCCTGCGCCGAGGCGGCGGCAGCCTGGACGGCGAGGAGGCCGAACGCAAGGACCAGGGTTTTCAAGCGCATCGGAAGCGTCCTTTCAACAGAATCACGCCGACGGCCAGAATCGCTATATCCAATTCAATATTTCCGGTGCCGGGTCAAGACCGCAGTTTATGAATGGATATGGCCGTATGACAGCGGGCGTGCGGACAGTGTTGGCCCCCCTGGCAGGCTGCCGCTCCAGCCCACATTGCCGGTGTTGCGCTGATCCAAAGGTCGATATAGGGTAATCGCTATATCTTGATGGATATAATTGTAACGAGGTCGCCCATCATGCGCCCGCTTTTCCCTCGGATCGCCGCTTCGCTGCTTGGCTCCGTTCTGATGCTCGGCTCCGGAGCGGGCTGGGCGTTGGAGGGGCAGGTCGTCGTGATGACCAGCTACCCGGATGAGCTTGTGCAACGCTACGAGCAGGCCTTCGAGCGCGCCAATCCCGGCACCGACCTGCAGGTGGTCTGGAAACCGTCACGTGACGCTGCGGTGGAACTGGCCAAGCCCGACCAGGGCGGCGTCGACGTCTATTGGACGCCTTCGCTCGGCAGCTTTCCGCGGCTGCGCGACGCAGGGGCCTTCCGGCCGCTGACGGTGGACCGCGCCATTTTGCCGGGCGTGGTCGATGGGCAGTTCGTCTCCGACCGCCAAGGCTTCTTCGAGGCGTTCGAGGTCGCCGGCTACGGGCTGATCGTCAACCCGGCGGCACTCGCCCGCGATCGCCTGCCGCAGCCGGCGACTTGGCGCGATCTGGCAGCAACGCGCTGGAACGGGCGGCTGGCCCTGCCCATCGCCGGGCAGGTCAGCTTCTCCGGAGCGCTCTACGACATCCTGCTGCAGGCGGAGGGCTGGGAGGCCGGCTGGGCGCTGCTCGGCGAGGCCGCGGCCGATGCGACGCTGGTCGGCAGTGGCGGACAGGTCAGCGAGAGCGTGGTGAACGGCGAGGCCGACGTCGCCGTGACGGTGGATTTTTTCGCCCGCAGCGCCATCGCCAACGGCCATCCGGTGGTGCTGGTATACCCGCCACGCACCGCCTTCCTGCCGGCCCAGGTGGCGATCGCCAGAGCCGCACCGCACCCGGACGCGGCGCGCGCCTTCGTCGATTTTGTGCTGTCGGCGCCGGGGCAGGCGCTGCTGTTCCATCCTGATATCCGCCGCTATCCGGTGCGTCCTGACGTCTACACCCAGGCGCCGGCCGGCACCGTCAACCCCTTTCAGAGGATCGGGGCCGAAGCCTACGCTTACGACATGGAGAAGGGGCTGAACCGCCACGGCCTGATCGCGGCGCTGTTCGACAGCCTGATCGCCGAGCGGCAGGACCGGTTGAAGACGCTGTGGGGCGCCATCCACGCCGCCGAAGCCGCCCTGGCTGCCCAGCCCACCACCAAGCCCGACCCGGAGCGCGCCGCCCTGGTAAGCAGGGCGCGCACGCTGGCCGGCTTCGTTCCGGTTGCCGGTGCCGATGCCGACCGTCTCGCTCCGGGCTTCCAGGACCGCCGTTCCAATCGCAATCCGGAGGAGCAGGCGGCCATGCGGAAAGACTGGTCGGCCCGCATCGACGCCGCCCAGGCCGATGCGCTGGATCTCGTCCGTCGGGCTCTGCCGACGCCATGAGACGGATTGTCCTTCTCGCCGCCGCCCTGTTGGTCGCCGCGACGCCCTTGCGGGCCGATGAGGCGGTGACGGTGCCAGTCCAGGGACGCGACGCCTTCTCCAGGCCGCTGCCG
The DNA here is from genome assembly GCF_003116035.1 of Azospirillum sp. TSH64. GTDB lineage: Bacteria > Pseudomonadota > Alphaproteobacteria > Azospirillales > Azospirillaceae > Azospirillum. The sequence goes on from NZ_LGQW01000015.1 coordinate 7,128,573, forward strand.
GCTCTCGACCCGGTTCACCGTGCCGCCTTCCATGCCGGTCGTTCGCTGTTCCAGCAGGTGTGGACCGTCGGACCGTCGGAGGTGCGGCCCGATCTCGACGGGCTCGGCCCACTGTTCAACCGGCAATCCTGCATCGCCTGTCACGCCAAGAACGGCCGGGGAGAACCACCGGAGGGGGAGAGCGACAGCATGCGGTCCACCCTGGTCCGACTGTCGGTGCCCGGCGGCGGGGCGGGTGACAAAGCGGGTGGGGCGCCGCGACCGCATCCGGTCTATGGCGACCAGTTCAACCCCGACGGCATCCCCGGCGTGCCGGGCGAGGGCCGGGCGACGCTGGTCTGGTCGGAGCGCATCGACCGTCTGGCCGACGGTACCCCGGTTGCCCTGCGGCGACCGGACCTGCGGCTGAGCACTCTCGGCTATGGGCCATTGGGCCCGGAGGTGATGACCTCGGTGCGGATGGCGCCGCCGATCGTCGGGCTCGGCCTGCTGGAGGCGGTGCCGGAGGCCGATCTGCTGGCACTCGCCGATCCGGACGACCGTGATGGCGACGGCGTGCGTGGGCGGGTCAATCTGGTGTGGGATGCGGCGCGCGGCGCCTTTTCGGTCGGCCGCTTCGGGTTGAAGGCCAACCAGCCGAGCCTGCGTCAGCAGAATGCCGGGGCCTTCGACGGCGACCTCGGCCTGACCTCGACCCTGTTTGCGCACCATGGCTGCACGGCGGCGCAGACCGCCTGCCGGGCGGCAGCGGGAGAGGATACGGGAAGGGTCGAGCCGGAGCTGAGCGACGAACAGCTCGATCTGGTGACGCTCTACACCCGTGCACTCGCGGTGCCGGCACGGCGAAACGCCGACGATCCCCTGGTGCGGGTGGGAGAAGGTCTGTTCGCCGCCATCGGCTGCGCGGCCTGCCACACCCCGACCCTGCGCACCGGCCCGTCGCCGGCCTTGCCGGAACTGGCCGGCCGAACCATCCACCCCTACACCGACCTGCTGCTGCATGACATGGGCGAGGGGCTGGCCGATGGGCGGCCCGACTTCCAGGCGACCGGGCGCCAATGGCGGACACCGCCGCTCTGGGGGCTTGGCCTGACGGCAGTGGTCACCGACCACCCGACCTACCTGCATGACGGCCGCGCCCGCACCCCGCTGGAGGCCATTCTCTGGCACGGTGGCGAGGCCGAGCCGGCGCGCGAGGCGGTCCGTCGCATGCCGTCGCTGAACCGCAAAGCACTGCTGGTCTTCCTCGACTCCCTTTGACACTGCGTCCCACAGCGTTTGGCTTGCTTATAGGCTGCCCGGAATCGATGTATATCCGGATAAAGTGAAACGGCCGGCGGGCGCTTGAACGGTTTGGTTCAAGCGCCCGACCAGGATCAGAAGCTGTAGCGTGCGGTGACGAACATCGTCCGACCCGGCTCCGGGAAACCGTCGGCCAGCGAATAGTTGGTGTCGAACAGGTTGCGCACCCCGGCCGACACCTGTGCGTTGGCTGTCAGGTCGTAGCTGGCCTGGAGATTGGCCAGGACATAACCACCGTTGCCGAGGAACACTGTGCCCGCGGTGCTCTGGCTGTAGCGGCCGCTCGCCGCCTCGACGCTCGGGACGATGGCGAGCTGTTCGGTCGGGCGCCAGTCGGCATGCAGGAAGACCTTATGGCTCGGCGTGCCGACCGCCTTCAGGTTGGGGATGTTGGGGTCGGACAGCGACCGGATGGTCAGCGTGTAGTTGCCGCCGACCTCCAGCGTCGGGGTCAGTCTGGTGGTGAGGGCGACCTCGAAACCGCGATAGAGGCCGGACGCCATGTTGCGGCTCTGCGTCGTCGACTGGCCGTTGATGACGATTGGCGCGTTGGCGATCACGTCGCGAAGGCGACTGAGAAAGACGGCGCCCTCGACACGGGTGGACCCGAAACGCTCCGAGGCGCCGATCTCGTAATTGATCGCCTTTTCCGGCTTCAGGTCGGGATTGGAGGCGGCGCCGTTGAAGCGGGTGCTGAAGCGCTCGAAGATGCTGGGGAAGCGGCTGCGGGCGGAGATGCTGGCATGCGCCTCGCCAGTCCTGGAGAAGCGGTAGACCACGGCGCCCTGGGCATTGGTGGCGTCGCTGTCGGCGCGCTTGTAGTCGATCATCGAGCCGGCGGCGGTGCCGTTCCAGTCCTGCGCCTCGTGCAGGCGGCGCCAATCGTGGCTGGCGCCGAGCACGATGTCCAAGGACTCCGTGGCGTGAAAGCTGTTCTCCAGCGCGACCGACCAGGTGTCCTCCAGATCCCGCTGCTTGGGCTCCAGGAAATTGCCGGGGTAGAGGCGCTGCCATTCCTTGTGGTCGTCGCGGCGGAAATGCAGGGCGCCCTTCAGCGTGTTCATCGGGATCAGGTCGGTGCCCAGCTCGACGCTGCCGCCATAGGCCTTGTCGTCGTAATAGCTGCGGAAGGAGCGTGACGTGGCCTGCCGCGTCAGGGCGGCGTCATCGAAGGCGTAGAGCCCGTTCTGGAAGCTGTTGTAATAGAGCTTGGTCTTTGCGTAGGACGCGCTGCCCAGCTTGGTGTTCGACAGCCAATAGACGCTCTGCAAATCCCAATAGGGCCAGCTCCAATAGCGCTGGTTGGCGACGCTGTCGTTCACGTTCAGCGGCGCGCCCTTCCTGCCCGACTGTTTCTGGACGTTGATCGAATATTCGTCGGTGTCGTTGGGCGTGAAGCCGGCCTTCAGGTTGACCGACCAGTCCCTGGCTTGCGACTGGTCGCGGTTGCCGCCATTCTCCGACGCCACCGGCTTGAAGCTCTCCGGCAGGCGGCTGTGGGTGGTCTCGGTTCTGGTGCCGCTGGCTTGCAGGTAGAAGCGCTCCTGCCGGGTGCCGGCCATGCCGTAGCTGGTGTAGCCGCCCAGGGCCGCCCGGTTGTCGAAGGACAGCCCCTGGCGCAGTTCCGCTTCGAAGGCGCGGGTCGGCTTGCGGGTGACGAGGTTGATGGCGCCGCCCATGGCGCCCGGTCCGTCCAGCACCGAGGCGTAGCCCTTCGACACCTGGATTTCCGACAGATCGGGGGTCAGCAGGCGGCCGAAATCGAGCCGGTTGTCGGCGGGAAGATAGATCCGCACGCCATCCATCATCACCGGAATCTGGTAGCGGTCGAAGCCGCGGATGTAGACCAGCCGTTCGTTGCGCTGCCCGCCGGTCGTCGACGACGTGACGCCGGGAATGATGTCCATCGCCTGATCGAGCGACTGCTTGTTGAAGGTCTGCATCTCGTCGGCCGACAGGCTGGATCCGCCGATCGGCTGTCCGGCCGCCTGGGCCGACACGTTGATCTGGCCGAGCGTGAAGACGCCGGCCCCGGCATTGACGGCCGGATCGCTGGCGGCATCGGCCGCGACTGACCCACCGGCGGTCAGCGTCCCAATCGTAAACGTAATATACAGACAGGAATTACGCATCTCGCCCCCAATGATAAGCCGTTTCCCTCTCACCGATGCGGTATTCCCCCGCAGGCCCCACCTGCCATCCGCAATCGATATATTTGAACGGATATATCGATTGCGGCCTCTCTGTCAAAAGCCTCTCTGCCTTGGGAACAGGATGATCCGCTACTTAGGCATGCCGTGCGGCCTCGTCGGGATGATGTCGCCATAGCAGTCGGAATGATGGGAGCAGGCATCGCAGACGGTTGGCCGGTCGGTGGGCCGGCCTTCGGCGTGGAGACGCTCGTAGAAGAAGCGCTTCCAGCGCAGCTTGCGGGTGTTGGCGGACGCCAGCGGATGGAAATGGCGCCGGAGCAGATCCGCCAGGGCGTTGCGCCCCGCCAGCCCGAGGGAGCGCCAGAGATGATCGTTTTCCACACAGGCGCGCGCGATGATGGCGGCGAAAACCGCGGCAATCGGCAGGTCCGTGCTGCGATTGCGCAGCAGTAGGCCGAGGAAGTCCTCCTCTTCGCGCTTCAACCGCAGGATCTCCGGCGCGGCCAAGTCGATGGAGACGAGGCAGGCGGGGTGATCCTCTGCTTCCGCTTCGGCCAGACGATGGACGTGCCGGGAAAAGCAGCGCCCCGGCGTCCAGCCGGCGGCCGCTTCCGGGAAGACGGTCTCGACCAGGGCGCCCAGCCTGTCCGGGGGCAGCCCCAATGCGCAGGGGTAGGGTGCCGAAGCGTCGCTGCAACGGCGCAGCAGCATGCGCCCGAGATTCTGCGTATCGGCAAGGCTGCCGGATGCCGAGCACGCCATCAGGCGATGGTAAGCCGCCGAGTCCGTCACGTCCGCCTCTCATCGATCGCGCTCATCCGTATCTGATGTTTAGTACGGCAACGGGAAACGCGCCACGAGTTGGCGATCCCGCGATGGTCGGCGGCGCCGAAGCCACGCGACGCACCGGCGGCGCTTTCGACACGAATGCCCGATGTGACCATCGGCTTCTCCAGGGCCTTCGGGATGGCATGCTTGCCATCGGTCAGGACCTGCGCCAGCACTCGGCAATTTTCGATCATTGAGTGCGCATGGGGTTTAGACTCTGTCTGATGCTTATGGAAGCATCAGACAGAGTCTAAGCTTTTGGTTTTCCGTGTGATTCACGCTTCAAGCGATTCCGCTTGAAGCGATCACACTCTAAAGGACGGTTGCAACGCCTCGGCAAAGGAATGCAGTGGCGGTCTTCTACGGTTTGGCCACCGCCAGAAAGGCGTTCGCCAGCTTCTTGACGGCATTCTCGATCTCGGCCGGCGTGTAAGCGGCAAAGCCCATCAGGAAACCGCCCTTGGCGTCGCTCGTTGCGTGAAGTGCCGTCAATCCCAGAAGCTCGACCCCGACGCGCCGCCCGGCGTCGATCGCCATACGCTCCGACAGATCGCCAATGAGCAGACACGGCATTTGCAGTCCGCCGATTGGAACGCGCGGCTCGACGAAATCGGACAGATGCTCTTGAACGAGGTCGACGAGCACATCGAGACGTTCGGCATAGATGGCGCGCATGGTGCGCACATAGGCGCCGAAATGCCCTCCCTCCATGAAACGGGCAAGCGTCAGTTGCGGCATCGGAGCCGAATGCCCATCAAGCAGGGTGCGCGCCACAGTCATCGGCTTTACGAGCTGGGGCGGCAGCACGACGTAGCCGATCCGCAAACCCGGAAACAGCGACTTGGTGAAGGTGCCGATGTAGATGGTCCGGTCGTGGGCATCGAGCCCCTGCAAACAGGCGGTCGGCTTGCCCGCATAGTGGAATTCGCTGTCGTAATCGTCCTCAATGATCCAGGCCTGATGCCGTGATGCCCATTCGATGAGCGCAAGGCGGCGATCCAGCGCCAGTGTGGCTCCGGTTGGAAACTGGTGGGAAGGCGTCAGGGAAACGGCTTTCGCCTTATGGGGCTCGGCAATGATCTGATCGACGACGATGCCCTGCCGATCCACACGAACCGGCACGCATTCCAATCCCGCCGCATCGAATGCTTTGCGTGCGCCGTAATAGGCAGGATCTTCGATGAAGATGCGGTCGCCGGGATCGAGCAGCATGTTGGCGCAAAGCGACATGGCCTGCTGCGAACTGGTGAGGATGAGCACCCGGTCGGCTGTGGCGCGGGCTCCCCGTTCAAGATTCACATAGTCGGCGATGGCGCGGCGCAGCGGTTCGGTCCCCTGCGGATCGCCATGAAACAGCGTCTGCGCGCTGGCCTCCTTACGCACCTGTCGCTCCAGCCTTTCCCAGAGCTGAAGCGGAAAACTACGGGTTTCCGGCACGCCATGCGCGAAGGGTCGCGGAATCATCATCTCGCGCACCCCGCCGCTGCGGGACATTGCGGCCCCACGTTTGCTGAGGTTCGGGGCCTGATTGCGCGCGAGTGCGTCACGCCGGGATAGCCGGAGCCCCGGCGTGAACTCCGTCATCTCGGCGACGAAGCTGCCGCTGCCGACCCGGCGGTCGATGAAGCCCTCGGCATGAAGCTGGGCGTAGGCGGCTTCAACCGTGTCGCGCGATACACCGAGCGATTTGGCGAGCGGGCGTGAGGCTGGCAGCGGCTTTCCCCGCCCGAGCGCGCCATCGACGATCAGGTGCCGGATTGCCCGTTGAATCCGCGCATGGAGCGGCATCGCGGAATGGGCGGGATGGGCAATCCATGCCTTCACGGATTCCAGTTGGGAATGCTTGAACAAATGGTCTGGGTCTCTCGAACGAAGTGGATGGGTAATTCAGGCCATTGGCCGGCTATTTGTCAATGCAGCTGTTTTGGCCTGTGCGCCCCGAACTTCAGGAGACCCATCAGGATCATGCCCTCACATGCTTCACCTTCGTCGATCCGCTTGAACGACTTGACCCATCCCATCGTGGCGGGGCTGATCTCCGTGATCGTCAACTATGGCGGCACCTTCATCCTGGTGTTTCAGGCGGCGAAGGTCGCTGGGTTAGGCCCCGAACTCACGGCCTCGTGGGTCTGGTCGGTTTCCGTCGGCGTCGGACTGACGGGACTGTTCCTGAGCTGGCGCTTTCGCGAGCCGATCATCACCGCCTGGTCCACGCCGGCGGCGGCGTTTCTCGTCACCGCGTTGGCGACGACTCCCTATGCGGAAGCGGTCGGCGCTTACATGATCTCGGCAGCGGCCTTCGTCGCGCTCGGTCTTTCGGGCTGTTTCGAGAAGGTCATCCGGCTGATCCCGCCGGGGATCGCCTCCGGGCTGTTGGCCGGCATCCTGCTGCAATTCGGCGTCGGTGCATTCGGTGGCGCGAGCGTCGATCCACTGCTCGTCGGACTGCTGATTGTCGCCTATGTCGTGCTGAAGCGCTTTTCCGCCCGTTATGCCGTGGTCGGAATCCTCGTTCTCGGGCTGGTGTTCCTGCTGACGCAAGGCCGGGTGGATCTGTCAGGTCTGAAGCCGGAGTTCGCCATGCCCGTCTTCACGATGCCGGCGTTCTCGCTGAATGCGCTGCTGTCTGTCGCGTTGCCGCTGTTTCTCATCACGCTGACCGGCCAGTACATGCCGGGGATGCTGGTGCTGCGGAACGACGGCTTCAAGACCAGCGCCAATCCGATCGTCGCTGTGACCGGCCTTGGCTCGCTCGTCATGGCCCCGTTCGGCTCGCACGCCTTCAACATCGCGGCGATCACGGCGGCGATCGCCACCGGGAGGGAAGCGCATGAAGACCCGCGAAAGCGCTGGATCGCGGGCATCGCGGCCGGCTGCTTCTATGTGCTGGTCGGCGTGTTCGGGGTGACGCTCGCCGCCGTCTTCATGGCCTTCCCGGCCACCTTCATCACCACGCTTGCCGGTCTGGCATTGCTTGGCACCATCGGCGGCAGCCTTGCCGGAGCGATGGCCGATCCGACATCGCGTGAAGCGGCGCTCATCACCTTCCTGGCATCCGCGGCGAACATCAAGCTGCTCGGCGTCGGCGGGGCCTTCTGGGGGCTGGTGATCGGTCTTGTCGCCCACCTCGCCCTGAACGGCCGCCTGCCGCGCCGTGAGCAGGCCGGCCTCACCATGACCGAAAGGACCGCGAAGTGACGACGATGACCACTTCCGTCATCTCGATCCAGTGCCAGGTCGTGCATGGGCTGAATGTTGCGGCGGTTCCGACGACCTTGCTGTCCGATGATGATGGTGTGGAGGGGATCGCGGTTACTTGTCGCGCTCGCACGCCGTCGGATGACGTCCGCCCGACGGTGCCCGCCACAGCGCCACCCACCAGCGGTCCAGCGCGGCACGGTCGCAGGGCAGCCTGACGGTCAGCCCGTTGGCAAGGTCGAGCCAGTGGCGGAAGAGCGCCTCGGGCACCGCGATGACCGCAGGCACCTCGCGCAGCATTGCGAGTTGCAGGACGTCGAGCAGGCCGGAGCCGTTGAGTTCCTGCCAGCCGAAGCGGTTCAGCACGACGATGTCAGGCCGCTCTTCGACCAGAACGGCCAGCCGCCGTCCAATACCGGCGAGGCTTTCGCCGCCGGGATCCTCATCGGGAGAAAGGGGACCCTGACCGGAAAGCAGACGGAAGCCATGCGCCGCCCTGCCGTCCAACGGTGCCTCCTGGCGGACCTGCACGATCCCCACCGCGTCGAAGCCCTGGGTCTGCAGGTCGAGCATGAAGCCGGAGAGCAGCCTGTCGGGGTCGTCCGTGCCGCCATAGACGACCGCCGCGACGTCGGAGCGGTCGTCGAACCGGGGCCGGACCGGAGGCATGCCGGCAAAGGACGGGTGTCCGTGGAGGGGACGGGGCATGGTCAGCGCTCCCCGCCCGATGGCAGACCGACCGGGTCGAAGCCGAAGCGCGCCAGCGTCGCCTGTCCCTCCGGCGACAGGATCGCCAGCATCAGCCCGACGGCGGCCGGCTTCCGGAGGTCGGTGATCGCCAAGCCATATTCGGGACCGGTGGCGTAGGGCGGCGGAACCGGCACCACCTGGAGGTCGGGCGTGGCCTGGCGCCGCTGTTCGGCACCGCTGCAATAGGCGATCATGACCGTGATGTCGCCGCGTGCGAAGGCCGAGGCGATCGGATCGGGATCGGACGGGTCCGCGGCGGTGCTGCCGCCGACGATCTTCTTGGCCTTGGCGTCGAGGGTGGCGAAGGCGCCGGGATGGTGCCGCCCGATCCGCTGGAACATCTCCCAGGTGTAGTCGCCGCCGGGGTCTGCCTTGGGCGTCGAGGTGCCGATCCGGACCGACGGGTCGAGCAGCCGCTCGGCGAAGGAGGCCGGCTCCAGCCTTGCCTCGGGTTTGGCGAAGGCGCACAGCCGGTTGCGGGTGAACATCACCGCGGCGGCGGCCCGCCCGTCCTTGCGCAGGGTCAGCGCATGTCCCATGTCGGCCGAGGTGAAGAGATCGACCGCCTCGCCCGCCTCGATCCGGTCGCGCATCAGGCCGGATGGCCCGAAGGCGGTGCGCACGCTGTTGCCGGTCGCCTTGGCGTAGTCGGCGGCGATGGCGGTCATCGCGGCGCGCAGACTGCCCGCCCCATAGAGAACCAGTTCCTCGGCATGGGCCGTGGACACAGGGGCGGCTGACATGGCGGCGGTGGCGGCCAGCAGCGTCAGGGTGGCAAGGCGGCGGAGCGGACTCATGGATCCTCGACCTGGATCTGTAGGGCGGCGATGGCCGCGATGAAGCTGGCAATGCTGGCGCTGCGCAGCGGGACGAAAGGTTTGCCGGCCTGACGGCACAGCGTCTTGATGCGTCCGGCGGCGGCATGGCTGACGCAGTCCACCGGAAAGAAGGCGATGTCGGCCTGGCTGATCAGGCCGGGCCGTCCACCGACATAAAGGCACCGGGGATGTCACCCTGCTCGAAGGACTGGCGCCAGAGCCGGCGGACATCCTCGGCTGTGCCGGCTTTGGCGAAGCGGCGGACCGCCGTGTCATGGCGCCGGTCCAGCGTCTTGTGCAGCAGCTTGCCGGCCGTGCTGCGTTGCCGGGCCAACTGGACGCCACGACCATGCAGGGTGTGATCGGTTGCGGTGCGGGCGTCGGCGTCCCCCGGATTGACGAAGAATTGGCGCAGTTCGCCGGTGATCAGGCAGGAGCCGATGACCGAGCAATGCAGGTTCGGCGCGATGTCCCGGATGCGGGCTCGGTGCGCGCCGGTGGGCGCCAGCCCCGGATTGGGGAAGACAGCGGCCCTTTCGTCATGAAGCAGCGCGCCGACCGTGCCAGCGGCGGACCTGCGAAGAACCGGGAGATGGACCATCGGGATGTCCGCACCTCTATATTCGATTGAATATAGCGTATCAGTCTCGGTGAGGATCGGGCAATCATCCTGTTGCGTGACCGCAGAAGCGAAAGCCGGGCAGAGCCTGCTCCCGTCTCGTCGCCATGATCGGCGGTGAACGCCAACGGCGACTTTCGCGATGCCGGCGTTGTTCCCTGACGGGAAAAGCCGGCAATAACCATATGTGTTATATTGTTAAATAATTGAGCTACATAACGAAATCACGAGTTCGACCATGCCCGTTCGCGCACAGCTTTCCTTCGCTGCGGCCAACGCATCGCCGGTCGGCGCGGATCGCATCCGGCTGCTGGAGGCGGTGGCGCGGGAGGGCGGCATCTCCGCCGCGGCGCGGTCGGACGGCATCACCTAAAAGGCGGCCTGGGACGCCGTCGACGCCATGAACAACCTGTTCGGCCGTCCACTGGTCGATGGCAGGGCCGGCGGCGCACAGGCGGTGGCGCCGTCCTGACACCGGAGGGGGGGCGGGTGGTGACGGTCTTCCACCATCTGGAGGGCGAGATGGCGTGGGTGCTGAACGCCATGCAGCCGGAACCGGACGGGCGCGGCCTGTCTGCGGCGACACTGATGTGGGGGCTTTTCATGCGGACCAGCGCATGCCGGGACCAAACATTAAACATCTAAACCACGGCCGGGGCACGATCCAACTTTGCTGCCGAGGACTGTGCTCATGTCTGTCAGGGGGCGAGCGGAAAGCCTTGAGGGGTGGGCCGATCTGTGAACCAGCGAACGGTCTCCCGCAATCCGGCATCGAGTTCGACTTTCGGCTGCCAGCCAAGCCGGTGCAAACGGTGGACATCCGGTTGGAGCAGCATGACTTGGTTCAGGCCGTAAGGCAGGCGGCCGAAATCGAGGATGCCATGCGGATTGACGAAATCGCGAAGCCGGATCAGCGTTTCCTTCAAGGATAGCGCTTCGGGATGGCCAAGGTTGAACATGCCATTCGCTTCGTCATGCTCCACCACCGCGCGGAAGGCGGCGGCGGCGTCGCTGGCATGCAGAAAGCTCCATCTTTGCTCACAGCCCGTCAAGGGAACGGGCTTGCCGTGCAGAAGGCGACTGATCGCCATCGGGATCAGCCATTTCCCGTTGTCCATCGCTCCATAGGTCGAAAAGACGCGCAGCCAAGCGAAACGCATCCCGCTGTCGGCACAGAGTCTTGCAGCCTCCCGACCGGCATCTGCCTTCGCCCTGCCATAATGCGTGGTCGGCCTCAACTCATCGCACTCCCGCAGGATACGGTTCTGCGGCCCATATTCGGCTTGGGATCCGACGCCGACGAAGCAGCTCAAGCGCAACTCTGCGGCCAAAGCGACGAGCCGCACCGTCATGGCGACGTTGCCGGCTTGCGCCGGATCGTCGTGATGGGCGTTGGCGACACCGGACCAAGCCATATTGACAATCGACTGGGGCCGGAACTCGCGCAGAAGCCAACGCAGGGCGTCGGTGTCCGCCAAATCTGCGGCAGCTCTGGCGCAAGCCAGTCCTGCAAGGCGCCATTCACCACCGCCCGGCCGGGTGACGGCCAGAACCGCATGGCCTGACGCAAGCAGTTCCCGTGTCAGCCAGGCACCCAGAAAGCCCCCTGCGCCGAGGATCGCCGTCCGAAACATCCGGCGTCCGGTCACGGGTCAGGCTCCTTTCAAACGGAACAGCGCATTGTGGGCCTCGATTGCGGCATTGATCGCTGTCAGCAGGCGGTTCCTGATCCGCTCGGGCAGTTCACCGGATTCGTTCCGGTAAAAGTCCATAAGAGCCTTCCATTGCTCTGGCGTCATCGCGTGGAAATTGGCGGAAAGCGATGGGACGATTGAGTGCTTCATCAACCAGTCCAGAAAATTCATGACCGGCAGCTCCTGACCGATGCCATCGATGACCGAGGCGGACCATAGCTCTCCAGGACGCAGATGGCTGCGCTTGGCGATCTGCAAGAGAAGTCGGTAAATGGCGATTCCAGTAAAAGTATCGATGCCTATGGTCGGGGCATCGGCATGTTCCGGACGATAATTGTACTGGCGCTGGGTGATGCAGGGATTTGCGACGATGTGCACCGGTCGGTCCCCAAACGGCTCGAAACGGACACCGAGGAAGGTGAAATAGCTTTTTGTCCGGTATGGCGACGGGTCGATCTTCACCATCGGCGCCCGGCGGGCAATTGCGGACGTGATGAAGGCAAGCAGACAAAGCGAGGCAGGCTGTTCGAGCCATTGGCCCAACGATGGGAGCGTCATGTCGTCGTCGAGTGGGCAAACCTTCTCGGCCAGCAAAGTCAGACCATCCCGATGAACCTGTCTGTAGTTCAGAAGCACCATATCGCTGGACGTTTCCCTCAGCAGGTCGACGATACGGGCCAATGCCCCATCATGCAGAATGTCGTCGTCGCCGAAGATCCACAGCCATTCGCCGCTTCCCGCCTCCGGGCAGCGCAGGACGTTTTCATCAGCGCCTATGTTCACCGGGTTGCGAATGTAGCGAAAGCAGGGAAGTTCGGCCGCGATATCGTGGCACACGCTGTTGGTGCGGTCGGAACTGGCATTGTCCAGCACAACGACCTCTACCGTTCCCGCAGGCAGACCGGCCGATTGTCTGGCCAGTTCCGTCAGCAGTGTCGAAAGGAAGCTGTCGCGGTTGTAAGTGGGAATGACGATCGACAGAAGAGGAATCATGGCTGTCCAATGGCTGGAGAAGGAATTTCAAGTCTGTGCCGAAGCACGGCAATGGAACTGTCATGATGCTGGTGAGGCTGGGTTTGGCACCCAGGAATGCTTCCGTCAGCGGTTCTGCCGGCTCCGTTCCGCAAGCGCGGGATTGAGAGAAAGATTGTCCCGCAGCACGCGTGCCGGCGATCCGACCGCAACCTTGAACGACGGGATATCGCGGATGACCGTACTGTTCGCCCCGATCAGGCACCCCTCGCCAATGGTGATGTTTGGACGTGACACGGCTCCGGCGCCGATGAAGCTGCCGGTACCGATGCGGGTCCGATGGCCTAAGATCGCCCCCTCTGCGATCACGCAGACCGGCATGACCGACACCTCCGGCCCGACGCAGGCATGGCCTTCGATCAGACAACCCTCGCCGATCTGCGCTCCGGGATAGATCGTGGTGAAAGGGAAGATCATGATGCCTTCACCCAGGCAGGCCGAAGGCGAGCAGGAGACCGACGGATGGATCAGCGTGATCAGCCGCGCCCCTGCTGCAGCAATCCGCCCGAGCCATTCGCGGCGCAGCCCGGCATCGCTGACCGCCACGATGAAATGGCAGGCCGCGCGCAACCCGGCATCCCTCTCCACCAGATCGAAGGGGCCGAGGATCGGAGTGCCGTAAACATGTGTTTGCGGCTCCTTGTTATTGTCGAGGAAGCCCACAAGCTCCCGGCCGGTGACGGTGCAGAGATCGGCTGCCATGGTGCCGATTGCGCCTCCGCCAAGGATCACGACGCGCTCCGCTCCCGATCCGGTCGGTTGCCTTTCAAGCGGCACCATCAAGCGCATCCTTCAATTGTCGACAGAGAGATGACGAGCCGTTTCAAGACACACAGTGCGGTTGTTCCTGCCGGCTGCCTGCTGTCAAGCGTGAAGCGGATTTCCAGATCGACCGGGCCCTCGACCTGTCCCAGCGGAACCTTGAACAGAATCGGCCGGCCCGGTGCGGGAGAGATGGCCGCAATCTGCCGGAAGGGACAGTTTTCTCCGGATGGCCTGATGCCCAGGCTGCTGACCACCGGAGGCTGCCCATCGTCGCGCACCCAGGTCTGAAGCTCGCACACCGCCTGCCCGAAGGCAGGAATGCCGAAGAGGCGGAATCCGGCGCAACTGCCGCTGCCGTCGGCCGAGGTGATGACATACATCAGCCGCTCGTCGATCTCGAAGAAGCCGGGCGCGATTTCGCCGAAACATTCGGGCCGGAAAGTCCGCCCGTGGACCAAGCAATCGATCTCCACGGGTCGGCCGTTCGCCCAATCCTTCAAAAGCCCGCTCATCAGATCGTTGCTGGCCAGATTGGCCTCGGCACCTTCAAGCTCGGTCGCCGTGAGCATCCGATGCCAGTTCCTGTGGTTGAAGGCCGATGCACGTTCCGCATTTTCACCGAAGACGAAATCCGGCCGTGCATTGAAAAAACTGTCCACCGTCGCGGTGGAAAGCAGCCCGTTCAGTGCCATCGCGCCAAGAAATCGTGGAAAATTATAATGGGCGATATGCGGCCACCTGGAAATCCAGTGCGATTTATCTCCTTCGCGATAGATGAGAAAGGGATGATTGATGAAGCAGCATTTGCCGTGGGTCAGGGCGTTCAGATTGAAGCAGATGGGCGAAAGGCCGAGCCCAACCAGATGACGTTCCACGATGTCATGGAACGGAAGGACCTTGACGATGTTGGCGCTCATTCTAAGAAATTCGCGGCCGATGCCCAGAACGGATCGATCCATGTCAAGAAAATGAATTCCAGGCTCATATTGAGAGCTTGGCATGTCCTTATCGTGGGTGATGTCGCGTAATTCTGCGTCGACAATCAGATTGCCGAGATGGAACAAGGTCACGGTCTTGTCGCCATGGCGGGCAACGACATCCGCGACCTGTCCCAAGGCGCCTGGGGCCGGCAGATCGTCGTCGCCCAGAATCCACCGGAACGGGGTTTCGCTGAGCATATAGAGCGATGAAATGTTCAGGTCCGCTCCGACATTGCAGAAGCAGCGTCGATACCTGACGAATGGAAATATTTCGCAGATTCCTGCTATGAACCGGACGTTGCGTTCATCCTTACCGTTGTCGTGAATATCGACCGATATGTGTTGATCGAGCTGGCAAATCTGCCAGCACAGAACGGCGATGAGATCCTGGGTCTCGGCGTGCCGGTTGTAGATGGGAATCCCGATGCTGATCGTCGGGTTGACCGGCTTCGGCGGAACAGGAACACCATCCGAAAGGGCCTTGCCCAGAAAGGCCTGGGCCGCGACGATTTCCCGTCTAACCGCGTCGAGGGTTTCGATCTGGTTGGATCGCACCTGCTGCATCAGGCGTCACCAACGTCGTTTTTTCGCCGGGATGCCTTGTCGATCAGCATGTTGGCATGATGTTCGGCGCGCGGAAGAAAGGGATACATGTCCTCCAGTGGGCTGGAGGACATGCTGCCGTCGGGCTCGATTCTGGAGGAGAGCGCCGGAACCACCGGCTGGTTGTCCGGCATGACGACATCGACGACATAGGGGCCCGATGCGGCCAGGGCCCGCTCCAGCGCATCATCCAACTCCTCCAAAGATGTCACCCGTTCCGCCGGCAGCCCATAGGCGGCACAAAGCTTGAGCGTGTCCGGCATGCTGACACCCGTTTCAGCGCCTTCCCCGATCAGGCGGCCGGCAAAGTACTTCTGTTGGGTCGATCGGATCGACAGATAGCCGGCGTTGTTCAGCACGAACAGCTTGATGGAAAGCTGGTGATGGAAAAGGGTCTGCAACTCCTGAACGTTCATCTGAAGCGAGCCGTCGCCGGTGATTGCCAGCACGCGCCGGTCGCCTCCGGCGAAAGCCGCTCCGATGGCGGCCGAAAGTGTGTAGCCCATGCAGGCCATGCCGCCCGAGGTGATGAAGCGCTGCCCCTGTTCGGTCAGCCGGATCGCCTGCGCCGTGGCATACATGGCCGTCCCGGTGTCGCAGACGAAGATGTCACCATCCTGCGACCGTCGGGACAAGGCCGCAATCAGGCTATGGCTGTGAACACCGCCAAGGGTGTCGGCGGGATCGGGAAGGTCCGCCCGGTAGCGGGTCTTCCAGTCGACGCAGCGCGCCAGCCACGCGGTTGCCGTGGATGGCGGGGCGGAGGGTGCGGCATGCTCCGCCGTCTCAAGCAGAAGGTCGATGAAGTCCTTCGCATCGGCAACCACCAACTGATCGATGGAGATCGTCGGCTTTCGATGGGCGGTGGGGTCGATATCGACGACGATCCGGGTGGCGGCGCGGGCAAACTGCGCATGGTCATAGCCGACGACCGAAACGGGCAGGCTGGTGCCGATCGCCAGGATCAGATCGGCATTCTGCATGGCATAATTCGCCGCACGGTCGCCCCGGACGCCCGGCTTGCCGATATAGACGGGGAGATCGTGGCTCATGACGTCGAGCCCGAGATAGGGGGTGACCACCGGGATTTGGTGGCGTTCGGCCAGATGCCGGAGAGCATCGCACGCTCCCGCCAATCGGACGCCCTGTCCGGCGATGATGACGGGTCGTTCGGCAAGGCGAAGCCGCTCCCATACCTGCGTCACCTCGTCGGGTGCAGGGCGCGGAACGCCGGCTCCGCACTCTCCGATGTCGTATCCGGCCAGATCGTCCGGCTCGATCCAGGCCGCCTGAACATCCATCGGAATGTCGATCCACACGGGACCGGGGCGCCCGGAGCGGGCCAAGTGGACCGCCTTTTCCAGCTCGTAGCGAATTCGGAGTGGGTCGGTCAGCATGACCGCATATTTGGTGATCGACGAAACAATGGGAACGATGTCCAATTCCTGCACGCCGAACTGACGCAGGCCCGGCACGCCGGCGGTGTGGGAGGCGGCCGCCAGCTTGACCTGCCCGGACAGGAACAGGCAGGGCACACTGTCCTGCCATGCTCCGACCAGGCCGGTTATGGCGTTCGTGGCCCCCGGCCCGGTGGTGAAGCAGCCGACCGCGAAATGTCCGTTGATGCGGGCATAGGCGTCCAGCGCCATGGCGGCCGCCTGTTCGTGATGAAGGCAAGCCGCCCGCAGAGTGGGATGGCGGGCGATGCTGTCGGTCAGGTGCATGATTCCGGCACCCGAGATGAGAAAAACATCTCGCAGGCCGAGAGTTTCTGCAATGAACGAGGCGATATAGTCGGAAACCCTGATCGTCATCTGACACTCGTACGGAACGGCTGGCCGGTTGTATAACCCTGGCCGATTTCGGGAGGTGGCCAATTCATTTGCAAAAACTGTCGTCGAATACCGATAGCTTTCTCTTGAGCTTTGACATATCGATCAAAATATCGCCAAAACGCGGATCCGACGAAAATGTTGTTTTGTGTATTTTATTGATCGATCCCTCAATAAATTCATGCTTAAGACCAAGCAAATCAGAGATTTTTTTATAAAATTCCGGAGGCTTGAAATTTCCCACTATCTCCAGAATATTCGATCCCGAAGGCATGAAGGCAATATTTGTGAATGCGGCACCATGCACGCCAACGACATGACTGGCATTGGCGAACAGGCTGACTTGGTCTGCAACCGAAAGCAGTTCCGGGTGGACGATCTCATAGCCGGCAGCCATCATGAGGTCGACGACCTCTCCATCGTTCAACAGACGTCTGGAGCGAGAGTTTCCGCGAGACAGATACAGCTTTCGCTTCCCTTGCCGACCTTCACCAGCCGATTTCCCGAGAAACGAGTCTCGCAGCCAGGACAACGTTTCAATGTCGACCTCCGACTGCCACCAATCGGGGACGCCCATGATGTGCCTTCTGCCGGGGAGCCTGACGGTTGCCCAAAGCTGCGAGCAGCGGAATATTTTCGTATCACCCGGATCGAGATGTCTGGAGAAGTCGAAACCGATATGTTCCAGGGACTGCTTTTGAAAGCTTGTAAGGTTCGCATTGAATATGACGGGGACATTCCTGAGAATTTCGGTCTTTTCGAGAATTCCCAGGTTCGGTAGATAGTCTATCATCCAATGATAGTAATTGCTTCCTCCGCCGACGAGTATTGCTTCCTTGACATCAATGAAATTGAATTTCTTCTTTGTGCCGAATCTCGTGTTCGGGAGTCTCACGATGTCCGACGAGGCATCGCTCTCGATATGGTAACAGAAATCCCGGCACAGCTTGTTCTGTACCATTAGCGTCTGGCTGGAGATACCAATGTAAGCGTCATGAATATGCAGGAGCTTTCGATGTTCAGACAAAGGAAGTCGATGGCACAGGTTTTCCTGTTCCATATCCTGAATGCGGCAGACATCGACGCTATCCGGGGATTTGATCCCTTCCGTCAACAGGTGTTTATAAGCCTCTACTGAGCTGTCGATGTTTGGCTTGGTGCTTCTCACCGACAGGTTTTTGAATTTCTGGAGTGCCGCTGCCGGTCCCATCAGGGAGATCAGCAGGTCAGCGGTATCCACGAATTTTTCTTTGTCTATTTCCGGGTGTTCCAGCAAATCTTCGGCAATCTCCGCCGCCACCGCATGGTCATTGTCCTTCATCGCAAGAGAAAAAGAC
This sequence comes from Azospirillum sp. TSH64, assembly GCF_003116035.1. GTDB lineage: Bacteria > Pseudomonadota > Alphaproteobacteria > Azospirillales > Azospirillaceae > Azospirillum. Next base: position 7,146,484 of record NZ_LGQW01000015.1, read on the forward strand.
AGTTGGCGGAGGATGAACGATCCGGGATATCTTGCGAGTTCTTTTTCGATAATGCTTTTGGCGAGATGTATTTGCCCCACTGCTTCGTAGCAATAGGCAAGCGCGAGGTGAAGAGACCCATCATTCGGGTCCAGAATCTTGGACTGGCTCAACAAGCCGATTGCTTCGGCAAAATCGCCTTCCTCCGAACAGACCCCGGAGATGTGGATATAAAATCTTGCTGAAGCAGGCTCCAATGCGACAAATTTCCTCAGGATTCTTTTCGCACGCTCATAGTCGCGTGAGCGAGCGGCAGCGACATAATCCATGGTGAGCTTGTGCATCATACTCGGATCGACATCCATAGGCTTGCCTTGCCACCAAGCGAGAACAGAAAATAATAGTCTGCGATTATATGAAATATTTTCAAATCAATCAATATGACACTAGCATTATTTTAAACATACCACTGCTGCTGGTTGCGATTTTGCTGGGAGTCCTTTGACGGTTTCTTGCTCCCGGCATTTGCCGACACGCCGTAAGAAAGTTACGTGCTCCGCTGCAAGAGTGCCTGACCCGTTTCGACCGGTCTTTAACCTTCAGCATTGAAGTGCGAAGGATCGTCCGTCCGTGCGCCGGACGACAGCCGACCGTCCGCACAAAGAGAAAGGGGGCGCCCCTGCGGGCGCCCCCTCCTTTCAGCAGGCTTGGGCTCACGCCCCCTTCATCAACCGAGCCCCATCATCAACCGAGGTTGATGTCGGAGAGCGAGAGGACGGTGCCGTTGTAGACGCCGAGCAGCCGGACCTCGGTG
>NZ_LGQW01000015.1:7147286-7148027 GCF_003116035.1 Azospirillum sp. TSH64
GGTGGAGAACGACGAGTTCAAGCAGGCCGAGACCGCCGGCGGCTATGCCAAGGAGATGTCGGACGACTACAAGCGCCAGCAGGCAGCCCTGGTCGCCGAGCACATCAAGAAGCAGGACCTTGTCATCACCACAGCACTGATCCCCGGCCGCAAGGCGCCGATCCTGGTGACGGCGGAGCATGTGGCGTCGATGAAGCCGGGGTCGGTGATCATCGATCTGGCGGTGGAGCAGGGTGGCAACGTCGAGGGCGCCAAGCTGGGCGAGGTGGTGACCACGGCCAACGGCGTGAAGATCGTCGGCCACGCCAACTATGCCAGCCGCATCGCTGAGAGCGCGTCGCTGCTCTACGCCAAGAACCTGCTGGCGCTGCTGACGTCGCTTCACGGCAAGGACACTGGCATCGTCGTCAACTGGGACGACGAGATCGTCAAGGCCATCGCGCTGACCCGCGACGGCGCCGTCGTTCACCCCGCCTTCGCCGGCTGACCGGGCGCCCGAGGAGACTTACCGCAATGGATCAGACCCAACTGTCCGCCCGTATTGCCGAGCTGAAGGCGAACCTCGCGGCGCTCGGCCAGCAGGCCGACCAGCTGGCCGCCCAGGTCGCGCACGCGGCGCAGCCCGCCGCGGAGGCCGCCGGCGGTCATGGCAGCTTCTTCGTCACCGGCCTGACGGTGCTCGTTCTGGCCTGCTTCGTCGGCTACTACGTCGTCTGGCGCGTCACTCCGGCCCTGCATTCG
>NZ_LGQW01000015.1:7148037-7200606 GCF_003116035.1 Azospirillum sp. TSH64
GTAGTGGATCACCGCGTCGTGTTCGGCTTATTTAGAGGTCTTTACTTTCGCTGTCAACCTCTTTTTTCGAGGTGCTCGGCAGTTACTTGATCGGACCACTGTTTCCCTTGAAGCGTCACTGTTCTGTCGAACCGTGCTGCGTCGCGGGAGGCGGTGTATAGGCCGCTTGGCCGATGCGGCGCAAGCGCTTTTTTCGCCCCCTCGCGATTTTCATGCGGCACCGCCGCCTCGCCGGATGGCCACGGTCGGGGCTCAGCGTCGAATGATCGCCTTGAGCCAGGGCGAAATCGCGAAGACGTCGGTGAAATAGCCCTGCTGGATCACGGCACGCCCGGCCTTGTGGATGTTGGCGGGCAGCTTCCCCAGCTCTCCCTTGCGGGTCACCACATGGATGGACCGGCGGAAGCCGGACGTCGGCAGCGGCAGCACGCGCATATGATTGAGGTGCTGGCGGCTTTTCACCAGGGCCGTCGGCGGAAGCAGGCTCCACCCCATCTCCTCCGCCACCATGGCCATCACAGTGTCGGTCGCATCGAAGGCGAAGCTGCGCGGCACCTCCATGCCCAATCGCCGCAGATGCTGGTCCACCAGCCGGCCGAGCGCGCTGTCCGTCGTGCTGCGGATCAGCGGCAGGGTTTGGGACAGGGTCCGCAGGGCGGCTTCATCGACCACCTCGGGACAACTGCGCGGCAGCAGCAGCACGAAGGGCTCGGTGAGCAGACACAGGCTGTCCACCTGATCCATGTCGTCGAAGCTGTCGTTGGTGAACAGGACATCCAGCCGGCGGGCGAGGAACTGCTCGCGCAATTGCCCGCACAGGCCCGATGCGATGCTGAAGGACGGCACATGGTCGCGCAGCCGTTGCAGCAGCCGCGGAATGAAGGGTGCCGCCAGCGTGTCGATGCAGCCGATGCGCAGTTCCGGCATGAAGGCGCCATCCGAGCCGCCGATTGCCGCCGGCAATTGCCGCGCATCGGTCAGGATGCGGTTGCTCCAGTGCCAAAGCCGCTGCCCTGCCGCCGTCAGCGCCATCGGCCTGATGCTGCGGTCGAGCAGCTGGGTGGCGAAGGCGGTTTCCAGTTGGCGCACCACATGAGAGACGGCCGATTGGGTCAGCCCGAGCCGGCCGGCGGCGCGGGTCATGCTGCCCAGTTCGGCGACGGCGACGAAGACCTCCAGGGATCCCAGGTCAAAGTCTCGGTGATGCATGGGGCTCCGATCTGCCACGGTTCGGGACAACTGCAAACTGCATACTATCTTATGTTGGCTCCGAGCATGAAAGCAGCTCATCCCGACCATGAAAGAAATTTCTCCAACTGACCGGAGCACAGGTTTCCGCGGCAGCCTTATCGCCTGCCTGCAATCACGCCGGGGTTCCTGCCATGACGCCTCCCTTCGACGACCCCACCCCGCCAATCGCCGCAGCCCGGCGGATCGGCGATTGGGTGGCCGGATTGCGCCGCAGCGATGTGCCTGACGCGGTCGCCGCGGTGGCGCTGGACTGCATCGTCGACACGCTTGGGGTCGCGCTGGCCGGCACCGGCGAAGCGTCTGCCCGGCTGGCGGCCGACGAGGCGCTTACGAGCTATGCCGCCGGGCCATCGCAGTTGCTGGCCGGAGGTCGCCTGTGCGCCGCGGGGGCCACCTTCGCCAATGTCGCAGCCGCCCATGCGCTGGATTTCGACGACAACAGCTATGCCGGCTTCGTCCACGGCTCCGCCGTCGTGGTGCCGACAGCGCTGGCGATGGTCGAGGAGGCCGGGGGAACGGGACGCGATCTGCTCACCGCCGTCGTCGCCGGTGCGGAAGCGCAATATGCGCTGGCGGAGGCGGTCGGCAACGGCGTGTACCATGACGGCTGGTGGACCACAGCACTATTCGGCACCATCGGCGCTGCGGCCGCCAGCGCCAAGGCGCTTGGACTGGACGGCCGGACGGCGGCGGACGCCATCGCTTTCGCCCTCTGCGGAACCGGCGGTCTGCGTGCCTGCTTCGGCACCGCAGCCAAGCCGCTGCTGGCGGCGCAGGCCGCAGCGAACGGCGTGCGCGCCGCCCGGCTGGCCGCGCGGGGCCTGACCGTGCCCCATGGGGTGGTGGAGGATCCGCGCGGCTTCGCAGCGCTGATGGCGGCGGGCCGCTTCGATCCGGCCGCCCTGGGTGGGCTCGGCCGGCGCTGGCGCCTGCTCGATCCCGGCATCGACACCAAGCTCTATCCGGTCTGCCTGTCCGCCCACGCCGCCATCGACGCGGTGCGCGACCTGATGGCGGAGCATCGTCTGAAACCGCAGGACATCCGGAGCGTCCATTGCCGCGTCCCGCCGGTGGTGGCCGCCAACCTGACCTATCAGTGTCCGGCGACACCGGGGGAGGCCCGCTTCAGCCTGCCCTTCGCGGTCGCCTGCGCGATGCTGTACGGAACGCTGACGCTGGAGCAGTTGGACGATGCGACGCTCACCGACCCGGATCTGCGCCACGCCATCGGATGCGTCTCCATGGCGGCCGATCCGGACTGGAACGCCGATCCCGACCGCGCCCGCACCGCCCCCGAGGGCGCAGAGGTGAGCGTCGAGACAAGGACGGGAGAGCGCCACACACGCTTCTGCGCCTCGGCACGCGGCACGATGGCCCGTCCGTTGTCGGTGACGGAGCGTGCGGCCAAATTCCGCACCTGCGCCGCCCGCGCCGTCGGGGCCGAAACAGCGGAGAGCCTCCATCAAAAATTGTACCGGCTCGAGGCCGAAGGCAGCCTGTCGCGCCTGTTCGACCCCACGCACCATGGCGCCTGCTCATGATGTCGATGAATATCGATCATGCTGCCCGGTCGCTCCACTGGGAGCGGCCCGTATTTTCATCATGCTGATCCGACGAACCATCCCGGGAAAAACATAAGGAAACCAGGGATTTCTCCGGGAGTGCGCTGCACAAATTTTACCCGCCCCGGCCCTTTGCCCAAATCTTAGCCCGTTCGTTGCCCGGTTCGTCGTCCTTCCGGCATCCTTTCCTCCGGCCGCAGCCTTGTGAGACCGTTTCGGTCAAGCAGGAACCAAGGTCCGCCGCAAGGGCCGGCAAACAGAGGGGCTTTCATGATGATGCGACGTTTGGTGGCACGGGCTATGCTCTCGGCGATCCTCCTGTCCGGGACGGCGATGTCGGTCCAGGCCGCAGGCACGCTCAAGGTCTCGGTGGATTCCAACCTGAACACGCTGGATCCGGCCAAGATGAAGGGCGGCCAGGAGTATGTTGCCGCTTACCTGATCTTCAACGGCCTGACCGTCATCGGCCATGACATGACGGTGAAGCCCGATCTGGCCGAACGCTGGGAGCGCAGCGACGACCTGAAGACCTGGACCTTCCATCTGCGCAAGGGCGTGAAGTTCCACAACGGCCGCGAGTTGGAGGCCGAGGACGTCGTCGCCACCATCGCCCGCATCCAGGACAAGGCGACCGGCTCGACCGCCCGCGTCAATTTCGAGATCGTGGAGTCGATGAAGGCGCTGGACCCGCTGACCGTCCAGTTCCAGCTGAAAAGCCCCTATGCCGGCTTCGCCGAACTGTTCGGCGAGCGTCAGGCGCGCATCGTGCCGCGCGACGCCATCGACACGCTGGCTTCCAAGCCGGTCGGCACCGGCCCGTTCGAGTTCGTGTCCTTCGCCCCCGGCGACCGCATCGTCCTGAAGCGCAACGCCAACTACTTCGAGCCGGGCCTGCCGAAGCTGGACGAGGTGATCGTCCGCATCCTGCCGGAATCGGCGGCCCAGGTGGCGGCGCTGACCACCGGCGAACTGGATCTGGTGTGGAACCTTCCGCTGGAGGCCATCGAGAAGGTCAAGGGCGACCCGAAGCTGAAGATCGATTCCGTCCCGACCTCGACCTGGGACGGCGTCATCATGAACAACACGGTGAAGCCCTTCGACGATCCGCGCGTGCGCAAGGCGGTGGCGATGGCGCTCGACAAGCAGGCCATCACCCAGATCGCGCTGTTCGGCAACGGCACGCCGACCCACTCGCCGATCCCGCCGAGCCATCCCTACTACAACAAGGACCTGAAGATCGCCAAGGGCGACCCGGCCGGCGCGAAGAAGCTGCTGGCCGAGGCCGGCTATCCCAACGGCTTCGAGGTCACGCTGCACACGCCGGCCGGCCGCGCCACCCGCGAACGTCTCGGCCTCGCCGTGCGCGAGCTGCTGAAGCCGGCCGGCATCACCGTCAACGTCCAGCGCGTTCCCTTCGACGTCTTCCTGAAGGACATCGAGGGCAAGGCCGGCTTCTACATCGACGGCTTCTTCAGCCGCCCGACCATCGATACCTCGGTCTACCCCTGGTACCACTCGCGCGGGTCGTGGAACACCGCGCTGTGGAGCTATTCCAACCCGAAGATGGACACGCTGCTGGACGGCGCCCGCCAGGCCAAGAGCGAGGATGAGGCCAAGGCGCTCTACATCCAGGTCCAGGCGCTGGCGGTGGAGGATTCGCCGGGCGTCATCCCCTACGTCATCAACCACATCAACGGTCTGAGCGCCAAGGTCCACGGGTTCCATTCGCACCCGATGATGTTCCTCGACCTGCGCGACGTGTCGGTCGACTGAGGTCGTTTTGGGGGTCGTTCGGGGGCCGGCTGCCTGAGGCCGGTCCCCTCCTCTTCCCGCAGGGGATGCTGCCATGTTCGCCTACACACTGACCCGTCTCGTCTATCTGGCGCTGGTCCTGGCCGTGATGTCGGTCCTGATCTTCCTGGTGACGCAGGCGATGCCGGGCGATGTCGCCTCGATGATCGCCGGCCAGTTCGCCTCGAAGGAGGTGGTGGACGCCATCGCGGTCAAGCTTGGCCTCGACCAGCCGCTGATCGTCCAGTACGGGCATTGGGCCGCCGGCATCCTGCGGGGCGACCTCGGCCGCTCGCTGGTGCTGGAACAGCCAATCGGCCCGATCCTGATGGAGGCGCTGGCCCGCTCGCTGGTGCTGGCCGTGGTGGCTCTGTTCGTGGTCGCGGTGGTCGGCATCGGGCTCGGCGTGCTGGCGGCGGTGCGGCGCGGCAAGCTGACCGACCAACTGGTTTCCGGCGTCTCCTATCTCGGCATCGCGGTGCCGGACTTCTTCTGGGCCATCGTGCTGGTGCTGGTCTTCGGCAGCTACATGAAGCTGCTGCCCACCGGCGGCTACGCCCCGATCGCCGACGGCTTCCTGCCCTGGGCCTCGCATCTGGTGCTGCCGGTCATCACGCTGGTGCTGATGCTGCTGGCCCGCATCGCCCGGCTGACCCGTTCCAGCATGATCGACGTGCTGCAAACCAACTACGTCAAGTTCGCCCGCGCCAAGGGCATGCCGGAATCGGTGGTGATCCTGCGCCACGCGCTGAAGAACGCGTTGTTGCCGACCATCACCGTGCTGGCCATCGATTTCGGCCTGATCCTGGGCGGCGTCGTGGTGATTGAGACAATCTTTTCCTATCCCGGCATGGGCCGGCTGCTGCTGTTCGCCATCCAGCGCCACGACCTGCCACTGATCCAGGCGACGATCCTGATCGTGTCCGCCGCCTACTGCCTCGCCAACCTGACCGCCGACCTGCTCTACGCCTTCGTGAACCCGAAGATCCGCCACGGCATGAGGGCCTCCTGAGATGACCGACGCGACTCCCGTCCAATCGGTTCCACGCCGGCATCTGCCGTCCCTGCCCGTCTCTCTCCTCGTCGGCATCGTCCTGCTGGCCCCGCTGGTGGTGGCCGCCGTCGCCGGCTCCTGGATCGCCCCCTACCCTTATGATGAGATGAACATCATGAGCCGGCTGCAGCCGCCGGGAGCCGAATTCTGGTTCGGCACCGACGAGTTCGGCCGCGACGTGTTCAGCCGCACCCTGGTCGGCACCGGCAGCTCGCTGGTGATGGGCGTCGCCGCCACGGCGCTGAGCCTGCTGGCCGGCGTGCCGCTGGGGCTGATCGCCGGCTACAAGGGCGGACGCACCGGCGAGGCGATCATGCGGGCCATGGACGTGCTGATGTCCTTCCCGCCGATCCTGCTGGGCATCCTGGTTCTGGCGGTCACCCCGCCGGCGCAGTGGAAGGCCATCGTCGCCATCGGCATCGTCTATGTGCCGCAGGTGGTCCGCCTGACCCGCGCCATCACGCTGGAGCTGATGCAGGAGGAGTTCATCACCGCCGCCCGCCTGCGCGGGGAAAGCGCCGCCTACATCCTGTTCCACGAGATCCTGCCGAACATCTGGCCGCCGCTGGTGGTGGAAGCCAGCCTGCGCGTGGTCTTCGCCATCCTGCTCGGCGCCTCGCTCAGCTTCATCGGCATGGGGGCGCAGCCGCCCTCCTCCGACTGGGGCCTGATGATCAGCGAGGCGCGGCCCTTCGTGGAACAGGCGCCGTGGATCGCACTCTGCCCCGGCTTCGCGCTGGCGACCGCGGTGATCGGCATCAACCTGCTGGGCGACGGGCTGCGTGCCCTCCTCGACCCGCGCAACACGGGAGCGCACTGAGATGATGACCGCTCCGCAAGCCCGTCCGGCGGTTCCGCCGGTGGTCAGCCCGGCGACCGCGCCGGAACCGGCGCCGCTGCTGGATGTCCGCGGCCTGACCATCAGCTACGGCAATGCCCGCGGCACGCTGCGCGCCGCCAGCGACGTCAGCTTCGCCATCCGCCCCGGCGAGGTGATGGGTCTGGTCGGCGAGTCCGGATCGGGCAAGAGCACCGTCGCCATGGCGATCCTCGACCTGCTGGGCGGCGGCGGCCGGGTGGACTCCGGCGAGATCCTGTTCGACGGCGTCGATCTGCGCCGCTTGTCGCCGTCCGAACGCCGGGCCTTGCGCGGCGACCGCATCGCCGCCGTCTTCCAAGATCCCTTCACCTCGCTGAACCCGGCGCTGACCGTCGGCCACCAGATCGCCGAACCGCTGATCCAGCACAAGGGCCTCTCCCCCCGGCAGGCCGCCGCACGGGTGCAGGATCTGCTGGCCGAAGTCGGCATCCGCGATCCGCGCCGGGTCGCCGCCGCCTACCCCCACGAGCTGTCGGGCGGCATGCAGCAGCGGGCGCTGATCGCCACCGCGCTCGGCTGCGAACCGAAGCTGCTGATCCTCGACGAGCCGACCACGGCGCTGGACGTGACGGTCGAGGCCCGCATCATCGACCTGCTGGCGAAACTGTGCGACAGCCACCGGCTGAGCGCGCTGTTCGTCTCCCACAATCTCGGCATCGTCAACCGCATCTGCCAGACCGTCACCGTCCTCTATGGCGGTGTGGTGGTGGAGACGGGGGCGACCGGCCGCGTGCTGTCCCGCCCAGCCCATCCCTATGCCAAGGGTCTGGTCGCCGCCCTGCCGCGCATCACCGCCGAGCGCCGCCACCGGCTGCCGTCGATCCCCGGCACCGTCGCCAAGCTGTCCGGGGCGCCCGCCGCCTGCGTCTTCGCTCCGCGCTGCCCCTTCGCCGAGGAGACCTGCCGCAGCCAGCCGCAGGCGATGCTGACCGACGGTGGCGGGGACGGCGTGCGCTGCTGGAAGGCCGACGCGCTGGCCGGTACGCCCTGGCCGGACGAGGATGCCGGCAAAGCCCGCGGCCCGAAAGCGGCGCAGCCGCGCTCCGCCCCGCTGGTGGAGGTCGATCATCTGCGCAAGATCTACGGCGCCAGCCGGTCCATCCTGCCCTGGCTGCGCCGGGCCGGCACAGTGGCGGTGGAGGATGTGTCCTTCACCGTCGGCCGCGGCGAGGTTGTCGGGGTGGTCGGCGAGAGCGGCAGCGGCAAGAGCACCATCGGCCGCGCCCTGCTGGCGCTGACCGAACCCAGCGCCGGCACGGTGACGTTCGACGGCGCCGACCTGACGGAGCAGGTCAGGCGCGGCGACCAGACCCTGCGCCGGCGCGCCCAACTGGTCTTCCAGAACTCCGCCGCGTCGCTGAACCCGCGCAAGACGGTTGGGGCGGCGATGGACCGGCCCCTGGTTCTGGCCGGCCGGGCGGATGCGGAGGAGCGGCGCAAAACCGTCGCCAGCCTGCTGACCCGCGTCGGGCTGCCGGCCGCCTACGCCGACCGCTATCCGCACGAGCTGAGCGGCGGCGAGCGCCAGCGCGTCAACATTGCCCGCGCGCTCGCCACCGATCCGGACTTCGTCGTCTGCGACGAGGCGGTGTCGGCGCTCGACGTCTCGGTGCAGGCCAACATCCTGAACCTGCTGGCCGAGCTGCGCGACGAGATGGGCCTGTCCTATCTCTTCATCACCCACGACATCGCCGTTGTGTCGCACATCGCCGACCGCGTGCTGGTCGTCTATGGCGGCACCATTTGCGAGGAAGGGCCCATCGGCCGCGTGCTGCGCCCGCCCTACCATCCCTACACCGAGGCGCTGCTGTCCGCCGTGCCGCGGCTGGCGGAGGACGGGCAGGAGGCGCCGCGCATCCTGCTGGAGGATGCGGCCCCCGCCCCCGGCGGGCGAGGCTGTGTCTTCGCCGGACGCTGCCCGCGCAAGCTGGGAACGGTCTGCGACGAGCAGGCCCCGCCCGTCCACGAGACGGCCGACGGCCACCGCATCGTCTGCCACATCCCGCTGGCGACGCTGGCCGAACGTGCCGCAGTCTTCCCCGAACTGGCCGACGGCGACACCCGGCACTGACCGGGTTCCGTCCCACCGGCCACCCTGCCGGCGCTCTCGCATGGAGGCGCCGGACGCCGTCCCCTTGCCTTTCGATCACCCACCCTCAACCGAGCCGGGACTTTCCGCCATGACCGTCCACACCCGCATCCGTCAGTTCAACACCAAGAAGACCTATCCCGAGCAGACGATCGACAACGACCTGTGCCAGACGGTCGTCGCCCGCGGCACCATGGTGTTCGTCCGCGGCCAGATCGGCCAGAATCTCGACACCAGCGAGAGCGTCGCCATCGGCGATGCCGCCGGCCAGACCGAACAGGCGATGGCCAACATCAAGATGCTGCTGGAAGAGGCCGGCTCGCAGTTGGAGCACATCTGCAAGATCACCGTCTACATCACCGACCCGCGCTATCGCGAGCCGGTCTACCGCACCATCGGCAAGTGGCTGAAGGGCGTCCACCCGGTGTCGACCGGTCTCGTGATCAGCGCGCTCGCCCGCCCGGAATGGGTGGTGGAGGTCGATGCGATCGCGGTGATCCCGGACGCCTGAGGCTCCGGACCCGCCGCCAACCATCCAGCCAACCGACAAGAAGAACCGCCACCATGAGCACCAGCCTGACCAACCCGCCGCGCCGCGAGCTGCAGAGCTTCCTCGATTTCCCGATCTGCACCGACCTCGACCAGCTCGACGGCCATATCGGCATTCTCGGCATCCCCTACGGCGATCCCTATTCCATCGACGAGGTGACCAACGACCAGACCAACGCCCCGACCTGGGTGCGCCGCTACACCGAGCGGGCGCTGCGCAAGCTGGAGCGCTGGGATTTCGACATCGGCGGCCCGCTGCTGGGCGGCAAGGACATCAAGGTGGTGGATTGCGGCGACGTGAAGGCCGATCCCCGCAACCTCGACCTGCATTACGCCAATGCCGAAGCGGTGGTGCGCCGGATGCTCGCCAAGGGCATGCTGCCCATCGTGATCGGCGGCGACCATGGCATCCCGATCCCGGTGCTGCGCGCCTATGACGACCAGGGGCCGATCACGCTGGTCCACATCGACGCCCATCTCGACTGGCGCGACGACGTGAACGGCGCCCGCAACGGCTATTCCAGCCCGATCCGCCGCGCCGCCGAGATGGACCACATCGGCCAGATCTTCCAGATCGGCCTGCGCTCCGCCGGCAGCGCCCGGCCGGAAGAGGTCGAGGCGGCGATTGCCTACGGCGCGGTGCTGGTGCCGGACGTGGAGTTGCAGGACATCGGGATGAAGGCGGTGCTCGACCGCATTCCAGACGGCGGCCGCTACTACCTGACCATCGATGCCGACGGTATGGACCCGACCATCATGCCGGCGGTCAACGGCCCGGCGCCGGGCGGCGTCACCTATCCGCAGATCCGCACGCTGATCCACGGGCTGGTTGCCAAGGGCCGCGTCGTCGGCATGGACATCGTCGAGATCACGCCGAAGAAGGATCTCAACGGCATCACCGCGATCACCGCCGGCCGCATCATCTGCAACCTGATCGGCAAGACCATCCAGGCCGGCTATTTCGACGCCAAGTGAAAACAATCGCGTGATGGACATAGGGAGCATGGAGCGATGACCGCCGCCCGCCGGCTCGACCGGCTTTTCTGCGACCGGGCGCTGCTGGCCGGCGGCTGGGCGTCGGGGGTGCTGCTGCGCTTCGACGCCCAGGGGCTGATCGCCGCCATCGAAACCGGGCTGGACACGCCGCCCGCCGGGGTGGAGCGGGCCGCCGGGCCGGTCATCCCCGGCATGCCCAACCTGCACAGCCACGCCTTCCAGCGGGCGATGGCCGGGCTGACCGAGCGGGCCGGCCCGGCCGAGGACAGCTTCTGGACCTGGCGGGAGGTGATGTACGGTTTCGTCCGCCGCATCGATCCCGACGGGCTCCACGCGGTGGCGGCAATGGCCTATGCCGAGATGCTGGAGCGCGGCTACACGTCGGTGGCAGAGTTCCACTATCTCCACCACGATGCCGACGGCCGGCCCTATGCCGATGCCGCCGAGATGTCGATGCGCATCCTGGCGGCAGCGGATTCCACCGGGATCGGGCTGACCCATCTGCCGGTGCTCTATGCCCAGGGCGGTTTCGGCGGACAGCAGGCGGGCGAGGGCCAGCGGCGCTTCCTCAACGATCCGGACCGTCTGCTCGCCATCGCCGAGGCCTGCCGCGCCGCGCCCGGCGGGCATCGCACCGGTCTGGCCTTGCATTCCCTGCGCGCGGTGTCGCCCGACGCGATGGCGGCGGCGCTGGACGGCATGGCGGCGCTCGATCCCACGGCGCCGATCCACATCCATGTCGCCGAGCAGACGGCGGAGGTGGAGTCCTGTCTCGCCTGGTCGGGGCGGCGGCCGGTGGAATGGCTGCTCGACCGCGGCTGGCTCGGGCCGTCCTGGTGCCTTGTCCATGCGACCCATGTCACTGCCGCCGAGGTGGCGGGCATCGCGGCAGCGCAGGCAGTGGCGGGGCTTTGCCCGACGACCGAGGCGGATCTCGGCGACGGGCTGTTCCCGGCGCGCGATTTCCTGGCGCAGGGCGGCCGGTTCGGCATCGGGTCCGACAGCCAGGTCATCATCGACGCCGCGGAGGAGCTGCGCCTGCTGGAATTCGGGCAACGGCTGGCCGCAAGGCGGCGCAATCTGCTGGCACCGCATCCGGACAGTTCGACCGGTGCGGCCCTCTACCGGGCGGCGGTGGCCGGCGGCGCGCAGGCTCTGGGGCAGCCGGAGTCGGCAGGCGGCTTCAAGGCCGGGCAGCGCGCCGATTTGGTCGTGCTCGACCCGGACGACCCGCGTCTCTACGGCCGCAGCGACGACACGCTGCTCGACTCCTATGTCTTTACCGGCGCCCGCAATCCCGTGCGCGATGTGGTGGCGGCCGGGCGGCTGGTGGTCCGAAACGGCCGGCATGTCGATGCCGATGCGATCCGCACCGGCTGGCGGCGTGCCGTCGACCGGTTGCAAGCCGCCTGAGCTACGCCCAGAACGAACAGGGACATTCCGATGACGGCAACCATCGACATTCTGGAACGGCTGGTGGCCTTCAACACCGTCAGCCGCGAAAGCAACCTCGACCTGATCCGCTGGGTGCAGGAGAGGTTGGAAGCGGCCGGCGCCGCGACCCGGCTGGTACCGAGCGACGACGGGCGCAAGGCCAACCTGTTCGCGACGCTGGGGCCGGCGGACCGTCCGGGCGTCCTGCTCTCCGGTCACAGCGACGTCGTCCCGGTCGAAGGTCAGGCATGGACCAGCGATCCGTTCCGGCTGACCCGCCGGGACGGCAAGCTGTTCGGCCGCGGCACTGCCGACATGAAGGGGTTCATCGCCGCCGCCCTTGCTTTGTTCGACCGCGCCGCCAATCAGCAGGCCACCGGCCGGTCCCTGTCGCAGCCGCTGCATCTGGCCTTGTCCTATGACGAGGAGGTCGGCTGCCTCGGCGTCCGCCGGCTGATCGAGATGATGGCCGCACTGCCGGTCCGCCCGCGCTTCTGCATCGTCGGCGAGCCGACCGGCATGCAGGTGGTCACCGCCCACAAGGGCAAGACCGCCCTGCGTGCCGAATGCCATGGCGTCGAATGCCATTCCAGCCTGGCGCCGCAGGGCCTGAACGCCATCCACATGGCGAGCGACCTGCTGACCGGGCTGCGCCGCATCCAGAACCATCTGAGGGACGACGGGGCGCGGGACGATGCCTATGACGTGCCCTGGACCACCATCCATGCCGGGGTCATCCAGGGTGGGGAGGCGCTGAACATCGTGCCGAACCGCTGCCGCCTCGACTTCGAGATCCGCCACCTGCCGCAGGATCCGGTGGGGCCGCTGCTGGACAGCATCCAGGCGGAGGCCGATGCCATCGTCCGGCGCCTGCGCCCCGATTTTCCGGCTGCCGGGCTGAGCGTCGCCGAGCTGTCAAGCTATCCGGCGCTCGACACCGACAGCACCGCCGAGGTGGTGGGCTTCGTCAAGGCGCTGACCGGCGGCAACAGCACCGGCAAGATCTCCTTCGGCACGGAGGGCGGGCTGTTCCAGCAGCGGCTGTCGATGCCCACGGTGGTGTGCGGCCCCGGCAGCATCGGCGAAGCCCACAAGCCCGACGAGTTCATCGCCGAGGACCAGCTTGCGGCCTGCGACCGCATGCTGGATGCCCTGCTCGCCCGCCTGACCTGATGACGGCATTCCCCCGGAAATAGGGCCACCGGTGGAGGTGGGGCCGCCCGATCAGACGGCAACCATCTCCATCAACCGGGCACGGTCGGCGGACGAGGCCGCTTCGCCATGCAGCGTAATGCGGCCCCGCTCCACCGCATAGAAGCGGTCGGCGACGTCGAGCGCGCGGTGGATGTTCTGTTCCACCAGCAGGATGGTCAATCCTGTCCGCTTCAGCTCGGTGATGATCGCGAAGATCTCGTCGACGATCATCGGCGCCAACCCTTCCGTCGGCTCGTCGATCAGCAGCAGCTTGGCGGTCCCCACCATCACGCGGGCCATCGCCAGCATCTGTTGCTCGCCACCGGACAGGGTGGTGCCGAGTTGCCGCCGCCGTTCGGCCAGACGGGGGAAGCGGGCGAAGGCCTGTCCGATTGCCTGCTCGTTCTCCCGGCGCGCCCGGCCGGGGCATTGGCGCAGCCCCAGCCGCAAATTCTCCTCGACGCTGAGGCCGGGGAAGATGCGGCGGTCCTCCGGCACCAGACCGAGCCCGAGGCGGGCGATGGCGTCGGGCGTCTGCCCGGCCAGATCGACGCCGCCGAAACGGATCGTGCCGGAACTGGCCGGCACCCAGCCGGCGATGGATTTCAGGATGGTGGTCTTGCCGACGCCGTTGCGGCCGAACAGCCCGACCACCTCGCCCGGCCCGGCCTGGAGGGAAACGCCCTGAAGGACATGGCTGAGGCCGTAATGCGCGTGCAGGTTCTCGATGGAAAGCATGGCTGTCACCCGTGTCCGAAATAGGCGGCCTGCACCGCGGGATCGGCGCGCACCGCCGCGGGCGCCCCCTCGGCGATCTTCCGGCCCTGGGCCATCACCACGACATGGTCAGACAGGCTCATCACCAGCCCGATGTCGTGTTCGATCAGCAGCACGGTCAGTTCGCCGGCCAGCGAGCGGATCAGCGCGCCGGTGTCGGCGGTGTCGCCATGGCTCATGCCCTGGGTCGGCTCGTCCAGCAGCAGCACCCGCGGTTCGGCGGCCAGCGCGACCGCGATCTCCAGCCGCCGCTGTTCGCCGTGGGACAGGTTGCCGGCAAGCTCGCGCGCCTTGGCCGACAGGCCGAAGCGGTCCAGCAGCGCCTCGGCCTTGGCGAGCGCCCGGCGGCTGTGGCCGACCGGACGCAGCGCGTGCCAGGGCCGTTCCAGCACCTGCGCGGCGATCCGCAGGTTTTCCAGGACCGGCAGTTCGAAGAACAGGTTGGTGATCTGGAAGGAGCGGGCCAGCCCGGCGGCGAGCAGCCGGTCTGGCGCCTGCCCGGTGACGTCGGCTCCGTCCAGGGTGACCCGGCCGGCGGTGGGGCGGATGGCGCCGCTGATCAGGTTGAACAGCGTGCTCTTGCCCGCCCCGTTGGGGCCGATGACCGAGGTGATCCGCCCGGCGGCGGCGTCGAAGCCGACGCCCGCCACCGCCTGGAGCCCGCCGAAATTCACCGACAGGTCGCGGACGCCGAGCGCGCAGGCGCCGCCCGCCACCGTCTTGAGGGAGGCTGCCGTCATGGCGTCGCCCTCCCCTGTTCGCTGCGACGGCCCAGCCGTGCCAGCAGGGCGCCGACCAGCCCCTTGCGCAGGAAGATGACGGACAGCATGAAGATGACCCCCACGACGATCAGGTGATGCTCGGTCCACGACCCGACGACCGAACGCAGGGCGGTCAGCAGCAAGCTGCCCACCACCGGCCCGACCAGCGTGCCGACGCCGCCGACGATGACGGTGATGACGGCGTTGCCGGAGGTCTCGAAGAACATCAGTTCGGGCGAGACGAAGCCGCGCAGCATCGGGTAGAGCGCGCCGGCCAGCGCCGCGACGCAGGCGGCCAGCACATAGACCGCCAGCTTGTAGCGCCAGGCGTTGAAGCCCAGGAACGGCACGCGTTTCTCGTTGGCGCGGATGGCGGCCAGCGTCCGGCCGAACGGCGCGTCCATCAGATAGGCCAGCCCGGCATAGGCCGCGACGGTCAGGCCGAGCACCAGCAGGAAGAAGGACAGCGGGTCGGCGGTGTCGAGGCTGAAGGGGCCGAAACCGATGCTGACCTGCGGGATGCCGATCAGCCCGTCCGACGCGCCGAGCGCACGGGTGTTGTAGACCGACTTGGCGGCGACCTGGGCCAGCCCGAAGGTGATCAGGGCGAAGTAGACGCCCTTCACCCGGTTGGCGATGACGCCGCCGATCAGGCCCGCCACGCCGCCGGCCAGCAGGGCCGCCGCCATCGCCAGCCAGAAGCTGGGGGCGACGTCGCGCAGGACGAGCGCCGAGACATAGGCGCCCAGCCCGAAATACAGCGCCTGCCCGAGCGACAGCAGGCCGGTGTAGCCCAGCAGCAGGTCGACGCTCATCGCCAGCCCGGCGAAGATCAACGCCTCGGTCGCCAGACGCAGGTAAAAGCCGTTGCCGGTCGCCCAGGCGACGGCGGCGAATCCCAGCGCCGCCGCCAGGAAGGCCAGCGCCAGCCAATGGACCGGAGCCAGACGGGACAATCGCGATGCCGGGCCGGCGCGGCCGGGATCGGAGAGGGAGCGCAGAGTGGCTTCAGGCATGTCCCAACCTCCCGAACAGGCCCTGCGGCCGGACCATCAGCACCAGCACCATGATCCCGAACACCAGCGGGTCGGACCAGACCGGCGAGATGTAGAGGCTGGACAGCGCCTGCACCTGGGTCAGCAGCAGGCCGGCGATCACCGCGCCCTGGATCGACCCCATGCCGCCGACGATCACCACGGTGAAGGCCATCAGGATGAAGTCGCGACCCATGGTCGGGAACACCGAATAGATCGGCGCCAGCAGCACGCCGGACAGGCCGGCCAGCGCCACCCCGAAGGCGAAGGTGCCGGCATAGACCCGGCGCACCGGCACGCCCAGCGACGAGGCCATGTCCTTGTCGAAGGCCGCCGCCCGCACCATGGCGCCGAGCCCGGTGCGGAAGACCACGACCCAGACCGCGGCGATCAGTGCAAGGCCGAAGCCGATCAGGAACAGCCGGTAGTTGGGCAGGAACATGCCGAGGATCTCGGTGCCGCCCTCGATGGGGTTCTCCGGCCGCTGGGTGTTGGGGCCGTAGACCAGCTTCAGCAGGTCTTCCATGATCATGCCCAGCCCGAAGGTCAGCAGCAGGGTCAGGATGTGGCGGTCGCGGCTGTGGAAGACCCGGGCGATCAGCCAGCGCTCGGCCAGCCAGCCGATGGGCAGCATCAGCAGCGGCACCAGAACAAGCAGCGCCCAGAAGCCGACCCCAAGCCCGGCCAGGGTCAGGGCCAGGAAGGCGCCCATGGCGTAGAACTCGCCATGGGCCATGTTGATGACGTCCAGCAGCCCGAAGATGATGGTCAGGCCCAGCGCCATCAGGACGACGGCAACCCCGAGCGACAGACCGTTCAGCGCCTGCGGCGCCAGGACGAATTGCAGATAATCGATGAGATCGGCCATGGGCGTCGGCTCCCTGGAAACGGTCCTCAGAAGCGGGTGCACTGGTCGGGGCCGATGGCGGCATCGCCCGGAACGGTGCCGACCACGTCGAAGCGGTTGCCGCCGCCGTCCGCCGCGATCCGCACGGCATACATGTCCTGGATCGCCTGATGGTCGCCGGCCCGCATGGTCT
This sequence comes from Azospirillum sp. TSH64, assembly GCF_003116035.1. Classification (GTDB taxonomy): domain Bacteria; phylum Pseudomonadota; class Alphaproteobacteria; order Azospirillales; family Azospirillaceae; genus Azospirillum. The sequence continues at coordinate 7,164,450 of NZ_LGQW01000015.1, forward strand.
TGGTGCCCTGCGGCGTCGACCAGCTCAGCCCTTCCATCGCCTTGCGCAGCGTGTCGGTGTCGGTGCTTCCGGCCTTCTCGACCGCCGCCTTGAAGAAGCCGATCAGGCCGTAGCTGTCGGCGCCGTAAAGGTCGGGCGCGGTGTCGTAGGCCTTGCGGAAGGCGGCGACGAAGGCCTTGTTCTCCGGCGTTGCGAGTTCGGCGGAATAGCCGACGCCGGTGACGAAGCCGTCGGCCGCCTTGCCGATGGCGCCGATGTTCTGGGCGGTGACGGTGCCCGACGCGCCGACGATGGTCAGGTTGCGCAACAGCCCGTATTCGCTCATCTGCGTCAGCAGGCGGACCGTGTCGTTTCCGGCGGTCGAGGTGTAGAGCACGCTCGGCCGCGCGGCCCGGAGTTGGCCGAAATACTGCGAGTAATCCTTGCTGCCGAGCGGCGCGAAGACCTCGCCGGTCGATTGCGCGCCGGTCTTCTCCGCCGCCTCCTTGAAGGCCGCGACGGTGGAGCGGCCCATCTCGTAGTCGGGGCCGAGATAATAGACCTTGGCCTTCGGCTTGTCCTTGGCCAGCCATTCCGCCAGCGCCGCCGACTGCTGCCCCGCCCGCGCGTTCACCCGGAAGACGTTGGGCGAGCATTTGTCGGTGGTGATGGCGTCGGAGAAGGAGACGGTGGTGGCGATCAGCCGGCCGTTGCGCTCGGCAAGCTGCCCGACCGCCAGGGTCGAGCCGGAATTGACGGTGCCGGTCAGGAAATCGACCTTGTTGACCTGGAACAGCTTCTCCGCCTTCTGGGTGGCGACGGCGGGGTTGGCCTCCTCGTCCTCGAACAGCAACTCGACCTGACGGCCGAGGATGCCGCCGGCGGCGTTGACCTCCTTCGTCGCCAGTTCCAGGCCCCAGCGGACCTGCTGGCCGATGGGGGCGTAGGTGCCCGACAGCGGGGTCACCACCCCGATGCGGATCGGCTCGGCGGCGGACGCGACCCCACCGAGCCCGAGCAGGACGAGCGCGGCGGTGCCGAGAAGCGTGGTCTTGGTCATGATTTTTGGTTCCTCCCTGTTTTGCCCATGCTTGGAGGCGTCGGTCAGACGCCTGTGAAGACCGGCTTGCGCTTCTCGTGGAAGGAGGCGACGCCCTCCTTGAAGTCCTCGGAGCCGCGCAGGCGGCCGTAGGCCTGCCCCTCGATCTCGATGGCGCCGTTGACCGAAACGTTGTTGCCGCTGTTCAACACGCCCTTGATGGTGCGCTGGGCGAGAGGCGAGAAGCCGCGCAGCTCGTCCACCAAGGCCGCAACCGTCGATTCCAATTCGGCGTCGGCAACACACTCGGTGACGAAGCCCCAGTCGGCGGCCTGCCGGCCGGAGACGCGCCTGGCCCGCATCACCATGTCCTTGGTCCGGCAGATGCCGATCATGTGCAGCAGGCGGGCGGAACCGCCGGAGCCGGGGATCATGCCGATGCGCATTTCCGGCAGGGCGAACTGCGCGGTCTCCGACGCGATGCGGAAATCGCAGGCCAGCGACAGCTCGAAGCCGACGCCGAAACAATAGCCGCGGACCTGGGCGATCACCGGCTTGCGGCAGCGTTCCGGGGCGGCGATGTTGACCGCCAGTTCCGACACATGCTCCGCCGACTTCTCCATGAAGCCGGCGATGTTGCCGCCGGATGAGAAATTCTCGCCCTCGGCGCGCAGCACGATCACCCGCACCGTGGGGTCGCGGTCCAGCACCTTGAACACAGCGGCGAACTGGTCGCGCTGGAGCATGCTGACGATGTTGAAGGGCGGGCGGTGCAGCACGATGTCGGCGCGCTCCAGGGATTCGTCCAGTTCCACGCGGAAGCCGTCGAGGTCGGCGAGCAGGCGGTCGGTGCTGTCGAAACGGTAGGGGGTCACGGTCGGAAACTCCATGGATGAAGACTGGATTCAGGACAGGGTCTGGCTGTGTTCGGTTGGACTATGTTCGGCAGGGCCACTCTCGAGGGCGCACTCGCCGGCCTGCAGCTTGCGGCGCAGGATCTTGCCGACCGGCGATTTCGGGATTTCGTCGAGGAAGACGTACTCGCGCGGGCGCTTGAAATTGGCGAGGCCGGAGGTGCGGCAATGGTCGTCGAGGTCGTTGGCCTCGACGCCGCGGGCGCGCTTGACGAAGGCGACGACCCGCTGGCCCCAGCGTTCGTCGGGCAGGCCGGCGACCGCCACCTCCAGCACGCCGTCAAGCAGGGACAGCACGCTTTCGATCTCGACCGGCGAGACGTTCTCCCCGCCGGTGATGATCATGTCGTCGACCCGGCCGGTGACGAAGAGGTCGCCGTCGCCATCGAGGAAGCCGATGTCGCCGGTGAAGTACCAGCCGGCATGCAGCGCCTTGGCGTCGGCGTCCGGCCGCTTCCAATAGCCCTCGAAGGCCTCGTCGCCCGACAGGTCGGCGGCGATCTGGCCCTCCTCCCCGATGGCGGCACGCTCGCCCGGATCGAAGCTGCCGAGACGGACGATGCGGATGCGCTGGTTCAGCGCCGCCTTGCCGGCCGATCCCGGCTTGGCCGGGGCGTTCTGGTCGATGGTGAAGGTGTAGATCTCGGACGAGCCGTAATGGTTGACGAACAGCTCGGGCCGGAAGGCGGCGTCCAGCCGCTTCAGCAAACCGTCGGTCATCGACGCCCCGGCGAAGCCCAGCTTGCGCACCGACGACACGTCGGTGCCCGCGAATTTCGGGTCGGCCAGCAGGTCGTGATAGAGCGTCGGCACCAGATAGAGACAGCTCAGCCGCTCCGCCGCGATCAGGTCGAGCGCTCGGTCCGTGTCGAAGCGCGGCAGGCAGACGAAACAGCCGTCCACCAGCGCCATCGCCAGCAGCGAGCGCACCCCCATCGTGTGGTAGAGCGGCATGACGCCCAGCGTCCGTTCGCCCCGGCGGTAGCAGTTCTGGGCGACATGGGCGACGGCGGCGGCACGCTCCGTCCGGTGGCGGCGCGGCACGCCCTTGGGCTTGCCGGTGGTGCCGGAGGTGTAGAGGAACAGCGAGACATGCTCGGCCGTGGCGCGCGGCTGAGCCGCAGCCGGATCGCCGTCCAGCAGATCGGCGAAGCGGCGGTCGCCGGCTTCGACCGGATCGCCGACCGCGATGCGCGACAGCGCCCGCGCCGCGGCGGAGGTCCGGACGGCATCGGCCGACACCTCCTGATAGAACAGGGCGCGCACCTCGGCATCGGGCAGGCAGTAATCCAGCTCGTCGGGCTTCACCCGCCAGTTCAGCGGCACCACGGCGATGCCAGCCAGCTGGCAGGCCCAATGGATGGTCGCCATTTCCCAATTGTTCTGCAACGCGGTGGCGATGCGGTCGCCGGGGCGCAGGGCCAGCCGGTCGAAGGCACCGACCAGCCGGCGGATGCGCTCCAGCCACTGCGCGTAGGTCAGCCGCAGGTCGCCGTCGACGATGGCGAGCGCCTCCGGGCTGCGCTCCGCACTGGCCAGGATGCTGCGGCCGAGGTCAAACATGGGCGACCTCCCTCACCGTCCCACCGGTGACGTCCATCACGGCGCGGACGATGCCGGCATAGCCGGTGCAGCGGCAAAGATGGCCGCTCAGCATGTCGCGTAGCTCCTCTTCGGTTGGCTTGGGATTGCGGTCCAGGTAATCGGTCAGCGACATCAGGATGCCGGCGGTGCAGAAGCCGCATTGCAGGGCGTGATGCCGTCGGAAGGCCTCCTGGAGTGCCGTCATGCGCCCCTCGTTGGCCTGCGACAGTCCTTCGACGGTGTCGATGCGCCGGCCGTCGGCCTGCACCGCCAGCGTCAGGCAGGCGCGGACCGCCACGCCGTCGATGCGGACGGTGCAGGCGCCGCAGACGCCGTGTTCGCAGCCGACGCGGGTGCCGTGGGCGCCCAGCTCGTGGCGCAGGAAATCGCTCAGCAGCAGGCGCGGATGGGCATGGCCGGTGCGCGGCGTGCCGTTCAGGACGATGGAGACGGCGTGGCGCGCCTCCGCCGTCAGCGCGGATGTGGATTTCAGCGGCGGCATGACAGGGCCTCTTCAAGGACGGTGCGGCCGATCCGGCGGACGAGGTCGCGGCGGTAGCGGGCGGTGGCGTGCTGGTCGTCGTCGCCGCCGAGGTCCCAGGCGAAGGCGTTCAGCGCCTCGTCGAGATCCGGCGGCAACCCATCCTCGACCAGCGGCCAGGAGCGCATCGTCGGCCGGTCCGCCACCCCGCCGACGGCGAGGCTGGCGCGGTCGCCGTCCACCGTGGCGGCGCAGGCGGCGATGGCGAAATCGCCGTGCCGCATCGACTGCTCCCGGAAGGCATGGCCGCAGCCGGGACGGGCCAGCGGGAAGCGGATGCATTCGACGATCTCGTCCGCCGCCTTCACCGTGGTCAGCGGCCCCACGAAGAAATCGGCGGCGGCGACGGTGCGGCGGCGCTTGGCATTGCGCAGCATCACCTCGCCGCCGGTGGCGACCAGACAGAGCGGCGTCTCGGCGCTGGGATCGGCATGGGCGACCGATCCGCAGAGCGTGCCGCGGTTACGGGTCTGGAAATGGCCGACCCACGGCAGGGCGGCGGCCAGCAGCGGCACCTCCCGCGCCAGGGCCGGGCGGGCCAGCACCTCGGACTGGGTGACGGCGGCGCCGACCGTCAGCCAACCGTCTTCGGCCCGCAGGCTGCGCAGCTCCTCCAGCCGGCCGAGATCGATCAGCAGGCGCGGCTGAACCAGCCGCATGTTCAGCATCGGCATCAGCGACTGGCCGCCGGCGATCACGCGGGCGTCGTCGCCCCCGTCCGCCAGCGCCGCCAGCGCCTCGGCGACCGTTTCCGGCCGCAGATAGTCGAAGGGTGCGGGCTTCATCGGTTAAACCCCAGAAGACGCAGCAGGCGCGTCAGAAGCGAGGGAGAGTCGGCGGGCACCTCGGCGCCACCGGCGCGGGCAACCAGCTTTTCAAAGAACTGGCCGATCAGCAGGCGCGATGCGCTGTCGAGCATCCGCCCGCCGACCGCGGCGACCTTGCCGCCGACCGACGCGCTGTAGCGGTAGGTGACGCGGGTTCCGGTGGCGGTGCGCTCCAGCGTCACATGCCCGGTGCCGCTGCCCGACCCGAGCGCGCTGGTGCCGCTGCCGGTCAGGGTCAGTGACTTGGGCGGATCGAGGTCGGACAGCGCAACCTGCGCGGTATAGCGCCCTCTCACCGGTCCGATTCCGACCACCACCTCCGCCCGGTAGGCGTTGGGACCGACAAGGTCCAGCGCCTCGCAGCCGGGCAGCAGCGCCGCCAGTTCCCTGGGATCGAGCAGGATGGCCCAGACCTGTTCCGGCGTCGCCGGCACCTCGCGGCTGCCCTCCCCGGTCAGGCCGCGCCCACCCTTCGCAGCGGATTTGCCGGCGGCCAGTGGCGGAATTTCCATGGCACCGGCGGCGGAGGCCGGGCGCGGCGGTTCCGGCGGATGGATCAGCGCCGCCAGCTTGGCAGGGGTGATCGGCAGGGACGGCACCGGTCCGCCGAGCGCATCCGCCACCGCGTTGGCGAGGCAGACCGGGGTGCTCATGCAGTTCCCCTCCCCCACCCCCTTGGCGCCGAGCGGCGTCACCGGCGAGGGGCTTTCGCGATGGAGGATGACGGGAACCGGCACCTCGCAGGCGGTCGGCACCAGATAGTCGGCAAAGGTGCCGGACAGGAACCGGCCGTCGTCGCCATAGGCGTATTCCTCGTACAGCGCGGTGCCGACGGCATGGGCGAAGCCGCCCAGGATCTGGCCTTCCACCAGCAGCGGGTTCAGCAGCCGGCCGGCGTCGTGCATGGTGACGTAGCGGTCGATCCGCACCGCCCCGGTCGTCCGGTCGATCTCGACCCCGCAGAAATCGAAGATGAAGCCATAGCAGGCCGAACTGTTGATGTGGTCGGCGTCGGTCGGCGCCTTCAGCGGCTCCGGCGTCCAGAAGGCGGTCTCGCGCAGCGCCGCCTCCTGCCCGTCGGGCAGCGTTCCCGGCGCCCAATGGCCGGCGGCGGCGACGCGGGAAAAGGACAGGCCGTTGTCCGGGTTGGCGTCGGAGAAGACCCGGCCGCCGGCGAAGCGCACATCGTCGGCCCGGCAATTCAGCTGCCCGGCGACCAACGCCGCCATGCGCCCGCGCAGCCGGATCGCCGCCACCTGGGCCGCCCCCGCCACTGCCCCGGCGAAGCGGCTGGAATAGTTGCCCGACGCGATCGACCAGGCATCCTTGCCGGTGTCGAGGTCGGTGTTGACGCGGATGTCCTCGAACCGCAGGCCGAAGACGTCGGCCACCACCTGGGCCAGCACGGTGCGGTGACCCTGCCCCTGGGGGGCGGAGGCCACCGTCACCGACACGCCGCCGGTCGGATCGACGGCGACGCTGGCGGTCGCCTGCGCGCCGTTCTTCGGCCCAGCCTTGCGCCGCTCCCCGGCGGTCAGGACCGTGGTGATGTAGCCCATGTTGGAGATCGACGGTTCCACCACCGCGGCGTAGCCGATGCCGTAGAGCCGCCCCTCCGCCCGCAGCGCGTCGCGCCGGGCCTTCAGCGCGTCGAGCGAGCCGTCCCGCACCGCCTGCTCCAGCGTCGCGCGGTAATCGCCGCTGTCGAGCGTCCCGCCCGACGCGGTGCGGTAGGGCATCGCCTCGGCCGCCACCAGATTGCGGCGGATGACGTCGAGCGGATCCAGCCCCAGCTCCGCCGCCACCCGGTTCATCAACCGCTCCAGCCCGTAATAGAGCTGCCCGCCGCCGAAGCCGCGGTTGAGGCCGGTCGGCGTCTTGTTGGTGACGACGATGCGGTTGGTCACCGTCAGGTTCGGGATGTCGTAGGCGCCGGTCAGGTTGCCGTGGTTGCGGTAGAGCGAGGCCGGTTCCGGCGCCCGCAGATAGGCGCCGCAATCCTCGGTCTGCTCCATCCGCAGCGCCAGCACCTGGCCGTCCGGCTCCACCGCCGCATCGATGCGCATGCGGCGCGCGGTGGCCGAGGTGGCGGCCATCAGATGCTCCAGCCGGTCCTCCACCCACTTCACCGGCCGGCCGGCGACGCGAGCGCACAGCCCCATCAGCACGACATAGGGGAACACCGCCTGCTTGTTGCCGAAGCTGCCGCCGGATTGGGGCGGCGTCTTCAGCCGCAACCGCGATCCCGGCACGTTCAGCGCGCGCGCCATCACCGGATGGACGGCGAAGGGGCCGGAGAAGTTCGACAGCACCTCGTACGCATCCTCGGCCGCGTCATAGTCGGCCAGGACAACGAAACACTCCATCGGGGTGCAGGAGTTGCGGGGATACTCGACCTCGACCGACATGGCGTGGGCGGCACGGGCGAAGGCGGCCTCGGGGTCGCCATAGCGGAAGCTGCGGCTGTTGACGAGGTTGGAGCCCACCGCCGGATGCAGCGGTTCCGATTCCTCTTCCAGCGCCTGGGCAATCGAGGTGACCGGCGGCAGCGGGCGATAGCGCACCTCGATCCGGTCGAGCGCGTCCTCCGCGATATAGCGGCTGTCGGCCAGCACCACCGCCACCGGTTCGCCGACATGGCGGACGCGGTCGATGGCAAGGCACCAATGCTCCATCGGCGCACGGATGCCGACCAGGAAGGCGCTGGCATGGCGCTTGGCATCGGCCCCGGTCACCACGGCGGCGACGCCGGGAACCGCCAGCGCGGCGGCGGTGTCGATGTCCAGCAGGTCGGCGTGGGCGTGCGGTGAGCGCAGGATCGCGGCGTGCAGGGTGCCGGGCTTCACCGGCAGATCGTCGGCGTAGCGGGCGACGCCGGTCAGCAGGGCGGCGTCCTCCACCCGCGGCATCGCGCGGCCGACGAACGGCGCCGCGGCCGGCTGCGGCTGCGGCGAAACGCCTTCGCTGTCAATGGTCTGGGCGGCGGTCTGCGTGGCCGTCATCGTCATCCTCCCGTTACCGGAGGAGACTAGACCGTTTGCCAAGCGAAGCTTTTACCGTGGAGTGTCGCGATTTACCCTAGCGTCTCATTTTTATGGGCGTCTCATTTTTACGCGTGTCCCATCCTCATGCATGCCCGGCTTCCGGCCGCCCTCCGCCGGGCCGGTCCACCAGATTGACGACGCGGCGGTATTCGGTGGGTGTCACGCCCTGGTGGTTGCGGAAGAAACGGCTGAAATGGCTGGGAGCGGAAAAGCCGAGCCGGCCGGACACCTCGGTGGCGCTCTCCAGCCCGGCGGCCATGGCATCGATGGCCGCCTCCATCCGCAGCACGTTGAAATAGAGCGCCGGGGTGATCGCCATCGTCTGCTGGAACAGCCGGAACATATGGGCGCGCGACAGGCCGGCGGCGGCGGCGACGCGGGCGGCGTCGAACTCCTCGCCCAGGGTTCCCCGCATGAACAGGATGGCCTGGCGGATGCGGAAATCGCCGGCCGCAGGCGCGGCGTAGCGTGTCCCGCCGAGCGTCCGCCATTCGGAGAAACGGTCGATGATGGCGATCATCAGGTCGAACAGCGCCTCCTCCATCCGCTCGCCCGACGGGTCGTCATAGAGCAGCTCCGCCGCCATGCGGTCAGCCAGCCGGCGGATGTAAGGCGTCAGCTCGCCGCAGGATTGCGCGAAGAAGCCGGGATTGCCGCTGGCGTTGAGTTCCCGCTGCATCGCACCGAGCCAGCGCGGCTCGATGTACAGCGCCAGGATCACGGTGCGCGGGGCGCCCGGCTGATGGGCATAGGAATGGGCCTCCCAGCTGTTGACCAGCACCGCGGTGTCGTCGCGCAGCGGATAGAGCTGCTCCCCGACGGCAAAGCGGGTGTCGGCGCCGGATGCCTTGATCAGCACATGGCAGTGGGGATGCGCGTGATGGATCAGCGCATTGTCCATGTCCAGCAGGGCGACGCGGCCGAAGCTTCCCTGATGGATGCGCATCGCTTTCGACATGGCTTCCGGTCCCTTCCTGCCCGTCGGCGGCAAAGGGCCGCCGGGATGCTCTTCAATGGTTTGCTTTACAAGCTAATCATCGGCGGTCCCCTTTACCAGTTCCATGCGGGCGCCCCCCTGCTTCTGTCGCTGGAGCCGCATCGCCCGGAGAATCGGCGGGCGGTCGTCCCCGGTGCCGGTCGATTTTGCAGCAAGACCGCTTCAGTATCCAAACTGTTACCTGGGCGTTTAGATTTTCTTCAGTGAATCGCTGTGTTATTGCGATTGCTACAAGCAAATGCAGCGCCGGCGAAAGGTTCCAGATGCCTGACACCCTGAAGGCCGACGCCCCGTCCGCCCCGCTCCTGACCATTCCGGACGCACTCGCTTCGGAAGCCGCCGCGGTGATGCTCAGCGGCGACCCGGGCGCGCTGAAAGCCGTTCAGGGGAAGATGGCCGCGGCCCTGGCCGGACAGGGCCTGCCAGAGGCGTCTGCGGGCACGCTCGTCGATGGTTGGATGCACGACTTCGCAGCCGGGCTCGGTGCGCAGGCGACGCCGGATGCGGCCATTGCCCAGGCGAACCGGATCGCCGCCGGTGCTGCCGCGCGGATGGCCCAGGCGACTCAGGAAGCGGCCTCGCTGACCGGCGAGCAGCGCGTGGCCAGCGCATTGGCGCAAGGGCAGGGACACGGAACGGACGCGCTGATTGCAAAGGGCACGGCATCCGACCTGTCCGCCGCCCTGTTCAACGGGGTGATGGACCCGCTCGCCCGGCCGGCGGGTGCGGCCGACCCGATTGCCGCCCTGTCGCAGGCCCTGAACGCACCGCTATCCCCCACGGTCACACCGGCGGCAGCGCCGCTTTCCCCGGCCGAGCAATTGAGCGCCGCCCTGGCCTCCGGCTCCGGCGTCCAGGAGGCGGTGAAGGCGGTAGGGGCCGGGCAGAACAGCCACTTCGCCGACACGCTGGAACGCGCGCTGTCCAGCGGCACCGACTCCACCGCCGCCGTGACCGCGGCGAAGGAAACGAGTGCCAACAGCGAGGCCTTGGCCAACTCCACCACGGTTGGGCAGTCAGACGGCGCCCGCATGCTCGCCGCCCTGTCTTCCGGCAGCGCCGAGGCGCACACCGCCGCGAACGGGGCCGCTTTCGCCAGCGTCCTCACTGATGCCCTGACGCAGGGAGGATCGCCGGACGCCGCTCTCGCCGCGTCGGTCAGGGCACAGACGGAGATGACCGCCAGCCAGAACGCCGCCGTCGTGCCGCCGAAGCCGGCGGACGCGCTGGTCGCGTCGCTCGCCTCCGGCCGCAATGTCGGCGAAACCGTCAAGTCCTTCGCCTCGGCCGCCGGCATCGACCCGGCCGCGGCCGGTGGATTCGGACAGGCCCTGGGCAGCGCCCTGTCCACGGGCCATGAGCCGTCCGGCGCCCTGGGCACGGCGCGCCAGGACGTCGCCGCGGCATCGTCCCTGTCGGCCGAGACGGCAAAGGGCGTGAAGGCCGATCCGCTGGTCACGGCTCTCGCCAGCGGACAGAATGTCCAGCAGGCCGTCCAGGCCCTCGGCGGCTCGGGTGCCGCCTTCAGCGCGGCGCTCGGGCAGGCCCTGGCGGAGGGACGGCCCGCCGGGCAGGCGCTGGCGGCGGCCCGTCAGGCCGCAGACACGGTCCAGCAGAACACCCAGGCCAGCGAAGTCCCGGTGTCGGCGCAGGACAAGGCGATTGCCGACCTCGCCAACCCGGACAAGGCGGCAGCCGCCAAGGAGGCCGGCGAGACCAAGCAGGCCGCCAAGGATGGGGCCAAGGATGGGGCCCAGCACAGCGACAGCGCCGACGGCAAGGCCGCCGAACAGGTGGCGGACGCCCAGGCGAAGGACGATGGCGGACAGGAAAAGGACGGGAAGGACGCCAAGGCGGACGATAAGGCGAGCGACAAGGGCGATGCGAAGACCGACGGCAAGGAGAACACCGGCGCCAAGGCCGCGCCCGATGCGTCCGCCGATGGAAAGCCGGCGGCACCGGACGCCTCCCCCCCGCCGGCGACAAAGCAGGCGGCGATGAGCGATGCCGCGCCCAAGGCCATCAGCTTCGATCTGCCCGGCACGACGGACAAGGGCACCGCCACGAGCGACGCTACAGCCCACTCCGCCGCATCGACGGACGCGCGGCCGGCCGTTTCCGCCCCTTCGGTGACGAAGGCACTGAGTACCGGCGATGCCTTCGCCGTCGCAGCACAGAGCCAGCAGCGGGCGGTGCAGTCGGTGGTCCGTGCCGTCGAAAACGCGACATCCGACACCGCTGGCACCACCACGCCGACCGTTACGCCGACGCTGCCCGCCACCCCCACCGTCCCGGCCGAGCACCACGCCGCGGCGCCGACGCTGTCGGCATCCTTCGACGCGGCGGCCATGGCAAAGGCGCTGGCGATTGCCGAGGGAACCGCCACTCCCGCCGGCTTCACCGTCTTCCACCTCATCGAAGCGATGTTCCGTCCCGGCGAGACCGGCAGCAGCGTGGTCGGCGTCGCGGTGGTGGCGAACCAGGGGTCGCAACTCGGCATCTGGCAGTACAGCGTCGACGGCACCAACTGGAGCGCGGTCGGATCGGTCGCCGAAACGGCGGCACTGGTGCTGCCGGGCAATGCCCTGCTGCGCTTCCTGCCTGCGGCCGGTGCCTCCGGCCAGGCGCCCGCCCTTGAACTGCGGGCCGTCGGGAACGAGTGGACCGGCGGGTTCAGCGGTGCCGAGCACCGGCTGTTCACGCTCGACGGAACCGGCGGCACCACGCCCCTGTCCTCCGATGTGGCGAAGCTGTCCATCGACGTCACCTCCGTCAACGGCGCCCCGGTGGCGACCGGCGTGCAGGCCGTCCTGGACGCCGTGGCGGAGGACAGCGGCAATCCGGCCGGCGCCTCCGTCTCGACCCTGTTCGGCAAACTGTTCTCGGACCCGAGCGATGCGGTGTTCGGCGCCACCGGCGACGGTTTCGCCGGCATCGCCGTGGTCGCCAATCCCGGCAACTCCGCCCAGGGCGAATGGCAGTACTGGAACGGAAGCAGCTGGGTCGCCGTCGGTGCTGCGTCGGACGGCAACGCGCTGCTGCTGTCCGCCGAGACGATGCTGCGCTTCCTTCCCGTCGCAAACTGGAACGGGCAGCCCCCCAGCCTGATGGTGCGTCTGGTCGACGATTCGGCAGGCGCCATCGTCAGCGGCGACCGCGTCGATCTGAAGAGCCTCGGCGTCGGCGGCATCACCCCCTACAGCGTGTCGGCCATCCAGCTCGACACCCGCGTGACCGCCGTCAACGATGCTCCGATCGCCACCGGGACGACGGCGACGCTGGCACACATCGCGGAGGATGCCGTCAATCCGTCCGGAACGACCGTTTCCACCCTGTTCGGCGGCCTGTTCTCCGACCCCACCGATGCCGTGGCCGGCGGATCGACGGCGAACGCCTTCGCCGGGGTGCTGGTGGTCGGCAATGCCGCTACGGCGACGCAGGGGCTGTGGCAGTATTGGACCGGAAGCAGCTGGGCCGACATCGGCGCGGCAAGCGCCGGCAACGGCCTCCTGCTGGCCGCCGGCACCGCCCTGCGCTTCCTGCCCGCCGCCGACTGGAACGGCACCACCCCGGCCCTGACCGTCCGGCTGGCGGACGATTCGCTGGGCGCGATCACCAGCGGCGAGCGCGTCACCGTGACCGCGGGCGGCGGAACCAGCCGTTTCAGCGCCGGCACCGTCACGCTGACCGGCGGCGTCGATGCCGTCAACGACGCGCCGGTCGCCACCGGCACCGCGGCAACCCTGCCGGCCATCGCCGAGGACACCGCCGATCCGGCCGGCTCCACCGTCACCAGCCTGTTCGGCAGCCTGTTCTCCGACGCGGCCGACGCCGTGGTTGGAGGATCGTCGGCCAACGGCTTTGCCGGAATCGCCATCGTCGGCAATGCGGCGACCGCGACGGAAGGCGTCTGGCAATATTGGACCGGCACCGCCTGGGCGGCGGTGGGCGCGGTGTCGGAAGGGTCGGCCCTGGTGGTCGCCGCCGCCGACCGGCTGCGCTTCGTGCCTGCGGCCGACTGGAACGGCACCACCCCGGCCCTGACCGTCCGGCTGATCGAACAGGGCGCCGGCACCACCGCCACGGGCGGCCATGTCGACCTGACGCACGGCGTCGGCGGCAGCACGGTCTACAGTGCCGAAACCATCGCCCTGACCGGCAGCGTCACGCCGGTCAACGACGCCCCCGAGGTCACCGCCGGCACCACGGCGCTGTCGACGGTGAAGGGGGTGGCGGTCGCGGTCACCGGCCTGTCGGTGTCGGACATCGATGCCGGCTCGACCCCGCTGCTGGTGACCCTGTCCGCCGGGCACGGGACGCTGACGCTCGCCGATGGCGGAACGGACGCCGTCATCACCGGCAACGGCACGGACACCGTCACCATCCGGGCGACGCTCGCCACCATCAACAGCCTGCTGGGCGCCACCAACGGGCTTCTCTATACCGCAACCTCCTACACCGGCGCCGACAGCATCCATGTCGTGGTCGACGACCAGGGCGGTGGCGGCGCCGGCGGGCCGCTGACCGCCAGCACGTCCGTTGCCGTGACGGTGGCGCCGCCGAACGCCTCCCCGGTCCTGGCCGACACCGATCTCTCCCTTTCCGTTGCAGGCGAGGCCCTCGCGGCGCCCACGGCGGGAACCGCGGGCATCGCCGTGTCGACGCTGGTCGGCCTGAACGGCAGCGGCCCGGCGAACGTCACCGATGGCGACAGCGGTGCGGTCACCGGCATCGCCCTGGTCGGGACCAACGAAGCCTACGGGCATTGGTGGTTCTCGACCGACGGCGGTTCGACCTGGAGCCTCGTCGGCACCGTCGACGACAGCGATTCCGCCCTGCTGCTGCGCTCGACCGACCGGCTCTATTTCCAGCCCAACGCCTCGGTTCCCGGCACCATCAGCGGCGCCCTGACCATCCATGCCTGGGACCAGACCAGCGGGACCGCCGGCACCAAGGTGACGATGGACACCAGCGCCGGCAGCGCCTTCTCCACCGCGACCGACAGCGTGACGCTGCACCCCGGCGTGCTGATTCCGAACGGCACCTTCGACGACGGGCTGACCGGCTGGACCTACACCGGTGGTGCCACCGTCGGCACGACCGGCGACGGCCATGAGGCCACCCTCACCTCGGCAAGCGGCCAGACACCGACCCAGTTGGAAGACTTCCTCGGCCTTGCACACGGCTCCATCGCCACGGCCACCGGGACGGTGCCGTCCGCCGGCCACGCGATGAAGCTCGGCACGACCGTGACGGTGACGCAGGACACGACGCTGACCTTCGACTGGTCCTTCACCTTCACCGACAACGCCTCGTACCACGACTTCGCCTTCGTCAGCGTCAACGGCGTGGTGACGCTGCTGGCCAAGGAGGCGAGCGCCAGCGGCAGCTTCAGCGTGGTCGTTTCGGCCAACAGCACCCTGTCGCTGGGATTCGGAACCTCCGACACCGGCGACAACAGCGTCAACCCGATCCTGCGCGTCGACAACATCAAGCTGACCACCGTCGCCAGCGATCCCATCGTGCTGGACATGACCGGCCACGGGCTGGCGCTGCGCCCGCTGTCCGACGGCGTCCATTTCGACGTGACCGGCGACGGCGTCGCCGACAGCACCGGCTGGATCGGGGCCGGCAATGCCCTGCTGGTGCAGGACAGCAACGGGAACGGGCGGATCGACGACGCGCACGAACTGGTTTCCGAACAGTTCGGCAACGGCTTCAACAGCAGCCTGGAGGCGCTCGCCTCCCTCGACCGCAACCATGACGGCCGCCTGGACGCGACCGACGAGGCCTTCGCCACCCTGAAGGTCTGGCAGGACATCAATGGCGACGGCGTGAGCCAGGCGGCCGAGTTGCGCGGACTGGCGGAGGCCGGCATCCGTTCCATCGCCACCACCGCGAGCCCGAGCGACGCCACCCTGGCCGGCAGCCGCATCCTCGGCACCACCAACATGACGATGGCCGACGGCAGCAGCCATGCGGTGGCCGGTGTGGCCTTCGATGTGAAGGCCGCCTCCGCCGCGCAGGTTCAGGTCCAGCCGCAGGCGGCAGCATCGGGCACCAATTTCGCAGCTCTGCTGACGTCAGGCCTGGGCTTGCCCGCGGACGGTACAGTTGTGCCGCAAGACACTTTCTCTCATTTGTCGGATTCGACTGCGGCACCTCACGTCTTCGATCAGCACCATTTGCAAAACACCGATACACAAAGCGTGCATCATATCACGACCCCCTAATGAAATTGTCAGATTTAGAGGATTTATTAGGAATTTGAACACTGTTTTGTCTTAAAGCCCTATAAGGGTTGTCGGCTATGTTCGCCAGTGTCGCAAGCCCATAAGCTTCGGTCGACGGCGAGCCCCAGGACCCCCATGCGTAAATCCTTCATTTCTGCTGCGGTCTTGCTTCCGCTGATCGGCTGGGGTGCGCAACCTGTGTTTGCGTCCCCACGCGATGACGTGATCTCCCTGATCGGCAAGGCGACCGAAACCCATGACCGGCTGAGGGGGGCGGAGGCTGCGGCCGAGTCCGCCCGCAACGCGCTGCGGATCAGCCATGGCGGCTGGTACCCGACGCTCAGCCTGTCGGCCAATGGCGGGCGGGAGACCACCAACAAGCCGGCCGGCCTTCCCAACACCGACCTGAACGCCAAGCAGCTGTCGGTGCGCGCGACCCAGCTGATCTGGGATTTCGACGCGACCAACGCCGACATCCGGCGGGCGCAGGTCTCCGTGGTCCGCGCCGACATCGCCGTCGAGCGCACCCGCCAGGAATTGCTGGTGGAAGGATTGAGCGCCTACGCCACCCTCGTCCGCGCCCACCGGCTGCTCGTCTTCTCCCGCCAGTCGGAAGACAACATCCGCCGGCAGACCGGCCTGGAGGAGGTCCGGCTTCAGGAGGGCTACGGCTTCACCACCGACGTTCTCCAGGCCAAGAGCCAGCTTGCCGGCGCCCAGGCACGCCGCGTCGCGGCGGAGGAGGCGATGCAGACGGCGCTCAGCCGCTTCCAGGCCTATTTCGGCCATGTGCCCTTCCAACTGGACGGCGCCGAAGTGCTGGCGATGACCAAGGCCGCCCTGCCGCAGTCGATGGACGCAGCGGTGGACGAGGCGCGCCGCCACAACCCGCGCCTCCAGGAACTGGCCCTGACCACGGCCGCCGCCCAGGAGGCGGTGGCCTCGGTGCGCGGCCGCACCCTCTATCCGAGGGTGGAAGGCTATGTCGAGCGCAACATCAAGAGCGACGTCGCCGGCCAGCCGGGCCGGCAGGACGAGCTGCTGTTCAAGCTGCAGGTCACTTTCTCGCTGAACACCGGCCTGACCGCGATCAACAGCGTCCGCCTCGCCGAAGCCGACCTGCGCGCCGCCGACGCCAACTTCGCCGACCAAGAACGCACGGTTCTGGAAACCGTCCGCAACAGCTGGAACCGGCTGGAGAGCGCCCGCTCGCAGGTGCGGCTGCTGAACGATCAGGCCAGCCTCGCCGCCGGCTTCCTCGACGTGGCGCGGGCGGAGCGCGAATTGGGCTCGCGGTCGCTCATCGACATCCTGTCGGGCGAGACGACGCTGATCAACGCGCGCAGCGATGCCGCCGCGGCGGAGACGGAACTGGTTCTCGCCGGATACCGCCTGCTCGCCGCCATGGGGCGCCTGACTGCCGCCGACATCCAGACCAAGCCGATGCCGAAGCTGGCGGCGATGGGCCGCGGCCTGTTCGACGGCTCCGGCAAGGCCGAGCCGGCACCTCCCGGAAACCGGAATGACGGGAGCCGGGACACAAAGCGCAAGCGTGGGAAGGGAGACCAGCAATGACCGGCGGCGCTATCGGACTGCTGCTCCTGCGGCTGCGCTCCAACCTGCGGCTGACGACCCGCGTCTTCGCGGCGTCGCTCGCGGCGAACCTGCTCGGCCTCGCCTCCTCCTTCTACACCATGCTGGTGCTGAACCGGTATGTGACGCACGGCGTCGATTCCACGCTGGCGGCGCTGACCGTCGGGGTGGTGCTGTCCATCGCCTTCGAGCATCTGTTCCGCCATGTCCGCCTCGGCATCGCCGGCCGTATCGGCCGCGCTGAGCATGACCGTCTGGCGACCGGCGCCTTCGGCATCCTGCTGACCGCGCGCAGCGGCGCCGGCTCGGCGGAGGGCGACGCCGCCCGGCGCGAGGCGATGCGGGCGCCCGAACAGATCGACGCAGCACTCGGCTCCGCCAATCTGGCGACGCTGTTCGACCTGCCCTTCGCGCTGGGATTCATCCTCGTGGTGGCGCTGGTCTCCTGGCCGCTGGCGGCGATCTGCGTGCTGTTCACCCTGCTGTCGATCGCCGCCGGCCTGCTGGCCCAGGCCGACATGCGGGCGGTCGGCCGCGATCTGGCCCAGGCCGGCGCCGATGCGCAGGGGCTCGTCACCTCCGCCATCGTCGGCCGCGACGCGGTGGCGCTGTTCGGCGGCGCCAAGCCGCTGCTCGGCGACTGGCAGCGCGCGGCGAAGACGCTCCGGAGCCTGCGCGAGCGCATGTCGATGCGCCAGGGCCGCGCCCAGTCGATGGCGCAGAGCCTCCAGGCCCTTCAGGGTGTCGCGGTGATCGCCACCGGTGCCGTGCTGGTGGTGCGCGGCGAGCTGGATGTCGGCTCGCTGATCGGCGTCAACCTGCTGGTCAGCCGGGCGCTGGCCCCCTTCACCCGGCTGGCGCAGATCGGGGAATCGCTGGCGATGGCCCGGCAGGCGCAGAGCCGGCTGGAGCAGTTCGCCCGCACGGCGGTGGAGCCGCCGACCGGCACCAGCCTGCCCCGCTACGGCGGCACGCTGGAACTGCGCGACCTGACCTACACCCCGGCCGGCGCGGTCACGCCGCTGCTGCGCCGCCTCTCCCTGTCGGTGCCCGCCGGCAACATCCTGGTGCTGAAGGGGCGGAACGGGTCGGGCAAATCGACGCTGATCCGCCTGATCGCCGGGCTTGCCGACCCGCAGGAGGGGGCCGTCCTGGCCGACGGCGTCGACATCCGCAAATTCGCGCCCCTCTGGTGGCGCCAGCAGACCGGCTACCTGCCGCAAGAGCCCGTCTTCCTCAACCGGACCATCCGGGAGAATCTGCTGATCGCCAACCCGCGCCTGTCGGAGACGGAGTTGCAGGCCGTCCTGCACCGTGCCGGTGCCGAGCGCGCCGTGGCCGACTGTGCCCATGGGCTCGACACGCCGCTGCGCAACTTCGGCCAGGAACTGCCGGTCGGGCACCGGCGCCGGCTGGCGCTCGCCCGTGCGCTGGCGGTCGGCGGCCGGCTGATCCTGCTCGACGAGCCGACCGACGGTCTCGACGCCGAAGGCACCGCCGTCGTCTACCGCACGCTGATCGAACTGGCGCGCGCCGGCCATACGGTGGTCATCGCCTCGCACGATCCGCGCATCCTCCAGGGCGCCTCCCTGGTGCTCGACCTCGATCAGTCGCAGGATTTGGCCATGAGCCGTGACCCGGCCGGACTGGTGGCATCATGAAGCCGCTTCCCCTGCTGACCCGCAAGCGGGCCGCCAGCCCCACCCTGCCCTCCGCCCTGGCCTCCGGCATTCCCCCCGGCCTCAACCTGGGCGGTGCGGCAGCGGCACCGGCGCTGCCCTTCGCCGCCGCCACGGCGCCGGAGAGCGAAAGCCGCTTCGGCGACGGGCTGTTCGCCGTCAGCGTCGCCGCCTTCCTGGCCGCGGTTGGCTGGGCCTCCATCGCCGAACTGAACGTCTCCAGCAGCGCGCCCGGCGACGTGGTGCCGCTGGCCTACAACCAGTCGGTCCAGCATTTCGAAGGCGGCATCGTCCGCGACATCCTGGTGCAGGAAGGCGATTCGGTGAAGGCCGGGCAGGTGCTGGTCGAACTGGACCAGACCAAGACCCGCGCCGATCTGGAAGAGCTGAGGCTGCGCCTCGGCTCGCTTTCCGCCGACATCGCCCGGCTGGAGGCCGAAGTGACGCGGCGCGACGGCATCGACTTTCCCGAGGCTCTGACCCGCGAGCGGCCGGATCTGGTGGCGCAAACCCGCGACCTGTTCCGCGCCCGGCGCGACAGGCTGGCCTCCGACATCGACATCCAGCGCCAGGACATCGTCCAGCGCGAGCAGCAGATGGCCGCCGTCCGCGCCCGCATCTCCGGCTCCCAGGTGGCGCAGGGGCTGATCCGCGAACAGCTGTCGATCAGCGAGAGCCTGCTGAAGCGCGAGATCACCAACCGCATGAAGCATCTGGAGCTTCTGCGCGACGACGCCCGCATCACCGGCTCCATCGCCGAGGATCGCGCCACCCTGGCCCAGGCCGAAGCGGCCCTGGCGGAGGCGCGCAGCAAGCTGGTGTGGATCGGCCGCAAGTACGAGGAAGAGGGCCGCAACGCGCTGGACGAGGCGCGGCGCAACCACAATGAACTGTCGCAGCGGCTGACCCGCTACCAGGACGGCCTGGACCGGTCCAGCATGCGGGCGCCGATGGACGGCATCGTCAAGACGCTGGCTGTCTCCACCAAGGGCGCCGTCGTCAAGGCCGGCGAGACGGTGGTGGAGCTGGTGCCGCGCGACGGCAATCTGGTGGTGGACGCCCGCCTGCCGGTGCAGGACATCGGCTATGTCCGCACCGACCAGCCGGTGGTGGTGACGCTGGCCGGCAGCGACGGCTCGCGCTTCGGCCATATCGAGGGGCGGGTGCGGACGATCAGCCCCGACACGCTGCTCGATGCCAACAAGCAGTCCTACTACAAGGTCCGCGTCGAGCTGCCGGTGACCCGCTTCGACTATGGCGGCAAGACCTACGAGCTGTTCCCCGGCGTGCGGGTGACCTGCAGCATCCTGACCGGGCGCCGCACGATCCTCGACTACGTCTTCTCGCCGGTCCTCAACGGCCTCCAGCACGCGATGCAGGAGCGGTGAGGATGGCTGCGATCATGAGACTTCTCCCTCTCCCGAGGACCACCCGATGCTGAGTTCGCTCCAGCCCCGTTCCCGGCAGCCGCTGCGCTGGTCGCACATGACCAAGAAGGCGCGCTTCGCCCTGATCCTGGCGGCGGCGATGCTGGTCACCGTTCTGGTGTCGCTGGTGGTGCGCGCCGGCTTCCTCGGCGAGCGCGCCGGGGAGCCGCTGGCGCTCGCCGTGGTGGGGCCGCTGAGCGGACCGGACGCGGCGCTCGGGCTGGCGCTGCGCAAGGGTGCGGCGCTGCGGGCCGACACCATCAACGCGGCCGGCGGCATCGGCGGACGCCCGGTCGAGGTCAGGCCCTTCGACGACGAGGGTGACAAGGGCAAGTCGCTGGAGATCGCCCGGCGCATCGCCAACGACCCGGCAATCGTCGCGGTGGTCGGCCACACGCCGGACGCCACCGACAGCGCCGCCGCCATCTATGCGCAGAAGAAAATCCCGCTGATCGCGCCGCGCCCGCTGGTCCGCCCGGCGGACGGCGCACCCAGCCCATGGCTGTTCAGCATCGGCTTCGACCGCACCCACGAAATCCGCTTCCTCGCCAACTATGTCCGCAACGTGGTGGGCGAACCGACCGTCGCCATCATCCGCGAGGACAGCGAGCAGGCGGCGTCCCTTGCCGGCCAGTTCGACAGCATCCTCCAGCGCTTCGGCACCAAGCTGGTCAACCAGTGGACCTACGCCCCCGGACGCGGTGGGGCCGGCGCCCTGCCGGCGCTCGCCCAGGCGGTGAAGGAGCGGATGCCGACCGGCGCCATCGTCGTCATCGGCTCGGCGGTGGACAGCGCGCGCGTGGTGGTCGCCCTGCGCGACGTCGGCGTGCGCAACCTGATCGCCGGCAGTTCGGAGATGGCGACCGCCGCCTTCCGCACCGAGATCGTCGCCCAGACGCAGGCGAACCCCAAGGCGCTGACGCCGGAGGCCTACGGCCATGGCCTGCTGGTCGCCTCGCCGGTGCTGTTCGACACGGCGAACGAGCGGGCACAGCGCTTCTACGGCCAGTATGTGAAGCGCTTCAACGCCGTGCCCGACTGGGCGGCGGCGCTGGGCGCCGACGGCGTCGACCTGATCGCCGGCGCCATCGCCGCGGCACCCGTGGGCGCCGGCAAGCCCGACGGCGACGCGCTCCGCCTCGCAATCGCCGGCCATGACCGTGCCGAGACCGCGGTCCAGTCGACTGCCGGAACCTGGACCTTCGACGCCCGCGGGCAGGCGACGCTGCCGGTGATGATGGCGACCTACAACGGCCTGAATCCGGTGGCGGCGCTGACCCAGCTGCAGCCGATCCGCGAGGCCGGCGTCTCCAACTTCCTGGAGGAGGTGCAGCGCGGGCGGGCGCTCTACGTCAACGACCGCTTCATGTACAAGACGGACGTCATCTACACCGGCGTCCAGCTGCACGAGATCCGCGACCTGAACCCGGACGCCAACGAAGCGACGCTGAACCTGACCATCTGGTTCCGCTACCGCGGCGCCTTCAACCCGGCCGACGTCGTCTTCACCAACGCGGTCAAGCCGGTGGAGCTCGGCAAACCCTACCGCGAGGAACGCGGCGAGGTGACCACCTACGTCGCCTACCGGATCGAAGGGCGCTTCTCGCTGAACTTCTCCGACCAGCGGCCGCCTTACGGCAGCCATTCCGTCGGCGTCAGCTTCCGCCACCGGACGCAGAACCGCAACACGGTGATGTTCGTCACCGACGTGCTCGGCATGTCGCTGGTGAACACCAATGACTTCGTCGAGAAGCTGAAGGCGATGGCCGCGGCGGAAACCGCGTCGGCCGCCGACCTCAGCCTCGCCGACCGCTTCCGCCGGGCGCTGGAAGGGGAGAGCGAAAGCTCCACCCTGCTCGACCAGCTGCGCGCCAAGCGGGTGCTGGCCCCGTCGCCGGGCTGGCGGCTGTCGCGCGCCTGGATCTCCCAGGACGTCACCAGCGTCAGCAGCGAGGGTGATCCCAACTATGTCGGCTTCGGCCGGCCGCAGCCGGACTTCTCCCGCGTCGATTTCGGCGTGGTGGCGACGCCGGACGCACCTGCGGCGCGCGACTTCATCCACCGCGACTTCTTCGTCTACATCGCCATCTTCAGTGCGGTTCTGGCGGTCTTCGCCGCCTTCATGGACCGGCGCGACCGCGGCCAGTTCTGGAAGATCCAGACGCTGTTCATGCGCATCCTGTCCTGGCCGCTCCTGCTGATGTCGGCCGGCAACATCGTGCTGGACCAGGCGGTGGCCTCGCTGCCGGCGAGCGGCATCGCCATGGTGGTGAACGGCATCAACGTGCTGTGGTGGATCGTGCCGGCCATCCTGGCCGACCGCACGCTGGAACGCTTCGTCTGGACCCCGCTGGAGATCCGCACCCAGCGCCGCATCCCGGCCATCGTCCGCCGCTTCTCCACCCTGATCGTCTTCGGCTTCGCCGGCTGCGGCATCATCGCCTTCGTGCTGAAGCAGCCGATCACCAGCCTGCTAGCGGCCTCCGGCCTCGTCGGCATGGTCATCGGCCTCGCCATCCAGGCCAACATCGCCAACGTCTTCTCCGGCATCATCCTCAACATCGAGCGGCCGTTCCAGATCGGCGACAGCATCCAGATCACCGACGTCGTGCGCGGCGTCGTGGTCGACATGACATGGCGGACGGTGCGGGTGCGCAACGTCGCCGGCTTCATCGTCGCGATGCCGAACGCCAAGGTGTCGGAAGCCACCGTCGTCAATTTCAGCTCGGTCGAGCGCGTTTCGATGAAGCTGGAATATTTCGCCGATGCGCGTCACGACCCCGGCCGGATGGGCGGCCTGCTGACAACGGCGCTGCGCGCCACCGACCGGGTGATGCCCAGCGACACCGGCGGGCTGCCCTTCGTCCGCTATGACGGCTTCCGCGCCGTCAACGGACAGTGGCTGTGCAAGTACAACCTGTTCTTCTGCGTCCAGGACCACGAAGCCAGCTTCGCCGTGCCGGAACTGGTCTGGCGCTCGGTCTACCGGACGCTGGCCGACGCCGGCATCGACCCGACCCCGCCCGACCTGCTGGAGGCGGGCGCCGCCGCCGCGGTCGTCACCGCCGCCATCCCGCACGCGACCGTTCCGGCATGAGCAGGAGCATCCCGATGACACGCCCCCTCCGCCGGCCCCTCCTCCGCCGCCTCTGCCGCCGCCTTTGCCAATGCATCACCGCGGCGACGCTGCTGCCGGTCCTGCTCGCCGGGTCGGCCTGCGCGCCCTTCGGCAGCGAAAAGTCCGCCGCGATCCTAGAGCGGGTGGGCGACGGCGATTACGACGTCGGCATCCGCTACCCGTCAAAGCGCACCCGCTACGTCATGATCGTCGAGGAGGACGAGGAGTCCTTCGCCCTCGCCAACCGCCCCGTGACGGGCAGGGCTGCCGACGGCACCGCGCCGGCTCCGGCAGCAGAACCGGCCGCCCCGCAGCAGAACGACCGGGTGCTGACCCCCTGCACCGGGGCGGCAGGCAACTGGTACCGCCACACGCCGGCCGGCTATGTCTGCGCCGGCGGGGCGGGCGGCTGACCATGAAGCGCACGGCTCTGACAATCGCCCTGCTGCTCGCCGGCTGCGCCGCCGACGGGTCCAATCGGCGCGTCGCGGATGGCGGGACGGATCCGGCCCCGGTGCTTCGCATCGTCGCCGATGCCGAGGCCAACGGACGGCGTCCGGTGGCCGTCGACGTGGTCCGGGTGGCCGACGGCGCCCTGGCGCGCCGGGTCGGCTCGCTCGACGCCGCAGGCTGGTTCCGCGAGCGGGCGGCACTGAACGGCGAGGCCGCCGGGCGGATCGCCATCGCGTCCTGGGAGCTGGTACCCGGCCAGAGCGTGATCCTGCGCAGCCTTCCCCCCTTTGCCGCCGCCCCCACCGCAACCATCGTCTTCGCGCGCTACGGCATGCCGGGGGTTCACCGCCAGTCGCTGGACGGCGTGAGCGCGCTCGACATCCGGCTGGGGCGCGACGGCTTCACCGTGGCTCCGTTGCCGAAGGACACCGCACCGTGACCGTCCGGCCCGCCCCCTCGCCCTCCGCATCTCCGGCCGCCGCCGCAGTCGTCACCGCCGCAGTCACGACGAGTGCCGCCGGTCCGGGCGTCCTGGCCCTTTTCCGCGCCTTCCATGCCGACCTGCTGGCCGCCTGCGCGCAGGACCAGGCCCCGGCCGGTTCGGTGGCCGAGCGGCTGGTCGCAATGCTCCACGGCATGAGCGCCTCGGCGACCGCCCAGGGCCCGGCCGCCCATGGCACGGTGGTGAAGGCGGCCTTCGCGATGGCGATGCTGGCGGACCGGGCGCTTGCCCAGGTGAAGCCGGCGGACGCCGTCGTCGCCGGACGCCTGTTCGGTACGAACGCCACCCTGCAAACCCTGTTCGTCCAGGCCGACGACCTGATCCGCCAGGGCGCCAAGGCCGACCGCGGGCTTGCCGCGGTTTATCTCGCGGCCCTGGCGCTGGGCTTCCCCGACGATGCCCAGGCGGCGGCGCGACGCTCCCCGCTGCACCGGATCGTCACCGGCAGGGAGGGCGGAACCGAGCAGCCGCAGGCCGGCCTCGCCAGCCGGCGCGCCTACGATCCGCCGATGGGTGCGGTGGCCGGCGGCTTCCGGCCGTCGGCGCGGCGCTGGTGGGTGGCGGTCGGCGGCGTGGCGGCTCTGTTCCTGCTGGTGTCCCACCTGCTGTGGTCCACCGCCGTCAACGATCTCCAGCGTGACCTGCGCGGCGCCCGGTCCGCGGTCGAGGATATGGGGCAGTCATGGTCCTACTGATCCTGACGATTGAACTCGTGATCTCCAGCATCGGTTCGGTCATCGGCTGGATCCTGTCCTTCGTCTTCGCCTATCTGCCCTTCCTGCTGGCGGCATTGCCGCTCTACATCCTCTATCGGGTGGCACGGTCGGTCTGGCCGACGCTGCGCAGCCGGCTGCGCCGCGCACGCAAGCCCGCCAAGGCTGCGGCCCGCACCAAGGCTCCGGCGCGCAAGCCCATGCCGTCCTCGGCGCTCCATGTGCGGGCGGAGGCGCCGCCGCCGTCGAAGGCAGCCGCCGGCAAGCCGCCGCTGGCCCGCACCTACAATGAAGGGCTGGACATCCTGGCCCGGCAGATGCGCGGTCCCCTGCGGCGCGGCGACATTCCCTGGTTCCTCGCCTTCGGCGTCGGCGGCCCGGCACTGCTCGCCACCGACTCGACCCATGTGCGCTGGCCGGAGGACGGCAACACCGAGAACGGCTGCTGGTGGTTCTGCGAAGGGGCGGCGATCCTGCATGCCGGCGCCGATTCCGCCGACGGCACGAAACTGGACGCCTCCTGGCCGTCGCTGGTCGCGGCGATCCGCAAACGGCCGATGCGCCGGCCGCTAGACGGCATCCTGCTGCTGGTCGGCGCCGACGAACTGCGCGCCGCGGCGGAGCGCGAGGCACCGCGCCGGGCGCTTGCCAAGCGGGCGGAAGCCCTGCGCGCACGGCTACGCGCGATCCGCGACGATCTCGGCATGGTCTGCCCGGTGCATGTGGCGGTGGTGCGCGCGGAGTCCCTCGACGGCTTCGGCGACCTCTGCGCGACGATCCCCACGGCCATGCTGGACAGCGTTCTGGGATGGACCAGCCCGCATGACTGGCTGGCGCCTTTCGAGCCCGCCCGCGTGGCGGAAGCCTTCGACTCCATCCAATCCGACCTCGCCCTCCTGGAGGCCGACGCGCTCGCCGGCGTGACCGCCGCCGGGGCCGCCTGCGTGCGCCTGCCGCTTCTCCCGGCCTCGCTGGAGACGCTGCGCCATCCGCTGGCGCTGTTCCTGGACGGCGCGCTGGGGGGCGACGAAGCGTCCGAACCCTTCCCGCTGCGCGGCATCGCCCTGACCGGCGCCTGTGCGACTGCGACGGGAGGACGCCGCCCGGCCTTCGCCCGCGACCTGCTGCCCGGCCGCGCCTTCGCCGAACCCGGCTATGGACGCCCGTCGGAAGCCGCCTTCCTGCAAGGCCGCCGGCATCGCCGGATCGCGCAGGCCGCGCTGGCCGCCTCCGTGACGGTCCTGTCGGTCGCCGCGTGGCAGGGCTTCGCAGGCGTGTCGGCCGGAAGTGCGGCGGTGGCTGCACCGGTTGCCGACCTGCGGCGGGCGCTGCTGTCACGCGACGCCCTCGCCGATGGACCGATGGTGGGCCCGATGGTTGGCCGCGTGATCGCCGCGACCGCGGTGATGGAGCGCGACCGGCTGGTGACGCCGCTGCTGCCGACCTCGCTGTTCAGCGGGGTCGACGAAGACAAACGGCGGCTCGCTTCGGTCACCCTGCGCCGGGCGGTGCTGCGGCCGATCCGCGACGCCCTGCTGCCCAGCTCCGCCCTGGCCGACCTGCCGCCGGTCACCAATCCCCGGCGCGTCGAGGATCTGCCGGCCTTCCGCCGGCTTGCCGCCCAGCTCGACCGCATCGGCGGCCGGCGCGGTGCGCTGGAGCGCTACGACCGTTTCCGCCGCAACAGCGGGTTCGACGAGTTGCTGGCGCTGGCGGAAAGCGTCTACGACGCCGTGCCGCGCCCGCCCATCGCGGCGACAGACGGCTTCATCACGCGCATCGCCGCCGGTGCCGATCTTCCCAACCTGGATGCCAGGACCATCGCGGTCGCCCTGCGGGCGGAATCGGTGCAGCTCGCCGCTCCCCTCGCCGAGGAGCTCTACACCCGCAATCCCCTGCGTCTGCGGGCGCAGGCCCTGGCCGACCGGCTGCGCGATCTCCCGGAAACGCCGACCGCAGAGGATGTCGCGGACCTCGGCCGGCTGGTCGATGCCGTCAGCGAGGCCGCCGGCTGGCCGATTGCCGCCGCCTTGCAGGACCCCGCACGCGGCCTGCCGGATGCCGTCAAGCTGGCGCTCCAGAAGGCGGCGATGGCCGACCTGCCCGGCCGCGACACCACCGACCGCATCACCGAGGCGCTGTCCACCGCGGCCACCGCGGCGCGTGCCGCCGTGCTGGCGCTCGACACCCCGTCGGCCGGACGCCTGCTGACCAGCGGCGAAGGCGGCGCACTGTCCCTGAACCCTGCGGTCGCCGCCCTGCCGGCGCAATTGGTCGCTGCCGTGGCGGTCAAGCCCGCCGACGAGCCGCCGCCGGCCAAAGCCGCCGCTTCCGAAAGCAAGCCCGCGGCTCCCGCTCCGGCGGCGGCGGTCGTCGAGCAGCGCCCCGCACTGCCTGCTCCTGTGGCCGCTCCTGTGCCGGCTCCCGAGCCCGTTGCCGCACCGCCCAAGCAGGTTGCGGTCGCCAGCCCGCCGCCTGCGCCCTACGAGGCTTCCCCGCCGGCCCGGCTGCCCCCGCTGCCGCCATTGCCGTCCCTTCCAATCCTTCCCGCGGAACCGGCGACGCCTGCGGCGCCTGCTCCCGAGGCGGCGGTGGCGAAGCTCGATGCCGTATTCTCCCAATCGCTGGCCGGACGCTTCCCCTTCGTCCGCCCCGATCTTGCCCGCGGCGCGCCGGATGCCGATCCCAAGGATGTCCGCCGCTTCTATGAGCAGCTCGACGAGAACCGGGCGGCCGTCATGAGGACGGCGACGCCCGAAGTCGCGGCCTTCCTGGAGAAGATGGAGGCGGTGCGCCCCCTGTTCGATGCGGTCTCCCGGTCCGCGCCGGTCAGTGTCCGCTTCAGCTACGGCACCAACCGGGCGCAGGAACTGGGGGCGGAGCACATCATCGACTGGTCGGTGCGGTCGGGGACCAGTGCGGTCGGCGCGTCCGCCGGTTCCGACCCGCTGGTCTGGAAAGCGGGGCAACCGCTGCTCCTCAGCTTCCGCTGGGCCGCCGGTTCGCCCTATCGCCCGAAGAACGCCATGGCGAGCGAAGCGGAAGCCGCGGCCGGCGATACGCTGACGCTGGTCGAGCGCGGCCCCTGGGCATTGCTGCGGCTGTTGAAGGGGCGCGCGTCGTCCGCGAACGGCGACAGCGCCCTGCTGCGCATCGTCCTGCCGACCCAGACCATCGGCGGCGAACCGGTGCGCGATACGGTCCTGTTCATGACGGCGTCAATTGCCGCCGGGTCGCGGTCGAACTTGCCGGTGAAGGCCTTGGACCTGCCGTCCCGTTTCCCTTCAAAGTAGAGCGAGGCGCCAATCACAGGAAAGGCTAATGATATCTTTGGTCACATATCGCGACAAGCCGATCCATGTCCCTCCAAAAATCTTAATAACCCCAACAGTGACTTAACATGTTTTTAATCAATAAAACTGTATCAACAAACTATCCTATATAGACCAACTGGCAGGTATTTCCTGCCAAGCTTACGATCTAATCATCATTAACTAATTTTATGGCTGCCGCGAGCAGCCAACGCCTTTCGTTTGTCAATCGCCGTGACTGCAATTGACGATCGGCCACCAGCTTCCACCGGAAGGCTCGGCCGGGCGGTGTCAACTGGACGGAAACGTGTGGTTGATGCCGTGACTTCCACCACAGATCAACTCTTCCCGACCCGAGAAAGGCTTCGGATCATGGTAGACCGTAAGAAGCGCGCCCAGGACCTGATCAAGTATCACAGCTACGCCTCGGGCGCCTTCGGGCTGATCCCCGTTCCGGGCGCCGACGTCGCCGCCGTCAGCGCGGCGCAGCTGAACCTCGTCCACAAGCTTGCCAAGCTCTATGGAGTCGAGTTTGCGCAGGAGCGGACCCGCGCCATCGTCGGCGCCCTGCTGGGCGGCGTCATGCCGGGGGCTCTCAGCTCCAGCGTCCTGGGCTCCGCCGTCAAGGCCGTCCCCTTCATCGGCACCGCGCTCGGCGTGGCGGTGATGCCGGCGCTGTCGCTGGCGGCAACCCGGGCCCTGGGCCAGGTGTTCGCCCAGCATTTCGAGACCGGCGGCACGCTGCTGGATTTCGACATCGATGCGATGCGCGAGTATTTCCGCAAGGAGTTCGAGGCCGCCAAGGGTGAGGCTGCCGCCGACGCTCCGGCCGCCGCACCGCAAATGGACGAGCAGCCGGTCCAGAAGGCCGGCTGACGCCTGAACGCCGGGCAAAGAAGGAAGCATCGCCGTGTTCGAGCTGATCTATATCGGTCTCTGCCTGCTGGTCGGGTTTCTGGGGATCGGCCGCCGCGGCGGCTTCCTGCTTTACGCCTTCCTGGCGGTGGTTCTGACGCCGCCCGGCGCCCTCCTCGTCATGATCCTGCTCACCGGCCGCCGCAAGAAGATGGCCAAGGCGTGACCGCAGCCATGACCATGCTCCCTCCCGTCGCGCCTCGGCGATTGCCGGCCCTGCTGCTGGCCCTGCTGGCGCTGCTCGTGCTGTGCTCTCCGGCCCGTGCCGAATATTGGACCGTCGCGTCGGAGGACCATTTCCCGCCCTACAATTACTCCTTCAACGGCAACCGTACCGGCATCGACACCGAGATCGTCAACGCGCTGCTGAAGGAACTCAACGTCACCCCGGTCCATCGCCCGCTGTCCTGGACGGAGGTGGTCCAGTCGATGGACGAGAACAGCGCGGACATCGGCTTCCAGTTCATCGCATCGCCGACCCGCTTCGCGCAGTACAACATGATCGGACCGTTCCGCACCGGAACGACCGTGTTCATGGTGCGCAAGGACTCCAACATCACCTTCGACCGGCTGGAGGATCTGACCTCCTACCGCATCGGCGTGGTCGACGGCTTTTCCTATGCCGCCGACTTCGATGCGGCGACATATCTGGAGAAGGTGGCGTCGAGCAGCAACGTGGTGAATTTCCGCCGCCTGATCCTCGGCCGGGTGGACGTGATCGTCGGCGACCTGCATGTGCTGAACTACATGGCCAAGCAGGACGGCCGGCTGAAGGACGTGCGCGTGCTGCCCAAGCCGGTCGGGCTGATCCCCCGCTACATCGCCCTGCCCAAGGCGCGCAAGGAAAAGGCGGAACGGCTGCAAGCCGCCTTCGTCAAGCTGCGCGACAACGGAACCATCGCCCGCATCCTCGACGGCTGGCTGGCGGAGTGACCGGACGATGGCCAAGCGCACTTCCTCTTCCAACCGGCCCCCTCCCAGCCGGCCGCCGTCCTCGCTGCTGCCGCTGATCGGCCTTGCCGACCGCAGCATCCTGACCCGGCTGGTCGTCACCGGCTGCGTCGCCGCCACCGCCAATCTCATCAGCCTGATGAGCCTCAGCGCGGAGCTGAGCGGCTGGATGCGCGGCGAGGTGCTGGACACCCCCTTCCTGATCTTCTGCCTGTCGCTGCTGGTCTCCTACGCGTTTGCCAAGCGCTTCGTCGCGCTGACGCTGACGACCGCCTTCAGCGCGCTGGCCGAGGTGCGGCGGCGCTTCCTCCGCCATGTCACGCTGGGCGGCCACGCCGACATCCTGGATTTGCAGGCCAAGCGGTCCTTCGATCTCGGCAACCACCATCTGGAGCGCATCGCAGCATTGCTGCCCAACCTGTCCATCGCCGCCAACATGATGCTGGTGGCGGCGGTCGCCTACCTCTACCTGTGGACCCTCTCCACCGTCGGCGCCACGCTGCTGCTGGTGGCCGCACTGCTGGTCGGCGGCTGGTACGTGCGCGAGGCGCAGCGGACCCGCTCGCTGCTTGGCGACGCCAAGGAGTCCGAGCTCCGGATGCTCCAGGGCTTCTCCGAGCTGGTCGGCGGCAATGCCGAGGTCAAGCTTGGCAAGGCGCGCCGCGACGAGCTGTCCCAGGCGGTGGAGGCCGACGTTGCCCGCTGGGAGGAGCTGAAGCGCCGCCACGGCCGCAATCTGGGCGAGCTGTTCTCCTGGATCGCGACGATCATCATCGGCTTCTCGGCGGTCTTCGTCTTCATCTTCCCGCGCATGGGCGCGATGTCGGTGTCCGAGCTGCCGCTGGTCACCTCGGTCATCCTGTTCCTGGCTCGCCCGTTGTCGAAGTTCCTCAACGCCGTTCCCGACTATGTCGCGGCGGAGGATGCGGCGGCGCAGCTGACGGCCCTGCTCGGCACCATGCCGGCCCTGGAATACGAGCCGTCGCGCACCGCCCGCGCCCCGCGCCGCTTCTCCAGCATCGAGCTGCGCGGCGTCAGCTTCGCCTATCGTGCCGGGCTGCGGCCGGAACCCTTCGTGATCGGTCCCATCGACCTGACCATCCCGGCGGGCAGCGTGGTCGGCATCGTCGGCTCCAACGGGTCGGGCAAGTCCACCCTGCTGCGCGTCATCCCGCTGCTGTTCCGCCCCGACGAGGGTCAGGTGCTGCTCGACGGGCAGCCGGTGGAGACCGACCGGCTGGAGGCCTACCGCGACCTGTTCTGCGCCGTGTTCCAGGACCATCACCTGTTCACCCGGCTGCCGCAGGGGCCCGGCTTCGATGCCGAGCTGTTCCGCGAGATGCTGGCCTATCTGAAGATCGACCATCTGGTTCCGGACACCGGCAACGGGCTGCTGAACCGCGACCTGTCGAAGGGGCAGCGCCGCCGCGTCGCCCTGGCGGTCGCGGTGGCGGAGGGCCGGCCGGTCGTCATCCTCGACGAATGGACATCCGACCAGGATGCCGAATTCCGCACCCGCTTCACCAACGAGATCATCGGCAAGCTGCGGGCCCTCGGCCGCACCGTGATCTTCGTGTCGCACGACGGCGACGTCTCGTCGGTCTGCGACGTCGTCATCCGGATGACCAATGGCCGGATGACCGGCGGCCAGACGACGAACACCGAAACAATCGAGGGGTCAACGGACATGCCGGCCGCGACGGCCGCGTCCCGACCCGACATGGGGTCCGCTTCGGACCCCGCCATGGCTTGCTTGCAGGAGACCGCGTGATATGGCTGACCAGGCCTTCACCATCGACGATGCCGATGCGCTGCCGAAGCCGAAGTCGCGCCTGCGTGCGCTGCTGGCCCACTGGTACGACGAACACCGCCGCTCCCTGCTGTGCACGCTGCTGGTCGGCATCCTGATCTTCC
This sequence comes from Azospirillum sp. TSH64, assembly GCF_003116035.1. Lineage (GTDB taxonomy): Bacteria > Pseudomonadota > Alphaproteobacteria > Azospirillales > Azospirillaceae > Azospirillum. Next base: position 7,196,184 of record NZ_LGQW01000015.1, read on the forward strand.
TCTATTTCGCTCCGTCCATCGTCGTCTTCATCCCCGCCGGCCATGGCGGCGTGCTGTGGAAGCGGTTCCACGAAGGCACCCAGATGGGTCCGGCGCTCGCCGAAGGCGTGCATGTCATCTTCCCCTGGGACAAGATCGAGGTCTACGACCTGCGCCTGCAGGAGGACACCCGCTCCTATTCGGCCATCGCCAACGACGGCCTGAACGTCAGCATCGAGATCACGGTCCGCTACCGCCCCTATGCGGAAATGCTGGCCGCCCTGCACAAGAACGTCGGCCCGCGGTATCTGGAAGTCCTGCTGGTGCCGGAGGTCGGGTCCGTCTCGCGCGAGATCGTGTCGCGCTTCAAGGCGGACGAACTCTATGCCCACCGCCGCCTGCGGGTGCAGACGGAGACCTACGAGCAGGTCGCCGACCGCGTGATGTACGCCCAGCTGATCGGCGCCGAGAATGTGCCGAAGCCGGACGGGCGGACCAAGACCGGTTATCTGCTGATCCAGGACATCCTGATCCGCAACGTCGCCCTGCCCGAAGCGATCATGGCGTCGATCGAACGCAAGATTCAGCAGGATCAGGCGGCGCAGGAATACCAGTTCCGCCTCCAGCGCGAGCTGTTCGAGAGCCAGCGCAAGCAGCTGGAAGGTCAGGGCATCCGCGCCTTCCAGGAAACCGTGCAGGCCAACCTGACCGAGAATTACCTGCGCTGGCGCGGCATCGAGGCGACGCTGGAGCTGGCCCATTCGCCCAACGCGAAGATCGTCGTGATCGGCAACGCCGCCAGCGGCGGGCTCCCGCTGATCCTCGACGCCGCCTCCAACCAGAACCCCCTGCCGGCACCGGGCGCAACCGCCGCCGCGCCGGGCGCGCCGCCGGCATCGCCGAACGCCAAGCTGACCTCGGTGCCCACCAGCACCGCCGTGCCGCCGGTCTCGCAGCTGCCGTCGCTGAGCGGAGAGGGAACGCCGGGCCAGACCCCCATCGGTCAGATGCCCAGCCTGAACACCGGCGGCGAGTCCGCGCCGGCAACCGCGCATCCGGCGGCCCCTGCCCCCGCCGCCAAGCCGGAACCGGCGAAGGACGGCTCCAAGACCGCGGCCTCGGCGCCGATCCTGTCGAAGGTGTCGCCGTCCAAGCTCCTCGACATGATCCAGTCGAAGTGAGGCGGCGATGGATCTCTGGCGCATTCTGAGACGCGAGGCGCTGCGCAACATGCAGCCGCTGCTTCTGCTGGCGGTGCTGGCGGCGGCGCTCAACCTCGCCCTGCTGACCTCGCTGAACGACGCGCTGCTGGCGCTGGACGATCCGGAGGGCCTGCAACGTCTGCTGATCGTCTTCCTGCTGTCGGCCTTCCTGTGGCGGATCGCCCAGGGCTGGATGATGAACGCGGCGTCCAAGCGCATGCAGGCAGCACTCGCCACCCTGCGCGTCGACTTGCTGCGCCGGGCCGTGGCCGCCGACCTGCCGGACGCGATGGCGGTCGGCTCCTCCCGCCTCGCCCAGGTGGCGGGTGGGGAGTTGCAGATGCTGGCCCAGGCGGTTCCGACACTGGTCATCAGCTTCCAGTCGGTCGCCGCCATCCTGCTGTGCCTGCTGTATCTCTCCACCCTGTCGGGTGCGGCGGTGCTGATCGTGCTCTGCTTCCTGGTGGTCGGCGGCATCCTGATCGGACGTTCCGTCATCCGGCTGGAACTGATGTCGGAGACGATCCACGAGGCCGAAGGCGCCCTGTCGGAGCGGTCCGACCACATCCTGCAGACCTTGCGCGAATGCAAGCTGAACCGCCGCCGCGCCGCCAACGCGCTGGCCGACGCGACCTCCTGCGCCGAAGCCCTGCGCAAGGAACGCCACCGCTTCGGCGCGGAGTACAGCCACTATTTCACCATCAGCGAGCTGACCTATTACGCCGCACTGGCCGGGATCATCTTCCTGCTGCCGGCGGTCACAAACACCGACATCGCCACGGTCATCCTGGCCGGCCATGCCGCCGCCTTCATCGCCTATCCGGTCATCACCATCGTCGCCTCCTACCCCTCCTACATCAGTGCCGAGACCGCCGCCCGATCCTATCTGGCGGTGGAGGCGGAACTGAAGGCGGCGCCTCAGGCGATCGCTCCGGGCCGCGGCAGCGGCATGGAGGATCCCTTCTCCACCATCGCGCTGGAGGGCGCAACCTTCCGCCATGCCGGGAGGGACGGCACGGGCTCCTTCACCGTCGGCCCGGTTGACATGACGGTCGAGCGCGGCAGCGTCGTCTTCATCACCGGCCACAACGGTGCCGGCAAGAGCACGCTGATCCACATGCTGCTGGGCCTCTATCCGATCCAGCGCGGCAGCCTGTCGGTCGACGGCGTGACGGTCGGGCCGGACGGCCTTGCCGCCCACCGCGACCGCTTCGCGGTGGTCTTCTCCGACAGCCATGTGACCCGCCAGCTCTATGGTGCAACGACGCTCGACGACGGCTTCGCCGAAGAGCTTCTCGACCTGCTGGAGATGTCCGACAAGGTCGCCATCGACGGCCGCGCCTTCACCACCGTCGATCTGTCGCAGGGCCAGAAGAAGCGGCTCGCCCTGATCGCCGCCCTGCTGGAGCGCAAGCCGGTGCTGGTGCTGGACGAATGGGCGGCCGACCAGTCGCCCTATTTCCGGCGCAAGTTCTACCGCGAGATCATTCCCTGGATGAAGGCGCGCGGCATCACCGTGGTCGCGGTGACCCACGACGACGCCTATTTCGACGCGGCCGACGTGCAGTTGCAGGTCGACCGCGGCGGCATCCGCCAGCTCATCGCCACGGTTCCCGCGGGCGGCATTCCCGCCCCCGACCTTCTTCCCGTCTCTTCCTGAGACAGGTCCATCCCTTTCCCCCTCCCTATCCCCCTCCCCTGCCCCCATCACCCAGACGCGAGACAGAGGCACACCATGATCCTTCTCACCGGCGGCACAGGCTTTCTCGGCGGTTCCTTCTACCTCGACGCCGTGCAGAACGGGTCCGCGGCGGACTGCCTTCTGCTGATCCGCGGCGCCGACGAGGCCGCCTGCCGCGCCCGCCTCGCCTCCAACCTCGCGCGCTGCGTCGACCGCGCCACGGCCGAGGCCTATGCCGGCCTGTGCCAGATCCTGCCGGGCGACCTGCAATCGCTGGCGACCAGCACCGACCCGCGGCTGGACGCGGTGACCCACATCGTCCATGTCGCCGCCGACACCTCCTTCGACAGCCGCCATTCGGTCTGGCAGATCAATGTCGACGGCACGCTGGCGCTCGCCGCCCGCGCCCGCCGGATGAAGCATCTCCAGCGCTTCCTGCACATCGGCACCGCCTTCTGCTGCGGCGAGACGCCGTGGCTGGAGATGGTGAGCGAGGCCCCGGCCCCCGGCCACGACACGCCCCACATCGTCGAGTACACCCGCAGCAAGGCCGCCGCCGAGCGCGCCCTGGCCGCCGGCTTCCCCGACCTGCCGATCGTCGTCTGCCGCCCGTCCATCGTCGTCGGCCACACCCAGCTGGGCGTGCGTCCCAGCGCCAGCATCTTCTGGTTCTTCCGTCTGGTCGACCGCACCGGCATCCTGCCCTGTTCGCCCGACGGTTTCATCGACATCGTGCCCGTCGACTGGGCGTCGGCCCGTCTGCACGACCTGCTGCGCAAGCCCGACCTGAAGCACAACCTCTACCACATCTCCGCCGGCCTCGGCAGCCGGACCACCTGGGTCGATTTCGAGGAAGCCTTCGCCAACCACGGCCATGAGGGCACCCGCCCCTACAGCTTCTTCGACCCGAAGGGTCCGGAAGGCTGGAAGCCCTTCGACCGCGCCTATCGCCTGGCATTCCCGCAGCGCGACATCCTGCACCGGACGATGGCCGCCGGTGGCCGCAAGTACCACCGCTTCACCGCCCAGGACATCGCCTTCGACAACAGCCGCCTGCTTGCCGAAGGCTTCGCCCCGCCGCCGCGCTTCGCCGACTACATCGGCGTCTGCCTGCAGCAGCCGCGCACGACCGTTGAGGAGCAGTTCGTCGACGACGCCGCCAGCTTCGAGTTCGACGAATCGCTGGCTCCCGCCAACGCCGCCGCCTGACGCGCCAACGGGTCCGCCGGAACGAAACGCCATGCCGCTGCTCATCCCCACCCGCCTTGCATCCAGCCCGATCCACGGGCTGGGTCTCTTCGCCGAGGAGCCGGTCGCGGCCGGCGTGCCGGTGTGGCGGTTCGATGCCCGCATCGACCGCCTCTTCGCCTCCGACGACGCGCTGCTGGACGAGTTCCCCCAGCTTTCCCGGCTGGTGGACTTCCACGGCTGCGTGATCGACGGGGTCGGCGTCCTGCTACCCGGCGACGACGCCCGCTTCCTCAACCATGACGACGAGCCGTCCATCGGCCGGGCCGACCCCGCCGACTGGCGGGGCTTCGTCACCCCCCCCGCCCTCCCC
>NZ_LGQW01000015.1:7200616-7237558 GCF_003116035.1 Azospirillum sp. TSH64
ATCCGATTCCGCCGGCGGCAACCACGGCGGAAGCGGCGCTGGCTGCTCCTGCGGCCGTTCCTCCCGCCACTGTGACGCCACCGCCGGCCACCGTTGCTGCGGGATGCGAAAGCGGAACCATGACCTCCGACTCACACCCGCAGCCCGACAAGGCGGACGTCGCTATCCTGATCGTCGACGACGACCCGCGGAACCTGTTCGCCGTGCGGGAGACGCTGGAGGATCTGGGGGCGCAGCTGGTGCTCGCCCGGTCGGGAGAGGAGGCGCTGAAGCATCTGCTGCGCCAGGACTTCGCCCTGATCCTGCTGGACGTGCACATGCCGGGGATGGACGGCTACGAGACGGCGGGGCTGATCCGTCTGCGCGAGAAGTCGCGCCATATCCCGATCATCTTCCTGACCGCCATCAACAAGGACGAGACGCACATCTTCCGCGGCTACGCCACCGGCGCCGTGGATTACATGTTCAAGCCGGTCGACCCGCAGATCCTGAAATGCAAGGTGTCGGTCTTCGTCGACCTCTACCGCAAAACGGAGGAGGTCAAGCGCGAGGTTGAGGCCAAGCAGCGCCTGCTGGACGAGAACGAGCGGGTGCGGCGCGAGATGCGGCAGGCCGAACAGGCGCTGCGCCGGTCCGAGGAGCGGCAGGCCCTGATTCTGGGCCAGCTTCCCATCGTGCTCTACACGGCCGACCTGACGCCGGGCATTCCGTTCCGCTACCTGTCCGACACGACTGAGACGGTGCTGGGTTGCCCCGCCGCCCGTTTCATCGAGGATCCAAATTTCTGGGAATCCGGGCTGCATCCGGACGACCGCAACCGCGTGCTGCGCCAGTTGGCGTCGATCCACGATGCCGGGCTGACCACGGTGGAATATCGGTGGCGCGGACCGGACGGCGGCGAGCGTCATCTGCTGGACCAGGCCGTGGTCGTGCGCGACGAGGACGGCCGGCCGGCCGAACTGTTCGGCACCATCATGGACGTGACCGAGACGCGCCAGGCCCAGCAGCAGCTGGCCCATGCGCAGAAGATGGAGATGGTCGGCCAGCTGACCGGCGGCATCGCCCATGATTTCAACAACATGCTGATGGTGGTGATCGGCAGTCTGGAGCGGCTGGTCCCCGGCCTTGCCGACGATCCCAAGGCGGCGCGCCGGGCCGAGATGGCACTGCAGGCGGCGCTGCGCTGCTCCGACATGACGCGGCGGCTGCTGACCTTTGCCCGGCGGCAGCAGCTTCACCCGGAACCGGTGGATCTCGGCGACCTCGTCGCCGGCATGGGCGAGCTGATGGAGCGCACGCTGGGCGGCGGTGTCGCCATCGCAATCGAGGCGCCGTCCGCCGATGCCGAGCCGCTGTGGATTGCCTCGGTCGACCGCTCCCAGGCGGAATCGGCCCTGCTGAACCTGGTCATCAACGCCCGCGATGCCATGCCCGGCGGCGGTACGCTGCGGATCAGCACGGCGAACACCCGGTTTGCGGAGCCGCAGACCGGAAACGGCATGTCGGTGGCGGCCGGCGACTATATCCTGCTGTCGGTGACGGACAGCGGATGCGGCATGCCGCCAGACGTGCTGGAGCGCGCCTTCGAGCCTTTCTTCACCACCAAGGAGACAGGGAAGGGCACCGGTCTCGGCCTTGCCATGATCCATGGCTTCGTCAAGCAGTCGGGCGGTCTGATCGGCATCGACAGCAAGCCCGGCAGCGGCACCACCTTCCGTCTCTATCTGCCGCGGGCGGCGATGGACGCCGCCCATGGCGGGCCTACCGACGAGGAGGACGGCCATGAAGCCTTCGCCGGCCGTGGCGAGACCGTGCTCGTGGTCGATGACGATGCCGACGTGCGGTCAGTTGCGGTGCAGGCGGTTACGGCTCTGGGATACCGCGTGCTGGAGGCCGATGGCGCCGAGGCGGCGCTGACCCTGCTGGACCGCCAGCCGGTCGATCTTCTGTTCACCGACATCGTCATGCCCGGCGGTCTGAACGGCCGCGAACTGGCGCTGGAGGGCTTGCGCCGCCATCCCTCCTTGCGGGTGCTGTTCGCCTCGGGCTATGCCAACGGAACGTCTGCGCCGGAACCGGAGGCCGGCGCGCCTGCCGACGCCGGCGGCACTGCCGATCCCGGCGCCGTTTTGGGGGCTGTGATGAGCCGGGCGGAGACGCTGTCCAAGCCATACCGTGACGGCGATCTGGCCCGTGCCCTGCGGCGCGCGCTGGATCTGCAGACCCCTCTTGCCCCGGCGGAGGCCATCCGGGGGTGATGAGGGGAATCGAGGGCGGCGTTGCCCCACGCCGCCGGTTGTGCATATCAGGTCAGGTTCTGGTTCATGGTTTTGTCCGATGATGCGCTTACGCTGTTGCGAGGTTCGATCCGGTCTGTCTGGGCGTTGGAGCTTCTTCTTCTTCTGCGGCGGACTCCCGATCGGGACTGGTCGAATGGCGATCTGGTCAGCGAGTTGCGCGGCAGCGAGGTGGTGGTGCAGGAGGCGCTGGCCGGGTTCCTCGGCGCCGGCCTGCTGGTGGCGCAGACCGACGGCTGCCACCGTTACCGCCCGGCCTCCCCGCTTCTGGACCAGTGGGTGGAGGAGATCGAGCAGGCCTATGCCACCCGTCCGTCCGCCATCATCCGGGAGATCTTCGCGGCTCCCGGCAACAAGGTGCAGATCTTTGCCGATTCCTTCCGTTTCCGCCTCAACGATTGATCTCAGTGACTGAAATGACCGCGGACTACATAGTCGGGAATGCGTGCCGTCCTCTGCGGGGGGAGAGCGGGGTGGGAGCGGCGACATGGATGTCGTGAAATCAGCGGTCTATCTGCTGTGCTTTGCCACCAGCCTGCTGTGCATGGTGCTGCTGCTGCGCAGCTGGCTGCGCTCCCGCAGCCGGCTTCTGCTGTGGAGCACGCTGTGCTTCGTCGGGCTGGCGGTGAACAATCTGCTGCTGTTCATCGATGTCGTCGTTCTGCCGACGCAGGTAGACCTGCTGCCGCTGCGCCAGTTCTCCGCCATGGCAGGCGTCGGCGTGCTGCTGTACGGCTTCATCTGGGATGCCGAGTGATGCTGCCCACCACCTCCAGCTTCTTCACCGGCGTGCTTGCAGCGCTCTATGCGGTGGCCGGGCTGTTCTTCCTCGGTTTCTGGAAACGGACGAGGGACGCGCTGTTCGTCAGCTTCGCGCTCGCCTTCCTGCTGCTGGCGCTGAATCAGATCGTGCTGGCGCTCGGCGGGCTGGAACGCGAGGAGCAGAGCTGGGTCTATGTGCTGCGCTTGCTGGCCTTCCTGCTGATCATCGGCGCCATCGTCCGCAAGAACCTGGAGGGGCGGCGGCGCTGAACCGCTTCGGTGACGGCCGCCTTTTACTTGCGGCCGTCACCGAAGCGGCGGCAGTCCCATTCGTCGGTCCCGGCTTCGGCCCGCCCGCCATTGGAGGTGCGGTAGCGCGAATCGTCGCATTGGCCGTTGCCGGCATAGCGGCTGTAGCCGCCGCGACCCCGGCCCTCATAGCCGCTCGCATAGCCATTGCCGTAATAGCCGCTGTTGTCGTAGCCGCCGCGATGGCGCTGATGCCGGCCGCGGTTGCGGTCGCCATCGTCGTCGTCGTCACCGCCGGCGGTGGCGGCCAGCACGCCAAGCCCCACCACCGCGGCACCGATCAGCAGGGCGCCGGCCATGTCGTCGTTGCCGTTGCCGGCACAGCCCGGCAACGCCAGCGAGCCGGCCAGGCAGACGGCCATCAGGGTCCTGCCGCCGAAGAACCCGCGCCTTGCCGCCGCTTGTGTCGTCGTTGCCATTGCCGCCTCCCGAAACAGGGGTTCATTTAGGCATGAACACATGAGCGGAGTTTTTCATCCGCTACCATTATAATTTCTTTTTAGAAATATTTGCGTGGCCCCGGTTCCGTTTGGCTGCTGCATACGGGAGGCCTACGGCGGGGCTTGGCCCGGCTGGCCGGAAGCCCTATGGTCGGCCAGCTGTCGCCAATATCGCCAGTTGTCGCCAATATCGGGAGTGCGTCGATGTTCACCGCAAGGATCCTGCTGCTCGGCTCCGGGGAGCTGGGCAAGGAATTCGTCATTGCCGCCAAGCGGCTGGGCTGCGAGGTCATCGCCTGCGACAGCTACGCCAACGCGCCGGCGATGCAGGTCGCCGATCAGGCGGAGGTGTTCTCCATGCTGGACGCCGACGCCCTGCGCGCCGCCATCGCCAAGCACCGCCCGGATTACATCGTGCCGGAGGTCGAGGCGATCCGAACCGAGGTGCTGCACGAATTCGAGGATGCCGGCACTACGGTCGTGCCGTCGGCCCGCGCCGCGACGATGACGATGAATCGCGACCGCATCCGTGAGGTTGCGGCGACGGAACTCGGTCTGCGCACCTCGCGCTACCGCTATGCCGAGAGCCTGGAGGAGGTACGCGCCGGGGCGGAACACACCGGATTCCCCTGCGTCGTCAAGCCGGTGATGTCGTCCTCCGGCAAGGGGCAGAGCACGGTGCAGGATTCCGCCGGGCTGGAGGCCGCCTGGGACTATGCGGTGGCGAACATGCGCGGCGACCGCCGCAAGGTGATCGTCGAGGAGTTCGTCCCCTTCGACTATGAGATCACGCTGCTGACCGTCCGCACCCGCGACGGCGTCCTCTATTGCGAGCCGATCGGCCACAGGCAGGAGCGCGGTGACTATCAGGAATCCTGGCAGCCGGTCGCCATGCCGCAGGCGATGCTGGACGACGCCAAGGCGATGGCGGCGCGCGTCGTCGACAATCTCGGCGGCTACGGCATCTTCGGCGTCGAATTCTTCGTCACCGCCAACGAGGTGATCTTCTCCGAACTGTCGCCGCGCCCGCATGACACCGGCATGGTCACGCTGCTGTCGCAGAACCTGTCGGAGTTCGAACTGCACGCCCGTGCCATCCTGGGCCTGCCGATCCCGAACATCCTGTGCCGTGCCCCGTCGGCCTCCGCCGTCATCCTGGCCGACCGCGAGGCGGAGAATTTCCGTATCGAGGGGCTGGCGGATGCGCTGCGCCTGGGCTCGAGCGAACAGGAGGTCGACGTCCGCCTGTTCGGCAAGCCGACCACCCGCAAGAACCGCCGCATGGGTGTCGCGCTTGCAACCGGCACCGACACCGACGATGCACGGGCGCGGGCCAAGCAGGCGGCGGACAAGGTGACGATCCGGTATCTGTGAGCCGTTGAGTTCGATCCTGCGGGCGGGGATACCCCGCCTGCAGGAGCCGTGTCAGACAGTGGCGGCGAGCATGCCAGCCGAGGGATCCGACCCGAACACCGGTGCGGCCCGGCCGGTTGTTGCCAGCGGGGTGGTGGATCGTCCTTCCCGGTAGCCGAAATTCACGTAATGGGCTGCCGCCGACGCTTCGCTGTTGCCAAACCGACGCTGAAGATCGGGATTCCGCGCCAGATAGGCAGCCGCGTTGAACGTCGTCGTCCGTCCTTCCAGCCGTCCCGTGGTGGCATAATGGAGGGCCGCTGCCGTTGTGCTGGATCCGAAGGCCTGGATCAGATCCGGGTTTGCCGCCAGATAACTCGTCGCATCGAAGGAGGTCTTTCGCCCCTCCAACCGACCGTTGGTGATGTAATGCCGGGTCGCTGTGACAGTGTCCACCCCGAAGGCCGCGGCCAGATCCGCGTTGGCGGCCAGATAACCGGCGGCATCGAAGCTGGTCGCACGGCTCTCAGTATAGCCGCTCCGAATGTAGTGAGTGAAGGCAGCAGCCTGATTGGTGCCGAAAACGGCGGCCAGATCCCGGTTTGCCGCCAGATACCCCAGGGCATCGAAACCAGCGGCACTCGAAGTCGGCACCATCCCGTCGTAATATCTGACGTATTCGACATTCATCAGAACGTCGCTGCCATTGCTGCGATCAAGAATGGCAACCTGTCCATTGAAGGCGATCAGCCTCGCGGTGCTCGTATATTGGAGATTGATGACGGTGTCGATACCTTCTCCGCCATCAATGGTATCGAAACCAGGGCTGGTATAGATCTGATCGTCACCTCCACCACCGCTGATGTAATCGTTTCCCGCGTATCCCTGTAAATAGTCCGTCTGGGATGAGCCAAATATTTGGTCGTCACCTGACAGCATCGACGGGACTGTCAATACATTAGAAAAATCATATGCGTTTGAAAAGCTCAGATTTGCATTGCTGATCGACAGCAGGATGTTTCCACTGGGCTGCGTCGCTGTGAGGGACGTAATTCTTCCTGATATGTTATTTCCGGTTATATTGATATTGCCATTTACTGTAGCGTCCATCACGGTCGCGCCGTTTTTTGTAAATCGGGCAACGATCTGCGATGGAGTTATTGAATACAGAAAAGAGTTGTCATAATCGATACCGGTACCACTTCCGCCATCCCATAAATGCAAGGGTACGTTTCCAACGACGATGCTCATATCAATCTCTCTTTCTATTTTCTGATTCCATCGCGCGGTCGGCATTCACTTCCGTATTCCGCGAGAAAACAGCCCAAGTCGCATCCAGAAGAAAGCTGCCCTTATTTCCAGTCATCGAGCAGAAAGAGGATTTTGTAACCTGAATGCACCTTTAAGTATATGCAGGAATCTCTAAAAAGTCTAGAGTTGAGCCCATCGGCTTCTGGGCATATGCAGTGATGTGTGGAGGACTCGCTTCACGCTACCTCCCCAGCAACCTGTCCACCCGCCTCAGCGCCGGGAACATCGCTGCCCACAGTCCGGCGAGCCCGATCGCGCCGACGCCGCCCAGCACCACCGCCGGAACCGCACCAACCAGCGCCGCGACGCTCCCGGATTCGAACTCGCCCAACTGGTTGGACGCGCCGATGAACAGCGAGGTGACGGCGCCGACCCGGCCGCGCATCTCGTCGGGGGTGGACAGTTGGACCAGCGTCTGGCGCACGAACATGCTGACCTGATCGGTGGCGCCGACCGCCAGCAGGGCGATGAAGGACAGAACCGGATCGGCCGACAGACCGAAGGCGACGGTGGCGACGCCGAAGCCGGCCACCGCGATCAGCATCCAGCGCCCTGCATGGCGCTTCACGCCCCAGCGGGTGATGACCATCGCCATGGCAAGCGCTCCCAATGCCGGAGCGGAGCGCAGCAGGCCGAGCCCCCACGGTCCGACATGCAGCACATCGCGTGCATAGATCGGCAGCAGCGCCGTCGCCCCGCCCAGCAGAACCGCGAACAGGTCAAGCGAGATGGCGCCCAGAATTTCCGGCCGGCTGCGGATAAAGGCGGCGCCGGCCAGCATGCTGGTCAGGCTCATGGCGCGCTTGGTCATGGTGACGGGGCGCGGCCGGCAGGCGGCGATCAGCAGGACCGACAGCGCCAGCATCGCCGTGCTGACGCCATAGACCGCCGCCGGACCGGCGATGTAGAGCAGGCCGCCCAGCGCCGGTCCGGAGATCTGCGCCACTTGGACGCCCGACGACTGCCAGGCGACGGCGTTCGGCAAATCCTCCACCGGAACGGTCGCGGACAGGATCGCCTGGTTGGCCGGACCCTCGAAGGATTTGGCGAGGCCGATCAGCGCCACCACGGCAAAGATGGCGTGGGGCGACAGGGCGCCCGCCATGGTCAGCAGGAACAGGGCGGCGACAGCGATCATCTCGACCGACAGGGCGCCAAACAGGACCGTCTTGCGGTCGTTGTTGTCGACCACATGGCCGGCCACCAGAACCAGCGCCAGCGAGGGCAGGAACTGGAACAGCCCGACCAGCCCGAGATCGAGCGGGTCGCCGGTCATGGAATAGACCTGCCAGCCGACCGCCACCACCTGCATCTGGATCGCCAGCATCGAACAGACCCGCGCGCTCCAGAACAGGGCGAAGGCGCGGTGACGGAAGGCCGACCGGAAACTATCCCCGGCCGCAGGGGCGCTGGTCATTCAAACTGGCTCCAGAAGTGTGGCGAGCCCCAGCCCGCCGCCGATGCCGAGCGTGGCGAGGCCCCGGCGGGGCGCACGGCCCGCAGCCGGGAACAGCATTTCGCTGAACAGGCGCGTCACCAGGATCGCCCCGGATGCGCCATAAGGATGGCCGAGCGCCAGGGCGCCGCCGCCGACCGAAACGCGCGATTGGTCGATGCCAAGCGCGTCGAGGCTCGCCAGCACCTGGGCGGCGAAGGCTTCATTGAATTCGACGAGGTCGATATCGGCGATTGTCAGGCCGGGGTTGCGGGCCAGCAGCTTGGTCACCGCCGGAATAGGGCCGGTGCCGAGGAGCTTCGGATCCACCCCCGCCGCGGTGCAGTCGACCACCGCCAACCCAAGGGTGAGGCCGAGCGTGCGGAACTTCCGCTCCGACACCACCGCCACCACGGCGGCACCGTCATTGACCGGGCAAGCGTTGCCTGCCGTGACCGTGCCGTCGGGCCGGAGGATCGGGCGCAGCGCCGCCAGCTTTTCAAGGCTGGTCTCGGCCCGCGGGCATTCATCGAGGGCGACGACGCGGCCGTCGCGGAGGTGCAGCGGAACGATCTCGCGGTCGAAGCGCCCGGCGGCCTGCGCAGCCAAGGCCTTGCGGTGGCTGTCCAGCGCGTAGCGGTCCTGGCGGGTGCGGTCGATGCCGTGGACAGTGGCGACAGTCTCCGCCGCCTCGATCATCGACGGGTCGCCGACCTCGTCGGGGGCGAAGCGGGCGCGGTCGTAGAAGGTCGGGCTGCGGTAGAGGCTGGAGGGTTTGGCGACGCGCCAGGGGGCGGTGCTGGTACTCTCCACCCCGCCGGCCAAGACGACGTCGCAGGCGCCGGACTGTACCAGCCGGGCGGCGAGATTGACCGCCTCCAGCCCCGATCCGCACTGCCGGTCAACCGTGACGCCGGGCACCGACACCGGCAGCCCGGCCGCCAGAGCCGACAGCCGTGCGACATTGCCGCCGGGACCGACCGCATTGCCCAGCAGAACCTCATCCACCTCCGCGGGGTCCAGGGTAGCGTCGGCCAGCACGGCGCGGATGACCGGAGCGGCGAGATCCTCGACGGGAAGCTCGCGCAAGCTGCCGCCGATGCGGCCGACCGGGGTCCGCCGGGCGGCGACGATGATGGGGCGGCTGGTCACGCCACCACCTCCAGCCCGCCGCCCGGTCCGCCGAGCTTCGCCCGCTCGCGCACATCGGCACGGGCGATCTTGCCGCTGCCGGTCAGGGGCATGTCGGACGCGGCGAAGACCAGCCGCGGCGCCTTGTAGCCCTCCAGCCGGCCCTGGCACCAGCCGCGCAGGTCGGCGAGCGAGGCGCGCGCGTTCCCGCGCCACCACACCACGGCGGACAGGGCGTCGCCCCAATAGGGATCGGGCAGCCCGAACACCACCGCCTCCGCCACCGCGGGATGGGCGCGCAGGACCGCTTCGACCTCTGCCGGGTAGACGTTCAGGCCGCCGGTGATGACCATGTCGCCGGCCCGCCCGACCAGCCGCAGCCAGCCTTCGCCGTCGATCCAGCCGTAATCGCCGACCGTGCCCCAGCCGTCCCGCTCGCGGTAGCCGGCGCCGTCGGTGACGCCGAGATAGCCGTCGCTCAGCATGAGGCTGCGCACCCAGACGGTGCCGGGCCGGCCGCGCTGCACCGGAAGGCCGTCATCGTCGCGCAGGCTCAGCTCAACCCCGTGGAAGGGGCGGCCGACGCTGTCGGCGGGGGCACCTTCGCGGGACGAGCGCAGGCTGACGAAGCTCAGCTCGGATGCGCCGTAATATTCCAGCACGGCGGCGTCGGGGCAGAGGGCGGCCAGCCGGTCATGCACTGCGGGCGCCAGCTTGGCGCCGGAACAGACCACCCGGCGAAGGGCGGGGAAGCGTCGGTCGTCGCGCTCGGCCGCGTCGAGGATGCCGACCAGCATCGTCGGCACCAGCACCAGCGTGGTGACGCCGCACTCCGCCAACTGCGCCGCCGCGTCGGTTCCGTCGAATTTCGGCTGCACCCGCACCGTGGCGCCGGCCGACAGCCCCTCCACCGCGCCATAGAGGCCCAGGCCATGGACCAGCGGACCCGGCACGAGAACGACGTCCTCGGCTCCAATCCCGAACTCCACCCGGCTCGCCTCCAGTGTCGCCAGCCAGGAGCCCTGGTTGCGGATGAAGGCCTTGGGCCGGCCGGTGGTGCCGGAGGTGAAGCCGACCAGGAATGGCGTCTTCGGATCGATGGCGGGGATGGTCCAGCCCGCCGGCTGCGCCGCGATCCAGCCGGCGGCGGTCTCGGTCGTCAGATGCAGATCGGGGCGGAAGGTCTCGATGGCCGCGGCGGTCTGCGCGGCGCTCCATTTCGGGTCGAGCAGACCGACGATGCCGCCGGCCGCGACGATGCCGAAGAACAGCGCCAGCAGTTCCGGCCGGTTGCCCAGGCTGAGCGCCACGCGCGGCGGCGCTCCATCCCGGCGCAGGGCAGCCACACCGGCACCGGTCCGCCGCAACTGCTCCAGCAGTGCGCCGTAGGACAGCGTTTCGTCACCGAAGATCAGGGCCGGATGGTCAGGCGTCCGTTCGGTGGCCAGCACGAAGGGGCGGACGAGGCTGTCCGCCCCCAGATAGCCGCCGGTCGCCAATGGCTGCTCCGGAATCATTTTCTCAGGCATGGATGGGCAGGATGCCGGCGCGGCGGACGCCCGAGGCGGCGACAGCGGCGATCCCGGCCTTGATCAGGTCGCCCGGCACGAAGGCCAGCGAGCCGAACACGGCCTTGTCGATCGGCAGACCGGCGACCAGCCACAGCCAGGGAATGCCGCCGGCATAGACGACCAGGATGCCGCCGAGTACGCTGACTGCGAACAGGCGGATCGGGTTGGCGGTGGTGGCGAAACGCTCCGCCAGCCAGCCGGTGACGAAGGCGCCGACCGGCCAGGACAGCACGAAGCCGCCGGTCGGCCCCAGCAGGACGCCGATGCCGCCGCGACCTCCCGCCAGCAGCGGCAGGCCGGCCGCGACCAGAAGCACGAACAGCAATGCCGCGATGCCGCCGCGCTTGGCGCCCAGGATGGTGCCGGCCAGCATGACGCCCAGCGTCTGCGCGGTGACCGGCACCGGCAGGAAGCCGAGCGGAATCGGCGGGGCCATGCCGAGCCCGCCCAGCAGGGCGGCGAACAGGGCGCAGAGGACGAGGTCGCGGGTGGACAACATGGCGGACGCTTCCTTCGGCTGGTGACGTTATCGTTGAGTATTGTTTTTGGTTTTGCTGTCGTTCGTCCCAGCATCGGCCGGGTCGTAACCGCGCGCTTCCAGTGCGGCGGTCAGATCATCGGCCATGGTGAGGATCTTGACCAGCAGCGGAACGAACAGGGCGGCTATGTTGCGCTCCACGCCGCGGGCACGCTGGGCCATCCGCACCTCGCGCACCTGTTCGCCCAGCAGCGGGATGAAGCGGATGGTCAGGGCCAGCATCAGCGCCATCTTCGCCGGGTTGACCCCGACCGGACGCAGCAGGCCGAACAGCCGCTCGAACAGATCGACCATGTCCATGACGCGGGTGGTCAGCGTGACCAGGGTCGCCAGCAGGATCAGGGCGGCGAAACGGGCGACGGCGACCGCCGTCTCCTCCCAGCCGCCGCCGGCCAGCAGCGCCTGGAAACCGAACAGCAGGGTCAGCATCAGCACCGGCGCCCGCAGCTCCGACAAGACTCGTCCGGCCGGCAGCTTTGCCGCCACCAGAACCGCGGCGCCGATCAGTCCGGCGGCCAGCGCCCCCCAGCTACCAGGCATGGCCAGCACCAGGATGGTCACCAGCAGCAGGCCGCCGAGCTTCGCCCCTGCCGGCAGGCGGTGAACGACCGACTCCCGATGCAGGTAGAGGCCCAGCATCAGCCGAGCCGCTCGATGTAGGCCGGCACGGTTTCCGCCGGCGGGCCGTCGGCGACGATGCGGCCATCCTCCAGCACCAGCGCCCGGTCGAAATCCTTGACCATGTCGAGGTCGTGAGTGACGACGATCACCGTCTGCGGCAGGCCGCGCAGCAGGTCGATCACCTTACGGCGGTTGCGCAGGTCGAGCAGCGTGGTCGGTTCGTCGAAGATCACGTAGGCCGGCTCCAGAACCAGCACCCCGGCAATGGCGAGCAGCTGTTTCTCGCCGCCGCTCATCTGGTGGGCGGGCTGGTGCCGGTAGCGGTCGAGGTTATAGCGCTCCAGCGCCCCGGCAACGCGGCGGGCGATCTCGTCCTTCGGCAGCTTGCGCGCCTTCAACCCGAAGGCGAGGTCCTCCTCCACCGTCGGGTAGACGATCTGTGTATCGGGATTCTGGAAGACAAAGCCGACCCGCTGCCGCACGGCCCGGCCGTCGCTGCGGGTATCCAGACCATCGACCGTGACGGTGCCGGCGGCCGGCACGATCAGCCCGTTCAGCAGGCGAGCCAGCGTGCTCTTCCCCGAGCCGTTGCCGCCGAGAATGGCGATGCGCCGCTCGGCCAGCCGCAGCGACAGGTCGTGCAGGACGGGGCGGTCGCCATAGGCGTGGGTGACGGACCGGAGTTCGATCATCGACGGAGCCAGGGCCTTCGCGGTGCAGTTCTGTTGCGTGTGCGAAAGGTTCTTAGCCGGTTTGTGGGCGGCGTTCCAGGGAAGAGCGTGGCCGTGGCGGCTTCGATTGGATTCCCATCCATGGTCGACTGCGCGCTCGCCCTATTCTGCCGCCTCGTTGTCCGCTGTGATCGGCTCTTCGAGCGGTACGGTCAATCGGCGTCGCTTCAAACCGACTTCTGGACTGATTGTACTTGGACGCCGCATCGCGGATCAGAAGGTGGGAGCGGCTTTGCTCTGGCGTTTGTAGTTTCCAGTTCCGTTGACATTGAACCCCATCCCACAAATGCCATCCTGCCTCACGTTGACGGCGCTTTCGGTAAAGGTGAATTCAATTTTACAGTCTCCATAGTCGCTTTCATCATTCGATGCGAATATCGCATGATTTCCGTTGAGAATTGCTACTCCCTCAACTTCGCCCGTGTTCATTTTGTACATGGCGCTCAGGCTGAATTTGATGGTGCTGACGGATTCTTGAGCGACAAGAAGCTCTCCGCCGGCGGCTTTATAGGTGCCGGAAACAGTTGCTGCCGCAGGGGTGGCGTGCTGCGGGGCGCTCAAGGCTGCCAACCGCGTTTGATAAGCCGATGCAAGACAAGTCACATCCGTGCAACGGTTTCGCTGCGCGATCCAGTTCTTCTGCTCGGTCTTGAGATCCGCCGGAGCGGTGCTGTTCTGAAGTGCAGCCTTGTAGGCGCGGCCAAGCTCGCTGTCGAGATTTGACAACCGTTCGTCGGAGCAAACCGCCTTTTCCACAGGTGTGCCGGCTTTACCGCAGTCGAAGCTTGCCGCGAAGCTGCTGCCGCCGCCAATTGCAGTCAGGGCAGCGGTCAGTATTAGAACCCGCATATCGACCTCATTGAGTCACGAGCATGCATGCTCACGCAACCGTTACAGAAGCGGAGAAGGCTGTGGCTCAGATCAACTATAGATACATGTGCGGTGGCAAGCGCATTCATCTGCTTGCCGCAAGGGAATTGCCGCATTCCGGACGTATGGCCGCCGGCTCTGGTTCAGAGATGATCTGCAACCGGGCGAGCCAGCCATCGGCGACGATCTAGCGAAATGGATCGCCAGCCCGCTGGCTGGTCAGCGTCCCGCATGTTGCAAAAATCAAAAGCTGTTCCGCTCGTGATAGGTCTGAAGGAACTGCTGCACCCGCGGTTCGGTGGACTCGTGGAAAACCTCGCGCGGGGTGCCGAAGGCGGCAATGCGACCGCGGTCGAGGAAGGCCACCTTATCGGCGACGTTGGCGGCGAAGCCCATCTCGTGGGTCACCACCACCATGGTCATGCCGTCGGCCGCCAGATCGCGCATCACCTGCAACACCTCGCCCACCAGTTCCGGGTCGAGTGCCGAGGTCGGCTCGTCGAACAGCATCAGGTGGGGTTCCATCGCGATGACGCGGGCGATGGCGACGCGCTGCTGCTGGCCGCCGGAGAGGCGGGCGGGGTAGCTGTCGGCCTTGGCGGCGAGACCCACCCGGTCCAGCATGCGGCGGGCATGGGCGGATGCTGCGGCCTTGTCCATGCCGCGGACCTGCACCAGGGCCTCGGCCACATTCTCCAGCGCGGTCATGTGGGGCCAAAGGTTGAACTGCTGGAACACCATGCCGACGTTGCGGCGCAGGTCGCGCAGGTCGCGGTTGGACAGGCGGCGGCGCGGCGTGTCCTCGCTGTAGCCGACCAGCTTGCCTTCGATGCGGATCTCGCCGCGGTCGTAGACCTCCAGGAAGTTGATGCAGCGCAGGAGCGTACTCTTGCCCGATCCGCTGGGACCGATCAGGCAGACGACCTCCGACTTGCTGACGGTCAGGTCGATGTCGCGCAGCACCTCGTTGGTGCCGAAACTCTTGCCGACGCCGCGGATGGAGACCATCGGCACGGCATCGCCCTGGACAGTGGTACGCGACAGGGGGACGGTTTGGGAAACGGCGGTCATCACGCCCTCGCGGTTGCAGTCTCGGACGAAGACCCTTGCGGCGAGGCGTGGGTCAGGAAACGGGTGACGCGCGCCTCCAGCCGGCGGCCCAGGCGCGACACCACCTCCACCAGCAGCCAGTAGAACAGCGCCATCCCGAGGATGGTCTCGAAGGTGGCGAAGGTCTCCGCCGCCATCGTCTGCATCTCGTACATCAGTTCCGGCACGGTGATGATGGACAGCACCACCGTCTCCTTGGTCAGGATCGCCATCATGTTGACGATGGCCGGGATGGTCGACACCAGCATCGCCGGCACGATCACCCGTCGCAGGATGGCGCCATAGGACATGCCGAGGCTGAGCGCCGCCTCCACCTGCCCCTTCGGCACCGCCTGATAGCCGGCGCGGAAGATCTCGGCGAAATAGGCGCTGCCGTAGATGCCGAGGCCGAGGATGCCGGCGGTCGTCGCCTCCAGCCGCAGGCCGATGGACGGGCCGCCGCTGTAGAGCAGGAACAGCTGGATCAGGAAGGGCGTGCCGCGGATCACCTCGATATAGGCGCGGATGACCCAGCGCAGCGGCTTCACCGGCAATTGCCGCAGCAGCATGAGCGCGAAGCCCAGCACCATGCCGATGAGGCAGCCAGCGCCCCAGCACAGGATGGTGATGCCGAAGCCGCGCAGCAGCGCCGGGCCGTACTGGACGAGAAGGGAAAGGTCCAACATCGGATCAGGCCTGTTGAAGGCGGCGTTCGACCAGCGTGCCGAACAGGGCCAGTGCGCCGTTGATCGCCAGATAGATGATGCCGGCCGCCAGATAAATCTCGAGCGGGCGGTAGTTGCTGGCCGAGATGGTCTGGCTGGTCCGCGTCAGCTCCGCCACCCCGACGACGGAGATCAGCGAGGATGCCTTCAGCAGCAGGATCAGCTCGTTGACCAGTGCGGGGACCGAGATGCGGAAAGCCTGCGGCAGCAGGATGCGCGTCCAGATCGACGATCCGGGAAAGCCCAGCGCCAGCGCCGCTTCCGACTGGCCGTGCGGGACGGCGTTCAGCGCGCCGCGGTAGATCTCCGACACATAGGCGCCGGACGCGAGGCCGAGTGCGGCGATGGAGGCGACCAGCGGCGGCACGTCGATGCCGACCAGCGGCAGCATGTAGTAGATCAGCAGAAGCTGGATCAGCAGCGGAACGCCGCGGAAGAAGCTGACATAGACACCGCCGGCAATGTCGGCCGCCCGGCCGCCGGACTGGCGCGCGACGCAGACGACAACGCCGATCACCTGCCCCAGCAGCACGCCGAGCAGAGAGACCCAGATGGTCGTGACGGCCGCTCCCAGCAGATAGGGAAAGGCGTCGATGATGACGCTGAACTTCATCGTGTGGGCCTTCGTCGGCGGTGCCGGAGCCTGTTTCCCTCTCCCCGCCTCCGGCGGAGCCTTGGAGCCGCCAGTCGTGGTGGCGGGAGAGAGGGAATAGGCAGGTTTGCCTTAGAGCTGCGGTTCCGGAACGGTGGTCGGCAGCTCCTGCGAGACGCCGAACCACTTCTTCTGGATGGCGGCCATGCGGCCGTCCTTCTGGATCTTGACCAGGGCGGCGTTGACCGCCTCGATCAGGCTCTTGTCGTCGTCGCTGGGACGGCCGACCCAGGAGAAGTAGGAGGGCTTGCCGAAGGGCGGCAGGACGACGGCGAAGGTCTCCTTGCGCTGGGCGGCGGCGAAGTTCAGGTTCGGCAGCGAGTTGACCGAGGCGTCGACGCGGCCGGCGGCCAGATCGGCGTAGGACTGGTTGCTGTCGACATATTCACGAACGTCCGGCGGGGTCGGCAGCGTCTGGCCGAACTCCTTCACCTGGGCCAGCTGCGAGGTGCCCTTGCCGCCGCCGACCTTCTTGCCGGCGATGTCTTCCGGCTTGTTGATGGTCTTGTCGTCGGCGCGCTTCATCAGGGCAGCGGTCGCTTCCGAAATCGGAACGGTGAAGGAATAGCGCTTCATGCGCTCCTTCGTGATGGTGACCGGGGCGATGACCAGATCGAACTTCTTGGCTTCCAGACCCGGCAGCACGCTGGTCCAGGGCAGGTCCATGTACTTGGCCTTGACGCCCAGCTCCTTCGCCACCTCGTCGAACAGGTCCTTGTCGACGCCCTTGTACTCGTTGTTCTCAAGGAAATCGAAGGGCGGGAACTGCATCTCGGTGGCGACGGTGAAGACGCCCGCCTTCTTCACGTCGGCCAGCGTGTCGGCCATCGCCGTCCCGGCGGCGGCACCGGTGACCAGCAGGGTGGCGCCCAGCAGTGCCGTCTTGAACATCGTCCGAACCATAGCCTTGCTCTCCATCATGAAGTCACCCCTGTTGCGGCCGGCGCCTGTCACCGGTCCTTTTGTGTTTACAAATTCAACTCGGTCGCGCTGTCGGTGATCGACGATCCGCTGAGGCTGAAGCGGTCTCCGACCGAGAGAAAGTGAACCAGCGTCACCGGCCTGCTGAGATGCATGGTCTGCCGCCGGATCGACAGGCAGGCCGCACCGGCTTCCACCCCCAGCAAGGCCGCCATCTCCGCCGTCGCGTTGACCGCGCGCACGGTGTGGTCGGCCGATGACCAGGGAACCCGGTCGACCAGCCATCGGCTGGGTGCCACGACATCGAAGGATTCGTCAACCACCTCCGGCACGACGTCGAGATTGACCAGCCGGCGTTCGTGCTGGATCGGCGTACCGTCGCTGAAATGCAGGCATTCCAGCGTCAGGATCGGCGTTCCGTCGGGCAGGTCGGGCCAGCGGATGCCCTCGCCGTTGCGAAAAATCTTGCGGTCGCGGATGCGGAATTCGTAGACACGCCCATCCCGCGCCACCACGTCGCCGATGTCCTCGATGGGCAGGGCGAATCGGTCGCGGCGGCTGGTGGCGACGAAGGTTCCGGCACGGCGGCGGCGGACCAGGAAGCCCTCCCGCGCCAGCAGGGCAATGGCCTTGTGTACGGTCTGGCGGGAAACGCCGTAGAGGCTGGACAATTCAGCCTCGTTGGGAAGGCGCTGGCCCGCCTGCCAGCGTCCCCGCAGGATCTGCCCGGCGACCGCGCGCTTGATCTGGTCGAACAGGGGGCCGCGGCCGTCGAGGGTGCTGTCAGGCGTCAGGCCGGCTTGCAACGGATGGTCCGGCGGGGACGCCGGTCCGTTACCGCGGTTCTGTCCGGTCAGGCCTTGCCGTGCCAACCCCTGCACCCCGCTCTCCGCGCCGCGATGTGACGTTTCGACGATAATGTATGTACATAATCTTTCGGTCAATCGCGAATTCCCGAACGTGACACAACCCATGTTGCAACGCGGCGGAATTCCGCCTATCCGCTTCGCAGGGGCTTGCGCCAACGCTAATAAAAGCCAATTGGAGAGCGGGTTTCGTCGGCTGGAAGGTTTGCGTGCGTGCATGTCGGTTGGAACGGGCAAGGAAGGGTTGAAGGTGCCGGCGGCGGAGAGTCGTGACGATCTCGTCGCCTGTCCCGACTGCGGCCGCCTCCACCGCGTCCGCCTGCCGACGCCGGGCCGCCGGGCCGAGTGCACGCGCTGCGGCGCGGTGCTGTTCCGGAATGGGCGCGGCGGCGTCCGCCACGCGCTGCCCATGGCGGTCGCCAGCGCCCTGATGCTGATGCTCATCGCCGCCAACCCGCTGATGGGCGTGAACATCCAGGGCAACGACCGCACAAGCCTTGTCACCACCGGGGTCGAGATCCTGGCCGACCAGGGCATGTGGCCGCTGTCGCTGCTGGTCGGCGCGCTGGTGCTGGCCGCCCCCTTCGCCCGCATCATGGCGGTGATCGCCGTGCTGCAGCGGCTGCATGACGGTCGCCCTCCCGCCCACGTGCGGGAGACGGCGCGGCTGTTCGCCTGGGCCGAGAAGCTGCGGCCCTGGGCGATGCTGGACGTCTTCCTGCTCGGGCTGCTGGTCGGCTATTCGCGGCTGAAGGGCTTCGCCAACGCGGAGTTCCTGGCCGGCGGGCTGGCGCTGGGCGGTTTCGTGCTGGCCGGCACGCTGATGGACCTGGCGCTCGACAGCCGCCGGGTCTGGCAGGCGATCGACCATGTGCCGCCCGGCGATGCGCCGGCGCCCAGGCGCTGGGTCGCCTGCACCGTCTGCCAGCGGGTCCATGGCTGCGACCATGGGCCGGCGCCGGACCGCTGCACCCGCTGCCACAGCCGCCTGCACCCGCGTGAGCCGAACAGCCTGGAGCGGACCGCTGCGCTGGTGTCCGCCGGCGCCGTGCTCTACATCCCGGCCAACCTGCTGCCGGTGATGACCGTCGTCAATTTCGGCCAAGGGGCCCCCAGCACGATCCTCAGCGGCGTGCATGAACTGGCGGAGGCCGGGCTGTGGCCGCTGGCCCTGCTGGTCTTCGTCGCCAGCGTCGCCGTGCCGGTGCTGAAGCTGGCGGGGCTCGGCTGGTTCCTCCTGGCCGCGTGGCGGCGTTCGGCCGCCAGGCTGCACGCCCGGACGCGGCTGTACCGCATCATCGACGCCATCGGGCGCTGGTCCAACATCGACGTGTTCATGATCGCCATCCTCACGGCACTGGTGCAGTTCGGCGCCGTCGCCTCCGTCCGCGCCGATCCCGGCGCCATCGCCTTCGCCGGCGTGGTCGTGCTGACCATGATCGCAAGCCACATTTTCGACCCGCGGGTGATGTGGGACCGCGCGGAAGAGGGAGCGCCCGATGCGGCGCAGAACGAACAGGCTGGAATGACGCGGCATGGCTGACGAGATCCGAGACAACGACCGGCCGGCTCCCCATTCGCCGGAAAGCCACCCGTCTGGCGGCCATCCGCCTGCCGATCACCCGCCCGAGGTCGCGACACCGCCGCGCCGGCGGCTGTCGCCCCTGTGGCTGCTGCCGCTGGTGGCGGCGCTGATCGCCGGCTGGCTCGGCTGGCGCTGGTTCGAGGAGCGCGGGCCGCAGATCGTCATCACCTTCCAGTCCGGCGACGGGCTGGAGGCCGGGCGGACCCGCATCAAGCACAAGAACGTCGATCTGGGCGTGATCGAATCGGTGCGGCTGTCCGATGACCTGTCCCAGGTGATCGCCACGGCGCGGATGGACCGCGCCGCCGCCCGCCACCTGAAGGACGGCACCCGCTTCTGGGTGGTGGCGCCGCGCCTCGGCCTCGGCGGTGTGTCGGGGCTCAGCACCGTGGTGTCCGGCACCTATGTGGAGATGGAGCCCGGCGGCGGCGATGACCGGCGGGAGTTCGATGCGCTGGACGAGCCGCCGGTGGTCCGCGCCGACGTGCCGGGCCGCAGCTTCAACCTGAAGACCGAGCAGCTGGGGTCGCTGGCCCAGGGTTCTCCCGTCTATTTCCGCGGTGTCCAGGTGGGCGAGGTGATGGGCTACAACCTGTCGCCGCAGGACCGCAGCGTGTCGGTGGCGATCTTCGTCCGTGCGCCCTATGAGGGGCTGGTGCATGAGGGAAGCCGCTTCTGGCGGTCGTCGGGCATCCAGTTCTCAGCCGGGGCCGACGGCATCAAGTTCCAGACGGAATCGCTGAAGTCGCTGGCGCTGGGCGGCGTGGTGCTGGAAACCCCGGCGGATCCTGAGGCTGGAGCCCAGGCGCTGGATTGGGCCAGCTTCACGCTTTACGAGGATCAGGCGTCCGCCGCCGCTGCCCGCGACCGGCTGCGTGTGCGCTATCGGCTGGAGTTCCCCGGTTCGGTCCAGGGACTGCAGGCCGGTGCCCCGGTGCTGATGCGCGGGCTGACGGTGGGCCATGTCGCCGCCGTACGGCTGGTGTATGACGAGGCCAGGGAGGAACTGCACATACCCGTCGACATCGATTTTGAGCCCGATCTGGTCGCCCGGACCTATGCGGTGATCGACGGCAAGCCGATGGACGAGGCGGCGGTGCGCAAGCTGGTCGCCATGCAGGTGGAGAAGGGTCTGCGGGCCCGGTTGGCCTCGGGCAACCTGATCACCGGGCAGAAGCTGGTCTCCTTCGACTACGCTCCCGGCCTGCCGCCCTCGCCGGGATCGGAGCGGTCGGAGCTGCCGACGGTGGCCTCCAGCGACCTCGATGCGATCATGGCCTCGGCCGGGGTGGTGATGGAGAAGGTTTCCGCCCTGCCGCTGGACGGGCTGATCGCCGACCTGCGCGGCACCTTGCAGTCGGTTGGCGGCCTCGCCGGTTCGCCGGACCTCGCGCGGTCGCTGGCCGCACTCGCCAAGGCGCTGGGCAGCGCCGATGCGCTGATGCGCGACACCAACCGGCAACTGCCGCAACTGCTGACGAGCCTGCGCGGGGTGGCGACCGCGGCGGAAGGCACGCTGAAGAATGCCAGCGGGCTGCTGGGCGGTGGGAGTGGACAGGCCGACCTGCCGGGCGTGATGCGGCAGTTGAACGACGCCGCGCGGTCCTTCCGCGTGCTGGCAGACTATCTTGAACGCCATCCGGAAGCGCTGCTGCAAGGCAAGAAATAATGGGATGGGGAGCAGAGGGGATGAAGGTGATGTGCGGATTCCGGAATGCTGCGCTGGCGCTGCCGCTTTTCGTGCTGGCAGCCTGCCAGTCGACGCCGGACAGCCGGCTCTACACGCTGGCGGTGATCCCGCCGGCCGGTACGGCGCAGCCGGCAGCGACAATGCCCCGGACCCTGGCCTTGGGCTCGCTCGACCTGCCGATGCTGATCGACCGGCCGCAGATCGTCCGCCGCATTGACGGCAACCGGGTGGAGGCTCTGGAGTATGACCGCTGGGCGGAGCCGCTGGCCGACGGCCTGCGCTCCACCCTCGCCGGCGACCTTGCGGCTCGGCTGCCGGGCACGACGATGCTTCCGGTGGCCGGCAGTACGGTGGCAGAGAACACTCCGGTGCTGGCCGTCACCGTGCTGCGCTTCGACGCCGACGCCTCGGGGCGCGTGGTTCTGGATGCGCAGTGGACCCTGTCGCCCGGCAGCGGCGCCGGCGGGCGCAAGATCGGGCCGACGCGCGAGACGGTGGAAGTGCCGGAGGCGGGCGCCGATCCCGATGCGCAGGTGCGTAAGATGAGCCAGGCGGTCGCGACCCTGGCCGACCGCATCGCCGCGGGCTTGCGGCGTTAGGCAGGCGCGCGGCCCTTCAGTGCAGCAGGGTGGCACCGCGGTCGGCGGTGGGGCGCGGCCCGTCCATATGACCGGCCACCGGCCGGCCTGGCATATGCGACGTCTTCGTAGGGTCAGGCAGCGTCAGGCCGGCGCGGGCGAGGGCCGCGGCCAGGACGCAGAGCGGCGCCATCGCCATGCGCACGGCGGTCAGCGACAGCCAGTCGTTCATCAGCACCCCGGCCTCGCCATGCAGCCCTTGCTGGGCCAACCGCACCATGTCGAGCAGCAACGCCTCGTCGGTGCCCAAGGCCGGGCAGGGCGGGCGATGGAGGTCGAGCGGACGGGTGGTGGCGGCGAGCACGATGCGCATCAGCGTGTCGAACGCCACCGCCGCATCGTTCGACAGCCCGGCCGCGGTCATTCCATCCTGCCAATGAGGATGCTGCCGCTCCGGTTCGCGCAGAGGCTCCGCCCACAGCCGCAGCACCGAGACGACCAGCATCTCTGCGCTGCACAGATCCTGGAAGCGTTCCCGGAACGGGGCGGCGCGGCGATGGGACTGCATGCTGGACATGGCGGACTCCGCTTGGGGGATGGGTCAGCGGAGAGTAGGACGCCGAAATTGCGAATGCAAGTCATTCGCAATAATGACTGGGTTCGGTCCAGCTTCAGCGTTGCGACCAGCGGGTCAGCCAGCCGGCGAGCCGGTCGAAGCCGGCATCGATCACCACGGCGAGTGCGGCGACGATCAGCGCCCCCTGGATGACATAGGCCTGGTTGGACCCGTTCAGCCCGACGATGATCGGCAGCCCCAAGGTCTTGGCGCCGACGGTGGAGGCGATGGCGGCGGTGCCGACATTGATGATGACGGCGGTGCGGATGCCGGCCAGGATCACCGGGGCGGCCAGCGGCAGCTCGACGCGGAACAGCATCTCCGCCGGTCCCATGCCGAGGCCGCGGGCCGAGTCCAGCACCGGGGCCGGGACGCCGTCCAACCCGGCGACCGTGTTCTCCACCACCGGCAGCAGGGCATAGAGCGTCAGGGCGATCAGCGCCGGTTCGGGGCCGAAGCCCATCACCGGAACCGCCAGCGCCAGCACCGCCACCGGCGGAAAGGTCTGGCCCATGGTGGCGACGGTTTCCAGAAGTCCACGGAATTCCCGCCCCCACGGACGGGTGACGGCAATGCCGGCGCCGCCGCCCAGCAGGATCGCGGCGAGGCTGGAGACGCCGACCAGCGCCATGTGGTCGAGCGTCAGGCTGACAAAGCTCTCCGCCTCGTACAGTGGCCGGTCCAGGCGGGGAAACAGCGTCGCGAACAGCGGCTTCAGCGACGGCATGCCCAGCACCAGCGCCACCAGCACCACCAGACCCAGCATCAGCCGGTCGGTCAGGAAATCTCGTGGGGCCATGCCGACGCCGGTCATGCCGTTCCACTGGCGGCTGGGCCGCCGGAGACCGTTCCGGCGGAGGTGGGGCGGACGAGGTCGGACAGATGCAGCACGCCGGCCGGCCGGCCGTCGCCGTCCACCACCGGCAGCCGTTCGGTGCCGCGGGCGACCATTTCGGACAGGGCGCGGTGCAGCGGCGTCTCGGCGGCCAGCGGCTCGCCGGTCACGCTCTCCTGCCGGCGGGCGCGGTCGCCGACGGTTTCCACCGCCAGCCGCTTCAGCCCCCATTCCTCGCGCCCGACAAGGTCGCGCACCAGCGGGCTGGCCGGACGCGTCAGGATGTCCAGCGGCGTGGCGCACTGGATCAGCCTGCCATGGTCCATCACCGCGATGCTGTCGCCAAGCCGCAGAGCCTCGTCCATGTCGTGGGTGACGAAGACGACGGTGGTGCCGGTGCGGCGGTGAATGGCCGACAGTTCCGTTTGCAGGCTGGCGCGGGTGATCGGGTCGAGCGCGCTGAACGGTTCGTCCATCAGCAGGATGCGCGGTTCGGCCGCCAGGGCGCGGGCAACGCCGACGCGCTGCTGCTGTCCGCCGGACAACTGGTGCGGATAGGCGCCGCGATACCGGCGGGGATCGAGGTTCAGCAATTCCAGCAGTTCCGTCACCCGGTCGCGGATGCGCGCCCTGGGCCAGCCGAGTAGGCCGGGGACGGTGGCGATGTTGCGTTCCACCGTCCAATGCGGAAACAGACCGACCGACTGGATGACGTAGCCCATGCGCCGGCGCAGCTCCTCCGGCTTCAAGGACGCGATGTCCACGCCGTCGATGCGGATGGCGCCCTCGTCGGCGGGGATCAGCCGGTTGATCATCCGCAGCACCGTCGATTTGCCGGAGCCAGACGGCCCGATCAGCACGCGGAACTCCCCCTCCGCCACGGTGAAGGACACGGCATCCACCGCCGTCCAGGAGCCGAAGCGCTTGGTCACGCGCTCAAAGTCGATCATGGCGCACTCCTTCCCGGCAGGACGCCGATGCTGTGTGTGGCGGCGGCAATGCCGATGGAAAGCAGGGCGTCGGCCGCCACCGCCAGCAGGATGACGGGAACGGCGCCCAGCAGCACAAGGTCCAGCGCGTTGGCGAAAAGCCCTTGGAACATGATGGCGCCCAGCCCTCCGGCCCCGATCAGCGCCGCCACCGCCGCCAGCCCGACCGCCTGGACGACGGTGATGCGCAGTCCCGACAGGAAAACCGGCAGAGCCAGCGGCAGGTCGACGCGCAGGAAGATCTGGCCCGGCGTCAGCCCCATGCCCCGGGCGGCTTCCCGCACCGGGGCGGGAACGCCGTCCAGCCCGACCGCGGTATTGCGGACGATGGGCAGCAGCGAATAGAACGTCAGCGCGATCACCGCCGGCAGCGGTCCGACCCCGCTGATCCCCGACCCCGGCAGCATCGCGCCCAGCGCCGCCAGCGGTGCCATCAGCAGGCCGAACAGGGCGATGGACGGCACGGTCTGCACCACATTCAGCACCGGAAACACCGCGCGTCCGACCGCCTGCACCCGGTGGGCGGCGACGCCGAGAGGAATGCCGATCAGCAGGGTCGGGACCAGCGCCGCCGCCACCAGCATGGCGTGGCGCAGCACGGCGTCGGCGAAAATCTCGCGGCGGTTGGCGTATTCCTTGAGGATCGACAGCGCGTCGAGATGGCCGGACGCCAGTTGCAGCGCCACCAGTGCGGCGACCGCCCCGCCGACCGCCATCCGGCCGATGGCGCCCAGCCCCAGCCGGCGCGCCGCGTCGATGGCGGTCAGCAGGCCCGCCGCCGCCATCACCCAGAAGCCGGAGGCGAAGGAGGTCCGCGCCGCTGCGGAGGCTCCCTGCGCCAGTGCCGCCGCCTGCGCGCCCGCCAGCCAGACCAGCCCGGCGGTGAACAGTCCTCCCGCCACGACGGTCAGGCCGAGCCCGGTACGGGTGGGCCGCAGGAACGGCGTCGCCAGCAGCGCCAGCCCCGGCAGCAGGGCTATCGCTCCGTCAAACCCCTGCGCCGCCGCCCACAACGGCACCGGCCGTCCCGACAGCAAGCGGTTGGGGGCGAAGCCGAGAAAGGGCAAGGCCACGGCGGCGACCGCCGCGGCCAGCACCATCAGCAGGGCGACGCGGTTGTGCAGGAGAGGCCGGCTGGTCACGTCGCCGGCTTACTTCAGGAAGCCCTTGGACTTCAGGTAGTCGGTGGCGACCTGCTTCTGGTCCTGGCCGTCCACCGAAATCTTGGCGTTCAGCCCGCGCAGGGTCTCGGCATTGAGGCTGGCGAACACCGGGTTCAGCAGGTCGGCGATCTTCGGGTTGGCGGTCAGCACGGCGGCGCGGACGGTCGGTGCCGGTTCATACACCATCTGCGCTCCCTTGGTGTCGGCCAGCACGACGAGGTCGAGGGCCGCGATGGCGCCGTCGGTGCCGTAGACCATGGCGGTGTTGACGCCGGACGTCTGTTCGGCCGCCGCGCGGATGGTGGCCGCGGTGTCGCCGCCGGCCAGGATCAGCATCTGGTCGGGCTTCAGCGCGAATCCGTAGGTCTGCTGGAAGGAGGGCAGGGCGGCCGGGCTCTCCACGAACTCGGCCGACGCGGCGACCTTGGCCTTGCCGCCACTGCCGACCCACTTGGCGAAATCCTCCATGGTCTTCAGCTTGTTGGCATCGGCCACGTCGCGACGCACGGCCAGCGCCCAGGTGTTGTTGGCCGGGGCCGGCTTCAGCCAAACGATGCTGTTCTTCTCCTGGTCGAGCTGCCGGACCTTGTCATAGCCGGCACCTGCATTCTTCCAGACCGGGTCGCTGTCGACGTTGAAGAAGAAGGCACCGTTGCCGGTGTATTCGGGATAGATGTCGATCTCGCCGGACAGCAGGGCACCGCGCACGATCTTGGTCGGGCCCAACTGGATCTTGTTTTCCGTCGGGATGCCGCCCGCCTGCAAGACCTGCAGGATCATGGTGCCGAGCAGGCCGCTTTCGGCATCGAGCTTGGAGCCGACGCGGACCGCATCCGTCGCCTGTGCCGACCCGGCGGCGAGGCCCAATGCCAGAACCGCCGCACCCATGAAGGCGCGGCTCTTGTTGAAGATCGTGAACACCCCGGAACCTCCCCCTGAAAGCATTGGGAAAAGGATGGGTGACGGCTGCGCTTACGGCAAGCCGCGCTTTCCGTCTGTCCTGTCCCGGATATGAGTTTTCGCCTATTTCCCCGAGGAACTTCCCATCCGGCGAAGCTGTTGACCGGGAAACCCCAACAGCCCAATCAGGAGGATCCGATGTCCCAGGGCGACAAGGACAAGTACACCGACAAGCAGAAGCGCAAAGCCGAGCACATCGAAGAAAGTTACGAGAAGCGCGGCGTGTCCAAAGATGAGGCAGAAAGCCGCGCCTGGGCGACCGTCAACAAGCAGGATGGCGGCGGCAAGAAGGGCGGGTCGGGGCACGACAAGTGAGGAGGGTGGACGGATAGGGGGAGATCGCGGCCGATACTCCCCCCGACATAAAACTCTTCTACAGTCCCCGATAGGTCCATTCCGTTCCCAACGCCGCGGCGTCGCGGTCGCGCAGCACGGCGACCTCCGCATGGGCCGGCGACAGTTCGCAAACCGGGTCGGCCGCATCGGCGCTGCCCGCCAGCGCCAGGGCCTGACAGCGGCAGCCGCCCCAATCCTCCTCCTTGTGGTCGCAGGACTGGCAGGGCTCCGGCATCCAGTCGGTGCCGCGGTAGCGCGCAAAGGCCGGGCCGTCCCGCCAGATGTCGGACAGGCTGCGGTCATGCACCGTCTCGAACGTCATCCCCGGAATCGTCTCCGCCGCATGGCAGGGCAGAACCCGCCCGCGCGGGGTGATGTTTATGAAACGGCGCGCCCAGCCGCCCATGCAGCTCTTCGGCCGGCGGGCATAATAATCCGGCACGACGTAATCGACCACGATCCGCCCAGCCAGTTCGGGCAGCCGGGCGCGCACCGCCGCGTCCATCGCCAGCAACTGCTCGCGCGACGGCATCAGGGCTGCGCGGTTGGCGAGCGCCCAGCCGTAATACTGCACGTTGGCGATTTCGATCCGTCCGGCGCCGAGATCCATCGCCAGATCGATGACGTCATTCACCCGGTCGATGTTGTGGCGGTGCAGGACCGCGTTGATGGTCAGCGCCATCCCCTGCCGGACCACCGCCCGTGCCACCTCCAGCTTCTTCACGTGGCCGCCCTTGAAGCCGCCGACGCGGTCGGCGCCGGTCGCCTCGGCATCCTGAAGGCTGATCTGCACATGCTGGAGCCCGGCGCGCTGCAACCGCTCCAGCAGCGGCTGATCGAGCAGCACGGCCGAGGTGATGAGGTTGCTGTAGAGCCCGATCTCTGTCGCGTGGGCGACCAGCTCCTCCAGATCCTTGCGGACGCAGGGTTCCCCGCCGGAGAAATGCACCTGGAGCGCACCGGCATCCGCCGCCTCGTCGAGCACGCGCTTCCAGGTGGCGGTGTCCAGCTCCGCGCTGGCGGACTCGAGCGCCACCGGGTTGGAGCAGTAGGGGCAGCGCAGCGGGCAGCGGTGCGTCAGCTCCATCAGCACGGCGAAGGGCGGGGCCGGTTCGGCGGCCGAGGATGCCGCAAAGGCGGGCAGGGCGCAGCTCATTGGACACACCTCCTGGAGACACACCTCCCGGGGCATCTCATGTGACGACATAACCCTTGTTGCGCAGGTCGGTCAGCATCTCCAGCACGTCGGCGGCGACCTCCGTGCGCGGCGCGTCGTATTCCACGGTCAGCCGGTCGATGCCGGCGGCCACGTCGGCGACCTCCGTGCCGACGCAGGCGCGCACCACCGCCAGCGCCATTTCGTCCAGCACCAGAAGCCGCTCCGGCCCCATCAGCATCCACTGGCCGCGGCGGCGGTCGTTGCGCAGCATGACGCCGGGGGCCAGCCGCAGCCGGTCGGTCTCGGCGATGTTGGGAGCGATGGCGTTCACCGGCTGTACCGTGTCGGTTCCATGTCCGCCGGCACGAAGGCGCCGGGCGGGATCAGGTTCGGGGTGACATAGGCATGGTGCAGGGCATCCAGCTGCGCCCACAGCAGCTCGGTCTTGAAGCGCAGGGCGCGCAGGCATTGCCGCTGCTGTTCCGCCGTACGGGCATTGGTCAGCACATAGTCCAAACCGAACTCCACGTCGCGCGGCGCCTCGTCCAGCCGCTTGCGGAAATAGGACAGGGTGCTGTCGTTGGCGAAGGCGTAGTTGCGCTCAAACCCGGCGATGCGTTCACGGTGGATCGACGGTGCGAACAGCTCGGTCAGCGAGGATGCCACCGCCTCCAGCAGCGAATGGTCGCGCACGAAGTTGACATAGGCATCCACGGCGAAGCGGGTGGCGGGCAGGAGCCCCTCCAGCGACTTCACATAGTCGCGGTCCAGCCCCAGCCCGTCGGTCAGTCGCAGCCAGCGTTCGATGCCGCCGACCTTGGTCTCGTCCAGCTCGCCGGTCTGGGTCAGCCCGTCATGGTCCAGCACGCGCTGCAACCAGGCACGGCGCAGCGCCGGGTCGTCCATGCGCGACATGATGGTCAGATCCTTTCGCGGGATCGACACCTGATAATAGAAGCGGTTCAGCGCCCAGGCCTGGATCTGTCCCTTCTGCAGCTTTCCGCCGTGCAGCAGCTGATGGAACGGGTGGAGGTCGTGATACTGCCGCTCGCCGATGGCATAGAGCGCGGCGCGGAACTCCTCGCGGGACATCAGCTCAGTCATAGGGTCAGCTCCAGCCCGTCATGGGCGATGCGCCAGCCGGCCGCCTCGGCCTCCGCCCGTTCGGGCGAATCCTCAAGCAGGGCGGGGTTCGTGTTGTTGATGTGGATATAGATCTTGCGGCCGACGTTCAGCGGCGCGAAGGCGGCCATGCTGCCGGCCGGTCCCGACATCGGCATATGGCCCATGCGTGCCGCCGTCTTCACCCCGGTGCCGCTGCGGACCATCTCGTCGTCGGTCCAGGTGGTGCCGTCGAACAGCACGAGCGGCGCCCCGTGCAGCCGGTCGGCTAGCCAGCCCGGCATGCCGGCGCAGCCGGGGATATAGAAGAAGCCGTCGCTGGACCCGTCGCTGGAGCGGATGCGCAGCGCTACTGTGTCCTCGGCGACGGAGCCGAAGCCGGGTCCGGCCGACGCGTCCTCCAGATAGAGCGCCACCTTGCCCGGCACCGCGAACGCCTCGACTTCCAGCCCCAGCGGCCGACCGTCGGTGCCGGCGGGCTGGAAGGGCTCGCCCAGCGCGATCGGTCGACGGGCGACCAGCTCGGGATTCAACACGTTGAACACGCTGTTGCCGGCCAGCACGCCATGGACGCGCGGTGTGGCATAGACGGCGAAGGGATGGGATTCGCGCAGGGTCAGCAGGCCGGCGACATGGTCGATGTCGGCATTGGTCAGCAGCGCCGCGCTGATCGGATTGCCGCGCAGGCCATTTTGGGGATGAAGCTGCGTGTTGGCGAGCAGTTGCGCGCCGAGATCGGGCGAGGCGTTCAGCAGCAGCCAGCGTTCGCCGTCGGCGGTCACCGCCAGCGACGATTGGGTGCGAGGCTTGGCCGCCGGATCGCCGGAACGGGCACGGCGGCAACCCTCGCAGGCGCAGTTCCATTGCGGGAAGCCCCCGCCGGCTGCCGAACCGAGTACGAGAATCTTCATGGCCACCGTCTTGAGCGCGTCTTGGGTGCGGTCCTTGAGAAAAAGGCCCTGAGGGAAGGCAGGTCCGGGGAAGAGCTGTCACGCCGTGCTTCCCCGGCCCCGCCTCGTCCGGCTTAGAGGCCGGCGCAGGCGTAGGCGTTGATCTCGGTGCCGACGGCGATTTCGGTGGTCTTCGGTTTGCGCCAGGTCTTCATCGCGTGATACTCCTGCTTGCTGACTGTTGCTTACCAGGATGGTTGGCAAGATGAAGAATAGCGGTCCGGGGCGGAGGGCCGCCATGCTACCATGGTGTAATCCGCCACCTCCTTCGATGCCGACCCGCCCCCGAAATCAGGGAGTGGATGTGGCGGGAGGGGGCAGTGGATGCGCCTCCTCCGTCGGCAGACCGGCCTCCATCCAGCCGTCGATGCCCGTCGGGTACCAATGGACACGGGCATAGCCAAGTAACACCGCCCGCTTGGCCGCGTTCCATGACATCCAGCAATCGGACAGGCAGTAGAACAAAAGATCGCGCGAGCGGTCGCCGCCGGTCAGCCGGTCCAACTGGGACTCGAACCATGCCAGCGTCGCCGGATCGGGCGACCCCACCCCCACATTGGGCAGCCAGACGCTGCCGGGAATTTGCCGGTAGGGCTTCGATTGCAGCCAGGGGCCGCCGGGCAGCGTGCTGCGCTCCAGGCGCTGGACGAAGATCGGGATGAGGCGCCCTTGCGACAGCAGCGTCTGCACCGCAGGCGTGTCGACCGTTTCCGCCCCGACGACCCCGTCCGGCGTGGGCGAGCGGTAATCGGACAGGCGGTAGCCGTCCGGCTGTGGAATACCGGCGGCCAGGGTGGGGGTGGTGAAGGCGAGGGTGAGGACAAGAGCGGCGGCCGCTGGGAGGTTGGATCCCCAGCCGGTCGTCCTCGCCGGGCGGGGTGGGGGTAAGCGCCTACAGGCCCTCACCGCCGGTCGGCCAGCACACGGTTGGCGATCACCACCGCCTGGGTGCGGCTGTAGACCTTCAGCTTTTGCAGGATCGCCGAGACATGGGCCTTCACCGTCGTCTCGGTGATGCTGAGGTCGAAGGCGATCTCCTTGTTCAGCTTGCCGGTGCCCAGAAGTTCCAGCACCCGCAGTTGCTGCGCGGTCAAGGTGGAGATACGCCGCGCGATCTCAGCCGTCTCGGCATCCTCGGCCTCGTCGGCGTTCGCCTCGTCCGCTGCTTGGGGAGGAACGTAAAGCTCGCCGTTCAGGACTTGGCGCAGGGCGGCGGCGATGGCGTCGCGCGGGGTTGATTTGGGAATGAAACCGGCGGCCCCGCTCTCCATCGCCTCGCGTACCCAGCGGCGTTCCTCATGGGCGGAGACGACGACGACCGGCGTCGCCGGAAAGCGCTGGCGCAATGTGCGCAGCCCACCCAGGCCGTTCATGCCTGGCATGTTGACGTCGAGCAGCACGAGATCGAGGTCGCCGCGCTCCTCCAGCGCCTGCATGACGCTGTCGAGCCGGTCCGCCTCCATCACGTCGGTGGCCTGGCAGGAATAGAGCACCGCGCTGCGCAGGGCGTCGCGCACCATCGGATGGTCATCGGCAATTAGGATCCGGGTCATGGCCTGCGGTTCCCTGCACAGCGGCAGACAAGATGAAGACTGGGACAGCATCCCGCCTCCATTGTGTCAGAGCGAAATGGACAGGCGCAACAACGCGAACGACCCGAATTGTTTTGTGCGCGAACATGTCGCACCGCCATCGGATGTACTCCCCTTCGGTTGGAGCGGGCCGTCACTCTTCGTGCACGGTTTCCAGCCAGGAGCGGATCGACCACAGCGCCTCCTGCCCCAGGGCGTCGCCGAACTTCGGCATGTAGGTCACGCCGTTGCGGATCGAGCCGTTGGTGACGCGCTCCTTGAACCATTCGTCGCCGCCATCGCCCTTCTCCAGGTAGCGCAGGTCGGGGGCGATGCCGCCGGACACCGCACCCAGTCCATGGCAGCGCGCGCAGTTCTGGTTGAAGGCCGAGGCACCGATCTCGATGGCGCGCGGGTTGCCGCGGTAGGGATTGCTGTCCCGCCATGTCTCGCCCAGCTTCTCCAGTCCGGTGGTGTCCACCGGCTGCGGGACAACGTCGCCATGGGCGAGAGCCGGGCCGCACAGCGCCGCCGTCAACAGCCCGGCCAGCGCAAGCGTGGCGAAGGAGGCAAGGCGGGGGAGCCGGTCGGGCGGCGTGGCAGGGATCTGGGTCATCTCTTGCGTCCTCTTCCTGCATCCGTCTTTGGGCTCCCGCATTGTGCCGTGCCGCAGACTCCCTGTTTTGCGGAGGTGCTTGACGGTTGCGAGGCCGGATTGCGGCCAAGGATAGCAATCGTTCGTTCGCTAAATTATTCGACGATGGTACAAGACCCGCCGGCAAGGTCAAAATTGCGCCGTGGCAACTTGGTCTATGGTCGGATGACGCAAAGGGCAGGCTGCCGGGAACCCGCCGTCAGGTCAGCGGCGGCAGCCGCCCGGCGTTGATCGCCGCCTTCACCTTCGCCAGTTGCCGCACCGCCGGATCGCCCAGCCGCAGCGCCACCCCTGTCGACAACACATCGATCAGCGTCAGATGCACCAGTCGCGAGGCCATCGGCGTGTACATCTCAGTGTCCTCCACCGGCCGGCTGGCGATGACGACGCTCGCCATCGCGGCCAGAGGCGACCGTGGTGCTGTGATCGCCACCACTGCGGTGCCCTGCGACCGCGCCGCCGCCGCCAGCTCGTTGATCGTCCCGCTGCGCCCGGTGTTGGACAGCGCCAACAGCACCCCGCCGGCCGTCATGTTGACCAGCAGCATGCGCGCCAGCACCGGATCGGCGCAGGGCTGGGCGTCGGCACCGAAGCGCAGCAGCTTGTGCGCGGCGTCCTGAGCCAGCGCGCTCGACCCGCCAGTGCCGACGCACAGCACGCGCGACGCACCCGCAAGAAGAGCGATGGCGTGCTCCAGCGCCTCGTCGTCCAGCGTGGACGATGCCGCGGTCAAAGCCGCCGCGCTCGATGAAAAAATTTTTCGCGCCAGTGTTCCGACATCGTCGTCCGGCGCGACATCCTTGCTGACATAGGGGGTGCCGCTGCGCACCTCGTCGCGCAACGCATCCCGTGCCTGGGATTCGGCAAGCCGCAGCTTGAAGTCAGGGAAGCCGGCGCAGCCGACGCTGCGGCAGAAACGCACCACCGTCGCCTCGCTGACCTCCGCCGCCTGCGCCAGCGACGTGACGTTCAGGTCGAGCACCCGCCGCGGATCGGCCAGCACCAGATCGGCGATCTGCCCTTCCGACCGTTTCAGCTCGCTTCGCAACCGTCGGATCTCATCGAGGATGTCCAATGGTGTAGGGGAGGCGGCTGTGCTGTTGACCGGGGATGTCATGGCGTAAAGTTACTTCCCTGGAAGGAGGCCGATTCCGCGAGACACCGGCC
The DNA here is from genome assembly GCF_003116035.1 of Azospirillum sp. TSH64. Lineage (GTDB taxonomy): Bacteria > Pseudomonadota > Alphaproteobacteria > Azospirillales > Azospirillaceae > Azospirillum. The sequence continues at coordinate 7,233,615 of NZ_LGQW01000015.1, forward strand.
GCCGCACCATCGCGAAAGCGGCAGCGTCCGGAGCGGCGCTGCTGTCATTGTGAAGAATTTTGCCGTGGATGGCGAGAAATCCAGCTGAGCCATCCCATTTATGAAAAAATTTTTCTTCACAGCCCGTCCTCCCAGGCGTATGGTCCGTTCCGGAAATCATCGCCTCCCACAAACGGTCGAGACGCGATCATGAGCAAGCCCGTTCCCCTGAATTCTGTCGTCGCCCGCGTGACGGAGCGCATCGCGGAGCGCAGCCGCGACCGCCGTGCTGCCTATCTGGCGCGGCTGGAAAGCGCCGGTGGAAAGCCGCGTCGCCATCGCCTGGGCTGCGCCAACCTCGCCCACGCCTTTGCGGCCTGCGGTGCGAACGACAAAGCGGCTCTGCGCGGCGAGGCACAGCCGTCGATCGGCATCGTCACCGCCTATAATGACATGCTTTCCGCCCATCAGCCCTACGAGCGCTATCCCGCGATGATCCGCGAGTCGGTGCGCGCGGCCGGCGGCGTGGCGCAGGTTGCCGGCGGCGTGCCCGCCATGTGCGACGGCGTCACCCAGGGCTACGAAGGCATGGAACTGTCGCTGTTCAGCCGCGACGTGATCGCGCTGGCGACCGGCGTCGCCCTTTCCCACGCCACCTTCGACGGCGTCCTGTGCCTGGGCATCTGCGACAAGATCGTCCCCGGCCTGGTGATCGGTTCGCTCGCCTTCGGCCATCTGCCGACGATCTTCGTCCCCGCCGGCCCGATGCCGTCGGGCCTGTCGAATGCCGACAAGGCCAAGGCGCGCCAGCTCTATGCCCAGGGCAAGGTCGGTCGAGAGGAGTTGCTGGAGGCGGAGTCCCAATCCTACCACGCGCCCGGCACCTGCACCTTCTACGGCACCGCCAACACCAACCAGATGCTGATGGAGATCATGGGCCTGCACCTGCCGGGCGCCAGCTTCGTCAACCCCAACACGCCGCTGCGCGACGCGCTGACCGATGCCGCCGCCCGCCGGGTGGTGGCGATGACCGCCCCCGGTGCCGGCACCCCCATCGGCCGCATCGTCGATGAGCGCGCGTTGGTGAACGGCATCGTCGGGCTGCTGGCCACCGGCGGTTCGACCAACCACACCCTGCACATCCCGGCCATCGCCGCCGCTGCCGGCATCGAGCTGAACTGGGAGGATTTCTCGGAGCTGTCGGCGGTCGTCCCGCTGCTGGCCCGTGTCTACCCCAACGGCAGCGCCGACGTGAACCGCTTCCATCAGGCCGGCGGCATGCCCTTCGTCATCGGTCAGCTGATCGACGCCGGGCTCCTCCACACCGACATCTCCACCATCCATGGCGACGGTGGGCTGGAGCCGTACCGCAGCATGCCCGGGCTGGACGAAGGCAGTGCCCTGACCTGGACCAGGGCTGCCACCGACCAGAGCGGCGACCCGTCGGTCGTCGCCACCACCGCGGCGCCATTCGCCGCCGAAGGGGGCTTGCGCGTTCTGACCGGCAACCTCGGCCGCGGCGTCATCAAGACCTCGGCGGTCAAGCCGGAACATCGCCTGGTCGAGGCTCCGGCCCGCGTCTTCGACAGCCAGGAGGCCGTCCAGGCCGCTTTCCGCGCTGGCGAACTCGACCGTGATGTGATCGTCGTCGTCCGCTACCAGGGCCCCGGTGCCAACGGCATGCCGGAACTGCACAAGCTGACCCCGCCGCTGGGCGTGTTGCAGGACAAGGGCTTCAAGGTCGCGCTGGTGACCGACGGCCGCATGTCCGGTGCGTCTGGCAAGGTGCCGGCCGCCATCCACGTCACGCCGGAGGTGAAGGGCGGCGGTCCGCTCGGCCGCGTACGCGACGGCGATATCCTGCGGCTGGACGCTGAGGCCGGGGCGCTGAACGCCCTTGTCGATGCGGCGGAGTGGGAAAGCCGTGGCGCGCCCCCGCCGCCGAGCGAGGATGCTTCCCATGGCTGCGGGCGGGAGCTGTTCTCCCTGTTCCGCAACAATGCCGGCCCGGCGGAGAGCGGTGCCTCCGTCCTCAACCTGCTGGGGTGATCCCGCAGGACAGAATCCTGGAACTGCGGGCTGGCACAGGGCCATGCCGGCCCGCATTGTGACTGGCCCATCCCTGTGGCACCATGACGCACGGGCAGACCAAAGGCACCGTGCCATCGACGTCGAGAGGTCCGAAGATGCACTCCCGCTCCACCGGTGCAGCCCCCGCACTGCCTCCCTTCGACTATACGGTGTTCGGCGGCACCGGCGATCTGGCCCTGCGCAAGCTGCTGCCGGCGCTCTACCTGCGCGACAAGGCAGGGCAGGTGGCCGAGGGCAGCCGCATCATCGGCGTCTCGCGCAGCCCGCTGGCTCCGTCCGACTACCGCGCCAAGGCGGAGGAGGCGATCCGCGAGCATGTGCCGGCCGACGAGCGCGATACCGCCCTGGTCGCCCGCTTCCTTGAGCGGCTGGACTATGTTCCGGTCGACGCCACCTCGGACAACGGCTGGGACGAACTGGCCGAGCGGCTGAACAACCCGCCGTCGCGCAGCAGCGGTGCCGTCCGCATCTTCTATCTTGCGACCTCTCCCAGCCTGTTTGGTCCGGTCAGCGATCAGCTGCGCGCCTTCGGTCTCGCCACTCCGGAGTCGCGCGTCGTTCTGGAAAAGCCCATCGGCCGCGACCTCGCCTCGGCGCAGGAGATCAACGATCGCGTCGGCGCCGTCTTCACCGAGCAGCAGATTTACCGCATCGACCATTATCTCGGTAAGGAGACGGTGCAGAATCTGTTGGCTCTGCGCTTCGGCAACTCCCTGTTCGAGCCGCTGTGGAATGCCGACCACATCGACCATGTGCAGATCACCGTCGCCGAGACGGTCGGCGTGGAGGAGCGCGGCGGCTATTACGACCAGTCCGGCGCCTTGCGCGACATGGTCCAGAACCACCTGCTTCAGCTCGTCTGTCTGGTCGGCATGGAATGTCCGATCTCGCTCGCCCAGGAATCGGTGCGCGACGAGAAGCTGAAGGTCCTGCGCTCGCTCAAGTCAATCGGTGCGGACGAGGTCGGCGGCTGCACCGTCCGCGGTCAGTATCGCGCCGGTGCGGTGGCCGGCGGTGCTGTGCCCGGCTATCTCGACGAACCCGGCATCCCGCCCGGCAGCGGTACCGAGACCTTCGTTGCGCTGAAGCTGGAGATCGACAACTGGCGCTGGGCCGGCGTGCCCTTCTATCTGCGCAGCGGCAAGCGCCTGCCGGCCAAGATGTCGGAGATCGTCATCCAGTTCCGGCCGATCCGCCATTCGATCTTCCCGCAAGGGGCCGGGGAGCTACAGGCCAACCGCTTGATCGTCCGGCTCCAGCCCGACGAGAGCATCCGCCTTCACCTGATGACCAAGGAGCCGGGGCCGGGGGGTATGCGTCTTCGGCCGGCGGCGCTGAATCTCAGCTTCGCCCAGACCTTCGGCGGCCGGTTCCCGGATGCCTACGAGCGTCTGCTGATGGATGTGGTGCGCGGCAACTCCACCCTGTTCATGCGCCGTGACGAGGTCGAGGCGGCTTGGCAGTGGGCAGAGCCGATCATCGATGGCTGGATGTCCCGGCACGAGATGCCGAAGCCTTACATCGCCGGCACCTGGGGGCCTTCGCAGTCCATCGCCCTGATCGAGCGCGACGGCCGCACTTGGCACGACGATGAGATCCCGTCGGCCGCCTTCTGACGGGCAGGGGGCGCCGGGTATTCCGGCGCCCCTTTTTGCCCTCCGGTCAAAAAAACGTCATGGGAGTGAAGAAAGTTCTTGCAGGGTTGGGCCGGGCCCGCATATAAGACGCCTCCCGACGCGAACGACGCCGGCGCCGCCGTAACGGCAGCGACCGACACGCGAAGGGAAGCCCGACAAACCGGCGCTTGACAGTCGAACCCCAGGGGTTCGGCGGAGCAGCGGTTTCTGCATCGGGCGGGTTCTTTGACAAGTTTA
>NZ_LGQW01000015.1:7237568-7237969 GCF_003116035.1 Azospirillum sp. TSH64
AACCTGCCCGTGGGCGGCGGCGGTGCGGGCGTGCAGGTCGCGCAGCGCCGCCAGGGTTGCGGCGTCCGGGATGTCGGTGGTCTTCAGGTCGGGCGAGATCTTCAGATCCCAGCCGGTGGCCGCCTTCACCTGCTCCACCGTCACGCCGGGGTGGATGCCGGTCAGGGTCAGCTCCTTGGTCACCGGGTCGGGGGTGAGGATGCCGAGGTCGGTGATCACCGCGGTCGGTCCGGCGCCGGGGATGCCGGCCTTGGCGCGGGCATCCCCGCCGTCGAGATAGCCCGCCGAGGTGACGAAGGGCAGCGTGGCGACGAAGGCCTTGCGGCTCTGCTTGAGGACGATGAAGACCTCCTTGGCCTGGGAGGCGATCTCCGGCGCGCCGCCGGCACCGGGCAGCCGCA
>NZ_LGQW01000015.1:7237979-7300844 GCF_003116035.1 Azospirillum sp. TSH64
TGGGTCGGAAACGCTGACGATCACCATCAGCGGCATCCCGGCTGGAGCAACGCTCGCCAACACGCTGAACGGGACGCTGACGGTCAGCAACGGCTCGATCACGCTGAACCCCAATCAGCTTGCCGGCCTCAAGATCACGCCGCCGCTGAACAGCGACGATGACTTCACCCTGACCGTCACCGCGACGGCCAAGGATGGCGTCGCCGCTCCGGTCAGTGTCAACGCGCCGCTGGTGGTCACCGTCAATCCGGTGTCGGACACCCCGACCCTGTCCGTGTCCGCCGCCCGTGGCGACGAAGACACCGCCATTCCGCTGACGATCAACCCGGCGCTGACCGACACAGACGGGTCGGAGACGCTGACCATCCGGATTTCCGGCGTTCCGGCGGGAGCGACGCTCAGTGCCGGCAGCTCGGTCACGGAAAGCAACGGCACCACCACCTGGACGCTGACGCCCCAGCAGCTTGCCGGGTTGAAGATCACACCGCCGCACAATAGCGACGTCGATTTCGACCTGACGGTCACCGCGATTGCCAAGGATGGCACGGCACCGGTCGCGACGACGAGCCAGACGCTGCATGTCACGGTCGATCCGATCACCGACACGCCGACTCTGAGCGTCACGGCGGCGACGGGCAACGAAGACACGGCGATTGCGCTGGCGATCACTCCGGCGCTGACCGACACCGACGGGTCGGAGACGCTGACGATCACGATCAGCGGCATTCCGGCCGGTGCGATCCTCGCCAACACGCTGAACGGCACGCTCACCGTCACCAACGGGTCGATCACGCTGACCCCCAATCAGCTTGCCGGGCTGAAGATCACGCCGCCGTCGAACAGCGACGACGACTTCACCCTGACCGTCACCGCGACTGCCAAGGACGGCGTCGCCGACGCGGTCAGCGTGACCCAGACCCTGCCGGTTACCGTCAACCCGGTGTCCGACACGCCGACGCTGAGCGTCACCGCCGTCACCGGCAACGAAGACACCGCCATTCCGCTGACGATCAGCCCGGCGCTGACCGACACCGACGGGTCGGAGGTGCTGACGATCCGCATCACCGGCATTCCGGCCGGTGCGACGCTGGTCAACACGCTGAACGGCACGCTGACGGTCACCAACGGCTCGATCACGCTCAATCCCGACCAGTTGGCCGGGCTGAAGATCACACCGCCGCTGAACAGCGACGACGACTTCACCCTGTCGGTGACCGCGGTCTCCAAGGACCGCGGCGCGGCCGAGGCGACCACGACCCTGCCGCTGGTGGTCACCGTCAACCCGGTGACCGACACCCCGACGCTGTCGGTCACCGCGGCGAGCGGCAACGAAGACACCGCCATCGCGCTGGACATCAGGTCGGCCCTGACCGATCTCGACGGATCGGAGAGCTTGAGCATCAAGATCACCGGCGTTCCGGCCGGGGCGACGCTCAGCGCCGGCACTTTCGTCACGGAAAGCAACGGCACCACCAGCTGGACCCTGACCCAGGCGCAGCTGGCCAACCTGAAGATCACGCCCAAGGCCGACAGCGACGTCGATTTCACCCTGACCGTCACCGCCACGGCGACGGACCGCGGCCTGTCCCCGGTCTCGGTGCAGACGACCCTGGCCGTCACCGTCATCGCCGTGGCCGACAAGCCGACCGTTTCCGTCACGCCGATCACCTACGATCTGGCGGTCGGACAGAACGACACGCTGACCGGCACCGCCGGCAACGACACGCTGTCGGGCGGTGCGGGCAACGACACCATCCTGGGCGGCGCCGGCGACGACGTGATCTATGGCGACGGCAGCGGCACCTTCACCGTCGCCCTGTCGATCACCCCCGCCGTGACCGACCGAGACGGGTCGGAATCCATCTCCAAGGTGACGATCTCCGGCGTCCCGGCCGGGGCGACGCTCAGCGCCGGCACCCTCAACGCCGACGGCACCTGGACCCTGACCGAGGCCCAGCTGTCCGGGCTGAAGCTGACCGCGCAGGAAGGCGACACCAGCCATCCCATCACCCTCACCGTCGTCTCGACCTCCAGGGAGCAGGAGAACGGCAGCACCGCCGACAGCGACCCGCGGACGCTGACCATCAGCTTCGCCAACACGCCGAAGGGCAACGACAGCCTGGACGGCGGCGACGGCAACGACACCATCTTCGGCGGGGCCGGCAACGACACCCTGATCGGCGGGCTGGGCGACGACAGCCTGGACGGCGGCGCCGACAACGACCTGCTGGCCGGCGGCCCCGGCAACGACACCATCGACGGCGGTGCCGGCAACGACACCGTCACCTATGCCGGCTCGGCGACCGCGGTGAACGCCAACCTCGCGACCGGGGTCGGCACCGGCGAAGGCACCGACGTTCTGCGCAATCTGGAGAACGTCACCGGCTCGGCCTTCGACGACGTCATCACCGGCGACGGCGGCGCCAACATCCTGCTCGGCGGCGGCGGCAACGACACCATCACCGGCGGGGCCGGGACCGACACCATCCATGGCGGGGCGGGCGACGACCTGTCGATCTTCACCGTCGGAACCGACGGCGGAACCGCGTCGGTTCCGGAACTGCAGGATGGCGATGCCGGCATCGACACCTTCCGGGTGATGCTGACGTCCGCCCAGATGTCCAACCCGGCGATCCTGGCCGACCTGCGCACCCTGCGCGACCTGATCGAGGCGGCGGCGGCCGATCCCAACGCCGCGACCAAGGACACCGATGTCGCCAACGCCGTCACCCTGACGGCGCTGGGCATCAAGGTCGCGGATTTCGAGAAGCTCGAAATCTACGTCGACGGCCAGCCGGTCAATGTGCGCGAGGTGCTGAACTACACCCCGACGGCCACCGCCGCCGCCGCCACCACCTCCACCACCGAGGACAATGCGGTCAGCAGCCGCCTCGTCGCCACCGACCAGGACACCCTCAACGGCCGCACCGACGACAGCCTGACCTTCAAGGGGCCGGGCGCCGACGGCCAGCCGGTGCGGCTGGCGCACGGCACGCTGGTGGTGAACGCCGACGGCACCTTCATCTACACGCCGGACGCCGATTTCAGCGGCACGGAAACCTTCTCCTTCACCGTCACCGACGCCTATGGCGGCACCTCCACCGCCACGCAGACCATCAAGGTGGCGCCGGTCGCCGACTCCATCACGCTGACCACGCTGAACACGCGCGGCAACGAGGATGCGGCCGGCGGCATCGCCATTGCCCCCACCATCACGCTGAGCGACGTCGATGCCGCCAGCGCGGAGGCGGTGGAGACGGTCACGCTGACCATGTCGGCCTCGCAGCTGGATGTCGCCGGCGCCAAGCTGTACCTGAACGGCACGGAACTGACGCGCAGCGGCAGCGGGACCTACAGCTGGACGATCCCGACCAGCGCCCTGGTGGCCGGCGGAGCGGCCGGAACCTGGACGGTGTCCGGCCTGAAGATCGTCACCACCCGCAACTCCGATGCCGATCTGACCTACACCCTGACGGTCGGGACCATCGACAGCACCAGCGCCGGCACGGTGCGCGGCAGCAAGTCGGCGACCGGTACCATCACCGTCGATGCGGTGGCCGATGCGCCGACCGTGACCGCCGCCGCCGCGGCGACGGACGAGGACACCTCGGTCGCGCTGAAGATCACCCCGGCGCTGACCGACACCGACGGGTCGGAGAGCATCGGCTATGTCACCGTTTCCGGCGTGCCGGCCGGGGCGAGCCTCAATCTCGGCACGGTCCTGAGCACCCAGGGCGACGGCAGCACCAGCTGGAAGGTCAATGCGGCCGATCTGGCGAGCCTGCGCCTGACCCCGCCGCACGACTTCTCCGGCACCATCACCCTCCGGGTCGTCGCCACCTCGGTGGAGCGCGAGAACGGTTCGACCGCCGATTCCGCGCCGGCGACCTTGACGGTGACCGTCACCGGCGTGGCCGACGCCCCCATCGTCATCCCCGTGGCGGCGACGGGCAATGAGGATACCGCCATTCCGCTGTCCATCGACGCCCACCTGTCCGACGTGACGGGCGAGACGCTGGACCACATCACCATCACCAACCTGCCGGAAGGGGCGACGCTGTCCGCCGGCATCCACAACGCCGACGGCAGCTGGACACTGACCCCGGCGCAGCTGACCGGCCTGACCTTCACGCCGCCGCCGAACTATTCCGGCACGCTGACGCTGAAGATCACCGCCACCTCGGTGGAAGGGGCGACCACCGCAACCTCGGCACAGCAGTCGCTGACGGTGACCGTCACCGCCGTCGCCGACACGCCGGTCCTGTCGGCCTCCGATGCGGTGGGGCGCGAGGACACCGCCATCCCGCTGTCGGTGGTCGCAGCATTGACCGACCGCGACGGGTCGGAAAGCCTCAGCATCCTCGTCGGCGGCGTGCCGGCGGGCGCCACGCTGAACCACGGCCATTACGACGCGACGCTGGGCAAATGGGTGCTGACCCAGGCCGACCTGTCCGGCCTGACCATCACCCCGCCGGCCAACTCCAACACCGGCTTCAACCTGACCTTCACCGCGCGGGCGACGGAAGGCTCCAACGGCGCCTTCGCCGACGCGGCGGCGGTGTCCGTCCATGTCGAGGTGCAGGGCGTTGCCGACGTGGTGACGCCGAACGGCACGCTGACCGCGCGCGGCGACGAGGACACGGCGATCAACCTGAAGCTCGGCGATCTGGTGATGACCGACAATGACGGGTCGGAGCGCCTGTCGCTGGTCGTCAGCAACCTGCCGTCGGGCTCCTGGCTGTCGCTGGCGGCCGGGCACGACAGCGGCCTGGTCTATCTCGGCAACGGCCGCTGGTCGGTCGATGCGGAGTACCGCAACGAACTGACGCTGACGACGAAGAAGGACTTCTCCGGCACCATCACGCTGAAGGTGGACGTCATCACCACCGACAGCAACGGCGCGCCGATCATCACCGTGAACGGCGTGACCTCCGGCGGGATGCTGAAGGACACCCGCGACCTGACGGTCACCGTCGACCCCAAGGCGGACGAGCCGGTCGTCTCGATCGGCGCCAGCGGGCTGGAGGATGCCGTCGGCGGCATCCCGCTGACCATCTCCGCCCTGACCGGCGACAGCGACGGGTCGGAGCACATCTCCTCCATCGTCATCTCCGGCCTGCCGGCCGGGGTGACGCTGACCAGCTCGGACGCCGGCGCGCTGACCGCCAATGCCAACGGCAGCTGGACGGTCGATCCGGCGAAGCTCGGCAACCTGCGCCTGATCGTGCCGGCCAACAACGCCGACGACTTCACCATCACCGTCAAGGTGACGGCGATGGACGGCACCGACACGTTGACCAGGACCTACACCCCGACCGTCACCATCACCGCGGTGGCCGACGCGCCGGTGTCGCATGCTGCCGACGGTTCGGCGGTGCCCTACCATGTCGACGACCAGTCGACGACCGGCGTGCCGGATGGGCTGGTGCTGAACCTGAACGCCTTCCTGGCCGACACCGACGGGTCGGAAAAGCTGGCGGTCACCATCGGCGGCGTGCCGAAGGGCACGGTGCTGTCGCGCGGCATCGACAACGGCAACGGCACCTGGACGCTGACCGCGGAGGACTACACCGCGGCGCTGGCCGAGGGCGGCCTGAAGCTGACCGTCAAGGATGCCAACGCCACCGGCATCACCCACAGTGTGTCCGGCAGCGTCGACACCGCCAGCGTCACGCTGACGGTCAACCCCTACAGCATCGAGAGCGAGGGCGACCGCAACACCAGCGTGTCCGACAGCTTCGTGCTGAGCTGGACCACCACCGCCTCCTCGGGCGGCGGCTCGACCGATCCGGGCAACGGCGGCAACACTGGCGGCGGCACCAGCCCGCCTCCTCCTCCGCCGCCCCCTCCGCCCCCTCCGCCGCCGCCCCCGGTGCTGGATCCCAGCGTCGGCAGCGACCGGCCGCATGCCGTGACCACCGCCGAGGATACGTCGGTGGCACTCGGCCTGAAGGACGGGCTGGCGAACTGGCAGGACGTCTCCACGGTCACCCTGTCGGGCATCCCGACCGGCGCCAGCCTGAGCAACACGGCCGGCGACACGCTGACCGTCACCGGCGGTTCGATCACGCTGACCAAGGCGCAGCTGGACGGGTTGAGGCTGACGCCGCCATCGAACAGCGATGCCGATTTCACGCTTTCCATCGACGTGGTGTCGGGCAGCAGCAACGCCCACACCACGCTGACCCAGGCCGTGACCGTCACCGCCGTGGCCGACAGCCCGCTGCTGACCGTGCAGACGGCGTCCGGCAACGAGGACACCGCCATCGCGCTGGACATCACCGCCGCGCTGGCCGACACCGACGGGTCGGAAACGCTCGCCAGCATCGTCATCGACGGGGTACCGGCCGGTGCCTCGCTGTCTGCCGGCTATCTCGACTCCACCACCGGGCGCTGGGTGCTGACGCCGGGCCAGCTGGCCGGGCTGAAATTCACCCCGCCGCACGATGCCAGCGGCACCTTCCAACTGACGGTGACGGCGGTCTCGCGCGAGACCAGCAACGCCGACCGGGCGACCACGACCAGGACGCTGACCGTCGAGGTGGCGCCGGTCAGCGACGCCCCCGCCATTTCCGTCAGCGCCGCCACGGCGCTGGAGGATCATGCCGCCAACCTGTCCATCGACGCCGCGGTCACCGATCTGGTCGGCACCTCCGAGGTGATCACCGCCCTGCGGGTGACGGTGCCGGCCGGCTTCACCCTGTCGGGCGGCACGTCGCTCGGCAACGGCGTCTACGATCTGACCGGCCTGTCGGCCAGCGACCGCGCGGCCCTGAAGCTGACGCCGCCCGCCAACTATGCCGGCACGGTGACGCTGACGGTGGACGCTGCCGCCCAGGACGGCACGGCGGCCCCCGCCTGGTCGAGCAGGAGCTTCTCGGTCACCTACACCGCGGTCGCCGACGCGCCGAACGTCACGGTGCATGACACGACGGGGGCGGAGGACACCGCCATCGCCCTGAACCTGTCGGCCAGCCTTGTCGACACCGACGGGTCGGAGACGATGGCGGTCATCCTGTCGGGCCTGCCGGCCGGTGCCGTGCTGAACCATGGCTCCAACAACGGCGACGGGTCCTGGACCCTGAAGCCGTCGGAGCTGGCCGGCCTGACCGTCACGCCGCCGCGCAACTATTCGGGCGGCATGGACCTGACGCTGACCGCCACCAGCCTGGAAAGCTCCAACAAGGACACGGCGAGCACCACCGCCACCATCCATGTGACCGTCACTGCGGTCGCCGACGCGCCGACCGTCATCGTCGCCAACGCCTCGGGCAGCGAGGACACCGCCATCGCGCTGAACCTGACGGCGGCGCTGGTCGATACCGACGGGTCGGAGACGATGGCCCTGGTGCTGTCCGGCCTGCCGGCCGGTGCGGTGCTGATCGATGCCAACGGCACCATTCTGACGCCGACCGCCGGCTCGGTCGCGCTGACCGCCGCCCAGCTGTCCGGGCTGAAGCTGATGCCGCCGGCCAATGCCGGCACCGACTTCAACCTGACCCTGACCGCGACGACGACGGAGGCTTCCACCGGGGCCACCGCCACCACCAGCCAGCTGTTCCGGGTCAGCGTCGATCCGGTCGCCGACCAGCCGATCATCACCTGGGCACCGCTTTCCGGCACCGAGGACACGGCCGTGCCGCTGAACCTCTCGGTGGCGCTGTACGACACCGACGGGTCGGAGAGGCTGGGGCTGCTGACGATTGCCGGCGTGCCGACGGGCGCGCTGCTGTCGGCCGGGACGAAGAATGCCGACGGCAGCTGGACCCTGACGCCGGCCCAGCTGACCGGCCTGACCCTGACCCCGCCCGCCAACAGCGATGCGGCGATCGCCCTGACCGTCACCGCCGTCAGCATCGAGTCCAACGGCAGCACGGCGACCAGGACCGTCACCGTGCCGATCACCCTGGCCGCGGTGTCCGATACCCCGACGCTCAGCGTGTCCGCCGCGACCGGCAACGAGGACACGGCCATCGCGCTGACCATCAACCCGGCGCTGACCGACACCGACGGCTCGGAGACGCTGACGATCACCATCAGCGGCATCCCGGCCGGCGCCAGCCTGAGCAACAGCGCCGGCAATGTCCTGACGATCAGCAACGGGTCGATCACCCTGACCCCGGCCCAGCTTGCCGGGCTGAAGATCACGCCGCCGTCGAACAGCGATGCCGACTTCACCCTGACCGTCACGGCTATCTCCACTGACGGTACGGCGGCACCGGCCAGCACCAGCGCGCCGCTGCCGGTCACGGTCAACCCGGTCACCGACACGCCGACCCTGAGCGTCGCGCCCGCGACCGGCAATGAAGATACACCCATCGCGCTGACCATCACCCCGGCCCTGACCGATCTGGACGGTTCGGAGACGCTGACGATCACCATCAGCGGCATTCCCACCGGCGCCACCCTGAGCAACAGCGCCGGCAACACCCTGACGGTCAGCAACGGCTCGATCACGCTGACCCCGGACAAGCTCGCCGGGCTGGCGATCAAGCCGCCATCGAACAGCGATGCCGATTTCAACCTGACGGTGACCGCCACCGCCAAGGACGGCAGCGCCGCTGCGGTGTCGGTGTCCTCGACCCTTGCGGTGACGGTCAACCCGGTGTCCGACACCCCGACGCTCAGCGTGTCCGCCGCGACGGGCAACGAAGACACGGCGATTGCGCTGACGATCAATCCGGCGCTGACCGACACCGACGGGTCGGAAACGCTGACGGTCACCATCAGCGGCATCCCGGCCGGCGCCAGCTTGAGCAACACGGCCGGCAATGTCCTGACCATCAGCAACGGCTCGATCACCCTGACGCCGGCCCAGCTTGCCGGGCTGAAGATCACGCCGCCCTCGAACAGCGACGCCGACTTCACCCTGACCGTCACCGCCACCGCCACCGACGGCAGCGCCGCCCCGGCCAGCACCAGCGCGTCGCTGCCGGTCACGGTGAACCCGGTCTCCGACACGCCGACCCTGAGCGTGTCGCCAGCGACCGGCAACGAAGACACGGCGATTGCGTTGGCCATCACCCCGGCGCTGACCGACACGGATGGCTCGGAAACGCTGACGATCACCATCAGCGGCATCCCGACCGGCGCCACGCTGAGCAACAGCGCCGGCAACACGCTGACGGTCAGCAACGGCTCGATCACCCTGACGCCGGCCCAGCTGGCCGGGCTGGCGATCACGCCGCCGTCGAACAGCGATGCCGATTTCAACCTGACGGTGACCGCCACCGCCAAGGACGGCAGCGCCGCTGCGGTCTCGGTGTCCTCGACGCTCGCGGTGACGGTCAACCCGGTGTCGGATGCCCCGACCCTGACCGTGTCGGCGGCGAGCGGCAACGAGGACACGGCGATCCCGCTGTCCATCACCTCGGCCCTGACCGACACGTCGGAAGTGCTGAGCATCACCATCAGCGGCATCCCGGCCGGGTCCAAGCTGACCAACAGTGCCGGCAACACGCTGACGATCAGCAACGGCTCAATCACTCTGACCCCGGCCCAGTTGACCGGGCTGAAGATCAAGCCGCCGTCGAACGACGACGCCGACTTCACCCTGACCGTCACCGCGACCTCGACCGACGGCAGCGCCGCTCCGGCCTCCACCGTTGCGCAGCTGGCGGTCACGGTCCTGCCGGTTTCCGACACGCCCACCCTGGCGGTCAATCCGGCGACGGTCGCGGAGGATGGCACGGTCGCCCTGTCGATCACCCCGGCCCTGACCGACCCGTCGGAGACGCTGAGCGTCACCATCGCCAACATCCCGACCGGTGCCCACCTGTCGAACAGCGCGGGCGACACGCTGACCATCAGCAACGGCTCGATTACCCTGACGCCGGCCCAGCTGGCCGGCCTGTCGATCACGCCGCCCCATGACAGCGGCACCAGCTTCAGCCTGTCGGTCACCGCGACCTCGACCGACGGCACCGCAACGCCGGCCAGCCTGTCGCGCTCGCTCGCGGTGACGGTGACGCCGGTCGCCGACACCCCGACGCTGACCACCCCGGCCGTCCATGGGCCGGAGGACACCGCGATTCCGCTGACCATCACCGCCGCCTCCACCGACACCGACGGGTCGGAAACGGTGACGGTGCGGATCACCGGCATGCCGGCGGGCGCCAGCCTGAACCACGGCACCCACAACAGCGACGGCAGCTGGACCCTCAGCACCTCGGATCTGACCGGCCTGACCTATACCCCGCCGGCCGACGCCAACGGCACCGTCACCCTGTCGGTCACCGCGACCGCCCAGGACGGGGCCAGCACCGCGGCGGTCACCCAGACCCTGGCGGTGACCGTCGATCCGGTGAACGACAAGCCGGTGCTGGCCGCCGCCCACACCACCACCGTGATCGCCGCCGATGCGACCGACCACCCGGCCGTGATTTCCGACGCGACGATCACCGATGTGGACAGCAGCGTCATGTCCGGCATGTCGATCCGCATCGCCGCCGGCTCGCAGACCGGCGACACGCTGAATCTCGACAGCCTGACCATCGCGACCGATCCGTCGACCGGACGCAAGACGGTGGCCGGCACCGGGATCGAGGTCAGCTGGGACGATGCCAACCACCAGCTGTCGCTGTCCGGCACCGCCTCCACCGCGACCTACACCGACATCCTCCACCATCTGGCCCTGACGCCCAATGGCAGCGGCGCCCGGACGCTGGAGGTGATGGTCAGCGACGATCAAGGGCTGTCCAGCGACCCGATGGCCGTGCAGGTGCTGGTCTCGAACAGTGCGACGATGACCGGCAGCGCCGGTGCGGACATCCTGCATGCCGGCAGCACCACCACCAGCATGTCCGGCGGGGCCGGGGACGATCTGTTCATCTTCGCCCCGCGCGGTGGCGACCTGACCATCAATGGCGGGGCGGGCTGGACCGACGTGGTGGAGGTCGGCGCCTTCGTCGCCAATGCCGGCACCAACTGGATGCAGCAGCTGGACGGGCATGCCTACACGGTCGATCCGTCAGGTCACGGCCTGACCTTCACCCAGGAGACGACCGTCACGCTGGAGGACCAGAACCATCACCAGCTGGTGCTGCAGAACATCGAACGGCTGACGTTCTGACGGGGTGGGTGACGCGGTGGGGCAGAGGCAGAGGGGGGAGCGGCAGGCAGGGTCAGGCGTCCGGCGTGCCGTCCGCCTTCTCCCCTCCGGCTTCACCGTCGCCGCTGTCGGTCTGCATGTGGGTTATGATCCGCTTCATCAGCCGGCCCAGCATCGCCCGTTCGTTCGCCGCCATGGCGGCGATGGGCGGGCTGAGCGACTGGCGCAGGGGGTCGCGGTCCAGAAGGAGCCTGCCGTCGTCGGTCAGGTCGAACAGCCAGCCGCGCTTGAATCCCGGATGCTGCCGACGGGTCAGCAGCCCCTTGTCCACCAGGGTGGAGACGGTGCGCGACACCGGTGCCAGGTGGATTTTCTGAAATCGCGCCAGCGCGGTCAGGGTGCGCGCCGGCTCCGGCGCGTCATGGAAGTAACGCAACGCCACCCATTGGGCCGGGAAAAGCCCATCGGTGAAGCTGATGCCATAGACAAGCCGGCTGACCTGGTCCAGCAAGGTGACCAGATCGTCGTCGGTCGACGGGTTGTCGCCATCCTCCGGCCTTTCCGACACGCGCTTCTCTCCCTCCCGACACTGCACCGAACCAACCGGCGGCAAGCTTGGCGGTGGACTGTAGCGAAGTCAACGCGCCAGCGGAAGCGGCAGTCTTCGCGTCTGCGTGGTGAAAGTGCCGTCAGGATTCGCGTGGATTATCGTTGAGGGAAATCCATCGCTTCCGTACCAAAGCCTTGGCGAAAGCAGCCGGCCCGCCCCATTTGTGGTCCAACCATCACAAACCGCGGATACTGGACATGACCGGCACCCCCCGTCTGACCAACGCCTTTCTGTTCGACCTCGACGGCACGCTGACCGACACGGTCTACCAGCACGTGCTGGCCTGGAAGGAGGCATTGGACGAGGAGGGCATCGCCCTGTCGGTCTGGCGCATCCACCGCAAGATCGGCATGAGCGGCGGGCTGTTCACCAACATGCTGCTGCGCGAGACCGGTCTCGGCGCCGACCAGGCTCTTCTCGACCGGCTGCGCCAGCGCCATGCGCAGGCCTACAGGCGGCTGGCCCCCGGCGTGGTTCCGCTGCCGGGCGCCCGCGAGCTGCTGGACACGCTGACGGAGCTGAACATCCCCTGGGCCATCGCCACCAGCGGCCGGATGGAGACGGCGCGGCCGGCGCTGGAGAAGCTGGGCGTCGATCCTTCGAGGGCCGCCGTCATCACCCGCGACGAGGTCGAATATGCCAAGCCCGACCCCGACCTGTTCCTGGCCGCCGCCGCGCGCATCGGCGTGGACATCGCCAGCGCCTTCGTCGTCGGCGACAGCATCTGGGACATGATCGCCGCCAAGCGGGCACGGGCGCTGGGAATCGGCCTGCTGTCCGGCGGCTATGGCCGGGAGGAGCTGGAACGCTCCGGCGCGCTGCGCGTCTATGAGGACCCGGCCGACATGCTGGATCACCTGGACGAAGTCGGCGGGCGCCGCGGGCTGGCGCAGTAAAAGCGGGAGTGCCGGAAACCATCCGATCCGCCGTTTCGGTCGGAGCGGTGCGAGGTGCCGTCTCCGGTCTCCATGACTGCCATCGACAGCCAGTCCTTCCTGTTCAACTGAAGGCCGTCTCCAGACCAGCCAAAAAAAAGCCGCCGGAAACACCGGCGGCTTTTAAGTCCGAGAGGAACGTCCAACAAGTTGTGCCGGGTCAACCCACGGCGCATCCAGCGGTACGGGACTAATATATTAATATCTCATCCGTCTGGCAAGCGGCTTTCCTTCCTTCGGCCGGATTTTTTATCCAGTGGTGCCTGACCGCAGATATGACGGCGCCCAAACGCAGAACGCCCCCCGGCGGTGAGCCGGAGGGCGTCTCTATCACAGTTAAGCGGCGTTTCAGGGACGGGCGGGCCGTCAGTCGGCGCCGGCCGTGGCGTTCGGGACGGCGGCGGCGGATTTCGGACCGCGCTGGCCCAGCACCAGGGCGATGATGGCGAAGGCGGCGAGGTCGAACACGGTCAGGCAGGCGAACAGCGGCTCGTACCCGATGGTGGTGGCGAGCTGGCCGATCATCAGCGAGAAGATCATGCCGCCCATGTAGCCGGCCATGCCGCCGAAACCGGTCGCCGTGGCGACGTCCTGCTTTTCGAAGGTGTCGGTGACCAGGGCATAGAGCAGGCTCGACAGCATCTGGTGGGCGAAGGCGCCGAGGGAGAACAGGAAGATCGCGGTGATCGGGCTGGCGGCGAAGCTGATCAGCGCCGGGCCGACCATGCAGACCGCACCCACGCCGACGCCGGCGATGCGGGAGTTGACCAGCGACATCCGGAAGCGTTTCACGAAGAAGGGCGACAGGTAACCGCTGAGGATGCAGCCGATGTCACCGGCCAGGAACGGCAGCCAGGCGAACAGGGCGAACTGCTTGATGTCCATGCCGCGGGTGGAGACCATGTACAGCGGGATCCAGAAGCTGAAGGTCTGCCAGGCCGGCTCGGTCAGGAAACGGGCGGCGGCGATGCTCCAGAACTTGCCCTTGCCCAGCACGCGCTTCATCGACGGCTTCGGCAGCTCGACCTGCTCCTGGCCGTCCAGGATGTAGGCATGCTCTTCCTTGGTCAGGCGCGGATGGTTCTCCGGGTTGCGGTACAGCATGTACCACAGGGCCGACATGCCGACGCCCAGCAGACCGGTGACGAGGAAGGCTTCCTGCCAGCCATAGGTCAGCGACAGCCAGATGACGAAGGGCGGGGCGATCATCGCGCCGATGGAGCTGCCGGTGTTGAACCAGCCGGTGGCGATGGAGCGTTCCTTGGCCGGGAACCACAGGGTGGAGGTCTTGACGCCCGACGGCATGGCCGCCGCTTCGCTGATGCCCAGCAGGCCGCGGAAGAAGGCCATCGACTGCCAACTGCCGGCCAGCGCATGCATGGCGGCGGCGATGCCCCAGACGCCGGCGAACATCGCGTAGCCCAGCTTCAGCCCGATCAGGTCGGTGATGTAGCCGGCGACCGGCTGCATCAGGCTGTAGCAGAGCTGGAAGGCGCTGACGATGAAGGAATACTGCTCGGTCGTGAAGTGGAGCTGTTCCTTGAGCGTCGGCGCCAGGATGCCCAGGGTGTTGCGGTCGATGTAGTTGACCACGGTGCCCAGCATCATCAGGGCAAGGATTTGCCACCGCAAACCACGGATCTTGTTCATCTTTTCCTCACATGCCTGCCACGGCAGGCGCCGGTGCGCACGTACAGGCCCTTATGGCGGCGATCCTCGGGCGGGATGCCTGGCCGGCGGGTGTTCGGTGCCGGGCGAATGGGTCGCTTCCGCTCTGCTTCAAGAGGGGCGGGAGCATCGCTGACGGAGTTATATTAATATATCAGTGTTGGGTGCAAGCGGTTTTCCGGTGCCGCCTTCGGCTCTTGCGAAAATGTCGCAGTCCAATGATGCGATGCGCTGATTTCTTCGCAGTCGCAGCAAAAGCCAGCCCGTTTCCCGAGAGCGGTTACTTGCTGCGGTGCAATATCATTGAAAGTTGAAAGGCCTGTTTTGCTGTTCGGATTTTAATGGCGGGCCGGTCTGCCCGGTTCATCCGCCCGTAGGAAGCCACAGCGTCGGCTCGCCATAAATGACCTGGATCAATGGTCTACGCGCCGCTTCCGTCCCGCCGGCAATGGCAGGACGGCCGCCATGCCGCTGCCATCCCTGTGGAAACGCTCGGTTCTCGTTCGTTGCTGCACTGCGACAATCTGGGGCCTTCCTTGCAAAAGTAATATATCAGACAGTTGTGCAGCGCAGAGCAGCGGCACCCGGAAATCCCGCTCCGGACTGACCGACGTCAATGTGTCCGGCCCGCTTCGGACCGACCATTCGCCCTGGTCGACCGCCGTTTTCTGCCTCACCCCGCGCCGGCTTTTGAAAGACCCGCCGGCCCCGTCATCGAAGACGCCCCCCTCGGGAGACGACTGTCGCCAGCACAAAGGATTTTTCCGGCATGACCCAAAGCCCGACCTCCACCGCCCCCCTCAGGCCCGTCTCTTCCGTCCGCAACATGGCCCCCAAGATGGCCCGCATCATGGACGGCAACGAGGCGGCGGCCTCCGTGGCCTATCGCGCCAGCGACGTCATCGCGATCTACCCCATCACGCCATCCTCGCCGATGGGGGAATTCGCCGACGAATGGTCGGCGGCGCACCGCCCCAACCTGTGGGGCAGCGTGCCGCAGGTGGTGGAGATGCAGTCGGAGGGCGGGGCGGCCGGGGCGGTCCACGGCGCCTTGCAGGCCGGCGCGCTGGCGACGACCTTCACCGCGTCGCAGGGCCTGCTGCTGATGATCCCCAACATGTACAAGATCGCCGGAGAGCTGACGCCCTTCTGCATGCATGTGGCGGCGCGCACGCTGGCGACCCATGCGTTGTCGATCTTCGGCGACCATTCCGACGTGATGGCCTGCCGCCAGACCGGCTTCGCCATGCTGGCCTCGGCCAACGTGCAGGAGGCCCACGATCTGGCGCTCGTCGCCCATGTCGCCACCTTGCGGGCGCGGGTGCCCTTCCTGCATTTCTTCGACGGCTTCCGCACCTCGCACGAGTTCAACTGCATCAAGCCTCTCGCCGACGATGATCTGCGCGCCCTGATCGATGACGGTTGCGTCGATGCCCACCGCCGCCGCGGCCTGACGCCGGATCATCCGGTCGTGCGCGGCACGGCGCAGAATCCCGACGTGTTCTTCCAGGCGCGCGAGGCCGCCAACCCCTGGTACGACGCCTGCCCGGCCATCGTGCAGGAGATGATGGACCGGCTCACCGCCCGCACCGGCCGGGCCTACCGCCTGTTCGACTATCACGGCCATCCGCAGGCGGAGCGGGTGGTGGTGGTCATGGGGTCGGGGGCGGAGACCTGCAACGGCACGGTGGACCGGCTGGTCGGGCAGGGGGAGCGCGTCGGCTGCCTGACCGTCCGCCTGTTCCGCCCCTTCGCCATCGCCGATTTCGTGTCCGCCCTGCCGGCGACGGTGCGGCGCATTGCGGTCCTCGACCGCACCAAGGAGCCCGGCGCCGTTGCCGATCCGCTCTATCTCGACGTGGTCGCCGCTCTGGCGGAGGCCCGCGCGGCTGACTCGTCCGCCATCGACCCCATGGTGATCGGCGGCCGCTACGGCCTGTCGTCCAAGGAATTCACCCCCGCCATGGCGAAGGCGGTGTTCGACGAACTGGGCCGCGACCGTCCGAAGCGCCGCTTCACCGTCGGCATCACCGACGACGTCACCCACCACTCGATTCCCTGGGATCCGCGCTGGGCGGTGGAGGAGCCGGGCGTGTCCCGTGCCGTCTTCTTCGGCCTCGGCGCCGACGGCACGGTGGGCGCCAACAAGAACTCGCTCAAGATCATCCAGTCGCGCAGCGGCGGCCATGCCCAGGCCTATTTCGTCTATGACAGCCGCAAGTCCGGCTCGACCACCGTGTCGCACCTGCGTTTTTCCAAGGAGCCGATCCGCGCGCCCTACCTGATCGGGCAGGCCCAGTTCGTCGCCTGCCACCATCTGCCGCTGATGGAGCGGGTGGAGGTGGCGGAGATGGCCGCCCCCGGCGCCACCCTCCTGCTGAACGCCCCCGGCACGCCCGAGCAGGTGTGGGACGCCCTGCCGGCCGAGGTCCAGCGCCTCTGCATCGAGCGCAGGCTGTCCCTGCACGCCATCGACGCCGGCGCCGTCGCCCGCGAGGTCGGGCTCGGCCGCCGCGTCAACACCATCATGCAGACCTGCTTCTTCGCCCTCTCCAACGTCATGCCGGTCGCCGACGCCATCGCCGAGATCAAGGCGGCGATTGCCAAGACATACTCCCGCCGCGGCGAGGAGGTGGTGGCGCGCAACATCGCCGCTGTCGATCAGGCGCTGGCCCATTTGCATCCGGTCCCGGTGCCCGACCATGTCACCGCCGACCATGGCCGCCCGGCCCCGGTGCCGGAAACCGCCCCCGACTTCGTCAAGCGGGTCACCGGCATGATGATCGCCGGCCATGGCGACCGGCTGCCGGTGTCCGCCTTCCCGGTCGACGGCACATGGCCGACCGGCACCTCGAAATATGAGCACCGCAACATCGCGGCGGAGGCGCCGGGCTGGAACGCCGACCTCTGCATCGAGTGCAACAAGTGTGTGCTGGTCTGCCCGCATGCCGCCATCCGTGCCACGGTGGTGCCGGAGTCGGCACTGGCCGGCGCCCCGGCCGGTTTCGAGACCATCCCCTACAAGGGCCGCGAGTTCCCCGGCGGGCGCTACCGCCTGCAAGCCTCGCCGGCCGACTGCACCGGCTGCACGCTCTGCGTCGCCGCCTGCCCGGTGGAAGACAAACACGGCTCCGGCCGCAAGGCGCTGGAGATGCGCCCCATCCAGGCGCTGGCCGGCCAGCAGGAGGCCTTCGAGTTCTTCCGCGGCCTGCCCGCCATCCCGCGCGAGTCGGTGCCGGTCACCGTCAAGCACAGCCAGCTGCTGGAACCGCTGTTCGAGTTCTCCGGCGCCTGCGCCGGCTGCGGCGAGACCCCCTACATCAAGATGCTGACCCAGCTGTTCGGCGACCGCATGGTGATGGCGAACGCCACCGGCTGCTCGTCGATCTATGGCGGCAACCTGCCGACCACGCCCTACACCATCGACGCCAGCGGCCACGGCCCGGCCTGGGCCAACTCGCTGTTCGAGGACAATGCGGAGTTCGGACTCGGCCTGCGCGTCGCCATCGACGGCATGGCCGAACAGGCGCGCGACGCGCTGGCGCTGCTGTCCGCTCAACTGGAGCCCGGCCTTGTCACCGAACTGCTGGAGGCCGGCCAGACCGACGCCGCCGGCATCGCCGCCCAGCGCGCCCATGTCGTCACGCTGAGGACGCAGCTCGCCCCGCTGAAGGATCCGCTGGCCCGCCGGCTGGAGCAGATGGCCGACTATCTGGTCCGCAAATGCGTGTGGATCGTCGGCGGCGACGGCTGGGCCTACGACATCGGCTATGGCGGGCTCGACCATGCGCTGGCCTCGGGCCGCGACATCAACATCCTGGTGATGGACACGGAGGTCTATTCCAACACCGGCGGCCAGCAGTCCAAGGCGACGCCCATCGGCGCCTCGGCCAAGTTCGCCACCGCCGGCCGGTCGGCGGCCAAGAAGGATCTGGGGCTGATGGCGATGGCCTACGACCATGTCTATGTCGCCCGCACCGCCTTCGGCGCCCGCGACAGCCACACGCTGAACGCCCTGACGGAGGCCGAGGCCTATCGCGGCCCGTCGCTGGTGCTGGCCTACAGCCACTGCGTCGCCCACGGCTTCGAGCTGTCGCACGGGCTGGAGCATCAGAAGCTGGCGGTGGACAGCGGCCACTGGTCGCTCTACCGCCGCGACCCGCAGCGGCTGGCCGAGGGCAAGACTGCCCTGCAACTGGACAGCGGCGCCCCATCGGCTGGCCTCGCCGCCTTCATGGCTGGCGAGTCCCGCTTCAGCGCGGTGGAGCGGGCCAACCCGGAGCGCTTCCACGCCCTGCTGGACGAGGCTGAGGCGGAGATCCGCCGCAAGCGCCACCTGTTCGAGCATATGGCGGGGTTCAAGGAGTGATACCCCGCCCCCTTGCGCCAGTTTCTCCGCTTGCTTGAAGGGGGCGCTTCCAGTTGAACCGTGGACGGCCATGACGGTGGATCCCGAATGGCCGCGCGCGGTCAGAAGGCCGGTTCACCTGTCCGGTCCGCCGCAGGACCGCTCTGCCGCCATCCATCGGCAGCCTTTCCTTTGTTCCTGTCCACCGGTCCGCAGAGGCACCGAAGCCGAGCACGGGAACCTGCCACGCCATAGCCAGAATCCGGGCGATTTCCCGCAGTAACAATTGCCTGTCTGTGGTAACTGTCATTGCGAACATCGCATGGAGATTAAGATACATGACGGATAGGAAAACCCATATCCGCAATCGACCACTTTCCGTTTTCAGGGAATTTCTGGAGAGCGAAACCGCTGGTGGCTTGCTCCTGATGGGAGCCGCCGCTGCTGCTCTTGTTGTCGCGAATTCTCCGTTGTCCACCGTTTATTTCCAGGCGCTTCATTCCTATGTGCTTGGATTGAGCATCGGGCATTGGATCAATGACGGTCTGATGGCGGTCTTCTTCCTGCTCGTGGGCCTGGAGATCAAACGCGAGATGCTGGATGGCCAGCTCTCCACATGGTCGCGCCGCATCCTGCCCGGCCTGGCGGCGGCGGGCGGCATGCTGTTTCCCGCTCTCATCTATGTGGCATTCAACCGCGGCAATCCGGAAACCATGAGCGGCTGGGCCATTCCCACCGCGACGGACATTGCCTTCGCCTTGGGAGTGTTGTCCCTGCTGGGGCCCCGCGTTCCGACATCGCTGAAGATTTTCCTGACGGCTCTCGCCATCATCGACGACCTCGGCGCCGTCGTCATCATCGCGCTGTTCTACACGGCGGAGCTGTCGCTGACGGCGCTCGGCATCGCAGCGGCCATTCTGGCCGTGCTTGTTCTCCTGAACCGGGCCGGAGTCGAAAAGCTTTGGCCCTACCTGATCCTCGGTGCCGGGCTATGGGGGGCCGTGCTGGCCTCCGGCATCCACGCGACGCTGGCCGGTGTCGCCCTGGCGCTGACCATCCCGCTGCGCCCGGCCCCGGGCCGGCCGGATGACATGCACTCGCCGCTTCACCGGCTGGAGCACGGCATCCATGGCTGGGTTGCGTTCTTCATCGTGCCGCTCTTCGGTTTCGCCAACGCCGGCGTGTCCTTTGCCGGCATGGAGGCCTCGATCCTGACCGAGCCTCTGCCGTTGGGCATCGCCCTCGGCCTGTTCCTGGGCAAGATGGTCGGTGTGTTCGGTACCGCTTGGATCACCGTGAGACTGGGCTTTGCCGACATGCCGGCGGATGCCTCGACCGTCCAGCTCTTCGGCGTGGCTCTGCTGTGCGGCATTGGCTTCACCATGAGCCTGTTCATCGGCGCGCTTGCCTTTCCGACCTCGCCGGAGCTTGGGGATGCGGTCAAGGTCGGCGTATTCGCCGGCTCGCTCCTCTCGGCGACGGCCGGAGCCGTTCTGCTGCGCTTCGCTCACCGGGAAATCCGGCCGATGACGGGGGCCGCCTGATCCATCATGCCGTCCGCCCCTCCATCGCATGAGGTGGAGGGGCCCCGCTCCGCCCTGGAGTGTGATCGGTGGTCGCACCATGCCGTCGCCTCGGGCCTGCTGTGGCAGCCTGCCGCCGCCCCGATGACGTTCATGGCGCCGTTTGCGCGGAGCCGACCCATCCTCCGCCGGGCCGTTTCTTATCGTGAGGTGTTTGCAACCCCGGACATAGACGGCCTTGTCACGGGAGCGCCAATGAACGACAGGATTCGTCATTACTGGGAGATCGTTCGTACAAGCCTCTGGCTGGTGCCGGTCCTGATGGGGTGCGCCGGGTTCGGACTGGCCGTCCTCCTGTTGTCCTGGGGGCGGGGCATCATCAGCAATGCCGGCGAATATTGGCTGATCTATGCCGGAGACATTGATAGCGCCCGTCAATTGCTGTCCGCGCTGCTGTCCGGCATGATCACGATGACCTCTCTGGTGGTCTCGATCACCATGGTCGTGCTGACGCTGGCGGCCGGCCAGATCGGTCCGCGTTTGATCCGCACCTTCATTCAGGATCGTACGACGCAGGGCGTGCTTGGCCTCTTCCTTGCGGACATCGTTTACCTGCTGGTGGTGTTCCGTACCATGGACGGGGAGCGGATCGACAGCGTCCCGCATTTGGCGGTGAGCGTGGGGACCGGTCTCACCACCCTTTGCCTGTTCGTGCTCCTCTATTACGTCCACAGGCTTGCCCGGTCGATCATCTACGACAACGTGGTGCAGAACGTGGCGTCGGAACTGTGCAGGATGGTGGATGCCCTGCTTCCCGAAAAGCCCGAACCGCCGATCCCAGCCGAAAGCCCCGGAACGGATTTCACGTGGCTCGCCCTGCATCAGGACGGCTATATCCAAACGCTCGATGCGGAGGCGCTTGTTGCCGCGGCCCGACGGGCGGATGCCGTCGTTCGGATAGAGGTCCGACCCGGACATTTCATGATCGGCGGTGGCGAGCATATCGCCGTCTATCCGCCGGAAGCCTGCACGGACGACTTTTGCCGGGCCGTCCGCTCGGCCTTCATCGTCGGGCCGGAGCGCACACCCACCCAGGATGTGGAGTTCGGCATTCGTCAGTTGGTGGAGATCGCGACCCGGGCCTTGTCCCCGGGCATCAACGACGTGTTTACCGCTCTTGCCGTGATCGACAACCTGTCCGCCGCGCTCGCGCATATCTTCGGCCGCGGGCTCGAACCATCGGTGTTGCGCGACGGTGACGGGGTGGTCCGTGTCATCAGGAACATTCCGGACTATGACAGCTTCGTCGGCGCCGCTTTCGATCAGATCCGGCAGGGAGGCAGCGGCAGTCCGGCGATCTTGATCCGGCTGGCGGAGGCGCTCGGAGAGCTTGCGGCACGGGTTCATGCGGAGGAGATGCGGGGCCCGCTGCTTGAGCAGCTCGACTCCGTGCTGGCGACGGGCGAGCAGACAATCTCCATCGATCGGGATCTTAGGATTCTAAAAGAGCGCTGCCGACAGGCCCGCGACCGTCTTTCGTGCTGACTATGAAGCCGTACCCGCTCATCGAACGGTAGAGGCTCGGGCACTTCCTTCCGCGGAAACCTGTCTGGACCCAGGGAAGGCTGAAGCGGGAACGGTGAAGCGCAGCATGAGGGGCGCGGTGTAAATGCCGCACCCTTTTCCCCTTGCTCCGCCCATTAATATATTAGTATATTGAACTCATCGCCCGTGCTTGCCCTCCTGGCGCCGGGCCCGGATTTTCAGCTCCCCTCAAGGATGCCCAGTCATGCGTTTCCTGACCCGTGACCAGCTTGCCGGCGGCGCGTTCGACGTCGCCCACACCGACGGCGCCCCAACCCTGCCCGTGACCATTCTCCAGGTGGGGGACGGCAATTTCCTGCGCGGCTTCGTCGATTGGATGGTCGATGTCGCCAACGGGCAGGGGCTGACCAAGGCCGGCGTCGCCATCGCCCAGCCGCTGGACCAGGGCATCGCACCGCTGTTGAAGGCGCAGGACAACCTCTACACCGTCCTGCTGCGCGGCATCGAGAACGGGCAGGAGGTCGAATCCCGCCGCGTCGTCTCCTGCGTGTCGGAAGCGCTGAACCCCTATGCCGACTGGGCACGGATGGTCGAGCTGTCCGTGTCGCCGGCGCTGCGCTTCTTCGTCTCCAACACCACCGAGGCCGGCATCGCCGACCGTGAGGAAGCCTATGCGCCCGGCGCCTGCCCGGACAGCTTCCCGGCCAAGGTCGCGGCCCTGCTGCATGCCCGCTACACGGCGCTGGGCGGCAGCGCCGACAGCGGTCTGGTCTTCCTGCCCTGCGAGCTGATCGAGGCCAACGGCACCAACCTGAAGCGCATCGTCCTGGCGCACGCCAAGCGCTGGGGCCTGGAGGCTGGCTTCGCCGACTGGATCGAGACGCACAACCACTTCCTGAACACGCTGGTCGACCGCATCGTCCCCGGCTACCCAAAGGACGAGGCCGCGGCGCTCAGCGCCAAGTGGGGCTATGAGGACAAGCTGGCCGTCGCCGCCGAGCCCTTCCATGTCTGGGTGATCGAGGGGCCGGCCCATCTGTCGGACGAGTTGCCGCTGCACAAGGCCGGCCTGAACGTGGTGTGGACCGACGATCTCCAGCCCTACCGCACCCGCAAGGTCCGCATCCTGAACGGCGCCCACACCGCCAGCGCTCTGGCCGCCTATTGCGCCGGGCTCGACACCGTCAAGTCGATGATGGACGACCCGACCGTCTCGGCCTACCTGAACACAGTGATGTTCGAGGAGATCGTCCCCTACGTGCCTCTGCCGGAGGCCGAGCGGCAGGATTACGCCCGCACCATCATGGAGCGCTTCGGCAATCCCTATATCCGGCACGAGCTGATCTCGATCACGCTGAACTCGGTGTCGAAGTGGCAGGTGCGCGTCCTGCCCAGCCTGAAGGACGCGGTGGCCCGCAACGGCTCGGCTCCGGCCGGCCTGTCCTTCTCGCTGGCGGCGCTGCTGCGCTTCTACCGCGGCGAGCTGGCCGGCGGCGCCTATGCCGGCACGCGCGAGGCCGGGTCCTACCCGATCAGCGACAATGCGGAGGTGATCGCCGCCATGAGCGCCGCCTGGGCGGCCAACGGCAGCGATCCGAAGGCGCTGGTTGCCGCCGTCCTGTCCGACGTCCGCCTGTGGAAGGAGGATCTGACCGCCGTCCCCGGCCTCGCCGCGCGGGTGGCCGACAGCCTCGCCGCCATCGAGGCGAAGGGCATGAAGGCCGCCATGGCCGATCTGGTCGCCGGCTGATCCGGCAGCTTTATTGTGGGAAAGCGGGGCGCGTCCATCGGGGCGCGCCCCGAAGGCATGACATCGATGACACCCCTTCTCAGCCGGCGTATCGCCGAACTGGAGCTTGACGCGGCCGTGCTGCGCCATCGCCTGTTGCATATCCCGCTCGCACTGCAAGAGGATTGCGGTCTGTGGGCAAGCCATAGGATCATCGGGCGTGAGGCGTTGAGCCTGTTCCGGGCGGTGCGCCAGGAGACGCGTGACAGCGGGGAGGATTGCGATCCGGCGCTCGGCCGGATCGAGGCCGCCTATCAGCTCGTTCACGACGCGATCCTGGCGCTGTCCGAACTGGCTCTTGCCGACCCGCCGACGCGGCACTGAAACGCCGCACTCCGATGCGTGAGGAAGACCGACGATGCAGACGACCGAAACCAGGAAGCGGACACGCCGCGGCACCCAGCGGGTGACGATGACCGACGTGGCCACCGCCGCCGATGTGTCGGCCAGCACCGTCTCGCTCTATCTCCGCCGGCCGGAGGCGGTGTCCCGCCACCTCGCCGAACGCATCGCGCGGGTGATCGACGAGATGGGCTATGTGCCCAATCTGGTCGCCGGCAGCCTTGCCGCCGCGCGCAGCCGCACCGTCGGCGTCATCCTGCCGTCCATCCTGAATTCCTTCTTCGCCGAGACCTACAACACGCTCCAGGGCATGTTCCAGGCGGCGCATTACCAGACCCTGCTGGGCGTCAGCGAGTTCAGCCCGGAGGAGGAGGAAAGCCTGATCCGCGCCTTCCTCGCCTGGTCGCCGGCGGCGATGGTGGTGACCGGCTTCCACCACACCGAACGGACGCGCGCCATGCTGGCCTCCTGCGGCGTGCCGGTGGTGGAGATGTGGGACATGCCGGGCCACCCCGGCGAGGCGGTCAACATCAGCGTCGGCTTCTCGCATTTCGAGGTCGGCCGCATGCAGACCAGCCACCTCTACGACCAGGGCAGCCGCAAGGTCGCCTACATCGGCGCCGCCGCCCACCAGGATCTGCGCGTCCGCAGCCGCACCGACGGCTACGAGGCGGAGGTGATGCGCCGCGGCCTGCACGATCCCATCGACTTCACCGTTCCCGACGCCGCGACGACGGAGGTCGGCCGCTGGCTGATCGACGAGATCCTGACCCGCCATCCCGACATCGACGGCGTGGTCTGCTCCAACGACGCGCTGGCTCTGGGCGTGCTGTTCGAGGTCACCCGCCGCGACCTGAAGGTGCCGGACGATCTGGCGGTGGTGGGATTCGGCGACCTTCCCTTCAGCAGTTCCTGCCCGCCGCCGCTGACCACCGTCCGCCCGCCCCAGCGTGAGATCGGCAGACTCAGCGCCACGCAGATCCTGGCGGCGCTTGACGGTGTCCGCGTCACGCCGAAGCACCACAATCTCGACTGCGAACTGGTGGTCCGCGGCAGCACCCGGCCGGTGGTGGATGGGCCGGCAGCGAAGCGCTGACGTCCGCGCCTTGCCGTTTCCCGATTGCGAGTCATACCCTCGATTCCAGCTATGGCTTTCGGCGTAATCCCGCCGGGCCGCTCACTGGACGGGGGCAGGGTGCATGCGGACGCAAGGACGGGACGATACCGGCGGCTTTTCCAGCCGCACCGGGCGGTTGCGCCGGCTGATGCCGGGATTGGCGCTGTTGCTGGCCCTGGCGATCCCATTCTCCGAAGCCGCAGCCGCCAAGCCCGACCGGCTGCAACGGCTGCTCGACCGTTTCCTGGCCGACGAGGAGTTGGACGGCGGCATCCTTCTGGTGTCGGGTCCGGACGGGCGGCGGCTGGTGGTGTCCGGCATCGCCGACCGCAAGGGCGGACGGCCGGTGACGGAAGACACCCGCTTCTATGTCGCCTCCGTCGGCAAGATGGCGACCGCCGCCGCCGTGCTGCAACAGGTGGAGGAGGGGCTGCTCTCGCTCGACCAGCCGGTGCGGGAACTGGCTTCCGACCTGCCGCTCGACAGGATCGCCAACGCCAACCGGGCGCGTCTGGTCCATCTGCTCGACCACAGCTCGGGCATTCCCGATTACATCACCGACGCCTATCAGGAGGATGAGGCGGCCAGGCCGGAACGGCTGCCGCGCGACGGCACCCTGCTCGCCTATGCGGCGGGGGAGAAGGCGACCGGTCCGGTCGGCGGGCATTACGAATACTCCAACAGCAACTATGTCCTGCTCGGCCACATCGCGTCGCGGCGCGACGGCGTTCCCTTCGCGCAGGTTCTGCGGACCCGTGTGCTGGAGCGGGCCGGAATGGCCTCGACCAGCGTCGGGGCCGATCCGCGTGACCGCAGCCTCGCCCATGGCTACACCGAGGAGGGCGACGTCAGCCGGCGGTCCTGGGCGGCGACCACCGGCGACGGGCCGCTGGTCACCACCGCCGGCGATCTGGAACGCTTCGTCTTCGCCCTGTTCCGCGACAACCGGCTGCTGGGGGCGGCGACCGTCCGCCGCATGCTGACCCCGTCGGAGAATGAGGAGGGGCAGGGGCTGGGGGTGGCGCTGTGGAAGGACAGCTGGGGACGCGGCGCCGGCCATGACGGGCGCTATGACGGGTTCGAGGCCGATGTCCGCTATTACCCCGACCGCCGCACCGCGCTGATCTTCCTGACGAACGGCAACCAGCAGAGCGACGATGCCCTGCTGGATGCGGTGGCCGAGGAGGTGTTCGGCCCCTGAGCCGGCTGCGGTTGACGATTATTATTATCAATAGGATAGTAAATATAGAAAAACACAACTTATTAAGCAGGGTGGACAGGCCCATGGCGCTCGGACTGCATGCTTCCCGTCGCAATTTTCTCGTCGGAGCCGGCCGGTTCGCCGGTGCCGCCGCCGCGGTCCGGCTCATGCCGGGTTCCGCTTTCGCTGCGGAGGCGGGCGCGGCCTATTGCCCGCCGCCGTCCGCTTGGTCAGATCTGGCGAAGGGGGTGAAGGGCGGGGTGCTGCGGCCGGAGGATCCGTTCTTCGCCGATATCTGCCGGCCCAACAACCTGCGCTATGGCGCCACCCTGCCGGCCGGCATCGCCCGCTGCTCGCGGCCGGAGGATGTCCAGGCCTGCATCGCCTGGGTGAAGCAGCAGGCCATGCCCTTCGCCGTGCGGTCCGGCGGCCACAATTACGCCGGCTTTTCCACCACGCCCGGCCTGCTGATCGACATGACGCTGATGGCCGGGGCGGAGCCGGTGAAGGGCTCCGACGGGCTGGTCAGGGTGCTGGGCGGCACGCTGAATTCCTACGTCTACAAGCAGATGGAGCGGCTGGGCCGCACCATCACCCATGGGCGCTGCGATTCGGTCGGTGCGGCCGGCTTCCTGCTCGGCGGCGGCATCGGCTTCAACATGCGCAAGTTCGGCATGGCGTCCGATCTGCTGCGGGGAACGGAGCTGGTCAAGGCCGACGGCAGCCATGTGAACGCCAATGCGGACAGCGAGTCCGCCCTCTATTGGGCCTGCCGCGGCGGTGCCGGCGGGAATTTCGGCATCAACACCTCCTTCACCCTGGAGACCCGCCCGGCGGAGCCGGTGACGGTGTTCAATCTGGTCTGGACCAACAAGGATCTGCCGAAAATCCTGAAGCTCCTGCTGACCGAACTGGCGGCGGCGCCCGACGAGTTCGGCAGCAAGATCAACGTCACCATCCCGAGCTGGCAGGAGCGCTGCGCCAACGTGCCGCTGAAGCTGTCGATCCTCGGCCAGCTGCACAAATCCAAGACGACGCTGAAGGAAATCTTCAAATCCACCTGGGAGTCGATCGACTGGAGCCAGTCCAAGCTTGAGGAGAATGTGCCCTACTGGACGGGGCAGGATTTCCTGACCGAGACGACCTTCCCCTATTATTACCAGGAAAAATCCAGCTACATGAAGGCGGCGGACATCGGCGACGAGGCCATCGCCGCAATGTTCGACTGGGCGGCCAGGATGCCCGCCACCTCGATGCCGGTCGCCTTCAAGTTCTTCCAAGTCGGCGGCGCCATCAACCGCGTCGGCCCGACCGAGACCGCCTATGTCCACCGCGGCTATGACTGGCTGTTCTCGGTCGAGGCCAACTGGTGGCGGCCGACGGATTCGGTGCTGCTTGTCGAGCAGGCACTGGAGTGGCAGCAGCGCTTTTATGACGACGTGAACCGCCGGACCAGGGCGCAAGGGGCGTTCCAGAACTTCCCCGATCCGTCGCTGGCCGACTGGCAGCGGGCCTATTACGGCGAGAATCTCGCCAAGCTGGCCGAGGTGAAGAAGGCGGTCGACCCGAACATGCTGTTCACCTTCGCCCAGGCGATCCGCCCGGCGTAACGTTCCGGGCCGGGGTTGCGGTTCAGTCGGCCCGCAGCCCCTGCGCCTGGAACTGTTTGCGCACCCGTTCCACCAGCTCGCGCGACGGCGGCTCGGTGTCGGTCAGCATGTATTTGCGTCCCAACGCCTTCCATTTGTGCTCGCCCATCTTGTGGAAGGGCAGCACGTCGACCCGGTCGACCACGCCCAGCCCGGCGACGAACTCCGCCAGCCCATCGATCTCGGCCGCGTCGTCGGTCAGGTTGGGGACCAGCACATAGCGCAGCCAGATGCGCTTGTTCAGCCCGGCCAGCCGTTCGGCGAACTCCAGCGTCGGGCGAAGCGGAACGCCGGTCAGATGGCGGTAGGTCTTCTCGGAAAAGGCCTTGATGTCGAGCAGGACGAGGTCGACGTCCTCCAGCAGATGGTCGTCGGCATGGTTGCCGAGGAAGCCGGAGGTGTCGAGCGCGGTGTGCAGCCCCAGCGCCTTCGCCCCGCGCAGGATGGCGGCGGTGAATTCCGGCTGCACCAGCGGCTCGCCGCCGCTCAGCGTCAATCCGCCATGGGCGCGTTGCAGGAAGGTGGCGTAGAGCGCGATGTCGTCGAGGACTTCGGTCGAGGTCGTCCGCGTCCCGTCATGCATGTGCTGGGTGTCGGGGTTGTGGCAGTAGAGGCAGCGCAGCGGGCACCCCGACATGAACAGCACATAGCGGATCCCCGGCCCGTCCACCGTGCCGCCGGTCTCGACCGAATGGATCCAGCCGGAAACGGAGCCGGGGCGGGCTTGGGGGAGGGGGGGTGTCATAACCGATCCAATGTTAAAACTTTGCGCTCCGCGGTGTGCCCTCTCCCGTCCCGGGAGAGGGAGGGGACCCACGAAGTGGGGAGGGTGAGGGGTAGCACAAGGATCGGAAATCCATGTCTGGATAACCCCTCACCCTTCCCACCGCTCCGCGGCGGGCCCCTTCCCTCTCCCAGGGCGGGAGAGGGAGTTACGCCGCCCTCACACTCAATGCTTGTCGTGGAACGTCCGGCTGATGACGTCGAGCTGCTGCTCGCGCGTCAGCTTGATGAAGTTCACGGCATAGCCGGACACCCGGATGGTCAGCTGCGGATACAGCTCCGGATGGTCCATGGCGTGCAGCAGCGTCTCGCGGTCGAAGACGTTGACGTTGATGTGGTGACCACCCTGGGCGGCATAGCCGTCCAGCATGCCGACCAGATTGCTCACCCGCTCGTCTTCGGTCCGGCCGAGAGCGCCGGGGACGATGGTGAAGGTGTAGCTGATGCCGTCCTGCGCATGGGCGTAGGGCAGCTTCGCCACGCTGGCCATCGACGCGATGGCGCCCTTCTTGTCCCGCCCGTGCATCGGGTTGGCGCCCGGCGCGAAGGGCTGACCGGCCTTGCGGCCGTCCGGCGTGTTGCCGGTCTTCTTGCCATAGACCACGTTGGAGGTGATCGTCAGCACCGACTGGGTCGGCATGGCGTTGCGGTAGGGCTTCTGCTTGCGCAGCGCCGTCATGAAGCGCTCGACCGCCCACACCGCGATGTCGTCGACCCGGGCGTCGTTGTTGCCGAAGGCCGGATAGTCGCCGTCGATCTCGAAATCGGAGGCGAGGCCGTTGGCGTCGCGGATCACCTTCACCTTGGCATGCTTGATCGCCGACAGGCTGTCGGCCACCACGCTGAGGCCGGCGATGCCGCAGGCCATGGTGCGCAGGATGTCGCGGTCGTGGAACGCCATCTCCATCCGCTCGTACATGTACTTGTCGTGCATGTAGTGGATGGCGTTCAGCGCGTTCATGTAGACCTTGGCCAGCCACTCCATCATCGGTTCGAAGCGGGCCATGACCTCGTCATAGTCCAGCACGTCGCCGGTGATGGGCGCGTAGGCCGGGGCGATCTGCTCGCCCGAAACCTCGTCCTTGCCGCCGTTGATGGCATACATCAGCGTCTTGGCCAGATTGGCGCGGGCGCCGAAGAACTGCATCTGCTTGCCGATGCGCATGGCCGACACGCAGCAGGCGATGCCGTAATCGTCGCCCCAATAGCCGCGCATCAAATCGTCGCTCTCGTACTGGACCGAGCAGGTCTTGATCGAGGTGTCGGCGCAGAAGCGCTTGAAGCCGTCCGGCAGCTTCTCCGACCACAGCACCGTCAGGTTCGGTTCCGGCGCCGGGCCCAGGTTGTGCAGGGTCTGCAGCATGCGGAAGTTGGTCTTGCTGACCAGCGTCCGGCCGTCCAGCCCCATGCCGCCCAGGCATTCCGTCACCCAGGTCGGGTCGCCCGAGAACAGCTGGTCGTATTCCGGCGTGCGCAGGAAGCGGACCAGACGCAGCTTCATGACGAAATGGTCGATCATCTCCTGGGCTTCCGCCTCGGTGATGACGCCGTCCTTGAGGTCGCGCTCGACGTAGATGTCGAGGAAGCTGGACACCCGGCCCAGCGACATGGCGGCACCGTTGGCTTCCTTGACCGCCGCCAGATAGGCCAGATAGGTCCACTGCACGGCTTCCCGCGCGGAGGCGGCCGGGCGCTTGACGTCGAAGCCGTAGGAGGCGGCCATCTCGACCAGCTCCTTCAGCGCGCGGATCTGCTCGGAGATCTCCTCGCGCAGGTGCAGCACGTCCTCGTCGATCCGGCTGACTTCCAGCGAGGCCAGCTGGGCCTTCTTGTCCTTGATCAGGAAATCGGCGCCGTACAGCGCCAGCCGGCGATAGTCGCCGATGATGCGGCCACGGCCATAGGCGTCGGGCAGGCCGGTGATGACGCCGGACTTGCGGCAGCGCAGCATCTCGGGCGTGTAGACATCGAACACGCCGTCATTGTGCGTCTTGCGCAGGACCGGGAATACCTCCTCCAGCTTCGGCGACGGGGTGTAGCCATAGGCCTCCAGCCCGGTCTTGACCATGCGCCAGCCGCCGAACGGCATGATGGCGCGCTTCAGCGGCTTGTCGGTCTGCAGGCCGACGATCACTTCCAGCTCGCGGTCGATATAGCCGGCGGCGTGCGAGGTGATCGAAGCGAAGACTTCGGTGTCGGCGTCCAGAACGCCGCCCTTGGCGGCGCGTTCCTGCTTCAGCAGGTCGGTGACCTTGGCGAACAGCGCGGTGGTGCGGGCGGTGGGACCGGCGACGAAGCCCGCGTCCCCTTCATAGGGGGTCAGGTTGCGCTGGATGAAATCGCGGACGTCGACCGAGCGGCGCCAGACGCCCGGGGCGAAGCCGCGCCAGGGGTCGGCGGCGGACTGCTGCTCCGTGGCCTGGGCAAGTCCGTCCATCAGCAGGGTGTCCATGATGACTCCTCAGAGATATAGCCGTCGGCGCGGGTCAATGGCCGTGTCGGCGGTCTCGTGGTGCCCGCGAACCGCGCGGGACGATTGGAAGCATAGGCGCAATCGGCGCCGGATTCGTTGATACACGTCATATTTTCAGACCGGGCGCGGGGCGGTCGATGCGATGACCGATGCCGTGCGTTGCGCCCGCTCTGTAGTTTTACTACATACTCCCGGACGGGCTTCCGGACAAGGCGGACAGGCCCGGCATTTTGTCGCAGGGCAGGGCTGGAGCGGTTGGAAACGCTCGGAAGGGAGAGGCCGCGCCCGCGACGGAATCGGTCGTTCGCAGCGCTGTATATGTAGTTTTGCTACATGTGCTAGGCTGACCCGAAATCAGAAGGGAGCGTCCCCCACATGCTGGCGAGAATCGCCGCCGTCCGCGACCAGATCCGGCCTTCGGAACGCAAGCTGGCCGACTATGCGATAGCCCATCCGGGCGACGTCATCAACCTGTCCATGGCCGAACTGGCCGACCGGGTCGGGGTGAGCGAGCCGACGGTGGCGCGCTTCTGCGCGGCGCTGGGCTGCCGCGGCTTCCGGGAATTCAAGATCAAGCTGGCGCAGGACATCGCCGGCGGCATGCCGTTCCTGCACCAGGACCTGTCGGTGGGCGGGGATCTCGATGCGGATGGGGGCGTGCCGGGGGCCGTGCTGGCCGGCAAGCTGTTCGACCGCACCATCGCCACGCTGATGCAGGTGCGCAACAACCTGCCGGCCGACGCGGTGGACCGCGCCGCCGACGTGCTGGCCTCGGCCCGGCGGATCGAGTTCTACGGCTCCGGCAACTCTGGCACGGTGGCGGAGGACATCCAGCGCAAGTTCTTCCGGCTGGGCATGCCGACCGTCGCCTACTCCGACTCCCACGTCTATTTCGCCTCGGCCCTGACCCTGGCGAAGGGCGATGCCGTGGTTGCGGTGTCCAGCACCGGCCGCACCCGCGACATCCTCGATGCCGTGCAGAACGCCCGCAAGGCCGGGGCCGACGTGGTGGCCCTGACCCGCTCCGGGTCGCCGCTCGCCGACATGGCGACGGTCAGCCTCGTCGCCGACGTGGCCGACGATTTCGACATCCACTCGCCGATGACCGTGCGCATCGCCCATCTGGTGCTGGGCGACATCCTGTCCATCGCCGTCGCCCTGCGCATGGGCGACACGCTTCAAGAGCGGCTGAAGCGCCACGACCGTGCCGTGGATGCCCATGTGTCGGAGCGTTAGGCGGCAACGCAGTCCAAGCGGCAGGGGGATAGTTAAGACAGGTCAGAGGTTTTTGCGGACCGGAGCCGCAAGCCGGGCAATTCGACAAAAACCCCGAAAAAGGATGGAAGTCCTATAAGCTGTGGCAGGTCGAACCCGTTCACGGAGGCCCGCCATGCCGCTCGACAGTCAGGCCGCCGCCGATTGGGCCGGTTCGCCCGAACGGATGGAACGACAGCCGGGGAACTGTCTCACGCCGTTCCACCGTCCCGGCGAGGCCCTGTCGCAACCGGGGGCAGAGCCCGATAGGACGCGGTGCGACATGGAACGACAGGCGGGGTCCTGTTCCACGCTGTTCCACCGTCCCGGCTGGAGTCTGTCCCGGGCGGGCAACGGCCCGGGTATGGAACGGACGCCGGAAACCTGTTTCACACCGTTCCATCCCCAGGCCTGGACGGCCATCGCATCACCTGCCCGGCAGCTTCGCCCCTTCGCGGGCATAGACCTGGATCGGCCGGCAATCCTCGTCGAGCGTCACCACCAGCGAGCCCGGCTGGTCCTTCAGATACACCCAGGCATCCCAGCGGACGATCTTGTCGCGGTATTCGTCGCGATAGATGCCGTAATTCACGCCGCGGACGTTGCTCGCGGGCAGGCCAATGCCGGTCAGCACCGCGGCGGTCTGCGGGTTGCAGTCGTTGGTCACGTTGCTGTTGATGACCGAAAGCAGCGCCGGATCGGGCTGCGCCACCGGCGGCGGCGAGAGGGTGGAGGCGCAGGCGGAGACCAGCATCGTCAGCGCACCGGCTGCGGCGAAAGCCACGAAGTTCGGCGTTTTCATCGGGAAGGCACCATCCGTTTTCTTCGTCTTATCGGAAATATGGGTGCGGTTGCGCCGGCGTCGATTGCACGTTCGGCAAGTCTCCTGCGTCACGTTCGCCGACCTGCCGCCATCGCGGCGCGCGGCTCTTGCCTCTCGCCTGCCTTTGGCGCAAGAGGGACGCGAGAATGTCCCTGCACCGTTCACGCTGTGGAGTGCGAAGCCCCATGACGATTGACCAGAGCGCCGCCATCCAGACCGCCGCCCCCTTCACCCCCACCTGCGACCTGTTCGACCGCTTCAAGGACGACGCCCGCTATGTCCTGCCGGGCTTCCGCGACTTCGGCGCCGTCACCCGCTTCACCGGTGCGGTCGTCACCGTGAAGTGCCTGGAGGACAATTCCCGCGTCAAGGAACTGCTGGCAACCCCCGGCGCCGGCCGTGTTCTGGTGGTGGACGGCGCCGGCAGCCTGCGCTGCGCCCTGATGGGCGACATGATCGCCGCGTCGGCGGTGAAGAACGGCTGGGCCGGCGTGGTGATCTGGGGCTGCGTCCGCGACGTGGCCGAACTGGCGTCCCTGCCGCTCGGCATCAAGGCGCTGGCGTCGATCCCGCGGGCCTCCACCCGCCGCGACCAGGGGCTGGTCGACGTGGCCGTAGACCTGCCGGGCGCCGCCGTCCGGCCGGGCGACATCCTGTTTGCCGACGAGGACGGCATCGTGCTGCTGACGCCGGAGCAGGCGGCCGCGCTGAAGTAAAGCGGGGAAGACGAAGTGGTCATACCAAGCGCCGGTAATACCAGTGCAAAAAGAATGGCAGCTTCGTCCTGTCCGCTTCACGTAAGCGGGGCGCCCCCTTGCACTTTCATTTAAGCAGGCATATAAACCCGACCTGAGTTCAAGCGGGCCGTCTCACGGTTCCCATCCAAGGGCCGGCCTTTCATTTATGAGGAACCCTGCCGTGCTCGAAGCCTACCGCCAGCACGCGGCCGAACGCGCCGCCCTCGGAATCCCGGCCCTGCCCCTGACCGCGAAGCAGACGTCGGAGCTGATCGACCTGCTGAAGGCCCCGCCGGCTGGTGAGGAGGCCTTCCTTCTCGACCTCATCACCCACCGCGTTCCGGCCGGCGTCGACGATGCCGCCCGCGTCAAGGCCGGCTTCCTGGCCGCCGTCGCCAAGGGCGCCGACAGCTCGCCGCTGATCTCCAAGGTCAAGGCCACCGAACTGCTGGGCACCATGCTCGGCGGCTTCAACGTCCAGCCGATGATCGACCTGCTGTCGGACGCCGAGTGCGGCAGCGCCGCGGCGGAAGGCCTGAAGAAGACCCTGCTGGTCTTCGACTTCTTCCACGACGTCAAGGAACTGGCCGACAAGGGCAACGCCAACGCCAAGTTGGTGCTGCAGTCCTGGGCCGATGCCGAGTGGTTCACCTCGCGTCCGGAAGTCCCGGCGTCGATGACGCTGACCGTCTTCAAGGTGTCGGGCGAGACCAACACCGACGACCTGTCGCCGGCCCCCGACGCCTGGAGCCGCCCGGACATCCCGCTGCACGCGCTCGCCATGCTGAAGAACCCGCGCCCAGGCATCGAGGCCGACGAGGCGGGCCAGCGCGGTCCGACCAAGCAGCTGGCCGAGCTGCAGAAGAAGGGCAACCTGATCGCCTATGTCGGCGACGTGGTCGGCACCGGCTCCTCGCGCAAATCCGCCACCAACTCGGTGCTGTGGTTCACCGGCGAGGACATCCCGTTTGTCCCGAACAAGCGGTTCGGCGGCGTCTGCCTCGGCACCAAGATCGCCCCGATCTTCTTCAACACCATGGAAGACGCCGGCGCCCTGCCCATCGAACTCGACGTCAACAAGATGGAGATGGGCGACGTCATCGAGCTGCGCCCCTATGAAGGCAAGGCGCTGAAGAACGGCGAGGTCATCGCCGAATTCACCGTGCGCTCCGAGGTGATCTTCGACGAGGTGCGTGCCGGCGGCCGCATCCCGCTGATCATCGGCCGCGGCCTGACCGCGCGGGCCCGCGAGGCGCTCGGCCTGCCGGCGTCGGAGCTGTTCCGCCAGCCGGCCTCCCCGGCCGACACCGGCAAGGGCTATACCCTGGCCCAGAAGATGGTCGGCCGCGCCTGCGGTCTGCCGGAAGGCAAGGGCGTCCGTCCGGGCACCTATTGCGAGCCGAAGATGACGACGGTGGGGTCGCAGGACACCACCGGCCCGATGACCCGCGACGAGCTGAAGGACTTGGCCTGCCTGGGCTTTTCGGCCGATCTGGTCATGCAGTCCTTCTGCCACACCGCCGCCTATCCGAAGCTGGTGGACGTCAAGACCCACCACGAGCTTCCGGACTTCATCTCCACCCGCGGCGGTGTGGCCCTGCGTCCGGGCGACGGCGTCATCCACTCCTGGCTGAACCGCCTGCTGCTGCCGGACACCGTCGGCACCGGCGGCGACAGCCACACCCGCTTCCCGATCGGCATCAGCTTCCCGGCCGGTTCCGGTCTGGTCGCCTTCGCCGCCGCCACCGGCGTCATGCCGCTGGACATGCCGGAATCGGTGCTGGTCCGCTTCAAGGGCGAGATGCAGCCGGGCGTCACCCTGCGTGACCTCGTCAACGCCATCCCGCTCTACGCGATCAAGGCCGGCCTGCTGACGGTCGAAAAGAAGGGCAAGAAGAACATCTTCTCCGGCCGCGTGCTGGAGATCGAAGGTCTGCCGGACCTGAAGGTCGAGCAGGCGTTCGAGCTGACCGACGCCTCGGCCGAGCGTTCGGCGGCGGGCTGCACCGTGCTCCTGAACAAGGAGCCGATCATCGAGTACATGACCTCCAACATCACGCTGATGAAGTGGATGATCGCCAACGGGTACGCCGATGCGCGCACCCTGGAGCGCCGCATCAAGGCGATGGAGGCGTGGATCGCCGATCCGCAACTGCTGCGTCCCGACGCCGACGCCGACTATGCCGCGGTGATCGAGATCGATCTGGCCGACATCAAGGAGCCGATCCTGGCCTGCCCGAACGATCCGGACGACGTGAAGACGCTGTCCGAGGTCGCCGGCGACAAGATCGACGAGGTGTTCATCGGCTCCTGCATGACCAACATCGGCCACTTCCGCGCCGCCGGTAAGATCCTCAACGGGAACTCGGACATCCCGACCCGCCTGTGGATCGCCCCGCCGACGAAGATGGACGCGATGATGCTGACCGAGGAGGGCTACTACGCCACCCTCGGCAAGGCCGGCGCCCGCATGGAGATGCCCGGCTGCAGCTTGTGCATGGGCAACCAGGCGCAGGTCCGCAAGGGCTCGACCGCCGTCTCGACTTCGACCCGCAACTTCCCGAACCGTCTGGGCATCGACACCCGAGTCTACCTGTCGTCGGCCGAACTGGCCGCCGTCGCGGCGCTGCTGGGCAAGATCCCGACCACCGAGGAGTATCTGGCGCAGGTCGGCGTGGTGAACAAGTCGGCTGGCGACATCTACCGCTACATGAACTTCGACCAGATCCCGGCCTTCCAGGAAGTTGCGGACAAGGTCGCCGTTCCGGCCTGATGGCCGCAAGCAGCAGTCGGTAAAGGAAACCCCCGCCGGAGCGATCCGGCGGGGGTTTTTCTTGCCGGCATTGAAGAAAGTAGAGGTTAGGGCGCGCGATAGGCGCTTCGGTCCTCTGCGCGGGCCGGCTTTTCCAGATAAATGCCCTGCCGTGGGATGGCGATGTTGTCGAACTCGTCGGCGAGGCGATGGAGGGCGGCGCGCATCTCGGCTCCCTGCATCGGCTCGCCGTGTCCGGTGATGACCAGTTCGGGGTCCAAGGCCGCCAGCCGGGCGACCGACTCCCGGGCCTTATCCCATTCGACGGTGAAGTACATTGGCGGGCCGTGCATCTCCGCCCGCTGCACCGCGACGGCATAGGCCGATTCCTGCCCCGTGGTGACAAAGGCGTCGCCGACGATCATCGAGCGGTCCCGCTCCCGCCAGAAGGAGACATGGCCGACGCTGTGCCCCGGCGTGTGGATCCAGCGCCAGCCCGGCATTTCCGGCACCGACCCGTCCTCAGGCAAGGCACGCAGGCGCGACCCGACATCCACCGGCTTGCGCGGGTAGAAGCGGGCCAGCGCCGCCATCGCGCCGCCGCCGACCGACGGGTCGCCGGGCGGGTAGGCGGCCCGACCGTTCAAATAGGGGTGCTCCAGCGGGTGGGCGTAGACCGGAGCGTCCCATTCCTCCGCCAGATCCTCCAAAACCCCGACATGGTCGAAATGGCCATGGGTCAGGACGATGGCGGCGGGTCTGGCATCACGGCCGAACCGTTCCGTCGCGGCGGCGCGGATGAAGCCCTTGGTGCCCGGCAACCCCGCATCGATCAGCACCCAGCCGCGGTCGCCGGCTCCCGGCGGTCCCCAGAACACCACATTGACGATGCCGAGCCGCCGATAGGCGAGGTCGGGTGCGATCTCGTGCGTGTGGTCGTTGCGCAGCGCGTCGAGCGCCGGATCGATTGCGCTGCTGTCCTCCGACAAGGGAATCTGCGAGGCCATGGCTGTCACTCTCCCACCTATGTCCTTGGACAACAGCAGGGGGCTGCAGTTGTCCTGTTTTCCGGCTTCACATTGCCCAATCTGGCGATGGCGGCGAACGGTCGCGGTTCTTGTCGGAGCGCTGCGAAACCCATGATCGCGCTTTCAAAATCCTGTCGTATCGGTCAGAAAAGGAAACATGCCGTGGCCGGCGGAGATGGTCCGGCACAAAATGGTCATCCTGGGAGAACCAATCATGCGTCTCACCGTCCTTTCCTTCGTCAGCGCGACGGCACTGCTGGCCGGCTTCGGCACGGCGCAGGCCGACATCGTGATCGGCCTGGGCACGGCAACGACCGGCCCGGTCGCGGCGCTGGGCGAGCAGTCGGTGTACGGAGCCAAGCAGGCGGTCGCGGACATCAACGCCAAGGGCGGCGTGCTGGGGCAGAAGCTGGTGCTGAAGGTGGGCGACGATGCCTGCGACCCGCGTCAGGCGGTGGCCGTCGCCAACCAGTTCGTGCGCGAGAAGGTGACGGCGGTGGTCGGCCATCTCTGCTCCGGCGCCAGCATCCCGGCGGCCGACGTCTACCAGGAGGAAGGCGTGGTGATGGTCACCCCGACCGCCACCAACCCGCTGCTGACCGCCAAGGGCCATCCCAACATCTTCCGCGTCTGCGGCCGCGACGACCAGCAGGGCGTGGTTGCCGGCACCTATCTGGCCCAGACCTTCAAGGGCAAGAACGTCGCGGTGCTGGACGACAAGCAGGCCTACGGCAAGGGGTTGGCCGACGTCGTGGTGGAAACGCTGGAGAAGGCCGGCGGCAAGGTGGCCTATCGCGGGTCGGTCACGGCGGGTGAAAAGGACTTCTCGGCGCTGATCACCAGCCTGAAGGACAAGAACATCGATGCCGTCTACTATGGCGGCTACCATCCGGAACTGGGCCTGATCGTCCGTCAGGCGCAGGAACAGGGGATGAAGCCGCAGTTCATCGCCGGCGACGGGCTCAACAACCAGGAATACTGGTCGATCACCGGCCCGGCCGGCGAGGGCACGCTCTACACCGACAGCGCCTCGGCGGCCAGCGATCCGAAGGCGCAGGAGCTGATCGCCTCCTTCAAGAAGGCCGGCCTGCCGGAACCGGGCAACTTCGCCTTCTACAGCTATGCCGCGGTCCAGGTGATCGCCGAAGGGCTCCAGAAGGCCGGCAGCACGGACAGCGGGAAGCTGGCGAAGACCCTGCATTCCGGCAGCTATGACACCGTCGTCGGTTCGGTGGAGTTCGACAAGAAGGGCGACATTACCAAGCCGAACTACGTCATGTATGTCTGGAACAACGGTCAGCCCAAGATGGTGGCCCAGAAGTAACCAGGGCAGGGAGCCGGCCCGCCATCATGCGTGGGCCGGCTCTTCTATTTCCAAAATGTCCGAAGATATCATGTATTTTTTGATGAAGTCTTGGACGGGCATCGGGCGTCCGAAGTAATAGCCC
Organism: Azospirillum sp. TSH64; assembly: GCF_003116035.1. Lineage (GTDB taxonomy): Bacteria > Pseudomonadota > Alphaproteobacteria > Azospirillales > Azospirillaceae > Azospirillum. Next base: position 7,277,055 of record NZ_LGQW01000015.1, read on the forward strand.
TGGAAAACCGCGCAGCCGCGATCCTCCAGAAAGTCCCGCTCGGCCGCGGTTTCCACCCCTTCCGCCACAACCTTCAGGCCAAGGCGGCTGGCAATCGACAGCATCGTTTCCACCAGAACCGCATTGTGGCTGTTGCTGTCGACATCCTGGACGAAGGAGCGGTCGATCTTGATTTCCCGCACCGGCAACTGCTTCAGGTAGGACAGCGACGAAAAGCCGGTGCCGAAATCGTCCAGCGAGAAGGAGATGCCGAGAGCGGCAAGCTCCGACATCTTGGCGACGGTGTCGGCGCAGTCGCCGACCGCGATGCCTTCGGTGATCTCCAGCATAAGGCGGCGCGGGTCGGTCCGGGTGGCGCGCAGAGCGGCGATGACGCCGGCGCTAAAATTCGGCTGACGGAACTGGCGCGGGCTGATGTTGACCGACAGGTGGCAGTCGCTGCCGGCATCGGCCAGACGGCGAAGCACATGGCAGGCCTCCATCAGGACCCAATCGCCGATCGGCAGGATCAGGCCGGACTCCTCCGCCGCCGCGATGAAGGCGCCCGGGGCGACGAAGCCGCGTTGTGGATGCCGCCAGCGGATCAGCGCTTCCGCCGCCACCAGCATGCCGTCGGCGCGGGTCTGCGGTTGCAGGAACAGGGCGAATTCCCCGGCATCGACCGCCTTGCGCAGATCCTGCAACAGCAGCAGGCGGGCCTGGGCCTCGACCAGCATGGCGGGATCATAGTCGCGGATTGTGTTCCGACCGCCATCCTTGGCGGCATACATGGCGGTGTCCGCCTGTTTCAGCAGATCCTCCACCGACTCGTCCGGCGTCTTGGGGAAGACGGTCAGGCCGATGCTGGCGAAGATGCTGTGCTCGCAGCAGTCGAGTTGGAAGGGCTGGGCCACCGCCAGCCGGAGCTTTTCCGCGACCCGCGAAGCGATGGCCGTCGCCTCTTCCAGCGTGGCGCCGAGGTCGGCCAGCAGGATGACGAATTCGTCGCCGCTCAGCCGGCAGACCAGATCGCCCTTGCGCAGGGTGGCGTTGAGCCGCGCCGCCAGTTCGCGCAGCAGCATGTCGCCGACGATGTGGCCGCGGGCGTCGTTCAGCCCCTTGAAGTCGTCCAGATCGAGGAACATCAGCGCACCGCAGCGTGCGCCCAGCCGGGCCGCCCGCAGATGGACGTCGAGATGCTCCATCAGCAGGCGCCGGTTCGGCAGGTTGGTCAGCGGGTCGTAGAAGGCAAGATTTTCGATCTGCCGCTCCGCCTGCTTCCGCTCGGTGACGTCCATCACCACGGTCAGATAGCCGCGGACCGCGCCGCCGCTGTCGCGCAGCACGCTGGTGACGGTGGAAATCGAGATGCGGGCGCCGCCCTTGCGCACTCCGGTCCATTCGCCGGCCTCGGGCCGGCCGCTGCACCGGGTGTGGGCGACCAGCGCCGCGAAATCCGCCTTGACCGGACGGTCGAGTTCGATGGACAGCCCGTCGGCGTGGACGCGCAGTTCGTCCGGGTCATAGAGGCGCGGCAGGTCGGGGCTGCCGATCATCTCCGCCGCGGGGTAGCCGAAGATACGTTCCGCCTCGCGGTTGAAGACACGGACGACGCCGTCCAGCGTGGTGGCGATGATGCCGCAGGCGGCGCTTTCGAGGATGCCGGTGTTCAGCGACAGGCTGTCCTTCAGCGCCTCGCGGCTGGCATAGGTCTCTGTCACATCCTGGAAGACCATGACGACGCCGTGCAGCGTGCCGTCCCGGTCGCGGATGGGCGAGGCCATGTCGGCGATGTGGCTGCGGGTTCCATCGCACGCCACCAGAACGGTGTGGTTGGCAAGGCCGACCATGTCGCCGTTCTTCAGCACCTGCTCGACCGGCACCGGCACCCGCTGCCCCGTCTCCGCATTCTCGATGTCGAACACCTCGGTCACCGGCCGGCCGGCGGCCTCGCCCAAGGTCCAGCCGGTCAGCCGCTCCGCCACCGGGTTCATCAGGCTGACGCGGCCGGCGGTGTCGGTCGCGATCAGCCCGTCGCCGATGGACAGCAGGGTGACGCGGGCCTGCTCCTTTTCCCGCCAGAGGTCGCGCTCCGACTGGTGCAGGGCGTCATAGGGGTGATGCACCGCAGTCACGAACACCGCGCGGTACAGATACCAGTAGCCGATGACCTTGTAGACGTGGCCTGCCATGTTCGCGAGATCGTAGACGCTGAGGTAAAGCGTAAAGCACAGCTCGCTGATCGCGATGGCGATGGCGGCGATCACCATGCGGTGGACGTCGAGGGTGAGCGCGGTGCGCCGGCGACGGTAGAAGATCACTGCGGTCCCGGCATAGAGAAGGACCAGCAGATATTCGGCCGCAACCTTCAGCGGTGTCAGCCCTTCCCCGTCCACATAGGTGCGCGGCAACAGGTCGGGGTGCCACAGCACCGCCCAGAAGATCGCGGCGCACGACAGCAGCACCCCGACGACCAGCGGATAGCGCAAGGCCGCCGAGTTCCCCGCTTCAGCCGTCCAGGGAAGGACGGCCGCCATCAGCAGGGCCAGCGCCGCCATCAGCCGGGCGCCGAGCCAGAAGGCGATGGCCTTTTCCGGGCCGGCCGGCGTCACGAAGTCGGGCATGCCGGTAAAGGACAACAGATGCCCGAAATCGAGCAGCGCCACGCCGAGGAAGCAGGTGGAAAGAACCAGCAGGGCCCGCGGGGTGTCATCGTTCCGGGAGTGCCAGCCGATGGCGAAGATCAGGGTGGCGACTGAGATGGCGAAGGTTTCAAAGAAGGTGTGCAGCGGCAGGTAATGGGCCAACTTCACAGAGCCCGGTACACGGGCGCCCTGAAGCACGAGCAGAAAGGGAACGGAGAGGGTAACGAGCATGCCGATGGCACCGGGTGGCCTGGCACGGCCTTGCACCGTCCCCGTCTGTTTTGGGACTGTTGCGGTCATTTCGCTCCCCCCGGCCACTGGATCGGTCACTCGCCCCCGCCGACCTTGTACCTCTTTTGCGTATATTAGAGCTTAACGGCATTAGGGGTCCATACGCGGACAACCCCTACCGAACCGGACGCTTGGAACACCGTGAAACAGATTTCGGGTGCTGTTCCACTGTTCAACGCATCCGGGCCGCGTGGAGATGGGCCGCGTGGAGATGGGCCGTGTGGAGATAGGGCGGGTGGGGATCGCGAAGAGCTTGCGGAGAACGTGCATGGCGGCTTCTCCGGAAAAGGGGAGGCGTGCGCATTGTATCCCATTGGTCGGAGCGCATGTCGGCACTTACAAAAAACGGGCAGCAAGACTCTGATCTGATTGAGAAATTTCCGGACTCGGCGCCCAGGGTTTGACGCCTCAGGTCCGACGCGGCGCAATCAAGAGGGACGGCGCGTCAGGTCGATTGCCCCGCGGTGCCGCCAACCTCTATCCTCGACCGGGTCGAGCCTGTCGACCACGCTTGATAAGGAATGCCGCATGTTCATCGCGATGAACCGTTTCAAGGTCCGCCATGGGGCCGAGCAGGAATTCGAGGAGGTCTGGCTGAACCGCGAGGTGCATCTGCACAAGGTGCCGGGCTTCGTCGAATTCCACATGCTGCGCGGGCCCGACCGGGACGATCACCGACTCTACTCCTCTCACACGGTTTGGGAGTCCGAAGGCGCTTTCCAAGGCTGGACGCGGTCGGAGGCGTTCCGCAACGCCCATGGCAATGCCGGCGCCCGCAAGCCGCTTTATGTCGGGCCGCCGGAATTCGAAGGGTTCGAGGTCATCCAGACCGTGCCGCGCGATCCGAACGCCTGAACGAAACAAGCCTCAATTGTCGGGAGGAAGACCCATGCTGGATTTGGTGATCGAGCAGCGCCGCAAAAGCCTTGGCGGTTTCGAGGTGGGGCGGGTTCTGCCCTTCGTCCAACGGCGGATGGTCGGCCCCTTCGTCTTCTTCGACCATATGGGGCCGGTCGGTTTCCAGCCGGGCCTTCCCCGCGACGTCGATGTGCGTCCCCACCCGCACATCGGCCTGTCCACCGTGACCTACCTGTTCGAGGGCGAGATCATGCACCGCGACAGCGTGGGCTCCGAACAGCCGATCCGGCCGGGCGAGGTGAACTGGATGACCGCCGGGCGCGGCATCACCCATTCCGAACGCTTCGAGCGTGCCCGGAAGGAAGGCGGGACGATGCACGGCATCCAGGCCTGGGTCGCGCTGCCCGAAGCCGATGAGGAGACCGACCCGGCCTTTGCCCATTACGGCACCGGCGACCTGCCGCTGTTCGAGGAGGGCGGCGTGCGCGGCCGGCTGGTGGCGGGCGAGGCGTTCGGCGCCAGGGCTGGGGTGAAGACCCATTCGCCGCTGTTCTACATCCATTGGGATCTCACCCCCGGCGCCCGCGTCGCCTTGCCGGAGGACGGATGGCAGCGCGCGGCCTATGTGGTGGCGGGCGCTGTGGAGGCGGAGGGGCAGCGGTTCGAGGCTGGGCGGATGATCGTCTTCGCGCCTGGCCATCCGGCGGAACTGACCGCCGCGACGCCGGCCATCGTGATGGCGGTCGGCGGCGAGCCGCTGGGGCAGCGCTTCATCGACTGGAACTTCGTGTCCTCGTCGAAGGAGCGGATCGAGCAGGCAAAGGCGGACTGGCGGGCCGGGCGGATGAAGCTGCCGGACCTCGACAACGGCGAGTTCATCCCGCTGCCGGAGATGCCGAAGCAGCCGGCGAATCCGATGTCGTGAGGGGGAACCCAATTCTCCCTCGCCCCCTGGGGAGAGGGGCGGGGTGAGGGGGAGGCATGGGGAGGATTCTCGGGTACGGCACGCAGTGCGCCCCCCTCACCCTAACCCTCTCCCCGGGGGGAAGAGGGGACTAAGGGGCGGGAGAGGGCGATCTGGGGTCAGACGTGGAAGCTCTCGCCGCAGCCGCAGCGGCCCTTCTCGTTCGGATTCTTGAAGACGAAGCCGGTCTGGAACTTGTCGTCGACATAGTCCATCTCGCTGCCGATCAGGAACATGACGGCGGCGGGGTCGATCAGGATGGTGACGCCCTTGTCCTCCACCACCTCGTCGAACTTCATCTTTTCCTTGGCATACTGAACGTCGTAGCTGAGGCCGGAGCAGCCGCGCGCCTTCACGCCGATGCGCAGGCCGACCATGTCGTCGGTGGCCTTGGACATCAGCGCCTTGACGCGCTCCGCGGCGGCGTCGGTGATCGTGAGCGCCTTGGGCAGGGGGCGGGCCATGGTGACGGTCTCCTAATGCGGCTCAGAACATATCCAGTTGCAGGCGGGCTTCCTCGGACATCATGCCCTGGTGCCACGGGGGCTCCCACACCAGCTCGATCTTGACCTCGTTGACGTCCTCGACGCCCAGCACGGCCTGACGGACCTGTTCGGGCAGTTCGCCGGCCACCGGACACATGGGGCTGGTCAGCGTCATATCAATCTCGACATTGCGCTGACCATCCATGTCCACACGGTAGATCAGCCCCAGTTCCCAGATGTCGACCGGGATTTCCGGGTCGTAGCAGGTCTTGATGGCCGCCACGACGCGATCCATGATCTCCTCCCGCGGGTCGTAGCCCTCGGGCGGCTGGGGCATCGGGGCGAAGTCCTTGGATTCCGGAGCCTCGCTTGCAGCGTCGGCCTTCAACTGCGCCTCGGCTTCGGCCGGATTGGGAGCCATCGGGCGCTGGGTCAGGGCTTCATCGGGCATGTCGATCCCCTTCCGTCAAAACTGGTCGCTGGAGGCCGAAGCCTCGCCGTGGAGTGCCGCGTTCATGGCGTGCCAGGCCAGGGTCGCGCACTTCACCCGCACCGGGAACTGGCGCACGCCGGACATCACCATCAGCTTTTCCATCGTCTCGTCGTCGACACCCTCGGGGATGTCGGGCTCGTCCTGGGTGCACAGCTCGTGGAAGGCGTGGAACAGCTTTTCCGCTTCCGCCGCCGTCTTGCCATGCACCAGCTCCGTCATCATCGAGGCGCTGGCGGTGGAGATGGCGCAGCCGCGGCCCTGGAAGGCCACGTCGTCGACCACCCCGTCCTTCAAGGTCAGATAGACCATGAAGCGGTCGCCGCACATCGGGTTCTCGCCCTTCGCCTCGCGGTTGGCGTCGTCGGGATGGCGGAAGTTGCGGGGATGCTTGCCATGGTCCAGGATCACTTCCTGATACAGCTCGCGCAGATCGTCCATCATGCTCCGAAGAACTCCTTGACCGCCTGGAGGGATTGGACGAGGGCGTCGGCTTCCTCCCGGGTGTTGTAGAGGCCGAAGGAGGCGCGGACGGTCGGTCCGACGCCGAACCGCTCGGCCAGCGGCTCGGCGCAATGGCGGCCGACGCGCACGGCGACGCCATACTGGTCGACGATGGTGCCGACGTCGTGCGGGTGCACACCCTCCAGCGCGAAGGAGACGATCGGCCCCTTGCCGGGCGCGGTGCCGACGATGCGCAGCCCGTCGATCTGCGACAGCTGCTGGGTGGCGTATTGCAGCAGGTCGTGCTCGTGCGCGGCGATGGCGTCGCGGCCGAGAGCCTCGACATAATCGATGGCGGCGCCCAGCCCGATCACCTCGGTGATCGGCGGCGTGCCGGCCTCGAAGCGCGACGGCGGCGCCTTGAAGGTGGTGCCGTCGAAGCTGACGCTCTCGATCATGTCGCCGCCGCCCTGGTAGGGCGGCATCTTCTTCAGGAGGTCGTACTTGCCGTAGAGCACGCCGAGGCCGGTCGGGCCGTAGAGCTTGTGCGCGGTGAAGACATAGAAGTCGGCATCGATGTCCTGCACGTCGACCGTGCCATGGACCACCGCCTGGCTGCCGTCGAACAGCACGGGCACGCCGCGCTCATGCGCCAGCCTGGCGATGGCCTTGGCCGGGGTGACGGTGCCCAGCACGTTGGAGCAGTGGGTGATCGCCACCAGCTTCGTGCGGTCGGACAGCAGGCTGCGGTAGGCGTCCATGTCGAGGACGCCGTCCTCGTCGCAGGGCACGACCTTGATGACGATCTTCTTCTCGGCCTGGAGCAGCTGCCACGGAACGATGTTCGCGTGATGCTCCATGATCGACAGGATGACCTCGTCGCCTTCGGTCAGGAAGGTGCGGCCATAGCTGGAGGCCACGAGGTTGATCGCCTCGGTCGAGCTGCGGGTGAAGACGATGCAGCGGTCGTTCGGCGCATTCAGGAAGCGCGCGACCTTGGTGCGCACCGCCTCGAACTGGTCGGTCGCGGTCTGCGACAGGAAATGGACGCCGCGGTGGATGTTGGAATAATCCTCCTCCAGGAAGCGGGTCATGGCCTGGATGACCTGACGCGGCTTCTGGGCGGACGCCCCGCTGTCCAGATAGACCAGCGGCTTGCCGGGCTTTCCCTTCCTGGCGTGGACGCTGCGGGCGAGGATGGGGAAATCCTCCCGCACCCGCTGCACGTCGTAGGCTTGGTTCAGGATGGCATCGGACATGGTTACTTCTGCTCCTCCAGCCAGCCGGCCACGATCCCCTGGAAGGCGTCGCGGATCGACTCTTCGGCGATTTCCCCAAGGGATTCCGACAGGAAGGCGCCGATCAGAAGGCCCTGGGCGGTGTCGCGGTCGATGCCGCGGGCGCGCAGGTAGAACAGCGCGTCGTCGTCCAGCTCACCCGCGGTGCAGCCATGGCTGCACTTCACGTCGTCGGCATGGATTTCCAGTTCCGGCTTGCTGTCGATCTCGGCCCCGTCGGACAGCAGCAGGGCGCGGTTCAACTGGTAGCCGTCGGTCTTCTGCGCGCCGGGGCAGACGGTGATCTTGCCCTGGAACACCGCACGGGCGGTGTCGTCGATGACGCCCTTGTAGACCTCGCGGCTGGTGCCGTTGGGCTGGGCGTGGACGATCAGCGTGGTGGTGTCGGCATGCTGGGTGCCGCGGACCAGATAGCCGCCGCTGACATGGGTGCGGGCGTCGGTGCCGTCGAGGCGGCTGACCACCTCGTTGCGCGACAGCTTCGCGCCCGTGGTCAGGATGAAGTTGTCGTAGCAGCCGCCGGTCGCCACCGTCGCCGCGATGTGCGACAGGTGGATGGCGCCGCCGCCGTCACGCTGCGACTTGTAATGGTGCAGGGTGGCGCCCTCGCCGACGAAGACCTCGGTGACGTGATTGGCCAGCGTGGTGCCGGTGCCGCGGCCGACATGATGTTCGACCACCACCGCCTTGGAGCCCGCTTCCGCGATCAGCAGGCTGCGCGGGTGGCAGGAGGTCGCCTGCACCTCCGACCCGACCGAGACGAAGACCAGCTCGATGGGGCGTTCGACCTGGACGCCGGCCGGCACATGCAGGACGGGACCGTCGGCGAGATAGGCGCTGTTCAGCGCCACCAGCGGACGGTCGTCCGCCGCGGCGAGACGGCCGATATGGTCGGCCAGCAGGTCGGTGTGGCTGGTCAGGGCAGCGGCGATGCTCAGCAGTTCCACGCCCGGCGGCAGGCCCTCGACCGACGACAGGTCGCCGCGGAAACGGCCGTCGACGAAGACCAGACGCGGACCGTCCTGCCCCTCGGCCCTCACGGTCGGCAGCAGGTCAATGGCCGCCGCCGCCGGGGCGGCCGGCTGGAAGCTGGTCTTGGCGAGGTCGCGCAGGTTGGTGTAGCGCCAGCTCTCGTTTTTGATCGTCGGCAGGCCGACGGCGGCGAAGCGCTCGCGGCCGACGGCGCGCAGATCGGTCAGCCAGGACAGGCCGCTGCCGGGCAGGCCGGCGCCGACCTGATCGAGCGGTGCCAGGAGGGCCGGCGCCGTCGCCGGATCGGCGCCGCGCGTCGAGTAGGTCATCGGATGGAGAGGAGAGTGGTTGGCCGTCATCACGCCGCCTCGCTCGCGCCGAAGTCGCGGTAGCCGTTCTTCTCCAACTCCAGCGCCAGTTCCTTGCCGCCCGACTTGACGATGCGGCCGGCGGCCAGCACATGGACATGATCGGGAACGATGTAGTCGAGCAGGCGCTGGTAGTGCGTGATGACCAGCATCGAGCGCTCCGGCGAGCGCAGGGCGTTGACGCCCTCGGCGACGATCTTCAGCGCGTCGATGTCGAGGCCGCTGTCGGTCTCGTCGAGGATGGCGAATTTCGGTTCCAGCACCGCCATCTGCAGCGTCTCGTTGCGCTTCTTCTCACCGCCGGAGAAGCCGACATTGACCGCGCGCTTCAGCATCTCGTCCGACATGCCGAGCGCCTTGGTCTTCTCGCGGATCAGCTTCAGGAACTGCATGGCGTCGAGTTCCTTCTCGCCGCGATGCTTGCGGATGGCGTTGATCGCGGTCTTCAGGAAGGTGGTGTTGCCGACGCCGGGGATTTCGACCGGATACTGGAAAGCCAGGAAGACGCCCTCGGCCGCCCGCTCTTCCGGCTCCATCGCCAGCAGGTCCTTGCCGTAATAGGTGACCGAGCCCTCAGTGACCTCGTAGCCGTCGCGGCCGGCCAGCACGTAGGACATGGTGCTCTTGCCGGCGCCGTTCGGCCCCATGATGGCATGGACCTCGCCCGGGCGGATGGTCAGGTCGACGCCCTTGAGGATTTCCTTGCCGTCCACGGTGGCGTGCAGGTTCTTGATTTCGATCATCGTCTTTGCCTCTTTGTCTTCTTCAGGCCGCCGGCACGCCGTCCGGTCTTCACGTTCTCTTCGGTGGGTGGGACGCGCCCTTAGCCCACGCTGCCTTCCAGGCTGATGCCCACCAGCTTCTGCGCCTCCACGGCGAATTCCATGGGGAGTTCCTTCAGGACCTCCTTGCAGAAGCCGTTGACGATCAGCGACACCGCGTCCTCTTCCGAGATGCCGCGCTGGCGGCAGTAGAACAGCTGGTCCTCGCTGATCTTGGCCGTCGTCGCCTCATGCTCGATGCGGGCGGAGCGGTTGCGGCTCTCGATGTAGGGAACCGTGTGGGCGCCGCACTGGTCGCCGATCAGCAGGCTGTCGCACTGGGTGTGGTTGCGCGCACCCTCCGCCTTCGGCAGGATCTTCACGAGGCCGCGGTAGGTCTGCTGCGCCTTGCCGGCCGAGATGCCCTTCGACACGATCGTCGAGCGGGTGTTCTTGCCGATGTGGATCATCTTGGTGCCGGTGTCGGCCTGCTGGAAGTTGTTGGTGATGGCGACCGAATAGAACTCGCCCACCGAATTGTCGCCCTGCAGGATGCAGCTCGGATACTTCCAGGTGATCGCCGAGCCGGTCTCGACCTGCGTCCAGGAGATCTTGGAGTTCTTGCCGCGGCAGGCGCCGCGCTTGGTGACGAAGTTGTAGATGCCGCCGACGCCTTCGGCATTGCCGGGGTACCAGTTCTGGACGGTCGAGTACTTGATCGTCGCGTCGTCCATCGCCACCAGCTCGACCACCGCGGCATGCAACTGGTTCTCGTCGCGCTGGGGCGCCGTGCAGCCTTCCAGATAGCTGACATAGGCGCCTTCGTCGGCGATGATCAGCGTCCGCTCGAACTGGCCGGTGTTGGCCTGGTTGATGCGGAAATATGTGGATAGCTCCATCGGGCAGCGCACGCCCTTGGGGATGTAGACGAAGCTGCCGTCGGTGAAGACCGCGCAGTTCAGCGTCGCATAGTAGTTGTCGGTGTAGGGCACCACCGAGCCGAGATACTTCTTCACCAGCTCCGGGTGCTTCTGCACCGCCTCGGAGATCGCGCAGAAGATGATGCCCATCTCCTCCAGCTTCGCCTTGAAGGTGGTGGCGACCGACACGCTGTCGAACACGGCGTCCACGGCGATGGCCGGGCTCTTGCCCTCCGACCCTTCGACGCCGGCCAGGATCTCCTGCTCACGCAGCGGGATGCCCAGCTTCTCGTAGGTCTTCAGCAGTTCGGGATCGACCTCGTCCAGCGATTTCGGCCCAGCCTTCTTCTTCGGCGCCGCATAGTAATGCGCGTCCTGATAGTCGATGGGCGGGAAGCTGACGGCGGCCCACTGCGGCTCCTCCATCGTCTGCCAGACGCGGAACGCCTTCAAGCGCCAGTCCAGCAGCCACTCCGGCTCCTCCTTCTTGGCGGAGATGAAGCGGACGATGTCCTCGTTCAGGCCCTTCGGCGCGACGTCGGCCTCGATGTCGGTCGTGAAGCCGTACTTGTACTTCTGCTCCGTGACGGCGCGGACCTGCTCGACGGTTTCCGGTTGGGCGGCCATGGCTTTGCCTCGTCCTTCTCAAGAATGCTGTTCGGTGCGCGCCGTTCAGTGCGCAGGGCGGGCCGGCTGGGCGGCTGTGGAATTCGTTGCGGCTGCCGGGGCCGGGAAGGTGATCGGGACCATCATGTCGGCCAGCGACACCTCCTCCAGCGCGTTGCGGATGGCGCGGTTCACCTTTTCCCAACCGCCGCGCATGGGGCAAAGTTGCTCCACCCCGCACTGGCTGTCGGCGCCGTCGACGCAGGCGGTCAGCGCGATGGGACCGTCGAGCGCCGTGATGATTTCCGCGATGGAGATTGCATCGGCCGGCCGGCTCAGCGCATAACCGCCGGCGGCACCGCGCTGCGAGGTGGTGAGCCCGGCCGGCGTCATCGCCTTCATCAGCTTGGCGACGGTGGGAGCGGGAACGCCGGTGCGGTCGGCAAGATGGGCGACGGTATGGACCGTGCCGACCTGGCGCGCCATCTCGCTCAGCACGACGATGGCATAGTCGGTCAGCTTGCTCAGCCGGATCATGCCCACACCCCGTTTCACCCCGGTTTCCAATACAGGACCAATTTAGTCCTGATTGCTCCGGGGAGCAAGGGGCGTTTGTCGATAAAAGTGCAGGATTTCCGCGGCTTTCGCGGGTTTGCATGGCTGATGTGCCGGCAATACCCGTCAACACCGCTTGGTTATAGCGTGGCGCTCGTCCCCAGGCTACAGCGAAGCCGCAGGTCGGGGGACGCGATGCGGCGGTTTGCCGCAGGGTGGCAAAAGACCCCCCAATGCGGAAAACCCCGCGCCGTGGGCGGCGCGGGGTCGGTCCGGGCGGCGATGGAAGCGGGGATCAGCCCGGCTTCTTCACCTCTTCGCGGGCGGCGTTGGTGGCTTCGGTGACGACGTCACGGACGTCCTCCTTGGCCGACTCGACCACCGTATTGGCGGCCGCCTGGGCGGCGCGGGTGCCGCGGTCCAGCGCATCCATGGCGATGGCCTTGGCCCGCTCGGTCGCCTCGTCGGCATAGTCGCCGACCCACTGCTTCTCATAGCGGGTGCCGGGCAGGGCGGCGCCGATGGCCGCACCCAGCGCCACGCCCATGGCGCCGGCGACGATGGGATGGTCCTCGACCAGATCCCAGAAGCCGGTCGACATGTCGTGCGCGCGGTGGCGCAGATGGTCGGTCGACGGTGCCATGGAGGACAGGCGCGACACGCCGCGGCTGACATAGCCCTGCGACTGGCGCTGGGTGTGGAGGTCGCCCCGGCCGGATACGTGGCCCGACACAGGGTCGTTGTCCGAACCGCCCATCATGCCGCTGACGGTCCCGGACGCGCTGTCGTAGGCGGAGCTGACCGCACCCGAGGCGCTGTCATAGGCCGAGCTGGCGGCATTGCGGACGCTCTCGCCGGCATCGCTCAGCGTTTCGCGGGCATAGTCCACGGCGTCGCCCACGCGGTGTCGGGCGTTGCGGACCGTGCTGGAGCGGGCGATGCGGCGGTCGTAGCCGGTGCTGGACAGGGCCAGCCAGCCCAGACCGATGCCGACCAGCGCCAGCGGGATCGGGTTGCTGGTGACGCTGTCCAGCACAGACCCGGAGGACTGGGACTGCCGGCGATTGTAATGGACGGTCTGGCCGCTTTCGTAACGGTCGGTCCGGTGCAGGTTGGCGCGCTGGGACGGGGTGTCCGGCGTCGACGGCGAATAGGTGTGCTTCATGGAATTCTCCATCAGGGTTTGGGGAGACCACCGCGTCAGACTGTCGCGCAGACGGGATGTCCGGTCGCGCAGCGCATCGACGGTGCCGCCGATGCGCGCGCGGCTGGCGCGGATGTCGCCCTCCAGGGCGTCGAGATCCTTCGATTGACGTTCGTCGTCCGTCATCGGCCGGCCCCTCAGCGGGCAAGCTGGGATTTCGCCCAGCGCTTGTCCTCGTCCAGCGTGTTCATGGTGCGGCGGGGGCGGAGGTTGGCGGGGCTCAGCCGGTTCTTGCCGACGTAAGCCAGGATGCCGCCCACCGCCAGAACCACCACGCCCACGATCAGCGCGGACAGCCACGGGGCCAGGACGTTGGACAGGCCGAGAACCGCGGAGGCAAGCAGGACCAGGACGCCGGCGAAGGCGACCAGTCCGCCGACGGCGATGAAGGCCACGCCACCGGCGGCCTCTGTGGCCTTGTCGGTCAGCTCGGCCTTCGCCAACGCGATCTCGGATCGGGCGAGGTTGGCGGATTCGCGGGCGAGATCGGCGAACAGGCCGGCAAGCGGCCGGTCCTGCCGCGGATCCCGCGGCTCGTCATAGCGGTTCTCGGCGGCGCTCATGGACGCTGACCCTGCGGCTTGGAGGTGGAGGAGGAGGCTCCGGCAGGGCCGCCGTGGCTGCCGCCCTGGACACCGCCGCCCTGGACGCCGCCAATGCCGGCGGTGCCGGAGTTGACGGTGCTGGCGGCGGCACCCGACACGCCGGCCGGCGTGCCGATGGTGCTGGTGCCGAGAGCGGTGTCAGCCGACGGCGCGGCGCCGTGGCCGGTGACCGAGGCCGGAGCGGTGGACAGCGGCATGCCGATGCGGCCGGCGGCCGGCTTCGGCTCACCCAGGCGCTCCGACCCGCGTTCGGAGTCCATGCGGCCGGCGAGGTGTCCGGTGTTCACGCTGGACGAGCCCGTCGTCGGGGTGTCGGCGCTGTGGGACGGGGTGCTGCGGCTGACGGGCTCGCCGATGCCGCCGGCCATGCCGCGGCTGGGCGTCGTGTCGCGGCCCGTGTCGCGATTGCGGTCGCGGCCGGTATCGCGACCGGCGTCGTAGGAGGCGCCGCGGGCGGTGCGCACGGTCTGCGACGGGTGCGCGTTGCCGCGAAGCGAGGTCGAGGCGCGGTGCATGCGGCGGTCGCTGGAGCTTTTCAGGAAGCGCGCGGCGAGGAAGCCGACGGCGAAGGCGGCGCCGATGAACACCTCGGGCTGGCGGCGGGCGAAGCCTTCGACCTCGCCGACGATGTCGTCGACCGAGGCGTCGCGCAGCATGTCGGCGACACGTTCGACGCGGCTGGCCGCCTGCTCGGCGTAATCGGCGACCACGCCGCCATTTTCCTCGTTCAGCTGCTCGGCGGCCTTGTGCAGGGCGTTGGCGACGCCACCCAGCTGATCGGCGGCGCGGCCGGTCTGCTGTTCCAGCAGCGAGCGGATGCGGCCCTGGGCGTTGCCCAGCGTCTCGCGCCCGGTGGACATCACGTCGTCGGCCGCGCGGTTGACGGTCTTCTTCATCTCATCGACGCTGCCGCCGATGTGGGAGCTGCCGGCAGCGAAATTTCCGGTCGACGAGCTTCCAGCGGTAGAACTTCCGGTGGTGGAGCCGGTCGGGGTCGGTCCGCCGGTGCCGGTCATGTCGCGGTTCGGCATCTTGTCTTTCCTCCTCGGGGATTCCGGTATTCCGTGGCTCCGCGCCTGCGGTATCGAACCGCCCGTTGCGGAAGCGGGTGTCGGGAAGTGAAACACCGCCCAAGCCTTCGGGGTTCCACGCACGCACCGCGCGAAATGGACAGTTTCTGCGATTGTGCTAAACTTTGCCGCGAACAAGTTGGTTCGGCCGGACCGGGGGGTGGCGGCATGAGCGTTTTCAGCGTGGTGGCCGACGGTCAGGCCGGCCTTTTCCGCCTGCAGCAGGCCAGGAAACCCTGGGAGAAGGAACTGCAGGCCAAGGACGCCCACGGCCAGCTCGCCCAGAAGGCGGAGCGTGCGCAGGCGCTGACCCAGGCCGCGACCAAATGGCAGAGCGACCATGCCAGCGCCCAGGCGGCTCTGGAGGAGGCGAGGCGGGTCGGCGGGCCCAAGCAGGCGGCTGCCGCGCGGCTTGAGCAGGTCGAACGCAAGATCGAACAGTTGAAACTGGCGATGCGCTTTGCCCAGGGCGATCCGCAGAAGCTGGCGACGCTGGCGCGGGAAGCGGCGCTGCTGGCGCGCGAGGCCGGGCGCGCCGCCAAGGAGTATGGGGCCGGCATCAAGGCCGCGGCGGAGTTGGGGTTGCCCGGCGATGCCACCGGCGGCGCCACGATGCTGTCGTCGGAGACGACGTTCACCCGCACGACCACCAGCCTGACCCTGCAACAGACCGAGGTGACGCTGACCATCGGCATCTCGACGGGGGACGGGGCGTCGGCCGCCGCCGGTTCCGCGGAAAGCACCGCCGACCTGATGGCGGCCGATGCCGGCGCCGATGCGAATGCGCAGTCCGCGGGGGCGGCGGAGATGCGGGACGGCAAGTTGCCTGCCGACATCGCCCGCCTGGTGGAGGATGTGCTGTCGGGCCTGGGCAATGGCGGGATGACCGGCGCCGGCCCGTCCGACACCGATCAGTCCGACACCGATCCATCAGGGGCCGATCAGTCCGACACCGATCCGGCCGCTCCTGGCCAGCCTGCCGGCAGTCACCCAGCCGCGGCGTCGGCCGGCACCGGCGGGCGAAGCGCGATGATTCAGCAGCTGATGTCCGACAACGCCTTGAAGATGTCGCGCTACCGCGAGGCGGACACCTTCGGCCAGCGGGTTGAGGGGGTGCTCGCCACCTCCAAGCGCATCATCGGCGAGGCGAAGGCCGCCAACATGCTGGACGAGTCGGAAAGGCGTCGGCGCGAGCGGCGGGAAGGCTTCAAGGCCGACGACAAGATGGTCGAAGCCGCCCAGAAGGAGGTCAACGCCCTGCGCGCCGCGGCGCTCGGGTCGGCCAAGGAGCTTGGGCAGGCGGTCGGGGCCAGCGGGGCGCCCGATAACGCTGCCGATGGAGCAGGTGGCGCGGCCCTGTCGACGGCCGGCGCTTCGGCCAACCAGCCGGCAGCGGTGCTTAATCTATTGGCGTGAGCGCGACCGGTCCGGTGCCGGCCGCCTGCTACCATTTCTCCATACGCTGCGGTGCGACATTGTGTTGACCGGGTCAATCGGAAGACGCGATAACCGATGACAAAGACTCCCGGAGAGGAGTCTGCGAACCGAGCGCAAGAGAATGGGACACGCAACGAGATGAGCAACTGGATCCGCCGTGGCGGCCTCGAAATCGCCCGCCCGCTGTACGACTTCATCAATGACGAGGCGCTGCCGGGAACCGGTGTCGACGCCGACCGTCTCTGGACCGGCCTCGACCAGCTCCTGCACGAGCTGGCGCCGCGCAACAAGGCTCTGCTGGACAAGCGCGACAGCCTGCAGGCGCAGATCGACGGGTGGCACACCGCCCGCCGCGGCAAGCTCTTCAATCAGGCCGAGTACGAGTCCTTCCTGCGCGAGATCGGCTATCTGGTGCCGGAGGGCGGCGACTTCGCGGTCGGCACCGGCAATGTCGATCCGGAGATCGCCTATCTCGCCGGCCCGCAGCTGGTGGTGCCGATCACCAACGCCCGCTATGCCCTGAACGCCGCCAACGCGCGCTGGGGCAGCCTGTACGACGCGCTGTACGGCACCGACGCCATCCCCGGCACCCCGGCCGCCGGCGGCTATGACGCCGCCCGCGGCGCGCAGGTGATCGCCTGGGCCCGCAAGTTCCTGGACGACAGCGTTCCGCTGGCCGACGGCAGCCATGCCGACGCCGCCGGCTATGCGGTCGAGGGCGATGCGCTGGCGGTGACGCTGAAGGACGGGCGCAAGACCGGCCTGAAGGACAAGGCCGCCTTCGTCGGCTGGCAGGGCGAGGCCTCGGCGCCGTCGGCGGTGCTGCTGGTCCAGAACGGCACCCACATCGAGATCCGCATCGACCGCAGCAGCGTGATCGGCAAGGACGATGCCGCCGGCGTCTCCGACGTCGTGCTGGAAGCGGCGCTGTCGACCATCCAGGACTGCGAGGATTCCGTCGCCGCCGTGGATGCGGAGGACAAGGTCGTCGCTTACCGCAACTGGCTGGGCCTGATGAAGGGCACGCTGGAGGCCAGCTTCCCCAAGGGCGACAGGACCGTCGTCCGCAAGCTGAACCCGGATCGCACCTACACCACGCCGACCGGCAGCGTCACCCTGCATGGCCGCAGCCTGCTGCTGGTCCGCAACGTCGGCCATCTGATGACCATCGACATGGTCAAGTTGGCCGACGGCAGCGAGGCGCCGGAAGGCATCCTCGACGGCGTCTTCACCTCGCTGATCGCCCTGCACGATCTGAAGGCTGAGGGGGGCTTGCGCAACAGCCGCGCCGGCTCGGTCTACATCGTGAAGCCGAAGATGCACGGGCCGGAAGAGGTCGCCTTCGCCGACGAGCTGTTCGGCCGCGTCGAGGATCTGCTGGGCATGGCCCGCAACACCCTCAAGGTCGGCATCATGGACGAGGAGCGCCGCACCAGCGTCAACCTCAAGGAGTGCATCCGCGCCGCCAAGGACCGGGTGGTGTTCATCAACACCGGCTTCCTCGACCGCACCGGCGACGAGATCCACACCTCGATGGAGGCCGGCCCGGTTGTCCGCAAGGCGGCGATGAAGGCCACCAAGTGGATCTCCGCCTATGAGGACAACAATGTCGATGTCGGGCTGCGCGCCGGTCTGAAGGGCCGCGCCCAGATCGGCAAGGGCATGTGGGCGATGCCCGACCTGATGGCCGACATGCTGGTCGCCAAGATCGGCCATCCGAAGGCCGGCGCCAACACCGCCTGGGTGCCGTCGCCGACCGCCGCCACCCTGCACGCCACCCACTATCACGCGGTGAATGTGGCCGAGGTGCAGGACCAGCTGGCCAAGCGGCAGGCCGCAGCATTGTCCGACATCCTGACCATCCCGCTGGCCGACCGCCCCAACTGGTCGGAGGACGAGGTCCGGCAGGAGTTGGAGAACAACGCCCAGGGCATCCTCGGCTATGTGGTGCGCTGGATCGACCAGGGCGTCGGCTGCTCCAAGGTGCCGGACATCCATGACGTCGGGCTGATGGAAGACCGCGCCACCCTGCGCATCTCCAGTCAGCATATCGCCAACTGGCTGCACCACGGCATCTGCACCGAGGCCCAGGTGATGGAGGTCATGAAGCGCATGGCCGCCGTCGTCGACAAGCAGAATGCCGGCGACCCGCTGTACAAGCCGATGGCCGGCAACTTCGACGGCAGCATTGCCTTCCAGGCCGCCTGCGATCTGGTGTTCAAGGGCCGCGTCCAGCCGAACGGCTACACCGAGCCGGTGCTGCATGCGCGCCGCCGTCAGGTGAAGGCGGCCGGTTGAGGCCGGTCTTCGCTGCGGGGGGCGTCGCTCCCCGCAGCACTTATTTCGAGTGGCCGATTTCCAGAACCCGCACCGCCACCTGCTTGGTGTAGGGGCTGGCGGCGAAATACTCGTAGCGGACCGCATTCTCCGCGACGAATTCCTGGAACGCCCGGTACTCGTCGTCGCGCCAGCTGCGGTTGCCGATATACTCGTCGAAGACGATGATCGTTCCCGGCCGCACCCGGTCCGCCAGCGCGGTCAGCACGGTGCGGGCCGAGGCGTAGATGTCGCTGTCGACATTGACCAAGCGCACCGGTCCCGGATGGGCGGCGAGGAAGGGCGGCAGGCTGTCCTCGAACCACCCCACATGCAGCCGGGCGTTGTCACGCACCGGCGGCAGCTGGCTGCCGGTGGTCAGCACGCCGCGGGGGGAGTTGACCCAGCCCTCCGGCAGGCCCTCGAACGAATCGAAGCCGTGGACCTCCTGGCCCGCCGCGTCGGCAATGTGGTCGAGCGAGGTTCCGCGCCGGACGCCGAACTCCAGCACCAGACCGGGCGTGGCGGCGCATGCGACCGCATGACGCAGCAGCCGGCCGCTGTTGCCGAACAGCCGGAAGTCGGCGGAGAGCTTCGGCAGCAGCGCCTTGACCCCGTCCGGCAGCGGGCGGCGCTTCGGGTTGTCGCCGACCTCCGCCTGCTCCACCGCGTCGGCCTCGGCATCCCGGCCAAGCAGCCGCAGGGTGGCGGCGAGATAGCCCCAGTATTTGCCGGCGGCACCGCCGCAGCGGGTGGCGCGGCGCAGCCGGCGCAGGGACTCGTCGGGGCCATGGTCGTGCAGGGCCTGGGCATGGCTGCCGAACCAGCCTGCGGCATGCTCGGGATCGTCGGCCAGCAGCGCGTTGAAATGGGCCAGCGCCTCCCCGTCACGCCCGAGATAGGCCGCGGCGGTGGCGGCCTCGAAGCGGATGTCGGGGGAGAGGTCGCCGGCGGCCAGCGCCTCGCGCGTCACGGCAATCGCGTCGGTGTAGCGGGCGTCACGGCGCAGGGCTCCGGCCAGCGCCGCCGTCAGGTCGGGGCGTCCGGGGGTGACGCGCAGGGCGCGCTCCAGCAGGGTGACGGCCGGGAAGGGGGCATTGTCGGCCTGATGGGCCCTGGCGAGAAGCGCCAGCCGGTCGGCGTCTCCGGGGCTGTCGGCCAGCACCCGGCGCAGGCAGGCGATGGCGGCGGCCGGACCGCGATGGCCGAGATGGGCCAATCCCAGCAGATGAAGCCGCTCGGTCCCGGAGGACGAGGGGGCGCCGCGGAGGAGGCGCAGGGCGGGGCGGTAACGGCGCGCGTCGATCAGGGCGCGCGCCTCGTCCAGTACGGTATCAGCGGTCAAAATGACTCGTCGTCAGGGCAGCCTGCGGAAGGTCCAGACCGACGCCGGGGGCAGGTTCCGGGCGATCCAGGCATGGCGCCGCGGCTTCAGCCGCAGCCGCCGGATCAGTTCCGGATTGACCGGGGCGAAGGGACCGTAGGTGAATTGCACGAAAACGCCGTCGGGCGCCAGCACGGAAAAGGCGCCGCGCACGATCCGCGCCTGCACCGACAGCGGCATGGCGATCAGCGGCAGGCCGGAGACCACCGCGTCGCAGCTCTCCCAGCCATGGGCCCGGACGATTCGGTGCACCCGCGTCGCGTCGCCGCGCACCACCGTGGCGCTGGGGTGCAGCATCGACAGATGATCGGCGAAGGCGGGGTCGAGTTCCACCATCAGCAGATTGTCGGGCGTGACGCCATGGGCCAGCAGCGCCGAGGTGACGGGACCGGTGCCCGGCCCCAGCTCCACCACCCGCCGCGTGGGGCTGCACTGGGCGGCCTTCGCCATCGCCCGGCACAGTTCAGGTCCACTTGGAGTTACCGATGCGACCTTCAGTGGTGAGCGAATCCAGCGCTCGACAAAAAGCTTGCGCTCAGCAAGTGACATCGATCGACCTCCCAACAGACGCCCGATCAAATCCTCGGCTCTGCGTAACCCCTTTCTACTAAGTTACGTTTCATTGCGCCAGCCGAATGGATTTTGAACGATCGTTTAACAAAACGATTAAACTTGTGTGTCTGTTTGTTAACAGTTCGCCAATAGGATTGTATGTGTACGGCGCTGTGGCGGGCCGCCCTTTCGGTCGGGAACCATTCCGGGGAAGGGACCGGACGCTTGCCGCGCCAGTGAAGCCGGGCCAACCGGCACCTTAAGCCCGTACGGGAGGAGCACAACCTTGAATAGATTGCTTCTGCGCCACAAGATACCCGGCGCGGTGGTCGGGTCGGCGGTGCTGACGGCGGTGCTGCTTGGCAGCTTCGCCTATTCCGCGGCCACCGACCGTCTGCGCACCGCGGCACAGGACAAACTGGTGGCGCTGGCGGATGCCCGCGCCGCCAGCGTCCAGTCCTATCTGGAAGGGTTGGAGGGCGACATCGTCCTCACCGCCAACACGCGCTCGATGCGGGACGCGGCGGTGGCGCTGGGCAATGGCTGGAGGATCGAGGGCGACCGCGGCGACCCCGGTACCCTCTTGCGCAAGCGCTATGTCGACGACAACCCCAACCCGCCGGCCGAGCGCTACAAGATGGAGAAGCCGGAGGGCAGCACCATGTACGACATGGCGCATCTCAGGCTCCATTCCTGGATGACCGACCTGATGCTGCGCCGCGGGCTGGCCGACGTCCTGCTGCTGTCGCAGGATGGAACCGTCCTCTACAGCGCCGCGAAGGGCGGCGACTTCGGCAAGCCGGCCGCCGACGGTCCGCTTGCCGCGCTGGCCGACTCGGTAAAGCGCGATCCCAAGCCGGACGAGGCCCGCACCGCCGATTTCAGCGCCTATGCGCCGGCCGGCGGCGCCCCGTCGGCCTTCCTCGCGACGCCGGTGGCGCTGCGCCAGCCGGACGGCAGCGTGCAGATGCTGGCGACCCTGGTTTTCCGCATCGAGCCGAGCGGGCTCGACCGCATCATGCGCGCCACCGGCGGCATGGGGGACAGCGGCGACACCTTCCTGGTCGGCGAGGACGGCAAGCTGCGCAGCACGCCGCGATTTGCGATGGGGCCGGCGGTGCTGAAGCCCTATGAGGGCGGCGCCATGGGCGTCATCAGGAACGATGCCGACCACACCGGCGTGGTCGAGGCGGCCAACATCTCCGGCGACCGTCCCGCCCTGACCGCCTATCGCCCAATGACGCACAACGGCGTCCAGTGGCTGGTGCTGGCGGAGGCCGGCGTCGACGAGATTCTGGCGCCGGTCAAGTCGATGCGCGACAACATGATCGGCGCCGGGGCCGCTCTGCTGCTGGTCATCTGCCTGGGCGGCATGCTGTTCGCCCGCGGCATCACCCGCCCGCTGTCGTCGATGTGCGATGCCATGCAGCGGCTGGCCCAGGGCGAGCGTGCGCTGGCCGTGCCGGCGCAGGAGCGCCATGACGAGATCGGCCGGATGGCCGGGGCCATGCAGGTCTTCAAGGAGGCGCTGATCAAGGCCGACGACCTTCATGCCGAACAGGAGCGGGTCCGCGCGCTGCGCGAGGAGCGCACCCGCCAGCTGGAACGGGTGACCGATGGGTTCGATGCGCGGGTCGGCGGCATCGTCCGCGCGGTGGCCAGCGCCGCGGGCGGGCTGGAGGCGACGGCCAGATCGATGAGCGACGGCGCCGACCGCACGTTGCACGAGGCGACCAGCGTCGCCGCGGCGGCCGACCAGACGGCGAGCAATGTCGGGACGGTGGCCTCGGCGGCCAACCAGCTGCGCGCCTCCATCGGCGACATCGGCCGCCACATCGAGGAGTCGGGCCGGATCACCCAGGCCGCCATCGGCGCCGCCGCGCAGGCCGGCGAAACCATGCGCGCCGTGGTGGAGACCGCCGGCCGCATCGGCACCGTCGTTCAGTTGATCCACGACATCGCGGCGCAGACCAACCTGCTGGCGCTGAACGCCACCATCGAGGCGGCACGGGCGGGGGAGGCGGGCAAGGGCTTCGCCGTCGTCGCCAACGAGGTCAAGCATCTGGCCGCGCAGACCGCCAAGGCCACCGACGAGATCGGCAGCCAGATCGGCACCATGCAGTCGGTGACGGACGGTGCCGCGGCCTCCATCGGCCAGATCGCGACGGTGATCGAGGACATGGGCCGCATCTCCAGCATCGTCGCCGGCGCCATCGAGGAGCAGGGCACCGCGACGATGGACATCGCCGCCAACGCCGAGCAGGCCGCCAAGGCGACGCAATCGGTCACCGCGATCATCGACGGGGTGGCGCGGTCCGCCGACACGACCAAGACGGTTGCCGGCGAGGTGCTGGTCTCGTCCCAGGATCTGACCCGGCAGGCCGGGCATCTCCGGACGGAGATCGAGCGCTTCCTGGCCGACATCAAGGCCGCGTGAGGGACCGGCCCTGCCGGCGGCAGCGAAGCCGGCGGGGCCTGTTCTCCTTTTCTTCTCACTGTGCCGTTGACAGAGCCGCAACGGCCGGGGCACCGTTGCGGGGCCGGAAGGACCGGAAACCAGGGGACCAGACCAGGACATGCCGACGCTCGCACCCGATCACTCGGATCTGTTCGACGATACGGGCAAGCCGCCCCGGCTGCTGGAACTCGACGTCGCCAGGATCATGCGCAACCCGAGCATGCCGCGCCGCCATTTCGACCCGCAGGACATGCAGGGGCTGGCCGACTCGATCGCGCATTACGGGCTGAAGCAGCCGGTGCTGGTGCAGGAGGTGGTGGGCGGCCATCGCCTGGTCGCCGGGGAGCGGCGGCTGCGGGCGCATGAGATGCTGGGGCTGGCGACCATCTATGCGCTGGTCACCTCCGGCAATCCGGACGAGCTGACGCTGGTGGAGAATGTCCAGCGCGTCGACCTCGACGCGCTGGAACTGGCGGAGGCGCTGGCGCGGCTGATCGACCGCTTCGGCTACACCCAGGAACAGCTGGGCCGCATCATCGGCAAGAGCCAGAGCAACGTCAGCCACACATTGCGGCTGAACAGCCTGCCGGAGACGATCAAGCAGGAATATGCCGCCGCCCACCATGACGTGTCCCGCTCCACCCTGATCGAAATCGCCTGGATCAAGGATCTGGACGAGCAGATCGCCCTGTGGGAGCAGGTGAAGGCCGGCGACGGGACGGTGCAGGCGGCCCGCAGCCGCAAGGACGCCGCCAAGGAACCGTCGCTGCGCACCATGTCGGCGGTCGGCCGTTTCCTCGACGCGCTGCGCCGCGCCACCGCCCGGCTGGGCGATCCGCGTGAGCACCGCGCCTATGTCGACGACATGCAGCGCCGTGAACTGATCAGCCTGCGCCGGCGCATCGACCTGCTGCTGGGCGACGATCCGTCGGTCGATTGACGGCGGGATCCGCCGTGAAAAGCGCAACTCCACCTGTCGGTGGAGTTGCGCCGTCGACTCCCGTTACGGACGGTTGGGATAGAGGCCCACGGTGGCGATGCAGACGGTCTGTCCGATTGCCGGCGACTGGGTGCTGACCTTCTGGGTCGCACCGGCTGCGGCGGGGGGGGCCGCCACTGTGCCGCCGG
>NZ_LGQW01000015.1:7300854-7378311 GCF_003116035.1 Azospirillum sp. TSH64
ACCGTCGCCGATGAGGAGGCCGCCGGGGAAGGTCAGCTTCGGGATCGACTGGAAACCGCCTTCCGACAGCGCGCGTGCGCCATAGGACAGACGCCGGCCGCCTTCAAAGGTCGGGCGGATCGCCGGGTGGGTCTTGTAGCGCTGGAACTCCTCGAACGGGCTCATGTGGGGGTTCCAGTAGTCGAGGCCGACGACGAAGCCGACCGACACCAGATTCCCTTCCATGTGATACAGCCACGACCCGCCATAGGTCTTGGGGTCCATCGGCCAGCCGATGGTGTGGACGATCAGGCCCGGCTTGGACTGGGACGGATCGACCTCCCACAGCTCCTTGATGCCGATGCCGTAGGTCTGCGGCTGGCAGTCGCGACGCAGGTCGAACCGCTCGAACAGGGTCTTGGTCAGCGACCCGCGGCAACCCTCGGCGAAAATGGTCTGCTTGGCATGCAGTTCCATGCCGGGCGTGTAGTTGCCGGTCTTCTCGCCGTCCTTGCCAATGCCCATGTCGCCGGTGGCGACACCCTTCACCGCGCCCTTGTCGTCATACAGCACTTCCGCCGCGGCGAAGCCGGGGTAGATTTCTACGCCCAGCTCTTCGGCCTGGGTCGCCATCCAGCGGGCCAGATTGCCCAGGCTGATGATGTAGTTGCCGTGGTTGTTCATCTGCGGCGGGGCGAAGGGCGACTTGTAGGCCTTCGTTTCCGTCAGGAACAGGAAATGGTCTTCGCGCGCCTTGGTGGTGAGGGGGGCGCCCTTTTCCTTCCAGTCCGGGATCAGCTCGTCCAGCGCATGCGGTTCGAAGACGGCGCCGGACAGCAGGTGGGCCCCCACCTCCGACCCCTTCTCGATCACGCAGACGCTGAGTTCCTGCCCGGTCTCGGCCGCGCGCTGCCGCAGACGGATCGCGGCGCTCAGGCCCGACGGGCCGGCGCCGACGATCAGAACATCGTATTCCATGACCTCGCGCGGTTCGCGTTCCATCACCACACTCCCCCACCGTCTTGTTTTGGTACTGTTTCCCTCGGGACGCCCTATGGTCTTTTTTGCGGGCGCGTGCTTGTAGCACGATTTGCGCCGCACCCAAATTGGGTATCTGGACATGTAAGACCACACGATCTGTGGTAAGGTCAAACGATGATTGACGTATGCGACATCCTCGACGCGCTGCGCTGGCATGCCGATATCGGCTGCGACGAGGCCATCGGCGACGAGCCGACCGACTGGGCCGCCCTCACCGCACGGCCGGTGGCACGCGCACCGTCCGCCGGCGCGGGCGCGGCCGGCGGTGCCGCTTCCGGCCCTGCCCCAGGGCCCAACGCCAGTCCCAACGCGGTGCGCGGTGCCGGCCCGACTCGGGCGCCGGCCCCGGCGCGTCCGGCAACCACCCTCTTCGCTTCGCCCGACCAGCCGCTGGGCGCCAGCGAGGCCGGCATCCAGGCCCGCGCCCGGGCCGGAGAGGCGCAGACGCTGGAGTCTCTGGAAGCGGCCCTGCGCAGCTTCGACGGCTGCCCGCTGAAGGCGACGGCGATGAACACCGTCTTCGCCGACGGCAATCCGCAGGCACAGGTGATGCTGATCGGCGAGGCGCCGGGCGAGGACGAGGACCGGCAGGGCAAGCCCTTCGTCGGCGTCAGCGGCAAGCTGCTGGACCGCATGCTGGCCCAGATCGGGCTGGACCGCAGCGCGGTCTACATCTCCAACATCCTGCCCTGGCGCCCGCCCGGCAACCGCAGCCCGACCCAGGCGGAGATCGCCGCCTGCCTGCCCTTCCTGGAGCGGCATGTGGAGCTGGTGCGGCCCAAGCTGTTGGTGGCGCTCGGCGGCGTTTCGGCCAAGACCCTGCTGAACCGGGCGGAGGGAATCACCCGCCTGCGCGGGCAGTGGCGGACCTACGAGGTCGCCGGGACTTCCGTACCGCTGATGCCGATGCTGCATCCGGCGTACCTGCTGCGCAACCCTATCGCTAAACGGGAGGCGTGGCGGGACATGCTTGCATTGCAGCAAAAGATCGCCGAAGAAGGAATCAAGTAATCGAAAGAGAAAATGGGATGTCACAGGGCTGCCGAAATCGTTCGTATAATTGCGATCGCCGCGCAGCACAAATGTGGCCAGCCCATGCCGAAAGGCATTTTCCCAACGGGCTAGAGCCTTTTTCCCATCTCTGTTAAAGCGTTGTAACATCTGGCGAATACCGGAGCCGACACATTCCGAGCGAATCCGTTGCTTGCGGTTCGCGCCAGCGTGATGTATCCCGAAGCCATGCTCCGGATATTTTGCAGTGCAGCATACCGGGTCGCGAGCGCGGCCCCGCTGCGGCGGAACCTTCTGGGGGTGCTGGGTCTCACGGTGGCTTACACCCTGGGACCCGACGGTGCGGTCGGGTTCCGGCCCGCTTGCGCCGCCCTCATCATCCACGCGCCGGACGGTCACGCCGTCGTCCCGCCCGGCGGGGATTCCGTGCCTGACCCCGCCAGCCCCGTTTTCGCCGACACGCCAATCGATCCGGCGCCGGTCGATCCCGCGATGGGGCTCACCGAAACCGCCACCCCCGATTCCTCCGCTGCCGATTCCGCGGCATCCGGCAACCCGGCCGACGGTGCGTCGCCGTCCGCGGTCGTGGACGATACCCCCGCCTCCGCCGGCGCGCCGCTGCTGCTGGCGGTCGACGAGACGGCCCGCGCCGTCCAGCTGGACGAGGAGGATGCTGCCCGCTACCGCCGCATCTTCGCTGCCCAGGAACGGGCGGAGTGGGATGCCGCAGATGCCGAGATGGCGAAGCTGAAGGACCGCCGGCTGATCGGCTATGTCTTGCGCCAGCGCTATCTCCACCCCGACCGCCGCGCCGGCTACGAGGAACTCGCCCGCTGGATGCAGGATTACGGCGACCTCGCCGGGGCGGAGCGCGTCTACACTCTGGCCCAGAAACGCCAGCCCGCCGGCCAGCGGGCGCCGAAGCCGCCGCGCGGCGAAGAACGCGTCCGCCTCGTCGGGTCGCTGGAGCGGCTGGGCGGCCTGCGCACCGTTGCCAGCAACGAGGAGGACGAGGACGACAGCGTCACCGTCGCCCCGCGCAGCCGCACCGTGTCCCGGGCCCGCAGCGACCGTGCGGCGGTGGCGCGGGTGGAAGAGCTGCTGCGCTCCGGCCGCACCAACAGCGCGCTGAGCCTGCTGGGCCAGGACGAGTTCGGCGGCAAGCTCGACACCGTTCAGTATGACGCCGCCCGCGCCCGCATCGCGGCGTCCCTCTATTATGCCGGCGAGACGGCCCAGGCACTGACGCTTGCCTCGGCCAGCGCCGCGCGGTCGGGCGACATGCTGCCGGAGGCGCATTGGATCGCCGGTCTGGCCGCTTGGCGGCTGAAGCAGACCGACCGTGCCGCCCGCCATTTCACCGGCATGGCCGCCGCCGGCCCACGCAATCCCTGGAAGGCCGCCGCGGCCGATTACTGGGCGGCCCGCGCGCTGGCCCGCAAACCCGGCAAGGAAAAAGAGGCGGCGGAGCATCTGACCGCCGCCGCCCGCTACCCCCACACCTTCTATGGCCTGATCGCCCTGCAGACGCTGGGCAGTCTGGGCGACGTGCGCTGGCAGGCACCGGATCTGACCGGGCGGCAGCTGGCGGCGGTGGCGGCCAAGCCGGCGGGATCCCGCGCCATCGCCCTGCTCCAGGCCGGTCAGCGCGAACTGGCGGGGCTGGAGCTGCAACGCATCGACCCGCAGGGCGAGCCGCTGATCGAACAGGCAATGGTCGCGCTGACCGACCGCGCCGGGGTGGCCTCGCTGGCGCTGCGGCTCGGCAATGCGGTGGCCGGTCCGGACGGCGCCCCTTATGCCGCCGCACTCTACCCGCTGCCCCATTGGACGCCGCGCGACGGCTTCGCGGTCGACCGCGCGCTGGTCTTCGCGGTGATGCGGCAGGAATCGCGCTTCGACCCGCGGCTGGTCAGTTCCGCCGGAGCGACGGGGCTGATGCAGATCCTGCCCAGCACCGCCCAGCATGTGCGGGAGCGCAACGCCGACATCGGCAGCGACGACGCCAACCGCGACGCCCTGTTCGACCCGTCCCGCAACATGGAGCTTGGCCAGCGCTACCTTTCGGAACTGCTGGGCATGCCGGAGATCGACGGCAACATGTTCCTGGCGACGGCCGCCTACAATGCCGGGCCGGGCACGCTGGCGCGCTGGCGGCGGGATCTGAGCGACATCACCGATCCGCTGCTGTTCATCGAAAGCCTTTCCTTCGGCGAGACGCGCGACTATGTGGAGAAGGTGATGGCGAACTTCTGGATCTACCAGCTTCGGCTGGGCCAGGAGACCGCCTCGCTCACCGCCGTCGCCGACGGGAAATGGCCGGCCTATGTTCCCATGGACGGTCGTCCACCCCAGGTCGCCTCCCGTCCCGATCCGCAGCCTGCGGCGAAGGCGGCCCCCCCGGCTGCCGGCCTGCCTGTCGCGGCGGCAGCGGACCCGGTGGAAACGGCGCCAGTGACGGTGCCGGTGGAAACGGTTGCTGAGCGGGGAGAGGCCAGCCCGATACCCTGACCGCCGGCGCCCATGTCGGGCTCCGGACCGACATGAGGACACGCCTGCCGCCATGCCGAAGATCGACGAGAGCCGCCACTTCCTTCCCGTGAACATCGCCGTGGTGACGGTGTCCGACACCCGCAGCGCCGCCGACGACCGCTCCGGCGATGCGCTGGCGGAGCGGATCGCCGGGGCCGGCCACCGGGTCGCCGCCCGCACCATCGTCCGGGACGACATCGCCGCGATCCGCGCCCAGGTGCAGTCCTTCATCGCCGATCCGCAGATCGACGTGGTCCTGACCACCGGCGGCACCGGCGTCACCGGCCGCGATGTGACGCCCGAGGCGGTCGAGGCGCTGTACGAGAAGGCGATCCCCGGCTTCGGCGAGCTGTTCCGCTATCTCAGCTATGCCAAGGTCGGCACCTCCACCATCCAGAGCCGGGCGACCGGCGGCGTCGCCAACGGCACCTACATCTTCGCCCTGCCCGGCTCGCCCAGCGCCTGCCGCGACGCCTGGGACGACATCCTGGTCTGGCAGCTCGACAACCGCCATCGCCCCTGCAATCTGGTGGAGCTGATGCCCCGCCTGCGCGAGCACATGGCGTGAGCGAACCCCTGGGCTTTTCGATGGAGGCGCTGCACGCCGCCCTGATCCGGCTGCCGCGCCTTGCCGATCTCTCCCCCGACGCGCTGGAGCCGATGCCGTTGAAGGGCGTCGCCCATGACCATGTCCGCCTGCGCGGCCGGCGTCTGGTCGCCCGCATCCCGCGCTGGAGCCAGCTTGGCCTCGATGCCTGGACGGCGCTGGACCGGCAGGCCGCCGCCTTCCGGCGGGCGGAGATGTCGGGCCACACCCCGCGCTTCGTCGGCCTGCTGCCGCCCGGCGAGGGGCTGCCGCTGGGCGCCCTGGTGGTGGGCGAGGTCGAGGGGCGCACGCCCGTCCTGCCCGGCGACATGCCGGCCATCGCCCGCGCGCTGGCGGCTTTGCACCGCATGGCACCGCCGGACTTCTACGAACCGCTGCCCGCCCCGCCCGATCCGGTCGCCGCTTTGCTGGCCCAGGTCGAACGGCAGGCGGCATGGTTCGACAATGCCCCCCTGTCGACCGAGGCCCGCGTCCTGATCACGGAGGAGCTTGCCGCCGCCCGTGTCGGCGACCTCCTGCCGCCGCCCGAAACGCCGATGCCGCTGACCGCTGTCGGAGTGGACGTGCATCCCGGCAACTTCTTGGTCGACGACCACGGCAAGGCGTGGTTCACCGACCTGGAGAAGCTGCAATACGGCCATCCGGCCAGCGACCTTGCCCATGCCAGCCTCTACACCTCGACCAGATGGGACCCGGCGGTGAATGCGGAACTGGCCGCGGAAGACATCGACACCTTCTTCGCGGCCTGGGCGATGGCGGTGCCGGGCGACCTCGCCGACGAGGTGCTGCCCTGGCTGAAGGCACTGCGCCGGCTGACCTGGCTGCGTACCCTGTCCTGGATGGCACGCTGGTCGGTGGAGGGCGCTAGACTGTCGCCGGGCATGCCGGAAGACTTGCGAGCGCATATGGACGCCCACGCCACCGACATTCTGCGACCGGAACGGATCGAGCAGGTGCGGCGGGACTGGCGTTAGCAGGTGCGAAAAGGGGACGCGTGCGAAAGTCTCTTGCCCGTGCCCTGCCGAAGATGATGGGATACCGACTCGGAAAACGAGGTGACGAGAGCATGACGAGGTTCCGACGCCGGTTGCTGCCGGTTTCCCTGGCCATCCTGATGTCCGGGACCACCCTGACGCCCGCCCTTGCCGCCGGTCCCGGTGCGGGCCAGGGACAAGGTGCGGATGGCGGTGGATCGGCCACCGGCAGCTATCTGGCCGGCCGCTATGCCCAGCACCAGGACGATTGGACCGCGGCGGCACGCTTCACCGCCCAGGCGCTGGCCGCCGACCCGGACGACCCCGCCCTGCTGAGCCGCACCTTCCTGCTGCGGCTGGGCGAGGGGCGGATCGAAGCGGCGATCGACCATGCCAACCGGCTGCTCAGCGACCAGGGCGAGCCGCAGATGGCACTGACCCTGCTGGCCGCCGATGCGCTGGCCAGGGGCAAGCTGGACGAGGCCGACAGCTATGCCGCCCGGCTGCCGTCCGAGGGGCTCGGCCGCTTCCTGACGCCGCTGACCCGTGCGTGGCTGGTGACTGCCCGCGGCAAGACGGACGAGGCGCTGGCGGCCCTGCAGCCGCTGTCCGACGTCAAGGGCTTCGAGGCGCTTTACAACCTGCATGCCGCGCTGATCCTCGATCTTGCCGGCCGCAACGACGAAGCGGCGGCCCGCTATGCCAAGGTGACGGATACCGACGCGCCGCTGCGGGTGGTGCAGATCGTCGGCAACTTCATGACTCGCACCGGCCGCAAGGACGAGGCGCGCAAGCTCTATCAGACCTTCCAGGGCAACAACCCCGACGGGCTGCTGGTGGAGCCGGCGCTGGCCGCCATGGCGAACGCGCCGTCGGAAGCCCGCCCGGTCCCCGATGCCCGGTCCGGTCTGGCGGAAGCGATGTTCGACCTGGGCAGTGCGCTGCACCACGAGAATGCCGACGAGCCGGCCCTGCTGTTCGGCCGCATCGCCCTGCATCTGCGCGATGATCTCGCCCTGGCCCATCTGTTGATCGGCGACATCACCGCCTCGCGCGACCATCACGAGGAGGCGTTGGCCGCCTACAAGCGGCTGGAGACGGATCCGCTGCTGGGCTGGACCGCCCGCATGCGCGAGGCCGACAGCCTCGCCCGCATGGACCGCAACGACGAGGCCATCGCGATCCTCAAGGATCTCTCCGCCGAACGGCCGGAGCGCACCGACGCGATTACCCGGCTCGGCGACATCTACCGCTACTCCAAGCGCTACGCCGAGGCGATCCCCGCCTACACCACGGCGCTGGAGCGGATCGGCACCCCGCAGGAACGGCATTGGCCGCTGCTCTACGCCCGCGCGATGTGCTTCGAGAAGACCAAGCAGTGGCAGCAGGCCGAAGCCGACCTGCAAACCGCGCTGAAGCTGCGACCGGACGAGCCGTCGCTGCTCAACTTCCTCGGCTACAGTTGGATCGACCGCGGCGAGAATTTGCCCAAGGCCAGGGCGATGGTGGAGCGCGCGGTGGAACTGCGCCCGCGCGACGGATACATCGTCGACAGCCTGGGCTGGGCGCTCTACACGCTTGGCGATTACGAAGCGGCGGTCGCCAAGCTGGAACGCGCGGTCGAGCTGAAGCCGGGCGATCCGACCATCAACGACCATCTCGGCGATGCCTATTGGCGGGCCGGCCGCCGGAACGAGGCCCGCTTCCAGTGGATGCGCGCGCTGCGCAGCGCCGACGAGGAAACCGACAAGGGAGCCATCCAGGCCAAGCTCGACAAGGGCATGCCCGACCAGAAAGCCGCCGCGAAGCAGTGAAAAGCCCCCTCTCCCCTTCGGGGGAGAGGGAATTGCCCCGCCTTATGCTAGCCCCCCCAAATAGGGCTTGTACTGGCTGTCGGTCTGCTGGATGTGCTCCACGAACCAGTCCTTGAGCAGCAGGATCAGGTCCACGCGCAGCATGGTGGGGTTGTCGCCCTCAAAGTCGCGGGCCAGCTTCTCCACCTCGTCGGCGAAATAGCGGTGGGCGGCGAGGTGGCCGTCCAGGTCGGGATAGCCGCAGCGCACCATCATCGCCTCCTCCCGTGCGAAATGGACGGCGACGTAGTCGCGGAGGCTGGCGAGCAGGCTGGACAGTTCCTCGCGGTTGGCGGGCGTGATGCCGCTTTCCAGCAGGCCGTTGAACAGGTCGAGGAGCCGCCGATGCTCGTCGTCGAGCACGGGCACGCCGACGCTCATGGATTGGTCCCAGACGACATAGCTCATCGCAGCGATCTCCCCCCTCGCATCCCGCAATTGCAGGTGCATCCCGCGGAATCAAGCGGTTGCGGCCGGCCATGGCAGGGTTGTGGACATCTTGACAGGGATCCTAAAACCGGCAACCGTGCCAGTCCAAGCGGCAAATCCCCGCAGGGGGCGCGGCAAGATGCGCGGTGCGCCCCCCTCCCTGCCAAAGCGACAGAGTGACCGATGGCCCTGCTCGACGAGATCGCGGAGAAGAAACGGGCGCTGGACGCCGCACGCCCCCTGCCGCAGGAGGTCGTCCACGGCATCGCCGACCGGTTCGAACTCGATTTGACCGCCACCGCAGCGGCGCTGGAGGATTATCCGCTCAAGCGCGCCGACGTTAAGGCCATCCTGGAGCGCGGCAGCGTCCTGCGCCACCGCGCGGTGGAGGAACAGCGATTCGTCCTGAACCACCGCGCCGCCCTGGAGTTGATGGCACGGCTGTCCTTCGAGCCGTCGGGGGCGGTCACCGAGCGCACCGTCACCGCCTTTCACAATGTGCTCTATCGCGGGATCGACGACGACGCCGGCAAATACCGCAATGCGGCACCCAAGGACGACCCGGCGGAAACCGCACCGGATCCGGCCAAGCTGCGCGTGTCGATGTCGGCACTGTCGACCTGGATGCGAAAGTCCGATGCCGGCCCAGACACCGCCTTCGAGGCGCATCACCGGCTGAGCGCCATCCGTCCCTTCGATGCCGGCAACCGGGCGACCGCACTGCTCCTGTGCAACCTGATCCTGAACCGTGCCGGCTATCCGCCGGTGGTGATCGGCACCGACGACCGCAGCCTCTATCTGGACCTTGTCGAGCGGGCCTGGTCGGTCGGCGACAAGACACCCTTCCGCGACCTGATGCTGCGTTTCCTGTCGCAGAGCCTCGACTTCTGCCTGGAGGCCGCCGGCCAGGACACAGCCGGGGACGAGATGCCTTAAGCGGACAGCCCGGCAGGCAAGCGCAGGCGCGACGGCCGGTCGGGACCGCTGTGGATCAGCACTGTGATCGGCAACGCATCGACCCGGCGGGTCTCGCCCGGTTCCGCCCCGGTGCCAGGATTGACCGGATAGGCCGGGAAGCAGGATCCGGCAAGGCTGAGGCGCAAGGCCGATCCCGGCGCCAGGGTGGCGCAGGTCGCCCGCATGGCCACGGTCAGCGGCCGGGTCGGGTCGCCCGGTTCCACCCGGGCATGGCCCTGGGTCAGCGGCAGAACCTGACCGTCGGGGCGCACCACCGACAGCACGGCGCTGACGTCGAAGGACGGAGCATCGGCCTCCACCCACACCTCCAGCGCCACCCGCCCGGCCAGTGTCAACGGTTCGTCCAGCGGCAGGCTGGTGTAGGTGGCGACATCCGGGCGGCGGTCCACGGCGGCGCGGTCGGGGCGGCCGCAAGCGTCCGGCACCGCATGGCCGCCCACCGTCGGCACCGGCGTGCGCGGATCGTGGACCACCACGTCGAGTGCCTCCATTTCGGGCATCTCCAACTCCAGCCGACCACCCTGCCGGTTGGCGAGGCCGTCGCTGGACAGATGCAGGACAGCCTCGGCCGCCGGAAGGTCGGACAGGTCGTGCCAGCGTCCCGCTTCCACGTCATGCAGGCGGACCGGACTGCCGCGGTCGGCCGCCTCTCCCTTCAGCACCCGTTCAAACCAGGCAAGCTGCAGCATGTCGAGAGACGGAGCCTGTCCGGGTGCTGCGGCCGGTCCGTCAGCGCCCCAGGGGCCGACCACCAACCGCACCGGCGCCCGCCCGCGTGCCTTGAGACGGTCATGGGCATCCAGCATGCCGGCCAGCCGCGGATCGTACCAGCCGCCGATCTGCAGGACCGCCACATCGGTCGGCATGGCGTCCTGCATGGCCTTGGGCGACAGCGCGGCCCAGGCCGGGCCGGGCACCGGGTTGGTCAGCCAGTCGTCGTAATGGGTGTAGCGGGCATAGTCGCGCAGGGCCTGCGGCCGTGACGGGATCTCATCGTCGATCGGCAGGCTGCGCGCCGCATCCGACAGCACGCGGTGGCCGGTGCCATCCTCGACCCGCTTTGCCGCGTCGGCGGCGGTGCGCAGAGCCCAGCTCATGGCGTCTGCCAGCCGGAAGGCCCCGCCCTCGTAAGCCCAGTCAGAGAACACGTCCCAGCCGGCGAAGGCCGGCGCCACCGCCCGCAGGGCTGCGGGCGCCTCTGCCAGTGCCAGCCACTGCGCCATGCCGGCATAGCCGCAGCCATACATCGCCACTGCCCCTGACGATCCCGGCAGGGACGCTGCCCAGGCAATGGCGTCGGCCCCGTCCTCCCGTTCCGCCTCGAAGGGTCGGAACCGGCCGTCGGACGTGCCGCAGCCGCGCATATCCTGCACCACCACGACATAGCCGCGCGCCGCGTACCAGCGCGGGTGGGCGTAATGGCTGGTCAAGGCAACGCGACGGCCGCAGGGAACCCGCATCAGCAGGACCGGCCAGGTCCCCGCGGCATCGGGCCGGTAAAGGTCGGCGTCCAGCCTGACGCCGTCCCGCGTCCGCATCGACACGGTTTCCGGCGGCCGGACCGGCAGCAGGCCGTGCAACGGGTGGATCATCGGGGCCAGATGGGTCATGGCGGGTCGGGCTCGCTCGATGACTGACAACGAAGTATGTGTTGTCGTGGCAAAGCTCGTGCCAGAGCGCCGGCACCAAATTGTATAAACCTTTCGGCCGTTTCCCGCCGGAATGACGGCCCCTCTCTGCTTGTGCGAGAGGGATTGGAGTGAGGGAGGCGGCAACCGATAGACCGATGGAAACCCTGTATTTGCGCGCCCTCACCCCGCCCCTCTCCCACAAGCGGAGAGGGCGTCCGTCAGATGGGCAGGCTCCCGGCTTCCGTACCGACCATCTCCGCCCAACCTTCAGCCCTTTGCCGATTTCCTGGGCAAACCGCCTGCTCAGGCGGCAATCAGCTCGAACCGGTCGACATCGACCATACCGCGGTCGGTGATCTTCAGGTGCGGAATGACCGGCAGCGGCAGGAAGGCCAGTTGCAGGAAGGGCTCGGCCAGCGGGCAACCCATGGCGCGGACGGCGGCGCGCAGGGATCGCAGCCTCACCTCCACCGTCTCGAACGGCTCCAGGCTCATCAGCCCGGCCAGCGGCAGGGCCAGTTCGCCGACCACCTGTCCGTTGCGCACGGCGACGAAGCCGCCCTGAAGTTCGATCAGCCGGTTGACCGCGACGCGCATGTCGGCATCGCTGGCACCGACCACGCAGATGTTGTGGCTATCATGGCCGACAGACGACGCCAGCGCCCCCTCCGCGATGCCGAAGCCCTGGACGAAACCGCGGCCGATGTTGCGGTTGCTGCCATGGCGGGCGAAAACGCAGATCTTCAGCAAGTCGCGCGACGGATCGGCCAGCATCCGGCCGCCCACCACCGGCACCTCGACCCGGCGGTGTTCGGTCAGGATCCTGCCCGGCTCCAGCCCGATCACCGATTGGACCGACCCGCCGGCCGGCACGACGAAATCCTCGTCCGTCACCGGCTCCAGCTTCACCGAAGCGAGCCCCACCGGCGTCACCGCCGGCCGGCCGTCGAAGCTGTGTGGTCCGACGATCTTGCCGTTGCGGATGACCCGGTTGACGGCGCAGTCCTCCAGATCGTCGAGCAGGACGAGGTCGGCGCGATGGCCCGGCGCCACCAGCCCGCGGTCATAGAGGCGGAAGCCGCGCGCCGCCGACCAGGTGGCGGCGCGATAGACATGGGCGACCGGCGCACCGAGGCGGATGGCGCTGCGGATCAGGTGATCCATGTGCCCCTCTTCCGCGATGTCCAGAGGGTTGCGGTCATCGGTGCAGAAGCCGAGGAAAGGGGAGGTCTCCGGCGTGATCACCTCGGCCAGGGCATGGACGTCCTTCGACACCGACCCGTCGCGGATCAGGACCTGCATGCCCTTGCGCAGCTTCTCCATCGCCTCATCCGCACTGGTCGTCTCGTGGCAGTTGCGGATGCCGCAGGAGAGATAGGCGTTCAGTTCCTTTCCCGACACCAGCGGGGCGTGGCCGTCGATGTGGCGCCCGTCGAAGGCGG
This sequence comes from Azospirillum sp. TSH64, assembly GCF_003116035.1. Lineage (GTDB taxonomy): Bacteria > Pseudomonadota > Alphaproteobacteria > Azospirillales > Azospirillaceae > Azospirillum. The sequence continues at coordinate 7,313,332 of NZ_LGQW01000015.1, forward strand.
CCAGTTTGTCGAGCACCCCGTCCACCTTGTGGAAGACGCCGGGGAAGTTCATGAACTCCGCCAGCCCAAGCACGCGGGGATGGTCCATGTGGCGGATCAGGTCCGGCGCCTCCAGCCGGGCGCCCGACGTTTCCAGCTCCGTCGCCGGCACGCAGGAGGACAGTTGCACGAACAGGTCGAGCGCAGTGCCGCCTGCACTGTCGAGGAAATAGCGCAGCCCCTGCTCACCCAACACATTGCAGATCTCGTGCGGGTCGCAGATGGCGGTGGTGGTGCCGCGCGGCAGGACGCAGCGGTCGAACTCCTGCGGGGTGACGCAGGTGGACTCGCAATGGACATGGGTGTCGATGAAGCCGGGAACCACGGTCAGCCCACGCCCGTCGATCTCCTCCACCCCATCATAGGACTCGTAGGTGCCGACGATGACCTCGCCACAGACGGCGATGTCGCCCTCCGCGATCTCGCCGGTCACGACATTGAGAAAGCGCGTGTTCTTGATGACCAGATCGGCTTTCGCCTCGCCCAGCGCCTGCCCGATGCGCGTCTTAAGATCGTCGCGGCTTACCGTCATGTCCCACCCCGCCAGTCTTCCATTCAAAGAGGCAAGGTGGCCCGCCTCACCATGCCGTGCAAGCGTCTATCGGCCATCCCGCTGCCGGTAAGGGGAGTGGGCCTTCGCCTCCGCGAATTTGGCGAGAGCCTTTGCGTTGTACAGCTCCAGCCCTTCCGCGACCGCGCCGCGCATGTTGGTGTGCAGGAACCAGTGGCAGGCATGAGTCAGAACCGGCAGGAAACCGCGTTCAAGTTTGTGCGGACCGCCGCGCCCGCCATTCACCCGGCTGAGACCATGGGCAATCGCCTGTTCGATGCTGCGGTAATAGCAGGTTTCGAAATGAACGAAGCGCGCTTCCTCTCTCGCCCCCCAGGTCCGGACATAGAGGCAGTCGTCCCCTTCCACCGACATCAAGCCACCGATCGCAACGCCGCCTGATTCGGCAAAGGTCAGCGTCACGGCGTCGCCCAGGGCCGCGCAGAGCCGCAGAAGGAAATCCATGGTCAATGCCTGACGTTTCCCCCGGCGGAGATGAAGGTCGCTCAGCAAGTCCAGAAAAATCGCGACATCGGCCTCTGCGACCCGGCTGCCCGGCACCTCGCGGTACCGCACCCCGCTCGCCACGATTTTGCGGCGCTCCCACATCATCACTCTGCGCCGGCGGCTCGACAGGGCGGCGGTGAAATCGGCGAAGTCACGATATCCCTCGTTCCGCCACTCGTAATCGACGGCATGGCGGGTCAACCATCCCGCCGCCTCGAAACAGGCCCGGTCCTTTTCGTCGGGAAAACCGACATGGATGGACGACAGTCCATGCATGTGGGCCAGCGACCGCAGGGCGTCGATCAGCGCATCAACTGTGCCGGACGGTGCCCCCTTCCGCAGCAGGATGCGCGGCCCAGTCACCGGCGTGTAGGGAATCTCCATGACCAGCTTCGGGAAATAGCGCCCACCCGAAGCCTGATAGCCGTCGACCCAAGCCCGGTCCGGCCAGAATTCGTCCGTGGAACGGTCGCGCAGATAGAGGGGAGCCGCGCAAACCAGCCGGCCAGATGCCTCCCGCACAATCATATGCGCTGGACGCCAGCCAATGTCCGGGCCAGCCAGGCCGCTTTCTTCCAGCACACTCAGATAGGCATGGCTCACGAACGGCCCCTTGCCGGCGGCGCAGGCATCCCACTCCAGCGGATCGACCCCGGAAATTCCGAACACAACCGCGACCGACAACGGAACATCGTTCCGGTCGCCGTCCTGCGCCGCCGGTCCCTGTATCACAGACATGTCATTCCCTGATTGTTCCGGGCTCTGGCTATTCCCCGTCGTACGGCAACGCCATCGGCAGGCGCACACTCACCGTCGTGCCTTCCCCTTCGCGGCTGCGGATGTCCAGCGTGCCGTTCAGCAGATCGACGAAGGATCGCACGAGCGGCAGGCCCAGCCCGGTGCCGCCGGACCGCCGGGACAGCTGGCTGTCGACCTGACCGAAGGGTTGCAGGGCGATGGCGATGCCCTCCGCACTCATGCCGATCCCGCTGTCCGCAACCTCGATCAGGATGCGGTCGCCTTCCGGACGGACCCGCAAGGCGACGCTGCCGCCGGCGTGGGTGAACTTCACCGCATTGCTCAACAGGTTCAGCAGGATCTGCTTCACCCGCACCGGGTCGCCCAGCAGGTGGGGCGTGTCGGAAGCAATGTCCTGGGACAGGGCCAGCCCCCCCTCCTCCGCCCGCTCGGCGATCAGCAGGAGCGAGCTTTCCACCGCGTCGCGGACATCCATCGGCTGGGGATGCATTTCCAGCTTGCCGGCTTCGATCTTGGCGACGTCCAGGATGTCGCTGATGACCGCCAGCAGATGCTGGCTCGACTTGCCGATCACCTTGGCATAGTCGAGATATTTGGGATGGCCGAGCGGCCCGACGATCTCGCTCTCCATCATCGAGGAAAAGCCGATGATGGCGTTCAGCGGCGTGCGCAGCTCATGGCTCATGTTGGCAAGGAACTCGCTTTTGGCACGGTTGGCCAGTTCGGCCTGCTCCTTGGCCTGGATCAGCGCCTGCTCGGCGCGGCGGCGTTCCTGAACCTCTTGCATCAGCGCGCGGGTGCGCTCGGCCACCCGCATCTCCAGCTCGTCACGGGCCTGCCGCAGGGCCAGTTCGGCCCGCTTGCGCCGGGTGATGTCCTGGCCGACACACAGGATGCCGGCGGAAGCGCCATCGCCTTTCGGCAGGCGGTTCAGATTCCACAGCAGCACCCGCTCGCTCATGCAGTCCTGCTCGCGCAGCACCTGCTCGAAGTTGCGGACCTCGGTGCCCATCGCGGCGACGGCAAGCTGGGCGGCGAAGGGGCCGGTCGGCTGCTCCCTCATCGCCTCGGCCCAGAGACGGCCGATGGCGCTGCCGGCTTCCAGCCCGAAGGCGCGCTCGGCGTCGCGGTTGGCCTCCACGATGCGGCCGTCGTCGCCCAGAACCAGGATGATGCTGGCCGCCGTCCGCAACAAGGACCGGAATCGTGCTTCGCCGGCCCGCGCCTCGCTCTGGCGCAGGGCGGCTTCCAGTTCGGCGATGCGGGATTCCAGCCGGCGGACGGTGTCGACCGGACCACCGCCTGCCGGCTGGGCCGGACCGGAGAAAAAGGTCGGGTCGGTCACGCCGCCGCGTTTTCCGGCTGCATCATGTCGCCCAGCTTCGCCAGCAGGAACTCCAGATCCTCCGGCGCCAGATCCTCGTACTGCGTCAGGATGCGCTCGATGACACGGCGGCGGTGGCGCTCGCGGTCGCCCGGCTCGCCGTCATAGGGGGTCTCCTTCAGCACGTCGATGGCGATGCGGCAGGCCGGCAGCAAAGCGGCCGGCAGCTTGGCCTTGTCGTACAGAGACTTCAGCCCCAACCGGCCGGCATCGTGGATCAGCAGCCGGGCATTGGTCATCGGCACATTCGCCATGCGCGACATCGCCGTCTCGAAGAAGGCGATGTCGCCGGTGCACAGAGAACGGACCAGCAGCGACGGCGTCAGGCGGCCGGTGCGGGCAAGCTGCGTCACCAGACGGTCGAGCGCCCCTTCGTCGCTCTCGCCGGTGAACAAGGCGACGGTCGCCCGCTCGCGGCTCTGCAGGATCAGCTCCGACGCGACCTTCGACGGCAGTTCATGGTGAGAGACCAGATGCTGGCGCAGCCGTTCCGACACCACCGCCACCAACCGTTCGGCGATGGTGATCGGCAGCCTGGAGCGGTGGACCAGCGGGTCCTGCACCGCCTCGCTCGCGCCGAAGCGGTCGATGACGCGTCCCAGGCTCTGCTCGCCCAGTTCCGCCCCCTCGTTGGCGACCAATGCTGCGACCGCGCGTTCGGACCCGCTTTCGATCAGCGCGTCGGCGACGGCGGCCGGCACGGTCGGGCGCTGGGCGATGGCGGTGCTCTTGGCGTCGGCGTCGGAGCGCACGATCTCGACAAGATCGGCCGGAGTCAGCACGGTGGAGACGCTCAGCACCGGAATCGCCACCGCCTCCACGTCGCGGGCCAGGGTCAGGGCGACGTCCCGCGGCAGGGAGGGGCTGGATTTCAGGTTCTCCGCCAGGGTCTGGCGGACGCGCAGGACCGTGTCCTTGACCATGACGCGGATGATGTCCTCCGCCAGCTTGCGCTCCGCCTGCGACAGCTCGGGACTGTCGAACTGCTGGGACAGCTTGGCGGCCAGATCGGTCCGGCTGTTCGGCGACGGGTCGGCCAGAAGCCGCGCCACGTCCTGCTGGGTCAGATGACCCGACTTGAAATCGTCACTCATGGGTCCCGGACCCTTCCTGCCCTGGTCCGTCTCCATATGGGACGCGGAACGCAAAACCCGCGCGGGTGTGGGCGGAGACTTGTCCACCCGTTCAGGATCTTCCGAAACGGTTGAACCTTCCTTAACGCCCTGCGGTCATAAGCCCAACGGCCGGGACGCCGATCATGGGATTTCGACGAAGCTGGGCGGTTCCGGCAGGATGGAGCCGCGGCGGCGTGTCCCGCGCAGGTGCAGCGCCACATCGGCGATCTGCTGCTCCACCGAGATGTGGCGTTGAGAGGCGACCTCCAGCCCGCGGTCCTCATAGACATAGGCATCGGGATGGCCCTCGGCCCAGTCCCGGATGGCGGCATCGCGGTCGCGCAGCAGGGCGACGACGGTCGGGCGGAACAGCCGCATCATCGCCGTGATCCAACGGTTGGCCGGCCAGGACGGCCGGGCGTGATCGATCTCGAAGGCATCGAGCATGGCGATCACGTCGTCCGCCTTGTACCAGGTCTCCCCCGTCACCCAGCGGTTGGTGGTGAACAGCCGCACCGGCTGGCCGGCGACGTCCATGGCGATGCCGATCAGGTGGGACAGCGCGTCGTTGTCGTTGTCCGGAGCCACGAAATCGGCCAGCGGCGCCGGCCGCAGGCCCGGCGGCATGCCGTGCGGGCGCAGGAATGTGTGGAAATGGCCATGCTCGCCTTGCGGCCGCTCGCCTTCGGGATGGCAGTGGTAATAATACTGGGCATGGAACTCGGCGTCGTAGATGTCGCCCGGCGGATAATGCTTCCACTCGTACAGCGTGCCGTGGCCGCGCAGAAGCTCGCCCACCACCGTGTCGCCGGTCTTGGCGAGAACACGCTGGCACAGGCGTACTTCGCGTCCCGCCTCGGCCATCGCCTCCAACTCTTCCCGGGACACGTCCGACAAATCCGTCATCGCCCGATCCTGCGCTGCGCGAACATCCCCATTACGTACGCGGCTATGCGGGCGTGGCAAGGTCTTTTCGGACGTCGCACCTGCGGTTGCAGCCCCGCCTGCGCTTCCCGCCCGTCAGCTGCCGGATGGACGGACGCGCTGCGACAGCGACCAGCCGACCAGTTCGCCGGTGACCTGCCCCAGCGCCTGGTCGAAGGCGGCGATCACGTCGGTAAAGGAGCGGCCGCGCACCGGCGCCGACGCCTCGAAGGTCTCGCCGGCCTCGATGGTCCGGCGCGGCATGGCGACCAGCTTGGCCGACAGCCGAACATGCACCCGGTCCGGCATGGCGGCGCCCGGCGTAGCGTATTCCGCCTGGAAATCGCGCAGTTCCGATTTCAGCACATAGTCGGAACGCAACCCCACCGTGTCGCGCCCGACCGAGACGATGCGGCCGCTGTCCTCGAAGGTCTGGACGATCAGCCCCTGCACCATGTTCGGCGCCCGGTCGGCCCAGGACACGTCGGCGAAATAGTCGAGCGAGGTCGGCGAGCGGGCCAGCGCGATGCGCGGCGTGTCGATCCCGGCCGCCGCCGCCGGCGTCTCCACCAGCAGCTGCCAGTCGGCCTTCGGGCCGGCGGCGACGCTGGCCCGCGGGGTCAGGGTGTAGAGATGCGGCGCTGTCGGGTTCAGCGTCGAACAGGCGGCCAGCCCCAGCAGCAGGGCCGCCCCGCACATCCCGCGCACTGCGGCCCTTGCAAACCCGCTCCGCACCGTCGTCACCCGCCTCATTTCCCACGCACCTCCACGCCCTGCCGCGTCCCGCCGAAGAGGAAGTTCGACGGGTCGTTCTCGATCCGGGTGACCACCCGCGACAGCTGCCCGGACAGATCGCGCAGCTGGGTGATCAGCAACGTCAATTCATACAGCCCCGTGGCGGTAAAGTCCCGCACCGGTTCGCGATTCTCGGCCAGCATGCCGTTCAGGGTGTCGGAACTGCGTTTCAGCGACCGCATCAGCTCGCGCGTCTCGCCGGTCACGCTCTTGGCGGCGGTGTCGACGCTCGTCAGCGTGTCGCGCGCCTGCTCCATCGTGCGGTCGAACTGCGGGCCGGACGCCTCGAAGCCGCTCAGCGTCCGCCTCGCCTGCGCCATCGTCTCCTCCAGCCCGGCGCTGGTCCGGGCGAGTTCGGCGCTGGCGGTGCGGGCGTTGGCGAGGATGTCGCCGATGGCCTTCTGGTTGTCGCCGTTCAACAGGTCGCCCAGCCGGGTGATGACCTCCAGCGACCGGCTGACCAGCTGCGGCGCGCTGTCGACCACCGCGGTCAGCGAGCTGGGCCGCGACGGGATGGTCAGCACGCCGTCGGCATCGGTGGCGGTCAGATGCTTGCCCCCCGCATTGCCGCCGGAGATCTGGACATAGGCGCCGCCGGTGATCCCCTGCAGCTCGAGCGAAGCGATGGAATCGGACATGATCGGCGTGCCGTTCTGCACCATGATCGTCACCCGCACCCGCGTCACGTTGTCGGGGTCGAGCCGGATGTCCGACACCGTTCCCACCGGCACGCCGCGGTAGCGCACCGGGCTGCCCTGCTGCAACCCGGTGACGGAGCCGGTGAAATAGATGCGGTAGGTTTCGCGCGTTTCATCGAGCTGGACCTTGGCGATCCAGGCGGTGAAGACCAGCAGGCCGGCGACCAGAGCCAGCACGAAGCTGCCGACCAGAATGTAGCTGGCGCGGGTTTCCATGACGTGCCCCTACCCTTTCGCAAGACGCTTGGCGTCTTCTTCTTCGTGGCGTCGTGCCTGATTGCGCTCTTTGGCGTCGAGGGCCGCGCGGCCGCGCGGTCCGTGGAAATAATCGTGGATCCAGGGATGGGGATCGGCCAGATGCTGGGCCAGGGTGCCCACCCGGATCTTCTTGTCGACCAGAACGGCGATGCGGTCGCAGATTGAGGTCAGGCTGTCCAGATCGTGGGTGACCATGAAGACGGTCAGCCCCAGGCTGCGCTGCAAGCCCTGGATCAGCGTGTCGAAGGCGGCAGCACCGATGGGGTCGAGGCCGGCCGTCGGCTCGTCCAGGAACAGGATGTCGGGGTCGAGTGCCAGGGCGCGGGCAAGGCCGGCGCGCTTGATCATGCCGCCCGACAACTGGGCCGGATGCTTGGTGCCGGCGTCGGGCGGCAGGCCGGCCATGGCGATCTTCACCCGTGCCACCTCGGCGATCAGCGCCGGGGACAGGCCGGTGTGCTCCTTCAGCGGCAGCATCACATTCTCCGCCACCGTCATCGAGCTGAACAGGGCGCCGTTCTGGAACAGCACGCCGGTGCGGGCCTGCAACGCGGTGCGCTCCGCCCGGTCCAGGTCGGCGGTGTCGTGGCCCAACAGCTCGATCCGGCCGGCGGCAGGGTCGATCAGGCCGAGGATTTCCTTCAGCAGCACCGACTTGCCGGTGCCGGAACCGCCGACGACGCCCAGCACCTCCCCCCGCTCGACGTCGAGGTCGAGGCCGTCATGGACGGTCTGCGGGCCGAAGCGGGTGACCAGTCCGCGCACGCGGATGACGGGAGCGGCGGTCATCACACCCCCAGCATGGAGAAGAGGACGGAGAACACCGCGTCGATGACGATAACCAGGAAGATGCCCTCCACCACCGCCTTGGTGGTCATGATGCCGACACTCTCGGCACTGCCGGAGACCTTCAACCCTTCGTAGCAGCCGACCATGGCGATCACCAGGGCGAAGACCGGCGCCTTGATCAGGCCGGCGATCACCGTGTTGATGCCGACGGCGCTGTGAAGCTGGCGGATGAACTGCCCGAAGGTGATGTCCAGCGTGGCATAGGCCATCACCGCCCCGCCGAACAGCCCCATCACGTCGGCGTAGAAGGCCAGCAGCGGCAGGGTGATCATCAGCGCCAGCGCCCGCGGCACCACCAGCAGCTCCACCGGGTCGAGGCCCATGGTGCCGATGGCGTCGACCTCCTGGTTCACCTTCATGGTGCCGATCTGCGCGGTGAAGGCGGAGCCGGAGCGGCCGGCGACGATGATCGCCGTCATCAGGATGCCGATCTCGCGCAGGACGGAGATGCCCAGCAGGTTCACCACATACAGTTCCGCCCCGAAGCGCTTCAGCTGGTCCGCCCCCTGGAAGGCCAGCACCACGCCAATCAGGAAGGACAGCAGTCCCAGGATCGGCAGGGCATTCAGCCCGGTCTGCTCGATGTGAAACAGGACGGAGGTCAGGCGCAAGCGCGACGGGCGCAGGATCAGCCGGGCGAAGGTGACGGTGACGAGGCCGAGGAAGCCGACGAGGTCGAGGATCTCCTTGGCGGCGCTCACCGTCGTCTGGCCGGTACGCACCACCATGTCGAGAACCGGGTGGTGTTCGCGTTCGATCGGGTGGGGCGGCGCCTTGCCGGCGTCGCGCACGGCGTCGAACAGGGCGGAATGCTCCGGCCGGAGGCCGACCACCGAAACGGCATGCCCCTCGGCCCCCAGCCGTTCGGCGGAGCGGTTCAGCAGATAGGCGCCGACGGTGTCGAGCGCCTCAACCCGCGCCAGATCGAGCCGCACCGCGGCGCCGCCCGGCGGCTTGGGCGCACGGTCCAGCGCATCCGACGCGGCTGTGGCCGATTCCAGGGTCCAGCGCCCGGCGGCGGCGATCCGCCACCCTCCGTCAGCCAAGCCCGGATCGTTCCCGGCTTCGATCCGGGCCCCATCCTTCGCCGCTCCGTCTTTCACCAAAGTCGCTGCCACAGGCTCCGCCGCACGCATCCGCACATCGAACCGGTACGTTTGGCCGGCACGCCTGGAACGTGGCGGAGCATCGCCGGATGGTCAACCCCATCCGGCAAATCCGTCTCATCCGCAGGCAGGGCGACAGCTTGGTCTGCGTCCAATCGTGGCTTTGCGCCGGGGTGGCCAGCGGCTAGAGTGCCGGGAGGCGGACCGGGCCATGCATGCCGGCTTGCGATTCTTTACGGACAAGACCTCCGATGAACTTCCCGATGAACTTCAAAGACCATATCCGCGACATCCCGGATTTCCCGAAGCCCGGCATCCTGTTCTACGACGTCTCGCCGCTGCTGGCGAACGGCGCCGCCTGGAAGGCCGCCATCGACGCGCTCGCCGAGGCGGTGCGCCCGCACAAGCCGGAGCTGCTGGTCGGAATCGAATCGCGCGGCTTCCTGGTCGCCGCCCCGCTGGCGCTGACGCTGGGCATCGGGTTCATCATGGTGCGCAAGCACGGCAAGCTGCCGGGCGACAAGATCGCCCATTCCTACGACCTCGAATACGGCACCGACACCATCGAGGTGCAGGCCGACGCGGTGAAGCCCGGCCAGCGCGTGGTGGTGCTGGACGATTTGCTGGCGACCGGCGGCACCATGGCCGCCGCCATCAGCCTGCTGCGCCAGGTCGGCGCCGACGTCCGCGCCGCCGCCTTCCTGGTGGAACTGACCTTCCTCAATGGCCGCGGCCGGATCGACGTGCCCAGCGTCTCGCTGATGGCGTACGATTCCTGAGGTCAGCGCCGGCTGAGCCAGCCGTCGACGCTGAAGCGCCCGCCGCCCGACGCGACCAGCGAGAGGAAGCCGCCGATGATGGCGAGGTTCTTCATGAACTGGATCTGCTGCATCTTCGCGGCGTCAGGCGCAGCCTCCCAATAGCGGTGGGCGATCAGCGTCGCGGCGACGGTGAAGACCGCGACCAGCAGAGCCGCCAGCCGGGTCCAGGCGCCCAGCACGATGGCCAACCCGCCGAACGCCTCCACCAGCGCGCCGATGGGGGCGACGATGGTGGCCATCGGCACGCCCTGGCTCTCCATCCCGGCGATGAAGCCGCTGAGCGCCATCAGCTTGCCGAAACCGCTCTGCACGAAGATGGCGCCCAGCAGCACGCGGGCCGCCAGCAGCAGCGCGTCCTGCCCGGTGGTGGCGGTGCCGTATCCCGCCGGTGTGGTCGCATAGTTCGTCATCCCGGATATCCCTTTCATTCTGTTGGAAGAGGAGACGACGGAAGACGCACGGTTATTCCCCAAAAAAGCTCAGGCCGTCTTCCACAGGCTGATGATCATGACGCCGGCGACGGTCAGGGCGGCACCGGCCAGCTGCAGCCAGCCCATCGGCTCCGCCAGCACTAGAGAACCGAACACCGCGGCGGAGACCGGGCCGATGGCGCCGCTCAGCGCCACCAGATTGGGGCCGACCCGCCGCAGCGCCTCCGCCGTCATCAGCACCGGCAGCACGGTGCAGACCACCGCCATCACCGCCGACAGCCCATAGACCGGCAGCGGCAGGTCCAGCGCCGACAGGGGGCGCAGCACCAGGAATTGCAGGATGCAGCACAGGCAGGCCGCCGTCATCGCATAGGCGGTGAAGCGCATGGAACCGATCCGCTGGACCACGCGGCTGCTGCCGACCAGATAGATCGAATAGAGGAAGGCGCCCATGAAGACCAGGGCCGCCCCGGTCATGAAGTCGGGATGGCCGGTCCCGATCTCCGACCAGACCACCAATGCCACGCCGGCATAGGAGACCACCAGCGCCACCACCTCGCGCAGGCCGATCCGCTTGCCGAGGAACAGGGCCGACAGGACAACGACGATGGTCGGGTAGAGGAACAGCAGCAGCCGCCCCATCCCGGCCGTGACATAGCGCAAGCCCAGGAAATCGCAGAAGCTGGCGGCGTAATAGCCGGTGACGCCCAGCGCCACCGTCAAAGCGAGGTCGCGGCCGGCGATCGGGGCGCGTTCTCCCTTCCTGGCTCCTGCCCACAGCGCCATGCCCAGGAAGAAGGGCAGCGCGAAGACCATGCGCAGCATGATCAGGGTGACCGGATCGACATTGTAGCGGTAGGCCAGCTTGATGATGACCGGCCGCAGCGAGAAGGCGACCACCCCGGCCACCGCAAGCCCCAGACCGGCCAGCATCTGGACCGGCGGCAGCAGGCGCTTCCCGGCATCGGGCAGGACTGCTTCGGAAGACAGGCTGGGCTGGGACAAGGGGAAAATCCGGGGACTGGAGGGGGGGAGGCCATTCAAGCATCCCCGCCGCCATTTGGCTTCCGTCAAGGCCGTGTCGGGCCATGACCGCCGTCATACCCTGGATTGCGTCAGGCGATTGTCCCAGCGGCGACGGCGGTGCCGGACATCGGCTCCAGACCGGTGAAGGCGATGCGCGCCTGCTGGCCGATGGCGATGGCATGCACGCCGGTCAAAGCACCGGTCGAGATCCACTGCCCGGCCTTCAGCGGACGGCCGAGCCGGACCGCGATGCCGAGCGCCACCGCGACCGCGGCGGCGATGCCGCCCGGCAGCTTGGCGCTGCTGCCGACGCCGACGCTCTGCCCGTCGATCAGCACCTCGGCCCTGAGCGCATCGCTGCCCTCGACGCCACCGACGATCTCCTCGCCGACGATCAGGCCATTGTTGTTGCCGAAAACAGCGGTGGAGGCGGTGGGGCCCAGCGTGTTGACCGGGGCCAGCGGACCGCCCGCCACCTCGATGGCGGCATGGACGGCGGCGATGAAGGCCGCGGCCTCCGCCGGGCTGTAATCCAGCTTGTCGGCGGGGGCGTCGGCGGCGATGCGCACCGCGAACTCCGCCTCCACCGCGCCGAAGCCGCCGGGGATGACCGGGAAGGTCAGGGAGCCGCCGGCGCCCGTCACCACGGTGCCGGCGAAGATCGGGCCGATGTAGCGCATGGCGCCCAGAGTCTCCTCCAGGGCCGGCGGCACCCGCGCCACCTTCCAGCCGGCGACCTCGTCGGGCCAGGCGGCGGTGGCCGTCGCCTGGATGGCGTAGGCGGTGGCGAGGTCGGCCGGCAGCGGGCCGGGGAAATCGGCAAGGCCGGTCGCGCTGCGGCGGGCGTCGACGAAGCGGGCCGCGGCCTCGGCGATCACCGGGTCGGCCAGGGTCGGGGCGCTCAGCCCGATGGGATGCGTGACGGTCATAGAGGATCTCCACTGAGAGGCGCCGCGACTGTAGCGGTCCCGGACGGTCCGGGAAAGTGCGCTGCACCAGACCGCCGACAGGACCGTCCACAGGGCCGCTTCCCGAAAGGCGGGGTGGACGGACCATCGGGATGCGGCGACACTGACCGCGTCCTTGCCGCGGGAGAGGCCATGCGTTCCGACACCGACGCCGCAACCAAGCTTCTGTTTCGCCGGCTTTTCGGCCGGATCGAATCGCGGCGCGACGAGCTGGTCGCGCTGACCCAGGATCTGATCCGCATCCCGACCGTCAACCCGCCGGGCGACGTCTACACCGACTGCGCCGAGCTGATCGGCCGGCGGCTGGCGGCGCGCGGCTTCACTGTGGAGTATGTGCGGGCGGAGGGGGCGGCCGGCGACAGCGACCGCTATCCGCGCACCAACATCGTCGCCCGCATCGAGGCACCGCGTCCGGGGCCTTGCGTCCATTTCAACGGCCACATCGACGTGGTGCCGGCCGGCCAGGGCTGGACCGTCGATCCCTTCGGCGGGGTGGTGAAGGACGGCAGGGTCTATGGCCGCGGCGCCTGCGACATGAAGGGCGGCATCGCCGCCTCGATCATCGCGGTGGAGTCGCTGCTGGAGGAAGGGCTGCTGACGGCCGGCGCCTTGGAGATCTCCGGCACGGTGGACGAGGAGTCGGGCGGCTATGGCGGGGTCGGGCATCTGGCGACGCTCGGCTATTTCTCCCGGCCCAGGGTCGACCACGTCATCATCCCGGAGCCGCTGAACGTCGACCGGGTCTGCATCGGCCATCGCGGCGTCTGGTGGGCGGAGATCGAGACCAGGGGCCGCGTCGCCCACGGCTCGATGCCCTTCCTCGGCAACTGCGCGGTGCGCCATATGGGCGCCGTGCTGCACCGGATCGAGACCGAGCTGATCCCGCGCCTCGCCGCCAAGCGCACCGACATGCCGGTGGTGCCGGAGGGGGCGCGCCAATCGACCATCAACATCAACGCCATCCATGGCGGCCAGCGCGAAGATCATGACGGGCTGCCCAGCCCGATGGTGCCCGACCGCTGCCGCATGGTGATCGACCGCCGTTACCTGATCGAGGAGGACCCCGATGCGGTGCGCGGCGAGGTCGTCGCCATCCTGGAGGATCTGCGGCGCAGCCGCCCCGGCTTCGACTATGAGCTGCGCGAGGTGCTGGCCTTCCTGCCGACGATGACCGACGCCGACGCCCCCGTGGTGCGGGCGGTGGCCGCCGCCATCGAGACGGTACTGGGCCGCCCGGCGCAGCAGGTGGTGTCCCCCGGCACCTACGACCAGAAGCATGTGGTCCGCGTCGGCCAGTTGAAGGACTGCATCGCCTACGGCCCCGGCATCCTCGACCTCGCCCACCAGCCCGACGAATGGGTCGGCATCGACGACATGGTGCAGTCGGCGCAGGTGATGGCGCTGGCGACGCTGGAATTGCTCGGCGGTGGTGCTGCGGAAGCCGGCGGCGGGCTGCGCTTCTGACGGCTCCGGCTCTGCGGTTGGGACAGCGGATGGAACGGCGTGGAACGCTTTCCGGCCGATGTTCCATCTACCGCCGGCCGGCGAAGGCACCGGCGGCGCGGCGGCTGACCGGGCCGGGGTTGAGGTTGGGGTACTCCTCATACTGGTTGAGCGTATAGGGGAAGACGCCCTTCGGCCCGGCGGCCTCCGGCTGGGCCAGGACGGCGGCGACCATCGCCGGGTTGGGCGGGCGGCGTTCGCGCAGGGCGCCGGGGATGGCGTCGTCATCCAGTTCGGGGACGATGACGGCGGGCGGGTCTTCAGGCCTGGGGGCCGGCTTCGGGGCAGGTTTCGGGGCGGACGGCTGATCGGGTTGGGCATCGGAATGGATGGCCTGCCGCTTGGCCGCGGGCAGGTCGAGGCCGGCGAACAGGCCGAGCCGCTCGGCCAGCCAGCGCACGGTGGCGGGATCGCCGGACGTGACCAGCCGCTCGATCTGCTCGGCCACCAGCACCCGCAGCGAGGACAGCCGCAGCTCGGCCTCGCGGTTCAGCGCCTGCCGTTCCCACCACACCCTGTGACGGAAATCCTTGGAGCCGTAATAGGCCCGCCACAGCGTGGTGCGGCTGCACCCCATGGCGCGCGAGACCTGGAGGAAGCTGTTGCCGCGCGCCAGCATGCCGGCGGCCATGATCCACTGTTCCTCATGGAACTGCGAACCGGGAACCAGCGTGCCTTCGGACGGCGTCGGCGGCTCTTCGGCCCAGCGGGGGAAGTTGTCGGTGGTGAAGCTGCGGCTGTCGAGGGGCATGGCGTGGCTCCGCGAATGAGGGGGCATTGCGGAGAGGATATAGGATTTTGATCCTGTTGGGGGGAGGTTTTGGGAAAAGGGAAGTAGACGACTTGGCAGTGGTTAATTCTTCATCAAAGTGAGCCATCGTTTTCGACCGCGACGCCAAAGGTAGCGACCTCCCAAAGGCTAAAACAGCGGGCAAAAGGCCGTTTCAGCGCAACTGAAATGCTAGGCGGCGTGGACAACACAATCCATATAAGGTATATAAGGCGTTAGTGATCCAAGGGCTACGCCGAAAATGAAATTTACCAAAGAAGCTGTATTAGAGAAATGCATAGGCTTCGTTGACGCACAGGTCTGGCCACTGACGCACCAGCTAAACCCAATTGCATGGCTTTCTAATTTCTCAGAAAATGAAACTGACTACGCGCTGTGTCTGCTCAATTCATTCGTGTACTACTCCGAAGCAATGGTTAATAAAATGTTGAGAGCTGCATATCAAGACCTATTGATTGCCGAATTTGGGCACGCCGGAACGCAAGCAACAGCAATACTGAGCCACTTTGATAAGCGAATGTGTATTACGCATGTGACAGGTGAATTGCCAAATGCAACCGATAGCGGTCATCTATTCGCAAGAAAAGCAAGACAGGTTCTTGGGGTTCCGGAGTCCAAAATACTATATCCTCAACAGGCAATAGCAAAGCTTGCTTGTCATGATGTTGACTACATTATATTTGTAGACGATTTTTTAGGTTCCGGAAAGCAATTTTCTAATACATGGACGAGACCTTATAACGTCGGCATGGATTTATCGTTTGAGCTTTTCTCCGAGAGGAGCGGAGCAAAGTTTTACTATATACCTCTGGTAGCAACAGAAGACGGCATAGAAAACCTGAATGAACTTTGTCCTCACGTAAAGATTTGCTCAGCCAACGTATTACCAAGCCGCTATAGTGTATTCGATCAAAACACTATAATTTGGCCAGAATATTTGAAAGATGGCGCATCTAATTTTGTAAAAACAGCTTCTGAACGTGCAGGATACGGTAATGGGGAGGGTTTTGCCGGTTTCGGCTTTCAAATCGCTTTTTCTCATGGTGTACCTGACGCTACATTGCCTCTCTTCTGGTCAGAAGAGAATGGTTGGAAGCCGCTAATTCGTCGCTCTTGAACGGGGAATACCATGCCTGCTGCTTCGATTGCTGAAAAGCTAAGCGACCTTTTTGGTTCGTATAAGGCAGAGTGGCTAAGAGAAAGTATTTTTGAACTTTTTACGGTCCCAGCATACTTCCCCGAGCTCACAACCGCCAGACCTTGCGTTTTGATTGGTGGGCGCGGCACTGGGAAAACTACAGTCTTACGTATGCTCTCCTATGAAGGGCAGTTTGCTCTACATAAAGAAAAAATACCTGTATCTGATTGGCGTTACATTGGTATGTATTACAGGGTAAACACGAACAGAGTAACTGCGTTTTCGGGTGACAAGTTACCCGAATCAGAATGGCGTCGTCTTTTTGGTCATTACATTAATCTTATTCTATGCGGACTTGGAACGAAGATGTTGAAGTGGTATCGTTCCGCAGAGCCGGGAAGAGAAGTCCTTCCAGCAGAGATTTGCCAAGAAATTTGTGAAAGCCTTTGCCTGCCAAATGCAGATAGCGAAGATGAGCTTGATCGAGTAATTTCCAAGGCAAAATCTTCTTTTGAAGCTTATTTAAACAACATTGGTCAATGTGAGGCGCCACGACTATCAATGCAAGGCGCCCCAGTAGATCTTCTATTTGAAAGCCTGGGAAAGCTTAGTTGCTTTAAAAATAAACTTTTCTTTTTTTTAATGGACGAGTACGAGAATTTTCTGGACGATCAACAGCGTACAGTTAACACACTTATTAAGCATGCGGGGGCACATTACACGTTCAAAATTGGAGTTAGGGAGCTCGGTTGGAGAATCCGGATAACTCATAATCAGAACGAAGTGCTCAATAGCCCAGCTGATTATGTTCGAGTGGCGATCTCGGAACGACTGGACGACGATATGTTCGGGAGGTTTGCGCAGGAGGTATGCAACGCGCGAATAAGGATGTTGAAGGCTGATTTCCCGGAGATGCTCGGAGACGTATTCAATCTTCTGCCAGGAATGAGTGATGAAGAGGAAGCGCGACTTCTTGGCGTCAAGAGCATGGTCGCTGATCTTCGAGATCAGATAAAAAATCTTTCGACCGAACGACGAAAAAACCTCGAGGATCTAGATGATCTGAGACTATATTTCTGTGCCTATTGGGCACGCGGACAAAACCGCTCTATCTCGATGATTTTGAATGAAATGGCAGAAAATCCTGGTGCATGGGAGAGGCGTTTCCAAGAATACAAATATGCCAGCCTTTTTACTATACGGCCAAGAACAACAGGAATAACTAAATATTATTGTGGTTGGCCGGTTTTTGTTTCATTAAGTGGGAAAAATATTCGATATCTTCTCGAATTAATTGATCACAGCCTTCTCCTGCATTTGCGTGACGGCAGAGCTATCAGCGAGCCGGTGTCGTTTAAAAACCAAACGGTTGCTGCTCAGAACGTAGGACGGAAGAACCTCTCTGAACTTGAGGGGTTGTCTACCCATGGAGGGCAGCTAACAAAGTTACTGCTGGGACTCGGCCGCGTATTTGGAGTAATGGCTGCGGATAGCGCGGGGCATGCGCCTGAGGTAAATCAATTTAAGCTCGGACGGCGAATCTGGGCGGGGGAGGCATACGGAAACGAAGTTGAGCTAAAAAGAATTGATGATCTTTTAGCATCAGCGGTTATGCATTTAGCCTGCCAATCATTTCCTGGAACTAAACGGAAGGATGTTGGTGATACGCGTGAAAAAGCATACCAATTGCACCCTATCTTTTCACCATACTTTGTTTATAGCCACAAAAAAGGGCGTGATATTGTTTTGGAAGTCGGCGACATAGCTGGTCTCATAGACGCCCCTAAAAGCACAATCAGAAGAATTTTAGGAAAAAATAATCGAGCCGACCAGAGAGATATCCCAGAGCAACTTCGTTTGTTCGGAGGATATTACGATGGACAGCTTTAATCATGTCAGGCCGCGTGAGACGCTGGCGGGTAATGCAGAGCTCGTCCTTCCCGAGGGCAGCATCTACGTTTATGGCACATTAGAGGAAAGAAGCAGGCAATCGGTTGGGAATGTTATAGGTGTTAGCTCTCAGTTTTGTCATTTGAAGGAGCTTGGTGAAGCGAGGGTGTCTATTGATGGCGATCCAAGTCACCTAATTGACTGCAGCATCGAGAAGGATGTCATACAGACCTTCGTCAACGAATCTCGTTCTACAGTATTCTTAGACATAACAGGACTAAGTCATAATGTGTGGGCGCCTCTTCTCCGGATTTTATTATCCGCAGATATTGATGTTCGTGCGGTGTATATGGAGCCCAGCGACTATGCGGTAAATCCAAATCCTTTCGGTGGCGAATTGTTTGATCTCAGCGAGAAGATCGATGGCGTAAAACCACTTCCTGGTTTTGTAAATTTTGCGGAATTTGATGATGAACTTGTAGCCTTTGTACCACTACTTGGATTCGAAGGAGCACGTTTTGCATACATACTTGAGCAGGCGCAGCCAGCAGCTGATCGAATATATCCAGTGGTCGGTGTGCCAGGTTTTCGTTTTGAATATCCATTTCACACCTATCAAGGAAATCTACGTACGCTCCTGAGCACAAGATGTTGGAGGAACGTACGTTACGTTACTGCCTATTGTCCTTTCGGTATTTATGATTTGCTGACAGAGCTGTCCGCCGAACATGGATTTTTAAGGGTAGCACCTATTGGAACTAAACCGCATGCGCTGGGGGCCATAATGTTTGCTATCAAGCATCACTCTCAGGTTGAACTTATCTATGATCATCCAAAAAGAAAAGAGAAGAGAACTGTTGGAGTGGGGAAGCGACATGTATTCCGACTAACCGAGTTTTTGCGCTCTCTCTGATCAGGATGAGTGTTCCGCATCTAATACTAGATGCCGATGTTAATGCAAAACCCTCACCCCTACCCCATCGTCTCCACTGCCCGCCGCGAAGCCACGCACCGCGCAACCTCGCTCAGCAGTTGGGCGCGGTCGATGGGCTTCGGCACGTGGCAGTCCATGCCGGCCTCGTAGCAGCGGGCGATGTCGTCGGGGAAGGTGTTGGCGGTCAGGGCGACGATGGCGACGCGGGACTCCGGACCCGGCATGGCGCGGATCAGGCGCGTCGCCTCCAGACCGTCCATCACCGGCATGTTGATGTCCATCAGGATGGCGTCGAAGGGCTCGCCCCCGTCCTCCCCCATGGCCGCCCGCGCCACCGCCTCCACCGCCTGGGCGCCGTCCTCCACCGCCGCCACCCGGTGGCCGGCCTGCTTCAGCAGCGTGACGGCCAGCAGGCGGTTCATCTCCACATCCTCCACCACCAGGATGCGCAAGGCTCCCCCCGCGGGCGGGGCGGCAGCAGGACGGGGGGCCGGCGGTTCGGCCGCGGCCGGCGGCGGCGGGGGAAGCGGGGGCGGTGACGGCTCGGCGGCGGGGTCCGGCTGCGGCTCCGGCTGGGACTCCGACTGCGGCTGCGGGCTCGGGGTCGCGGTCGGGCTTCGGGCCGGGCTTGGGGCCGGGACTGGAGTTTGGCCGGGGCCGCGCGGGGAGGCCGGCGGGCGCAGGCGGTCGAGATGGCCGCGCAGCTCCGCCGCGTCATAGGGCTTGGCGATCAGGTCATAGCCGCCCATTGCCACGTCGTCGGCAACCACCGCATGGGCGGCGAAGCCCGACGCCAGCAGAACCGGGAGGTCGGGGCGCAGGCGGCGCGCCTCGCGCGCCAGCTCCGCCCCGTTCATGCCCGGCGGCATCACGATGTCGCTGAACAGCAGGTCCAGCGGCTCCGGCCCGCGCAGAACAACCAGCGCCTCGCCGGCGCCGGACGCCGCGATCACCCGGTGGCCCCAGCTGCGCAGCAGGGCGCTGCCGGTCTCGCGGATGTTGTGGTCGTCGTCCACCATCAGGATCGACAGGCCGGGACGGCCCCCCGCCGGCTGGGCCGACGGATGGGCCGCCGGGGCGGCGGCGGGTTCGCCGCCCGTCTCGCCGGCGACGCGCTCGGGCGGGAAATGGATGGTGACGGTGGTGCCCTGCCCCACCCGGCTCGCCAGGGTCAGCACGCCGCCATGCAGCTCCACCAGCCGGCGGGTCAGCGGCAGGCCCAGGCCGGCGCCCTCGGTCTGGCGGTTCTCCGGGGTGGCGACACGGGCGTAGGCCAGCAGGACGCGGTCCAGATCCTGTTCGGGGATGCCGACGCCGTTGTCGCGCACCTCCAGCAGCAGGCCGCCGTCCGGCGCCGGGTCGGCGGTCAGCGACACCGACCCGCCGGACGGGGTGTATTTCACCGCGTTGGACAGCAGGTTCAGCAGGATCTGGCGGATGCGCCGCTCGTCGCCGCGCAAGTGGCGGGCGGCGGGGGCGACCTGGGCCGACAGGGCGATGCCGGCGCGGGCGGCGCGCGGGGTCAGCAGGCGGACGGCGAAGGTTGCGGCGGCGTCGAGATCGACCGGCTCGTCGTCGAGGACCAGCTGGCCGGATTCGGCGCGGACATGGTCCAGGATCTCGTTGATCAGCTCCAGCAGATGCTGGCCGCTGTCGCGGATGTTGACGGCGAAGTCGCGGTAATGGGCGGTGCCGACCGGCCCCTCCGACTCCCGCGCGATCAGGTCGGCGAAGCCGATGACGGCGTTCATCGGCGTGCGCAGCTCGTGGCTCAGGCTCGCCAGGAATTCGGACTTGCTGCGGCTGGCCGCCTCCGCCGCGTGGCGGGCGTCCTGAAGCTCCGCCTCCATGAATTTGCGGGCGGTGACGTCGCGCTCGACGCTGACATACTCCTGCGGGGCGCCCCAGTCGTCGGTGACCAGCCGCACCGCCGCCTCCATCCACACCCAGCGGCCGTCGGCATGGCGCAGCCGGTAGGTGGTCTTCAGGGTCGGGCGGTCGGGCGTCAGGCGCGACAGGCCGGCGGACAGGGCGTCACGGTCGTCGGGATGCACCCGCTCCACCAGCGGGCGGCCGACCAGCTCGGCCGGCGGGCAGCCCAGGCTGTCGCGCGTCGCCTCCGAACAGAAGCGGCGCACCCCGTCCAGCCCGATGCGGCCGATGATGTCGGTGACGCCGCGCGCCAGCAGGCGATAGCGCGCCTCGCTGGCGCGGATCGCGCGTTCGGCCTCGTGCCGGCGGGTGATGTCGCGGGCGCCGACCGACAGCAGGGCGATGGCGCCGCTCTCGTCGCGGATCGGCACCTGCGACACCTCCCACCAGCGGGTGACGCCATTGTGGGTGTGCTGCTCCTCGAAGCGGGTGGGGGCGTCGGCATCGATGCAGGATTGCAGGTCGGCCATCGCCTTGGCGGCGAGGTCGGGCGGCAGCAGGGCGTCGAGCGGCTTGCCGCGCGCCGTGGCCAGCCGCTCGCCCATCGCGCGGGCGGCGGCCTCGTTGGCGCAGTGCAGGGTGAAGCTGCCGCCGGGGTTGACCCGCAGCACGACATGGATGTCGGCGGAGCTGTCGAAGACGGCGCGGAACAGGGCGGCGCTCTCGGCCAGCATGGCCTCGTCGGCGACGCGCCGGTGCTCGCGCGCCAGCATGGTGCCGAGCAGGCCGATGCCCAGCGCGGTGAAGGCGATCAGCGGCAGCGCCGCCTCCTCCATCACCCGCATGGCGAGGTCGAAATCGGGCAGCAGCAGGACGGCCGGCAGGCTCAGCGGTGCGAGCGCCAGACCGAACAGCGCCAGGAGGCCGAAGCCGAAGGCGCCCTTGCCGCTTCTGGGGCCGCTTCCGGGGCCGGCAGCGCGCCGCTCCATCGGGCGGGCCAGCAGCGGGGCGGCGAGCGCGGTCAGGGCCAGCCCGGCAAGACCGGTCGCCGCCCCCACCCCGCCCAGCCACAGCCGCACCGCCGCGGCGATGGCGGCCGACAGCAGCGCCGCCGGCCAGCCGCCGAACAGGCCGGCCAGACCGATCATCGCGTTGCGCAGGTCGACCAGCACCCCGTCGGCCACCGGGTAGGCGTCCAGCATGGAGAGGACGGCGGCCACGCCGAACAGCAGGCCGGAATAGGCCGCGAAGGCGCCGCGCCGGGTGCCGAACCGCCGCAGGACATGGCGATAGGCAAGCAGGACCAGCGCCAGCAGGCCGACGCCATGCGCAAGGGCGATGATGATGCCCGTTCCCATTGCTCCGCTCCCCGGCGGCTACGCCAACGGCTACCCCGCTCCCAATCGAATGCGTCGAAACCCGGCGGGAATTTTTACACGCGCAACTTAACAAGAAGAAGAAACGATTCGAAACAGTCATACTGCCTTTTTTCCTACTACTACGGATGACAGCCGCATGAACCGCTGGCATTGACGTCGCTGTCGTGTTTGGCGTCCGATTCGGCTAGAATGCCGCCGCGCGTCGTTCGTGGTCGTCGTGTTTTCGTGGGCTTCGGCATGTTCTTGAAGATCTTCTCGCGGAGCCTGGTTGCCCGGTCCACCGCATCGGCGGTGGTGCTGGTGTCGGTGCTGGTCGCCGTGCCGATGGTCGTGCTGATCCAGTCCGACGTGCGCAACACCCGGGCCGAGCTGGCCATCCGCGCCGAGATGGCGACCCGCATCGTGCTGGACGACGTGACGAACGCGCTGTGGGACCTCGACCCGGAGGAGGCGCTGACGGCGCTGAGCCCGCTGCGCTCGATCGACAGCTTCGCCGAGGCGGTGATCCTGGGCACCCATGGCGAGCGCTTCGCCATCTACCGCAAGCCGGGCTCGCCCGTGCTGGCCGATGCGGCAGCCAATCCCGCCGCCACCGCCGCCGCCACTGCCGCCGCCGTGCCGCTGACCCGGCAGGACCGCACCGGCGGATCGCGCACCATCGGCACGCTGCTGGTCCGGCTCGACACCGGGCCGACCGACGCGGCCATCCGCCACCATGTGCTGGTGCTGGGCGGCATCGGCGCCGTCACGCTGCTGCTGGTGGTGCTGGGCGTGATCTGGGCGACGCGCGGGGTGACGCTGCCGATCGCCGGCATGACCCGCGCCATGGCCGACCTGGCCGCCGGCGACGTGACGGTGACGGTGCCGGTGCGCCACCGCGACGACGAGATCGGCCGCATGGCCAAGGCGCTCGACACCTTCCGCCAGAACGCCATCGATTTGCACATCGCCAAGGAGCGGGCCGAGCAGGCGGTGGCGTCGAAGGCGAAGTTCATGGCCGCCGCCAGCCACGACCTGCGCCAGCCGGCCCAGTCGCTGCTGATGCTGACCGCCATGCTGCGCGCCACCGCCCCCAACCCCAAGGTGGCGGAATCGGCGCGCAAGATCGAACAGGTGGTGATGACGCTGAAGCAGCTGCTGGACGAGCTGCTGGAGGTGTCGCGGCTCGATGCCGGCGGCGTCACCGCCAACATTGCGGTGCACGAGGTCGCCGACCTGTTCGACGCGCTGGACTCGCAATATGGCCCGGTCGCCCGCAACAAGGGGCTGGCCTTCTGGGTGCCGCAGTACCGCGCCCCGGTGCTGACCGACCGGGTGCTGCTGCTGCGCCTGCTGGGCAACCTGATCGACAACGCGATCCGCTACACGGCCAGCGGGCAGGTGCAGGTCGCCTGCCTGGAGTCCGGCGCCAGCCTGATCGTCGAGGTGCGCGACACCGGCATCGGCATTCCCGAAGACCGGCTAGACGCCATCTGGGAGGAGTTCCACCAGATCGGCAACCCGGAGCGCAACCGCGACAACGGCATCGGTCTCGGCCTGTCGATCGTCCGCCGGCTGGCCGGCGTGCTGGATCACCCGGTCAAGGTCCGCTCCACGCCGGGCAAGGGCTCCGTCTTCTCGGTCACCCTGCCGCTGGCGCCGGTGGAACAGGCCCTGGAGCCCGCCCTGGAGCCCGCCCTGGAGCCCGCCCTTGAGCCTGCCCGCGAGCCGCTGCGGCGGGCCGAAGGTCCGATTGTCCCCGCCCCTGCCCCCGCCCCTGCCCCTGCTGCCGTCCCGGTGGCCGCCCCGGTGGCCGTCGCCGGGCTGGCGACGCTGGCCGACGCACCGGCGAAGAGCGGCGAGATCGCCATCCTGGTGATCGACGACGACCAGTTCGTGCTGTCCGCGGTGTCGATGTTCCTCAACACCGCCGGCCATCGCGTCGTCGGCGCCTCCAGCGTCGCCCAGGGGCTGCGTGCAGTCGAAGGCGGCGATTTCCGGCCCGATGCGGTGATTGCCGACTATCACCTGTCCGCCACCGAGAACGGCCTGGATTTCATCGGCACCCTCTGGCAGCGGCTCGGGCTCAGGATCCCGGCGGTGCTGATCTCCGGCCGGCTCGACGGCGCCGTCACCGCCCGCGCGGCGGAGATGGGCGTCATCGTCGCCGCCAAGCCGATCATGCCGGATCGCCTGTCGGCCCTGGTGGAACAGATGACGGCGGCCCGGCCGGCAGCAGTATCGGTATCGGGGGGAGCCGGCATCGCCGCTCCGCATAAGACTCCGACGATTTGAGGTCCCCGCCCCCCACCCTGGGGCTTAGGACCAAAAATGATCTCACATACAGGTTTATGCTGTGTCACAACATCCGAGCGGTACTCTCGGATATTTCCGCCCCCCATCCGAGGGTGAACCGAAAGCAGCTTCGGAGGATCCCATGCGCGGCGCCAGCAAGACCGACATCATTCGTGCCCATGACATCGTCGCCAGCTTCGATTTCGGCTATGTCGTCGACCGCGCGGTCGCCGCGGGCATGTCCCGCCGCACGTCCGAGATCGCACTGGCCCAGTTGAAGACCTTCCTGCTGGCCTGCGCCGAGCATCCCGACCGCGACATCGTTCCGCAATCGGCCGCCTGCGACGATCTGTGGCACGAGTTCATCGTCGCCGACACCCGCGCCTATTTCCGCTTCTGCGAGGCGGTCTATGGCGAATATCTCCATCACAACGGCGTGACCGTGCCGGCCGGACGCATGGAGGCTGCCCGCAGCGACAGCGCCCGCCTGCTCACCGGCGCCGATTGCCTGCGGGAGGCCGCGCAAGCCGACTGTCTGCGCGAAGCCAAGAGTGCGGATTGCCTGCGCGAAGCCGCGCAGGCCGACTGCCTGCGGGAAGCGAAGGCAGCGGATTGTCTGCGCGAGGCCGCGCAGGCCGACTGTCTGCGCGAAGCCAAGCCGGCCGACTGCCTGCGCGAGGCGAAGCCCGCGGATTGCCTGCGCGAAGCACGGCCGCAGGGCGCCGCCTGACGTTCCCGTCCCTGTAAGAACGGAAAAGCCCCTGTCCGCATCCGGACAGGGGCTTTTTTCATGCGGGCGCCCTGCCCTCTGCCCTTCTCGCCTCAGCCGAAGTTCAGGCCGCCGAACGGCGTGATGAAATTGTCGCTCAGCACATTGCCGCGCAGCGCCACATAGTCCGGCACCACCAGCGGGATCACCGGCAAATCCTGCATCACCAGACATTCGGCGTCCTTGTAGACCTCCGCCCGCTGGGTGGGATCGGGGATCGCCATCGCCCGCTCGATCAGGCCGTCGAACCGGGCGCTGGTCCAGCCGACGGGATTGAAGCGGCTGCTGCTGCTGAACAGCTCGTCCAGGAAGTTCATCGGGTCGGGATAGGTGGCGGTCCAGCCGAACAGGAAGGCGTCGTAATCGCGCCGGCGTGAGCGGGCGATGAACTCCTGCCGCGGCGCCATCACCAGCTTCGCCGGGATGCCGGCATTGTTCCACTGCGAGACGTAATAGACGAATTCCCGCCGGTATTCCGGCACGACGGTAACCTGGAAGGGCTCGATGCCGCGCCCCTCCGGATAGCCGGCCTCCTCCAACAGGCGCTTGGCCAGCATCGGGTCGTAGACCAGCGGCTCCAGCTTCTCGTTGGACAGCAGCGCCGGCGGGACGATGCCGTTGTGGACGCTCGCCACGCCGCGGAAGAAGCGCTCCACCATGGCGCTGCGGTCGATCAGCAGCGACATCGCCCGGCGCACCCGAAGATCGCCGAACGCCTTGACCCGCCGCGGGTCGAGCGCCACCACCCGCATCTGCATGCGCGGCACATTCGACAGCGAGCGCTTGAAGCCGGGATCGTCCATCACCCCGCGCAGCGCATCGGTGTCGACGAAAGTGAAGTCGATCTGGCTGTCGTTGAACAGCGTGATGCCGTCGTTGCCGATGCCGGTGGCGAGGAAGGACACCCGCTCGAACGGCACAGCACCGCCGCGCCAGCCGGGGTTGGCCTCCACATCCATGCGGATGCCGTCGCTCGACCGCACCAGCCGGTAGGGGCCGGTTCCCGCCGACAGGCTGCGGAACCAGTCGGGACCGGCCTGTTCGGCCGCCTCGACATCGACGATGTTCAGCCGGGCGAAGGGGAAGACGGCGCAGGGCTCGTCGCAGACCACCTCCAGCGTCCGGTCGTCGATCACGGTGATGCCGGACAGCTCAGCGGCGGTCTTCGCCCGCAGTTCGCGGAAGCCCCGCACCTTCGACAGCGCCAGCACGGCGAAGTTGGCGCCGTCGCCGCTGAGCGCCGCCTCGAAGCTGCGCTTGACGTCGCGCGCGATCAGCGGCCGGCCGGTGTGGAAGGTGACGCCGTCACGGATGGTCAGCCGCCAGCGGCGGGCATCGGCCGACGCCTCCCAGGCGGTGGCGAGGCCGGGCAGGATGCGGCCCTTGGGATCGACCGTGGTCAGGCTCTCATACATCGAGCCGAGGACCTGACGCGCGACCAGATCGCTGACGGTCAGCGGGTTGAGGCTGCCGGGCAGGGACTTGAAACCGATCCGCAGGGTGCCGGCGGCCATCGCCGGCCGGGGCAGGGCCGCGGCAAGACCAGCGCCCCCGAGCAGGCCGCCGAGCAGGCTCAAGAAATGTCGTCTCCGCACCGCCTGCATCGCTGACCCGTACCCCCGATAGTCTTGCAGGCAATCCTTAACACGGGGCGGGGCAGGCGGTCACCCTGGCCGAGCGCCAGATGCTTTCGCAATCGAAAGCAACTTTAACGCGCCTTCTGATTGAAGGACAACCGGAGCGGGCTTTCGCAATCGAAATTGGATCCCCTCTCCCCGCTATCGGCGGACCTATGGTCCGCCTGTCGCGTCAGCGCAAACGAAGTTTGCGCGTGAGCGGGGGGAGAGGGAGCAAACCTCAGCCGTTCAGCAGGGCGTCGATGCGGTCGCGCAGAGCCTGTAGCCGCTCGCGGTGCTCGCGCTGCAAGGCCTGGGCGACGGTGTCGATGGCGGCCAGATCCTTGTCCATCCGGTTGATCGCCTTGCCCAGCACCCGCATCGGTTCCGCCGTGCTGGACGCCGCCGGGCGGGCGGCCCGCACCGCACCCACCGTCAGACCGCCGGTGCGCGCCGTCTGCCACAGCCGGCGCAGCTCCGCCTCGTCCTCGACGAAGGCCAGCTCGACCAGGGCGGAGCGCGACACCGCGTCGGGGTTGGCGCGGTAATCGGCCAGGATGTCGTCGGGCAGGCGCAGCACCTTCAGGCGCTTCGACACCTCGGCCTCCGAACAGCCGACCGCCGCCGCCACCTCCGACTGGGTGTAGCCGTGCGCCTCGATCAGCTGGGACAGGCCGCGGGCGAGGTCGATGGCGTCGAGATCGACGCGCTGGACATTCTCGATCAGCGCGATCTCTTCGGGCCGGCCCTTGGTGATGATGGCGGCGATGGTGCCGCGGCCGAGCAGCCGGTGGGCGCGCAGCCGCCGCTCGCCGGCCACCAGCCGGTAGCGGCCCTTCTGCTCCCCTTCCTGGACGAGGACAGGTTGCTGCAACCCGTGGCGGGCGATGGAGTCGGCCAGCGAGCGCAGGGACTCGTCGTCGAACACCGTGCGGGGCTGGCCGGGATTGGTCTCGACGGCGTCCAGATCGACCTCGACCAGCCGGGGCAGCATGCCGCTCAGCCCGAACATGCGGTCGGTCTCGGCGGCGAAGCCGGCCTCCTTGGCCTGGAGCACGGTGGCGGCGGTCTGCCGGGTCAGCTTCTTAGGCGGCATCGACGGTCTCCTGCAGGCGGCCCATGGCGGTCAGCAGCGCCGAGGCGATGGCGGCATAGCTCTCCACCCCCGGTGCGCCGATGTCGGCATCCAGCGTGATGACGTTGGCGCCCGCGGCCTGGGCGTAGATGGTTGCGCGCGGCACCGGCGGGAACACCCGGCGGCTCTCGCCCCACAGGCGCTGGATGTCGTCGAGCGACGAGCGGTCCTGGGTCTGGCGCGGGTTGACCATGGTCGGCAGGATGCCCAGCACCTCCAGCCGCGGGTTCAGCCGCCGCTGGATCTTGGCGACGGTGTCGAGGAAGGCGCTGACGCCGAGGATGGCGTGCGGCTCCGCCTGGCAGGGCACCAGCACATAGTCGGCGGCGGTCAGCGCGTTGATGGTCACCGCACCCAGGTTGGGGGCGCAGTCGATGACGATCACGTCATAGCGGTCCCGCACCCCGTCCAGCATCTCGGCCAACGCGGTCTGGGCGTTGGTCAGGTTGCCGGGCAGCTCGGTGTCGGCACTGGCCAGCGCGATGCTGGAGGGCACGACGTCCAGCCCCTCGACGCTCGTGGGGCGGATCACCGCGTCGAGCGGCGTCTTGCCCATCAGCGCATGGTAGAGGACCCTGCCCGCCTCCGTCAGCGCGACGATGTCGGTCTGCGGCACGCCGACATGGACGGTGGCGTTGCCCTGCGGATCGGCATCGACCAGCAGCACGCGGTTGCCGGCACGGGCCAGGATGAAGGCCAGATTGATCGAGGTCGCCGTCTTGGCGGTGCCGCCCTTCTGCAAACCGACGGCGACGGTGGTGCCGCGGCGGGGCAGGGGGCTTTCCGGCCGTTCGAGATCCAGTAGAAGCAACCGGCCCAGCACGTCGCGCGGCAGGGCTTCCTTGCCGGTTTCCCATTTGCTGAGCCGCTGCTTGTCGTATTTGCGGCCCGTCAGTTCATTGACGAACGCCGCCATCTGCGTCTGGGTCAGGCCGCGCCGTTCCCGCAACGCCTTCAACTGTTCCCCTGTCACGCCCCGTCCTCCTGCCCCGGCACCGGTCGGCAGCGACCCTAGCAAGTCGTCGCGACTCCGGCAACGGGTGTCTACCGAAGGAGGAGGGGATCAGCGCACCATGGGCATCGACCGGCGGGTTCACACCGTCTCGTCGTATTCCACCTTGGGAACGTCGATCCAGTTTTCCGGCTGGCCCTGGCTCTTCTTCCAGAACAGCACCGGCAGGTCGGCGTTCAGCACGCGGCCCAGCACGGCACCGCGCGCCTTCATCGTCTCCTTGTATTCCGCCGTCTCGACGATGCGGACGCCGTAGCCGGGGATGCGGTCGGCGGCGAGGACGGGATTCAGCGCGTTCTTGAACTTGCGCAGGTCGTTGTCGGAGCCGACGCGCTTGCGCAGCGGCTCCAGCGCCATCCAGAAGGCATGGCCGCGGGCGAGGTGGGCGCGCGCGATCTCGTACAGGCGCTTCTCCACCGGCTTCAGCGCGAAATACTGGTCGTCGTAGCTCAGCAGATTGTGGCCCAGCGCCGCGCGGGTGACCCAGCCCGACAGCGTCAGCTTCAGCCCGCGCACCGCCCGCTCGCCGTCCTTCTTGCGCTGGTAGAGCAGCTTGTAGTCGGAAATCCACGAGAAGGCGCCGCTCTCGCCCTCGCCGCCGGTTTCCAGGTTGGTCTTGATCTGCGTGCCCTGGAGCCGTTCCAGCGCGCCTTCGATCTTGTCGTAGGCGCTGCCGCCGGCGGTCTTGCCGACGATGCGCTGGAGGTCGCTGGTGGTGAAGTGCAGCTCGCCCAGCTTGGAGCCCTTGCCGGAGTCCATCTTCTCGCGCAGCAGCGAGATGGCGTAGAGCAGCACCGCCTTGTCCCAGATCGTCGCAACGCCGACATTCTTCGGCGCCCGCACCTCGATCCGCACCTTCCCGTCATCGTAGGTCGGCAGCGATTCCGCCTTGTCCTTCGACAGGCCGAACAGGCTGTAGACCATCATGTGGCGGTCGTTCTGCACATCGCCGGTCAGCGGTGAATCGAGCCGCAGAGCCAATTGCAGCGGCCGGTCGAGCAGCTCGGCGTTGATGGTCTGGGTCATGCGATCTCTCCGCTGGTCCCGGGCGGCCTCAAGTGGGTAGAACCCATAATCCACAAGCCTGCCGCCCGGTTCCACACTGCCGGGCCAAACGTCGCCGTTCTGCCGAAAGATTCCCGCGGGCAGCGCCGAATGCCCGGTCGAATGTCGCCGTTCTGCCAGTTTTTGCCGCCGGTGGCGGGGGAGGGCCGTCGGACGGGAGCCGGACGCGGATTCGGCGGGGGCCGGAGCCGCTCCGGCCGGCCCGCGGTGGCGGCAACGTCTGCGTTCTGCCGTGCCGGGGAGGAACGGGGCAGGGGAGCATCAGATCAACATATTGATTTTCCTTGGTTATTACATGGCTTGGGGTCGAGGGATCGGGCGGGAAGGCCCCTGGGGAGGGCATCGACTGGCAGAACGGCGACGTTCGGACGATCCGCCGAAGGGCCGATTCCCACCCGATTCTCCGCCGATTCCATAGCGGGGAGGGGAGGGGAGGGGTGGAATCCGCTCCATCATTCGGCAGAACGGCGACGTTCGGCTGGGCCATCCCATCCGCCCAAGCCGCCGACGGCCAAGAATCTTTCGGCACAACGGCGACGTTTGGAGCCGAATCTTTCGGCACAACGGCGACACTTCGACCCGGACGGACGGAGGAGCGGTGCTGCAAGTGCTTGATTCCTCCGCAAGAATCCAGGCAGGCGTCCGCGAAATGCCGTCCACCGGCGATTCTTCCAAGACCGTGGACAGACGCGCAACGCCACGTACACATTTCAAAAAACGGGCGAAAACCGCCCTCATGCCGTCGTCGTGCGCCCATGCCAGCTCCTGGCCGGCGCCACGCGCCGGTGTGACGGGCGGTATTCGGTCCAGGCAACGTGAATCTCAGACAACCTGAATCTCAGGCAACCCGAAGAGGGCATCGTGACGGAGAGCATCATGACGTAGCGGAGGACCGACCTCCGGAAACACAAAAGGCCCGGATTGCTCCGGGCCCTTCGTGTCGGACGGAGGAGACCGAGGAAGACCCCGGGCACCCCACATCTGGCGGTTTGGCGACTCCATGATGGCAGGGCAGGCCCGCAAAGCCAAGCGGATTCACTGCGAATCCGTTGACGCTCTTCCTTTGTCTTCACCCGTCCCAGGGATCGACCGACAGACGGGTAATGCAATGAAGCCATACATCGACATGTACAGGCGCTGGATTGCCGTGCCCGGCATCCAGGCCGCCGACATCGCGGTGTTGTCCGCGCTCTATGCCCATGCCGACCGCGACGGTGTCTGCACCGCCACGCAAGGCGAGCTGGCCGAGGAGCTTGGGCAAAGCCGCGCCTGGTTCAATGCCGTGCTGAAGGGCCTGCAGGAGAAAGCCGCGCAGGACGCTCCTTCGGGCACCGCGGCGGCGCTGGTCTGCGCCAAGCCGCGGCGAGGCCTGCGCGGATTCGCCTATCAGCTGGCGGGAATGGAGGGCTTTACCGCCGGCATGTCCTGTCAGCCGGCTGACAGCAGCGGTTCGCCGGCCGACATCTCCATAGACTCCCAGAATCCTGAATCCTCCTCCTCCCTCCAGGGCGGGGGCCTCCAGAGCGGGGGGATGGGTCGGCAGGACGAGGCGTTGCCTGCCGGCTGGCAGCCCGATGCCGCCGATCTGGCCTGGGCGGCCCTGGAGCGTCCGGAGGTCGATGCCGGCCGGGTGACGGCGAAGTTCGTGTCCTGGTGCCGCAAGGCCCACCGCCGCAACGGCTACCGCCCGCCGGATCCGGGGGCCGCATGGCGCCGCTGGATCGCCCGGGAGCTGGTGGCCCCGGTGGAGCAGCCAGCCGAACAGCCTTTCGTCCAGTCCTCCACCGCCCAACCCCGCCGGGAGCCCCGCAATGACCGTCGCCCCGAACTTCGTGCCGAACTCCGAAGCGGTGGCCTGCGTGCCGGCCCTGCGTCCGATGCCGCCGGCCGCAACCGCGATACCCTCGCAGCCTTGCGGCTTCGCCTCGCTGGCCAGGCTTGACGCCGCGGATCTGCGGTTCGAGACCCAGGATCTGGCGCCCGACGAGATCGGGGCGCTCGCCGACCGGGTCGAGCAGGCCATCGGCACGCTGACCCCGCCGATCGGCATCGAGAATGTGCTGATCGGGCTGGAGAAGCTGGCCGACCGCTTCGCGCTGGAGCTGCCCGACGCCGACCTGCTGGAGGCCGATGTGCGGGCGATGGCGGACTGGCCGGCCGACCGCTGGATGGCGGCCTTCGATGCGGTGTGGGCGGCTTTCCGCAGCGGCTGGAGCCGCTTTCCGACGCTGGGCGACTTCCGCGAGGCGCTGGGCGCCCTGCCGCCGGCGGTGGAAAGCCGCGCCGCCGACGATCTGCGGCGGCTGGCGGGCCGTCTGCGCCAGGAACAGCAGCTGCGCGCCCGCACCGAGGAGCAGCGCCGCCGCACCCGCGCCCGCGAAGCCGCCCTGGCCGACCGGCAGCGCGAACTGGCGCTTCAGCGCGCAGCCGAACCCCTGCCCGAACTCCCGCTTGTCCGGGGGCCGGTCGACCAGCATTATCCGCCGGACCACCAGAGAGTGCCGCCAGCGGATGAAACCGAACCATCGCCCGCCACATCGCCCGGCCGGGACCGCCGACGCACAGGCGCTGCTGACCCGTGCCGTCACCCATCATCAGACCGGGCAGCTGGCCGAGGCGGCGACGCTCTACGAACAGGTGCTGAAGCGGCTGCCGCAGCAGGCGGACGCGCTGCACCTGTCGGGGCTGATCAAGGCGCAGACCGGTGCGGTGACGGAGGGGATCGAGCGGATCCGGCAGGCGGTGAAGGCCGACCCGAGCCAGCCGCTCTTCCATGCCAATCTGGGCCGTCTGCTGGAGGCGGCGGAGCAATGGGAGGATGCGGCGACTGCCTTCCGCTCGGCGGGCCGTCTGGCGCCGCTCGACCCGTCGCTGCCGCGGATGGAGGCGGCGGGCTGGACGCGGCTGGGCCGGCAGGAGCCGGCGGCGCAGGCGCTGCTGCGGGCGATGGGGCTGGAACCGGCGGATGCCGGCACCGCGGCGGATCTGGGCGACGCGCTCTACGATTGCGGGCGCTTCCTGCCGGCCGCCGACTGGTACGGGCGGGCGGCGGCGCTGGAGCCGCACCGGATCCTGGCGGCCTTCAACCGGGGAGCCGCCCTGCGCGACGGCGGCCGGATCGCCGGGGCGGCGGCGGCCTTCCGGGCGCTGGCGGGACGGGCGCCGGAGATGGCGGAACCGCTGGAGCAATACATGCAGCTGTCCCGGCAGCTGGGCGGCAACGGAGCCGCTTGGGCGGCGGCCCGCCGGCTGCTGGCGCTGGTGCCGGCGCAGGCGGCGGCGGTCCGCAGCCTGGGCGGTTCCGGGACCGGGCCGGCGCAGGAGCCGGTCTGGCTCGCACGGCTGGCGCGGCTGGACCCGCTGGCCGAGGATGTGGTGCTGGCGCTGGCCGGCCGGCTCTATGGCCGGCGGCGGATCGCGGCGGCGGAGCGGGCATACCGCCACGCGCTGGCGCTGAGGCCGGACTCCGGCCTTGCGCTGTCGGGGCTGGGACTGGCGCGGGCGACGCTGGGGATGGCGGGGGCCGTGCCGGCGGTGCTGCGTGCGGTGCGGGTGGCGCCCGACGATGCGGCACTCGCCGCCAATGCCGGATCCGCCTTCCAGCTGGCCTTGCAGCCGGAGGCGGCGCTGTCCTGGCACCGGCG
The DNA here is from genome assembly GCF_003116035.1 of Azospirillum sp. TSH64. Lineage (GTDB taxonomy): Bacteria > Pseudomonadota > Alphaproteobacteria > Azospirillales > Azospirillaceae > Azospirillum. Next base: position 7,346,583 of record NZ_LGQW01000015.1, read on the forward strand.
GGCGCTGGTGCTGACGCCCGACGATGTGGCGGCCTGGGTCAACATCGGCACCCTGCTGCTGGAGGCCAACGCGGCGGAGGAGGCGATCCCGCCGCTCGACCGCGCCAGGCGGCTCGGCGAAATCGCGCAGGACATGGACCAGCTGGCGCTCGCCAACTCCAATCTCGGCGTCGCCCGGATGGCGCTGGGGCTGCATGGGGAGGCGGTGGCGGCTTTCCGCGCGGCGCTCGACCGGACGCCGGACGACGCGGCGATCCGCTCCAACATGCTGTTCTGCCTGTGCTTCGACGACCGGGCCGATCCGGTCGAGGTCTTCCGCGAGCATCGCGCCTTCCAACGCCATCTGCCGGCGGTCCCGGCCGTTCCCCATGCGGTGGAGAGCCGCGACCCGGAGCGGCGTTTGCGCGTCGGCTACCTGTCGCCGGATTTCCAGCGCTATCCGGGGCCGGGCTATCACTTCCTGCTGCCGCTGATCGAGGGGCACGACCGCGGGAGGGTCGAGGTCACCTGCTACCACAACGACCGCAGCCGCGATGCCACCACCGAGCGTTTCCAGGCGGCAGCCGACCGCTGGCGCGACGTGGCGGTGCTGACCGACGAGGAACTCGACCGCCGGATCCGGGAGGACCGCATCGACCTGCTGGTCGATGCCGGCGGCCACATGTCGCGCAACCGCATGGCCCTGATGGCGCGCCGCCCGGCGCCGGTTCAGGTCAGCCTGCCGCTCTATCCCAACACCACCGGCCTCGACGCCGTCGATTACCAGCTCGCCGATCCCCGCCTGGCGCCGCCGGGGGCGGACGCGCTGCATGCGGAAAAGCTGATCCGGCTGCCGGGCTGCGTGCTGTGCTACCGCCCGGCGGACTCCGCCTTCGCGCCGCCGATCCAGCCGCCGCTGGAGCGCCGCGGCCACATCACCTTCGGGTCCTTCAACAACATCACCAAGGTGAACGCCGCCACCATCGCGCTGTGGGCGCGGCTGCTGGCGCTGGTGCCGACGGCGAAGCTGGTGCTGAAATGGCGGGGCTTGGGCAGCGGCGGCGGTGCCGACCGGCGCCTGCTGGCCGCCTTCGCCCGGCACGGCATCGCGGCGGAGCGGCTTGAGCTGCGCGGCGTCACCCCGGATCCCTATCAGGATTACGTCACCATCGACGTGGCGCTCGACCCCGTCTTCGCCAATGGCGGGACGACGATCTGCGACGCGCTGTGGATGGGCGTGCCGGTGCTGAACCGGACCGGGCCGACGCTGATCGGCCATTGGGGGGCGACCCTGCTGGACGCCGTCGGGATGGCGGCGCTGGTGACGCGCGACGACGAGGCCTATCTGGCGCAGGGCGTCCGGCTGGCGACCGACCGCGCCTTCCTCGACGCGCAGCGCGGGGATTTGCGCGAGCGGATGCGGCGGTCGGCCCTGATGGACGAGACCGGCTATGCCCGCGCGGTGGAGGCCGGCTATCGCACGGCGTGGCGCCGCTGGTGCGCCGGGTTGCCGCCGGTTGCGTTCGATATGCCGGAAGGGGAGGGGCGGTGATGAGCGTCTGCGATCTGGCGGCCGTCCGCAGCATCCTGGTCGTCAAGCTGGACGAGGCCGGCGACTTCGTGATGGCGACCCCCTTCCTGCGGGCCTTGCGCGCCGCCGCCCCGCAGGCGCGCATCCTGCTGGCGGTGCGCGAGGCGGTGGCGGATCTGGCCCTGACCTGCCGCTGGGTCGACGGGGTGGTGGCGCCGCGGCCGAAGGAGGGCGGCGGCATCGATTTCCGCGGCATCACCCCCGGCGGGCTGAAACTGTTTGCCGAATGCTACCGCGCCGGCTTCGATCTGGCGCTGGTGCCGCGCTACGACTTCGACCGCCATGACGCGACGACGCTGGCCGCCAACAGCCGGGCAAAGCTGGTCGCCGGTTTTTCCGAGCGGGTCACGCCGTGGAAGGCCGACGGCAACCAGGGCTTCGACCGCGCCTATGGGCTGGCGCTGGCCCCGCCGCCGGGGCGGCACGAGGTGGAGCAGAACGCCGCCCTGCTGGAGGCGCTCGGCGCGGGAGCGGATCCGGGGCCGCTGGAACTGGCGCTGATGGCGGAGGACAGGGCGGAGGCGCGGGGGCTTCTCGGAGTTGGTGCTGGGGATGGCCGGCCGCTGATCGTGGTGGCGCCGGGGGCGGCCAGCCCGCGCCGCGTCTATCCGGCCGAGCGGCTGGCCGCGGCGGTCTCCGCCGTCGCGAGCGCGCTCGATGCGCGGGTCGCCGTGCTGGGCACCATGGAGGAACGGCCGGCTGCCGGCGCGCTTCTGGCGGCACTGCCGGGACGGGCCATCGACCTGACCGGCGCCACCCCGCTGCGCGTTGCCGCGGCGGCGATGGCGGAGGCGGCGCTGGCGATCACCATGGATTCCGCCCCGGCCCATCTGGCGGCAGCGGCCGGGGTGCCGGTGGCGGTGTTCTCCTGCCATCCCATCGGCGGCGATCCCAACCATTTCCACGCGCCGGAGCGCTTCCGGCCCTGGACCGGCGGGCGGGAGGAGCGGGCGCTGGTCCTGCGGCCCGAGGCGGCGGTGCCGCCCTGCACCATGTCCTGTCTGGCGGCCGAGGCGCATTGCATCGCCGACATCGATCCGGCCGATGCCACGCGGCGCATTCTGGACATGCTGGCTGCGACCATGGGAGAGCGGGGATGAGCGACCCCATCATCCATGTCAGTTTCCCGTAGCCGCCGGACGCCTATCCGAAGACGCATGCACTGGCATGCCCAGCTCAGCCGCGATGTGTTCGATGCGCGGGCGGGCTTCTCGCCCTGGCGCGTGCCGCTGGAGCTTGGTCTATCACGGCGGCCCGCGGAAGAACTCGGCGGAGCTGATCCAGATCCTGCGCGACATCGGCTTGCAGGAGAACACCGACTTCAGCGTCGCCGCCCATGTGCCGAAGGGACGGGCCGACCTGATGGCCCTCCTGCGCCAGAATTTCCTGATCGTCGGCAACACCTCCTACTCGAAGACCGGGCCGATCAACATGATCGAGTATCTGCTGTCGGGCTTCGCCATCTACGGCCATGACGACTGGTGGGACGGGGCGGGCAACCCGCGCTTCGGCTGGTCCTACGACCCGGCGGCGCAGGAGACGAACCGGGAGAACCTGCGCCACATCTTCCACGAGCTGGGGCCGGCCGGTCTGGCCGCCGAACGCGACCGCGTGCGAACGGCGTTCCTGGAGCGCAGCGACAATGACTGGCCGGCGCTGCTCGGTCCCCTTTGCGATCACGTGGAGGCGCTGCTGGACAGCGACCATCCGGGGCGCATTGGCGGTTGAGTCGGCTGCGACAGGCCAAATCGTTAAAGTTGCTTTCGAGTTGGAAAGCCTGCCACGGTTCAGAGAGCTGTCGCATATGCCTCCCTCTCCCGGGGCTTTCAGCGGATCTTCGATCCGCCTGACGCCGTCAGTACAAACTTCGTTTGTGCGAGAGGCAGGAGAGGGCATTTCCCCGCCGCAAGTGGGAGATAGGGGTCTGAGTAGCAGCGGACCAGAAAACCTACATAAGGATTTCACGGTTTGTCGTCTGGATTGGCAGTTGTTTCGGGATTTTTAGGATTGGCCGTGCTGCGTAACAACAAAACGGGGTTTGTCGGACCATATGTGACCGGTAGCCGCCATCGTAGTGATAGGCCGAGCGGTGAAGCCGCAAAGCCGTCGTCAGCTCGGGCACAGACGTAACTGGTCGATATGAGAGGATTGAAAATGGCCGAAGATGCTGGCGTGATAGCTGTGGACCATACGGGATTCTCGGTCGCCTCGTTGGAGGAGGCGATCCAGTTTTGGACTGAGGCGATGGGTTTCGACCTTGCTCGCCGAGGAGAGATGGGTGGGGAGTTTCTACGGGAGGCCACGGGGGTTGACGATCCGCGCTGCCGAATGGCGCTGGTGACGGCTCCAAACGGCTACCCTGTCGAACTCCTCGAATATTCGACAGGCCGTACGCTGGGCCAGACACCTCGTAGCGCAGGTGCGATCGGCGCCGCGCACATCGCCATCACGGTTGCGGATATCCGCAAGGCGATCGCGCGGGTTGAGACGGCGGGGTGGGCAGTGAAGGGTTCGCCGCAGCCGATACCAGCCGGCCCCCGATGCGGAACAATGGTCGCGTACATCTCCGGTCCGGATGGTATCACCATCGAACTGATGCAGCCGCCCGTTCAACATTCCCGCGTCGTGTAACGCCCCTTCGGTCCGGGAAAGCTCCTTGTGCAGGTTTTCTGTTCCGTTGCTACCCAACCCCCGAGATACGCAGGAGAAAAGAAAATGGGCGGATCCACGATCAGGTGGATCCGCCCGAGGCGAGGAGACTGAAAGCCGGTACCCGAACGTGCCTGTAAAGGCACCGGCACTCCGAAAGGCCCGGCTGCGCAGGACAGTGCAGCCAAGCCATCCGAACCGAGCGTCTCCTATCTCTGTGACAGGGTTACCCGGCGATCAGGCCGCGCAGCTGCCGATTTGCGACAGCCAGCATGGCGAGATCGACCGCCGGCTGGGCGCGCAGTTCGGCCAGAAGCTGTTCGACCCGCTCGACCACCAGATTGCGGGTGGCGATCCAGCCATCGACCGCCGCGGCCTCGTCGCCTTCGCTTTCCAGCACGCGCACGGTCAAGGCGCTCTGGTGGGCGAACAGGTCGTCGACGATGGCGGCGACCGCCTGACGCTGCCAGTGGTTGTCGACCTTCGCCGTGCTGGCGCGGTCGCGCAGCCATTCCAGGCCGAAGCGGCGGCCAAGGCCGAAATAGACCGAGGCGACGCCCTCCACCGCGCGGCCGGTGCGCTCGGCGATCCGCACCAGATCGGGGGCGGCGGCGAGAACCGGCAAGGCGGCGATGCGGCGGGCCAGATCCTCCGGCACGCCCTGGGCAATGGCGTCGGCGATGCGGGTGGCGAGGCGCGAGGACTCCTCCTCGTCGAGGAAGCGGTCCAGCCCGGCGGCCAGAGCCTCCACCCCCGGACGGAAGGCGGCGGACTCGCGGCCCAGATCCAGCGGGTGCGGGCTGTGGGCCAGGAACCAGGCCACCGCGCGGTCCAGCAGGTGGATGGTCTCCAGCATCAGCGCCGTCTGCAAGGCCGCCGGCACGACGGTGTCGAGCGCGTCGATGGCGTCCCACAGCGGGCGCAGCTGGAACACGTCGCGGGCGATGGCATAGGCGCGGGCGACATCCGCCGGGCCGAGGCCGGTCTTCTCCACCATGTCGCGGACGAAGGTGGGACCGACGCGGTTGACCAGGCTGTTGGTGACGGCGGTGGCGATGATCTCGCGGCGCAGGCGGTGGCGCGAGATCGCCTCGCTTTGGCCGTCCCGCAGCGGCTGCGGGAAGTAGCGCAGCAGATCCTCGACCGTCGCCGGATCGTCCGGCAGCTCCGAGGCCAGCAGATCGTCGTACAGCGTGATCTTGGCATAGGCCAGCAGCACCGCCAGCTCCGGCCGGGTCAGGCCGCGGCGCTCGGCCATCCGCTGGGCCAGCTCCTCGTCGGTCGGCAGATACTCGATGGCGCGGTTCAGCCGGCCGTTGCGCTCCAGATTGCGGATGAAGCGCAGCTGGGCTTCCAGCAGGCCGGCCCCTTGCGCCTCGGCGATGGTCAGGGCCTGGGTCTGGCGGTAGTTGTCGGCCAGCACCAGCCCCGCCACCTCGTCGGTCATGGCGGCCAGCAGGGTGTCGCGCTGCTTCAGCGTCATGTCGCCGCGCGCCATGACGTCGCCCAGCAGGATCTTGATGTTCACCTCATGGTCGGAGGTGTCGACGCCGGCCGAATTGTCGATGGCGTCGGTGTTCAGGCGGACGCCCTTGCCGTCGCGGCCCTTCTGCGCGGCCTCGATGCGGCCGCGCTGGGTGACGCCCAGGTTGGCGCCTTCGCCGACCACCTTGGCGCGGATCTGGCCGCCATCGATGCGCAGCGCGTCGTTGGCCTTGTCGCCGGCCTCGGCGTTGGTCTCGGTCGCGGCCTTGATGTAGGTGCCGATGCCGCCGAACCACAGCAGATCGACCTCGGCGGTGAGCAGGCGGCGCATCAGCTCGACCGGCGACAGGTGGGCCTGCTCGATGCCGAAGCGGGCGCGGACCTCCGCCGTCAGCTCCACCGTCTTGGCGCTGCGCTCGACGATCATGGCGCCGGCGGAGAGCTTGGAGCGGTCGTAATCGGCCCAGGAGGAGCGGGGCAGGGCGAACAGCCGGTTGCGCTCTTCCCAGCTGGTCGCCGCATCGGGATCGGGGTCGAGGAAGATGTGGCGGTGGTCGAAGGCGGCGAGCAGCCGGATGTGGCGGGACAGCAGCATGCCGTTGCCGAACACGTCGCCCGACATGTCGCCGACGCCGACCACGGTGAAGTCGGTGGTCTGGATGTCGGTGCCCATCTCGCGGAAATGGCGTTTCACCGATTCCCAGGCGCCGCGGGCGGTGATGCCCATCACCTTGTGGTCGTAACCGGCCGAGCCGCCGGACGCGAAGGCGTCGCCCAGCCAGAAGCCGTGGTCGATGGAAACGCCGTTGGCGATGTCGGAGAAGGTGGCCGTGCCCTTGTCGGCGGCGACCACCAGATAGGGATCGTCGGCGTCATGGCGCACCACGTCCTTCGCCGGCACGACGGACCCGTCGGCGGCGAAATTGTCGGTGATGTCCAAGAGGCCGCGCATCAGAATCTTGTAGCACTCGATGCCTTCGGCGAGTGCCGCCTCTCGGCCGGCGCCGATGGGCGGGGGACGCTTGACGACGAAGCCGCCCTTCGAGCCGACCGGCACGATGACGGTGTTCTTCACCATCTGCGCCTTCATCAGCCCTAGGATCTCGGTGCGGAAATCCTCGCGGCGGTCGGACCAGCGGATGCCGCCGCGCGCCACCTTGCCGCCGCGCAGATGGACGCCCTCCATGCGCGGGCTGTAGACGAAGACCTCCACCCACGGGCGGGGCAGCGGCAGCTCCTCGATGGAGCCGCTGTCCAGCTTGAAGGACAGGTGCGGCTTGGGCGCCCCGTCCGGCCCGGTCTGATAGGCGTTGGTGCGGAGTGTGGCGCGGATCAGGTTGACGAAGCGGCGCAGGATGCGGTCGTCGTCGAGGTTGGTGACGGCGTCCAGCGCGGTCTCGATCTGCTCAAGGATCGGCGCCTCTTCGACAAGGTTCTTCGGATCGAAGCGGGCGGCGAACAGGCGGGACAGCAGGCGTGCGGTCTGCGGGTGGGCGGCCAGCGTCGTCTCGATGGTGTCCTGGGCGTAGGCGAAGCGGGCCTGCTTCAGGTACTTGGCGTAGGCGCGCAGGATCGTGACCTCGCGGCCGGCCAGACCGGCGCGCAGCACCAGACGGTTGAAGCCGTCATCCTCCATCCGGCCGTCCCAGATGTCGGCGAAGGCGTCCTGGAAGGTCTGCTTGACCTTGACGCAGTCGACCGGCAGACCATTCTGGGTGCGGGCGGCGAAGTCGTGGATCCAGACCGACTGGGCCGGAGTGGAACCGCCGGCCGGGCGGACCTCGTAGGGCTGCTCGGTGATCACCTTCAGGTCCATGTGCTCCAGCATCGGCAGCACGTCGGACAGCGGCACCGGCCGGCCCTGGTGGTAGATCTTGACGTGCAGCTCGTCGCCGTCGGCCTCCAGCGGGTGGAACAGCACGATGCCGAGCCGCTGTTCGGTCAGGGCCCGTTCGATGCGGTCGATGTCGTGGACCGCGGTTTCCGCCGGGAAGGTCTCGCGGTAGCCGGCTGGGAAGGCGTCGGCGTAGCGGCGCAGGCGGGCGTTGCCGGTCTCCTCGCCATGGGCCTCGACCAGCGCGTCGCGCATGCGGTCGGCCCAGCTGCGGGAAACCTGCACCAGCCGCGCTTCGATCTCGCCGATGTCGACGGGGGGAAGCTTGCCCGGCTCCGTCTTCACCATCAGGTGCAGGCGGGCGAGCGCGCTGTCCGACAGCTGGGTGAAGTAGGAGGTGCAGGTGCCGTGGAAGGCGGATTCGAGGACCGACTGGATCTTGCGGCGCAGCGCGGTGTCGTAGCGGTCGCGCGGCACGAAGACCAGCGCGGAGACGAAGCGCTCGAACGGGTCGCGGCGGACGAACAGAGCGAGGCGCTGGCGTTCCTGCAGGTAGAGGATGCCGACCGCCGTCTCGAACAGCTCGTCCGACGGGGTCTGGAACAGCTCGTCGCGCGGGTAGGTCTCAAGGATGTTCAGCAGCGCCTTGCCGTCATGGCCCGACGGGTCGAAGCCGGCGCGGGTCATCACGCGGGCGACCTTGCGGCGCAGGAACGGGATCTCGCGCGGGCTGCGGTTGTAGGCGACCGAGGTGAAGAGGCCGACCGCCAGCGTGACGCCGACCACCTTGCCCTCGCCGTCGAAGCGCTTGACCAGGATGGCGTCGAGCGGGACCGAGCGGTGGACGGTGGCCTGCCGGGTGCCCTTGGTCACCAGCAGGGCGCGCGGCTGGTGCAGGAAGGCACGGATTTCCTCCGGCAGCACGGCGGCGTGGCCGTGCTCGTCGAACACGGTGATCTCCGGGGCGCGCAGCACGCCCAGCCCGCTGCCCTCGACCAGCTCCAGCCAGGGCTCCTGGCCGGCGCCGCCGATGGTGGCGGTGTAGAGGCGGCTGCCCAGCAGGGTCATGTTGCCGTCGTCGATCCAGCTCAGGAAATCGGCCGCCTCCTGCGATTCCTCGGCGTCGGGGGCGTGGGCGATGTCGTCGCGGGCGGCGCGCACGCGCTCGCGCATCGGCATCCAGTCCTCGACCGCGGCGCGGACGTCGGCCAGCACCCGCTCGATGCCCTCGCGCAGGCGGGCCTGGGCGGCCGGGTCCGACAGCGGGTCGATGGAGCAGTGCATGAAGGATTCGTCATGCGCGCCGTCGGCTTCCTCGCCGGGCTCCAGCAGCTCGACGATGCGGCCGTCGGTGTCGCGGACGACGCGGGTGACGGGATGGATGATGAGGTGGACGGTGACGCCCTGCCGGTTCAGCTCCGCCGTGACGGAATCGACCAGGAAGGGCATGTCGTCGTTGACGATCTCCACCACCGAGCGTTCGGCCTGCCACCCGTGCTCGTCCAGACGCGGCGCGTAGACGCGCACCTTGGGCCGGCCTGCGGTGCGCTGCTGGCCCCATTGCCACATGGCCAGTGCCGCGCCGTAAAGCTGTTCCGGCGTGCTGCGCAGCAGGTCGTCGGGGGGCACGTTGGCGTAGAAGCGCTTCACGAAGCGCTCCGCCCGCGCGTTCGGAACCCGGCTGCGCACCAGTTCGGCCAGTTGCTGCCGCAAGTCGCCTGCCAGATCCTTCGTCGCCGTACGCATGATGGTGGTTTTCTCCTCTCGGGTTTTTCGGGCGTGTCTGCTTTGAACGCGTTTTTCTTTTGATTGGTAGTACCACCCCCCCGACGACTTTTCGACGGCAAATAAACGGCAGGATTTCTGACCAAGCGGCGATTCGCACTCCTTTTGGGGTATTTGTCCAAAGATTCGGACAACCCAGTCACATGTTTGCCGAATTTATCCATAGCGCATTCACATCCCCGCCATGGCTCCGCCATCGCCGATGCCGCGGCAAAGGCGCACAGCGCCCATCCGCCGCATCCGGCGGTGGACGGATCGGTGCGCCGGGAGGGAGGAAGCCGACTCGAGTCGGCGGGAGGGGGCGGAACCGGCAAACCGGCGGAAATTCAGGAAAACCGACGGGAAAAAAGGTAAGCGATACTGTCCTAACGGCGTTTCAGATCGGCGCCGGGGCGTTTTCGGACAAGCTATCGACAAGCCGGCGGGCGTGGGCGGAAAGATCGGCAAAATTCCGGGCGCACAGCACCAGCAGGCGGGGCGCCCAGGGGTCGCTCAGCGGCATGACCCGCAGGCCGCCGCTGTCGAGCGCCCGCAGGGCTGCGGTCTCCGGCACGATGCCGACCCCGACCCCGCGTTCGACCAGCCGGCAGAGTGCCACCGGTCCGCGCACCCGCACGCGGTAGGACAGGCTGCGGCCGGCGCGGGTGGCGTGGCCGTTCAGATAGTCCTGCAGGGCGCTGCCGGCGCTGAGGCCGACGAAGGGTTCGTCCAGCAGGTCGGCGAAGGAAATCCGGTCGTGCCCGGCCAGCCGGTGCGACAGCGGCAGCACGGCGACCAGCCGGTCGCTGCGGAAGGGGCGGGTTTCCAGCCCGCCGAGATCGACCATGTCGGCGACCACGCCGAGGTCGGCCAGCCCGGCGGCCACCGCCTCGACGATGGCGTGGCTCGGCCGCTCCTCCAGATCGATGTCGATGCTGGGATTGTCGGCGAGGAAGCCGGCGAGCGCGTCGGGCAGGAATTCGTTGATCGCCGCGGTGTTGGACAGCAGCCGGACATGGCCCTTCAGTCCCTTGGCGTATTCCGCCAGCTCGCCGCGCATGCGTTCCAGCTGGTGGAGGACGAGGCGGGCATGGTGGACCACCGCGCGGCCGGCCGGTGTGGGGCGGACGCCGCGGCGGAAGCGCTCCAGCAGCGGGATGCCGAGCGCCTCCTCCATCCCGCGCACCCGCGCGCTGGCCGACGCAAGCGCCATGGCGCTGCGCTCCGCCCCGGCGGTGATGCTGCCGGTCTCGACAATGTGCAGGAACAGCCGCAGGTCGGTCAGGTCGAAGCGCATGGTCTGTCTGGATGGAACCATAAAGTGTTACGAGAGCACCCATATAACGCACTCGCTGGAACCATAAAATAGTTCGCCACAACCGTGCTCGGAATGGACTAGCGAAGTGTTTTTGGTTATGTGGAAATTCAAAAATATACAATTCATTTTTGTGAAATTGCTGTGGCGATCAACGTTCTGTTCCTGAATTTCAGTCGTCCAGTTTTGGCTCACCTATATTTCAAAGTCTGCACAAGAAAATTGAAAGCATTTGAATGTTATAATAATAAATTTGCATCGATAAAAGGTGCTCTGAGAGAAAGTTTACCAAAATTCCGTGATCTTAATTACTATATTCCCATCAAAAAATCTGTAAGTTAGCATATCATGGACCCGGTATGCCAAATTCTGTTGATAATTCCCGTAAGTCTATCACTGATGACAAGTTTTTTGCGGAAAAAAACAATTATCCTTCCGATAAATGCTTTTTGCGGGAGGCTGCTATGGGATGTGACGCCACATTGCGTGTCTCTGGTGCTCGCGCCTGCTTTTCATGCGCCGAGTTCAAGACTGAGCGTTCCTCCTATCCGGTTATCACGCCATCTGCCGCCCGCGGAATTTTTGAAGCTGTTTATTGGCGTCCCAGACTGCGTTGGATCATCGATCAAATTCATGTGCTCAAACCGATTCGCTTCCAGTCGATGACGCGCAACGAAATCGGTGACCGCGTCTCGGCTATTTCCGTACGCCATGCAAAGCAGAGCGGTGACATTCAAAGTCTGCCGCGGAACGCCGCGGACATCCGGCAGTGCCGAGCCACGACCTTTTTGGTTGACGTTGATTATTTGATTTCCGCTCGCCCTATCTTGGCACCCGCGAGTTTCCAGCCGATGTCGCGCTGTGGGAGGGGCCATTGCCTGAGCACCAATTGCCCGATGACCAGCGCGACCGTGATCTCGGCCCGATGCTGCTCGACATCGACTACGCCAACAATCACGCCGCCCGGTTTTTCCACGCTATTCTGCGCGACGGTGTCATCAGCGTTCCACCCTTTGTTACGGCGGTGCGGCCATGACGGTCCTCGCCTCTCTCACCTCCCATTACGGTCGGCTGGAACGTCGTTGCGATGTCCCGTCCTTCGGTTTCACGCGTGAACGCATTGCCTTCGGGCTGGTGCTATCGGCAGACGGCGAGCCCGTCGCCTGTGACGACCTCCGCCTTTCCACTGACGGACGGAACCGCGGCGGCGGGCAGGCGATGACGGTCCCACGCTCCTTCACGCGATCCGGCATCAAGCCCCGGCCCTTCTTCCTCTGGGACAACAGTCACTTTGTTCTCGGGCTCGGCAGCCCGCCGGAGGGCACGGAACCATCCGCTCACCCTGCCCGTGCCGATGCCTTCCGTGATTGGCACGAGCGGCTGCTGGATGGCACCGAGGATCCCGGCCTCCTGGCGGTTCAGCCTATGAGGCCAGTCTGCGCCAGCGTGGCAGCCTGACGATCTGGTTCTGTGATGAGGCCATTCAGGCTTGGCGCGCCGCCCCGCGGACTACTCGTGGCGGACAGCCGCGCTATTCAGCCGTGGCAATCGAGACGGCGCTGACGCTGCGGGCGCTCTTCCATATGGCCTTCCGCCAGACTGAGGGGCTGATTGGCTCGCTGATGCAGTTGCTCCAGCTCGACCTGCCGGTGCCGGACCACACCACCCTGAGCCGCCGCGCCCGCACTCTGGCCGTGCCAATTCGTCCGTGGACCGCTGGCCCATGGCACCTGCTGGTCGACAGTACGGGGCTGAAACTCAGCGGACCCGGGGAGTGGCTGGTCGAGAAGCACGGTTCCAAGACGCGCCGATCCTGGCGCAAATTCCATGTCGGCGTCGATGCCGGCACGGGGCAAATTGTCGCTCTGGCGTTGACGACGCCCGATGTCGACGACGCCTCGCAAGTCGGCCCCTTGCTTGATCAGGTCAACGCTCCGGTAGAGGTGCTGATCGGCGACGGCGGCTACGACCGAACCGACGTGTACGCAGCCGTGTCCGCCTGCCACCCGGAAGCGGCGGTGATCGCCCCGCCGCGGCGCGATGCGGCCCTCAGCGCCACCGCGGAGGCGGCGCCGACCCAGCGCGACCGCCATCTTCTGGCGATTGCCGAGACCGGCCGCATGGCTTGGCAGCGAACGTCCGGCTACAACGCGCGGGCCAAAGCGGAGGCGGCGATCGCGCGCTACAAACAGGTCATTGGCGATCGCCTGCGCGCCCACAGCGACGACGGGCGGCGTACCGAGCTCATGATTGCGGCCAACCTGCTCAACTGCATGTTCGGTTTAGCACGCCCGAGCTATGTCCGCGTCTCTTGAAAAGACCGGAACACGGGTTCCGTCCGTCCCCGCTCACCTCGATGCACCACGGTGGCACATGCGCCCTTTTCGCGACAAGGGCGGCCGACGCCGCCCCCCCAGGTTTCAGGCGGCGTTGAGGGTGGGAATCTCGGCGAGATCGGCGGCCATCTCGCGGCCAAGCCGATCAAGGTCATGCTTGGCTTGAAGGTTGAGCCACAGCTCCGGCCCGTTGCCGCACAGCTTGCCCAGCCGCAGGGCCATGGCCGGGGTGACTGGCTGTTCTTCCCTCAGAAGGGCATGCAAGGTCTGGCGCGACACGCGCAAGAGCTTGGCAACCTCAGTAACGGGCCGATCCAAAGCCGGGAGTACGTCCTCGCGCAGGAGAGCGCCGGGGTGGAGCGGGGCAAGGCCGCGCCGCAGAGGGGTTTCAGTCATCAGTGATAATCCTCCAGATCGACAGCGATGGCGTCGGGAGCGTCCCATGCGAAGGTGACGCGCCAGTTGGCAGTGACCCGCACGGACCAGCGTGGCGGAGCGCCTTCCAGCCCATGGAAGTAAAAGCCGGGCAGATTCAGATCCTCCGGCTTTCCGGCGGCATCGAGCGCCAGCAGGATGCGGCCAAGGCGGGCAATGTTGGCTGCCCCCTGGATTGGCAGCTTATCCGCCTTGCCGGTCTCGAAGAAGCGCCGGAGCGCCTTGTCTTGGATGGTACGGATCATGGGTGTAAAGTGGTGGTTTACACTCGGTGTGTCAATGGAATTCTGTAAGGCATAGCTTTACACATTGGTCATGCACCCCCCCGACCGCTCCCTTTCGCAACATCCTTTCAGCGGGAGGATCCTGCAGCGCGTATGCCCGCATGCGTGCAAAATCCGATCCTCAACGGCATGCCGGCGCGGTGATCCCCGGGGCGGGGCGGTCGACGCCGGGATGTGCAGAACCTGGAGGAAGCAGCGGCCGGCCGGGGGCGGCGGCTTGTGAGGCAAAACGGCATCCGTCGAAGCTTCAGGCGAGGGCCGGGTTCACTCCGGCAACCCAGCCAGTCTCAGCCCCTCCGCAAACCGCGTGATATCCTCGGGACGGTGGATCGGCAGCCACTCCTTGAGCGTGGAAACGCGCAAGGTCGGGTCGAGTGCGCGCAGCCCCCGCATCGCTTGCCGCGCGTCCTCCATCCGCCCGGCGAGCGCGTGGCTCGCCGCCGTCAGGGCGATAGCGACCAAGAGGCCGGGCAGGTTCCCCAACGCCTTGTCCGCCCAGGCTGCGGCGCAATCGTAGCGCCCGGCGAAGAAATGCGCGAGCGCCGTTCCTGTCTGCATCCGAAACATCTCCGGATCCAGCGGGCTCAGGCGGGCGGCATGGGCGAAATGCTCGCTCGCGCTTTCCGTTTCACCGCGGAAAGCGCGCAGGTAGCCGCCGAGGAACCAAGCCGGGGCGAAATTTGGGTTGAGCAACACGGCGCGGTCGATGAGCGCGATGCCGCCATCGAGATCGGCAACGAAGTGACCGAGCGCGTGCCCGGCTCTCGTCAGGGCGACCGCGTCGTCGCGGCCGAACTCCACCGCCAGCCGCGCCAGCCGGACCCCCTCGGCGATTTCCCGAGGCCGATCGGTCATCCAACCGTTCACCTTGCGCCAGAGATGGCACCAGGCCGCCCCGCCATAGGCCGATGCGAATTCCGGGTCGAGTTCGGTCGCCTTGTGGAACAGGGGCAGCGCCGCGTCGATCGCCTCGCGGGTTCCGCTGTGCAGCTTCGCCGTGCCGCGGAGATAGTACTCGTAGGCGTCCAGGCTTTCCGTCGGCTTGCGCTTGGCGCGCTCGATCTCCGCCCGCTCGAGCTGCGGCGAGATCGCGCCGACGACGCTTTCGGCGATCCGGTCCTGCAATTCGAAAAGGTCGTCGAGCATGCCCTCGAAACGCTCCGCCCAGAGATGCGTCCCGCTCGTCGCGTCGATGAGCTGCCCGGTGATGCGCACCCTGTTCCCAGCCTTGCGGATGCTGCCTTCGAGCACGTAGCGGACGCCCAGTTCACGGCCGACCTCCGTCACATCCACCGCCCGGCCCTTGTAGGCGAAGCTCGAGTTGCGCGCGATGACGAACAGCCAGCGGATGCGCGACAGGGCGGCGATGATGTCTTCCACCACCCCGTCGGCGAAATAGTCCTGCTCGGGGTCGCCGCTCAGGTTCTGGAAAGGCAGCACGGTGATCGAAGGCTTGCCCGGCAGGGCCGGACCGGACGGTGTCTCCTTGCCTTCGCCGGACGCGCGGCTGGCGATTTCCGCTCCGCCAGGCTGCCGTGTCTCCCCGGTCGCGCCGCCTTCGATCGCCCCGCCTTCGATCGCCCCGACGAAGCGGAACCCCTTGCGGGGGACCGTGCGGACCAGGCGCTGCTCATCGCCGCTGTCGCCGATGGCCTTGCGGACCGCGTTGATGTGGCTGGTGATGGTCGATTCCGAGACGATCCGTCCGTTCCACACCGCCTCCAGCAGGTCGTCCTTGCTGACGACGCGGTCGTGGTTGCGGACGAGATGCAGCAGCAGGTCGAAGACCTGCGGGCCGACACCCACGACCTGCCCGCGCAGGGTCAGTTCCCGGCGCTCCTGATCGAGCACGCACTCTCCGAACGTGAACCGCAAGGTCGCCATCTCCCCCGGGCCGATCCCCCTCGGCTCCTTGTCCGGGGCGACGGGTGAACGCTCCATGCCAGTGATAGCACAGCGGCGCATTGCCGGCTGCACCGTTCGCGTCAAGGCGCGCCGCATGGCTTCCTTGGACGGAAAAGCAAGCGTTCTTGAACGGCAATCCAAGCCCGCCGCAAGGACTTCCCCGGTACGCCCAGGCATTCTCCATCCCATCGGCGGCGCTGGTTCCCGTCGAGAAAAGCGGAGAGACCCCATGAAGATCGTCGTCATTGGAGGCACCGGCCTCATCGGATCGAAGCTGGTGAAGACGCTGCGCGAACGCGGCCACGATGCGCTCGCAGCCTCCCCGAAGACGGGGGTGAACACCATCACCCGCGAGGGTCTGGCCCAGGCGATCGACGGAGCCGCCGTTGTCGTCGACGTGGCGAACGCGCCGGTGTGGGAGGACGAGGCCGTCCTCGACTTCTTCGAGACCTCGGGCCGCAACCTGCTCGCCGCCGAAGCGGCCGCCGGCGTCCGCCACCACGTCGCCCTCTCGATCGTCGGCAGTGAACGGCTTCCCGACAACGGCTATTTCCGGGCGAAGCTCGCCCAGGAAAGCCTCGTCAAGGCGTCCGGCATTCCCCACACCATTCTGCGCGCCACGCAGTTCTTCGAATTCGTCGGCGGGATCGCGCAGTCGGCCACCGTCGGCGGGGAAATCCGCCTGTCGCCGGCGCTGATCCAACCGATGGCCTCCGACGACGTGGTGGCGGCGCTCGCCGACGTCACCCTCGCGCCGCCGGTCGGCGGCACGCTCGAGGTCGCCGGTCCGGAGGCGATCCCGCTCGACGATCTGGTCCGGCGCTTTCTGCTGGCGACGAAGGACACGCGCAAGGTCGTGCCGGACATCCACGCGCGCTACTTCGGCGACGTTCTCAACGATCAATCGCTGACCCCCGGCCGGAATCCCCGCCTCGGCACCATCCGGTTCGAGGACTGGCTCGGCCAGCAGACCGAGCGCTGACGGACTTCGAAAACACCCCTGCGGCGGCCATGGGCCGGCGAAGCGGCTATCGCAATCGATCATATCCAGGAAAGGTAAAGAACATGGCACGCTTGGCTTGGCACGAGGTCGCGCCCAATGGCGCGAAGGCTCTGTTCGGCGTTCATCAGTACGTCACGAAGAGCACCAACCTGCCCGAGGAACTCATCCATTTGGTGTTCCTCAGGGTTTCGCAGATCAACGGCTGCGCCCACTGCATCGATCTGCACAGCCGCGACCTCCGCAAGACGATGTCGGTCGACAAGGTCACGCTGGTGCCGGTGTGGGAAGAGGTGCCGCATTTGTTCTCCGATACGGAGCGCGCGGCCCTGGCCTGGGCCGAGGAGGTGACCCGCGTCAGCGAAACCCACGCGTCGGACGCCGCCTATGCGGCGGCATCGGAGGCGTTCGAACCGAAGGATATGGTCGATCTCACCATCGCCATCGCCGCGATGAACGCCTTCAACCGGATGGGTGCCCCCTTCCGTCTCCCGGTGGCCGCCAAGGCCTGAGCGGATGCGGAGGGGAGCGGCAGCGATCGGCCGCCGCTCCCCTCCGGCGACACCCCGACGCGGCGGTGGCGGCCGGTCACACCCAACAGGGAATAAGGGAATGGACAGGATCGAGGGCAGGGGGGCCGCCGTCGCTGACGCAAGCGTCACCGGCGACCGTTCCGCGGTCGGCGCCGCCGCGGCGCCCCCCGGCAAAAGAAGGACCGCGGGCGTGCTGCTGTGCCTCGGAGCCGTGCTGGCCGCGACGGGCGGATGGTTCTGGGCTGGTTCGAACGGCGGGACGGCGACCGACAACGCCTATATCCGCGGCGACGTGACCTCGCTCGCCCCCAAGGTTGCCGGCTACGTCATGACCGTCGAGGTCGAGGACAACCAGACCGTCAGGGCGGGCGACGTCCTGTTCCGGATCGATGACCGCGATTACCGCGCGCGGCTTGCCCAGGCGTTGGCCAACCTTAACGCCGCCTGGGCCCGGCTTGCCGACGTCGATGCGGAGACCCGGCTTCAGTACGTCCTGATCCGGCAGGCCGAAGCCCAGGGACGGTCGGCCATGGCCGAGATGACTCTCGCGGCCAAGGCCTACGACCGCCGCCGCGAACTGATCCGCGGCAACGCCGTCAGCCAAGCCAACCTCGATGAAAGCGACGCGGCGCGCTTGAAAGCCGAGGCAGGCGTGTCGGCCGCCTCGGCGGCGGTCGATGCCCAGCAGCAGCGCCTCGCCGTCCTGGCGGCGCAGCGCGACGCCGCCGCCGCCGCCGTGGCCCAGGCTGAGGCGGCGCGCGACCTCGCCCGGATCGATCTCGAGAGCACCGTGGTGCGCGCGCCGGTCGGCGGCGTCATCGGCAACCGCCAGGTCCGTGTCGGCCGCCTCGTCGCGCCGGGCGCCT
Organism: Azospirillum sp. TSH64; assembly: GCF_003116035.1. GTDB lineage: Bacteria > Pseudomonadota > Alphaproteobacteria > Azospirillales > Azospirillaceae > Azospirillum. Next base: position 7,364,559 of record NZ_LGQW01000015.1, read on the forward strand.
CCCTGCTCGACATCGTTCCGGTCGACGATGTGTGGGTGGTGGCGAACTACAAGGAAACCCAGCTCGAACACATCCGGCCCGGTCAGCGCGCCCGCGTCACCGTCGACGGTTATCCGGACGGGACGCTCGACGGCGTGGTCGACAGCCTCGCGCCCGGCAGCGGGTCCGCCTTCAGCCTGCTGCCCGCGGACAACGCGACGGGGAACTTCGTTCGCGTCGTCCAACGCGTGCCGGTGAAGATCCGGCTCGTCGGCAACCGGCTGCCCGGCCGCCTCGTGCCCGGCCTGTCGGCGCGTGTCGAGATCGCCAAGGGAGTTGCCCAGGGAGGCGACCGATGACCGCCGCCCCCACCACGGCTCCCGCCGCCATGCCGGTCCGCGAGGGGGCTGCGGCCGAAGTTTTCCTCGTCGCCGGCATCCTGCTCGCCACACTGACGGAGGCTGTCGCCGGCACCGTCCTGTCGCTCGGGCGCGGCGACATCATGGGCGACACGCATGCGACCCCCGACGAGTTTGCCTGGCTGGACATCGGATACACCACGCTCAAGCTCATCGGCTTCATGGCCGCCCCCTGGCTGACGGCCCGCATCCCTCCGCGCGGAGTGGTCGTTGCCTCGACCCTGGTCATGGGCATGGCGTGCGGCATCGCCGCTCTGACCGATCGGCTGGACCTGCTGGTCGCCCTTCGCGCCATCCAGGGCTTCGCCGGCGGCATCCTGCTCGTCGGGGGACAGGCGATCCTTTTTCTCGCCTGCCCCCGGTCCCGTCAGCCGGTCCTTCAAGCCCTGTTCGCCATGGGAGCCGTCGTCGCTCCCGCGACCATCGCCCCCGCCTTCCAGGGGTGGCTGCTCGACAGCCAATCCTGGAACTGGATCTTCTTCAGCGTCTTTCCGCTGGCCCTGGCGGCAGCGGGACTGCTGCTGATCGCCGACGGGCCGATGCCCGCCGCGACCGCGCCCCGTCTTTTCGATGGGATCGGCTTCGCTTTGATCGCCGTCACGTTCTTCTGCGTCACCTGCGTCCTCAGCCAGGGCAGCCGGTGGGACTGGTTCGAGGAGCCCCGCCTCCTGTGGCTGGCCGTGACCGGCGGAGCCGCCCTGCTGGTCTTTCTGGCCCAGCAAGCGTCGATGAAGGGCCGGGGGTTGCTCGACGTCTCCCCCTTCGCATCGGACGCCTTTTCCTTCGCCTTCATCGTCAGCTTCGTCGCCGGAGCCGCCCTGTTCGGAAGCGCATTCCTGATTCCGTCTTTCGCCCTGTCCGTTCTCGCCTTCACCCCCACCGAGGCCGGTCTGCTTCTGTTGCCGAGCGGCGCGTTTTTCATCGGCTCGCTCCTGATGGTCGCCTTTCTGATTCAGGTGCGCCGCGTCCCCCCGTTCGCGACGGTGCCTTTCGGCATCCTCGCGATCATGGCCGCCATGTGGATGCTGTCCGGCTCGACCGCCGAGAGCGGCGCCGGCGATATGATGGCGACGATCCTGCTGCGCGGCCTGGGTCTTGGCTTGCTGTTCCTGTCGATCACCCTGATCGCTTTCGGCACTCTCGACCGCCGGAATTTGGCGGCCGGAATCGGCCTCTTCAACATAGGGCGCCAGCTCGGCGGCCTGATGGGAGTCGCGGCGCTCCAGACCCTGATCGACCATGACGTCGCGGCCAACGCCGCGGTCCTCGGCGCCCACCTCACCGCGGGCGGCCCCATGCTCATCGAGCGGCTGACGACCACCGCAGCCGCGCTGACGGCGAAGGGGCTGGAGGCGGGGGCGGCGAGCCGGGCCGCGACGAGCCTTCTGGGCCGGTCCGTGACGGGTCAGTCTACGGTGATCGCCTTCGACACGGCGTTCAACGCCGTCGCCCTGCTCTTCGTCATCGCCGCCCCCGTGCTGATCGGCATCAAGATCGGCCTTTCCCGCCGTAGGATGGCGCACGCGGCGCGGTATCGCCGCGCCGGCAATGAAGCCCGATAGCCGCTGCGGGCACCGGCAGGCGGGCTGATTGACCGGGGTGGCGCCAGCGGCGCCCAGCCCGTCACCATGGGTACGGTGCTCATGCCGCGGGGCCTCCTTTTCGCGACACTCTGATCCGCCTGGATCAGAGCGTCCGCTTTGCCACCCTTTGACGGACAGGAATGTGAGGGTTGCTGATACTCGGAATTAAAAGCCCCAGTGCGCCACCGCAAAGCCAACGCCCATAGACGTGGCGGAGAGACACTCACGAAGGATCGGCCAGGAGTGGTTTGATCGCCACCCCCCGCTGCCGATCCTTGTTCACAAGGCGGCATGCTCCTTGACCGCCTCCTCGAGGCGAGCCTTGAGATTGAGGAACCGCGCGTCGATGGCCAGCGGGTCGTCGCGGTTGAGCGTGATCATCGCCGCCCTTGCTTCGCCGCCGCGGATTACCTCCAGTGCCTCGGCTTCGATCCCCGCCACGATGGCGGCGGCCACGGCCTCGGCGCTTTCGCGGGTGAAGCCCAACTCCGGGCCGGCGGTGTTCGACGCCATCATCGGGGTGTCCGTGGCGCCGGGATAGACGGTCAGCACATGGACGCCCTCGCCCTTCAGTTCGCGGCGCAAGGCTTCGCCGAACCGGGCCAGACCGGCCTTGGCGCCGGCATAAGTGGCATAGAACGGCGCGCCGACGAGCCCCAGGCCCGACGAAATATTCACCACCATCCCCTCGCCGCTGGCGCGCAGCACCGGAAGAGCGGTCCGCGTCAGCAGGATGGGCGCGGCCAGATCGACGGCGATCATCGCGAGGATGTCCTCCTCGGTGACCTGCTCCAGCCGTCCGGCGCGGACGCCGCCGGCGTTGTTGACCAGGATGTCGAGCCCGCTCAGTGCGCCGAGCGCGTGGTCGAGCGTCTGCCGGCGCCCCTCGGTGGTCGCGACATCGGCCACGATGCCGGTCACCGATGTTCCAGCCCTTTGCAGGGCCTCGACCGCACCGGCCAACTGGTCGGTGCGCCGACCGGTGATGGCAAGGGCCACCCCCTTCTCGCCGAGCGCCCGGGCAGTGGCAAAGCCGATGCCGCTGGAGCCGCCGGTGATCAGCGCGCGTTTTCCAGAGAGAATCATGTCAGCTCCGTATGGATCGATTGTGGAATGGGACCTGTCGGATGGGGACGAGAACAGCATTTCGCCTTGCGTCAGGCGACGGCGGGCTTGCTCCACTCGTTGCCCTTCATGAAGGCGTCGAGCGGCGTGTGGGTGATGTGGTTGGTGTAGTTGCTCATCACCTTGGTGGCGACGCCGAGCACCACCTCCAGGACGTTGCGGCGGGTGAAGCCGGCCGCCAGGAAGGCATCGACATCTGCGTCGGCGACCCAGCCGCGATTGCGCACCACCAGCGTGGCGAAGCGGTGCAGCGCCTCCAGCCGGGCGTCGGGCAGTTCGCTGCCGGCGCGCAGCGCGGCGATCACGTCCTCGCCCATCTTCTGCATCCGGGCGAGCGTGGTGTGGCCGGCCATGCAGTAGTGGCACTCGTTCTCGAAATTGGCGGTCAGATAGACGACCTGCTGCTCATGGGCGCTGAGCGTGGTCTTGGCGAACAGGTCCCACAGCGCCGTGTAGCCGGCCAGCAGTTCCGGCGATTCCGCCATATAGGACTGCAGGTTGGGCACGAAGCCGAAAGCGGCCTTCACGCCCTCGAAAATCGGCTTTGCGGCCTCCGGGGCGGTGTCGAGGGTATGGCTGGTGAACTGGGTCATGGTGGCGGGTCCTTGTTCCGTCGGTTGCGTTCGACGGATCGGACCTTGACCCATTCCAGAGACAGCGCGTAGGCGGGCCGCGCGACTAATGCCTATGCCTTCTGGGAATGATCCTGCTGGGAATGACGTCCACACAAGTCTGCGTCCTCCGCTGGCGCGCCTTCGCCGTTCACGATGGTGCCGACGAACTCCGCGAAGGCGCGTGCCTTGGTGCTGGCCAGCCGGCCGGTGGGGAACACCGCCCACAGGTCGATCGGCGGCAGCGTCCAATCCTCCAGCACGCGCCGCACTGAACCATTCGCAAGCTCGGGACCGAACATCCAATCCGACGCGACCGCCAGCCCCAGATCGGCCAGCACCGCCGCCCGAATGCCCTCCGCCGCGCTGACCCGCAGCCGGCCGCGCACCACCACCGACGCTTCGGTCCCGCCCCGCCGGAACGCCCAGCCGTTGCTGAGCTGGCTGTAGACCACCGCGTCATGATCGGCGAGATCGGCCGGGGTGCGCGGCACGCCCGCGCGGGCCAGATAGGCGGGCGTCGCCACGACCGAGCGGCCACCGCTGGCGATCCGCCGCGCCACCGCCGTCGAGTCCGACAGCATGCCCATGCGCAGGGCGACGTCGATCCCCTCCGACACCAGATCGATCACCCGGTCGTCCAGAATCACCTCCATGTCCAATTCCGGATGCCGGCTCAGGAATTCGGGCAGGCGCGGCACGATCATCAGCCGGGCGAAGGTGGTCGCGGCGGAGATGCGTAGCCGGCCCGACAGCCCGGCCCCGGCGCCCCGTGCCTCCAGCTCCGCTTCATCGGCCTCCCGGATGGCGAGACGCGCGCGCTCGTAAAAGCGCAGCCCCGCTTCGGTTGGCATCAGTCCATGGGTTGACCGCAGCAGCAGGCGCACCTGCAGCCGCTCCTCCAGCTGCGCGATCGTCTTGGAAATGGCCGGCTGGCCCACCCCCAGCTGCCGGGCCGCGCCTGAGAAGGATCCCGTCTCCACCACCCGCACGAAGCTGGCCATCGCCTGCAATCGGTCCATCGTTATTCCTGACAGGAATTGCCGTTATCGCTCCGGCCGGTCTGCCGCCCGGAGATTGGAATGGCGATAACTCTCCCATCGGCGGCGACGCTGCAAGGGAGAAGCGAACCATGATCGAGCTTTATGCATTTGCGACGCCGAACAGCGTCAAGGTTCCGATCGCCCTTGAGGAGATGAGCCTTTCCTATGACCTGAAGCCCGTCAACATCCGCCAGGGCGAACAGAAGGCCGCGGACTTCCTCGCGCTGAACCCGAACGGCAAGGTGCCGGTGCTCGTGGACGGGGCTCTGGTGCTGACGGAAAGCGCCGCCATCCTCGTCCACCTTGCCGAGAAGACCGGCAGGCTGCTTCCGCAAGACGGCACTGACCGGGCACGGGTGTTCGAGCAGCTGTTCTTTCACGCCTCTGCACTCAGCCCGGCCTTCGGTAACGCGGGGTTCTTCAAGCGCCTCGCCGCCGAGCCGCAGCCGCTCGCCGAAGCGCGCTTCACCGCCGAGGCCAACCGCGTGCTCGACCGGCTCGACGCGCTGCTCGGGGAGCGCCGCTTCGTCTCCGGCGACGACTTCACCATCGCCGACATCGCCCATTTCGGCTGGCTGTGGCGCCGGGAGTTCCCAGGCATGACGCTCGATAGCCGCCCGAACCTCGTCCGCTGGTTCGACGCCGTCGCCGCCCGGCCCGCCGTTCGACGCGCGATCGCCCGCGTCGAGGCTCTCATCCCCCAGGCCGCCTGACACCGCCGATCCGAACCAAGCCAATCCAAGGAGTGACCCTGATGTCCCGTTTCGAGAGCTACCGGAACGCCTTCGCCAATGCACGCCTGACCCGTTCGGACAGCGGCGTTCTGGAAGTGAAGCTGCACACCGACGGCGGCAAGCTCGTCTTCAACGGCCATACCCACGAGCAGTTCGTCGACCTGTTCCATCAGATCGGGTCGGATCCTGAAAACCGGGTGGTGATCCTCACCGGATCGGGCGATGCCTTCATGGACGCCATCAGCCCTGAGGGCTTCGATTTCTTCAGTCCGCGCGGTTACGACAAGATCTTCCGCGAAGGCAAGAAAGTGCTGATGAACATCCTCGACATCGAGGTGCCGGTGATCGCCGCCCTCAACGGGCCGGTGCTGCTGCATTCCGAATATGCGCTGCTCGCGGACATCGTGCTGGCCACGCCGGAAACGGTCTTTCAGGACAAGCCGCATTTCGATTTCGGCATCGTCCCGGGCGACGGCGTCAACCTGCTCTGGCCGGAGGTGATCGGCAGCATCCGCGGCCGCCATTTCATCCTGACCCGTCAAATCCTCGAAGCCCAGACCGCCAAGGACTGGGGCGCCGTCAACGAGATCGTGCCCTCCGGCCAGCTGCTCGCCCGGGCGCATGAGATCGCCGAAGGACTGGCCGCCCTGCCGCCGCTCACCAGTCGCTACACGCGCATCGCGCTGACGCAGAAGCTGCGCCGGATCGTCGACGAAGGCGCCGGCTACGGCCTGGCGCTGGAAGGCATCAGCGCGGCCGAGGTCGCCCGCTCCGCCGCCGCGAACGGCTGATCCGCATTTTTCCCTCCACTCCCTACGACCACGGAGATCCCCATGTCGCTCCAGGAAAAGCTCGACGTCTTCAAGGCCGATTTCGAAGCGGGCAAGCCGCCCTACAACGTGCCCCGCTCGGTGATCGACACGATGCACCGCGCCACCGCCGAACTGATCGCCTCGGACGCTGCCGGCCGTGCGCTCAAGGCCGGGGACAAGGCTCCCGCTTTGACGCTCAACGACCCCGACGGCAAGGTGGTGTCGTCCGCCGCCCTGCTGGCGGAGGGGCCGCTGGTGGTCAGCTTTTACCGCGGCGTCTGGTGCCCCTACTGCAACATGGAACTGCAGGCGTTGCAGGCGGCACTGCCGACCTTCCAGTCCCTCGGAGCAAACCTGCTGGCCATTTCGCCCCAAACGGCCCCGAACAGCCGCAAGTCGGTGCGTCAGAATGCGCTCGATTTCCCGATCCTGTCGGACCCGCGCAACGACGTCGCCGCCGCTTTCGGCCTGCGCTTCGAGTTGCCCGACTATCTGGTCGAGCTTTACAAGGGGCTGAAGAACGACCTGTCGGCGTTCAACGGCGATCCGAGCTGGACCCTGCCGATGCCGGCCCGCTTCGTCATCGAGCAGGACGGCACGATCCTCTACGCCGAGGTCAATCCGGACTACACCCGCCGCCCCGAACCCGAGGACATGCTGCCGGCCCTGCGCAGCGCCAGCCGGATGGCGGCCGCCTGATCTACACTCATCCCCCTCGCTTCAACAATGCCCCCCGCCCCTCAGCGGAGCGGAGGCTGGAGGTCAACGATGAAACACAGCTTCCTGATCACCGGCGCGAGCAAGGGCATCGGCCTGGCCCTGGCCCACCGGCTCGCCGCACACGGACACACGGTTATCGGCATCGCACGTACCCCGACCGATGATTTTCCAGGTACGCTTTACCCACTCGATGTGGCCGGCTAAACGGCAACCAGCGCTCTTGCCGACATCGTCGCCCGCCACGCTGTCGACGGCGTGGTCAACAACGTCGGCCTCGTGCGCCCGCAGCCGCTCGGCGCAGTCGAGTTGCCAGTGCTGGAGGAGGTGATGCGGGTCAATCTTCACCCGGCGCTGACGGTGGTGCAGGCGGCATTGCCGGGAATGAAGGCGCGCGGCTGGGGGCGGATCGTCAATGTGTCGAGTCTCACCGTGCTCGGCGCCGTGGAGCGCACCGCCTATGCCGCTGCCAAGGCCGCTTTGGTGAGTTTCGCGCGCGGCTGGGCACTGGAGTTGGCGGGCGACGGGATCACCGTGAACGCCGTGTCGCCGGGGCCGACCGAAACGGAGTTGTTCCGCGCCAACAATCCGCCCGGCAGCGTTGGCGAGGCGCGCTACCTTGCAGGCGTACCGATGCGCCGCTTCGCCAAGCCGGATGACATCGCGGCGGCGATCGCCTTTCTCTTGTCCGACGAGGCGGGCTTCATCACCGGCCAGACGATTCATGTCGATGGTGGGGCTTCGATCGGAAAGGCGGGGTTCTAAACGAGGGTGGCATGAACCGGCCCGGTTACCGACCTTCCGAAAGACGGACCCGGCACGCCTTTGCGGATCTTCCGGTGCAGCCGTTCGGGGTTCTCGCGAACGGCGCCCTTGATGCCCTCCACTTCGTTGCCGGCCGGTCAGGGGGCAAGCTTCACGCCGGAGAGACGTTCGCAGATCGCGATCAACCGCTCCTGAAGCCTGCGGTCTCGGCTGGCTGGATGAACCTCGCGGGGCTGCATGTGATAGAAATAGCGCCCCGTCACCGACGCGGCCGGATCGTTGCTGACCGCAAGCCAAGCCTGTGTCCGGTGCGCCTGGTCGAGGTCGTCGGGAGCCCCGGGACCGCCCATGCGCGTCGCCACCCAGCCCGGTTCGAGCGCATTCGACAGGACATCCGGCCAATATCCGGCAACGGCAAAGGCCAGCAGCACATCGTGCAGCTTGCTCTCCGAATAGGCCTGGGTTCCATCCCAGCGGCGCGTCTCCCAGGTGATGTCGTCCAGATCCGCGGATGCGGTGCGATGCAGCCCGGAACTCAAATAGACCAGCCGTTTCGGCTGTTCGATCAACGCGGTCAGGATGAACGGCGCCAGCGTGTTGATGGCGAAGACATGCGGCAGGCCATCGGCGGTTTCGATGCGCCGCGGCTCGCGATAGCCGATGGCGACATTGTGGATGACCGCGTCATAGGGGCCATGCCGGTTGGCTTTCTCGGCAAGCCGCCTGGTGGCGCGAATGGTCGAGACGTCACCCTCGACCACCGCATGGGCCGCAGGCAGAGAGCCCGCGGCAGCTTTGGCCCGCTCGCTGTTTCGTGCGTGCAGGACGAGCTCATGCCCGCTCTCCGCCAGCAAGGAAGCTGTCATGAGCCCAAGACCCGTCGAGGAGCCGGTGATGAATATGCGTGCCAATGATCCTCTCCTTCTGTTGGGAAGTCTTCCGCAATGCCCTCTCATTTCGGTGCGTGTTTCAGCGCGATCAGCAATGCGGGAATGCCGATGACCGCGGAGATCGGCATGATCGACCACGGCCCGGCGTGATCGACGATCACCCCTCCAACAAAGGCGCCGGCCGCAATGGCGCCGTTGTAGGCGGCCACGTAAAGCGAGGACGGCGCCTCGGGTCCGTTCAGATGGGCCGCCGCCTTGAATACCCAGGTCTGCATAAGAACCGGCAAAGCGGTATAGGCGGCACCCCAGACCAGGAGAAGTGCGATGACAAGCCCGCGGTTCGTGCCGGCAAAGCTCAGTGCGGCGAGGCTGGCGATCAGGACGATCATCGTGACGAAGAGCGTCGGCCGGTATCCCCGCGCCATGATCGGCCCGATGCCGAAATTGCCTACCAGACCCGCGGCGCCATAGGCCAGCAGCAGGCCGCCGATCCAAGAAGTCTCGAAGCCCGTGATCTGCTCAAGGAACGGCGCGATATAGGTGAAGGCAAGGAAATTCGCCGTCATGATGAGTGCGGTTACATAGACCGCCGCACGCAGGGGCGGTTCCCGCCATGCCTGCGCGACCGTGCTGTGGTTGCCGTCATGGGCCGCGCCGAGATTGGGCAGGGTCAGCCACATCTTGATGAAGACGGCGAAAGAAAGGACCGCGAGCGCGACGAAGACGATGCGCCAGCCGGCGTAATTGCCAAGGAAGGTGCCAGCGGGAATGCCGAGCACGGAGGCGAGAGCCAAGCCGCCATAGACCGCTGAGGTGGCCCGGACGGCGTGTTTTCCGGGAACGATCCGCACCGCCATGCTGGCCGCGGTCGACCAGAAAATTCCGATGGCGGCGGCAACGATCAGCCGGCTTGCCAACAGCACGGCATAGGTCTGCGCGAAACAGGTCAGCACATTGCCGAGCGTGCAGGCCAGAAGAAGGCTGAGCATCAGCCACTTGCGGTTCCAGCGGCGTGTCGCCGCCGTGAGCGGAGTTGCCGCAATTGCCACGAGCAAGGCAAACCCCGTGACCAGGAATCCGGCCTGACCGAGCGATACGCCGACGCCATCCGCCATCTGAGGCAGGATGCCGATGGGCATCAATTCAGTGCTGACGAAGGCGAATGTTCCGAGCGACAGGGCAACAACTGCAAGTGCTTCGGCCAGTGGCGAGCGCCTTTTGACGTCTCCGATGAAGGCATCTCTTGGGGCGGATTCACCATGATGCTGATGAAGGGCGTTTTCAGTCATGCCAAATCTCCGGCTTTGGGGTTCGACGACCATGCCGGAAATTGATTGCTGCGCGTAACGCCGATTTGTCGTTTAACTCATGACTGAAAATCACATATTGCGTGACGAGGAAAAGCAGGACATCCGGAGTGTCGGGGATGAATTTCGACGGTCGTATCCTGTCCGGCGTTGGCGTGCTGGCCGCTGTCGTCGAAAGAGGAACGTTTGCCGGTGCAAGCGAGATGCTCGGCCTCACCCCTTCCGGGGTCAGTCGCTCGATTTCACGGCTGGAGAACCGGCTGGGTATCCGGCTTTTCGATAGGACGACCCGATCGCTGCACCTGACCGATGAGGGCGCGCGCTTCTATGAGGCCGTCGTTTCGCATCTGGAAGGCATTGAAGAAGCGGCTGGCGCTGCATCGGGGGCTGCCGGTTCGGTGCGCGGCCGTTTGCGGGTCAATGTCGATCCGTTCTTTTCCGGGCTGGTGCTGGCACCGCATCTGCGCGGTTTCACAGAGCGTTATCCCGAGCTTCAGATCGAGATTCACACCCGCGACGATGTGGGTGATCTGGTCTCGGAAGGTATGGACGTCGCCGTCCGCTTCGGGCCGCAGCCGTCGTCGTCGCTGATTTCACGGCACCTGCTGGAGACGCGCATCCTGACGGTGGTGGCGCCTTCTTATCTCGCGGCTCACGGCAAGCCGAAAAGTCCGGAGGATCTCTCCCGCCACGCCTGCATCCAGTTCCGCGATCCCCTGACGGGACGGCCATTCGAGTGGGAATTCCAGCGCGGCAAACAGGTCCTCCCTGTCCCGACGACAGGGCCGCTCCTGCTGACCGATGTCAACACCATGCTGCAGGCCTGTCTTGCAGGAGCCGGCGTGGCACAGGTCATGTCCCTGGGCATCGGGCACTGGATCGCAAGCGGTGCGCTGATCGATCTCTTTCCGGACTGGCCTGACGAAACCTTTCCACTTTACGCCATTCAACCATCTCGCCGCCACCCGGCGGCCAAAGTCCGTGCCTTCCTGGATTTCTGCGCTGAGCTCACGAGGAATGAGCCGCCTGACGGCTGCTAGGGTCCGGACTCATAACCAGTATGCGACGGTTGTGGCGATACAGACGGCGGCCATGAAGTTGGTCGCGGATCGGTCGTAGCGTGTGGCGATGCGTCGGAAATCCTTGAGGCGTCCGAACATGCGCTCGATCACGTTTCGGCTCCGGTAGAGGTAGGGAGAGAAACAGTTTGTCCAGCGTTTGTTGGCACGCGGCGGAATGTTGGGGGCGGCACCCGCGTCCTCGATCTTGCGGCGGACGGCGGCGCTGTCGTAGCCCTTGTCACCGTGCAGGAGATCGGTGGAGGGCATCCGGTCGAGCAGACGGTCGGCGGCGGTGCAGTCGGCGACGTGGCCTCCCGTCAGCAGGAAGGCGAGCGGCCGACCGCGCTCATCGCTCAGGGCGTGGATTTTGGTGGTTCGACCGCCCCGCGACCGGCCAATGGCCTGGGCGCGCTCCCCCCTTTGCCGCCGGCCGCCGAACGATGGGCGCGCACCGCCGTGGAATCGATCATCACTTGGCTCGCTGGTCCACCGGCCGCGGCCAAGGCCTGGAAGATGTTCTCCCAGACGCCCTTGGCTGCCCAGCGGACAAAGCGATTGTACAGCGTCTTGCGGGGGACGTTGGTGCACAAAGCCCGAGCTGGTGGTGGTCGGGAGGGCGATCGGTTATAGAGGCGGCCCGCTGAAGTCGAGTCGCTGATGCCGTACAAGGCCAATGAGCCCCCGCCGCCACAAGATCCCGAAAGCCCGCTATCGTGTAGAGAACTGGGCGGCTTACAATGCGGCGCTGCGCCGGCGCGGTGACCTGACGATCTGGGTGACGCCGGAGGCGATCGCTGCGTGGACGCCGCCGGCTTCGGGCCGCCGCTGTCGGCAAGCGCGCTACTCGGACGTGGCGATCGAAGCCGGGCTGATGTTGCGGTTGGCGTTCGGCCGGCCGTGGCGGCAGACCGAGGGTTTGCTGGGTTCGCTCATGCGCCTGTTCGGCCTGAACCTGCCGGTTCCAGATCACACGACCTTCTCCCGGCGCAGCGCCAATCTGGAGGTCGCGTCAGCGCTGGTCAGGACAGACGGGCCGGTCAGCGTAGTGATCGATTCGACCGGGTTGAAGATGTTCGGCACTGGCGAGTGGCACTTGGCAAAGCATGGTGGCCAAGCGCGTCGGAGCTGGAGAAAGCTCCACTTTGCAGTCGATCCCGATACCGGCGAGATCCTCGCCGCGGAACTGACGACCACGCAGGACGGCGATGCCTCGTTGGTCGGCCCGCTGCTCGACCAGATCAAGCGCCCGATCGACACGATGCTGGCCGACGGTGCGTACGATGGTGAGCCGGTCTACCGCGCCGTCGCCGCCCACACCCTCGACGCCGAGGTGATCATCCCGCCGCGCTCCACCGCGGTGCCGAGCGAGACTGCTACCGGCGCACCCAGCCAACGCGACCGCCACATCCGGAGGATTGCCGAGCGTGGCCGGCAGGGCTGGCAGCGGGACGTCTGCTACGGCCGCCGCTCCTTGGGCGAGGTCGCGATGATGCGCTACAAGCAGCTGATCGGGCGCACCCTGCGTGCCCGGACTCTGCCTGCCCAGAAAGTCGAGGCGGCGGTCGGCTGCAAGGTCATGAACAGGATGACCGGCCTCGGCATGCCGGCCACCCGCAAGGTCGCCTGAACGACAACTTTTCAGAGCGGTGTCCGTCAACGCGCCGAGTTCTGCACCAACGTCCCCGAGCAGGCTATTTCAGGCGACTTCGTAGTGGGTTATGGAGCATGCCAGATCCGGTTTCCTCGAACAGTTTTCTTCGGTGCGACGACGCCGATAGACTGCAAGTGGTTGAATACTGCATCTGTGAAAGCCGTTGGCTGTTCAACACACGGCAAATGCCCTGCGCCCTTGATAAGCTTTAGCTGAGCATTGGAGATCGCGTGTCTGAGTGCCTCTGCTTGAGGCAGTGGAGTTGCCTGATCCTGCTCGCCCACGACCACCAACGTCGGACAAGCAATCCGCGCGCAGTCACCACGAAGATCAGCATCACTGATCGCCATGGCGCATCCGATGTAACCGGCATCAGAGGTCCGTGCGACCATGTTCACATACCCACACACACGCTCAGTTTCTTTTTCCAGGAAGGCGGATGTGAACCAGCGAGGCATCACGCTGGCAGCAATGCTTGCCATGCCCCCGGCCCGAATGGCCTCGATGCGGCTTTGCCAAATCTCCGGCGGACCAATCACGCTTGCCGTATCGGCCAGCACCAGCGAGTGGACACGGTCCGGTGCCTTGACGGCCAGTCTTTGTGCCATCATTCCGCCGATACTGAGACCACAGACATGAGCCTGCTCAATGCCAAGTGCATCCAGCAGGCACAGCGCATCGCCAGCCAGCATGTCCATGCTGTAAGCCCCCGGCGTCGCATCTGTCAGTCCATGACCCCTCATATCGTAGCGCAGAGTTCGAACGTGGCTACCAAGGGCTTTCACCTGTTCGTCCCAGATGTGGAAGTTCGTGCCAATTGAATTGGCGAACAGAACCACCGGGGCATCTGATGGACCAGTCAGTTCGTAGTGAACTGTAATATCGCCTGCCGGAACAAACGCCATCTTTCTTCCTCCTCACACGTCGTCATTTCCGCTCAGCAAGCGGAGCGTGCATAGTTGTTCTCCTGTGACCCTCACACCCGCTCGATCATCACCGCGATGCCCTGGCCGACGCCGATGCACATGGTGCAGAGCGCCGTCCGGCCGCCGGACC
>NZ_LGQW01000015.1:7378321-7378455 GCF_003116035.1 Azospirillum sp. TSH64
CGGCCTGCCCAAGGGGGTCGCGGTGGCGCACGGCCCGCTCGCCATGCATTGCCGGTCCATCGGCGCGCTCTATGCCATGACCCCGCAGGACTGCGAGCTGCATTTCATGTCCTTCGCCTTCGACGGCGCGCATG
>NZ_LGQW01000015.1:7378465-7379114 GCF_003116035.1 Azospirillum sp. TSH64
AGCCGACCGCGACAAGCGCATGGATCGATTCGCCGCGAAGGTCCAGCACGCCAGCAAATACATCGGCCCGGTCGCCGTCGTCTTCGCCGCCATCCTGCCGATGACGCCGCTGGCCGACCGCATGCTGCTGGACATCGGCATCCTGCTGCTGACCTACATCATGCTGGGCTGGGGCCTGAACATCGTGGTCGGTCTGGCCGGCCTGCTCGACCTCGGCTATGTCGCCTTCTACGCCGTCGGCGCCTACAGCTACGCGCTGCTCGCCCATTATTTCGGGCTCAGCTTCTGGCTCTGCCTGCCGCTGGCGGGGCTGCTCGCCGCCTGTTCCGGCGTGCTGCTGGGCTTCCCCGTCCTGCGGCTGCGCGGCGACTATTTCGCCATCGTGACCTTGGGCTTCGGCGAGATCATCCGCATCATCCTGGTCAACTGGTACCAGTTCACCGGCGGCCCGAACGGCATCTCCGGCATTCCGCGGCCGAGCTTCTTCGGCATCGCCGACTTCTCCCGCACGCCGGCCGAGGGCATGGCCGCCTTCCACGAGCTGTTCGGGCTGGAGTTCTCGCCGCTCCATCGCATCGTCTTCCTCTACTACCTCATCCTGGCTTTGGCCCTGGTGGTGAACCTGTTCACGCTCAGGGTGCGCAAGCTG
>NZ_LGQW01000015.1:7379124-7465294 GCF_003116035.1 Azospirillum sp. TSH64
TGGTCAGCTCCACCCCCTCCTTGATCGCCCGCACCGTCACATTGTCGGAGATCGGCCGCACCACCACGCCCTGGTAGGAGGCCATGACCTCCAGGTCCGGATAGCGGTGGGGTTCGGGCACCCCCTGCCCCGGACTGGGAAGCGGAACGACCTGGATGCGGTCGCCGACGTCCGGGTCGGCGAACTGCACGACGTTGGCCGCATCGGGGGCCCGCACCAGCAGCCGGGCGCCCAGCAGGAAATCGGGGTCCGGCTCGACCCGCAGGTCGCCGGTGCTGCCCATGTTGGCGGGGCGGGCGGAGGACAGGATGCGCCATGTGGTGCCCTGCCGCTCCACCGTCGGCCACACCATCGGGCCGATCTTGGTGCGGAAGACACTGCCGCCGGTCGCCGGCACCGGCTCCACCGCGCCCATCAGCTCGGCGCCGGGACCGCTGAGCTTGCCGGCGCCGATGGGCATCGGCCGGTCGAAGGCGATGTAGAGCTGTCCCGCCCGCGGATAGACCGCGATGGAGGCTGGCCCGCCGGTGTCGAAGGTCAGCACCGGCCCTTTCGGCCCCGCCGCCGGCTGGGCCTTCGCATCGGCAGCAGCCGCCGGAGCCGCCTTGGCCTCGGCCGGCGGAGCGGCAGGAGCCGGGTTGGCGGCAGTGTTGGCCGCGGCGGCGTTCGCGGCGACGGCCGACCGGCCGGAGGTGGCCGACGCCACGGTGGGGGCGTCCTTGCCGCCCTCCTTGGCCACGTCCTTCGCCGGTGCAGGCTGGCTGGCGCCCTGGTTGCCGTTGGCGCCCTGGCTGCCCGGCCCGGCCGGCGTCCCCTGGGAACCCGAAGCGGGCGCAACGGCTGCCGGAGCGGCGCCGTCGCTCTTGGGCAGGCCGGCGCGCGATCCCGGATTGCCGACGGTCAGCACCATCGACTTGCCCGACGCGCTGTCGCTCACCTCGGCGTCCTGCGGCACGGCGAGCGTGACCGCAAGCGAGCCGTCGGGCTGGCGGTAGGATTCGATGTTGCGGATGTTGCGCAGCGGTGCCTTAGGCAGGGCCGACAGGTCGGCGGTGCCGCCCTTGTCGAAGGCGACGGTCACCGCGGCGCCGTCGTGGGTCACCTTGTAGCCGACCGGGGCCGGCCAATCGAAGGTCAGGCGGCTCCGGTCGGGCTGGTCGCCCCCCTGCACCCGCAGCCGGCCGGCGGACGGCACAGGCTTGGACGTTTCCGCCTTGGCGGGGGCCGGCGGCGCGGGCTCGGCATTGGCATTGGCATTGGCCTGTTGCGGGGCGGCGCCCGCCGCCGCGGGCGACAGGTCGATGGCGACGGCATTGCCGTTGCGGAAGCTCTTCAGCGAAACCGGGCGCTTCAGGTCGAAGGACACCGTCTTTCCATCGGCCTCCACCCGCCCGGCGGCGAGATAGTCGGGCAGCGCCCGCACCAGCCGGTCGACCGGGGCGTCGATGGGTTCGGTGAAGGCGATGACCAGCCGGTCACCCTCGACCGCCGCGGTGAAATCGACCTTGCCCGGCCAGTCGAAGACCAGACGGCCGAAATCCTTGTGGGTGCCGCCGCGCACCGGCACGCTGGCGGCATCGGCCGGCAGGGGGGAGAGCAGGACCGGCACGGCAAGCAGCGCCACCGCGGCGGCACAGCCGCGCAGCCAGCGCTTCCGTCGATAGCCCGAGCCGTCCGTCACCTCAATCCGCTCCTTCCTCGCGCACCACGATGTCGACCGGCAGGCGCCCCCCGCCGCCCGACACATCGCCGGCAATCCCTGCCCCAATCCCTACCCCGTCCACCGGCATCATCACCGCCCGCGCCACAAGATCGCGGCGATAGCCGGTCTCGCGCAGGGCGGCGGAGACGGCGACCGCCCGCGTCAGCGCCCGTTCCCAGGCGACGCCGCCGGTCGTGTCCTCATGCTCCGCATGGCCGACCAGCTCGATGCGGTTGCCGATGCGGCCGATGACGGCACCCAGCAGGAACAGCACCCGCCGCCCCTCCTCGGTGAAGGCGGCACCGGTGGGGTCGAACATCCGCTCTCCCGGCAGGCGGATGACCACCCGGTCATCTTCGCGCCGGACATCGACCACCGCCAGCTCCCCATTCGACCGCAGCTGGCTTCCCAGCAAGGCGGCCAGATAATGCAGGTCGATGGCCGCCCTCGCCTCCACCGCCATGGCGTTGAAGGCGGCGCCGGGATCGGCCGGCCGGTCCGACGGGGTCGTCGCGGTCGAGCGCGCGGCCGGGATCGACTCCGACACGCCCTTCGCCAGACGGGTCCAGCGCTCCGCCTCCGGCTCGCTCATCGAATACATCAGCACGAAGAAGGCGAGCATGAGTGAGATCAGGTCGGTGAAGCTGATCAGCCACAGCGTCTTGCGCTGGGCGCCGCCATCGTCCGCCCTGCCGGCGATCCGGGGAACGCGGATCATTTCCGCACCTCGGCTTTCGCCGGCGCCGTATTCGCAGGGACGGTATTGGTCGGTGTGGTGGGCTTCGCCGGTGCCGCCTTCGCGACCGGACGGGCCGCCCCGTCCTCGTCCCAGCGCAGGGAGAACAGCAGCCGCACCCCGCCGGGCTCGCCGCGTTCGATACCGACGGTGACGTTGCGGGCCGGCGCCCCATCCTCGACCAGGGCGCGGGCCAGCACGCCGGCACGGGCGACCGGCCCCGGCGGCTGGCTGGGCGTTCCCGTCGGGCCGATGCCGAGCAGCGCGTCCAACTCCACCCGCTCGCCCTGGCGCGACTGGCGGAGCGCGTCGGCGATGCGGTCGATCAGCCCCTGCCGGTCCGGCCGCAGGGTCATGGTGCCGGGAACGAACAAATCGTCGGCGGGCAGGCGCACCTCCAGCAGCTGGCCGGGGGCGACCACCTCCACCTTGGAGACCGCGACCGCGGTGGCGAACAGGGTGCCGACATCCTCCAGCCGCTGCACGGCGAAGACGGTCCCGGCGCGCGAGGCCACCGGTTCGGATCCGTCGCGCAGGCGCGGATCGATGACGAAGCTGGGGAAGGTCCGCTCCAGCGAGGCGGCGACCGCCTTGACCTTCTGCACCGTCTGCACCGAATGGGCGTTCAGCACGATGAAGAAGACCAGAAGCAGCAGGAACAGCGACAACAGAAGCAGGATGCTGCCGTTGTTCGGATTGGCATGGCTGCCGGAACCGCCGGCGCGCCCGGCCCGCAGCAGCAACGGCAATCCGGCGCCTCCCGCCCCCGGGGCGATGCCCTGGGCCGTGTGCCCGCCGCCGGGCCTGCTGATGGGGGAGCCGGGCAGCATGGCGTCAGTCGAAACTGGCCAGCAGACGGTCGATCTCGTCCTGGTCCATAGCGTTGCCCGGCAGCTGCGGACCATGCAGAAGCTGCTGATCGGCCTCCGCCGCGCTCATCGGCTCGAAATGCACGGCGGCCTCCGCCTCCTCCGCCGCCAGCTTCGCCAGCCGCGGGGCGTGGTTCTGCCGCACCTCGCTGCCGAAGGCGGCGACGATCATGTCCACCTTCGATTCGATGTGCTTCAGCGTGCGCACCACCTTGCTGATGCGCTGGCCGGTAATGTCCTGGAAGTTGCAGGCCTCGTAGATCGCGGTGATCTGGTCGTTCAGCTTGGCCGAGGTGCCGGCATCCGTCTGTCCGGCGACGGCGCCGATGGCGTCGCAGGCGTCGAAGATGGCGAAGGTCGCCTTTTCCGTCGCGCCGATCACCGCGTCCAGCTCGTCCGTCGCGGTGCGGATGTGTTCGTCGCGGATTTCGGCCGGCTGGAGCGCTGCGATCTCCTGCTTGGCCGTCTCGATGTATTTGGCGAGGTCCACCACCTCCTTGTACAGGCGCAGGTCGGTGGCGGAGATGTCGCCGTCCATGCTGCCCAGGATGTTGCGGACGATGTCCGTCACCTCGTCGCGCGACAGCGGCTGTGCGGCTTCCGCGAAGGCGGTGTCGAGGCGCTGTCTCAGGAGCTTCTGTTCCGTCACGGCGGATTGGGCGGAGAAGGTCATCGGGCGTGTCCAGCGAGAGGGGCAAGGCCTTGGCGGAAAGTGCCGGAACCTCCCCGGTTCGCGCCCTCCGGCGAGCGCACCGTCGGTGCCTTCCGCGGCGGAGGTTCGATGCTCCGACCGCTTGTGGCGCCCAACCGTCCAAGGAACTGTCCGAGCCGACAAAGCCTAGGGCGCGAGGGTTAAGAGCCCGTAAAGATGACCCCGCCAAGGGTCCTGACACCGTGCCCGAGTTGCCCGCGCATCACACTGTGGCCGGCGCAACCGCATGGGTGCCGGCCTCGCCAGCGGCGCGGTTCAGAACAGGCTGGCGGCAGCCGGCGCACCGAGAAGCGCGATCAGGACCAGCACGGTGACGGCAACCAGCCGCTCCATCGGCGACCAGCGCTTCCAGTCTTTTCTGAAGCTTTTCAGTTCGTCGGCCATGACAAACCTTCCGGGGTTCGGGAACTACACTGCAACGCAACGAAACTGCATCCCGGGCAGTTGACGCATGGTTAAAATCACCCGGCACCACGACAATGCTCGACCAGTGGCACAGAATTGCCACAGTCATGCCCAGCCAACCTCTGATCCAGGTCAAACATCGGCCAAATTTTCGACATTTCCCATCTCGCGGGTGGCGATGCCGTCGTCTCCGGCGGCGTGCCACTTCCGGCCGCTTCCGAAACCGGGCGGTAATGCCTAGATGATAAGCTCTAGATCAAGCCTCCGATGCCGGAGGCATTCAGCCTCCGATGCCCGGGGGCATCTGGCCCCCGACACCGGGGGCGCCGACGGGAGATGCGGATGGCGAAGGGAACCGACCTGAAGATCGGGCTTGCGCTGGGCAGCGGTGCGGCGCGCGGCTGGGCGCACATCGGCGTCCTGCGCGCACTGGAGGAGATCGGGATCAAGCCCGACATCATCTGCGGCACCTCGATCGGCGCCGCGGTGGGGGCCGCCTATCTGACAGACCAGCTCGACGAGCTTCAGGCCTGGGCGCAGAAGATGGGCTGGCTCGGCATGCTGGGCATCATCGACCTCACCTTCCGCCGCGGCGGTCTGGTGGCGGCCGAGAAGGCGTTCGGCCGCTTCGACAACGAGCGCAGCAACGTCCTGATCGAAAAGCTGCCGATGCCCTTCGCCACCGTCGCCACCGACCTGTCGACGGGGCGCGAGATGTGGCTGCGCGACGGCCCGCTGATGTCGGCGGTGATGGCCTCGGCCGCCATGCCCGGCCTGTTCCCCGCGGTGCGGCGCGACCATCACCTGCTGGTGGACGGCGCCCTGGTCAATCCGGTGCCGGTCTCGCTCTGCCGGGCGCTGGGGGCCGACATCGTGGTCGCGGTCAACCTGAACAGCGAGCTGTCGCCGCTGGGCCGGCCGACCGGCCGCGCCGCCGGCAAGGGGCTGACCGGGAAAGGGGGGCTTGGCGGCAAGGGAATCGGCGGCAACACGGTCGCGGTCAAGGCGCCGGAACCGGTGGTGGCGGGCGGCGACGCCGGTTCCCCCGCTTTGTCCCACCTGACCAGCCAGATCTCGACATGGCTCGGCCGCAAGCCCAGCCGGCGCACCCAGTTCCTGGCCGACCAGATCGACGACGCCCATGCCCACAAGCAGATGCCCAACGCGCTGGAGGTGATGGCCGGCTCCATCGACATCATGCAGGACCGCATCACCCGGTCCCGTCTGGCCGGCGAACCGCCCGACGTGCTGATCGCGCCGCGGCTGGCCCATATCGGCATCCTGGAGTTCGACCGCGCCGCCGAGGCGGTGGAGATCGGCCATACCGCCGCCTCCATGCTGCGCCCCTCCATCGAACTGGCCCTGCGCCGCGCCTGACCGGTTGCGCTGGAGGCTGTTCCCGTCTTCCGTATCAGCCATATATCCCTCGTGTCCCGGCGTTCGTCCGGGCCATGTCCCCGCCTGCCCCTTCCCGCCTGCCCTTCCCTGTTTGCCCCTCCCCGATTACCGCGAGAGCCAGCGTCCATGAGCCAGTCTGCGCCGTCCGACACCGTCGCCACCCTGCTCGCCAGCGGAACACCGCATTGGGGCAACAACGGCACGGTGCTGGACGGCGGCTCCGTCGGCGCCGCCGCCACCGTCACCTATGGCTTCCTGACCAGCGCGCGGCAGGTCTCCTCCGCCGACTCCACCGGCTTCGCCGCCATGAGCACGGCCCAGCGCGCCGCCGTCCGGCAGGCGCTGGCGACCTGGAGCGCGGTCGCCAACGTCACCTTCGTGGAGATTTCCGACGCCGCGAGCGCGGCGGTCGCCTTCGGGACCAACCGGCAGCGCGGCCAGTCGGCGGCCTACGCCTATTATCCCTCCACCGGCATCCAGGGCGGACAGGTGTTCCTGGCCAACGACAGCGCCGGGAACACCAACCCGGCGTCGGGCAGCTACAGCTACATGACCGTCATCCACGAGATCGGCCATGCGCTGGGGCTGAAGCATCCCGGCAACTACAACGCCGGCACCGACGACGGGACGGAGGGGCCCTATCTGCCGGCGGCGACGGACAATTATGCGTTCAGCATCATGTCCTACAACGAGAACGCCGCGCTGCCGTCGGGGACCTACCTGACCGGCCCCAGCCTCTACGACATCGCCGCGATCCAGTATCTCTACGGCGCCAACATGGCGACCGGGGCCGGCGACACCGGCTATGCGCTGAACACCGCCAGCTTCACCACCCTGTGGGACCCCACCGGCCACAACAGCCTGAACGGTGCCGCCCAGACGGCCGACCTGTCGCTGGATTTGCGCAGCGGCCAGTTCAGCAGCGCCGGCGGCACGACCTTCCTGGCTCTGGCCTATGGCACCAGGGTGCAGCTGGCGACCGGCGGCAGCGGGAACGACAGCTTCACCGTCAACGATCTGGGCAACGTCATCGACGGCGGCGCCGGGACCGACACCGTGGTGTTCAGCGGACGCCGTGCGCAGTACCGCGTCCAGTCGCTGGACGCCGGCCGCTACATCGTCAGCGGCGCCGACGGCAACGACCTGCTGACCAACATCGACTATCTGCGCTTCGCCGACGGCAGCACCGCCCTGTCGTCAATGGTGTCCGGCACTTTCGACGCGCTGCGCTACGTCGCCTCCAACAGCGACCTGATAGCAGCGCTCGGCACCAACGCCGCGGCGGCGACCCAGCATCTGATCGGTGCCGGCGTCTATGAGGGCCGCAGCCTGACCGGCTTCGATCCCTACAATTATCTGGCCGGCTATGGCGACCTGCTGACCAGCTTCGGCAGCGACGTCGCCGCCGCCACCCGCCATTACATCGAGGCCGGCAACCGCGAAGGCCGCAGTTCCACCCTGTTCGACACGCTGTCCTACGAGGCCAGCAACCCCGACCTGATCGCCGCCTTCGGCGACAACCGCGAAGCGGTGGAGCTGCATTACATCGTCAGCGGCCGGCTGGAGGGCCGTTCGCTGACCCGCTTCAACGCCGCCGCCTATCTGGCGGCGAACCCGGACGTCCGCACCGCCGTCGGCGGCAACCTGACCGCCGCCAAGCAGCATTACGTCAGCTATGGCTATGCCGAGGGTCGGGCGCTGGCCTGAGCCGGCCGGCTTCCCTCACTCCGGCAGCCCTTAATTCGCCGGCCCTTATTTCGCCGGCCAGATCCAGGTCAGCTCGTGCTTGTTGTGATGGAGGTGGAGCACACGGCCGCCGGGGATCTCCGCGAAGGCGCGGGCGGTCTCATGGTCGGTCTCCGCCTGGAACTTCAGCGTGCAGACGAAGCGCTTGGCGAGCCCGCTGTCCATCCACTCCTTCACCAGCCGCAGCAGGCGGGTCGGGTAGCAGATCACGTCGCAGCACAGCCAATCGACCGGACCGACCGTCGCCGGCTTCAGGCCGAAGGCGCTCTCCTGGCGGATCTCCACCCGCGGCAGAGCGGCGATGGCCGGATCGAGCGGAGCCTTGTCGACGCTGACCACCGACGCGCCCAACTCGTGCAGCACCCAGGTCCAGCCGCCGGGACAGGCGCCGAGGTCGAGACAGCGGTCGCCCGGTCCCGGCTGCTCGCCGAACAGGGTCAGCGCCTCCCACAGCTTCAGATAGGCCCGGTTGGGCGGCGCCGTGCGGTTCTCGACGAAGGTCACCTCGCCGTTGCGGAAGGGGCTGGAACAGTGCGCCGCGGCGATGATGGTGGACTCATCGATCAGCGTCCAGGAGCCCAGCGGCGCCGTCGGCAGGGGCGACGGGAAGACCACCGGCTTGGCCGACACATGCGGCAGGTTTTCCTGGATCAGGGCGGCGCGGCGGTGATGGCGCTGCGACCACAGCGCCCAATTGCGCTGGATGCCGCGCAGAGCCTTTGCCCCGCCCTTGATCGAGGGGAAGTCGATGCGGACCGGGTCGTACCAGATGTTCTGCGCCCAGGCCGCCGGCCGGGCCGGACCGTCGACGTAGACCAGCCGGCCGTCGACCGATGCGACATCCCCCAGTTCCGCCACCAGATCGTCGAGGAAGCCGTCCGCCGCCAGATAGATGGTCTGGCCAAGCGGGGTCACCACCGCGCCGGGAATGGCTTTCGGGTCGGTGCCGGGGGCATTCGGGGAGGCGGTTTTGGGGGTGCTGTCGTCCATGCCCCACGGGCTACCGCTGCCGGCCGTCGAATGCAAGCGCAAGGATGCGGCTCACCCCTTTCGGCGTGACGCGAAGGGGGCTGTGACAAAGCGTCTCGAAACTTCTTATATGCGATTGGCTCGCAATTGCTGCATTGACAACGATTCTCACTCTCAGCTATTGCTGGGCTCAGGACACCTCATCCGAAACCGATTTTCGCCGAGGGCTTATGTTCGTCTGCATCTGCCACGCGTTGAACGATAAGAAGGTCAAGGCTGCGCTCGATCAGGGCGCCACGACCCCGGCCTCGGTGTTCCGCCATCACAATTGCCAGGTCCAGTGCGGCAAATGCGTTCCGACCATGCGCAGCATGGCCAGCGAACATCGCGCTATCTTCGCACAGCAGGCCGCCGCTGCCGCAGCCGTCGTGGCGACGCCGGCCGCCGCCCCCTGCTGCGGCTCCGTCTTGCCTGAGCCGGCCAATGCCGAGGCCGTCCCCGCCTATGCCGTCGCGGCCGAGTGAACACGCACGCATAGGATCAGGACCGCGCTCCCGCCAGGTCTACCACTTCCGACTTTCTGCTGAATAACAGGTCTACAACCTCGCCTTAAGGCTGCGACAGATTGCGCGCCGACTATGATTTTTGGGCGAATTGACCCGGCAGCGGCATTCCGGCACAAAAGCGTCACCAAAACAAAAGAACGTCGTCAAAATGACGGCGTATAAAAACAGGAACGGGCCGGATGAAACCGGCCCTGGAGGAAACGCAATCCAACCAGGAAGACTTCCTTGGCCACCGGGTTTGCCTTGTCCTTGATGGGCTTGGCGGCCCGGCGGGATTTGGATTCGGACAGGTATTCCGCAACTGCGAAATCGCACCGCGAAAACCGGGCGGCATCTCCCAAACGGGCTGTGCCGACTGCGCTTCCGGCGTGTTTTCGTCATGTCGGCGCGGGGATATCTTTCCATCCGGCCGAGAGGTCAAAAGCGCCAAGAAGTCAAAAAACGGTTGAGGATCAAAGGAGGACACTTCATGAGCCGCCGCAACCGGCAAGCTTTCGACACGTTGAGCCGTGATCTGGTGCTGCGCGCCACCGACCGCATGGAAACCCTGCGATCGATGGTGGAGCGCGCGGACAGCAACCGGCGCGAGACGTGGGAACGCACGCTCGACCGTCTCCGCGGCCTGAACAATCGCGCCATCGCCCGCATCGAGGCCGCCCACATGGCCGATGACGACGCATGGCCCTTCGCCCGCGCCCAGGCCGATCAGGCGATGATGGACCTGATGCGCGCGCTCGACGATTTCGACGGCCATCTGCGCCTGATCGCCGCCTGACGAAACCGCTCAACGGCGGACAAATGAAAAAGGCCCTCTCCCGCAGGAGAGGGCCTTTTTCATGGGGCGGGACGCCACGAGATCAGGACGCTCCGAAATCGAGGCCCCAGGCCGAGTAGCGTTCCGGATCGTCGACCCAGCCCTCGCGCACCTTCACGAACAGGATCAGGTGGACGCGGCGTTCCAGCATGTGCGTCAGCTCGGAACGCGCGGCCGATCCCAGCGCCTTGATCCGCTGGCCGCCCTTGCCCAGCACGATGGCCTTCTGGCTTTCGCGCTGCACGAAGATGACCTGCGAGATCTTGACCGAGCCGTCGTCGAACTCCTCCCACACCTCGGTCTCGACCGTGGCGGAATAGGGAAGCTCCTGGTGAAGCTGGAGGAACAGCTTCTCGCGGGTGATCTCCGCCGCCAGCAGGCGCATCGGCATGTCGGAGATCTGGTCCTCCGGGAAATGCCACGGCCCTTCCGGCAGACGGTCGGCCAGGAACTGCTTCAGATGGGCGACGCCGTCCTCGGTGAAGGCCGACACCATGAAGATGTCGGAGAAGATGCCCTCCTGCCGGAAGGCGTCGGCGATGCCCAGCAGGACGTCGCGCTTCACCAGATCGATCTTGTTCAGGATCAGGATGGCTTCGCGCCCCTGTTCCTTCAGCCGGGCGACGATGCTGCGGGTGTCCTCGTCGATGGAGCGGCGCGACACGTCGTAGAGCACGCCGATCACGTCGGCATCCTCCGCCCCCTGCCAGGCCGCTGCCACCATGGCGCGGTCCAACCGGCGCTTCGGCTTGAAGATGCCGGGGGTGTCGACGAAGATCATCTGGGCATCGCCCTGGATGGTGATGCCGAGCACGCGGGTGCGGGTGGTCTGCACCTTCGGGCTGACGATCGACACCTTGCTGCCGATCATCGCGTTCAGCAGCGTCGACTTGCCGGCATTCGGCGCACCGACCAGCGCGATGAAGCCGCAGCGCGGATGGTCCGGCATCGTCGGCAGCGGCGGCAGGACGGAGATGGGCTGCCCGCGCGGGGCGTCCTCATCGTCGTCGTAGTCGTCGTCCTCGTATTCGCCGTCCTCGTCCTCGAAGTCGCCCTCTTCAGCGTCCTCTGCGGCGCCCTCCGCGGCGTCCTCGCCCGTGAGATCGTCGTCCTCATGGTCGAGCGCCTCGTCGTCCGGCACGGGCTCCGGAGTCGGCTCCGCAGCTTCGGAACCGGGCTGGATCTTCGTCTTGTCGATGTCGTCGCGACCGTCAGTCATCGACTTGCACTCCCACCTGGCGCAGCAATGCGCTGGCCGCCTTCTTTTCCGCGATGCGCTTAGACGAACCGGAACCGGAGACCGGCTCCATCCCCTCGACATGCACCGCAACCACGAACAGCGGCTCGTGCGCCGGGCCGCTGCGTTCGATCTGTTCATAGCGTGGCAGCGGCTTGCCGCGGCCCTGCGCCCATTCCTGCAACGTCGTCTTGCTGTCCAGCGGCGGCGGCGTCGCCTTGTCGATCTCGCCGGCCAGAGCCTGACGGACGAAGCGCGTCACCGGCTCCAGCCCGCCATCGAGATACATGGCGCCCAGCACCGCCTCGCAGGCGTCGCCCAGGATGGTGCGGTTCTCCCGCCCGCCGCTCTGCGCCTCCGCCGGCGACAGGCGCAGATAGGCGCCCAGCCCGATGGCGTCGGCGACGCGGCCCAGCGATTCCCGGCGCACCAGCGCGGCATGCCGCTTGGCCAGCGCGCCCTCGCGCTCGTTCGGATAGCGTTCGAGCAGCCATTGCGCGACGACCAGCCCGACGACGCGGTCGCCCAGGAACTCCAGCCGCTCATAGGCGATGCCCGGTCCCTTGTGCCCCTTGCGGCCGACCCGCTCCAGCCCCATCAGGCTGGGGTGGGTGACGGCATCGTGCAGGAGCGACGGGTCGGAAAACTCATACCCCAGCGCCTGCGCAAGGCTGGCGACGTCCGCGGACCGGGCGGCGCCATCGGGCTGGATGTCGGAGCCGGCGCCCGGATCGGAGGACGCCTTGGTGACGGTGGACACTTACCGGACTCCGTTGAACAGACGGCTGAAGCGCAGGTCGACCGGCCAGCGCCAGATTTCGTAGAAGCGCGTGCCCTCGTCGAGCGAGAAGAACAGGAATTCGGCGCGGCCGACCATGTTTTCGATGGGGACGAACCCGACCTGCGACGGCACGCGGCTGTCGAGCGAGTTGTCGCGGTTGTCGCCCATCATGAAGAGATGGCCGGGCGGCACCTTGAACACCGGCGTGTTGTCGAGCGGGCCGTTGTCCGACTCCTCGATGATGCGGTGGGTGCGGCCGTTGGGCAGCGTTTCGAGGAACTGCGCCGTGCGGATGCTGCGGCCCAGCGAATCCGTGGTCACGTAATCCTCGATCCGCTCCCGCTTCACCGGCTGGCCGTTGATGTGCAGGATGCCGCCGATCATCTGGACGGTGTCGCCCGGCAGGCCGATCACCCGCTTGATGTAGTCGGTCTTGTTGTCGCGCGGCAGCTTGAACACCGCCACGTCGCCCCGCTCCGGCTCGGAGCCGAGGATGCGGCCCTCGAACAGCGGCAGGCCGAAGCCGACGGTGTATTTGCTGTAGCCGTAGCTGAACTTCGACACGAACAGGTAATCGCCGATCAGCAGCGTCGGGATCATCGAGCCCGACGGGATGTTGAACGGCTCGAAGGCGAAGGTCCGCACGCCGAAGGCGATCAGCACGGCGAAGATCACCGTCTTGACGGTTTCGGCGAACCCGGATTCCTTGGCTTTGGCGGTGGGCGCCGTTTCTTTCTGAAAGGTCATTCTGGGGTCGCCGTTTCGGTGGGCGTTGTGGACGAATTGGGGACGGACTGGACAGGCTCGGCGCTGATGACGACGAACGCTTCCGCCATCGGGTATTCGTCGGTCAGCGTCACATGGATGTGCGCGCGCATGCCCGGCGGCGTGATCGCCTCCAGCCGGGCCAGCGCGCCGCCGGTCAACCGCATCGTCGGCTGGCCGGACGGCAGGTTGACCACCCCCATGTCGCGCCAGAAGACGCCGTCGCGGAAGCCGGTGCCGAGCGCCTTGGAACAGGCCTCCTTGGCGGCGAAGCGCTTGGCGTAGGTGGAGGCCCGCGCGTTGTTCTTCGCGGCGGAGCCGGCGCGGCGCTCGGACTTGGCCTGCTCGACATCGGTGAAGATGCGGTCGATGAAGCGCTGTCCGAATCGCTCCAGCGACTTCTCGACCCGCCGGATGTCGATCAGGTCGTTGCCGATGCCGAGGATGGTGCCGGATATCGTCATGCCGGCAGTCCGGCGGCGCGCGCCCTGTCCATCGCCTTGCGCATGCGGGCGATGGAGTTGGTCAGCCCGACGAAGATCGCCTCGCCGATCAGGAAATGGCCGATGTTCAGCTCCACGATGGTCTGGATCGCCGCCACGGGGCCGACGGTGTCGTAGCTCAGGCCGTGGCCGGCATGGCATTCCAGCCCGATCGCCTCGGCATGGGCGGCGGCACGGACGATGCGCGCCAGTTCCGCCTCGCGCTCCGCCGGGCTGTGAGCGTCGCAATAGGCGCCGGTGTGCAGTTCCACCACCGGGGCGCCGAGGCGCTTGGCGGCGTCGAGCTGCGCCGGCTCCGGATCGATGAACAGCGAGACGCGGATGCCGGCGGCACCCAGTTCGCCGACCGGGCGGACCAGATGGTCGTACTGGCCGATCACGTCCAGCCCGCCCTCGGTCGTCACCTCGGTGCGCTTTTCCGGGACGAGGCAGGCGGCGTGCGGCTTGTGGCGGAGCGCGATGCCCAACATCTCGCCGGTCGCCGCCATCTCGAAGTTCAGCGGACGGTCGATCTCGGCCATCAGCCGTTCGATGTCGCGATCCACGATGTGGCGGCGGTCCTCGCGCAGATGGGCGGTGATCCCGTCGGCCCCGGCCTCGATGGCCAGCTTCGCCGCGCGCACCGGATCGGGATGCGCCCCGCCGCGTGCGTTGCGGACGGTCGCCACATGGTCGATGTTCACGCCGAGGCGGAGAGGACGGGACATGCAAGGACTCCAAAGCGCCGCGGCCCGCCGGAACGGGCGGGAGCGATTCCGTCTATATAGCGGTGCGTCCGCCATCCGTCACGCCGAACCGACCGACGCAATCGCGGATGACAGGGAATTTACCGTCTCCGCCCCCTGCCCGACCGAATGGCCGGACCGGCGATCCCGGCGGATTGTCCTTATTTCGACCGTTGGATCAGGCCGTTCATGTGGTCGTTCAGATCGCGGAAGTCCTTGACGGTCCAGGCGTGCGGCGGGAGCCGGTAGCCGTTTTCCTTCAGTGTCTTCGGGATCAGATCGCCGTTTGGCCGCAGGATGACCGACGACACGATGACGCCGGGATAGTCCGCCAATCGCTTCCTGAAGGCCGCCGTCGTCAGATCGGGGGTCGGAGGATTGCTCTTGTGCGCCAACGGACCGGAGCCTTTCGCATCCGTCCCGTGGCACATGGCGCATCTCTCCACGAACAAACTCTCGCCGTTGTCCGCACTGGCCCCATGAAGTGGAGACAGGCAGACGGCAGCAACCGAAACCGGCAGGAGCAGCCTGGCGAGCCGCATGTCCTGTTCTCCCATCGCGCACCTTCATGGTGCGTCTTTGTGGTGCGACCCAGTTCCGTGCCGGCGGGAGCGTCACCGCCCCCGCGCCCGCTCCACCGAATGGATGGCCGGGGTGGCGCGCAGGGCGGCCATGATGTTGGTCAGGTGCTTGGCATCCTTCACGTCAATGTCGATCAGCAGCTCGAAATAATCGGTGCTGCGGTTCGTGATCTTCTGATGGATGACGTTGCCCTGATTCTTGCCGATCACCGTGAACAGCGTGCCGAGCGAGCCCTGTTCGTTGGCGATCACGACGCTGATGCGGCCGACATGCTCCTCCGGCGAATCCGGGCCGGTCTCCCACGACACGTCGATCCAGCGTTCCGGCGATTCATGGAAGCTTTCCAGCGTCTCGCAATCGATGGTGTGGATCGTCACGCCCTTGCCGGTGGTGACGATGCCGACGATGCGGTCGCCCGGCAGCGGGTGGCAGCAGCGGGCGTAATGGACCGCCATGCCCGGGATCAGCCCGCGGATCGGCAGCGCCGATTCCTTGCGGGCCTTGGCCTTGGGCTTCGGCGCGCTCTCTTCCAGCTCGCGGACGGCGGGAGCGGTCTGGGCCTTGTGGCCGGGGAAGACGGCGTGGAAGACTTCGCGGACCGAATGCAGGCCGGAGCCGACACCGGCCATCAGATCGTCCACCGTCGGCTGCTGGAAGATCTTGGTGGCGGCCTCCAGCGCCTTTTCGGTGAACTCGTAGCCTTCCGACTTGAACTGGCGCATCAGCATGCCGCGGCCCAGTTCCATATACTGGGCGCGCTGCTGGGTGCGCAGGAACTTGCGGATGCGGGCGCGCGCCTTGCCGGTGACGACGAAGCGTTCCCAACCCGGAACCGGCGTCTGCGCCTTCGACGTGACGATGTCGACCTGATCGCCGTTCTGCAGCTGGGTGCGCAGCGGCAACATGCGGCCGTTGATCTTCGCCCCGACGCAATGGTCGCCGACCTGCGAGTGCACGGCATAGGCGAAGTCGACCGGCGTCGCCCCGCGCGGCAGCGCGATCAGGTCGCCCTTCGGCGTGAAGCAGAACACCTGGTCCTGGAACAGCTCAAGCTTGGTGTGCTCCAGGAACTCTTCCGGCTTCTGCGCATGCTCAAGGATGTCGAGCAGCTCGCGCAGCCAGCGGTATTCGCCGCCGGTCGGGCGCGGCTGGTGGTCCTGCTTGTAGGCCCAGTGGGCGGCCACGCCCAGCTCGGCGATCTCGTGCATGTCCTGGGTGCGGATCTGCACCTCGATCCGGTTGCGGCCGGGACCGATCACGCCGGTGTGCAGGCTGCGGTAGCCGTTGGGCTTGGGCGTGGAGATGTAGTCCTTGAAGCGCCCGGGCACGACCGGATAATGGGCGTGCACGATGCCCAGCGCCTGATAGCATTCACCGACCGAGCCGACCGTGATGCGGAAGGCCATGATGTCGGACAGCTGCTCGAAGCTGACATTCTTGCGCTGGAGCTTGCGCCAGATCGAATAGGCCGACTTCTCGCGCCCCGACACCGACACGTCGGGCAGACCTTCGGAGGCCAGCAGCTCGCGCAGTTCGGTGATGATGGTCTGGACGCGGTTCTCGCCCTCGCTGCGCAGGCGGGCCAGTTGGGCCAGGATGCTGTCGCGCGCGTCGGGGTTCAGTTCGGCGAAGGCAAGATCGTCCAGCTCGTCCTTGATCTTGTGCATGCCGATGCGTTCGGCCAAGGGCGAGTAGATCTCGATGGTCTCGCGGGCGATGCGGCGGCGCTTTTCCGGCTTCTTCAGGTGGAACAGCGTGCGCATGTTGTGAAGCCGGTCGGCCAGCTTCACCAGCAGGACGCGGATGTCCTCCGACATGGCGATGACCAGCTTGCGGAAATTCTCCGCCTGCTTGGCCTGCTCGCTGTTCAGTTCCAGCCGCGACAGCTTAGTGACGCCGTCGACCAGACGCGCGATCTCCTTGCCGAACACCCGCTCGATGTCTTCGAGCGTGGCGACGGTGTCCTCGACCGTGTCGTGAAGCAGCGCCGTGGCGATGGTGCCGGCGTCCAGCTTCATCTGGGTGAGGATGCCGGCGACCTCCAGCGGGTGGAGGAAGTAGGGATCGCCGGACGCGCGCGTCTGCGACCCGTGCGCCTTCATCGAGAAAACGTAGGCGCGGTTGAGCAGATCCTCGTCGGCGGAGGGATCATACGCCTTGACGCGCTCGACAAGCTCGTACTGCCGGATCATGCGGCCCGACCCGGCGCACGCGGCGCCTCAAATGTGTTCGTGGCGGTTCCCAGGGCGGTCCTGCAAGAACCGAAGGAGAGCAGGACGCCCTCCTGTTTTTTGTTCGGCGAGGGGGCGTTGCGCCCCCTCCGGGTCCTGCGGTCGTTGTCCAGGATCAGAGGTCTCCGTCGGGATCCTCGGTCATGGCGAAGCCGGCGCCCGGCTCCGCATCCATGTCGGCGGCGACGTCGTCTTCCTCTGTCAGCTCTTCGCCGTCGCTCTCGCTCATGCCGTCTTCGTCGCCCAGCGAGTTGTTGCCGCGGGCGGCCCAGTCATTCTCGCCGGCCATCAGCTCGACGATCTCTTCCTCGGGCTCGTCCGGCTCGACATGCTTCTGGTGGCCCTTGATCAGGGCGTTCTTCAGATACTCCAGCGACACCGTCTCGTCCGCGATCTCGCGCAGCGCCACGACCGGATTCTTGTCGTTGTCGCGGTCGATCGACAGCGGGGCGCCGCTCGCGACTTCGCGGGCACGCTGGGCAGCCATCATGACCAGCTCGAAACGGTTCGGAACCTTCAGGACGCAATCTTCAACGGTAACGCGGGCCATGCCAGACGAACTCCGGATTCAGAGGAGGCTCTAGACTATATGGATGTGGCCCGATAGGTGCAAGCGCGAACGACAGCGCTGCTGCATTGCGTCAGGGGAAACACACCCGTCCAATCTCAATATCTATCCGGCCCGATGCCTGGAAACAGTCGGCAAACCCTGCCTCTTGTATGTCTGCCGGCAATACACTAGATTTCAAAATTGGAACGCGAGCTTTTGCGCATGTTCCAATACATTTTCAACAAGCAGCGATGGAAGGATCCTTGCATTGGACCGAAATTCGACTTTGCCGCGTGATGTCAGCAAGTTGTTTTACAAAGAAGAGCGTCTCGCACTTTTTATCGATGGCGCCAACCTCTACGCCGCAGCGCGTTCACTCGGCTTCGATATTGATTACAAAAGGTTGCGTGACGGCTTCGCCGGGGAAGGCCGGCTTGTGCGCGCCTTCTATTACACCGCCCTCGTCGAGGACCAGGAATACTCCCCGATCCGTCCGCTGGTCGATTGGCTGGACTACAACGGCTACACCATGGTGACCAAGCCGACCAAGGAGTTCACCGACGCATCGGGCC
Organism: Azospirillum sp. TSH64; assembly: GCF_003116035.1. Taxonomy (GTDB): domain Bacteria; phylum Pseudomonadota; class Alphaproteobacteria; order Azospirillales; family Azospirillaceae; genus Azospirillum. The sequence goes on from NZ_LGQW01000015.1 coordinate 7,396,988, forward strand.
GGCGCAAGATCAAGGGCAACATGGACATCGAGCTGGCCATCGACGTGATGGAGATGGCCGAGCATGTCGACCACATCCTGCTGTTCTCCGGCGACGGCGACTTCCGCCGGCTGGTGGAGGCCGTGCAGCGCAAGGGTGTCCGCATCAGCGTCGTCAGCACCGTCCGCTCGCAGCCGCCGATGGTCGCCGACGAGTTGCGGCGGCAGGCCGACAATTTCATCGAGTTGCAGGAGCTGGCCCCCTTCATCGCCCGCACCCACCATCACCGCGATCAGATGCCCTCCCACCATGACCAGCAGGGCGGGCCGACCATGTACGATCCCGATGACCGGGGCTGACGGCCAGGCTTGCGGCACGGGTCGGAAAGCAACGAAAGCAGACGGCATGAAAAAAGGAGCGCATCGGGCGCTCCTTTTTCGTTTGGAGAACTTCGACCTCAGGGGCCGGCTGTCCGCTGCCGGTTCCGCGCCATCCGGTCGGCTGTCTTCAGCGCCGCGATCAGGCTGGTCGCATTGGCCCTGCCAGTGCCCGCAATGTCCAGCGCCGTCCCATGGTCGGGAGAGGTGCGGACGAAGGGCAGGCCCAGCGTGATGTTCACGCCGCTGTCGAAATCCACCGTCTTCACCGGGATCAGCGCCTGATCGTGGTACATGCACAGCGCCGCGTCATATCCACGGCGGGCGGCGGCATGGAACATGGTGTCGGGCGGGCGCGGCCCGGACACGTCGATGCCGTCGGCGCGCAGCGTCGCGATGGCGGGCTCGATGATGTCGATCTCCTCACGCCCCATCGCCCCGCCCTCCCCCGCATGCGGGTTGAGGCCGGCGACGGCCAGCCGCGGACGGTCGATGCCGAAGTCGCGCGCCAGCGACGCCGCGGTGACCCGGCCGGCATGGACGATGGCGTCGGCGGTCAGCTGGTTCACCGCGTCGCGCACCGACACATGGATGGTCACCGGCACCACCCGCAGATCGGCCGCCGCCAGCATCATGATCGGCTCGTCGGCCAGTCCGGCGAGGTGGGCCAGATATTCGGTGTGGCCGGGATGGCGGAAGCCGGCGGCATAGAGAGACGATTTCTGGATCGGGTTGGTGACAACGGCCGCGGCCTGCCCACCCTGCACCAGCGCCACGGCACGGTCGATGCTGGCGATCACCGCGGCACCATTGGCCGGATCGGGCCGGCCGGCAACGACCGGGTTGCCGAGCGCGACCGGCAGGACCGGCAGGGCACGGCCGAAGATCGCCGCCCCCTCCTGCGGAGACGAGACGGCCTGCACCGGCACCGGCAGCCCGAGCGAGGCCGCCAGCGCGGCCAGCCTCGCGGGATCGTCCAGCACGACGAAGGGGCGCAGGCCGGCCTCGTCGCGGGCCAGCCACGCCTTCAAGCCGATCTCCCCGCCGACGCCGGCCGGCTCTCCCATGGTCAGGGCCAGCGGCAGGTCGTTCGGCGGGGCGGCGGTCACAGGCGGGTCTCGATGAAGGCGGTGCGGCGCAGGTCGCGCAGGTACCGGCGCGACAGCAGTTCCGCCCGCTCGCTGACCAGTTCGCGCTCGATCTCGTCGCGGCCGGGCAGCTTGGCTTCCTGAACCGGGGTCGGGGCCGGCGGCGGCGGCGGCGCCGGCTGGGCTTCCGGCGGCGGCTGGATCATCGGCATGTCACGCTTGCAGACGATCAGGATCACCGCGGCGGCCGGGCTCATCAGCACCGGGCTTGCCTGGCCGAGCGGGATGCCGAGCGCGAGGTTCTGCAGGCCGGGGGCCATGTCCTTGACCCGCATGGTGCCCATGTCGCCCGATTCCGGCATGCCGGTCTCCTTGGCGCGGGCCTGGAAATCGGAGCAGCTCTTGATCGACTTGCGCAGCTTCTCGGCCTGTTCCTTGACGGACTTGGCCTGCTCCTTGGACTCGATGGGGAGGATGATCTGCTTCATGTTGACCGTGGCCTTGGCCACGTCCGGCCGCGGTTGCGGACGGGGGGCTGCCGGACGGGCGACCGGCATCGGCACCTCGCCGCCGCTGCTGCCGAACGGCCGCTGGCCGCGCACGAGAAGGATGTGGTAGCCGGTCGCCGTGCGGACCGGCGCCGACAGCTGGCCGCCGCGCATGCCCGACAGCGCCTTGTCCACCTCCGACGACAGTTCGCCGCTGCGCACCCAGCCGAGGTCGCCGCCCGACGCGGCGCCGGCCGACTGCGAGAACTGGCGGGCGAGTGCGGCGAAATTGCCGCCGCGCTTCACCTCTTCCACCAGACGCTCGGCGTTGCGGCGCACCTCGTCGTCCTGGTCGGGGCTGTCCACCGCCAGGAAGATCTCGGCGACCAGATATTCGGGCTTTCCGATGTTGGCCTTCAGCCGCTCCATCGCGGCGTCGACCTCGTCCTCGCCGACCACGACCTCCTGGCGGATGCGGCGCTGCATCACCTTCTGCCAAGCGAGCAGGGCGCGGATCTGGTCCTTCAGGGTGGAGTACGGCACGTTCTGGCGCTTCAGCATCTCCTGAAGCTGCTGGCCGTTCATGCGGTTCTGCTCGGCGATGCGCTTGACGGCGTCGTCGATCTCCGACGCCGAGACGGTGACGCCCTGGCGCTTGGCCTCCTGCATCTGCAGGCGCTCGTCGATCAGCAGGCGCATCACCTGCGGCATCAGCCGCTTGGTCGTTTCCGGATTGGCGGCGGCGCCGGCGTTCAGCAGCGCCATGCGGATGCGGGCATTGACGTCCGAAACCGAAACGACCTCGTCATTCACCACCGCAGCGATGCCTTCCGACCCCGGCGCGCGGGCCTGACGCGTGCTCTCGTCCCCCGTCCGCGGCGCGGCGGCACCGGCGGCAGCCTTGCTGGACTGCGCCACGGCGGGCATGGCCAGAAGCGCACAGGCGGTCGCCACGGCGACGGTGGTCCGGACGGCTCGCAAACTCGACATGCTGCTCAAGCTCCAAAAACGGGTCGCCCGTTATTACGGTGGGGCCGGTGCCCCTGGCAAACGGAATCGGACCCTGCAATCCAGTGCTAAACCAAGTGGGCGGAATTATGACCGATGGCGATAACCGCCCGCTTTGCGGCGAATGGTCCCACCCCCGTCCCTTCCCGGCGTCCCGTCCCAGCACCCCCTCCCGGCAGCCGTCCCGTCAGCCGTCTTCCAGATGCAGAAGGGCGGCGATGCCCAGCAGCAGGCTGATGCCGGCGGGACTCCAGGCGGCCATGAGGATGGGAATGGTTTCCGACATTCCGAAGGTGCGGACCACGTCGGTCATCACGAACAGCACGAAGCCGGTCAGCACGCCGCCGGTGACCATCGCCATGGTGCCGCCGCGACGCGGCAGCCGCAGCGAGAAGGCGGCGGCGAACAGCACCATCGCCAGGAACAGGAAGGGCTGGGCCAGCAGCGACTGGTAATGCAGCCGGTGGCGCACGGCCGGGAAACCGGTTGTCTCCAGCGTGTGGATGAAGCGCGGCAGCTCCCAGAAGGAGATGGTTTCCGGCGGGGCGAAGCTCTCCTCGATGGTCGCCATGTCCAGCTCGGTCGGGATGGTGTAGCTGTCCAGCTTCTCCGGGTCCTTCTTGGCCCGGTTCAGGATCGCCTCCTGCAATTCCCACTTGCGGTCCTTCAGCACGGCGCTCGGCGCATCGACGCGGCCCAGATAATTCTGGTCGGCGTCGAACAGGAAGACGATGACGTTCGACAGCTCGAAGGTCACCGGGTTCACCAGCTCCGAATGGATGAAGAACTGCTCGTTCTCGTTGGTCTGGCGCAGCCACAGGCCGGAGCGCGAGATGTTCAGCGTGCTGGACTGGAGCTTGAGATAGCGGTCCTGCAGCTGCTCGTACTTGGCGATGAACACGGCGCCGACCGGGTTGATCAGCGTCACCTTCACCACGCCGATGGCGGCGGCGGCGAACATCACCGGCATCAGGAACTGCCAGGCCGACACGCCGACCGCGCGGGCGACCACCAGCTCGGCGCTGCGCGTCAGCCGCCAGAAGGTGAACATGCCCGCGAACAGGACGACGAAGGGGAAGATCTGCTGCCCGATCTCCGGCAGCTTCAGCAGCGCCATCTCCACCACCAGCCCGAAGGTGACGTGGGGCTTGGTGCCGGCGCGGCGCAGAAGCTCCACCGTGTCCAGCAGCAGCACGATGGCGAGCAGGATCACCATCAGCAGGCAGAACCACACGACGAACTGCCGGCCGATGTAGCGGGAAAGCGTAGGCGAGGAATACATGCGGTGTCCGGTCTCCGGAGCCCCGCCCGCGGCGCCGCCATGGCACCTGGGACGGACTGGCGCGGCCCCGCCCGATCAAGGATCGGTGCGGGCCCCCGCCGGAACAAGTCCCGCTGTTTACCTCTGTTGCGCCGCGATGACAACCGGAGCCGAGGCCGAAGCCTCGGTCGGAGCCGAAGCCGGTCGCCCGCAGGCCTATCGACGGCGTCGTGCGTCTCCCTCCTTTTCCATCTGGACTTCCTGCGCGGGCACTCCAAACTGTTGGAGAGAGGCTGCACGGGAGGGTCGGTCGATGACGGACACCACGCTCGCAATCCGCCAGGCACGCGGGTCGGACGCCGCCGGCATGGCCCGCGTCCATGTGCAAAGCTGGCGCTCCACCTATCCCGGGCTGATCCCGGCGCAGTTCCTGGTCAACCTGTCCGAACCGGCCGCCGCCCAGCGCTGGGCAGCCATCGCCGAGACGCGCGGCCCCGGCCAGGGCGCCTTCGTCGCGGTGGATGTCACCGGCCGGATCGCCGGTCCCGGCACCATCGTCGGCATCGCCTCCTTCGGCACGCGGCGGGTCACGGTGGAAGGGCATGCGGGTGAGTTCCACGCGCTTTATTTGCTAGATGACGCAAAGGGTTACGGCATCGGTCGGCGGCTGATGGCGGCGATGGCCGACCGTTTCCTGGCCGCCGGCATCCGGTCCGCGGCGGTCTGGTGCCTGCGCGACAACCCGTCGCGCTGGTTCTACGAAAGGTTGGGCGGAATCAAGGTGGCGGAGCGGCCGATCCGCTTCGCCGGCAGCGATCTGGTGGAAATCGCCTATGGCTGGCGCGACCTGACGCCGCTTGCACGCTTGTCGGCGGGGCCGGAGGTGCGGTAGTGAGGGGACTTGAGTCCCCACGCATCAGGATTCGCCGATGTCCAGCGCCGCCTCCCTTTCCGCCGCCTCGCTTTCAGCCGAACGGGTCCTCATTCTCGATTTCGGGTCGCAGGTGACCCAGCTCATCGCCCGCCGTGTGCGCGAGAGCGGTGTCTATTGCGAAATCCACCCCTTCGGCATGAGCGACGAGCGCATCCGCGAGTATGACCCGAAGGCGATCATCCTGTCGGGCAGCCCGGCCTCGGTCACCGAGGCGAACGGCCCGCGCGCCCCGCAGGCCGTGTTCGACCTGAAGGTCCCGGTGCTCGGCATCTGCTACGGCCAGCAGACGATGTGCCACCAGCTGGGCGGCACCGTGTCCGGCTCCGACCACCGCGAGTTCGGCCGCGCCTTCATCGAGATCAAGGAGCCCTGCGCCCTGTTCGACGGGCTGTGGGAGGTCGGGTCGAAGGAACAGGTGTGGATGAGCCACGGCGACCGCGTCACCGCGCTGCCGCCCGGCTTCCGCGCCGTGGCGGTCAGCGACGGCGCGCCCTTCGCCGCCATCGCCGACGACCAGCGCCGCATCTACGGCGTGCAGTTCCACCCGGAGGTGGTCCACACCCCGCACGGCGCCCAGCTGCTGGCGAACTTCGTCCACCGCGTCGCCGGCATCGAGGGCGACTGGACGATGGCCGCCTTCAAGCAACAGGCCATCGAGAAGATCCGCGCCCAGGTCGGCACCGGCAAGGTGATCTGTGGCCTGTCGGGCGGCGTCGATTCGTCGGTCGCGGCCGTGCTGATCCATGAGGCCATCGGCGACCAGCTGACCTGCATCTTCGTCGACACCGGCCTGATGCGCGCCGGCGAGTCGGAAGAGGTCGTGCGGCTGTTCCGCGACCACTACAACATCCCGCTGGTCCACCGCGAGGCGGCCGACCTGTTCCTGGGCAAGCTGGCCGGCGTCACCGATCCGGAGCAGAAGCGCAAAATCATCGGCGGCCTGTTCATCGAAGTCTTCGACGAGGAGAGCGCCAAGGTCGGCGGTGCGGAGTTCCTGGCCCAGGGCACGCTCTACCCCGACGTGATCGAGAGCGTCTCCTTCACCGGCGGCCCGTCGGTCACCATCAAGTCGCACCACAATGTCGGCGGCCTGCCGGAGCGGATGAAGCTCAAGCTGGTCGAGCCGCTGCGCGAACTGTTCAAGGACGAGGTCCGTGCCTTGGGCCGTGAACTCGGCCTGCCGCCGGCCTTCATCGGCCGCCACCCCTTCCCCGGCCCGGGCCTCGCCATCCGCGTCCCCGGCGAGATCACCCCGGAGAAGCTGGAGATCCTGCGCAAGGCCGACACGGTCTATCTGGAGGAAATCCGCAACGCCGGCCTCTATGACGCGATCTGGCAGGCCTTCGCCGTGCTTCTGCCGGTCCGCACCGTCGGCGTGATGGGCGACGGCCGCACCTACGATCATGTGCTGGCCCTGCGCGCGGTGACTTCCACCGACGGCATGACCGCCGACTGGTACCCCTTCCCCCACGACTTCCTGGCGCGCGTGTCCAACCGCATCGTCAACGAGGTCCGCGGCGTCAACCGCGTCGTCTACGACATCACGTCGAAGCCGCCGGGGACCATCGAGTGGGAATGAGGCGGGCGGAAACGCTTTGCCGGTGAAAGACAAAGGGGCGGGAAACCGCCCCTTTTCTTTTGCCTGCCCAGATGTCGCTCAAAACAGCGATTCGACCGTCTGCGTCCTGGGGCTGCGCCGCTTGCCGCGGGCTGGCTTGGGGGTGGCGGGAAGCAGGCCTTCCCTCTGCGCGCACAGGTCGTGCCAGACATGGCCCGGACGCTCCGGCGTCCAGTACATGGGTTCGCCGAGCAGCACCTCTTCGCCGCAACAGGCGCAGGGAGGGTATGGGCTGGATGTGTGTTCGGACCGGTCCATCTCACCGTTATGCCAGTGGCGAGGCGATCCGTAAGTGATGCTGATCAAATCGGACCGCAAGAGTGCGAAAAAATAGCTCCGCTCACGCTGGCCCTGGTGACAGCGGCGGCCCCGCTCCCCACAGCGGGGGAACAGGACCGCGCGGCCCTATGCCGTCAACGCACGTCGGCCAGTGCGACGCAGGCGCGGTCGCGGCCGGCGAGGCTGCCGCAGCCGTCGGCGCGCTGGGAAACGAAGCGCATCACAACGCGCTCACCCTTGCCGACCGACTGCGGCGGCAACAGCGCCTCGGCGACCTGGGTGGTGAATTGCGGGCTGACGCGGTGCGTCGGTGCGGGCGCGGGGTCGAGGCTGGCGACCTGCACCGGCCTCGCCGGAGCCACCGCGGGGGCGGGAGCCGGGACGGGAGCGGGTGCCGGTTCGGGCAGCGACGCCACCACCACCGGAGCCGGTGCCGGAGCGGGCGCCGGTTCTGCGAACTTCGGCTCGGCCGGGCGCGGCTCCATCCGCCGCGGCTCGACAGCGCGGGATTCGGGCGCGCGGGTTTCCGGAGCGGCGGAGGCGACGACGACCGGCGCCGGTTCCGACCGCTGCGAGGGCGCCGTCTGGCCGCCGCGCGGCTTCGGCGCGTCGTCCGGCACCACCGCGACCTCGATGGCCGAGGCGCCGGCCGCCAGCGACGGTTCGCGCGGGCCGGTGCCGCGCAGCACCGGGGTCAGCGCCGCCAGATACATCTTCGTCTCGCGCGGCAGCCGCTGCTTGCCGGCCAGATGCTGGGCGTAGCAGGCCGGGCCGCAATTGTAGGCGGCCAGGAAACCGGGGGCGCCGAACAGGTCGTACATCTCGCGCAGATAGGCGGTGCCGGCCATGATGTTCTCGTGCGGGTCGGACGGATCGGACCCCAGTCCATACTTGGCCCGCATCAGCTCGTAGGTGCCGGGCATCACCTGCATCAGGCCGATGGCCCCGGCGGAGCTGGTCAGCACCTTGCCGCTGTTGGTCGTCGCCCGGCCGTTGCTCTCGCGCATCATCACCGCGCGGATCCATTTCTCCGGCATGTCGTACCGCTGGGAAGCCTCGCGGATGTGCGGGACCCAGCGGGACAGCGGATCGTTCGGATCCGGGACATAGGCAGCGGATTCGACCGGCGGAGCCGTCTGCACCTGCGGCGCGTCGGAGGCGCAGCCGGCCAGACCGAGGGCAAGGCACAGCAGTGCTCCGGCGGCGTGGATCGTCGCGAGGTTTCGTTTGACCACGAGGGGATTTCCGTGCTGTTGGCGCAGGCGGGACAAAAGATGGATCGCTTTTCAATGTATAGCCCACGCCTGTCAAGCGACATCACGGCCGTTTCTTGAATCCTGTCCCGAAGATGCCTCAAAAATGCCCGCTTTATCCCTTGTGAAGAGGTCGGCAATTAGGATTTTGGGCAAATGTCCCTATGCCTATCTTCTCTCTCCGTCCGGACATCACCATGCCGTCACAAGGCGCGACAACGGGAACCTTGACGGAACATCCACGCCACCCCTAATGGAGGGCGCCGGCCGCCCCCTCAACCGATGCCGTTCCGATCGGACAGGCTCGGCCGAACTGGATCGACGATCATGACCGCCCCCCAACGGACCTTCCCGCCGGCCCAGCAGACACCGCAGCCGCAGATGCCGTCCCCGCCGCAGGAAGACGCCCCGCCCCGCAAGCCCCGGCGCTTCGGCCGGCTGCTGGCGATCCTGCTGGTTCTTCTTGCGGCAGGCGGCGGTATTGCCCTGTGGCGCGCCCGCAATCCGGCCCCACCCTCCCCCACTCCGGCCGGCCAGGCGGCGGAGCGCCCGGTGGAGCTGACCGCGCTGGAGGTCACGGCCGTCGCCCCGCGCGCGCTGGCGGAGACGGTCCGGCTCAGCGGCTCCGTCTCGCCGATGGAACAGTCGGCGGTGAAGGCGGAGGTCGCCGCCCGTCTGGCCGAGGTGGCGGTGCGCGAGGGGCAGGCGGTCCGCCGCGGCGAAATGCTGGCCCGCTTCGACACGGTGGAGCTGACCGCCCGCCTCAATGAGAAGCAGGCCAACCTGGAGGGCGCGCGGGCCCAGCTGGTGCTGGCCGAAAAGACGCTGACCAAGAACCGCACGCTGAACCGCAGCAACATCGTCTCGGACACCAGCCTGGATCAGGCCGAAAGCAGCTTCGGTTTCCAGCGCGCGCAGGTCGATGCGCTGGCGGCGCAGGTGGAGCTGGCGCGCAAGGCCCTGCGCGACGCGGTGGTGCTCAGCCCCATCGACGGCATAGTCGCCACCCGCACCGTCAATCCCGGGGAAAACCTGGCGGTGAATGCCGCCATGTTCACCGTGGTCGACCTGTCGCGGGTCGAGGTCGAGGCGACCGTCCCGGCGGAGCAGGTGGCCCGGCTCGCCGTCGGCCAGACCGCCAGCCTGCGGGTGGAGGGTTTCGGCGAACGGGAGTTCGCCGGCAGCGTCGCCCGCATCAACCCGATGGCGCGGGCGGGATCGCGCGCCATCCCGGTCTATGTGACCATCGACAATCGCGACGGCGCGCTACGCGGCGGCATGTTCGCCAGCGGCGAGGTTCTGGTGGCGCAGGCGGCGGGCGCCATCGCCGTGCCGCCGGTCGCCATCCGCCACGACGAGCAGGGCGAGTTCGTCCTGGCGATTGCGGACGGCCGCACCGTGCGCCGCCCGGTCACGCGGGTGGCGCTGTGGGCGCGCGGCGATCTGGTGCAGGTGGACGGCCTGGCGCCGGGCGAGCGCGTCGTCACCGGCAACCTGCCCGGCCTGACCGCCGGACGCAGCGTCTCGATCACCGGCACCTGACCCGGACGGACCAGCAGCCATGCCGATCACCCGCATCAGCGTCGACAACCCGGTCTTCGCCACCATGATGATGGTGGCGCTGATGGTGCTCGGCCTCTTCTCCTACAACCGGCTGGGCGTCGACCTGTTTCCCGACGTCGATTTCCCGGTGGTGGTGGTCAGCACCGCCTATCCCGGCGCCAGCCCGGAGACGGTGGAGACCGACATCACACGGCCCGTCGAGGATGCGATCAACACCATCGCCGGCATCAAGACGCTGACTTCGCGCTCCTACGAGGGGCAGTCGGTGGTGATCGCCGAGTTCGACCTGAAGACCTCGTCGGTCCAGGCGTTGCAGGACGTGCGCGAGAAGGTCTCGGCCATCCGCGCCAGCTTCCGCGACGAGGTGAAGGATCCGCAGATCACCCGCTTCAACCCGGACGACCAGCCGATCCTGTCCATCGCCGTCACCTCCGACCTGCGGTCCTTGCGCGACCTCACCACGCTGACCGACCAGATCATCCTGAAGCGCTTGCAGAATGTCCGCGGCGTCGGCAAGGCCACCATCGCCGGCGGGGTCAAGCGGCAGATCCTGATCCGCCTGAAGCCGGAAAAGCTGGAAGCACTCAACGTCGGCGTCGACGAGGTGATCGCCACCGTCACCAGCGAGAACCAGGACGTGCCCGCCGGCACCGTCTCCGGCCAGGGACGGGAGCGGGTGGTGCAGGTGGAGGGGCGCGTGCGCAACCCGCGCGACCTGCTGGACCTGATCGTCGCGCGGCGCGGCAACAGCCCGGTGCGCCTCTCCCAGGTCGCCGAGGTGATCGACGGGCAGGAGGAACAGGATTCCGCCGCGCTGCTGAACGGCAACCCGGCGCTGGCGGTCGATGTGGTGAAGGTCCAGGGCGCCAACACGGTGGAGGTCGCCCGCGGCCTGCATGCGGCGATCCAGGATCTGCGGACCAACGGCTCGCTGCCGGCGGACGTGACGCTGGCGGTGGTGCGCGACAGCTCGCGCGGCATCACCAATTCGCTCAGCAACGTGCAGGAGACGCTGGTCGAGGGCGGCATCCTGACCATCCTGATCGTCATGGTGTTCCTGGGGTCCTGGCGCAGCACGGTCATCACCGCGCTGACCCTGCCGGTCGCCGTGCTCGGCACCTTCGGCATGCTGGCCGCCATGGGCTTCACGCTGAACATGATGACGCTGATGGCGCTGTCGCTGGCCATCGGCATCCTGATCGACGACGCCATCGTCGTGCGCGAGAACATCATGCGCCACCTCGCCCGCGGCCAGGGCCACCGTCAGGCGGCACTCGACGGCACGGCGGAGATCGGGCTGGCGGTGCTGGCGACCACGCTGACCATCGTCGCGGTGTTCCTGCCGGTCGCCTTCATGGGCGGCATCATCGGCCGCTTCTTCCTGCAATTCGGCATCACCGTCTCGGCGGCGGTGCTGATCTCGCTGTTCGTGTCCTTCACGCTCGACCCCATGCTGTCCAGCATCTGGTACGACCCGGCCGCCCATGGCCGCCACGGCCGCTCGATCTTCGGCCGCTTCGCGGCATGGTTCGAGCGCGGGTTCGACAGTGTCTCGCACGGCTATGGCCGGCTGCTGCGCTGGGGCCTGCGCCGGCGCTGGATTGTCGTGATCGTAGCGCTGGCGATCTTCTTCGGCAGCTTCCTGCTGGTGCCGCGCATCGGCGTGGAGTTCGTCCCCGCCGCCGACCTCGGCGAGCAGATCGTCGAGGTGGAATCCCCCGTCGGCTCGTCGCTCGCCACCACCACCGCCAAGACCCGCCAAGTCGAGGCGGCGATCCGCGAGTTCCCGGAGATCGCCTACACCTACAGCACGGTCAACACCGGGGTCTCCATCGGCCACAACCGCGGCAGCATCTATCTGCGCTACACCCCCATCGACCAGCGCAAGCGCTCGCCCAACGACCTGGCCCCGCTGCTGCGGCAACGTCTGTCGGCGATCCCCGGCGTCACCATCGGCATCGCCATCCCCGGCGTCGGCGGCGTGCAGAAGCAGATCCAGGTTTCGGTCCAGGGCCGCGACATCGCCGAGCTGGACCGGCTGTCGCAGACCGTGATCGGCGCCATGCGCGCCATCCCCGGCTTCGTCGATGTCGACAGCACGCTGAAGGCGGCCAAGCCGACGCTGGCGGTCCGACTGGAGCGCGACCTCGCCAGCGACCTTGGCATCGGCACCGCCAAGGTGGCCGACACGCTGCGCCCGCTGTTCGCCGGCGACACGGTGTCGAGTTGGAAGGCGCCGGACGGCGAGAGCTACGACGTGCTGGTCCGCCTGCCCGAAGGCGACCGCGCCGGCCGCGCCGACCTCGACCGCATTTATTTCTCCGGCGGGGTCGATGCCAACGGCACGCCGCGCATGATCCCGCTGTCCCAGGTGGCGGAGGTGGTGACGACGCTCGGCGCCTCGCAAATCAACCGGCGCGATTTGCAGCGCGAGGTGAATGTCCAGGCCAACGTCCAGGGCCGCGCCGCCGGCGATGCCGGCCGCGACCTCCAGGCGGCGCTGGCGAAGATCGAGCTGCCGCCCGGCTACCGCATCGTCTTCGGCGGCTCGACCAAGGACATCGCCGAGACCAGCGGCTATGCCATGCAGGCCCTGGCGCTCGCCGTCATCCTGATTTACCTGATCCTCGCCTCGCAGTTCGGCAGCTTCCTGCAACCGCTCGCCATCATGGCCTCGCTGCCGCTGTCGCTGGTCGGCGTCTTCCTGGGGCTGCTGGCGGCGGGATCGACGCTGAACATCTTCAGCGCCATCGGCTTCATCATGCTGATGGGGCTGGTGACCAAGAACGCCATCCTGCTGGTCGATTTCGCCAATCAGGCGCGCAAGCGCGGCGCCGGCCTGCACGACGCGCTGGTGGAGGCCGGCATCATCCGCCTGCGCCCCATCGTGATGACCACCGCCGCGATGATCTTCGGCATGCTGCCGCTGGCGCTCGGCATCGGCGAGGGCGCGCAGCAGCGCGCGCCGATGGCCCATGCGGTGATCGGCGGGTTGTTGTCCTCCACCATCCTGACGCTGCTGGTGGTGCCGGTGGCGCTGACCTATCTCGACGGGCTGTCGCGCCGGATGAAGCGCTGGTTCGCCCACAGCGATCCAGACGCCCAACAGCATCCGGCAGAGTGAGGGTCAGGCCAGGGCCGGGGTCCGCACCGAGCTGCCAACGCCGACGGCCCGCATGTTCTCCTCGACCCAGCGCCCCGCCGCCTCGCGCCCGGCGTCGCGCAGCCAGTTGAGGAAGCTCCAGTCGGTCATCAGCTTTGAATAGAGCCCCAGATCCTGGAGATGCTCGTCGGCGCCGATCATGTGCAGGCGCGGGGCGTCGCCGCGGGCGGACAGGCAGCGCATCTCCTGCAACAGGGCGGCGTTGAAGGTGATCTGGTTGAGGCGGGCGGCGATGCCGGCCGGATCCTCCGGCGTGGTGGCGCAGGTGAAGGGGTTGATCGTCACCACCAGCAGGTCTGCGCCGGGACAGGCCGCCGCCAGCGGCGACAGCGGCGGGTTGGCGAGATAGCCGCCATCCCAATAATCCTGGCCGTCGATCCGCACCGCGCGGAACAGGCTGGGCAGGCAGGCCGAGGCCAGCAGGTGATCGACCTCCAGCTCCGTCTCGTCGAACAGCCGCAGGGCTCCGGTCCGCACAGTGGTGGCGCTGACGAACAGCCGCAGCCCGCTCCGCCGGATCAGCTCCGGTTCGACCATCTCGGCCAGCAGGCCGCGCAGCGGGTGGAAATCCGCCGATTGGGTCCGATAGGGGCTGACCCAGCGCCGTGCCCAATCGACCATATGGGTTCCCGGCGCGTGATCGACATTCCAGCGGCCGAGCAGCCGGTCGGTCACGCTCGGCCGGATCGGCCCCAGCCGCCCGGCGGCGCTGACCCGCTCCCAGAAAGTCGCCAGCTCGGCCCGCGCCCCGATACACCCGCCCCGTGCCCAGCCCTGGGCCAGCATGGCGGCGTTCATCGCCCCGGCGCTGGCCCCGCTGACCCCGACCAGCCGGATGTCCTCCTCCAGCAGCCGGTCGAGCACGCCCCAAGTGAAGGCGCCATGCGCACCGCCGCCCTGCAAGGCCAGCGCCAGCGTTGGCCTGGGCGGCGGCAGGGCCAGAAGAGGGTCCGGCCCCGACAGTTCCAACGGTTCCGCAGGGCAGGCGGGCGGCACAGGCGTCGCCTTGCCGCACACACGGTTCCACAGCTCTCGGATCATCGTCATGGCCGGCACGTCTCCAAATGCTTATGCTGCACCGCAACATGAGCAGGGACTTCCGCATCGGCAAGGGGGTATGCCCATGGAGGCAGGCAGGGAACGGCATTGGAAAGCCGCGCCCACATGCACTAAGTAGGCGGACACCCCAGACGCCGAGCCGCCCCTTGCCCACCCCGCCCTATCAGGTCATCCCGATCACCGACCCCGAAGACCCGCGCATCGAGCCTTACCGCGATGTCCGCGAGCGCGATCTCGTCGGCCGTGACGGGCTGTTCATCGCCGAAGGGGCGGTGGTGGTGCGCAGCCTCGTGCAATCCACCCGCTACCGGGCCCGCTCGCTGCTGATCGCCGAAAAGCGGCTGGAGGCGCTGGCGCCGATGCTGGCGGCCCTTTCGCCCGAAACGCCGGTCTATACCGCCACCCAGCCCGTGCTGGACCGCATCGCCGGCTTCCCCCTGCATCGCGGCATCCTGGCGGTGGGGGAAAAGACCGGTGTCCCGAGCGTCGCCGACCTGCTGGGTGCCTGCGGGCCGATTTCCCGTGTCGTCATGCTGTTCGGCATCGGCAACCACGACAATATGGGCGGCATCTTCCGCAACGCCGCCGCCTTCGGCGCCGATGCGGTGATCCTCGATCCCGGCTGCTGCGACCCGCTCTACCGCAAGGCGATCCGCGTTTCGGTGGGGGCGACCCTGCTGGTGCCGACGGCCAAGCTCGCCGCGGACGAGGATCCGCTCGCCCTGCTCGACCGCTTCGGCTTCGAGGCGGTGGCGCTCAGCCCCGCCGGTGCCGAGACGCTGGCCGCCCTGACGCCGCCGCGCCGTGCCGCCCTGCTGTTCGGCTCTGAAGGGCCGGGCCTGCCGCCCGCCCTGCTGGCCCGCGCCCGCAGCGTGCGCATCCCGATGGCCGGCGACTTCGATTCCCTCAACGTGGCGACCACCAGCGGCATCGTGCTGCACCACATCGCGTCCGGACAGGTGCCATGACAGACGATATGAGCGACGACATCGGCACGCCGGCCGCCACAACCACCGCCGACCCGCATCTGGTCCATGACCTCGCCGTCGCCCATCCGGAGGTGACGACGCTGGGGGCGGCCGGCCTGCTGCGGATGACCGACGCCGAGGCGCGCGGGCTGGTGGCGCTCGGCCTGCCGCTGCCGAAGGGCAAGCGCGACCTGCTGGTGCCGGCGGAGCGGCGCGCGGCCATCCTGATGGAGATCGCCGGACGCATCGACCGCGCCCACCGCCGCGACGCGCTGCTTGCCCAGGGCCGCCGGGCGCTGGCCGGCGGCCACACCGCCCTGCTGTCCTGCGAGGACCGCACCCGCGTCCGCGCTGTGCGCAGCGACGAGCTGCCCTGGCCCGGCCTGTCCCCGGCGATCCGCTTGCAGGTTTCCCGGACCTTCGACGCGCTGGAGCTGTCGGACCTGTCCGATGGGGAGCTGTCGGCCCGGCTGGACCATGACCCGGCCCTGCGCGCAGCACTGGACGACGCCCTGTCCCGCATCGCCGCCCGGCTGCGCGATCTGGCCGAGCGGGCCGGCGACGACCCGGATTGGGGCTTCGCCAGCCTCGCCGACCGGCTGGGCAAGGCCGCCCGCAACCGCAGCGACGCCGACGAGTTGCTCGACCGCTGGGACCGCGAATACGACCAGTGGCGCCGCGACCGGGCGGAGGGGCGCGGCCGGCTCTATGTCGACCGCCATTTCGACTTCTCGCGCTTCGAACGGCTGTTCCCGGTGGCGCGCGGCATGAACCGCCGTCTGGTGCTGGTGATCGGCCCGACCAACTCGGGCAAGACCCACCGTGCCATCACCGCGCTGCGCGAAGCGCGCGACGGCGTCTATCTGGCGCCGCTGCGCCTGCTGGCGCTGGAGGTGATGGAGCGGCTGAACGGCGAAGGCACCCCAACAACGCTGATCACCGGCGAGGAGGAAATCCGCACCCCCGGCGCCCGCCACACCGCCTCCACCATCGAGGTGATGGACCCCGACCGCCCCGTCGAGGTCGCGGTGATCGACGAGATCCAGATGCTGGCCGACCCGGCGCGCGGCTGGGCCTGGACCGCCGCCCTGATGGGCGTCCCGGCGGAGACCGTCTACATCCTCGGCGCGCCGGAGGTCCGGCCGCTGGTGGAGCGCGCCGCCGCCCATCTCGGTGAGCCGCTGGAGGTGGTGGAGCTTGAGCGCAAGACCCCGCTGTCGATGCTGGACCGCCGGCTGGAGTGGGCGGAGGTGGAGCGCGGCGACGCGCTGATCGCCTTCTCCCGCCGCGAGGTGCACAGCGTCCGCGACACGCTGCTGGCCCAGGGACTGTCGGTCGCCGCCATCTACGGTGCGCTGGCCCCGGCGGTGCGGCGGCGCGAGGCGGCGCGTTTCCTGTCCGGCGAGGCCGATGTGGTGGTGGCGACCGACGCCATCGGCATGGGGCTGAACCTGCCCTGCCGCCGCGTGTTGTTCACCGCCCTGGAAAAGTTCGACGGCAGCGGCGTCCGCCCGCTGAGTGCCACCGAGGTGAAGCAGATCGCCGGCCGCGCCGGCCGTTTCGGACAGTTCGAGGAAGGGCATTTCGGCGTCATCGCCCGCGGCACCCCCGCCACGCTGAAACGCCTGCTGGAGGCGCCCGACCGCCGCCTGCGCGCCGACGCCCCCCTGCCCGTCCGCCCGACCCGCGCCATGCTGGCCCGTCTCGCCAGCCACATCGACAGCGACGAGACCCGGCTGCTGGTGGAGTGCTTCGGCAGTGCCGCGACATCCGGCTCCCCCTTCCGGCTGGCCGACCTGTCGGCGCTGCGCCGGGCAGCACCCATGCTGGATGCCCGCCGGCTGGCGCTCGCCGCCAAGCTCGACCTGCTGCTCGCCCCCGCCGACCTTGAGGATGCGGAGGATGCCAAGGTGTTCGCCGCGATCCTCGACGCGGTGGAGGCCGGAGAAAGGCTGCCGCTCGGCCGGCTGATCCCGGCGCGGCTCGACGGGCTGGCCGCCGACGTGCTGGAGGCGGCATCGCGCGCCTGCGACCTCTATTTCTGGGCGTCGCGCAAGTTCCCGGACGCCCTGCCCGACCGCGACCGGGTGCGCAGCGCCCGCGACGCCATCGGCCAGCGCCTGTCCGAAGCGCTGGCCTCCCGCGCCCGCCGCCGCGAGCCGCCGCCGGCCGCCGGCTTCCGCGGCGCCCCGCGCAAGCGCTTCGGGCCGCACCGCCGCTGAAGGGGAGATTGACGAAGGGGGGTTGGTTCCCGGCGAAATTCGCCCGCATGGCACTGCTGCACTGCGAACGAAGGGGACGCCCTGCTGTTCTGACCTGGACCAGACTTGGCTCGGTCACCACATCGATAGCAAGCGCCTATCGCCACGTTAGAAAACGTCGATTGGACGCTATCGAAAGGCCCTGCCATTGTTGCATCGGTGGCCAAACCTCTGGCCGTCCCGTTCAGGAGCAACCGGCGTGAAGACCGCATCCCCCACCATCGCCGACACCGTCCCCGCCCGCTCCCCCGCGGTGGGACGCCGGTTCTGGACCATGCTCGGCCCCGGCTTCGTGGTGGCGGTCGGCTATATGGATCCGGGCAACTGGGCAACGGACATCGCGGCGGGCTCCAGCTTCGGCTTCGCCCTGCTGTCGGCGGTGCTGATCGCCAGTCTGGCCGGCATCTTCCTGCAGGGGCTGATCGTCCGGCTGACGCTGGCGACCGGCACCGATCTGGCCCGGCTGATCCGCCAGCGTTTCCCGCGGCCGGTGGCGATGCTGGTCTGGGCGGTCTCGGAGCTGGCGATGATCGCCACCGATCTGGCCGAGCTGCTGGGCAGCGCCATCGCGCTGAAGCTGCTGTTCGGCATCCCGATCATGGCCGGGGTGGTGATCTCCGCCGTGCTGACCTTCGGCATCCTGGCCCTGCCCGGCGCCCGCGGCCGTGCGCCCGAACTGGTGGTCGGCGCGCTGATGAGCGTGGTCGTCGTCTGCTTCGCCTGGGAGTTGGCGATTGCCCGCCCCGACCCCGGCGCCCTGCTGGCCGGTCTGGTGCCAAGCGTCGAATTGGCCCGCAATCCCGAGATGCTGTACCTGTCGCTGGGCATCATCGGCGCCACCGTCATGCCGCACAATCTGTTCCTGCATTCCGGTCTGGTGCAGGCCCGGCTGGCCGAGGTCAAGACGGAGGAGGAGCGGCGGCAGGCCGCTCGCTGGCTGACCATCGACCTGTCGACCGCGCTGGCGCTGGCCGGTCTGGTCAACGGCGCCATCCTGGCGGTCGCCGCCGTGGCCTTCCAGGGAGCGGCTGCCGGTACCTCCCCCGGCATCGAGGACGCCCACGCCCTGCTGGGCAGCAGCATCGGCGGCGTCGCCGCCCTGGTCTTCGCCATCGCCCTGCTGGCCGCCGGCCAAAGCTCCACCACCACCGGAACCATGGCCGGGCAGATGGTGACGGAGGGCTTCCTGAACCTGCGGCTGCGCCCGGTCACCCGTGCGCTGATCACCCGCGGCGCCTCGCTGATCCCGGCATTGGCAGTGCTGGGCAGCGCCGGGGACGGGGCGGTGGATGGCTTGCTGGTGCTGAGTCAGGTGGTGCTGGCCCTGACCCTGCCCTTCATCCTGATCCCGATGCTGGTGCTGCTGCGCAACGACAAGCTGATGGGCGGGCTGGCGATGGCGCCGCTGACCCTGCGGCTGGCCAGCCTGACCGTGCTGGTGCTGACCGGCCTGTCCGGCTGGCTGGCCGGCACCACCGCCATGGCGTGAGCGGAAAGGCACCTCGACCCGGAGCGGGGAATGGTCCATCTTGCGGCCCGTTCCCCGATTTTCCTTCCTGTCATCGGTGCCCTATGGATCCTGCCCTCGAACAACGCCTCGCCGATCTGGAAAGCCGCCTCGCGCATCACGAGCGCATGGCGGAGGAGATGTCGGAGGTCATCTTCGCCCAGGGCCAGACTATCGACCGCCTGACCGCCCAGATGAGGCGCATGCGCGACCGGGTGGAGGCGGCGGAATACGCCATCGCCTCCCCGCAGGACGACCGGCCGCCGCCGCATTACTGAGGGACTGGGGGCGTCCTCACCCCACCCCCTCGTAGACCACCTCCGTCATCATCCCCGTCGCCATGTGCAGCAGGTTGTGGCAATGCAGCGGCCAGCGGCCGGGGTTGTCGGCGTCGAAGGCGACGGTGACGCTGCCCATCATCGGCACCAGGACGGTGTCGCGCACCGCCCCGGCCACCGGCCGGCCGTCGATGGCCACCACCTGGAAATGATGGCCGTGCAGGTGCATGGGATGCGCCATCATCGACGCATTCTCGAAGGTCAGCTCCACCCGCTGGCCCTGGCGGACCGTCAGCGGCCGGTGCGCCCCGAAGGTCAGACCGTCCAGGCTCCAGACATAGGGCGCCATCGAGCCGGTCAACTGCATCCGCCGCGTCAGGTCGGCGGTACGCGCCGCCAGCGGCATGACGGCGACCAACTGCTTTTCCAAAGACAGGTCGAGCGGATCGGTCTGCGTCTCCCCGGCCGCCGCGACCTTCTCCACCGCAGCGCCGGGGGTGGCGAGGATGATGCCGGTGCGCTGCACCGCCCCTTCGCGCAGAGCCAGGATCGGGAAGGCGCCGCCCTCGGCCGGCACGGTCAGGCGGATGTCCAGCCGCTGGCCCATGCTCATGGCGAAGCGGCTGCCGGCAACCGGCTGCACCGGGTTGCCGTCGGCGGCGATCACCTGCCCGGTCAGCCGCCCGAGGTCGAGATGGAAGGCGGTCGAGGTGGCGCCGTTGATGATGCGCAGCCGCACCCGTCCGCCCCGTTCCACCCGGACCAATTCGGGGTCGGCGAGCGTGCGGTCGTTGGCGAGGTAGGCGTCGTACTCGACGTCGTTCAGGTCCATCGCCATGCCGCCGGACATACCGCTCATGCCATGCCCAGAGCCATGCGCCGAACCATGTTCCGCCTGTCCGTGATCCATCGAGCCGTGGTTCATCACGCCGTGATTCATGGCGCCAGTGCTCATGGCACCGTGATCCATCTGGCCGTGCCCGCCATGGGCCGTTCCGCCGGCCGGCGCACCCAGGGAGGCCAACAGCTCCGTCGGGTCGCGGAAGGTGAAGTCGTGCAGCAGGAGTGTCACCTCCTGCTCGTCGGCGCGCAGATCCTCGGCGCTGCGGACCACCAGCGGGGCCGCCATCAGCAGCTGTTCCTGCATCCCGTGATGGGAGTGCATCCAATGGGTGCCGGTGCGGGGCGCGAAGTCGTAGCGGACCGACTCGCCGTTGCGGATCGCCGGACGGTTGTTGTCGACGACACCGTCCTGGACATAGGGCGGCGTCTGGCCGTGCCAGTGGATGACCGCATCCTCGCCCGCCCGGTTGGCGAGATCGACGACGAAGCGCCGGCCGGGATCGAGGGTCAGCCCATGGGTGCCGTCGGGCTGGCGGATGCCGAACACGCCGGCCGCCTTGCCGTTCACGTCGAGCGTGCGGCGGTCGACGGTCAGCCGGACGGCATCCTCCACCGGACTGGCGGCAAAGACGGAACGCGGAAAGGCGGGAAGCAAGGCGGCACAGCCGCCGGCGACCGCCGTCGACAGCAGACGGCGGCGCGAAAGCGCGAGAGTCATGACGGACTCCGAAGAATCGGATGAAAAGGGGATAAGGAAAGGCGCCGCGGAAGCCCGGCGGCGCGCCGGCATCATCCCAGCCGCGGCGGCGGCAGGTCGGGCCGCACCCCAAGCCCTTCACGCAACAGTCCGGTCGTCCACCGCAAGCGCAGCCCGGTGGAGCCGACCGGGGTCGTCAGACCGGCGCTTGGCAAACCGACGACCATGGGCGCACAGGCCATGCCGGCGCAGCAAGGCTGGGTCGCGTGATGCGTCCGGCCCGGCGCGGGGCGGCCATGGTCCATTCCATCCATGGCGGCCGCGTGCGGCACGCCGTGCACCGCCATGGCGGCCGGCGCATCATGCGGACAGGCAGCGGCGGCATCCCCCGACCACAGCAGCAGGCCGAGAATCACGAGGACAAGCGCCCCCGCGACCCCGCTCAGCCTCCGCATCCAGTCGGCGACGCGCATCGGCACCGCACCGCTCCCGCTTGTTGTCAGCCTTTCCAAATAGGCCCTCGGTGGGAGCCGGTCAACCGCCTCCGACCGCCGGACAGGGCGTCTACCCATTCCGTCCTAGGCGTTTTCCCGAGCATGGAACTGCAACACACCGCCCCTATATTGGCCGTCACCCGAAACCAAGAAAACACTCCCGAGATGTCCGCCCCCGCCCGTTCGGCCACCCTTCTGCACACCGCGACCCGTCCGCTGCATTGCGCCTGCTGCGGCCGTCCCTTCGTCCGTCCGTCCACGCGGGGGCCGGCACCGCTCTATTGCTCGGCGGATTGCCAGAAGCAGATGCGCGTCCGCACGCGGGTGTGGAGCGGGCGCGACGACGCCCCCTTCGGACTGCGCCGCGCGTCTTAGAGACTGTCTGGTGCTCATTGAAGCACCAGACAGTCTCTAAGCTTTTGGTTCTTCGTGTGATTCACGCTTCAAGCGATCCCGCTTGAACCGATCACACTCCAACGGTTTCAACGAATCTCGACGGTCGCGCTGTCGCTGCGGCCGTCGGCGTCCAGCACGGTGACCCGCACCACCCCCGGCCCGTCCGGACGCCACACCACGTCGCGGGCAATCGGTGACTGGGCGATGCGCCGTCCGTCGATCAGCCAGGACAGCGGGCGACGCCCGCCGCTGGCGGTCAGGGTCATCGGCTCCCCCTTGCCATCAGGGCCCAGCGCCTCCAGCACCATGTCGCTGACCGGGAAGGTCAGGCGCAGCCGGTCGGTCTGGCGCGGCCCGGCCAGCTCGACCTCGCCCGGCCGCAGGTGGCGCAGCAGCTCCGGCGGCGCCTCGTTCCTGACCGGGCCGGCGGGACGGCCGCGCTCGGCCGGCAGCCGGTCGAAGACCTCGAACAGCAGCGGAGCGGCGGTGTTGCGGCCGTAATGGTCAGGGCTGGGCGTGCCGTCCGGCCGCCCGACCCACACGCCGACGGTGTAGCGCCCGGTGACGCCGAAGGCCCAGGCGTCGCGGAAGCCGTAGCTGGTACCGGTCTTCAGCGCCACCGGCCCGCTGCCGCGCAGCTCCTGCGCCTGCACCACCCCCGGCGGCGGCGGCGAGCCTTCCAGGATGGCACGGACCTGCTGCGCCGCGGTGGCCGACAGCAGCCGCTGCTCCGCCCCGCCGGGTTCGTCCAGCCTGGCGCGCAGCGGCGCCACCAGCCCGTCGCGCGCCAGCCCGCTGTAAAGCATGGTCATGTCCCACAGGCTGATCGACGCCCCGCCCAGCGCCACCGGCAGCCCCGGCAGCGTCGTGCCGCCCGGCAGCACCAGCCGGGCACCGGCCTTGCGCAACGCCTCGGCGAAGCGCAGCGGCCCGACGCGGTCCAGCACCAGCACCGCCGGCACGTTCAGCGAGCGCTGCAACGCCTCCATCACCGTCAGGTCGCCAGTGAAGCTGCGGTCGAAATTGCGCGGCGCCCAGTCGCCGAAGCGGGTGGAGACGTCGGCGATCTGGGTCAGCGGGTGGATGATGCCGTCGTCGAAGCCCAGCCCATAGATGAAGGGCTTTAACGCCGATCCGGGCGAGCGCACCGCCCGCACCATGTCGATGGGGCCCTGCCGCGTCTCGTCCAGCGCGTTGGGGCTGCCGAGATAGGCGAGGACGGAGCGGTCGCGGTTGTCCACCACCAGCACCGCCAGCCCGGCCTGCGGGTTCAGCGTTTCCGCCGTCTTCCGGCCCAGCGCCTCGACCGCCTGTTGCAGGGTGCCGTCGATGGTGGTGGCGATCTGCGCCCGTCCGGGATTGGCGCTGCGCAGCCGGTCGGCCAGATGCGGGGATGATGCCGGCAGCGGCAGCCGGGCCGAGGGCACCGGCAGGGTCTTGGCCTCCGCCACCGCCTTGGGCGGCAGCGCGCCCGCCTCCGCCACCCGGTCCAGCACCTTGTCGCGCGCCGCCCGCGCCCGCTCCGGATAGCGGTCGGGGCGCAGGTGGGAGGGCGATTGCGGCAGCGAGACCAGCAGCGCCGCCTCCGCCGCGTCCAGTTCAATCGGCGCCTTGCCCAACAGCATCAGAGAGGCGGCGCGGATGCCCTCGATGTTGCCGCCATAGGGGGCGAGCGTCAGATACATGCCGAGGATGTCGCGCTTGCCGTAGCGCCATTCCAGCTGGGCCGCCCGCGCCGCCTCGATCAGCTTGGCGCTGAAGGTCCGTGGCCGCGGCTCCAGCAGGCGGGCGACCTGCATGGTGATGGTGGAGGCGCCGGAGACCACCCGCCCCGCCCCCAGATTCTGCCCCGCCGCGCGCAGCACCGCCAGCGGATCGACGCCGGCATGGTTCTCGAACCGCCGGTCCTCATAGGCCAGCAGCAGCTCGACGAACAGCGGCGAGACATCGTCCACCGTCGCCGGCAGCCGCCACGCGCCGGCCCCGTTGGTGAAGATGCGCAGCGGCTGGCCCTTGCGGTCGGTGACCGTCACCGACAGGTCGGCCAGCCGGTCCAGCGGCGGCGGGAACAGCCGGTCGAGCAGCAGCGCCGTCCCGACCAGGACGGCGACGCCGGCCGCCGCCACCCCCGCCCGCCTTACCCGGACATTACGCACCCAAGCCGGCGCCAATCGTCACTCCGCCGGACGGACGGTGATCCGCCCGGTGGTCTGGCGGGCGAAGAAGCGCGGCTTGTACATGTCCTCAACCGTCGCACCCGGCAGCTCGTAGGTGCCGGGGGTGATGGCGCGGACGATGAAGGCCAGCTTGAAGGTCTGCTGGTCCTCCGTCAAATCCACCGCGGCGACATAGCGGTCGTCGCGCGCCTCGGTCGTGCGGGTGTAGCTGAGGTCGCCCAGCCACGCCATCTCCTCCGGCGTGCCGCCGCCCAGCTTGGCGTTCTCGATCTCCCAGCCGGCGGGCAGCGCATGCGTCACCATGCCCTGGTGGAACAGCTTGGTGTTGGCCTCGCCCTCCAGCACGACGACGAACACATCGTTCTGCTTGATGGTGTCGAGGTTCAGCACCTCGCCCTTGCGGGTGAAGAAGTTGCGCTTGATGCGCAGCCCCTCGCGCGCCGCCGGCTGCGGCGCCACCGGCACGCCGGACAGCGACACCGCCTGCCAGACCGCCGCCTTGCCGGCGTTGGCGACCGGGATGCCGGCCTTCAACTGGGCCAGCGTCGGGGTCAGATCGACCCGCGCGCCGTCCTTCTTCGCACCGCCCAGCGTCATCTCCGCCTTGGCCGGCGCGCCGCGCAGCAGCGCGTCGGCGGCCAGCACCGACCACGCCTTTTCCTGCGTGTTGGTGCGGTTGGCGGCGGTGGCCGACGCCGGCAGACGGTCGATCAGCGCCGGGATGCGGGTGCCCGCCATGTTGACCTCGGTCATCAGCGCCACCAGCGCCGCAGAGTCGCGGACGGTGGAGCCGTAATCGACATGCCATTCCTCGCGCGCCAGATGGCCAACGGCGCTGTCGAAGGCGCTGGCCGCCCGCTCCTGGTCGCCCATGCGGGCGAGTGCCGCACCCAGCTGCCCTTTGGCGAGCGGCGTCGGCAGCTTCTCCAGTGCTGTGTCGTGCAGGTAGCGCGCCGGACCGGGCAGCGAGACGCCGGCCAGCGCCAGCGTGTGCAGGGCATAGGCGCGCACCGCCAGATCCCCCGGCTCCGACGCGCTGGCGATGGCGCGCTGGCGCAGCCAGTTCAGGGCGTCGGTCAAGGGCTTGTCGGGAACCGCCTCGCCCTTCTGCTTGGCGCGGACGAGGAACTCGGCGGCATAGGCGGTCAGCCAGCCGTCGGCCTCGTCATTGGCCCCCCACAGGCCGAAGGCGCCGTCGAAGCGCTGCTTGTCCAGCGTGCGGGAGATCGCCTGCTGGACCCGCGCCTCCAGCCCGTCGTCGGGCTTGCGGTCCTTGCCCAGCGCCAGCTCCACGTCGCGCACCACCAGCAGCGGCAGCGCGCGGCTGACCGTCTGCTCCAGGCAGCCGAACGGGTAGCGGTCGAGCGCCCGCAGGATGCCGGCAACATCGAAGGGAGGTGCGGTGGTGAAGCTGGCCGACCAGCTGGTGGTTCCCGGCAGGTAGGTCGCAAGCTCGGCCCCGTCGAAGCGGACGCTTTCGCCCGGAGCGATCTGGCGGGTGACGAACTGGGTCTCCACCGACCGCGCCGGGCGGACGGTGATGCCGTAGTCGTGGTTCAGCGACAGATTCTCCGGCCCCTTCACCGCCACGGCGACATGGCCGATGCCGGCGGCCACACCCTTCAGCGGCACGATCAGCGTCTTGCGCTCGCCCTTCGCCAGCGGAACCGACAGATTGCCGCCCTCCACCGCCACCGCGTCCTGGGCGGTGACGGCGACCTCATAGGTGCCGGCCGCCGCCTCGACATTGTGCAGCGACAAGGTAACGCGGCTGTCGTCGCCGGGGGCGAGGAAGCGCGGCAGGATGGCGTCGGCGACCAGCGGATCGCGCACCGTCACCGGCCCGGCGGCGGAGCCGACACGGCCTCGGCTGTAGGCCACCGCCATCAGCCGGAGTTCGCCGTTGAAGTCCGGCACGTCGAAGCCGATGCGGGCGGTGCCGTCGGCGCCGACCTTGACCGGCCCGTGGAACAGCGAGACCACGGTGAAGGGCACCACCGGCAGCCCGGCGCCGCTGGAATCACCGCCCTGGCGCATGGCGCCATAGGGGCCGTCGAGCGGGTCGATCAGCCGGCCGTAATCGTCGCGGATGTCCAGCCCCAGCCGGCGCTTGCCGAAATAATGCTTCTCCGGCTGCGGGCTGGCGAAGTCGGTCAGGCGCAGGATGCCCTCGTCCACCGCGGCCAGCGTGACATAGGTGTCCTCGATCTTCCCGCCATCGGCGGCGGCGACCTTCACCCCCACCTCCAGCCGGCTGCGCGGGCGCATCACCTGCGGGGCGTCGAGCGTGACGGTCATGGTGCGCACCGACGGATCGACGCCGACCCAGGCCACACCCATGGCGCGCACCGGCTGACGCTCGCGGCCCTTGACCGGCGGGCGGTAGGCGGTGGCGGTCACATAGGCGCCCGGACCCCAGGCGGCATCGACCGGGATCTCCACCGTCGCGCCTTCGGCCGGAACCGAGATGGTGCGCACGTCGAAGATGCGGTCGGTCGCCACCGTCACCAGCAGTTCGCCGGCGAAGGGCGGCGCCACCCGGATGCGGGCGGTCTCGCCCGGCTTGTAGGACTGCTTGTCGGTGGAGACCTCCAGCTTGTCCGGGATGTCGGCGGTCTCGTCGCCGCTGGCCCAGCCGGAGTAGAAGCGGTAGGAGCTGGCCACGCCCGCCGCCTTGTCCGTCACCTCAAGCCGGTAGCGGCCGAAGTCGCGCTTGCCAAGCGCCACCACCGCCGGCTTGTCGGCGGCGACATCGACGCTGCCCGAGGCCAGCGGGATGTCGCGCACCGTGGCGTTGTAGCTGTAACGGCCGTCGCGGCGGAACCAGACGAAGGACACGCGTTCCTCGACCAGCTCCCACTTGATGCCGGGCTTGGCGACGGCGCTGCCGTCCGGCGCCACGGCGACCAGATCGAAGGCGGCATCGCCGCCCTCGCCGACGCGCCCGTCGGAGAAGCGCGGGCGCAGGCCCAGCGCGTGGGTCTTGGGCCGCACTGGCACGCTGACCGACTTGTGGACTGGGCGCCCGCCCGGCTCGGACAGGGTGACGCGGATGTCGGCGCGCAGCGGCTTGCTGGTGTCAGGCACCTCCGGCAGGGTCACGGCGATGTGCGACACGCCCTGCTCGTCGGTGGTCGGGAATTCCAGCGGGTCGAGCCGCTCGGTCGGGTTGTCCTGCACCCGGCCGAAACGATAGTCCTTGAAGGCCGGATAGGGCATCGGGTCGGTCTTCAGCGCCACCTCGGCGGTGCCCTCCAGCCCGGCGGCCGGCGGGCCGTAGAGGAAGCGGCCCTGCGCCGTCACCTCGAAGGGCTGGCCCGGAACCAGGATCGGCGCGCTGGCGGTCACGTCGAGCGCCAGCTTGATCGGCACGAAATCCTCGACCTGGAAGGAGCCGCGGCCGATCGGCTCGCCCTTCGGGTCGCTGTAGACCTGCACCTCCCAGCCGCCGAGCGGTGCGGTGCGGGTCAGGGTCAGCGGCAGGAAGAAGCCGCCGGCCTCCTGGCCCTTCAGGGCGCCGCTGTAATATTCGGTGCCGCTGGGCCGCAGGACCTTCACCGTCAGCGGGAAGTTGTCGACCGCCTCGGTCTTGTCGTCGCGCAGCAGGATCGACAGGTTCACCGTCTCGCCCTGGCGGTAGACGCCACGGTCGGCATAGACGAAGGCGTCCATCGGTCCCGGCGCCGGACGCCCGCCGACCCCGCGGTCGCTGAGGTCGAAGGCGGCGCCGGTCAGATCCTGCATGGCGAAATCGGTGCCGAGATAGGCCATCGCCATCTCGGGTGCGTTGCCGCCGGTCTTCAACAGGCCGGGGGCGAAGCGGGCGCGGCCGAACTCGTCAGTCTTGACACGGGCCAGTTCGGTGTTGTTGCGGGCGACCAGCGCCACATCGACCCCCGGCAGCGGCTTGGCCGTGCCGAAGGAGCGGGCGAAGACGGTCAGCCCATCGGCGCCGCGGAAGCTGGTCAGGCCGATGTCGGACAGCAGCACCCACTGGGTCGCCAGCGCATCCCAGCGGTCGGACTCCTCCACGTCATGCGGGCGGGCGGTGACGACATAGAGGCCGGCCTTGGGATCGTCGCCGACGGCCTGCCGGAACGGGATCGCCGCGGTGGTGTCGCGGTTGCGCTCCCCCTTCACCTCCAGCGAGCCGGACCACACCAGCTCGCCATTCTCCTGGGCGAGCCGGTCGGCGGAATAGCTGGTCAGCTCGTTGAAGATGTTGCCTTCATACTTGTTGGACACCAGGGCGCGGTCGGCGATGCGGTAGACCGACACGTCGAGACGGTCGGTGTTGACGCTGACCACCGGGATGCCGTCGGCCCCCTTGCGCGGCAGGATGTAGGCGGAGCCGCGGAAGGCGGCCATCGACGGCCGGTCGGGCACGCGCACGCGCTGGGTCTCGTCGGCCTTCAGGTTCACCCCGTCCTCGCCGGGCAGACCCTGGCGCAGGGTGACGGTGTAGCCGGAACCATGGGTGACGCCGCGCAGGCACAGGCTGTTGTCGCGCGTCTCGATGGCGGTCTTGGTCGCCGGCTCCACCCGGACATAGTCGTCGAAGCGCACGCCCTGCTTGCCGCTCAGCCGGTCGCTGAACTGGAAGCAGACACGCGGGCTGCTGCCCTCCGCATTGACGGTGACGCCGGTCAGCGCCAGCCCGGCCTTGCGGCGGAGTGCGACGATGCGTTCCTCCAGCTTCGGCGCCTGGGTGTCGAGGGTCGCAGCCTCCATCTTCGGCGCGATCTCCTGGATCGACCTCAGCGCCTTGACCGCCTCGTCCGGCTTGCCGAAGGCCTCGTCCATCAGGGTGGCGATGCGCCAGAGGATGGCGACCCGCTCCTCGTCCTTCGGGTTGAACTGGCCGGCCATCACGGCGCTTTGCAGCGCGCGGTCCCGGTTGGGCGGGGTGGCGGCCTGCCAGACGGCGCTCAGCTCCAGCCAGACCGACGGGGAGCCGCCGCCCTGGGTGATCGTCTTCTCATAGGCCTGGATGGCGCCGGCCATGTCCTTGCGGTCGCGGGCGGCGCGCGCCTGCTTCAGCAGATCGGCGATCACCTGCGGTTTCGGTTGCGGCGGCGATTTCAGCAGCAGCCCGTTGGCATAGGCGGAAGCGTCGGAGAGGGCGCCGGGCGGCGTATAGTCCGCACGGACCGGGCCGGCCGTCATCGCCATCACCACCAGAACCCAAAGCAGCGTCAACAGCCGTGCCATCATGTCGCCTTACAACCGGAAGCGGGATCGCCCGGTTATAGCGCCGATAACCCGGTCGTGGCGATATGGCGAACCGCCGATGTACCGTTAGGCTGTATGGGTACCACCACGCTTGTCGAGAGCGGTGCTTCCACCGGCACTTGTCCGCTGGCCGCGGATCGGATAACGATCGACGGCTTTCGGGCTCTCTGGCGAACGGAAACCGATGCTGGCTCATTGCCGCAGGCTGCAGGAACGGTGGGGGCTGGCGCTTGCACTCGCGCTCAGCCTCAGCCTGTTCGTTCGCCTTGCCGCACCCTATGCCGGGGCCGCCGACCGCGACGGCTATGTCGCGATCTGCACCGGCAGCGAGCTGGTTTATCTGCCGGCGGACCATGACGGCCTGCCGCTGCCGGACGGCGGGCAGAGCGAGAAGCGGGACCTGCCGCCGCTCCACCTGCCCTGCAACTGGCTCGGGCAGTTTCTCGTCCTGCTGCCGGCGTTGCAGATGCTGGTGCTGCCGGCGATGCCGGTGTTGCCAGCGGAATCGCCGGAGCCCGTACAGCCGCACCGCCCGAAGCCGCTCAAGCCCTTCCAGTCGCAAGCCCCGCCATCCGGCCGTCATCCGACGCATTGAGCCGCCCGCCTGCCGGGCGAACCCGCATCGCGACGACCGACTGGACCGATCATGACGCAAACTCTGCAAGGCGGAGCCATCGGCTCTGCCCTTTACCGTGCGCTGTGGCGCTGGCATTTCTTCGCCGGGCTGATCTGCGCCCCCTTCGTCATCCTGCTCTGCGTGACCGGCGCCCTCTATCTGTTCAAGGACGAGATCAACGACGGGCTGCACCGCGAGCTGCGCCTCGTGAGACCGCAGGCTACCGAGCGGCTGGCTCCGTCCGCCCTGGTCGCCAGGGCGCTGGAGGCCCATCCCGGCACGCTCAAGGGCTATGGCGCCCCTGCGGCACCCGACCGCCCCGCCGAAGTGAAGATCCTGGGATCCGACGGGCTGAAGGACGTCGTCTATGTCAATCCCTATGACGGCCGGGTGCTGGGCAGCCTGTGGGACGGCGGCTTCGCCGGATCGCCGACCATGTATGTCGTGCGCAAGCTGCACAGCCTGCAATATGCCGGCTGGTTCGCGGAGCGCGTCGTCGAGGGGGTGGCCGGCTGGATGGTGCTGATGACCGCCTCCGGCCTCTATCTCTGGTGGCCGCGCGGTCAGCAGAGGGGCGGCCAAAGGGGTGGTGTCGTCACGGTGCGCGGAGGGCCGGGCAAGCGTGTGTTCTGGCGCGACCTGCATGCCGTCACCGGACTCTTCGTCAGCGTCTTCATCGTCTTCCTGGCGATGACCGGACTGCCCTGGTCGGGCTATTGGGGCAAGCAGTTCTACGCCGCCGCCTATGCGGTCGGCATGGGCATGCCCGACGGTTATTGGGACAAGTACCCGGTCTCCACAGTGCCGCTGAAGGACACCATCGACCGTGCGCCCTGGATCGTCGAGAACCAGCCGGCGCCGCTGTCCACGTCGGCGGCCGGGGTGCCCGCCAAGCTGGACGACGTGGTGCGGACGGTGGAGGCGCTGGACATGGCGCCGGGCTATGCCATCGCCATCCCAGGCAAGCCGGACGGCGTCTTCACCGCCTCCGTCTATCCCGACGACGTCAGCCGGGAACGGGTGGTTCATCTCGACCAGTACAGCGGCACGGTGCTGTTCGACATGCAGCTGAAGGATTTGGGCCTGTTCGGCCGGCTGGCGGAATGGGGGGTCGGCATCCATATGGGCCAGGCATTCGGGCTGGCGAACCAGCTGGTGCTGCTCGCGGCCCTGGTGGCGATGGTGGGGCTGACGATGTCGGGCATCGTGATGTGGTGGAAGCGCCGCCCGGCCGGCAGCCTGGGCGCGCCGCGCCTGCCGGCGGGCCAGCCCGTGCCGAAGGGGCTGATCGTCATCGCGCTTGCAGGCGGCCTGTTCTTCCCGATGGTGGGTGTTTCGATGCTGGCATTCGCTGCCGTCGAGCTGGCCGGTTACGGGACCCGCGCCCTGCGGACGGCCTGAGGCACGACCGTCAATCGGACGCCGGGGCCTGTCCGGCGTCCAGCGCGCTGCGCACGAACGCCCGCTCGGCGATGCTGCGGTAACGGTCGCGGTGCCGCAGCAGGTGGAAGGGCCGGGCCGGCAGGTCCAGCCCATCCAGCGCCACGATCCGCCCCGCCGCCAGATCCTCGGCGACGATCAGGTCGGACAGCACGCTGGCCCCGACGCCGGCCAGCAGCGCCGCCCGGATCACCCCGCCGCCGGGCAGCGTCATCGCCACGTCGAGCGCGTCGGGCGCCAGCCCCACCCCGCGCATCGCCGCCTCGAACAGCGCGCGGGTGCCGGATCCGGGTTCGCGCTGGATCCAGCGCCCGGCCGCCATCTCCTCGCGCCCGACCCGGCCCAGCCCGGCCCAGGGATGGCCGGCGCCGACCACCAGCCGCAGCCGGTCGCCCTCGATGGGTTCGCTGACCAGCGCCGAATCGGTCACCGCCCCCTCGGCGATGCCGAGTTCGGCGCGTCCGTCGCGCACCGCCTCGGCCACCTGTTCGGTGTTGCCGATGGACAGATCGACCCGGATGCCGGGATAGGCGGCGGCGAAGCGCAGCAGCCGCGGCGCCAGCCAATGGTTGCCGACCGTCTGGCTCGCCGCCAGCCGCAGCGCCCCGCGCGACAGGCCGGACAGCTCGGCCAGCATCGTGCCAGCCTCCTCCACCTTCGCCAGGATGGAGCGGGCCTGGGCGTGCAGCAGGTCGCCGGCGGCGGTCAGCTCGACCCGGCGGCCGATGCGGTCGAACAGGCGCAGGCCATGCTCCGCCTCCAGCGCGGCGATGGCGGCGCTAACCGCCGGCTGCGACAGGTGCAGAACCTCGGCGGCACGGGTGAAGTGCAGCATCTCCGCCACCGTGGCGAAGATGCGCAGCTGCTCCAGCGTCACGCGAACAGGCCGGTGAAGGGCAGGAAATCGACCAGATCGCCGGGCCGCACCGCCGTGGCCTCCGCCGGCATGTCGACCAGCCCGTCGGCCTCGACCATCGAGGTCAGCACGCCGGAGCTGTTGCTGGGGAACTTCACCGCGACCGGGCGGCCGTCGGCGCCGCGCTCCAGCCGGGCGCGCAGGAACTCGCGGCGGCCGGGCTTCTTGGTGAAGGTGAAGTCGGCGACCACCAGGCTGCGCGGCGTGTCGATGCCGCTGGCGCCCGACAGGCGCAGGACCAGCGGGCGGCCGACCAGCAGGAAGGTCACCATCGCCGACACCGGATTGCCGGGCAGCCCCAGGAAGGGCGTGTCGCCGACCCGGCCGAGCGCCAGCGGCTTGCCCGGCTTGATCGCCAGCGTCCACAGGTCGATGGAGCCCAGCGCATTGACCGCCGCCTTGACATGGTCCTCCTCGCCGACCGACACGCCGCCGCTGGTGACGATCAGGTCGGCGGTGCCGGCAGCCTCGGCCAGTGCGGCGCGGGTGGCGTCCGGCCGGTCGGGCAGGATGCCGAGGTCGCGCACCTCCACCCCCAGCGCGTCGAGCTGGGCGGCCAGTGTGTAGCGGTTGGCGTCATAGATGGCGTGGTCCGGCTTGGGCGTCCCCGGCTCGCGCAGCTCGTCGCCGGTGGAGAACAGCACGACGGTCAGCCGCTTGCGCACCGTCAGGGTGGAGCGGCCGACCGCGGCGGCGAGCCCGACCTCCTGCGCGCGCAGGCGCTGGCCGGTTTGCAGAACCACCGCACCGGCGGTCATGTCCTCCCCCGCCAGCCGGATGTTGGAGCCGCGCTTCAGCGATGCCGGGACCAGCACGGCGTCGCCGTCGGTCCGGCAATCCTCCTGCATCGCCACGGTGTCGACCCCGGCCGGGACCGGCGCGCCGGTGAAGATGCGCACCGCCTGCCCTGCCGCGACCGTGCCGTCGAAGGTCGATCCCGCCGGAACCCGCCCGACGACGTCCAGCCGCCGGAAGCCTTCCCCCGCCTCGGCGGGAAAGGCCCAGCCGTCCATGGCCGAGACGTCGGCCGGCGGCACGTTGACCGGCGCCACCACCTCTTCCGCCAGAACGCGGCCGAGCGCCCGGCGCAGCGGCACCTCCTCCGTCCCGGTCACCGCGCCATAGCCCCGTGCGACGCGGGCGACCGCCTCGTCCAGCGACAGGGGAATGGGGCCGTGTGCGGAGCAATCGTCCATGATCTCGATGTCCTTGTTGAACGGGCCGGGATGAGGAGCGCCATTCGAGCGGCGGTCGGGCCCGCGCCCTTCCTATCGCCAACTGCAACCCCTGCCTTTGATCGGCGTCAAGGCTCTGTTTGGATATTCCTGTATTGCGGCGCCTCGGTCCGTCCCCGCCCGCAGCCAGCCGGGACAGGCCGGGTTCCCGGCATGGGGAAGGCTCCCTCCTTTTCGATGCACCTGCCCCGCGCTTTGGCGTAGGATGCCCGCACTTTGCCACAGCCCCCGCCGGGGCCGGCGATTTTCCTGTCCGTTCACGTATCCGCAAGAGCAGCCCGTCCCATGGCAAAGCCCCGCCGTTCCCCGTCCCGCAGCACCCCGTCCGATGTTCAGGGGGCATGGCTGCGCCGCGGTCTGGACCAGCCGGGCGGCAAGCTGCCGCTGTTCGACGAGCGCGGGCAGCGCGTGAAGAAGCCGACGGTGGACGCCTGCCTGAAATCGGGATGGGCGGAGCGCTGGTTCGACAATCCGCTGAAGCCGGACTGGCTGGTCTGCCGCCTGACCGAGGCCGGCCGCACCGCGCTGGGCGGGCATGAGCACGGCGATGTCGCCCCTGCCGACGAGGCGGAGGCCGATGCGCGGCAGGGTGCGCTGATTTAAGGGGCTGCTATCTAAGGCGCTGCTTGAGCGGAGCTACTGCGCGGCCTGCGCGATGCCGTTCACGCGCTTGATCCGCAGCTGGCGGTCGACCTCGGCCTGGAGCTGGCGCGGGGTTACCGGCTTGTGCAGGATCGCCACGCCATGGGCCGAGGCGTCGGCCAACGTGTCGGCGCCGGTCTCCCCGGTCAGGATCAGGGCGGGAACCTCGGCACCGTAGCGGGCGCGCACCCGGCGGATCACCTCGGTGCCGACCCGACCCTCGCGCAGTCGGTAATCGGCGATGACGATGTCCGGCACCCGTCCCAGCGACTCCAGCCGGTCCATTGCCCGGTCAGCGCTGTCGGCGGCGACGACGCGGAACCCCCATTCGGTCAGCACCGTCTGCAAGCCCAGCAGCACAACCGCGTCGTCATCGACCAGCACGGCAAGGCGCGGGCGGTCGATGGACGGCGGCCGCTCCGGCCCCCCTGCCCGGCCGGCGAGAAAGCGGGCCGGCGCCAGCGGCACCAGGACGCGGAAGGCCGATCCCTGCCCGTGCACCGACCGCACCTCGACCGGATGGTCGAGCAGCTGCGACAGCCGCCGCACGATGGCGAGCCCGAGCCCGAGCCCGCGCAGCCGGTCGCGCTCCGGATTGCCGACCTGATGGAATTCCTCGAAGATGCGGTCGAGATGTTCGGGCGGGATGCCGATGCCGGTGTCCTGAACCTCGATGGCCAGCCGGTCGCCGTCCGGCCCGGCATCGATGCGGCAGCGGATGCGGATCGCCCCGGCATCGGTGTAGCGCAGCGCATTGTCGACCAGATTGCGCAACAGCTGCATCAGCAGCCCGCGGTCGCTGCGCAGCACCGCCTCGCAGCTCTCCACCCGCCAGACCAGCCCCTTGGCGGTCGCCTGCTCGCCATAGGCGGCGTCGAGCGCGTCGGTCAGCTCGCCAACGTCGAAGGTGTCGAGGACCGGCGTCACCACCCCCGCTTCCAGGCGCGACACCTCCAGCAGCCCGTCCAGCAGGCCCTTCATGGTGTCGAGCCCCTGGTCGAGCCGGGACAGCAGATCGCGGCCGCTGTGGTCGCCGACATGGCGGGCAAGGGCTGCGGACAGGAAGAACAAAGCCTGGAGCGGCTGACGGAGGTCGTGGCTGGCGGCAGCGAGGAACTTCGACTTGGCGAGATTGGCGCGCTCGGCTTCCTCCCGGGCGGCATCGCGCTCCGCTTCCAGCGACTGAAGGCGATGAATGAGACTCATGCTTCGACCACGGCTCTCACGGAGGATTGGGGTTCCCGAAGGCGCCCCGTTTCCATTTTAGAACAGAACCGGGGGTAATGTTAAAATGCATTAACCATAATCATGCTGCAGCGCGCAACCCTTCCCAGGCATATGCGTCGCATGGGCAGGGTCCATGAAGAAAAGGTTAATGGAGGTTCATATGCGAAAGCCCCGGCATTGTCCGGGGCTTTCCGCATTCGGGACTCGATTGGCCGCCTCGCGCCGGACGCTGTGGGCAAACCTTTCGATATCCGCTTTTCCGGTACGCGAGACCGCGCCGGACGCCGACTCAGATGCTGCGGCGGACGGCCATGTGGATTTCGCCGCGGGTCAGTCCGATGTCGGACAGTTCGGAGTCGGACATGTGGTTCAGCTCACTTTCCGCACGGTGAAGTTCAATCCGTTCGTGGACCCAATGAACGACACGCTGGAAGAGGGTGATTTCTTTTGTTCCGGTCGCAAACAATTCACCGGACGAAGACTGCATCGAAGAGTAGGCCATGTTGATCTCCTGCGCTTGGCGCTGATTACATGGTCCTATTTTGCCTTTCGCACCCGCGAAATCAACGGACAACCCTCTGCGGTCCTGCGGCGGCAGACCTGCACGGATTCGATGGGCCGGAATTTCCTGCGGACCGCAGGCTTCGCCACGCCGCGATCCGGCAATTCCTGGACAAACTGCTGGCAGATTTTCCCGCAATCCTCCCATCTGATGGAAATTAACCGATATTACGGATAGTATAGCATAATTATTTCTACTTTAGAGGATCAGATCAATGCAGATGGTCCGCAATAAGAAACCTTTGAGTGCATTTTTCGCCGGCATGCTTGCCCTTCCCCTCCTGGCCGCATCGGTCACGGGGGCGGCCTGGGCGGCTTCCCCCAAGCCGGCAACGCCGAACCCCCAACCGCCGGCCGCCCCCGCCTGCACCTCGTCCGACCCGACGACGGTCTGGGCCGATAACGCGAAATCGACCGCAGCCCTCTGCGGCAGCCAGGGGACGGGGGGTATCGCCTCCTATCTCGGCATTCCCTATGTGGCGAACCAGCCGGTGCCGCCGAACCGCTGGATGCCCAGTGCGCCGGCAAGCTGGCCGCCCGCGCCCGCCATGCAGGCGGTGAACGTGCAGAATCAATGCATCCAGAAGCTGCCGGCCTGGGACGCCCAGCCGCCGGCGACCGGCGAGGACTGCCTGTATCTGAATGTCTGGGCGCCAACGGCCTCGCTGAACAACCCGGCGGCCAAGCTGCCGGTGATGGTCTTCATCCATGGCGGCGCCTTCATCGCCGGCTCGGGCGGCGCGCCGGTCTACAACGGATCGGCACTGGCGCAGAACGGCGTCATCGTGGTCACGCTGAACTACCGGCTGGGTGCGCTGGGCTTCATGGCCGCACAGGTGCCGGCGACCGGCAAGAAGGATGCGCCGACCGTCGACATCAACGGCAATTTCGGTCTCGACGACCAGCGCAACGCCCTGCTCTGGGTCCAGTCCAACATCGCCCGCTTCGGCGGCGATCCGACGCAGGTCACGCTGTTCGGAGAGAGCGCCGGCGCGATGTCCACCGGGCTGCATCTCTTCGCCTCTCCGGCCAGCGCCCCGCTGTTCCGGGCGGCGATCATGGAAAGCAACCCCATCGGATCGCTGTATCGCACCCTGGCCGACACCCAGAGCCAGGGCACCAACTTCATCCGCTGGCTGTGCACCAAGACGCTCCATCTGCTGAGCTGTCCGGGCAACATGGAATGGTTGCAGAGCCTGTCGGCCGACACCATCCAGAAGGCGCAGGCCGACTTCCTCAATCTGGGAATCGGCAACGGCAACGGCGGTGGCGGCCCCGTTCCGGCGGCCGGGGCGCTGGCCGACTCCCTGCCCTGGGCGCCGACCGTCGATGGCAAGGACGTGGTCGCCCAGCCGATCGCCGGCTTCGCCCCCGGCATGCCGCAGAAGCCCTTCCTGTTCGGCGTCAATGCCGATGAAGGCGCCGTCTTCGCCGCGATGATCGCCGCCGCAATCCCCGGCCCCTATCTGCCGGCGGAATACAACAAGATCCTGGCCAAGGCGATCCCGGACACCACCGCGCGGACCGCAATCGCCGCTTACCAGAACAGTGCCGGCCAGAAGCCCTATGTGGCGCCGGCCGCCAACCCGCCGACCTATTACGGCCTGGACAAGATCACCAACGGAACGGCGCAGACGACCGATCTGCTGATCGACGACTTCGCCTTCCACTGCGCGAACCTGTGGATGGCCGGACAGGCCTATGGCCAGATCGCCAACACCAAGGGCACCTCGCCGATCTATGGCTACCTGTTCAGTCAGCAGCCGATCTTCGACCTCTACAAGACGGCGTCGGGCCAGCCGGTCGCGGCCTGCGCCCCGAGCAACGGCAATGTCTGCCATGCCAACGAGCTGCCCTACGTGTTCAGCACGCTGGGCATCCTGTTCGCCAACCCGCCCCAGGCGGACGCCGCGCTGGCCGCCACGATGACCTCGACCTGGGCAAGCTTCGCCAGGAACCCGGCGGCCCCGGCCGGACTGGCCGCCTATACCCCCACCGGCGTTCTGAACCTCTTCAACAGCCGGACGTCTGCGAAGACGACGCCGATCTCCGGCATGGATCAGACCGGCAACTGCTCGGCCCTGTGGAACACACTGGGCGTCTATCCGGCGGCTGCGCAGACGACCGCCAGTAGCAAGCCGTAACCGTCCTACTGGAAGACGGCAAAGAGAAGGGCGCGCGGGAGAAGTCCCGCGCGCCCCTGTCCATGGCATCCGGTCCCGCAGGGGACCGGCGGCAAAAACCTTACTTCACGCTGACCTTGCGCGACAGGTTGTGGTGCGCCTCGATGTAGCGGACCGTGCCCGACTTGGAGCGCATGATGACCGAGTGGGTGTAGGCACCGCCCGGAACGCGGCGGACACCCTTCAGCATGGCGCCGTCGGTCACGCCGGTGGCGGCGAACATGACGTTGCCACGCGCCAGCTCGTGCAGGCTGTACTTCTTGTCGAGGTCGGTGACGCCCCACTTGGCGGCGCGGGCCTTCTCGTCGTCGTTGCGGAACAGCAGACGGCCCTGGAACTGGCCGCCGATGCAGCGCAGCGCGGCAGCGGCCAGCACGCCTTCCGGCGCACCGCCGGAGCCGACATACATGTCGACGCCGGTGCCGGCCTGGCTGGTGGCGATGACGCCCGACACGTCGCCGTCGTTGATCAGCATGATGCGGGCGCCGGCTTCACGGACGCGGGCGATCAGCTCGGCGTGGCGCGGACGGTTCAGGATGCAGACCAGCAGCTCCTGCACCTCGGTGCCCTTGGCGGCGGCCAGCGCCTTCAGGTTGTTGGCCGGGGTCTCGTCCAGGTCGACGACATTGTCCGGCAGGCCGGCGCCGACGGCGATTTTGTCCATGTAGACGTCGGGGGCGTTCAGGAAGCCGCCCTCCTCCGCCATGGCGATCACGGCCAGCGAGTTCGGGCCGCCGGTGGCGCAGATGGTGGTGCCTTCCAGCGGGTCGAGCGCGATGTCGACCTTCGGGCCGGAGCCGATGCCGGCACCGACCTTCTCGCCGATGTACAGCATCGGGGCCTCGTCGCGCTCACCCTCGCCGATCACGACGGTGCCGTCGATGTAGAGCGTGTTGAGCGCCTGGCGCATGGCGTCGACCGCGGCCTGGTCGGCCAGCTTCTCGTCGCCGCGACCCATCAGCAGCGAGGCCGACAGAGCGGCGGCCTCGGTCACGCGGACGGCCTCCAGCGCGAGGTTGCGGTCCATGTGGGACAGGTCGACATGCGTAGACGGCGTAGACATCGTGTGCTCCCCCCGACTCTTCGGTCGTATCAGGCTGTGTTTGGTCAGGCTGTGCTTGGTTATTGTGGGAAACGGTCCCGATCAGAACTGCTCGATCCGGATCATCCGCGGCGGCTCCAGCACGCTGTCGCTGGCCGCGATGGTCGCAAGCGCGCGCTGCATGGCCGCCTCGTCGGTGTCATGGGTGGTCAGGACCACCGGAACGCCTTCGCCCGGCGAGCGGCCGCGCTGCAGGAACTGCTCCATGGAGACGTTCTGGTCGCGCATCGCCGCTGCGATATCCGCTATCACACCGGGACGGTCCACGACCATCAGGCGGACGTAGTACGACCCGCGGCGCGCTTCCATCGGCGAGGGGGTTGCCGCACCCAGCCGATCGGCCGGAACGCCGAAGGTGGGCGTAGACCGCCCGCGGGCGATGTCGATCAGGTCGGCGACCACCGCCGAGGCGGTCGGGCCGGCGCCGGCGCCGCGGCCGACGAACAGCACCCGGTCGGCGAAGTCGGCCTGAGCCACCACGGCGTTGAACACGCCGTCCACCGACGCGATGGGGGCGGCCACCGGCACCATGCAGGGATGGACGCGCTGCTCGACGCCCGCTTCGGTGCGCCGCGCGATGCCCAGCAGCTTGATGCGGAAGCCCAGCTGGTCGGCATAGTCGAAATCGACCGCCGACACCTGCCGGATGCCCTCGACATAGACCGAGGAGAAATCGACCGGCGTGCCGAAGGCGACCGACGCCAGGATCGCCAGCTTGTGCGCGGCGTCGATGCCGTCGATGTCGAAGCTGGGGTCGGCCTCGGCATATCCCAGAGCCTGGGCATCGGCCAGCACATCGGCGAAGTCGCGGCCGGTGGTCCGCATCTCCGTCAGGATGTAGTTGCAGGTGCCGTTGAGGATGCCGTGGATTTCCGACACGGCGTTGCCGGCAAGACCCTCGCGCAGCCCCTTGATGATCGGGATGCCGCCGGCGACCGCCGCCTCGAAGGCGACGGTCAGGCCGCGCGATTCGGCCTTCCGGGCGATCTCGGTGCCGTGGACGGCCAGCAGCGCCTTGTTGGCGGTGACCACATGCTTGCCGGTCTCCAGCGCCGTGGCGACGGTGTCGCGCGCCGGGCCTTCCGACCCGCCGATCAGCTCCACCACCAGATCGGCGCCGGCCTCGGCGGCCATCGAGACGGGATCGTCGAACCACTGGACGCGCGACAGATCGACGCCGCGGTCCTTGCCCTTCGAGCGCGCGCTGACCGCGACCACCTCGATCCGGCGGCCGCAGCGCTGTTCGATCAGCGAGCCTTGCGTTTCCAGCAGCTTCAGGACGCCGGCACCGACCGTACCAAGGCCGGCGACGGCGATTTTCAGGGGGGCTTGCTGGGCGTTCGGCATCAGGCTTTCGCTTTCTCGGATTCCAGAAGGGCGGCGCGGGCCACCGGGTCCTTGCTCGCCGCAACGCCGCCGGCGTTGGAGCGGAAGAACTCCTTGATGTTGCGGGTCGCCTGGCGGATGCGGTGGACGTTCTCCACCATCGCCAGACGGACATGGCCGTCGCCGTATTCGCCGAAGCCGATGCCGGGAGCCACCGCGACCTCCGCCTGCTGCAGCAGCAGCTTGGAGAATTCCAGCGAGCCCAGATGGGCGAACTGCGGCGGGATCGGCGCCCAGGCGAACATCGACGCCTTCGGGCTGGGAACCTCCCAGCCGGCGGCGGCCAGCCCCTCGATCATCACGTCGCGGCGCTGCTTGTACATGTCGCGCACCTGCTGCACGCAGTCCTGCGGACCGTTCAGCGCGGCGGCGGCGGCGACCTGGATCGGTGTGAAGGCACCGTAGTCGAGGTACGACTTGATGCGGGCCAGCGCCGTGATCAGCGTCTTGTTGCCGGTGGCGAAGCCGATGCGCCAGCCGGCCATCGAATAGGTCTTCGACATCGAGGTGAACTCGACGGCGATCTCGCGCGCTTCCGGGATCTCGAGGATCGAGGGCGGCGGGTCGTTGTCGAAGAAGATCTCGGCATAGGCCAGATCGGACAGGATGTAGATGCCGTGCTTGCGGCAGAACTCGACGATCGGACGGTAGAAGTCCAGCCCGACCACCTCGGCCGTCGGGTTCGACGGGTAGTTCAGCACCAGCGCCAGCGGCTTCGGCACGCTGTGGCGCACGGCGCGCTCCAGCATGATCATGAAGCTGTCGATGTCGGTCGACGCCCCGTTCTCCATGCCCACCGGCAGGTGGCGCACCGAGGCGCCGGCCAGGATGAAGCCGAACGGATGGATCGGGTATGAGGGATTCGGCACCAGGATGATGTCGCCGGGGCTGGTGATCGCCTGGGCGAGGTTCGCCAGACCTTCCTTCGAGCCGATGGTGACGATGCACTCGGTCTCGGGATCGACGTCGACGTTGAAGCGGCGCTTGTAATAGGCGGCATGGGCCTTGCGCAGGCCGGGGATGCCGCGGGAGTTCGAGTAGCGGTGCGTCTTCGGATCGCGCACGGCCTCGACCAGCTTGTCGACGATGTGCTGCGGGGTCGCCTGGTCGGGATTGCCCATGCCGAGGTCGATGATGTCGGCGCCGTTGGCCCTAGCTCGCGCCTTCATCGCGTTCACTTCGGCGAAGACGTAGGGCGGCAGGCGCTTGATGCGATGGAATTCGGTGTTGGACATGGACGCTCCGGAAGACCGCTCCGGTCACGCCACGAACCCAAGAGACCTGCGGACCGGGACTGACGTTCTACCGCCCTGACGCGACGGAAGCGAGGCAAATTTCGTGTTTGGACCGTCCGGCACGGCGCTTTGGCCGCGACGGCCCCGTGAGACGCGGTGATGGAGTGACTTAACAATCTCCCTACCAACGTCGTGGTTAAACCTAACTGTGCTTTAACCCATTAGCTTTCATACCTTCGGCTTGGCACTTTCGTAGCCATGCCGCATCGGTGAAGGCTGTTGGAGTCGTAAGATGGTTTCGCTTTTGAAGGTCGCGGATCGGCTGCTCGGCGACATGCGCTTTTCACGCAAGATGGCGCTTGCCCTGTCGGTCCCGATGGCGGGCGTGGTCGTGCTGTCGTCGCTGCTGGTGTGGGAACAGGTCGAAGCGAGCCGCCGGGCGTCCGATCTCGCCTCCGTAACCCGCCTGTCGGTCGGCATGACCAGCCTCGTGCACGAGCTTCAGAAGGAACGCGGCTCCTCCTCCATCTTCCTCGCCGGCAAGCTCGCCGAAGACCGCAAGCGCCTGGAGACGGTGCGGACCGCCGCCGACGCCCGGATGGCCGAGCTGGCCCAGGACATCGCCGGAGCCCGGGTCCGCGATTCCCGGGTAGCCGCGGCGATCGGCGGCGCCCGCGACGCACTGTCGCAGCTGTCCGGCCTGCGCACCGGCGTCGACGGCATGGCGCAATCCTCGATGGAGGTGGTGGCGAGCTACACCGCCGTGATCCGCAGGCTGCTCGACGCCGCCGGGCAGGCCCGGTCCCTGTCCGACGGCAGCGACCAGCTGCGCGCCGCCGATGCCCTGGTCTCCCTGTCGGAGGCGAAGGAGCGGCTGGGCCAGCAGCGTGCGGTCGGCGGCGGCGCCTTCCGCAAGGACCGTTTCCCCATCGACGCGCATGAACGCTTCATCGAGCTGTCGGGCGAATACAAGGCGCTGATGGGCGGGCTGAAGAACAAGCTGACCGCCGAGCAGGCCGGCTATTTCGACCGGACCGTCGCCGGACCGGCCATCGCGGAGGTGGAGCGGATGCGGCGGATCGGCATCGCCTCGGCCTATGGCGCCGCGGGCGAGCGGATCGATGCCGGGAAATGGTTCGACACCATCACCATCGCCATCGACATGCTGCGCAGCGTCGAGACCCGGGTGGCCGACGACCTGATCGGGCTTGCCACCCTCGATGCGCAGGAGTCGATGAACCGGCTGGTCGGCATGGCCGCCGGTCTGGCGATCCTGCTGGTGACCATGACGCTGATCGCCGTCCTGGTCGCCCGCAACATCACCCGGCCCATCGCCCGCCTGAACGGCGACATGGCGCGGCTGGAAGCCGGCGAGCGCGAACTGACCATCCACGGTGCCGGACGCGCCGACGAGCTGGGCGCCATGGCGCGCAGCCTCGACCAGTTCCGCCTCAGCCTCGCCGAAGCCGACCGGCTCGCCGCGGAGCAGCGGCAGCACCAGGAGGACCGGCTGCGCGAGGCCGAGCGGCTGGAGCAGCTGGTCGATGCGTTCGACCGCCACATCGAAATGGTCGCGGAGCAACTGGCGGGTGCTGCCACCGGCCTGCGCGGCAATGCCCAGCAGATGAGCCACATCGCCTCGGAGACCGAAGTCCATGTCCTCTCCGTCGCCCGCGCGTCCGAAGGGGCATCCGACAATGTCCAGGCCGTCGCCGCCGCGGCGGAGGAGCTGACCGCCTCCATCGCCGAGATCGGACGCCAGATGGCGGGCTCGACCGAGATGGCGGAGCGGGCGGTCGGCGACGTCCGGCGCACCGCCGACGTCATCGCCGATCTCAGCGGCGCCGCCCAGCAGGTGGGCGAGATCGTGCGGATGATCACCGACATCGCCAGCCAGACCAACCTTCTCGCCCTCAACGCCACCATCGAGGCCGCCCGCGCGGGCGAGGCCGGCAAGGGCTTCGCGGTGGTGGCGCAGGAGGTGAAGAACCTCGCCAACCAGACGGCGAAGGCGACCGAGGACATCACCGCCAAGGTTGCCGAAATCCAGGCGGCGACCGGCCACACCGTCAGCGCCATCGACGAGATCGGCGGCATCGTCACCCACATCGAGGAAAACATCTCCGCGGTCGCCGCCGCCGTGGAGGAGCAGAACGCCGCCACCGCGGAGATCGGCCGCAACGTCCGGCAGGCCGCCGACGGCACCGACCGGGTGTCGCACAACGCCTCCCTGGTCGGCACCGAGGCCAGCCGGGCCGGCGCCATGGCGAAGGAGGTGCTGTCGATGGCCGACGCGCTGAAGCGCAACGCCGACGGGCTGCGCAGCGACGTCGCCGACTTCATCGGGAAAATCCGGGCGGCGTGAGGGGGGCGGGGAGCGGCGTGGCGGTCGCCGCTTTCCACCCAAGAGGGAGGCATGTATCCTGAGAGCGTAGCGATTTTCTCCCGGAGGCTCCCGCGATGCCCGTTTCGCCGACCCCGCCGGCACGCCCCTCCAAAGTGACGGCCACAATTCCGGCGGAGGAACTGCCGCGAGCGATCACCGCCGCCCTCCCCGTCCGCCCGCCGGCCGGAACCCGCTTCCGGGTGACCATCGAACCGGCCGATGAGAGCGAGGAGGAACGCCGACAGTCGTTGATGGATGACGTTGCTGTCGGGCTGGAGGACGCGGACGCAGGGCGGACGACGGACGGCGAGATGCTGTTCGAGCGTCTGATCGCCAAATATGCCAAGGTGGGAGAGCCCGGACAGGGTTGATCGGTAGCAATGGCACGGCTGGAATTCACCGCTGCCGCGGAAGGCGATCTGGAGAGCATCGGCGACTACATCGCCCAGGACAATCCGCTGGCCGCCATCCGCATGGTCTTGGATATCCGGGACCATTGCAGGAAGATCGCGTCGATGCCTGCCATCGGCCGAAGCCGTCCGGAGTTGGGCACCGGCTTGCGCAGCCTGTCCGTATCCCCTTACTTGATCTTATATCGGGCAGAGAATGCGGACCGGGTCATCGTGATCCGCATCGTCCACGGCGCCCGCGACCTGCCGCACGTGATGCGAGAC
The DNA here is from genome assembly GCF_003116035.1 of Azospirillum sp. TSH64. Taxonomy (GTDB): domain Bacteria; phylum Pseudomonadota; class Alphaproteobacteria; order Azospirillales; family Azospirillaceae; genus Azospirillum. The sequence goes on from NZ_LGQW01000015.1 coordinate 7,441,514, forward strand.
TAGCGCCCCCTCACCCCACCCCGGTCGCCTTCGCGTATTTCCGCTTCGCCACCTCCAGCGAGGCCAGAAGCTGTTGGCCGGTCGCCCCGCCGTCGCCGCTGACGCGGCCGGTCATCACCGCCCTGATCGCGTCGACATGGGCCTTGAACAGCAGATGCTCGTTGGCGGTCACCGTGGTCAGGCCGCTGCGGGTCGCCTCGTAGAGCGATTTGGCGATGTGGGTGATCAGCGGATAGCCGAAGATGCCGCCCTGCCCGCGCATCTCGTGGGCCGAGCGGTTGACCTGGGCCAGCAGGCCGGCCACCGCCTCGGGCTCGCGCGGCAGGCGCTCGACACGGCGGCCCATCTCGTCCACCTCCGCGCCGATCCAGACGGCATAGTCGCCGGCGCGGTTCAGGATTTCCTCCTCGGCGGCGGCCAGCACCTCCGGCGGCAGGGTCGGCACCGGGTCGCGCGGGGCGAGGCCGGCCTTGGCGCCCAGCCGGTTGGGCAGGTCGAAATAGATGACGGGGAAGCGGTCGATGCCGCGCGCCTTCGACGCGCTGTGCACCATCAGGATCTCCGACGGCGCGGTCATCCGGCAATCCATCGCCACCGGCTTGTCGGCGCGGCGGCGGTCGGGGCCGAAATAGCCCTTGGCCAGGACGAAGCGGCGCGGCCGGGCGATGGCGAACAGCAGCCGGCTGGCGATGGTCTGGGCGGAAAAGGGCTTGGCGATGAAGTCCGTGGCGCCGAGATCGCGCGCCTGCTCGACATAATGCCGGTCGGCGGCCCCGGACAGCATCAGCACCGGCAGGAACTTGTCCGGGCTCTTCGGGCTGTAGCGGATCCAGCGCAGCAGCATCAGCCCGTTGACCTCGGGCATCACTAGATCGGACAGGATCAGGTCGACCGGGGCGGTGCCCGGCGGCAAGGCCGCGCGGCGCTCCTCCAGCCAGCGGATGGCGTCGGCGCCGCTCGCCACCCCCTCCACCCGGCCGATGCCGATGGTGCGCAGGGTCGCCGTCAGCACCGTGCGGATGAAGCTGCTGTCCTCCACCACCAGGACCGAAAGAAGATCGAGCTTCGGCTGGGTCATCGCCTTCTGTTTCGCCAACCGGGACATATTCCCGCATTCAGTTTCCACTTCTGGCACAACCAGGCCCGATTGGCGAGCGACAAGCGGAACGGAAGACAAAGCGCGCGGCCGCGGTTACCCTCCCCCGGCCGAAAAGGCCCAGCAATCAAAAGAGAGGACACGCCCGATGCCGCAACCCGATCACGTCATGGCCCTGCCCCTGCCGGAAAAGCCGGACCTCGACCCAGACATGCAGGCCCTGTTCGACAAGTGCGTGGAAAAGCTGGGCTTCGTGCCGAACGTGCTCCAGGCCTACAGCCTGCGGCCGAAGAAGCTGCGCAACTTCGCCCTGTTCTACAACGAGCTGATGCTGGGCCAGAGCGGACTCAGCAAGCTTGAGCGCGAGATGATCGCCGTGGTCGTCTCCTCCGCCAACCATTGCTATTACTGCCTGGTCGCCCATGGACAGGCGGTGCGCAAGCTGTCCGGCGATCCGGAACTGGGCGAGATGCTGGTCGCCAATTACCGCGTCGCCCCGCTGGAGGCGCGCCAGCGCGCCATGCTCGACTTCGCCTGGAAGCTGACCAAGGAGCCGATGTCGGTGGGCGAACCCGACCGCGAGGCGCTGCGCACCGCCGGATTCAGCGCCGAGGACATCTTCGACATTGCCGACACGGTCGGCTTCTACAACATGTCCAACCGCGTGGCGACCGCGGTGGACATGATCCCGAACCGCGAGTACCACAGCCAGGACCGTTAAGGCCCGGAAAGTCCCGGTCTTTCACCGGCATCGCAATCGGCAGCCTTATCGGTAGTCTTATCGGCAGTCTTCAAGGCCACACAGGGTAGGTATCATGGCGATCGTCCGTTTCTTCGTCCGTCTGTTCGCGCTCATCGGCCTGCTGCTGGTGGTCGGCGCGGTGGCGGTGGTGGTGCTGGCGGTCCGTCACGAGCCCACCCTGCCCGCCGCCGTGGTGCTGGAACTCGACCTGACCAAGCCGCTGGCCGAAAGCGACGACGGCAAGTTCGGCAGCCTGTTCGAGCACCAGACCACGCTGCGCGAGGTGCTGGACGCGCTCGACGGCGGCCGGCGCGATCCGAAGGTGAAGGGCGTGCTGGCCCGCTTCGGCGACGACAGCATCGGCTTCGCCCAGACCCAGGAGCTGCGGACCGCCATCGAGCGGTTCCGCTCCTCGGGCCGCTTCGCCGTCGCCTTCGCCGAGGAGTATGGCGGGGCCGGGGCGGGCAACCGCTCCTACCTGCTGGCCAGCGCCTTCGACGAGGTGTGGCTGCAACCGCTGGGCACGCTGGGCATCACCGGCCTGTCGGCGGAGCTGCCCTTCGCCCGCGACGCCTTCGACCAGCTGGGCGTGCAGCCGAGCTTCGCCCAGCGCGAGGAATACAAGAGCTTCGCCGAGACCTTCACCAAGTCCGGCATGACCCCGGCCAACCGCGAGATGATGGAGGCGCTGGTCGGCGACCTCGGCAACCAGCTGGTCGACGGCATCGCCAAGAGCCGGCGCCTCGCCCCCGCCGCGGTGCGGACCGCCATGGACAAGGCGCCGCTGCTGAGCAAGGAGGCGCTCGACCAGAAGTTCGTCGACCGGCTCGGCTATGCCGACGAGGCGCGGGACGAGGCGCTGAAGCGGGCCGGGGCCGGGGCGGAGACGTTGAGCCCGGCCGATTACCTGTCGGTCGCCGGCAGCCCCAACGGCGAGGGGCCGACCATCGCCCTGATCCATGCCGTCGGCACCATCACCGGCGGCGAGAGCGGCAAGCCGACGCTGGGCGGGATGTCAGCCGGGTCGGACACCATCGTCAAGGCCATCGAGGAGGCGGCCGACGATCCGGAGGTGCGCGCCATCCTGTTCCGCATCGACAGCGGCGGCGGCGCGGTTTCCGCGTCGGAGGCGATCCGGCGGGCCCTGGTCAAGGCGCGGCAGAGCGGCAAGCCGGTGATCGCCAGCATGGGCGACACCGCCGCGTCGGGCGGCTACTGGATCGCTCTGGCCGCCGACCGCATCGTCGCCTCCCCCGCCACCGTCACCGGCTCCATCGGCGTCGTCGCCGGCAAGTTCGCCATCGGCGGCCTGTCCGACAAGCTGGGCATCCATTGGGACCGGGTGCAGGGCGCGAAGAATGCCGGCATGTGGTCGCCGCTGCATCCCTTCGAAGGCGGCGAATCCGAGCGGCTGAACGCCATCATCGAGGACACCTACGCCAACTTCCTGCAACGGGTGGCGGAGGCCCGGCGGATGACGCCGGAACAGGCGCGCGGCATCGCCAAGGGCCGCGTCTGGACCGGCGCCCAGGCCCGCGAGCTCGGCCTTGTCGACGATCTGGGCGGCCAGGAGCAGGCGCTGACGCTGGCCCGCACCGCCGCCGGCCTCTCCGCCGACGCCCCGGTGAGCCTGGTCCCCTACCCGCCGCCTAAGTCGGTGACCGACCAGATCCTCGATCTGGTGTCCCGCAAGGGCGAGCTGGTCGGCGCGCTCGCCGCCGTTGCCGAACTGCGGCCGCTGCTGGCACAGCTCCGCCCGCTGCTGGCCGCCACCCAGGGCGACGGCGTGCAGGCCCGCATGCCGCCGATGTCGCTCGGGCGGTGAACAGCGCCGGCCCGACCCAACTCCCTGCTTCACCGCTCGAAGATCTCCACGTCCGAGACGCCTGACCATGACCGAGACCGCCACCCGCGCCGCAGAGCCCGATGCCTCAAAGCTCGATCCGGCCCATCCCGTCTTCACCCACCAGGAAATCCTGCGGGTGTTCAGCGGGGTTGCGCTGGCGATGCTGATGGCCGCGATGGACCAGACCATCGTCGCCACCGCGCTGCCGACGATGGCGAGCCAGTTCGGCGGGCTGGAGATGCTGCCCTGGGTGGTCACCGCCTATCTGCTGACCTCCACCACCACGACGCCGATCTACGGCAAGCTGTCGGACCTCTATGGCCGCAAGCGCGTGCTGCAAACGGCGATCCTGCTGTTCCTGGTCGGCTCGGTGCTGTGCGCGGCGGCGCAGAGCATGACCCAGTTGATCCTGTTCCGAGGGTTGCAGGGCCTGGGCGGCGGCGGGCTGATGTCGCTGGCCTTCACCATCATCGGCGATGTCGTCGCCCCGCGCGAGCGCGGGCGGTACCAGGGCATGATCGGCGGCGTCTTCGCGCTGGCCAGCGTCGCCGGGCCGCTGCTGGGCGGCATCTTCACCGAGACCATCGGCTGGCACTGGATCTTCCTGATCAACCTGCCGCTGGGCGTCGCCGCGCTCGCCATGACCCGCAGCACCCTGTCGCGCCTGCCCGCCGGCCGCGCCAGGCCGCGCATCGATCTGGCCGGGGCGACGCTGCTGACCGGGGCGGTGACCAGCCTGCTGGTCGTCGCCACCCGCGGCGACGCCATGGGCTGGGGCAGCCCGGCGGCGCTGGCCCTGCTGGCGGCCGGCCTCGTCATGCTGGCGGTCTTCCTGTGGCACGAGCGCCGGATCGAGGAGCCGATCCTGCCGCTGCACCTGTTCCGCCGCCCGGTGGTGGCGGTGGCGACGCCTGTGGTCGCCGTGTCGGCGATGGTGCTGTTCGCCGGCATCGTCTATCTGCCGCTGCATCTCCAGCTGGTGCAGGGGACCAGCGCCACCGTGTCGGGCCTGCTGCTCCTGCCGCTGGTGCTGGGCATGACCGTCGGGTCGGTCGGCGGCGGACGGCTGATCGCCAAGACCGGGCGCTACAAGGCCTTCCCGCTCGCCGGGCTGGCCCTGTCGGGCGCGATGTACGCCCTGCTGGGCAGCCTGCCGGCGCTGGCGGCGGACGGGCTGTGGTCGACGCTGATCTTGGTGCCGCTGGGCATGGGGCTGGGGCTGGTGATGCCGGTGATGACGGTCGCCGTGCAGAATGCGGTGGAGCATCGCGACCTGGGCGCCGCCACCGCCGCGGTCGGCTTCTTCCGTTCGCTCGGCGGGTCGGTCGGCGTGGCGGTGTTCGGCGCCGTCTTCAACGCCGTGGTCTCCGAACGGCTGGAGGGGGCCGGCCTGTCCGGCCGCGCGGTTCTGGAGCATGGCGCCGCCGCCCTCGCCGGCCTGCCCGCCGCCGCCCGCAGCGGGGTGGTGGCGACGCTGGAGCACGGCTTCGCCACCCTGTTCCTGTTGGCCGCCGCGCTGGCGGTCGTCTCCTTCGCCATGACGCTGTTCCTGAAGGAACTGCCGCTGCGCTCCGCCCACCCCGGCCGGGCGGAGACCGCCCCGGCCACGGAAGGCTGACGGGGCGGGCTGACCGGCCGGAACAGTCTGCGGCTGGTCAGGAATGATCGCTGGGGAAGTGCCTGGGCTGCCCCAGCTTGTCCTCGATGTAGAGCAGGTTGACGAGCACCAGCACGACGACGGCGAGCGGCGTCGCCAGGAACATGCCCATGATGCCGAACAGCACGCCGCCGGCGGCAATCGCGCCGATGGTGACCACCGGCGGCAGATCGACCACCCGCTTCTGCAACAGCGGCGTGATCACATTCCCTTCGATCTGCTGGATGACCAGATAGAGCCCGGCGACCCACAGCGCATCCTGCGGCGACTGGGCGAAGCCGATCAGCAGGGCCGGCACCGCCGCCAGGAAGGGGCCGACCAGCGGGATGAACTCCATCAGCCCGGCGACGATGCCCAGCGCCAGCGCCGACGGGATCCCGAGCAGCCAAAGCCCGACCGCGATCATCGTGCCGACCGCCGCCATCGCCACCAGCTGCCCGATCAGCCACTTCCACAGGCTGTCGCCGGCCACATCCATCACCTCGCAGGCCCGCTTCTGGCCGCGCGGCGGCACCAGCAGGACGACGCCGCGCTGATAGAGCCCCGGCGACGCCGCCAGATAAAGCGCCGCGAACATCACGACCACGCCGTCGCCGACGACATAGACGAGACCGGAGGCGAAGCTGCTCAGCTGGTTCATCCAGGGCCATTCCTTGCCCTGCTCCATGATGCGGTCGCGCCAGCCGTCGGGCAGCATGCCCATCGCCTTGGTCACCTGCTCCTGCAACTGGCCGAGCTGGGCCGCCATCGAGGTGCCCATCAGCCAGCCGCCGCCGCCGACCAGAAGGACCAAGGTCAGCAGCACGATGGCCAGCGACCAGCCATGGCCGAGCCCGGTCGCCCGCTGCACATAGCCGGTCAGCCGCTGCAACAGGATGGCGAACAGCACGCCGGTGAAGATCAGCAGAAGCGTGCCGGAGATCCGCCACAGGAAGATGCTCAGCGCCGCCACCCCGGCGACGATCAGCACCTTCCAGGTGAAGACGGCCAGTTCGCCGCGCCCGGCCCGCGCCGGCGGCTCGGTCTGCGCCGCCCCGCCGCCGGGGGGTGTCGCTTGATAGGCGGTGGGCCGGCTGGGTGTCGCCATCTCTTGAAACTCCCACACTGGCGGCCGCCGGAGGGGCAGCCTCGTGGGAAGAACGCGCAGGATCCGCAGACGTTGCGCATTGTCGGCAGGTTAGGCCGTCGGCGGTAGTCCGAAGATCGGTATGGAAGCTGCCCCGAACCGCCCCATATCAGCAGTGACGCCAAGGAGTCATTCTCGCTGATGTCACTTTAAGAGCCCGCCTTACGGCGGGCTTTTTTTTGGCCCGATACCGGCTCCCTTACCGGCCCCCTTTTATCGGCGGGCTTCCGGCGGGAACAGCAGGCTGACCTTCAGGCCCGGCCCGTTGTCGCTCAGCTCCAGCTTCGCGCCATGCAGCGTCGCCACCGCATCGACGAGGCTCAGCCCCAGCCCGTTGCCGGGCGAGGCGCGGGCGGTGTCGAGCCGGACGAAGCGTTGCAGAACCTTGTCGCGCATGTCCGGCGGAATACCGGGGCCGCTGTCGGCGACCTCGATGCAGGCGGCGCGGCCGGGAGCCGGACCGTCGAGGACCAGCGTGATGCTGCCGCCGTCCGGCGTGTATTTGATGGCGTTGTCGAGCAGGTTCGACACCACCTGGGCCAGAAGCTGCCCGTTGCCATGGACGACCGGCCTGCCGCGGATGTCGACGGACAGGCGCTGCCCGCGCTCGTCCGCCACCGGCTCGTAGAGATCGGCGGCGAGTTCCACCACCTCCGCCAGGTCAACCGGCACGAAGTCCTGCCGCTTGGCGCCCGATTCCGCCTCGGCGATGGACAGCAGGGCAGTGAAGGTGGCGAGCAGCCGGTCGGCCTCGACGATGGTGTCCTGCAACACGGTGCGATAGACCTCCGGGTCCTCCGTCTCGTGCAGCAGGGCCAGTTCGATGCGGGAGCGCAGCCGGGTCAGCGGCGTGCGCAGATCGTGGGCGACGCTGTCGGTCACCTGCTTCATGCCGGTCATCAGCCGTTCGATGCGGTCCAGCATGGCGTTGAGGTTGCCGGCCAGCCGGTCCATCTCGTCGCCGCCGCCGAACCGCGGCACCCGGTCGCTCAGATCGCCGCTCATGATCTGGCGGGTGGTGCGGTTGATCGCCTCGATCCGCCGCATGGCGCCGCGGCTCATCAGCAGCCCGCCGCCCAGCCCGAGCAGGGCGGTCGCCCCGAGAATCCAGCCGAGCGAGCGGAACATCCGGGTGCGCAGTTGGTCGATCTCGCTCATGTCGCGGCCGACCAGCAGGCGGAACTGCCCCGGCAGCGTGAAGGTCACCGCCTGCGCGGTGGAGGGCCTGTCCGTTACCCCGCCATAGTCGGCGACCTTGAAATGGGTCCAGCCGCTGGCGTTGGGCACCGCCGCCGGCCAGCCCGACAGGTTGCCGGCCAGGATCACCCCGGCCGCCGTGGTCAGCAGATAGATGGAGTTGTTGTTGGCAACCGCGCTGCGCGTCCGCACCACATCGACGAGGCCGGGCAGCCCATAGTTGCGGTAATGGTCCTGCAGGCCGGCGACCTCCAGCGCGATGGTCTCACCGATCTCCTGTTCCAGGAAGCCCGCGGTGGTGCGGTAGACGACCCCCAGGATCAGCCCGACCGACAGGACGAACATCGCCAGATAGAGCAGCGCCAGCCGGAAGGCCGTGGTCCGCACCAGCCGCAGCCCGGCGGCGACGAAGCCGTGCAGGCCGGCGGCGGCCGCGCCCTCATGCTTCATGCGTCACGCAATTCCATCGAGACCCTTACGCCTCCGCCGCGCGCAGGCTGTAGCCGGCGCCGCGCACGGTGTGGATCAGCGGGGTGGGGAAATCCTTGTCGATCTTCTGGCGCAGACGGGCGATGTGCACGTCGATCACGTTGGTCTGCGGATCGAAGTGATAGTCCCACACATTCTCCAGCATCATGGTGCGGGTCACCACGCTGCCGGCATTGCGCATCAGATATTCCAGCAGCGAGAACTCGCGCGGCAGCAGCTCGATGGCCTTGCCGGCGCGCCTGACGCTGCGCGACAGCAGGTCGAGTTCCAGATCGCCGACCGACAGGCGGGTCTGCGGCTGGGCGGCACCGCGCCGGCGGACCAGCACCTCGATCCGCGCCAGCAGCTCGGAAAAGGCGAAGGGCTTGGTCAGGTAGTCGTCGCCGCCGGCCTTCAGCCCCTTCACCCGGTCGTCGACGCTGCCGAGAGCCGACAGGAACAGGACGGGCGTGTCGTTGCCGGCCGCCCGCAGCACCTGGACCAGCGACAGGCCGTCGCGGCCGGGCAACATGCGGTCGACGACCATCACGTCGTAATGCTCGGCCCCGGCCAGGAACAGGCCTTCCTTCCCGTCGTTGGCGACGTCCACCACATGGCCGGCCTCCTTCAGCCCCTTGGCAAGGTAGCTGGCGGCCTGGCGATCATCTTCTATGACGAGAATCTTCATGAGCACGAGTGTAGCCTCCCTAAACAGCCCGGCCAAGCACGAGGGTGTCGTGCCCGGCCGGACTTTCCGTCACTCAGAGAGCGCGTTGCCTCACGCCTTCAGCTTCAGCGCGACGAAGGACTCGTTGCCCTGCCGGTTGATCAGCATCAGCAGGGCCTTCTGCCCCGCCTTCTCCGCTTCGCTCACCTGATGGCGGACGTCGGCCGGGCTCTTCACCAGGGTGTCGCCGACCCGCTCGATCACGTCGCCGGGACGGATCGGCACATCGACGCTGGAGGACAGGCCGGTCACCACCACGCCCTGGATATCCTCGCCGATGCCCAGCCGCTTCCGCGCCGCCCGGTCCAGCGGGGCCAGCTTCAGCCCCTTCACCGGCGCCACATCCTCGTGCTCGGCGGAGCCCTTGCCGGAGTCGGTCTCGGCGGCGGCCATCTGCTGCTGTTCGGACAGGCGGTCGATGCGCACCGGCACCGTCTTCTCGCGGCCCTCGCGCAGGATCTTCAGGTCCACCGTGTCGCCGGCCTTGGTATCCGCGACATGGCGGGTCAGGTCGCGCAGGTTGTTGACCGGCTTGCCGGCATAGGACAGCACCACGTCGCCCTGATGCAGGCCGGCGCGCTGGGCCGGGCTGTCGGCGGTCACCTCGGCCACCAGGGCGCCCTTGGCGTTGGGCAGCCCGACGCTGTCGGCGATGTCCGGCGTCACCTCCTGGATCTTCACGCCGAGCCAGCCGCGCTCGACCTTGCCGCTGTCCTTCAGCTGGGCGACCACCTCCTTGGCGAGGTTGGAGGGGATGGCGAAGCCGATGCCGACCGACCCGCCGTTGGGCGAGTAGATGGCGGTGTTGATGCCGATCACCCGGCCGCTGAGGTCGAAGGTCGGACCGCCCGAGTTGCCGCGGTTGATGGCGGCGTCGAGCTGGAAGTAATCGTCGTAGGGGCCGCTGTGGATGTCGCGGCCGCGGGCCGACACGATGCCCTTGGTGACGGTGCCGCCCAGCCCGAACGGGTTGCCGACCGCCATCACCCAGTCGCCGACGCGGGTCTTGTCGCTGTCCGCCCAATCGACCGACGGCAGCGGCTTGTCCGACTTCACCTTCAGCAGGGCAAGGTCGGTCTTGGCGTCGCGGCCGATCAGCTTGGCCGGCATGGCGGTGCCGTCCTGCAGGGTGACGGTGATCTCGCTGGCGCCGTCGATGACGTGGTTGTTGGTCACGACATAGCCGGCCGGGTCGATGATGAAGCCGGACCCCAGCGCCCCGGTCTTGCCGCGCGGACCCTGGTCCTGATCCTGGTCGCCGTCAGGACCGCCATTGGGGCCGCCATTCCGGTTCATCTGGTCCTGGAACTGGCGGAAGAACTCCTCGAACGGCGTGCCGGGGGGGACGCCGGGGATCGCCGGGCCGCGCTGTGCCCGGGTTTCGGCCTTGGCCTCCTGGGTGGCGGCGATGTTGACCACGGCCGGGCTGACCTTGGCGGCAAGGTCGGCGAAGCTGGCCGGCGTGTCCTGCACCATGGCGACGGCCGGCGGGGTGGCGTTCTGCTGGGCCTGCGACGCCGCCCAGCCGGCCAGCGCCGGAGCCGTCAGCACCGTGGTGCCCAGCAGCAGGGCGGCGACGGTCCGGCGCAGGCGGCCCGCACGCCCGATCTCACGCTGGGGCTTCGACTGGGAATTGGCGGGAGGAAGGGTGGTCATGACGGCGACACTCCGATCAGGCGATTCCGACTGTGGGGAGGTGGCACCGGCGGTCCGACCGCCGCGGCACCTCACCGCTATTGTCTCCAACATAGGAACCCGCCCTTGACCGCCGCCTTGCGACCGGATGAAAGAAATTTCAGGCTGGCCGGCCGGATCGGCCGGATCGTTCTTGCGGGCCTACTCCCCGATCAGATGCAGCGCGATCTCCCGCCGGTGCGGCCGGGCGCGGTGCTCGAACAGGTAGACGCCCTGCCAAGTGCCCAGCGCCGGCTCCCCCGCCATCACCGGTATCGACAGGCTGACGCCGGTCAGGGCGGAGCGGATGTGGGCGGGCATGTCGTCCGGCCCCTCGGTGGTGTGGGCGTAAAGCGACGGATCCTCGGCCACAAGACGGCGGAAGAAGCGCAACAGGTCCGCCTGCACGTCGGGGTCGGCATTCTCCTGGATGGTCAGGGAGGCCGAGGTGTGGCGGCAGAACACCGTCAGCAGCCCGGTGTCCATCCCCTGCTCCGCCACCCAACGCCGGATCTGGGCGGTCACTTCGACCAGCCCGGCGCCGCGGGTGGGAACGGTCAGCGTCGTGACGGCTTGTCGCATGGCTTGCGGTCTCCTTCGGTTTTCGCCGGCTTGGTTCCGGCGACAGGCAATACCAGATGTCTCTACCCCAACGGTGTCGCCCGAATGAAATCGAAGGGCGCCCTGTTTCTGTCGGAAGGCCAAGGAGGAAGACGGCGCATGGACATCACCGGCACCCACAGCGTTCCCGGACCGCGCGACCGCGTGTTCGCGGCGCTCTGCGACCCGGCGGTGCTGATGCGCTGCATCCCCGTGCTGGAAGAGATGGAGCGGCTGTCGGCCACCGACTATGCGGCCCGGGTCCGCACCACGCTCGGGCCGATGAAGGCGCGCTTCTCCGGCCGGCTGCGGCTGGAGCCGGAAGACGGCGCCCACCGCTACCGGCTGGTCGCCCAGGGCAGTGGCGGATTGGCCGGCGCGGTGAAGGGCGAGGCTGTCGTGGTGCTGGAGGAGGAGGAGGGGCAGACCCGGCTGACCTACAGCCTGTCGGTGGCGCTCGGCGGTGCGGTCGGCCGGCTGGCGGTGAAGCTGGTCCAGGCCAAGACCGACCGCGTGCTCGCCGGCTTCTTCGAGCGCTTCGCGGAGGAGGTCGACGGCCGCCCGGAATGACCGGACAGGGGATGGGACAGTCGCTGCGGCGCAATGCCGCAGGTCATGGGACCGGAGAGTGGCTTTCGCAGGTGCAGCATCATGGGTCAGGATAGCAGGCGTCGCGGGTGCTCTTTGCCGGTGGAGATGCCGAGTGGTCCTGTCTCAGCCCACTGCCCACAGCCTTGATCAGAATCCCGCTGCGGACGCCGACCGCATGATCTTCGGCCGCATCCTGGCGCTTGCCGCCGCCGATCCGGCGCGGACGATGACCGGATCGCTGGCACTGACCAAGGCCGACCTGACCGAGCTTGCCGCAAGACACGCCCCCCACTTCGCCGATGCCGTCGCCGCGCTCCCCGATAAGGACGAAGCCGGCGAGGACGCCATCGAAGAGGCCGACCTGCGGGCCTTCCTTGTCGAGCATGGCGCCTCGGGGGCCCACGAGGAGCGTTGGCTGGCCGCCATCCTGGCCCGCCGGTCGCTGGAGCCCAACCATCTGTGGCAGGACATGGGGTTCCACGACCGCAGCGAACTCAACGCCATGTTCCGTCGGCATTTTCCGGCGCTGGTGGCGCTGAATTCCGGCGACATGAAATGGAAGAAGTTCTTCTACCGCCAGCTTTGCGAGCGCGAGGGGCTGATGCTCTGCAAGTCGCCGAACTGCGAGGTGTGCGACGACGTGGAGGTCTGCTTCGGCGAGGAGGCCGGGGACCCGCTGTCCACCCTCTCCCGCCTCGCGCGCAACGGGTAAGGAGGCTCAGCGCGGCTGGGCGCCCAGATCCTCGAAGGCCATGCCCTTGTCGGTGCGGCGGAAGCGGCCCTTGCCGTTGACGGTCAGCGGCGGCTGGCCCGGCTGCGGCACGAAGGTGGCGGCGTAATAGCAGTCATACTGGCCGCTGCCGTCCTGGCTGCCGCCGGTTGGGCCGCCGCTTGGTCCGCCCTTCGGCTTCGCCTCGACACAGCCCTGCTTGCGGAAATTGTCGAAGGCGCGGAAGGCGGCATTGCCCTGGCGTTCCAGCGCGCGGCGGGTGTGCGCCTCCACCAGCTTGCGCATGTCGCCCTCCGACGGCTCGCCAGAACAGGCGGCGAGCAGCAGCGCGGCGAGAAGAACGAGGCGCCTCACCGCCCGCCCAGCAGCCGGTCGACCCGCTCCTTCAGCGCGGCGAAGGAGGGCGGCTTGACCACGAAGCCGTTGACGCCCAGCGCCATCGCCTGCTTCACGATCTCGGATTCGGTGTGGTTGGTCAGGAACACAACCGGGGCGCGGGGATTGGCGGCCTCGGCGCTGGCGCGCAGGCGGGCCAGGAATTGCAGGCCGGAGACCGGCTTCATGTCGATGTCGCAGACGATCAGGTCGGGATTGACGCGGATGCATTCGTACATCGCCGACTCGCCGTTGTCGGCCTCGGTCACGTCGCGGAAGCCGATCTGGCCCAAAATCTGGACGATGGTGCGGCGGACGAAGGGCTGATCCTCCACGACCAGGATCCGAAACTGGGAATAGTCGATCGCCTGCATATCCACTCCCATGTCTCCAGCCAATACGCCGCATCCCACTGATACCGTCCGAACCGGTGGCGGGCAATCGAAGGTCGGTTACCGGCGGATGGAATATGATTTTGGTTCTGTAAATTTTCCGACAATTTGTAGTGCCGGAGCCGTCATCCGCCGGCATGGACCCGGCCGGGGAACAGGCGCTCCAGAACCGTGCGCAGACGGTCCATGGTCAGTGGCTTGTGCAGGCAATCGTCCATCCCGGCGGCGCGGCACCGCGCGTCGTCCTCGGCATCGGTCCCGGCGGTCAACGCCACGATGGGCACGCGGCCTGCCTCCCCCGGCAGGGCGCGGATGGCGCGGGTGGCCTCGTGGCCGTCCATCACCGGCATCTGCACGTCCATCGCGATCAGGTCGAACCGCCTGTCCGTCGCGGCGGCCAGCCCCTGCGCCCCGTCCTCCGCCGTCGTCACCGTGTGGCCCAGCGCCTTGAAGAAGCCGGCGGCCACCAGACGGCCGATGGGGTTGTCCTCCACCAGCAGGACCGACAGGGCGGCGGGGCGCAGCACCGCCCGCACCGGGATGCGGACGGTCAGCCCCTCCCCCGCCGCGCCATCCGGCCCGTCGGTCAGCAGATGCCCGCCCAGTCGCCGCAGCAGCGGCTGGACCGCCGCCAGCACCAACGGGCGCAGGCGCGCCGTCCCCCGGCGCCGCAGCGTCAGCTCGGCGGCCTCGCCCGCCGGCCGCAGCGACAGGGACAGCGACGCGCCCCCCTCCGCGGCCAGCAGAGTCAGCAGACCCCGCAGGCCGGCGGCATCGCCGGTGAACTCCTCGTCCGCCCCGCCTTCGACCGTCACCACCCTTGCCGTCACCACCCTTGCCGTCGCCGCTTCAGCATCGGCGGCCAGCGCCGCCAGCGTCAGGCTGTCCTCCACCGCGGCGCCCGGCCCGACCGGGCGCAAGGCCGCCACTGTGGTCCGCAGGGCGGCGCCCGCAGCCTGGACGGCGAGCAGCCGGTCCTGCTGGCGCGGCAGCAGCGGCGATTCCAGCGCGGCGGCCGTCAGCGCCATCATCGGATCGAGCGCCGCCGCAACCGCAGCCCCCGCCGCGTCGAGCAGCGATGCAGCCTCGGCCCGGTCCCGCTGCGCCTCGGCCAACGCCGTCCGCAACCGGTTCTCCCGCATCTGGCGCCGGCGGGCGGCCGACACCGCGCTGCGCAGGGCATCGCCGTCACCGGCCGGCAGCGCATCCTGCGCGCCCGCCGCGATGAAGCCCGCACTGTCCTGCCCCTCCGCCAGCAGAACCACCACCGCCGGGGCCGGCTCCAGCCGGGCCAGCGCCTCGACCGCCGCCACCGCGGGAGCGTCGAGCAGCACCACCGATTCCCCCGCCGCCGCACCGCCGCCGCCCAGCCGGTCCAGGGCGGCAGCCACCGTATCCACCCGCACCAACTCCGGGAAGAACGGGGCGAGCCCCCCGGCGAGCGCCATCGCCCGGGACACCAGAAGCACCGCATCATTTTCCGCCAAGCTGGGTCGGATCATGGGTTGGGCCTTAAGTTCTTCTGCCATTTTCCCTCGAACGAACCGCCAGCCGGCGATGGATGTGGAAACGGAGGCCGCGGCGACGGCAGGACCGGGATGGCCGTCGCCGATCACCACCCGGTTGCGGCCCGCCGCCTTCGCCTCATACAGCGCGCGGTCGGCGCGGCCAAGCATCCTCGTCCTTGTCCTCGTCCTCTGCCGACAGGATCTCGAAGGGGGCCGTCGGATCCTGCATCAGGGGAATCCTCGGAAGGAGGGAGGCGGCAGATGGATGGAGAAGGTGCTGCCGATGCCGGGGCTGGACAGGACGGTGAGACGGCCACCCAGCCGGTCCGCCATCTTGCGGGCGATGGCGAGCCCCATGCCGGTGCCGGGATGCTCGTCGCGCGGATGCAGGCGCCGGAACACCTCGAAAATCTGGTCGCGGTGGCGCGGTTCGATGCCGATGCCGTTGTCGCGCACGTCGATCACGTCATAGCCGTCGACCCGCCGGTGGGAAATCCGCACCTCCGCCGCCCGGTAGGGATGGCGGTAGTCGATGGCGTTGGCAATCAGCACGATGAAGATCTCGCGCAGCCGGCGCTCGTCGGCCTGCACCGCCGGCAGGTCCGCCACGGTCACGACAGCGCCGGCATCGGCGATGCGCCGCTCCAGCGCCGCCAGCGCCGCCTTCAGCGGATCGCCGGCCGGAATGACGCCGCAGCCGAGCGGCACCCGGTCCTCCGCCAGAAAAAGCTGCACGTCGCGCAGCAACATCTTCAGCCGCCCGGCGCCGTCGACGATCTCGCGGATGAATCCCTCGCTCTCCTCGTCCAGCCGGCCCTTCTGCTGGTGCTCCAGCAGCTGGGCGTAGCTGGCGATGGCGCGCAGCGGCTCCTGCAGATCGTGGGCGGTGGCATAGGCGAACTGCTCCAGCTCGTTCTTGGCGCGGCCAAGCTCGGCGGTGCGCAGGTCGACCCGACGCTCCAGCGTGTGGCGGCGACCAATCGCCATGACGGTCACCATTTCGATCAGCAGCGACAGCAGGAGGAAGGCCAGCTGGAAGCCGTGGAAGGTCGGGTCGCCATGGGCCAGCCCCTCCCAGCTGGTGCGCGGGGCCAGCGCGAGGTGCCAGTAACCGTCGGGCAGGTTGATCCGCTCGACCAGCGGGTCGCCCTTCAACGCCAGGGCGTCGCCGGCCACCTGCTGGCCGCCGTCGGTCACCACGGCGAATCCCAGATGCGCCGGAACCCGGTCGAACCGCACCTCGTTCAGGATGGCACCGACGTCGAACACCATCCCGACGGCTCCCCAGGGCTTGCCCGGTGCATGGACGATCTGGCGGGCGATCAGCCCCTGCCCGCCCTGCAACAGGTTGACCGGACCATGGACGGTCACGTCGCGGCTGACGATGGCGCGCTGCACCGTATCGGCGAAGCCCGGCCGCGCGTCCCGCAGCAGGTCGTTGCCCAGCAGCTTCCCGTTGCCCTCCATCGGATAGACGATGCGGACGACGAAGTCGGGCGCGGCGGAGATGGTGCGCACCCCCACCACCGACCGCCGCAGCCCCTCCGCATAGCGCGGGAACTGGTCGGCAAGGCTGCCGGTGCCGGACGCGACCTCGACGAAGGCGGTCAGGCCGCGGACCAGGGCGATGCGCTCGTTCAGCGTGCTCGACAGGGTGCCGGCGAGCGACGAGGCGGTCAGCGCCGCGGTGGCGCGATGTTCGGCCGTCAGGACGCGGACATAGACGTCGGCCATCCAGACATAGCCGACCAGCAGCACCAGCGTCACCACCGCCTGGACGGCGGCGGGCTTCCAGATGCGCAGTCCGCCGGCCAGCAGGCGGCGCAGGATGGCCGGGACCGGATGGCGCGGCGCGGTCAATGGCTGCGCCGTCATGATCGGATCCGGGCGTCCCAAGGGTGGGCAAATCCGGCCTGCCCTGTCCTGACCTGCCCTGCCCCGGCCCGCCCCGGCCCGCCATCCGGGGCCGGCAGGACCAGATGGCACAGGCCGCCCCAGGGACGCGATTGGAAACATCCCGGCCAGCGGGACGACCGCCAGGACGACGAGCAAGACAAGGGTGTGGTGTCGGCCATCACTGCGTCCCGGCCTCTTTTCCGTCGAAGGGTTCCGTACAGGGGACGGGATGCTTCAAGCCGCATGCGCCGCCGATGGGGAACGCAATCATATCCGTTCACCCAGCAAGGATTCCCCTGTGAAAGTGTCACAGGGGATAAGTCCTCAATCTGGAGGATGAAGAAGATGCGTAACGTTCGGCGCGGCGGATCGATGACGGGCGGCAGCTTTATCCGCAGGGCTTATCCGGTATACGGTCAGGCCGCCACGTCGACCGGCGGACGGTCCTTGGTGGCGATTTCCACGGCCCGCGCGAAATCGCCCGCCATCTTCTCCGCGTCGAAGGCCAGATGGATGCGGCTGTGCTCCACAGCCTTCACCGCCACCGCCACCTCCGCTGCGTAGCGGTCGAGCCGCAGATGACCGATTGCCCCTGCCAGCGAGCGGCCGTCGGTCGCCGTCACCGGATCGATCATGGCCCCGCCGATGGACAGGTTGCGCACGGTCACCGCCAGCCGGTCGCCGCCGATCAGCAGGGTTCCCGTCTCGTCCACCTGGAAACGCGGCTTGCGCCGGCGGTCGGCATCGCCGGTGGAGGTGCGGACGATGCGGACCAGAACCTGCCGCAGGCTCTCGATGGACCGGGCGACATCGCCGGACCCGTTCTTGACATGGGTGGCCTGTTCGCCGGTGCGGTCGGCCTCCTCCGACACCGCGGCGATGCGGTGCGACACCTCCTGCGCCGCCGTGGAGGTCTCCACCACGTTGCGGCTGATCTCCTGGGTGGCGGCCGCCTGCTGCTCCATCGCCGCAGCGATGGACCCGGCGATGTGGTCGATCTCGGCGATGGTCCGGCCGATTTCCTCCACCGCCTGCACCGCCTCGTCGGTCACCGCCTGGATCGCGGTGATCTGGCGGGTGATCTCCTCGGTCGAGGACGCGGTCTGGTTGGCGAGGTTCTTCACTTCCTGCGCCACCACGGCGAAGCCCTTGCCGGCCTCTCCCGCCCGCGCCGCCTCGATGGTCGCGTTCAGCGCCAGCAGATTGGTCTGGCCGGCGATGGACTGGATCAGGTTGACCACCTCGCCCACCTTCGCCACCGTTTCCGACAGCGAGCGGATGGTGGCCTGGGTGTGGTGGCCGCTCTCCACCGCGCGGCGGGTCACCGCGCTGGAATGGGCGACCTGCGAGGAAATCTCGCGGATCGAGGCGGCCAGCTCCTCGCTGGCGGCGGCGACGGTCTGGGCGTTCGCCAGCGCCTGCCCGGCGGCGGACGCTACGGTCTGGGCGTTGATGCTGACCCGCTCGGCCGAGCCGGACATGCCCTCGGCATCGTCGGCCATGGCGCCGGTGCGCTGGGCGACCTCCTCCACCGCGCGGCCGGCCTCCCGCTCCACCGTCGAGGCCATGTTTTCCAGGGCCCGGCGCCGTTCCTCGTCGGCATGGCGTGCCCGCTCGACACGCTCCTGCACGGCATAGCACAGGCGCGCTTTCAAGCCGCGCAGCTGGCCGGCGATAAGATGGAATTCAGCCGCGGCCGGCAGGTCGATGATGTGGGTCTGGTCGTTGCGGGCGATGGCGTCGAAATCGACCGAAAAGGCGGCCAGCGGGCGGCGGACGGTGCGCAGCAGCAGGAGCCCGCAGAACACCGCCCCCAGCAGAACGGCCAGCCCGGCGGCCACGGCGAACACCAGATGCCAGCGGAAATCCTCCAGCGCCCCCTCATACTCGCCCTTGGCGACCGTCAGCTGCAATTGCAGCAGGTCCTTGTTGGTCTGGAACGCCGCCTGGAACAGCGGGTCGATGCGGTCGCGGACCAGCACCTCCAGCCGCAGCGAATCGCCCTGGCGCGCCAGCTCCACCGCCGGCTTCAGCCCCTCGTTCAGGAAGGCGGCGCGCTGCCTGGCGAAGCGGTCCGCCAGCGTGGTCTCCTCCGGCGTCATGAAGGTGGTGAGATAGTCCGCCCACAGCCGGTCGATGGTGGCGGCGTTCCTGGCGATGCGGTCCTCGCGCTGCGCCATCGCCTTGGGATCGGTGCCGTCGCGGGTGTCGATGATCAGGCGCTGCAAGGTCTGCACATTGTCGCGCATGTGGTCCAGAATCTCGCCGATCTGGACCGCCGGCACCGTGCGGTGCTCGTACACCATCTTCAGCGACGCGTTGCTGTCGGACATGCCGCGCAGCGTGACGCCGCCGACCGCCAGCATCGACAGGATCATGAAGGCGAAGATCAGGGTCAGCCGCCCGGTCACCGTCGCCATCCAGCGGCGGAACCCCGCCCCGGCGCCGCGCCCGACCGCCTGCCCGTCGCGCACCGTCAGATGGCGAGCCCTGCCCTCACGGATATCGGCGTAAAGCCGTTCCGCCGCCGCCACCTGATCGCGCGACGGCTTGGTGCGGATCGAGATGAAGCCGGTCACCGTCCCGTCCTCGATCACCGGCGTGACATTGGCGCGGACCCAATAGAAGTCGCCGTCCCTGGTCCGGTTCTTCACCAGCCCTTCCCACGGCCGCCCGTCCTTGATGGTCGCCCACAGGTCGGCGAAGGCCTCCTTCGGCATGTGGGGATGCCGGATCAGATTGTGCGGAGCCCCGATCAGTTCGGATTCGGCATAGCCGCTGATGTCGACGAATGCCTTGTTGACGAAGGTGATGCGCCCGCCCGTGTCGGTACGCGACACCAGCAGGACACCGTCTTCCATCACGATTTCACGGTCGGTGATCGGTTCGTTGAGACGCATGGGACGGGGCCTCGTCAGACAAAGGGCAGGTTCGGGCAGGCAGGCCGGCACGACGGGTCGTGACCGGTGGACAGACAGAGGCCAGCGCACCGCCTGGAAAAAGCGATGGTTCGGCACAGCTAACGGAATGGCGTTTCATCTACTCTGGGTAGCCCATGTCCGCACTGACACAGATCAAGTCAGCAAGGGGCGTGCCATGCACACTGAATTCTTCGCAAACCGCCGTTCCGGTAAAACCCTGATGACCGGGCAGGCGCTTCCACCGGGATTCGTCACGTCCGGAGTCGCAATTTGCGAATGAAAACGCGAGTCATCCGAGAAATTATCAAATTGCGAAAGAACAGAGTCCCCACGGGAAGCGTCAATCACAACATCAGAAAACATTAATAAAGAAAAAGCCCCTCTCTCGACTTGGAGAGAGGGGCTTCACGACTGCGACATTCCGCCGCAGCATTTCCGTGCATGTGAAAATGCCGCGAACGGTCAGGTCAGGACTTCGCCATCAGCTGTTCGAGCCAATGGATGTCGTAATTGCCGTCGATGAAGGCCTGCTGCGCGATGATGCGGTCATGCAGCGGCAGCGTGGTCTGGATGCCGCCGATCACATACTCCTCGATGGAGCGGCGCAGGCGCATCAGGCACTCGTTCCGGGTGGTGCCGTGGACGACCAGCTTGGCGATCAGGCTGTCGTAATGCGACGGCACGCGGTAGCCGTCATACAGCGCGGAATCGACGCGAACGCCCAGCCCGCCCGGCGCGTGATAGCCGTCGATCTTGCCCGGCGACGGGATGAAGGTCTCCGGGTTCTCGGCGTTCACGCGGCATTCGATGGCATGGCCTTCGAAGCGGATGTCCGACTGGCCATAGCCCAGCGGCGCACCGGCGGCGACGCGGATCTGCTCGCGGACCAGATCGATGCCGGTGATCATCTCGGTGATGGTGTGCTCGACCTGAAGGCGGGTGTTCATTTCGATGAAATAGAACTGCCCGTCCTCGTAGAGGAACTCCATCGTGCCGACGCCGCGGTAGCCGATGGCCGCCGCCGTCCTGGCCGCCAGATCGCCGATGAAGGCGCGCTGCTCGGCGTTCAGCGCCGGGCTCGGCGCCTCCTCGATGACCTTCTGGTGCCGGCGCTGGACCGAGCAGTCGCGCTCGCCGAAATGCACGCAGGTGCCGTGGGTGTCGCCCAGGAGCTGGATCTCGATGTGCCGCGGATGGCCGAGATACTTCTCCAGATAGACCTCGTCGTTGCCGAAGGCGGCGCGCGCCTCGCCACGGGCCAGCTGATAGGCTTCCTTCAGCTGGTCGGGGTTGCGGGCGACCTTCATGCCCTTGCCGCCGCCGCCCGCCGCCGCCTTGATCAGCACCGGGTAGCCGGTCTCGTGGGCGACCTTCTCGGCCTCTTCCAGCGACGTCACCGGACCGTCGGAGCCGGGCACCACCGGCAGACCCTGCTCCATCACCGTCTTCTTGGCGGTGACCTTGTCGCCCATGATCCGGATATGCTCCGGCGTCGGGCCGATGAAGGTGAAGCCGTGCTCCTCCACCATCTCGGCGAACTGGGCGTTCTCCGACAGGAAGCCGATGCCGGGATGGATGGCGTCGACATTGGTGATCGACGCCGCCGACAGGATGGCCGGAATGTTGAGGTAGCTGTCGCGCGCGGACGCCGGACCGATGCACACGCTTTCGTCGGCGAGGCGGACGTGCATGGCGTCGGCGTCGGCGGTGGAATGCACCGCCACGGTCTGGATCCCCATCTCGCGGCAGGCGCGGTGGATGCGGAGCGCAATCTCACCACGGTTCGCGATCAGGACCTTTTCGAACATCGCCAAGGGAATGCCCCGCTTACTCGATGATGAGGAGAACTTCGCCGAATTCGACCGGCTGGGCGTCGGACACCAGCACCTCGGCGACGGTGCCGCCGCGCGGAGCCTTGATCGGGTTCATGACCTTCATCGCCTCGATGATCATGATGGTCTGGCCGGCCTTGACCACGTCGCCCGGACGGACGAAGGGGGTGCCGCCCGGCTCGGCCGCCAGATAGGCGGTGCCGACCATCGGCGAGGTCACCGCACCCGGATGGCTGGCCGGCTTTGCGGCGGCCGGCGCCGCCACGGCGACCGGAGCGGCCGCCAGGACCGGGGCTGCCTGGACGGCGACCGTCTGGGCGGCGGTCGGGCGGGTGACGCGGATACGCTTTTCGCCCTCGGCGAACTCGATCTCGCTCAAGCCCGTCTCACGCAGGAGGTCCGCCAGCTTGCGGACCAGATCGCCGTCGATGTCGAAGCTCGCCATGATGTCAGTCGTTCCCGTTTCCTTAATCGCGGTCGATGATGTTCGCGATGGCGTCCAGCGCCAGAAGATACCCGTGCGGCCCGAACCCGCAGATCATCCCCCTCGCCACCGGCGAGATGTAGGAGTGATGGCGGACCGGCTCGCGCTTGAAGATGTTCGACAGATGGACCTCGATCACCGGCAGATCCGACAGAATCAGGCTGTCCATGATCGCGACCGAGGTGTGGGTGTAGGCGCCGGCGTTGATGACGATGCCGTCATTCTCCGTGCGGGCCTGCTGAATCCACGAAACCAGTTCGCCTTCGTGATTCGACTGCCGGAAATCCACGGTCAGACCCAGCGTGTCGGCACGCTCGTGGCAGGCGGCCTCCAGCTCGTCCAGGGTCATCGACCCGTAGATTTGCGGCTCCCGCACACCCAGCATGTTGAGGTTCGGCCCGTTGAGGACCAGAATCGACGCGTCGATGGCCACAGCCCGCGCCCCTTTTCCATGATCGAAACCGCGCGTTTATATCACGAAGCACCGTCCTGTCCATGGCGACGGGGGCCTTCCGCGCGGAAAAGCGCGCCGGAATCCGGAATATCGCCGCGGCTGGGCCGGAAGACCGCGCGGACCCCCGGGGAAAACCCCAGCAATATCAGGGA
The DNA here is from genome assembly GCF_003116035.1 of Azospirillum sp. TSH64. Lineage (GTDB taxonomy): Bacteria > Pseudomonadota > Alphaproteobacteria > Azospirillales > Azospirillaceae > Azospirillum. The sequence continues at coordinate 7,463,982 of NZ_LGQW01000015.1, forward strand.
GCAGGCTGAAGCGTGTGACTGACGAGAAGCTGGTCGTAGACGCCCTGCCGCTTCAGGGCGTTCAGCCCGTCGTTGAAGACCGCGACCGCCGTCTCCGCCCCCGGCGTGCCGCGCCCGACCACCAGATGCAGCGTGACCACGGCGAAGGGCCGGTCCGCCACCCGGATGTCGTCGGCCAGACCGGAGCGCTGAATTGCCGCGGCGCCGCTGAACTCGTCGATCACCAGGACGTCGGCCCGCCCGGTCGCCACCATCCGCACGCAGGCAGCCAAGTCCGACGGGGTCTGCCGTGTCAGTCGGCCCTGGCCGACCACCGCCTCCAGCCCGGCCGGCAGGGCATAGCCCACCGGCTGGCAGATCGTCCGTCCCTGGAAATCCTCCAGGCCGCCGGAGTCGCCGCCGCCGGTCCGGCCGTTGAACTCCATCCCGGACCGGTTCGAGAGATAGACGAATTGCCGCACCTCCATCACCGGGTCGGAGAACAGCACCTCCCGCTCGCGCTCCGGCGTGCGGATATAGGGAAAGGTGGCAAGGAAACGGCCGGCCACCACGCCGTCGTAGCCCCGCTTCCACGGCATGAAGCGTACATCGTAGCGGCGCCCGCCGACCGCGAAGGCGCGGCGGACCAGATCGGTCACCAGCCCGCCCCCCGGCAGGTCGTCGCCGGTGTAGGGGGCATAGTCGCCGCCGGTCACCAGATCCAGGCCGGTATAGGGAGCCGGAGCGGGAGCCGTGCCGCCGGCCTCCGCGCCGGGCACCTGCGCCTGGGCCGGGGCGACGCACAGCAGCAGCCCGGCCAGGGCGGCGCCCGCGGCCGAGGATCTCACCGTACCGATCGCTCCGTTTGCCGAATCCCGCAAGTCCGTTGGCCATCCGCTGGTGGGTCCGGCGCCGTGGTCGCTCGGCGCCGGCCAAGATCTAACCGCTGAGATCTAACGGCCTGGACGCCGCACTGTAAAGAGCCGCCGACGCTCGACGCCGGCTTGCGGTCACTCGGCCGCGGCAGCCGGGCCGGCGGCGGCGTCCCGCGCACGGCGGCCGGCGGGATCGGTGTAGAGGTCGTTGATGCGCTGGACATGCACCGCCGTCGCCTCGCGGATGGCGAAGATCGCCTTGCCCGCCCGCCCGCCCCAGCCGGCCGGCTGCGTGGCGAAGATCGAGCGGAAGAAGCGGGTGTTCCGCAGGAAGGCCTGCCGCAGGTTCAGGTCGACGTCGCCGAAACGGTCGCTCAAGGTGGCGGCGATGCGGCGGGCGAAGAACTGGCGCAGCTTGAAATGCCCGGCCAGGAACAGCCCGCCCAGCAGCAGGGCGGT
>NZ_LGQW01000015.1:7465304-7541344 GCF_003116035.1 Azospirillum sp. TSH64
CCCGCCCCGAAATGGCCCGCATCTGGGAGCCGGAGAACCGCTTCCGCATCTGGTTCGAGATCGAGGCGCACGCCTGCGACGCGCAGGCCGAGCTGGGCGTGATCCCGAAGGAGGCCGCCAAGGCGGTGTGGGAGCGCGGCAAGTGGGAGATCGACCGCATCGACGAGATCGAGCGCGAGACCCGGCACGACGTCATCGCCTTCCTGACCAACCTCGCCGAATATGTCGGTCCGGAAGCCCGCTTCGTCCACCAGGGCATGACCTCGTCGGACGTGCTGGACACCTGCCTCGCCGTCCAGCTGACCCAGGCCGCCGACCTGCTGCTGGCCGACATGGACGCCCTGCTGGCCGCGCTGAAGCGCCGGGCCTATGAGCATAAGAACACCGTCACCATCGGCCGCAGCCACGGCATCCATGCCGAGCCGACGACCTTCGGCCTGAAGCTAGCCGGCCATTACGCCGCCTTCGCCCGTGGGCGCGAGCGTCTGGTCCAGGCGCGCCAGGACATCGCCACCTGCGCCATCTCCGGCGCCGTCGGCACCTTCGCCAACATCGATCCGCGGGTGGAGGAGCATGTCGCCGCCAAGCTCGGCCTGTCGGTGGAGCCGGTGTCGACCCAGGTCATCCCGCGCGACCGCCACGCCTTCTTCTTCTCCGTGCTGGGCGTGATCGCGTCGAGCGTCGAGAATCTGGCCACGGAAATCCGCCACCTGCAGCGCACCGAGGTGCGCGAGGCGGAGGAGTATTTCCACCCCGGCCAGAAGGGCTCGTCGGCGATGCCGCACAAGCGCAACCCGGTGCTGTCGGAGAACCTGACCGGCCTGGCCCGCATCGTGCGCGCCGCCGTCGTCCCGGCACTGGAGAACGTCGCGCTGTGGCACGAGCGCGACATCTCCCACAGCTCGGTCGAGCGGATGATCGGCCCCGACGCCACCGTCACGCTGGACTTCGCCCTGGTGCGCCTGACCGGCATGATGGAAAAGCTGGTGGTCTATCCGGAGCGCATGCAGAAGAACCTGGACGACCTGGGCGGGCTGGTCTTCTCGCAGCGCGTCCTACTGGCCCTGACCCAGGCCGGCATGAGCCGCGAGGACAGCTACAAGGCGGTGCAGCGCAACGCCATGCAGGTGTGGGAGAAGGGCGGCAACTATCTGGACCTGCTGTCGAACGACGCCGACATCGCCAAGCACATCGGCCGCGACAAGCTGGAGCCGATGTTCGACATGACCTACCACACCAAGCATGTCGACACGGTGTTCAAGCGCGTGTTCGGCGAGTAACAGGCGTCTCCTATTGAATGAGGGGCGTCCGGGCCGTTACGGCGTCTTCCGCAGGGCGGCAAAGACTTGCCGGTGGATGACAAACGGCCCGGCCGCACCTACTCTATCTCGATAAGCGTGTGCCCGGGCGGGGCAATCCTGAACAGAGCGAGGACCAGACCCATGGCGATGGAAGCCGCCACGATCGAAAAGCTCATCAAGGAAGGCATCCCGGACGCGGTCGTGGAGATCGCGGACCTGCGCGGCGACGGCGACCACTATGCCGCACTCGTCACCTCCGCCGCCTTCAAGGGCAAGAGCCGGGTGCAGCAGCACCAGATGGTCTACGCATCCCTCCAGGGAAAGATGGGCGGCGAACTGCACGCCCTGGCGCTGACCACCGCGGTGCCGGAAGGCGCCTGACGCAAGGCTGCCGGAAGGCGCCTGATCAAAGTTGCAACGGACAAGGCCCCGGCGCCGCCGGGCCTTAATCGGAAGGGTTATCAGGTCATGGTCGATCAGAACGTCGTCGAGCGCATCGAGCAGGACATCAAGAACAACGATGTCGTGCTGTACATGAAGGGGACCCCGGTGTTCCCGCAGTGCGGCTTCTCCGCCGCCGTCGTCCAGGTGCTCAGCCACACCGGCGTCAAGTTCAAGGGCGTCAACATCCTGGAGGACCCGGGCCTGCGCCAGGGCCTGAAGGAATACTCGAACTGGCCGACCTTCCCGCAGCTCTACGTCAAGGGCGAGCTGGTCGGCGGCTGCGACATCGTCCGCGAGATGTACGAGTCGGGCGAGTTGCAGACCCTGATGGCCGACAAGGGCGTCGCCACCGCCGCCTGACCGCATCGCCGGTCCGGTGAGAAACGGAAAAGCCCCGCTCCGGCGGGGCTTTTTCATGCCCGGCACCTTTTCCATGCCGGGCATTTTCGATACCCGACGCCAGGATGACGTGTAGCGATGCCGGCCGCGCAGCCCGGCCATGCCCGGCGGCCCGCTGCCGGATTGCCCAAACAATGTGCTAAACGGACGGTATGGCTCAGACCCCGCCGCCCGCCAAGGCCCCGACCTCCACAACCGCCGCGTTCGTCGCGGCGCTTGCCTCCTACCTGATCTGGGGGCTGGTCAACCCCGTCTTCTTCAAATCCCTGGGCGATGTCGGCGCGGTGGAGATCGTCGCCCACCGCGTGGTGTGGACCGTGGTGCTGGTCGGCATCGGCGTGCTGGCGACCCGCGGGCCGGCGGCCGTCGTCGCCGCGGTCGGCAACTGGCGCCGGCTGGGCATCCTGGTGGTCACCACCCTGCTGGTCACCGTCAACTGGACCGTCTTCATCTGGGCGGTGGTGAACAGCCGGCTGGTCGAAGCCAGCCTGGGATACTTCATCAACCCGCTGGTCAATGTGCTGCTGGGTGTGCTGTTCCTGAACGAACGGCTCAGCCGCGGCCGGATGCTGGCGGTCGCCATCGCCGCGGCCGGCGTCGGCAGCCTCGTCGTCAGCTATGGCGCCGTGCCCTGGGTCGCGCTGTCGCTGGCACTGTCCTTCGGCTTCTACGCCCTGGTGCGCAAGAAGGCGGCGATCGATCCGGTGATCGGACTGCTGGTGGAAACCGCCCTGCTGCTGCCGGCGGCGCTGGGTTATCTGCTGTGGCTGGGCAGCGACGGCGCCTTCGGCCATGGCTGGGGGGAAAGCACCCTGCTGGTGCTGGCCGGACCGATGACGGCTGTGCCGCTGGTGCTGTTCATGATCGGCGCGAGCCGGCTGACCATGACCACCCTGGGTCTGCTGCAATATGTCGGGCCGACCGGGCAGTTGCTGCTGGGCGTGCTGGTCTATGGCGAGGCCTTCACCCACAGCCACGCCATCACCTTCGCCTGCATCTGGGTGGCCCTCGCCGTCTTCACCGCCGACGCGGTGCACAGCCACCGCGCCACCACCCGCGCCGCGGCAGCTGCGGAGTAGGGGTCAGCGCGGCGTCAGGCCATGGGCGATGGTGTGGGCCAGCGTGCCGACCATCGCGCAGATGCCGGCATCGTCGCGGCCGAACACCACCTGATCGAGAAAGCCCAGCCCGAAGCTGAGCGTCGCGATGCCGGCCGCCACATTGGCGAGGTCGGCGTCGGCGGCGATGGCGCCGCGGTCGCGATAGCCCTCCAGCCGCTTCAGCAGGCAGGGGATGCGGCTCTCCGACAGGGTGCGCGCCATCTCGTCCGCCACCGCCTGATCGACCAGGGCGCGGGCCAGCACGACGCGGGTGAAGTCGCGGCATTTCCAGCTGTGCTTCAAATGGGCATGCAGGAAGCGGGCGAGATCGGTTTCCAGATCGTCGTCCGGCGGCGGCAGGTCGCAGCCACCGGACTCCTCGCGCCAATAGCGCTCGACCACCGCCAGCAGCAGCCCGCTCTTTCCTGAGAAATAGCGCTGGATCAGCTGTTCGTTCACCCCGGCCCGCCCGGCGATCTCCCGGGTCGTCGCCGCGTCGAAGCCGCGCTCGGCAAACACCACCTTGGCGGCGTCGAGCAGCGCGCTTTCCGTCGCGGCACGGTCACGCTTGCGCGCGCCGCCCTCGCAGGCGCCCTCGGTGCCGTTTCCGGGGCAACAGCCGTCGGCTTCAGTGCTTGCGTCCAAGACCCGTCCCTCTCCAGTCCGCCCCGCCGCCGTCATGACGGGCCGCTTCACGATAGGCAGCGTCATGTCGGACGGCTTCATAATAAGTATGCAGATACATACTTGACAAGCGGCAGGCGTCGGTTCAAGTATGTACTCACATACATACAAGCCCTCACCCCAAAAGCCTATTGCCCAACAGGGGGTATTCCCGCCATGCCGCACAGCAACGACACGCACAGCACCGCCACTCCGGATCTGTTCACCCCGCTGCGTCTCGGCGCGATCGAACTGCCGAACCGCGTCGTCATGGCGCCGATGACCCGCAGCCGCGCCGGCGACGGCAACTGCCCGACCGCGCTGACCGCCGAATATTATGCGCAGCGCGCATCCGCCGGCCTGATCATCACCGAGGCGACGCAGGTCTGCGACACCGCCCAGGGTTATCCCAACACGCCGGGCATCCACACCGACGCCCAGACCCTGGCATGGCGCGCGGTCGCCGACGCGGTGCACACGGCCGGTGGGCGGATCGTCACCCAGCTCTGGCATGTCGGCCGCATTTCCCACCCGCGCTTCCAGCCCAAAGGCGCCGCCCCGGTCGCCCCGTCGGCCATCGCGGCGAAGGGCCAGCTCTACACCGGCGCCGGCATGGAACCCTTCCCGGTTCCGCGCGCCCTTGAAACCGCCGAAATCCCTGCCTTGGTCCGTCATTTCGCCGACGCCGCCAAGCGCGCCGTCTTCGATGCCGGCCTGGACGGCGTCGAGATCCACGCGGCCAACGGCTATCTGATCGACCAGTTCCTGCGCGACAGCACCAACACCCGCACCGACCGGTATGGCGGGACGGTGGAGAACCGCTGCCGCTTCCTGCTGGAGATCCTGGAGGCGACGGCCCATGCCGTCGGCGCCGACCGCATCGGCGTCCGCCTGTCGCCGACCGGCGTGTTCAACGACATGAAGGACAGCGACCCGCTGCCGCATTTCCTGGCGATCACCAAGGCGCTGAACCCCTTCAACCTCGCCTATCTGCATGTGATCGAGGGCAAGCCCGGCCACCACATGGCCCCGCCGGAGGGCGCGCCGCACGTGGCGTCCACCCTGCGCGCCGCCTACAAGGGTCCGTTCATCCTGAATGGCGGCTACAGCCGCGGTGACGCCGACGCGGCGCTCGCCAACGGCGAGGCCGATGCGGTCAGCTTCGGCGAGGCCTTCATCTCCAACCCGGACCTGCCCGTGCGCCTGCGTGCCGGCGCCTCGCTGGCCGAGCCGGACCGGACCACCTATTACGGCGGCGATGCCAAGGGTTACACCGATTACCCGGCGCTGGAATCAGTCGCCGCCTGACGAGTTTGCGGTCCCAAATTCCCCGAATGGGGCCGCAATTCCTCTCGACGTGAGAGAGCGCGTCGTGAGCGCGTCGTGAGACGCAAATCCCCCCTGCCCCCGGCCCGGTTCCCCCCTGGGCCGGGGGCTTTTTTTGGGGGGACTGCCTTATCTGGCCGGGTCGCTCACGCCGCCCCGCCCTCTCCGTCCAACCCGCGGGCAAGTGCCGCGATGGTGCCGTAGCCGACCTGATCGGCCGGGTCGATCTCCGCCATCTTGGCGAGGATCGCCAACGCCTTGTCGCGGTTGTGGCGGCGCAGTTCGATGAAGGCCAGCGCCTTCATGGTGAACAGGAAGAAGCGCGCCGGCCCGGCCGCCGTCCAGTCGGTGGAGCCTGCGGTCAACCGCGACCAGTCGGCGGGAAAGCCGCCCTGGAGAGCCGCGGCATCCAGCCCGATGCGGGCCACCCGCTCCGCCTCCCCCAGCTTCTTGCGGTTGAAGTAGAATTTGTAGAGCGCGTAGAAGACCGGCAGCACCCGCGGTCCCTTGCGGTGGGCCTCCCACAGCAGCGCCTCGCAGGCCTCGGGCACGTCGCGGGCCTTCACCGCCTCCTGCAAAAGCTCGTCGATCTGTTCGGGCACGTCGCCGAAGGCCATGCGGCCGTTCGACATCCGGAGTTCGATCGGTTCGTCGCTCATCGCTTCCCTCGCCTGTGTTTTCCGCTGCTGCAATCAACCATCCGACGCACCGACGACGCCCCCATGGTACGCGCGGGGACGCCGGGAAAGACCACATTATTTTTGTGCGGCGAAGTGTCGCGGCTGTCGCGAATCCGACACGCACCAAACCCGACAAAACCGTTTGTAGGCGAAACATTGTCGGACTTTCGCCACGCCTGCCTGACCTGACAATCCTGTTGTTTCAATGACTTGATAGATTGGCACACCGCTTGCTTTTAACCTCGTCAGATTGGCCGGCACCCCGGCAACGCGGCTTGAGGAGGCGGGACATGGTGACTCTGACGGATGCGGCGGTCTCCACCCTGGAACAGGTCCTGGCGAAGTCCGGCGGTGCTGCCGCCGGCTTGCGGATCGCGGTGACCGACGGCGGCTGCGCCGGCCTGAAATACCAGATGGGCCTGGAGGCGGCGGCGGGCGACGACGACACGGTGCTCAGCTTCGGCCCCGTCACCATCTTCGTCGACGCCAACAGCCAGCCCTTCCTGTCGGGCGTGGTGGTCGATTTCGTCGAGGGCATCGAAGGCTCGGGCTTCAAGTTCGACAACCCGAACGCGACGAGCAGCTGCGGCTGCGGCAAGTCCTTCTCGGCCGGCGACGGCGGCGGGGGCTCCTGCTCGACGTCGTCGTCGAGCTGCGGATCGTCAGCCCCCTACTCGACCCACTGATCCCGCTTTCAGATAGCTCTTCCCCTAGGCGCGCACCCCACGGAAAGGCAGCAGCGACATGTGGAACTACACCGACAAGGTCAAGGAACACTTCTTCAACCCGAAGAACTCCGGTGTCCTGGACAGCGCCAACGCGGTCGGCGAGGTCGGCTCCATCACCTGCGGCGACGCGTTGCGTCTGATGCTGAAGGTCGATCCCGACACCCAGGTCATCCTGGACGCCAAGTTCCAGACCTTCGGCTGCGGCTCGGCCATCGCCTCCTCCTCGGCGCTGACCGAGATGATCATCGGCAAGACGGTGGACGAGGCGCTGACGCTGACCAACCGCGACATCGCCGAGTATCTGGGCGGCCTGCCGCCGGAGAAGATGCACTGCTCGGTCATGGGTGCGGAGGCCCTGCGTGCCGCCATCGCCAACTACAAGGGCGAGGAGTGGGTCGACGACCACGAGGAAGGCGAGCTGATCTGCAAGTGCTTCGGGGTCGACGCCGCGATGATCGAGCGCGCGGTGACCGTCAACGGCCTGACCTCGCTGGAGGAAGTCACCCACTACACCAAGGCCGGCGGCTCCTGCCAGACCTGCCACGAGAAGATTGAGGAGGTGCTGGAAGCGGTGATGGCCAAGACCGGCGCGCTGAAACCCGCCGCGAAGCACACCCCCGGCACCGTCGGCCTCGACGCCATCAAGCCGCTGCCGGCCAAGCCGGAACCGGCCGCCGCGCCCAAGCTGACCAACGTGCAGCGCATGCAGGCCATCATGTCCGCCATCGAGGAGATGCGCCCGCAGATCCAGCGCGACGGCGGTGACGTGGAGCTGGTCGACATCGACGGCAAGGACATCTACGTGCGGCTGACCGGCGCCTGCTCCGGCTGTTCGCAGTCGGCCGGCACCATGATGGGCGTGCAGATGAAGCTGGTCGAGGCGCTCGGCGAGTTCGTCCGCGTCAAGCCGGCGTCCCTCATGCCGGCCCATGCGGGCTAAGGGGAGGAACCGGCGATGACGATCCCGAACACGACCATTCCCAACCGGGGCATCTATCTCGACAACAACGCCACCACCCGCGTCGACCCCGACGTGCTGGCGGAAATGCTGCCGCTCTTCACCGAGCATTTCGGCAACCCGTCCTCGATGCACGCCTTCGGCGCGGCAGTCGGCGGCAAGATCGAATGGGCGCGCAAGCAGGTGCAGGCTCTGCTGGGCGCTGCGCATGACAGCGAGATCGTCTTCACCTCGGGTGGGACGGAAAGCGACAACACCGCGATCCTGTCGATCATCGAGGCCTATCCGAAGAAGCGCGAGATCGTCACCAGCGTGGTCGAGCACCCCGCCGTGCTGGCGCTCTGCGACTATCTGGAGAAGAAGCGCGACTACAAGATCCACCGCATCCCGGTGGACGGCAAGGGCAACCTCGACATCGACGCTTACCGGGCGGCGCTGTCGGATCAGGTCGCCATCGTGTCGATCATGTGGGCCAACAACGAGACCGGGACGATCTTCCCGATCGAGGAACTGGCGCAAATGGCCAAGGCGGTCGGCGCCGTCTTCCACACCGACGCCGTCCAGGCGGTCGGCAAGATCCCGATGAAGCTCGCCGACAGCGCCGTCGACATGCTTTCGCTGTCCGGCCACAAGCTGCACGCCCCCAAGGGCATCGGTGCGCTGTACGTCAAGCGCGGCCTGCGCTTCCGTCCGATGCTGCGCGGCGGCCACCAGGAACGCTCGCGCCGCGCCGGCACCGAGAACGCGCCGGCCATCGTCGGCCTGGGCGCCGCCGCCCACCTCGCCCTCAGCCACATGGGCGAGGAGAACACGCGGGTGAAGGCGCAGCGCGACCGGCTGGAACAGGCGATCCTGGCCGCCGTGCCGGCCTGCTTCGTCACCGGCAACCCGGACCACCGGCTGCCCAACACCTGCAACATCGCCTTCGAGTTCATCGAGGGCGAGGCCATCCTGCTGCTGCTGAACGAGCAGGGCATCGCCGCGTCCTCCGGATCGGCCTGCACCTCGGGGTCGCTGGAGCCGAGCCACGTGATGCGTGCCATGGGCGTGCCCTACACGGCGGCGCACGGCGCCACCCGCTTCTCGCTGTCGCGCGACACCACCGACGCCGAGATCGACCACGTCATCGCCGTGGTGCCGGGCATCATCGCCAAGCTGCGCAGCCTGTCGCCCTACTGGCAGCAGGAAGCCGGCAAGCCCAAAGAGTTCGCACCCGTTTACTCGTAACACCGGAATCGCAGGCCGGGTCGGTGGCCCGTCCCGGCACCCCGCCCGACGACACCCCGTCGGGGCGGGTCCCCGGCCCGGCCTGCGACATTTATCAACGGGGACAGCCGGTCCCCGCGCGCGAGGTGCCCCCATGCCCACCACCTTCGCCACAATCAACGACACCACGCTGCGCGACGGCGAGCAGACCGCCGGCGTCGCCTTCACGCTCGATGAGAAGATCGCCATCGCCAAGGCACTCGACGCCGCCGGCGTGCCGGAGCAGGAAATCGGCATCCCGGCCATGGGCGAGGAGGAGCGCGAGGGCATCCGCGCCGTGGCGTCGCTGGGGCTGAAAGGCCGGCTGATGGTGTGGTGCCGGATGCATGACGCCGACCTGAAGGCGGCGCTGTCCTGCAATGTCGGCTTCGTCAACCTGTCGATGCCGGTGTCGGACATCCACATCACCAGGAAGCTGAAACGGAGCCGCGCCTGGGCGCTGGCCGAGATCGAGCGCCAAGTGAAGCAGGCGCGCGACCATGGGCTGGAGGTCAGCGTCGGAGGCGAGGATTCGTCACGCGCCGACATGGATTTCCTGATCGCCGCCGCCACGGTGGCGCAGGAAGCCGGCGCCCGCCGTTTCCGCTTCGCCGACACGCTCGGCGTGCTCGATCCCTTCCAGACGCGCGCCTGCATCGAGCGGCTGCGCCGCGCCACCGACCTGGAGATCGAGATCCACGCCCATGACGATTTGGGCCTCGCCAACGCCAATTCGCTGGCCGCGGTGCTGGGCGGCGCCACCCACGTCAACACCACGGTGAACGGGCTGGGCGAGCGCGCCGGCAATGCCCCGCTGGAGGAGGTGGTGGTGTCGCTGAAGCACCTCTACCACATCGACACCGGCGTCGAGACGCGCTCGCTCGGCACCATCAGCGATCTGGTGGAGCGGGCGTCCAACCGGCCGGTGGCGGTCAACAAGTCGATCGTCGGCGCCGCCGTCTTCACCCACGAGGCCGGCATCCATGTCGACGGGCTGCTGCGCGACCGCAGCACCTACCAGAATTTCGACCCGGCCGAGGTCGGGCGTGAACACCGCATCGTGCTTGGCAAGCATTCCGGCACCGCAGCGGTGAAGCTGGCCTATGAGGGGCTCGGCATCGCCTGCGACGACGCCGCCGCACAGGCGGTGCTGCCGCGCGTCCGCGCGCTGGCCACCCGCGCCAAGCGGCCGCCGACTCCCGAGGAACTGCACGCCTTTCTGGAGGCGGCGACATGACGAAGGCCAGAACTCCTCCGGGAATCGTCGCCCTGCTGCGCGAGGACGTCGCCTGCGTGTTCGACCGCGACCCGGCGGCGCGCAACGTCCTCGACGTGCTGACCTGCTATCCCGGCATCCATGCGCTGGTGATCCACCGCGTCGCCAACGCAGCCTGGCAGCGGGGGCTGCGCTGGCCGGCGCGTTTCCTGTCCTATGTCGCCCGCGCGGTGACCAACATCGACATCCATCCCGGCGCCCGCATCGGCCGCCGCTTCTTCATCGACCATGGCGCCGGGGTGGTGATCGGCGAGACGGCGGAGATCGGCGACGACGTGACTCTCTACCACGGCGTGACGCTGGGCGGCACGTCCTGGACCAAGGGCAAGCGGCACCCGACGCTGATGGACGGCGTGCTGGTTGGTGCCGGCGCCAAGATCCTGGGACCGATCACCGTCGGCGCCGGCGCGCGGGTCGGCGCCAATTCGGTGGTGACCAAGCCGGTGCCGCCGGGCATGACCGTGGTCGGCATCCCCGGCCGGGTGGTGCGGCCGGAAGCACACCGCCAGTTGTCCGACCCCCACCTTTCCAATCACGGCATCGATCTGGAACATCATCTGATGCCCGATCCGGTCGGCAAGGCCATCGCCTGCCTGATCGACCACATAAACCGCATCGAAGCCCGGCTCGAGGCCCACACCGCAGCGGAAACGTCACAGTTTCCTGCTAAAAGCATCCGCCTGTCGGAATTTCGCCTGAACGACATACACAGCGATATACGCTTGGACGGTGTGGCCTGCAGTTCCTGCGGCAACATCTGCGACCAGGAGGGGTGCGCCCCCTCGCCTTCCACCCAGCAGCACGCGTGAGGAGCCTTCGACGATGAGCGATTTCACCGACGACCTCGACGATCTGGAGACCGCGGAAGACTTCCTGCGCTTCTTCCACGTCACCTACGACCAGCGTGTTGTGAACGTGAACCGGCTGCACATCCTGCAGCGCTTCCACGATTACCTGTCCGACGACATCGGCATGGAAGGGCTGGACGACGACGGCACGGCGGCGCGCTACCGTTTCCACCTGGAACGTGCGTACCAGGATTTCGTCGTCTCCAACGCTATCGCGGAAAAGACCTTCAAGGTCCACAAGGAAGAGGCGCGCAAGATGGCCGACCGCTTCGTCCCGCTGGACAGCCTGCTGGGCACGCCGGTCGGCTGAACCGCCGGCGCCGTTTTGCGGAGCAAGGGGGCGCCTGCAGCGCCCCCTTTGTCGTCAGTGGATTTTGCTCTCGTTCGGGCTGCCGTCGCGGCGGTAGACATGGACGTGGTAGGCCGCCATCGGATTTTCGTCGAGATAGCGGAGCAGCTCCTGCTCCGTGCGTGGCGTGGCGCCGCGGATCAGCACCTGCCAGGCGGGCTCCATCGTCGCGCGCATGGTCTCACTGTGCGGCAGCATGATGAAGCCGGCCCATTCCGGGTCGAAATCGGCCAGATAGCTCTTGGTGTAGTGCTTCATCATCGCCGCGTCGTTGACGTTGACGCTTTCCATGTTTTCAAAACAGACGCGCAGATCCATCGCCGGTCTCCTCATGCAAAAAGGCCGCAAACCCGCAGATAACCCGTCCGACAGTTTGCAAGGGACGGGTGCAGGCCCGCGATGCTCGCTCGTGAAAACAGCCTTAACAGTCAGATGGTACGCCGCAGGTGTGAAAAACAAGGGTTCGCGGACAGCCCAGCCGACGCTTTTCCACCCTCACCCATGCAAGGGACGCAGGCTGCACCATTGGTCATAACCCCGCCTTTTCAGGTTCGCCGATTGCACGACTCCTGTAAAATCATTGTGACACTCCTTGCACGATCATGATGACCGACCTATCGCCTGCCTCCGACAGTCCTGTCCGCATCCTCATCGTCGAAGACGAAAGCCTCGCCGCCATGGCTTTGGAGGAGGTCCTGGGCATGCTCGGATTCGCCGTCGTCGGGATCGAGGACAATGCGGATGACGCGGTCGCGACGGCGGAGCGGCTGCGTCCGGACATCGTGATGATGGACATCCGCCTGCGGGGGCCGCGCGACGGGATCGAGGCCGCGGCGGCGATCCGCAAGCGGACCGGCATCCGCTGCATCTTCACCTCCGCCTTCGGCGACCCCGAAACCCGCCACCGCGCCGCCGAATGCGATCCTTTCGGCTTTGTCCGCAAGCCCTATTTCCCGGCCGAACTGCAACGGGCGCTGGGGCAGGCGACAGAGGCGTTGCAGAGCCGGGTGTAGAAAAGCGTCGGCGGAAGCCTCCTCCCTTCCGAAAACAGATCGGCCCCCGCGCGTCACCGCGCGGAGGCCAACCGGTTCAGGGGAAAGACAATGGAAGACCGGATCAGCCGAACTTGTAGCTGATGCCGTACCCGCCACGCGGATAATCCCAGGCGATGTTGCCCTTGTCCTGGCAGACGACACGGCAGGTACCGCATTCCAGGCAGCCGTCGGTCACCAGCGTCACGCCGCCGGTTTCGTTCTTGCTGTAGCAGGCCGCCGGGCAGCAGAAGGTGCAAGCCTGCTTTTCGCAGGTCTGGCAGGCCTCCACGCTCTTGATCTGGATGTGCGGCCGGCTTTCGTCGACGATGTAGCGGTTCTGATAGAGCTTCTCTTCGACCTTCACCATCATGGTCATCGCACGGCCCTCACCAGCTTGATTGCGTCACCGACCAGTCCCATCACCGAGCGGCGCTTGATGAAGGACTTCATGATCTGCTTTTCCTTCGACTTCTTGTCGACGCTGTCCACGGTGAACCAATTGTGGGCTGCCGCGGTGATTTCGTCGGGATAGGCGCCGAAGAACTGCTTGTTGCCATGCATGATGCCGGGCAGTTCGCGATACTTCTTCAGATCCTTCATGATGAAGCTGTCATCCAGCTTCTTCTTGTAGGCGGCCAAGTTCGGCGCGCTGAAGCCCTTGCCGGCGGACTTCAGCTCGATCACCGTCTCCGCCGCCATCCGGCCCGACGCCATGGCAAGGTTGGAGCCCTCGCGGTGGGCGGCGTTGTTGAAGTGGGCGGCATCGCCAACGACCATCCAGCCATCGCCATAGAGCTGCGGAATCGCCTTGTAGCCGCCCTCCGGGATCATGTGGGCGGCGTATTCCTTCATCTCCGCCCCTTCGATCAGCGGCTTGATGACGGGATGCTTCTTCAGATCCTCCAGCATCCGGTAAGGCGGGCAATCGCCGTTCTTGAAGTCGGAGATCAGGCAGCCGATGCCGATCGTCAGCGATTCCTTGTTGGTGTAGAGGAAGGCGGTGCCGACCATCCCCTTGGTCACCTTGCCCATGATCTCGATGACGACGCCCTCGTCCTCCTTGATGCCGAAGCGCTGCTGGATCAGCTCCGGATCGATGAAGAGGATTTCCTTGACCGCCAGCGCCACATTCTCCGGTGCCGCTTCGTCCTGCAACCCGGCGCGCTTGGCGAGCAGGGCGTTGACGCCGTCGGCCATGATGACGACGTCGGCGTGAATCTCGCCGCCTTCGCGGTCGGTGCGGACGCCGATGACCTTGCCCGACGCATCGCGGATCAGCTCGGTCACCGTCGTCTCGCAGATCTGGAGACCGCCAACCTTGCGGATCTGCTCGCCCCACCATTTGTCGATGTTAGCGCGGATGATGGTGTAGCGGTTCGGCTTGTCGCTGTTGAAGGCTTCCGAGCGGTAGTTGGTGCCGACGTAATTGTCGTCACCCAGCAGCCAGACGCGCTGTTCGATGATGTGGCGCTCGGTCGGGCAATCGTCCCGGAAGTCCGGAATGATCTTCTCCAGCTCATGGGCGTACATGATGCCGCCCTGGACGTTCTTGGCGCCGGGATACTCGCCGCGCTCGAGCTGGAGCACCTTCAGCCCCTGCTTTGCCAACGTGTAGGTGGCGGCGTTGCCGGACGGGCCGGCACCGATGACGATGGCGTCGAACTTTTCGACCATGTCGACAGGCTCCTTTCTCGTCCGGCGGTCAGCCGGCCATGCGGTTGACGGAGAGGCGGCGGCCGAAGGCATCGGTCAGCGCCGGCAGGATCTTCAGCGCGTCGCCGACCAGCCCGAGATGGGCGAAGTCGAAGATCGTCGCGTTCGGATCGGTGTTGATCGCCAGGATCAGGTCCGACTTCTCCATGCCGACCCGATGCTGGATGGCGCCGGAAATGCCGGCGGCGATGTAGAGCTTGGGCCGCACCGTCTTGCCGGTCTGCCCGACCTGACGGTCGTTGGTCGCCCAGCCGGCCTGGACCAGCGGGCGGGTCACTCCGACCTCGGCGCCCAGAATCTTGGCGAGATCGAAGACCAGCTTCATGTTCTCGACCTTGCCCAAACCCTTGCCGGCCGACACGATAATGTCGGCAAAGGCCAGCTGCGCCTCGTTCTGCTCGCGGTCGGCGATGAAGTTCAGGACCTTGGTGACGATGTCCTCTTCGCGCAGGTCCGGCTGGATTTCGATGACGCGGCCGATGCGGGCGTCGTCGCGCTCCGGCATCGCCATCACGCGCGGGCGCACCGTCGCCATCTGCGGCCGGTAGGCCAGCGTCTGGATGGTGCAGAGCAGCGTGCCGCCGAAGGTCGGCCGGGTGGCGGCCAGCGAGCGGTTGTCGGCGTAGATGTCCAGCTCGGTGCAGTCGGCGGTCAGCCCGGTCGCCAGCGTGGTGGCGATGGCGCCGGCCAGATCGCGGCCCAGCGTGGTGGCGCCCAACAGCACGATTTCCGGCTTATGGGTGTTCACCACGTCGGTCATGACGCGGCAATAGGGATCGGTGCGGTAATCGGCCAGTGCCGGATCGGTCACCTTGTAGACGATGTCGGCGCCATAGCCGATGGCGTCGCCGCAGATGCGGTTCAGGTCGGGGCTTTCGGCACCCAGCACCACGGCACCGACCTCCACCCCCAGCTTGTCGGCCAGCTTGCGGGCTTCGCCCAGCAGCTCCAGCGACACGGAGTGGACGATGCCGCGCTCCTGTTCGACGATCACCCAGACGTTCTTGTAAATTTTCAGGTGTTCGGGAAGCTGGAACTTGCGGCCCTGGGGCTTGCTCGGTTCGCTCATCGTCGGGTCTCCCGCGGGTAAATCGTCAGAGCCCGGCCGCGGCGCGGGCGAGCAGGTCGCCGGCCAACTTGGGCTGGGCAGCGAAGATGGCGTCGATGGCGGCGGCGGCCATCGCGTCGGGGGTGTCGGCGTCGGCCACGATCATCTTCGCCTTCTCCGCCCGCGGCTTCGGCACGAACACCTTCGACACCACGGTCGGCGAGCCCTTCAGCCCGACGCGGCCTTCCTCGGCTCCGGTGAAATCGCGGCTCCAGGTCTTCAGCTCGTAGCGGGCGGCGCGGAACAGATCGTCCATCTTGCCGAAGCGGATGGTGTTGGTGCCCTCCAGCATGGTGATCATGCAGGGGAGCTTCGTCTTCAGCACCTGCACGCCGCCTTCGGAGCGGCGCTGCACCACGATCTCCTTCGAGGCGGTGTTCAGATCCTCGATCCTGGTGATGTAGGTCAGCTGCTCGAAGCCGAGGCGGGTGGCGATGCCGGGGCCGACCTGGGCGGTGTCGCCGTCCACCGTCTGCTTGCCGCAGAAGACGATGTCGACCGGGTCCTCCTCGGACAGCTTCTGGATGGCCGAGGTCAGGGCGTAGGAGGTCGCCAGCGTATCGGAGCCGGCGAACTTGCGGTCGGTCAGCAACACTGCGTCGTCGGCTCCCAGCGACAGCGCCTTGCGCAGCGAGGTCTCCGCCATCGGCGGCCCCATGGTCAGCACGGTGACGCGGGCGCCCACCTTGTCCTTCAGCCGCAGCGCCTCTTCCAGCGAGAACAGGTCGAAGGGGTTGATGATGGCGGGCACGCCCTGCCGCATGATGGTGTTGGTGACGGGATGGATGCGGATCTGGGCGCTGTCGGGCACCTGTTTGATACAGACGACGATGTGCATCCCGTTCTCCTTGGCTTCCGCTCTCGCTGTGGCGCGCATGTGGGTTTGGGGCCGGCACCGGGCCGGGATACACCCCAGACAGCAAGCAGCGTGCCAGCCGGCGGAGGCCGGCCAAGTCACGGGAAACACTGGAGATTTTCAAAAGTCGGAAAGTGCCCTCCCCGTGTCGCAAAGGCGACAAGGGGAAGCTGATGTCGGTTTCGCTACAGCCGCGGCGGGTGCGGGCTCAGACCGTTTCGATGTGGGCGACGACCCGGTCCAGCTCTACGCCGATACGGGCGACCATGTCGGCGATGCCGTCGAGCCGGTGGTCGATCACCGCCAGTTCCACCGCATCGGCGGCGGCGGCAAGGTCGCGGGCGCCGACGGTGCGCGAGGACCCCGCCAGCTTGTGGGCGGCCTGCCGAACCTCGTCCCAGATCTCGCCGGCCAGCGCGTCGACCAGCCAATGGTGCGAAGCGCTGTTGGAGGTCACGAACTCCCCCAGCAGATGCCGGACGAACTCGCTGTCGCCGTCGAACAGCGCGGTCAGCGCCTCAAGATCGAGCGGCGGCAAATCGGCGATGGCGGGAGCGGCGGCAGGAGCATGCCGGGGCGAGGGCTGGGGTTCCGGTTGCTGCAACCCGCCGGTCACCGGTTCCTTGTTCTGCAACGGATCGTCCAATTCCTCGCCCTCCCCGCTTTCGCCGTCCGCCGGCGGCAGGAAACGGTCCACCACCCGGCGCAGGTCGGCAAGGCTGACCGGTTTCGCCAGCGTGTCGTCCATGCCCGCGAGAAGGCAAAGCTGGGCCTCGTTCTCCGTCGCGTTGGCGGTGATGGCGACGATGGGCAGGCGAGCCCCGCTTTCCCTCTCCGCGGCGCGGATGCTGCGGGCCAGCTCCATGCCGTCCATCTCCGGCATCTGGCAGTCGGTCAGCAGCAGGCCATGGCCGCCGGCCCGCCACAGGGCCAGCGCCTGGGCACCGTCCTCCGCCGTCTCCATCACATGGCCGAGCAGGGTCAGCTGGCGCTGGATGACCTGACGGTTGGTCGGATGGTCTTCCGCCACCAGGATCAGCCGGCCCCGTGCCCGCGCCTCCTCCACCGTGGGCAGTCGGCGGCGGCCGGCGGCCGGGGCGGCGGGCTCCGGCGCGGGTTGCCGGTCGGCGCGCCCGCCCTCCCCTGCCGCCATCCGGCCGGCGGCGGCCAGGATGGCGCGGACCAGCCCGACCCGGCGCACCGGCCGGCCGAGCACCATTGTGCCGGCACCGGAGGCACCAAGCTCCGCCGCATCGCCGGAACTCAGCGCGTCGCCACCGATCACCACGCGCCCGCGCACCCGGCCGCGCGGGTCGCGGTCCAGCGCCGCGGTGTCGGTGCCGAGCGTGGCGACCAGAACATCGCAGGCGGCGGTCGGCAACAGGGTGCGCAAGGCGGCGTCGGCGTCGGCCGCCTCCACCACCTGCGCGCCGTCGGCGTTCAGATAGCGGGCGAGAAAGCCACGCTCCTGCGCATCCGCCGCCAGGAGCAGGACGGTCACCCCCTGCAGCGGCGCCCGCTGCGTCACGGCCGGTTCGTCCACCGCAACCAGATCGGCGGCGAAGGTGAACCAGAAGGTGGAGCCGACATTGACCTCGCTGTTGACGCCGATGTCGCCGCCCATCAGTTCGGCCAGGCGCCGGCAGATCGACAGCCCCAACCCGGTGCCGCCGAAGCGGCGGGTGGTCGATGCCTCCGCCTGGGTGAAGGGGCGGAACAGGCGGGTCTGGTTTTCCCTGGAGATGCCGATGCCGGTGTCGGTCACCGCGACGCGGATGATGACGCGGTCGCCGTCGAAATGCGCCAGTTCCACCCGCACGGTGACCGAGCCGGACTGTGTGAACTTCACCGCATTGCCGGCGATGTTGAACAGCACCTGCCGGATGCGGACCGGATCGCCGACGACCTCCGCCGGCAGGTCGGGGTCGATGTAGGTGACCAGCGACAGCCCCTTGGCCCTGGCCCCCGGCGCCAGCGTGTCGGCCACCCCCTCCACGACATTGGCGAGCGCCACCGGCACCCGCTCCAGGTCGAGCCGGCCGGCCTCGATTTTTGAGAAGTCGAGGATGTCGTTGATGATGGTCAGCAGGGCGCCGGCCGATTCCCGCACCACGCTGACCAGTTCGCGCTGGTCGCCGGTCAGGCTGGTGTGCTCCAGCAACTCCAGCATGCCTTGGATGCCGTTCATCGGCGTGCGGATTTCGTGGCTCATCGTCGCCAGGAACAGCGACTTCGCCTGATTGGCCGCCTCCGCCTCCGACCGCGCCGCCTCGGCCGCCACGCGCGCCGCCACCAGATCCTGCGTGCGCTCCGCCACCTGCCGTTCCAGGCTGCGGTTCAGCTCGGTCAGTTCCTCGTACAGGTGGACGTTGTCGAAGCCGATGGCGACCTTGGCGCAGAACACCTCCAGCAGCCGCCGCTCGTCGGCCGTCAGGGCGCGGCCATGCCCGAGATAGACCACGGTGTCGTGCCGGCGGGTGGCGGAGCGGAAGACCAGGACGCTGTGCCCGCGCTCATAGCGGTTGCGGCCATCGGCCAGCGCTGCGGTCACCGCCTGCGCCGCGTCGGGCGGCAGCGCCAGGAACAGCGGGATCCCCTCCATCCCGACATGGCAGCCGGCACCGCCCAGCACCAGCGGCTCCGACGGCCGCGGCCCGTCGCACAGGCGGCTGACCAGCGCCACCCCGCCCGACACCCCACCCGACATCAGTCCATTGGCCGGCGGGCAGACGCCGACGATCTGGGCCACGGCATGGCGGACGAACTCCGCCATCGTCCGCTTGCCCAGCAGGGTGGAGGAGGAGTCCAGGATGCGTTCCAGCCCCTCCCGGTGGTCCTCGATGGCGGTGATGTCCTGATAGCCGCGCAGCGCGGCGACCACAGAGGTGAACAGCTTCTGCGCCGTCAGCTCGGTCTTCGATTTGTAGTCGTTGATGTCATAGCTGAGGATGACGTCGCGTTCCGGCGCCTGCCCCGGTTGGCCGGTGCGCAGGATGATGCGCACACGGCGGTTGCTCAGCTCGCTGCGGATATAGCGGACCAGCCGCAGGCCGGCATCGTCGGATTCCATCACGACGTCCAGCAGGATCACCGCGATGGCCGGGTTGTCGCGCAGAACACCGCGTGCCTCCGCCGCGGTGGCGGCCGACAGGAACTGCGCCGGGCGTCCTTCAAAGGTGAAGCCGCGCAGCACCATCTTGGTGGTGGCATGGATGGCCGGGTCGTCGTCGACGATCAGGATCAGCCAGGGTTCGACCGGCTCCGCAGCCTCGGCAACCGCCTCGACGGCGGGCTCCTCCTCCGCGAACAGGAATTCGTCGCTCATCACGGTCCCCCGCCGAACTTGCCGCGCTTTTTCCACCCCGACACGCGGCCCAAAGCGCCGGCGACCTTAGCATATGTCGGGGAATGGCCGCCAGTTCGGCCCCCTCCGGCGGCCATCGGGCTGAAAGGGTGGATTTGCCGGGCGGCAGCCGCCATGGTGGCGCCGTTTTCCATCGCGCATGTGCCGTCATGAACCTGCTTGCCTGCATCCACGACAAGGCCCCGCTGATCGAGGCGCGGGATCCCGACCTGGGCGACCTGTTCCCGCCCGGCTTCCTCGACCTGTACGAGGTGCACAGCTACCGCAACGCGGCGCGCATCCTGGCCCATGCCTGCACGGCCGAGTTCCGCGAGATCACCGAACGGCTGATGGAGTTTCGCATCCGCACCGAGGACATCGTGGCGTCCGGAGGCAACAAATCGCAGATCGCCAAGACGATGGAGCGGATGCTGAACCCGCTGGGCTGGAACGAGACGCGCATCCGCGGCGACCTGTTCATCACCAAGATGATCGTGACGCATGAGGAAAAGCGCCGCGTGGCCGGCAAGAACCGCGGCCGGACCGTCACCGAACAGCGCCAGCGCGAGGAGCTGTACAAGGTCAACGGCTTCATCGACGGCCACAAGATCGACTTCGTGAAGGGACGGGTGTCCTTCGACCTGGAATGGAACAGCAAGGACCAGACCTTTGACCGCGACCTCTACGCCGCCCGCACCTTCTACGAATGCGGCATCATCAATGCCGGCGTCCTGCTGACCCGCAGCGCCGAACTGATCCCGCTGTTCACCGAGGTGGCGCGGCGGGTCGAGATGAAGAATTTCCAGAACAAGTACGGTGCCAGCACCACCTGGATGAAGAAGCTGCTTTACCGGCTGGATGCCGGCCGCGGCGGCGGCTGCCCGGTGCTGGCGCTCGGCATCCGTCCGGCGCTGGTGTCGGATTTCGACGAATGGAAGGACAGCCATCCGGTGGTCCGGCAGGCCGCGACCTTCGATGTCGATACCGGTGCGGAGGACGAGGACGATCTGTGGTGAGGGCGCCAGGGAGCCCTCACCGCCCTCCTCACGCGAACTTGCGGTCGGTCAGCAGCAGCCGCACCGCGAAGCCCAGGAACAGCACGCCGGCGATGCCGTCCAGCGCCGTGCGGACCCGCGGGCTGGACAGCACGCGCCGCGCGGCCCCGGCACTGAGTGCCGCGATGCCGACCAGATAGAGACCGCCCAGCACCGAGATGATGTTACCGAGGATGAAGGTCTGCAACGCCACATGGCCCAGGTCCGGGGCGATGAACTGGGGCACGAAGGCCAGCTGGAACAGGATGATCTTCGGGTTCAGCAGGTTGGTCAGCAGCGCCTGGACGAAGACGCGGGACGTGCCCGCCGGGGCCGGGGCCTCGATGGACGGAACGGGTTCGGCACCGCGGCTGGCCCAGACGCTCCACAGCGACCGCAGGCCGATCCAGGCGAGATAGGCGCCGCCGGCATAGCGCAGCAGGTCGAACAGCGACGCCGACGCCGCGATCAGGGCGGAGATGCCGGCGGCGGCCAGCAGCGAATGGACGGTGTTGCCGACGCAGATGCCGATGGTGGCCACCACGCCCGCCTGCCGGCCATCGGCGATGCTGCGGGTCAGCACCAGAAGCGAGTCCGGTCCCGGTGCCAGGACCAGCACACAGACGGCGACCATATAGAGTTGCAGCAGGTGGAGGTCGAGCGGCAGGGTCATCGCGTAACGGACCTTCGGCGAGAGGTTCGGGTGCTCAGTCGGGCCAGCGGCGGTGGATCCACAACCATTGCGCCGGCCGGTCGCGGATCCAATCCTCCAACAGTCGGTTCAGCCTTTCCATAAGAATTCGCGCATCCGCATTGCGGTCGCCGCTGGTCGGGTATTCCTCCGGCGGCAGGACGGTGACGCGGAAATGGGCCCCCTCCAGCCTCTCAGTCCGCGCCGGACACAGCGGGAGCTGCATCTTCATGCCGAGGACGGCAGCCGCCGGAGCCGTCATGGCGTCGCGACCGAAGAAAGGCACCGGAATGCCGTCGTTCATCTTCTGGTCGATCAGCATGCCGACATGGCCGCCCTTGGTCAGGTGGCGCAGCAGGATCCTGGCACCCTCGGGCCCCTTGGGGATCTGCATGCCGGTCGCCGCCCCGCGCAGCTTCACCAGCAGTTCGCCGACCATCGGGTTGTTGGGCGCGCGGTAGACCAGCCCCAGTTCCAGCCCCAGCATGCGGGAGGCGACCGACTGGACCTCCCAGTTCGCCAGATGGCCGGAGACCAGGATACCGGCCTTGCCGTCCTCGCGCAGGGCGTCGACATGCTCGGTGCCGACCACCTCGATCCGTTCGCGGCCGATCTGCTCCAGATGCGGGTATTCGGCGATGGTACGGCCGAGATTGTCCCACATGCCGCGAATGATCGCGTCGATCTCCGCCCCGCCCTTCTCCGGGAAGGCGCGGGTCAGGTTGCGCCGGGCGCGGGCGCTGTTGGGCAGCCACGGCCCCACCGTCCGGCCGATCCAGCCGCCGAGCGCCGATGCGCGGTCGAGCGGCAGCATCCGGAACAGACCGCAGACGCCATGGACCAGCAGCGCCTCCAGCGGATAGCCGATGCGGCGCGTCAGCCATTTCTGCAACGGGCTACGCGGCTTGGCCATCGGGGCTTCCTTTCAGCGAAACATGCGTCAGCAGCGCAGCGAGCGCGCTCTCGTCGGCCCAGCGCACCGACACCGGCAGGACGGCGATCTTCGCCCGCAACTCCGGCGGCAGGCGGATGGCGTCCTTGGCGGTGGTGACGGGCAAGGTGCCCAGCGCCGTGGCGCGGTCGATCAGTGCCGCCACCTCGGCCGGACGGTAGGGGTGATGGTCGGCGAAGGGCACCCGCTCCGCGATGCGGGCGCCGAGCGCCTCCAGCGTGGCGAAGAACTTCTCCGGACGGCCGATGCCGGCGAAGGCCAGCACGTCGCGCCCGGCGAGACGGGCGGCGGCCTCCGGATCGGGCTCCAGCCGGGCGGTCAGCACCGGGCGTCCGCCGGCCAGCGCCGCCAGACCGTGACGGTCCTCGCCCAGGATCACCAGCGCATCGGCGCGGGCGAGGCCGTCGGCCACCCGTTCCCGCAGCGGCCCCGCCGGAACCAGCCGGCCGTTGCCGAAGCCGACCGCGCCGTCGGCGACGATCAGCGACAGATCCTTGTGCAGGGCCGGGTTCTGGAAGCCGTCATCCATGACGATTGCCTTGGCCCCGGCGGCAACCGCGCGCTCCGCCCCAGCCAACCGGTCGCGCGCCACCCAGCAGGGCGCCGCCCCGGCCAGCAGCAGCGCCTCGTCGCCGACGTCGGCGGCGGTGTGGCGGCCGGGATCGACCGCCAGCGGACCAGCCTCCCGCCCGCCATGGCCGCGGGTCAGCGCATGGACGGCGACACCGCGGGCCTGCAAGGCCGCAATCACAGACAGCCCGACCGGCGTCTTGCCGGCGCCGCCCGCCACCAGATTGCCGACGCAGACCACCGGAACGCCGACCTTGCGCGGAACGGTTCCGGCGATGCGCCGCCGCCCGGCCAGCCCATAGAGCGCACCCAGCGGCGCCAACAGGGTGGAGGCGAGACCGGGCGGCCGGTACCAAAAGGCGGGGGTCTTCACGGCGGCGCGTCCCCTCAGGCAGCCGTCCGGATGCCGGCCGCGCCCAGCACCGGGGCCAGCGCCGCCAGCGCCCGGTCGATGATCCGCCGGTTGTCGGCGGTCACCCGTGCCGCACCCGCGACGATGCGGTCTCGTGCACGGTCATCGGTCAGCAACCGGCGCGCCTCGCGGGCCAGCGCCTCGCCGTCCGCCACCGGCAGGGCGCCGCCGGCGGCTTCCAGCATGTGGGTGATCTCGCCGAAATTGAACATGTGCGGCCCGTACAGCACGGCACAGCCCAGCTGCGCCGGCTCCACCGGGTTCTGTCCACCATGGGGGATGAAGGAGCCACCCATGCACACCACCGGTGCCGCACGGTAGAACAGCCCAAGCTCGCCCATGGTGTCGGCGACATAGACGGCATGCTCGGGACCCGGCAGGTGATGCCCGGCGGTCCGTTGAAGAACCGGCAGCCCGCGCGCCCGCATCAGCTCCGCGATGGCGTCGCCGCGATGGGCATGGCGTGGGGCGACGACCGTCAGCAGGCCGGGCAGCACCGGGGCCAGCGCAGCATGGACCGCCGCGGCGATCTCGTCCTCTCCCGGATGGGAACTGGCGAGCAGCCAGACCGGCCGGCCGGCCAGGGATGCCCGCAGCGGCTCCATCGCATCGGCGACGGCGGGGGGAGGCTCGGCGGAGAATTTCAGGTTGCCGACGCTGGCGACGCCGGAAGCGCCGAGCCGGCGCAGCCGCTCCGCATCGCCTTCGGTCTGGGCCAGCGTCACCTGGAAGGTCGACAGCAGGCCGCCGATCAGCCCCGGCACGTTGCGCCAGCGCGAGAAGCTGCGTTCGGACATGCGGGCATTGACCAGCGCGGCCGGGATGGAGCGGGTGCGGATGCCGGCCAGCAGGTTCGGCCAGATCTCCGACTCCGTCCACAACACCGCGTCGGGCCGCCAATGGTCGAGGAAACGGTCGACCGCGCCCGGCAGATCGACCGGCACATACTGGTGGATCGCACGCCGCGGCAGCCGCCGGCCCATCAGCTCGGCCGAGGTGACGGTGCCGGTGGTCATCAGCACGGTCAGGTCGGGCGCGCCTTCCAGCAGCCGGCCGACCAGCACGAGGACCGAATTCGCCTCCCCCACGCTGGCCGCGTGGATCCAGACCAGCGGACCGGCCGGCCGGGCTTGCGATGCCATGCCGAACCGCTCCGCCTGGCGCGCGGGGTCTTCCTTGCCGGCAGCACGGCGCCGGTCGAGATAGAGGCGCACCGCCGGCCCGGCAACGGTCGTCAGGCCACGGTAGAGGGAATGCAGCATCAAGGCCCGGAACAGGAGACGTACGACAACGGGCGCGTTGCCGGTGCCCCTGATACGGACCACCGGCGACGCGCCCGGCGGCACCTTAGCACGCGGCAACGGTTCCGTAACAGGGGCCGGTGCGACGCAGGCCCCTCACCGTTCCCTCAAAACGTCACAAGCGCCAACCGCGCGGAAAAGGCTGCGGCGTATCCCGAATGCCTTCCCGCTTACGAAAAGGGTCGCAGGTTCGACAGGAACTGTTCGGCCGAGCGGCGCCAGGAGTAGCCCAGCGCATAGTCCCGGCAGGTCTGCGCCGGGATCGCCAGCGCCCCTTCGACCGCGCGCTTCAGATCCTCGTCCAGGCAGCCTGCGCCGGAGCCGTCGACCACGTCCAGCGGTCCAGGCACCGGATAGGCCGCCACCGGCACGCCGGACGCCAGCGCCTCCAGCAACACCAGCCCGAAGGTGTCGGTGCGCGACGGGAAGACGAAGACGTCGGCGGCGGCATAATGCCTCGCCAACTCCTCGCCATGCTTGGCGCCGACCCAATGGACGGCGGGATACTTGCGCTGCAATTCCTCCCGTGCCGGGCCATCGCCGACCACCACCTTGGTGCCGGGCAGGTCGAGGCGCAGGAAATCCTCCAGGTTCTTTTCCACCGCGACGCGCCCGACATACATCGACACCGGGCGCGGCAGATCGAGGAAGTCCTTGTCGCGGGGCCGGAACAGCTCGGTGTCGACCCCGCGGGTCCAGCGGCGGATGTTGGCGAAGCCGCGGGTCGTCAGCGCGTCCTCGATGGTCTGGGTCGCCACCATCACCGCCGAGGACGGCTTGTGGAAGCGGCGCACCACCGCATAGGACAGCGCCAGCGGGATCGGGGCGCGGTCGCGCACATATTCGGGAAAGCGGGTGTGGTAGGCGGTGGTGAAGGGCTTGCCGTGCTTCAGGCAATAGGAGCGTGCGGCAAAGCCCAGCGGCCCTTCGGTGGCGATGTGGATGCAGTCGGGCCGCAGCCCGTCGATCATCGCCCACAAGCGCCGCTTCGCCCCCAGTGCCAGCCGGATTTCCGGATATGTCGGCATCGGCAGGGTGCGGAAGCGGTCGGGGCCGATCACCTCGACGCTGTGGCCCATCGCCTCCAGCTCCGCGCGCACGGTGCCGATGGTGCGCACGACGCCGTTCACCTGCGGGTGCCAGGCGTCGCTGACGATCAGGATGTTCACGCCGCTTCCCGTTCCTTCGCCGTGAGTTCCTTCGCCTTGATCTTGCC
The DNA here is from genome assembly GCF_003116035.1 of Azospirillum sp. TSH64. GTDB lineage: Bacteria > Pseudomonadota > Alphaproteobacteria > Azospirillales > Azospirillaceae > Azospirillum. The sequence goes on from NZ_LGQW01000015.1 coordinate 7,490,852, forward strand.
GCCGGTGGGACTGCTGCTGGGACCGGTGGTGGCAAGCCGCTGCGCCATGACCTCCGTCCAGTGGATGATTTCCAGCGCGCCACTGTCGTGCTCGACCAAGGCGGTGCAGGACTCGACCCAATCGCCGTCGTTGCAATAGAGGATTCCTTCGATGTCGCGCATCTCGGCGGTGTGGATGTGGCCGCAGACGACGCCGTCGACCTTGCGGCGGCGGGCTTCCTCGCCGAGCGCCTCTTCGTATTTGCCGATGAATTCGACCGCGGTCTTCGCCTTGTGCTTCAGGTAGGCCGACAGCGACCAGTAATTGAAGCCGAGCTTGCGGCGCACCCAGTTGAACAGGGTGTTGACGTGCAGCAGCGTGACGTAGGCGTGGTCGCCGAGCAGGGCCAGCCACTTGGCGTAGCGCACCACCGCGTCGAACTTGTCGCCGTGGGTGATCAGCAGGCGGCGGCCGTCGGCGGTGGTGTGGACCCATTCGTCCACCACATGCACGCCGCCGAACTGCAGCCCGACGTAATCGCGCGCCGCCTCGTCATGGTTGCCGGGGATGTAATAGACCTCCACCCCCTTGCGGGCGCGGCGCATGATCTTCTGCACCACGTCATTGTGGGCCTGCGGCCAGTACCAGCTTTTCTTCAGCCGCCAGCCATCGACGATGTCGCCGACCAGGTACAGGTGATCCGATTCGGTGTGCTTCAGGAAATCGAGAAGCAGTTCCGCCTGACAGCCGCGCGTTCCAAGATGAACGTCGGATATCCAAATGCTGCGGTACCGCTTGACCGCTGGGACGGCGTCCATCTTCCGCTCCGTCGTCGCCATGGCCGATGGCCATCAAGACAACTGCCGTATAAAGGAAAGAGGCACTCCTTGACAACGATTTGAAACACCCGCACCTATTCGTCACAACGATTTGGGCTATCGTCATACCGCCGCAGTTTTACTGCAACGGAACCGCCACGAGCCCTTCACTGTTCTGCAACAGAAGGCGCCCTTCGCGCCGGCCAGGGAGAACGAATCGGTGCGCGACACGGTTCTGATGGATGAAAGTCCGGCGGTTGGCATGGGCAGCGGCGAGGATGCGGCCATCGACATGCGACGGCTGCTGGTGATCCACAACCCGACCGCCGGCGGGCGGCGGGCACGGCGGCTTCGCGCGGTGGTCGCCCGGTTGGAGGCCCGCGGCATCGGCGTCACCGTCAGGCCGACCGGCAGGCGCGGCGATGCGGAGGCGTTTGCCCGCGCGGCCGATCCCGCCGAGGTGGACGCGGTGGTGGCGGCCGGCGGCGACGGCACCATCAACGAGGTCATCAACGGACTGGCCGCCCATGCCGAGGCGGGTCGGCCGCTGCCGCTCGGCATCGTGCCGATGGGCACCGCCAACGTGCTGGCGGCCGAGTTGGGCCTGACGATGGATGCGGAGCGCATCGCAACGGCGATTGCCAGCGGACGACGGACGATGATCTGGCCGGCGCAGGCCAACGGACGGGTGTTCTCGCTGATGGCCGGGGTCGGGCTGGACGCGCGGGTGGTGGAGCGGGTCGATCCCCGGGTGAAGCGGCTGATCGGCAAGGGCGCCTATGTCGCCGAGACGCTGGTGCAACTGGCGACCCGGCCCGACCACCGCTATCGGGTCACTCTGGACAATGGCGACGGCTGGGGCGAACCGCAGGAGGTGGCGTCGGTCATCGTCGCCAAGGGGCATTTCTACGGCGGCCGCTTCATCTGCGCACCCGATGCGCGGCTGACGGAGCCGGAGTTGCATGTCTGCCTATTCCCGCGCGGCGGGCGGCTGAACGCGCTGCGCTATGTCTGGGGCGTCACCGCCGGGCGGCTGGCGCGCTTTCCGGACTACCGCGTGGTGACGGCCAGGCGCGTGCGGATCGAGGGGCCGGCCGGCGACGGGCTGTTCGCCGATGCGGTGCAGGGCGACGGCGACGTTCTGGCGCGGTTGCCGGTGGAGATCGCGCTGGCGGGGTGGCGGTTGCCGGTGTTGGCGGGGTGAAGTTTTCCGATCACCGCGACGGCGGCAGGCCCCGCGCCGCCCGCGCCTGCTCCTGCAACGCCACGTAATGGTGCCAGACCAGCCGAGCCGCCAGTGAGCGATGGGGCCGCCACGGCTCCGCCACCTCGATCAGCTGCTTAGCATTCGGTTTGTCCGCCCAGCCCTTCAGCCGCTGGACGCCCAGCTGAATCGCCAGATCGCCGATGGGCCAGATGTCCGGCCGGTCGAGCGTGGTCATCAGGTAGACCTCGGCGCTCCAGCGGCCGATGCCCTTCAGCGCGACGAGCCGGGCAATCGCCTCCTCGTCGGGCAGGTCGTGGATGATGTCGAAATCGAGCCGGCCGCTCGCCACCGCCTCGGCGAGGCCGCGGGCGTAGCCGATCTTCTGGCGGGAGAAACCGCAAGCGCGCAAGCTGTCGTCGTCGAGCGCCAGGATGGCGTCGGGGGTGACGGTGCCGCCCAGCCGGTCCTGCAGCTTGGCCCAGAGCGCCAGCGCAACCTTGGTGGAAAGCTGCTGCTCCATCACCATGCGCAGCAGGCCGACGAATCCGGTCGGCCGGCTGAAATCCCGGATTACCGGGCCGCCGACGCGCAGGCATTCGGCGAAAATGGGGTCGAGCGCGGCCAGATGGTCAACACTCATCTGCCGCGCTCCACTCCGGAAACCGCTGAATCAAGAAACCGCTTAATCAAGGCTGCCGGCGGATCAGGCCACCAGCTCGATGGCGTAGTCCTCGATCACGGTGTTGGCGAGCAGCTTGCTGCACATCGCCTCGACCTCTTTGCGGGCGGTCGCCTCGTCGGTGCTCTTGAGCTGCAGCTCGATCACCTTGCCGGCGCGGACGTCCTCGACGCCGTCGAAGCCCAGCGTGTGCAGCGCGTGCGCAATGGCCTTGCCCTGGGGGTCGAGAACGCCGCGCTTGAGGGTGACGTGAACCTTGGCCTTCATCGGATGTCCGCTCGCTTTACGGTGTTGGGTGGAGGGGTGGTTGCTGGATGGCGGTCACTGGATCGTCTTGGGACCCTTGACGTCGCTCGGCCCGCCTTCCGGCAGGATGCCGAGGCGCCGCGCGACCTCCTGATAGGCTTCCTCGACACGGCCCAGATCCTGGCGGAACCGGTCCTTGTCCAGCTTCTCGTTGGTCTTGACGTCCCACAGGCGGCAGTTGTCGGGGCTGATCTCGTCCGCCAGGACGATCCTCATCTCCTCGTTCTCCCACAGACGGCCGAACTCCAGCTTGAAGTCGACCAGCTTGAGCCCGATGCCGAGGAAGAGGCCGGACAGATAGTCGTTCACGCGCAAGCTGAGCGCGACCATGTCGTCGAGATCCTGGGGAGCCGCCCAACCAAAGGCGGTGATGTGCTCCTCCGAGACCATCGGGTCGTTCAGCTCGTCCGACTTGTAGTAGTATTCGATGATCGACCGCGGCAGCGGCGTGCCTTCGGGAATGCCGAAGCGGCGCGACAGGCTGCCGGCGGCGACGTTGCGGACGACGACCTCGATCGGGATGATCTCCACCTCGCGCACCAGCTGCTCGCGCATGTTCAGGCGGCGCATGAAGTGCGTGGGCACGCCGATCTCAGACAGACGGCTCATCAGATACTCGGAGATGCGGTTGTTCAGCACCCCCTTGCCGGTGATGACGCCCTTCTTCTGGTTGTTGAAGGCGGTGGCGTCGTCCTTGAAGTACTGCACCAGGGTGCCCGGCTCCGGCCCTTCGAAGAGTACCTTGGCCTTGCCTTCGTAGATGCGCCGGCGTCGTGTCATCGTATCTTCGTCCAAATACGTAAGGACCGGTCAAGCGAGCTTGCCGGCCCAGGAATGTGCCTGAGTGATATAGCAAGCCGGGTGCACGAACACAACGACGGGGGCTGGAGGGCAGGATTGTGCCGCCGGTTTACAGCTCCGCCGCCTCACAGCTCCACCGGCGCATAGTCCACCGCATGCGGCCGGCCGGGAGCGAAGTGCCAGATCGGGTTCAGGTCGGGACGCTCCACCCGCGGCACCGCGAGAAGCGAGCTGGACGAGGTTCCGAAGCCGCTCGGCAGCAGGAAATCCATGGCGCCGCGCTCGTCCGGCGTGCCCTCCCAGATGCGGCTGCCCATCAGTTCCGGCCAGCCGCCCCAGGCGAAGCTCTCCGCGTCGAGCGCGTCGAGGGTCGGCGGAATGGCATGCTCGAACAGCGGACGGTAGAAGGCGGTGCGCGGGTCCTGCGGGTCGTCCATCTCGAAGGCGGTCAGCATGTGTACGCCGGCGGGGATCGACGACACCTCCGGCCGGTGACGCGGGTTGGCGCCGCGGTGGACGACCAGGAAAGCGTCGCGGTTGTCGGCGACCACCAGATTGAACGGGCGGTAGGCGCGGATGTCGAGATCGGCGAAGCTGCGCGCCGCATCGGCGGCATCGGCATGGTCGAGCGCATCCAGCACCAGTTCGCCGCGCGACCGCTTGCCGGCCTCCGGCCCCAGCGTGCCGAAGCGGTTGAGGATGACCGCCACCACCCCCTCGTCGTTCAGCCCCATCCAGGAACCGCCGGCCAGCTCGTCCAGCCCGGCGACCACGTTGGGTCGGTCGGGCCAGTGGCGGGCCGGTGGCAACCAGGGGCGCCCCACCATCTCGTCACGGTTCCCGGCGACGACCAGCGGCCAAGTTGCATCGGGTCGCCGCAGGAGAATCACACTGCACATGCCTTGCCCTGTCTTTCGTTCGAGTCTTTTGTCGTGCCCGTCTTCGGCGGCATCCGAGGGTATCCCGCCGACCGGGGAGGCTCTGCAGAATATCCGCGGGTGCGACGCGGCGGGGCAGTGACGACAGCCGCCGTCGGGCTATATTATCTTCATATAAGGGAGCGAAACCAATAAAGGAGCCTGGGTCCCCATGACGACCTTCGACGACCGCGAAAAGGCTTTCGAGAACAAGTTCCAGCACGACGAGGACCTGCTCTTCCGCATCCGCGCCCGGCGCGACCGGCTGGCCGGCGAATGGGCCGCCGACCTGATGGGGCTGTCCGGTGGCGACGCCGAGGCCTATGCCCGCCAGATCGTGGACACCGACATCGCGACCCCCGGCCCGCACGACATCCGGGACAAGCTGAGCGCAGACCTGCACGCCCGCGGGGTCGACATCTCCGACCACCGCGTCGAAAAGCAGATGGCGCATTTCCTGGACATCGCGCGCCAGCAGGTCACGCAGTCCTGAGTGGAACGGGCCTGAGTGGATCGGGCCTGACGGGAACGGGCCTCCGCACGTCCTTCGCGACCCCGCCGACCCGATCCCGGCGGGGCGCCTACTCCGCTGCGCGGTGCAGGACGCGCTGGCCGGCATAGTCGGCGATGCGGCGGATCAGCGTGTCGATGTCGCCCTTCAGCCGGGCGAAGCCATCGTGGCGCTCCAGCGTCTCCTCGTTCATGTAGAGGCGGCGGTTGATCTCCAGTTGGATCGAATGGCGGCCACGCGCCGGCTCGCCATAGCGCGCCAGCAGTTCCACGCCTTTGTAAGGATCGTTGATCGCCACCCGATGGCCGAGGCCGCGCAGGGTGTCCGCCACCAGCCGGACGAAACCCGGCTCGCTGGTGGTGCCGTCGCGGTCGCCGATGACGAAATCCACCGCCAGCGGATCGCGCCCGTCCGGCCGCAGCGACGACGGCATGGAATGGCAGTTGACGTGCCACACGGCGCCGAACCGCTCCGCCAGCCCGTCCAGCGCCATCCGCATCTGGGCGTGGTACGGGCGGTAATAGCGGTCGATGCGGTCGGCAACCGCCGACGCCGGCAGCTTCCCGTCATAGAGCGGCACGCCCGGCCGTAGCATGGCCCGGATCAGGCCCATGCCCAGCGTGCTGCGCGGGGTCGGACGCACCGGCAGCGGCAGATCACCGTCGATCATCGCCGGGTCGATGTCGTCGACGGCACGGTTCACATCGATGCAAGTGCGCGGGAACAGCGCGCACAGCAAGGTGGCGCCATGGTCGGGGGCAGTGGCGAACAGCTCCTCGACATGGGTGTCCTCGGCCTGACGCAGCAGCGGATGCGGGCAGATCACCCGGAAATCGTCGGGATAGATTCTGCCGCTGTGCGGCGAATCGAACAGCACCGGGAGGCGCCGGCCGACCGGGTCGTTGCGGACCAGAACGTCATCGATCACGAAGCTCATCGACCTGCCCCGACCAGACGACCCACAACCAGATAGCCCCCACCCAGGAAACCCGGGCGGAACAACCGCCAGTCCAAGTGCCGCAACGTCCACCGCCGCCCTTATCGATCCGACGGATCCTATAACCCATGCGTCAACTCGCAGTCGACGGCAATTCGTCATGATGCTGCCATGCCGCCGCAACATTGCGCCAGGCGCATCAGCCAAAAAAACCGCGGCTGCGCACCGGCCCGCACTGGCGTGGAGTCGCTTGGTTCGCCATACTGTTCGGAGCGCCCACCGCTGGCGAGCTTGCCGCTTGACCGACCCGCTCTTCGCCCCCGTAGAACTCACGCCGCCCGACATCGCGCCCTACCGGCGCGGCAACACCGGCATCGACCACGTCACCAGCCTGTCGGCGGCGGAGCCCGGGCCGCACGTGGTGCTGAACGCGCTCGTCCACGGCAACGAACTGTGCGGCGCCATAGCGCTGGACGCCCTGCTGCGCATGGGATTGCGGCCGACGCGCGGGCGGCTGACCTTCGTCTTCGCCAACACTGCGGCCTACGCCACCTTCGACCGCCAGAACCCCTACGCGTCGCGCTATCTGGACGAGGATTTCAACCGGCTGTGGTCACCGGAGCATCTCGACGGCCGGCGCGACAGCATCGAGCTTCGGCGTGCCCGCGCCCTGCGGCCGGTCTATGAATCGGCGGATCTGCTGCTCGATCTCCATTCGATGACGGCGGACACCGCACCGCTGACCCTGTGCGGACGGACCACCCGCGGGCGCGATCTGGCGCTCGGCCTCGGCTATCCGGCCTGGGTGGTGGCGGACGGCGGGCATGCCGGGGGCAAGAGACTGATCGATTACGGCAACTTCGCCAAGCCCGAGGGGTCGCACACCGCCATCCTGGTCGAATGCGGCCAGCATTGGCGGACGGAAGCCGCGACGGTGGCGCTGGAAAGCTGCCTGCGCCTGCTTCTCGGCCTGGAGATGATCGAGCAACCGGCGAACGGTCCGCGCATGCGCCCGCGAACCGATCCGCAGCGGCTGGTCGAGGTGACCGAGGCCATCACCGCCGCCAGCGAGCGCTTCCGCTTCACCGCCCCCTTCGTCGGGATGGAGGTAATCGGCCGCGCCGGAACCGTCATCGGCTGGGACGACGGCCGCGCGATCCAGACCCCTTACAACGACTGCGTTCTCATCATGCCCGCCCGCCGCGTGAAGGCCGGCCAGACGGCGGTGCGGCTGGGGCGGATCGTCGGGTGAGGCTGGATGTGGGGGCGGACCGGCCCCTCACTTCGCCGCAGGCTTGCCCTTCGTCCAGGTCGCGTTCGCGCTGAACAGCGGCACGGTGGAGATCGAGGTCTTGGCCGAAGCGTCCTTCACCTGTCGGCTGTACACCACATAAACCAGCGTGTCGTTCGGCCGGTCATAGATGCGGCGGATGGCGATCGACTTGAAGATCAGGCTTTTCCGTTCGGAGAAGACCTCCTCCCCCTTCTGCGACAGGTCGATGTCGCCGACGGTGACCGCCCCGGTCTGGCGGCAGGCGATGGAGGCGTTCGACGGATCCTCGAACCAGTTGCCCTTGCTCAGCCGGTCGATCAGGCTGCGGTCGAAATCGACCAGATGGCAGGTGATCCCCTTCACCTTGGGGTCCTCGATGGCCTGAACCTGAAGTCCGTTGCCGGTCCAGTCGTTGGAGAAGCGGCCGATCACGTCGTCCGCCGCCGCCGCTGACGGCAGCGTCAGCCCGGCGGTCAGCAGGCCCAGAACCAAAAGGCCGGCGGAAACGTTCATCAGGGGAAACGGGCTGCGCATCGCGACTGGGTCTCCGGCAAGGACGGGCGGGGACCGCGGGCAGCGCGGTCCGGCAAAACACTCCCCTAGATCGGAGGATCGGGCGCCACCGTCAAGCGCCCACCTTCGGAGGTCCGGCCACCGCGATGACAGACCGCAGCCAGTTCGCCTCGATTCCCCCCGCGCATCCTACTGCGCCAGAGGCTCCGCTCGCCGGAACGCCGGAACCGGCGACAGAGCCCGTGCCCCCGCCCGGCCATCGCCGCAATCCGCAAACCATCGCAACCGTCGGCCTGTTCGTCATCGCCCTGCTGTTCGCGCTGTATTTCGGGCGCGACGTGCTGCTGCCGATCATGCTGGCGCTGATCCTGAGTTTCCTGCTGCGGCCGCTGGTCCGCGCGCTCTACCGCGTCCGCGTGCCGGAAGGCATCGGCGCCGCCATCATGGTGCTATCGCTGTTCAGCGGGGTGCTGCTGGCGGTCTACACCCTGTCGGGCCCGGCGGCGGAATGGGTCAACCGCATGCCGCGGGTCATGCACGAGCTGGAGTTCAAGCTCGGCGACATCCGCGCCGGCATCGACCGCGCCCGCGAAGCGTCGCGCCAGATCGAACAGATCACCAAGGAGACCGGCAACGAGGCCGGACCGGTGCGCGAGGTGGTGGTGCGCGGCCCGACGCTGATGGAACAGGCGGTCAGCCAGGTCGAAACGGTGCTGGCCAATGTCGTGATCCTGCTGGTGCTGCTCTACTTCTTTCTCGCCCGCGGCCGGCATTCGCTGGAGGCGCTGATCGGCACCATGCGCAACATCGACGACCGGGTGCATTACGCCATGGTCGCGGCGACACTGCAGCAGAATATCGCCGCCTATCTGCTGACCATCACGGCCATCAATACCATCCTGGGGCTGGCGACCGGCCTGCTGATGTGGCTGTGGGGATTGCCCAACCCGGCGCTGTGGGGGGTGATGGTGGCGCTGGCCAACTACATCCCCTTCATCGGCCCGGCGGTGATGACCGGCGTGCTCTTCCTGGTGTCGGTCCTGACCTTCGACAGCCTCGGCACCATCATCCTGCCGCCGCTGTCCTTCGTGGCGCTGACGACCATCGAGGGCAATTTCCTCACTCCGATGATCGTCGGCCGCCGTCTGTCGCTGAACCCCATCGCAGTGTTCGTGTCGATCCTGTTCTGGGGCTGGCTCTGGGGCATTCCGGGAGCGCTGCTGGCCGTGCCGATCCTGGCGATCCTGAAGATCCTGTTCGACGCCCACGAACCGCTGAAACCGGTCGGCGCCCTGCTGGGCGACTGAGGGGAGCCGACGCCCCCCTCATGTCTCCCTCACGCCACCGAGGCCAGCGGCAGGTTCACCAGCAGGTTCTGCGGCTTCAGCGTCAGCCGCCGCGCTTCCGTCATCGCCAGCCCCAGATAGACCGGCCGGTCGGCAAGGTCGGGGCGCATGGCGGCGGGATCGGCGAAGTCCAGGCGGAACAGGGCGAGGATGCGGGCCAGCCGCTCCTCCCCCACCTCGACCCCGTTGTACAGGTCGTTGAGGATCGCGGATGCTGCGCTGTCCAGCCCGACATGCCAGACCCAGCGGTCGTCGCGGATGGTCTGCACCGGCTGGATTCTGACGGTCACGCCCAGGAAATGCCCGACCCAGGCCTCCAGCACGCGGGCCAGCGCGTCCAGCCCGGCAGCGGCGAAGGTGATGTCCAGCACCGTGTCGTGGCGGCCGTCGCGTCCCCAGTAGAGCGGGTGGTTTGTCTCGTCCAGAATGTCCAGCTCGACGCTGCGCGGGGTGGTGCCGGCCTCCACGACGAGGCGGCCGAGCGAGCCGAAGCCGCCGGACGCCGCCATCGTCTCCACAGTCTCGGCATCGGCGACGCGGACGCGGCCGTCCTCCACCGACACCGTCTGCTCGCGGAAGAACAGCTCCCCCGCCCGCGCCCGCAGTCCGGACGGCGTTTCGTCGAGGATGCCGCGCAGGATGGCGTGGACCAGCTGGTCGATGAACAGGCCGGGCACGCCGCGGGCACCCTCGCGGAACAGGCGGATGTAGCAGCCCTCCAGCGTCCCGGCGGCGAGCAACCGGTCGCGGAAGGCCAGCCAGACCTGGAAATTCTCCCGTGCGTCCGCATCGGCGATGGCGTCGAGCAGCGGCGCCGGCACGACGCGCGCCGGATCGTCCAGCAGGGCGGCGTGCAGCGTGCGCTCGGCGTCGCAGGCCTCCTCCGGCGGACGCATCTCGGGCCGGAGCAGGTAGGCGCGCAGAAAATCGGGCGTCACCGCCAGATGGTTGTCGGCGTCGCGGGTCAACAGGTGGAAACCGGACGCCGTCCAGAAATCGGTCATGCTGCTGGGCACCTTTGGTCCTGAAGGCGCCTATCGGACGACAGAGCCGCCGGCCGGCGCAAGTGTCTTGTGCCCGGCCCCCTTGCCGAGGGTCCTGTCGAGAAAGGCGTCGATGTCCGCCCACACCCGGTCGCGGATGGCGTCGCATTCCATCAGCACCTCGTGCCGCGCGCCGGGATAGCCGACGAGATGGGCGTTGCCGAGGCGGGCGGCCACCATGCTGTGGGCCTCCGCCCGCACCACCCGGTCCTCCGGCGCGCTCAGCAGCAGCACCGGCGTGCGAACCCGCTCCAGCGGCAGGACGTGGCGCAGCGCATCCTCCGCATCCAGGGCGGCGGCGACCCAGGCGAAGCTGACACCGCCGACGCGCAGCTCCGGCCGCTCGGCAAAAGGTCCATGGTAGGCGGCATACCGCCGCGGGTCGGCGGTGATCTTGTTGTCCAGGCTGAAGCGCCCATCGGCCGGATCGTAATCGCCCTGCCCCAGCGCATAGCGCGCGCCCCAGCCGCAGGCGAGCCCAAGGCTGGCGAGCACCCGCACCAGCCAGCGCGGCAGCGGCCCGCTGTGGATGGCATACATCGGCGCCGCCAGCAGGACGGCGGCGTAGCGGTCCGGATCGTCGGCGGCATGGCGGACAAGCGCCAGAGTCGCCACCAGCCCGCCCATCGAATGGGCCAGCAGGATCACCGGCCCGCCCGTCTCCGCCGCGACCGGCGCCACCACCTGCCGATGGATTTCGTCGAGATCGTCCACCAGGGTCGCGAAATCTGTCAGGTGATGGATCTGCCGGTTGGGCAAAGGCCGGTCGGACAGGCCCTGGTTGCGCCAGTCGACCGCCACGACGCGGAAACCGCGGGCGGTCAGCGCCTCGGTGGTTTCGGCATATTTCTCGATGAACTCCGCCCGGCCGGTCAGCACCAGCGCCGTGCCGCGGGCCCGCTCCGGCATCGGCCAGACGGCCACGCGCAGCCGAGCCCCGTCGGGCATCGTCACCTGACGCATCTCAGCCGGGGCGGACACACCATTGGCGAGGTGATCCGCCGCAAATTCGAATGCAGTCCAGGCGGCATCATCGGCCATGCTTTCTCCCCTGACCGTTGTGTTGTGGACCGGAGGGGCGCCCCCGAGGGCAACCCACTCCGAATTCGTCAAGATATAAGAAACCAGAAATAGTGGCGATGTCTTGTCCCACTCCTGCGAGGGAACTCTTTTCCTTGAATGGCGTTGGTCCGCCGTTGGAGGTGTACCGATGAAGACAACACGCATTATCGTCCTGGCGCTGACCGCCGCGACCCTGTGCGGGACTGCCGTCCCGGTGCTGGCGAACGGGAAGGCCAAGGTTCCGCCCGTGCATGTAGAGCATGAGGATGGCGAGGAGATCCTCGTCCACAAGGGGGAAGCGTCCTTCTACAGCCAGAAGTTCCATGGCCGCACCACGGCGAACGGCGAAACGATGAACCAGAACAAGGCGACCGCCGCCTCGCGCACCCTGCCGCTGGGTTCCAAGGCCACCGTCACCAATCAGGAGAACGGCAAGAGCGTCGACGTCATCGTCAACGACCGCGGCCCCTATGTCGACGGCCGCGTGATCGACCTGTCGCGCTCCGCCGCCAAGAAGCTGGACATGATCGAGGACGGCACCGCCCCGGTGAAGGTCGAGGTCAAGCCGTCGGAACAGCCGACCGACACCGCCCGCGAAAAGGTCGAGGAGAAGGTCGACCAGCTGACCCCCGGCAATCAGGTCGCCCAGGGCGAGGGCAACCGGAACAGCGGAAATTCCGGCGGGAGCAGAAGCGACACAGTGTCGCACTCCGGCTCCGGCAAGTAATGCTGCGGCGCGGCGAAAAGGGCTTCCGATTCGCCGCGCCTGCCACCCTTATTATATTGCATCGCCAAACCAACCGTCACCATACGGTCAAACCGTTGAAAAGAACAGGACTTCGCCACCGACGCTCCAGACGGTGGCGAAACAGTCGCATCCATGGCGCCATATCGGTCGGAGCGGCTCGGGCTTTTATGATAAGTCCATGATCCGGCGTGATTTCTCCTGCATTACCTTGGTTTGTAAGTAATCCTTTACCGTCGTTCCGGCTTCCATTGACGCAAAGCCTGCCGGACGGAGCGGCCGGCGTCCTCGCCAACTTGCGCAGGACGTTAGAGATTTTTTTGCATTTTTGGAGGAGACGTGGTGCCATTCCCATCGCTGCGGTGCACATGACGCATTGCAGCGAACGGCACGGCGCCCGGGCGTCAGATGCCGGAACAGGCACCGAGAGAAAGAGGAATTGCTGCGATGGACGACGTGCGTCAGGTCCGCAAGGATACCGAAGGCTACTGCATCGAAGACCTGTCCGTCGGCATGACGGCCAGCTTCGCCAAGACGGTGACGGAAGCCGACATCGTCCTGTTCGCGGGCATTTCCGGCGACACCAACCCGGTCCACATCAACCAGGAATATGCCGCGACCACCATGTTCCAGGGCCGCATCGCCCACGGCATGCTGACGGTCGGCTTCATCTCGGCCGTTCTCGGCACCAAGCTGCCGGGGCCGGGCTGCATCTACATGAGCCAGACCCTGAAGTTCAAGGCGCCGGTCCGCGCCGGCGACACCGTCACCGCCCGCGCCACCGTCACCGAACTGATCCCGGAAAAGCGCCGCTGCGTCATCAAGACCGTCTGCACCGTCGGCGAGACCGTGGTGGTCGAAGGCGAAGCGCTGCTGATGGTTCCGTCCCGCGGCTGATCGCATAGGGCCAATCGGCCTGTCTGCGAGCGTAAAACACGCCGGCGCGTTTACCCCGCGCCGGCGTCGGTCTATATAGACGCCCGAGCAAGCGGACCCGCCGGGGTCCGCCCACAGCACCGGGGCGCGCATGCGACTGTACAGACACACCGCCGACCTGCCGGCCGAAGAGCGGGGCGCCGTCGTGGCGCTCGGCAATTTCGACGGCGTCCATCGCGGGCATCAGACGGTCATCGGCACCGCCCAACGCCTCGCCGCGGAATTGAGGGTGCCGTCCGCCGTCGTCACCTTCGAGCCGCACCCGCGCAGCGTCTTCCGTCCCGACGACCCGCCCTTCCGCCTGACGCCCTTCCGCGTCAAGACCCGCCACATCGAGGCGCTGGGCGTCGACCAGCTGATCGTCTGCCATTTCGACGACGGCTTCCGCCACAAGACCGCGCAGGCCTTCGTCGACGAAATCCTGGTCGGCGGGCTGGGCGTGCGGCATGTCGTCTGCGGCTACGACTTCCTGTTCGGGCACAAGCGGTCGGGGGATCCCGCCTTCCTGCTGCAGGCCGGGCGCACCCAGGGCTTCGGCGTGACCGAGGTCGGGCCGGTGTCCGACGAGCAGGGCGGCGTCTATTCCTCCACCCGCGTGCGCGACGCGCTGACCGCCGGCCGGCCGCGCGAGGCCGCCCATGTGCTGGGCCATCCGTGGGAGATCGAGGGACGTGTCGTCCATGGCGACCAGCGCGGCCGCACCATCGGCTTCCCCACCGCCAACATCGAGCTGGGCGAGTATCTGCGCCCGGCCTTCGGCGTCTATGCGGTGCGCGCCGGCATCGACCGCGCCGGTGAGACGGTCTGGCTGCCGGGCGTCGCCAATCTCGGCGCCCGCCCCACCGTGGACGGCACGGTGGCGCGGCTGGAGGCCCACCTGTTCGATGTCGATCTCGACCTGTACGATCTGCATCTGCGGGTCCAGATGATCGACTTCCTGCGGCCGGAGATGAAGTTCCCCAGCTTCGGTGCGTTGAAGGACCAGATCGTGCAGGATGCCGCCGCCGCCCGCGCCGTGCTGGCGGCCGGCTGACCGGGAGGGGAATTGGATGGAACGGGTCCTGATGCTGCTGTTCATGCTGAACCAGGGCGGCCCGACCACCCTGGAGTTCGCCAGCATGGAGCAATGCAAGGCGGCCGAGCCGATCATCATCCAGAACTACCGCGAGATGACCGGCAACACCGTGCTGTCACGCTGCATCCGCATGACGCTGCCGGCCAACCGGCCGGGATGAACGCGCAGCAGGCTTGAACAGGCGGGCGGCGATCCGCACTGGCGGCGGTGGTTTCATCTGATACAGTGCCGCCCCGTCCCCGCTTCCCGCCGCAAGCCGTCCCGAACCTCCATGCCCCGTCCAGACTCCCTGACCATCCGCATCCTGCTGACGGCGCTGGTCGCCTTCGGCCCGCTGTCCACCGACCTGTATCTGCCGTCGCTGCCGACGCTGGTGCGGGTGTTCGGCACCGACGTCGCCACGGTGCAGCTGACCCTGTCGATCTTCCTGGTCGGCTTCGCGGTGTCGCAGCTGGTCTATGGCCCGATGTCGGACCGGTTCGGCCGGCGCCCCACCCTGCTGGTGGGGGTGACGATCTATCTGGCGGCCAGCGCCGTCTGCGCGATGACCAGCAGCATCGATGCGCTGATCGCCGCCCGCTTCTTCCAGGCGCTGGGCGCCTGCTGCGGCCCGGTGGTGGCGCGCGCGGTGGTGCGCGACGTGTTCGGGCGCGACCGGGCGGCGACGGTGCTGGCCTATATGTCGATGGCGATGGCGTTGGCCCCGGCGGTGGGGCCGATGCTGGGCGGGGTGCTGACGGAATGGTTCGGCTGGCGCGCCAACTTCGTGCTGCTGACCGTCTTCGCCTGCTGCATCCTTGCCGCCGTGTGGTCGATGCTGGGCGAGACCAACGCACATCGCGACGAGGACGCCCTGAGACCGAGCCGGCTGGCGGCGAACTACCTGCTCCTGCTGCGCAACCGCGGCTTCCTCGGCTATGTGCTGGTGGTCGCCTTCTCCTACAGCGGCATCTTCTCCTTCATCTCAGGCTCGTCCTTCGTGCTGATCGAGCAGATGCACCTGACGCCGGCCCAGTATGGCGCCAGCTTCGGCGCGGTGGTGCTGGGCTACATGCTCGGCACCTTCCTGGCCGGGCGGCTGACGCCGCGGCTGGGGGGGCCAAGGATGATCCGGATCGGCACGCTGCTGTCGATGGGCGGCGGGCTGGTCGGCGGGGCGCTGGCGCTGGCCGGGGTGCTGCACCTGCTGGCCATCGTGGTGCCGGTCTTCCTGTTCATCCTGGGCACCGGGCTGACCCTGCCGAACGCCAGCGCCAACGCCGTCGGTCCCTACGCCACCATGGCCGGGCTGGCCTCCTCGCTGCTGGGCTTCGCGCAGATGGCCATCGCCGCGGTCATCGGCATCGTCGTCGGCCACATGAACGACGGCACCGCCCTGCCGATGATGGGGGCCATCGGGCTGGTCGCCCTGGGGGCGTTGCTGGCGCACCGGCTGCTGGTCATCCCCGCGGCGACGAGCGGGCAATCCGCCTGATCCGGCCCTGATCGGCGGAGTGACGGGAGGAATGGCGGGAGGTGCCGCGGCGCTTCCGAGCCTTCCCGGCATCGTCGCCGTCCTCTTTGCCCAACTGCGGGAAGCGATCCAGCAGGATGGTGAACAGGATCGTCACCAGCAGGCACAGGCCCAGCGTCATCCCCGCCAGCATGTAATATCCGGCGCCGCAGGCGATCCCCAGCGCGCCGGCCACCCAGATCACCGCAGCGGTGGTCGCCCCGCGCACGCTGTCGCCCGAGCGGAACATCACGCCGGCACTGATGAAGCCGACCGCCTGGGCGACGCCCTGGATGACGCGGACGGGATCGCTCGGCCGTTCGTCCCCCGTCGCCTGCAGCCCGGCGTAAAGCTCCAATGCAACCAGCGTGGTCAGCGCACAGCTGATGGATATCAGCGTATGCGTGCGCAACCCCGCCGCCTTGCCCCGCATCTCGCGGTCGAGTCCAAGCAAAGCGCCGCAAATGGCCGCCGCCAGCAGCCGCAGCCCGATTTCCTCGGCAGTCAGAACACTGGTCAAGCCCATGAAATCGCTCCGGTTTTTCTGCCCTCCCAACGGTCTGCCACTTTTTTGGGGCAGACGGCATTTTTCACTTTGCAATCGTTCGCGTTGGATCTATGTAACGCGAACTCGCAAGCGCACGTGCCGCTGGCCCGCCCCTCGGCGTCTCCGAGATGTGGTTATGCAACGACGTAACGCGTGATCCCCGACCGTCCCTTAAACAAGGCGGCGACTTGGAGGTTACGATGGTTGATGTTGTTGTGGGTGGGCGCGTGCTCACCCGTCTCCGAAATTTGCCGCTCCTGGACCATACGGACAGAACAGGGTTCTGTACGGGGAAATCCAGTATTGGCGGCTTGAGCGCCTGATCAGCTTTTTCAGTTGCTGATCGGCCCGCTCGGCCGCTCCGTTCCCCCCGACTTCGCCCTTTCCGTTCCATCATCTTGCGTCCCAGGAGACTGAGATGACCCAGAAGATTGCGCGCTTTTTCGAAGAGCAGCGCCCGCAGACCCCTTGTCTCGTCATCGACCTGGATGTCGTCGAGCAGAACTACAACGATCTGCACGACGCCCTGCCCGACGCCCGCATCTTCTATGCGGTGAAGGCGAACCCGGCCGCGGAAATCCTCAGCCTGCTGGCCCGTCTCGGCTCGGCCTTCGACTGCGCCTCGGTCCCGGAAATCCAGATGGCGCTGGCTGCCGGCGCCACCCCGGACCGCATCTCCTTCGGCAACACCATCAAGAAGGAGAGCGACGTCCGCCGCGCCTTCGAGCTGGGCGTGCGCCTGTTCGCCTTCGACAGCGAGCCGGAACTGGAGAAGATCGAGCGTGCCGCCCCCGGCGCCCGTGTGTTCTGCCGCATCCTGACCTCGGGCGAAGGCGCCGAATGGCCGCTGTCGCGCAAGTTTGGCTGCGACCTGCCGATGGCGCGCGAGCTGCTGCTGAAGGCCCGCGACATGAACGTGCAGCCCTATGGCGTGTCGTTCCATGTCGGCTCGCAGCAGAAGGACCTGATGCAGTGGGACCACGCAATCTTCCAGGTGGCGCAGCTGTTCCGCGAGCTTGAGGTGCTGGGCGTCGACCTGGGCATGATCAACCTGGGCGGCGGCTTCCCGACCCGTTACCGCACCGACGTGCCGGAATGCACCGCCTACGGCCAGGCGATCTTCGACTCGCTGCGCACCCACTTCGGCAACCACCTGCCGGAGACCATCGTGGAGCCGGGCCGCGGCATGGTCGGCAGCGCCGGCATCATCGAGAGCGAAGTGGTCCTGGTGTCGCGCAAGTCGGCCGAGGATCCCAAGCGCTGGGTCTACCTGGACATCGGCAAGTTCGGCGGTCTGGCCGAGACGATGGACGAGGCGATCCAGTACCCGATCGAGGTGCTGGGCGACGAGCAGGATGAGGACCGCGAGGCGGTGATCCTCGCCGGCCCGACCTGCGACAGCGCCGACGTGCTGTACGAGCGTGCCGACTACAAGATGCCGATGGGCCTGAAGTCCGGCGACCGCGTGCGCATCCACGCCACCGGCGCCTACACCACGACCTACTCGGCCGTCTGCTTCAACGGCTTCGAGCCGCTCAAGCACTACTGCATCTGAGGATACGGGCGGGGGGTTGCCCTGCCCCGCTTCAGTCCACCAAGAGAAAGCCCGCCTGCCGGTTCACCCGGCGGCGGGCTTTCTCTTTTCCAGCCGGCGATTTTTTGTGCAGCTTATTTTTTGAGCACGCCTAAGCATCGGGCAAAGAAAAAGGCCGCCTCCGATCAACGGAAGCGGCCTTTTTCAGTGCGTTCGCCGGCCGGCGTACAGGCGCTCATTCGCGCCAGAACGGCTTCGACATCTCGCGCTCGGCATCCAGGCGGCTGAAGCCGATGTCCTGGAGCATACGGTCGTCCAGATAGCCCAGCTCGCGGCGGGTGACGACGCGCTGGCGCCACAGGCCCAGCAGGTTCGAGGCGATTTCGACGACATGGCCGAAGGTGGTGTTGGCGTGGCCGGTCTCGGCCGAGTGCAGAAGGGTTGCCATGATGGAGATTCCTGAGATGTCTTGTTTTGGAGGGTCCGCCGGTCGGCGATCACGTCCTCCTTGTGTGGAAATATAATTATGCTTCTTTGAGCCATGTTGCCACCCCCGACGGCAACATGCCCGCTTTGCAGGCAGCGAAGAACTCACCATGGAATGTCACCGATCTGTGGCAAATTCGTCATTGCGGATACTTACCGTTCGCCAGACTGACAATAAAGGACCCCCACACCGGCACCCGCTGGACAAGGCAGACCGACTTGGGCGATGTATTGTTTTACTTACGGATCAATCCAGCAGACCAGTGGACAGGCTCATGAGCAGCAACCCCAGCCCCGCCGGCACCCCCGCCGGCCAGCAGTTCGAAACCATCGGCTTCGATGGCGACGACACGCTCTGGCACAATGAATCGCTGTTTTCGATGACGCAGGACCGCTTCCGCGCCCTGCTGGCCCACGCCGCCGACCCGACCGACCTGGACCGCCGCCTGCTGGAGGCGGAGCGGGCGAACCTCGGGGTCTATGGCTATGGCATCAAGGGCTTCGTGCTGTCGATGATCGAGACGGCGATCGCAGTCACCGACGGCCATGTCCCCGCCCGCGACCTGCAGAGCCTGATCGACTTCGGCAAGGCGATGCTGGAGCATCCGGTGGAGTTGCTGCCCGGCGTGAAGGAAGTGGTGGAAACGCTGGCCGGCCGTCACCGGCTGGTGCTGATCACCAAGGGCGACCTGTTCGACCAGGAAAGCAAGATCGCGCGCTCCGGTCTGTCGGACCTGTTCCAGGCGGTGGAGATCGTCAGCGAGAAGGACCCGGCCACCTACCGCCGGGTGATGGACCGCCACGGCATCGACCCGGCCCGCTTCCTGATGGTCGGCAACTCGGTGCGTTCCGACATCCTGCCGGTGCTGGCGACCGGCGCCCATGCCGTCCATATCCCCTATGCCATCACCTGGGCCCATGAAGAGGCCGAGGTGCCGGATGAACATTACCGCCGGCTGGAGTCGGTTCGCGACTTGCCGGCATTGCTGGCCGACTGGTAAGGAGCCCTGACGATGACCCTGCCCATCCCCCTGTCGCTCCTGGCCGACCTCGACGGCATCACCCCCGAAACGGGCGCACCGGCAGCCGAGCGCATCCTGTCGGGCGCGCCGGTCTTCACCAGTTGGAACGGCTACGAGTCGCCCGATGGCAAGCGGTTCGCCGGCACATGGCGGTCGACGCCCGGCTCCTGGCGCATCGTCTATGACGAGTGGGAATATTGCGAGATTCTGGAAGGCGAAAGCGTCGTCGCCCATGACGATGGCCGGTCATGGACCTTGAAGGCCGGGGACCGTTTCGTCATCGAACCGGGATTCCAGGGAAGCTGGACGGTGATCGCGGCTACCACAAAGCGCTATGTGGTGATCCTGCCCTGACCCTAACCGGTGATCTCGACGGACTGCTGGACGGTGTTGTGACTGAGGATGGTGACGGCCTTGCGCCCGATCTCCACCGCCAGCACGCCCAGGACGAGGATGGAGGCGACCAGCATCAGGCGGGCGATGTCGCGGGACCAGACGCGTTTGCGGGCATTGGCCCGGCGATGTGCGCGGAGTACCGCCTGAGCGGCACGGCCGGGCAGACGCTGTCCCATCCAGGCGGTGGCGGCCATGATGCGCTCCCTCACCATTCCCAACAATCGATATGCTTTTATATAAAATTTTATCTTGTTCGGCAAGAGACGAGTCCCGCAGCGGATTGCCGCAGGACTCACCCCGCAGAGGCGACGCTTACTCCTTGAAGGCCACCTCGCGCTGGCGGCGGAAGGCCGGCAGCAGGATCAGGGCCAGCAGGCCGGCGGCCACCGCCATCAGGCCGGCGCTGATCGGCCGGGACACGAAGATGCCCAGGTCGCCATGCGACAGCAGCATCGCCCGGCTGAGATTCTCCTCCAGCAGCGGGCCGAGGACGAAGCCGAGCAGCAGCGGCGCCGGTTCGCAGTCCAGCTTTTTCAGCACATACCCGAACAGGCCGAAGCCGGCCATCATCACCACGTCGAAGACGTCGTTGCGCAGGCTGTAGGTGCCGATGCAGCAGAAGACCAGGATGGCGGGAAACAGGTAGGCGTAGGGAACGCGCAACAGCCGCACCCAGATGCCGATCAGCGGCAGGTTCAGCACCACCAGCATGATGTTGCCGACCAGCATGCTGGCGATCATGCCCCAGAACAGGTCGGGCTGCTTGGTCATGATCTGCGGGCCCGGTGTGATGCCGTGGATCATCATCGCGCCGATCATCAGCGCCATCACCGCGTTGGACGGAATGCCGAGGCTGAGCATTGGGATGAAGCTGGCCTGGGCGCCGGCATTGTTGGCGGCCTCCGGTCCGGCGACGCCCTGGATGGCGCCCTTGCCGAAGGCGGACGGATCGCGCGCCACCTTCTTTTCCAGCGCGTAGGAGGAAAAGGCGCTCAGCGTCGCCCCGCCGCCGGGCAGGATGCCGAGGAAGGCGCCGAGAGCCGTGCCGCGCACAGCGGCCGGCCAGGCGTCCTTGAAGTCCTGCCAGCTCGGCCACAACCGATGGATCGGCGACGGTTCGATGCCGCGCCCCTCCGTCTCCTCCAGGTTGATGATGATGTCGGCCAGACCGAACAGCCCCATGGCGAGCGGCACGAAGTCCAGCCCGTCGTAAAGCTGCGGGATGTCGAAGGTGAAGCGCATCTGGCCGGAATTGACGTCGGTGCCGACCATCGACAGCAGCAACCCGATCAGGATCATCGCCACCGCCTTGACGACGGAGCCGTGGGCGAGGATCACCGCACCGATCAGCCCGACCAGCATCAGCGCGACATATTCCGACGGACCGAAGGCCAGCGCCACCCCGGCAAGCGGCGGACCGGCGACGGCGATGACCAGCGTGGTGACGATGCCGGCGAACAGCGAGGCCAGTGCCGCGGTCGCCAGCGCCACGCCGCCGCGGCCCTGGCGCGCCATGGCGTTGCCGTCCAGGCAGGTCATGACGGACGAGGATTCGCCCGGCAGCTTCACCAGGATGGCGGTGGTCGAGCCGCCATACTGGGCGCCGTAGAAGATGCCGGCCAGCATGATCAGCGCGCCGACCGGTGGCAGGTAGAAAGTGATCGGCAGCAACAGCGCCACCGTCGCCGTCGGCCCCAGCCCCGGCAGAACGCCGATCAGCGTGCCGATCAGGGCGCCGAGGAAGCAGTAGAGCAGGTTCATCGGCTCGACCGACACGCCCAGCCCGAGCCAGAGATTGGCGAAGACGTCCATCATGGCCAGATCTGGAGCGGCAGGCCCAGTCCCCAGGAGAAGATGGCGACGCAGGCGGAGGCCAGCGTGGCCCACAATGCGGTGAAGGGACCCGGGCGCAGCGGCCGGCCGGCCAGCCCGCCGATCCCGATCAGCGCCAGGATGGCGAGCACCAGTCCCAGCTTGTCGAGCAGGGCGGCGAAGGCCACCACCGCGACGGTGATGGCGACCGACGGCCTCCATGCCCAGGCCAATGCCGCCGGCGCATCGGCGGTCAGGGCGCGAAACATCGTCGCGAGCCCCGACAACAGCAGGAAATAGCAGACGAGCCGCGGGAAGAAGCCGGCCTGCATCAGGGCCAGCGACCCGGCCTCCCAATTGCGCGCCAGCCACAGGCCGCCGAGTGCGATGGCGGCGAGCAGCAGCCCGGCCGCCAGGTCCTGGGGCGATCTCAGCCGGAAGGCAGCCGGCCGTGGCGATCTCAGGGTATGTGTCATTGGATGGATGTCCGCTCTCTCAGGCACGCGACGGCGAGTAGGCCGGGTGCAGCGCTCTCGCTTCGTGGAACGAGTTCATCGGACGAGGGGCACGGGAGGGAGCGGGCCCGCGCCCAACCGGGCGCAGTCCACACTGGCCGTTCCGAACCCTCGGCACCCGAATCCGCGGGTTGCATTATCGTCGCGCAGCGCATCTCCGTCGAGTGTCATATGCATGACGTTGCGCGCTTTAATTCGCGATAAAAGGAAATTTTCAAACTTTATCCGCGGCATTTCGCGCGGAGACACCCTTTTCGATATCAATAAATTTAGTCAATACACGCACAAGCGACGGCGTGTGGATGCGGGTGCCGAGGCGAGCGGAGCCGGCGCCGGCCCCATCGGCACGAAAGAAGGGATGGAGCGATGACAGCAGCGACCCGATTACTGCGCATGGCCGGCGGCCGTGCCGCATCCCTTTTCGGCACGGCACTCGCGGCGCTGGTTCTGTGCGCTGCGGCCGCCCCGATGGCGCAGGCCGCCTATCCGGAGAAGCCGATCACCATGATCGTGGCCTATGGGGCCGGCGGATCGACCGACGTGACGGCCCGCATGCTGGCGCCCTACATCGAGCGGTATCTGGGAGGCGCCCGGATCGTCATCCTGAACCGTCCCGGCGCCGGCGGGGAAATCGGCTTCGCCGCCATCGCCGACGCCGTGCCCGACGGCTACACCATCGGCTTCATCAACACGCCGAACCTCATCACCATCCCGATCGAACGGCAGGCGCGCTACGGCCTGGATCGGCTGGATCCGCTGGTGAACATCGTCGACGACCCCGGCGTGATGACCGTCCGCGCCGACAGCCCGTTCCGCTCGGTCGCAGACGTGGTCGCACAGGCCAAGGCCAATCCCCGCGCTCTCACCGTCGGTTCGACCGGCATCGGCTCCGACGACCATCTCGCCATGCTCCTGCTGGAACGGCAGGCCGGGGTTCACCTCACCCATGTGCCCTTTCCCGGCAGCGCCGAGAATTACCGGGCGATGCTGGGCCAGCACATCCAGATCTGCGACCAGAATCTGGGCGAGGGGCTGCGTGGACTCGCCGGTGGCGATCCGGTGCGGATGCTGGGCGTGATGAGCCGATCGCGCTGGGACATGGCACCCGACCTGCCGACCTTCCGCGAGCAGGGCTATGCCATCGACATGGTGTCGATGCGCGGCATCGGTGCTCCGAAAGGCCTGCCGCCGGAGATCCGCCGCCCCCTGATCGAGGCGATCACCAAGGCCGCCATGGATCCGGAATTCCAGGCCAAGGCGCGCGAGACCTTCCAGCCGCTGCGCATCGTCGGCCCCGACGCCTTCACCGCCGAGTTGATGCAGCTGGACGGCGAGTTCCGCAGCCTGTGGACCGAGATGCCCTGGAAGTGACGGCCTGGATATAAGAACCGATCGCGAAACGATCTCTTCTGTTACGCATTCATTCCGGTATCGTAACGGATCGGATCGGTCATTCCGGCTTCGGAAAAGCCCTTGAGACGCAGCAGGCAGCTGTCACAGGCGCCACAGGACAACCCCTCCGGCGTCGGATCGTAGCAGGAGTGGGTGAGGCTGTAGTCCACCCCCAGCTCCAGCCCGCGGCGGACGATGGCGGCCTTGTCCAGCGTCATCAGCGGTGCATGGATCCTGAAGCGGCTGGTGCCTTCGACCCCGGCCTTGGTGGCGAGGTTGGCGAGTGTTTCAAACGCCGCGATGTATTCGGGCCGGCAGTCGGGATAGCCGGAGTAATCCAGCGCATTGACGCCGATGAACAGGTCGGATGCTCCCAGCGTCTCCGCCCAGGCCAGCGCAAAGGACAGGAAGACGGTGTTGCGCGCCGGGACATAGGTGACGGGGATGCCCTCGCCCAGCCCGGCCTGCAGATCGGCGGTGCTGTCGTGCTTCGGCACGGCGATGGAGTCGGTCAGGGCCGAGCCGCCGAAGGCGCGCAGGTCGATGTCGGCGATCACATGCCGCTCCACCCCCATCGCCGCGACCACCCGCCGCGCCGCTTCCAGCTCCACCGAATGGCGCTGGCCGTAACGGAAGCTGAGCGCATTGACCCGGTAGCCCTCGGCCTTGGCGATGGCGAGCACCGTCGTCGAGTCGAGCCCGCCGCTGACCAGCACCACCGCGTCCCTGACACCGTTCCGATCCGCCATCGCACACCTGCCTTTCCGAAACCGTCCGCCGACAAGGCGGACATCCCGCGACAGCTTCTGGCACATCCGGGCGGCACAGGCCAGATCAGGACATCGACGCCAGCAACTCCGCGATGGTCATGATGCGCGAGGGCGGCAGCCGGATGGTGGCGGTGCAGCCCTGCCCCGGCGCGCTGTCCAACGTCAGCGTGCCGCCATGCGCCTCCACCAGACGCAGCGCCAGCGGCAGGCCGAGACCGATGCCTTCGTGACGGCGGGTGACGGTCTGGTCGATCTGGCCGAAGGGGGTGAGCGCCTTCGCGACGTCCTCCTGCCGCATGCCGACGCCACGGTCGCACACCGACAGCTCCACCCAACCATCGGCGGCGAGCCCGGCGGAAAGGCTGACCGGACCACCCGGATGGCTGAACTTGATGGCGTTGGACAGCAGGTTCCCCAAGGCCTGCCCGAGGCGGCGGTCGTCGCCGCGAATCGGCGGCAGGTCGCCATCGGCCATCACCTCGACCATCACGCCCTGACGGGTCGCATGGAAGCGCAGATCCGCCACCGCGCGCTCGATCAACGCCGACAGGTTCACCGATCCTTCGACCAGCGACAACCCGCCGGCATCGACGCGCGCCATGTCGAGGATGTCGTCGATGATCGCCAGAAGTTGTTCGCCGGCCTGCCGGATCGCCCCGACGCAGTCAGCCATTAAGTCATTCTGCCGCCCGCCCGCCGCGGCAGTCCCGGCTTGCGTCTCCAACAGTTGGGAGAAGCCGATCACCGCATTCAGCGGGGTGCGCAACTCGTGGCTCATCGTCGCGATGAAGGTCGATTTCGCTTGGTCCCCGGCCTCCGCCGCCTCTTTGGCGGCCAGAAGCTCGGCTTCGACCCGCCGACGCTCGGTCACGTCGCGAAGAATGGCGGTGTAGAGCCGCCGCCCCTCCACCTCGCTGGCGCTGACCGACAACTCGACAGGAAAGCGGGTGCCGTCGGCACGTTCCGCCTCCGCCGCACGGTCACGGGCGACCAGGGCGGTGGTCTGGCCGGGAGCGAACTCCAGCCGGATGCCGCCCTCCTCCCTCAAATCGGCCAGCGGGATCAGGCGGTCGAGCGGGCGCCACAGCAGGTCGCCCGCCGCAACGCCGAACATCGCCTCCGCCGCACGGTTGAAGCTGAGCAGCACGCCCGCCTCGTCGACGGTCAGGATCGCATCGGCGGCGGTGTCGAGAACCGCCTCGTTGCGCGCCTCCGACAGGCGGAGCGCGTTGGCGGTGAGGACATATTCGCTGACGTCGGTGATGGTGGCGATGGTGCCGCCATCCTCCAGGCGGATGCGCTGGCACAGCACCCGGCGGTCGGCCCCCGTCCCGTCCGGATCGTGGAAGCGGAAATCGGTCGTCGCGGCATCGCAGCCCGAGTCCAGCCGCCAATCCGCCGCCACCCGCTCCCGGTCCTCCGGATGTACGGCATCGAGCCAGCCCCTGCAGAGCAGCCGGTCGGGCTCCAGCCCGGTGATCCCGGCCAGACGGGCATTGGCGAACTGCACCTGCCCTGTGGAATCGGCCTGCAGAATGCCGACCGGCACCGCCTCCGCCAGGATGCGGTAACGCGCCTCGCTGGCGCGCAGCCGCTCCGACAGGGCGATGTGGTCGCTAATGTCGCGGATGTTCAGCACCAGCCCGCCGATGGCCGGGTCGGCCAGCTCGTTGCGGGTGGTGACCTCCAGCCAGCGCCAGCCGCCATCGGCATGGCGGAAGCGGAAAACGGCGCGGCCGCTGCTGCCCGCCGGAGCGTTCACACGGAGTTGCAGCCTGTGCTGCGCCTCCTCCACATCGTCGGGGTGGATATGCTCGCCGAGCGATGCGCCGGCCAGCGCCTTCGGCGGATAGCCCAGCAGGTCGCCCGCGGACTCGCCGATGTGGCGCACGCGCCCGTCCGGCGACAGCACAGCGACAAGCTCGCGGCGATCCTGGAACAGGCCGCCGATCCTGAGTTCCCTGGACAGGCCATCCTGCAAGACGACACCCCCGACCCTGATGCGGACAGCGGGATTGCGCTCGATCCCGCCGTCCGCAGGGTAATCAGTGGGCGTTAACGGTTCATGTCAGGATCAACCCCACTCCGGGTGCATGATTTCCGCGTTGAAACCCCTATCCCCGCCGCAGGGACAGGAAGGAAGCCAAGGCTTCCAGCACCGAATCGGGGGACTCGGTCATCACCATATGCCCGGTCTGCGGCAGGACGACGACCTGCGATGTCTTGACGCGGGCCGCCAGCGACCGTCCGGCCTTCGCCGGGGTCATCTTGTCGAGCGCCCCCAGCAGGAACAGCGCCGGACAGGCAACCATCGCCGCGGCATCGGCCCCCTGCCCATAGTCGTTGCAGGCGGCGAGGTCGACGCCCAGCACGCCCGGACGCACCGAAGCCATCAGCCGGCGCCCGCCGGGGATCAGCGCCAGCCCCGGCGTCGGGCAGCCGCCGCCCTGGGCACCGCCATGGCCGCGCGGGCCGGAGCCCCAGCCGATCACCATCTCGATGGCCGACTGTTCGCCGGCATGGGCCGCGGCCAGCAGGTCCGGATGGACCGGCATCCGCTCCGCCACGCCCAGCAGTGCCACCTCCTCGACCCGGCCTCCATGGCGAGCGGCGGCGTCCAGCGCCACCAGCGCGCCCATGGAGTGGCCGACCAGCGCCGCCCGCTCCAGCCCGGCGGCGTCCAGCAGGGCGATCACCCAGTCGGCGATGGCGGCGATGCTGTCCAGCGGCCCGCCGCCGGAACGGCCATGGCCGGGCAGATCGACCGCCAGGACGGAGCGGCCATGGTGGGCGAGATAGCGGCTTTGCAGGCTCCACACGCTGTGGTCCATGCCGGCGCCGTGGATCAGCACGACAGCCGGACGGGCGGGGTCGATGTCCCGGCCGCCGGTGTGGATGAAGACGGGGTTTCCGTTGACGGTCAGCTGCATGGCGCGGCCCTCAGCCCTTGGTGGCGGCGCGCAGCGCCTGCTTCAGATCGTCGATCAGGTCTTCGCAATCCTCCAGCCCGATGGACAGGCGGATCATGTCCTCCCCCACCCCGGAGGCCTTGAGCGCCTCGGCATCGAGCTGGGCGTGGGTGGTGCTGGCCGGATGGATCACCAGCGACTTGGCGTCGCCGACATTGGCGAGGTGCGAGAACAGCGTCAGCGACTCGATGAAGCGCCGTCCGGCCTCGCGGCCGCCGCCCTGCGCGCCGGCCCGGATGCCGAAGGAGATGATCGAACCGGCGCCATGCGGCAGCAGCCGGGCGGCCAGAGCATGGTCGGGATGATCGACCAGTTCCGGGTAGGAGACCCAGGCGACCGCCCCCTTCTCCGAATTCAGCTCCCCTTCCAGGAAGCAGACGACCTTGCGGGCGTTGTGGATGTGGCACTTCATCCGCAGCGGCAGCGTCTCCACGCCCTGCAGGATCTGGAAGGCGTTCATCGGGCTCATGCAGGCGCCGAAGTCGCGCAAACCCTCGGCACGGGCACGGACGATGAAGGCGGCCGGGCCGTATTCCTCGGCGAAATCGATGCCGTGATAGCCGGCATAGGGCTCGGTCAGGGTCGGGAACTTGCCCGACGCCTCCCAGTCGAAGCGGCCGCCGTCGATCACCACACCGCCGATGGCGGTGCCATGCCCGCTCAGCCACTTGGTGCAGGAATGCATGACCAGATCGGCGCCATGCTCGAAAGGCCGGCAGAGATAGGGGGTGGTGAAGGTCGAGTCGATCAGCAGCGGGATCCCGGCCTCGTGGGCGATGGCCGCGACCTTCGGCACGTCCAGCACCTCCAGCCCCGGATTGCCCAGCACCTCGCCGAAGACCAGCCGGGTCTCATCACGGATCGCGGCGCGGATGCCGTCGAAGTCGCGCGGGTGGACGAAGGTCGTGGTGATGCCGAAGCGCGGCAGGGTATAGGCCAGCAGATTGCGGCTGCCGCCATAAATGGAGGATGAGGCGACGATGTGCCCGCCCGCCCCCATCAGCGTCATGATGGCGAGCGTCAGCGCCGCCTGTCCGCTGGCGGTGCAGACCGCGCCCACCCCGCCTTCCAGCGTCGCCAGCCGCTCCTCCAGCACCGCGACGGTGGGGTTGGAGATGCGCGAATAGATGTGGCCGGGCCGCTCCAGGTTGAAGAGCGCCGCCGCCTGATCGACGTCGCTGAAGACGTAGGAGGAGGTCAGGTGGATCGGAACCGCCCGTGCCCCGGTGGCCGGATCGGGCTTCTGCCCCGCATGCAGGCTCTGCGTGTCGAACTTCAGGAACTTGGCGCCCGCCATGCTCCCCCCTCCCCTCGAAGTTGGCACCGAAAATTAAAAGAGGGCCGCCTGCGATGGAGCGGCCCTCTTTGCTTTTCAGCGTCTTATTTGCCAGCCCTGTTCAACCCGCATTCCTGCGGCATCGACGGTGCGGAAGCGTATGGAGACGTGACGCGCGCGTCAAGGTGGTTGGATCGACGAAAAAGCCAGTCGTTGGACAAGTTTACGCGAATGAGAACAAGTTGCAACAAGTAGCGGGAGGGACTAAAAGGCAGCGATGGCTTGGTCCCTCGAGGCCCGGCCTGTCCGAAGAAGAGGTTGGAATGAAGATCTCCCGCTCCCGGTTCGTCCGGTCGCTCGCCCTTGCCTCCGCTCTCGCCGCCCTGCCGGTCGTGGCCCTCACCGGCACCGCCTCGGCGCAGACGGCCCCCACCCAGGCGACGCCGAGTGCCGATGGCATCACGGTCTACAACGCCCAGCACGCCAGCCTGACCAAGGAGTGGGTGGAGCGCTTCACCCGCGAGACCGGCATCAAGGTGACCGTGCGCAACGGCAGCGACATGGAGCTTGGGAACCAGATCGTGCAGGAGGGCGCCGCCTCCCCCGCCGACGTGTTCCTGACGGAGAATTCGCCGGCGATGGCCCTGGTCGACAATGCCGGGCTGTTCGCGCCGCTCGGCGCCGAGACGCTGGCCCCGGTGCCCGAGAGCTTCCGCCCGGCCAACGGCCATTGGGTCGGCATCGCCGCCCGCTCCACCGTCTTCGCCTACAACACCGGCAAGCTGACGCAGGACAAGCTGCCGAAATCGCTGCTCGACCTCGCCAACCCGGAGTGGAAGGGCCGCTGGGCCGCCTCGCCCGCCGGTGCCGACTTCCAGGCCATCGTCGGCGCGCTCCTCCAGCTGAAAGGCGAGGCGGCCACCGCCTCCTGGCTGAAGGCGATGAAGGAGAACGCCAAGCCCTACCGCGGCAACAGCGTCGCCATGAAGGCGGTGAATGCCGGCGAGGTCGAGGGCGCGGTGATCTACCATTATTACTACATTGGCGATCAGGCCCGCACCGGCGGCGAGAACAGCAAGAACGTCGCCCTGCACTATTTCCGCAACGGCGATCCCGGCGCCTTCGTCAGCATCTCCGGCGCCGGCATGCTGGCATCCAGCAAGAACAAGCGCGAGGCCGAGGCCTTCGTGAAGTTCCTGACCGGCAAGGGCGGGCAGGAAGTGCTGCGTGACGGCGATTCCTATGAATACGCCGTCGCCGGCGGCATCGCGTCCAATGCCAAGCTGGAGCCGCTGGACAAGCTGCAGGCGCCGAAGGTCAAGCCGGAGGCTCTCAACAACAAGGCCGTCACCGACTTGATGACTGCGGCCGGCCTGCTGTAATCCAATCTGCCGTCGCCCGCGGCATCGAACCCGCGGGCGGCGGCAGTTCAGGCCCGTCCATCCGGACGGACCCGGAGCCGGTTCCGGAGTTCACCGTCATCGCTCTTCACCCACACTCTTCCCAGCCGCAGGCGGACCGCGACCGCCCCACGCTTCATGCCGCGGCCTCCCTCGTCACCGCACGCCGTCCCAAGCAGGCGGCACTGCCGGTCCTGGCCGTCACCTCTGTGGTCGCGGCGCTTGCGCTGATGCCGCTCGCCTTCGTCGTCTGGATCACCTTCCAGACCGGATGGGACACGGTGGTCGAGCTGGTGTTCCGCCGCCGGGTCGGCGAGCTGCTGGTGAACACGCTGCTGCTGGTGCTGCTGACCCTGCCGCTTTCCATCCTGGTGGCGGTCACGCTGGCTTGGTTGACCGAGCGCTCCGACCTGCCGGGACGGCGGTTCTGGGCCTGGCTGGCGGTGGCGCCGCTGGCGGTCCCCGCCTTCGTCCACAGCTATGCCTGGGTCACCGTCGCCCCCGGCCTGCACGGGCTGGCGGCAGCGGTGCTGGTCTCGGTGCTCGCCTACTCCCCATTCCTCTATTTGCCGGTCGCCGCCCAGCTGCGCCGGCTCGATCCGACGATGGAGGACGTCGCCGCCTCGCTCGGCCACGGACCATGGCGGGTTTTCCTGACGGTGGTGCTGCCCCAGCTGCGGCTGGCCGTCTGCGGCGGTTCGCTGCTGATCGGCCTGCATCTGCTGGCCGAATACGGCCTCTACGTCATGATCCAGTTCGACACCTTCACCACCGCCATCGTCGACCAGTTCCAGTCGGCCTACAACGGCCCGGCGGCGAATATGCTGGCCGGCGTGCTCGTGCTGCTCTGCATGGGGCTGATGGGCGGCGAGGTGCTGCTGCGCGGCCACGAACGCTACGCCCGTGTCGGCAGCGGCGCCGCAAGACGGGCGGCACCGGTCGAACTCGGCCGCGCGACCCTGCCTTGCCTGCTGATCCCGCTGCTGTTCGCCGCACTCTCGCTCGGCGTCCCGCTGCTGACGCTCGGCCGCTGGCTGGCCATCGGCGGTTCCCGCATCTGGCAGGGCGCCGACATCGGCGGCGCCATCGTCCAGACCGTCGCCCTGGCGCTGGCCGGCGCGCTGCTGACCACGCTGGCCGCCGCACCGATGGCCTGGCTGTCGGTGCGTGCGCCCGGCCGGCTCCAGCGTCTTCTGGAAGCCTGCCATTACTATGTCGGCTCGCTGCCAGGGGTGGTCGTCGCCTTGTCGCTGGTGACGATCACCGTGCGGGTCGCGCTGCCGCTCTACCAAACCGTCGGCACGGTGCTGCTGGCCTACCTGCTGCTGTTCCTGCCGCGGGCCCTGGTCGGGCTGCGGGCCAGCCTCGCCCAGGCGCCGGTCGAGCTGGAGCGGGCGGCCATGGCGCTGGGCCGCACGCCGTTGCAGGCGGTGCGCCAGATCACCTTCCGGCTCGCCGCGCCCGGTGCGGCGGCCAGCATGGCGATGGTGGCGCTCGGCATCACCAACGAGCTGACGGCGACCCTGATGCTCGCCCCCAGCGGCACGCGCACGCTGGCCACCGAATTCTGGTCGCTGACCAGCGAGATCGACTATGCGGGGGCTGCCCCCTATGCGGTGATGATGGTCGCCGCATCGCTGCCGATGACGATCCTTCTCCACATCCAATCGAAACGGGCCGCCGGACGATGAGCTTCCTTCAGGTTCAGGGACTGGGAAAACGGTATGGCAACGCGGTGGCGCTGGAGGATGTCGACCTCTCGGTGCATGCCGGCAGCCGCACCGCCATCGTCGGACGTTCCGGCTCGGGAAAGACCACGCTTCTGCGCATCGTCGCCGGCTTCGAGTCCGCCGACAGCGGCCGTATCCTGCTCGACGGGCACCCGCTGGTGGATGGCGCCGGAATCGTGCCGGCCCACCGTCGCGGCATCGGCTATGTGCCGCAGGACGGCGCGCTGTTCCCCCATCTCAGCATCGCCGACAACATCGGCTTCGGGCTGGAGCGCGGCGATGCCGGCCGGCGGAGCCGCATCCTCGAACTGCTGGATGCGGTGGAACTCGATCCGCAGATGCTGGAGCGCCGGCCGCACGAACTGTCCGGCGGCCAGCAGCAGCGCGTCGCGCTCGCCCGCGCGCTCGCCCGCAAGCCGGCGCTGATGCTGCTGGACGAGCCCTTCTCGGCGCTCGACACCGGCTTGCGCGACTCCCTGCGCCGCACCGTCGCCCGGGTGCTCTGCGAAGCCGGGATCGCGACGATCCTCGTCACCCACGACCAGGCCGAAGCGCTGTCCTTCGCCGATCAGGTGGCGGTGATGCGCGAAGGCCGCTTGACGCAGGTCGGCTCGCCCCAGGAGCTGTACCGGCGGCCGCGCGACCGCGAGACGGCGGCGTTCCTCGGCGATGCGATCATCCTGCCGGCGGACGTCGAAAACGGCTGGGCGAGCTGCAGTCTCGGCCGGCTGGCAGTGAGCGCCGGTTCCCGGCGCGGCGCGGCCGAGATCATGCTGCGCCCCGAGCAGCTCCGGCTGGTGGTCGACGACCGCGATGCCCCGCCGAACGTCCCACCGAACGCCGGGGAGAGCGGTGTGGAAAGCTGGGGGCGGGTCATCGACGTCGAGTTCGGCGGCTCCGTCTGCAAGGTCGCGGTGGCGCTCGGCACTGTGCCGGGGCAGCGCAACCCGCTGCTCCTGCGCCATTCCAGCCTGGATTTGCCGAGGATCGGCAGCCGCGTCCGCATCCATGTCGAGGGCGAGGCGCATATCTTCGACACGCCCCTGCGCTGACAACTCCGTGGACGCCGGGGGGGGGCGGGATCAGGCGGTGACGCCCGTCGGTGACGGCTCGTCCCGCACCCCCACCATCGTCTCCTCCGCCAGCCAGTCCACCACCCGCCGCAAAGCCTCGTCCTCGCTGGCGCCGTCGGCGAGCGCCGCCTGGAAGATCTCGATCTGCCGGTGCGCGCTGGTGCCGCGCTTCAGAATTTCACGCGCCCGCCCGACCTCGGCGGTGCAGCCGAAATGCTCGGCATCCTCGCGGGTCAGGTCGATGATCTCGTCCAGCAGGTCGGCGTAGGGCACGATGCGGCCTTGCCCGAAATCGACCAGCCCGCTGTCCAGGCCGTAGCGCTGGGCGCGCCAGCGGTTTTCCTCGATCAGCAGGTTCTTGTAGGGCCGCCACGTCACATTGCGCAGCTTCAGCCGCCACAGCATGCGCAGCAGGCAGCGATATAGCGCCGCCACCGTCACCGCATCGTCCAGCCGGGTGCAGATGTCGGTAATGCGCATCTCCAGCGTCGGGAAGCGCGAGGACGGGCGGATGTCCCACCACAGCTTGCTGGCATCCTCGATCACCCCGGCATTCACGAGAACCGCGACGTGGCTCTGATACTCGCCATAGCTCTGGAAGCCGGCGGGCATGCCGGTGCGCGGCAGCTCGTGCCAGACGCTGAGCCGGTAGGAGCGGCGCTCCATGTCGCGCCCGCGCCAGAAGGGCGAGGAGGTCGACAGCGCCAGCAGGTGCGGCAGGAAATAGCGGACCTGATTCATCAGGTCGATGCGCAGGTCATCATCTTCGATCCCGACATGCACATGCATGCCACAGATCATCAGCCGGCGGGCCGGCGCACCGAGGTCGCGGGCCAGCATGTTGTAGCGGTCGCGGTTGGTGTGCTTCTGCGGCTCCCATGCGGCGAAGGGATGGGTCGAGGCGGCGATCGGCGCCAGCCCGTAGCGGTCGGCCACCCCGGCCACCGTGCCGCGCAGCGCCGCCAACTCGGCCCGCGCCTCGTCCAGCGTCTTGCAGACCGGCGTTCCCACCTCGATCTGGCAGCGCAGGAATTCCGGATGGATGCGGCCGGGCGCCTGTTCCTGGCAGGCTTCCAGCATCTCGTCCGGCGGGCTGGTCACGATGTCGCGCGTGCCGCGGTCGACCAGCAGATATTCCTCTTCCAGGCCGAGGGTGAAGGACGGTTCGGTCACGGTGCTTTCCATGCGGTGTCAGGCCCGGGGATAATGGTGGACGACCGTCAGCGACGGCAGGGAGAGCAGAGGGTCCAGCGCGTCGCCGATCACCTGCGCCCAGAGATCGGCGCCCTCCGGCGTGGCGATCAGGTCCTGCCGCACCTCAAGCAGGACATTGGGGTAGCCGGCGGGGGTCGCATGGGTTTCCACCGTGCCGCCCAGCGTGCCGCGGCCGGAATAGGGCTGGTTGTCGCCGACGCACCAACGGCCGTCGGCCTTCAGCGCGTCGATCAGCGGCACCGGCAGGCGCGGATCGTTGTCCCACAGAACGCCGATGTGCCAGGGCCGCGCCACCCCGCGCATGGCCGGGGTGAAGCTGTGCACCGAAACCAGCACCGGCACCTGCCCGCGGGCGCGGATCGCTGCGACCGCCGCCGCGACCGCGGCGTGGTAGGGCTTGAACAGCGCCTCCACCCGCTGCGCCTGGGCCTCGGCATCGAGCGCACGGTTGCCGGGGATCACCACGTCGTCGCTGACCACCGGGATGGCGGTCGGATCCTCAAGCGCCCGGTTCGGATCGATCACCAGCCGGGAGAATCCGGAGAGCACCGCGGTGGCGCCGAACCGCTTCGCCAGCCGCCGCGTCACCTCGGCCGCGCCGATGTCGTAGGCGATGTGGCGGCAGAGCTGCTCCTCCGGCAGACCGAGGTCGGCCAGCGACCGCGGGACCGCGCGGGAGGCGTGGTCGCACAGCAGCAGCAGCGGTCCGCCGGCATCCGGGTTCAGCGTGGTCACCGGCGGCGGATCGCCGGGTCCCAGCAGCGGAACGGCACTGCGCGGTGCCGGCGCGGGGGCGGTGACGGGCTGGCGATGTTCGGAAGGTGATGTGGCCATATGCCACACTAACGCAACCGCGACGCCGGGCGGAAGCGCGGCCGATGGTGGTAGCCCGAACGGCAAGATGCTAGGCTGTCCTTCCCTCTCCCGCGCGAACCCACCCGGAAGACGACCCGCATGCTTCGCCTGCTTTCCCTCTGCCTTGCCGTGATGGCGCTGCTCAGCGCTTGCGGACCCGTTTACGAGACGCAGTACAGCCTCGTCCCGCCAAGCTCGGCCGAAGGTCGGCTCTGTGTCAACCAGTGCCAGCAGAACCGCAACTACTGCCGCCAGAACTGCGGCATGTCGCAGCAGGCCTGCGTGAACGAGGCGCGGTCGCGCGCCCTCTACGACTATCAGGCCTACGTCAACCGCCAGCAGGCGGAGAAGAAGCCGATCAAGAAGTCGGTGGGTGATTTCGACCGCTCCTATTCCTGCGGCAACAGCAGCTGCGAAGCGCGCTGCGAATCCGACTATCGCGACTGCTTCGGCGGAAGCTGCGGCGGGCAGGTGGTCGCCAAGCGCGTCTGCACCGCCTTCTGCGACCAGGAAAAGCCGGCGCCCACCGCGCCGATGCTGAGCCCGGTGCCGCCGGGCGGCGTTCAGGCGCCGATGATGCAGGCGCCGATGGGGGCCGCTCCGATGTCGAACAATGGTGGCTATGCCGCCGGTTCGTCGCTGTGCCAGCCCGGCATGCGGGTGTCCGTGGAATGGAAGGGCGACTGGTATCCGGCCACCGTCAAGGACCATCCCCGCAAGGACGGCCGTTGCCCGGTGCACTATGACGATTTCGGCTCGGAGGACGACGAGTCGGTCGCGCTACGCCGCATCCGTCCGCGCTGATCCGCGGTTTTTCCCATCGCCGCCGGCAGCCTCCGGGAGAGTCCCGGGGGCGCACGGCAGCCATGACTTGCGTCCCGCTGGCCCAGCAACCGAGCGGCCGTTATAAGCGGTCCATGCCAGACGCCAGTGCCTTCCCCGTCGACCATGCGTACCGGACCCAGCGCATCGCCCTGATCGCGCTGCTGGTCGGCGCCTTGGGCATCGCCTTTGCCCCCATCTTCGTCCGGCTGTCGGAGGTCGGACCGGTCGCCACCGGCTTCTGGCGGACCGCGCTGGCGATGCCGGCACTGGGGCTGTGGATGGCCGCCGAGTCGCGGCAGCGGGGCGGGCGCTCCAGCCGCCGCCCCTCCTCGGTCTCCGACTATGCCCGCCTGTCGCTGGCCGGCCTGTTCTTCGCCGGCGACCTTGCGATCTGGCACACGTCGATTCGCTTCACTTCGGTCGCCAACTCGACGCTGCTGGCGAACTTCGCCCCGCTCTACGTGGCGCCGGCCGCCTGGTTCCTGTTCAAGGAGCGGATCACCCGCCGTTTCGTCATGGGCATGCTGCTGGCACTGGCGGGCGCCATCGTGCTGATGGGGGAGAGCTTCCAGCTCGATGCCGATCATCTGTTCGGCGATGGGCTGGCCCTGCTCACCGCCGCCTTCTATGCCGGCTACATCCTGTCGGTCGGGCGGCTGCGCGCGGAATTCTCCACCGCCACCATCATGACCTGGAGCGGCGCGATATCCGCCTTGGTGCTGTTGCCGATCGGCCTGTATGACGGCGAGCCGATGCTGCCGGCGAGCGCGTCCGGCTGGGCGGTGCTGGCGGGCCTTGCCCTGTTCAGCCACGCCTGCGGCCAGAGCCTGATCGCCTACGCCCTGGCGCATCTGCCGGCGTCCTTCTCGTCGGTCAGCCTGCTGCTTCAGCCGGCAGCGGCAGCCATCCTCGCCTGGGTTCTCCTGAGTGAGCCTCTGGGCCCGTTGCAGGCACTGGGTGCCGCGGTGATCCTGGCGGGCATCCTGCTGGCCCGCCCCGGCGGCCGCTGACCCCCAGGTCCGGGCGGTTGCCCATCGCCATCGCCGCCATAGTTTTCCATCCCGTGGGCAAGGCGCCGCAGCGCGGCGGTCGGGCATTGACCGCACCCGCCGGGACCGTTACCGGTATGACCATCCAGCAATGAACCGCCTTCCGACCAAAGGGGAACAACCCGTGCCCGGCACCGACGACAGCGCTCACGTCCCCTCCTCTTCCCAGCGCATTTCGGAGTGGGTGGCGCAACAGCTCCTCGACCGCATTGCGCGGGGCGAGCTGGTGCCGGGTGAACGTCTGCCGGGCGAGCGCCAGCTGGCTGAACAGCTGCATGTCAGCCGGGTTTCCGTTCGTGCCGCGCTGCAGAAGTTGAAGACGCAGGGCTTCCTGACCGCAGTCCAGGGCGGCGGCACCCGTGTCGTCTCCTCGGCCGGCGTAATGGACGGGGCATTGACCGCCATGGTCCGCAGCACCCACCAGAACCTGTGCGACCTCGTCGAAATCCGCATGGCACTGGAGAGCTGGGCCGCCCGCCGCGCCGCGGAGCGCGCGACGCCGGAGCAGATCGACACCATCGGCCGCATTTTGGCGGCGATGACCGAGACCAACCGCGACGGCGGTCGCGCTGCCGACGACATGGATTTCCACGTCGCCGTCGCCCAGGCGTCGGGCAGCCCGGTCTACCTCCATCTGCTGTCGACCATCCGCGACATCCTCGGCAACATGGTCGAGATGAAGCACACGGAACCCTTCATGGAAAACCATGAAACGCTGATGATCGAGCATCACCGCGCCATCCATCAGGCCCTCGCCCGCCGCGACCCGGACGGCGCCGCGAACGCCGTCACCGCTCATCTCGGCTGGATCCTGGCGCGCTACCGCACGATGTCCGACCATTCCGCCGGCGGCACCGACAGCGCGACCGACGCCTCCCCCTCCCCCAGCGCCGGCTGACACCGGCAGCCCGCTCCAAAGACGGCAAAAAAGAAAGGCCGCAGCCTCCGGATGGAGACTGCGGCCTTTTTCTATCCGACCGACGGCGATCCTCAGCTGGCGAGGATCGTCCCGATCTGCTTGGTAACCTCATCGATGTCGGCCATGCCGTCCACCACCTTCAGCACGCCGCGGCCCTGGTAATAGGGCAGGATCGGCGCGGTCTGCTGGTGATACTGGCCCAGGCGGGTGGTCACCGTCTCCGCATTGTCGTCGGCGCGCCGCTTGAATTCGGTGCTGCCGCAGACATCGCAGACGCCCTCGACCTTCGGCTTCTCGAAGCTGTCGTGATAGCCCTTGCCGCACTTGGCGCAGGTATAACGGCCGGTGATGCGGTCAACAAGCACGTCGTCGACCACCCGCATCTCGATCACGTGATCGAGCTTCAGGCCCTTCTCATCCAGCATCCGATCCAGCGCCTCGGCCTGAGCGACCGTGCGCGGGAACCCGTCGAGGATGAAGCCGTTCTTCACGTCAGGCTTCGAAATGCGTTCGGCGATCATGCTGACCATCAGCTCGTCCGGCATCAGCTTGCCGGCGGCCATGATCTCCTTCGCCTGCTGCCCGAGCGGCCCGCCTTCCGCCACCATGGCGCGGAGCATGTCGCCGGTCGACAACTGCACCAGACCACGAGTGTCTTCCAGACGGCGCGCCTGGGTCCCCTTCCCGGCGCCCGGCGGACCGAGCAGTATGAGGTTCATTACTTTCTCCCCCGAAGCTTCGATTTCTTGATCAATCCCTCATACTGGTGGGCCAGCAGGTGGGAATGAATCTGCGCAACCGTGTCCATCGTGACGGTGACCACGATCAGCAGGCTGGTGCCGCCAAAATAAAACGGAACCGAGTGCTGGGATATCAGGATTTCGGGGAGGAGACAAACCGCCACAAGGTAGGCGGAGCCGATGACCGTCAGCCGCGTCAGCACGTAGTCGATGTGGTCGGCGGTGTTCTTGCCCGGACGGATGCCGGGGATGAAGCCGCCGTACTTACGCAGGTTGTCGGCCGTCTCCGTCGGGTTGAAGACGATGGCGGTGTAGAAGAAGCAGAAGAACACGATCAGCGAGGCGTACAGCAGCATATAGAGCGGCGTGCCGTGCGCGACGTAGCGCGACACCGCCTGCAGCCACTCCGGCCCTTCGCCGCCGGCGAAGCCGACCGCGGTCAGCGGCAGCAGCAGCAGCGACGAAGCGAAGATCGGCGGAATGACGCCGGCCGTGTTCATCTTCAGCGGCAGGTGCGACGCTTCGCCGCCGAATACCCGGTTGCCGACCTGACGCTTCGGATACTGCACCAGCAGGCGGCGCTGGGCACGTTCCATGAAGACGATGAAGAACACCACGCCGACCGCCATCACCAGCATCAGGATGATGAAGACGGTGGACAGCGCACCCTGTCGGCCGAGTTCCAGCGTGTTGACCAGCGCACGCGGCAGTTCCGCGACGATGCCGGCGAAGATGATCAGCGAGGTGCCGTTGCCGATGCCCCGCGCGGTGATCTGTTCGCCCAGCCACATCAGGAACATGGTGCCGCCGACCAGCGTGATGACCGTGGCGATGCGGAAGAACAGGCCGGGGTCGATGACCGCAGCACCCGTGGAGCCGCGCATCGACTCAAGCCCGACCGCGAGGCCGTAGGCCTGGACGGTGGCGAGAACGACGGTGCCGAACCGGGTGTATTGGTTCAGCTTCTTGCGCCCGGCCTCGCCTTCCTTCTTCATGGCCTCCATCTGCGGTGACACGGCGGTCAGCAACTGCACGATGATGGACGCCGAGATGTACGGCATGATGTTGAGCGCGAAGATGGTCATGCGGTGGAGCGCACCGCCGGCCAGCATGTCGAACATCCCGAGGATGCCGCTGCCCTGCTGCTTGAAAACGTCCTGCAGGATATGCGGATCGATGCCCGGAATCGGGATGTAGGTGCCCAGCCGATAGACGATCAGGGCCGCCAAGGTGAACCAAATCCGCTTTTTCAGCTCGGTCGCCTTGGAGAAAGCCCCGAAATTGATGTTGGCGGCAAGCTGCTCGGCCGCTGATGCCATGGTCCAATCCCTGTCCCGTAAGCGCGAACGGGGCGGCACTGCATGACGCAGGCCGCCCCTCGCGACTTCGCTTTTTGTAGTGCCCCGAAAGCCCGCGCGCAAGCACGGGCTTGTCGCGGAACTTTACTCGGCGGCTTCGGCGGCGGGAGCGGTCAGCGTGACGCTGCCACCCGCCTTCTCGACGGCTTCGATCGCCGACTTGGACGCGCCGGCGACCGTGAAGGAAACCTTCGCGGTCAGCTCGCCCTTGCCCAGCAGACGGACACCGTCCTTCTTCACCTTGCCGGTGACGCCGGCGGCGTTGAGCGCCGCGGCATCGATGGTCTCGGCGGCGTTCAGCTTGCCCAGGTCGATGGCCTTCTGGACCATGCCCAGGTTAACCACCGAGTATTCCTTGGCGAAGATGTTCCGGAAACCGCGCTTCGGCAGGCGGCGGTGCAGAGGCATCTGCCCACCTTCGAAGCCGTTGATCGCCACGCCAGTGCGCGAGGTCTGACCCTTCACGCCGCGGCCAGCGGTCTTGCCCTTGCCCGAACCGATACCGCGACCGACGCGCATGCGCGCCTTGCGGGCACCGGCGTTGTCACGCAGGTCATTAAGCTTGGTCATGATCTCAGCCCTCGTTCTCGACGCGGACCAGGTGCGCGACCTTGGCGATCATGCCCCGCACGGCCGGAGTGTCCTCCAGCTCGCGGGTCCGGTGCAGCTTGTTGAGACCCAGACCGACCAGCGTTTCGCGCTGGTCGTGCTTGCGGCCGATCGGGCTGCCGATCTGGGTCACGACGACGGTCTTCTTCTCGCTCATGATCAGGCCTCCTGACCGGCGCCGGCCTCGCGACGACCGAGGATGTCGCTCACGCGACGACCACGGCGCGCCGCGACGGACCGCGGGCTGGTGACCTGGGTCAGGGCGTCGAAGGTCGCCTTGATCATGTTGTGCGGGTTCGACGTGCCGATCGACTTGGTCACGACGTCAGCGACGCCGAGAGCCTCGAAGATCGCGCGCATCGGACCACCGGCGATGATGCCGGTACCGGCCGGAGCCGCCCGCAGCACGACCTTGCCGGCACCGAAGTGGCCGTTGGTGTCATGATGCAGCGTACGGCCTTCGCGCAGCGGGACGCGGATCATGCCGCGCTTGGCCTGGTCGGTCGCCTTGCGAATGGCTTCCGGGACCTCGCGGGCCTTGCCCGAGCCGACGCCGACACGACCCTTGCCGTCGCCAACGACGACCAGAGCGGCGAAGCCGAAGCGACGACCACCCTTGACCACCTTGGCAACGCGGTTGATGCCGACGAGCTTTTCGATCAGCTCGCTTTCTTCCCGCTCGCGCGGCTGCCGGTCGCGGTTGTCCCGCTCCCCACGTTCACGTGCCATATCCGGGCCTCCTTAGAACGACAGCCCGCCCTCACGGGCGGCGTCGGCCAGGGCCTTGACCCGGCCATGGTAAATGTAACCACCGCGGTCGAACACGACCTCGGTAATCCCAGCGGCCTTGGCGCGCTCGGCGATCAACTCGCCGATGCGCTTGGCAGCATCGACGTTGCCGCCGTGCTTGAGCTGCTCGCGCAGCTCCTTCTCGAGCGACGAGGCGGACGCGAGCGTCTGGCCGTTCACGTCGTCGATGATCTGGGCGTAGATGTGCAGATTGGACCGGAAGACCGAGAGGCGAACACGCCCGCCGGCCTTCTTGGCAATCTGCGCGCGCACGCGCTGCTTGCGGCGCTCGTGGAGTTGCTTTGGCTTCAGCATGGCGGTTACTTCTTCTTACCTTCCTTGCGCAGGACGGTTTCGGTCTCGTACTTGATGCCCTTGCCCTTGTAGGGCTCCGGCTTCTTCCAACCGCGGATCTCGGCGGCAACCTGGCCGACCTTGTGCTTGTCGTAGCCGCTGACCGAGATCGCCGTCGGCTTGTCGCACTTGATCGTGATGCCTTCCGGGATCGGGTACTTCACGTCGTGCGAGAAGCCGAGCTGGAGAACCAGCTCCTTGCCCTGCACGGCCGCGCGGTAACCGACGCCGTTGATTTCCAGGTTGATCGTGTAGCCCTGGCTGACACCGGTGACCATGTTGTTGATCAGGGTGCGCGAGGTCGCCCACATGACGCGGGCGCGCTTGCTGTCGTTTGCCGGCTTCACCACCACCTTGCCGTCTTCCAGCGAGGCGGTGATGTCGTCGATCAGGGTCAGGCTGAGTTGCCCCAGCTTGCCCTTGGCCGTCACCTGCTGACCGTCGACCTTTACGTCGACGCCAGCCGGGACCGGCACGGGATGCTTGCCAATGCGCGACATCTGCCAATCCCCCTTAGAACACGCGGCAGAGGACTTCACCGCCAACGTTGGCGGAGCGGGCCTCATTGTCCGACATCACGCCGCGCGGGGTCGACAGGATCGACAGACCGAGCCCGTTGTAGACACGGGGCAGGTCGGCGATCTTCGAGTAGACGCGGCGGCCGGGCTTCGACACACGGGCGATCTGCTTAATGACAGGCTCGCCTTCGTGGTACTTCAGCTCGATCTTCAGGTTCTTGACGCCCGGACGCAGTTCTTCCTCGGACCAGCCGCGGATGAAGCCTTCACGCTTCAGAACTTCCAGGACGTTGACGCGCAGCTTAGACGCCGGGGAAACCACAACGGACATGCGGGCGTGCTGACCGTTGCGGATGCGGGTCAGCATATCGCCGAGCGGATCGCTCAAAGACATTCTCGGACCCTCCTTACCAGCTCGACTTCGTCATGCCCGGAATCTGGCCGGTCGAGGCCAGTTCGCGGAGCGTGACGCGGGACAGCTTGAACTTGCGATAGAACGCGCGCGGACGCCCGGTCATTTCGCAGCGGTTCCGGATGCGCACCTTCGAGGAGTTGCGCGGCAGTTCGGCCAGCTTGAGGCGGGCAGCGAATTGCTCTTCCGGCGGGAGGGCCTTGTCGTTCGCGATTGCCTTCAGGCGCGCACGCTTGTTCGCGTACTGCTTGGCCAGCTTGGCGCGACGCTTGTTCTTTTCGATGGCACTGGTCTTAGCCATGGTCGTGCTCCAGCCTCAGCTCACGAACGGCATGTCGAAGCCCTTCAGGAGAGCCTTGGCTTCCTGATCGGTCTTCGCCGAAGTGACGATGATGATGTCCATGCCGCGGATCTGATCGATCTTGTCGTAATCGATCTCCGGGAAAATGATCTGCTCCTTGACACCCATGGCATAGTTGCCACGGCCGTCAAAGCTGTCACCCGGGATGCCGCGGAAGTCACGGACGCGCGGCAACGCAATCGTCACCAGGCGATCCAGGAACTCGTACATGCGGTCGCGGCGGAGCGTGACCTTGCAGCCGATCGCCATGCCTTCGCGCAGCTTGAACTGGGCGATCGACTTGCGCGACTTGGTCACCACCGGCTTCTGACCGGTGATGGCGGCCATCTCGGCCACGGCGAGCTGGATCTTCTTGGAGTCGGCGACAGCCTCGCCGACTCCCATGTTGACCACGATCTTCTCGATCCGCGGAACTTCCAGGTCGTTCTTGTAGCCGAATTCCGACTTCAGAGCGGCGCGGATCTTGGAATCGTAAACTTCTTTCAAACGTGCGGTCATGCCCGGGTCCTCACAGGTCAATGACTTCGCCGGACCGCTTGGCGACACGCACCTTGCGGCCATCCTCAAGGATCTTGAAACCGACGCGGGTCGGCTTGCCATCCTTGGGATCGACGTGAGCGAGATTGGAGACGTTGATCGGCGCCTCCATCTCGATGATGCCACCCTGCGAGCGGGCGCTGGCACGTTGGTGCTTCTTCACCACGTTCACGCCCTGCACAACGGCACGGTTCTCCTTGGGGAAAACCTTCAACACCTCGCCGGTCTTGCCTTTGTCGCGGCCGGTCAGGACAACGACCTTGTCCTTGGTCTTGATCTTGGCGGCCATTACAGCACCTCCGGCGCCAGCGAGATGATCTTCATGAACTTCTTGCCGCGCAGCTCGCGAGTGACCGGCCCGAAAATACGGGTGCCGATCGGCTCGC
This sequence comes from Azospirillum sp. TSH64, assembly GCF_003116035.1. GTDB lineage: Bacteria > Pseudomonadota > Alphaproteobacteria > Azospirillales > Azospirillaceae > Azospirillum. Next base: position 7,534,342 of record NZ_LGQW01000015.1, read on the forward strand.
CCTGCTTGTTGATCAGCACGGCGGCATTCCGGTCGAAACGGATCGCCGACCCGTCCTCCCGACGCAGTTCCTTCGCGGTGCGGACGATGACGGCGCGATGCACGTCACCCTTCTTGACGCGGCCCTTCGGAATGGCCTCCTTGACCGAGACGACGATGACGTCGCCCACGGTCGCGACCTTCCGCTTGGACCCGCCAAGCACCTTGATGCACTGCACCCGGCGCGCCCCGCTGTTATCGGCGACTTCCAGGTTGGTTTGCATCTGGATCATTGTTTACGACCTTTCGTTATCACGCGGCGCCGCTGTCGGCGGCGGACTCCGTCACGACCGTCCAACGCTTGGACTTCGAGATCGGGCGGCATTCGATGATCGAAACGGTATCGCCGACCTTGAACTGGTTACCCTCGTCGTGGGCGGCGTACTTCTTCGACTGACGAATGAACTTCTTGTACACGGGGTGCATGACGCGGCGCTCGACAAGAACCGTAACGGTCTTGTCGCACTTGTCGCTGACCACCGTGCCCTGCAGAACGCGGCGAGGCATGGATGATCCCCCTTACTTGCCGGCGTCGGCGGAGCGGGCGCGCTCGCCGAGGATGGTCTTGATGCGGGCGATGTCGCGGCGCACCGTGTTCACCCGCGCGGTGTTCTCCAGCTGGCCGGAGGCCTTCTGGAAGCGCAGGTTGAACTGCTCCTTCTTGAGCTGGATGAGCTGATCGTTCAGCTCATCCGCGCTCTTCGTACGAATGTCTACGGCCTTCATGCCGCGGTCTCCTCGACACCGCCCAGGCGGGTCACCAGCTTCACCTTGATCGGCAGCTTCGCGGCCGCCAGAGCGAAGGCGGTTTTTGCCACATCTGCCGGCACGCCGTCCAGTTCAAACAGGATGCGACCCGGCTTCACGCGAGCCGCCCAGTACTCCGGCGAGCCCTTACCGGAACCCATGCGGACTTCGGCGGGCTTGGTGGAGACGGGGAGGTCCGGGAAAATGCGGATCCAGACGCGGCCCTGACGCTTCATCGCACGGGTGATCGCGCGGCGGGCCGCTTCGATCTGACGGGCGGTGATGCGCTCCGGCTCCAGGGCCTTGAGGCCGAAGGAGCCGAAATTCAGGGCGGTACCGCCCTTGGCGTTGCCGTGGATGCGGCCCTTGTGGGCCTTACGGAATTTCGTGCGCTTGGGAGAAAGCATCGCTCGGCCCCTTTACTCGCGTTCGGAGCGCTCGGAGCGCTCGCGACGGTCGCGGCGATCGTGCCGCTCGCGGCGCGGCTCGCCATCGGTCGACACCGGCTCGGAACCCATGCGCTTGTCCTGCGCCATCGGGTCGTGAGCCATCACCTCGCCCTTGAACACCCACACCTTGACACCGCAGGTGCCGTAGGTGGTCTTGGCGGTGCCCACACCGTAGTCGATGTCGGCGCGCAGGGTGTGCAGCGGAACGCGGCCTTCGCGGTACCACTCCATGCGGGCGATTTCCGCACCGCCGAGACGGCCCGAGCAGTTGATCCGGATGCCCTGGGCGCCCAGACGCATGGCGGACTGCACGGCGCGCTTCATGGCGCGACGAAATGCCACACGGCGCTCAAGCTGGCTGGCGATGTTCTCGGCGATGAGGCGAGCGTCGATTTCCGGCTTGCGGATCTCGACGATGTTCAGGCTCACCTCGCTGCCGGTCATCTTGGACAGCTCAAGACGCAGCTTCTCGATGTCCGCGCCCTTCTTGCCGATCACCACGCCCGGACGAGCCGAGTGAATGGTGATGCGGGCCTTCTTGGCCGGGCGTTCGATGACGACGCGCGAGCAACCGGCCTGCTGCAGGCGACCCTGCAGATAGCCACGCAGCTTCAGGTCCTGGTGCAGCAGATTGGCGTAGTCGCGCTTGGCGAACCAACGGCTGTCCCAGGTCCGGTTGATGCCGAGGCGCAGCCCGATCGGATTGATTTTCTGACCCATTACTCGGCCCCCTCGGCAACGGCGGCGTCACGCTCGCGGACGATGATCGTCAGGTTGCTGAACAGCTTCTCGACCCGGGCGCCACGACCGCGGGCACGGGCGTGGAAGCGCTTCATCACCAGAGCGCGACCGACCGTCGCCGACGACACGTACAGACGGTCGACGTCGAGCTGGTGGTTGTTCTCGGCGTTCGCGATCGCGGCCTGCAGGACCTTCTTCACTTCGCCGGCGATGCGGCGCTTGGAGAAGGTCAGCTCGGCCACGGCGCGGCTGGCATCCATGTTCCGGATGAGCTGGGCGACGAGGTTGAGCTTCCGCGGGCTGGTGCGGATCATCGGATTGCGGGCCAGAGCCTCGTTCTCCGCGACCCGGCTGGGGTTGGCAGACTTGCCCATGGCTTACTTCCTCTTCGCCTTCTTGTCCGCCGCGTGGCCATAGAAGGTCCGCGTCGGAGCGAACTCGCCGAACTTGTGACCGATCATGTGCTCGGTAACCAGAACAGGCAGGAACTTGTGGCCGTTGTAGACGCCGAACGTCAGACCGACGAACTGCGGCAGGATGGTCGAACGACGCGACCAGATCTTGATGATCTCGTTGCGGCCCGAAGCCCGGCTCTTGTCCGCCTTCTTCAGCAGATAGCCGTCGACGAACGGGCCCTTCCAAACGGAGCGTGCCATCGTTCGACCTCCTTACTTCGAATGACGGCGGCGCAGGATCAGGCCATCCGTCTTCTTGTTGTGACGAGTCTTCTTGCCCTTGGTCGGCTTGCCCCACGGCGTGACCGGATGACGGCCGCCCGAGGTGCGACCCTCACCACCACCGTGCGGGTGGTCGATCGGGTTCATGGCGACGCCACGGACCGACGGACGCTTGCCCAGCCAGCGGTTGCGACCGGCCTTGCCAAGGTTGGTGTTCATCTGGTCCGGGTTGGACACGGCACCCAGGGTGGCCATGCACTCGCCACGAACCATGCGCAGCTCGCCGGACGGCAGCTTCAGCTGGGCGTAGCCGCCGTCGCGGCCGACCAGCTGCAGGTAGGTGCCGGCGGAACGAGCCACCTGACCACCCTTGCCGGCCTTCAGCTCGACGTTGTGCACGATCGAACCGACCGGGATGTTCTTCAGCGGCATCGCGTTGCCGGGCTTCACGTCGGTGCGCTCGCCGGAGATCACGGTGTCGCCGACCTTCAGGCGCTGCGGCGCCAGGATGTAGGACAGGGTCCCATCCTGGTACTTGATCAGCGCGATGAAGGCCGTGCGGTTCGGATCGTATTCCAGCCGCTCGACGGTGGCCGGAACGTCGAACTTGCGACGCTTGAAGTCCACCAGACGGTAGGTACGCTTATGACCGCCACCCATGCGGCGCGCAGTGATGCGGCCGGTGTTGTTGCGGCCACCAGACTTGGTCAGGCCCTCGGTGAGGGTCTTGACCGGCTTGCCCTTCCACAGCTCCGAGCGGTCAACGATGACCAGCTGGCGGAGCGACGGCGTAATCGGGCGGTATTGCTTCAGAGCCATCGGATCACACTCCCGCTCAGATGCCCGTGGTCACGTCGATCTTGTTACCCTCGGCGAGGGTGACGACGGCCTTCTTGAAGTCCGAGCGACGGCCGATGGTGCCGCGGAACCGCTTGGTCTTGCCCTTGGAAACGAGGGTGTTGACCCCGGTCACCTTGACGTTGAAGAGACCTTCAACGGCGGCCTTGATCTCCGGCTTGGAGGCCGTGAGCGGCACGCGGAACGTGACCTGGTTATGCTCCGACACCAACGTCGACTTCTCGGTGATGACGGGAGCGAGGATCAGGTCGTACATCCGCTCCTGGCTCACCGCAGGTTTCGACTGCTTGCTCATTTCAGGCGAGCCTCCAGTTGCTCGACCGCGTTGCGGGTCAGGACCAGCGTGTCGCGGCGGAGAATGTCGTAGACGTTCGCACCCTGCTCCGGCAGCACGTCGATCAGCGGGATGTTGCGCGAAGCCTTGGCGAAGTTGTCGTCCAGGTTCGAGCCATCGATGATCAGCGCCGAAGTCAGGCCGAGGGTGGCAAGACGGGCCGCCAGCTCCTTGGTCTTGTGCGTCTCGGCGGCCGCGGCCTCCAGGACGATCAGCTTGCCCTCGGCGGCCTTGGCCGACAGGGCGGTCTTGAGCGCCAGCTTGCGGACCTTCTTGGTCAGGTCGTGGGCATGCGAACGCACCACCGGCCCGAAGATGGTCGCACCGCCGCGGAACTGCGGCGAACGGATGGAGCCCTGACGAGCGCGGCCGGTGCCCTTCTGCCCATAGGGCTTCTTGGTCGTGCCGCTGATCTCGCTGATGCCCTTGGTCTTGTGGTTGCCGGAGCGGCGCTTGGCCAGCTGCCAGTTAACCATGCGGGCCAGCAGGTCGGTGCGGGCCGGCAGACCGAACACGGCGTCCGACAGCTCGATCTCGCCGACGGCTTCGTTGTTCAGATTCTTGATCGTGGCCTTCATGGCGCTCACTCCTGCGTCTCGGCCGGGGCTTCCGCCGCCGGAGCAGACTTGATGCCGGCCGGGAAGGGCAGGCCTTCCGGAGCCTTCTTCTTGACGGCGTCACGGATGCGCAGCCAACCGCCCTCGGCGCCGGGGACGGCACCCTTGAGCAGGATCAGACCACGGGCTTCGTCGACGGACACGACCTGGAGGTTCAGGACCGTGACCCGCTCGTCGCCGAGATGACCGGCCATCTTCTTGTTCTTGAAGACCTTGCCGGGATCCTGACGGTTACCCGTCGAACCGTGCGAGCGGTGCGACACCGACACGCCGTGCGTGGCGCGCAGACCACCGAAGTTCCAGCGCTTCATCGCACCGGCAAAGCCCTTGCCGATGGAGGTGCCGGTGACGTCGACGAACTGGCCGGCGACGAAGTGCGACACCGACAGCTCGGCACCGACCTCGATCAGGGCATCGGCATCGACGCGGAACTCAACAAGCTTACGCTTGGGCTCCACACGCGCCTTGGCGAAATGCCCGCGCTCAGGCTTGTTGACGTTCTTGACCTTGATGGCGCCCGCGCCGAGCTGGACGGCGGTGTAGCCATCCTTTTCCTCGGTGCGAACGGCGACGACCTGGCAGCTGTCGACTTTCAGCACAGTGACCGGAACATGCTGGCCGTCGTCCGTGAAGACGCGGGTCATGCCGACCTTCTGCGCGATCAAACCGGATCGCATTGTTCTTTATCTCCTGACCAGGGACATCCGATTACCGGAGAGGTCCCTTACCAAACCAAAATCAGAGCTTGATCTCGACGTCGACGCCGGCGGCGAGGTCGAGCTTCATGAGCGCATCCACGGTCTGCGGCGTCGGATCGACGATGTCGAGCAGGCGCTTGTGGGTGCGGATCTCGAACTGCTCGCGCGACTTCTTGTCGATGTGCGGCGAACGGTTCACGGTGAACTTTTCGATGTGCGTCGGCAGGGGGATCGGGCCCCGCACGCGCGCGCCGGTCCGCTTGGCGGTGTTGACGATCTCGCTGGTCGACTGGTCGAGCACGCGATGATCGAACGCCTTCAGACGGATGCGGATGTTCTGGCTGTCCATGTCCAAACGTCCCTTGCACCTTCTAGCGATGACGCGGACGCGTCACCGGAACTCCACGAGCTGCTTCGGGGCTTCGCCGACAGCGCAAGGCCGCGCGCCGAACCACCGAAACGGGGCCGACGGGCGACACTGTGACCGATGCGACGGGCCGACACGAAAAAGAACATCCCCTGCGCGGGAGGCGCGGAGGGGATGTTCCGATCAGCAGACGGCGCGCCTCCCGTGGAGGCGCGCCGTGCCGTTCGTCTCGGGCTGCGTCTAGGCCGAAGCTGCCTACCACCAACCCAAAATCCAGAGGGCGTAATCTCTAGGCGTTCAGCGCCCGCGTGTCAATCCTGAATCTCCCCCCGGATCGGAGGAAGCTGGGTTGACAGGCGGACGGCTCCGAACACCGACGCCCGATGGCTAGAACCGGGCGGGCCAACCTTCCTGCTCGCGCAGGAACGACGGCCCGTCTCTTACATCCGGCGGCCGGAACGCTCCGACCGCCCTACCCGTCCCTCTCCGGCGACCGCCTTGCGGCGGCTGCCGGATGGGTGATCACTCGACGATCTTGGCAACGACGCCGGCGCCGACGGTGCGGCCACCCTCACGGATGGCGAAGCGCAGGCCTTCGTCCATGGCGATTGGGGCGATCAGCGTCACTTCCATGGCGACGTTGTCGCCCGGCATCACCATCTCGACGCCTTCCGGCAGCGCAACCATGCCCGTCACGTCCGTCGTACGGAAGTAGAACTGCGGACGGTAGTTGGTGAAGAACGGCGTGTGACGGCCACCCTCTTCCTTCGTCAGGATGTAGGCTTCGGCCTTGAACTTGGTGTGCGGGGTGATCGAACCCGGCTTGGCCAGAACCTGGCCGCGCTCGACGTCCTCACGCTTCGTGCCGCGCAGCAGGGCGCCGATGTTGTCGCCGGCCTGACCGGACTCGAGCAGCTTGCGGAACATCTCGACGCCGGTCACCGTCGTCTTCACCGTCGCCTTCAGGCCGACGATCTCGACTTCCTCGCCGACCTTCACGATGCCACGCTCAACGCGACCGGTCACAACCGTGCCGCGGCCCGAGATCGAGAACACGTCTTCGATCGGCATCAGGAACGGACGGTCGACCGGACGCTCCGGCTGCGGGATGTACTCGTCAACCGTCTTCATCAGCGCCAGGACGGCGTCACGGCCGATCTCCGGCTGACGGTCTTCCAGGGCGCACAGAGCCGAACCCTTGGTGATCGGAATGTCGTCGCCCGGGAACTGGTAGGACGACAGAAGCTCGCGCACTTCCAGCTCGACCAGCTCCAGCAGCTCCGGATCGTCGACCATGTCGACCTTGTTCATGAACACCACCAGCGCCGGAACGCCAACCTGGCGCGCCAGCAGGATGTGCTCGCGGGTCTGCGGCATCGGGCCGTCGGCGGCCGACACCACCAGGATCGCGCCGTCCATCTGGGCGGCGCCCGTGATCATGTTCTTCACGTAGTCGGCGTGGCCCGGGCAGTCGACG
>NZ_LGQW01000015.1:7541354-7541676 GCF_003116035.1 Azospirillum sp. TSH64
TGTGCCGGTGGAGCCGGAGGTGTAGATCAGGTAGGCGAGGTTCTCCGGCCGCAACCCGGCCGCGGGCGGCGTGTCCGGCAGTCCCCCGGTGCTCTCGGCGTCGGTGTCCTCGGCGTCGAGCAGCAGCAGGCGGACAGCCGCGGGCAGCGTCTCGTCGCCGAGCCGGCCGGCAAGGGAACTTTGGGTGAGCAGCAGGGCGATGCCGCCGTCCGCCGCCATGGCGGCAAGGCGGGCGGACGGCAGGTCCGGGTCGAGGGGCAGATAGGCGCCGCCCGCCTTCATCACCGCCAGCAGGCCGACGACCAGTTCCAGCGAACGTTCG
>NZ_LGQW01000002.1 GCF_003116035.1 Azospirillum sp. TSH64
CAAGGAACTCATCCAAATCCACCGAGCAGCACGCTGAACGATTCGATCCGCACCCGCGTCACTCACCGGATGCGTACGGACAGCCGGAGCGCGCCGACGAAGGTGGTCGTGTTCCAGTGGCCATGCGGGACCGGAGCGCGGCATCGCTCGCCCCTTGGCGCGCGGCCGTACATCCGGGCCATCTTCGTGGAGGTGCCGCACTCGTCGATGAACACCAGACGCTCCGGATCGAGGTCCGGTTGGCCGTCGAACCAGGCTTCGCGCTGTTCTGCTATGTCCGGCCGGTTCTGTTCGGCGGCATGCGCCGTCTTTTTTTCCGCGTCACGCCGTGGCGCTGGAAGAACCGGCACACGATGCTGGGCAAGGGGCGATAGCCCGTTGCCGCGTCCAGACGCTCGGCTACCTCCGCCAGGGTCAGGTCCGGCTCCGCCGTGATCAGAGCCAGGAGGAACTCCCGGTGCTCATCGATCCGGCGCGAGCGCACGTTCCCGCCGCGCTTGTCCGGTGTCAGGTCACCCCGCGTGCGCGCCCGTGCCACCCAGCGGATCGCAGACGATACGCCAACACCGAAGCGCGCCGCCGCCGCCCGACAGGAAGACCCGGCATGAACGGCATCGACAACGCGCTGACGCAGATCGACGGAAAGCGCCTTGGACATGCGGGCCAGCCTCCTTCACCAGCCCGAATCTTGAATCACATTTCCGACCTCACGGGAATCACCCGATTCACATGCACGTCAATCCGCTCTAGATGTTCCGCCATCGGTAGCCGGGCCAGATGCTACAATTACGATAGGCTACACAATTAGATCAGCATTACTCATTATACATTATGACTGATCATTTCCAAGAAAACATCTATAATGGAACTGATAACTTCTGATGACACATGGCGTGAAACACCATCGTCGTTACCGTAAACTTGGCCAATATGAGGATATATCCAGCGTACAACCTCGAAACTCGGCCAATAATATACATTCTGAAGGTTCTTCTTCATCACTTCATGGACCGCCACCCGCAATATAGATTTGCTCACACAATCGGCCAGGACCGCAGAAGCTCGCTCAAAGCTGACAAGAAGAGGAATCGGAGAAAGAGTAAGGACAATTTTGACATCTGGATTGATAATGCGAATCAATCTGATAATTTCCATTATATTTTGGACATTCTCATCCACTCCGGTCGTTCTAAATGTATAGGATTCTGATAGAATCCGACTCCCAACCCAGGTTGAATTCGGAATAACGGCGTTCCCTCCAAATTCTGCGTCAAAGAATGCCGCTCCTAATCCCAAGGTATATATAAAGCAATCAGCCTTTTTTAGTTGTTCTATAGTTTGTGCTTGAGATAGACCTAGAAGACTTTTCAGATTTTCAGAAGATTTCTCATCTAAATTTATGGTCCCAGAGGCCCATTCAAAAAAAATGCGATTTGTAAAAGTGTTGTTGATATCTTCTCCAATCGGCAGATGCCAGACCGATCGGCCATGACGCTTTAACTCTGCCGCGACATTACCAGCAAAGCAGGAACCAAAAGTCACGAAATGTGCCTCCCGTCCAAGTATTGGAGGAGAGTGGAAGAACTCGTTAGCCACATGCTTTCGAATGACATTGACAAAATTTTCTTCAAGATCTTTTTGTAGCGGATAACGAGCAAACGATTTTCTTCTGCTCCTGGCTTTTGGGTGATTGACGACGACAGTCGAGGAAACAGGAAGACCTGCCGCGACAACAGTCTCCAAAGGCTCTCCCATCCGCGCCAGCAGACTTCCAAGATCGTGTTGCGCCTCCCTATCATTTGGATCAAGCTCTAGCAACCGCTCATATGCTACCCTTGCTTGGGCCCATTCATCCACATACATCGATACCGTAGCCAAAACTCGCCACGCTTCCGTCCAGTGGGATGCCAGCCGAACCGCCCATCTCGCCAAACGAAAAGCCTCACGGTTTTTCGCTGGAATGCCGAGGCTCATTAAACATTTGGCCGCCCGCACCTGGGAGTGGACAGCACCTGGCCTTAGGACCGCTGCCAACATCAATTGATTGGCCATTTCCCTCAAACGGCGCTGGAAATAGAAAATTTCTGCCCGCAACTCGCAGGCCTTTGGGCAGGGTTTGACAGACTCAAGAGCATCGAGGCCCTCTTGATATCGGCCCAGGCGCAGCAGAGATTCCGCCAAGAGAACTCGTGCCTCTGCATCGTCTGGTTTTAGCAGCAAATAGTCGGTTAAGGCTGCAGCCACTTCCTGATCACCGTCCAGTCTGGAGAGCAGAAGCGCCAAGTTGTCACCGTTCATCCCAACCGTCCGTCCATATTCTGATAAGAATTCCTGTATTTCGAGTACCGAGCCGCCAATCCAGTGTACTGACACAGATCAAAGATCATAGACTGTCCAAGCGAAGCAATGCGATGCGTTGAGGATGGGCCACAAGCATCCTCCCACTGCACCCAAGCCCTATCGCTTCGCCACAGATACCATGACACCTCACACTAGACATCAGCACCGCCATCTATGGAGCACAGTGATGAAGCTTGAAGTGCTTATCGAAACCCCGCTCCGGCGCATTCAACCAATGATTGTGGTTGGCTTCAGACCAGTCGTGATATACCCCCTAGGAAAGAAACCGAATACCTCCCTCTTCATAGGCAGAGGCTAACTCTGCAAAAGCCCAAGGTCTCAGACAGGCTGTAAACCTAGACAACTGAGGAGTTAGACCCGTCTTTTGCAGCAACTCTACAGCTTCCTTGCGATTTCCTTGACGCAAGCGCAGCACTGCCATGGAAGAAAGAACCCAATGATTGTCTTCCGCAAGATGAAGGGCGGCATTCATCCATTGCTCCGCATTGCCCATGTCTCCAATTTGGAGCAAAGCTAAGCTCATGGTACTAGCTGCCATTGGATCTTTCTGACACCAGTCGCTTTCCGCATCACCCAGCGGCATTTTCAGCAACTCAACAGCCTTTTCAGGCTGGCCCTCAGCAATAGAGATTAGCCCCAAACCAACTCGTCCTCGCAGTTGGTAAGGGCTGTTTGATCTAGCAGCCTCTCGTTGATAGTGGGTTTTGGATTCGACGAGGTCACCTTGAGCATGCAACACTTGAGCAAGGTCGATTGTTCTCGCGCTGTCATCAGGGTGATGCGCCAAATGGTGACGCAAAGCTTTTTCAGCGGCAGGCCACTCACCCGCGACCAGATAAGCCCAAGCCAATTGATCCATCATGGTCATGTTGTCTGGATCCACGGATGCCAGTGCTTCCAGACAGGGCAAAGCACACGACCATTGCTGCTGCACAATCAAATTGTGCAGCACTTCGGCGATGTGGTCCGAAAAGTTGTCCGGAATGTCAGACGGTGATGGTCGAATCTTACTGGCCAACCTACGGGCCTCCTCGATTCGCCCCGAGAAGCTGAGAGCTATGGTCATTACTGACTGGACCCATGGGAGATCGCTTCCTGCTTGCATCGCTTCTGATGCGAGCCGCAACGCTCCATCACAATCTCCATCCTTTAGTTGGCGGATCGCAATAACGACCAAGCCCAAGGCAAAATAATTGGGTGACACCCGCAACGCTGCTTGTTCAGCAACGGTGCTATCCTGCCCAACGGCTTGAAGCAAACGGATCAGACGAACCTGACCCTCTAGCCGATGAGGCTGCAGATCAACCGCTCTACTGTAAGAAGAAAGCGCATTGGCTATGCTTCCCTCTCGCTCAAGCGCAATGCCCATTTCCAAACAATAATTGGCAAATGTAGACACACGGATATTTTGACGCCATTGCTCAATTGCTTTCGGAGATAAATCAATGGCTGATGCTTTATGAGAAAACATGTATGTACCCTTTGGTGCGCGGAAACGACCGAGGCAGCTCCGACCGTAAGCCACCTCACCATAGCAATAAGGGATACATCAAACCAGAGACTGTCACGAATCAGCACCGCTGTCTCGTCCTGCGCGGACAATGGCTGATACTGCATCACGAGAAAGGTTGGCTTATCAGGGCGCGGAAAAAGGGCTGTGCACGGCTCTCGTGTCGTGATTCCCTCCTGTGAGGGAAAAGGTGATGGGCGAGGGAATGATGCGGGGCTTGGACGAACGTAGCGAGGGTCTTTTCAGCTAAGTGAGCTGCGAGGCGCGGGTTCCGGCGACCCATCCATTGTGGGCGATCCGGCATCGTGGACGAAGCGCTGGAGGTGATGTCACGACCTTTGAGGGTCTGTACCCCAAGATCGGGCAGCCTTCGATCCCACCGGAGAAGCTGCTGCGGGTGTTGCTGCTCCAGGCCTTCTACTCGGTGCGCTCGGAACGGCAGTTGATAGAGCAGCTCGACTACAACCTACTGTTCCGCTGGTTCGTCGGCTTGTCGATGGACGCTCCGGTGTGGGACGTGACGGTGTTCACCAAGGGCCGGGAGCGTCTACTGGCCGGAGATGTGGCGGCCAAGTTCCTGGCCACCGTGCTGGGCCAGCCGAAGGTGAAGGCGCTGCTGTCGGACGAGCATTTTTCGGTGGACGGCACGCTGATCGAAGCCTGGGCCTCGGTGAAGAGCTTCCGGCCCAAGGATAGCAGCGGTGAGGGGCGTAGCTGGCATGGTTTGGGAGTGTCAGGAATTCCGTGCTTGGCGGGGTTATCCTAGAACTGAAGGAGACCCGACATGGCCCGACGCAAAGAGCCCGTTATTCCGGACGCGATCCTCGACCAACTGCTGGCTGGAGCTGACGCCAAGACGGCATTCGACCAGAACGGCTTGCTAGGGCTGGGACTCATAACCAGTAGCAGACGGCAGCGGCGATGCAGACGGCGGCATGGAAGTTTGTGGCCAGCCGGTCGTAACGGGTGGCGACACGTCGGAAATCCTTGAGCCGATTGAACATGCGCTCGATGGCGTTGCGGTTTCGATAAAGGTATGGCGAGAAACAGTTTTTCCAGATGCGGTTGATCTTGGGCGGGATGTTTGGCGCGGCTCCAATCGCCTCGATCTTCCGGCGCACGGCGTTGGTGTCATAGCCCTTGTCGCCATGGATCAGATCTGCGGCGGCGACTTTGTCGAGCAGGGTGTCGGCAGCGACGCAATCCGCGACCTGCCCGCCGGTGAGTAGGAAGGCGATGGGGCGGCAGTTCCGGTCGGTCAGGGCGTGGATTTTGGTGGTGCGACCGCCGCGCGAGCGACCGATCGCTTGGTTCCGCTCCCCCCTTTTCCGCCCGAGGCGCAGCGATGCGCCTTTACGGCGGAGGAATCGATCAAAACCTCCGCGGGCGGTCCTCCGGCGGTGGCCAGAGCGTGAAACAGGTTCGACCAGACACCCTTGGCCGCCCAGCGCTGGAAGCGGTTGTACAGCGTCTTGCGCGGCCCGTAGACCGCAGGGGCATCCTTCCACCGGCAGCCGGAGATCAGGACATGCACGATACCGCTGATGACCCGGCGATCATCGACCCGGGGCTTGCCACGGGTGTCCGTCGGCAGATGTGGTTCAAGCCGCGCAAACTGCGTGTCGGTCAGCCAAAAATAGTCTCGGTCCAACAGCGGTCTCCTTCCGGAGACCTTGAATCACAACCCCGAACCCTTGGGAATCCCTTTATGGGTCCCAGCCCTAGACCAGCTGAAGAAAGCGCTGACGGAGCGTGCTCTGAAGGCGGAGCTGGATCATCACCTGGCCGGTGACGAGAGCGGCAACCGTCGCAACGGCTACGGCCAGAAGACGGTGCTGACCGAGGGTGGCTCGGTGGGCCTGTCCATTCCCCGCGACCGGACGGGAACGTTCGATCCGGCGCTGATCGGCAAGTACCAGCGCCGCTTCCCCGGCTTCGACGAGAAGATCGTGTCGATGTACGCGCGGGGCATGTCGACACGGGAGTCAACCGGCAGCTCTACCGGCGGCGCAACGTAGTCGACCGCTGCGTCGGCTGGCTCAAGCACTGCCGTAATCTCGCCAGCCGCTCCGACAAGCTCGCTCTCAACTTCCTGGCCTGGATCAAACTCACCATAATCCGCCGGTCGCTGCGCAGGCTCTGTCCGTCAGACACTACCCATGCCTTCAGCCAGCTCGGTAAGCAAAAACCGAAGAAGGGGGTTTTTCAGCAGCCTGTTAGATGATAATCATCCTGGTATACGGTCTCATATAGATGGAGCTTAGAGAATGACTTTGGCAATTTACGGCGCTGGAAAAGGTGGCCGCCTTTTGCTTGATGTCGTACGAAGCAATGGAGGAACTGTTGATTTTTTCATTGATGAGCTTATCTCTATCCGTGAAATCGACGGCATACCCATTATAAGGGTATCAGATATCCAGGAAAAAACAAACTTAACAGTTTATTTTACCATTAGTGAAGATCAAGAAGACGTGCATAATTGTGAAAAAAAAGCAATAGATTATCTTCGCGATAGCGGGGTAAGAGAAATCATTACCTGGAGCGGCATTGCAGAAATATATCACGAAATCAAAGAATTTAACGAAAAATGCTATAATACCGTTGATTATCAAAAATTTTGCTATGAACGCCAGAATGGCTTGCGAAAATTCTCAGAAAATATTCCAAACGATAAAGAGATTTCTGAAATAAAGTCCATTCTGAGCGACCAGAAAAGCATTGAATTAATGGGAAAACTTATTCGCCATAGGAAAGAAATGTATGAAGGCCCATTGCTTAATCTTCCAGACCAGTTAACTCATTATTTCCCTAAATCTATTGATATATTTAGAGGAATTAAGCGGCTAAGGTTCGCCGACTGCGGCGCTTTCAACGGTATTACAGCAAAAAACGCTTTAAAGCTTTCTAAGGTTCCTGTTGATTACGTGGCTTCATTTGAGCCATCACCCACTTCATTTTTGAGGCTGCTACAGACGTTTAAGGATCTAAAGCACCTATATCCTCAGACGAAATTTTTTGCATATTCTTGCGGTGTCTGGTCTGGAAATGAATTTCTCCGCTTGGCAAATGAAGGCGTAGAGTCTGCTGCTATAGTTGGAAAAAAGAGCGATGGGTCAGATATTGCTGTTGTATCTCTCGATGCCATTCTGTCCACAGAACCCCCAAATTTCATCAAGCTTGATGTCGAAGGGGCAGAATCGGAAGCTTTGCAGGGTGCGCGTTTCTTGATCTCAGAATATCAACCAACTTTGGCCATCAGCGCGTATCACAAGGGTGATGATCTTTGGAAACTGCCAATGTTGGTCAAGAGCCTGTACTCCGATTATCAAATTTATATTCGACACCATCATTGGAGCCCTTTGGAAACCGTCCTGTACTGCGTCGCTCCGAATGGAACCAAAATTTCAGGGTGAAAATCCTTTCTAATCGTGGTTAGCGGGTCAAGGCGCAGATATCTTGTTAATGCTGCTTTGATCCGCGCTCTCATTTTGGCGCTGCTATACCCAGCACCGGATACCCCTCCGGCAAATCCATTACCTGCGGCTCCGGCATCGGCCCTAGCTCCGCCACCATCGCGCCCCAGGACCAGCCAACCCCGAATCCGGCCATCAGTGTCTTCACCGGCCCAACCGCCAGCACCCCCCCCATGCTGTGGCAGATCGCCAGCGGGATGGAGGCGGAGCTGGTGTTGCCGAAGCCCTGCATGTCGATGACGAACCGGTCGGCCGGCGCCTTGATGCGCTTGCGCAGATGCTCCAGCATGAATGCGTTGGCCTGGTGAAGGACGAAGCGGTCGATGCCGTCCACGTCGGTGCCGGCATGCTCCATCGCCTCGCGCAGCAGCGGCGGCACGGCGCGCAGCGTGAAGGAGAACACCTCCGCCCCGTTCAGCGTCAGGCGCGAGTCGCGCTCCAGCTGAGCGGCTGCCTCCGTGTCAGTGATTCGACCGGCTGTGCCGACCGGCGGGATCAGGCTATGGCGCTTGCCGCCAGACTTGACGAAGATGTGCGGCGCGCCGGCGCCGTCGGTGCCGATCACCACCGGGATGGGGGACGCTGCCGGGTCCACCTCCAGCGCGGTGGCCGATCCGGCATCGCCGAACAGCGGCAGGGTGGCGCGGTCCTCCGGGTGCAGGTGGCGGGTCGGGTTGTCACCGCACAGAACCAGCGCCCGCTTGGCTGTCGATCCGCCCAGCAGCTTTGCCGCGATCCACAGGCCGTAGACATAGCCCGAGCAGCCCAGCGGCACGTCGAAGGCCGCCGCACTGGTCGGCAGCCCCAGCCGGTGCTGCATGATGCAGGCGGTGGCCGGCAGCACGTAATCGGCGTCCTGCGAGACGAAGACCAGCACCTCCACCGTCGCCGGTTCCCAGCCCAGCTGCTCCATCAGCCCTTCAGCCGCGGCGAGGCAGAGATCCGACGCGCAATAGGGATGCTGCAGCACGCGGCGTTCCTGGACGCCGATGGTGGCGGCCAGCTTCTTCGCCTCCTCCACCGTGAACATGCCGGGGTCCTCGACGAAGGAATGGCGCTGGGGCGGCACCACCGCGCGCAGGCCGGCGATCCGGATGCCGTCGATGATGGCTTTCATGGCTGTCCTGTCCTTCGCGTCTTCGCAGCCCGGCAGGGGCGCTTGTCTCGGCCGGTGTCCGGCACCATAGCGCACAGTGACGCCGGATTGGTTTCCGAAAGATTGATTGCGCCGCATGGCTCCGCCGTAACCGCTGCTGCCGATCGGGAAAGGGGCATGGCGCCCGGCACCAAAAGGCCGCAGCCCCGGACGCGCTGATGTCGGCCGCCCGTCGTGCTATGGTCCGCATCCCGATCCGCCACCACCCTGGATTTCCTCACCATGACAGCCGCCTACAACCCCATGGACCTGACCGGCCGCCGTATCCTGGTGACCGGGGCGTCGGCCGGGATCGGCCGGGCGACGGCGGTGGTGCTGGCGAAGCTGGGCGCCCGGCTGGTGCTGAACGGCCGCGACGAGGAGCGGCTGGCAGAGACCGCCGACCGTCTGGAAGGAGACGACCACGCCATCGCCCCCTTCGACCTGTCGGACCTCGAAGCCGTGCCCGGCTGGGTAAAGGGGCTGTGCGCCGACGACGCTCCCCTCGACGGCATCGCGCACTGCGCCGGCATCCAGGCGCTGCGGCCGATCCGCATCTTCTCCGCCGCCTTCTTCGACGAGGTGATGCGGGCCAATCTGGGCAGCGCCTTGGCACTCGCCCGCGGGCTGCGGCAGAAGGGCTGCCATGCCGAGCGGGCGGCAATCGCGCTGATCTCCTCCACCGCCGCCACGGCGGCCTCGCCCGGCAACGTCGTCTATGCCGCCAGCAAGGGCGGCATCATCGCCGCCACCAAGGGGCTGGCGGTGGAGCTGCTGAGCGACGGCATCCGCGTCAACTGCGTCGTTCCCTCCATCGTCGAGACCGAGCTGATCGAGCGCGGCAAGCAGAAGCTGACCGCCGAGCAGTACGAGCATCTGCGCACGCTCCAGCCGCTGGGCTTCGGCCATCCCGACGACATCGCCCACATGATCGCCTATTTGCTCGCCGACACCAGCCGCTGGATGACCGGGTCCATCGTCACGGTGGACGGCGGCCGCACCGCCTGAGGCCCCGCGATGCCGAACGAAGCTCCCGAAAGCCGCCGGCCCGAAACCCGCTGGTTCCACCTCTGCCTGGCGGACAACCTCGCCAGCCCCAACGCCTTCGTCACCACGCGGGTGGGGGCGGTGCCGCTGGTGGTGCAGAACATCAAGGGGCGGGTGGTCGCCTTCCGCAACGTCTGCACCCACCGCTTCGCCGTGATCCATGGCGAGCCGGCGGGCTGCGGCCCGCTGCGCTGTCCCTATCACGGCTGGAGCTTCGACGCCGACGGCCTGCCGGTCGGGCTGCCCTTCAACCCGACCGACTTCCAGCTGGAGGCGGAGGGGCGCCGGCGCCTGGCCCTGCACCCGGCCTCCCTGGCTCGCTGCGGCCGGCTGGTCTTCGTCCGGGTGGCCCTCGACGGTCCGTCGCTGGAAGAGGAGTTGGGCGCCGACCTCTTCGCCCGGCTGGCCGCTTTGTCCGACGCCTTCCCCCACCGCGGCGTCGCGTTGGAGCCGGCGGACGGTTGGGAACGCATCGAAGCCGCCAACCTGCGCATCCATCGGGCGCCGGACGGTGCTCTGGTGCTGCACAGCGCCGCGCCAGACGGTGCAGACAGCCGCTTCTCCCGCACCGTCACCCTTTATCCCGCCACCGCCCTCACAACCGCCCCAACAACCGCCGATGCGGAGCTGCCGGCATGAGCGCGCATTCCGTCCACAGCATCGTCCCCGAAAACGGCGCCTTCCTGCCCCACAGCCATTTCTGGACAGAGGAAGCCTTCGCACAGGAGCGTGAGCGGCTCTTCGGCCGCTGCTGGCTCTACATGGGCGTGTTCGACGCCACGAATGTCCTGACCGCCGAGATGGCCGGGCTGTGCTTTGAACTGCGGCGCCAAGGCGAGGCCATGGACGGCGTCTGCCGCGACGGGGATCGGGTGCGGCCCCTGCAGATCGACCGCTGCGGCGCCCTGGTCTTCGCCCGCATCGCACAGGACAACGGTCCCACCCTGGCTGAACATCTGGCGCCCTATGGCGAGCGGCTGGCGACGATGTCGGCCAACTGCCTCAACCCGCAGGCCCCGGTCGGCATCGCGTTCCAGGCCAACTGGAAGGCGCTGGTCGAGAACACGATGGACGATTTCCACGGCTCCACCGTGCATCCCGACACCATCCATCCCGCCGTGCATCCCGACTGGCAGAACGGGCTCGTCACCGAACGCCATGGCGCCAACAGCGACTCCCGCTGGCTGCTGGCCGACGGCACCGCCGGCTGGTGGGCGAAGCTGGACGCCAAGCTGCGTATGCGCCGCTTCGCCGAAGAGCCCGTCTACCGCCACATTTTCATCTTCCCGAACTTCTATCTGGCGACCTTCTACGGTGCCACGGTGATCCCGCACCGGGTCGATCCGGTCGCTCCCGATTCCGCGGTCCTGCGGTGGCAGCTGTTCCTGCCCACCACCCGGCTGGAAACGGCGCGCGAGCAGGCCTTCCACCGCTCCACCGCCGCTTATCTGATCGAATCCGCCAGCACTGTGATCGCCGAGGACCGCCCGGTCTGCGAGGCGGTGCAGCAGGGCCGCCCGGGCATCGCGGACCTTCCCCACATCACCGGCATCTACGGCCGGCGCGAGCGCCGCATTCTCGACTTCCATCAGGCGATGCTGCGCCAGTTGGGAGAGGCTGCATGAGCGGAACCCTCACCTTCATCGAGCCGACGGAGGACCACGCCCAACTTATGCTCGACTGGCGCACCCGGCCCGACATCGCCGGCCAGATGCTGAGCGTCGTACCCTATGACGTGGAGCGCCAGAAGGCATGGCTGCGGCGCTGTGCGGAACGGGACGACTATGTCCACCGCATCCTCTGCGTCGACGGCGTGCCGGCCGGCCATGTCTCCATCACCATCACCGAACCGGAGTGGCGGATCGCCACCATCGGCGTGCTGATGGGCGAGCGGGCAGGGCGGACGGGGGCGGCCCCGCTGAACTTCGCCTACATGCTGAACCACGTCTTCTTCACGCTGGGGCTGCGCAAGGTGGTGAACCACATCCTGGGCACCAACAGCCCCCGCCTGCTGAAGGGCCAGCCGATGATCGGCTACCGCCCGGTCGGCGTGCTGAAGCGCCAGGTGGTGAAGGACGGGCAGGAGATCGACCTGCACATCTTCGAAATGCTGGCCGAGGACTGGCTGGCGGTGCGCGACCGGTTCAGGGTCTATCAGGACATGGACGGGCGGGAGTGGCGGTGAGGGAGAGAACGCTATCATTGAAATCGATGCAATCACGACCTAACCTTCTTCCCAACATGCCGAGGAGCACAGGATGGCCAGCCTCACGATTCGGAACTTGGAGGATCCGTTGAAAGCCCGGCTGCGGATCCGTGCCGCCCATCACGGGCGTTCCATGGAGGATGAGGCCCGCCACATTCTGCGTGCAGCACTTACGGAAGAGCGGCAGCCGGTTCCGGATCTCGGTGCAGCAATCCACCGGCGCTTCGCGCGGCTCGGCGGCGTCGAGGTAACGGAGGCAAGACGGGAAGCCCTGCGACCTCCGCCCAGCTTCGACTGATGATCGTCCTCGACACGAACGTGCTTTCGGAACTGATGCGCCCGGCCCCGTCCGAAGCCGTACTTCGCTGGTTCGCCGGACACCCCGCCACCACCCTGTTCACGACGACGATCACCCAAGCGGAAATTCTCTTCGGTCTCGCCCTGCTGCCGGAGGGGCGGCGGCGAAGCGACCTGCTGATGGCGGCGGAGCAGATGTTTGCCGAGGACTTCGCCGGCCGGGTGCTGCCCTTCGACAGCATGGCGGCAAAAGCCTTCGCGCCCATCGCTGCGGGACGACGGCAACAAGGCCGGCCAACCGGGGCCTTCGATGCGCAGATCGCTGCTATCGCTGCATTCCGTGGCGCTTCCTTGGCAACCAGGAACGTGGCGGATTTTCTGGATTGCGGGGTGCCAATCATCAATCCGTGGGAAAGTTAAAGTCAGCCGCCCTGCCAGACCGCGACCATTTTCCCCTCAACTCGCTGCCCCCGGATGCGGAGAAGCGGCGCAGCGCCGACATCCAGAATGTTCCCGTCGATCCGCGGCTCTTCACACCAATGTCGGCGGACTGACCGCCTTACCCCCGCAGCACCCCCAGCGGCGCCCCCTGGAATCCTGGAAAGCCGCGCGCCGCCGGTGCGCCGATCAGTTCCGACAGCACCGTCCGGTAATCGGTGGTGACCGCCAGATCGACGCCGCGGTCCAGCTGGTGGCTGGCCAGCCCCGGCCAGCGGCCCAGCATGCGCCCGCCCGCCACCCGGCCGCCCAGCACCAGCATGGCGCCGCCATGGCCGTGGTCGGTGCCCTGGCTGCGGTTGCCGCGCAGGCGCCGGCCGAACTCGCTCATCACCACCACCGTCAGGTCGCGCTCATAACGCAGGGTATCGGCATGGAAGGCGGCAAGCGCGCGCGACAGCTGACCGGCGGCACTGGCGAAGCGCCCCTGCTGGTTCTCGTGGGTGTCCCATCCGCCGACATCGACGCAGGCCGCCCGCAGGCCGATGTCCATCTTCAGCATGCGGGCCACCGTCTGCAACGCCCGCCCGGCCTCGGTCTCCTCATAGACGGCCCCGCCCTCCGCGTCATAAGCGGCGACCTTGCCGCCAGCCTCCCGAGGCAGCCGGCCATCGACCGCCGACAGCCCGTCGAGCGCCGCCCGAGCCGCCCGCTCATAGGCGCCGTCGCCCTGCCGGCAGAGCGCCGCCAGCACCGCCGCCGCCTGCGGCCCGCCGGGAGGGGCCAGCCCGCCGCGCAGGTCGGGCACGGCAAGCGCGCCGCCCATACCGGCCAGGGCGGCGGCCGGAGCAGCGGCGGTGCCGATGGCCGGAACGCGTCCTTGCAACCCCTCACCATGCCCGCCCTCGCCAAGCCAGCGGGCGACCCAGCCGCTGCCGGTGCGGGCAAGGTCCTCCTCGCGGGCGATGCCGCGCTCCATCAGGTCCTGGGCGACGAAATGGCTGCGGGTGCCGTCGGTCAGCCCCACCGCATGGACGATGGCGAGCCGGCGGGCGGCATACAGCTCCGCCAGCGGGGCGGCGTCGGGATGCAGGCGGAAGTCGAGGGAAGGGGCCAGCGTCTGGTCCAGCCGGATGCCGGCCTTCGGCCCCTCCGCCATCACCCGCAACTCCGGCGTCCGCGCGGCGCGATAGTCGGGGTCGTCGGCCGGCGCCACCAGTGCCAGCATGTCCGCCCCACCGCGCAGGAACACCACCACCAGCGTGCCGGCCGGCGCTTCGGTAGAAAATCCATCGGCGGCAAAGGCGAGGCTGCGGACGCCGGGCAGCCCCGTCAGCACGCTCCCGGCCAGCCCGAGACCGGCCGCCAAGCCGCCCTGCATCACACCGCGGCGTGAAATCGTCATGGCTCAAGCCTCCCTCAACGCTGGTTGAAGCGTGGCGCCATCGCCACGAAGGCGGCGACCCGCCGCAGCCGGCCATCGTCGGTCTTGGCGCCCGCCGTCGTGCCGGGCGTCAGAATCGCGTCGGCCGCCAGCCCCATGCCGGACAGGATGGCGGCGGTGGTCGCCCGCTCCGGCTCGCCGCCATGCAGGATCTCCTGCCAGCGGTCCACCGCCGCCGCGGCCGACAGCGGGGCCGGGAAACGGGCAGCGAGGTCGATGGCCCCGGTCTCCCAGCGGTTCTCCGCCAGCCCGAGCAGCAGCGACCAGCGCCGGCGCATGGCGGCGGCTCCCAGCCATGCCTCCATCCGGTCGGGATGGCCGACCGGGGCGGGCCAGCCGAACAGCCGCTGGCCGCTGCCGTCCAGCTCGCCCAGCAGGGCGTTGGTGGGGACGAGATCGATGCCGGCGCCGCGGGCGAAGGACGCCACCAGCTCCAGCGGGCGCTTCACCTTGGCATCGCGGATCCGGGCGAAGTCGGGGGACAGCGCGATGGCGCGGACGACGCGGGCGATCTGGTCCGGCTTGCTGCGGCTCTCCGTCCACACCCGCGCCGCCAGGGCGACCAGCCCGGCCGGCGGATCGTCGGCGACCAGCCGGCGGCACAGCGCGGTGCAGAGGTTGCGCGCTGTCGCCGGATGGTCGGCGACGAGGTCGAGCACGCGGCGCCCGTCGTCCATCGGCGACTGGAAGGGGTCGAACTCCCGCCCCAGCACCCGCTTCTGGTAACTGTCGTGCCAGCCCTCGACATAGGTGAAGCGGCCGGTCACCGGCAGCCTGGCATCGCCGCCCAGCCCGGCGCCGTCCTCCAGCGTCCAGCCGGTGAAGGCGCGGGCGGCCTCGTAGACATCCTGGTCGATGTAGCCGTCGGGGGCGCCGCGCAGCGCCCCCGGCACGTCGCGCCAGCGGTTGTAGAGCGCGTTCAGATAGGCGTCGCGCCCCAGCCCGTGCAGCTCGAACAGTTCGCGGGCGTAGTTCTCGTTGGCGGCGCCGGCACGGGACGAGCGGTTGTTCAGATAGACCTGCATGGCGCTGCTGGTCGCCACCGCCTCCAGGAAGGCGCGGAAATTGCCCAGCGCATGGCGGCGGATCACGTCGCGGTCATAGACGGGGAGGGCGGCGGCCACCGCCGGCTCGCCCGCCGCGTTGACGTTGAAATGGTTGTGCCAGAAATCGACCAGCACCTCGCGCAGCTGCCAGCGGCTGTGGACGGCGCGGATCAGGGTGGCGGCTGCGGTCTCCAGCCGCGGCCTCTGCCGCTCCGGACCGGCGACCGCCGGACGGTTGGCGGCCAGCGGCCACAGCGCCTCGATGGGTTGGCTCAGGCAGGCCAGCGGCCGGTCCTCGTCCACCGCTTCCCAGCCGTCCCCGGCGGGATAGCGGATGCGCAGCCTGGCAGCTGCGAGATGGCGCTCGACCTCGGGGTCGTCATGACCATCGGAGGAAAGATCGGGAGACAGCTGCCGGTCGAGCCAGCGGGCCAGCCAGTCGGGCCGGCCGGTATCGATATCACCGGCGCCGATTTCCGCGGTTCGTGGACCGAAGGCAAGCCGGCCGAAAACGACGGCAGGGGGAATCGTCATGGTGCCGCCCATGGTGGATGAACCTCCGACGACCAAGCCCCCTGCCCGATGATGACAGACCCCCAGTTCCCCGGACAGCGACAAAAAAGCGGCGGCAGGGGGGAGACGGCGTCAGCCCATCATTCCCCGCCACACCGCGTGGAACTGCTGGATGCGCTCCTCGTTCAGGCCGAGCATCGCCGGGCGGTCCGTCTGGCGGCACCCCCGGAAGGCCAGCTCCGACGCCTCTTGGTCCTCGCGCAGCAGGGCGACGTTGAGGTCGCGGGCACCCTCCTCGATCAGGCGGCGGGCGGCGGGACCGCCCCTGCCGGCATCGCCGTCCGGATCGGCCAGGAACAGGCGGAGGCTCAGCGCGCAGCGGTCGGGCCCCCGCGGATCGTAGGTCTGGACGCTCATCACAGCACCGCGGGTGAAGCCGATCTCCAGGTTGGGGAAGATGTGCAGGTGGTCGTACTCGCGCAAAACCGGGCTGGGGCGGAAGCCCAGCCGGTCCGACACGCCGTCCCACCAGCGGGCACTCCTGTCCGACACCGACGTGACGCCGCGGGAATGGGCGCCGTCATAGTCGCAGCGCCAGTCGCCCTTCACCAGCTTGCGGAAGGTGGTCGGGTGGGTGAGGTCGGCGTGATAGACCTCCAGCACGCTTTCCACCCCCATCTTCCAGTTGGCGGCCCACTCCATCGATTGCTCGTCGAAGGAGCGGACGAAGATCTCCGAGGCATGGCGCAGCACGTCGGCAGTGACGCCCAGCCAGTCGTCGAGATCCGGCCCCTCCGCCGCCACCCGCAGGAAGACGAAGCGCCCGCACACCCCCACCGCCACCGGGGTCAGGGAGCGGCCGCAGCGGCCCTCCCGGTCGAGACCGAAATTCGCCTCGTTGCCGGGGATGCCATAGGGCACGCCGTCGCGGTCGAAGGTCCAGCCATGATAGCCGCAGCGCAGCATGCCGTTGCCGCGCTGCGCCCGGTGGATCAGGGCGAAGCGGTGGGTGCAGACATTGCGGAAGCCCCGCAGTTCCCCCTCGAAATTCTGCACCAGCACATCCAGCCCGCCGATGCGCCGGGTCAGATAGTCGTTGGGCCGGGCGAGGTCGTCGGTGAAGCCGGCGAAAACCCAGGACCGGCGGAAGACCCGCTCCTCCTCCGCCCGGAAGATCTCCGGGTCGTGGTAGGCGGCGGGGGCGATGCCGGGAACGGCCTTGGCGGCGAAGAAGGGGAGGGGGCTTTCCATGATGCAGGAAGGGTAGCCTGCGCCCCGCCGGCCGGTCCAGGGCACAGCGGGTCGCAGGCACTCTCTCCCCTCACGGCCGGAACAGCGTCGCCTCGATCCCGCGCAGCCCCGTGGCGTCGCAGATGTAATAGGCGACCATGGCACGGCCGTCCGGCAGCACCGCCGCCCAGGGATATCCCAGATCCGGTGCCGGCCCGTCGTCGCGCAGCACCAACTCCGTCCCCTCGTCCGGCTGCTGGCGGCGCGGGTCGTAGAGGCGGGCGCGGACTCCATAGGGCGCATGGCGGTAGCCGCCGGCGAGCAGCAGCCGGCCATCCGGCAGCGGGCAGGCGTCATAGGGATGGCCGACCACCGCATGGCGCCGCCAGGGCTCCCAGCTGTGGCCCATGTCGGTGGAGCGCGAGGTCGCCAGATGGTCGTCCAGCCCGGTGGTGCGGTGGAAGGCGTGCAGCACGCCGTCGGCGTCCAGATGCAGCGCCGTCTCGCAGAAGCCGGCCCTGGCCTCGGGATCGATGGCGATGACCGCCCGGTGCCCCCAGCTTTCCCCCCGGTCGGTGGAGGCGAAGAGATGGCTGGCATAGGTGCCGGTGGAGGGGTGGTGGGTGTAGCCGGTCTGCAGGATCGTGCCGTCCGGCGCCTCCACCGCCCGGCCGCGCACCGCCCCGCCATGGAAGGGCCGCCGGCCCGGCACGATGTCGGGATGGCCGGGCAGCGGGGGCAGGTCGCGGTGCGCGGTCCAGCTCCGCCCGCCATCGTCGCTGTGCCGGCTGTAGCCGCCCCAGAAGATGTAGAGGTCGCCGGTCTTCTGCGGGTTGCCGGTCAGCCCGATCCCCAGCGCGCGCAGCGCGTCCCCCTGGGACGACGGCACCGGATACCAGCGGAATCCGGTCAGCAGGATGCGGCCGTCGCGAAGAATGAGCAGGCTGGCGTCCTGGTCGGCCGCCTGCGGATCGGCGGGCAGGGCCGTTTCCTCTCCCAGCGGCTCCGCATCGGGGCCGAGCCGCAGCAGGACGGTATGGGAGCGGGAATCGAGATGGTCGACATGGTTGAACCCGGTCTCTCCCGCCCGGTATTCTGCCCCGCGCAGCCAGCGATGGTCGCGGGCCCGCCGGAAGGCCAGCAGCATCGTTCCCTCCTGTCCCGGCACGGTCGGGGCCAGCGACGGGAAGGACGCATAGAAACGCGGGTCGCGGTACAGCACGCGATGCTCGACACCGGTCATGGCCATCGGATTCCCTGCCTTCTTCAGTCCTCACAAGACCGCAAGGCTTATAACCCGTAACGCCGCGCCTCGGCAGCAGAGCGGCAAGGCGAAGGCCGACGGTTCCGGCCCGACGGCCCGCAGGGGCTGGAGGCGGCGGGAGTTTCGGCGGACGGGCTGGCCCCTTCGTGAACCGGCTCTCCGCGGCGGCCTGAAGCCCCATCCCGGTCCTTCCCCATGAGGGGGACTGGACGCCGGTGGGCGGGGGCTGATAGGCGATAGGGCCAACCGCACCTGACACAGAACAGCCCAGCCTATGCCCGGACACCGCCCCTACCGCCTGCACCGACCCTGGACCGTGCTGGGCAGCCGCGAGCTGCTGGACGCCGATCCGTTCCTGAAGGTCCGGGTCGAGACGGTGGAGCTGCCGGACGGGCGGCGGATCGACGATTACTACCAGTTCGACCAGCCCTCCTTCGCCTGCATCTTCGCCGAGACGGCGGACGGGCGGATCGTCACCTACCGCCAATACCGCCACGGCCCGCGCAAGGTCGGGCTGGTGTTTCCAGGCGGGCATCTGTCGCCCGGCGAGGATCCGCTGGCCGCCGCCAGGCGCGAACTGATGGAGGAGACGGGGATGGAAGCGGAGGCCTGGACCGACCTCGGCGCCTATATCGTCAACGCCAACCAGGGCGGGGCCTGGTCGCACATGTTCCATGCCACCGGCTGCCGCCGGGTCGCCGATCCGGTCTCCGACGATCTGGAGGACACCGAGATCCTGTTCCTGACGCGGACGGAGCTGCAGGAGGCCATCGGCCGCGGCGAGATGCATCTGCTGACCCAGATCGCCCTGGTCAGCATGGTCTGGCAGGCCGAGATCGCCCGGGCGGTCTCCCGTCCCCAGTCACCGGACACAAGCAGCCAAGGATAAAGCCGGATGATCCGCTCTCCCCATATGCCCCTGATGGCCGCCCTGCTCCTGGCCGCCGCCCTCCCGACCGCCTCGCCCGCCGCCGCCGAGCCGATGAAGGGCCGCTACGAGCTGCGCTGCCAGGACCCGCAGACCCGGCAATGGACGGTCGCCGGCCAGGTCACCGACCCGGAGATCGCAGAACAGCCGGCAGCCGGCGGGAAAGCCGGCGGACGCGTGGTGCGCGGCACCGGGGCGGACGGCAAGCCGGTGGCGCTGCCGATGCCGTCGGACCGCACCTGCATGCTCAGCGCCCGCTGACCGTCAAACTGTAACATCCCCGCGGTAGCTTCCCGACGCTCGCCAAGAACAAGGCTGCGCCGAACGGGCTCCCATGGCCCGGCGGCGCGCCGCATGCCAGCCGCTTGCCCTGATGAGGGTTCGGGAGACATCCGCCATGACCGATCTGTCCGTCCATCTGCCTGAAACGTCGCGCCGTTCGGTGCTCCGCGCCCTCGCCGGGCTGCCGCTGCTGCCGGTCGCCGGCATCGGCGCCGGCGAGCTGCTGTTCGCCTCGGGCGCCGAGGCCGCCGCCGCCAAGGGTGCGCCGGTCGCCGTCGAGTTCGTCGGCATGGCCGCCCCCACCGCCGCCGCGGCGCAGGCGAAGACCACGGTCGAATCCAGCATGGTCGTGACCTGGGCCGACGGTTCCAAGCAGAGCTTCGCGCTCGGCTACCAGCCGCTGTTCATCACCGGCGATCACGTTCCGGACGGCAAGGGCGGCACCATCCTGGCCGGCGGCTACGTCGACATCGCCGGCAAGCCGATCCTGGACGCCTCGCTGGCGACCCCGTCGCAGTTCTTCTCCGACTGCCCGGACGGCTGCAACCTGCTGGCCCCGATCCCCGGCGCCAAGGTGGCCGGCGTCACCGGCAACACGCTGTTCGCCGTCGTCCAGTTCGAATACACCACCCGCGATTCCAAGGACGCCTCGATGTACGGCAAGCTGCCGTCGCCGATCGCCGTCCTGACGCTGGACCAGAACAAGGAGACGGGCGCGCTCAAGCTGGTGCAGTACCACAATGTCGACACCAGCGGCGTGCACGGCCTGTGGATCACCTGCGGCGCCAGCCTGTCGCCCTGGAACACCCACCTGTCGAGCGAGGAGTACGAGCCGGACGCGGCCGCGCTCGACGACCAGTTCCGCGCCTACAGCAAGAACCTGTTCGGCGACGAGACCAAGGCCAACCCGTACCATTACGGCCACCTGCCGGAAGTGACGGTGAACCTGGACGGCACCGGCAGCATCAAGAAGCACTATTGCCTCGGCCGCATCTCGCACGAGCTGGTGCAGGTGATGCCGGACGAGCGCACCGTGCTGATGGGCGACGACGCCACCAACGGCGGCCTGTTCATGTTCATCGCCGACAAGGCCAAGGACCTCTCCGCCGGCACCCTCTATGCCGCGAAGATGGAGCAGGAGGCCGGCAAGGATCTCGACAAGGGCGGCGCCTTCGGCCTGAAGTGGGTCAAGCTGGGCCATGCCACCAGCGCCGAGATCGAAAAGCTGGCCGACAGCCTGAAGGCCGCCGACATCGTCGAGGTGAAGAAGGAGGATCCAAAGGACCCGTCCTTCACCCTCATCCCCTTCAGCGGCAAGACCCAATGGGTCAAGTTCAAGCCGGGCATGGAGAAGGCCGCCGCCTTCCTGGAGACCCACCGCTACGCCCCCACCGTCGGCGCCACGCTGGCGCTCACCAAGCTGGAGGGCGTCACCGTCAACGCCAAGGACAAGACCGCCTACATGGCGGTGTCCTACATGTACAAGTCGATGAGCGACGGCAAGAGCGGCATCAAGGTCGACGCCATCAACGCCGGCGCCGTCTATCAGCTGCCGATGAAGGCCGGCCAGACCGACATGGCCGGTGCGGCCATCGACAGCGAGTGGGTGCCGGTGCATTTCAGCGCCGTCCCGGCCCTGGTTGGCCGTGACCTCGCCACCCCGGACGCCATCGGCAACACCGCCGACGCCGACCGCATCGCCAACCCCGACAACCTGAAATTCTCCGAGAAGCTGCGCACGCTGCTGATCGGCGAGGACAGCGGCGCCCACGTCAACAACTTCCTGTGGGCCTACAACGTCGACACCAAGCAGCTGTCCCGCCTGCTGTCCTGCCCGGCGGGCGCGGAGTCGACCGGCCTGCAGGCGGTCGACGACGTCAACGGCTTCTCCTACATCATGAGCAACTTCCAGCACCCCGGCGACTGGGAGAAGGGCCTGCACGACAAGGTCAAGGACAGCGTCGCCGGCCTGATCGACGATGCCTACCGCAACCGCCGCAGCGGCGGCGTCGGCTACATCCACGGGCTGCCGCAGGCGGTCTGAGAAACACAGCCGGGCAGGGTCTCTGCGGGGGCTGGAAGGGCAGGGAAGAACGCGGCCGGGCAACCGGCCGCGTTTTTTCATGCCTGCATCGTTCATGGCCGCATCGAAAGAAGTAACACTACCGCCAAATCGCGCAGCTGCGTTTTTCTTGGAAGAGGTAATCACCAATCGACCTAGGACCAATCGGTGATCTTAACACCTCGTTAACTGGCGGAATGGCTCAATAAGCTCATCAGAACGGGCAAGAGCCTCCACCTCGAATACAGGGATCGCCACCATGTCCAAGATCGAATGCGCCGCCGGCATCTTCGCTTCTGCTTCCCTGCACCTGGATGTGGTCGATGAGTTCATCGCGATCACCCAGTCGAAGCTGGACGGCAGCACCAGCGATTTCACCCGCGACAGCCTGGCCGACCTGCTCGCCGGCCTGACCGAGCAGCGCGAGACCTACCGCTCCGTTCTCGCCGCCGCCGACCCCATCGTCACCGCGCTCGCCGCCTGATCCGGCCGCTCCGGCCCGCTCCCGCCGCCCCCTCTTCCTTCCGCGAAAGACCGCCATCATGACCGCCCAGAACGCTGCTCCCACCGCCGCTCCCATCGCTCAGGACGTTCTCGCCTCAGCCACCCTGCACCTGGACGTGCTGGAGGAGTTCATCGCCGTCGTCCGCCGCCGGCTGGCCTCGACCACCGACATTTTCGCCCGCGACAGCCTGACCGACCTGCTGCTGAACCTGACCGAACAGCGCGACGGCTATCAGGCCTTCCTGCCGCTCGCCGCCGCCGAACCGGTGTGAAGGCTCAGAAAGCCTTCAGCTTCTTCCAGGCGAACACCACCATGCGGGCCAAGAGCCAGCCGTGGGTGAAGCGGGAGATCTGGGTTTCGCCATAGCTGCGGTCGGCGTAGCGCACCGGCACCTCGACGATCTTCAGGTTCTGCTTGGCAGCGCCGAAGATCAGGTCGAAGTCGCCGAACGGGTCGAAGTCGCCGAAGTAATGGCGGTTGGCGACGATGGTCTCGTAATCCTTGCGCCACAGCACCTTGGTGCCGCACAGCGTGTCGGTGAAGCGCTGGTTCAGCAGGAAGGAGAAGATGCGCGCGAAGGCCCGGTTGGCCAGGAAGTTCAGGAAACGCATCGCCTCCGGCGCCATCGGGTAGACGAGCCGCGTGCCGTTCACGAATTCGCCGCGCCCCGACACCATCGCCTGGTAGAATTTCCCCATCGTCTCCGGCGGCACCGTCAGGTCGGCGTCGAGGATGATCAGGATGTCGCCGCGCGCCACATTGAAGCCGGCGCGCACCGCGTCGCCCTTGCCCTTGCCGGGCTGCTTCATGACCTTGATGTCCCAGTCGGGATAGGCGTCGCGGACTCGCAGGCATT
The DNA here is from genome assembly GCF_003116035.1 of Azospirillum sp. TSH64. Lineage (GTDB taxonomy): Bacteria > Pseudomonadota > Alphaproteobacteria > Azospirillales > Azospirillaceae > Azospirillum. The sequence goes on from NZ_LGQW01000002.1 coordinate 22,598, forward strand.
CCTCGTAGGTGTTGTCCTGGCTGTTGCCCTCGACATAGATCACCTCGACGTCGGGAGCGAAGCGGGGCAGCCGGCGGATGGCGTTCTCGATGTTGCCGCGCTCGTTGCGGCAGGGGATCAGCACGGTGACCGAAGCCGGCTTGCCGTCGACCGTCACCGCCTCGACGGTGGGTTGCGGCCGGGCGACGACATAGTTGCGCACGCACAGCCGGCGGATGCCGGGCAGGGGGGCGATGTAGCGGTTGACCAGCGTGCCGAGCCCGAGCAGCCGCTTCGGGATCAGCTGGCGCCATTCGCGGCGCACCGGCTCCCAGCCGGCCAGATCCAGCAGGTTGACGATGTCGCTGGTCGACAGCCAGTTCTGCTTGCCCTGCGGCATGCGCATCCCGAGCTTCTCCGCCGCCCACAGAATCGGTTCCCAGACGCGCGAATGGTAGCTGACGATGATGCGGGTCTTCGGCGTCGCGACCCGGCGCAGCAGGCGCAGCGTCTCCTCGATGTCGTCCAGGAAGCCGATGGTGCCCGACAGCAGGATGTGGCTGAACGGCCCTCCAATGGCCGCTATGCTGTCGATGGTCGCCGGATCCTCGGCATCGGCGGCGATCAGCTCCAGCTGCGGATGGCGGGCCTTGGCCTCGGCGATGGTCGCCGGGCTGAGGTCGATGCCGACGCCGCGCGCCGGCTTCAGCGCCGCCAGCGTGTCGCCGACGCCGCAGCCGATCTCCAGCACCGTCGCCCCTTCCGGAATCAGGAAGCGCAGATAGGCGCGGTCGGCGTCATGGAAGGCGCGGTTGCGCTCGGCCCAGCGGTCGCGCAGGGGAGCCATGGCGTCGAACAGCGAACGGATGCGCTGCTGGCGCGGGGAGAGGCCGCGCGTCCCGGCAGCGGCGTGGGGCGTGGCATCCGGCATGGCAGCCGTCACGGTGACGGGCTGGGAAAGCGTCGAGGTCGGCTGGTCGGTCATCGCGAAAAATCCGTGGGAAAGGCCTCAGCCCCGCCGGGAGCGGTCTGAAGGGACGTTTGGTCGGCCGTTTGGGACGGTGTCTGGGCCGGTGTCCGGTGGTCTGGCTGGATGGCGGTCTCGTTGCGCAGCAGCAGCCAGAAGACGCCGCCGGGCAGCGACAGGACGGCAATCGACAGTCCGATCAGCAGCGAGACCAGAAGGGCCGCGTCGGCATTGAAGCCGAGCAGCGCGAAGCCGGCGACCATCGCGCCCTCGCGCACGCCCCAGCCGCCGAGCGAGACGGGCAATGCTGCGGCGACGATGGCGGCCGGCACGATGGCCAGCCCATCGAGCCAGCCGACCGGCAGGCCGACGGAGCGGGCGAACAGGATGGTGGCGCCGATGGTGGCGAGGTGGACACCGATGCTGTGGCCCAGCGCCGCCCAGGCGGCCGGGTTGCCGCCCATGGCGCGCAGCTGCGCCACGGCGGTCCACACCGTCCGCCCCAGCGCCCCGTCGCGCAGCCGCTTCGGGATCGGCAGCCGGTCGCGCGGGATGCGCCCGGCCAGCAGCAGAAGCCCCATGGCCACCGCCAGCACCAGCGCCCCGGCCAGCACGGTGGCGGCGACGGCGGGCGGTGCCACCGCGGCCAGATGCGGCAGCCCGACCAGCCCGATCAGCACGACGCCCAGCAGGGCCATCAGCCGGTCGACCAGCAGGGCCAGCATCACCGGGCCTGCGGGATGGCCGAGCCGCCAGGTGAACCAGCCGCGCAGCAGGTCGGCCCCAACCGATCCCGGCAGGATCTGGCCGAGGAATCCGCTGGCCATCTGCAGGCGGAAGGCGGTCCAGCGGGTCAGCGAGAATCCGGCGGCGCGGCCGACCGACCGCCACCGCTGCGAGGCGAAGGGGAGGGTCAGCGCCTTCACGGCGAAACCGGCGGCGAACAGCAGGGGATCGGCGGCCGACAGGCGCGCGGCGATGCCGGACCAGTCGGCTCCGGCGGCGAGCGCGCCCAGCACCGCGACCGTCACCGCCAGCTTGACCAGCACCGGCCACCGCCGTCCGGCCGGCTTCTCCGGATCCGGTTGGCCTGGGCTGGGTTGCCCCGGACCGGGAGCCGGGCCGGAACCGGGCTTCGCCGATTGGGCGAAGGGGGTGTCGAGCAGAGCCTGGGCCATCATTCCCGCATGGAAATCCGGGTGCCGCGGGACAGCGGCGCCGAACGGGCCGTTGTAACGGCTCACGCCCGGCTTGTCACCCGGTCAGGCGGGAGAGGGGGCTGGCGGGCAGGGGGGCTGGCGGAAGGGGAATCAGCCTGCCGTGCGCCCGGCCGCCCCTTCCTTGAGGATCGACATGACCGTATCGACCAGCTTGCCGGCATTCTCCTGGACATAGCCCGGTTCGCTTCTCGACTGGATCATCAGCCAGGGCTGGGCGCTCGTCCCCTGCTCGGGATCGAAGAAGCCGAGCCGAGCCTTGGACTTCTGGAATTCCGAATGGTGCTCGCTGTCAGCCCGCATCGCGGCACCGAACGCACCATTGTCCACCGCCGCCTGCGACGCCGCGGCATCGGGACCGTTCAGCATGTCGACCAGACCGGCCTTGACCTCGTCGGCCGACATCTTGCCCAGCTTGTCGAAGGCCCGGTTGTCCAGCCAGATCTCCACCTGCTTGTCGTCGGTTCCCTGGGATCCCGGCAGGAACAGCGTGATCAGGGAGGATTTGTCCCAGCCTTCCGGCGGTACCGACGCTCCCGATTGACGTTTGGCTTCCCAGTCCTTCACCTCCTGGGATTTTTCCGGCATGGCGATGCCCCTCGACACCGCCTGCCGCTCCACGACCTTGCCGATCTCGCCACTCAGCAAGACGTTGCCGGTGCTTTCGCCCTCCGCCTCGAAGCCGAACTGGCTGCGCAGCGACTGCATGCTTTGTCGGATGAATTCTCCTCTCGCCAGGTGATAATCCATGACCTTCTCCATGCGCGCACTCATCGCCTTGAAATCCGCGAAACTGAGCTCGCCTTCGATCTTCAGCTGGACCGGCGGTGCGGACGGACCTCCCGGAGCGTCGGCTGCCCCGGTCATCTTCGAGATCGCCTGTGCCGACAACGACACCGTATCGCCCGCAGTCTTGGTCTGGGGCGAGGCTGGCGACGCGGTCTTGGAGGATGCGGGAGAGGAGGATGGAGCAGGAGGAGGCGCGGAAGGCGGTGCCGACTTCAGCTTCGTCAGCAACGAGAGCGGCGACATGGCGCCTTCCGGTATAACCTTGGCAACCATGTTATCCCCCCCACGAAAGGATGTATCCGTGGAAGGATAACGTCGTTATCGGCTAAAAATTTATTAATTCCTGCAATCTGCGGTAAACGCCCCTCTCGGTCGAAGGGCGCCCCGGATCGATGATGCCGTGCATGCTCACCCCATTCCGGCGGCGGCCAGCATGGCGCTGTCCGGCAACAGGCCCGCCGCCCCCGCGCGCGCGGGGGCGGGGCTCAGCGCCCGGCCTTCCAGCCGGCCGTTCAGGATGTAGTGCCGCATCGCCGCCGTCAGGTCGCCGCCGGTGGCCGCCGCCACGTCGGCGTTGGCCGCCAGATAGGCCGAGGCATTGAAACCGGTGCTCCGCCCCTCCGTCCGGCCGCTGCCCAGGTAATGCAGGTCGGCCCGGGTGGTGTCGGTGCCGAAGGCGGCGGCGAGGTCGGCATTGGCCGCCAGATAGGACAGCGGGTTGAAGCTGACCGTCCGCCCCTCCGCCCGGCCGCTGCCGATGTAATGCATCGCCGCCGCCGTCCGGTCGGTGCCGAGGGCGGCCGTCAGGTCGCCATAGGAGGCGATATAGGCCAGCGGATCGAAACTCACGGCTCGCCCCTCCGCCCGGCCGCTGCCGATGTAATGGGCGGCTCCGGCATCGCCGTTGGCACCGAAAATCGCCGACAGGTCGCCGTAGGAGGCGATGTAGGCCAGCGGGTCGAAACTCACGCTCCGGCCTTCCGCCCGGCCGCTGGCCGCGTAATGCGCCGCACCGGCGGCGGCGTTGGCGCCGAAGGCGGCCGACAGGTCGGCATAGGAGGCGATGTAGGCCAGCGGCGAGAAGGCCGGCCCGGCCGCGGCGGCGGGGGTGTTGCCCGTGCCGGTCGCCGGGGCGGTCCCGCTTCCCGATCCTCCACCGGCGCCGGGGCTGGGGATCCCCGGCACCGTCAGGGGAGCGAAGCCCATCCGGCCCCAATCCAGGTCATGGATGCCCAGCGCTGCCGCAGCACCGCTGCCCAGCCGGAAATCGCCGGCCGCCGGGTTGGCGAACAGTCCCGACGACAGGGTGTCGCCGCCGTTCAGCCCGCGGATGCCCTGCAGCAGGTTGCCGCTGACGGTGTAGGAGCCGGGGGTCCAGAACTCCCAGTAATCCGTCCCGGTGGAGGAGGAGATGACGTTGCCGGTCACCCGGTTGTTGCTGAGCAGCCCGATGGTGCCGGCGCTCGGCACCCATTCCAGCCGGATGAAGCGTTCGCGCGGGTTGGACAGGGTGGCGAAGTTGTTGGTGACGGTGTTGGAATCGCCGCCATGGATGAAGACGCTGGCCCAGCCGGTGTTCTGGATGAAATTGTCCTGGACGGTGACGCCGTTGGCCATGTCGTCCAGATAGATGCCGAAGCTCTTCTGGCGGTCGAGCCAACCCGACCCGTCGGTCGCAAGCCCGCCGACGTTGCGGATGTCGTTGCCGCGGATGACCGTGCGGGTGTCGACGTTGGACCGGCCCAGCATCTCGATGGCGCCGCCGTCGGCGGTCTCGGTCATCGTGTTGTAGAGGCGGTTGTACTCCACCACCGTGTCGGTGTTGACGGTGGCGCCGTCCCAGTTCTTGATCGAGATGCCGTAGCGCGTGCTGTTGCGGATGTCGTTGCCGGAGATCAGCGTGCCGCTGGTGCCGTAGAGCTGGATGCCGGCGACGTCCTTCAGCACCTCGCCGATGCCATCCATGCTGTTGGCGCCGATGCGGTTGCCGTTGCTGCCGTAGGTGACCTTGATGCCGCTGGCTCCCAGATGCTCCATCCGGTTGGCTTCGATGGCGTTGGCCGACGATCCGGTCAGCGTCATCCCGGTGCCGACATTGACGAAGCGGTTGCCGGCGATGCTGTTGCCAGACGCGTTGGTCAGCGTCAGGGCCGAGCCGTCCCACGTCGTGTCGGCGAAGGTCAGCCCCTGGAGGGTGACGCCGCTCGCCCCGTTCAGCGAGATGAGCGTTCCCAGCCGCGCCACCACGGCACCCTGGCTCAGCAGGGCGCCGGGGTCCTGCGGCTTCACCACCAGCCGGCCGGTCTCGGCGCTCCAGGCGAATTCGCCGGTATCGCGGATGAAGGCGTCGTCGTTCAGCAGGCGGTAGGTGCCGCCGCTGCGCAGGGCGTATTTCGCCGCTTGCGTGAAATTGACGGTCCGGCTGCCGGCATCGATGGAGGCGACGCCGACGATGTTGTCGGACAGCCGCTCTGTGTCGAAGGTCTGGACCATCGTGCCGGGCTGCACGCCGGCGGCCAGCACCGCCGCCATCGCCCCGTCGCCGGCGCCGATGCGCAGGCTGGTTTTGCTGGCGCCGCCGGCCGCCGCCTCCAGCACCGACCAGCCGGACTTGGCATCGCCGGCATTCCAGTCGCCGGTCTGCGCCACCTTCTGCCGGATGCCGCCGATGGAGAGGTCCAGCCCCGTCGCAGAGGTCGCCGCGGCATAGAGGCCACCGCCGATGGCGGTGAAGCCGCCGACCCGCTCGCCGCCGCTGAACACCGGCGTTTCGCCCGGAAAGGCCATGATGCGCACGCCGTTGTCGGCCGCGGTCAGCGTCACCGTGCGGGCCATGGCATAGGTGCCGCCGCGCACATAGGTGTCGCGGATGCCGGTCGCCCGCATCGCGCCCTGCGCGCGTTCCAGCGTGGCGAAGGGACCGTCGGTGCCGTCGGCGTTGGGGGCCGCCAAACGCCCCGACCAGGAATCGTTGCCGTTGGTCGCGACGTAGAAAGCCTGCTGAGTGTCTGTCATTGCCGGATTGCCTTGCCGATACCGGGCAATCTCACGGCAGAAACACTTAATAAGGAGGTAGCCTCATCCTTTCGGAGATACTCTTTCGTACGAAAACGCGGTGTTCATTTCGTGACAAATGGCCGCGCCGCCGCAGTTGTCACTTGCCTTGTCTTTTTCGGTGTCTGCGCCGGACTTTACTCAACCCGGTCAGCGCAGCTCGACCCTCCGCTCCTCCCGCAGCACCGTTTCTTCGCCATGGCTCAGCGTCACCGTCACCCGGTAGGAGCCGGTCGCCCAGGGGGCAGGGGCGGGTTTCTTCACCTCGGTGCCGAAGAAGAGGACGGCCAGCGGACGCGGCACCGCGCCCTCTTTGCGGAACAGGCGGCGGCCGTCTGGGCCGGTCACCTCCAGCGTCACCCGGTCGCCCTGCCGCCCGCCCATCAGCTCCGTCCACACACCCAGCACCGGCGTGTCCGCCGGCACAGGCTTGCCGCCATAACCGCCGTTCCGGGCCACCTCCGCCTTCGGCGCCTCGGGCGCCAGACCGGCGCCGAGCACGGCACTCGACCGGTAGGCGAGCGTCCGGCGCGCCTCGGCGCTCCACAGCGTGCCCGACGGCACCGGCGCGGCGCCCTGATCGGCGGTGCAGGCCGGCGCCTCCGCGGCCCCGACCTCCTTGCCGGTATAGGGGTCGAGGGTACGGCCGTCGTGGCGGATGCCGAAATCGACATGGGGGAATTCGGTGTTGCCGGACAGCCCGACCTGGGCCAGCGGCGTGCCGGCCTCCACCCGGTCGCCCGGCTTGACCGCGATGCTGCCGCGTTTCAGGTGGCTGTACTGGGTCTCCCAGCCATTGCCGTGGTCGACCACCACCGCATTGCCAGCCTCGCGCCCGGCCGGCGCGCCGCCGCTCTGGCGGATGCTGACGTCGTCCATCCCGTCGCGCACGCGCGCCACCGTTCCGGGAGCGGCAGCCACCACCGCCACCCCGCGCCGCATCGCCTCCAGATCGGGCAGCCGGAAATCGGTCCCCTTGTGCCCGTCATAGGTCAGCCGCCCGCAGGCGAAGTCCCGCATCCCCGGCCCCGGATCGGCATCGACGTAATTCTGGACAAAGCAGTCCGCCCCGATCCGGCAGCGCACCGGCACCTCCAGCGCCGGAGCCCCGGCGGAAAGGGCGGCGGGAGAATCGGCGAAGGCCGCCGATGGCAGCAAGGCCAGGGCGGCAAGACCCCAGCGGTAATGGACCGGCACCCTCATCCAAACCCCTCGCACCATACAGCTCCAGCTTGCTTGATCGTCCCCAACAGGTGGGATGCCTGAGGACATGGGCCAATCTCTGCCGGCTTGCCATTGCAATGTACATTACAAAAAGCAATAATTCTGCCATGCACACGATCAGATACACTGCCGCGGCCTTGAAGGCTTTGCGCCGGATACCGCGCAACGTCGCGGATCTGATCCGTCAAAAAGTGCAGGACGTGGCGGCGGACCCAGCGACAGCCCGAAACGTGAAGAAGCTCAAGGGCCGCGACGGCTACCGGCTGCGCGTCGGAGACTGGCGGGTCGTCTACGACATCGAGGATGGGGTTCTGGTGTTGATCGTGATCGATGTTGGACCGAGAGGAGGCATCTATGACTAGCCCGGCGCAGATCATCCGCGACGGCAACGGCAAAGCCGCCTTCGCCGTGCTGCCGATTGCCGAATATGAACGCCTGCTGGAGGCCGCCGACGAAGCCGCCGCGATCCAGGCTTACGATGCCTACCGGCATTCCTCACCGGAAACTTTTCCCGACGAGGTCGCGGAACGACTGCTCGAGGGAGAGCACCCTGTGAAAGTGTTCCGCGACCACCGCGGCCTGACGCAGACCCAACTCGCCGAAGCCGCCGGCCTCAAGCAGTCCTACGTCTCGCAGATCGAGGCCGGCACGCGGAAGGGCTCGGTAGACGCCTTGAAGCGCATCGCCGAAGCGCTGCGCGTGGAGTTGGACGACCTGACCTGATCTCCATGCGCCCCCTATGCGCCGTCGCATAAGGGGCACCACGTCCGAAATCCGCCCCGTCCTTATCATCCGAAAGCCACATCGCCAGACGGCATACTCCACCCTGCATCTTCATCGACGACGGCAGCAGGACGGGGACCGACAGCATGGCGAACAGCACCTATACCGGCCGGGGCGAGACGGTCGTCGTCATCGACAGCGGCTGGTCGCCGACCTGGGAATCCGCGTCGCGCATCGTCTATCAGCACGACTACGCCAACAACGACGCCGATGCGCGCAACCCCAACGCCGACACCCATGGCGCCCTGGTGACCTCCAACATCCTGTCGCAGGCGCCGGACCTCAACATCGTCGCGCTGAAGGTGATCCCGGACGGCACCTCAACCGCGTCGGGGGCGGCGATCGAGCAGGCGCTGCAATGGGTCGTGGCCCATGCGTCGGACTACAACGTCGTCGGCGTCAACCTGTCCCTGGCCGGCGGCTCCGCCGCGTCGGAGATGACGACCCTGCTGTCGGACGAGCTGGCGAGCCTCGCCGCCAAGCGGGTGCTGGTGTCGGCCGCCGCCGGCAATGCCGGGCAGAACGGGACGGCGACCGACGTGTCCTATTTCGCCGCCGACCACAACACGATCTGCGTCAGCGCGTCGGGCGGCGACGGCACCATGCCGGGCTGGGCCCAGCGCAATCCGGGCATCACCGACCTCTGCGCCGACGGCACCGACATCCGGCTGACCGATCTGGCCGGGCGGACGGTGACGGCCAACGGCTCCTCCTTCTCGGCCCCTTCGGTGACCGCCGCGGTGGCGCTCGCCCAGCAGGAGGCCATCGCGCTGCGCGGCAGCGCCCTGACCCAGGACGAGTTCCTGTCGCTGGCGAAGCAGACCGGCACGCCGATCGCCGGCACCGGCTACACCGACCTCAACACCCAGGCGCTGCTGGCGAAGATCGGCCAGCTCTATGGCACGACGGCGACGCCGACGGTACCGGATCCCGGAACCGGCGCCCCCGCCACCACCACGGCCGCCATCCTGGTCAACGCCAAGGGCACCGCGGCGGCCGGCGTGAACGCCCATTTCACCCTGCTGGTCGACGGCCATGCGGTCGGCAGCGCCACGGTGGGTGCTGCGGCCAAGAACTACGCCTTCACCGCCACCGTGTCGGCCGACAGCGCCCACACGGTGCAGATCCAGTACGACAATGACGGCTTCTCCGGCGGCCAGGACCGCAACCTGTTCGTCAACAGCGTCAGCGTCAACGGCCACGGCTATGCCGCCACCGACGCCGCGGTGACCTACGACAAGGGCGCGCTCGACGGGCACGACGTGGTCAAGGGCCAGAGCGGGATGTGGTGGAACGGCACGCTGGTGGTCGCCGCCGACAAGAGCCTGTTCGGGGTGCAGGCCCCCGCGCAGGCGCAGGTGGCGGAGCTTCAGGCCGGCGACCTGCTGGGTCACGCCGTGTCGGCCGATGCGGCCTCGCCGGTGGCAGCCGACGGCGCCGGCTGGACGCCGGAGCTGCTCCCGGCCTTCGAGTATGCCGGCCACGGCCTGCACGCCTGGTACGACACGCACGACATGGCGGTGTAAGGAGCCGAGACCGGAGCGTATCCCCTCTCCCCGGGAGGGAGAGGGGGATCCCCGAGAAGGCACACATCTCACCGCTCGTGCATGGCCTCCTGGGCGCTGCGCGACAGGGGGGAGAGCAGATAGTCGGCGATGCGGCGGCGGCCGGTCTTGATCTCGGCGCTGACCGTCATGCCGGGTTGCAGCCGCGTCTGCTTGCCGTCCACCTCCAGCGTGTCGCGGTCCAGCGCGATGCGGGCGGCATAGACCGATCCCGCTTCCGGCGTCTTCGCCGTGCTCTTGTCCGTCCCCTTGTCGGCCTGCTGCTGCTGTTGCACGGCGTCGCTGGACAGCGAGGCGACGCGGCCGGGGATCAGCCCGTATTTGGTGAAGGAGAAGGCCTCCACCTTCACCTCGGCCACCTGTCCGGTCTGGACGAAGCCGATGTCCTTGTTGGGGATGAAGGCCTCGACCTCCAGCCGGCTGTCCTCCGGCACGATGACCATCACCGGCTGGGCGGTGGTCACGACACCGCCCACCGTGTGCACGGCCAGCTGCTGGACATAGCCGTCCACCGGTGCCGTCAGCCGCAGGAGGTCGACCTGCTGCTCGGCCTTGGCCAGCTCCTGCTCCAGCGAGGCGGCCTTGCGCTCGGCCTCGGCGAGGTTGGTGTAGAGCTGGCGGCGGAACTCGGCCTCGGTCTGGCGGCGCTGCTCGGCGGTGGCGGCGATGGAGGCGTCGGACTCCGTCAGCTTGATCTTCTGGACCAGAAGCTCCTGCTCCTGCCCGACCAGATCCTGCTGGAGCTGGAGATACTGGAAGCGGGACGAGGTGCCGCGCTTCGACAGGTCGTACAGCGCCTCCGCCCGCTCGCGGATCAGCGGCAGGGTGGCGTTCAGCTTGGCGATGGTCTGCACCACGGTGGCGCGGTCGGCCTCGCGCCGGGCCTGCTCGCGGTCGAGTGCGGCCAGCTTGGCGCGCTGCTCGGCGATCTGGCTGGCGAGGAGCTGGCCCTGCATCCGCGCCAGTTCAGGCGACAGGCCGGCCGGGGCGGCGAATTCGGCGTTTGGGTTGCCGTTCACCACCTCCAGCGCCGCCCGCAGCCGCGCCGCCTCGGCCCGCGCCGCCGACAGGTCGGAGCGGATGCGGCCCCGGTCGGCCACCGCCTCGGTCGGGTCGAGTTCGATCAGGGTCTGGCCGGCCTTGACCAGCTGGCCGTCCTCCACGGCGATGGCGCGGACGACGCCGGTCTGCATCGGCTGGATGGTCTTGGTCCGGCCGCTCGGCACCACCCGGCCCTGCGCCACCGCCACCACGTCGACATGGCCGAACCAGGCCCAGGCGCAGGCGGCGGTGAAGGCCAGCATGATCACCGCGGTGAAGGTGCGCGCGGTGGGGGAGGGCGGACGCTCCAGGATCTCCAGCGCGTCGGGCAGGAAATCCATCTCGTCGCGGCGGCGCTTCTGCAGCCGGCCCTGGGGTTTGGTCGGCGGACGCGGGCCGCCGGGCGTGCCCGGCGCGTTGGCGGGCGGCTTGATGCCGGGAGGGGTGGAAAGAGGGGCTGTTCCGGCAGGGGTGGTCTGCACCGCGGCGGTCGTCTTGCTCATGGCGTTCATTCCCCCGTTAGCCCGCGGCACGCTGTTCGATCAGCCCGTCGGCGGGCGGCGGGTTCGCACCCGACAGCTGCCCCATCTGGCCGCGGAACAGCGTGGCGTAACGCCCGCCGCGGCGCAGAAGCTCGTCGGGCGCGCCGTCCTCGACGATGCGGCCGCGCTCTACCGTGACGATGCGGTCGGCGATGGCGACGGTGGACAGGCGGTGGGCGATGATCAGCACGGTGCGGCCGGCGCAGATGCGGCGCATGTTGGCCTGGATGATGCGTTCGGATTCATGGTCGAGCGCCGAGGTCGCCTCGTCGAAGATCAGGATGCGCGGGTTGGTGACGAGCGCGCGGGCGATGGCGATGCGCTGCCGCTGCCCGCCGGACAGGCTGGCACCGCGCTCCCCCACCACCGTGTCATAGCCGTCGGGCAGCTCGACGACGAAGTCGTGGGCGCCGGCCAGCTTGGCCGCGGCGACGACGCGGGCCATGTCCATGGTCGGATCGGTCAGCGCGATGTTCTCGCGGATGGTGCCCGAGAACAGGACATTGTCCTGGAGGACGACGCCGATCTGCCGGCGCAGCCACACCGCGTCGGCGGTGGACAGATCCGTGCCGTCGACCATCACCCGCCCGCGCTCCGGCACATGGAAGCGCTGGAGCAGCTTGGCCAGCGTGCTCTTGCCCGAGCCGGACGTACCGACGATGCCGACCACCTGCCCCGCCGGGACATGCAGCGACACGTCGCTCAGCGTCTCCGGCCCGTCATGGCGGTAGCGGAAGGTGACGTGGTCGAAGCTGAGGTCGCCCTTGATCGCCGGCATGGCGGCGCGGCCGGCGCTCTGCAGCGGTTCGGGTGCGGTGTTCAGGATGTCGCCGATGCGGTGCATCGACAGCCGCACCTGCTGGAAGTCCTGCCAGAGCTGGGCGATGCGCAGCACCGGTTGGACGACGCGGCCGGCGAACATGTTGAAGGCCACCAGCTCGCCCACCGTCAGGCTGCCCTCGATCACCAGCTTCGCCCCCAGCCACAGCACCAGCATGGTCGAGATCTTGGAGACGAACTGCACCGACTGGCTGGCGACGTTGTTCAGGTTGCCGGCGCGGAAACCGGCGCGGACATAGCCCGAGAGCTGGTCCTCCCAGCGGCGCTGCATGCGCGGCTCGACCGCCATGGCCTTGACCGTTTCGATGCTCGACACCGTCTCGACCAGGAAGCTATGGTTCTCGGCGCCGCGGGCGAACTTCTCGTCCAGCCGGCGGCGCAGGATCGGCGTCGCCACCAGGCTGATGGCGACATAGACGGGGAAGGAGGCCGCGACGATCGCCGTCAGCATCGGGCTGTAGACCAGCATGACGCCCAGGAAGACCACGGTGAACAGCAGGTCCAGCACCAGCGTGATGGTGGAGCTGGTCATGAAGTTGCGGATCGTCTCCAGCTCGCGCACCCGGGCGACGCTGTCGCCGACCCGGCGCGAGGCGAAATAGCCCATGGGGAGCGACAGCAGCCGCTGGTACAGCTTGGCCCCCAGCTCCACGTCCAGCCGGTTGGCGGTGTGGGCGAAGGTGTAGGTGCGCAGGCCGCCCAGCACCGCCTCGAACAGGATGACGGCCAGCATGCCGGCCATCAGCACGTCGAGCGTGCCCAGGCTGCGGTGCACCACCACCTTGTCGACCACCACCTGGAAGAACAGCGGCGTCACCAGCGCGAACAGCTGGATGAAGAAGGAGGCGAGCAGAACCTCGCCCAGGATGCCGCGGTATTTCCAGGCGACCGCGCCGAACCAGCGGGCGTCGAAACGCGGCTGGCCCATGCCCATCGTGCCCTTGCGGCCCAGGCAGATCAGCCGGCCGGTCCACAGCGGCTCGAACCCCTCGCGGTCGAGGATGCGGGTCTGGTTGGTCGCCGCGTCATGCACCAGCACGCGGTCGCCGCCGGCCTTGGCCAGCACCAGGAAGCCGCCGTCCGGGCCGGGGACCAGCGCCGGCAGCGGCGTGCGCTCCAGCCGTTCCCATTTGGTCTTCACCACCCGGGCCTTGGCGCCCAGCCGGTGGGCCTGGCGGACCAGCCCGGTCAGGTCGGGGGATTCGCCGCCGCAGGCATGGCGCACGCCGTCGTAATCGGCCGGAATGCCCAGGATGCGCAGCGCCGACACCAGCCCGGCAATGCCGGGATCGAGACGGGGCCCAGGGTTGGAGCCGGGGTTGGGGCCGGTATTGAGACCGGGGCTTGGACCTGCCTGGGCTCCAGGGGGAGGAGGGGAGGAGGGGTCCCGCGCCGGATCGGCCGGCGACCCGTCTCGCATCTGTTCCATGAAGGCTTCCCGGTTCCGAAACTCTAAGGGGTGCCGCCGGACGGCTGCGGCCAACCGAAGGTGAGGATCGCGTCCCCGCGCGGCCACCCGAACGATGGGGTACCCCGCATCGTCGGTGTCCGAAGGGAGGGAGCCGAAGGGCGGCCGGGCGCTCTTCCGGGGTTTCCCCGATGGTCCGCCTCGACAGGCTGCTTTTTCTAGACCCGGTGCGGTGCTTGGGAGTAGGCATGCAGGACAGCCGGGCCAGCGGGACCGGCGCCGTTTTCCCTACACCGGACAAAAGCCGCCTTGTCGCCGATTCCCCAGCTCCTGCGCCTTCTGATCCTGCTGCTGACGCCCTTCTGGCTGTCGCTGGCGGTGGAGGGGCTGGGCCTGTACGGGTCGATGCCGTCGCTGCTGTCCAGCTGGCGCCGCCCCGCGGACGTGGACACCGCCACGGCGCAGCCGACCGGCTGGCGGGAACGCGCCTATCTGGCCGCCAATCCCGACGTCGCCGCCGCCGTCCGCAGCGGGCAGCTCTCCAGCGGCTACGCCCACTATGTCCAGCAGGGCCGCGCGGAAGGCCGCCGCGGCGGCTTCGTGGAGCAGGTCAGGAAGCCGGCGGAGGCGCAGCCCGCCGCAAGCCAGCCGGCTCCGGTACAACCTGCTCCCGTCCAGGCTCCTCCCGGCCCGGAAACTCCGGTCCAGACGGCTCCGTCCCCCGCCTCCGTCCCGGCTGCCCCGCTGCCGGCGGCGAAGCCCGGACCGCAGGACCCCGCCCCACGGACGGAACCGGCGGTAGAGTTTCTGCGTCCCGGCGTCAAGCCGGTCCCCGACGCGCCGGCCCGGCCAGCCGGCATCCAGACCGTGGCAAGCACCGCGGCCCCCCGCACCGTGGAGCGCATCCGCACCGCCAACGGCGGCGACGGGCTGCGCGTCGTGATGGATTTCGACCAGGAACCGCGCTTCGAAACGCCGGTGCGCCGCCCCGACGGCCGGCTGGAGCTGACGCTTCCCGGCACCCAGTGGCAGGCCCCGGCGGCGGGCCGCCTGCCGGCGACGGCGCTGGGCTACCGGGCGGAGCGCACCGGCAGCGGCACCCGCCTGCTGTTCAGCGACGAGGATGGCGGAAGCGACGGCAGGGGAGATGGCAGGGGGGATGGCAAGGGCGAAGCGGTCCGGCTTCTCGCCGTCTCCACCCTGGCCCCCGACAAGGACCGAGGCCACCGTCTGGTGATCGATCTGATGCTGCCCTCCACGGCGAAGGCCGACAGCAAGAGCCGCTGAAACACCCGCTGGGCGGGCTGTGCCGATGGCGCTTGGCCGCGGCCATACCCCCATTGCCTTCGGGGTTGTGCTGCTTGACCGGATCGGTTAGCTGTCTGTCAGTCGTCAGTCACACTGGCCGTAAGCGTTCAACGTCAACCAACGCACTCAACGATCCCCAGCGGTCGGAGTGCGTTCGCTTGTCCGGAACGCGCGTCGACCGCGGACCAGTGTGGAGCACACCATGCGTCCCCAGCCGACATACGATCCGGCACGCGGCCAGCCGCAAAATCCCTCGCACAACACATCGCCGGACCGGTCCCAGGCCCGCCTGTTCGTCCTGGCCGCCATCCTGTTCGTCTCCTATCTCTGCGTCGCCATTTCCCTTCCGGTGACGCCGCTGTTCGTGACCCAGACCCTGGGACTGGGCAATTTCTGGGCCGGGCTGGGCGTCGGCAGCGCCTTCCTCGCCACCATCCTCACCCGCAGCTTCGCCGGCAATCTCGTGGACGGCGGCGGCGCCAAGCCGGCGGTCGCCCGCGGACTGGCGCTCTACATCGCCGGCGGGCTGGTCTCGCTCGGCGCCGGCATGCTGCCGCACCTGCCTTGGGCCGGCCCCTGGACGGCGTTCGCCGTGCTGGTGGCCGGGCGCCTGCTGATCGGGCTGGGCGAGAGCCTCGTCGGCGTCGGCGTGATCGCCTGGGGGATCGGCATCGTCGGGCCGCAGCGCTCGGGCAAGGTGCTGGCCCTGGTCGGGGCGGCGCTCTATGGCGCCTTCGCAGCGGGCGGGCCGCTGGGTCTCCTGCTGCTGGACGGCATCGGCTTCGCCGGCACCATGGCGATCGGCGCCCTGCTGCCGGCGCTGGGGCTGCTGGCGCTCCGCCCGATGACGGGGGTCGCGGCGCATCCCGGCGCGAAGCGCCCGCCCTTCCGCAGCGTGCTCGGCCGGATCTGGCTGCACGGCGCCGTCGTCAGCCTGCAAGGCATCGGCTTCGCCGCCATCGGCGCCTTCTTCTCGCTGCACTTCGTCCATGAATCCTGGCCGTTCGCCGGGCTCGGCCTGACCGCCTTCGGGGTCGGCTTCGTCCTTGTCCGCTTCGCCTTCGGCCATCTGCCGGACCGCATCGGCGGCCTGCCGGTGGCGATGGGATCGCTGGCGGTCGAGGCGTTCGGCCAGCTGCTGGTCTGGAGCGCCGGCGACCCCACGCTGGCCCTGGTCGGCGCCTTCCTGACCGGGCTCGGCTGCTCCCTGGTCTTTCCCGCCATGGGCCGGGAGGTGGTGCATCTGGTGCAGCCGCATCTGCGGGCGACGGCGCTCGGCGCCTTCGCCGCCTTCCAGGACGTGGCCTATGGCCTGACCGGCCCGGTGGCCGGGCTGCTCGCCGACCGGGCCGGCTACGGCAGCGTCTTCCTGCTGGGCGGGGCCGCGGCGGCGGTCGGCTTCCTGACCGCGCTCCATATGCGCCGGACCCTGGTCGCCGCCGGCCCCCCGCCGGCCTGAAAACGCCGGCTTGAAAAGGCCGTGTCTGGTCGCGCGAAACCGGATCCATCCAGAAGCGTGGGAGGCGGAATTTTCCAGCACTTCACATCGAATGCGGGAAATTCCGGCGGGGACTTGCCGTTGCGCCGTGGCATGATCGCCCCCTTCGCAGCCTTTTCCGCAGGACCGTGACGCCCTCCATGAAGATCCTGTTCATCCATCCCAGCTTTCCCGGCCAATTCAAGGCTCTGGCCCCGAGCCTGGTGCGGCGCGGACACACGGTGCATGCCCTGAGCCGGACGATGGAGGTGCCGTCCGGCTGGGGCGGGATCACCGTGGCCGCTTACGCACCGTCACGGGCGCCGGCCTTTGGCGTCCATCCCTGGGCCACCGAATTCGAAATCAACACGATCCATGGCGAGGCCCTGTTCCAACGGGCGCTGACGATGAAGGCGGAGGGCTATGGTCCCGACGTGATCGTCGCCCATCCCGGCTGGGGCGACAGCCTGTTCGTGAAGGACGTCTGGCCGCAGGCCCGGCTCGGCATCTATTGCGAATTCTATTACCGGATGGAGGGCGCGGATGTCGGCTTCGATCCCGAATTCCCGTCGCAGGATGTCGGCGAGCCGTGCCGCCTGCGCCTGAGAAACGCCATAAACCTGCTCCAGTTCGAGACCGCCGACGCCGGCCTGTCTCCCACCCGCTGGCAGGCGGACAGCTTTCCCCGTATTTTCCGCGACCGCATCACCGTGGTGCATGACGGCATCGACACCGGGACGGTGGCCCCGAACCCCGATGCCCAGGCCATCCTGAACGGCACCCTCACGCTGACGCGGGCGGACGAGGTGGTGACCTTCGTCAACCGGAGCCTGGAGCCCTATCGCGGCTATCACAGCTTCATGCGTGCCCTGCCGCGGCTGCTGGCCCAGCGCCCCCGGGCCCATGTGCTGATCGTCGGCGGGGCCGGCACCTCCTATGGGGTGCCGCCGCCGTCGGGAAGCTGGCGGGACATCTTCATTGAGGAGGTGCGCGGCTCCATTCCGGACGCCGACTGGGCACGGGTGTTCTTCCTGGGCAACCTCCCCTACGACCACTTCATTCCTCTGCTCCAGCTTTCCTCCGTCCACGTCTATCTCTCCTACCCCTTCGTGCTGAGCTGGAGCCTGATGGAGGCGATGAGCGCGGGCGCCGCCGTGGTCGCCGGCGATACCGCTCCGATCCGCGAGATCGTCGAGCATGACCGGACGGGGCGGCTGGTGGACTTCTTCGACCATCGCGGACTGGCCGACAGCGTGGCCGATCTGCTGGCGGACCGGGCAGCACGCGACCGGCTGGGCGCCGAGGCCCGCGCCTCCATCCGCGCCAACCACGATCTGCACAGCGTCTGCCTGCCGCGCCAGTTCGCCTGGATCGATGAGCTGGCGGACGGGCGGGGCTAGGCGGCCATTATTAATTCATTAAATCATGATATAAAATAATGATTGTAAGTCCCGGTTATGCCGGTTCTTTTCCGCCCGGACGGGAAGCACTGAAGCAATCGCGCACCCGCATCGACTGAGACGGAAGCCTCCCAAAAAGAAGGGCGGCTTGCCGCCGCCCTCCATGGTTCCACCCCGATGGGTCCATCCCTTGTCCGCCGGCGACCATGGGCTGCCGGCGGACAGGCGGGAGGGAGGTTACGCGGGAAGCTCCGTCCGCTGCCGGTTGGACAGCCCGCCGTCGCCCGCCGCCAGCAGGCCGGACGCCGTGCCCGACGAGGCATCGTGGAAGCCGCCGTCTATCCCCAGCGACTGCGACCCGGTCATCCCGGCCGCCAGCATGGTGACGGCGATGGGCGCCTCTGCGTTGGCCGCTGCCACGGCCTCCGCCGCGGTGGAGGTGCTGCGCTTGATGTAGGCCAGCTCGACCGCGGCGGCGCTGGTGCCGAACTCCGCGGCGATCTCCGGATTGCTCGCCAGATAGGCCGCCGGGTCGAAGGCGGTCAGCGACCGGTTCTCGGCATAGCCGCTCTGGACATAGTGGATCTCGGCCGCCTGGACGTCGGGACCGAAGGCCTGGATCAGGTCCGGGTTGCTGGCGATGTAGCGCAGCGCGTCGAAGCCCTGGGCCGGCCGGCCCTCGGCCTGGCCATGCTCGATGTAGTGGCGGGCGGCGGCATCCGCGTTGGTGCCGAAGGCGACCGCCAGGTCGCGGTTGGCCGCGAGGTAATTGTAGCCGTCGAAGGTCGTGCTCCGACCCTCGGCATAGCCGCTCTCGATGTAATGCCGGGTGCCGGCATCGGCGTTGGCGCCGAAGGCCGCCGACAGGTCCGGGTAGGAGGCGATGTAGGCGAGCCCGCTGAAGTTGGGGTGCCGGCCCTCGGCATAGCCGTGCTCGATGTAATGGCGGGCGGCGGCGTCCGTGTTGGTGCCGAAGGCCGAGATCAACTCGGGATAGGAGGCGGTGTAGGCCAGCGGGTTGAAGCTCACCGTCCGCCCCTCCGCCTGCCCGGCCTGGAGGTAATGCTGGGTCGCGGCGGCGGTGTTGGTGCCGAAGGCGGCGATCAGATCCGGATAGGAGGCGATGTAGGCGAGGGCGTTGAAGCCGGCCGGCAGCCCGCCGGCGGCCGGCGGGGTGGTGGAGGCGGGATCGGCCGCCGGCACCACCTGCAGGGCGATGCTCTGCGCCGCGACGCCGCCATGGCCGTCGGCGACGATGTAGGAGAAGGACCCGGCATCGCCGGCAGCACCGGCGGCGGCCAGGAAGGTCAGCCCCGGCAGGTCGGCCGCCGTCAGGGTCTGGTTCGCCGTCACGGTGCTGCCGTCGGCCATCCGCACGATGCCGCCACCGGGCAGGCCGGCCACCGTCACCGTCAGCGCGTCGCCGTCGATGTCGGCGGGGGCCGCGATGCCGAGCGACACCGCCGTCCGGTCCTGGGCACTCACCGTCTTGTCGGCCTGCACCGTCGGAGCATGGTTGACGGCCGGCTCCACAACGGGATCCACGACGGGATCCGGCGAGGAGGTGACGGGCGGCGGCGGGGGAGGAGGAGGAGGCGGGGGCGGCGAGACGACCGGCGCGGCCTCCACCGTCAGGGCGACGCTCTGGGCCGCCGTGCCGCCATGGCCGTCGGCGACGCTGTAGGCGAAGGAGCCGGCGTCGCCGACCGTCCCGGCCGCCGCGGTGAAGGTCAGGGCCGCGAGCTGGGCGATGGTCAGGCTCTGGTTCGCCGTCACCGCCGTGCCGTCGGCCAGCCGGACGGTGCCGCCGGCCGGCAGGCCGGTCACCGTCACGGTCAGGGCGTCGTTGTTGTCGTCGGTCGGAGCGGCGATGCCAAGCCCGACCGTGCCGCCGGCCTGGGCCGTCATCGTCTTGTCGGCCTCCGCCACCGGGGCGGCGTTCACCGTCAGCGCCACGCTCTGGGCCGCCGTGCCGCCATGGCCGTCGGCGACGCTGTAGGCGAAGGAGCCGGCGTCACCGACCGTGCCGGCCGCCGCGGTGAAGGTCAAAGTGGCGAGCTGGGCGGTGGTCAGGCTCTGGTTCGCCGTCACCGCCGTGCCGTCGGCGAGCGCCAGCGTGCCGCCGGTCGGCAGGCCGGTCACCGTGACGGTCAGCGTGTCGTTGTTGGCGTCGGTCGGAGCGGCGATGCCGAGCCCGACCGGGAAGCCGGCCTGCGCCGTCACCGTCTTGTCGGCCTCCGCCACCGGGGCGGCGTTCACCGTCAACGCCACGGTCTGGGCCGCCGTGCCGCCATGGCCGTCGGCGACGCTGTAGGCGAAGGAGCCGGCGTCGCCGACCGTGCCGGCCGCCGCGGTGAAGGTCAATCCTGCGAGCTGGGCTGCGGTCAGGCTCTGGTTCGCCGTCACCGCCGTGCCGTCGGCGAGCGCCAGCGTGCCGCCGGTCGGCAGGCCGGTGACCGTCACGGTCAGCGTGTCGTTGTTGGCGTCGGTCGGGGCGGCGATGCCCAGAGCGACCGGGGAGCCGGCCTGCGCCGTCACCGTCTTGTCGGCCTCCGCCACCGGAGCGGCGTTCACCGTCAACGCGACGGTCTGGCCGGCGGTGCCGCCATGGCCGTCGGTGACGGTGTAGGCGAAGGAGCCGGCGTCGCCGGCCGTGCCGGCGGCGGCGGTGAAGGTCAGGGCCGACAGCTGGGCGAGCGTCAGGCTCTGGTTGGCGGTGACGGCCGTGCCGTCGGCCAGCTGGATGGCGCCGCCGGACGGCAGGCCGGTGACCGTCACGGTCAGGGCGTCGCCGTCGGCGTCGGTCGGCGCGGCGATGCCGAGAGCGACCGGGGCGCCGGCCTGGGCCATCACCGTCTTGCCGGCTTCCGCCACCGGCGCGTTGTTGGCCTGGACGATGGTGACGCTGCCGCCAGTGCCGACCTGGAACTGGCTGGCGGCGAAGCTGCCGGTCAGCGTCACCGCCAGATCGGTGCCGACCCGCAGAGTGGTGGAGGTGGCGCCCGTCTCGACCTGCATGGCGGTCAGATCGGCGCCCGTCATCACCAGCCGGTCGCCGACGGCGGCATCGGCGATGGTGACGGAACCGGTGGTCCCGGCGGCGATGCGGATGACGTCGTTGCCGCCATTGCCGGTGACGGTCGCCCCGGCCCCGACGGTCAGGTCGTCGGCCCCGGCGGTACCGGTCAGGGCGACCCGGTCGAAGCCGGTGGCGCCGGACAGATCCACCGAGGCCCCGGTCCCGGACGCCGTCACGGCGAGCGCGTTGCCGGTGCCGGTGCCCGTGCTGGTCAGGGCCAGCCCGGCCAGCTGCGAAGCGGCGAGCGTCAGGGTGGCGTTGCTGCCGGTCACCTCGATGGCCTCGATGCCCGACATCGCCACCCCGGACAGGTCGGCGCTGCCGGCGATGCGCAGGGTGTCGGACGCGGCACTGCCGGCGATGACCTCGAAGCCGGCCGCCTGCGCGCCGGTCAGGGTGACGTCATGCGCCTTGCTGCCGGTCAGCTCCAGCCGCTCCACCCCGGTCAGCGTCATCCCCGTCAGGTCGATCGCGGGGGAGGCGACGGCGGTGTAATATTCCAGGTCGTAGCCGTTGTAGCTGCTCAGGTCGTCGGAGTGGATCTCCAGCGTGTCGGTGCCTTCGCCGCCGTCGAAGCTGACGGTGCCGGCATCGTACTGGCTGACCACGATGTAGCGGTCGTTGCCGGCCTCGCCGAAGATCTGATCGGCCTGGAGTTGGCCATAGCTGCCGGCGCTGACGATGCCGGCGAGGATGGTGTCGTCGCCGTCGCCGCCATGGATGGTGTCGCGTTCCCAGTCGCCCTTCAGCAGGTCGTTGCCGGCCCCGCCATAGATCAGGTCGGCACCGCCGCCGCCGGCCACCGTGTCGTCGCCGGCGTCGCCGTGCAGCTCGTCATTGTCGGCGCGGCCATAGATCAGGTCGTTGCCGCCGCCGCCGAACACGGTGTCGTTGCCGTCGCCGGCCTCCAGCGTGTCGTTGCCGGCCCCGCCATGCTCCAGGTCGTTGCCGCCATGGCCCCAGAACCACACGGCGGTGTCGCCGGCGGTCAGGCTGTCGTCATGCTCCGACCCGACCCAGCGCTGGATGTCGACGAAGGTGTCGCCGGCGGCCTCGCCGGTGTTGTTGGCACCGTTGGTCAGGTCCAGCGTGATGCCGGTGGTGGCGTTCTCGTAGGTGACGATGGTGAAGCCGTTGCCGCCGACATAATGGTCGGCGCCCAGCCCGCCGTTCAGCGTGTCGCCGGCCGACTGGCCGCTGTTGCCGCCGCCGACCAGCGTGTCGTCGCCCGCCCCGCCGATCAGGCTGTCGTTGCCGGTGCCGCCGACGATGCTGTCGTTGCCGGCCCCGCCATTGATGGTGTTGCCGGTGTCGTCGCCGATCAGCGTGTCGTCGCCGTCGCTCGGCGTGCCGGTGTAGGCCAGCCGCTGGACCCAGGCGCCGGTGTCGGAGACGGGCAGGGCCGCGGCGATGGGCCCGGTGGTCACGTCGAGGTCCCAGGAGGCGCCGAGCGACGGATGGCCGACCGGATGGCTGGCGGCGGCGACGCGGGCGCCGGTCGCCTGGGCGAGCGCCTGGGCGAACCGGCCGCCGTCGGCGCCGGTGTCGCAGGCATGGATCAGGATCTCGGTGTCCGGGGCCTGCGGCCAGGACCGTCCATCCGCCTCACGGCCGGACAGCGCCGCGATGTCGAGCCGGCCTGCACCCAGCCGGACCGCGCCCGGCTCGCCATGGGCCAGCAGATGGATGGCGGCGGGACGGTCGGCGAGTGCGGCGGCGAGAGCCGCCCCGCCATCCTCATCGGCCGCGACCCGGACGATCCGGACATCGGGCCGGCAACGGTCGAGCAGCAGATCGAGATCGTCGAGGCTGGCGTCCGCAATCAGTACGTCGCGCACGGATGATCCTCCTTGATGGCGGCAGGGCAGAGGAGCTGGGACAGGGCAGTCCATCGGCCGTCGGTCCACACCGCACTCCGGTGATGATTATTGAGGCCAATCGGCCGTATTCACCCAAATGTGAGGAGGAAGACGCCACTAACAACTCAATAAAGCGGAGTATCTCCGGCAAGAATGGGGGAGACTTGCAGTTAAATAAAAAGAAGGCTGCCTCATACGCAGGCGGGTATTTCGTCTTTTCTCCATACCACCCAGAGATATTCCAAAAAATCCGCCTTCTGATAGGGAACCTTTTTTCCCACACGAAAAAGTGGTAGGGCGGCTCCGGCCGGAGGCCTGGCCCGGAACCGTCACAAGGCGGACCGCGACAAGAGGAACCGAAACAAAGAGAGGGCCGCGACAAGGCTCCAAAGTTCAGCGGCGCAATGTCCGGCCCCAACCCCATCGGGGGTTGCGCAGGCGACTCTCCCCCACATCACATCGCCGGCCCTGGCCTCCGATCCGCAACCCGGATCGTTGGCTTCCGCCGGGATACCGGTATGGTGGGCGGCGAGGCGGGCAGAGGCGGGCGATGCACAGCTGGTATTTCGTCGGTGACAGTCATGTTCAGGCCTTCGAAATTGCCGCCACGCTCGGTCTGCTCCGCCGCCCGTCCCGGTTCCTGATCGTCCCCGGCGCCACGGCCGTCGGCCTGCGCAATCCTGAAAGCCACACCCAGGCTATCGCCCATTTCCGGGAGGCGCTGCTGCCCGCCCTGCCGGACGTCGTGCCGGTCATCCAGCTCGGCGAGGTCGATTGCGGCTTCGTCATCTGGTGGCGGGCGCAAACGCTGGGCGAGTCGGTGGAAACACAATTGGCGGCGTCCATAGAGGCTTACGCCCGTTTCATCGACACGCTGATCGATGCCGGCTACAGCCGGGTCGTGGTGACCGGAGCCGTCCCCCCCACCATTCCCGACGGTCATCGCCAAGGTGCCGTGGCGCGCGCCCGCCACATGGTGACCGCAAGCCTGCGCGACCGCACCGAGCTGACGATGCGCTACAACCGGCTGCTTGCGGCGGAAGCGGCCCGGCGGCGGCTTCCCTATACCGACATTTCAGCGCATGTCCTCGATGCCGGAACCGGGCTGATCGCCGACGCCTACCGCAGCCCCAACCCACGCGACCACCATCTGCATCCGATCCAGGGCGCCTATGCCTGGGCCGAGGCGATCAACGGCCTGGAGGCCCGGTGAACGGACATGGCGGACGATTCTCAGACCGCGCCGCGCCGTGACGGCCGGCGGGTCTCCACCACCGCGAAGGCGATCAGCAACCGCCGCTCACAGGGAGCCGCAACCGGCTCCACCCCATGGAACGAGCGGTCGGACGGCGCATAGGCCAGCAGATGGTTGGGGCGGTAGGGAGCCTGGGCCACCAGCTCGAAATCCGCGCGCCGGTAGCGCTCCACCCCCCGTCCGCGGAAATCGGGATCGCGGGGCCGGTACAGCGCCGTACCCAGGGACGATGCCTGCGGGTTGGACGGGCCGCCGTCCGCCGGCATGTAGAGCAGCATCGAGAACATCGTCGCCTCGATGTCCGTGTGCGGCAGCATGGCGTGGCCGGTATGGTCCTCGATGATGCGCATGTTCAACACCGGCGGCGCGTCGACCCAGCCCAGCTTGTCGCGGACCTGGGGAAAGCGCTCGGCCATCGCTGCGACGATGTCGGGATTGAACAGGCAGTCGCGCACGTCGCGCCAGACCGCCGCCCGCTCCACGCCGCACCGGGCCAGCCAACCTTCGGTCAGCGGCACCTGATGGCGCGACGGCAGCTCATCGGGTTGAAGGACGCCGAAGGCAGCGGCATCCGGCCATTGGGCGCAGGCCCGGGCATAGAGGTCGGCGGGCAGGAAATCCGGCACGACCAGATGGGGGAAAGGATCGGTGCTGATCGCCGTATCGGACAAGCGGTTCAGAGCGTGCAATGCAGCGGCGGTCATTCATCCTCCGGATACTACCGGGGAAACAATAGCAACCCATGCTTGGGCGGGCAACGCACCCGCCCCGCCACGTCATGCACGCAGAAGGACGGAATTGCGGCCCCCTGCCTTCCAGGCAGGAGAAAAACACATAAGAATGCTTATGGAAAAATATACGTCAGCCGCTCATTCCCCGCCGCGCTCGACCACCGCCTGCCCGCGGGAAATGTCGGTGACCAGCCGGACGAAGGCATCCGCCCGGTCCTGGGGAAGCGTGACCAGAAGCTGGACCCCGTCGGCGGTGAAGCCGGTGGTCTCCACCCGCGTGCCGGGGAAGCTGCCGAGGCTGGAGCGGATGCGCGCCTCCTCGGCGAATCCGCAGGCGACCGACAGGGTGGCATAGGCGACGATGGGCTCGCGCTCCGCCGCTTTCAGGCAGCTTGCCGCCGTGCCGCCATAGGCGCGCACCAGCCCGCCCGCCCCCAGCAGGATGCCGCCGAACCAGCGGCTGACCACCACCGCCACCCGGTCCATTCCCTGCCCTTCGATGGCCTGGAGGATCGGCCGCCCAGCGGTCCCGCCCGGTTCGCCGTCGTCGCTGAAGCGATAGACGTCGCCGACCCGCAAGGCCCAGCAATTATGGCCGGCATCCGGCAAGCTGCACGCGGCGATGAAGCGGCGCGCCTCCTCCTCGCTGCCGGCCGGGGCGGCCTGGGCCAGGAAGCGGCTTTTCTTGATCTCCTGCTCGAACCGTTCGGTCCTGACGAGGGTGAACATCATGAGGGTGACCGCCGGCCTACAGCACGAAGTCGAAGGCGGAGAAGCTGTAGTTGGCGATGTTGACCTGGATGCGGAAATCGGCCGTCCGGTCGCCGTTCACATCGCCCTCGATCAGCGTCACCGAACCGGAGGACTGGTAGCGCAGCTGGCCCGCCGCGCTGAAGGCGGCGGTGCCGATGAAGGTGAAGGCGTCGTTCGCGGTGGTGCCGGCGATGGCGTCGATCTCCGACAGGTCGATGCGGTCGCCCTCGGCGCCGGCGGTGGCATAGCTCGCCAGCCCCTTCAGCGCCGCCGCCGCCACGACGGCACCGTTGAAATTGACGATCACGTCGGGGGCGGCGAGGGTCGATTCGTTCAGGTTGCGGATGGAGAAGACATCCGCCCCGGCACCGCCGTCCAGCAGGTCGGCGGCGTAGCCGCCGATCAGCGTGTCGTTGCCGTTGCCGCCCAGCAGCACGTCCTCATAGCCGGTGACGGTGTCGTTGGGGTTGACCGAGATCTCGTGGCTGCGGTCGGAATAGACGTCGCCGAACAGCACGTCGTCGCCGCTGCCGCCGCGCAGCACGTCGCTGCCCAGCCCGCCATAGAGCGTGTCGTTGCCGGCGCCGCCGTCCAGCCAGTCATTGCCGGCCCCGGCGTCGAGCCAGTCGTTGCCGTCCTCGCCCAGCAGGGTGTCGTTGCCGACGACGTCGATCACGTCGCCGCGCATCAGGTCGTCCCCGGCACCGCCGAACATCAGGTCGTTGCCGGCCCCGCCCTCCAGCTGGTCGGCGCCATCGCCCCCCAGCAGGACGTCGTTGCCGGCATTGCCGAACAGCGTGTCGTTGCCGGCCAGTCCGGCGATGGTGTCGTTCCCGGCGCCGCCGCCGATGGCGTCGTTCTGGAGGCCGCCCACCAGATAGTCGTTGCCGGTGGTGGCCGCGGCCGAGACGGTCAGACCGCTCAGCGAGGGCTGGGAGAAACCGACCAGCGACCCCAGCGGATAGACCCCGTCGGTGGCCTGCAACAGCTCGATGCCGGTCAGCGTGTCGGTGCCGTCGGGACCGCTGATCTGCAGGGTGCCGCTGCCGTCGAAGGACAGGCTGTAGGAGGCGAGCGCCCCGGTCAGCACGAAGCTGTCGATCCCGGCAAGCCCATCCACCGCATCGCTGATCGGGTTGCCCAGCGCGTCATAGGCGGCGCTGCCGCTCAGCGTGTCGTTGCCGGTCGTGCCGGTCACCACCACCGGCGCCGCTTGCGGAAACAGCAGGTCCGCCGCCCAGGCGGGAGCGGCCTGCGCCATGGCCAGCCCTTCGGCGGCAGCCGTCACCGACCGGCCGGGCGCCGCCCGTAGCGGCCGGCCCTCGCTGCGGCCGAAGGAGAGGTAATGGAGCTTGGCCGCGGTGGCGTCGCCGCCGGTGGCCGCCGCCACGTCGGTGTTGGCCGCCAGATAGGCGGCGGCATCGAAGGTGACGCCGCGCCCCTCGCTCCGGCCGAAGCGGGCGTAATGGACCACCGCCGCCGCCGGATCGATGCCGACAGCGGCCAGCACGTCCGGGTTGGAGGCGAGATAGCCCAGCGCGTCGAAGCCGGCTGTCCGCCCTTCGCGGGCGCCATAGGCCAGATAATGCCGGATGGCGGCCCCGGCATCGAGACCGACCGCCGCCAGCACGTCCGGATTGGCCGCCAGATAGCCCAGCGCGTCGAAGCCGCTCAGGCTGCGCCCCTCGTTCCGGCCGTTCCAGGCGTAATGGGCAGCCGCGGCGATCGCGTTGTCGCCGAAGGCGGCGGCAAGGTCGCGATTGGCCGCCAGATAGCTGCGCGCATCGAAGGCGAAGGCCGCCGGGGCGGCGGTGCGTCCGTCGACGGTCAGCAGCTCGACATCGGTCAGGGTATCCGTGGCGAGGCTCGACACCACGGCATAGCGCCGGCTGTCCAGCGCCACCACCACCGGCGTCTCCGCGCGGTAGCTGCCGCCCTGGGCGGCATAGCGGCGCGGGTCGGCGGTGTAGATGGCGCGGTCGGTGCCGGCACCGCCATCGAAGCTGCGCCCGCCGGGAATCCCCAGATAGACGCTGTCGTTGCCGTCCGCCCCGACGAAGCCGTCGATCTGCTGGAAGATGCGGGCGCCGAGCCGGTCGAGCGTCCCGCCGGTCAGGGCGACATCCAGCCCGTCGATGCGGTAGCGCAAGAGCCCGGCCGCATCGCGGTCGGTCAGGCCGGTGAAACGGACGGATGCCGCCGCCCCGCTGCCGGCGGCGGCATAGTCGAGCGTGGCGGCATGCGCCCGGCCGGCGACCGTGCGGGTGACGGCCAAGCTGCCGGCGCCGGCGGCGATGGAGGAGGCATCCGGCACGGTGGTGAAGGCATCGGCAACGAAACCGTTCGCCAGCCGGGCCTCATCCAGATCGAGGGCGAAGCCCTGCCCCGCCACCAGCCGTGCCATGCACGCTCCCCCAAACCCCTACCGCAGGACGGCACCGGCCGCCGGGTCAGGGCTGATCGGGCAACGTCAACCGGATGACTGAGATCAGATGACCTCTGATCAGATGACCTGGAGATAGGCCGGGTCGAGCGCGCCGTGGCGGAACGGGATCCAGTCCTTGTGGTCGGCGCGGTACTGCAGGCCGTAGGGGTTCTTGAAGAAGATCTTCTGCAGCGGCTGGCCGCCCTCGGCGCGGGTGCGCTCCAGGTCGATCAGCGCCGACGAGGCGAACACCTTGTCCCACAGCTCGGTGTTGTCCACCTCGCGGCCGGCGTTCTTCACGTAATCGCGCGCGGTGTCGCTGAGCTGCCAAGCCTCTTCGACCATCGCGTAATAGTCCACAGTACCCTCGGCCATGGCCTTCGAACTCCAACCAGCGTTGCACAGAGTTTCCGCTCACATAGCGCATTTTCGGCGGCAAAGGAACCACCTGCGCGCCGCAGCGGCCGGGCATGGCCGGACCCCGTCCGGATAGACGGCCATGCCCCGACCGGGATGTTACGGGCGGTCCGCCGCCGCTCCGTCGATGGCCTGCCCGTTCATGCGGGGGGCCGGCAGCGCGGCGGGCAGCGGGACCGCCCGGTTCTTGCGCAGCGGTGCCGCCAGCTTCTCCCAGGACCGGGTGCGCAGCAGCCGGCCGGCGACCCCCAGCCCGACCGCCAGCAGGCCGGCCAGGCTGATCGCCGCTCCCACCGGCCCGCCGACCAGGAGGCCGGCCAGCCCGGCGACCCCGGCCAGCAGGGCGCGCAGGCCGATGGTCAGCGCCACCGTGCCCGTCCCCGGCGCCACGCGCGGCAGCAGCACCAGCAGCAGCCCGCAATCGACCGCCGTGCGCAGGCTCCAGGCCGCGGCGGCGCCGACCGCGCCATAGCGCTCGGCCAGCAGCCACAGCACGCCGAGATAGACCGGCAGCTCGGCCAGCTGCAGGCGCGCCGTCACGTCGACGCGGCCGACGCTCTGGATCAGCGTGTTGGGCACATAGGCGGTGGCGTTGAAGAAGACGCCCAGCATCAGGATCGACAGCACCGAGGCGCTGTTGGCGGCGAAGGCCGGCCCCAGCCACAGCTCCAGCGCCGTCTCGCCGCCGACGATGGTGGCGGCCTGCATCGCCAGGAACACCGCGAGCGTCAGGTGGCCGCCGGCGTCCAGGATGCGGCCCAGCGCCGGCGGATCGCGCCGGAACAGGCTGGAGGCCAGCGGGAACAGCGCCAGCGACAGGGCGCCGGGGATCACCATCAGCCGCGACAGCAGCTCGAACGGGGTGGTGTAGAAGGCGACCATCGCCGCCGGCACCAGGCTGAGCAGGATGAAGCGGTCGGCATAGAGCATCGCCGGGCCGACCAGATTGTTCAGCATCATCCAGGCGCTCATGGTGAACAGCCCGCGCAAGGACGGGCGGCCCCAGCGGCCGGGGCGCAGCAGATCCGGCACTTGGCCCACCGCCAGCACGCCATAGCCGACCAGCCCGATGAAGCGCCCGACCGCGATGGCGGCGATCACCGGCACCAGGCTCTGGCTGAAGGGCAGCACGAAGAGCGGGCTCAGATAGTTCAGCACCCCCACCGTCATCCGCACCAGGCTGATCGGGCGGAAGCGCTGGTGCGCCTCCAGCACGCCGCGCAGGCCGGCGGAGACCAGGGCGATGGGCACGATGGCCGCCGCCACCAGCAGGCTGAACCGGATCTCGTCCGGCGAGGTGCCGGTCTCCAGCTGGAAACGGTCGGCCAGCAGCCCGGCGCCCAGCGCGACCACCCCGCCGGTCAGGAGGCCGATGGCCCCCATCAGGGCGATGGCCGGCCCGGCGATCCCTGCCGTGTTCGCAGAGCCCTCCCCCTGCCCGTCCCCCTGCCCACCGGCATGGCCGATCCGGTCGGCGACGACCTGCACCAGCGACCGTCCCAGCCCGAGGTCCAGCACGCCCAGATAGCCGAGCAGCGCCCAGATCAGGGTCAGCGCGCCGAAGCGCTCCATCCCGACGGCGGAGATGAGCCACGGAATCGACAGCAGGGCCGCCGCCATGGGCAGCCCCTCGCCGAGCAGATTCCAGAGCGTGTTGCGAAGCAAATTCGGAGGTCCGTACGCGAAACACTGTGAAACGGCATTCGGGACGACCCGACCCCGGCCATCCGGCTCTCCAGCCGTTCGACCTAGGTCTATGCCCTCCTGACGACGCCATTGTTATCGGTCCATCCCGTCCAAAACGCTAACGGAATCGCTTGGGCGAAATGGTCATGACTCTGAACGGCCACCTGAACGGCCGCACGCGTTCCGGGCTGGGCACCCGTCAGGACAGGACCCGCTCCAGCGCCGCGGCGACCCGGTCGACGTCGCCGTCGGCCATGGCCGGGAACAGCGGCAGCGACAGCGTCTGGGCGTAATGGCTCATGGCGCCGGGCAGGGCGAGGTCGCCGTAGCGGCGGCGCCAGTAGGGTTGGCGATGGACCGGGATATAGTGCACCTGGGTGCCGACGCCCAGGGCGCGCAAGGCCGCCATCACGGCCGAACGGGTCCGCCCGGCCGCTGCGAAATCGATGCGCGCGGCGCACAGGTGCCAGGCCGGCCGGCACCAGGGCACCAGGGCCGGCGGCCGCACCAGCGGGGCCAGCGGCCCCAGCCGTTCGGCATAGAGCGCCATCAGCCGCGCCCGCCGCTCGACGAAGCGGTCGAGCCGGCCGAGCTGGCTCAGCACCAATGCCGCGTGGATGTCGGACAGGCGGTGGTTGAAGCCCGGCTCCGCCATCTCATAGTACCAGGGGTTGGCGTTCCCCTCCGCGTCCAGGGCGGCGTCGGGATCGGCGAAGCCCTCCCCCGGCCCGGGCTCGCGCATCATGCCGTGGTTGCACAGGCGCCGCACCCGCGCCATCAGCGCCGGGTCGTTGCCGGTGACCGCCCCGCCCTCCCCGGCCGCGATGGTCTTGACCGGATGGAAGGAGAAGACGGTCAGCGATCCCACCTCGACCTCCGGCCACCCGGCGCCCACCGGCCTCTCGGCTCCCTCCGACAGATCGCCCCCTGATGAATAGGCCGTGCCGATGGCGTGGCAGGCATCCTCGACCAGCGCCAGCCCCTCCGCCTGCGCGAGCGCCGCCAGCCCATCCATCGGCGCGGTCTGTCCGGCATAATGGACGGGGGCAAGCGCACGGACGCGCCAGCCGGCGTTGCGGGCGCGGGCGATGGCGGCCTCGGCCTCGGCGACGCCCATCAGGCCGCTGTCGGGATCGACGTCGGCGAAGGCGACCTCGGCCCCGGCATGGCGGGCGGCCGACGCCGTGGCGAGGAAGGTGTTGGACGGCACAACCACCGCGTCGCCCGGCCCGATGCCCAGCGCCGCATAGGCCAGCCGCAGCGCCGCGGTGCCGTTGGCGCAGGACACGGCGTCTGCCGCCCCCACCCTCGCGGCGAGCGCCCGCTCGAACCCGGCGACCGCCGGCCCCTGGGTCAGCCAGTCGCCGCGCAGCACCGCCGTCACGGCGGCGACGTCCTCCTCCTCCACCGACTGGCGGCCATAGGGGAGGAACGGCAGATCCGCCATCAGGGCGCTTCCGCCAGCAGGTCGCGCAGCCGCTCGCCATCGAGCCAGTCGTCGTTGCCGTCGCTGGCATAGCGGAAGCCGTCGGCCACCGGGCGGGCATTCAGCCGCTCGTACGGCGCATGCTGCCAGAAGGTGAAGGCCGGCTCGATGACATAGCGGTCGGCCAGCTCGTAGGTCTGGCGGGAATCGTCCTCGGTGATCATCACCTCGTGCAGCTTCTCGCCCGGCCGGATGCCGACGATCTTCTGCGGCAGGTCCGGCGCCATGGCGCGGGCGAGGTCGGCGATGCGCAGGCTGGGGATCTTCGGCACGAAGATCTCGCCGCCCTGCATCATGGCGAAGCAGGACAGCACGAAGTCGACGCCGTGCTGCAACGTGATCCAGAAGCGGGTCATCCGCTCGTCGGTGACCGGCAGATGGTCGGCGCCCTCGGCGATCATCTTGCGGAACAGCGGCACGACGCTGCCGCGCGACCCCACCACATTGCCGTAGCGCACCACCGCGAAGCGGGTGTCGAGCGCGCCCGACAGGTTGTTGGCAGCGATGAAGATCTTGTCCGACGCCAGCTTGCTGGCGCCATAGAGGTTGATCGGGTTGGCCGCCTTGTCGGTCGACAGCGCGACAACGCGCCGCACCCCCATCGACAGCGCCGCCCGCACCACGTTCTCCGCCCCGTAGACGTTGGTGTGGATGCATTCCATCGGGTTGTATTCGGCGGCCGGCACATGCTTCAGCGCCGCGGCATGGACGCAGAAATCGACGCCGCGCATCGCCAGCTCCAGCCGCTCGCGGTCGCGCACGTCGCCGATGAAATAGCGCAGCGTCGGCGCCCACTCCGCCGGCATGCGCTGCTGCATCTCGTACTGCTTGAACTCGTCGCGGGAGAAGATGATGACCCGGCGCGGCCGGGCGTGGCGCATCACCGTCTCGACGAAGCGGCGCCCGAAGGAGCCGGTTCCCCCCGTCACCAGCACCGACCGGCCGTCCAGCATGCGCAAGCCCGCCTCGAGCCCGGTGCCCGGCATGTCGGCCCCATCCGCAGGGATCCCCGGCTTCGTCGCGCCCGCCTTGCTGGAATGTATCGTCACCGCCGGTTCCGTCCTTTAAAGCCGCATCGCCCGAAGCCGCCGCACCCGGTGCCCACCGGCCCGATCCGGAGCGGGTGCTGCGTCGGGATCGAAATGAACCCCGACCGTAACCGGTGCTTTCTGATGATCGGGTTAATTCAGGATGTCCCCCGGCGCAAGGTCTGTTGGGACGCGGATCAGGCCGGCGGCATCCGTCCCGCCTGCAAATCCTCCAGCAGACGGATCTGCGCCGGCAGGCAGACGGTGGCGAGGTCGAACCGCTCCACCGCCGTCCTCCTTGCGGCGGTCGACAGGGCGGCACGCAGTTCCGGATCGTCCAGCGCCGTCTCCACCCGGTCGGCGAGCGCCATGGGATCGTGGAAACCGGTCAGCAGCCCGTTTACCCCGTCCTCGATCACCTCGGCGACCGGCGGCGTGTCGGACCCGACGATGACGGCGCCGCAGGACATCGCCTCCAGCATCGACCAGGACAGGACGAAGGGGAAGGTCAGGTAGATGTGGGCGCGCGAGATGCGCAGCACCGACAGGTAGCTGTCATAGGGCAGCTTGCCCAGCACATGCAGCCGCGACGATTCCGGCCTGGGAGTGCCGGAGGCGTCCAGCATCGTCTCCCGCCACATCGTCTCGCGCCAAGTGCCGCCGCCTTCCGGCGCCGCGCCATAGCTGACCTCGTCGCCGCCCACCATCAGGATGTGCAGCTTCGGCCGGCGCCGCAGCAACTCCGCCGCCGCCCGCATGAAGGTGGGAAAGCCGCGGTAGGGTTCCAGGTTGCGGGCGACATAGGTCACCACCTCGTCCCCGCGCGACAGGGTGCGGCCGTCGGGCAGGGTGACGGTGGCGGCCGGATCCGGCCGGCAGACCGCGGTGTCGACCCCGTCATGGATCACCGAGATGCGTGGGCGGAAGGGCTCGGGATGCTGCTGGCGCTGCCACAGGGTCGGGCTGACGCCCCAGTCCATCGCGTCCAGCCCGGTCAGCAGCGAGGCGTTCTTGGTGCGGATGCGGCAGCGGGTCTCCAGCGTCACCGGCTTTTCCGGGTCGAAGCCGACATCCGACCCGTCGGCCCGGTAGAAGAACTCGCAATAGAGCAGCAGCCGGGCGTCCGGGAACAGGTCCTTCAGGAACAGGGCCTCGCCCCAGCCGGGATGGGCGCAGATCACGTCGGGGGTGAAGCCCTCCTTCTGCAGGGCAAGCCCGGCGCGCACGGCGCCCTGCCCATGCAGGACCTGCCCCTCGAACATGCGGATATAGGGGTGGGTGTTTTCTCCCGCCTCGCGCGTCGGCCGGTAGAGCGCCATCTGCACGCCGCCCGGCAACTCGCGCCGGACCTTGCCGATGAAGGCGACCTGGTGGGCCGGATCCGCCGCGAAATGGCGGACGAGATGCTTGTACTGGCCGGGGGTGTTCTGGTGGACGAACAGGATCCGCATGGAAAGACAATGCCCGGAAAACGGAGGAACGGGGCGACAGCCTGCAACCATCCGTCGCCGCTGTCGATGGCTAAGACCATCCGCTTAGTCAGGGCGCTTCGCCTTCTTAACGGCTGCGGACCAGCAGGGCCTCATAGCGCCGGACGGTCTCCCGCATCTCCTCCAGCAGCAGGCGCTGCTCTTCGGCCGCCGCCCGTGCCCGCTCCGCCTCGGTCCGCGCCTGCTCGGCATAGAGACGGGCCTCCTCCTGGAGGCGCCGCGCCCGCTCCTCGGCCTGGCGCGCCTCTTCCGCCTCACACCTCGCCTGCTCTCCCGAGCGCCGCCTCTCCTCGTCCTCGATCCGCCAGTCCTCGGCTTCCTGCCGTTGCGCTTCGCCGGTGATCCGCCCTTCCTCGACCATCAGACGGGCGCCCTCGGCCTCCATGTGGTGGTCGAACGCCGCACTGCGCTCCTCTTCGGCCTTCTCGCGCCTCAGCTCGGCGGCACAGCGGGCCTCCTCGCCCCTGTTGCGGCGCGTTTCGCTGCGCCGCCGCCAGTCTTCGGCATCGGTCCGCCGGCCCTCGGCTTGCTCCAGGGGTGACTGGCCTGGGGGGACTGGTCCGGGGGGAGGTGTATTCGGGGCATGCTGCTTACCCTCCATCAGGCGATGGGACGCCGTCAGCGCCCTTTCGGTCAGGCGCAGGCGTTCACGGCTCTGGTCCAGCAGGTACCGCCTTCGTTTCAACGACTGACGGAGGACCGCCTGCAGGGCCTTGAGGCGTTCGAGGGTTTCCATTCCACCGTCAACAGGCGAACCCGGCAACCCGCCTCAAGGGCATAGACACAGGCCGTGAAATGGCCGGAGAGGGACCGTCCGGAGCAGGGTCCGCCGGAAGGACCCGTTTCCCCCCTGCCGCCTTGCGCCTATAAGGTCCTCTTGTCCGCCGGCGCTGCCCGGCCCATCGCGCGACGGAGCGCCGACGCCCCTTGCCCTCTTCCCGACCCTCGTCCTCCCTGCCCTCCTCGCCCTGGCGTTTCCTGTGGATGTTCGTGCGCAACGGTTTCCTCGGCCGCGCCATCCTGCTGAACCTCGCCGCCGCCGGCGGGATCGGGCTGATGGGGATGGAGCCGGTGGCGATGCGCGGTCTGGTCGATGCGCTCACCGGACTATCGGGGGCGGGGAGCCAGCCCTCCGGCTCCCCCGCCTGGACGGCGGAGGTGATGCGCTGGTTCCTGCTGCTGGGCGGGCTGTGGATCGCGTCGGCCCTGTTCAACCGCCTGCGCGAACTGGTCGACCTGCACACCTCGCCGGCCTTGCGCCATGCCATCCAGCTCCAGCTGTTCGATCACCTGATCGACCATTCGCCGCGCTACTTCCAGGACAATTTCGCCGGCAACCTGGGACAGAAGGTCAAGCAGGCCGGGCAGAGCGCCATCCAGATCCTGGAGATCCTGACCAACGACATCATCCGCATCGTCGTCATCCTGGCCATCGGCCTGACGCTGCTGGCCTCGGCCCAGACCCTGTTCGCCGGGCTGCTGGTCGGCTGGACCGTGGCGCATCTGGGCCTGTCGGCCCTGCTGGCGAGACGCTGCCTGCGGCTGTCGCACGCTTTCTCCGAGGAGGTGTCGTCGACCACCGGCCGCATGGTCGACATCATCGCCAATGCCGAGCTGGTGCGCGCCTTCGCCCGCCGCCGCCAGGAGCTGTCCGGCCTGTCCGACGCGCTGACCGGCGAGATCGACCGGTCGAAGGAGCTGCGCTGGTTCCTGACCAAGATGTGGTTCTGGCTGTTCAACGCCCTGCTGGTCTTCCAGATCATCCTGATCGGCCTCGCCGTGTCGGAGGCGATGGCCGGCCGCATGAGCATCGGCGATTTCGCCATGATCTTCTCGCTGGCCAGCATCGTCGGCGCCAATGTCTGGGGCCTGTCGACGCGCATGCTGGGCTTCTTCGAACAGCTGGGCATCCTGTCCGGCGCCCTGGACCTGATCGTCCGCCCGCACGAGATCCCGGATCCGCCCGGCCGCCCCGACCTGACCGTCGGCGACGGCGCCATCCGCTTCGAGGAGGTCCGTTTCGCCCATCCCGGAAACGGGGCGGTGTTCGATGGCCTGTCCCTGACCATCCGGCCGGGGGAGCGGGTGGCGCTGGTCGGCCCGTCGGGGGCGGGCAAGAGCACGCTGGTCCGCCTGCTGCGCCGGCAGTTTCCGTTGCAGGGGGGCCGCATCCTGATCGATGGGCAGGACATCGCCGCGGTCAGCCTCGCCTCGCTCAACCGCGCGGTGGCCGAGGTGCCGCAACTGCCCAGCCTGTTCCACCGCTCCATCCGCGACAACATCGCCTATGGCAGCGAGGGGCCAGATGGCAAGGGAGTTGCCGACGAGGCGATCCGCGCCGCAGCCGCCCGCGCCCATTGCGACCGCTTCATCGAGGGCCGCGCCGCCGGCTACGACACCGTGGTGGGGGAGCGCGGCATCCAACTGTCGGGCGGCGAGCGCCAGCGGGTCGCCATCGCCCGCGCCTTCCTGAAGGACGCGCCGATCCTGGTGCTGGACGAGGCGACCTCCTCGCTCGACTCTGAGACGGAGCATCTGATCCA
Source organism: Azospirillum sp. TSH64 (assembly GCF_003116035.1). Lineage (GTDB taxonomy): Bacteria > Pseudomonadota > Alphaproteobacteria > Azospirillales > Azospirillaceae > Azospirillum. The sequence goes on from NZ_LGQW01000002.1 coordinate 58,944, forward strand.
GGACGCGCTGCTCGGCCTGTTCGAGGGCCGCACGGTGATCGCCATCGCCCATCGGCTGTCGACCGTCACCGGCATGGACCGCATCCTCTATATGGAGAAGGGACGCATCCTGGAGGACGGCGACCACGCCACCCTGCTGCGCCGCGACGGTCCCTATGCCCGGCTGTGGCGCCGCCAAGTCGGCGGTTTCCTGCCGGACGATGCAGGCTCCACAGCCGACCTGGAGGAGACGCGATGAGACGCATCCTGGGACGGTTCCGCCCGATACTGCCGCTCGCCGCCAGCCTGTTCATCCTCGCCGCGGAGGCCGCCGCCATGTCGCCTGCCCTTTCGCCTGCTCTTTCACCCCTGCCCTTCTTCCAGCGGGTCGAGCGCGTCGGCCTGCTCTGCGCGGTGGATGCCGAGGGCGGCCCGGCCACCGATGTGGGGGATGACGCGCTGTGCGGCCGCGCCGCGGCGATGCTGTCGGGGCTGCTGGCCTCCGGTCCGGCGGTCACGGCGCTCGCCCCCAACGATGCCCGCATCGCCGAGCCGGGCACCCTGCTGGTGCTAGTCCATGCCACGCTGCGGCATGAGGAGGGGCGCCGTCTGCTGGCGCTTGCCGCCACCCTTCAGCGCAGCGGAACCGCCGGCGACGCCCCGTTCTTCATGATGCCGCCCCAGGCATTGGCCCTGTCCGGCAGCCTCGATGAAAGCCTTCTGGATGCAGCGCTCCACCGCCTGCTGACCCCGTTGGGCGGAGCGCTGCGCGCCAATCCCTGAGCGGGTGGGCTGCTGCGGAGTTTGGAGTCTTGTCGCAGGGGGGTGAAAGCGACAGCCTGAACGGGAATTTCCATGAGCTGTCCTTCCCGTGAAGGCGGGAATCCAGCCATATCAGTCACTTATACAGAAACGCCGATCCCCGCAAAGGCGGGGATCGGCGTTCTACGGGCGGTGGGTGCGTTTCGCCGTCACCGGCAAAGCTGGGCGAACTTGCGCTCCGGGATCGGCGGCGGCGAGGGATGCAGCATCAATCCCTGCTCTTCCACATCGACCCGCGCGTCCGGATAGACCGCAAGCGCCAGTTGGAGCGCCTCGATGAAGCGCTTCCTGAAATCGCGCAGGCGGCTGTATCCGGCGCCGAACTGCTCGAAAACCGCCGGCCAGGTGATCGGGGTGGAGCGGTTCAGGCTGTGCAACCGGTAGGCCAGCCAGATATAGATGTCGATGCTGGTGCTGTTGTTCTGGATGTGGCGCAGCGCCGGCTCCCAGATGGGCACCGGATGGGCCTTCAGCTCGCGGAAGAAGGCCTCGGACAGCAGGACGCGGTCTTCCCACAGCGACCCCTGGCCCGGTTCCGCCCCGGCATTGGTCGAGAAATGGATGCCGCCCTTGACGATCGACCCCTTTTCGAAGCCGATGCTGTGGGCGTCCTCCCAGGCGAAGGTCAGGTTGCAGGCGGCGATGCGCGAGGCCTGCTCGCGGATGTCGCGGTAGGTCTGGCCGCCCACCGACAGGCCCATGCGGTCAAGCCATTCGTGCATGCTGCGGCCCAGCTCGACCTCGCGGCTGTCGGTCTGGATCGCCCGGGTCTGCAGATACAGCAGGATCATCCGCGCGCGGCTGCCGTACGGAACGCCGTAAAGCTTAAAGCCACCGTTGCGGATCGGCAGTCGTCCAGGCTCGATCAGCAAGCGGATCTTATGTCCGCGACGCTCCCACGGCTGGTCATCGGGAAGACGACGATGCGGAAGGGCCGTCAGCGCAAAACCCGAATAGGTGATGCCAAGCTCCTGCCGCTCCTCTTCGAGGACGGCAGCAGCCACATCGACTAGCGAACGCTGATCCGGATCCGTCTGGAGCGCCTTCGCCTGGTCGCGTCCCAGCTGGGTAATCAGGGTGTGTATCTGTCCCATATCGAGCTGACCTTGGCACGACTTTGCGGTCAACGCTATATCACGGTCGGTTGGCGCCCAGCAATTTGGAGTCTTGTCGCTCAAACTATTTGTACGGTTATTTGATTCAGTTAATAGTTTGCGCGACAAGACTCCAGTAGAGAATCGCGAGTCGCGCGACAAAACTCCAGAACTCCCGCGACAAGACTCCAGCGGATAGTCCGTGTTGCCTGTGGATTTTTCGGCAGACGCGACAAGACTCCAGCCGGGACATTTCGATTCGACCCCGAATCGCTTCCGATTCGTCGATTTCCGAGTCGTGGAGGCCAAACGGCCACGACTCGCCGGTGATTCGCCCCCCTGCACCGATGCTGTCGGCAGCCGGATTTGGAGTTCTGTCGCGCCCCACCCGGCCCAACCTTCCCCCGATTGCCGGCCGGAACCGCCTCCGGCCGCCGTCCGCCCCTGTCCGCGGCAGACGGACGGCAGGGGGGCGCGACAAGACTCCAACCTTGACCCTGGCCTATCGCCGCCGCAGGGGAGGGTGTTTGGAGTCTTGTCTCGCCCCCCGCCGGAAGAGGCGCTCCGGTCGGGTGGGTCTCGGAGGGGTGCTTGTGAAGGGCGGAAAGCGCGGTCTATAACGAACCGCCATGGCGCCGGCCCTCAGCTTTTGCCCCTGTGCGGCTGCCGGCGCCCGACCACATGCTCACACAACAGATGGCGGCAGGATGAACGGCAATTCCGCGCAGAAGATCGTCCCGGTGCTGCTGTCCGGCGGTACGGGGTCCCGTTTGTGGCCCTTGTCGCGCGAACTGTATCCCAAGCAGTTTCTGCCGCTCTGCTCCGACCGGACGATGCTCCAGGACACCGCGCTCCGGGTCAGCGCGCAATCCGGCTCCACAGGGTCCGGCTCCCCGGCTGCTGCCGGGGCCGCCGCGGAGGCCGTCTTCTCGGTTCCCCTGGTGATCTGCAACCAGGAACACCGCTTCCTCGCCGCCGAGCAGCTGCGCCAGTCGCGCTGCACGCCGCGCGGCATCATTCTGGAGCCGGCCGGCCGCAACACCGCCGCCGCCTGCGCGCTCGCCGCCCTGGCGGTCGCGGCGGACGATCCGGACGCGCTGCTGCTGATCCTGCCGGCCGACCACGAGATCCGCGACGCCGAGGCCTTCCGCCGCGCCGTCGGCATCGCCGCCCGGGCCGCCCAGGCCGGCCGGCTGGTCACCTTCGGCATCGCCCCGACCCGGCCGGAGACCGGCTACGGCTATATCCGCCGCGGCCATTCGATGGACGAGGCCGACGGCGCCTACAATGTCGCCGCCTTCGTCGAGAAGCCGTCGCTGGAGGTGGCGGAGCGCTACCTCGCCGAAGGCACCTATGCCTGGAACAGCGGCATGTTCCTGTTCCCGGCCTCCCGCCTGCTGGCCGAGCTGGAGCGCCATGCCCCGGCGGTGCTGGCCGCCTGCCGCGAGGCGCTGGAGCAGGGCTCGAAGGACCTCGACTTCTTCCGCCTGGACGCCGCCGCCTTCGCCAAGGCGCCCAGCATCTCCATCGACTATGCGGTGATGGAGCGCACCGACCGCGCCGCCGTCGTCCCCTGCGAGATCGGCTGGACCGACGTCGGCGCCTGGTCGGCGCTGTGGGACGTCGGCAACAAGGACGGCGAGGGCAACGTCATCGTCGGCGACGTGCTGCTGGAAGGCGCCCGCGACTGCTACGTCCGCAGCGAGAACCACCTGACCGCGGTGGTCGGGGTGGAGAATGCCGTGGTGGTGGTGGTGGACGACGCCGTTCTGGTCGCCGACCGCTCCCAGGCGCAGGACGTCAAGCGCATCGTCGACCGGCTGAAGGCCGAGGGGCGCAGCGAGTCCGTCAGCCACCGCCGGGTCCACCGCCCCTGGGGCTCCTACCAGTCGCTGCACACCGGCGAGCGCTTCCAGGTGAAGAGCCTGACCATCGCCCCCGGCTCGCGCCTGTCGCTCCAGAAGCACCATCACCGTGCCGAGCATTGGGTGGTGGTCAACGGCACCGCGCTCGTCACCCGCGGCGAGGAGCAGGTGATGGTCTATGAGAACCAGTCGATCTACATCCCGATCGGCACGGTCCACCGGCTGGAGAACCCCGGCAAGGTGCCGCTGACCATCATCGAGGTGCAGTCCGGTTCCTATCTGGGCGAGGACGACATCGTCCGGCTCGAGGACGTCTACGGCCGCAACTGAGCGGCAACGGCCGTTGCCGCCGCAGGGCGGCGACCCGCGGGCACGTGCCCGCGACAGCCAAGCGGGCGGACGGCCTCGCCGGCGATTGAGGTCAATGATGACAGGCGACGCCTTCGCGCAAGCGGAGGCGTCGCCTGTGTCTTCCTGCGGTTGCGGACATTGGCGGCTTGGTCCGGGTCGCCGACTTCCGGTAGAAAGGGGCGCGAGGGTGCCGCAGCGGCGCCCCGCCTTCTGCTGCCGGGACCATCATGACCATCGAGCCGCCGCCGGACGACCGCATCCCCGAACTCTATGCCGACGGGGTCTTCGACATCGGCTTCGGCAACGGCATGGTCCGCATCGACCTGTTCAGCCTGTCGGCGCTGCGCAAGGACGGCAACGGCCAGCCGCTGCCCGCCATCCGCCAGCGGGTGGTGATGAGCCTGCCGGGATTCCTCGCCAGCCTGTCCGCGCTGGAGGGCATGCGCCAGCGGCTGGAGGCGGCCGGCGTGCTGCCGCCCAATTCCGGCGCCATGCCGGCTCCCGCTTCCCCTCACGGCTCTCCTGCCGCTCCGGCCTTCCAGGGCAATGCGCAGGCTCCGGTGCCGGGGGCGGTCCAGCCGGCTTCCCCCTCCCAGGCGCCCCCGCCCGCTCCACCCACCCGGCCCCGCTCGCCGAATTTCGGCTGACCGATGCCGGACGCCAGCACCACCGTCGCCGCCCCGCCCCCCGGTCCGGAGGCCGCGCCGAACCACGACGAGAGCACCGCGCTGCGCTGCCTGACGCTGGTGGCGCGCCATCACGGCCTGTCGGCCTCGCCGTCCGCCCTGCGCGCCCGCGTCGCCCCCGGCAGGGGGGAGCCCTCCACCGCCGACCTGCTGCGCATCGCCGCCGCCACCGGCTTCAAGGCGACCGCCCGCCGGCTTGACTGGAAGGGCCTGCAATCCCTCCCCCCCGTTTTCCCGCTGCTGGCCCGGCTGTCCAACGGCAACACCGTCATCCTGATCGGCCTGTCGCGCCCGACCCGTCCCGACGAAGAGCCCATGGTCGGCGTCGTCGATCCGCTGGCCGACCGGCTGGACGTGATCGACGTGCCGCGCGACCGCTTCCTGGAGCGCTGGGACGGCGAGCTGGTCTTCCTCAAGCCGCGCCACGGCCTTGCCGACCCGCGCCAGCCCTTCGGCCTGCGCTGGTTCGTGCCGGAGATCCTGCGCCAGAAATCCGCCTTCCGCGACGTGGTGGTGGCGGCGCTGGTGCTGCACGCGCTCGCCCTCGTCGTCCCGGTCTATTTCCAGATCGTGATCGACAAGGTGCTGGTGAACGAGACCGTCGCCACGCTCCAGGTGCTGACCATCGGTGTGCTGGGCGCCCTGCTGTTCGAGGCGGGCTTCCGCTTCCTGCGCCAGTTCATCCTGCTGGCGGCGGCCAACCGCATCGACATCCGCCTGTTGAACCGCACCTTCGGCCATCTCCTCAACCTGCCGATCACCTTTTTCGACGGGCATTCGGCCGGCGTCACCGTGCGCCACATGCAGCAGGTCGAGCGCATCCGCGAGTTCCTGACCGGCAACCTGCTGTCCACCGTGCTCGACAGCCTGGTGCTGCTGGTCTTCCTGCCGGTGCTGTTCTTCTATTCGGTCAAGCTGACGCTGGTGGCGCTGCTGTTCGCAGGATTGATCGCCGGCGTGGTGGTAGCATTGGTGCCGGTCTACCGCAGCCGCTTGCATGACCTCTACAACGCCGACGCCGAGCGGCAGGCCATGCTGGTGGAGACCATCCACGGCATGCGCACCGTCAAGTCCTCGGCATTGGAGCCGCAGCAGCGCCGCAGCTGGGACCGCAAGGCCGCCCGCGCGGTGACCAGCCATTACCGGGTCGGCCGCATCTCCATCGCCGCCCGCACGGTGACCGAGTTCCTGGAGAAGGCGATGATGGTGGCGGTGGTCGCCGTCGGCGCCTTCGACGTCTTCGACCGCCAGCTGTCGGTCGGCGCGCTCATCGCCTTCCAGATGCTGTCGGGCCGGGTGGTGACGCCGCTGGTCCAGATCGTCTCGCTGATCCACCAGTACCAGGAAACGGCACTCTCGGTGCGCATGCTGGGCGAGGTGATGAACCACCCGGCCGAACCGCGGCGCGAGGGCAGCGGCGCCTGCCCCGCCCTGATCGGCCGCATCGAGATCGAGGGGCTCGGCTTCCGCTACGACCGCAACCGGCCGGCGGCGCTCGACGGCGTCACCCTGACCGTGCCGGCCGGGTCGGTCGTCGGGCTGGTCGGGCGCAGCGGCTCGGGCAAGAGCACACTGATGCGGCTGCTCCAGGGCTTCTACCCGGTGCAGGAGGGCAGCATCCGCTATGACGGGCTCGACATCCGCGAGCTGGACCTGGCCCATCTGCGCCGCTCCATCGGCGTGGTGCTTCAGGAGAATTTCCTGTTCCGCGGCACCATCCGCGACAACATCGCCATGACCATGCCGGAGGCCAGCCGCGAGGAGATCGTCGAGGCCGCCCGGCTGGCCGGCGCCGACGAGTTCATCCACCGCCTGCCCGACGGCTACGACACGCTGGTGGAGGAGGGGGCGAGCAACCTGTCCGGCGGCCAGAAGCAGCGCATCGCCATCGCACGCGCCCTGCTGCCCCAGCCGCGCCTGCTGATCCTGGACGAGGCGACCAGTGCGCTCGACCCCGACAGCGAGGCCATCGTCATGGCCAATCTGCGGCGCATCGCCCATGGCCGCACCGTGCTGATCGTCACCCACCGGCTCTCCACCCTGACCGGCTGCGACACCATCGCCGTGCTGGAGCAGGGCCGCCTGCTCGACCTCGCCCCCCATCCCATCCTGCTCGACCGCTGCGCCGAATACCGGCATCTGTGGCAGCAGCAGAACCGGGGGCGCTGAAGCCATGCCCGACACGCAAATGCCCGAAGCAGGGGTGCCCGAAATCGACAGCCGGGACGCAGCACCGGCGGAGACCGGCCGCGAGGTCGTGCCGGCCAAGGCCGAGCCCCCGCCCGCTCCCGCCCCTGCGCGCCGTCGCCCTGCCCTGCCCGCCCCGTCGTCCCCGCCGCCGGGCTTCGCGCTGGACTATCTGCCGGACGGGGCGGCCATCGAGCATGCGCCGCTGCCGCGGGCGGCGCGCTCCACCCTCTATGTGCTGGCCGGGCTGCTTGTGGCGCTGGTGCTGTGGGCCGGCTTCGCCCAGGTCGACCGCATCGTCACCGCCGGCGGCCGGCTGGTGACCACCGCACCGCTGGTGGTGGCCCAGCCGCTGGAGACCGCGGTGGTGCGCGGCGTCGACGTGCAGGTCGGCGACTTTGTCCGGGCCGGCGACCGTCTGGCGACGCTCGACCCCACCTTCGCCGCGGCGGATCTGGCCGACCTGACCGCCAAGCTCGCCAGCGTCGAGGCGCAGATCGGCCGGCTGCGCGCCGAACTGGACGGCGGCGATTTCATTCCCGCCAACAACCCGGATGCGGCGGTGCAGGCCGCCATCCTCGAGCGCCGCCGCGCCGAATACCGCTCCCGCCTCGCCTCGCTCGACGAGAAGGCAGGCCAGCTGGACAGCGCCATCGCCGCCGGCCGCCGCGCCCAGGCCGGGCTTGCCGAGCGCCTCGCCGTGGTGGGCGAGGTCGAGGATATCCGCCGCCAGCTTCAGGAGCGCCAGACCGGGTCCCGCCTGACCTGGCTGGAGGCGCGGGTCGAGCGGCTGCGCATGCGCGATGAGCTGACCGCCCTCCAGGACCGCGAGCAGGCGAGCGCGCACGAGCTGCGCGGCGTCCAGGCCGACCGCGCCGCCTTCATCGACGAATGGAGGCGCAAGACGGCGGAGGAACTGGTGGAGCAGACCCGCCAGCGGGCCACGCTGGTCGAGCAGATCGCCAAGGCCGAGCGCCGCCGCTCGCTGGTCACCCTGACCGCCCCGGTCGACGCGGTGGTGCTGGAGGTGGCCAAGCGCTCCGTCGGTTCCGTCATCCGCGAGGCCGAGCCGCTGGTCACCCTGGTTCCCGCCGACGTGCCGCTGGAGGTGGAGGCGGAGATCCCGTCGCGCGACATCGGTCTGGTCCGTGTCGGCGACTTCGTGCGGGTGAAGCTCGACGCCTTCCCCTTCCAGCGCCACGGCACCCTGCCCGGCGAGATCCGCACCATCAGCGCCGACGCCTTCACCCACGATCCCTCGGGCGCCCAGGCCGCCGCCGCCATCAACCCGGACGGCCCCCGTCCAACTGCCGGCGCCGTCTTCCGCACCCGCATCCGCCTGACCGACACCCGGCTGGAGGGGGTGCCCGCCGGCACGCTGCTCAGCCCCGGCATGGTCGCCTCGGCCGAGATCCGCGTCGGCACCCGTTCGGTCCTGTCCTACTTCCTCTACCCCGTCATCCGCGCCCTGGACGAAAGCATCCGCGAGCCGTAACGGGCCGGGTCCGTCCCCAGCCCCTTCCCTGCCGCGTCAAAGTTTCCAAGTGGCGCCTGTCCGGCGGATGGGGTACCCACCCACCAGCCCATTCAGCGACAGGTCTGGTGATGCAGCGGATAGGTCCTTTCCTCTTTGCCGTCCTGGCAACCATCTCGGCGTTCTTTCTGGTCTGGAGCCTTCCGCCCTTCCAGACCGCCGACGAGCCCGCCCACATCTACCGGGCCAACATGATCACCCACGGCTTCTGGGTGGCCGCCAAGGTCCAGACCGACGGCCGGATCGCGGCGGGCGGCCCGTCCGACCTCGCGATCATCGAGGCCTATTTCCCCTTCCACCATGTTCCCTTCAAGCCCGACGAGAAGGCCAACCTGGAGGATTTCGCCAAGTCCTTCACCGCCCGCTGGGACGGCCGGGTCTTCAACGTCGCGGCGGAGAACACCGCCCCCTACCCGCCCTTCTTCTACCTGCCGCAGGCCGCCGCCATCGCCGTCGGCAAGGCCATCGACCTGCCGGTGGTGCAGACGCTGTATCTGGCGCGGGCGGCCAACGCGCTGACCTGCATCGCCGTCGGCTTCTTCGCCCTGCTGCTGGCCGGCCGGGCGCATCTGCCGCTGTTCGCGGTGCTGCTGCTGCCGATGTCGGTCTCGCTCTACGCTTCGATGAGCCAGGACGGGCTGGTGATCACCGTCACGGCACTCGGCATCGCCTTCCTGGCCCGGGCGCTGTCGGAAGGCCGGCCGCTGCGCAGCGCGGAGGTCTGGGCCAGTGCGGTCTGCTTCGCCCTGGTGGGCATGACCAAGCAGCCCTACGCCCTGCTCTGCCTGATGCCCCTGGCGGTCCCGGCCGAGCGGGCGGCGGTGAAGCGCCTCGCGGTCGCCGCCTCGCTGGCCGCCGCCGTCGGCTGGGCGGTGTGGATGGCGCTTGCCGTGCAGACCCCGCTGATCCGCCAGGACGCCCCGACCGACGCCATGGGGCAGCTCCGCTTCCTGCTGGGCGACCCGCTGGCCGTCCTCATCATCGCGGTGAAGACCTTCCAGGTCTGGGGCAACGAGTATTACCAGCAGTTCGTCGGCATCCTCGGCTGGGTCGATACAAGGCTGCCCAGGCCCTATTACGCCGCCGCCTATCTGGTCCTGCTGCTGTCCTTCCTGCCGCTGCTGCTCGGCCGCCGGGCGGTGGACTGGTATTCCGGCGCGCCGGCGCGGGCCTCGGCGGTGACCGCGGCCATCGTGCTGGCGACCGGGGCGCTGCTGTTCGGGGCGCTCTACATGGTGTGGACGCCGGTCGGCCAGCTGTGGGTCGACGGCGTGCAGGGACGCTATTTCCTGCCGTTGGCGGCCCTGCTGCCGCTGGCCTTCGCCAGCGGCCGGCAGGAGGCGGGAGCCGGCTGGTCCTCCGGTGTCGCGGGCGTGCTTGAGCGCGGCCTGACCTGGATGGTCTGGCTCTTCCCGATCGTCAGCATCCTGGTGGTCCAGCGCACCGTCATCCTGCGCTACTACCTCGACTAGCACGTCCCCACTCCCCATCCGGCCCGCCCATCGGGGTGGGCCGGGGCGTTGGAGGCCGTTCCAATGATGTCGCCCGTTCGGCGGAAAAGCCCGCAGTGCAGCATGGGCGGGCGACTATCTTCCGACTCTGCCCCAATCGGCCCCAATCGAAGACGAAGAGCGGACATGACCACGAGCGACAACGCGACCGTGCTGGTGACCGGCGGCGCCGGCTATATCGGCTCCCATGTGGTGCTGGCCCTGCGCGACCAGGGACGCGCCGTCGTGGTGCTGGACGATCTCTCCACCGGCCGGCGCTCGGCCCTGCCCGATGGGGTGCCGCTGGTCGAGGGCGATGTCGGCGACAAGGCCCTGCTGGCCGACATTTTCGCCCGCCACGGCATCGGCACCGTGATGCATTTCGCCGGCAGCATCGTCGTGCCGGAATCGGTGGAGCGGCCGCTCGCCTACTACCGCAACAACACGGTGAAGAGCCACGCCCTGGTGGAGGCCTGCGTCGAGGCCGGGATCGGCCGCTTCATCTTTTCCTCCACCGCCGCCGTCTACGGCATGCCGGAGCGGCTGCCCATCGACGAGCAGACGCCGACCAGCCCGATCAACCCCTACGGCTCCTCCAAACTGATGACGGAATGGATGCTGCGCGACACCGCGGCGGCGCACGATCTGAGGTATGTGGCGCTGCGCTACTTCAACGTCGCCGGCGCCGATCCGCAGGGCCGCTCCGGCCAGGTGTCGAAGGTCGCCACCCATCTGATCAAGATCGCCGCCCAGACCGTCACCGGCCAGCGGGCGGAGCTGCAGATCTTCGGCGACGACTACGACACGGCGGACGGCACCTGCGTGCGCGACTACATCCATGTCAGCGACCTCGCCGACGCCCATGTCGCCGCACTCCGCCATCTGGAGGCGGGCGGTGCGTCCGAGGTGATGAACTGCGGCTACGGCCGCGGCTATTCGGTGCGCGAGGTGCTGGCGATGGTGGAGTGGGTGACCGGCAAGCCGCTGCCGATGCGCATCGGCCCGCGCCGCGCCGGCGATCCTCCGGCCCTGGTGGCGGGCGTCGAGCGCATCGGCCGCACGCTCGACTGGACGCCGCGCCACGCCGACCTGGAGACCATCGTCGCCTCGGCGCTTGCCTGGGAGGAGCGGCTGGTCCGATAAGGAAGCCCGCTCTCCCGCAAGGGAGAGCAGGTTTTTCCCTCAGGCGAAGAAGCGCCCGCGGAAATAGGCGATGGTGCGGTCCAGCCCCTCGTCCAGCGGCACGGCCGGTTCCCACTGCATCATGGCGCGGGCCTTGGCGATGTCGGGGCGGCGCTGCTTGGGGTCGTCCTGCGGCAGCGGCATGTGCTCGATCGTCGAGGCCGAGCCGGTCAGGCGGATCACCTTCTCCGCCAGCTCCAGCATGGTGAACTCGCCGGGGTTGCCCAGGTTGATCGGGCCGGTGGCGCCGGCCGGCGTGTCCATGAAGCGCAGGAAGCCTTCGATCAGGTCGTCGACGTAGCAGAAGGAGCGCGTCTGCTGGCCGTCGCCGTAGATGGTGATCGGCTCGCCCTTCAGCGCTTGGATGATGAAGTTTGACACCACGCGCCCGTCGCTGGGGTGCATGCGCGGGCCGTAGGTGTTGAAGATGCGGATGACCTTGATGTCCAGCCGGTGCTGGCGGTGATAGTCGAAGAACAGCGTCTCAGCGCAGCGCTTGCCCTCGTCGTAGCAGGCGCGCGGGCCGATGGTGTTCACGTTGCCCCAATATTCCTCGGGCTGCGGATGCACCGCCGGGTCGCCATAGACCTCCGAGGTCGAGGCCTGCATGATCCGCGCGTGCACCCGCTTGGCCAGCCCCAGCATGTTGATGGCGCCGATGACCGAGGTCTTGGTCGTCTGGACGGGGTCGTGCTGGTAATGGATCGGCGAGGCCGGGCAGGCGAGGTTGTAGATCTCGTCGACCTCGACATAGAGCGGAAACGTCACGTCGTGGCGCATCAGCTCGAAATGCGGGTCGTCCAGCAGGTGCAGGACGTTGTCGCGGCTGCCGGTGAAGAAGTTGTCGACGCACAGCACGTCGTTGCCGGCCGCCAGCAGCCGCTCGCACAGATGCGAGCCCAGGAAGCCGGCGCCGCCGGTGACGAGGACACGCTTGCGGTTCGTCAGGGCCTGCATGGCGTCCATCCTGTCCGGTCGGCCAGTTTGTCCGGCTGGAACGGCATCAGCCCAGCAGCCCGAGCAGATAGCGCCCGTAGTCGTTCTTCTTCAGCGGTTCCGCCAGACGGCGGACCTGCTCGGCGTCGATCCAGCCGGAGGTGTAGGCGATCTCCTCCGGGCAGGCGATCTGCAGGCCCTGGCGGTGCTGGATGGTGCGGACGAACTCCGCCGCCTCCAGCAGGCTGTCGTGGGTGCCGGTGTCGAACCAGCCATAGCCGCGGCCCATCTGCTCGACCGACAGTTTGCCGAGATCGAGATAGGCGGCGTTGACCGAGGTGATCTCCAGCTCGCCTCTGGCCGACGGCTTCACCGCCGCGGCGATGTCCAGCACCTCGTTGTCGTAGAAGTAAAGCCCGGTCACCGCCCATTTGGAGCGCGGGGCGACCGGCTTCTCCTCGATGCTCAGCGCCCGGCCTTGCGCGTCGAACTCCACCACGCCGTAGCGCTCGGGGTCGCGCACGGCATAGGCGAAGACGCTGGCGCCCTCGGTCTTCTCGCCGGCGGCGCGCAGGATGTTGGTCAGGCCGTGGCCGTAGAAGATGTTGTCGCCGAGGACCAGCGCGCAAGCATCGTTGCCGACGAACTCGCGGCCGATGATGAAGGCCTGGGCCAGCCCGTCGGGCGAGGGCTGGATGGCATAGGTCAGGTTCAGGCCCCACTGCGACCCGTCGCCCAGCACCGTCTGGAACAGCGGCTGGTCGTGCGGGGTGGTGATGACCAGGATGTCGCGGATGCCCGCCAGCATCAGGGTGCTGAGCGGGAAATAGATCATCGGCTTGTCGTAGATCGGCAGCAGCTGCTTGCTGATCGCCCGCGTCACCGGGTAGAGGCGGGTGCCGGACCCGCCGGCCAGGATGATGCCCTTCATGGTCTTACGCCCTCACGCCTGCGGCGGGTTGGTGAACAGCTCGTCGATCACGCGGTCGACGCTCTCCTGCCACGGCGGGCAGGACACGCCGAGACGCTCCCTGGCGCGCCCACAGTCCAGCCGCGAATTGGCCGGGCGGCGTGCCGGGGTCGGGTAGTCGGCCGTGCCGATGGCGGTCAGGCGCGGCCGCTTGCCGGTGCGCTCCTCCAGCCGTTGGAAGATGTGCTCGGCGAACTCGTGCCAGGTGGTGTAGCCGCTGCCGGTCAGGTGGTAGGTGCCCCAGGCGGCGCTGCCGGTCTTCTTGATCGTTCCGGCGATCTGCACGATGGCGGCGGCGAGGTCGGCGGCGGCGGTGGGCGAGCCGTGCTGGTCGGCGACCACCCGCATCTCCTCGCGCTCCTTGCCGAAGCGCAGCATCGTCTTGATGAAGTTGTTGCCGTAGGCGCTGTAGACCCAGGAGGTGCGCAGGATGACGTGCTGCGGCGTCGCCGCGCGCACCGCCTCCTCGCCCGCCGCCTTGCTGGCGCCATAGACGCCCAGCGGGTTGATCGGGTCGTCCTCGGTGTAAATCCCGTCCTTCGTCCCGTCGAACACATAGTCGGTCGACACATGGATGAAGGGGATGCCGCGCGCGGCGCAGGCCGCCGCCATGGCGCCCGGCCCGTCGCGGTTGATGGCGAAGGACAGGTCGACCTCGCTCTCGGCCTTGTCGACGGCGGTGTGGGCGGTGGCGTTGACCAGCAGGTCCGGCGCGTGGGCGGCGACCGCCTTCTCCACGTCGCCCGGCCGGGTCACGTCGAACTCGGGATAGGGCAGGCCGACCACATCGGTGCCCGGTGCCCATTGGGCCCGCATCAGTTCGAAGCCGAGCTGGCCGTTGCTGCCCAGGACGAGAACCTTCATTGCGCGGCCCCCTCTTCCTTCAGGCCGAGCCGCTCGCCCTGATAGGAGCCGTTGAGGATGGCCTGCCACCAGTCGCGGTTCTCCAGATACCAGGCGACCGTCTTGCGCAGGCCGCTCTCGAAGGTCTCCTGCGGGGTCCAGCCCAGCTCGCGCTCGATCTTGCCGGCGTCGATGGCATAGCGCTTGTCATGGCCGGGGCGGTCGGTGACGAAGCTGATCAGCCGGTCGTGCGGGGCGCCGGCCGGGTCCATCTCGTCCAGATGCGCGCAGATGGCGCGGACGACCTCCAGGTTGGTGCGCTCGTTATGGCCGCCGATGTTGTAGCTCTCGCCGACCTTGCCCTTCTCCAGCACCAGCCGCAGGGCGCGGGCATGGTCCTCGACATAGAGCCAGTCGCGGATGTTGTCGCCCTTGCCGTAGACCGGCAGCTTCTCGCCCGCCAGACCCTTCAGGATCATCAGCGGGATCAGCTTCTCCGGAAAATGGTAAGGGCCGTAGTTGTTGGAGCAGTTGGTCAGCACCACCGGCAGCCCGTAGGTCTCGTGCCAGGCGCGGACCAGATGGTCGCTCGACGCCTTGCTGGCCGAATAGGGCGAGTTGGGGCTGTAGGCGGTGGTCTCGGTGAAGAAGCCGTCGTCGCCCAGCGTGCCGAACACCTCGTCGGTCGAGATGTGGTGGAAGCGGAAGCGCTCCTTGCGCTCCGCCGGCAGGGCCGACCAGTAGCCGCGCGCCACTTCCAAGAGGCGGAAGGTGCCGACCACGTTGGTCTGGATGAACTCGCCCGGCCCGTCGATCGAACGGTCGACATGGGATTCGGCGGCCAGATGCATCACCGCGTCGGGCTGGTGGGTGTCGAACACCCGCCGCAGCTCGGCGGCGTCGCAGATGTCGACCTTCTCGAAGGCGTAGCGCGGATTGCCCTCGGCCCCCGGCAGCGAGGACAGGTTGGCCGCGTAGGTCAGCTTGTCGACATTGACGACGAAGGCGTCGGTTTCGGCGAGAAGCTGGCGGACCACCGCCGAGCCGATGAAACCGGCGCCGCCGGTGACGAGAATGCGCGTCATCAAACCACCTTACCGCCGAGAAAGCGGGGCCGCCCGCGGCCCCCCGTTGTGCGAAGAATGTCGTCTTGAGGCCCGGAACCGCCGTCAGAACAGGTCGGTCAGCTGCGCCAGGGTCGGATGCTTGTGGTCCTTGTCCGACAGCCGGGCCTTGTCCGCCGACACCGGCCAGTCGATGCCGAGCGCAGGGTCGTTCCACAAGAGGCCGCGGTCATGCTCGGGCGAATAATAGTTGGTCACCTTGTAGATGACCTCGGTGTCCGGCTCCAGCGTGCAGAAGCCGTGGGCGAAGCCGACCGGCACCAGGATCTGGTTCCACTCCGCCGCACTGATCACCGCGCTGACATGCCGGCCGAAGGTGGGGGAGCCCTTCCGGATGTCGACCGCCACGTCCAGGATGGCGCCGCGCACCACCCGCACCAGCTTGTCCTGGGCAAAGGGCGGCAGCTGGAAATGCAGGCCGCGGATGGTGCCGACCTCGGCCGACAGCGACTGGTTGTCCTGGACGAAGTCGTAATGCAGCCCGGCCGCCTCGAAGGTCTTCTTGGTGTAGGTCTCCGAGAAGAAGCCGCGATGGTCGCCGAACTTCTTCGGGCGGATGATCTTAACGTCGGGAATGTCGAGGGAGACGACGTCCATGGCTCAGATGCTTTCCTTCAGGCGCTCTTTGCGCAGCTCGGGGCAGGACTTGCGCAGCCAGGGCTTGACCGTGCGCGGCGGGAAGGCCAGCCCGAAATTCTCGGCGTCCAGCGTCAGGTTCGGGTTGTAATAGGGGTCGTCCAGCAGGCTGTCGCCCCAGCGCTCCTGCATGTAGGCCACCTCGCCCATGAAGCGCTTGACCTTGTCGGGGGCGGTGTCCGGCCCGCGCGAGGCCGATTCCAGATGGTACAGCTCGGCGAACGGCGTCCAGACGACCAGATGGCCCGCCTCGCGGATGCGCAGGCAGAAATCGACGTCGTTGAAGGCGACGGCCAGCTTCTCGGAATTCAGCCCGCCGACCTCGTCGAAGATCTCCTTGCGCAGGATCAGGCAGGCGGCGGTGACGCAGGACAGGTCCTGGGTCAGCTGGGCCCGGCTGAAATAGCCGTAGGCGTCGCGGGTCAGGCCCTTGTGGACATGGCCGGCCACGCCGCAGATGCCGGTGACGACGCCGGCATGCTGGATGGTGCCGTCGGCGTAATAGAGCTTGGCGCCGACGGCGCCGACCTCCGGCCGCAGGGCGTGGGAGACCATCTCGGCCAGCCAGCCCGGCTCCATCACCTCGATGTCGTTGTTGATCAGGCCCAGCACCGTGCCGGTCGCCTCGGCGGCGGCGAAGTTGTTGATCGAGGAGTAGTTGAAGGGCGCCTTGTAGGTCAGCACCCGCACCCGCGGCTCGTCCTTCAGCGTGTCGAAATAGGCGAAGGTCGCCGCTTCCTCGCTGTTGTTGTCGACGATCAGGATCTCAAGGTCCGGATAGTCGGTGCGGTGCAGCAGCCCGTCGACGCAGCCCTTCAGCAGATCGGCCTTGTCGCGCGTCGGCACGATCAGCGACACCCGCGGCAGCTTGGCCGGCAGGGCGTAGCGGATGCGGGTGAAGCGGGCGGTCGACGGCGAGGTCTCGACCGTGGCGTCGATTCCGCGGCGCTGGAAATGCTCGGTCAGCGCCTTGTGGGCGGCGGCGGTGGCGCGCGGCAGATCGACGGTGGAGAAGGCCGCGGATTCCGGGAAGACGCGCCAGTGGTAGAGGATCGCCGGGATGTGGCGGATGCGCGCCGGTTCCGTCGCCTCGACCGCGCGCAGGGTCAGGTCGTAATCCTGGCTGCCCTCGAATCCCAGGCGGAAGCGCCCGGCCCGCTCGATCAGCGAGCGGCGGAAGACGCCCAGGTGGTTGACCATGTTCTGGCCGTGCAGCAGGTCCAGGTTGAAGCCGGACTTGAAATGCGGGTCGTAGCGCTCGCCGTCCGCATCGATCTTGTCCTCGTCGGAATAGAGGATGTCGGTGTCGGGATGCTGCGCCAGCTCGGCGGCGACGGTGTAGAGCGCGTGCGGCGGCAGCCGGTCGTCATGGTCCATCAAGGCCACGAAATCGCCGGTCGCCAGATCCAGCGCGCTGTTGCTGGCGGCGGAGATGTGGCCGTTGGTCTCGCGCCGGACGATCTTGATCCGGTTGTCGCGCGCCTTGTACTCGGCCAGCACCTTGCTCACGTGGGGGGCGGTGGAGGCGTCGTCGGCGATGCACAGCTCCCAGTCCGGGTAGAACTGGGCCAGCACGGAGTCCAGCGCCTCGCGCAGGTAGGGCTCCGGCGTGTTGTAGACCGGCATGACGACGGAGAAGCGCGGGCGCGCCGGCAGGCGGGCGATGTCGGCCTTGATCGCCGCCGCGTCCTCCGGCGTCAGGGTGTCGTACATCCGCACCCACGACTTGTAGTCGGCCGACCAGCGGTTCGGCTGCAGCTCCTGCAGGACGCGCTGCTTGGTCGCCTGCCAGCCGTGGCGGCGCAGGTAGTCCAGCACGCGCGCCGGCTGGTTCTGCCGGACATAGTCGACCAGGATGTTGGTCTTGCCGATCTCGCGGATGGTGAAGTCGGCGATCTCGAAGGACACCGGCCGGGTGGCCGGGTCGAAGCGCAGCGCCTTGACCGTCTGCGGCAGCAGGGCGAGCTGGCGGAACTCGCCCACCGTGTCGACCGGCAGGCGGATCATCGTCCGCTCGTCGAAGCCGTTGCCGTCGTCGACATAGATCACCGGCACCAGCGGGGCCGAGGCGCGGACCACCCGGTAGGAGATCACGCACCAGTGGCCGGGCAGCCGGCCGCGGTCGGAACGCAGCAGGAAGGCGGGGTCGCTGCCGGTCGCCTCGTAGCCGCCCTGCGGGCTCGGCACCACGTCGTGCAGCGGCTCCAGCGTGATGCTGTGCAGGCGGCGGCGGTAGAAGCGCCCGGCCTGCTGGGTCAGGCGGCCCAGCTTGCGCACCGGCGCCGACAGCTTCCAGGAGGTCGAGTTGACCAGGCTGTGGATGTGCTGGTCGCGGCTGGCCACCACGCCGTGCAGATGGGCGATGGCCTGTTCGCGGGCGACCAGTTCGCGGGCATGGGCGGCGAGGTTGCGCTCGCGGTCGGCCAGCTCGTGCTCGCGCTCGGCCAGCTCCTGCGCCATTCCGGCGAGCGCATCGCCCTGGCGGCGGATTTCGGCCTGATGGTCGCCGAGCCAGCCCTGGATGACGCCGATGTCGCGGTCGCGCGTCGCGATCATGCCCTTCAGATCTTCGCTGTGGGCGATCTGGTCGTCCAGCACCTTGCGGACCATCGCCACCTCGGTGCGCAGGTGTTTCTCCTGCTCTTCCAGGCGCTGGATGGTCTCGGTCTCGATGGCGGCGTCGCCCAGCCGGTCGAACCAGCTGCGGACGGCCCGCAGCCCCTCGCCGCCGGCCTTCTGCACGGCGAACAGCTCGCGCACCGCGTCCGGCAGATCCTCGCCGACGCCCAGCACGCCGAGGCCGTTGGAATGCAGGAAGCTGAAGGACGGGCGGTCGCGGGTGATCTCGTCCCACAGGCGCCAGACGCCGAAATCGTCCTTGCGCACGTTGATGTCGTGGAACAGCACAACGCCGCGGCGGCTCATCTTCGGCAGCCACGTCTCGAAATCGTGGCGCACCGCCTCGTAGGTGTGCAGCCCGTCGATGTGCAGCAGGTCGACGCTGCCGTCGGCGAAATGGAGCAGCGCGTCGTCGAAGGTCATCCGCAGCAGGCGCGAGAAGCCGGCATAGCGCGGGTCATGATAGGCGGCGAGCGTGTTGTAGATGTCGTCGCCGTAGAAGCCGGCCTGCGGGTCGCCGGCCCAGGTGTCGACGGCGTAGCAGGAGGTCGGCAGCCCGACATGGCGGACCGCCTGGCAGAAGGCGGCATAGGAGTTGCCGGTGTGCGTTCCCAGCTCCACCAGGCTGTCCGGGCGGAGCGCCTCGACGATCCAGAAGGCGAAGGGGACATGGCCGAGCCAGGAGGCCGGCGCCGTGACGAGATCCGGGGTCAGGAGCGTGATCGGCCGGCAGATGCGACGGAGAGCGTCCGATCCCTGGTCCTTCAAAAACGAATCCACCTGTGCCTCTTCTTCTGCCTGGCTTCGCGGCGGGGAGCGGTCCATCGGGACACCGTTTCAGGCCCGGCGGACGGTCCCGTCACAGCCGCCGACACACATACGCTGACACCAAGCCGGAATGCAAGCCGCTGTCCGGAGCCCGCTTTGCGGCGTCAAACAATGCCTGGAACTGCGGTTTTCCTGCCTCAGTCCGGGGGGATCCGCGCCCTGTCGCTATTTTGTCGCGGGTGCCGTTTGGGAGGTTGCCCGGGGTGCCGCCTGAGGGGATGAGGCCCCCTCCGCCTCCAGCGTGATCGCCAGCATCGGCATGCCGACCAGCCCGCGCACGACGTGGCTGGCATGGACCTTGAAGAACAGCGCGTCCTCGACCCAATGATGCTGGACGTGGTCCTCCTGCGTGCCCTCGGCGAGCGCCACGGTGATGGAGAAGTCGCCGCTGGGCAGGTAGGGCATCTGGAAGCGGAAGCGGGCGGCGAAGTCCTGCCCGGCCGGGATGGTGACGGGGTCGAGCTGGTAGCTGAGGAAGGTGTTGTCGCCGAACAGGTTCTGGCCCAGCTTGTCCTTCACGTAGAAGCCGACGATGGGGCGGTAGACCTGCTGCTCGGCCCGGCAGTCCACCTTCAGCACGATGACCTCGCCGCCCTCCAGCACGCTGAGCGGCTGTTCCTCGGCGTCCAGGATCGAGACGTTGGCGATGGTGGCGCCGCGGTTGCCGAACCAGGGGCCGCTGTCGTTGAAGTCGAACAGCTCGATGGCGTTGCGGAGCTGCGAGCCCTTCAGCAGCTCGGCGCGGGCGTCCTCCACCGGCTCCTCGCGCTTGGCCTGGGGCAGCGCCTGGCGCGCCCCGCCGATGCGGAAGCCGCGCGAGGTGTCCTGGTCGCTGTAGAGCGCCGCCAGATAATCGTGGCAGACTTCCCGTGCCGGGCCGATGGCCCGCACCGACCCGTTGTCCAGCCAGACCACCCGGTCGCAGAGGTTCACCACCTGTCCGGTGTCGTGCGACACGAAGAACAGGGTGCCGCGCTCCTTGAAGCGGTGGATGAAGCGCATGCATTTCTGGGTGAAGGACGCGTCGCCGACCGCCAGGATCTCGTCGACGATCATGATGTCGGCGTCGACATGCGCCGCCACCGCGAAGGCGAGGCGGGCGTACATGCCGCTGGAATAGAGCTTCACCGGCTGTTCGATGAAGTCGCCGATGCCCGCGAACTCGGCGATGGACTCGTAGCGCTGGGCGATCTGTTCGTTCGACAGGCCCAGCACCGAGGCGGCGAGATAGACGTTCTCGCGCCCGGTGAATTCGGGGTTGAAGCCGGCGCCCAGCTCCAGCAGCGCCGCGATGCGCCCGTCCACCGCGATGCGGCCGGAGGTCGGTGTCAGCGTGCCGCAGAGAAGCTGGAGGAAGGTCGACTTGCCCGAGCCGTTGCGGCCGATCAGCCCGACGGTCTCGCCGCGGCGGACCTCCAGGTCGACGCCGCGCAGCGCCCAGTACTCGTCGTAATATTTGCGCCGGCCGCGCACCAGCAT
This sequence comes from Azospirillum sp. TSH64, assembly GCF_003116035.1. Classification (GTDB taxonomy): domain Bacteria; phylum Pseudomonadota; class Alphaproteobacteria; order Azospirillales; family Azospirillaceae; genus Azospirillum. The sequence goes on from NZ_LGQW01000002.1 coordinate 79,569, forward strand.
CTGCTTCAGCCGGTCCTGCGGGCGCTTGAAGATGGCGTAGGCCTTGCCCAGCCCCTCGGCGCGGATGACGATAGGGGTGTCGGCGGCGGGAGTCTCAGACGACATCGGCGAACCCCCGGCGGGTCTTCATGAACCAGAGATAGCCGAGCCACGCCACCACCCAGGCGCCCAGCGTCGCCAGACCCCACTCGAGCGGCGACGGGATGCGGCCCCAGAACAGCAGGTCCTTCGACTGCTCCAGGATCGCGGTCATCGGATTGAGGTGCAGGATGGCGCGGAAGCGCTCGGGGATCGCGGTCATCGGATAGAAGATCGGGCTGAGGAACATCAGCACGGTGACGGCCACCCCCACCACCTGCCGCAGGTCGCGCAGGAACACGCCGGCGGCGGCGAAGAACCAGCTGAGCCCCAGCGTGGTCAGGCACAAGGGTACCAGGATCAGCGGCAGCAGCAGCGCCGTCGGCGGCGGCAGCCCGGCCACCATCAGATGGAAGACCACCAGGATGACGAAGCCGATGCCGGCATTGAACAATGCCACCGCCAGCGACACCAGCGGCAGGATCTCCAGCGGGAAGACCACCTTCTTGATGTAGCTGACATTCTCCAGCAGGAGGCCGGGCGCCCGGCTCAGGCATTCGCCCAGCACGTTGAACAGGATCAGGCCGGAGAACAGCAGCAGGGCGAATTCCGTGTTGCTGCCCCCCGTCGCCCCCCAGCGCGCCTGGAACACCACCGAGAAGACGAAGGTGTAGACCGCCAGCATCAGGATCGGGTTCAGCACCGCCCAGACGATGCCCAGCACGGACCCGCGGTACCGGGCGTCGATCTCCCGCCGGGCCAGCCGCAGGATCAGCGACCTGTGATGCCAGGCGGTCTGGAAAAGGGCAAAGGGACCGGCGCCGAAACCCGCTACCGTAGGGTTCCCCGACTGAGAGTTAAACAATTTAGAGTATTCCCCGTCTGCGGCCGACCGACCATAACCCCCGCTCCGGCGGCGTTCAAGCGAAAGCATCGGCCCGGCCGGAGGGGTGGCGGAAGAGCGCGGAAGAGGCGGTCCGGTCCGAAAAAGAGCGGGTGGGGGAACGGACCTTTGGTTTCCCTCGTTTACCCGAAAGATCGGAGAGGTAGTGAAGCGGTCCAGGAATTTTCGTTATCACGAAGGAAAACAACAAAATAAACATTCGAGTAATTCGTGCCGTACGGGCTAGTTCTACAGATAAAGCAGGAGAATGCCGCCCTATGCGTATCAGTAAATGACGAGTACCGATCAAACGTGACTTCTCTATTGTGAAGATAGGGACATGCCTTCTCATGTAGTTTCTACGTAGCCTTTGGTCAAACATTGAGGATTGCATCCGTATATTTGTAAGACCATGGGGTTAGATCCGGATGAGATCTAAAAAAGCTTATCTGGCAGGACCATAACTAGCCTGGAGAGAGGGCGCTTGGCCGATTTTCAGGAAAGACGCACCGATTGCCGGGTTCACGGGAAAAACGGATCGCCCGGGGACAGGGTGACGCAAAAGGAGGCTGTTGTGTTTTGGAATGGAAAGACCCTGGCAGCCGATCACTATGCCACATCGTTAAGACATCATTTCGGTGACGGTGCGGTTCATCGTCTTCAAAAAGAGATCGGGTTCGTCGGGAAACGGCTTCTTCGACTTCCAAGCACAGAAAGATCGGCCTTCTTCGACCCCTGGTTTACCGAGGAGAACGCCCGCCATCTGCGCTCGGTCGCCCGATCCGTCCGCGGGATGACGTCCGATGCGCCGGCCCCGGCCCTGGCGTCCGCCCCCCGCATCGTCTTCCTGCATGGCGTGATGCCGCGCAGCGGCACCAACTATCTCCAGAGCCTGCTGGAGCTGCATCCCGACGTGCTGGTCAATCCCTACGGCATCCGCGAGCTTCCCTTCCTGAACACGCTGGAGGATGCGCGGACCTACGAGGGGCGCTTCCTGCGTCTTTACCGGCGCAACCGGGAGTCGTTCAGCGATCTGGAAACCTTCTGCTACATGGTGAACGGCTTCCTGCGCCGGATCGAAGCCGAGTTCCCGGCCGGCAAGACGGTGGTGATCAAGTCGCCCCACACCCGGATGATGCGCTATTTCCCCTACCTGTTCCCGGCGGAACGCTGCCTGATCGTGCTGCGCGACGGTCGCCGCGCCGTGCAGTCCACCATCGACACCTGGCCGCTGCGCTTCCTGGGCCGGACCTTCGCCGACGTCTGCCGGGAATGGAGCTTCGGCACCGAGGCGGCGCTGGAGGCGCAGAGCCGGATGAGCGCCGACGCCTGCCGGCTGGTCCGTTTCGAGGATGCGGTGGCCGCTCCCGACGGCACGGCCCGCGACCTCATGCGCTTCCTGGATTTGGACGAGGGCCGCTATCCGTTCGAGCGGATCGGCGACCTTCCCATCCTGGGATCGTCCCGCGCCTCGCGCAGCAACGGCGAGGTCAGCTGGACCCCCGTCAGCAAACCCGAAGGCTTCGACCCGTCGAAGCGCCCGATCCAATGGTCGCGCAAGCGTCTGACCGTGTTCGACGCCGTGGCCGGAGACATGCAGAAGAAGGCCGGCTATGCTGCTTGATCCACTGTTCGACACCCGTCCCGCGGCCAGGGATCTCCCCCAGCCCGCTCCCGCTTCCGGTGTTGAGGACGCGCTGCCCGCCATCCTGACCACGCCGGCCCGCCTCACCCACCTGCAAAGGCTGGAGGCGGAGAGCATCCACATCATGCGCGAGGTGGCGGCCCAGTTCCACAAGCCGGTCATGCTCTATTCGGTGGGCAAGGACAGCTCGGTCCTGCTGCATCTGGCGATGAAGGCCTTCTATCCGTCGAAGCCGCCCTTCCCGCTGCTGCATGTCGACACGACCTGGAAATTCCGGGAGATGATCGAGTTCCGCGACCGCATGGCGCAGGATCTCGGGCTGGACCTGACGGTCCACATCAACCGGGACGGCGTGCGGCAGGGCATCGGCCCGGTCAGCCACGGCTCGGCCGTCCACACCGACGTGATGAAGACGCAAGCGCTCAAACAGGCGCTCGACGCCCACGGCTTCGACGCCGCCTTCGGCGGGGCGCGCCGCGACGAGGAGAAGAGCCGCGCCAAGGAGCGCATCTTCTCCTTCCGCACGGCCACCCACCGCTGGGAGCCGAAGAACCAGCGGCCGGAGCTGTGGAACCTCTACCAGGGCCGCATCCACAAGGGCGAAAGCATCCGCGTCTTCCCGCTGTCGAACTGGACCGAGCTGGACATCTGGCAATACATCCACCAGGAGGCCATCCCGGTGGTGCCGCTCTATTTCGCCAAGCCGCGCCCGGTGGTGGAGCGCGACGGCACGCTGATCATGGTCGACGACGACCGGCTGCCGCTGAAGCCCGGCGAGGTGCCGGAGATGGCCTGGGTGCGTTTCCGCACGCTCGGCTGCTATCCGCTGACCGGGGCCGTGCGCAGCACCGCCGCCACCCTGCCCGAGATCATCCGCGAGATGCTGCTGTCCACCGGTTCGGAACGGCAGGGCCGGGTGATCGACCAGGATGCCGCCGCCTCGATGGAAGCGAAGAAGCAGGAAGGCTACTTCTGATGCTGACGGATCTCGACCCCATCGCCACCGCTCCTGCGGATGCCGCCCCCTCCGATGCCGCCAATGAGGTGCAGGTGTATCTCGCCCGCCAGAACGGCAAGGACCTGCTGCGCTTCATCACCTGCGGCTCGGTGGACGACGGCAAGTCGACGCTGATCGGCCGGCTGCTCTACGACTGCAAATGCCTCTTTGAGGACCAGCTGGCCAGCCTGGAGGCGGATTCGGGCCGCTTCGGCACCACCGGTGCCGGCCAGCTCGACCTCGCGCTGCTGGTCGACGGGCTGGCGGCGGAGCGCGAGCAGGGCATCACCATCGATGTCGCCTACCGCTTCTTCACCACCGAGCGCCGCAAGTTCATCGTCGCCGACACGCCGGGCCACGAGCAGTATACCCGCAACATGGTCACCGGCGCGTCCACCGCCGACGCCGCGGTCCTGCTTGTCGATGCGCGCAAGGGCGTGCTGACCCAGACCCGGCGACACAGCACCATCGTTTCGCTCCTGGGCGTGCGCCATGTCGTGCTGGCGGTCAACAAGATGGACGCGGTCGGTTGGAGCCGCGAGACCTTCGAGCGGATCGCCGCCGACTACCGCGTCTTCGCCCAGCGCATCGGCATCGACGAGGTCACCTGCATCCCGGTCTCGGCGCTCACCGGCGACAACGTCACCAAGCCGTCGGACGCCATGGGCTGGTACGGCGGCCCCACCCTGCTCGGCCATCTGGAGAGCGTCGACGCCGCGGCGGAGGAAAAGCTCGGCGCCTTCCGCATGGCGGTGCAGTGGGTCAACCGGCCCAACCAGGATTTCCGCGGTTTCTGCGGCACGGTGGCCGGCGGCGCGCTGCGCGTCGGCGACGAGGTCGCCATCCTGCCCGGCGGGCGGACCAGCCGGGTGGCCCGGATCGTCACCATGGACGGCGATCTGGAGACGGCGCAGCCCGGACAGGCGGTCACGCTGGTGCTGGCCGACGAGGTCGATGCCAGCCGCGGCGACATGATCGCCGCCGCCACCGGCCGTCCGGAGGTGGCCGACCAGTTCGCGGCGCATGTGGTGTGGATGGACGAGCAGCCGCTGCTGCCCGGCCGCTCCTACCTGCTGCGCGCCGGCACGGCGACGGTCGGCGCCCAGGTGACCGAGCTGAAGCACGCCATCAACGTCAACACCCAGGAGCATGCCGCCGCCAAGCATCTGGATCTCAACGACGTCGGCTTCTGCAATCTGGCGCTCGACCGGCCGATCCCGTTCGACGCCTATGCCGACAGCCGCGAGACCGGCAGCTTCATCCTGATCGACCGGCTGACCAACGCCACCGCCGGCTGCGGCATGATCCGCTTCGGCTTGCGCCGGGCGTCGAACATCCACCGCCACGCCTCGAAGCTGGACAAGGCGGCGCGGGCCGGCGGGCTGCAGAAGCCCTGCGTGCTGTGGTTCACCGGCCTGTCCGGCTCCGGCAAGTCCAGCGTCGCCGACCGGCTGGAGCAGGAGCTGCACCGTCTCGGCCGCCGCACCATGATCCTCGACGGCGACAATGTCCGCCACGGGCTGAACCGGGATCTGGGCTTCACCGACGAGGACCGGGTGGAGAACATCCGCCGCGTCGCCGAAGTGTCGAAGCTGATGGTGGACGCCGGGCTGATCGTGCTGGTCAGCTTCATCTCCCCCTTCCGCGAGGAGCGCCGGATGGCGCGCTCCCTGGTGGAGGAGGGCGAGTTCCTGGAGATCTTCATGGACACGCCGCTGGAGGTCTGCGAGGCCCGCGACCCCAAGGGGCTCTACCGGAAGGCGAGAGCCGGCCAGCTCCCCCACTTCACCGGCATCGACAGCGCCTACGAGCCGCCGGACGCGCCGGAGATCATGTTGAAGGGCGCCGAACAGACCGCCGACGAGATGGTCGCCCAGGTGATCGGGGAGCTGCGGCGGCGCGAGGTGATCTGAGGGCGCTGGATCCTTGGTGCGCTGATGGATTGTTCGACAAGATAGACACGGATGTCACGGATTTGAACACGGATTACACGGATGTTTTCCGAGACGTAGATGACGTCTGCAAAACACGGCTTCTGCAAGTAGAAGAAATATCCGTGTAATCGGTGCCTAAATCCGTGACATCCGTGTCTATCTTTTCCGACATCATTCGGCTTCCTTGGAAAACAGTGTTGTAAACCCTTGTGATCATAGGGGAGGTCGTCAACCCGCCCCCTCCACCACCTCCCGCGCCCGCCGCAGGTCGGCGACGAAGTCGCGGTAGGCCTGCTCCGCCTCCTCGCCCGCCGGCAGGCGCAGCAGGTAGGAGGGGTGGACGGTGACGAATCCCTCCCAATCGCCGAACCCCATCGGCCCGCGCTCCCGCAGAACCGAGACGCTGCGCCCGCTCAGCGCCAATGCCGCGGTGGCGCCCAGCGTCACCACCAGGCGCGGGCGGACGAAGGCCAGCTCCTTCATCAGCCACCAGCGGTAATGCTTCACCTCGCCGGCGGTCGGCGACTGGTGCAGGCGGCGCTTGCCGCGGGCGACGAACTTGAAATGCTTGACCGCGTTGGTCAGGTAGGCGGCGCTGCGCTCGATCCCGGCCTCCTCCAGCGCGCGGTCCAACAGCTGGCCGGCCGGGCCGACGAAGGGCCGGCCTTCCATGTCCTCCTGGTCGCCGGGCTGCTCGCCGACGATGGCGATGGCGGCCTCCTCCGGCCCTTCGCCCAGCACCGCCTGCGTCGCCCCCGGCACCAGCGGGTCCGCCGCCCGGATGATGCGGTTCAGCTCGGCCAGCGTCGCCGGTTCCTGCCGGGCCATGGCGGCGACGGCCTTGTCGGGGTTGCGGCGGCGGGGGGCCGCGGCCTCCGCCTCGATCATCGCCTGCACCCGCGCAGGCGCGGAGCGGATCATCGCCGGGATCGCCGCGGCCTCCGGCAAATTGGCCCAGTATTTCCGCGGCATCTCCGCCCGCATCGCCGTCGGGTTCACCCGCGCGGGATTGAAGGTGCTCTCGTAATAGCGCTGCCAGCCTTCGGCGAAGCGGTCGTCGCGGTCGAGCCCCTCCGGCCTCAAAGCCGCCGGCCCGACCGTCAGCGAGCGCCGGTCCCAATGCAGAGATCCCACCGGCGTCAGGATCGTCCAGACCAGGCTCTCGAACCGTTCGACGAAGAAGGGCGCGGTCGCCTCGACGATGAAATGGTCGGGCTCGAACCACGCGACGTAGCGCTCCCCGCCCCGATCTTCGGAGTTGGCCGGATCCCGAACCTCGCGGAAGCGCAGGAAGGCGTGCATCTTGTGCAGGTCGCGCCGCACCGCCTTGTCCAGCAGCGCCAGCCGGTGGATCAGCGGGTCGGCATGATGGTCGAGGATGTCGCGCTCCCCCCGCACCACCCGCCGGACCAGCCGGTGCAGCAGGGCATAGCGCTCCGGATCGCGGTGGCAGACCACGCTTTCGATCAGCGCCCCCACCGGGCGCGGCAGCGGAACCGGCGGCGCGTCCGCCGGCAGCGGAGCCGTATCGCCGAACAGCGACGGCGTCGCCCCGCCGCTCCACACCACCGCGTCCGGTTCGACATCGAGCGCGACCAGCCCGCGCAGCGCGCGGCGGAAGCCATCCAGATCGGCGCCGTCCTTCAACTCCACATGCCGCATGGCTCAACCCCTCAGAACAGGCTGAGCTGCTTGGGCGGCGCCACCAGCCGCTGCCGCAGGTCGGCGCGGTCGGTCAGCCCGCCCGGATGGTGGTCGGCGGCGATCAGGAAGGCGCGCGCCCGCTTCAGTCCCGACGACAGCCGCGCCACATCCTCCAGCCGCAGGGTGGTGTGGCGCCGCGCCTCGACGATCTTGTCGACCGCCCGCGCCCCCAGCCCCGGCACGCGCAGCAGCATCTCGCGGTCGGCGCTGTTCACGTCCACCGGGAAGCGCTCGCGGTTCTTCAGGGCCCAGGCCAGCTTGGGGTCGATGCCCAGATCCAGCATGCCGCCCTCGCCCCCGGCGGCGATCTCGTCCACGGTGAAGCCGTAATAGCGCAGCAGCCAGTCGGCCTGGTACAGCCGGTTCTCGCGCTGGAGCGGCGGCGGCTTGGCCGGCAGGGCGGAACTCGCCTCCGGGATCGGGCTGAAGGCGGAATAATAGACCCGGCGCAGCCCGTAGCGGCGATAGAGCGTGTCGCTGGTCTCCAGCACCGACAGGTCGGTCGAGGCGTCGGCGCCGACGATCATCTGGGTGCTCTGCCCGGCGGGGGAGAAGCGGCGCTTTTCCTCCTTGGCCTCCAGGATGCGTTCGCCGACCTGCCCCATCACCGCCTTGATCGAGCTGCCGTCCTTCTCCGGCGCGAACTGCTTCAGGCTGCGGTCGGAGGCCAGTTCGAGGTTGATCGACAGCCGGTCGGCCCACAGCCCGGCCTGCTCGATCAGCCAGGGGCTGGCCTCCGGGATCGTCTTCAGATGGATGTAGCCGGCGAAGCCATGGTCGCGCCGCAGCGTGCGCGCCACCAGCATCAGCTGCTCCATCGTGTGGTCGGGCGAGCGGATGATGCCGGAGGACAGGAACAGCCCTTCGATGCAGTTGCGCTTGTAGAAGCCCAGCGTCAGCTGCACCACCTCGTCGACGCTGAAGCGCGCGCGCCGCACGTTGGAGGACCGGCGGTTGATGCAGTAGGCGCAGTCGAACAGGCAGTAGTTGGTCAGCAGGATCTTGAGCAGCGAGACGCAGCGCCCGTCCGGCGTATAGGCGTGGCAGATGCCGGCCCCGGTGGTCGAACCGATGCCGTCCGGCCCGCCCGTCCGCCGCTTCGCCCCCGACGACGCGCAGGAGGCGTCGTATTTCGCCGCATCCGCCAGGATCTCGAGTTTGTCGAGCAGCGCGTCATCCACTGTGATGGCTTCCCTCTTCCTTCCAGATGTTCGCAATATGTTCTTATCTAAGGAAAAGGCAAGCGGGGTGTCTTGAAAGCGGGCCGGAACGGGGCCACGTGCTCTACAACCGGATCCGGGCCCCTCTGGCGACTTAGACGTGGTCGCGATGTCGGATCTCTTCACCTGCTCTTGCGCCGACGGGCGTGACCGCACTTGGAGGGACTGATGCCCTTGCCCCTGAGACAACGCCTCCGGCCTCCGGCATTCCCCGCTCCCGACCTTCCCCGTCGCGCGCCGCCCCTCCGGCGCGCCGCACGGCTTTGCCACCGCTCCGGGTGGGCGGCTTTGCCGCCCTCTGGGCGGCCGGCTCCGTGCGCCTGCGGGGCGCCGGGGCCAGGGCCAGGGCCGAGACCCTGAAATCTTCCCCCGCCTCATTCCCACCCTTTTGATGAAGACGAGCATCGCCATGGACCACACCGAACGCCAGATCATCGACGACCTGTTCGCCAAGCTGCATCAGGCCGAGGCGCAATCCGGCCCGCGCGATCCCGAGGCCGAGGCGCTGATCCGCGAGCGGATCGCCCGCCAGCCGGCCGCCCCCTACCTGATGGCGCAGGCCATCGTGATGATGGAGCAGGCGCTCGCCGCCTCGCAGGGCCGCAACGAGGAGCTGGAGCGCCAGCTGCGCGAGCGTCCCGCCGCCGCTCCCGCCGCCCCGGCCCAGTCCGGCGGCGGCCTGTTCGGCAGCCTGTTCGGCGGCAGCAGCCGTCCCGCTCCGCAGCCCTCATATCCGGCGTCTGCCCCGGCCGCTGCCGCCCCTGCGGCCGCCATGCCGGCCGGCTCGCCCTGGGGCCGTCCGCCCGCCGCTGCCGGTACGCCCGCCTATGGCGACCCGCGCGTCGCCGGCTATGCCCAGCAGCCGCGGGCCGGCGGCGGCTTCATGGCCGGCGCCATGCAGACGGCGGCCGGCGTCGCCGGCGGCATGCTGATCGGCAGCGCGCTCTCCAGCATGTTCTCTGGCGGCGAGGCGGTGGCGGCCGAGGCTGCCGGTGCTGCCACCGATGCGGCCACCGCCGCCACCGACCATGTCGAACAGACGGTCGAGGACAGCGGCTGGGGCGATTTCGGCGGCGAAGAGGAGATGTGAGTCCATCCCTGATGGCGGCGCTCCGTTGAACTGAGCGCCGCCATCGCGGAGAAAATTCCTATATGATGGCGTCGGACTCACCCTTGCGGAGCCGACGCCATGCCTTCCCCTCCCACCTTCTCAGGATCGCCTGCGCCAGGGCATGGGAGGGGGATTTTCCCAACCGATGGAACGCTGCCGTCCGGCCTGTTTCACAGCGTTCCATCCGGCCCCGGCGTTGAACCCTTGCCCATCCGGCGGATGGAACGCCGCCGCTTGGCGTGTTTCACGCTGTTCCAGCGGTCTCTCCCGTCGGCCCTGCCGATGGAACGCCGCCGCCCGGCACGTTCCACGCTGTTGCAGCCGCCTGCGGCTCTGCCCCGCGCTTCAGGCCTTCACGATGCGGTCGGCGAAGCCCTCGACCGCCCGCATGGCGTTGCGGGTGTCGACCACCAGCGGGCAGTGGGCGGCGAGGCTCTGCCAGTCGATGCCGTCATGGTCGGTGACGATCACCGCCGCGTCGAAGCCGGCGAGCCGCTCCGCCGTCCACTCGACGGAGCGCCGGCCGGCGAGGGCGGCATGCTCGCGGGTGACCGGCAGCACGGGGATGAAGGGGTCGTGGTAGTCGACCGCGGCCCCGCGCTCCAGCAGCATCTCCATCAGCCGCAGCCCCGGCGACTCCCGGCTGTCGTCGACGTTCTTCTTGTAGGCCATGCCGACCAGCAGGATGCGCGACCGGCTGAGCCCGATCCCGGCCTGCCGGTCGAGCGCCAGGGCCAGCCGGTCCACCACATGGCGCGGCATCATCGTGTTGACCTCTCCCGCCAGCTCGATGAAGCGGGTGGAGATCTGGTATTCGCGGGCCTTCCAAGTCAGGTAGAAGGGGTCGATCGGGATGCAGTGGCCGCCCAGCCCGGGGCCGGGATAGAAGGGCATGAAGCCGAAGGGCTTGGTCTTCGCCGCTTCGATCACCTCCCAGATGTCGATGCCCATCGGTTCGAAGACGATCTTCAGCTCGTTCACCAGGGCGATGTTGACCGAGCGGAAGATGTTCTCGGTCAGCTTGGTCGCCTCCGCCGCCCGCGTGCCCGACACCGGCACCACCTGCGGCACCACCTGCTCGTAGAGCGCCACCGCCAGCCGGCGCGCGCCCTCGTCGTCGCCGCCGACCACCTTGGGGATGGTGCTGGTGGTGAAGCTGATATTGCCAGGATCCTCGCGCTCGGGCGAATAGGCCAGGAAGAAGTCGCGACCGCTGGCCAGCCCGGTCTCCTCCAGGATCGGCCGCATCACCTCGTCGGTGGTGCCGGGCCAGGTGGTCGATTCCAGGACCACCAGCTGGCCGCGGCGCAGCCGGTCGCGGATCAGCCGGGTGGAGGCCTCGACGAAGCTCAGGTCCGGCTCGCGCTGGGGCGACAGCGGGGTGGGGACGCAGACGATCACGGCGTCGCAGGCGGCGAATGCGTCGGCATCGGTCGTCGCCCGGAACCGCCCGGTCGCCGCCGCCTGGGCGACACGGCCGTCGGCGATCTGCCGGATGTAGGAGCGCCCGCCGTTCAGCGCCGCCGCCTTGGCCGGGTCGATGTCGAAGCCGGTGACGCTGAAGCCGGCCCCGGTCAGCGCCAGGGCCAGCGGCAGCCCGACATAGCCGAGCCCGACCACCGCCACCCGCGCGCTGCGGCCGCGATAGGCGCCTTCCAGGGACTGGATGTCGGGTGCCTGCATGTCGGGCTGGGTGTCCGCTGTGCTCATCGTGCCGTTCCGTTCGAAAGGACTGGACCGCCCGGACGGCTGTCCCGCCTGCGGCCGCCGGAATGTGTGACGGGCGGCATGCTTTGCGCAACCCCCCGCTCCGTATTGGTGCCGGGGATCGGAAACTCTGGCGCCGGGACCGTGAAGGGTGCCACCCTCCCCGGACTCCTTGGACTTCCCTCGCCCAGACCCAACCCGCCATGACAGCCCGGCACCCACCCCTCCTTCCGCAAGAGATCGCCCCGGTGGATGACCGCCAGTCGGCGCTGACCGCCCTCCATCTGGGCGGCGACCCGGCGGCCCTCTTCGGCTATTTCATGGCGCTGCGCGAGGAGAGCGACCGGGCGCTTGCCGGCCTGCCACCGGCCGGCGGCAAGCCCTATCCCTATGGCCGCTGCGAGGAGATCACCCGCGACCTCTTCGCCCGCCTGTCGCAGCGTCTGGCCCAGCCGGCCGGCCCGGTGGAGCGCGCGCTGCGCGCCTTCGTCGAGGGGGGCGGCGTGCTGCACAGCGTCTGGGGAGTCCTGCGCGGGCAGTATTTCCAGAACGCGCTCCAGATCGGGGCGCTCTATGTCGATGTGTCGAACGACACGGTGGTGGTCACCAAGCCGAAGGTGGAGATCCTGCCGGTCGCGGAGTCCGGCCTGGTGCCGGTGCGCGACCTCGACCATTTCCGGCAGACGGCGGAGCGCTACTGGGGGGCGACGCTCTATGCCAACCATCTGGCGCCGACGCTTGCCCCGCTGCTGCCGGTGCTGTCGGTCAGTCCCGGCCGGCTGGCGCCCGGCCTGCAATCGGCCTGCGACTACATGATCGCGCTGATGTGCCGCGACCGGTTCGAGCAGGCCGAACGCTGGCTGGAGACCGGCCCCGCCTCGCCCGCCGACCTTGCCGCCAGCTGCCTCGCCGCCATCCCCGCCGACCTGCGCCCGCTGACCGGCCAGCCCCGGCTGGAGGCGGTCGCCGCCTGCCGCCGCGCCCGGGAAGCCGCCTGCTGGGCCGACCCCGACTGGCGCACCGCCCGCGTTCTCGACTATCTGCGGCTCATGCGCGGGCCGGGAGGTTAAGCCGCCTTATCCAGATGCGGCAGCGGCTTGATGGCGTCCAGCGCATCGCCGATTTCCGCCCGCGCGACCTTGGTTTCGAAGATGCTCTGCAGATTGCTCCAATAGCGCGCGTCGGTTCCGAAAGCCTTGCCCAGCCTCAGCGCCATCGGTGCGGTGATCCGCCGCTCGCCGTTCATGATCCCGGTCACCGCGTTGGGCGGCACGCCAATATGCTCGGCAAAGCGGCGGGCGCTCAGGCCGAGCGCCTCCAGCTCGTCGCGCAGGAACTCGCCGGGGTGGATGGGAGGCAGGTTGTCGACAGCGGGATGGCTCATGGAAACCTCAGTGATAATCGGCGATTGCGACGTCGTAAGGCTCTCCTGGCACGGTCAGAAGGTCGGCATCGGCCTGCGCGTCTCCAACCACGGCCCAGCGGAAACAGACACGCCACTGGTCGTTGATCCGGATGCTGTACTGGCCCTTCCGTTCCCCGCCCAGCGCTTCGAAACGGTTGGACGGAGGATGCCGGAGATCCATCAGCCGGGTGGCCGCCTGAAGCTTGGTCAATGCCTTGGCGGCTTGGCGCTCAAAAGACTGGAACTCCCTCACCCGCTTGCCGGCCATGAAATCGGCCGTCCGCTTGTCCACACAGTTTCTGATCGGCATCCGCGTCCTCTCGCGGATCATTATGTGTTACGTTACGGATAACGGTCAAGCCCGCCCCCTCACAGCCGGTCCGTGCCGAAGGTGTCGCAGGCTTCCAGGCGGCCGCTTTCCAGGCCGGTGCGGAACCAGCGGACGCGCTGGGCGGAGCTGCCGTGGGTGAAGCTGTCGGGGCTGACGGTGCCGCGCGCCTGACGTTGCAGGCGGTCGTCGCCGATGGCACTGGCGGCGGTCAGCGCCTCCTCGACGTCGCCGGGCTCCAGCATCTTGCGGTCGCGGTTGGCGTGGTTGCCCCAGATGCCGGCGAAGCAGTCGGCCTGCAGTTCCAGCCGCACCGACAGGGCGTTGGCCTCGGCTTGGCCGCCCGCCCGCTGCTGGGCCGCCTGCACCTTGTCGGAGATGCCCAGCAGGTTCTGCACATGGTGGCCGACCTCGTGGGCGATGACGTAGGCCTGGGCGAAGTCGCCCGGGGCCTGGAAGCGGTCGCGCAGCTCGCGGTAGAAGCCGAGGTCGATGTAGAGCTTACGGTCCATCGGGCAGTAGAAGGGCCCCATCGCCGCCTGGGCCCGGCCGCAGCCCGACGCCACCGTGCCGGTGAACAGCACCAGCGTCGGGTCCTGGTACTGGCGCCCCATCTGCTGGAACAGGCCCTGCCAGGTGTCCTCGGTATCGGCCAGCACGACGGAGACGAAGCGCTTCAGCTCGTCGTCGCCCTGGCTGCGCGGAGCGGCCTCGCCGATCTGGGTGCGGTCTGCGGTGGTCCGGTCTCCCTGCTCGCCGCCGCCCAGCAGCACCGTGGGATCGACCCCCAGCACCATCGAGACCAGCAGCACCACGATGACGCCGCCGACGCCCAGCCCGCCCGCGCCGATGCGGATGCCCCCTCCCCCGAGCCCGCCGCCGCCTAGCCTGCCGCCCAGGCCTCCCTGTCCGCGGCGGTCCTCGACATTTTCGCTTTCCCGTCCGCCCTGCCACCGCATCGCCGCCCTCCTTCGCCCGCCCGTCCCGATCGTCAGGTCCGGTGGAGACGAAACCATCAAGGGCTTCCCACGTTCCCTGCGGGTCCGGCGGTAAGACGGGGAGTCGGTGCGGAACGGCTTGAAAATCCCACCCCGCTCCCCATCTGGAGACTGGCCGAAGACCGTCTGGGCAGAACCGCTCGGGCTGTGCCGCCCCCCCACCTTTCCCGCCCCGGCGGGAGAGAGCCTTCGTGGGGGCGCCGGCCGTTTGGAACATGCCCATGCCGGGGCCTGTTTTACTTTATCGGAGTCTCCTGCGGCGGTGTTGCGCCGCCGCGGCTCCCGTTTCACGACGCCACACACGAACAAGAGCCGGCCGGCACCGAAATCCATCGGTCCGCCCATCCGGCCTGGAGGATTTTCATGACGACCCCGATCGTTTCCGCCCTTTCGCAGACCGCTCGCCATTTTGCCGCCCAGCCCGCGCTTGCGCCGGTCCATCTGGCCTCTACCCGCCTCTCCGCTGGCCAATTCGCCGCAGCTGAAAGCAAAAAGCCCGATTTTCGCTCCAAGCCTGAGCCGTCCGGCTTGACCCGGGGCGAACTGCGGCAGATTGTGCTCGACATCCTGGGCTGATCCTATCGGCCCGGGCTCGTCCTTTTCTACCCATCCACGACTATAGGAGATCACCATAGCCAAGCTCTACGACGCGGACCCCGTCCGCGAAGGCCCGCGCCTCAACCGTGAAATCACCGCCCGTATGGTCCGCCTCGTCGGCGCCGACGGCGAGATGGTCGGCGTGGTGCCGCTCCGCCAAGCGCTGGAAGCCGCCGCGGATGCCGACCTCGACCTCGTCGAAGTGGCGCCCCAGGCGGATCCGCCTGTCTGCAAGATCCTCGATTACGGCAAGTTCCGTTTCGAGGAGCAGAAGAAGGCCAACGAGGCGCGGAAGAAGCAGAAGATCATCGAGCTGAAGGAAATCAAACTTCGGCCGAACATCGACGATCACGATTATGACGTGAAGATGCGTTCCGCCATCCGCTTTATCGAGGAAGGCGACAAGGTCAAGATGACCATGCGCTTCCGCGGTCGCGAGATGGCGCACCAGGATCTCGGTCTGAACGTGCTCGTCCGCGTGCGTGACCAGCTCCAGGACATCGCCAAGGTCGAGCAGATGCCCCGGGTCGAAGGCCGCATGATGGTCATGGTGCTGGCCCCGCGCTGAGCCTGGACCAAAGGGATCTCGCGGGGCGGTTCGCCGCCCCGCCCCTTTCTCGTGCCTGCTCCTTTCTCGTGACGGCCGTTTTCCGTCCCGACCGTAAATTCCCCCGCGAATTTCTCTATTATCAAATTTTCCCGCCCTCAAATCGCGCCGGATTAATCCCGGAACATCCCGCGTGATGCGGCGGAATAATACCCGACTATTCGCATTGGGTTATTGACCCCGTCGGCGTCGAACGGGAATCATCGCACTTCCCGTGTCTCACTCCCCCCTGTGTTCCGGAAAGTCGTTGTTATGAAGGACGAACGTGTCGCGCCCGCCTGGGAGCCCATCTCCGGCGAACGGCAGTTCCGCCTGCTGGTCCAGAGCGTGGTCGACTATGCGATCTTCATGCTCGATCCCGCCGGCATCGTCCGCAGCTGGAATGCCGGGGCGGCCCGGATGAAGGGCTATGCCGCCGACGAGATCATCGGCCGGCATTTCTCCAGTTTCTACACGCCGGAGGACCGTGCCGCCGACATGCCGCAGCGCGCGCTCGCCACCGCCCTGTCGGAGGGCAGGTTCGAGGCGGAGGGCTGGCGCCTGCGCAAGGACGGCACCCGCTTCTGGGCCAGCGTCGTCATCGACCCGATCCGTGACGAGACCGGGACCTTGCGCGGCTTCGCCAAGGTCACCCGCGACATCACCGAGCGCCGCAAGGCCCAGCAGGCGCTGGATGAGGCGCGCGAGGCCCTGGCCCAGGCTCAGAAGATGGAGGCGGTCGGCCAGCTGACCGGCGGCGTCGCCCATGACTTCAACAACCTGCTGCAGGCGATCAGCAGCAGCCTGGAGCTGATCGACCAGCGGCTGTCGGTCGGGCGCAGCGACATCGCCCCCTTCACCGCCACCGCCCGCGCCGCGGTGGACCGGGCCGCCACCCTGACCCGGCGCCTGCTGGCCTTCGCCCGGCGCCAGCCGCTGAAGCCGGAGCGCGTCGAGCTGAACGGGCTTGTGGCCGGGCTGTGGGATCTGCTGGGCCGCTCGGTGGGCGAGCAGATCCGGCTGGAGCGGCGGCTGGCGGAGCCGCTGTGGCCGGTCCATGCCGACGTGAACCAGATCGAGAGCGCCCTGCTGAATCTGGTGATCAACGCCCGCGACGCCATGCCGGAGGGCGGATGCGTGACGGTGGAGACCGCCAATGCCGCTTTTTCACCGGCCGACCTCGTCAACGATCCCGGGGTGCAGGCCGGCGATTATGCGGTGCTGACCGTGCGCGACAGCGGGACCGGCATGCCGCCCGACGTGCTGGCCCGCGTCTTCGAGCCCTTCTT
Source organism: Azospirillum sp. TSH64 (assembly GCF_003116035.1). Classification (GTDB taxonomy): domain Bacteria; phylum Pseudomonadota; class Alphaproteobacteria; order Azospirillales; family Azospirillaceae; genus Azospirillum. The sequence goes on from NZ_LGQW01000002.1 coordinate 96,051, forward strand.
CACCACCAAGCCGATCGGCCAGGGCACCGGCCTGGGGCTGAGCCAGCTCTACGGTTTCGCCCGCCAGTCCGGGGGCTTCGTCCGCATCGACAGCGCGGTCGGCCGCGGCACCGCGGTGCATCTCCACCTGCCGCGCGATCATGCCGCCGCCGCTTCCACCGGACAGGCGCAGCCCGCCGCCGTGCCGGCGCTGCCGCCCGGCCGGACCGGGCGGGGCACCGTGCTGGTGGTGGAGGACGAGGAGCTGGTCCGCATGCTGCTGGTGGAGGTGCTGGAGAGCGACGGCTACACCACGCTGGAAGCCGCCGACGGCACCTCGGCGCTTGCCCGACTGACAAATGCCCAAGCGGGAACCAAAGACAAAGCCGGGGCAAATCCGCCGGTCGACCTGCTGGTGACCGATGTCGGGCTGCCCGGCCTGAACGGCCGTCAACTGGCGGAGGCGGCGCAGGCGCACTATCCCGATCTGAAGGTCCTGTTCCTGACCGGCTATGCCTTTCAAGCCCTGGACGACAGGCACGGCGACGGCGAGGATGGGCTTGGCCACAACATGCGCATGCTGGTCAAGCCCGTGGCAGTCGACGCCTTCCGCGCCATGGTGCGGAAGCTTCTGTCCGACGGCCCTTCCGACGGCATCTAGGGAGACCTGAGACGATGCACCCGCTCGCCCGCGTCTCGACGCTGCTGCTCTCCCTGACCGTCCTCACGGCTCTGGTCGCGGTCCTGCTGACGCCCCTGCCGGCCTTGGCCAAGCGCTCGGCGAAAAAGACTCCCCTGCCGGTCGCGGCGGAAATCCTGATGGACGCCGGCAGCGGCACGGTCCTGCAGGGGCGCAATGCCGACACCCTGACCTATCCGGCATCGCTGACGAAGATGATGACGCTGATGCTGACCTTCGAGGCGCTGGAACGCGGCACGCTGCGGCTGGACCAGAGCCTCGTGGTGTCGCAGCATGCCGCGTCGATGCCGCCGTCGCGGCTGTGGCTGGCCCCCGGCAGCACCATCACGGTGGAGCAGGCGATCCTGGCGCTGGTCACCCGCTCGGCCAACGACGTCGCGGTGGTGCTGGGGGAGGCGCTGGGCGGCAGCGAGACCGCCTTCGCCGCGAAGATGACCGCCCGTGCCCGGGCGATCGGCATGCGCCGCACGGTCTTCCGCAACGCGTCGGGCTTGCCCGACCGGCTACAGCGGACAACGGCGCGCGACATGGCGATCCTCTCCCGCGCGCTGATCCGCGGCCACGCCCGCCATTACGCCTATTTCCAGCGCCGCAGCTTCGACTGGCAGGGTGACACGGTCTATGGCCACAACCGCCTGATGGCGCGCTACCCCGGCATGGACGGCATCAAGACCGGCTACATCGCCGCTTCCGGCTTCAACCTCGCCGCCTCGGCGGTGCGGGACGGCCGCCGCCTGATCGCGGTGGTGATGGGCGGCCACAGCGCCAACTCCCGCGACGACCGGGTTGCCGACCTGCTGGATGCCGGCTTCAAACGCCCGACCAGCCCGGCCAAACCGGCGCCCGTGCAGCCGGATCTGCTGATTACCAAGAACAGCGCTTCGATCGCCCAGCGCAGCACGGCGGTGAGCGTGGGCGCCCCGGTGGTGAAGCCGCCCCCCGCTGCGAAATCCACTGGTGGTCCCCCCATTGGCGGTCCCTGGTCCATCCAGGTCGGCGCCTTCGCCAGCCATGCCGCCGCACAGAGCAGCGCCCGCGCCACGGCCAAGCGCCTGGGCGCCCTTGCCGCCGGCACCAGCGCTGCGGTCGTGCGGTCCGGCGGTCTCTACAAGGCCCGGCTGACCGGCTTTGCCGCGACGAAGGCCGATGCGGCCTGCGCCGCCCTGAAGACGGCCGGGAAGGGCTGCTTCGCGCTTCAGGACCGGTGACGCGCCGCGGACGGCGTCTTTGGATTTCGCTTTGGATCGGGGGCCTGTTCTCGGCTATGTAGGGGGCGATGGCCACCCTCTCCGAAGCGACTCTTCTGGCGTTTGATCTGCACGCCGCAGGACGGTTTGCCGAGGCGGAAACCCTCTATGCCCGTGTGCTGGAGGCCGAGCCGGACTATCCGGACGCGCTTCATCTGTCCGGTATCCTGATGGGCCAGACCGGGCGCCTGGAGGAGGGACTGGCCCGGGTCGCCGGAGCCGTGGCCCGGCGACCGGACTCCGCGGAGTATCTCCTCAATTACGGCAATCTGCTGCGTGCCGCCGGCCGCACCGGGGACGCGATGCACGCCTACCGGCGGGCGCATGTCCTGGGCGCGCCGCAGGCTGCCGAGCTGCTGTCCGGCCTGCTGCTGGATCATGGCGCACGTTGCCTGGACGGCCGCGATCCGACCGCCACCGAGGCGGCCTTCGCCGAGGCGTCGCGTTTGCGTCCCGGCGATCTCCGCATCCGCACCGGGCTGGCGGATGCCCGCTTCGACCGGCAGGACTGGGAGGCCGCCTTGGCGGCTTACCGCGCCGTCCTGGCGCTGTCCCCGTCCTCGCACCTCGTCTGGTACAATTCCGGGGTCGCCGCCTGCAATGCCGGGCGGATGGCGGAGGCGGCGACCGCCTTCCGGTGTGCCGGGACCCTCGTCCCCGATCATCTGGATACGCAGGAATACCTCGTCGCGACGCTTTTCCACTGCGGGCGGATGGCGGAGGCGGCAAGCGAAGCCTGTGCGGTCCTGACGCGGAAGGCGAAAGCGGCGCGGAAGGGGCGGCAGGGCGTCGGAGTGGCGCCGGTTCCCGCAGCTTCGCAGGACGGCCGGACGCGGCGGATCATCAGTTTCAGCCTGTGGGGCTCCGCATCCCTGTACATGCAGGGCGCGCTGGAGAATGTCCGGCTTGCGGCCGAGTTCTATCCGGGCTGGACCTGCCGCATCCACCATGACGAGTCCGTGCCGGCATCCGTTCTCGGCGAGCTGGCCGCGGCGGGGGCGGAACTGGTCGCCATGGACGCGGGCAGCGGACCGGTGCGCGGCCTGTTCTGGCGCTTCCTCGTCTCCGACGATCCGACGGTCAGCCATTTCCTGTGCCGCGACGCCGATTCCCGTTTGAACAGCCGGGAGCGGGCCGCAGTGGATGCCTGGCTGGCCTCCGGCCTCCCCTTCCATGTCATGCGCGACCACATCATGCACACCGATCTGATGCTGGCCGGCATGTGGGGCGGGCGGGCCGGCATTCTGCCGCCGATGGCTCCTCTGGCGGAGGTTGCCGCCCGCGCCGAAGACGGACGCTTGCGGGACCAGCGCTTCCTTGGCCGGGTCGTCTGGCCGCTGATTGAGGGCTGCTGCCTCGTGCATGACAGCGCCCATGACGGCCATGGGCTGCCCTTTCCCGATGTGCCGATCGATGCGCGCTTCCGCTTCACCCATGTGGGGGCTTGCCTGAAGGACACCTGACGCCGGTGTGCGATCTCGGCACCCGGCTCAGCACCCGATACCGGCGCGGGAGTCCTGCAATGCCGTCATGATGTGCCCGATCAGGGCCGATGGCGGAATGGGCTTGGACAAGATGCGGATGCCGGGCTCGCGCCCCAGATCCTGCAGCACCGCCTTTTCGGCATAGCCGGTGACGATCAGGACCGGCAGGCCGGGGCGGTGACGACGGACGAGGCGGGTCAGGTCGGCGCCGGTCATGCCGGGCATGGCGAAGTCGGTGACCAGCACGCCGATGCCCTCGTCCGCTTCCAGCAAAGCCAGGGCCTCCTCGCCGCCGGCGGCCTCCGACACCATGAGGCCGGCCTCGTCCAGCGCCGCGGCATTCGCCATGCGGACCAGGGCGTCGTCCTCGACCAGCAGGATGCGAAGGGCGGCGGACGGCACGGGCAGGGGGGCGGTTCCGGTGGAGGCCGCCGGGCCGCCGGTCGCATCCACCCTGCTTCCCGGCCTGATTTCTGGCCTGGCTTCTGCTGGGCTTTCCACCGGAGCGTGGGGCAGGTACAGCGTCACCGCGGTGCCCAGGCCGGGATGGCTTTCCAGCCGGATGCCGCCGCCTGACTGGGCGGTCAGGCCATGCACCATGCTCAGCCCCAGCCCGCTGCCCTGCCCGACCGGCTTGGTGGTGAAGAAGGGTTCGCAGGCCCGCGCCAGAATGTCGGGCGGCATGCCCGACCCGCTGTCGCGCACGGTCACGGCGACATAGCCGCCGGGCGTGAGGGCGGGGGAAGCCTCCTCGCACGCCATCCCAACCGGCAGGCTGGTGACGGTAATGGTCAGGGTGCCGCCGTCCGGCATGGCGTCGCGGGCGTTGATGGCGAGGTTCAGCAGGGCGATGTCGAACTGGTGGGGATCGACCAGCGCCGGCGGCACATCGGCGTCGCGGTCGATGCGGATGCGGATGGCGCCGCCCAGCGTGCGTTCCAGCAGCGTCGCCATCCCCGCCACCTGGGTGCCGAGATCGACCGGCGCCGGGGCCAGCCGCTGACGGCGGGCGAAGGCCAGCAGATGCTGGGTCAGGGTGGCGCCGCGGTCGACCGCCTGGCTTGCGATCTCCAGCGCCCGGCGGCTCTCCGCCCCGCGCAGTTCGCCGCCGGCCTCCAACATGTGCAGGCTGGAGCGCACCGCCTGGAGCAGATTGTTGAAGTCGTGGGCGACGCCGCCGGTCAGCTGGCCCAACGCCTCCATCTTCTGCAATTGGCGGACATGCTCCTCCGCCTCGTCGCGGGCCTCCACCGCCTGCCGCCGCTCGCCGAGCGCGCGGTTGGCGGTCTCGTAGGCCAGGAACTGGCGGGCCATCGCCCACAGCATCAGGGCGAGCGCCACCGCGCTGACCAGCCCGGCGGCGGCGATGACGACCGCCTGACTCTCCCAGCGCGCCAGAATTTCCCCGCGCGTCCGGCTGACCGCGACGACCAGCGGGTAGTTGCGCAACTGCTGGACTGACAGGATGCGCTCCTCGCCGTCGATCGAACTTTTCAGGGTGGTCGCGGCGATGCCGGACTGGGAGAGCTGACTGTCGATGATCGGTTCGGTGGCGACGGTTCCGATCCTGTCCGGTGTTGGCGGGAAGCGCGCCAGCAGCATGCCGTCGCGCCACCACAGGCTGAAGCCGCTGCCCGGCGTCACATGAAGGCTGCGGTAGAACTGCTCGAAATAGGACAGGCGGATGACCCCGACGACCAGCCCGGCCAGCCCGCCGTCCGGGGCGTTCACGCGCCGCGCGATGTAGAGCGTCCAGTCCCGGGTGACCAGGCTCTGCGTCGGCCGGCTGAGGTAGGCGCGTCCCGGATCGGCATCCTTGAGCGCCAGATAATAGTCGCGCCGGGACAGGTCGAGCGCCGGGGCCGGGAACCGGCGGGTGAAATTGACCAGGGTGCCGTCGGCGGCGATCAGGCTCAGCGCCTCCATCTGCGGCAGGCCGGACGCCTTGGCCTTCAGGATTTCATGAACCTGCCGGTCCGTCCGCAGCCGGCTGAAGGCTTCGGCGCTGCGCCGGTTCTCAAGCGGGATTTGGTCGGCGATCCCGCTGACGGTCAGGTCGATCCCTTCGATGGTGCGCGCCGTCTGCTCGGCCAGCGAGGCGTTGAGCGTGCGCAGGCCCAGCATCGCCTCGGTCACCGTCTCGCCATGCAGCCGGTCCAGGACCATCGCCGTGCCGCCGCACAGAACCGCCAGCAGGCCGATGCCGAGCGCCCCGATGCGCTGGAGCGGGCGGCTTTCCTTCAGGAGCCGCAGCATGACGCCCGCTTCCGGTCCGCCTTTGCCGCCGCTCCCCCACTCATGCTTGAGCCTGCTCCCTTTATCGTCGCCATGCGATCCGATCCCCCTTGCAGGCCACCTTGTGGCGCCTGCCGGAGTTACGGAAGGTTTCGACACTGCATGAGCTTGACTATAAACCCCGTGGCCCCCTGGGCAACCGGTTCCAGGTCATAGGGTGCCTCCGCCCGCTACGGTGCTTCGCCCAGGCCAAGGTTTTCAGCGCAGTCAGGGTTTCAGTGCCGGCAAACTTCAATGCCGGTCATGCAGGCAGTGGGTGTGGTCGGCCAGCACCTCGATCACGTGGCAGCTGCGCACCTGATCCTGGGCGCAGCCCTCCACCATCCGCCGCACCTCGTCGCGCAGGGCTTCCAGCCGGGCGATCCGGGACTCGATCTCGGCCAGATGGGTGCGGGCCAGCAGGTCGGCGTCCCGGCAGGGCTGGCCCGGATCATCGGCCATGGCCAGCAGTTGGCGGATCGCCTCCACCTCGAACCCCAGCTCACGGGCATGGCGGATGAAGCGCAGGCGGCGGACCGACCCGCCGTCGTAAGTGCGCCGGTTGCTGTCGGTGCGCGGCGCTTCCGGCAGCAGGCCGATGCTCTCGTAATAGCGGATGGTCGGGATCTTCACGCCGGTCTGCTTGGCGAGCGCCCCGATGGTCAGGGGGGATGGCGGGGTGGCGGGCAGGCTGGACATGGTCGGCATTTCCCTCTTGATCCTCCAGTCACTGGAGGATCTAGGCTTTGGAAGAGCTGCCGGCAACGGCCATGATCGAGGAGCGTCTTCCATGCACGGACCGATTTCCGATTCCTTTCCCGATCCTCCGGCCGGGACGCAGGCCGCTACCGCCCTGCGCACCAGCCGCTACCGGGTGTCCGGCATGGACTGCGGCTCCTGCGCCGCCAAGATCGAGACGGCGCTGCGCCGGGTGCCGGGGATCCATGAGGTGCGGGTGTCGGTGCCCGCCGGGACGGTGACCGTCTCGCATGAGAACATGCTGGGCGCCGATGCGGTGGTCCGTCCACTGACGGCGCTTGGTTACGGCGCCACCCCTGCCGATCCGGTGGTGGAGGCCGGACCGTCAAGCCGCGGCGGGGGCTGCTGCGGGGCCGAGGCCCAGCCGCATTCTCACGCTCACTCCCATGATCATTCCCATGGGCCCTCCCACAGCCATTCCCACAACCATTCCCATGGCCACGACGATGCGTCCGAAGCGCCCTGGTGGCGGGGACGCAAGGCTCGGCTGACCCTGGCGGCCGGCGCGGCCCTGGCCGCCGCGACGGCGCTGGGACTGCTGGTGCCGGCGGCGGAGCCCTGGGCCTTCCCGCTGGCGCTGCTGGTCGGGCTGGTTCCGGTCGCCCGCCGCGCCCTGGCGGCGGCACGGGCCGGAACGCCCTTCTCCATCGAGATGCTGATGACGGTCGCCGCCATCGGCGCGCTGCTGATCGGTGCGGTGGAGGAGGCGGCGACGGTCCTGGTCCTCTTCCTGGTCGGCGAATTGCTGGAGGGGGTGGCGGCCGGCCGGGCGCGGGCCGGCATCCGCGGCCTGACCGCGCTGGTTCCCGACACGGCCTTGCTGGAGCAGGACGGCGCCGCCCCGCACTCCGTTCCCGCCGCCGGGCTGGCGGTGGGCTCGGTCATCCTGGTGCGGCCGGGCGACCGGGTGGCGGCCGACGGTGTCGTGCTGTCCGGCCGCAGCGCGGTCGACGAATCCCCCGTCACCGGCGAAAGCGTGCCGAAGCCGAAGGCCGAAGGCGACGAGGTCTTTGCCGGCACCATCAACGCCGACGGCGTGTTGCGCGTCCGCGTCACCGCGGCGGCGCGCGACAACACCATCGCCCGCATCGTCCGGCTGGTGGAGGAGGCGCAGGCGAGCAAGGCCCCGACCGAGCGGCTGATCGACCGCTTCGCCCGCGTCTACACGCCGGGCATCGTCGGGGTGGCGGCGCTGGTCGCCGTGGTACCGCCGCTGCTTTTCGACGGCGACTGGACGGAGTGGATCTACCGCGCCCTGGCGGTGCTGCTGATCGGCTGCCCCTGCGCGTTGGTGATCTCCACACCGGCGGCCATCGCCGCCGGCCTGTCGAGTGGCGCCCGGCGCGGGCTGCTGCTGAAGGGCGGCGCCGTGCTGGAGGCGTTGAGCCGCATCACCACCGTCGCCTTCGACAAGACCGGCACCCTGACGGAGGGCAAGCCGCGCGTCACCGACCTGATCCCCTTGCAGGGCAGCGAGACGGAACTGCTGGCCGATGCCGCGGCGCTGGAGGCCGGGTCGAGCCATCCGCTGGCCCGTGCCATCCTGGCCGCGGCGGCCGAACGCGGCATCGCCCCGCCAGCGGCAGGCGAGGTCACCGCCCTTCCTGGTGCCGGCCTGACCGGCAAAGTGGATGGCCGCCTGCTGGCCCTGCTGTCGCCCCAGGCTGCGGCATCGTCGCTGGGTGCGGCACCGGCGGACCAGGCCGCCGCCTTCGCCGAGGCGGGCAAGACGGTCTCGGTCCTGCTGGTCGACGGTATCCCCGCCGGACTGATCGCCATGCGCGACGAGCCGCGCCCCGATGCCCGCAGCGGGATCGAGGCGCTGGAGCGCGCCGGCATCCGCTCGCTGATGGTGACCGGCGACAATGCCCGCACCGCCGGGGCGGTCGCCGGGATGCTGGGGATGCCGGCGCATGCCGAACTGCTGCCGGACGACAAGCTGCGCATCGTCCGCGATCTCCAGGCCCGAGGGCAGCGGGTGGCGAAGGTCGGCGACGGCATCAACGACGCCCCGGCGCTCGCCGCCGCCGATGTCGGCATCGCGATGGGCGGCGGCACCGACGTGGCGCTGGAGACGGCCGACGCCGCCATCCTGCACGGCCGGGTCGGCGACGTGGCCGCCATGGTGGCGCTGTCCCGCCGCACCATGGCCAATATACGTCAAAACATCGCACTGGCCCTGGGCTTGAAGGCGGTCTTCCTGCTCACCACCGTGCTTGGTGTCACCGGGCTGTGGCCCGCGATCCTGGCGGACACCGGTGCCACCGTGCTGGTCACCGCCAACGCCCTGCGCCTTCTGTCCGTCCGCCCGTGAGCGTGATGGACAATACATTGATTCTATTAGGAGAAATTCTATGAACATGACACGGCGGACGATGATGCAGGGGGCGGCGCTCGCCGTCCTGGCGCTCGGCCTCGGGTCCGTGGGGCTGCCGGGCATGGTCCGCGCCGCCGTGCCCGCCGGCAACGCGGCGGTGGAGGTCTGGAAGGCGGCGAGCTGCGAATGCTGCGAAGGCTGGGTGCGGCACATGCGCGCGGCCGGCTTCGACGTCACCGTCCATGTCGTCGACGACGTGACGCCGATGAAGCGGATGGCCGGCGTGCCGGACGATCTCGCCTCCTGCCACACGGCGCGGGTCGGTGGCTATGTGCTGGAAGGCCATGTGCCGGCCGAGGACGTAACGCGGCTGCTGGCCGAACGGCCGCAGGCCCGCGGGCTGGCGGTCCCCGGCATGCCGCAGGACGCCCCCGGCATGGATATGGCCAGCGGCCAGCCCTATCAGGTCATGCTGTTCGGCGCCGCCGGCGGCCCGCAGGTCTTCGCCCGCCACTGACCTCCTTGCCGGACCGGGATGGCGGCCCAAGCGCCATCCCGGTCCGGCAAGCCTTGTCTTTGACTCTATCCCCTCCGGGGGGATAGGATCGGGGCATGAGCAAGCACCATTCCCATCCCGACATCGTCAAGCGCCTGAAGCGCGCCGACGGTCACCTGCGCGGCATCATCGAGATGATCGAGGCCGAACGCCCCTGTCTGGACATCGCGCAGCAGCTCCACGCGGTGGAAAGCGCCGTGCGCGAGGCCAAGAAGCTGCTGATCCACGACCATCTCGACCATTGCCTGGACGCCGCGGTCGATGCCGGACCGGAGGAGTCCCGCCGCTCCATCGCCGAGTTCAAGGCGATCACCAAATACCTCTGAGGGGGCTGGAATGCCGGATTTCGCCGCCCTGTTGCAGCAGGGAGCCGGGCAGGCCTGGCTGTTCGTTCCCAGCGCCATCCTGCTGGGCGCTCTGCATGGGCTGGAGCCCGGCCATTCCAAGACCATGATGGCCGCCTTCATCGTCGCCATCCGCGGCACGGTGTTGCAGGCGGTCCTGCTGGGGCTGGCGGCGACGGTTTCGCACACGCTGGTGGTCTGGGTGGTGGCGCTTGCCGGCTTGCGCCTTGGCCAGGGCTGGGACGCCGCGACGACCGAGCCCTATTTCCAGGTCGCCTCGGCGGTGCTGATCGTCGGGGTGGCGCTGTGGATGATGGTGCGGACGTGGCGGGAGCAACATTCGCATCGCCATCATGACCATCACCACGATCATGGTCACGGCCATCACCATGGTCACCACCATCATGACGACGGGCCGGAGGATGCGCACGCGCGGGCGCATGCCGAGGAGATTCGCCGCCGCTTCGACGAGCGGCCGGTCACCACCGGCCAGATCGTCCTGTTCGGCCTGACCGGCGGCCTGATCCCCTGCCCCGCCGCCATCACCGTCCTGCTGCTGTGCCTGCAATTGAAGGAGGTCGCCCTGGGCGGCGTTCTGGTGCTGTGCTTCAGCATCGGGCTGGCGCTGACCCTGATGTCGGCCGGGGTGGTCGCGGCGCTGGGGATGCGCCATGCCGAGCGCCGCTGGTCCGGCGCCTTTGGCCGCATCGCCCGCCAAGCCCCCTATGTCTCCGGCGCTTTGATCCTGGCGGTCGGTCTTTACGTCGGCCTGCATGGGCTTTCGGGGCTGGGCTACCATCTCGCCGGCTTGCCCTCCCTGTCCTCCGCCGTTCAGCGGGCGGGATAGGCCGGACAGATCATGCTTTCGGCGGCAAAGAGATGGGCGCGCGCGATCAAGCGCGACGTGCTGGCGGTCTATCTGGCGGCGCGCGACCCGCGCACCCCCTGGGGCGTTCGGGTCCTGGCGATGGCGGTCGCCGCCTATGCGCTGAGCCCGATCGACCTGATCCCCGATTTCATCCCGGTGCTGGGCTATCTGGACGACCTGCTGATCGTGCCGCTTGGCATCCTGCTGGTCGTCCGCCTGATCCCGCATGAGCTTCTGGCCGAACACCGGGCCGCCGCGGCGCGCCGGTCCGCCCGGCCGGTCAGCGTCGCCGCTGCTGCGGTCATGGTTGCCCTCTGGCTGGCGGCGGGCGTTCTCCTGTGGCTGTGGTTGGCACCGCCCTTTGAAGGCTGGCTGTCCTAGCCGTTAAGCTCTCACGTCATCCTTGCCAGGATCCCGGCCACGACGGCGTCGAGGTCGCCGCCGCGGTAGAGCGTTCCCTCGATGCCCGCCCGCTGCGCCGCCTGCACGTCGGTGTCGCGGTCGCCGATCAGGAAACTGCCCTTCGGTTCCACCGGCCATTCGGCCATCGCCTGCAACAGCATCCCCGGCTCCGGCTTGCGGCAGGCGCAGTCGGTGCGGTAAGGCGGCTCGCCATGATCGGGATGGTGCGGGCAGTGATAGAAGGCGTCGACATGGGCGCCGACGGCGCGCAACTCCTGCTGCATCCAACGATGCAGGGTGCGCACATGCTCCTCGCTGTACAGGCCGCGGGCGACCCCGGCCTGGTTGGTGACGACGAAGACCAGAAAGCCGGCGTCGTTCAACCGCTTCACCGCCTCCCTGGCTCCCGGCATCCAGGTGATCTGGTCGGGACGGTGGGCGAAGCCGATGTCTTCGTTCAGCACGCCGTCGCGGTCGAAGAAGGCAGCTTTGCGGCGTCCGGCATTCCGGGCTTGGGGTGATGTGTCGGGCATGATGGCGGTGGCGGGGCTCTTAAGGGGCGGTCGGGTTGAGAAGCCGCTTGGGCAGCATCGTTGTCAACCCGGATGCCGCTTTCCCAAACAAGATGCTTTGAAAATAAAATGACATGTCTTCATGAAAACATATGGTGAAATCACGCCATTACCTTATTCCCGTTCGATGCGACGGACGCAGCCGAGCAGCAATTCCTCCAGATTGAGCGGCGGCATATCGATGTGGATGGCTTCAAAGCCGCGGTTCCGCGCCCGGACCATCAGGTCGTGATTGGTCTCGGCGATGGACAGCAGGACTGGGCGGACGGCACCGCGCATCGCGGTCAGCCGGTCGAAGACGGATGGCCACGGACCTTCGGCTTCCCGCCGCTCCGGTCCGGTCTCCCCCAGCACGATCAGGTCGGGACCGATGGCACCGGACAAGGCGGCAGGGGACCGCGCCAGCAGAGCCAGTCCTTCCTCCATTGTTCGGCCCGCCACCACCCCCCAACCCAGCGTCTCCAGGTAAAGCCGCAGCCCCTCGCGCAGCAATGGATTGCGGTCGGCAACCAGAGCCCAGCGTACCCGGCTTCCGGTCGTCCAGTGCTGCGGCGATGGGCCGGCATGATCCATTCGGCCGTCATCGATCATGGACGCGGTCATGGGGGCGTGCTCCGGTTCGAAGGCTCCTGTCTGCGGCAGGGACTCTTCCTGTGACTTTTGAGGAAAATTCCCGGGATCGCATCCTCCACATGACGGACGAGGCGCTTGGACTATGGTCATATGCAACCGATGGCGCTTGAATGAGAAATGTTGCCTACGGGAAATTGATTGCTAACGGAGGATTTCCCTATAGTGGACAGCGCTGACCAGTTGATCGAGGCTATCTACGACGCCGTGACCTTTCCGGAGCGCTGGGGAGGGGTTTTGGAGCGGCTCTGCGCCTTGACCGATGCGACGCACGGCTTCCTGTTCACCACCGCCCCCCGCCATGACAGCCTGACCGCGGCATTGTGGGCCCGCCACAACATCACCGACAGGCAGCTGGCCGACTACACCACGCATTTCCGCCACCGTGACGTCTGGGCGAACGCCGCAGCGGCGCGCGGTCTGCTGAACCGCTGCGTCGTCCGCCGCGGCGAGGAGCTGGTACCGGATGCGGTTCTGCGGCGCTCGGCCTTCTTCAACGAGCTGCTGCGGGATCACGGCATGGGCCGGCTGTGCGCACTCACCCTGTCCGACGGCGGCGAGCTTTCGTCGGTGCAGCCGGTGCTGAGCCTCCATCGGCCCGCCGATGCCCTCCCCTTTTCCGACGAGACGGTCCGCCTTCTTCAGGACTGTGCCCCGCATCTCCAGCGGGCGATGCGGTTGCGCGTCCGGTTGCTGGCAGGCCGGGACGGCCGGGAGGAGGCTCGCTGGAGCGGCCGTGCCATCGACCGGCTGCCGATGGGGGTTGTCCTGCTCGACGCCACCGGGCGGATTGCCGGCCTGAACCGGGCCGGGCAGGCGATGATCGATGCGCGGGACGGGCTGCGGCTTGTGCAGGGGCGGTTGCAGGCTGAACAGGGGGGCGAGGCTCGCCGGCTTGCCCATCTGCTGGAGGCTGCGGCGTCGGCCGGCGGAAAGGGGGCATCGGCGCACCGGGGGGAAGCGGCCGACCTGCGGGTGTCGCGCCCCTCCGGCCGGGCGTCCTATCTGCTGAGCGTTCTGCCTCTGTCGCCCGAGGCTGCGGGACCGTTCGACGATGCGGATGGCGGGGGCAGTGGTGGGGGCGGCGGTGCGCACATCCGGGCCGTGGTCTACATCGTCGATCCGGCCGCGGTGGCGCCTGGGTTGGGAAGGCGGCTGTGCGCCCTGTTCGGTCTGACGGCGGTGGAGGCCGGCCTCGTCGTCGATTTGCTGGGCGACCTGACCCCGGCCGAGATCGGCGAGCGTCGCGGCGTGGCGATCAGCACGGTGCGCAGCCAACTGCGCAGCGTCTTCGCCAAGACCGGAACCACCCGCCAAAGCGAGCTGATGAATCTGGTGAACCGCTGCCTGATGCTGCCTGAAGGGCCGTGATTGCCGCAGCCGTGACGGTCAAGGCAGCGCCGATACCATCAGGAGGCCGAGATAGATGCCGATGAACAGGCCCAGCACGATGCCGTAATCGGCTTCCGTCATCGGGTTGGAGTCAGGGTCGAACTGCCGCATGAATACGCCTTCTGCGCCGTTGGTCCTGCCTGAATAACAGTGGACGGCGGCGGATCGTTGCGACATCGGCGTGGTATGGGGGCGGGCCATTCCGGGACCGGATCTCTGCGAACCGGTCCCGTCGGCGATAGGGGGTGGCGATAAGGGCGGTGGCAAGGGTGTTTCGCGCCCGCTTCAGGTGGAGCTTTCCGCCTGCCCGGTGATGGCGGGCTTCGCCGGCATCTCCTCGGCAAGGGCGCGGTAGGCCAGCCCGCCCGCGAGGCCGCCGGCCAGCGGGGCGAGCCAGAACAGCCAGAGCTGCTGCAACGCCCATCCGCCGACCACCAGGGCCGGCCCGGTGCTGCGCGCCGGGTTCACCGAGGTGTTGGTGACCGGGATGCTGATCAGGTGGATCAGCACGAGCGCCATGCCGATGGCCAGCGGCGCGAAGCCGGCCGGCGCCCGCCGGTCGGTGGATCCCAGGATCACCAGCACGAAGAAGAAGGTCAGCACCAGCTCGATCGCCAGGGCCGAGGTGACGCTGTACTGGCCGGGCGAATGCGCCTCGTACCCGTTGGCGGCGAGGCCGTTGACGGCCAGGCTGTAGTCGGCCTTCCCGGTGGCGATGACATAGAGGACCAGGGCTGCCGCGAAGGCGCCGACCAGCTGGGCCAGCACATAGGGCAGGATGTCCTTGGCCGGGAACCGCCCGCCGGCCCACAGCCCGACCGTGACCGCCGGGTTCAGATGACAGCCGGAGATGTGGCCGATGGAATAGGCCATGGTCAGGACGGTGAGGCCGAAGGCAAGCGACACGCCGAGCAATCCGATCCCGACCTGCGGAAAGGCGGCGGCGAGGACGGCACTGCCGCATCCGCCGAAGACCAGCCAGAATGTTCCGAGAAACTCAGCGGAGCTGCGCCTAATCATACTCATGCCAACCTCCCACTGCTGTCAGGGTTGCCGAAGGCCGGCGGATGCCGGTGCGCAGACGAGGATAAATCCACTTCCGCGGGAGGGAGTTCGCGCGTTCGGGCAGGGGGATGTGGCAGAAGAACAGGGGGGTGGAACAACCGGATCGGGATGTCGCCCACAGGGCCCGGCGCCCTGCCGAACCTTTGTCCCGTGAAGCCCTTGAATGGACGGGGCACGCCTCCTTGCCGGAATGCAAGCCGGTCCTTTCCCCCACTTTGCGACAACGCTTTGTTTAAGCTTGATTCCCTATAGAGTTGATTGCCAGGATATGCAGCATGTTCTCTGGCCGTTCGACCGATCCTGGGCGATCGATGGGGGGAGTTCGCAATGGCGGAGCAGGGTGAGCGCGACATGGACGGCGGGGCGTCCGCCGATCCCAGGCCGGGCGCTTTCCCCTTATGGCCGGCCGACGGCAGCATGTGCGGCATTGATGGAGCCGGCGTGCTGGACGCGCTGTTCTCCACCAACGCCGCCCCCATCCTGCTGATCGATCCCGGACGCGACGGCGCCATCGTCGATGCCAACCCGCGGGCCGCCGTCTTTTACGGCCACAGCCGCGACCGGCTGCGCAGCCTTCATGTCTGGGACATCAACCAGCTCGGGCGGGCGATCCTGCCGGCGATGCGCGAGATCGCGTCCTGGGAGGGCGGCCATTATCCGCAGCGTTTCCACCATCGCCTGGCCGACGGGTCGGTGCGCGATGTGCAGGTCTATGCCGGCCCCATCCACCTCGGCGGGCGCAAGCTTCTGCTGTGCATCATCCACGACATCACCGCCGTGATCGAGGCCGAGCAGTTCAACCGCCTGCTGCTGGAGAACGTGCAGGTCGGGGTGTGCGGCATCGACCGCTCGGGTGCCGTCACCTTCGTCAATCCCACCGCCACCAGCGCCTTCGGCTTCCGCCACGAAAGCGAGCTGATTCGCAGCCACATCGGACGCTTCCTGTTCCCTGCCTTCCCACCCGGCACCGCCACTGGAGGCGTCAGGCCCCATCCGGTGTTCCGGGTTGCGGAGGCCGGAGAGCCGGTGCGCGACATCGAGACGGTGCTGTACCGCGGCGACGGCACGTCCTTTCCCGTACGGCTGACCGCCAGCCCGATCCGCAAGAATGACGGGATCGTCGGGGTGGTCATCAGCTTCTTCGACCTGACGGAGGAGCGCGAGCGGGAAGCCCAGGCGAGCGATCTCGCCAATGCCCTTCCGGGTGCGGTGTTCCAGGCCGAACTCCATCCCGGCGGAGGCTTGCGCGCGACCTACTTCAGCACCGCCGCAGCCTCCCTGTTCGGCGTGCGGCCGGATGCCGACCTGACCGCCGCGCGGACCCTGGCGCCTGTGATGGCGATGAAGGGGTGGGCGCGGGTCCGGCACGGCCTGCGGCAGGCTGGCCGGGCGGGCCGGGTCTGGGAAGGCGAGATGGAGATCGCCGGCGGACGCTGGGTGCTGGGCCGCGCCCAGCCGCGCCGCCGGAGCGACGGCACCGTGCTGTTCAACGGAGTGCTGCTGGACATCACCGACCGCAAGGGGCTTGAGGCGGAGCTGCAGCAGGCGGCCATGCACGATCCGCTGACCGGTGTGTGGAACCGCCGGCGGTTCCAGCAGGCGGTGGGCGAAGCCGCGGCCAGGCTCGAGCGGTACGGGCGCCCCTATATCCTGGCGTTGATGGACATCGACCATTTCAAGCGCTTCAACGACACGCATGGGCATCAGGCAGGCGACGATGCCCTGCGCATGGTCGCCGCCACCCTGTCGGACCGGCTGCGCCGCTCGGACGCGTTGGCGCGCTGGGGGGGCGAGGAATTCGCCCTGCTGCTGACCGAGACCGATCTGCCCTCCGCCCTGGGCGTTCTGGAAGCCCTGCGGCAGAGGGTGAGCGCGCAGCGGATGGCGTGCGGCGGGGCGGTCACCATCAGCATCGGCGTCGGCCAGGCCAGGGCCGGCGAGGACATCGACAGCCTGCTCCAGCGCGTCGATGCCGCGCTGTACAAGGCGAAAGCCGCCGGCAGAAACCGCGTCGAACAAGCCTGAGCGGCGGGATCGGTCTGTCCTGCCGGGGCATGCCGTGGAGCGGACGGACCGGGCTTCGCTGACCGTCCAAGGGGAAAATCCACG
The DNA here is from genome assembly GCF_003116035.1 of Azospirillum sp. TSH64. GTDB lineage: Bacteria > Pseudomonadota > Alphaproteobacteria > Azospirillales > Azospirillaceae > Azospirillum. The sequence goes on from NZ_LGQW01000002.1 coordinate 112,749, forward strand.
TCACCCCCTTGTTCTGGAAAGCTTTTCCAAAAACATATGGCGCCTGCCCACGGGGTAAGATAATCATCCGTTTAAAGGAATTATGTCCTTTAAACGGATGAAGGTCCACTGGGACGAATGCCCTCCCGCCATTCGCCTCCCCCCTGACCGTCTTATCGGAGTCCCGAGGCCATGCTGCTGCACGCATTGCTCAAACACGTCGAAGCCGAAGGGCTGGGAACCGAAGGAGGGTCCCTGTTCCTGGGCCGGGCGCCGCAGGACACCGCTGCGGGATCGGTCTTCCTGCCGCGGGGCGGAACCCGCCGCGACTATGCGCAAGGCCTTCGCCGGCTTTCCTTCCAGGTCCGCACCCACGATCCCGACTATCTCGCCGGAGAGGCCCGCGCCCTGGCGATCGCCGACGCACTGACCCTGCGGGCGGCTCCGGCTGGGGGCTGTTTCGTCATCTCGTGCCTGCCCCAGCACGAGCCGCTGATGCCCCATGACGAGACGGCAAGCACCTTCACCTTCATCGTCAACTACCGCGCCGACTGGCGTGTCGCCTGATTAGGAGACTATACCCATGGCCATCACCACCGAAGACATCGCCCTCGGTATCTGCGACGTCACCTTCGACGGCATCGATCTCGGCTCGACCAAGGGCGGCGTCGAAGTGACCGTCAAGACCACGAACTATCAGGTCAAGGCCGACCAGATGGGCGAGACCCCGCTCAAGGACGTCATCACCGGCACCGAGGTGTCGGTCAAGGTGCCGATGCTGGAAACCAACCTGACCAAGCTGCTGGCGGTGATGCCGCAGGCGGTCGGCGTCGGCGCGGCCGGTGCCGAGGTCGGGGTCGAGATCCGCTCCGGCGTCAACATCGACCTGCTGGCCATCGCCGCCCCGCTGAAGCTGCACCCCACCGCCCTGCCCGCCTCCACCACCAAGGACGATTTCGTCGCCTTCAAGGCAGCACCGCTGCCCAACTTCACCTTCAAGTACGAGAACGGCGGCGAGCGCGTCTACGAGGTCACCTTCAGCTGCTATCCGGACGGCACCGCCGGCAACCGCATCGCCGCCTTCGGCGCCCCCGTCGCCGCCTGACCGCGATGGTTCACGGCCGCGGGGGCTTTCGTCCCCGTGGCCGCCCTCGCGGACCTTGCCCGCCACCAGCGACCGGGAGCCTCCATGCCCCAGCCCACCATTTTGAACCTCGATGAGTTCCGCGTTTCCCGCAGCGTCGTCATCGGCGGGCGCGAGCGCATCCTGAAGAACATGACCGTCGAACAGTTCCTGCAGGCCGGGGACATCGAGCGGAAGCTTGAGGAGGCCGGCAGCGAGCGGGCGCAGATCCCGATCCTGGTCGATGTGATCGCCGGCCATCTCGAAGACACCCCGCGCGAGGAGATCCTCGGCCTCGATCTCGGGCAGCTCCTGGTCCTGCTGGCCTTCATCCGCGGAATCGATCCGGCGGAGCCGCCGCCGGGGAGACGCCAGCCGGGGGAGCCGCGGGCGGGCAAGCGGGGGAGCCGTCGGGCCCGTTGACGCGGCTCGACTTCGCCTACTGCTTCGCCCGCGTCAGCCGCTTCTACGGCATCGACCCGTTGCGCCTGCTGGCGCTGCCGGTGCGGATGTTCTGGACCCTGTTCAACGAGATCGACCGGCTGCGCGCGGAGGAGATGGCCGACTGGCTGCCGGTGCATCTGACGGCGGCCGGCATCGGCGCCCGCGAACTGCACGACCGGCTGCGCCAGCGGGTCGGCACGCCGCTCGCCTTCGCCGAGCTGCCCGATGGCGGCTGGGCGGCCGGGGAGCCGGGCCTGACCGAAAAGGCCAGAACCAGACTGCGCGCCCGCTTCGGCTAACAGAAAGGGAAAACCATGGCTGAAAACGCCGCCGGCCCGACTGTAAAACTGGTTATCGAAAACCAGGATTTCACCATTTCCATCAAACGCCTGGATGGTAGCATCACCAATCTTGCGGTGCAGACCAATTCCCAGCTGGATAGCTTGCATCAGCAAATCAGCGAGATTCATAAGGCCGCTGAGGATCTGATCACACCGCATGAAATGGCCAGCCGCTTCGCGGCACCCTACAGTGCGGCGGGAATGCTTGCCCAGAATCAGACCGGCGGAAAGGCTGAAACGGGCGCTCCGCCGGACGCAGCGGCGCAGAAGACCGACGAGGCCGCCAAGAAGTACAATCAGGTGATGGGCGCTGCCTTGCGTCCGCTCGGCGAACGTGTGCAGGCCAGCTTCGGCGACGGCTTGCAAACCTTGCTCAGCGGTTGGAGCGAAGGCGTGCTGAGCGTCGTGACCGGCAAGCAGCAAATCGGTCCCGCCTTTCAGAAGCTGTTCACCACCATGCGGAACAAGCTGCGGGATTTCCTCGTGAAGTCGGTTGCGGAGCAGACCGGCGCCGGGCTGCTCAACGTGCTGGGCTTCAAGACCAGCATCCCCGAAAACGGCAAATCCGCCGCGAAGGCCGGCAATCCGTCGGCATCCGCCCAAACGGACAAGAAGGACGAAGCCAAAGCATCCTCTGACACGTCCGCGAATGGAAATGGGGCAGCTGGTGGCGGATCGGTCGGCACCGGCAACGGACTTTTCAATTTCATCGACTCTCTCTTCACTTCAGACAGCCTGCTCGGCACCATCTGGTCGAAAATATCCTCCCTCTTCACGTCGGATGGGCTGCTCGGCGGCCTGATGTCCAGCATCTCCGGTCTCTTCTCCTCGCTGCTCAAACCCGAAGGGCCGCTGGGCGGCATCCTGTCGGGCATCGCCGGCTTCTTTTCGGCGCTCTTCCACACCGGCGGCATCGTCGGTGAAACCGGCCGGGCGGGGCGGATGGTGTCCCCCGGCCTGTTCGCCGGCGCTCCCCGCTTCCACACCGGCGGTCTGGTGGCGGGCGAGGTTCCGATCATCGCCCGCAAGGGCGAGGCTGTCTTCACGCCGGAACAAATGACGAACGCAGACCGTCTGATCCAGGCGGCGCAGGATGGCGGTCCTGCGGTCACCCAGTCGGTGACGGTGAATGTCGCCGGCGGCTCCACCGGCGACCGTGAGCAGGACAAGGCGTTCGCCGAGCGGATCGGCGCGTCGGTCAAGGAGCAGCTGCGCGCGATGATGGGCAACGAGCTGCGCCAGCAGATGCGGCCCGGCGGCATGCTGAACAACATGAGCTACGGAGGCTGAGCGATGGCCGGCGAAACCACGAGCCAGACCGCCACGAGCCAGAACGGTGTCCCGGTCTTCCTGCCGCCCTGTCCGCCGGTGACCGGCAGCACCATCGAGCCGGAGGTGAAGGTGCTGACCGCCGGTTTCGGCGACGGCTACACCCAGCGGGCGCCCGACGGCATCCACAACATCCGCGACCAGTATTCGCTGAGCTGGGAGTATCTCGACACCGACCAGGCGCGGGCGATCGAGGAGTTCCTGCGGGCCCGGCGGGGTGCTGAAAGCTTCCTGTGGAAGCCGCCCGGCGAACCCGACCGCCGGCGCTGGATCTGCAGCAAATGGAAGCGCACCCGCACCCATTACCTGTTCTCCAGCATCTCCGCGACCTTCGTCGAGGTCTTCGACCTCTGACCCCGCGCGGCCGCTTCGCTCCCTTCGACGGCGGGGGCGGCGCCCATCCAAGGAATCCCCATGAGCCAGACCAACATCCCCAAATGGGATGAACGGCCGGCGCTTGCCGCCGCCGCCCAGTCGCCCGATCCCGGTGCCTATGTGACGCTGTTCACGCTGGACCTGACCATGTATCCCGGCGGCACGATCCATCACTTCACACCCTCGGGCAGTGGCGGCGAGCCGGTCCTGTTCGGCGGCATCGCCTATGTCCCGGTCGAGATGGAGACCGAAGGGTTCGAATGGACGGCGACCGGGGCGCTGCCGACGCCGCGCCTGCGCATCGCCAACATCAACCGCCAGATCTCGGCGCTGATCTACCAGTTCTCCGACCTGCTCGGCGCCAAGGTCAGGCGGCTGCGCACCTTCGACCGCTATCTCGACGGCCGGGCGGAGGCCGACCCGCTCGCCTTCTTCCCGCCCGACCTCTACCGGATCGAGCGCAAGAGCGCCCACACCGCCACCCATGTCGAGTTCGAGCTGTCGGCGGCCATCGACCAGGAAGGCGCCATGCTCCCTGGCCGGCAGGTGCTGCGCGACGGCTGCACCCGCCGCTACCGCCATTGGACCGGATCGGGATGGTCGGCCGAAGGGGTCGATTGCCCCTATTCCGGCGACATCTGTTTCACCGCGACCGGCGAGCGCACCGATCCGGCCAGGGATGCCTGCGGCAAGCGGCTGACCGACTGCCGCCTGCGCTACCCCAACACGACCGATCTCCTGCCCTTCGGCGGCTTTCCCGGCGTCTCCCGGGTCCGGGTCTGATCCGGGTGCCGCTCCCCTCACAGCCAGAGGAGCAAGCAGCGCATGTTCACCGCTGACGCTATCCTCGCGATGAAGCGCCATGCCCTGGCCGACTATCCGCGCGAGAGCTGCGGTCTGGTGGTGGCCGGCACCTACCGGCCCCTGTCCAACCGCGCCGCCGACCCGGCGGCCCATTTCCGCATCGACGATGCCGACTACCTCGCCCATGCCGGCGCCATCGACGCCATCGTCCACAGCCATCCGGACGGGCCGCTCCACCCGTCGGCCGCCGACATGCGCGGCCAGATCGACAGCGCGGTCCCCTGGGCGATCCTGGCCACCGACGGGGAACGCTGCTCCGATCCGATCCTGTGGGGCGACGGCGTGCCGGCGCCCGATCTGCTCGGCCGCGAGTTCCGCCACGGCGTGACCGACTGCTACGCCCTGGTGCGCGACTGGTTCCAGCTGGAGCGGGGCATCCGGCTGCCGGATTTCCCGCGCGACGACGAATGGTGGCACGCCGGCAAGAACCTCTATCTCGACCATTTCGCCGATGCCGGCTTCTCGGTGGTCCGTTCCGGCGAGGCGGCGGCCGGCGACGTCGCGCTGATGACCGTCCTGTCGCCGGTGCCCAACCATGCCGGCGTCGTCCTCGACGGCGGCCTGCTGCTGCATCACCTGCCGCGCCGCCTGTCGCGCCGCGAACCCTTCGGTCCCTGGCACCGGCAGATCGTCCACATCCTGCGTCATAAGGATCTCGCTCATGGCTAGGATCCATCTGCACGGCGCGCTCGGCCGCCAATTCGGGCGCCTTGCCGACTATCAGGTCCGCGACGCCGCCGAGGCGATCCGGGCGCTCGCCGCCAACCATCCCGATTTCGAGAAGATCTTCCGCGAAGGCTCCTACCGGCTGGTCCGCGGCCCGCGCTCGCGCGGCGGCATCGACCTGACCCTCGACACCCTGACGCTCGGGCTGGGCAACGCCGACCTGCACATCATCCCGGTTCCGGCCGGCGCCAAGAACGGCGGCGCCGGCAAGGCGATCATGGGCGCGCTGGTGATGGTCGTGGCGGTGGCTGCGTCTATCCCCTCGGGTGGGACCTCTTTGGCGTTGGGCGCTGAGGTCACGATTGGAGGGGTCGGCCTCAGCGTTACCTATGGCTCAGTTGCACTGTTCGGCGCGTCGATGATGCTGTCCGGCATCAGCCAGATGCTGTCGCCGACCCCCAAGGCCAACCTGCCGGACAGCAAGCAGAGTTATTTGTTCTCCGGCCCGGTCAACGTGACCGAACAGGGCGGGTCGGTTCCCCTGGTCTATGGCCGCTGCTGGGTCGGTTCGACCGTCATCTCCTCCGGCATGGATACGGAGCAGGTCGGAACCGTCCAGCCCCAGCCGGCGGCATCCGCCGTCACCGCCGTTTCGGCTGGAGGTCCGGCAGGAGGCATCCAGGGGGCCAAGGGCGGCGGCAAGTCCGGCCGCGGCGGTTCCGGCGCCACCGAGGATCCCAACAGCCTGCAATCCGCCGCGACCGCCCGGGTGATCGATCTGCTGAGCGAAGGCGAGATCGCCGGGCTGGTCAATGAGGGGAGGAGCATCTACTTCGACGGCACGCCGCTGATCGCCTCCGACGGGACGGAGAATTTCAAAGGCGTGACCTGGAAAGAGCGCCGGGGCATTCCCTCGCAGGAGCCGATCAGCGGTTTCACCGCCAGCGAGACCACCGTCGCCGTCGGGAGCGAGGTGAAGAAGGCGGCCCCGGTCGTCCGCACCATCCATGGCGACGAGGTCGACGCCGCCCGCATCGTGCTGCGCTGGAACGCGCTGACCGAGCAGGACACCTCCAACGGCAACCTGCACGGATCGGCGGTGCAGTTGACCATCGAGGGGCGGGCGGCCGACGGCCGTTGGAAGGTTCTGGTCAACGATACGGTGACCGGCAAGACGACCAGCGCCTATGAGCGGTCCTACAAGGTCGGGCTGCGCGAGCTGGGCAGGAGCCCATATGACATCCGCGTCACCCGCGTTACCGACGATCCGCCCCGCACCGCGATCCAGAACAGCTTTTCCTGGTCGCACTATGCCGAGATCGTCGAGTCCAAGTTCGGCTACGACAATTCGGCGCTGGTCGCGCTGACGGTCAAGGCCGAGCAGTTCGGCAACTCGATCCCCGAGCGGGCCTATGACGTCAAGGGCCTGAAGATCCGGGTCCCCTCCAACTACGACCCGGAGACGCGGAGCTATACCGGCCAGTGGGACGGCAGCCTCAAGACCGCCTGGAGCGACAACCCGGCCTGGGTGCTCTACGACCTGCTGACCAACAGGCGCTACGGCCTGGGCCAGTCGATCTCCGCCGAGGCGGTCGACCGCTGGTCGCTCTACACCATCGGCGTCTATTGCGACCAGCCGGTCAAGTCGGGCCGGACCGACACCGGCGGCCGCGATATCATGGAGCCGCGCTTCACCTTCAACGGGGTGATCTCCGGCCGGACCGAGGCCTACCGCGTTCTCCAGTCCATCGCCTCGACCTTCCGCGGCCTGATCTTCTGGTCGGCCGGCGGCGTGCTGGCCCGCGCCGACATGCCGGCCGACCCGATCAAGCTGGTCACCCCTGCCAACGTCATCGGCGGCAGCTTCACCTATTCCGGCACGGCGCTGAAGGCCCGCCACACCGCGGCGCTGATCACCTTCAACGACCCCGACGACGGCTACCGCCCGACGGTCGAGGTCGTCGAGAATGCCGGGATGATCCAGCGCTACGGCTGGCGGCCGATCGAGGCGACGGCCTATGGCTGCACCCGGCGCAGCCAGGCCCGCCGCCTCGGCCTGTGGATGCTCGACAGCGAGCAGCACGAGACCGAGACCGTCACCTACCGCTGCTCCTTCGACCATCTCGACGTCATGCCGGGCGACGTGGTCAAGCTGGCCGACCCGAACTGGGCGCTGGTGCGCACCGGCGGGCGGCTGGTCGCCTACGATCCGGAGCGGCAGGTCGTCACCCTCGACGACACGGTGACGCTGGAAGCCAACCAAAGCCACGTGCTGGCACTCACCCTGCCGGACGGCCGGCTGGTCGACTGTCCGGTCCGCCGCCCGGTGCTTGAGGACCACACCACCGGCCAGCTCGTCATCGACGCGGCTCCGCTCGGCGGCGCGGTGCCGCAGCCGCATGCGGTGTGGATCCTGACCGCCACCAACCTCGCCCCGCGCCTGTTCCGGGTGCGCGCCGTCACCGAGAAATCGCCCGGCGTCTACGAGGTCACCGCCCTTCTGCACGAGCCCGGCAAATATGCCCGGGTCGAGGAGGGCGTGCAGATCGAGCCTGTGGCGACCCAGAGCGCCGCCAACGCCATCCCCTCCCCCGCCAACCTCGCGGCGGTGGAAAGCGCCTACTGGGTCAACGGCCTGCCGCAGGCCCGGCTGACCGTCAGCTGGACGCCCAGCGACGATGCCCGCATCGCCGGCTACCGCGCCGACGTGATGACGCCGGGCGGCCAGTGGCAGGAATGGAAGGTCACCCGCGCCGGCAGCTTCGACATCGAGCCGGCGGCGGAGGGCGTCTACACCCTCCGCATCACGGCATTGGCCTACGACAAGCGCCGTTCGGTGCCGGCGGAAATCCGGGCCACGGTGCACGGCAAGGGCACGCCGCCCGGCCAGCCCGCCGGGCTGGTCGCCAAAGGCGGGCTGCGCCAGATCGCCCTGTCCTGGGTCAATCCGCCCGACACCGACCTCTCCCACATCGAGGTGCTGGAGGGGGCGGCGAACGACCTGTCGGCCGCCGCCGTCATCGGCACGGTCAAGGGCAACGCCTTCGTGCGCGCCGGGTTGGGCGGGCTGGTCACGCGCTACTACTGGGTGCGCGCCGTCGATCTCGGCGGCAATGTCGGCGACGTCAATTCCAACATCGGCACCGGCGCCACCACCGAGCAGATCTCCCACGACGACCTCGCCGACAAGCTGGTCTCGGAATCGAAGCTCGCTCCCTTCATGGCCGAGCGCATTGCCGGGATCGAGAAGATCGCCGAGACGGTCACGTCGGGTCTGGTGCGCGTCAACGACAGCTACGGCCGCATCCGCAGCGAGATCGGCAAGCGCGAGGCCGACGTCGCGGAGGTGAAGGCGGATGTCAGGCAGGTCCAGGACGACGCGCAGTCACTGGCGAGCCGGGTCACCACCGTCGCCGCCCAGTTCGACGGGCAGATCGCCACCGTCAAGGAGGAGCTGACCGCCCTGGTGACGGCGGACGAGGCGACGGCGACGCGCATCGACACGGTGGTCGCGGCCTGGGACGGAAATCTGGCCGGCGTGCAGGCGAAGCTGACTGCGACGGCGAACGACAGCCGGACCAATGCCGAGCGGATCGACAGCGTCGTCGCCGGCTATGACAAGAGCCTGGCCGGCTATGACAGCCGCATCACCGCCAACGCGACGGCGACCGGCGCGTTGACCACGCGCCTCGATACGATCGGTGCATCGGTCGATGGCGTGAAGGCGGGGCTGACCAGCGAGCAGACCGCCCGTGCCGACGCCGTCGGTGCCCTTGCCAGCCGGATCGACAACGCGTTCGTGGCGATAAAAGATGCTTCAGGGTCTTTTCAGGAAAGCGTCAACCTGGCGGTTACGGAGGCTAAATCCGCTGTCAGCAAGGTAAACATTCTCAGCGGCACGGTCGGCAATCACACCTCGTCCATCGAGCAGGTCTCGAAAGTAACGAACGGCCTGTCGGGGCAGTGGACGGTCAAGATCGACAACAATGGCGCCATCAGCGGGTTCGGTCTTTCCTCGGACCCGGCCGATGAGAGCGGGGTGCGATCCGAGTTCTATGTGCGGGCCGACCGTTTCCTGATCGGCATTACCGGCCCCGGGGGCAGCATCGACCATCCCTTCGTCATCGGTCGGGTGGATGGGGTGCCCCGCATCTCCATGTCCGCCGCCTTCATCCAGGACGCCTCGATCGACAGCGCGAAGATCAGGGATGCAACGATCTCCAGTGCGCACATTCAGGATCTGACAATCCGGGGCCAGAAGATCGAAGACTTCGCCACATCCAATATGAATGCGGCGCAGGGGGTGTGGGACGCGACCGTCGGTCTTCAGACAATCGGGAAACGTGTGCTGATCACCGCAGTGCGTGGTTGGCAGATCGACATCGTTACTGGCTACGGTGGCGGCGAGAGCAGTTCAGAGATCTGGTCTCCATCTTGGGTTTCCGTTGCCTATGCGTGGATAGAGCATCCAGGACCAGGTTATTACACCTGGAAAACAGCAACATCTGACGCCTATGGGCGAAATCCACGCAATTTCTACTGCGCAATCTCAGCAGTGGAGTTGAGGAAATGACTGTATCATTTAAAAAGACCAAGAGAGAAGCTCCGCCGATCATCCAGAATGGTTCTGGCGCAGCTTCAGAGCAAAATGAAAACGTAAGCTCTTCCTACGTTTTCTATAAGCCGGAAACTGGTGAAATTCGGCAAACCGCCTGCATCGGGCCGCTGGAAGTGCCGCATATGCATCTTCCGGGCTGCGAGCGGTTGCAGGCGAAGGGTTCGGTCTTCGAAGACTACGTCGATCTTTCAGGCTCCGAACCCGCGGTACTCTCGCGTCCCGAAATCGAGAGTCTGGACGCTCTGCCCATTCCGGCGACCGTGACCGTCACCTGCCGCGCCTCCGGTGCGGTCGGCACCTACAGGGTCGAGGATGGCAGCTTCGATTACGACGATCTGCCCGGCACCTACGACGTACGCGTCAGCGCCTGGCCTCATCATGACGCCCATTTCGTTCTGGAGATCACGCCATGAAGGTGATCCCAGTCCGCACCCGCGACGAGATCGCGAAGCTGCGCCAGCAGGCCTACCTCGCCGCATGGCCGGCGGCCCGGCAGCTGGAAGCCCAGCAGGACATGCTGAACGGCGACCCCGCCAAATGGGAGCGCATGCGCGCCGACTTCTCGGCGATCCGCGCGCTCTACCCCTATTCCGACACGACCCCCAGCGAGGAGAACTGACATGGCCGGCTGGTATCGCCAAGGCACCGTCGCCCTGACCCCCGGATCGGCCGCCGTCGCCGGCGCCGGCACCATGTGGATGGGCGTCGTGCGTCCCGGCTCCGCCTTCACCACCGACGGCAGGACGCTCTACGAGATCCGTGAGGTTGCCAACGACCACACGCTGACCCTCGACCGCCCCTGGGAGGGCGAGACGGCGGCCTCCTCCCCCTATGCCGTCATCGCCGCGTCGGCGACCCTGTCCAATGCCGAACTGGCCGGCGAGATCGCGGCGATGGTCGCGAAATGGGCGGTGCGCGAGGACCAGTATGACGACTGGCTCGGCGGCTCCCCGAACGGCGGCCCGAATGCCGACGGCAAATATCCGCTGACCGACAGCAAGGGCATCACCCGTCTGGTCGAAAGCCCGGCCCGCCTGCTCCAGCTCCTCGACGACGGGGTGGTGGAGCATGCGGCACAGATCATCGCCGCCATCGAGGACGATGTGGCGACGGCGCGGCAGGCTGCCGCCGACGCCAAGGCGGCGATAACGGTCGTCGGCGCCGACCGGCAGGCCGTGGCGCAAGCCGCCGCGACCGTCGCCGCGCAGGCCGGCGAAAGCACCGCTGCCGCCGCGACCGCGACCGCCAAGGCGGCCATCGCCGTCCAGCGTGCCGATGAGGCCGCCGGCAGTGCCGCCGCCGCCGCCGGGCTGGAGGCATCCGCCACCGCGGCGCTTGCCGCCGTGGAGACGGCGCGCGACATCGTGCTGGAGGCGCGGGTCGAAGCCGGCACGGCGGCAACTGGCGCCCTGTCCGCCAGAACGGCGGCCGAGGCGGCCCGCGACACCGCGACCGCTGCGCGGGATGCCACCCAGCAGGCGCGTGACGCGGCGGTGGCGGCACGGACGCAGGCACAGGACTGGGCGGTGAAGACCGACGCCCCGGTCTCCGGCAGCCTGAAGTCGGCGCTGTCCTACGCCCTGGACGCGGCTTCCCAGGCAACCGTCGCCACCGGCAAGGCGACGGAGGCCGCCGGCAGCGCCGCCGCCGCCGCCGAGAGTGCCGCCGGTCTCGACAGTGCGGCAACCGCTGCGCAGGCCGCTGCCGCCGCTGCCGCGACCGGCGCCCAGACCGCGAGCGCCAAGGCCGCCGCCGCCGCCATCTCCGCCGACATCGCCCGTTCCGCCGCGCAGCAGGCGGAGGCCGCCGGGACCGCCAGCACCACGGCCAGGACCGCGGCGGAGGCGGCCCGCGACAGCGCAGTCTCCTCCATGACGGCGGCGCAGGTCGCGGCCTCCCAGGCCGGTCAGTCGCAGACCAACGCCGCCAACAGCGCACAGACGTCGGCGACGGCGGCGGCGGACGCGATCTCGGCCAAGTCCGATGCCACCGCCGCCCGCGATCTGGCTGTCGCCGCCCGCACGGAGGCGCAGGGCGCCCGCGATCTGTCCCAGGCCTTCGCCCAGGGCGCCGTCGGCTATCAGCCCAGCCCGGGCGTCTATTCCGCCTTCCATTGGTCGGAGCAGGCCAAGGGCCATGCCCAGACCGCCGCGACCATCGTCGGCGGCTCCAACTTCGGCATCGTCGGCGACGGCGCCTCGCAGCGCTTCGCCGCCGACAACCCCGGCTCCCTGCTGAACCTCGTGCAGGCCCCGGGCGGCAAGCTCACCTTCAGCCCGGGCAACCACGCGGTCTCCTTCGGCTTCGATGCCGCGACCGCGCCGGTGGCGGCATCCGGCAACATCACCGCCGGCACCGTGCAGGGGGCACTGGAGGAGATCGACCACCGGCTGTCCACCCTGTCGCAGGACAGCATCGCCAACGGCGGCGGCTCGGTTCATGTGACGGAGGACGGAGCGGTCGAGATCGTTCCGGCCACTGGCCGGACGGCGAGCTACAAGGGCGGCGAGCTGCACAGCACCGCAACCGCTTACGGCAAGGCGCAGACGGATGCCGCCATCGCCGCCATGATCGCTGCCGGGCAGGCGGCCGGTGCTGCCAGGCTGACGACGCCCCGCACCATCGCCCTGTCGGGCGGGGCGACCGGCACGGCGACCTCGTTCGACGGCACCCAGAACATCGCCATCCCGGTGACGGCGGTGGCGGCGTCTGCGCTGACCGGCACCATCGACATCGCCCGTCTGCCGGCGGGCGCGCTGGAACGCCTGTACCCGGTCGCCAGCGACGCCGAGCGTTTCGCCTTGACCACCGCCCAGGTGCAGAAGGGCGACACGGTGCAGGTCGGCGGCACCGGCGGCCTGATGTATCTGGTCGTCGACGACAGCAATCTTGGCAACGCGGCGGGCTACCGGGCCTACACTGCGGCACGCGCTTCGGCGGTGGACTGGTCCGGGGTGGAGAGCAAGCCGGCTCTGCTGACCTCCCTCGCCTCGCTCGACAGCACCGCCGGCGTGCTGGTGCAGACCGGGGCGGGCACCGGCGCCAAGCGCACCATCGGCGTCGCCAACGGCACGGACATTCCGGATCGCGCCGCGGCGGATGGGCGCTATGCGCAGCTTGCCGCCGATCCCACCTTCAGCTCGACGCTCAGCATCCAGAACTCTGCGCGGGCCGAGGCGCTCCATGTGGGAAATACCAGCGGATCGAAGTACACATTCGTCGGATGGAATGACGCTGGCGGCTTCGGCCGGATCGGCGCTTACGGTTCCGGCGCATGGCAGAATTTCGCCATCTCCGAGGGAGGTTCGCTGACTGCCGTCGGCACGACCGCGATGCCGACCGGCGGGGCCAGGCTGAACGTTGCCGGCGGCATCCAGGTGGACAACAAGGATGTCTGGCATACGGGCAACTTCACGCCCTCCTCGAAGCTCGACGCCGCCAACCCGACGATCACGGGCACGCTGACCCGCACCGGCGGCACAGCCCCGGCCTATTACATGACCCAGGACGGCATGGGTCGCCAGCACTGGTATTGGAACACGACCGGCAGCACCTCGCCCACCCTCTCTGTCGGTGGAGAGGACGCAATGGACATTGGCATGTCCGTCAGCAACGACGGGGTCAATGGCCCGAATTTCTGGTTCCGCGGCGCGCACGGCTACGGCAAGTCGGCCGGGGCGGCGATCTCCTGGTCGAACATCCTTCTCGCCAACATGACGTCGCTCCAATGGATGGGGAACAATGTCTGGCATGCGGGCAACCTGCCCGTGACGGTCTCCGGCAATGCCGTCGATTTCAAGGCTCAGCCGACCGTCAACGGCGCTCCGCTCGTCACCAACAGCGCCACCAACTCCGTTACCAAGTCGGCTGTCACGCTTCTTCCCGCCACCGGCACCCTCGACGTTCCCGCCAAGTCCATCCTGGGGGTCTACAGCCAGTTCGTCGGTCAGACCTTCAACGTCGATTACAACACCGAGGCGCAATACACCCAGGAGAACGCCGCCACCGGCACCGATCAGGTCGGCGGCCAGTTCCAGCTTTACAGCACCGCCGGGGGCGGCGGGGTCGACGCCGCCACCAAGCTGCTGATCCACGCCGATGGCGCCAACGGCTCGACCGAGATCATCGACGAGCGCGGCATCAGGCCGTTCGGCACCCATTGCGGCTGGTTCGATGGTTCATCGTCGTGGCTTGTTCCTGCCAGCTACAAGTTGGCTTGGGGATCGACACAGGATTTCACCTATGAGACCTGGGTGCGGCCTTCGTCGGTATCCCAAGCAGCTATTTTTGACTGCCGCACGGGAAGTTCCCCCGGCACGAACCAACTCGTCTATATCGCGGGCGGTCAGGTGCAGTTCTATGCGGCCGGGGCGGTAAGGATCACCTCCGCCGTCCTCGCGTCGGACAATTGGTACCATATCGCTCTGGTGCGCCGTGTCGGGGTGACGACGCTGTATGTCGGAGGCGTGTCGGCTGGAACTTGGGCAGACACCACGGCCTACGTCGCGCACACAATCTCCCTTGGGAGTTATTACGACACACCCAACAACCGGTTGCTTGGCTGGCTGGATCAGGTCCGCGTTTCCAAAATCGCCCGCTACAGCGCCAACTTCACCCCGCCGACCGCCGCATTCGTTACCGATGCCGACACTGTCCATCTGTTCAGCTTCGACGACGGCCATGGCGGGCAGGTGCTGAAGGATCGCGCCAACAGCGGACGCTCCGTCCTCTGCCGTTCGGGGCTCTCCACGGCGCAGGCCAAGTTCGGCGCGTCGAGCGCCTACTGCAACCAGAGTGCTGGTGGCGGCATCTTCATCGGCGAGTACGACAACAAGTTCCACGCCGATCTCGCGTTCGGATCGGACGACTTCACCATAGATTTCCAGATTTACCCGATCAGTTGGACGAGCGACACCGGCAGCGTCTTCGGATACTCGGTGATGGGCACCAATCTGTCGTCCTTCGGCATCCGGGCGACGACGACGACCGATCAATACAAGCTGGTCTACAGCACCAACGGCACCACTCAGGTCGACAGCCTCGGTTTCACTATCGCCACCGGCGCATGGTCGCATGTCGCCATTACCCGCAGCGGCCCCAATCTGTACATCTTCGTCAACGGTGTGCTCCAGGGCTCGGCGATCAATGTCGGCACCGCCAGTCTGTTCCACGGCAGCAACCCATTCTGGCGCTTCGGTGAGTTCTACAATGCCGGTTATCTCAACGGCTATATGGACGAAATCCGTCTGAAGCGCGGTGAGGCGGTGTGGACATCCAACTTCACGCCGCCGACCGTTCCGCACGTTGCTGACGCTCGCACCGTCCTGTTGCTGCATCTCGAAGGGGCCAACGGCGACAAAGTAACTTTGGACAGCAGCGGGTCGAGCTACGGCACCAACGCCTTCGGCGACGCCATCACTCCCACCCTGACCTTCCAGGGCAGCGCCACTCTTGCCGCAACGCAGACGCGCGGCGGGCACAGCACGGCATTGGCGATGAACGGTAGTAGTCAGTACGCCTCTATGACGTTCGCCGCTCCGAGTGCCGGTCACCCGGTCTATTTTGGCACCAACACCAAGTTCTGTATCGAGGGCTGGTTCTACGTCGCCTCGCTGTCAGGCATCAGCACCTACGCCGCGCTGCTCGACCTGCGCGCCCCCGCCTACGGCATCGCGTTGAACGTCTACCTGCTTGCCAGTGGCCAGATGCAAGCCAACGTCCGTCAGGACAGCAGCGGCACCAATCTGCCGGTCAATGGCGGAAATGCGACGGTCGGCTGGAACCATTTCGCTCTGGTGCGCGAAGGACGCGGCTACACGCTCTACAGCAACGGTACCGCCGGGGCGTCGCCGACCAGTCCGCAGGTCAACCCCTACTACAGCAACAACACTTACGCTCTTGCCCTCGGTGCCTGGGCCGATGGATCGAGCGGCTTCTTCCCCATATCCTTCGATGCCATCCGCGTCACCAACGGCCAGCCGCGCTATACCGCCAACTTCACCCCGGCAACGTTGGTCGCCGACGACATGACCACGCTGATGTGGGAGTTCAACGGCGCGGTCGGCCAGAAGTGGGTCAAGGAACTGTCTGGCAACAGCGCGCTGATCTCCGCCGCCAACAACGCCCGTACGGTGAAGGATGGGGTCTACATCGCCCCGACCGTCGTTTCGGGAAACAGCTCCCTGTCGGTCTCGACCGCCCAGACCAAGTTCGGGTCCGGCAGTCTGTACGGCAATAGCTCCAACGGCAACAAGCAGGTGCTGTCGAACGCCGCCTGGATGTCCGGGGCGAACGCGTTGACCATCGAAGCTTGGGTGTATCCCACCACCTCGACCACCAACATCATCGCACAGAAGTGGGACGGCACCAACGAAACCTGGCAACTCTGGCTGGAATCCGGCACCAATTACCCGGTGTTCCGCTGGAACAACATGGCGAACAACTGCAAGGAGTTGACCGCCATCGCGCTCAACACCTGGACCCATCTGATGGTCACGGTGGGGGCTGACGGCGTCGTCACCCATTACATCAACGGCGTCAAGAAGACCACGGTGAGCGGGCCGGTCGTGCGGACCGACACGTCCGGCGCCCTCTATCTTGGCGGCGCCTACGACGGCACCGGCAATTTCGTCGGCTACATCGACGAGATGCGGCTGTCCTCCACGCTGCGGCAGACCGCCACCTTCAGCCCGGCGACCATCCCCTACGGCGCGAGCTACATCACCGGCCCCTTCTACGTGGCGACCGCCAATGCCTCGCGCATCGACGTGTCGGACTGGAGCACGATCCATTCGGCGACGATCACGCAGACCACCCCGCCCGGCACCAGCATCAAGTGGTTGGTCAGCTTCGACGGCCGGGCGACGTGGCGGAAGTGGGACGGGGCGGCCTGGGTTGTCGTGCCCCTCAACAGCGGGGCCAGCATCGACACCAACGGCAACGATTATCTGACCCTGCAGAATGCCCTCAAAAACCTGAATGTGGAGAGCTACGGCACCATCGACTTCGCCTTCTCGCTGAAGACGGCCAATCCGAACTTTTCGCCCAGCGTCGATGCGGTGACTCTGGCTCGCGACGAGTACGAACTCGGGGCCGCCAAGATCGACTACACGATCAAGCGCAACGGTGCGGCCGGGGCCGAAATCCACCGCATCACCAACCTGAAGCCCTACCCGGTCAACGTCGTCTACGACTACGTCGCCTGACGCGGGGCCTGACGCGGGCGGTCCCGGGGCCATCCCCGGGACCCTGCCCCCGCTCCGGCGGAGCGCGGCTGCCTTGACGATCCCGGCAGCGCTCCGCCGGATCCGCTCCCACCCTGTCTCCTCACCTATCGCCCGGGAGTCCCGATCCATGCCCGATCCGATCTGCAAGGCCGCCATCGACCTTGTGAAGCATTTCGAAGGCCTGTCCCTCGATGCCTATCTCTGCCCGGCCGGCATTCCGACCATCGGTTACGGCCACACCGCCGGCGTGACGCTCGGGCAGAGCATCACCGCCGAAAGGGCCGAAACGCTGCTGTCCCGCGACCTCGCCGCCGCGGCGGCCGTGGTCGACGGGCTGGTGACAGTGCCGTTGACCGGCGGGCAGCGCGGTGCGCTCGCCAGCTTCGTCTTCAATCTGGGACGGGGCAATTTCCAGTCCTCGACCCTGCTGAAACGGCTCAACATGGGGGACCATGAGGGGGCTGCCGGCGAGTTCGGGCGCTGGGTCTACGCCACCGTCAATGGCAGGAAAACGCAGCTTCCAGGGCTGGTGAAGCGCCGGGAGGCCGAGGCCCTGCTGTTTCGCCGCACTCTCTTCCTGACCAGGATCGCCGCGGCCGATCCGATGCCGCAGGCCCTCGACGATCCCGCATGATCCCGTGCTTTCCCCCTCGTCGCCGGTCCCGCCGCCAGGCCGGGGCGCAGAAGGCTTGCCGACCGCTACGCCCCTTCCGATCCTCGCACCAACCCCTGATCCCTGGCGCGATCCAACAGGTGTTTCACCGACGACCGGCTCCAGCGCAGGCCGCCGCGCGGCGTGCGCTGTCCCATGCTTTGCAGCCGCCGCGCGATGCCATCGAGCGTGATGCCGGGCTCGGCCCGCGCCAGTCCCGCCACCATCAGCACGAGGTCGTTGCTGTCGACCCGCTTGGGTGCCGCATCGAGAAGGTTCTGACGAACCAGCCCCCCTGTGGCCAGCCGGCGGATGGCGCGGATCAGGCTGTTTGGTGTCCATGGCTTGCGGTCCCACGGCCGGGTCCGCCCCTGCGCCTTCAATGCCCGCACGACCTGATCCCATGGTGCCGCCGGGCGCAGAGCCTCGACGGTCGGCAGAAACTCCTGGGCGTGCGCGACGACCAGCTCGTCGCGAGCGGCCTCGCGGCCCTGCCGTGCCTTTTCCAGCGCCGCCGGGTCCCGTCGGCGCAGGCCGGGATTGCCGGGCTCCTTCCCCCTGGCCACCGCGGCCCTGAGCCCGGCGATCGAGCGCTCGCGGATCAATGCCCGTTCCAACTCGGCCGCAGCACCGAGAACCTGCAGGGCAAAGCGTCCCTGCGGGCTGGTGGTGTCGATCGGGTCGCCCAGCGATTTGAAGGCCACGCCGCGCTGCCCCAGCCCGTCGATCACCTCCAGCAGATGGAACAGCGACCGTGCCAGCCGGTCGATGCGCGCCACCACCAGCGTGTCGCCTTTCTTCAGGCTGGCGAGCGCCTTGGCCAGCACCGGCCGGTCACGGTCGCCACCCGAGGCATGCTCCTCGAAGATGTGCGTGCAGCCGGCCTGCCGCAGGGCGAGCAGTTGGGAGTCGGTGGACTGGTCTTCGGTGGAGACGCGGGCGTAGGCGACGAGGGCCATCGGGATGTCCTGGGCATTCTGGGCGGAAACGCGCCTCTCGGGCTCTTTGTACAGAATATCAGTCGATTTCATCCATCCGGATGAACATGGAGGCAGGATGCGAGGTGGGAACTGCCCCGGATTGCGGCGCCGGCTTTCCGGTCCCTGGTTCCGGCATCCGCTGCGCGACAAAAGGCCAGGATCACCGGCGGGGTGGGGGCAGTGTGATCGTGAGCACCAACACCCCGGACGTTGAGTGCGCCAAGCGGAAGCCTCTGAAATCGTTTTTTTCAGCATATTGTGTATTGGACAGGTTCCAGATTTTTCAATGCCAAAAATTCATAACTATCTGTTATATAAAGATATGCAGGATTTGCGTCTTTCCGATCCCCTCCTCCTTCTCGGTCCCTTGGAGCGAGCCGCCAAGGCTGTCGGGCGGCTGGCCCAGGCAACCACCGGCAGTCCGGTCCTGGCGGCTTGGCTGCATCGGTCGCGGGTCGAGGCCGTTGCCGACATCGCCGACTGTCAGGGCCGCCGCGTCGATCCCAACCGACTGCGCACTCTGCTGGCTCAGGTGCCGACGCGTGCTCTACGCGACTGGGGGGCCAACATGCTGGCCCTGGACCTGATGCGGCAGATGCTCTCTGACCACAGCCCGCCGGCGTTCGTTCCGACCGGCATGGACGGGGCGCTCGCCCGGATGGAGGAGGCCCATGCCAGGGCTGGAGCAGCGGTGCTGGTCGCGTGCGGAATTGGCTTCTTCGCCCATCTGGAAGCCGGCGGCGACCGCAGCGGAGCCTGTCTGGCTGTTTCCCGTTATCTCACCGCCCAAGGGATGACGCCGCTGCCGCTGCCCTGCCTGAACGGAGTCGAGGCGATCCGCCGCGCTGAACCGGACGGGATGTGGCTGGTCGCTTTCCTCGACGGCATCGCCCGGCAAGCGGAACAGGGGGAGGATGGCCTCACCGCTTTGCTGCATCGCTGGCGCGGTTGGCGCCGGCGCGTTGGCGACCGGCGCAGCGACGCTCGTATCCGCCGGGCCGTCGATGCGGTGGCGGCGGAAGGGGTGATAGGCCCGGCCCGGCTGGCTGCCCGGCTGCGTTGCGCCACCAGTGCCGCCACCGACCTGCTGGAGGAATTGCAGCGGCTGGAGATCGCCGTGGAGATCACACGCCGGCGCACTCACCGCGTCTTCGTGGCGGAGGATCTGGCGGCGATGCTGGGAGAGGTGGCGCCGCGGGCCGCGGCCGTCGCCGCCGGGCCCGTTCCTGGGATCGCACCCATGGTTTCCGTCGAACTGGACCGCTGGGTGGAACCGGCCGAAGGCGTCGACGATGCGCTTGCGAACCTGGAGCGCATTCTGAAGCGGCAGGACTCATTGCTGGCGCGTTATGGCCGGATCGCGGGGGTGTCAGGCGAGGAGTAGGGGGGGACGGCACGGTATTCAAACCGGCAAAATCCTCACCTCCCCTCTCCCGTTCCCTGTTGCGGGGGAGCCAGATTGCGCCTGACGGCTTGCATGAACCGTTGGCAATCGACCGATGCAGTCAACAGCTGTGGTTAAGGGAGATGGCTGTGTGGATGGTGAATTGTTCTGGTCAGCCTCTCTCCAGCGCATTAAGGAACGCAAAGAGCTGTGCAGCGGCATTGAAGCAGGAACACCGAAGTCATGGCGACGACTGGCGACGTTCTGCGTCTGGCGGCGGATCACCACACCGCCGGGCGTCTGGAAGAGGCGATGGCTCTGTATCGCCTTGTCCTGCGCGCCGATCCTGTGAATGCCGATGGCTGGCGCCTGCTGGGCAAAGCCGCCAGGGCGACCGGCGATTATGGAGCAGGGCTGGGCTGCCTGCAGCGCCTTATCGCCCTATCCCCTGCCGACGCCACGATGTTTGCCGAACTTGCGACTCTGCTGGCGGAGCAGGGTGACGAGGCTGGCGCACTTGCTGCCTATGGGGTTGCTCTGCGCTGCGATCCGCTGATGGAGCAAGCGGCATTCCAGCGCGGGATACTCCTGTTCCGGCGTGGTGCTTTGAAGCAAGCAGAGGCCGCGTTCCGGGGAGTGGGCCTGCTTGTGCCCGCTCTGGCGATGGCGCACGTCAATCGCGGCGCTGTCTTGCATGCCTTGGGATGTCAGGAAATGGCCGAGTTGGCTTTGGCGCGGGGGCGCCGCCTGGCTCCGGAGGCAGTGGAGGCCGTGCTTAACAGTGCTCTGGTGGCGATAGCCCAAGGACGGTTGCCTGATGTGGAACGATACGGCAGGCGGGTTATCGTCCTGGCACCCGACTCTGTGCAGGGCTATGCCCTTCTTGCCAATGCGCGGGTGCATCTGGGCAGGCCACAGGATGGGATTGCCGCCTATGATCGGGCCCTGGATATTGAATCAGACAACTCGGAGCTGAAAGTAAACCGCGGTATCGCCCGGCTTCTGCTGGGAGAGATGGCCGGCGGATGGGATGATCTGGCTGCTCGCTGGGAGACCACGGCGTTGCCAGGAATGGGCGATGATCTGCCACGCTGGTCGGGTTCCGCCATACCGGCTGGACGGTTGCTGGTGGTGGGGCAACCTGGGGTGGGAGATGAGATCCTGTTTGCCAGTCTGATCCCGGACTTGGTCGAAAGCGGCATTGCTTGCCGTTTCGTATGCGATACCCGCCTCGTTTCCTTGCTGAAGCGCTCTCTGAAGGGAACGGAGGTCGTGGGGCGAACTGCCGATCCCTCTGCCGTGACGACATCCGCTCTGGTGGATGACAGTGTGGCACGGGTTCCGGCCAGCGACCTGCCGCGGTATCTGCGGCGCCGACCGGAGGATTTTGCCGGCCAACGCCCCTATCTGGTCGCTGATCCACAGCGGATTGCCGCCTTGCGGGCCCGTCACTGCGATGTCCGGCTGTGTATCGGCCTCTCCTGGCGCTCGGTTGCCAGTGCGGAACGTTCACTCGGTCTGGAGCAACTCGTGGCGGCCCTCGCTCCAGGGGTGGCGGCAGCCGGAGGGCGGCTCATCAGCTTGCAATACGGTGTCGACGACCAGGAGCGGCGCATCGCCGGCCTTTTTCATGAAACAAGCGTTGACCCATCGGGCGATCTCGATGGCTTCGCCTCCCTGGTGGCGGCAATGAATTTGGTCATCACCATCGACAACACCACGGCGCACATGGCCGGTGGGCTTGGTATTCCAGGATGGGTGCTGCTGCCGTTCATGCCGGCGTGGTTCTGGGGGGTGTCTGCGGCCACATCCCCCTGGTACCCGAGTTTGCGGCTCTTCCGCCAGACGACGCCCGGGGATTGGAGGGGCGTGCTGGGCGAGGTGGGCCAGGCGTTACGGTCCGTGGGAGGAGCGCAATGAGGACGGGGCGTCAGGCATGAGCGGGAAATTGCCTGACGCCGTGAGCACAGGGGAACCACCCCGCTCCGTCCCGACGCCCGATGGCCGCGTCCGACCCCTCAGGTCCTGAGCGCCGCCAGTTGACGCAGGGCCTGTTCGGCAGCGGCGAACACGCTGTCCCAGTCGCCCGGGGTGGTCTGGCGGAACAGGCGCATCGACGGGTACCAGGGGGTGGTGTCGGCCCACTCGCCCTTGCCGTCGCCATAGACCCAGTAGGGCATGAACTGCAGCAGGTTCCACACCGGGCGGCCCAGCGAGCCGGCCAGATGCGCCACCGAACTGTCGGTCATGATCACCAGATCGAGCCGTTCCAGCACCGCCGCGGTATCGGCGAAATCGTTGAAATGCTGCCCCAGCGGCGTGATCAGGGTAGAGGTGCCAAGCGTCTCCAGCTCCGCCTCCGGCGGGCCCTTCTGGATGCTGTAGAGCCGCACATTCGGCACGTTGAGGAAGCGCAGGAAACGGCTGAGCGTGGTGGCGCGGCGCGCGTTGTCCTTGAAGGTGACGCGGCCGGACCAGATGATGCCGACCTTGATCGTGCCGTCCGGGCCGGGAACCAGCCGGGTGGCCTTCTCTCGCGCTTCGGCCGGAACGGTCAGGCGGGTGGGCGGCGGCACCGTGTCGATGGTCGTGCCCAGCCGGTGCGGCAGGCTCATCAGCGGGCAATGGACGTCATAGGGCGGATAGGGAGTGCCGGCGCGCACGAAGCCGTCGATGCCCTCCAGCCCGGACAGCAGGCGGTGCAGCTCCGGATGGCATTCCAGCAGGACCCGGCCGCCGCGCGCCTTGACCATCGGCGCATAGCGCGCGGTCAGCAGCACGTCGCCGAACCCCTGTTCGGTGGTCAGCAGGATGGTCTTGCCGTCGAGCGGCCCGCCGTCCCACATCGTGCCGTCGGCGATGCGGTTCTGGTAGCTGGGCAGCGACAGGCGGGAATCGTAATCGCGGAAGCCTTCGGCATAGCGGCCGACCTGCAGCAGCGTCAGGGCGCGGTCCCACAGCAGCCCCGGGTCGTTGGGCCGGGCGCGCAGGGCGACGTCCAGGATCTCCAGCGCGCGGTTGAACCGGCAGCCGTGCCGCAGCGCCACCACCAGGTTGGACAGCAGGTTGGCGTTGCCGCCGGACAGCACCACCGCATGCTCCTGCGCGGCGATGGCATCGGCATATTGCTCCACGTCGCCCAGCACGTTGCCGAGATTGGTCCAGGCGCCGACATGGCGCTGGTCGATCTCCAGCGCGCGCCGCTGGCAGGCGATCGCCGCCTCCGGCTTGCCGGCCTGCCGCAGCAGGGCGCCCAGCGCGCTCCATACGTTGGGATCACGCGGCTTCTGCTCCAGCATCCCTTCCAGCATCTCGATGCTGAGCCCGTGGGAGCCCTGGCCGGCTGCCGGAGTTGGGGCCGGAGCCGGTGCCGGTGCGGGAGCCGATGATACCGGAACCGAGGATATCGGATGCGGCGAGGCCTGAAGGGGCAAGGCTGCCTGGGGGGACGGCGCCGGGGCGGCCTGGGTGATGTTTGCCTTCATCTCTCGTCGTCGCTGGTGGTCTGCAGTCGGTTTGGAGCAGGAGCAGAGCGCGGGTAGGGCATAGACGGCTAGTCATGGAGAGTCAAACCGTCCCTTCGGCTGCACTTGTGTGCTTCTTGTGGCCGCCCGGCGCTCATGCGGGAGGCTTAGCGCCGCCGCAGATCCTGAAGGTCGATGTCGTCGATCCGGAAGCCGGCCTGCCGAAGCGCCTTCAGCACGATCACCTTCTGGGCGGTGCCTTCGCGCGCGGCGGCTTGGCGCAGCTCCTCAACCAGATAATCGGGCAGCATCGCCTGCCACGGCCGGGTCGGCGCCGGACGGACGATGGTGGGTGCCGGAGCCGGCTGGGGTTGCGGCGCGGGCTGAACGGCGGGCTGGACAGCGGCCTGGGAGATGGCCTGGGAAACAGTGGCCGGCGATGCCGCGGGCGGCTCCGTCTCGGTCGGCAGGAAGCCCTTGCTCAATCCGTACTGGCGGATCGGATCGATGTCGTTCGTGCCCAGCCCGCCGATCCCGATCCCGCCCAATGGAGGACGGGCCGGCTTGGCGGCAGGCTTAACGGTCGGCTTGGCGGGGCTGTCGGTCGACATGGGCACTCCGGTCAGGGCGATGCCGGCTTGAAGAGGGCCGGGCAAATAAGCCATGAAGCATTATCATGACTTGGTGTCCTGTCTTCGCGACATGTGGCGGGTGGGCCGTGTGCCATGGCGGAAAGCCGACCGGCGTGGCGCGGGAAGCACAGGGGGGATAGCAGGGCATCATGCCATCACAAAAAATCATGACATAAAAACATGATGACAAGTGCGGGCTGGGAGGCTCCAGGAGGGGGGCGGGCCGGCCATCGGTCGAGGAGGGATGGTATCGCCGTCCAGAGCGGAGGCATCGTCGGCGAACCATCGGGGCAGCAAAGTGTCTATATGAACAGTAATGATGAAAATTAATCATGAAATAATATAATGTGATCTTTGCAATGTGGGGGCGGGCTTGCCGGTTGTCCGGCATATCCGTGGCAGCGGGACCGCGGGAAAGGAAGATGCCGTTGTCCCGCATTGGCAGGGGGATCCAGTAAGACGCGATTGCCCTGCCCCGCCCGGCCGTTCCTCGGTCGGAATTGAACCTTCACAGGGCTGGGCGGTCATGATTTGGCGGATGCCGCCTTTCCGGATACCAGCGTTATCGGGAATCCATGAAATGATGAAAAGGCATGTTTTGGGCGGCTGAGTTGCTGTGCTTCTCCGGTCGTGTCGACGCAGCCTCGCTCCAGCCTCATGCCTTCATCACTTTTCACCGTAACAGGAAGTCATGCCTAAAAATCATGACATGATAAATGGTGATGAAATGCCGATCCTGGCCGTCCCGCTGCCGGGGTGATGGTGCCCCTTCATCTGCCGGAGGAGAACGCAAGCCACTCTCTCAGCTAATCCGCACCGGACCGCCCACCGGTTTGGGGGCCCGGTCCCGATGCGCCCAATCCGCGGAAACGCAGCCCCGCCTCACCCTCAGGTCGCCGGCTATGCGATAAAAATCATTTCATGAAATATACAAGTAAGGACATGACCTTATCTCATGCCCTGAAGCCGCGACGGCGTTTCTCCACAGCTTCCGGAGGCCGCCCGGTCCGCCTCACCCCCGCGGGATCAGCGGATTGGCCGGTGAGCTTTCCAGGAAGGCAACGAACTCGTCGGTCAGGGCGCGGACGTTCAGGTCGGCATTGCTGTCGGGATTGACCTCGCCCGGACCGTGCCCGGTATAGGTCATCTCCTTCAGGAGAGAACGCTCGATCAGTTCGGTGCGGAAGGCCGGGACGCCATGTTCGTCCAGCAGGCCGCGAGCATGGCGGTCGACGCGGGATTCGATGGCCGCCTGGGTGCGGACGATCACCACGCTGGAGGCTGGGGTGTGCTTCAGCACACCGACGGAATCCGCCACCACCTTGAAGGTGCGCACCGTCTCCTTCACGTCCATGAAGGACTGCTGGGTCGGGATCAGCACCCCGTCGCTGACCGAGAAGGCGTAGAGCATGGTCAGGTTGCCGAAGCCGGCAAGGTCGATCAGCGTGTAGTCGAAGCTCGGCGCGTTCTCCTGCACCGTCTGGCGGACGTTCGATTCCGTGATCTCGTCCAGCACCCGCACCCCGGCATCGTTCCGCCGCCGCGCCCATTCGGCCAGATGCCGGTTGGGGTCGCAGTCGAGCAGAAGCACGCTTGCCTCGCGCCGGCGCAGTTCGGAGGTGAGCGCCATGACCAGACTGGTCTTGCCGACGCCGCCCTTGGTGGAGGCGAAACTGATGATCCGAGCCATGCGGTGGTTCCCGGTTGCAGAGGGGGAAAGCGGGGGGACCCGAGCGGGAGCTTTGCGGATTTACACGCAAGAACAGGAAAGATGGAAGTGGTTTCAC
The DNA here is from genome assembly GCF_003116035.1 of Azospirillum sp. TSH64. GTDB lineage: Bacteria > Pseudomonadota > Alphaproteobacteria > Azospirillales > Azospirillaceae > Azospirillum. The sequence goes on from NZ_LGQW01000002.1 coordinate 138,613, forward strand.
GTCATGAAGAAGAAGCATGAAATCATGATATTTAAATATAAAATGGCTTTGTGGGGAGGGGAAGAGACGCCGGGACGGCGGTGCGTCCCTGCCCCGGCGCTTGTCAGCCCCGGCATCGCCATGGCATAGCCACCCGGCCCAGCCGTTGCGGCTCCCAGCCGGCGGTACGCTGTGCCGTGCCCGGATCGACCGCCGCCTGCCTGCGGATCCGTGTTCAGCCGCTCAATCCATCCGCCTCAGCCATCCCGCCGCCAGGATCCGCCGCATGACAGACGCCAGCTTCCTCCAGGTCCGGACCGATACCGAAGCGGGGCGTCCTTGGCACGCCATGGAAGGGCTGCGGCGCATCCTGCAGCGGGAGCCCGGGAATGCGGACGCCGTCGAGCTGTCGAAAACGGTCCTGACCGACATCTTTGCAAAGGGGAGCGACGCCTACCGGCATGGCCGGCTCGAGGCGGCGGTCTGGTGTTTCGTCCTTCTCGCGGAGTATGGCGCGCCGCGCGATACCTTTCGCACCAACTGCGAAGCCGTGGTTTCCATGATCCTCCAGCGCGCCATGGAGGATGCGAATGCCGGGCGAACCGGCGACGCCAGGCGTGCCTGCCGGCTGCTGCTGGTCCTCGATCCGGCGATCGCCCAGGCGCATCTGCTCATCGGGCAATTCGAGCGCGGCGCCGACGGCGACGGGGCGGTGGCGGCCATGTCGATCGCCCGGGGCCTGCTGCTTGCCCCGGAGACGGCCCATGGCGACCAGTTGCGCGATATCGCCATGCCGGCCGGCATCCGCGCCCTTGCCGAGTGGCTTGGCCGTGACCGGCCGGCGGCTCCGCTCCTGGGGGCGCTCGGCCGGCTGTGCCCGCCCGGCCACGCGGAGGCCCTGACCCGTTGCCGCGGGATGACGGTTCAGGCGGAGGCGTGGCAGGGCGCCGGCCGGACGGAGGCGCGCTGGCAGGCGGCCGCGGCCGCGATGCATTGGCTGGGAGATCTGCAGCAGGAGCGGCAGGGCTATCGTGACGCCCTGGAGGCCCACAAGCAGGGTTTCGACCTGTGGAACAGTCCGGCCGGACTGGAGCGCAAGGCGCAGGCCCAGCAGTATCTCGTCATCGAGGAGTTGCTGGAGAGCCTGAAGGGCTTCGCCTATGCCTATGTCTACGACATGGACCGGCAGGCCGCGGCCCGTGCCTCCTTCGACAGCCTGTCGGCAACGATGGAACGCCTGCTGGAGGCGCCCGGCATCGACAGCTGGACCCGCACGCAGCGCTGGACGACCCTGCTCGGCATGCGGTCGCTCGTCGGCTATGCGGTGGCGCTCGGACGCAATCCCATTCTTCCGCTGTCCGGCAATCCCTTCGCCGAAGACGCGGCCACCGCAGACATGGCGGAGGGACCGGCCGTCCCGGCGGAACCGGCATCCCGGCGGGTCTTCGACTGCTGCACCTTCTTCAACGAGGCCGAGATCCTGGAGGTCCGGCTGGCCGAACTCTACGACGTGGTCGAGCGCTTCGTCGTGGTGGAGGCGTCCCACACCCATTCCGGCGAGCCCAAGGCGCTGACCTTCGGCGACCATCGCGAGCGGTTCCAACCCTACATGGACAAGATCCGCTACGTGGTGGTGGACGAGCTTGTCGGCACCTTCTCCTGGCAGCGGGAAGCCTACCAGCGCGACGCCATCCTGCGTGGGCTGGACGGCTGCCGCGACGACGACATGGTCATCGTCTCTGACGTCGACGAGATCCTGCGGCGCGAGGTGGTGGAGCGGCTGCGCGGCGGCGGGCCGGCCTTCGACACCGTCTTCACCACCGAACTCGACCTGTTCTTCTACCGGCTGAACTACCGCTTCTCCCGTGACTGGCGTGCCGCCGGGGCCGCGCCCTTCCGCTTCATCCGGCAGACCGGCCCCAATGCCGTGCGCTACCTCGCCAAGCAGAACATCGGCCACTTCATCCGCGACGCCGGCTGGCATTTCAGCTGGATGGGCGATGTGTCGCGCTTCGCCGCCAAGCTGAACGCCTACGCCCACCAGGAGCATGCCCAGTCCTTCGGCGAAGGCAACATGGCGGACGTCGCCAGCTTCCTCGACGGCGGCGGCATCCTGCCCGAAGGTGCCCCCGGTGCCCGTGGAGGGTACGAGGTCGTGCCGCTCGACCGTCATCCCCGGCTGGTGCGCGACAACCTCGACCGCTTCCGGGAGATGGGCTGGATCCGCTGAGGCGGGCCGGCGCCGCCCGGCCTTATCCGGGCTTGACGTCGGCGGTGGTCCCGGCCCGGCGCTTCAGCCGGTGCATCGCGTGCTGGCCGCCGCCGGTGGCGCGGACCGAATAGAAATAGGCGCTGTCGTCGGTCCAATAGCGGCCCTCGCCATCGACCATCACCGTGCTGCTGTGGATGTCGGCCGGATAGACGGTCAGGCGCGGGGCCGCCTCCGCCGTGAAGCCGGCCAGATGCACGGCGGCGAGCGCCGCCTGGTCGAGGAACCAGACCGGCAGGCCGCGATCCAGGAAATGGCGGATATAGCGCCGGGTCAGGTCGAGGAAACGCAGCGCCCCCGCGGTCGGCCGGATGTGCAGCACGTCGGCGTAGAGCAGGCTCCAGATGTCCAGCCGCTTCAGCGCATGGCTCATCATCCCCAGGTCCGAGTGGGCGGAGGCCGCCAGCAGCGGGTTCAGGTCACGGATCGCCATCAGGTCGACGTCCAGCATCAGCACCGGCCGCCTCCAGCGGGACAGCAGGTCGGGCAGCACCAGGAAACGGCTGCAGGCGTAATAGGTCTTGGCATTGTCGCCCAGCGGCGTCAGGTCGATGGTCTCGCGCAGGACGATGAAGCGCCCGGCGCCATGGGCGGCGGCCAGGGACGCCACCGTCGCCTCCGCCTCCGCGTCGGGATTGATCAGGTGCAGGGCGATGGCGCAGTCCAGGCCGCTGTCCTCGACGATGGACCGCACCATGGTCGGCAGGAACTTGCGCGCATAGACCGCGTCGCAGGATGCGTAGACCACCAGCGGCCGGTCGTCGCTTCCCGCCCCTTCGGCAAGCGTGGCGCGGATGCCGGCCGGCGGCGGTCCGTCGCGCAGGGATGCCAGGAAGGCCGGGGCGGTGCGGGTGACGGCATCGCGTCCGCCATGGCGCTCCGCCGCCTGGAGGAACAGGGCGTCGGCCTCCTCCAGCCGGTGCTGTTCGGCGCACAGGCAGGCCAGCCGGCTCAGCGTGAAGGAGACCTCCGGATACAGCTCCAGCGCCCGGCGGTAGGCACGCTCGGCGCGCAGCCCCTGCCCGTCGCGGCGCAGTGCGTTGCCCAGCGCCACCAGCCCGACGCAGTCGTCGCGGCCCTGGAAGCGGGCGACGTCTTCGGCTTTGCCCAAATGGGTCAGAAGCTGCCACAGGTTGGAGCGCCGGGTCCGATCGGCGGGCGTCAACTGCCAGGAGGCGAGCGCATGGCCGGCCGCCTCCGCCATGTCCTGTCCGACCAGCAGCCGGGCGAGCGCGTCATGGGCCACCGCCACTCCGGCTCCACCCTCTTCCACGTCACGTTCCAGCACCCGGCGATAGAGTGCCATGGCGGTTTCGGGTCCGCCCGTCCGCTCGGCGTCGCGTGCGGCGTCCAAATCGCTCTGGAGATCGGCAGGCGGCGGGACGGGGGGCATGGCGGTCGGTCTTTCAGGCTGGGGCGGCTTTCATCCCATGACACCCGTCCGGCTGACAAGCGGCCAGCATGACCGCCATCATGCCTTCCGTCCGACCGGATCGCTTCCCCCGAGTCGCGGTTCACCGGCCCTGAACGGTCGATGCCGGGAGGGTGGCCGGTACCACAAATGCGGGTCCACCACCGCCCTGCGGAAATATAGAGGCGATACCAAGCCAAAACGATGCCGTTCAGGAGAAGGCGCTTGAACAGTTCGCCAAATATCATCAAATGTCTGTATGGACCCGGGAAAGGGTTCCAGCCGAAACTGTGCCACGCCGGTTACTCCGGCGTGGCACTTTTATATCCGCGTTCCCGGATGCGCCGCCCGCCCGCACAGGCCGCCCGCACAGGCAGGCCGGGGGGATGACGGACGCAGCGGGCGGGGCATGGCCCCCGATCCCGTTGGGGAACCCGATTTTGCCGGTGCCCCTTATCCGGCGGCGCGTTCGCGGAGTGCGCGCTCCAGCCTGTCGATGGTGTCGTCCCAGTGCTGCGGCCTTGCCTGCCGGAACAGGCGCATGGTCGGATACCAGGGGCTGTCCTCGCGGTCGAGCATCCAGCGCCAATCCGGGGCGAAGGGCACCAGGACCCAGACCGGG
>NZ_LGQW01000001.1 GCF_003116035.1 Azospirillum sp. TSH64
CGCATTGAGCACCACCAACGGCACCTGGAGCGATGCCGACGGCGATGGCCGGACCTACAGCTACCAATGGTACAGGGCCGACGACAACAGCGGCACCAACCTGACCGCGATCAGCGGTGCGACCAGCGCCAACTACACGCTGAGCAGTTCGGACGGCCACAAGTACCTGCGCGTGGTGGTGACCGCCAACGATGGACAGGGCGGCACCCAGACGGCGACCTCGGCCTACACCGCCATCACCAACAGCGCACCGGTCTTCACCTCGTCCACCAGCGCCAGCCTGAGCATCTATGACGGAACCAATGCCGCGGTGATCACCGCGGCGGCAAGCGATGCGGAGAACGACACCCGCAGCTACAGCCTGGTCAGCGTCAACAGCGTCTCCAGCGGCGGTGATTTCGCGAAATTCGCCATCGACGGGTCCACCGGCGCGCTGACCGCGGTCAACGCCGCCAACCTGACGGCCGGCAGCTACACGGTCGTGGTCCGTGCGGATGACGGCCATGGCGGCACCACCGACCAGACCGTCACCGTCACCGTCGCCGGGGATCTGGTGGTGACGGTCAACGCCATAGATTCCAGCGCCCCCACCGGCACCTATTCGTCGGACGTGGCGGATGGCGGCGGTCTCGACCTGTACGAGGCCCTGGCCATCGCCAACAACCAGTCCGGACCGATCACCATCCGGTTTGCCTCCAGCCTGTCCGGCACCATCACGCTGGGCGGCACCTACACGGTGCGCGACGGCGTCACCCTGGCGATGGATAGCAGCGGCAACAGCCGCTCGCTGACCATCACCGGCAACGGCTTTACGCTGGGCAGCGGTCTGGGCATCAGCGTCGCCACGGGCGACATGCTGACGATCAACTCCACCCTGGCCGACGACGGCACCGTCACCTCGGCCCTGAGCAAGAGCGGGGACGGCAGGCTGGTGCTGGGCGGCACCAACAACACGACGTCCGGCGGCACCTCGGGCACCGGGCTGAACACCATCAGCGTCACGGCGGGCACCCTGGGGATCGGCTCCGACAGCAATCTGGGAACCGGCACGGTCACGCTGAACGGCGGCACGCTGCTGCTCAGCAACCTCGGCGGCGGCACGGTGGACAACGACATCGCGCTGGGGTCGTCGAACGGCACGGTCAATGTCGCCAGCTCGGCCGCCATCCTGTCGGGCGCCATCACCGGCAGCGGGTCGCTGGCCAAGACCGGCGGCCAGCTGCTGACGCTGAGCGGGAGCAACAGCTATTCGGGCGGCACCACGGTCAGCGGGGCGAACGGCCTTTCGGTGACCGGTTCGGACAATCTGGGCAGCGGCGCCGTCACCTTGAACACGACGCTGAAGATCACCGGCGCCAGCACCACGGTCACCAACGCCATCGTCATCAACAACGATGCGGCGATCATCTCCAACGCGAGCGCGGTGACGCTGTCGGGGGTGATCTCCGGCACGAACGCCGTCGAGAAACAGGGGGCCGGCGCCCTGACGCTCGGCGGCACCAACACCCATACCGGCAACTGGGCGATCTCGGCCGGCACGCTGATCGCCTCGGGCGGGTCGGCGATCGGCGATTCCAGCTCCGTCACCCTCAGCGGCTCCGGCGTGTTCCGGGTCAGCGCCAGCGAGACGGTCGGCGCGCTGACCGGCAACAGCAGCGCCGCCACCGACGTCACCATCGACAACGGCATGGTCCTAACTGCCACCTATGGCAGCAACGCCACCATGGCGGGCGTGATCGGCGGACTGGGCGGCTTCACCAAGGCGGGCAGCGGCACGCTGACCCTGTCCGGGGCCAACAGCTACAGCGGCGCGACCACCCTGTCGGGCGGCGGGCTGACGGTGTCGGGCGGGTCGGCGATCGGCGACAGCAGCGCGGTGTCCGTCGCCACCGGCACCACCCTGACCCTGTCGAGCGACGAGACCATCGGTTCGCTGAGCGGATCCGGCACGGTGGCGATCGGCGCCAACACCCTGACCACCGGGGTGAACAACAGCTCGACCACCTTCTCCGGCACCCTGACCGGCAGCGGTGCCTTCAGTCTCGACGGCAGCGGCACGATGACGCTGTCGGGCTCCAACAGCGGCGGCTTCAGCGGAGAGATGAGGGTGCGGAGCGGCGGCACGCTGAGCGTGGCCGGCGACGACAACCTGGGCACCGGCACGGTGACGCTGAACGGCGGCACGCTGACGGTGACCGGGGCCGGCACCATCGACAACGCCTTCGACACCGGGGTCAACGGCGCCACCATCGACACCGGCGTCGCCGTGACGCTGTCTGGCGCCATCGGCGGCAACGACGGACTGACCAAGACGGGCAGCGGCACGCTGACCCTGTCGGGCACCAGCAGCTACGCCGGACCGACCACCGTGTCGGTGGGCACCCTGCTGGTGACCGGGGCGCTCGGCGGCACCAGCGCCGTCTCGGTGGCGTCGGGGGCGACGCTGGGAGGCACCGGCTCGATCTTCGCCGCCAGCTCGTCCAACACGCTGACGGTCGCGTCCGGCGCCACCCTGGCGCCCGGTATCGCCGGGACCAACAACGGCGTCGGCAGCCTGACCGTCAACGGCAACCTGTCGCTGAGCGGCACCCTGGCGGTCGAGATCGCCGGCACCACCACCGCCGGCACCGACTACGACCAGGTGATCGTCAGCGGCGGCGTCACGCTGTCCAGCGGCTCCAGCGCCATCACCGTCACCCGCGTCAACGGCTTCGCCGCGACCAACGCCAGCTACAGGGTGATCGACCAGACCGGCGCCGGCACGCTGTCCAACACGCTGTCGGGGTTGGCGCAGGGCGCCACCATGACCAGCAACGGCGACCTCTATACGGTCGACTATGCCGGCGGCACCGGCAACGACCTGGTGCTGAACGGCATCGTCAACCCGACCGTCTCGTCGGTCAGCGCCAGCACCGCCGACGGCAGCTACAAGGCCGGCGACACCATCTCGATCACCATCACCTTCAACCGGGCGGTGACGGTGACCGGCACGCCGACCCTGGCGCTCGGCACCGGGCGGACGGCCACCTATTCCAGCGGGTCGGGCGGCACGACCCTGACCTTCACCTACACAGTGCAGGCCGGCGATACGTCGGCCGACCTCGACTACGCCTCCACCGCTGCGCTGGCGCTGAACGGCGGCACGATCGCCGACAGCTCCACCAGCCTGGCGGCCATCCTCACCCTGGCGGCGCCAGGGGCGGCGAACTCGCTGGGCGCCAACAAGGCGATCATCGTCGACACCACGGCGCCGGGCGCGCCGACCGCCCCGGACATGACGGCGGGCACCGACAGCGGCAGCTCGAGCACCGACAACGTCACCAGCAACACCACGCCGACCTTCACCGGCACGGCGGAGCCCAACAGCACGGTGACGCTGTACGACACCGACGGCACCACGGTGCTGGGCACCGGCACGACGGACGGCTCCGGCAACTATTCGGTCACCGCCACCACGGCGCTGACGCCGGGAACCCACACCCTCACCGTCAAGGCGACGGACGCGGCCGGCAACGTCTCCAGCGTCTCGGGCGGGCTGTCGGTCACCGTCGACACCAGCGCGCCGGCGACACCGGGCACGCCGGTCCTGCCGGCGGCGAGCGATACCGGCATCTCCGCCAGCGACGGCATCACCAGGACCACCACCCCGACGATCACCGGCACGGCGGAGCCCAACAGCACGGTGACGCTGTACGACACCGACGGCACCACGGTGCTGGGCACCGGTACGGCGGACGGCTCCGGCAATTATTCGGTCACCGTCGCCACCGCCCTGTCGACCGGGCCGCACACCCTCACCGTCAAGGCGACGGACGCAGCCGGCAACGTCTCCCCCGCCTCGAGCGGGCTGTCGGTGACGGTGGACAGCACGGCGCCGACGGTGACGGGCGTCACCTCCTCCACCGCCGACGGCAGCTACAAGGCCGGCGACACCATCTCGATCCAGGTCAGCCTGTCCGAGACGGTGATCGTCAACGGCACCCCGACCATCACGCTGAGCAACGGGCGGACCGCCACCTACAGCGGCAGCTCGGGGACCGGCACGCTGACCTTCACCTACACGGTGCAGGCCGGCGACACCGCCGCCGACCTCGACTACGCCTCCACCGGCGCGCTGGCGCTGAACGGCGGCACGATCACCGACACCGCCGGCAATGACGCGGCGACGACCCTGCCGGCGGTCGGCGGCGGATCGTCGCTGGGCGGCACCAAGAACATCGTCATCGACACCACGGCGCCGACGGTGTCCTCGGTGTCGGTGCCGACCGGCGGCATCTACAAGGCCGGCGATGTGATGGAGTTCACCGTCGCCTTCAACGAGGCGGTGACGGTGACGGGCAGCCCGATCCTGCCGATCACGCTGGACGACGGCACGGTGGTGCAGGCGGCCTACGTGTCGGGGTCGGGCGGCACCAGCCTGACCTTCCGCTACACGGTGCAGGCGGGCTTGAGCGACAGCGACGGCGTCCGCCTGGTCTCCGCCCTGACCGGCGGCACGATCACCGACCTGGCCGGCAACGCCGCGGTGCGGACGCCGGGCAACGTCGCCGATACCGGCGGCGCCCGCATCGACAGCGTCCCTCCCACCGTCACCAACGTCACCTCCAGCACCGACAACGGCACCTACACCACCGGCCAGACCATCTCGATCCAGGTGAGCTTCAGCGAGGCGGTGGCCGTCAGCGGCACGCCGACGCTGGCGCTGAACACCGGCCGCACCGCCGTCTACAGCAGCGGGGCCGGGACCAGCACGCTGACCTTCACCTACACGGTGCAGGCCGGCGACACCGCCGCCGACCTGGATGCCATCGGCACCTCGGCCCTGGCGGGATCGATCACGGACATTGCCGGCAACGCCGGCATCCTGACCCTGACGATGCCGGGTGACGCGCGGTCGCTGGGGCTGAACAAGGACATCGCCATCGACACCACGGCGCCGGCGATCCGCAGCGTCATCGTGCCAAACGACGGCGTGTACGGCCTCGGCAAGACGCTGAGCTTCTACATCCAGGCCAGCGAGGTGGTGATCGTCAACGGCACCCCGACGATCACGCTGGACATCGGCGGCCAGACCCGCCAGGCGGTCTACACCCCCACGGGCAGCAGCGGGACGACCCTGCGCTTCGACTATGTGGTGCAGGCGGGCGACAGCGACGCCGACGGCATCGCCGTCACCGGGCTGAACCTCAACGGCGGCGGCATCGCCGACAAGGCCGGCCTCCCGCTGCCCACGGCGCTGACCGGCCTGCCGGGCCTGCAGAACGTCCTGGTCGACACCGTGGCGCCGGACACCCCCCCGGCCCCGGTGCTGGCGCCCGGGCAGGACACCGGCAGCTCCGCCACCGACGGGGTGACCAGCCTCAACCGCCCGACCCTGGGCGGCACGGCGGAAGCCGGGTCCACCGTCACCGTCCTGGTCGACGGCGTGGCGGTCGGCACCACCATCGCCGGCTCCGACGGCAGCTGGAGCTTCACGCCGGCCACCCCGCTGGCCGACGGCACCCATGCCGTCACCAGCCGGGCGACCGACCGGGCCGGCAACAGCAGCGGCACCTCGGCGGCGCTGACGCTGACCATCGATGCCACGGCGCCGGTGCTGTCGACCCCGGCGATCTCCGGTATCGACAATTCGGCCAACGTCATCTCGACCGGCCGTCCGATCCTGACCGGCAGCGCCGATCCGAACAGCGCGGTCACGGTCATCGTCGACGGCGTCACCGTCGGCACGGCCACGACCGGCAGCGACGGGCGCTGGAGCTTCGCCGTCACCGCCCCGCTGGCCGACGGCAGCCACAACGTGGTCACCACCGCCACCGACCGCGCCGGCAACATCGGCCGTTCGGGCACGCTGAGCCTGACGGTCGACACCCAGGCCCCGACGGTGTCCGGCGGCTCTGCCCCGACGCTGACCGCCGGCGGCACGGCGACGCTGGGAACCGCGGTGTCGCTGTCGGACGCCAGCTCGCTGAACCGGGTGACGGTCACCCTGACCGACGCCCGCAGCGGCGACGAGCTGGTGATCGGCGCCCTGCCGGCCGGCATCACCGCGACCCGCGACGGCGCCGGCATCGTGCTGACCGGCGTGGCGTCGGCCGCCGACTATCAGGCGGCGGTGCGGGCGATCGGGCTGCGGTCGAGCGCCAGCGACCCGAGCTTCACCGGCACGGCGACCAGCCGGTCGATCAGCATCCAGGCCCGCGACCTCGTCGGCAACAGCTCCACCGCGACCACGGTGACGGTCGCGGTGGCCCGCGTCACCACCACCACGACGACCACCCCCACCGTCAACACGACCAACAGCCCGGCGATCACCACGCCGGTCACCGGCAGCGGCAACGGTCCGTCACAGTCCGGCAGCTCGGCGCTCGGTTCCTCGTCGAACGGCCCGTCCTCCAACGGCTCGTCCTCGGGCAGTGTGCTGGGCGGCAGCGTGTTGGGTGGCGGGTCGGGCCCGAGCCTGCCGGGCGGCGGCAGCGGCGGCAGCGCCGGCATCCCCGGCAGTTCGGCCAGCACGGATGCCGGTCGCTCGGTGACGCTGGGCAGTGTCGGCGGCAGCTCCGCCAGCACGGATGCCGGCCGGTCGGTGACGCTGGGCAGCGTCGGCGGCAGCTCCGCCAGCACGGATGCCGGCCGGTCGGTGACGCTCACCAGCATCGGCGGCAGTTCCTCCGGTTCCGGCAGTTCCAGCAGCGGACTGGGGGGAAGCAGTCTCGGTGGCGGGCTGGGCGGCGGTTTGGGTGGCCTCGGTGGCGGCGGCCTTGGTAGCGGTCTGGGCGGCGGCAGCCTGGGCGGCACGGGCCTCGGCGGCACCGGCGGCACCGGCGGCACGCTCGGAGGGACCGGCACGGGGACCGGAAGCAACACGGGAACCGCCAGCGGCGGCACCACGACCGGCACGGGCGGCACGACGCGCACCGGCACCAACGGCCAGGGCACTCCCGGCCAGACCGGCATCCAGGGCACCGGCCAGAACAACGGTCAGGGTCAGGGTCAGGGCCAGATTCAGGGCCAAGGCCAGGACCGGGGGACCGGCCTCGGCACCGGGCAGGGCCGCGGCCCGACGGCCGGACAGCCGGGGAACCAGGGCCAACAGGGTCAGCAAGGCCAGGGCCAGCAGGGTCAGGGCCAGGGCGAGCAGCAGGGCCAGCCGCAAAACCAGGGCGCTCCCCAGGATGGCGGCGGCACCCCGGCGGACGGCAGCGGCCGGCCGGCGGAGCGCGGAGCGGACACCCGCGCCGAGATCATGCCGGCCTCCCCCGGCTTCGCCCGTCAGGTCGCCCGCGCCCATGGCGGCCCGACCGGCGCCGCCGACCTGCTGGCCGCACTCGCCAGCCACATCCTGCCCGACAGCCGGGCCGCCTGACGGCGGCCCGGCTCCCCATCCCCACCCATCCTTCTCACCCGGGGTCTTTCCCGCCGTCCTTCTCATTCCCGCGTCGCTTTTCCCTCATCCAATCCTTTTCCGCCGAACGGAATTGCTCCCGCCATGAAGACTTCGACCGCTCACCTCCGCCGCCGCTTGCTTTCTTCGGTGGTTCCCGTCGCCGTTCTGACGGCATCCCTGCTGGCCGCGGGCTGCGCGGTCAAACCCGAGCCGCTGACGGCCGAGGAGAATCTGGCGCGCGTCCGCAAGGATCTGGGTGTCGTCCTGACGCCGCAGGAGCCGCTGACCAAGGCGGTCTCGATGGACGAGGCGATGGCGCGGGCCATCAAGTACAACCTCGACGAACGGGTGAAGCTGATGGAGGTGGCGGTCGCCACCGACCAGCTGGACCTGTCGCGCTATGACATGCTGCCGCGCGTGGTGGCGGCGGCCGGCTATGTCGGGCGCAACAACGACGCCGGGTCGGAGAGCCTGAACCTCGCCACCGGCCGGCGGACGGGCGAGAGCACCACCGCCACCGACAGGCACCGCCGCACCGGCGACCTCGCCTTCACCTGGAACGTGCTGGACTTCGGCGTCAGCTATCTGCGGGCGCGGCAGAACGCCAATCTGGTGCTGATCGCCGACGAGCGCCGCCGCCGCGTCGTCCAGGGCATCATGCAGGACGTGCGCACCGCCTATTGGCGCGCCGTCGCCGCCGAGCGGCTGCTGAAGCGGCTGGCCCCGCTGGAGAAGCGTGTCGAGGGCGCCCGCCGCGATGCCCGCACGCTGGAGGCGTTGCGCGTCCAGGCGCCGCTGCAGGCGCTCAACTACACCCGCACCCTGGTCGAGACGCTGCGCCAGCTGCAGTCGCTGCGCCGCGAGCTGGTGGCGTCGAAGTCGCAGCTGGGCGCGCTGATGGGCCTGCCGCCGGGCGAGCCGTTCGAGATCGAGATGCCGGCGGCCAGCGTCATGCAGTCGCCGCCCAAGCTGGATGTCGGCGCCGAGGCGCTGGAGACCTACGCCCTGCTGAACCGGCCGGAGCTGCTGGAGGAGAGCTACAACCAGCGCATCTCCGCCGACGAGACCTGGCGGTCGCTGCTGAAGCTGCTGCCGGGCATCGACGTCAACGCCGCCCTGCGCTACGACAGCAACAGCTTCCTGCTGAACCAGCGCTGGGCCGATTACGGCGCGCGGATCAGCTGGAACCTGATCAATCTGGTGTCGGCCCCCGCCACCAAATCCTACGCTGAGGCGCAGGAGGAGCTGATCGCCTTCCGCCGTCAGGCGCTGAGCATGGCGGTGCTGAGCCAGGTGCATGTGGCGGTGCTTCAGTACCGCGAGCTGAAGCAGGAGTTCGCCCTGACCGCCGAGCAGGCCGACCTCGACACCCGCATCCGCTCGCAATACACCAACGTCGGCGAGGCCGGGCAGGTCGGCGAGCTTGGCGTGATCCAGTCGGAGGTGACGGCGCTGCTGTCCGACCTGCGCCGCGACCTGGTGCTGGCCGACCTGCACAACGCCTATGCCCGCGTGATGGTGTCGGCCGGCGTCGACCCGCTGCCCGAGACGATGGCCGCCAACGACCTGCCCACCCTGACCCAGGCGGTGAGCCGGGGCCTCTCCTCCTGGCAGGACCGGGCCAACAGCGTGATGCGCGTCAAGGACCTGATGGCTGCGCCCAAGACCGCCGCCCAGGAAGCCCCGAAGCCGGAGCCGGTCAAGCAGGACGCGGTGAAACAAAAGCCGGTCAACAAGCCGGTTCCGGTCGCGACCGTCCCCACCCCCACTCCGGCCCCTGCTCCCGTTGCAGCCGGACCGGCTCCGGCCGCCATGCCCGTCGTGCCGGCCTCCTCCGCAGCGCAGGCGCCCGCGTCCTCTCCCGCTCCTGCCCCGGTGCCGGTTCCCGCTCCGGTTCAGGCTGCCGTTTCCGCTCCTGCCCCGGTGGCACCAGCCGCCACCCAGGTCGCTTCCCCGGTTGCGACGGCCTCCTTCTCTCCCGTCATCCAGGCTGAACTCGGGGCTTACGCAAGCCACAGGCTTGCCGAGAAGGAATGGGGTATCATCGCCAAACGCCTGGAAACGGAGGGCAGCGGGGTTGGCGCCCTGTATGTCGCCAGCCGGCGCAGCCAAGACGGCAAGACCATCGTCCAACTGCGCGCAGGCGGTTTCACCGACCGCGCCGCGGCCGAACGGTTCTGCCATCGTGTGAAGGATAGTCAGCGGGAATGCACTGTTCGTACCCTTTCGGCCCAAGAGCAGCAGTCCGACAGCCAGACCGCCGATCGGCTCGCGTCGCTGTGATCCGTCCCGGTGGTCGTCCCCGTGGCTGGCCCGGCATTGCTGCCGGCGCCGCTCTCCTGATCGCGCTGGTGGGTGGGGGCCTCGCCTCCACCCCGGCGGTGGCTCAGGACGCGTCCCAGGGGCAGGTCCGCGCCCTGATCGAGGCCCGGCGGCACGCCGTCCTCTCCTCCGAGATCCCCGGCCGCATCGCCCGCATGAGCGTCGATGCCGGCCAGAGCTTCAAGGCCGGCGAGCTGCTGGTCGGCTTCGACTGCTCCAGCTATCAGGCGGAACTGGACGGCGCCCGCGCCCAGCTGAACGCGGCCGAGGTGACGGCGCGGGTCAACCGGCGCCTGAACAGCCTGCGCTCCATCGGCGAGGCGGAGGTGCAGCTGGCCGAGGCCAAGGCCCAGGTCGCCCGCGCCGACGTCCGCAAGGCCGAGGTGCAGGCCCGGCGCTGCGACGTCAAGGCGCCCTTCGACGGCCGGGTGGTCGAACGCCGCATCCAGGAGCATGAGTCGGTCGCCGCCGGCGCGCCGCTGCTGGAGATCCTGTCCGACCGCGACCTGAAGGTGGAGCTGATCGTTCCTTCCTCCTGGCTGGTGTGGCTGAGGCCGGGGCAGCGCTTCGACCTGCGCGTCGACGAAACCGGCGCCACCCTGCCCGGCGAGGTCGTGCTGCCCGGTGCCAAGGTCGATCCGGCCAGCCAGTCGGTGAAGGTCACCGCCAAGCTGACCGGCGAGGGCGTTCCGTCTGGCATGATCGCCGGCATGAGCGGCACCGCCATCTTCCCCGAGCCCGCGCTGTCTTCTCTGCCGACCGGGAACCAAGGGGCTGGAAATCAGGGCGGCGCCCCCAGACCCGGAACTGCGAAGCCATGAGCACAGCCATGGCCCAGACCCCGCCCCAGCAGGCGGCTCCGCCGCAAGGGACGCCGCAGGGAGGCGCGCAGCCCGTCAACGGCCTGCTGATGCTGCTGGAGTTGCAGCGGCAGGCCTGGCGGCAGGCGACGGCGCCGGAGCTGCGCTATCACATCGTCAACCAGACCCGCCGGCTGATCGCCTATCGCCAGGCGGCCTTCCTGACGGTGGGCGAGCGCGGACGGGCGACGCTGGGGGCGGTGTCCAACATCGCGGTGCTGGAGCCGAACGCCCCCTTCGCCCAATGGCTGGAGGAGGCGGTGCGCGCCGTCGCCACCGGGCACGACGCCAACAGCGTCCACGTCGTCGATCCCGCCACCCTGCCCGCCTCCGTGCGCAGCGTCTGGGGGGAATGGGGGCCGGCGCAGGTGCTGTGGTGCCCGCTGCGCAAGCCGCAATCCCCGCAGGAGGCGCCCCGGGAAGCCCCCGGGGGAGCGGCGCCCGCCGCCGCGGCGGAAAAGGCAGCACCGCCGCTGGCCGGCCTGTGGCTCGGCCGTGACGAGCCCTGGACCGACGGCGAAATCCTGCTGCTGAGCCATCTGGCCGAAGGCTACGGCCATGCCTGGTGGGCGCTGTCGGGCAAGCGGACGAAGCGGCACGGGCTGCGCCGGACCCTGCTGCCGCTGCTGGCGCTGCTGGCCGTCGCCGGCGCGCTCGCCATCCCGGTGCCGATGTCGACCCTGGCCCCGGCCGAGATCCAGACCAGCAATCCGGTGATCGTCGCCGCCCCGCTGGACGGTGTGATCGAGCGGTTCCATGTGCAGCCGAACCAGCCGGTGGCGGCCGGCCAGCCCCTGTTCAGTTTCGAGTCCACCGTCCTGCGCAGCCGCTTCGAGGTGGCGCGCAAGGGGCTGACCCAGGCGGAGGCCGAACTGCTGACCGCCTCGCAGGCCGCCTTCGCCGACCCGCAGACCAAGGCGCGCATCGCCCAGCTCCGCGCCCAGGTGGAGTTGCGCCGGGCCGAGATGGCGCTCGCCCGCGACCTGCTGGAGCGGGTGACGGTGAAGGCCGAGCGCGCCGGCATCGCCGTCTTCACCGACATCAACGACTGGCTGGGCAAGCCGGTGTCGGTGGGCGAGCGCGTGCTGACCCTGGCCGACCCGCAGGCGCCGGAGATCGACATCATGGTGCCGGTCGGCGACGCCCTGGTGCTGGAGCCGGGTTCCCCGGTGGAGCTGTTCCTGAACGTCGATCCGCTCCACCCGCTGCGGGCGCGGCTGACCCATGCCAGCTACGAAGCCGGCCTGTCGGCCGCCGGCGTGCTGTCCTACCGGGTCAAGGCGGCGCTGGACGCGGGAGAGGCCCCGCCCCGCATCGGCCTGCGCGGCACCGCCAAGATCCTGGGCGACCGCGTGCCGCTGGCGCTTTACCTGTTCCGCCGCCCGCTGGCCCTGCTGCGCCAGTCGCTGGGCATCTGAGGCAGCCCTCCCAAGGCAAACCCGACGGCAAACCCGAGGACTCCCGTGTCCATCGCCCTCACTCCTTCCGCCGGCTCCTCCACCGAAGGCCCCTCCACCGGAGGCCATGCAGCCAGCTTCGCCCCGGCCGACCCGCTGGCGTCCCTGCGGCTGCCGGGGTTGCGCGACGACCTGGCCCTGCTGCCGGCGCCGGCGGGACAGGACGGGGCGCCGGGCTGGACCATCCACGACCCGGTGCGCAACCGCTATTTCCGCATCGGGCCGGAAGGCTTCGCGCTGATCGCCCACTGGCACCATGCCAACCCGCGCGCCATCGCCACGGCGGTGGCGGAGCAGAGCCTGTTCGAGCCGACGGTCGAGGACGTCATCGGCTTCTACCAGTTCCTGGCGGCCAACAACCTGACCGTCACGACCGACACCGCCTTTCTGGCGCGGCAGGCGGCGGCGCGGCACACCGGCTGGTTCTGGTGGCTGGTCCACAACTACCTGTTCTTCCGCATCCCGCTGGTGCGGCCGGACCGCTTCCTGTCGGCGACGGTGGGGCTGGTGGCGCCGCTCTACAGCCGGGCCTGGATGGTCGCGGTGCTGCTGACCGCGCTCCTGGCCGGGCTGCTGGTGGCGCGGCAGTGGGATGCCTTCCTGCACACCTTCCAGCATTTCTTCTCGCCCGAAGGGCTGGCGCTCTATGGCGTCACCCTGCTGGGCACCAAGATCTGCCACGAGCTTGGCCATGCCTACACCGCCAAGCGCTTCGGCTGCCGGGTGCCGACCATGGGGGTGGCCTTCCTGGTGATGTGGCCGGTGCTCTACACCGACACCACCGACGCCTGGAGGCTGGTGTCGCGCCGGCAGCGGCTGGCGGTGGGGGCCGCCGGCATGGCCACCGAGCTGACGATCGCCGTCTTCGCCACGCTGGCCTGGAGCTTCCTGCCCGACGGACCACTGCGCAGCGCCGCCTATTTCCTGGCGACGGTCAGCTGGGTCACCACGCTGGCGATCAACCTCAGCCCCTTCATGCGCTTCGACGGCTATTACCTGCTGTCCGACGCGCTGGACGTGCCCAACCTGCAGGATCGCGCCTTCGCCATGGCGCGCTGGAAGCTGCGGGAGTGGCTGTTCGGCCTCGGCATGGCTCCGCCGGAGGAGATGCCTGCGGGGCGGCGGCGCATCCTGCTGGCCTATTCCTACGCCACCTGGGTCTACCGGCTGGTGCTGTTCCTCGGCATCGCGCTGCTGGTCTACCACGTCGCCATCAAGGTTCTGGGGATCCTGTTGTTCGTCATCGAGATCGGCTGGTTCGTCGCGCGTCCCTTCCTAACCGAGGCCAAGGCCTGGTGGTCTCTGCGCGACCGTTTCCATATGAACCTGCGCACCGGGCTGACGCTGGCCGGGCTGGCGGCGGCGGTCGGGCTGACCCTGCTGCCGGTGACCGCCACCGTGTCGGTGCCGGTGGTCTGGCGGGCGTCGGGGTTCGCCACCGTCTACGCCCCCTTCCCCGCCCGGCTGGAGGAGACGCTGGTCGCCCGCGGCCAGAGCGTGGTGGAGGGCGAACCGCTGTTCCGCCTGACCGCCCCCGACCTGGAGGGCAAGCTGCGGCAGGCCGAACTGCGCATCGACTGGATGCAGGAGCAGATCGCCCGCCTGACCGCCAGCCGCGAGCAGCTCGACCGCGTGCGGGCGATGGAGGAGGATCTGGCCGCCGCCCTGGCCGAGCGGCAGGGCATTCTCGACAGCCGCGACCGGCTGGTGGTGCGCGCTCCCCTGTCAGGCACCGTGCGCGACATGGAGGATGCGCTGATCCCCGGCCGCTGGATCGGTCCGAAACTGCCGCTGGCGATGGTGGTGGCGCCGGGCAGCGGCGAGCTGGTCGGCTATGTCGGCGAAAGCGATTTCGACCGGCTGAGCCCGGGGGCCGGAGCGCAGTTCCACCCCGACGATCCACTGGCCCCCCGGCGCGCGGCGACGGTGCGCGCGGTCGACCCGGTCGCCGTGTCGGTTCTGGACGTGCCGGCGCTGGCCTCGGTCAATGGCGGGCCGGTGGCGGTGGAGGGGCAGGCGGGCTCCCAGCCGGGCCAGCAGCCCCATGGCGGCTCCACCCGCAGCGCGCTCGCCCCGGTGGAGGCGGTCTACCGCATCACCCTGGACGTCGAACCGGTGAAGGTCGGGCAGGGTGCCACAGCCGGCGCACAGGACGGGCCGGAGCGCGTCACCCGCGGCATCGTCCGCGTGGCGGGCGAGGCCCGCAGCATCGCCGAACGCTTCTGGCGCATGGCCGCATCGGTGCTGATCCGCGAGACGGGGTTCTGAAGCTTGGGCCCGCCTGAAATCCCGCCGCTGGTGGAAGCGTTGATCTGGAAAGCCCATGCTCATAAAGTGCTTCCGGCTTTCAGCGACGGATCGGCGGACCATGGCTCTTCAAAAATTCAACATCGTTGCTTCGAATGGAACGACGTTCTTTTTGCAGCTCGATCCGCAGGATATGGCCCAGCGTGACGTCATCGCCCATTTCCTTGGCGGCCAGATGTACGAACACGAAACGTCGCTGCTGTTCCTGAAGGTTCTTCGCTCCGGCGATACCGCCGTCGATGTCGGCGGCAATGCCGGCTATTTCACCATGCTTGCCGCGACCGCGGTGGGCGCACAGGGACGCGTGGTCACCGCCGAGGCCAATCCCGGACTGGCGGCCCTGATCCGCGACAGCGCCGCGCTGAACGATGTCTCGCATCTTTTCATCGAAAACGTTGCGATCAGCGATCGCAACGGAGAGATCGTCTTCGGATCGAACGGGACCAACGACAGCAATGGCGGCGTCGTGCCCGAGAAGACGCCGGGAGAAGCGCTGGAAAGCAACGAGTCCATCACGCAGTTCGTCGCCCGCGCCGAGACGCTCGACAGTCTGGCGGAGCGGCACGGCCTTGAGCGCATCCGCCTGCTGAAGATCGACACCGAGGGACATGAGTTGAATGTCCTGAAGGGCGCCGAAGGGCTTCTTCACGGGAAGAGGATCGACTTCATCGCCGCCGAACTCAACCTTCCCGGTCTGGCAAGGAACCGCACGAACCAGCACGAGCTGCGCCGGTTCATGGTGGAGCACGGCTATCACATGTTCCTGCTCGACCATGGCGGAGCCCTGCCCCGCCTCGTGCCGCCCGGAAGCGAGGTCAGGCAGACCTACACCTGCAACGTCCTGTTCTCCCGCATCGAAACGGTTGCCGGGGTCTGGGACAGCGTGGCGAACGAGCCTGCCGCCGTCAGCATCGCCAAACGCTGAAGCCTGCTCCCCCTATCAGCCTCCTGCCGCCAGCATCCCATCGCCGTCCACGGCAAACCCCGCCGTGGACGGGCGGACATAGCCGATCGGGTTGGGGCGCGGCTCGTTGCGGCCATACTGGATGAAGTGGACCAGAGCCTGCTGCTGGTCGCTGCCGAAAGCGCGCTGGAGGTCGGGGTTGGCCATCAGATAGGCAAGCGCGTTGAATTGGGTCGGCCGCCCGGCCGCCTGTCCGGTCGACTGGTAATGGGCGGTGGCGGCGGCGGTGTCGGTGCCGAAGGTTGCCGCCAGATCCGGGTTGGCGGCCAGATAGCTCAGCGCATCGAAGCCGGCGGCGTCGCGCCGCGGCGTGTTGCCGTAGAGGACGACATAGAGCTTCACCTGCTGCTCGCTGCCCAGGAAGACGCTCAGCAGATCCGGGTTGGCCAGCAGATAGTCGTGGGTGTTGAAGCTGGTGCTGCGGTTCTCCAGCCGGCCATAGCGGATGTAATGCTCCTCCGCCCGCACGGGATCGTTGCCGATGACGGCGGCGAGGTCGCGGTTGGCCGCCAGATAGGAGAGCGCGTCGAAGCTGGTGCTGCGCCCCTCCCGCCGGCCGCTGGACAGGTAATGGCCGGCCGCCCGCGCGGTGTCGGTGCCGAAGGCGGCGGCAAGGTCGGGGTTGGCGGCCAGATAGGCCAGGCTGTCGAAGGTGATGCCGCGCCCCTCGGCCCGGCCGGCGGTCACGTAATGGCGGGCCGCCGCCGACGGGTCCAGCCCGAAGGCCGACGCCAGATCCGGGTTCGACACCAGATAGCCGTAGCCGTCGAACCGGGTGCTGCGCCCCTCCCGCTGGCCGCTGGACAGATAATGGCGGGTGGCGGCCGTGGTGTCGGTGCCGAAGACGGCGGCGAGGTCGGGGTTGGCGGCGAGATAGGCCAGCGGGTCGAAGCTGCCGGCCGACCGCCCTTCCCGGCGGCCCAGGGTCAGATAATGGCGGCTCGCCGCCGCAAGGTCGTAGCCGAAGGCCGCCACCAGATCGGGATTGGCGGCGAGGTAGGAGAGCGGGTCGAAGGACCGGGCCGCCCGCCCCTCCGCCCGGCCGACGGACAGGTAATGCGCACGCGCCGCCGCGGCGTCGGTGCCGAAGACGGCGGCAAGGTCGGGATTGGAGGCGAGATAGGCCAGCGGGTCGAAGCCGGCCATCGTCTCGGCCAGCGTGGTCACCCGCAAGGTCACGGTCTGGCCGCTGACCGCCCCCTGGCTGTCGGTGACGGTGTAGGCGAAGGACCCCGGCGACGCCGGGGTGCCGGATGATGCCTGATAGGTCAGGCCGGCCAGATCGGCCACCCCCAGCGTCACCCCGGCCGTGACGGCGGTGCCGTTGGCGAGCCGGAGCGTGCCGGCGGACGGCAGGCGGACCAGCGTCACCGTCATGCTGTCGCCTTCGTCCGGGTCGCTTGGCCGGTCGATGCCGAGAGCGATGGCCGGCCCGGCCTCCAGGGCGGTCAGGGTCTTGTCGCCCTGGACGGCCGGCGGCCGGTTGGCCGGTCGCGAGGCGATGGTGAAGCCGATCCAACGGCTCCACGCCACGCCGTTGTAGGCGCGCACCGACAGCTCGTCGATGCCGGGCAGGGTGGAGGCGGCGAAGGTGACGCCGGCGAAGGCCGCCGCGGTCAGCGGCACCGCCGCGCCGGCAGCTTGGGCCGTCCCGCCGACCATGATGGAGCCGGCGCCGCTGGTGTTGTCGACCAGCTCATACTGGGTGACGAGGCCGCCGGCCGGATCGGTCGCCGTGATCAGGCTGGCAATGGCGATGGAGGAACCGATGGAAACCCGGCCGGCCCTGGCGGCGACCGCCGGAGGCAGCAGGCTGATGCGGGTGTCGGCGAACAGGGCGAATTCGACGTCGGTCAGCGTGTCGGTGCCCTCGCCGCCGCCGGAAATGGTGGCGCCGTCGGAGGTGACGGTGACGGTGTAGGAGGACCGGCTGCCGTTGTAGACCGCGGTGTCGGTTCCGCCGCCACCCTGCAGCGTGTCGTCGCCGGCCCCGCCGGTCAGCGTGTCGTCACCCGCCCCGCCGATCAGCAGGTTGTTGGCGCCGTTGCCGATCAGGATGTCGTTGCCGCTGCCGCCGATGGCGTTCTCGATGGTGACGCCGGCGGCGATCGACACATTGCCCACCGCCAGCCCGCCCGACCCGTTGGGGCCGATGGAGCTGAAGGCTCCGGGCGTCAGGTCGATGCTGACAGCCGATGCCTGCCCGCCGGCATCGATGGTGTCGGTGCCGCCGGCATCCCAGATGGACTGGCTGACCGCGACCGTGTTGCTGGCGAAGGCATAGCGGTCGTCGCCGATGCGGGTGTTGGTGTTGGCACCGTACAGGTACTGCGCCGCCGCGATGTCGTACAGCGCCGGCCCCGTCGCCAGCCCGTTCAGACCCAGGCTGGGGTGCCTGTTGTAGGACATGATCGTGTAGCGGTAATTGTCCTCGGCCGAGGACAGGTAGGGCGGTTCGCCCCCGCCGCCGGTGGCGTTGTAGTTGCCGGGATGCTTCAGCCCGATGGCATGCCCGATCTCGTGCAGGATGGTCAGGTAGCCGTAGGTTCCAAGCGTCGGGCTGGTGTTGGCGGCACTGCTGTTGGACAGGTAGATGTCGCCGCCGCCGTCATAGAGCGAGCCGCTCGGATAATAGGCGTAGGCGGCGCTGGAGCTTTGCCGGTTGGTGCCGAGGCGGATCGACCCGCCCTGCCCGCTGTTGGCGCTGTCGGAGGTCTCGACGAAGAAGATGTTGGCGACCGCGCTCCAGGCGGCCAATGCCTGGCGCACCGCGTCGCGCTGCGTGGCGGACAGCGGCGCGAAACCGGTCCCGTCCGAGACGGTGGCGTAGGACGGCAGCTGCTCCATGAAGCTGTAGGTGACGGTTGCCCCGCTGCCGGCAGCACCGCTGCCCCAGCGTGGCGTCCCCGTCGCCAGCAGGGCCGAGACGGTGGCGGAGGCGGCGCCCTGCGGAACCGAACCTTGCGGGTCCGGGGTTGCGGCAATCGGCGCGGCACTCCAGCCGGCGGCATTGCACAGCAGGCAGGAACAGGCAGGCACGGTGCCGGCCGGGGCGTCGGACAGGTCGGAAATGGTGATCGTCATGGACGGGAGCGGATCCGGGCCGCGGATCTGCGGCTCCGCCACTCTACAACCTTTCATTCCCCAATCGAAAGGGGAGGCAAACCCGGACCTTTTTTCTCACCGACGTGCCTTGGGGGGCGATCGGCCGGATCCCGGCCGGTCAACCCCATCACCCCTTCATCTTGAGATGGATCTTGGAGACCGGGAAATAACGCCTGTGGACATAGATGGCCTGATTGGGCCTCAGGATGCCTTTCCACTCGCCGTAGATGTCGATGTCCTCATGTTCGATGCCATAGCGCTTGACTAGGACGGAATAGATGCTCTGGTCATGGCGATGATTTTTATGGTCGCCGAAAATCGCGCTCTTGATGCAGGCGTAGAGGAACCCCTCGTCCACATAGCGCTGGAACCGCCCATTGGGCTTGTAGCCCTGGATTCCCGCGCATATCTGGTTGGCGTTCTTTTCCTCTTCGGACGCTCCCATGATCCTGAAGCAGAGATCGTGCGTCCAGGTCCTGTTCTTGTGGGAATCGCCGACGACGAAGATATGGTTCTGCTCGATCTTCTCGTAGATGTCCTTGATGTCCCGCACCAGCATCGCGCCGGAATCGAGATAGAAGATGTTGTCTCCGTAGGATGCCGCATCCTTGATGACGAAGGTCTTCCAGGCATACTGCTTGGGAGTGAGGAACTCGGGGTATATGTCGGACAACCAGGCCGGGAATTCCACGACCTGCACCTTGTGGCACCTGTTCAGCAAATCGACCTGTTCTCCTGAAAGACCGAGATTGTAGACGAGGATTCTGTCGATGGTGGAATCGCTCGTCGAATGAACAGTGCTGATCAGAAGAAGGCAGGATTCGTAGTAGGCGGAGTTGCAGCAGGTAACAAGGACATTCGACATCTTCAGCACTGCCCCGACACAGGAATTCTTCCGGAAAATTTGACCGACATTATCAGAAATCTCGCGGCATCAGCAACCCGGCGGGTTGACTTTCCTTCCGATCAACTCCTCGAACACCGCCTCGATCCGGTCGACCGAGCGGGCGACGGTGAAGTCGCGGGCGCGGCCGGACAGGGCCATGCGCAGCCAAGCATCACGATGGCGGGAGTTCTCCAACCGGCAGCGCTGCACAACAGGCAGGAACAGGCAGGCATCGTGCCGCCTGGGGCGTCGGGCAGGTCGGAGAGGGTGATTGTCATGACCGGGAGGAAAACCGCACCGCGGACTGCGGCACGGCCACTCTACAGCCTTTCATTCCCCTATCGAAAGGGGCGGTTGCTCCGGACCTTTTTTCTCACCGCCGGGCTCCGGGAGTGACCCGTCAGGTCATTCCCGACCCTTCGCCTTGAGCTGGATTTTGGAAACCGGGAAAGCGCGTCTGTGGACATAGATGGCCTGATCGGGCCTTAGAATGCCTTGCAACTCGCCGTAGATGCCTATGTCCTCGGGTTCTATGCCGTAGCGGCTGACCAGGACGGAATAGATGCTCTGGTCATGGCGATGGTTCTTGTGATCGCCGAAAATCGCGCTCTTGATGCAGGCGTAAAGAAACCCTTCATCCACGTAACGCTGGAACCGGCCGTTGGGTTTGTAACCCTGGATTCCTGCGGATATCTGATTGGCATTCTTTTCCTTCTCGGAGGCCCCCATGATCTTGAAGCAGAGATCATGGGTCCAGGTCTTGTTTTGCCCCCAACCGCCGACGACGAAAATGTGATTCTTTTCGATCTTCTCGTAGATGTCCTTGATGTCCCTTACCAACATCGCGCCGGAATCGAGATAGAAGATGTTGTCTCCGTAGGATGCCGCATCCTTGATGACAAAGGTCTTCCAGGCATACTGCTTGGGGGTGAGGAACTCGGGGTATATGTCGGACACCCAGGCCGGGAATTCCACGACTTGGACCTTATGACACTTTTTTAGGAAAGCGACCTCTTCGCCCAAAAGACCGAGATTATAGACAAGGATCTTATCAATAGTCGAATCGCTCAAATTATGGACAGTACTAATCAAAAGAAGGCAGGATGAGTAATATTCGGAGTTGCAACAAGTGACGAGGACATTTGTCATCTTCAATTTATCCAAAAACTAATAGGTATTTTCGGCAACAACTTTGACGACAATACCAAAAATCTTCATTATTGGCAACTTTAGAGGCCATCTTTCACTCTGGCCAGCTCCTCGAACACCGCTTCGATGCGGTCGACGGACCGGGCGACGGTGAAGTCGCGGGCGCGGTCGCGGCCGGACAAGGCCATGCGCAGCCAGGCATCGCGGTCCTTGACCAGGCTGCGCAGGCGGCCGGCAAGCGCCTCATGGTCCTCCGCCTTGAACAGCAGGCCGTCCACGCCGTCGCGCAGCACCTCGCCGCTGCCGCCGGTGCCGCTGCCGACCACGGTCAGGCCGGCGGCCATCGCCTCCACCTGCGAGATGCCGAAGGGCTCCTGGAAGACGCTGGGGAAGACCAGCACGTTGCAGCGGGCGAACAGGTCGGACAGGCCGCGGCGGTCGAGGAAGCCGGTGAAGCGCACCTTGCCGGCCATGCCGTGGCGCTCGATGAAGTCGCGGCAGCGGGCCGCCAGATCGGCGTCCGGCGCCTCCCCGGCGAAGGTGCAGTCGAAGTCGATGCCCTCGCGGTGCAGGATCGCAAGCGCGTTGATCAGCGTCTGCGGCCCCTTGTAGTTGACGAACAGGCTGGCGAAGGCGATGCGCAGCCGGTCGGTCGAGGGCATCGCCGCGCGGTGGAAATAATCGACGCGGGCGCCGGGATGGATCACCGTGGCGGGCAGGCCGTAGCCGCCGGCGACAAGCCGGTCCGCCACCCAGCCGCTGGCCGGTCCGGCGCGGTAGAGGGGGGAGCGGGGTGCCGTCTCCGGCGCGTAGCCGGGATTCTGGTTGCCCAGGCAGTGCAGAACCGGGACGCCCATCTGCCGGGTCAGCGGGTCGAGAAACTCAGTTCCGACCAGATCGAGGTTGCCGGCCAGACAGGCGTCGGCGCGGAAGTCGCGGGCGGTCTCCAGCACGCGGCGGATGTTGGCGCGGACCAGCGCGGCGCGATGGGCCGGATCGTCGTGGATGAAGGCGCGGCCGTCCTTCCAGGTGCCATAGAGGGTAAGCGAGCGGTCGACATGCGCCTCGATATCCTCGGTGCCGGCCATGCCGGGCCGGGCGAGTTCGGGCACGTCGGCGGTCAGCACCGTCACCGCATGGCCGCGGCGGATCAGTTCGGCCGAGAACTCCCACAGCTTGCGGCCATAGCCGCCGAACTCCTGCGGTGGGAACAGGTTGGTGACCACCAGGATGCGGCGCGGCCGGCCGGTCGACGGGGCGGCCGCCTGCCGGAACAGGCCGAGGTAGCGCTCCAGCCCCGGATGGCCGCCGGTGGCGGCGGCGAAGGCGGCGGCGTCCAAATCCGGAGCCGGGTCTGCGGTTCCGGCGAGACGGGCGGCACGCCGGGCCTCGCAAAGATAGACGAATGCCTCCAGCGCGCGTCCCGCCACCGCACACAGGCGGGCCAGCCCGGCGAGCGCATCCGGCTGCTGGCGGTCCAGCCCGACGGCACCCAGCAGAAACCGTTCCGCCAGGCTGTTCTCGCCGAAGCGGGCGGCCAGACGGGCGGCGCCGACCATCTGGTCGGCGGTCCTCAGCATCGGCTCCAGCGCCGTCAGGCGCGCACGCCGCAGATCCGGCGCCAGTCCCGCCGCCAGATCCGGATTGGACAGCGAGCGTCCGGCATAGCGCAGGGCGTCGGCGCACTGGAACAGGATGCCGCCGGGTTCGGTGGGCACGAAGCCCCAGCCGGCCAGATGGGCGGAGGCCGCGGCATGGTCGCGCGCCGACGCGGCGGGGCAGAGGACGAAGGCGCCGGACAGCCGGGCCATCCGGCGGTCGGCTTCGGCCCTATCGGAACCGGCACCCGGCCAGGGCAGCAGCGTCACCGCATCGTCCCGCACCCGGTCGGGGGATGGCGGCAGCGGCAGGGCAACCGGGGCGGCCTCGGCGTCCAGTGCGTCGCCCAATGCGGCGAAGGCCACCCGCGGCAGATCGCGGGCCATGAGGCGCAGGTCGGCGGCGAAGCCGTCCTCCGCGGCGGCATGGACGGTCAGCCGCGACGCGGTCAGCTGCAGCCGCTGCAATGCCTCGTAGGCGGCGAGGCGGCAGCGGAAGCCGGCGCTCCGGGCCGGCAGGGCCGACAGTCCGCGCCGTTCCCCGCGCACCTCCAGCGCCGGATCGACGCGGTCGTCCAACACCGCGGCGTAGAACTGGGCGCATTTGACCCGCGGGCTGTGGAATTCCAGCAGATGCGCCTGTCCGGCCCGGCGGATCGCCATCGCCTGATCCGGGTGGTCGAGGTAATGGCGGGCCATCTCCACCAGCTCGCCGGGCGAACGGTAGGTCGCGAGATGGCGGCCGAGGGTGAAGCAGCGCTCCAGACCGGCGTCGGGCGACAGCGCATCGGTCAGCAGGAAGCCGCCGGCGCCCAGCGCCTCGAAGACGCGCAGGTTGAGGTCGCCGTTCAGCGAGACGTTCAGCGTGATCTGCGAGCCGGCATAGATGTCGGCCGCCATTTCCGGCGGCGCCCGCATCGCGGTCAGCGGCAGCCCGGCTTCCGTCAGCCGGTCCAGCACATGACGCCGCCAGGGATGGAAGGCGCCGACCTGGCCGACGAAGGTGAGGGGGCGGTCGGGGACTGCGGGAATGTCGCGCCGGCGCAGCGCATAATCCACCGCCGGGATCCAATAGACGCGGTCGAACCCCGCCTCCAGGAAGGCATGGGCATGCTGGCGGGTGTGGTCGAGAACAACGGCGTCGAAGCTCTCCATCGCGCCATAGGCCAGCAGCGTGCGCAGCGGGCCGGCGAAATGGTGGGTGTCGCCGACCAGCAGAACCTTAGTGCCCGGCAGCCGGTCCAGCCCGCGGGGAAGGTTGCGCCGGGTGGCGTCGGCCTTCACCACGATCAGCTCCGGACGCTGGTGCGCCGGCAGTCGGGCGACGATGGCCAACAGATCATATTCGCCGGGCGGGGTGTTCAGCGACGCGAAGCCGTCGCCGGTTTCCACCGTCGGGCAGTCGGGCCCGCAGAACACCTCGCGCTCCGAGAACAGCGGCCGGCGGTAATAGTCGGGCGTGGCAAGGCAGCAGAACAGCGTGCGGGGAGCGTCGGCTGCCGGCTGCGGGAGGAGGGAGGCGGCTTGCGTGTGCGGCGGCATGAGGAGGTCTCGGACGCGGGTTGGGAAACGGCGGACCCTATGCCCGCCGCGCCATGGGCCGGACTCAGGAGGCCGGCGGCTCCCCCCAGCCGGGGACGGTGTCCGCGCCGACCAGCGGACGGCGGAAGCCGCCGCCGGCGATCTCCGCCCGGATCCGGTCGGGGGTCATCGACACCACCCGCTCATACTCGGCGGTGTTGTGGGCGTACCAGGGGTTTTCCGTGACCGAATTGGCCGACCGCGCATGGCTGAGATGGAGCAGCGGCCCCAGCGTCCGCTCCACCCGCTCGCCCAGCAGTTCCAGGCGGCGGTAGATCTCGAAATCCTCCCAGCCCCAGGAGACGAATCTCTCGTTGAAGCCGCCGAGCCGGTCGAACACCCGGCGGGCGAAGAAGACCGAGCCGCCGTAGGAGTTCTTGTAGAGCATCTCGTTGCGCGGATCGAACAGGTCGATCTGGGTCACCGCCAGCGTCCGCTCCACGCCGGGCACGAAGTCGGGGGCGACGTCGAAGAACAGGCCGTTGAACGGGCAGGCGAGCGCCGCGCCGTCATGGACGGCCTGCCGGGCCAGCACATACTGGGTCGGCTCCACCAGAACGTCGGTGTCCTGCACGACCAGGATCGGCGTGGCCGCCGCCGCCGCCATGAGGTTGATCTGCTTGGCCTTGTGCGTGTAGGGGCTGTCGTTGCCGGTCAGGTGGACATAGCCGTAGTCGGCGGACCCCAGCCCCAGTTCGGCCATGATGCCGGGGACGTCCTGGCGCTCCGGATTGTCCTCGCAGATCAGGATGTTGGTGTCCAGATACCGCCGCAGATAGGTGACCAGGATGCGCAGGTTGCGCCTGCGGTCCGGGGATTCGATACGGCAGGGCACCAGGAAGGTGACGTCGCGCAGGTCCAGCCGTCCGCCACGGCGCAGCGGCTCGCGCAGCGCCTGGTGGCGGGAGGCGAGCGACAGGGCATGGTCGAGCTGGGCCGCCAGCCCCTCATCGTTCGGCAGCAGCGACGCCGCGGTCTCGTAACAGTCGGCCGCGGTCCCCCAGC
Organism: Azospirillum sp. TSH64; assembly: GCF_003116035.1. Taxonomy (GTDB): domain Bacteria; phylum Pseudomonadota; class Alphaproteobacteria; order Azospirillales; family Azospirillaceae; genus Azospirillum. The sequence goes on from NZ_LGQW01000001.1 coordinate 24,619, forward strand.
GGCCGGTCCACTGCATCATCTCGCCCAGCCGGATATGGGCCTGCGGCCGGTCGGGCCATTTGGCCAGGACCTTGCGGTAGGTGGCCGCCGCCGCCCCCAGCCTGCCCTGCATCTGCTGGGCGTAGCCCAGGTTCGACATCGCCTCCGGCTGGTCGGGCACCGCCACGAGGATGCTCTCGTAGACGGCCTCGGCCTCGGCCAGCCGTCCGGCATGGTGGTGCTCGACGGCGATGCGGAAGGCTTCTTCGAGGGTCGGCATGAAAGCTCCGTCGGGGCAATCCATCTGCCGGGCCGTTCGGGCGCGGGCAGGACGGCCGCTTACTTACCGCAGCCGCAATCGCGATGCACGGCCGAAGACAAACCGGCGGACCGGCGTCCCGCGCTCCTCACAGGCCGTATGCCCGCAGGATTTCGTCCCGCTTCGCGCTGTAGGGGCTGTTGCCGTGCTTTCCGGCGAGCGCGCCGGTCAGGACGAGCGGCAGCGCATCGGGGGCACGCGGCGGCAGGACGCTGTCCGGCCAGGCGGCGTGCGCCATCTCGCTCCCCAGCAGCTGCGCGGCGCGTTCGACGCAGGCGAACAGGGCGACCTGGTCGATCATCCAGATGTAGCAGCGGGCGAAGTTGGTCCGCAGGAAATCCGCGATCATCAGCAGCGTCAGATAGCCGCTGCGGCTGTGGCGGAAATAGACGAAGGAGGCGTTGTAGCGGCTGCACAGCGGCTCGCCGCGATAGTCGGTGTGGGCGACGTCGGCGGTGCCGGCGAGCCTGACGATGTCCTCCGGCTTCTCGCGGAACAGCACGTCGGCATCGCAGACGATCACGTCGGCCTTGTGCAGCAGCATCGCCTCCGCCGCGATGAGGAAGCGGGAGGACGCGTAATAGGGCTTGTCGATGGCCTCCCCCCGCAGCGCCCAGCGCTCGTGCGAGAAGGTGACCGGCATGGCGCCGACGATGCCCCGCAGCCGCTCGATCAGCTGGGCGACCTCCGCATCGCCGTTGACGATGTGGTAGTGGACGGCCACCGCCGACCCGAGCGCGTGGAGGTTCAGGATCTGCGCTGCGGCGTAGCGCTTGAAATAGGCGCCGTCCACCGACACCAGCACCACATGCCGTCCGGCCGGGGCGAAGGGCGGCGCCGCATCCGCCTGGGCCAGGGCCTGGGCCGCCCGGCGGAAGGACAGGGACGACAGGTCGATGACGCAGAGCCCGTCGCTTGCGTATTTTCCCTGCCGGAACAGGGCTTCGCCGAGCCAGAGATGGAAGATGGCGTTCTGGCAGCCGGCCGCGGCGCGGCCATGGACCTCCGCCAGGTCGGGGCGGCCGGCCTCGTTGAACAGGAAGGACAGGTTGGCATGGACCTGCGGCCGCAGGGGGGATGGCGCCGCCCGTTCCAGCGCCCGGCCGAGCAGGTCGATGCCCTGCCGGGGGATGGCCGGATCGCGTTCGAGGACCCCCATGCCGGCATAGGCCAGCCGGTGCGCCAGGGCGAGATACAGGGCCTCGTCATCGGGCCGGCAGCCGATCAGCGCGTCGGCAAGCCGGCCCCTCTCCACCCCGTCGCCGATCCGGGAAATCAGCAGCGCCATGATGTCGTAGAGGCGCTGACGGTCGCCGGCCGCCTCGATGGCGCAAAGCTCGCGGTCGAGGGCGGCATGGTCGATTGCGCAGGCCGCGGCGATGCCGCCGATCACCTGCCGGAATTTCTGCTGATCCATGCGCAAACCCGCCTGCGTTAAGGTGCGTGCCGAAGCTGAGGGCCGAAGATGGCTCTTTGCCCTGCTCCCCCCGACGATGCAAGAGCCCCTCGCTCCGGGGCCGGGCCAATGCCGAGAAGGTCGGGGCCGCCGGTCACAGGGCGTCCAGCCCGCGCAGAAGGCCGATCAGCCGGTGGGCGGCGGACCGCCAGCTGAAATTCTCCAGCAGACGCTCGCGGGCGGACATTCGGGTGCCGTCGGGATCGTCGATGACCGCGCGCAGCAGCCGGGCGGCTGCCTCCTCGTCGGGGGTCCACCAGTCCCGGCCGCGATAGCCGTCCAGGGCGGGGGTGACGCGGCTGGGAATCATGTGGGCCACCCGGCCGTCCAGATAGGCGCGATAGGCGCTGTGGTCCGGGGCCAGCAGGGTCAGCCCCATGGCGCCGGCCTGCGCCATCGGCAGGTCCCAGCCCTCGCCATGCGACATGCTCCAGTAATGGGTGGCGGTGGCGTGGAGCGACATCATGTCCGCATCCGACAGCATGCCCTCGATCAGGAACAGAGGGGCTGCCTGCTCCAATGTCCGGCCGATCTCCGCCGTCAGCCGGACCAGAAGATCGCGGATGCTGCCGGACGCCCCTCCCCCCTTGCCGGCCTTCAGCAGCAGGGCGGCGCCATCCTCCGCCCGCGTCGTGCGCAGCCACACCCGCAGCAGCCCCTCCAGGTTCTTGCGGCTGTTGAGGTCGGAAATGTTGAGGATGCGCACCGGATAGTCGGTCATCCGGCGCCCGTTCAGGCCAAGGAAGGCGGCGGGCGCCACCCGGCCGGGCTCCAGCGGTTCCACCCCTTCCGGGCAGACATGGACGCGGCCGGCCGGATGGCCGGCATTGAGCCATGCCTGGCGGGAGGAGTCGGTGGCGACGACGACATGGTCGTGGCGCCGGCTGTGCGTCGCCCACAGGGGCGGAATGTCGAGCGCCTCGAACACGGTGTAGTTGATCGTCTTCAGGTTTGGCACCGCCTCGACCACCAGCGGCGTGGTGAAGCTCAGCACCGCCTTGGCCCGCACCGGCCGATCGAGCGTGTGAAGGAGCGGATCGATCTGATCGTCGGGCAGATTGTCGACATCGTCATGGTTCAGGTCGACCAGCCGGATCCGCACTCCGGCATCGACCAGATGGCGGACGAACTGGCGGACCTTGTGGGCATAGCCGCTGTTGTCGCGGAAGGCGCCGCGGACCACCAGCCCCGGCGGCAGCGACGGGTCGGCGGCATCGCGGGCGATCCCGCGGGCGGTGGCGCCTCGCTCCAGTGCCCGGCGCAGCCGGGATGCGAATGCGCCGCCCGCCTCCAGGGCGGCGGCGCGGCGCAAAATCCGTTCGGCCTCGTCCAGCCGGCCACGGGCGAGCGCTTCGCTTCCCAGGGTGATCAGCGTCACGCCGCAGTCCGGCTCCACCTCCAGCTTGCGGCGGAAATGCCCGATGGCCTCGTCGAGCCGCCCCGAATCCTGCAAGGCGCGCGCCTGGTTGAAGAGGGCGGGGGCAAGGGTGGGAGCCAGCAAGAGCGACCGCGCCATCAGTGCAATCCCCTCCGCCTCGCGGCCGGCACGGCGCATTTGCAGCCCCAGCAGATGCAGGGAGTGCGGCTCGGCCGGCTCCACCGCCAGGACGTCTCGGTAGAGCGCCGCCGCGCGCTCCGGCTGGCCGCCGTTGTGAAGGGCGACGGCCTTGGTCAGGATATCGTGGATGGAAGGCATGGCCTGTCGGGAAAAACCGGGAATCGAGGCGCCGGTGCCGTCACCGGCATCGGTCGGGGAGTTGGCGGGGAAACTGGCAGAAAAGTTGGCAGGGGAGTTGGCGGGAGGCCGCCGAGGCCGGCCTTCAATCTAGGGGCGGCTCCGGCGTCCTGCCTGAATCGCGCGCCGGGCTGCGCATCGGGTTCTTGGGATCGAACAGGCCGAGGCGTTGCAGGGTCTGTGCGAAGCCTTCGGTCAGCATGGTGATTCGGTCGCTGATCTCCGCGATCTCGCGGGCGGAGATGACGGGAGCGTCGGTGGAGATGCGGCCATGGGCGCGATAGTTCAGGCGGATGGCGACATCGTCGGTCTCGCCCTGGATCCAGGAGCCGTGCAGGATCTTGTTGCGCTCCCGCCCCAGCTCCAGCGCCTCGTCGCAGCGGGCGATCAGGGCCTTGGCCTCGTCCGCGGGCAGGCGCAGACCGGCGATGGACTTCAGCGCATCGAAGCGCGCCTTGATCTGCATGTTGGAGGCAATCGGCAGGAAATCAGTGTGATCGGTGCCGAGAAGGCGCGAGATGCACAGCGAAACCATGTCTTCCAACTGCGCCCAGGACACGGCGATCATGCCGATCGCACAGTACATCTTCACGCTGAGGGGGCCCAGCCGGACCGTCCGCGTCGTCATAGGCCACCCTTGGCATCCCAAGCCCCGCCGCCGGGGCACAGGACCGAAAATAGGCTTTCCCGGCGGTCTGGGAAAGCCGTCATTGCGCGGCTTGCAGTTGACAGGCCCCCGCGATCCATAGGATGCACTGGCCGCTGCACATGGGGCACGCGCGCAGGGTCCGCCCCGTCCCGTCACCGTCGACGCGCATCATCGGTCACGCAAAGGTATTCCGCCCATGGATTCCCAGGCCACCTCCGCCCCCTCGCTGCACGGCTGCCTCACCGCCGCCATCGACGTCCTGCGGCGCACCATGGACAGTCTGGATCCGGCGCGGGTCGAGGCGGCGGTCGATGCGGTCGCCACCGCGCTGGGCGCCAACCGGGCGCTGCTGGTCTGCGGCAACGGCGGCTCGGCGTCGGATGCCCAGCACATCACCGGCGAACTGGTCGGCCGTTTCCTGAAGGAGCGCCGCGGGCTGAAGGCGATCTGCCTCAGCTCCAACGCGGCGGTCCTGACCGCCTGGAGCAACGACTATTCCTACGACAGCGTCTTCGCCCGCCAGACCGAAGCCTATGGCGAGCCGGGCGGCGTCCTGCTGGGCATCTCCACCAGCGGCAACTCGCGCAACGTGATCGCCGCCTTCGAGGTGGCGAAGCGGCTGGGCATGACCACCATCGCCATGACCGGCGAGGGCGGCGGCAAGATGGCTGCCTTGAGCGACATCCTGCTGGACGTGCCGTCGCGCTCCACCCCGCTGATCCAACAGGTCCACATCTGCCTGTACCATTACCTGTGCGAACAGGTCGAAGCCCGGCTCGCCTGAGCGCGTTCATGACCGCCCCCGTTCAGGAAACGCTTAAGCGGCAGGCGCTGGAGGCTTTCAACGCCGGGCGCCTGGAGGAAGCGGCAGCGCTTTGCCGCGCCCTGCTGGCGCAGGACGGCACGGCCGCCGACGTCTGGAACAACCTGGGCGTCATCCTGTCCGACCTGAACCAGCCCGACGGGGCGGCGGCGGCGCTGCGCAAATCCCTGGTCCTGAGGCCGGATTACGACAAACCCTGGGTCGGGCTGGGCAGCAGCGCCTACGGCGCCAACCGACTGGACGAGGCGGTCCGGCGCTGGACCCGGGCGATTGCCGCCAATCCGCGGCAGGACACCGGCGTCTGGTTCAATCTGGGCGTCACCCACCAGATGCGCGGCAATGCCGATGCGGCGGCCCTGTGCTTCGACCAGGCCGAACGGCTGTCTCCCGCCGACCCGCTGATCGCCAGCCAGCGGCTGCTGTGCCTGAACTACCTGGATCTGTCCGGCGAGCGCCTGTTGGCCGAACACCGGCGCTTCGACGAGCGGTTCGGCCGGCAGGACGGCAGGCTGCCGACGGCGGCACCGCACGCCAACCGGCCCGATCCGGAGAAGCGGCTGCGCATCGGCTACCTGTCGGTCGAGTTCCGCGAGCATCTGGGAGCCTATTTCCTGACGCCCCTGTTCGAGGCGGCCGACCGCAGCCGCTTCGAGATCGTCTGCTATTCGATCCTGCCGGACACCCATGCCGACGCCCACACCGCCCGCTTCAAGGCGCAGGCCGACGGCTGGCGCACCGTGGGCCATCTCGACGACGAGGCGCTGGCGGCGCAGATCCGTGCCGACGGCATCGACATCCTGGTCGACCTCGCCGGCCATTCGGGACTGAACCGTCTGCCGATGCTGGCCCGGCGCCCGGCGCCGGTGCAGGTGACCTGGCTGGGCTATCCCAACGGCACCGGCATGGATTCGGTCGACTACCGCATCGTCGATCCGATCAGCGACCCGGTCGGCCCGACCGACACCCATGCGGCGGAAATGCTGGTCCGGCTGCCCGCCCCCTTCCTGTGCTTCCGCCCGCCGGCCTCCGCCCCGCCGGTGGTTCCGCTGCCGGCAGGCGCCAGCGGAACCGTCACGTTCGGGTCCTTCAACAAGCTGTCGAAGATCACCGACGGCACCGTCGCGCTGTGGGCCGAGGTTCTGCGGCGGGTGCCGGACTCCCGCCTGCTGCTGAAGGACCGGCCGCTGTCCGACCCCGGCACCGCGGCGGCGATGCGCGCGCGCTTCGCCGCCGCCGGCATCGACCCGGCCCGGCTCGACCTCGTCGGCTTCATCAAGGATGCCGCCGGCCATCTGGCCGCCTACAACCGCATCGACATCGCGCTGGACCCGCACCCCTATAACGGCACCATCACCACCTGCGACACGCTGTGGATGGGGGCGCCGCTGGTGACGCTGGCGGGCAGCCGGCATGCCGCCCGCGTCGGCGCCAGCCTAATGGCCGCCGCCGGCCTGCCCGAACTGGTCGCCGGCACCCCCGAGCAATACGCTGCCATCGCCGCCAGTCTGGCCGGCGACCTGACCCGGCTGATGCGGCTGCGCAAGGGCATGCGCGAGCGGCTGCGGGCATCGGCGCTGTGCGACGAGGGGCGCTTCATGCGCAATCTGGAAACCGCCTACCGGCTGATGTGGCAGCGCTGGTGCGATCGGCGCCGGTCAGACAGTCAGTCCACAGGCGGCTGATCCACAGGCGGCCGATTTACAGGCGGTTGGCCCGCGGCCGGCCAGGCGAAGCCGCCCATCCGGTCCTTCGCCAGCCGCTGGAAATGCAGGAAGGTGAAGGGAACCGGGGCGCCGCCGTCGGTGCGGGTGCAGACCGGAATGCCGTCCGTCCCGAAACGGACGCTCTTCAGCCCATCGCACATGGCGAAGCAGCCGTCCGCATCGCGGATGTTGTGGTCGAAACCCTGGGCGATCAGACTTCCCTGCTCAAGGAAGCGGGGATCGGCGGCGGCGATCTCCATCAGCAGATGCATGTCGCTGACATGCGGCCGGCCGCCGATGCGGAAACGGTCGCCCAGGGCGTGCAGCCTCGGCTTGTCGGCGAAGATCTCCACGAAGCGGTCGCAGAAGAAGCCCAGCGCCTCCGGCCCCTCGAAGCAATTGGCCCAACTCCAGTTCCCGGCGATCCGCCCGGCGAAGGCGGCGGCGAACCGCTCCGCCGGGCGATAGAGCATGACGTCGCTGTCGAACACGCAGAAGCGTCCCAGCCCATGGCGAACGGCGAACTCTTGCGCGAAGAACCAGCGCCCGTAGCACATCGCCTCGTAGCCTTCGCCATTCACCGAAAGATGCTCGTACACCGCGTCGAAGCGGGGGTACGAGCTGATGTAGAGGCGGATGTCGGCCTGATGGACCGCAAAGGGCAGGTCGCGGATCTCGTCGATCAGCAGGATTACCGGGCTGTCGGGCGAGGCAAGCGCCGCCTGCCTCAGCGCGATGTCGACAACGGCCTTGTGGCCGATATGGACGAACAGGATGGGAATGCCGGGCTTGTCGAATAGGAGGTTGGGCATGGAAGGGCGGCTTCGTCTCACGGCAAGGGCTGGCATGGTAACCGTCCGCGGCGGCGGGAGGAACCGGTCTGTCCGCACCCTGCCTTGCCCCCTGCCCCCTGCCCCCTGCCTGGGCCGCCCTGCCTGCCCCTTGCTTGACAAGCCCGCCCTCCGGCTTTTACCGATAGCGCCGTCTTCCCCTTCCACCACATCGGACCGCCGCGATGAGCGAAGCGCCGTCTTCTTCCCCCGTCCCCGACACCGCATCCGCGGTGCACAGCGGGTCGGCCGACCGCTTCGGCTATGAGTGGGGCCGCTATGCCGAGCTGAAGGGTATCTACGAAGAGCAGTTCCGCCGCTGGACGCCTTTCCTCAAGCCGGAAGACTGGCGCGGCCTGACCTTCGTCGACGTCGGCTGCGGCATGGGACGCAACAGCCATTGGCCGATGAGCTATGGCGCGGTCGGCGGGCTGGCTATCGACATCGACGAGCGTAGCTTGGCGTCCGCCCGCGCGACGCTGGCGCCGCATTCGGCCATGGAAGTGCGCCGCCAGAGCGCCTATGAGTTGAACGAGGTGGAGCGCTTCGACCTCGCCTTCTCCATCGGCGTCATCCACCATCTGGCTCATCCGGAAACGGCGCTCGCCAACATGGTGCGCGCGGTGAAGCCCGGCGGGCGGGTGATGATCTGGGTCTATGGCCGCGAGAACAACGGCTGGATCGTCCGCTTCGCCGATCCGCTGCGCAAGGCGCTGTTCAGCCGCCTGCCGATCGGGCTGGTACATGCGCTGTCCCTGCCGCCGACCGCGCTCTTGTGGCTGGCCTTGCGGCTGGGACTGGACCGGCTGGAATATTTCCGCCTGATCCGCCGCTTCGACTTCGCGCATCTGCGCTCGATCGTCTTCGACCAGATGCTGCCGAAGATCGCCAACTACTGGACGCACGCGGAGGTGGAGGCGCTGATGACGGGTGCCGGGCTGGAGGACGTGCAGCTCACCTGGGTCAACGAGATCTCTTGGGCGGCGATCGGAACGAAGACCCACGACTGATCGCTTTGATTGGGTTTCATCCAACCGGCACCGCTTCAATTCGCGTCCACCAAGCGTCACGCCAGCCCCTTTGCCTGCTTGTATCCTCCGTCCTCACGGCCGCGCGCGGCCGATTCTTCCAACGTTTTTCGGCCACACGGATCGCGGCTGCGGCACGCTCGGCCGCCCCTGGCGCCACATCCGGGCGCTCGGCGTCCGGCAGGCCCCAATAGTCGAAGCTGCCGGTCATCACCGCAACGACGCGACGCATCTCGACCCGGACCAGATCGCCGGCTTCGCACGCGGTGTCGCGGTGCTCTGACGGACACAGGCCGGCGTCGACGGCCTGGGTCAGCGCGTGGGTGCTGCGGTCGAGGCTGGTTGCGATAGCCCGCAGCTCACGGAACGCCGCGCGCAGCGCCTCCACCTCCACCGGGCTCCATTGTGGCTGGCCCATCAGGTGCACCAGGGCCAGCGAGTGCAGCCAAGTCGCCGGGCTGGTGCCGTGCGCCCGGGCTGCCTCGGCCAGGGCCGCACGCTAGGCGTCCTTGAACCGGACACCGACTTGGTGACCTCGGCGCGGCCGGCGTCTGACCGTCCATCACCTGGAGGATGAGCTGCCGCAGCGCGGCCGAGGCGCCCCCCGCCCCCATCGGTCTGTAGCGCCCAGGCCTGGAACCGCTCGGCCAGAGCGGCGTCGACATAGCCTCCGACCATCTTCTGCCCTCCTTGCCCTTCCTCCATGCTCCCGATGTCCCCAAAGACCCGCCTGCGTTTGCACCGTGCAAAACCCGCGATGCACGCCGCTTCCCCATAATACTGAGTCTCTTATGAAATGACTTTCTGGAGCCAAAGCGGGAAGCAGAGGGATTTGATGCGGCCGGTTTCGGCGATGAGGGCGTTCCAGGCGTCGCAGCAAGCGTCGATGATGGCGCCCTGATCGGGAAAGACCCGCAACGACATCAGATTCTCGCGCAAGAAGAGCCAGACTCGCTCGACTAGGTTGCATTCGGGCGAATAGGGCGGCAACGGCACGAGGGTGAGGTTGTTGGGCACGACCAAGCTCTTGCTGGCGTGCCAACCGGCGCCATCGAGGACCATGACGGCGTGGTCGTCCGGGGCCAGGGTGGTGGCGAAGTCGGCGAGGAAGCGGCTCATGGCGATGGTTGACACCGTCGGCAGGACGAGGGCCAAGCCGTCCCCCGTTGTGGGTTCAACGGCGGCATAGAGATAAGTCCAGTCGAACCTCTGGTCGCACAGGCCAGGGGGACGCTGGCCCTTCAGCCACCAGCGATGGCACAGCCACCCCTTCTGCCCAAAGCGCGCCTCATCCTGGAAAAACACGCGCAGGCCCTTGCCCGGGTGCGCTTCGGCGGCCTCCTTCAGGGCGCTGCGAAGCCCCCTTTTTTTGAAGCTCTCCTGCGCTTTGCTCTCGGCTTCAGGTGAACGGGCCTTCTGGCGCGACAAGCCCAGCCGTCGCAACGTTCGCCCGACGCTGTGCGGATGAAAGGTTTTTCCGGCGCTCCTAAATGTCTAAACAACTTGGTGGATGCACCACTTAGACGTGGCTGGATATTGGACGCCGATACTGGCTGGTTTTTGGAAGCCGATTGATAGAAGGAGGCGCACCACGGCCTCAGAGGGGCACAGGTGCGCCGTTGGAGTGTAAAAATACGGCACAGGCCGCATCCGTCATGTTGCTGTTCGGGTTGCAAACAGCAGAAACTAATACACGGCGATGTGCCCTTAGGGCAGCAGACCGTTGCCAAATTTCACCGCCAGGATGATCAAACCAACGATAGCCGAGATGATGGCGATCGTGCGGTTGTTCTGCCTATTCATGGTCGCCAAATCCAGCGCCGTGTTTTTGATTTCAGTACGGAGGTGTGCCTCGGCTTCTTTGCAACGGCGGTCGACCCCCGTGAAGCAACCGTCGAGTTTGAGGTCGGCGATGTCCATCCGATGAAGAATGGCATCGATGCCTTTCCTGATCTCGGCCATATCGGATTGCATCCGCTGCCTCTCCTTGCATAGCTCGTCGAGAACCACCTTGAGCGCCTCTGCGGAGGCATCCACATTCTGTATGCCTGCCGTCCGAAGAGCCCGTGCATAGGCCATGGTATCCATCACGGTACCTGATCTCCTGGAAAATGGAACGGCTGTTGCCGTTTTCCAGTTGGTGAGAGGGCGTTGTCACGTTAACCCGACCGGAGGCAAGGAGAGGGGTTAGCAGTGCCCCAAAGACACCTGCTACGCAATTTGGCGGGCGCACGTCTCCTATTGCCAGAGGGCGAAAGCCTCAGCCCGGTGGGCCCGATATTCTGAAGCAGTCATGAGGTGGCAACGCGGATAGCAATGCTGGTGAATAGGTCCATGGGGCTAACAGGAACCGCTGAGCTTGGCGCGGTGATACGTGATCGGGGATGACCTACGCTTCCAAATCGATGACCGCAACAGTCCGAGATCGCGGTTGCCGTCCTTGTCCTGAACCGCATGCTCCACCTCGGACGCTGTCCGCGTTGTGTGATCAGGAACACCAACCCGCCAGCATCAGCTTTTGCTGCCTCCATGCAGCAGCGTCGCTGGCCGACGGTCCCATCAGCGTACGCGATGAATGCGGTGTCGTGCTTTCGTCGCAGCCAATCAGCGTAGGCGCGCGCCCAGGTAGACTTGCCGGTGCCGCCCTTGTCGCTGATCACGAGAATGAGTTTCTTGGACATCACATAGTCTCCTGAAATGCGACGTTGTCTGACGCTGTGCCAGCTCCATTGTGAGAGCGTCTGGCAACACATACCGGTGACGCCGGCGCGGTGGTTTGAAGGTCTGCAGGCACCGGTGATGCCGGCGATGTGGTGGGAAGCGAAGGGACTGTGGGAGACGCCTGAGCGGCAGACATGTCCACCATCGCGCCTGCATTTTGTTCTGAGGGCAATACCTCGCCGGCTGCCGAAGGCGACGGCGCTGAGGCATTATCGACGCCGGTGCCACCGGACATCGACGGCAGTTCTGCACTCTGTGCAGGACCTGAGCCAGTCTCGTGTGGTTGAGGCCGTGCACCTGCATTGCGTGTTCGTCGGCGGGCAGTCTTAGGCCGTGAACCGCTGACATTAACGTCGTCGGCATCGAAGTAGCGCCGAATGGTTTTCACAGAAACACGCGTGAACACTTCGTCTAGATCGCGCAGTATCTCGACGGCGTCATCGAGTGAGTAGCCGTTGTTCAGCGCCGCATCGATCTTTGGACGAAGACGCTGAATCGCCCCGCTTATCGGTATGTTCTCGGGCTCTTTTGGTGGCAACTGGCTTAGCCGTTCTGCTGCCTTATCAACGACAGCGATGGTCACATAGTGTATGCGAGCGGGCATGTGTCAGACACCGAGTTCATGATTAACATGATCGGGAGACTAGGGTACCGACCCGAGCAAAGTCTCCCCTGAGAAGGTTGCCCGTGAGTGCACATTGCGGCCGCATAAAGGCCCAGTGCATCGTGCTTGCCAGTCGCCATAGAGAAATGCGAGTGAGCATATCAAGGCCACCGTTGCGGGCGGGGCGGCTATCAGCAAAGCGTGACCACAAGCCCGCATCCCGTCTGCGTGCGCTCCATCGTTTGCGCCAACCGATGGTGCACAAGCGGCCACACTGGGCCGCATGACTCAAAGAGTAGCGCCGGGCCTAGCGATCCAGTGCCACCGGTCTGCTGACCCGGTTGTGTCGTCTGTACGAACGGTAGAAGCGCCCTCATCCGTCGTGACTGCAACGCCGTCGCGCGAGAAGGCCGTCAGACAAAGGCACATATCAAGCAACCGGCGTACACGACAGTGGAAAGCGCAATAACAGCGTTACACCGGACAGTACAGGGCGCATGTCGCCACCGGTCAGTATCACGGTGGAAGGCTCCATTATAACGGCGTTCGCGACACCAATGGACGCCGTTGCGCCGTCCTTTCGGCCGAGTAGGCGACGGCCTGCAGACACGTCGGTTGCAAAGTGGAGCGCCAACGGGATGTGCATATGGCGCGGGGAGACGCGCTATAACGAGCAAACGGAACCCCGCCGGCGTCACGCGCCCGTCATCAGTGGCGACGGTATAATTGCCGCATCGTGGAGTGATTGGACCTAAGGTTTGCAATGAACAATGGCGTTGGCAGAATGCGGTGTTCGCGCCGTTGCTGTCGTCTGTCATGCCATCAAGCGACCGCGTATTCCGACAAAAGGCGAAGACGTGCGGGCGCCGTCAGTGGCAACGTGGGTGCTTTAGCGGCACGCATCCTGGATTGAGCATGATGCAATGGCGGCACCCATGCGAACAGCAAAAAAGCTCTCGTCAGTGTACGAGTGTGCGTTCCAAAAGGGGATGTAGCCGTAGAGCCAGCGCCGTATATGGAATGAGCCCCGGCCAAGTCGTGTATGGAATGAGCCCTTCCACCAATTCATATATGGAACAAGCTCCCCTTGTTCCATACAATTAGGAGTATGGTATATGGGAGGGGATACAGAAGCAGCAGGAAGGGGTGCGACCGATGCCAACCGAGGACGTCTATTGGGCGATATTGGCAAACGTCGAGCAGGAGCAGCAGCGCCTGTTGGCGGAAGCCAGGGCAGTGGAGGCGCAGGTCCGCCTCGTGCATTTCGAGGCCCGAGACCGGCGGGATAGTAGCGAGTGGGGGAGCTATCTGCCCTACATCAGAGAGTTGGCGTCTGGGGTAGGGTGCTACTGGGCGGTCCTAACGTTTTACGGGCCACTAACCAAGCGGAAGATGCGCCTGAAAGAATTTGGGCGGCGGCAGAAGTATCGCTACTCGCCGTCGCAGTTTCCGAAGGCGAGAGGGTGGGAGATTGACGAGATCATCCGGGCGGAAAATGTCTTCGAGAAGATTCGGAGACGCACAGCGCTGTTGGGCACGATCGTGCAGATGGTGAAAGGGACCGGCAGCGCGGAAGGGGTCGTGTTTACGAAGGAGCCGCCTCGGGACCTTGCGGCGAGCACCACGGGTGTGTACCAGAGCGTGCTCGAAGGCTGGCAATCCCCTGGGCGGTTGAACGCTGTGTTGGACAACGAAAGCTAGTTGGGACAGGGGTTGCATTTCCAGGAAGCCTTCCGCCAACCTAACATGGCCGCAACATCCGGCTCGGGCAGGATCGCGCCACGCCGAAGGGCCCCTCCGGCGCCAAGGTCCGGTCCGGAGACGCCGCGGCCAAGAGTAAGCGGTGTTTTCAGGCCACGGCGGTTTCGGCCTGCCGGGCATAGCTCCAGGGCAGCAGTTCATCGAGCCTAGTGATTGGATGCCCGTCGGCGAGTTTAGTCAGGACATCGGCGAACCAGGTCTGCGGATTGACGCCGCTGAGCTTGCAGGTTTCCACCAGCGACGCGACGGTGGCCCAGTGTTCACCGCCGCCGTCGCTGCCGGCGAACAGAGCATTCTTGCGCGTGAGGGCCAGCGGGTGGATGCTGCGTTCCACGCTGTTGCTGTCGATCTCCCCCCGGCCGTCGTCGAGGAACAGCGTCAGCCCCTCCCAGCGGCTGAGCGCGTAGCGGATCGCCTCGGCCAATGTCGATTTGCGCGACACCGTCGCCAGCTGCTTTTCCAGCCACGCCTTCAGTTCCGCAATCAGCGGCGTTGAGCGGGCCTGGCGCTCCCGGCGGCTCGCCTCGGGGTCACGGCCGCGGATCTCCGCCTCCACCGCGTACAGCTGGGCGATGCGCCGCAAGGCTTCGCTGGCGATCGGCGCCGAACCGCCGGTCTGGAGATCATAGAAGGCCCGGCGGACGTGCGCCCAGCAGAAGGCGAGGCGCACGGCTCCGCCCTCGGCCAGTTTGCGATAGCCGGCATAGCCGTCGACCTGGAGCACGCCGGTGAATCCCCGCAGGTGTGCCACTGGCCGTTCCGCCTTGCGATCAGGAGCATAGACGTAGGCCACCGCCGGCGGCTCCGGTCCGTTCCAGGGGCGATCGTCGCGCGCGTAGGCCCAGAGCTGGCCGGTCTTCGTGCTGCCCCGTCCGGGGTCGAGCACCGGCGCCGTTGTCTCGTCAGCAAACAGCTTGCCCGACGCCTTCAAGTTGGCCAGCAACCGCTCATGCAGGGGCCGCAGGTACCACGCCGCCCGACCGACCCAGTCGGCCAGGGTGGAGCGGTCGAGATCGACACCCTGGCGCGCGTAGATCTGGGCTTGGCGGTAGAGCGGCAGGTGATCGGCAAACTTGGACACCAGCACGTGGGCGATCAGCGCCTCGGTGGGATGCCGGCGTCCACGATGCGCGCCGGCGCCGGGGCTTGCACGACGCCCTCCTCGCACTGGCGGCAGGCGTATTTCGGTCGGCGGGTCACCAGCACCCGGAAGCGGGCCGGGACGAGGTCGAGACGCTGCGAGACATCCTCGCCGATGGGGTGCAGCGTGCCGCCGCAACACGGGCAGGTCTTGTCGGCGACATCGATGAGAATCTCCTCGCGTGGCAGATCGGCCGGCAGGTTGCCGCGGTTCACCCGACGCCGTGGCGGCGAAGGGGCCGGCTTGGTCGCCGCGGAGCCGGCGGGCTCGGCCTCCTTGGCAGCCAGCGTCTGCTCCAGGTCCTCCAAGGCCAAGGCCAGCTGGTCCGGATCAAGGCGCTCGGCCCGGCGGCCGAAGCGATGACGCTGCAGCTCCCGGATGATCTGGCGCAGACGGGCGATCTCCTCCTCGGCCGAGAAGCGGGCCGCCGTCAGCTCCGCGGCATGCCGGAGCCGTTCGGCCAGCAGCAGGGCACGCAGTTCGTCAGGATCGCTGGGAAGGGTTTCAGGCGCGGTCGTCACGTCCACCAGTATAACGGCGGCTTGTGCAGTCCTCGCCTGCGAAGCGGTGGCCGAGTCGCTGTGTCGCAGCTCAACCGGCGGACGTCGGCCGAGGCACCCGCACGCCCCGTACCCGGGTCCAATCCAGACCCTCCACGAGTGCCGAGAGCTGAGCCGGGGTCAGCCGGATCACGCCGTCGCGGATCGCTGGCCAGCGGAACTGGCCGGCCTCCAATCTCTTCGCGACGAGAACCAGGCCGGTGCCGTCCCAATGCAGGAGCTTGACCCGATCGGCTCGCTTGGAGCGGAAGACGTAGACGACCCCGCTGAAGGGATCCGCCCCCATCTGCTGCACCAGGGCGGCCAGCCCATCCATGCCCTTGCGGAAGTCGACCGGCTTGGCGGCGACCAGGACCCGCACCGCGCCCTCGATGCCGATCACCGCGACGCCCTCACCGCGCGCAGCACCGCCCTGACGGTGGCGCCGTCCATGCCGGCCGGCACGCGCACCATCGCATCGCCGATCTGCACCTCGATGGCCGGGGGCTCCTTCGGCATCGGCGTGGCGGAGGACGGTGTGGTGTCCAGCACCACTGGGGCGAACACCATGCCCTCCTGGGAGCGGCTGGCGGTGCGCGCTTCCCGACGCCAGCCGAACACCTGCTGAGGCCGCAGTCCATGACGCCGGGCCACTTCGGAAACCACCGCTTCGGGCACCGCCGCCTCGGCCAGGATCCGCGCCTTCTCCTCCGGCGACCAGGTCCGGCGGCCTACATCGCCCGTGATTACTTCCATGCGGCGCACCTGCACGGGCTCCGGGTCAAGCGTAAGGTCGAGCGTAGACACAAACCGTTCTCCCGATCATGCGATCCGGGAGACTCGCTCCGCCTTGATCCCGCCGGAAGGTGGGGACAGAACACCGCATACGGCCAAGACGCCGGAAGCGATGGTGAAGCTGACCGGCCGCGCCTGGGGCGTTGCCGGCCATCTGCTCGCCCAATTCGACTACATCACCCGCAACGGCAGCCTGCCCGCTGAAACCCACGACGGCGAGTGCATCACCAAACGCGCGCGGCTGCTCGCCCTACACGACGACTGGCTGCTGGCCAACGCCGTGGGGGCCGGGATGCGGCGAATGCCGCGCAGAGCGTCGCCCTCACGCTGTCCATGCCGCCCGGCACCCCACCGACCGGGTGGAGACCGCAGCGTGGCGGTGGGCGCACGACACCTTCGCCGGCACCCACGACTGGGTCATGGTCCGCCACGACGACACCGGACACCCCCACGTCCACATCGCGGTTCGCGCGGTCGGTGCCGACGGCCGGCGGTTGGCGCCAGGTCCCGCCGACCTCCAGCATTGGCGCGAGCGGTTCGCGCTTGAGCTGCGGCGCCTCGGCGTGGTGGCTGAGGCCCCCCCGCGCCGCCCGCAGCCGGCTGCGCAACACCGCCCCCCAACCACCCACGAGGCGCGCCAGCACGGCGCTGTGTCACACGCAGCCGACAGCGGCCCCAACGCACCGCCACCACTGCTGACCGACGAGAGCCGTGATCGTCGAGGGCGGCGGGGTCTCGCCACCGTTCCACGGAACACGCAAGACGGTGAGCGAGACCCTGTGTTCCCCTTTCCCACCCGGTCCGGTGGCACGCAGGGGCTGGCTAGCCCCGAACTCCCCCGATCCCGTCCACGGGGCCGGGGGTGACCCCTAGGCCGTAGACTCATAATCCCTGGCACCATAGCCTGACGGCGACGAGCTTCACGGCCACCAGGAAATTTTCGGGTCGTTTGTCGTATCGGGTGGCGATACCTCTGAACTGCTTGATCTTGTTGAAGAACCTTTCGACAAGGTTCCGCTGACGATAGACCCAGGACGAGAAGACGAAGCTGCCCTTGCGGTTGGTTTTGGGCGGAATGTTGGCCCAAGCCTTCCGCCCGGCGGCTTTGGCGCGGATGGCATTGCTGTCATAGCCTTTGTCGGCCAACAGGATGGCCCCCTCGCCAAGATCCTCCGTCAGGGCGTCGGCTTCGGTGCAGTCGGCAACCTGCCCGGCAGTCAGGCGCAGACGGACGGGGCGGCCTTCCGCATCGACGAGCGCGTGGATTTTGCTGGTGAGGCCCCCACGGGAACGTCCCATGCCGCCATCGTCTCCAGCCCCCTTTTTCCCGTGGCAGCGTGCTGGTGCACGCGAACACAGCTGCTGTCGATCATCACGATGTCGCCGTCGTAGGCTGCCGATACCGCTTCCAGAAGCCGATCCCAGACCCCGGCCTTCCGCCATCGCACGAACCGGTTGTAACAGGTCGTCGAAGGACCATACCGTTCCGGTATCTCCGCCCAGGGCGATCCGGTGCGGAACCGCCACAGAATACCATTCAGAACCCGGCGATCATCCACACGCCGCACACCGCGCGGCTTGTTCGGCAGTAGCGGCGATAGGATCGACCATTCCTGGTCCGTGAGTTCGTCGCGGCGGCGCGTCATCAAGGGCTCCTTCGGGAAACCCTTGAATCACGACACCACTCTCTAGGCCAAGACGATTTATGAGTTTACCGCCTAGTTTGGCGCCACAAGCCTGATCCGCTGTTTAGACTTCGCGCACCTGCGCTCCATCGTCTTCGCCCGGATGCTGCCGAAGATCGCCAACGACTGGCGCCGCGAGGAGGTGGAAGCGCTGATGACGGGCGCCGGCCTGGAAGACGTGCAGCTCGCCTGGGTCAACGAGATCTCCTGGGCGGCGACCGGCCGAAGGCCGCAGGGGAAAAATCCCGGAGGCCACAGGAGTAAGGTCCCTAAGGTCACAGGGGTAAATCAAAGAAGTGAAAGCGGCAGCCCTTTATTGCTGACGGCCGGGGTCTTGGGTTAAGAAGCCCCGGTTCCGCGCCACCGGTCATTCGCGCGGTCAAGCGTTGTGGACCAAGCGTTGGGGGTTGCCATTTCCGAGTTCTCGCCGGCCTTCGTCCAGGCCTACAACACCGGTGCGGCGCTGTTCCAGGCCGGCCGTTTCGACGAGGCGGCCACCGTCTACCGCCGCCTGATCGACGAAAACCCGGACATTGCGGCACCGCGTGGCGCCACCCTGCATGGTGCGCTGGGCCTGTGCCTGCGCGCCTCCGGCCGGCCGGCCGAGGCGATGGAACCGCTGCGCCAGGCACTGCGGCTGAAGCCCGACCATCTGGACGCGCTGAACGCGCTGGGCGGCATTCTGCTGGACCAGCGCCACATCGAGCATGCGCTGATCGCCTTCCGCGAACTGGCGAGGCTGAAGCCCGACTATCCGGGGGCGCTGCTGACGCTAGGCAACCTGTTCATGTTCAGCGGCGACGGCGCGCGGGCGCGCGCCGTCTACCGGCTGGCGCTGGCCGTCGAGCCGGACGTGGCCGTCAATCACAACAACCTGGGCGCCGTCAGCCTCAGCCTCGGCCATCTGGCGGACGCGGCTCTGACCTACCGCCGGGCGCTCGCCATCGACGTCGGCAGGCCGGAATACCGCAAGAATCTCGGCACCTGCCTGCTGATGGCCGGCGACTACGCCAACGGCACCGTCGCCTATGAGGGCCGGCTGGAGCAGGGGGTCTGGCGCAAGCGCAACATGCCGGGCGTCCTGTGGCAGGGCCAGCCGCTGGCGGGCAAGACCCTGCTGGTCCATTTCGAGCAGGGGCTGGGCGATTCCTTCCAGTACATCCGCTATGCCGGCGTGCTGAAGCGGATGAGCGCACGGGTGCTCTACGAATGCCAGCCGGCGCTGAAGCGCGTGCTGTCGACCGCCCCCGACCTGGACGGGCTGTTCGCCTTCGGCGAACCGCTGCCGGCCTACGATTACCACATCTCGCTGATGAGCCTGATGAACCGGCTCGGCACCACGCCGGACAGCGTCCCCGGCGGCGTGCCCTATCTGCGGGCCGAGCCGCAGCTGCAGGCCGGCTGGGCGGAGCGGCTGGACCGGCTGGAGGGCGGCAATCGCCCGGCCTTGCGCATCGGCATCAACTGGCACGGCAACGAGACCGGCAAGTCGATCCCGCTGGAGTGCTTCGAGGCGATGGGGAAACTCTCCGGTGTCCGGCTCTACAGCCTGCAGAAGGTGTCGGGCCTCGACCATCTGGAGCGGCTGCGCGACCGGGTGGCGGTGACCGAGCTGGGAGCGGATTTCGACGCCGGACCGGACGCCTTCCTCGACACCGCCGCGGCGATGGCCAACATGGACCTGATCGTCACCTGCGACACCTCGGTCTGCCATCTGGCCGGCGCCATGGGGCGGCCGACCTGGGTGGTGCTGAAATGGTTCGCCGACTGGCGCTGGATGCGCGACCGCCTCGACAGCCCCTGGTATCCGACCATGCGCCTGTTCCGACAGGCGAGATCCAACGACTGGGCCGAGGTGATGGCCAGGGTGACGGCGGCCTTGGCGGCCGAGGCCGGAAACCGGACAGGCGTTCTCGCCGGGGAGGCGGGGCGATGACCCTGAACGAAGCGCTCCGGCTAGCGCTGGACCATTTCCGGGCCGGCCGTGCGGCCGAGGCGGAGCAGGTGTGCCGGGCGATCCTGAACGCCGTTCCCGACCAGGGCGAGGTTACCCAGCTGCTGGGCACGGTGGTGATGATGCAGAACCGCCCGCAGGAGGCGGAGACCATCCTGCGCCAGTCGATCGCGATTCGTCCCGATCTGTCCGACAGCCACAGCAATCTCGGCACCGTGCTGCAGTCGCTGGGCCGCATGGGCGAGTCCCTGGCCGCCCACGACCGCTGTGTCCAGCTGACCCCCGGCACGCCGGAGGGCTACGTCAACCGCGGATCGACCCGGCTGGCGCTTGGCGACCGCAACGGGGCGGCGACCGATTTCGCCCGCGCGCTCCGGCTGCGGCCGATCGACGTGCTCGCCGCCGCCAATCTCGGCGTGGCGCTCCGCGAGGGGCAGCGGATGGCCGAGGCGATCCGCGCCCTGACGCGGGCGCTGGTCATCGAGCCCGGCAATGGCGAGGCGATGCTCGGCTATGCCCACGCCCTGCGCGAACTGAGCCGCCTGGGCGAGGCGGAGACCGCCTATGCCCGCGCGGTGACGCTGACGCCGGCCAAGACCGAAGCCCTGTGCTACCACCTCTACCTCAAGCAGACGCTGTGCGCCTGGGGCGATTACGACCGGCTGTGCGCCCGGGTGAGGGAGACCATCGACCGCGACGGCGGCGTCGTCATCCCGCTGGCCACCCTGTCGATCGAGACCACGCCGGCCCAGCAGGACCGCTCGGCCCGGCTGTTCTACGACCGCCTGGTCAAGCGCGCCTCCACCCCGCCGATGCCGGCGCGGGCCACCCCCAGGCCCGACGGCCGGCTGCGCATCGCCTATGTCTCGGCCGATTTCCACGAGCATGCCACCGCCTATCTGGCGGCCGAGCTGTTCGAACTGCACGCCCGCGACCGCTTCGAGGTGCTGGCCTATTCCTACGGCCCCGACGACGGCAGCGCCATGCGCCAGCGGCTGGTGAAGGCCTTCGACCGCTTCCGCGACATCCGCAGCGTGCCGCTGGACGCCGTCGCCCGCCGCATGGCCGACGACGGCGTCGACATCATGGTCGACCTGAAGGGCTATACGAAGCAGACCCGGCTCGACCTGCTGTCGCGCCGGCTGGCGCCGGTCGAGGTCAGTTACCTGGGCTATCCCGGCACCATCGGCTGCCCGCACATGGATTACGTGATCGGCGACCGCTTCGTCACCCCGCCGGAGCACCAGCCCTTCTATGCCGAGCGGCTGGCGATCCTGCCCGACGCCTACCAGATCAACGACCGCCACCGCCCGCTGCCCGACGCGGTGCCGTCGCGGGCCGACTGCGGCCTGCCGGAGGACGGCGTCGTCTTCGCCGCCTTCAACACCGCCTACAAGATCAGCCCCGCCATGTTCGCCCTATGGATGCGCATCCTGAAGCGGGTACCGGGATCGGTGCTGTGGCTGTTCGAGGCCAACCCGCTGGCTGCCGGCAACCTGAAGGCCGCGGCCGAGGCCCAGGGCGTCGACCCGGCCCGGCTGGTCTTCGCCCCGCCCCGCCCGCTGGCCGCGCACATCGCCCGCTACCGCGTCGCCGACCTGGCGCTCGACACCCTGCCCTATACCGGCCACACCACCACCAGCGACGCGCTGTGGGCGGGCTGCCCGGTGGTGACCTGCCTGGGCGAGACCTTCGCCTCCCGGGTGGCGGCGAGCCTGCTGAACGCCGCCGGCCTGCCGGAGACGGTGACGCGGTCGCTGGCCGACTACGAGGATCTGGCGGTGGCGCTCGCCGGCGATCCCGACCGGCGCGCCGGCTTCCGCAAGCGGCTGGAAGAGGGTCGGATGACGGCGCCGCTGTTCGACAGCCGCCGCTTCGCCCGCAACCTGGAACACGCCTATCAGGTCATGTGGTCGCTGCACCAAGCCGGCCGGCCGCCCCAGGGGTTCATCCTGCCGGCCGGCTGAGCCCGGACCGGGACGAGGACACGTCCTTAGTCCCGGTCCGCTTTCCGCCGCAGGCCTATCTAAGCATGCATCGTCGCGCAACGACCGTGTTTCAAAGTTGCAACTTGATGCAAAATCCCTAACCAGGTCGTAAGCAACTTTGCTAGCATACCGCTTAAGGATATTCCTTTGTTGGTATGGCTGACGCAATGCCGAGAAATACTTTGGTCTCTAAATTTCTTTTGACCGTTTCCACATCCCCGACGGTCTACGGGTTGAGCCTGCTCCGGTGCGCTTCAACGCGCCATCGCCCTTGCCGCGGGCGGGCCGCCGTGCCGGGAGAGGCGCGATGAACGCGCTCAGTCCGTTCAGGGCCGTCGCCCAGGAGAGTGCCACCTACCAGGGCCGGCTGGAGTTCGTGACCAGCCGCAAGATCTACGGCTGGCTGCACAACCAAAGCAACCCTGCCAAGGAATGTCTGGTCGACCTGTACGTCGACGGCCGTTTTCTCGGCACCCATGCCTGCAACGAGCATCACAAGGCGCTGACCAACCTGTCCGGCCGCAACGGCTTTCTCGCTTTCAACATTCCCCTGCCCGAGGGCCTGCTGTCGACCGAGGACTGCTGCGTGGACGTCAAAATCCACGGGACGGCGGCGTCGATCCCGGGCGCTCCCCTCGTCACCAATCTCCGCCGGGCGGTTATCGACAAGGCGCTGTCCGGCATGACGCCGGAGCGCCAGGCCTTGTGCGTGAACGCGCTGTCCAAGGCGGCCAGCCAGACCAAGCGCGGACGCGACCGGGCGGAGGATGCGCGGCTGATCCGCCCCGCCGAGGGCTTCGAGGGGGCCGAGCTGACCGTCGGCGGTTTTCTGGCGCACCAGCTCCACCGCTTGCAGGAAGCGCCCAATTTCCATCTGCGCAGCGCCGCCGACCTGACCCGTTTCCTGGTGCTGCACGCCGAGCGCTTCGGCTTGGCCGATCATGCCTGGTGCCCGCTGCCGGCCGACGTGACGGCCTATCTGGCTTCGGGCGACGAGGACGCCGCCGGCAACTTCCGCTCGCGCCTGTTCTCGGCCTACCAGCCGGCGGCAGGAATGGCGGCGGACAGCGGGACGGACGCCTTGTGCGATCTGACCCACTGGATGTTCGGCAAGGCCCGCCTCCCCAAGCAGGCGTTGGCGCCGCGGCATGTGGAGGAGCTGAATGCACCGGCTGGGATCGACCGCCATGGGCTGATCTCGCGCTTTTACGCCGGCATGCATGGCCGCGACCCCGATCTCGCCGCCGCCTTCGATCTGCAGGACGACCGGACGCTGTTTCTTCTGCTGCTGGCGATCTCGCTGTGGCTGGTGCGCTGGAATCTCGACGATCTGTTCCTGACCCCGGAGGTGCGCGCCCTGCTGGACGCGCCGGTCCGGCATGAAGGGCAGGTCATGACCGGGCTTGCCTATTTCTACGCGCGGCTGGGCGTCCCGGGGGCGCAGAGCCTGAGCCTTTCGGCGCTGTGCCAGCGGCAGCGCGCGCCGGTGGTGCGCCACCTGCCGCGCACGGCCCAGGCCAAGGGCGTCAACCTGTTCGGCTATTTCGACGGCGGCACCGGCATCAGCCGCAACGCCCTGTTCTCCCGCGATATCCTGCAGGACACCGGCTTCGGCGTGACGATGCCGATGATGGCCGTACCCGGCCGCCACACCGGCGAGGAGCTCTACCCGGTCAACCTGATCCATTTCGGCCTGCTGGGCGCGCCGGGCGACATGATCAACCATGGGCTGGAACGCTTCGCCGGGGCCTACAACATCGGCTTCTTCCTGTGGGAGACCAGCACCCTGCCCCGCTCGGCCCATCTGACGCTGGAGCTGATGGACGAGCTGTGGACGATGTCGAGCTTCTGCGCCGACGCGCTGGCCCAGCATTTCAGCGGTCCCATCCATGTCGTGCCCAACTGCGTCGACGAGCGCGTGCTGAAGGCCGCCGCCGGCGAGCGGCCGAAGGCCGAACCCTTCACCTTCTATTTCTGCTTCGATGCCCGCAGCTGGTACACGCGCAAGAACCCGCTGGCGGTGGCCCGCGCCTTCCGGAAAGCCTTCCCCCGCGAGACCGGGGTGCGGCTCGTCCTGCGCATCCGCTATCGGCAGGCCAGCCGGGGCGTCGCCGACCTCGCCCACAAGCTGGAGCTCGACCGTCTGGTCGGGAGCGACCCCCGCATCCTCGTGCGCGACCGCGAGCTGTCATACGCCGATTCCCTGGCCGAGATGCGCGCTTGCGACGCCTATGTCTCGCTGCACCGGGCGGAAGGCTTCGGCTACACCATGGTGGAGGCGATGATGATGGGCAAGCCGGTCATCGCCTCCCGCTATTCGGCCAACCTCGATTACATGAGCGACGAGACCGCCTTCCTGGTCGGTGGCCGGGAACGCTATCTGGAGAGCGACGAATATCTCGGCGTCACCCCCGGCGCCCGCTGGTTCGAGCCCGATGTCGGCCTGGCCGCCGAGGCGATGCGGCAGGTGTGGGAAGATCGCGGCGAGGCCAGACGGCGGGCGACGGCGGGCATGGCCGTCGCCCGCAGCCGCTTTGCCCGCCCGGTGCTGCAAGACCTCTATGCCTCCCGGATTCATGCCTTGTTGGAAAGCGGCGTCTCAGCCATGGCGGAGGCATGATCGCCCGACAAGCCCTGCGACCGCATGCCGCAGGGTGGCTCCCCGGAGCCCGCCATACCCTGCCAATTCAAGATGAGACTTGGCGGAAGCCTCTTTAATCCTTCGCTCCGCGCCTCTCCCCCACCTACAGCGGCTCTCTCATGCTCCCCCGCCCTGCAAACACAATATCCTTAACCGAAGATTGAGAAATCTATATTTGGTGCGCTTGTATTGTCACATGAGTTATACAACCACACAATAAGGTTGATTTTCTTTTTGTCCTTTGGCTATAGACCGATCAGGAGTTACCCTGATATTCCATTTGGCGTTCCCATCCAAGGTTGGGGACTCGGAATAGGAACTTGGCACTGACTGCCACGGCTGGATCAGAGGTGATGGAGGTCGGTCACTGCATCCTCCGGTATGTCATCCGGAGGGATCGGGCCTGACCGTCGGGATGGGGAAGATGGGGATGGATGGCGGTCTGAAGCTGGTTGGGAACGCAGCGGCGCCGGCGCAAGGCCGGGGCACCGCGGCGCGCACCAGCCTCGAGGATGCGTTCAACGGCTATCGCCTCTTCTTCGGCCGCCAGCCGGCCAGCGTCGAGGAGATCACCGCCGCCACCGGCTGCACTCTCGGTGAATTCCTCGGCCTCTACCTGATGCGCAAGGAGTTCCTCAACGGCGTCGTCGCCAACCTCACCGGCACGGCGGTGCTGCCGCACATCGTCCTGGCACCGGCGCCGGACGAGGCCTTGAGGCACTGGGCGCTGGACCGCCTGCCCCTGTCGGCCGCCGCGCGCGAGCGCCTTGCCACCAGCCGTTCCTGGCGCTTCTGGCTGCTGACCATCCTGCGCGACGACGGCTTCCGCGCCGGCTTGCCGGCCGGGGTGGGCGACTGGCTGGCCGGCTGCGGCCTGGAGGGCCGGCTGGCGGCGCTGGAGCTCGCCCCCACCCGCCGCCTGATCGGCGAGCTGTCGCACAGCGGAGCCGGCACCGTGTCGGGCTGGTGCGCCAACGCCAGCGATTTTTCCGAGCGCATCGTGCTGGAGTTGACGCTCGGCGGCCGCTTCATCGGCGCGGCGTGCTGCGACCGCTTCGTCCCCGGCCTGGGCGAGCGCATCGGCAGCGGCGGCGAGCACGGCTTCAGCTTCGACATCCCGACGGCCCATGCCGACCTCGCCGCCCGCGGCGCGATGCTGCGGGTCTGCGACGCCCAGTCCAAGGCCCCCTTCGGCAGCGACCTCTACGTCAAGAGCAATTTGCCGGCCGCCCTCGACGAGCTCGGCCAGATGCTGGCCGCCATCCAGTCGGTGAAGGAAACCCTCGCCAGCCTGGAGCGGCAGCTTCCCCATGCCCTGCGCAATATCAGCCCGCCGCTGTCGGCCTATGGCAGCCTGAAGGCGCAGGGACTGCTGGCCTGCCACCGCCCGCCGGCCGGACAGGCCATTCCCGCCGCCGCGGCGGACGTCACCGTCAACCTCATCCTGTGGCCTCATCCTGTGGACGGGGGCGCCCTGGCGCCGGCGCCGCTGCGCCGCATGCTCGCCTCGCTGGCTGCGCAGTCGCATGGCCGCTGGATGGTGACGGTGCTGGACGATGATGACGGCGGCGACAGTGACGGCGGCGGCCTCGGCGACGAGGCGCGGGCGCTGCTCCGCCCGCTGGAGGATGCCGGCCGCCTGGTGGTCGCAGCCCCGGCGGCCCTGCCCCGCCTGCTGGCCGGCCATCCCGCCCTGGCGGCGGCCGGCGGCCATCTGCTGGTCGGCCGCGCCGGCATCCTGCGGCCGGACGCGCTGGCCGCCTTCCTCGGCGCGCTGGAGCCGGGGACCGCCGGCCGCGCCGCCGTCGCCTACAGCGACCATGACGTCGCCATCGCCGGCCGCGGCGGCAAGGCCGCGCAGCTCCTCCCGGTGTTCAAGCCGGACTTCGACCCGGTGATGCTGCTGGCCTACGACTATCTCGGCCCGATCGCCATGGTGGCCGCGGACGCGCTGCTGAAGGCCTTCGCCGTCGCCGACGGGGTGCCGCCGTCCGGGATGCACGACCTGATGCTGCGGCTGGCCGATTGCGCCGCGTCGGGCGGCATCCGCCACATCGCATCGGTGCTCTACGGGCTGGAGCAGGCCGTCGACCTGCGCGACCCCGCCGGCCTGCCCCGCCTGCTGGCCGGCGAGCCGGCGGCGGTCGAGGCCTGGGCCGGACGCCGCGGCCTGGAGCTGCGGGCGCGGCGGGCGCCGCTGGTCAGCGAGGATGGCGAGGCCGGCCAGACCCTGGTCGAGGCCTGCGACATCGAGTTCCCCGCGGCCGATCTGCCGCCGGTCAGCATCATCGTGCCGACCCGCAACTCTCCGGTCCTGCTGCGCAACTGCCTGGATTCCCTGCTGCGCACCCGCCAAGCCTATGGCGGGCCGCTGCAGATCCTGGTGATCGACCACGAGAACGAGGATCCCGACAGCGTCGGGCTGATCGCCGCCATGCGCGCCCAGCGCGGCGTCGACGTCATGCCCTATCGCGGTCCCTTCAACTGGGCGCTGATGAACAATCTGGCCGCCGCCCAGGCGAGCGGCGAGGTGCTGGTCTTCCTGAACGACGACGCCATGGCCGCCGACCCCCGCTGGCTGGCCCGCGCGGTGGCGACGCTGCGCCTGCCCGAGGTGGGGGTGGTGGGCGCGCGCCTGCTCTACGGCGACGGCAGCATCCAGCATGCCGGCGTGGTCACCAGCCAGGAGCAGGGGGCGGTGCATGAGGCGATCGGCGTGCGCGGCGACGAAGGCGGCTATCTCGGCCGCAACCTCGTGCTGCGCTCCGCCGCCGCGGTGACCGGCGCCTGCCTGATCACCCACCGGGCGGTGTTCGAGGAGGTCGGCGGCTTCGATGCCGGCTGGCCCGTCAACTGGAACGACATCACCTATTGTCTGGCGGCGCGCAAGGCCGGGCGGCGGGTGGTCTATGATCCCGCCGTCTGCCTGTACCACCATGAATCGAAGACGCGCGGATACCTGTTCGGTCAAGCCGCGCATGACGTCCATCAGAACGACCTGAACCGGCTGCGGGCCGACTGGTCGGAGTATCTGGAGGATCCGTTCCACAACCCGGCCTTCAACCGCATCGCGTTGCCCTTCGTGAGGATGACGCTGTGAGACGAAGCCATGAGGCGAGGGACAGGGTGCCGAATCCTCCAAGCCATCGGGCCTTCCCGATCGTGCACAAGCCTTGCCGGCCTCTCACGCAGCGTGCTCTAGGCCCGTGCCATTGGACATCCGCCTGATGGATGGTTCCGTGAACCCCATTTCCCCGGTCGAAATGTCGGAGAACACCGCCGAGCGCACCGGCGCGTCGGCGCGCCCGCGGCTGGGCGGGGTCGGGCAGACCATCTGGCTGACCCGACCCGACCTGCGCGCGCTGTGCGGGGACGACCTGGAACGCTTCGAATGGTGGCTGCTGCTGAACGGCGCGCGCGAGTACCGCGCGCTGGCGGAGACGGATTTTGCCGTCTCCCCGTATCTCCTGACCGAGCCGGCGGCGGAGGCTCTCCCGGAGGTGCGCCCGACGCTGACCCGCTTCATGACGCTGGTCCGGACCATGCGGCCCGACCTGCAGGACGCCTTCGACCTGCGGACGGTGGAGTGCCAGCAAGGCTTCGTCTGGTGGTATTTCATCCAGGGCTCGGCCGAACTGCGCCTCGGCCGTTTCGTCACCGAGGAGCAGAAGCGTTTCCTGAACGAGCCGGACGGGCGCGTCCCCGCCTTCGGCACCCTGGCGATCACCCGCCTGATGGTGCAGCTGTGGCTGCGGCGTCCGGACCTCCAGACGCGCTTTCCGCTGGATGCCCACAGCGGGCGCCTCGCCTTCCTGGTGTGGTACTTCACGCAAGGTCTTGCCGAGACGCAGCTGGCCGACATCGTTGATGCCCCCCAGGCGCGCGCCCTTCTCGTCCCCGTCCCCGGGGCTCCACGGCTGCCGCCGGTCCTGGCGATGATCTGGTCCAGCGACGCCGCCCTCCAGGCGCGCTTCGCGGACCCGCTCGGCCCCGAATTCGCTCGATGGGCGCGCATTGAGGGGCCTGACCATTCCCTGATCCTCAAGCGGCTGGCCGATATGGACATGCTGGACAGGGACATGCTGGACAGGGCCCCCCCGGCGACCATGAAGGCGCCTGCGGTCCAGGCGAGCCACCGCACTCTGCCGTTCGGCCTCAACCTGATCGGCTACGCCCGCGGGCAGTTCGGCATCGGCGAGGATGTCCGCATGGCGGCGCTCGCCATGCAGGCGGCCGGCATTCCCTTCAGCATCTACAATGTCGAGCCCGGGCGCGAGGTGTGCCAGGGCGACGACAGCGTCGATGCGCTGATCACCGACCGGCTTCCCTATGCGGTCAATTTGCTGTGCACGACCGGCATCGAGACCGCGCGCCTCGCCGCGGTGGAAGGATCGGCGCTGTTCGACGGGCGCCGCACCATCGGCTATTGGCCATGGGAGCTGCCGGAGTGGCCCAAGGAGTGGCACCATGCCTATGACCTCGTCGACGAGGTCTGGGGGTCGAGCCGCTACACCTACGAGGCCTTTGCCAAGAGCAGCCCGAAGCCGGTGCGGCACCTGCCCATGGCGGTTGCGGTGGACGCGACCGCGGGGCTGAGCCGGCGTGACTTCGGTCTGCCCGAGAACCGCTTCCTCTTCGTCTTTTCCTTCGACGTCCTGTCCAGCTTGGCCCGGAAGAACCCGCAGGCCTGCGTGCGGGCCTTCAAGCAGGCCTTCCCGCTTGGGCATGAGCCGGTCGGGCTGGTGGTCAAGGCGATGCGCGGGACGCCGGAGAACCCGGTTTGGCAGGCGCTTTTGGAGGAGGCCCGGGCCGACCGGCGCATCACCATCATCGACGAGACGCTGAGCCGGGGCGCGGTGCTCGACCTCTACCGGGCGTGCGATGCCTTCGTCTCGCTGCACCGGGCCGAGGGTTTCGGGCGCGGGATCGCCGAGGCGATGATGCTGGGCAAGCCGGTAGTCGTCACCGGCTTCTCGGGCAACATGGACTTCACGACACCGGGCAGCGCGGCGCTGGTCGACCACCGGTTGCGCCCGGTGTCGCCGCAGGAATACCCGTTCGCCGGCGGCCAGCTGTGGGCCGAGCCGGATGGAGCCCACGCCGCCTGGTGGATGCGGCGGCTGGTCGAGGATGATTGGCTGCGCCGACGGCTGGCCGAGCAGGGGCAGAGGCTGACGGCGGCGACCTACGCGCCGGCAGCGGTCGGCGCGGGATATGCCGCCCTGCTGGGCTGGTCGGCACAGGCGGGTGCGGTCCGATGACCGGGCAGATCAGGGGGAATGTGGTCGGGCTGGAGGATGTGATGGTGATCGCCACCGACGATGCCACCCTGGCCACTGACCACGCGCAGGACGTGAAGCACATCGTCGACCACCTCAAGGCCGAGCGGCGCGACGAGCACGCCCTGCACAAGACCGTGCACCGCCCCTGGGGCTCGTACCGTGGCAGCCGTTTCCAGGTCAAGCGGATCACCGCCAAGCCGGGCGAGCGGCTGTCCTTGCAGATGCACCAACACCGGGCGGAGCACTGGATCGTGGTCGAGGGTACGACGCTGGTCAGACGCGGGGAGGAGGAGATCTTCGTCTCCGGGAACCAGTCCGTCTACATCCCGATGGGAACGACGCACCGGCTGGAAAATTCAGGAAAGGTGCCACTACACTTGATCGAGGTTCAGTCAAGGGCTTATCTCGGCGAAGATGAAATTATTCGCTTAGACGATGGTTATTGGTCAAGGTTGGATACTTCGATCGTGATTTAATAATATTTCTCATTCCCGATTTTTCACATGAGGAGATAAGTGATATGCAGCAATATATAGAGGCGGCGGGCCTTCTAGCTACGCTTCCCGCTATTAAAGGGACCAGTATCTATGCCAATTTCGACGGACTCGATTTTGATCATGGTGCTGCGCTGATATACGGCTGGGCATTCGATGCGGCGAGCCCAGACAGTACCCCTGAAATACTGGTCTTTGGGTCCACCGGAATAATCGGTCGCGGAAAAGCAGATCTGGCTCGACCTGATGTTAACGATGCTGGTGTGCCGAGAGTCGAGGTCGGGTTTCGAGTTCGTTTGAAGCCGAGAGCAAACGAGAGAAAGTTGAAGATTGTCGTGGATTCCGGCAAACAACAGCATATACTACTTGAGATCAGGCTAACGGAAAACCTTCCCACTTGCGTATTGACTAGAGAAGACGTTATTTCAGTATTCGGACTTCTATTTCATCGTATCCCAGAGAGCGATGACGCGATTAATCATCAGTTATCTGTGCACAGATCTAAGGATAGCTTGTTTGCTGCTCTGTTTCGATCTCCCGAATTTCATGAGAAAAATATGGATGTGATTGCTTTGTTGCGCGCCAATACTGAAGGCAATTAATATGAATACCTCAATCGTGATCAATACTTATAATCGAGCATCTCAGCTCCGCGATTGCCTACGTGCCCTTCGCAACCTCGAAGGTCAATTCGAGGTCGTCGTTGTGAACGGTCCGTCGACAGACGAGACGCGAGCACTCTGCAACGAATACGCTTCATCCATCACATATCTCGAATGCCCAGAAAGAAATCTCTCCGTTTCGCGGAATGTTGGTATTGCAAACGCGATGGGTGACATTATTGCATTTATAGATGACGACGCAGTGGTCCATCCGTCTTGGTTAAACAAGCTTCTGGAAAAGTATAATTCAGACGATGTTGTTGGGGTTGGCGGCTTTACCAGAGATCATACAGGAAAGCGATACCAAGCAACTTCCACACTTTGCGATAGACTGGGAAATGCCTACACTGTACCCAGTGGGATTTCACGCGAAATATTTTGCTTCCCCGGATCGCCTCTGTTTCCCTCTCTTCTTGGGACCAACTCGTCGTTCCGCGCGTCGGCGCTGCGAGAGATTGGTGGCTTCGACGAAACCTTCGCTTACTTCCTCGATGAGACGGACGTCTGCTTAAGGCTCGTGGACCAAGGTGGGCAGATCGTGTACGCCCCCGATGCCCTTATCTATCATCGCTACGCGCCGAGCCATCTGCGGAACCCAAATAAGGTTCCGACCACGTTGCATATCCCCAGCCGAAGCAAGGCCTACTTCATGTACCGACATGGCGTGACGGCACTAGACGAGATCGCTGTGACGGTCGAAATCGTTAAGTACCGCGACGGCTTGCGCCGGGACAACCGGTGGCTCCGCGAGCACAACTATCTCAGCCCGGCTGCCGAAGCGCTCCTCAACCAGGAGGTGGAACTCGGCATCGAGGAAGGCCGTGAGCTGTCCCGGCGTCCCGCCCCCACCAACCTATTGGAACGCGCGGCGGATGTCGCCAAAAGGCCCTTCAAGGGGTTCAACGCCCGCGGCGCCCAAAAGCTGCGGATCGCGCTGGTCTCTCAGGGATATCCTCCAAACGACACCGCTGGCATCGCACGGTGGACGGAGCATGTCGCCAGTGGCCTCGCGGCACGCGGGCATCGGGTTCATGTCATTACCCGCGCAGAAGCCGAACCGACGGTCGATTTCCGGGACGGTGTCTGGGTCCACAAGGTGCGAGCTGTTGAGGGTGGAGAACTCGGTGAGGTGACCGCCGCGATCGACATACCGGGCGACCTCGCCCACTGGTCGGCCGGCGTGTACGTGGAACTGCAGGAGATCGGTTTTACGAACCTAGATTTGGTTTCCGCGCCAATTTGGGACGTCGAGGGACTCGTCCCCCTGCTACTCTCGCCCATCCCCGTGGTGACGTCTCTGCACACCACCTATAAGCTCGCCTACCCTCACAAGCCGGACTGGCACCGCCCCCTGTACGACTTTAACCACGTCCAGCGCGTCATCAAGGCCGAACAGTTCCTCTTCGAAAAGGCACCGTACTTCCTCGGCAACACGGAAGCGGTCGTGAAGGAAATCCACGACGCCTACGGCGTCGACATCGCGCCGCGGACGATCATCGTCCCCCACGGTGTCTCCGTGCCGCAAATGCCAAAGACTATGAAGACGGAAGCGGGCGACGAGATCACAGTCCTGTTCGTCGGGCGCCAGGAAACCCGCAAGGGGTTCGACACGGCGCTGGATGCGGCCCTTCGTGTCTGCGCGCAGGTTCCCGACGTCTCATTCCGCTTTATCGGCGCCACGACGGAAGACCAGAACAGCAAGCGAGCGGTCCATCGTCTTCAAGAGGGCGCATCCGCGGTGCTGGCACAGCGGATCCATATCGAAGGCTACCGTCCGGACGACCAACTGGCCGAAGCCTACGCCAACTGCGACATTTTTCTCGCTCCCTCCCGCTTCGAATCCTTCGGCCTTGTGGCCATCGAAGCAATGCGATACGGAAAACCCGTTATTGCTGGTAACGTAGGTGGACTTGCGGAGGTTGTTGAGCCGTTGAAGACGGGGCTTCTCGTCGATCCTAACGATCCCGAAGAAATCGCGCAGGCCGTTCTCAAACTCGTCCACGACCGAAACCTTCGCCGGCAACTTGGAAATGCTGCCCGGCAGAGCTTCCTTGCGAAATACACCTTGGAGCAGATGGTCGAAGGCATCGAGGCTGCTTACGCCTCCTTCCAAGAGGTGGACACGTCTTCTAACACAGCGCTGGAGGAAGTCAGATCATGAGGCTGGATCGAAACATGGTCGTCCAGGCACTTGACACCTTCACGGATGTTCAGCCCTCCGATATCGAGGTGAGCAAGCTCCTCTCCTATGTGGAAGGTCCCAAGGACCTGCTATGCCACATATTGCTGAACACCGATTTCCTAGCCAAATACCCGGAGGTGGCGGCGACCCTCCAGGAACTCTCGGGGCCCATGTCGCGCTCGTTACTCGCCTCTCCCGACGCGGCTCTGCTACGGGCGCGGATGAAGCGCTCTCTGCTTCATGATCTTTACGAGAAGCAGAAAAGGTGGGTATCAAAGACGGAAGAACTCAATCAACTCGAAACCGAAATACTTGGCCTGAAGAACAAGATTGCTGCTGTTGGTAAGAACGGGACGCTCTAGTGGTGAATGCGGTCCGGTGTGGAAGATCGCAGCATGATGTGCTCTGGTGTCTGTCTTTATCGTGTAAGTTGGGCTTCTGGCAAATGAGTGAAATAGCGACTCTCTCGTCCGCAGCGATCGTGCAGCAGAAGCTCCTCGGTCGGCTCGCCTGCCCGATAACGCGCGGCGCGCTGGAGGTCTTGCCTCTGGTGCAGTCGGCCGGAGCGGTGAAGGAAGCAGTCCTATGGAGCCCGCGGCTCGGGTCCGTCGTCGGCGAGATCCGGAACTTCCAGATCGACTTCGTGCGTTTCCAGTCGGGGATCGACGTGGGTACGATCCGAGCGCGTATTGTCGAAGGGCACCTGCCGTCGT
Source organism: Azospirillum sp. TSH64 (assembly GCF_003116035.1). Classification (GTDB taxonomy): domain Bacteria; phylum Pseudomonadota; class Alphaproteobacteria; order Azospirillales; family Azospirillaceae; genus Azospirillum. Next base: position 58,303 of record NZ_LGQW01000001.1, read on the forward strand.
ATGAGGAGCAGCAGCAAGTCTGGACCGCATTCCCTCCCAACGATGCCCTGTTCACGTACAGCGGCGACTGGCGCCCGATTGAGAACATGGTGGTTACGGATTGCGAAACAAGGCCAACAACCATTCGCTGGCAGATCGACCGTCCATGCCAAATTATCTTCGGCGCGCATCCCTGGTCGGGCCATGTGGATGTGCTCGTCAATGGGGAAGTGATCCACCAGCTCGACCTCTACGAGCCGCACACGACCGTTCCGAGAACCGTCGCCGTCAAGCCGGCCCGGCCGGACACCCCATCCGAAGTCGTCGTCCATGCCAAGGGCACCCAATCGACGCAGAGTATGGGCCAACAGTGCCTGTTTTCGGGGTGCGAAATTGCCACGGAGAAGGTCGAGCCTATCCGTTTCGAGAAGAAGCTGCGTGTCCGGGGCGCCAGCTATACGAACCGGTTCAGAGAAATGCTGGCAGCGGTGCCGGCCAGCGGCCTGTGTCTCGACATTGGAGGTGGCAACCGGCAGTTAGACGATCCCCGATACGTCAACCTCGATTATGCTCCATATGACGAACCTGACATCGTCGGCGATGCGCTCAAGTTGCCGTTCGCGAGCGACACTTTTGAATTCATATATTCGACCGGCGTCATCGAGCACCTGAAAGATCCAAATCTCGCTGGGAAGGAAATTTATCGCGTCACGAAGCCCGGTGGGAAAGTCCTCATCGGCATGGCGTTCATGCAGCCGATCCACAGCGAAGGACAACACTTCTTCAATGGAACGGTTTGGGGTCTTGAGGAGATGCTCAAGGATTTTCGGATCGATGACGTCTTCTGGGAGGGCTCCATGAGTTTCTTGATCGAGTGGATGATACAATGCACTCATGTCGATCGACTTGCGGACTCCAGAAAAGTTCAGAATATTTTGGAAACAGTAAAGGAATGGGACAAGCTAGTGACATATGATCGACTGAAATATATTGCCAACGGTGTTTGGTTGTGCGGTACCAAAATCTGATTATCTGCGCGCCTTGCTTCCGAGGACAATTAGAATGATTAAGCTTCAGGTTCCTGAGATCACACGTCGAGGATTATACGCACTGGCGACAACGCAGGAGTGGAAACCCTACGACCTGCCGAAGCTGGGGACGGTTGCCCAGATGGCGGAAACGGCCGGGGCCACTATGACGTTCATGTGCCCGCCCGGCCGCGTCGGCATTTGGCTGCTGCGGCACGCATGGAGCGGGCTCGTGGAGATCACCTGCGCCGGCCACTCCATTGTGGTTGACCTCTACGCCGAACACCAGGACGAGGGCTTCTTTCATTATATCGACGCCGGTCCGCACGGCGCTGCCGAAGTCGTTGTCCGGGTTCTCGGACGGCGGAACTCAACGTCCGGCGGCGATCAAGTCTGGGTTGTCGGATTGGCCGTGGAGGCTCTGCCGGACGAGCGGGGAGACGTCCTGACGTTGTCGCCCGGCTGCAAGTTGATCAATGCCGAGTGGGGGCGCTTCCTCGTTCTGCTGACAGACAAGGACATTCCCAACGTCATCCAGTCCACAGGGACATGGGGCGGGGACGACATCGGGCTGTTCAAGGCGTGTGTCCGACGCGGCGATGCCGTGCTCGATGTCGGTGCGAACTTCGGCCATCACTCGGTCGTTTTCTCCCAACTGGTCGGGCCGGAGGGGGTTGTCGTCTCAATCGAAGCGCAGCGGGTCATGTACCAGTTGCTGAATGCGAACTGCGTGCTGAACGGTTGCCGAAACGTTAGGACGGTGCATGTCGCCGCGTCGGATCGACCTGGGAAATTGACGCTGTACCCCATCGATTACGAGCATGAGTGCAATTTCGGGAGCCTTGGCATCAATCCACAGCCGCCAGAGAATGCTGCTGCGGAAACAGTTGACGCAGCACCTCTGGACGATCTTCTCCAGCAATCCTTTCCCGACATCAGGATTGGGTTCATCAAAATCGACGTCCAGAGTTACGAGTTATTCGTGCTGCGCGGTCTTGACCGGTGCCTACGCGAACACCGTCCGTTTGTGTTTTTCGAAGTGTCACCCCATTGGATGCAACTTGCTGGGTATGATTATCGAGTGATCTACGAATTTCTCGGCGGCCTGGGTTATGGCTTCCGGCACCGGGCGGACGTCGAGGTGGGGGCAGCAGGCTTCCCCAAGCGCTCTCTGGACGACCAGTACGAATGGGACGTGCTTGCCATTCCGACCGAACGGATGCGGGAGGTTGCTGCGGCCGGCACTGGCCGCTGGAGGTAGATGGGCGGGTGAACCCACTCCAGGCCGAACTGTCTACAAGACGGAAACCGACTGGATCTGATCTGTCCGAAGATGTCAGGCGCTCATCGCCCCTTCTCGAACGAGAGCAGGCCGCCGGAGATGTAGGCGGTGGCCGCGGCGTACCGTTCGAGAAGGGGCGATGAGCGCCTGACCTTACGACGGAGGGGCGGCACATCGGCACCTCTCCCCGACCGCGGCGCACCAGCAGGGCTCAGATACATCCCTCGTCTCCACAGTGGGGAAAAATCACCATTCATCAGATGACGAGCATGACCTTTCAATTACTCGAATATACAGGCGATCCTAACCGGCAAGGGCCACGGATTTAATTTTCTTGAATATGCACATATGGAACCCAATGGTCATATTTTTTGTTTATATTTCTGGCTGCTCTATCTTTGCACTGCTTTGCGCATACTTGCAAAGGCGGCTGGAGGACCAGCTTGCTTTTGCCTATGACACGGCTCCGATTGCGAACCACCGCCGCTTCTGGTGGAACACCGCCGTCGCGGCCACCCTGCACGGCACCTTGTTCGCGCTGGCCGGCGTCATCGGCACAGAGTTGGCTGCGTGCGTCATTCTTGCGCTTTACGCTACGAACATCGCTCTGCACAGACTATTTGGCCGCGTCCTGTCGCCCGGAGACCTAAACAGCGTCCGTGAGGCGCTGACCTTCCTGCCGAGCTATGTGCCGCCGCGCCGCCTTGCCGTCATAGCGATCGCCCTGGCCCTCGCTGCGGCTGGCGCAATGCTGCTGGGACACTGCGCCAACGCCGCCCTGGCCTTTATGTCGGGTTCGAGGTTCCGCCTCGGGCTTCTGCCGGCCAGCATGGCCGGCTGGGCCGTACTGTGGTGGCGGGCGCGCGCATGGCCACAGGTCGACGATGCCCTCGCCTACTCGCAGACAGACCAAAACATTAACGTCCGGCGGCTCGGCTTCCTTCTACAAGGCTGGCTCCTGCTAGTCAGGATGTCGAGACCGCACAAGCCCCACGAGTTTGACCGGCGCATCGACGTTCTGTCGAAGGTGCGCCGGGTCGGCGGTCAGCCGGATGGATGCCGCGAAGCCGCAGGCGATCCTGATGTCATTGTGCTGATGATGGAGTCCCTTGCCGATTTGGCGGAACTTGGCATCCCACTCGCGGCGGAACCACTTGTCTATGTCAAGGCGGAAGGGCCGGAGCGCGCTCGCGGCCGTCTCAATGTGCCCGTCGTCGGCGGAAACACCTGTAATACCGAGTTCGAGGTGTTGACGGGCATTCCCACAGGGTCGGACGGGAGCGGAATGCTCCCCTATATGAGCAGGCTTAACGACGGCGTCTACGGGCTTCCCCATTGTTTGAAGCGCCGCGGGTACACGAGCTGCGCCGTGCACCCCTTCCACCGGTGGTTTTACAACCGCGATAGAGTGTACCGGAAGCTGGGTTTCGACGAGTTCTTCGCCGATGAGAGCTTCTACGGCGCGGCGCGGCAATTCGACCGGATTTCCGACAACGCATTCGTTGACCTCATCCTTTCAAAGCTTGAGGCCGACCGGCCGAACTTCGTCTTCGGCGTCTCTATTATGGGGCACGGCCCTTACCCGCCAGCCGAGCACGACAGGACCGACTTCGTCGATCCCAGCTTCTTCAAGGGTCAGCCGCTTCAGAAGGTGGTCGACCAGTACTGCAGGGTCACAGCAGCGACCGACCGCGCCCTGGCCCGCCTACACCGGGGCCTAGAGAGCCGGGCTCGTCCCTATGTCCTTGTGGTCTTCGGGGACCATGTACCGTTTTTCACGAACAGCCTGAATGGACTTGAGGTCTGGAGGGACATCCTCATGACTCTCGGAAACGACCAAGTCCGGGAAGATGACCTGTTTCGGACCCCCCTCTTCGTATTCTCCAACGTTCCTGGCGTGGCGGATACCCCCTTCGGTACACTTGACGCCAACGACCTCGGGGCGGAGATCCTGGCCCGGCTGGGGATCGCCGACGAGGCCGCGTTCGGCGCCCTTCGGGCGTGTCGCATGGCTCCTGAGGATCGTGCCGTCTATGCCTATGATACGATCTACGGGGCGCAGCTCCTGACGCAGGATCTCGTCGCGACGACGGAGGGGGAGCGCTACGAACTCAACTCAAAGCTTTACGGCCGCTATAACACCAGCAGCCGTCAAATTGACACTCTGTTCCTGCTGATGAAAGAAGGGCGTTACGACGAGTTCGACGCTCTCTACGCGACCCTTCCGAAGGACGACGTCCTAATCGGCCGCGCCCAACTCCTCTGGGCAGCGCGCCAGATCGACCTAGGGCGCACGGATGACGAAGTCGTGCAGGCGCTGGTCAACGTGATCGCCAGCCCGGACCCCTTCTGGGGCTATTTCCATCGTGCCCGGCTAAACCTCATGCGGGGCGACTACGCCGCCGTGTCGGCCGACGTGGCAGCCGCACATGCCACTGGGTCGGGAGAAAGCTCAAATCTCGTTGCCCTCGGGAAAAGCCGCTTCGCACTGAACGATTTTCCAGGCGCGCTCGCCGTGCTTGATCCGCTGGTGAATGCCGGGGAACGCAATCCGGGCGCGAATCTAGTGTGGGCGGCGATGCAGATCGACGTAGGACGGACTGATGCGGCCATCGACACCGCCCTGAATTGCGCCGCCGCTGCGCCGGAGCCGTTCTGGGCCTATTACCACCATCTCCGCCTTCTTCTCGCCCGACAGGACCACGCTCGCGTCCGCGAAATCGCAGCGGCGGCGGCCCAGCTACTGCGGGACCGGCAGCAGCCGGACGGGGAACTGATCTCTGCCCTGATGGGGCTGGTGCGGCCGGTCTTCATAGCCGGGAACCGGGAGGCCGCACTGGCCCTTCTCGAGCCGTTGGTCGAGGCCGGCGTATCACCTCCTGAGGCGGACCTGCTTTGGGCGGCAACGCGGATCGACGTCGGGCGCATTGATGACGGCGTCAAGGCCGCGCTCGACCGGGCAGTTGCCATGGGGGACCGGTTCTGGGCTCTCTACCACCGCATCCGCCTGCACGTCGCGCGAGGCAGCTTGGCCGACGCCTTGGCCGATGTCGAAGCCGCGGAGGAGATCAATCCCGCCGGCGCGCCGAACGTGCGAGCCCTTTTGCCTTGACACCTACCGTCGCTTCTCCCGCGCCCGACGCTTGGCTCCGGCCCGACGCGAAACCACGGCGCGTCCTGGTCATCCATAATCCCGTTGCCGGGGGGCGCCGGGCGTTGCGCCTGTACGCCACTATCGAGGAGCTGGCGCAGCGTCATGGCGCCAACGTGACGGTGTGGGCCACCTCGAAGCCTGGCGACGCCGAGGCAATGGCTGCGGCGGTTAAGTCAGGGCGCTATGACGTGATAGCCGTCGCCGGCGGGGACGGCACCATTAGCGAGGCGATCAACGGTCTAGCCGCCTGCGCCGCCCCCGTCGGCATTCCCCTCGGCATCATTCCATTGGGGACCGCCAACGTCCTGGCGCATGAACTAGGGCTGCCGTTTGACCCCAGCGGCACTGCGGCGCTGTTGGCGACCGGTGGGGGGCGCCCGATCCACCTGGGCGTGGTGAACGGCCGGTATTTCAGCATGATGGCTGGCGTGGGCCTCGATGCCCGGGTGGTCGACGGCGTTTCGACCCGCTTCAAGCGCGTGGTGGGGAAAGCCGCCTACGCCACGAGCACGCTCGTCCAGCTCTGCGGGAGGACCGACCATGTCTACCACGTGAAGGTGAATGAGGAGAGCTGGGAGGTGGCGTCGGTGGTCGTCGCCAACGGGCGTTTCTACGGCGGGCGCTTCGTCTGCGCGCCGCAGGCCAGCCTTGCTGTACCCGGCCTGCACGTCTGTTTGTTCCGTCGGCCAGGCCAGTGGAACGCGGTGCGCTACATGTGCAGCATCGCCATGGGGCGCCTGCACCGACTGCCGGACTACCGCGTAATCCCAGCTGGGACAGTGTCCATTGAAGGGCCAGCGGGGGAACCGGTCCAGGCCGACGGCGACATCGTCGCCCGCCTGCCGGTGCAGATCGCGTCGGCTGCGCGACCGCTGCCGGTGCTGGCGCCCGCAAGCCTCACGCTTGGCGGGCCAGCTTCAAGAGCATCTTGCCGGCATAGGCTCTGAGCTGACTTGAAGAGAATACGTGCGGCGACGAAAAAGAAGGACTCCAAAGATGGGGCACCTCCATTCATACCGACGACAGGTCCGGAAGCACCTCGTTGGTGGCCTCCAGCAGGCGCTGTGATGCCAAGTGGGCGTAGCGCATCGTCATCGACATCTGGCTGTGGCCGAGCAGCTGGCTGACCTCGTAGAGGGTCCGCCCCTTCAACACGAGGGTGCTGGCGAAGGTGTGGCGGAGATCGTGGAGGCGCAGGTCCGTCGGCAGGCCCGCCGCCTCCTTCACGCTCTTCCAGGTATTGTAATAGCACGTGCATTATGGCCTTGGACGTCGTGTCTCGGACCGGCCGTGCAGGCAGTAGTGCTGCCACCCGGATGCAAACGCCGCCGACTGCACCGCTTTGGCGACGTCTGGATAGGCATTGAGGTACCAAGCCTCATCGAACTGCTCCGGCGTGTCGGCCACCGGAATCCCCGTTGGAAGTTCTTCCATGGCCGCCTGCATGCCCTGGACGTACTTGCAGGGCGCCTTGGCGCAGACGGGATGGATACGATCCTCCTTGATGAACCGGCGTAGTTCCACGGCGACGGCGCCGTTCCAGATCTCTTCGGCCGAGGCCTCATGCAGGTTGCCGAGGAACCCGGAGGCGAAGCAGCAGGGCTTCACGGCGCCGTCGGCCGTGACCATCATCCATGTCCAGGGATAGTGACAGTCCTTGACGGTCTCAGTCATGGCCCGAGCCCTCCTCGTCGAAGAAGACGCCCTTGTTGTGGTCGAGATGCACCGGCAGGCCGAGACGCCGGCCCTCCTCCACCGCTTCCCGAAGACACCGGTTCGACAGCGCCGGGTGACTCCACAGTCCTTCAGCCGCATAATCGAAGACCCACCCGCCCTTTTCCGTGCGGTAGCGGGCCATTTCCTGGTCCGGCCAGCGGTTGAGATGCCAGAAGCAGACGGCGTCGGCGCCGAGCCCCGCCGCGAGTTCGACGAAGGCCGGCGCCTCCTCGATGTTCGCCCGCATGAGGGTCATGTTCAGGTACACGAGCGGGCGCGGCTTGCCGGCGTCGGCGCGAGCCGCGATAAGGCGCTCGACGTTGCGGGTCAGTTCCTCGAAGGCGTGCCCGCGGATCTTCCGGTAGGTCTCCGCCGTCGCGGCGTCGACCGAGACGTTGATCAGGCCGATGTTGGAGGCAACGAGGCGCGAGAGCCTGCGGTCATCCAGCAGCGTCAGGTTCGTGTTGATCGAGGCGTCGCAGCCCTCGGGCAACCGTTCCAGCACGGACCAGAAGGCCGGGCTTGCCAGGGGCTCCCCGATGCCGTGGAGCTGGACGCTCTTCGCCTGGCCGAGGAACCGACCGACCGTCTCGGCAAGCGCCTCCTCCAGGTGCTTGGGGCGCTCGACGGCGCCGATGCTGTGCGGGCACATGACGCAGCGCAGGTTGCAGATCGACGACGTCTCCAGCGTCACCATCACCGGCGTGCTCGCCACCACGCAGGTCCTCGCCCGGCACTCGGCCAGAGCGAGTGCCTCGTTGTCCCTGGGGGTCACGACAATATCCTTCCCGGCATCACGTCGCCCATGCACAGCCTCCGGTGATCTCCGCTACCCTGGAAAGCATGCGCTCCATCCATCACAAACGCCTGATTGTGCGCTGCTGGGAAAGCCACATAGCATGATCGCCGAGGCGAAACCAGAAAGCCGCGACGGAGGGTCGGCGGCGATGATCCGGAGGCTGGAAATACCAGTGGATCAGACCCCGTCGATCATCCCCCATGCCGGGCAGTCAGTCCGCCCGGCAGCTTGAGAGCGTCGCCCCCTGCCATCGTCATTCCACTTTCCGGCCGGGGGATGGTCAGCCTACAGTGACGCCGACCGAGGGGTGGGTCGGATCGTCTCCCGGCTGTGTCGAATCCGGTCCGTGAGCAGCTCAGGGGAACAGCGTTGAAGAAAGTCGATGTTGCGATCTGTGCTTACGGAAAGCCATACCACACCGCCGTTTCGATCCTGTCCCTGCTGGACCATAGCGGCGCGCATATCGACAAAATCTATTTCCAGGAAGAAAGAAGCCATCCCTTCGACTCCGACTTTTCATTCATCAAGTCGCACATCAAAGACGCGGATATAATTCACTACATACCGCCAATCCATCATGGCTGGTATCCACACGATCCCAACAGGCTGTCCGATGAGGATTATCGGAACTCCATCCGTTACCAATATGCCTGGGAGAATACCGACAAGAAATACCTGTTTCTCATGCACAATGACTGTCTCTTCTCCCAGGACGTCATCGGGGACATGCTGTCGAAGATCGATGGCTCGGAATACAGCGGCATCGGCCCAATCGGCCAATGCTGGAACTGCCCGGCGCATCATGCCGGGGTCTGCGACGGCTCCCGGTACGAGAGCTACAATCCGACTTATGAAGAAATCTGCGCCCTGATCGAAAAGCACCCGTCACCGCGGACATCGCCCGACACGGTGGATCGCCGGCAGCCGATGCCGCTGCCCGAATGCCGGCTGAACGAGTTCTTTTGCCTGATCGACATCGGCAAAGTCCGGGACGTGGTTTCGCCCAGGGGAGATGTCCATCCCATCGGCATGATGGGTCTCGACACTGGAGTGGACTGGTTCCGCCAGCTTTTCTTGCGTGGGCACCGCTTTTTGAACTGGTACGATCACACCATTCATGGCTGGACGAACGCGAGCAATGGTGGCCACCAATCGAACAGCGATGAAGCGCTTTACAGAAAAATGGAAGAAGCGGCGAAATCCCACTTTCTGGAAAGATGGGCGAAACGGGAAGACTTGGTCATCCCCGCCGTCTCTTCCCATCAATCCGTTTCCCCGGCTTCCCATGAGGCGGCCCTTTGAACCGCGCTTGGTTTGCCGGAGGCCCTTTGGCTTGGGGTCACGCCGCCATGAGGCCGTCCTCGGCCCAGGCATGATAGGGCTATAGCCAAACGACGCCCCGCAGATCAGGAGCGGGCCGCCCCCCGGCCGGCATTGCCTGAGCCTTTCGGCTTTTCTCCCGAAGCGGGGGATGCCGCCGCCTCCTGCGGCAAAGCCGGCATATGCAGGACCTGCCGCAGGGTGATCGTTCCCTCCCGGTCCTTGTGCACGGCCAGCACCAGCTTTTCGGCACCGCCTGCCGACGCATTTCGGGGCGGGCGGCGGTTCACGATGACGATGTCGCCGTCATTCATCAGGCGCGCGTTGGTGCCGAAATAGCCGGGCGCCAGCACCGTCGCCATCTCGTCCCGGGTCCCGACGCCCCAGACGGTGAACCCCAGCGAACCGGGAAGCTCGGCGATCGGCTGGACATGGGTGTAGGGGGTCATCATCGCTGCGGCTCCATGCGGATTGATCCGCAAGGAATAAATGCACGCGATAGGATACCGGTCAACAATGCCGGGAAAAATCCTGCCTGATCAGGCGGATAGCCGCTCCCCCCCACTGGGGCCGCGGCCGTCACGCCCCCGATCGGGGCCGGACGATCACGCCGGCCGGCTAGGCATTCGCCACCAGCTTGGGGTTCTTCTTCCAATCCTCCATGATGACCTGGGCCTTGTGGCGGTCCTCGCTGGTCAGCTGGTTGCCCAGCTCATGCGCCTTGGCTTCCAGCTCCTCGCGCTCGGGTCCGGGCTGGGTGCCGGCAGCGGCCATGATATACCAGACATAGGCCTGCACCGGGTTGTGGGCCTTGCTGTCCGGGCTGGCGTAGAGCGCGCCCAGGTTGGTCATGGCGCCGGTGTGGCCCTGCGCCGCGGCCTTGCGCAGCCAGTCCACCCCCTCGACCAGGTCGGGGCGGCCGCCCCAGCCATGGACCAGCATCAGCCCCAGATTGACCTGGGCGCCGACATTGCCCTGCAACGCCGCCTTGCGGTACCAGACCGCCGCCTCGGCATAATCGGGGGAGCCGGCCAGCCCGTTGGAATAGATCAGGCCCAGGTTGAACTGGGCGTTGACGTTGCCCTTCTCGGCCGACAGCCGGCACCATTTCAGGGTTTCGCGGTAATCCTTGGGCACGCCGTGGCCGCGGGCATAGAGAAGGCCCAGATTGACCTGCGCCACCGGATGGCCCTGTTCCGCCGCCTGGCGGTAGAACTCCGCCGCCCGGGCCGGGTCGGGCTCCATCCCGGTGCCGTGCTCGTGGATGACGGCGAGCGCCAGCTGGGCGTTGGCGAAGCCCTGTTCGGCGGCTCGGCCGTACCAGGCGATCGCCTGGCCGACGTCGCGCTCCACCCCCTGGCCGTTGGCGTAGAGCGAGGCGAGCGCATGCTGGGCCACCGCATAGCCGGCCTCGGCGGAGCGGCGGTACCAGTCGGCGGCGACGGCATGGTCCTGCGCCACCCCCTGCCCGAAGGCATGCAGCAGCCCCATGTGGTGCTGCGCCTCGGTATGGCCGGCCTCGGCGGCCAGCCGGTACCAATGCACCGCCTGGGCGATGTCCGGTGCGATGCCCAGCCCGTTGGGATAGAGCAGAGCGAGATTCGCGTCGGCCGTCGGCGGGCTCGCCTTGGAGACGATCTTGTACCAGCGCACCGGCAGCGCGTTGTCCTGCGCCGCGCCCTCGCCGTTGGCGTAGCACAGGGCGAGCGAGAACTGCGCGTCCCGGTGGCCCTGCTCCGCCGCCTTGCGGAACCAGTGGGCGGCGTCGCCGAAATCGCGGACCACCCCCTGGCCGCGGGCATAGAGCTGGCCGATGCGGTACTGCGCCTCGGCGTCGCCGCGTTCGGCCAGCGGCATCCAGTCGGCGACGGCGGCGGCATAGTCCTCCGCCTCGAAGGCGGCGAGGCCGCGCCGGAAATCGGGCTTGCGGGAACCGGTGGTGGATTTGCTTCGCTTCAGCATCTTGCCGAACAAGATCAGGGCTCCCGCAGGCTTTCGTCGAACCCGCGCAGGATGGGGCGCAGGAAATAGGTGATGATCCGGCGTTCGCCGACCTTGATGTCGGCGGTCAGCGGCATGCCGGGGATCAGGCGGAAGTTGGACGGCACATTGTCCAGACCGGTGGTCAGCAGCTTGATCCGCGCCCGGTAGAACAGCATCCCATTCGTGTTGTCCTTGCTGTTGGAGAAGGAGTCCTCGCTGATCGTCGCCACCTCGCCCTCGAGCGAGCCGTGCTGCATGTAGGGATAGGCGTCGAGCTTGACCCGCACCTTGTCGCCGATCTGGACGAAGGCGAGGTCGCGGGCGTCGATGTTGGCCTCGACCTCCAGGGGCGCGCCGACCGGCACCAGGGTGAAGAGCGGCTCGGCCTCCTTGGCGATGGAGCCGGGGGTGGCCTTGGGCGAGACCTCCAGCACGATGGCGTCGACCGGTGCGTCGAGCTGGACCAGCGACTGGCGCTTGCGCGCCTTGGTCAGCTGCTCGCGCACGGCCTCGCGGTCGTTGCGCTGGGTGGTCAGCTCCTCGATAATCTTGCCGTTCCACTGCTGGATGAAGACGTCGCGCTCGGCCAGCTGGGCCTGCAGGTCGTGGCGGTTGCCCTGCAGCTCGTTCTGGTTCAGGACCAGGTTGCGCTCGATGTCGATGCGGTCGCTGGTGGCCTGCAGCAGGTTCAGCTTGCTGCCGACCTGCGTCGCCAGCAGCGAGGAGCGCATGGTCTCGATCTCGCGCACCACCTTCAGCCGCTCGTTCAGATGGACGCGGTCCATCTCGTATTTGGAGACGTTGGACTGCAGGCGGGCCAGCTTCTCCTCGTAATTCTGCATCTGCGACTGGTACTGCGCCTGGCGCTCGCGCCACAGCGCCTGCTGCAGCGTGCCGTAGCCATAGCGGTCGCTGCCCGCCACGAAGGGCTTGCCGTCATGCTCGGCCTCCAGCCGGGCGATCTGGGCGTCGGCACTTGCGAGCCGGGATTCCAGCTGCAGGACGTCGGCCTGGGTGAAGGTCGGGTCCAGCGTCGCCAGGGCCTGGCCCTGGTGGACGACGTCGCCGGCGCGGACGAGGACCTGCTTGATCGCCGCCATCTCCAGCGGCTGGATCATCACGTTGGGCTCGGTCGAGATGATCTTGCCCTGGGAGGCGACGATCTTGTCCAGGTAGGACAGCGACGCCCAGGTGATCGCCCCGATGACGAACAGGGCCAGCAGATGCAGCGTGATGCGCGCCAGGAACGGATCGGGGGCGTTCTGGATCGCCTCCGTGTCCTTCTGGAAGGCGCCGACCGCCGCCTTGCCGCGCGCCTTGGCGCGCTTGTCGAGCGGGGAGGCCGGGTTGCGCGCTACGGCATCGTTCGCGGGGATGCGCGTCGTCTCAATTTTCGCAAGCTTCTGTGCGGTCAAGGGACGCGCTCCTAGATGTGCCGGTTCTGCTGGTGCCAGAGATGCTGGTAGATGTCGCAGCGCCCCAGCAGCTCGTCATGGCGGCCGCTGTCGACCACCTTGCCGCGGTCCATCACCAGGATGGTGTCCGACGGCACCAGCGACGACAGGCGGTGCGAGATCATGATCATGGTGCGGCCGCGGGCGATGTTCATCAGGTTGGCCTGGACGATCGCCTCGCTCTCGGCGTCGAGCGCCGAGGTCGCCTCGTCCATGATCAGGATCTTCGGGTTGGTCAGCAGGGCGCGGGCGATGGCCAGGCGCTGGCGCTGGCCGCCGGACAGGTTGGACGAGCCTTCCTCCAGCATGGTGTCGAGGCCCTTGGGCAGCCGCTCCACGAACTCGTCGGCGCCGGCCAGCTGGATCACCTTCAGGATCTCGTCGGTCGTCGCCCCCGGCTTGGCGGCGGCGACGTTGTCGCGGATGGTGCCGGTAAAGAGGAAATTGTCCTGCAGCACGACGCCGATCGAGGCGCGCAGATGGTCGAGGTCGTATTCGCGCAGATCGTGGCCGTCGATGCGGATCAGGCCTTCCTGCGCCCGGTGCAGCCCCTGCAGGAGACGGGTCACGGTGGTCTTGCCCGAGCCGGAGCGGCCCATCACGCCGAGGATGGTGCCTTCGGTGGCGGCGAAGGACACGCCGTCGAGCGCCGGCGGCGCCGAGGGGGCGTAGCGGAAGCGCACCTCCTGGAACTCGACCGTGCCGCGCAGCGGCGTGCGCAGGCCGCGGCCGGTGCGGCCCTCTTCCGGCGCGTGGTTCATGATCGTGCCCAGCATCTGGACCGAGATCGACACCTCCTGGAACTGCTGGACCAGCTGGGCCATCTGCAGCAGCGGCTGGGTGACGCGGCCGGCCAGGATGTAGAAGGCGATGAGCGCGCCCATCATCATGTCGCCGTTCAGCGCCAGATAGGTGCCGAGGCCGAGCAGGCAGGCCATCATCAGCTGGTTCAGCGGCATGGCCACCGTCTGGCCGATGATCATGATGCGGCCGACGTCGAAGCGCTGTTCGGCGGCGCGGGCGACGCGGTGGTCCCACTCCTGCTTCTGCCGGGCGTCGAGCGCCAGCGACTTCACCGTGCGCATGCCGTGGATGTTTTCGATCAGGAAGGACTGCTGGCGCACCTCGGCCTGGTAGAGATCCTTCATCCGGCCTTTGATCAGCGGGATCATGATGCCGATGTTGATCGCCATCAGGATGGAGAAGGCCAGGACCAGGACGGTCAGCGGCACGCTGTACATGAACATGATCGGCAGGAAGACGACCAGCGAGACCGTGTCCAGCAGCGTCATGAAGAGCTGGCCGGTGAGGAAGGTGCGGATCCGCTCGGCCTGCTGGACGTTCTTGACGATCTCGCCCGACGACACCTTCTCGAAATAATGCATCGGCAAGCCGACGAGCTTGTTGAAGACCTGGACGTTCATCTTCGCGTCGATCTTCTTCGTCGCGTAGAGCATCAGGTACTGGCGCAGGTAGGAGAAGGCCGTCTCGAACAGGATGACGCCGATCATGCCGACCATCAGCACGCCCAGCGTGCCCAGGCTGCGGTGGACCAGCACGCGGTCGACCACCAGCTGGAAGAAGATCGGCACGGCGAGCGCGAACAGGCTCATCAGGATCGCGGCGATGCCGATGTCGCGGAAGATGCGCTTGTGGCGCAGGATCTCCACCACGAACCATTTCAGGCCGAAGGGCTGCTCGGCGTCGGCCAGGCCGTAGTCGCGCTTCAGCAGCACCACCTCGCCGGCCCAGGCCTGGCTCAGGCGGATGCGGTCGACCGGCAGGATCAACTCCTGCCCGGCCAGCGGATCCTGCAGAATGGCGACGTCGGTGTCGCCCTGCTTGCCGAAGCCGACCACCACCATCGAGTTGCCGTTGCGCAGGCGCAGAATGGCGGGGAAGGCATCCTGGAGCTTGCCCAGATCGTCCCAGTCCAGCGTCGTCGCCTCGGCCTTCAGGCCGATCGACTTGGCAACGCGCAGCAAGCGCGCGGTGTCCAGCTCCTCGTTTCCGATGACGTTGCTGTGCTGAAGCCGCTCGGCCGAAACGTCGAGGCCACGCTGGCGCGCGACGACAGCCAGGGAATGCAGCCCGGTGTGGGCGCAGGGGACTTCCGCAGCTAAGGTCATGGGAACCGCCGTGAAAAATGTGGAATGCGTCGCGAAGGCAAGGTCTTCATACCGTTCGGTCACCCGGTTTCGATCGACCATGCGCTCCTTGGGGGCCAGGGCGCGACGAAGCGCGTAGAGTCCGCCACTTGCGAACGATGCATAGCCACGCGATTCCGTTGAGATAGCAGAATTGGCCCAACAGCGGCAAGCCATCTGTCCCAGGGCCCATCCGCCATCCATCATATGTCTCCACCCCATGTGGCCGTTGCGGCACATCCATCCGGAGACGAGATGCCGCTTGCGGCAGCGCATGGTCATTGCTATCGACCGGCAGGACGGCTTTTCTGCCGACGAAGACTTAACGCCAAGCGGTCAGCCCGATGAAAAAGCCTTCACACAAGCAGGCCAGGGCCAAGCGCCCGGCCATTCCGGCCCCCTCCCCGCAGAGCACGGCTCCGGCGGCTTCGGCAGGGGACGCCGCCTTCGGCCGGGCGCTGAGCCTGCACCGGGAAGGCCGGACGGCCGAGGCGGAGGCCGGATACCGCGCCGTGCTGGCTGCCGATGCCGGCCACACCAACGCCAACAACAACCTCGCCATCATCCTGCGCGCCCGCGGCGACTGGGAGGAGGCGCTGGGCTGCTACCGCCGGGCGCTTGCCCGCAACGCGGCCGATCCCTTCGTCCACAGCAACCATGGCTGCCTGCTGCAGGACATGGGCCGAAGCGCCGAGGCGGAGGAGGCGCTGCGCACCGCCATCCGGTTGAAGCCCGAATATGCCGAGGCCCACTTCAACCTCGCCAACATCCTGCGCAACCGCGGCGACCGCGAGGCGGCCAAGGCCGCCTATGGCGAGGCGCTGCGCCTGAAGCCGGACATGGCGGCGGCGCTGTGCAACCTGGGCGACCTGCACAAGGGGGCGGTCGAACTCACCCGCGCGGTGGAGTGCTTCGTCGCCGCGCTGAAGGCCGATCCGAAATCGGCCGAGGCCTGGAACAACCTGGGCGAAACGCTGAAGGAGATGGGACGCATCGAGGAGGCGGTCGGCGTCTTCCAGAAGGGGCTGGAGGCGCACCCCACCCACGCCCTGATGCATTCCAACCTGCTGCTGGCCCTGCACTACACCCCGGCCGTTCCGCCCGAGACCATCTTCAGGGCCCATATGGCGTGGGCACAGCGTCATGCCGACCCGCTGCTGCCCGCCGACAGGCGCCATGCCAACCCGCGCGATCCCGATCGCCGGCTGCGCATCGGCTACGTCTCGCCCGACTTCTGCGCCCATTCGGTCGCCTTCTTCGCGGAGCCGCTGATCCGCGAGCATGACCGCGAGCACTTCGAGGTCTTCTGCTACCCCGCGTCCGCACGCTCCGACGTGGTCACGGAACGGCTGAAGGGGCTGTCCGACGGCTGGCGGTCGCTGGTGGGGGTGGACGATGCCCGCGCCGCGGCACTGATCGAGCAGGACGGCATCGACATCCTGGTCGACCTGACCGGCCACACCGCCAACAACCGGCTGACCCTGTTCGCCCGCAAGCCGGCGCCGGTGCAGGCGACGTGGCTGGGCTATCCCGACACCACCGGCATGCGCGCCATCGACTGGCGCTTCAGCGACGCCATCGCCGAGCCCCCGGGCGAGGCCGACCGGCTGAGCGCGGAACGCATCGTCAGGCTGCCACAGGGCTTCCACAGCTACCGCCCGCCGCTGGACGTCGCCCCGCCGGCCGAACCGCCGTTCCGCGCCAACGGCCATGTCACCTTCGGCTCCTTCAACAACACTTCCAAGGTGACAGGGGAGGTGGTGCGTGTCTGGTCGGAGATCCTGAAGCGGGTGCCGGGCTCGCGCCTGATCGTCAAGAGCGCCCAGATGGGCGACGAGGAGACGCGCCGGCGCTATCTGAACACCTTCGTCCAGTGCGGGATCGACGCCGGCCGGATCGAGCTTCTGGCCCGCATCGACGCGGCCGACGGGCATTTGCGCGCCTACGACCGCATCGACATCGGGCTCGACCCTTTCCCCTACAACGGTACCACCACCACCTGCGAGGCCCTGTGGATGGGTGTGCCGGTGGTGACGCTGACGGGCGCCAACCATGTCGCCCGCGTCGGCGCCAGCCTGCTGACCCATTGCGGGCTGACGGAGCTGGTGGCCTCCGACATGGAGGGCTACATCGCCACCGCAGTGGCGCTCGCCGGCGACCCGGGCCGCCTGGACCGGTTGCGCCGGACGATGCGCAGCCGGCTGAGCGCCGCCCCGCTGACCGACTACACGGGCTTCGCCCGTGGGGTCGAGGCGGCCTACCGCGCCATGTGGCGCGACTGGGTGGCCCGCAGCGCCGCCTGAGGGAACGCCACCCGAGGGGATGAAAGAGGAGAGGGCACGGCCCCGTCGGCGCCGCGCCCTCTCCCGGCAGGCTTCACCGTTCGGGGGTCACACCCCCCGCAGGCCGCCGCGGTCGACAGTCTCCAGGAACCAGCGGTAGGTGGTGGCGAAGCCGTCGCGCAAGGACGTGGCTGCGGTCCAGCCCATTCCGCTCATCCGGCTGACGTCCATCAGCTTGCGCGGGCTGCCGTCCGGCTTGGAGGTGTCGTAGCGGAACTCGCCCTCATAGCCGACGACGTCGCGGATCAGCTCGGCCAGTTCCCGGATCGACACCTCGATCCCGGTGCCGACATTGACGTGCGGTTCGCCCGAATAATGCTGGGCCAGGAAGACCAGGCCATCGGCCAGATCGTCGGCAAACAGGAATTCGCGCCTGGGCGCTCCGGTGCCCCACAGCTCGACGAAGGGCAACCCCTCCACCTTGGCCCGGTGGATCTTGGCCAGCAACGCTGCGGCGACGTGCCCGCCCTGCAGGTCGAAATTGTCGTTCAGTCCGTAGAGATTGGTCGGCATCGCCGAGATGAAGTCGCAGCCATACTGGCGCCGGTAGGCCTGACACATCTTGATGCCGGCGATCTTGGCGATGGCATACCACTCGTTGGTCGGCTCCAGCGGGCCGGTCAGCAGGGCGTCCTCGCGCATCGGCTGCTCGGCCAGCCGCGGGTAGATGCAGGAGGATCCCAGGAAGACCAGCTTCTTCACGGCCGTCCGGTAGGCGCCATGGATGATGTTGATCTCGATCGCCAGGTTGTCGTAGAGGAACTCGGCCGGCCGGGTGGAGTTGGCGAGGATGCCGCCGACGGTGGCGGCGGCGACGAAGACCACGTCCGGCTTCGTTTCGGCCATCCAGTCCTCCACCTCCGACTGGCGGCGCAGGTCTACGCGGTCGCGCCCGACGGTGAGCAGGTCGCAGGGTTCGCGCTCCAGCCGGCGGACGACGGCGGCGCCCGCCATGCCGCGATGCCCGGCCACCCAGACCCGTTTGCCCTCCAGGGAGAAAAGCGATTCCGTCCGCACCTTGAGCACCATCCCGCTATGGAAAGCCGCCGCTGTCGTAGCATCGGGCAGGCGGGGAATCCAGTCCGCTCCGCTCGGCTTGACAAGCGCCGCCCCGGCGCGGGATCTTCCCGCCGCCCGGCGCCCACCCGGCGCCCGCCTGGGCTCGCTGACCTGCACCCAGAATTGGGGTTTCCATCATGATTCCGAACTTGGCTTTTACCTGGCAGCTCACGGAGGTCCACGGTTGGGGGCTGGTGGGTGTCCACACCGCCCTCTACCTCGCCGACGCCGGGCGGCCGCCGCTGCTGCTGGAAAAGCCGCTGATGGGCACCCTGCGCCCGGAAAACCGCGAAAAGCTGCAGCCGCTGGAAGCCCCCTACCAGCAGATCGCCGCCATGGCCGACAACGCCAAGGGCCACATGCTGCTGCTGAAGGAGTTCGACGTCCTGCACGCGCTGGGCAACGGCTTCACCGCAGGCGGTCCGTCGACGCGCTTCCGCGGCCGGCGCAACATCGGCGTCATCGCCTATGAGGATACCCGCTTCACGCCCGAGGTGATGGCCCGCGCCCGCCAGTACGACCGCATCGTCGTGCATTCCACCTACAACAAGCAGCTTCTGGAGATCTGGGGCTTCGACAATGTCGGCCTCGCCTTTCAGGGCATCGACCCGACCGAAATGGTGGAGGCTCGCCCAAGCAGCCGCTTCGGCGACCGCTTCGTCGTCTTTTCCGGCGGCAAGCTGGAGTTCCGCAAGGGCCAGGACATCGTGCTGGCCGCCTTCCTCGCCTTCCGTCAGCGCCATCCCGACGCGCTGCTGGTCACCGCTTGGCAGAACGCCTGGCCGGAGGTCGGCATGACGATGGCGGAATCGCCGCTGGCGTCGAAGCCGCCGCGGGTCATGCCCAACAACATGATCGACGTGAAGAGCTGGGCGATGGAGAACGGCGCCGACGAGGAGGGCTTCGTCGATCTGGGCTTCCTCGGCCGTCACCAGATCGCCGGGATCCTTGCCGACTGCCACGCCGCCGTCTTCCCCAACCGCTGCGAGGGGGCGACCAACCTCGTCGCCATGGAGGCGATGGCCTGCGGCGTACCGGTGGTTCTGTCCAACAACACCGGCCACCGCGACCTGCTGAAGAGCCCGACCCAGGGCGACGACCTCTGCCTGACGCTCGACCGTCAGGTTCCGGTCGCCGACCGCGAAGGCAGCCGCTTCGGCTGGGGCGAATCCTCGGTCGACGAGCTGGTGGAGGCGCTGGAGCGGCTCTACGCCGACCGTGCCGCGGCCAAGGCACGCGCCGCGCGCGCCAAGGCCTTCATCCGCACCGAGCGCAGCTGGCGCGCCTTCGCCGAGGCGTTCGTCGACGCCACGCAGTGAAACCGGGGCTTTCGCCAGGATTTTTGAGGGAGGAGGTCCGGTTATGCCCGCCAACTTGGTCCTGTTGGCCCAGCCGGGGGATGCGCGCCATCTTGCCGCCATCCTCGCCGGAGCCAACCACGACCTGACCGTCGTGACGGTCGCCGACCGCCCGCAACTGGAAGCCGCGATGGCGGACCGTGGGCAGATCGACCGCCTCGTCGCCTTCCGGACCAACTGCGTGGTGCCGGCGGAGCTGCTGCGGCGGGTTTCGGGCCCCTCCTACAATTTCCACCCGGCCCCGCCCGCCTATCCCGGCCGCTACCCCTTCGCCTTCGCACTCTATGACGGGGTGGCGGAGTATGGGGTCACCGCCCACGAAATGGTGGAGCGGGTGGATGCCGGCCCGATCGTCGGCGCACTCAGCTTCGCCCTGCCCGCCGATCCCGACCCGGTCTGGCTGATCGACCAGGCCCATACCGCGCTGGTCCATCTGTTCGTGATACTGGCGCCCCAGCTGGCGGCGACCGGCCGGCCTCTGCCCCGCACCGAGCTTGCCTGGGACCACAGCCGCCGCTGCACGGCCAAGGCGCTGGACGACCTCCGCACCCTGCCCTCCGACATCGGTGCGCAAGAGATGGAGCGCCGCATCCGGGCCTTGCGCAGCGTCGAGCAGGAGGGGATCCGCCCCCGCATCACCCTGCATGGCCGCCGCTTCGTGCTGGAGGATTAGACGCCGTCGAGGGCGTCGAGCAGACGGCGGGCGGCGGCGTCCCAGGTGAAATTGTCCATCAGATGACGGGCTGCGTCGCGGCGCTCCCCCTCGGGGTCGCGGATGACGAGGGACAGGATGTCGGCCGCGGCATCCTCGTCCGGATGCCACCAGTCCAGCCCATGGAAGGGCTGGTAATAGGCGCTGCTGTACGGCATTAGCGCCGGGCCGGTGGTGCAGGGGATCAGGTGGGCGACCCGGTCGTTCAGATAGGCGGTGTAGGCGCTGTGCCGGGGCGCGATCAGCCCGGCCCCCAGGCAGCCGGCGCGGGTGATCGGCAGGTCCCAGCCCTCGCCATGCGACAGGCTGAGATAATGGGTGGCCATGGCATAGAGGCCGGCAATTCCCGCATCGTCGTAGCGGTCGGTCAGCAGGGCGATGGGAGCCGCCTCATCCAGCCGCCGGCCGGTGGCGCGCATGCCCCCCTCGACCAGACGGCGCATCTCGCCCATGAGGGACGATCCGCCCTTTCCCACCTTCAGGATCAGGATCGCATCGTCGTCGGCACGGGTGCCGCGCAGCCAGACCCGCAGCAGCCCGGCGAGATTCTTCCGCGCGACGAAGTCGGAGATGTTGAGAACCCGCACCCGGTAATCCATCACGCTGCGACCGCCCGGACCGACGATGGGCAGCGGCTGTGCCGCCGCATCGGCCGGATGGGGGGCGATGCCGGGCGGGCAGACGCGGATGCGGTCTTCGGGATGGCCGGCGGCGATCCAGGCCAGGCGCGAGGAGTCGGTCGGCACGACGACCATCTCGTGGGCCCGGTTGCAGACGGCCCAGGAGGCCGGGATGCGCGGCCCCTCGAACATGGTGTAGTTGACCGTCGGCAGACCGGGGACCGGCTCCACCAGTGGCGGGGTCAGCACGCTGAGCGCCAGCCGCGCCCGCACCGGATCGCCGAGGCGCCGGGCGGCCGCCTGCAGGATCGGGTCGGTGAAGGCCGGGCGCCAGCTTTCCTCCCCCATCAGCCCGGCCAGCCGCAGGGTCGTCCCGCATTCCATCAGGCTGCGCACGAAATGCTGGGCGAAGTCGCCATAGCCGGACAGCACGGAGAAGGGGGCGCGGACCAGCAGCCCCTCCGGCGTGTGGGGCCGCTGGGCGTCGGCGGCGACCTGGCGGTAGAGCCGGGCGCGGGACAGTATGGGATCGCCCTGCGCGGTTTTTTGCGCGGCCTCCTGCACGCCACCCGATGGAGGGAAGTCGCCGGACGGGGCGCTTCCCGCCGCCAGCAGGGTCTCTTCCGCCAGATCCGGACGGCCGAGCGATAGCCAGGCCGCGGCCAGATGGGTGCGGGCATCGGTATGGCCGGAATGCCGGGCCAGGACGGGAGTCAACACCTCCACCGCCCCGGCATGGTCGCAGTGCGACAGCAGGGTCACCGCCAGCAGGACCTGCCGGTCGGGATCGGCGGGGCACAGCCGGGCGGCATGGCTCATGTGGCGCGTCGCCGCCGCGTAATCGCCGGTTCCGTGCAGCAGGTTGCCGAGACGGCCGTGCGCATCGGGATCCCCGGGCGTCAGCAGGCAGGCGACGCGCAGATGACGGAGGGCCTCCTGCTTGGCTCCGCGCGCCAGCATCGCCGTCGCGAGATTGATGCGCCCCTGCGCGAACAGCGGATGGCCGGCAATCAACCGATGCAGCATCCGCTCCGCCTCGTCCAGCCGGTCCGACTGGTAGAGGATGGCACCCGCCAGGCTCAAGGCGTCTCGGTCGACGGGATCCTCGCGCAGCACCTGCTCGACCAGGGACAGCGCCTCGTCCCGGCGCCCGGCCTTGTACAGTTCGATGGCGCGATCGGTGACATGTCCCATGGCGTGGCCTTGACCGGGGAAGAACAGGGGAAAGCAGACGCTTGGGCGAGGAACTCGGGCGAGGAAAACGGCACCCCGCCCGATCCCCGGCCCTTCCGGCGGCATAGCACAGGCCAATTTGGCCGGTCAAATGAACCCGGCGGCCCGATCCCCGGAGGGTGGACCGTCAGCGGCCTTTCTGGAAGGAGACCTCGGGATGAATGGTCACCTGACGCCAGGCTGTTCCCGTGGCATCGGCGCAGATTTCGGCCAGGCGGTTGAACATATTGTGGCCGTTCAGGACGGCGGCACGCTGCCGGGCCAGCAGGTCGGACACGTCGGTGTCCCTGTGCCGTTCCATGAAATCCATGATCCGCCGGTATGTCGCTTCCGGATCGCGGATGTCGATCTCGCAGAAGGTCGAGGGATCGAATGCCTCCCTGACCTTGGTGAACCCATGATAGATCGGGATCGACCAGCCGAGATAGGCGTCGGAAAGCTTCTCCGTCCAGTAATGGCTGCTCTGGTAATTCTCTATGCACAGATGGAATTTGTACGGAGCGATCGCCGCCCATTTGTTGGCGACCTCGCAATAGCCCCGGCCGTACAGGTGAAGCTTGTCACCCATGAGGTCCTTCAGCCGCCGCAGGAACTCCCCGCGGACGACATGCCCCTCGGTGAGCACCTTGTCGGATACGATGGCGGAGACGGCGAAGGCCTTGTCCAGCCCCGTCACGCCGGACAGCAGGTCGTAGCCGATGGGTCCGGAGCCGGGCCACGCCTCCACACCGGACAGCCCGATGTGCCAGGGCAGCGGAACCTGCGAGAGCAGGACGCGGGGATGCTCCAGATCCTCGTGGGAGGTGACGACCAGATCGAACTGGTCCAAATATCCGCGGCTGTAGCGGGACAGGGACGGCGGCTCCCCGGTCGCCAGGACGAGGTTGCCCTGCCGGCAGGTCACCGTCCTCGGCACGTCCAAGTCCTCGTAGACAACCACCCAGTCCGACTGCCCGCCCTGTTGGTTGGCGACGAACTGGTGGTTTCCCCAGCGCCCGGTGCCGCCGGGGGTTTGCCGCAGCCAGGGCTGGTCCCACCATTTGTACAGCAGGTTGACGGTGATCGGAGCGGACGGTGCCCCCTTCGGCTCCGCCCGGACGCGCAGGGGGGCGTTCAGGATGCGCTGCCGGCTGTCGATGTCGGCCAGTTCGGCCAGGGCTTTCTCGTCGCCGGACAGAAGGCGGGAAAGCTCGCCATAGCAGTCCTTCGCCTCGTCCAGCCGGTTGAGGCGCTTGGACAGCGCCCCGGCGAAACGCAGCAGCACGGGCTGGCCGGGAAGCAGGGCCATCGCCCGTCGCGCAAGGCGAAGCGCCTGCCCGTCCCGCCTGACGCCCTCCAGCCCCTGGGCCAGGACGAACCACTGGTTGGCATCGGCCGGATCGATGGACAGGCGGTGGACGCACTGCCGCAGCAGGGCCTCGAACTGGCCCGGGGCGGTGAACTGAAGGCGCTGACGCATCGATCGGCTGACCATTCAAAGGTTGTCTCCCCCGCCCGTCACGGCGAAGGATGAGGCTGAGAGGCGGCCAATCTCGGACAGTCCGCCCACCTTTTCAACATGAAGCGCTTATCGTCCGGCACCTGCCGTCCGGCGGATGCAGACGCTATGAAACCGGCGGGCAGGCGGCCTATAACTCCGGGATCGCCGACCGGTCCCGCTCCACCGGCCCCTTGCTGCCTGCCGCCCTTCCGAAAAAGGCTTTTCGACCCATGAAGCTCCTCCTCATCGACTCCCATTTGACGAAGGCGAGCGATGCCTACAGCGAAACGGAAGGAATGGGTGGCATCGCCTCGTCGCTGATCTACCTGTCCGACTGCCTCGCCGCCGAGGGGCACGAGGTCATGCTTGCCATCGGCAGCGGGCAGGATGCGCGCCACAGCGGGGTCAAGGTCGTCGACTGCACCAAGATCACCGCCGGGGACCTGACCGGGACCGACGCGGTCATCGTCAGCAACAACGCCGACAACGTGACGGCGGTGAAGCGCTTTGTCCCCTCCGTGCCCGTCTTCCTGTGGGTCCATATCCAGCACGATGTGTGGTTCCACGACCTGAAATGCCTGGCCCATTATCTGGACACCGACCACGCGCGCTCCGCCGACGGCATCGTGTTTGTCAGCGAATGGCAGAAGCGGGTCTTCCTGGAGAAGTTCAGGGACACCATCCCGGCGGAGCGGTGCCATGTGATCCGCAACGCCTGCAACCCCTTCGTCCTGCGGCGGCATCACGATGAGGCGGGGCTGTTCGCGGCCAAGCGGGCGGCACTGGAGGTGGCCTATGTCTCGGCACCGACGCGCGGACTGGAAACCCTGTTGAAGCTGTGGCCGGAGGTGCGGGCGAAATGCCCGGCCGCAACGCTGACCGTTTATTCCGGGCAGTCGATCTACGGTGTCGCGCAGGCCGACGACCCCATCCACCGCCTGCTCAGCGGCATGACGATGGAAGGCGTCGACTATCGCGGCCCGCTTTCCCATGCCCGCCTGACCGAGCGGCTGCTGAACACCGCCGTCGTCGCCTACCCCACCGCCTTCGAGGAGACCTCCGGCATCGCCCCCATCGAGGCGCTCGCCGCCGGCTGCAGCCTCGTCTGCACGGACCGCGGCGCACTGCCGGAAAGCGCGGCCGGCTTCGCCACCATGGTCCCCTATGGCGAGGGCGGGGGCGGGTTCGAAAAGGCCTTCACCGACGCCCTGATCGCCAAGATCGGGCAGTGGAGCGACGGCGACGGAGCGGACCTCCAGGCGTCGCTCCGGCACCAGCGGCAGGCGATCGGCGCCAATTACCGCTGGGAAAACCGGGCGCTGGAATGGAAGTCGCTGATCGCCCTGTACCGGATGGGGCGCTGACCGGCCCGTCACCGGATCCGCCGAACGGCGGAAGCCGGGTCATTTCAGAGAGGCATTCGGTTCGCTGCTTACGGCAAGACGGAGTGCTTCCACATCGCCGCCGAATATGTGGTGGGCCAACTTGCGGATTTTGTCGCTGGGCCAGGACCACCAGCGTATCGACAGAAGGAAGTCGACATCGGCGTCGGGGAGCCGCTTGCGGACGATGTGGGCAGGATTCCCGGCCACCACACTATAGGGCGGGATGTCCCGGGACACGACAGCGCGCGCGCCGATGACGGCTCCATCCCCCACAGTGACGCCGGAAAGTATGGATGCCCCTTCCCCGATCCACACGTCGTTGCCGATGATGACGGGACCTTTGCTGAACGTGCTGTTCGGCCCGGCAAGTTCAGGCATCCATTCCGCCAGCATTTCGGCCGGGTAGGTCGAGACACCATCCATGGCGTGCATTCCGCCAAAGTAAATATGAACGCCATCTGCAACCGAACAGAATCTTCCGATTTCGATCCGCCCAGACTCCCCATAGGAAACGATCTCAAGAGGTGCAGAAAAATAGGTGAACGCTCCGACGAAAACCAAACACGGATTTCCATTTGCACTAAAACTGTATGCGGTGTCTCTGTCTTTTGCTTTATGATTGAATGCAATATACATGGTTTCTATACCTGATTATCGCAGTAAATCAGAATTTCTGGATCGCCTGCGGGCTGAATAGCACGCCTGATCGACGTCTGCGTGGGTCTCACTCCTTGCGCGCCACGAAGATGATCGGCGTTTCCCAATGCAGGCGCCGGGCGAGCCAGATCGCCGGTTCCAGCAGGCCGGAGCGGTGGACGAAGGTGACGATGCGCTTGGCGACCGACAGAGCCGCCCAGTCGCCGAAGCCCAGCGTGCGCAGCCGCTGCTCGAAGACGCCCCAGCCCCAGTCCAGCACCTCCAGCCGGCCAGGATGGCGGCCGAGCCAGCGGTCGAACCAGGGACGGTCGATCAGGTTGAGGGTGTCGACATAGGATGGGTCGCGGCCGAACAGCCGGACATAGAGCTTCGCCAGACCGGCCGGCATCCGCGGCAGCCAGAGGATGCCGTAATGCCCCTCCCACCAGGAGCCGTAATTCGGCACGACGATCAGCAGCAGCCCGCCCGGCTTCAGCACCCGCAGCGCCTCGTCCAGCACCGCCGCCGGATCGCCGACATGCTCCAGCACGTTGGAGGAATAGACGATGTCGAAGCTGGCGTCCGGAAAGGGGATCGCCTCGCCGGTGGCGTCGCGCACCGCATCCGCCGGCAGGCCGTAATGCTCGATCAGCCGGCGGCAGACATCGAGCGTGGAGCTGTATTCGCCCATGCTGGGCTCGATGCCGTGGATGTCCAGCCCGTGCGCCGTGTGCCCGCGCACCACGGTCATGCCGCAGCCGGACCCGACCTCCAGGATGCGGGCCTTGCCGGCATCGACGCCGGCAGCCGCGGCCGTCCGCCGCAGTTCCGCCACCTGTTCGTCGGCGCGCGCCTCCGACAGCATGTCGCGCACGACGTCCTTCACCGGCACGCGGGTGACGCCGCCGATGAAGCCGCTGTCAATGTAGCCGCGGGACAGCAGCCGGCCCAGCTCCTCCCAGTCGGGGGGAGCCGCCCGGTCCTGCCAGCCCGCCGCCGCCTCAGCCATTCTTCGTCGCCCGGATCACGAAGATCGTGGCGCTCTTCATCCGGCCCAGCCGGTCCTGGATGCAGTCGGCCTTGAAGCCGTTGCGCTCGAACAGCGCCACGATCTCCTCGATCGAATAGAAGGTCTTGTAGGGCGGGTAGTACCAGTCCTCGACCTGGGCCTGGATCGACACGTTGTCGGCGCGGCGGTTGATCTCCTGACCCTTCAGCGCACAGGCGACCTTGGTCAGGCCGGTGAAGAAGCCGCCGACCAGCTTGCGCCGGGCCGGCGTGTCCATGTAGGCGCGGCAGAAATGGCGCACGCCCTCATGCACCGGCGACAGCCAGGTCTTCAGGTAGAGGCCGAGATAGACGGTGCCGCCCGGCTTGGTGACGGCCATCAGGTTGCGCATCACCTTCATCGGGTCGGGCGCCATCATCGCGACCCCCCAGCACCAGACCAGATCGAACGGACCGAGGTTGGTGTCCAGCTCCTGCAGATCCTGGTGGTGGAATTCGATGTTGTCGCGGCCGAAGCGCTGGGCCTGCTGGCGGGCGGTGGCGAGGCTGTCCGACGAGACGTCGACCGACACCACCCGCTCCGCCATTTCCGACAGGATGACGGAGCAGATGCCGTGGCCGCAGCCGGCATCCAGAGCCTGGCCGATCTGCCGCTCGGTCAGCGTCTCCAGCATGTACTTCTTGGTCTCGTCGTAGATCGGCACGAAACGGGGCCAGAAGTCGTCGTAGAATTCCTTGGTCGCGAGATCCATGGGGCTGCCCTCCTGCCCTTTTCGAGGGCGTCGCGTTGATCGTGATGGCGGTGGTCTTAAGGGGTGCCGGACGAACTCGTCCAGGGGGAATAGGGCCTGATCCGCTGCGCCGCCGCATCCGGCTCGACGAACAGGCGGGCGTTGCGGTTCAGCAGGGCCGCAAGCTGGCTGTAACCGCTCTGGGCGCTGACGCCCAGCACGTCGGCGTTCATCAGCACGTGGAAATCCTGCAGGAACTCCAGCCCCTTCCACGGCTCGACCGCCCCGTCCTTCGCCAGATCGTCGAGCGAAACCGGCGCGAACTCCG
Organism: Azospirillum sp. TSH64; assembly: GCF_003116035.1. Lineage (GTDB taxonomy): Bacteria > Pseudomonadota > Alphaproteobacteria > Azospirillales > Azospirillaceae > Azospirillum. The sequence goes on from NZ_LGQW01000001.1 coordinate 86,057, forward strand.
CGAAGTCGCCAATGGTCGCCGGGTCGTCGGTGGCGATGTACAGCACCGGCCGGTCCAGCGTCGGCCACAGCGCCTTCAGCCAGTCGACGTACCAAGAGGTCTCGGTGATGGTGTAGCGGAACCAGACGAAGTCACCGCGGCGGATGTGCAGGGCCACCACCGTGTTGCCGCGTGCCTTCAATGCCTGCATCACCGGATCGACATAAGGCAGCCAGTCGGGCCGCGGCCGCAGCCAGGACTGCACCCGCTCGCGCCACGCCTCGCGATACTCGAACAGGAACAGCGGCGAAAGGATGTCGACGCCGGGGCGCGGGTCGCAGCGCCGCCCGGTCACCAGGTCGTTCAGGATGCGCCGGCCGAAATGCATCGGCTTCAGCCCGCCACCGGGCCTGGGATCGTCGAGATCGAAGTAATAGCCGCCGACCCAGTCCGGCGTCTCCAGCCGGTAGCCGTAGGTCTCGGCATAGAGCCGCAGCAGCACATATTCCAGGACGTTGTGGGCAAAGCGGCCATGGGTCGCCAGCGTGGACGAACAGATGCGCGGCAGGGACGGGTCGGGGTTGGCCGGACGTTCCAGCCGCCGGCCCTGCCGGGCCAGGGCCTGCTGCAGCCCGGCGATCGACTTCACCGTGAAGAAGCGGCTGCCATGGCCATGAACCCCGGCCAGCACATCCACCGCACGGTCGATCTCGCCGGCGGCCAGCCAGTTCTCGGCGACCGCGGTCAGGCATTCGATCCTGAAGGCGTTGGGATCGGCCGCATGCGGATAGCGGTAGTCGGCGAAGAAGCGCCGCGCCTCCTCATGCCGCCCCTGGCGCGCCAGCAGGGCCGACAGCATGTCGATGGCGCCGTGCACATCGGTGCCCGGCCGGGTCAGCGCCAGACGCAGCACCTGTTCCGCCTCGGCCAGCCGGCCAAGGCCGGTCAGCACGTCGGCCAGCCGGGTCAGCGCCAGAGTGACGCCGGCACGCGCCGCGGCGGCATAGCTGTCGACCGCCGCATCGGCGAGGCCGGCGGCATGCTGGGCGTTGCCCTGGTTGTAGAGTGTACTCCCCTGCCCCGGCTCAAGGATGAGTGAGCGGCGGAAGGAGACCAGGGCACCGGAAGGATCGCCCAATTCAAGCTGGATGTTTCCAAGCTTTGCATAGGCACTGGCAAAGCCCGGATGCAGGGCGAGCGACCTCTGCTGGCTTGCCTGCGCCTCATCCACCGCTCCGTCCTGCCGCAGCGCGATTCCGAGGTCGTGATAGCTTTCGGGACGATGGGGGTTCAGCCGCAGGGCGCGGCGATAGGCCATGGCGGCCGTCGCCCAGTCGCGCGGCCCGCCACGTCCGCCCAGCAGGGCGGCAAGCGCCAGATGCGCCCCTTCCAGCGACGGGTCAAGCTGGATCGCCCGGTGGTATGCCGCGGCGGCGGCATCCACTTGCCCCAATTCGGACAGGGTGCTGCCAAGGTTGCAGGCGGCGTCCGCCATCTCCGGCGCGATGTCGAGAGCGGCCCGGATCAGGTCCAGCGCCTTGTCCCGGCGGTTCTGGCGCCGCTCGATCAGCCCCAGCAGATGCAGGGCATGGGCATTGCGTGGATCGACCTCCAGAATGCGCAGATAGAGCGCGCGCGCCTCGTCCAGGCGGTCGGCACGCTGAAGTCCCACGGCGATCTGCAATGCTTCGGCGACGGTAGCCATGACAATCCGTGCTGTGCGGCCTCCGGCCCCGGCTCCACGGCCGCACCCGACCGGGGCCGCCGGGGATGGCCGGCCCGTTCGGCGCGCACCCTATCGTTCCGCGATAGGCGCTTCAACTCCGTTCGTGCCGCCGCCGACTTCTCCATCGCCCTGCCGGAAAGCCGATAATGCGGCACGATGCCCGTGCCTTATCTGGGATCGGGCGCAACGCCCCTTGCCTTGCCAGGATCCTTTGAGGATAGTGCCCGATCATTAACGCCGTACAGATCAAGGGTCGGTCCTTTGCGCAAAGTTGCCCTCATCACCGGCGCCACCGGCCAGGATGGCGCGTATCTTGCCGAGCTTCTGCTGGGGAAGGGCTATATCGTCCACGGCATCAAGCGCCGGTCGTCGTCCTTCAACACGGGGCGGGTGGAGCATCTCTACCGGGATCCGCATGAGGAGGACGTCAGCTTCTTCATGCATTACGGCGACCTGACGGACAGCACCAACCTGATCCGCCTAGTCCAGCAGGTGCAGCCGACCGAGATCTACAATCTGGCGGCCCAGAGCCACGTGCATGTGAGCTTCGAGACGCCGGAATATACCGCCAACGCCGACGGCATCGGCACGCTGCGTCTTCTGGAGGCGATCCGTATCCTGGGTCTGGAGAAGACCGCGCGCTTCTACCAGGCCTCCACCTCGGAGCTGTACGGCAAGGTACAGGAGACGCCGCAGCGCGAGACCACGCCCTTCTACCCGCGCAGCCCCTACGCCGCGGCCAAGCTGTACGCCTACTGGATCACGGTGAACTACCGCGAGGCCTACGGGATGCACGCCAGCAACGGCATCCTGTTCAACCATGAAGGCCCGACCCGCGGCGAGACCTTCGTCACCCGCAAGATCACCCGCGCGGTGGCCAGCATCGAGCAGGGCCGCCAGGACTGCCTGTATCTCGGCAACCTGGACGCCAAGCGCGACTGGGGCCATGCGCGCGACTATGTCGAGGGCATGTGGCGCATCCTGCAGCAGGACGAGGCGGACGACTACGTGCTGGCCACCGGCGAGACCCACAGCGTGCGCGAGTTCGTCGAGCTGGCCTTCGGCCACATCGGCCGCGGGATCGAATGGCGCGGCGAAGGCGTAGACGAGGAAGGCATCTGCCAGAAGACCGGCAAGGTGGTGGTCCGCATCGACCCGCGCTATTTCCGCCCGACCGAGGTCGACCTGCTGCTGGGCGACCCCAGCAAGGCGCGCGAGAAGCTGGGCTGGACCCACACCACCGCGTTCCGCGATCTGGTCCGGGAGATGGTCGAGTCCGACATGCGTCTTCTCGCCGGCGGCGGCGATCACCGCTGACACCGCCACCCGCGGCCGCTCAGTGACCGCCCAGCAACCGATGTAGGCGCCGTCCGATGACCATTGGAGGAGTGGCCCGAAGCGAGCCGAAGACCGCACTGATCTTCGGCGTTTCGGGCCAGGATGGCGCCTATCTCTCCCAGCTTCTGCTGGACAAGGGCTATGCGGTCCACGGCACCTCGCGCGACCGGGAGATGGCGGGCTTCGCCAATTTGCGGCGGCTCGGCATTTTCGGCCGGGTGATCCTCCATTCCTCCGTGCTGACCGACTTCCGCAGCGTGGTCGAGGTCATCGCCCGGGTCCGGCCGGCCGAGATCTACAATCTCGCCAGCCAAGCCTCGGTCGGACTGTCCTTCGACCAGCCGGTCGAGACGCTGAACAGCACCATCTCCAGCACCATCAACATTCTGGAAGCGATCCGCTTCCTGAAGCTGGATACCCGCTTCTACAGCGCCTGCTCCAGCGAATGTTTCGGCAACACCAAGGCGCCGGCGGACGAATCCACCCCCTTTCATCCGCGCAGCCCCTATGGCGTCGGCAAGGCCGCCGCCTTCTGGGCGGTCGCCAACTACCGCGAGGCCTACGGCCTGTTCGCCTGCTCCGGCATCCTGTTCAATCATGAATCGCCGTTGCGGCCCACCCGTTACGTCACGCAGAAGATCATCCGCGGGGCTGCCGACATCGCCGAGGGAAAGACCGACGTCCTGGAGCTGGGGACGCTGTCGATCGCCCGCGACTGGGGCTGGGCCCCGGAATATGTCGACGCCATGGCCCGCATGCTGGCTCTGGACGAACCCCATGATTTCGTGATCGCCACCGGCGAGGCGAACCGGCTGGAGGAATTCGTCGCCCAGGCCTTCTCCTATTTCGGCCTGGACTGGCGCCGTCACGTCAGCGGCAATCCGGACCTGCTCCGCCCCTCGGACATCGCCTTCAGCGTGGGCAACTCCGCCAAGGCGGACCGGATGCTAGGATGGCGTGCCGAACGCCGCATGGCCCAGGTGGTCGCCGGGCTGGCGGATGCCGAAATGGCACGCCGGTCGGTCGCCTGAGTCCCCGTCCCAATTCGCTTTCCGAGACCCTAATCCGTCCGGAACAGCCTTCCGAAGAAAGCCCGCCCCATGTCGGCCAGGAGCAAGCTCGTCATCAACATCGAGGTGGACGACCGCACCGTCCTGTTCCCGGACGGAAAGTTCCTGTCCCACATCGCCTTGCATGAAGGCGAAGCGGCGGACGGCGAAGGCGTCCTGCGGTTGGAGGGCGTCTTCCTGTTCAACGAAAGCCGGCTCGGGCCGGAGATAGCCTCCCTGGACGTCGAGGACGCCCGCGAGCTTGCGCGGTCGATCCTGGACGCCGTGTTCCAGGGCCGCACCCAGCATGTCCTGTCGGAGACGGCCAAGGTCGCTGTGGTCTTCAACCCGAACGGCTTTGTCCTGCGCTTCGGCGAAGGGGCGGCCCTGCGGGAGCTGTTCATCGGCTCTCCCGCCATCGTCCGGTTGGCCCAGGGCGTCCTGCGGATGGCCGACCGCCTGTCGGCCCTGCCCGCGCACTGATCCCCCCAAACGGCTTGGCCGCGCTCCGGTCAGGACGTTTCCTGGAAAAAGCGTTCGATCGCCCGGATCGACGTCCCGTCGTCGAACAGGACGGCGCTTCGCTCAAGGATGCGCTGCCGGACCTGGGCGCGCAGCCGCTGATCGGTGCCGAGCCGGACAGCCCGATCGACATAATCGGCCGGATCGTTCGCCACGCAGTCGTCAAGCCCCATCAGCCTGTAGAAGCCCAGGGTATGGCGTCCGCGCATGAAGGCGCCGGGCCAGGTCACCACCGGCGTGCCGAAGGCCAGGGCCTCCAGGCTTGTCTTGCCACCGCTGTAATGGAACGGGTCGAGCATGACATCGGCGTCGGCGGTCAGTGCGATGAAATCCGCGGTCCCCAGCCCCGGCAGCAGGTGGATGCGGGCGGCCACATCGGGTCCCTTGGCGCTCAGCCGCCGCGTCAGGGCAGCGCCTTGGCCGCGCGGATCGACAAAGACTAGGATGCCGTCACGATCCCGTCGCAGAATGGCGATCAGGGCGTCGTCATAGACGGGATGAATCTTGAACAAGCTCTGCGGACAGAGGTAGAGCCGGCTTTCGGCGGCCAAGCCGAAATCGATGCGGGTCTTGCGCGGTTCGGCCAGCCGCGGGCGCCGGTAGCAGACGGTCGGGCCAGGCAAGCGGATCAGGCGTTCGCTGTAATGAGCCTCGCCATCCTCCGGCTCCATCACATCGCAGCTCAAGAAGACGTCCAAGGTGGGAATGCCGGTGGTGTCCGGATGCCCCCAGCTCAGGCATTGCCGCGGCGCCAGCCGGGCAAAGGCGAGGAAGTAGGTGAAGGGCGACATGCCAATGTCGGTGTAGTACAGGACATCCAAGCGCTCCTCGGCGACGATATGCCGTGCGGCACCGAGATCGTGCGGAATGTCGACCGCGCGGTCCGCCACGGTGCGCAAGTGGCGCCGCAGGTCGTCGTCCGGCCCTGGCGTGAGGAAGAGCACCACCTCGAAGCGTTCGCGCGACAGCCGCTCGATCAGCCCCTCGTTCAGCATGCCGATGGTGTGGTTGTGGAAATAGTCGGAGATGAAGCCGACGCGGAGCCGCCGACCGGCCCTGTCCTCCGCCGCGCTGGGCCATCCGGACTCCCGGCAATGCGCGGCGGTGTAGAGCAAGGAGGGGCAAGCCTCCTGGTACAAGGCAGCCAGTTCGCCGTTCAAGGCACGATTGTCGAGCCCATGATAGGACAGGAAAAAGGACGTGACGCCGACCTCGCGCAGCGGATTGTCGATGCGCAGGCCGTGCTCGCGCGCCTGCCGCAGCACGGCGGCGCAATGGGCGCGGCTTTCCTCGATCTCGGCCGCTGAATGGGGGATGGCCGGCAAGGTCAGCGCCTCGCGCACCAAAAGCCCGTCTCCTCCGCCCAACCGCCAAGCCCGGCGGTAAGCCCGCCGCGCCTCCTCCAGTTGGCCGGCACGCTGGGCAACGATGGCGACCTTGCGGTAGGCCTCGGCCACGTTGGGTTCCAGCGCCAGCCGATGCTTCAAGGGAGTGAGCGCTTGCGGGTTATCGCCCTGCTCGCTCATGCAGCTTCCCAACCCGTCGAGCAACCGGGCATCGCCCGGCCGCAGCCGCAAGGCGCGACGGAAAGCCGCATCGGCTTTGATACCAAGGGAATGAAGCAGGATGGCCAGGTTCACCGCATAGACCGGCTGGCCCGGATCAAGAAGCATGGCCGTACCAATGTGGGCCAGCCCCTCCTCGCCATGGCCGGATGCGCACAAGGCGGTGCCGAGCATGTGGCGGGTGACGGCATGATCGGGCGCCAGCCGCAGCACCTCCCGCGCGAGCGCCGCTGCCTCGGCGAAATGCCCGGCGGCATGACGCTGCTGGGCATGGGTGAAGACATCTTGGATCAAGGCCATCGGGAACCGAAACACCGCTTACCGGAATAGGTCCGCACAAAGGGAAAGGGGGCGCCCCTGCGGGCGCCCCCTCCTTTTAGCAGGCTTGGGCTCAGGCCCCCATCATCAACCGAGGTTGATGTCGGAGAGCGAGAGGACGGTGCCGTTGTAGACGCCGAGCAGCCGGACCTCGGTGGCGGCCACCTGGCCGTCGCCGTTGGTGTCGACCACTTGGTACAGGCCGGAGCTGGTGCCGTTGTTGGCCAGAACCAGCGTGCTTGCACCAGCCGACGAGTTCGTCAGCGTCCCCAGGGCCGAGCGGAAGCTGGCCAGCGAAGCGTCCGTCAGGCTGCCGCTGACGACCGAGGTCAGGCTCACCAGCTCGTTGGAGCCGATGTTCACGCCGTTGGTCGCAGCAGAGGCCGTCGAGAGCGAGGCATCGCCGTTCTTGTCCGCAGCGGTCCGGGCCGTACCGGTCAGCTGCACCTTGTCGGTGCCCGACTGGAAGTTCGAGACCGAGACGAAGCCGGTGTTCGCGCCCAGCGCCGAGATGTCGGTGAAGGACGAGTACACCACCGTGTCGGTGCCGCTGCCCGAAGCCAGGCTCAGGCTGTCGCCCGTGCCGGCCTGGAAGCGGATGCCCGCACCGCCGGTCACCGTGATGGCGTCGGTGCCCGTGCCGCCGATCAGCGTCTCGATGCCCGAGACCGACATCGTCACACCGGTGTTGCCCAGCGTGATCACGTCGTTGCCGGTGCCGCCGGTCAGGGTCTCGATGCCGCGCAGCAGGACCGTGTTGCCGCCATCGCCGAGGCTGACGAGGTCGGAACCGGCGCCGCCGACCAGGATCTCGATCCCGCTCTCGGCCCGCATGGTGACGCCCGTGTCGCCCAGGATCACCAGGTCGCTGCCCGCACCACCGATCATGGTGTCGATGCCGCGGGTGATGACGGTGTTGCCCGCCGCACCCAGGGTCACGACATCCGAACCGGTACCGCCGACCAGGAACTCGACGCCCGAGGCCGTCATCGTCACGCCGGCCGAACCGGTGAAGACGATGTCGGTGTTGGCGCCACCGACCAGGGTCTCAACGCCCGTCACGGTGACCGTGTTCGGGGTGTCGCCCAGGGTGATGACGTCGGTGCCCACGCCGCCGATCAGCGTCTCGACCGCACGGGTCAGCAGGGTGCTGCCCGAGGTGCCCAGAGTGATGACGTCGGTGGCAGCGCCGCCGACCAGGATCTCGATGCCCGAACCCAGCGTCATGGTGACGCCGGTGTCGCCCAGGAACACCAGGTCGCTGCCCGCACCGCCCGACAGGGTGTCGATGCCGCGGGTGATGACCGTGTTGCCCGAGGAGCCCAGGGTCACGACATCCGAACCGGTGCCGCCGACCAGGAACTCGACGCCCGAGACCGTCATCGTCACGCCGGCCGAACCGGTGAAGACGACGTCGGTGTTCGCACCGCCGGTCAGGGTCTCGATGCCCGTCACGGTGATGGTGTTCACCGTGTCACCGAGCGTGATGACGTCGGTGCCCACGCCGCCGATCAGCGTCTCGATGCCGCGGGTCAGCAGGGTCGTGCCCGAGGTGCCGATGGTCAGCACGTCGGTGCCGGTGCCGCCGACCAGGATCTCGATGCCCAAGCCCAGGTTCAGCGTGTTGCCGGTGTCGCCCAGGATCACCAGGTCGGAACCCGCACCGCCGATCAGCGTCTCGATGCCGCGGATGGTGGTGGTGTTGCCGGCCGTGCCCAGGGTCAGGACGTCGGTGCCGGCGCTGCCGATCACGAAGTCCGCACCCGAGACGGTGAGGGTCGAACCAGCCGTGCTGGTGAAGATCACCTCCAGGCCCGTGCCGCCGATCACCGTTTCGATGCCGCTCACCAGCAGCGTGCCGCCGGCCGAGCCGATGGTCACGATGTCGGTGCCCACGCCACCGGTCAGGGTCTCCAGACCCGAAACCAGCAGGGTGTTGCCCGCGGTACCCAGCGTGACGATGTCGGAGGCGAGGCCACCGATCAGCGTCTCGATGCCGCCGACGATCAGCGAGTTGGCGGTGTTGCCGAGCGTGATGACGTCGGTGCCCAGACCGCCGGTCAGCGTCTCGATGCCGCGCAGCAGCACCGTGTTGCCGGCCGTGCCCAGCGTGACCACATCGACGCCCGTGCCGCCGACCAGGATTTCCAGGCCAGCCGCCAGCAGCGTCGAACCGCCCGAACCCAGGAACACGAGGTCGGAACCCGTGCCGCCGGTCAGCGTGTCGATCGCGTTGACCACCAGGGTGTTGCCCACGGTGCCCAGCGTGATGATGTCGGTGCCCACGCTACCGGTCAGGGTCTCAAGACCCGAAACCAGCAGGGTGTTGCCCGCCGTGCTCAGCTGGATCAGGTCGAGGCCTGCGCCGCCGGCCAGGGTCTCGATGCCCGAAACCAGCATGGTGGTGCCGGTGTCGCCGATGGTGACGACGTCGGTGCCGACGGAGCCGATCAGGGTCTCAAGGCCACGCAGGATCAGGGTGTTGCCCGCGGTGCCCAGCGTGACGACGTCGGTGTTGGTGCCGCCGACCAGGATCTCGATGCCCGAAGCCAGCATCGTGTTGCCGGACGAGCCCAGGAAGATCACGTCGGTGCCCAGACCGCCGGTGACCGTCTCCAGCAGGTTGGCGAGCAGCGTGCTGCCGGCCGTGCCGATGGTGATCAGGTCGGTGGCGGTGGAACCGGTGATGGTTTCCAGAGCCGAGACCAGCAGGGTGTTGCCCGCCGTGCCCAGCGACACGACGTCGACGCCCGAGCCGCCGTTCAGCGTCTCGATCAGCGTCACCGCGAGGGTGTTGCCGGCCGAGCCGAGGGTGACGACGTCGGAGAGCGAGCTACCGGTCAGGGTCTCAAGACCCGAAACCAGCAGGGTGCCGCCCGTGGTGCCGATCGTGATGGCATCGGAGGCGGTGCCGCCGATGATCGTCTCGAACAGCGAAACCGTCGCGGTGTTGG
>NZ_LGQW01000004.1 GCF_003116035.1 Azospirillum sp. TSH64
TGGTGCCCAGGGACGGAGTCGAACCGCCGACACGGGGATTTTCAGTCTTATTCGAGCCTCCCGGTTTCCAAGGGCTCTAGATAACAATGGGCGCATTTTGTGCCGTTTTTGTGCCATACGCGCCGCCCGCCGTTTCTCGCCCCAAGCGCCGGGCGAAAAGAAACGGGGCGCCGAAGCACCCCGCCAGGATCAGCCGAAAAGCGCGGAGGCGATCCCCTCGGTCCGCTTTTTCCGCCGCGCGTTCGCCTCGGCGTCGTCGAAAAGATGCCCGTATGTGTCGAGCGTGATTTGTGCCGACGAGTGCCCTAGCTCCCGCTGCACTTCCTTGATATCGGCCCGGCTCTCGATCAGAACCGAGGCGCGGAAATGCCGGAGAGCGTGGATACCGTACCGAGCTTTCCCGTCCTCGCCGACGACCTTCGCCTCGACCTGTAGCGGATACCAGAACCGATTTGCGATGTTGGAGAGGCTCTCGACCTTGCCCGAGCCGTTGGGGAAAACGAGATCGAGCGGTCCTTTTGGACAGGCGATCCGCCACGACTTGAGCTCGATCCGGAGATCGTCGGGAATGACGATGCGGCGCCGGGAGCCTTTGGTTTTCGTCGGGCCGATCGTCCCTTTCTCGTCGGCGCGCTGCACGATCTCGATCGCCCCCTCCTCGAGATCGACGGAGCCCCACGGGAGCCCCCGGAGCTCCGAGATACGGGCGCCGGTCAGGATTGAGCATTTCAGCAGGAGGAGAAACCATCGGTGCCGATTGAGGCGGATTGCCTCGAGCTCCGACGGGCGCCCCTTGGGCGACGCCTTCCCAAGCCCGACGCCGTTCCGGTTTGCGCCGTGATCCCCAACCGACCAAGCCGCCGCCCGGCGGACGAGATCGCGAACCTCGTCCTTCGTCGGAATCTCGACCGAGGTTTCGTGCCGCCCGCTCGTCGAGATCGTGACGCCCTCGGCGGCGTTGATCGCGACGAGCCCGCGGGTTCGCGCCTCGCTCAAAATCCCGACCAAGCTCGTCAGGACCTTTTTCGTCATGGCACGGGAGACGCCGTCGCGGAGGAGCTCGTCGCGGTATTCGACGACCCTCGGGGTCGTGAGGCGATTGAGGCGGAGCGCACCAATCCGCGGGACAATATGCCGGGAAACGTGATTCCGGTATTGCTTTAGCGTCCCCTCCTCGGCGGGCGGACGCCCATTCCGACCAATCTCCACAGCCCCAAGCCAAACGGTCGCGGCCTCCTCGATCGTAACGGAGTCGCGGTCGTGAACGTGCGTCCCGGCCTTTACCGCCCCCTCCGTCTCGACGCGATAATCCTCGGCGTCCTTTTTTCTGTCGAAATTCTTCGCTCGGCGCTTCCCGCTTTGGTCGATGTAACGGACTTGCCAAGCGGAGCTTTTCGATCCGTCTCGGTTTGTCCATTCGATTTTTTTGACTGTCGCCATATTGCATTCCGATCTAGGGTAAATCCGCCAACACGACGGATTTTTGCATTGTGTCATAAACTCCCCCGGTCGAAAAGTCTTGCGTCGGGGAAACGGTTGCCCTATCTAAAAACGGCGATGGGGAAACTGTTTCCCCATTTGCCCCTAGATCGGAGATCAAACCATGACCGCTTTTCTCCTGATGCTCGAGAGCCAGGGATCGAATCACAAGGGCGCAATCCGTCACGTTCGCGTGCGAGCGCAAAACCGGAAAGCCGCCCTCGCGCTTGGTGACAAACACGCGCGGAGGGACGAGCGGGTCCTCGCCGCGCTCCTCGCGGTCTAAGGGGAGGGGCGGATATGACCAGCCAAAACACCACTCGCGACGAGCGCGTCGGGAAAGTCCTTCGCCTCGCTTACGGGCGCGGCACGCAATACGCGCGGATCGAGGCGGTCCGTACCGACCGGCGCGGCGGCGTCAAACTCCGTATCCGGCGCCTCGAGGGGCTCGGGACCTCTGCCGCACATTGGAACGTCGAAACGAGCGAGATCGCCGCCACGGATAGGCGGATCATCGGGGAAATGGTCGATAGGGTTCCGGTCGGAGCCCCGCCTCCGCCGACGGTCGCCGACCTCGAGGCGCTTGTCGCCAAACGCGAGGCGGAGGTCGCCAAGGCGGAGGCGGACCTTGCAACGGCAAGGGGTGAGGAAGCGGCGGGGAGCGCCAGCGAGTTTCGTGTCTCCAACGCCGCGCGTCGCGTTCGTTATGGGCAAAGCGACCTCGACGCCGCCCGGAAGGCGCTCGAGCTCCTTCGCCTCTCCGGCCTCTAGGCTGCACGGCGGGGCGCAAGCCCCGCCTGTGACATTCCGCCGATTCAGCATGTTTTTCCGTCAATATGAACGAACGTTTGAGTTACGTTAATCTCCTTGTGGGAATTTTCCTACACCGTCTATCCTCGTTCGCGGCGCCCTGCCGTCACGTCTCGAGGGATCGTTGATGCCTACCGTTGTTATCTGCCCGTCCGAGGGCGCGAGTCCGACCGTCCGCCGGATTCACGGGGCTTACTTTGACTCCGGCGCCGAGGTCCGCCTCGTTCAGCCGGTCGGGCCGGATGCTTTCGAGGTCCGCGTCGCTTATCGGGTCGAGCGCGATCAACTGGCAGAGCTCGGCGACGCCTATGTCGCAGCCGCCGGAGAGGCGCCCGGCGGCGCCGAGGAGCCGTGCCCGGACGGATGCACGCTTATTTCGGTGACGCCGATCGAGGACGACGATATCGAGGTCGTTTTCGCCTACCGGCTCTCGAGCCGCGCGCTCGGCGATATCGGGCGCGCGTTCCTCGCTGCGGCGCGTGGCGTCGCTAAGGCGTTGGTCGTGTCGCTCGGGATCGCCTCTGCCTGTGTCGCCGCCGACGCGGACGATCGCTTTGATCCGCTCGACCTTTTCAGCGATCCGCCGACCGCGGCGGGCGAGGCGGGCGACCTTGGCGCATAAAAAGAGAAGGCGCCCTCGAAAGGACGCCCTCTCCCCCTAGATCGGAATCCGGTCGCCCGAAATCCGTTCCCGCGGGGATCAGCCGCGGGAAAATTCTAGATACGCGCTCACGCCGCTATCGACAAGCCCGAACCATCGCGCGGAGCGTGTAATAGTCGGCGAGGAGCTCCTCGATCGCCGAGCCGGGCGGGAGGAGGTCGAGCTCGTTGGCGGCTCGCTCCTCGATAACGCTCGGGTATTCGACGACCGGCGGACAGTTAGAAGCGATGGGAGCGCAAGCGGTCGCGGAGATCGTCACGATCGCGAGGGCGATCGCTCGCCGCGCGAAGTTGCTCCGCCTGGATTTCTGCCGCTCGTTCATTTTGCGCGCTCCGTTCTGCCATGCGCCCGGCGACGTAGATCGCCAGCCTATCGAGGACCCGCGTCGCGAGCTCGAGGAGGGCGGCGACCGCCGTCCGCATTACTTCGCCGCCGGGTTAGTCGGGCTTGCCGGGGAAGGCTTGCCGGTTTCTTTCGCCCGCCCGAACGTGAGGGCGAGCCACTCGAGAACCCGGTAAGCCTTGCCGAGTTTGCTCGAGGGGTCGGGAGTCCGCGTGCCGCTGACGATCAGCGACGCGAGGGACAGGATCGCCAGCAGGACGCCGAGGACGACGTCGAGGTTTGCGAGGAGGAGGTTTAGGGTTTCCATCGCGGGAGCCCTCCGGCGGTTTTCGGAGGCTCCACTTTGCGACGAATGGCGGGCGACCGGGAGCGGCGTCGCGTACCCGGCTGACGCTTAACAAGATGGCTTGACACCCAGAAAACCAATTCGTAACTTTTGCCGGTATCTAGCACGGTTCTACAAACGGTATTGCATACGGTGCTTTGTACGGCATATGATGCGGCTTCCACCCGCTCCTCAGGTCGTAACCGCTGAAACGAGGGAAAGATATGGTAACCAAATCAGAGCGTTTTGAGCTCCGCCTCGACCAATCATTGCTCGAGCGAGTAGACGCTTGGCGCGAAACGCAAATCGAAAACCTGTCGCGGGCAGAGGCTATGCGCCGTTTGATTGAGACAGGATTGGGTTTGAACAGGTCAGCTGGTGAGGGAATCAGCGAAGGAGAAAGGGCTATTCTCGCCGTCTTGTTAGATTTTCCGGCCGCTAAGGAGAGAATTAGAAGCATTATGGAGGAGGGCCAATACTGGGCGTTGTCCAGCGCCGTACCGCAGGCTTTTACTAAGCCAAAAGAGCCAAAAATATCAAAAGAAGTAAGTGATATACTAGGTATGTGGTCGAAAATAGAAAGCTCATACGGACAACTTCGCCATGGTACTCAAAATAAAATACGCTCAATGATGGCGTCTGAGGATATGGAAGTCAGTTTTCCGGGATTTTCTGCAACCTCAGAGCCTGCTCATGCGCAGGCGGCATGGTATCTTACAACTAAACTTGGACAATTTCAGAATTTCAAAGGCAGGCATCTCGCGACTGGACCGATGCTGGAGAGGTATTACCGAATGATGCGAATATTCCGCCCAATCGAGTCAAAGAATGAAGGTGAGCCGTTTTACTACCTAAACGATGATGAGAGCCTCGCCCTCATCAAAGCATGGCTCGGTATCGACATGGGGCCGCGGAGCGTGTCCTAATTGTTCTGTCAGCCAATAGTTGCGCCTAAAGCCAGAGCGTGTTGCGTCGTGTCCTTCGCTTCTGGAATTTTGGCGCAACTATCGGGGCATTGTTTGCTCTACCAGCTGACGCCGAGGGCGAGCCGCGTCTCGGCGCCAAAAGCGGCGCCATTAAACCCGCGCGCAGCCTGGAATCGCTGCAACGCCTCTTGCGTTTTCGGGCCGGAGAATCCGTCGACCGTGAGGGCGGCGCCGTGCGCGTTTAGCGCCGCCTGGATCGCGGCGATCTCCGCGTGAGCGGGGTCGAGCTCGCGGCGGATCGCGGTCGTAAAGGCGGAGGCGAGGCGGACGTCGTAAGCGTTCGCTCGATAGCCCGGTCCATTGTAGCTCTCGGCGAACCGCGCCCACTCCGCGCGACGGAGCTCGTCGTCGAGCTTGCTCGAACGAACGAACGCGACGAACGCCGCAAGGTGATTCCCGGCGCTTTCCGAGTGCGCCTCGACGAACGCCTCGACCTCGGCGTAACCCGCCGCCGCGTGATTGCTGCCGAGGATTTGAAACGCGCCCCACGACGCCGCCTTTAGCGCCGCCTCCCGGTCGAGGCGCATGGCGACGAGGAGGCGCTCGTATTCCCCGGCGCCGCCGCGATAGAGGCTCCGGTCCCATTTCGGGGCGGAGACGGCGGGGTTTGACCTGTTGAACCGCCCGCGCGTGAGCCGCGAAAAGACGTGCGCCTCGAATAGTATTTTTGGGCGACCGTCGGGGAGGAACGGGGCGCCGCCAGCCTCGACGGCGAGGACCGCCCGCACGACGGCGGGGAGGCAACCGAGCGCCCTTGCCGCCGCCTCGATATCCGCGGCGACGAGCGGGCGAGCGGCGCCAGCAAACGGAAGGCGGGCGCTAGACATTCCCGCCCCCGTGCTGCATGGCGCGCGAGAGGATCAATTGATCGAGGCGAGCGGTAATTGAAATCCCCTGCGCCCGAATGTCCTCGCGGAGCCCGGAAACGTCGGTGTGGAGTTGCGCCATATCGCGAGCGTAATCGTCTCGACGGACGTACTCGCCCCGCGTTTCGTCGATCCGGCGATGAAGCTCGCCGACGTCCTCGGAGAGCTTGTTTCGGAGCGTGTCGTCGCCGTCGTCGATCCTCTTAAAGAGGAAATGAAAACCGCCCCAAATGCCGCCTACGATGGTCAAGCAAACGGCGATGATCGCCAGGATACTCGATAGATCAATCGTCACTTTCCGCCCCTCCGCCGCCCTTGATTTCCGCTGAAATCCGGCTCGAATAAGATTGAGTAGTTAAGGAGTGCTCGACGCTTTTTATCGAATAGGAGCCGTTGACCTCGGAGCGGAACCCCTCGAGCGCGAGAAGGCACTCGGCGAATAGGTCGGGGCGACCGGGGAGGGTGAGGTCGACGGTTGCTTTCCCGCTCTCGCCTTTGTCGAGTTGGGATTCCGCTGCGCTTTTGGCCTCCGCCTCTGAGGCGTAGGGCAAGCGGTCGCGGAAAGTCGTTTCGCCGGAGCCCGCCTTTACCGACTTGCGTTCGCCGGTCGCGTGATCCTGCCAATAGGTTTCGACGGCGCCGAACGAGCCACGCTCGGCGAGCTTCGCTTTCCAGCTTGTGACGTCCGCCGGGCGGAGCGTAAACGTCGGCGCCGGGGCGCCGGAGACGGTCTTTCCCTCGCCGCGCTTCACGAACAGGAGGCGCCCGTCGGCGGGCTTGGCGACCGCTCCGTTTTGCCCGGCGATCCTGGTAAGAAACGCCGCGTCGCTCTCCTCGGTCTGGTCGATATGGGCGACCTTGATCGCGGCGAGCTCGTCGCCGACCCGCGTCTCGAGCTTGTTCTCGGCGGCGACCTTGCGGACGATCTCGCCGACCGTCGTGTCGTGCCAGGACCGGGTTTTCGGCTCCCGGTAGCCGCCGGAGAAATCCGCCGCCTTGGCGCGGATCGTCATGGATCGCGGACCCGAGCCGACCTCGACCTCGTCGAGCTTGAACGAGCCCATATAGGCGGGGAGCGTGCCCGGCGGCTCATACCCGAGCCAAACCTTAAAGGTCGCGTCCTTTGGCGGGTACGGGACCTTGTGCTCGCGATCGTCGAGCGTGATCTCGAGGCGGTCGGACGTAACGCCCGCCTCGTCTGTCACCTTGATTTCGAGGAGCCGGTCGCGGAGGGCCTCCGTTATGTCGGTCCCGTTTGCCTCGATCCGAAAGCTCGGTTTGTAATTGTCCTGCATGGATCAATCCCAAAGCCGGATTAGCCGTTGCCGCTCGGGCTCGGCGAGCTCGGGGAGCTCGATCAAGAGCCCGCCGGGGAGTTTGGGGCCGTGATCGGCGAGGTCCGGATTCGCCGCTAGGACCGCCTCGACGGTCCCGGCGGTGCGCCCGTAGTGGCGCCAGCAAATCCAATCGACCTCGTCCCCGTCGCTCGTCCGATAGGTCGCCATCGTCAAGCCTCCCAAACGACGGGGTCGGGGCGCGGGCTGTTCCAACGGATCGCCTCGGCTCCGGAGGCGGAGCTCGCTTGCGCGATTCCCTTTGCGGCGGCGGTCAAGTAACCCGCGCCGCGCCCCGGAACGAGCCGCGACGCGATCGAGAGCGCCGTCGAGGCGGGGATTTCGCGGAGCCGGTCGGCGACGCCGAGGAGGGTTCCGGTCGGGTTCTCGACGAACCGCGAGGCAAATTCCCCGGTGTCGATCGCGAGCGCGCCGAGCCCGCGCCCGAGCTCGTCGAGCGAGCCGGGGAGCCGATTGAGCGCGAAGGATACCGGATCGGTTCCGACGGCGCGGGAGAAGTCGGCGAGCGCCGGGATAGCGGCCAAGCGCCCCATTCCAGGGAGCTCGATCCCAACCGCGCGAGCGGAGCGCGCGGCGGCGGCGGCGACCATCGTAAACGAGCCCCCCGCCCCGTCGACCGGGACGCCGACGGCTTGGAGCCCTTGCGAGATCGCGGAGCCAGCCTCGCGCGAGACGTCGAGCGCGGTCGCCAGGACGGCGCCCGCCGGGCCGACCTTGACCTCGTCCCAAGCCGCGAGCCCCATCGCCTCGAGGGAGGGGAGGGCGCTCGCCTTGACTGCTGCCGCGCTGTCGCGCAATTCCCGCTCCGCCGCGCTTAGAGTGTTGTCGGAAATGACGCTCGAGACATTCGCCTCCGAGCCCCTCTCGCTGTCGTCCCCGTACCGGAGGAGCTCGAGCGAGAAGTCGACTTTCCGCGGTGTTCCGTCGGACAGAAAGAGAGCTTGCGTCTCCTCGATCTTGGTAACGACGTATTTCCCATGGACCCGCCCGCGCCCGTCGACGAGGAGGAGGGGCTCGCCCTTCCCGGCCTCGGCGCGGAGCTTGTCGAGTTGCCCGATCCCGCCGCGGAATTGCGGGAAGATCGTCCCGGCGAGACTGATTTGATCGGTGCCCGGTCCGAGAAATTGGAGCGCCGGAGCCCGGCCTAGCCGGTCCTGCGACGGCCATCGGTACTCGGTCGACCGCTGCAACGTCTGATATGCGGCGGTGTCGATCGAAAAACGGTACTCCCCGAGCGCCAGCATTACCCCCGCCATACGATCGGCCTCCTAGTTTGGGAACATGGTCGGAGGAGGCGAGCGCCTGGTTATGCTCGTTCTCCTCCTCCGTAGGTGTTTAGTCGTGTAGGGCGGACCGCTGCCGCGCCGCCGCCTCGTCGATAATCCGCTCGACCTCCTCACGGACGAGCCGGGCGATCTCGTCGCCCTTGGCGCCCGGTGGGACATTGAGCGTGATCGGCGCGTTGACCGTGATCGGTCCGCCCGCGCCGCCCGGCGCCGTGCCGCTGGGAGTGCGAATGGCGAGGCTCTCGATCGGCGGGAGGGGCGAGGCGAGGGCGGGCGGGGCGCTCACGCCCGGCGGGAGCGGGGCTCCGGTCGCCATTGCCGGGGCGACCGCCATTGCGGCGCCGAGAGCCGCCCCAAGGGCGCCCGCCAGAGGGCCGGAGGCGGCGCCCGGCCCTTCCTTGGCGATACCCTCGCCGAAGGTCGGGAGGACCGCCGCGCCGCTCCGCGTGAGCTCGGAGAGCGGTCCTTCCTTCGCGTCCGAGAACGGGAGGAGGTTCCGGACGCTCTCGAGGGCGCCCTTTACGAGCTCGGCGGGCTTGTCGAGCATGGAAGAAATGCCGTCGACGAACGTCGAGAGGAGCGCCCGACCGGACTCGAACAGGTTGATCCCCGAAATCGCGAGGACGATCTCGTTAAGCGCGGTCCCTATGATCGCGCCGGGGTGGAAGTTGGTCAGGAGCGCGGTTATCCCCCGGATGATCCCTTGATCGAACCCGGCGCGCACGGCGTCGAAGGAGGGGAGCGCCGCCGACACGATCCCCGCAAAAGCGGTGCCGATCGCCGAGGCGAGCCCGCCGATCGCGCCGAGGACCAAGCCGGGAAGCTCGGCGATCTTCCCGCCGAGGTTCATAACCCACACGACCGCCCCGCCGACCGCCGCGCCGACGCGCTCGCCGAACGACCGGAATCCCCCCTCCGCCCCCTCGATCGGACCGAGGAGGTTCGATACCCATTGCCAGAGGGACGAGATCGAGGCGATTACGCCCTCGACCATCGGGCGTGCGGGTCCGAGCGCCGCCATAAAGGCGGTTCCGAACCCGTCAAACATGGCGGCGAGATTGCTCCAATTGTTGTAAATCCACGTCCCGGCCATCGCGAGCCCGACGACGACCGCGCCGATCCCGGTCCCGATTACCGCGACTTTGAGCGCGAACAGCGCGCCCCGGACGAGTGCCATCGGGTTTAGGAGCGTCAGCATCGCCCGGCCCATCATGCCGACCGCGGAGACGACGACGCTCGAGGTCGAGAGCGCGGCGCCTTTTAGGAACGTCCAAGCGTATCCGGCGCCGATCGTGGCGATCTTTAGGGAAATGAGCCCGACCGCCGCCCCGGCGATGACCTTCGTCGCAATCGGGAACTGCCCGGCGAGGTCGGCGACCTTGGTAACGAGCGGGCCGACGAATGCGAGGGTGTCGTTAAGCGCCGGGAGGAGGATCGAGCCGATCGTGATCCCTAGGACACTCACGCGGTTCCGGAATAGCTGTAGGTTGTTCGCCGTCGTCGCGGAGCGCGCGTCGTATTCCTTTTGCGCGGAGCCGAGGTAATTCGTCTCCTTCGACGTAGTCTTAAACGCCGCCTTCAAAGCGTCGAGGTTGGAGAGCATGGGCGAGATTGCGCCGAGCGACTCCTTGCCGAAAATCTCCGAGGCAACGGCGATTTGTTCGTGTTGCGGGAGCTCTTTCAATGCCTCCATAACGGCGACGATCGACCCGACCGCGTCCTTTTGCATGTTCTTCGCGAGGCGCTCGGTATTGAAACCGAGCTTTTTGAATGCCTCGGCTTGCTTGTCGGTCGCGCTCGATCCCGCCGACATAGACATAACCATGGTCTTTAGGGCGGTCGCCGCGACGTCCGAGGTCGCGCCCGCCGAGAGCATGGCGGAGCCAAGCGCCGCCGTGTTCTGCGCCGAGAGCCCGGTCGTTACGGCCAAACCGCCGACCCGGCGGAGGACGTCGGCGATATCGGACGCCTTGCTCGCGCCCTCGTTGGATAGCTGATTGACCGCGTCCGCGAGCGCCTCGACCTGGGGCTGAGTCAGCTTCATAGCGGTGCGCCATTGCGCCATGGTCGTGCCCGCCTCGTCGGCGGAAATGTCGAAGGCGATTCCCATCTTCGCCGCCGCCTCGGCGAACCCGAGGAGCTCGTCCTTTGCGATGCCGGATTGACCGGCGGCGGCGACGATTTGCGCGAGCCCGTTCGCCGCCATCGGGATTCGCTGCGACATTGCCAGGACGTCGGCGCCCATTTGCTTGAACTGTTCCGGCGTGTCGAAATCGACAACCTTTTTGACGTCCGCCATAGAGGACTCGAACTCGACGGCGGGCTTAATCAGTCCATACAGGCTCGCGCCGAGCGCGGCGGCGTCGCCGATTTGCAGCCGATAGGAGTTGCGGTCCGCCTTGTTCTGCGCCTGCGCCTTCGCGAGCTCGTCGCCGAGCTTGCCAATCTGCGCCTTTGCCTTCCCGACTGCGGAGCCGAAGGAGGAGGCGACGTTCGCCCCGATGTTTACGACGACCGAAAACGCCGTTGCCATTTATCGCCCCTTGCCCGCCGCCTTCGCGATCTCTTTCTCGAGGTCGTGCGCCTCATTGATCCAAGCGAGGAGCTCCTCGACCTCGAGATCGAGGAGCTCCTCGAGCCCCCAACGTGTCCGCCTGTTGAGGATTAGGACGGCTCGCCGGAGCTCTTGCTCGGAGAGGCGCCGCGAAAAGCCCCGTACTGCGCCTCGAGCTTGGAGAAGTCGGCGGCGTCCATGCCGAGGAGGTCGTTCGGGGCGAGCTCGCAAAGGGACGCCAGGAGGTCGACCGCCTTTTTCGCGGCGCTCCCCTTCGCGTCCTGAAACGCGAGCTCGTCCCGAACGGTCGGGCGGCGCATACGAACCGCCCGGACCTTGGTCCCGTTGATCTCGACCGGAAAGTCGAGCTCGATATCCGCAAATCTCCGCTTGTCCATTGTGAATCCCTTCCCTTAGACGCCGATCGCCGAGCGAATGCCCTCGAGTTGATCGGTCCCGCCGATCTTCCGAATCATGTTTTCGACGTCGATCTCGATCAGGCTCTCGCCGCCGATCTCGAGCCGGTAGTAACGAACCGCGAACGTGAGCTCGAGGGTCGCCTTTTCGCCCGCCGCCCAAGAGCCGGTAGCCATGCCCTTGATGCTGCCGCGGAGATTGCACACGACCGGGACGACCGCCTCGCCGTCGCGCTGCAAGGCGCCGCGCGCCGTGACCTGTACCGCGCTGCCGTTGGCGAGCCCGAACAGACGGATCACGTTCTCGTCATAATCCGAGAGCGTCGCGGTCGCCTCCATCGCCTCGAGCCCGAGGTCGATGTCGATAGGCGCGTCCATGCCGCCCGCCCGGTGCTCCTCCGTCTTAACGGTGAGCTCGGGGAGCTCGAGCTCGTCGATCCGACCGGCATAGCCGCGCCCGTCGACGAACAGGTTAAAGTTTTTCAGAACGCGAGGGTTTGCCATCGCTCCGACTCCTTACTTGAAAATCTCGGTGATGTAGTCGTTGACCAAGTGCGACCGGAACGAGACGCGCTCCGCCGGATAAGGCGGCGTAAAGTCGAAGTCGAAGTAGATGCGGCCATCGGCGATCGACGTCGGCGTGTTCAATTCGGGATCGACCCAAGCGTCGCCGCCGAGGATTGCGCCCTTCGCCTTCAGAGAGCGGAGATACTCGCGGACGCCCTCGAGAACGTCGTCGACATAGGTTTTCGTGATGCAGCGATCGACCGCCCACAAGTGCGCGCGGAGCATGGACTCGTGGATCATATCCGCCGTGCGGACGACCGAGAGGAAGGTCCATTTCGGGTCCATCGCGGTCGTGCGATTGCCCCAAAGCCGATAGCCGTTCTCGCGAATGATCGTCGCGACGTTGTTCTCGTTCAGCAGATTGGCGCGCGAGTTGACGTCGCCGAGCGAGAAGTCGATCGGGCGGGTCGTGCCGCCGATGCCGTAAATCTCGTTGTTCGAGGGGCTCCACCAAAAGCCGCGGTCATTGTCGATCCGGCAAATGATGCCAGCAACGCGCGCCGAGGCGGGCTCGCTCCGGAAAGCCGAGGTTGCAGTATCCCAAACCTTCACGCCAGGATCGACGACGTAAACGCGCCGGTTCCCGAAATCCTTCGTATAGGCGATCGCGGCGGCGTCGGTCGTGCCGGGACCGTCGGCGACGATGATCGCGCGGAGCCGGTCGGCGACGCCCTCGAGCTCGGCGACGACGGGGTTTTTCGAGGCGACGCCCTCGACGACCGGACGGTCGGACGTGAAGCCCGGCGCGATCAGAATGCGCGGGGTGACGCCGAGGGCGCCCTCCGCGGCCTTGAACGCATGGACGCCCGTATACGCGCCGGTCGAGGCGTCGACGCCGCCGATCACCTTGGAGATCGTCGCCGCGTGTTTGGCGGCGTCGTCCGCGCCGGAGCCCTCCTCGACGCGGATAACGACGACCATCGCGCCCGCTTGGTCGAAAATCGCGTCGATCGCCGTCGGTAGCGTGCCCGTCTCGCCGATCCCGGCGGCGTCGGTGCGCTTGCCAGCGACGAGGACCGGCTCGTTCAGCGGAAATTTCGTCACGTCCGCGGCGGGCGCGGTCCCGATCAAGCCGATAACGGCGCTCCGGACCGTGCGGATCGGACGCGGACCGGCGTCGATTTCGATTACCTCGACGCCGTGCAAAAAGGTTTCAGACATAGGAGGTCCCTCCGTTTTCCCGGTGTGTATTGATCGCCGGAACGGAGGGGCGCCGCGAGCGAGAGGCGGTACTCTAAAAACAAAGCCCAGCGCGGGCGCCCGGCTGTTTGAGGGGGGCGGTTAGAGCCCGCCGGAGCGTCGGAGGGTGCGGACAATATCCCGCCCGCCCTCGTCCTCCTCGATCGAGCTCTCGCAGTGCCGAGCCTGCCGAAACACGACCCGAAAGACGGCGTCGACCGCCCACCGTATCGGCGCCGTGAGTCGGGCGAGCGAAGGGCCGAAATCCCCGCGCCGGGCTTTGCCCAAGCGCGAGGATATCGTCTCGTCGGGATCGCCCCCGAGGATCGCGTTCGCCAGTTGATCGAGCGCGACGAGGACGCCGAGGAGGTAGCGACCGACGGCGGAGATCATTGCGCGGGCCAAGCGATCGGGAAAACCGCCTCGACCTCGGCGATCGCCCCGGCGGCGGCGATCCTCTCGCACGCCCCACGGCGACGCCCCTCGATTTCGGCATTGACCGCCGTCCATGCGTCGGCGGTCGCCTTGACGATCGCCGCGACCTCCGCGAGCGCCTTGCCGGTGTATTCGGCCTCGGCGGCGAGATACGGATAGCGCGCCGGATCAGGCGCCGGGTCCGCAAAAAACTCGCGAGCCTCTCGCCCCTTTTCGGAATAGGTCCCCTCCTGCCCGGTGGCGACGGTGATAAATCGAGCCCTAACTTCGCCAGCTTCGCGGTTCACCTGCGTTATCGCCAGGGCTCTCGCGGTCACTAGCGCCGTCGCCGACTCTTCCGCCACTTCTTCCGGGGGCTTGTCGGTGACGCGGTAAGCCACCATCACCGCGTCCGCCGTCATCACCCATTCGCTTTCCGGCAGGCGCTCGACCCGCTTGCCGTCGCCTACGGGCCTTTCGTCAACGATAGGCAGAGCCCGCCAACCGGGGCACATCGCCTCCCAATCCTCGCGCGCCCAAAACCGCCACGCATCAGCCGGATGCTGAACGCCGCCAGGACCAACAAACGGGACGGCGCCCTCAAACACAGAAAACGAACCGTCGCTGCGAACCAGAGCAGTAGGAAAGACAACCATAATACACCTCGGCAATAGAGGATTATTTAGGGGGCTAGAGGTATGGCCGGTAAACTACAACCGCCAATCCAGGGTACGTCCCTGGGCCAAGCGTGGGCGTTCCAGCATTTCCGTTGTAGTAGGGGCTGGAAGTCATCGGGGGTTGCGTCGCAGCAAGTGCGGCGGTCTGCGTATCGCCAGCTAGGCTGTCAGAGGCTATGTATCCAGACCCGCCGCCGGGGCCGGTGCCGCCGCCGCCGAGGTAACTGGCGTTGCCGCCGCCGCCGCCCTTCCAACCGCCCCCGCCGCCGCCGCCAGCTTCGCGACCGTTAGTGCCTACGCCGCCGTTCATCCCGCTGGCGTTACCTCCCGCGGCGGCTTGCGTCCCGCCTGTCGCGGAGTTTGCGCCATTTCCGCCCGAAAGCCCGCCGCCACTCCCGCCCCTGTACGGGTTCTCGCCCCCGGTGCCGCCCGCGCCGCCCGCGACGGCCTTAATAACGTTGTCGATCAGGGCGACCGTGGCGCCGCCGCCGCCGCCACCATAGTTATAGTTGTCCGTGCCGGTTCCGCTGTTGCCGCCGTTCCCGTACCCGCCAGCGCCAGCGCCGCCAGCAGCGGGACCATTCCCACCGCCTCCGAGCCCGCCCGACTGCCCGGCGCCGTATTTGACGACCTGCCCGGCTAAAACCTCGAATTTCGCGTAGGTGTACCCGCCGGGACCGCCCAAGGCGTTCGAGTTGCCGCTTCGCCCCCCCGGCCCGCCCCAAAGGTAGAACTCCACCACCCCATCTTGCGGGATGGTAAGAGAGGAAAGCGTCGCAGACGTAGTGCTGTATTGAGTTGGAGCGCCGGGGGTGTCCGACTTCGACCCCATCATAAGGTCACTTAAAGCCAGCATTACGCCCCCCTCACAATCGCATAGTAAAACTTGCCGTCCGGGTAGACCTTCCCAACGGCAAAATTCACTTTGTTGGCGGAAGTGTTCGGGTTCGTGCCGCCGACATTGACACAATTTCCGCCAAAACTTAGGGTGCGCCCGCCGACGGCGTCTTGCGCCCAACGGATAGCGATAGATTGCACCGCGCCAGCCGCGGGCGGATTGGCGATGTTCGCGAGCGTCGAGGCTGCCGAAATTGTGCCGAGATCGAACTCGTTGCCGAGGTTCGCGTCGACGGTGAAGGTGTTGGAAACCGCGGATACCGTCGTCAGGTTGGAGCGCACGGCGGTGGCGAACATCACATAAATGGACGCCACGCCGTTGCGGACGAACCTAAGAAACGAGGTATAGGCGGACATGGCCTCGTTCCAGATTCGGAAAGTCAGCGCCTGATTTTCTGCGTTCGCTTCCCACGTCTTTCCGTTCAAAGGGGCGTCGGATTCCCGCCAATAGAAGCTCGGGGAAGCGGCGTCAGCCGTCATGACTGCGGCGTTCATGACCGTGGCGTTCATGGTCGTGCCATTTAGCGCGCCGGTCATCGTGCCGCCGGTTTTCAGCACCGCATCCAAGGCGTTGATTTGCGCGATCTTCGCGGCGGCGGCGTCGAGGATCGCCTGCACTTCCGCAATGCGCTTGGCCTCGAGGTCCGCAACGCCGCTCGTCGCCGCGCCGACGACCTCGGAAACCGAGACGTTTCCGACCGCGGCCTCGATCGCTTTGGACAGGAGGAGGAGGGTTTTCTCGTCCGAGGAAGGGCCGAGCGCGTCAACCCTCCCTTGGATCGCCGATTGAAGGTTCGCCAGATTCAGCGGCATTTAGCGCCCCCTAATTTCCGAGCGCGAGCAAAAGAACCTCGAGCTCCGACACGTCGGAGTCGATCGTCGTAATTGCTTCGCGAATCCGCCCGACGTCGTCGTCGAGGTTGTTTTGCACGCTGGGGAGGGGGTATGCCCTCCCCTCCGTCCGATCGTCGATGATTTCCGGTCCCGCCATCGGAGCCCCCTCGGGATTACGTCACGACGACGCGGAGCTTTCGCGCCTTGGGGCGATAAAGCGCCGTGCCGTTCAAGGTGAGGCGGATTCGGACGTCCTGCGCCGTAAACGGCGTGAGGACAAAGGTCCGCTCCTCCCAACCATCGCCGACCGACGAGCCGCTCGCGAGCGGGATCGGGTGCCATGCCCCGGCGTCGTCCTCGGCCTCGACGACGATCGTCGAGGTTCCCGGCGTGAAGGTGTCGAGGGTAACGGCGACCTTGACGTTCGTCCCGGCGGGGATCGCGCGGGAAATGTAGGTCGCCGATTCCTTGAGCTTCCCAAGGATCGGCTGCACGCCAGGGTAAAGGACGGGCGAGCGGTAGGCGGAACCCTTGAGGACCGCCGTAACCGTGAGGTTCCCGTTCAGCTTCTCAGCGAGGGAAACGACCTGTCCGTCGGCGGCGCGGATCTGGGAGCCGTCGGCGCGGGTAAAGACGAACTCGACATTGCAGTCCGCCGCCGGGCGCTCGACGCTCGCCGCCGCGATAATGTCGGTCGCGTCGGTCGCCGAGATCGTGCCGAGATTGATCGTCCGCGTCGCCGCGTTGAACTTCGCCGCCAGGAGCCGGAAAGCGAGGTCTTTGTCCTGGTGCGGAGTCCACGTCGAGGCGTTGCTCGAGGAGAGCAACACGCCGACTTGGTAAGGCTGCGCCGTGATCCAGCCGGAGACGGGATCGTATTTGCCGAGCTCGGCAATCGCGAGCGCGTGCGCGTCGTCGTCGGTCAGGATGACGAGCGCGTATTCGCGGTTGGGCTCGATCCAAACCGGGTTGAACGTGCAACGGGTCGCGACGCCGCCGAGCTTGATATCGGCGGGCGCAATGACGCCCTGCGCGATAACCTCGCTCGTCGGGAGCCCGGTCGCCGTGCCGCGGATTTGGACGTAAACGGGCTTGCTGCCTTTGGCGGTAAACCAAACCTCGGCGCCCGCAAGGTGCCGCCCCTCGGCGAGCGTGAAGGTCTGCGCCAGCGGGTCGACGTGGTACTCCTCGATCGTCACGACCCGGCGGCGCGTCTCGGTCGTGATCTGCCCGCGCCCGGTAAACGCCGCCTGCCCGAACGACCCGCCCGCGCCGCGGAGCGTAATCCGCTTGGTGCCCGCCGGGACGTTGGCGGGGATCAGAAACGCCCCCTGCACCACGCCGCTGTTGTTCGCCTTGATGTTCGCCATTCCGATTCCCCTTTAGGCGCTCGGCGTTACGTTGATGCCGTCGAAAAGAACCTCGACGAGCTCCTCGCCCGGCCCAAAGCCGGAAGCCTTAAAGTTGACGGTGATTTGCCGGAGAAACTCGACGTCGGCGCTCGACTGCGAGACGACGGTGTCGGAGACGCTTGTCGACCGGGAAACCGCGGTGCTAACGCCCGGCACGAAATGGCCGGTCTGGACGAACCGCTCGGTCGAGTCCGAGGTAAACACGGTGTCGGTTCGCGTCCAAAAATCGACCTCCGGCGTCAGAGTGACGACCGCCGGGATCGGCTCGAAAGCCATGTACGGATTGATGAGCATGAACCCGGACCGCTTGGTCTGCTCGAGAGCCGCCTCGAGATCAAAGGTCAGGGTGACGCGATCCGAGCCGGTCGGGTCGAGGATCGCCGCCTCGATCGGGAGCATAAGCTCGCCGTCGATGATCGCGGCGGTCTGCGCCGTGCCTTGGTCGCGGAGATCGTTGTCGATAAAGGGATCGACGAAAACGCCGCGCTTGGACGCGGGCTCACGCGAGGCGATATCGGTCCGGAGGCGTTCCTCGGCGACGAGGCTAAAGAGGTCGTCGATCCGGCGCCCCATTTCCTCGAGCGACGCCATCGGGACCGCGCGCACGGCGTTGTTCCGAACGGTCGGGAGCGCCGAGCGCCACGCCTGCGAAATCTCCGCGATGCCGAGGAGGCTCGCCGGGAGCGACGGCGCCGCCGGGCGGATCGAGTGCGACAATCCCTTTACGCGGACGATCTCGCCGTTCCGATTGAGCGCGAGCGCGTCGACGCGCGGGAGCTTCCAATCGTAATCGACGAGGACGAGCGACCCGGACACGGCTCCGGAGACGGTAAAGCCGTCGTCGTCGACCGCCGTCGGAGAAACCGAGGTCAGATACCGATAAACGACGGTGTAGCTCGAGCCGGGCGCGGGCTCGGGTCCGCCGCTCGGCGACCAATCGACCCGATCGGCGTTGCGGAAGTAGCTCGTTCCGACGGCGTAGGTCGTCCCGCCCGTGAAGGCGGAGCCGCTCCAAGTGCCGCCCTGGTTTACCGCAACGATCTCGACGACGGTCGGGTCGGGCAGAGTGTCGGCGGCGTTGGTAAAGGTGCCGTGCGTGAGCGTCACGACCTTTTGCGCCGTGATGACGACATCGCGGATCGTCTTGATCGGGGTGTGATTCAGCGTGATCCGCTGCGCCCCGCCGTTCGCCGTCGAGTAGGAGTGCGGCTCCGAGTTGATGCTCTCGATATCCGGATCGACCGGGTAGCGGATACGAGTCGAGGTCGCGCGCGAGGTCTTGAAGCCCTCGATATTGGCGGTTCCCTCCTCGATCGAGAACACTTGCTCGGCGCCGTCGACGGCGAGCGCATGAACCCGGAAGCCGGAGACGACATAGTTTCCGTTCGCCTCGACGTCATACCGGGCGAGCGCGATCGCGACGCTATCGAGCTCCGGCGGCGCGGAGCGATTCAGCAGGACGCCGTTTTCGATCGCATAGATCGGGTAGAACTGCCCGGCGCCGCCGTCGGCGTCCCAAGCCCAAGCGATCGACCGCTTTAGCCGACCGGCGCCCGCCTCCTGATAGTTGCGCGTGCCGACCGCCGGATCGCGGAGCTCCGGGTCCTCGAGCTCGGTTACGGTTGTCTCGATCATGCGAACGCCGACCGCGACGGTCCGATTGACCGGGATCGTAAAGCTCGCGCCCCCGACCGCGCGGATCGCGCCGACGAGATAGACGGCGCCCGCGGCCAGGGTAACGGCGCCCGTGTCCGGGTTGACGGCGCACGCGGCGTCGCGAACGACGTCGCCCTCCTTAAACAGAACGTCGGCGATGTTCTTGATCCGGTCCGCAAGGATCGCCTGCGACTCGTTAAGCTCGGCGGACTGCAAGCCTCGCCGCGCCACGAACTGAATCGAGTCGTACCCCTTCGCCGGGTCGAACCGATTGTAATATTCCTCGAGAGCCATTCCCCGCCCCGCTTAGAAGGTTACGACAAATTCAAACGTCTCGCGCGTAGCCGCCGAGCGAATAATCGGGGCGCTCCGCTGCAAAACGAGAAGGATACCGGGATCGACAATCTCCGCCGGAGCGAAGTAAAATTGCCCGAGCGGCGCGTCCGGGTTTGTTACGGTGTCGACGAAGATCGCCGTTTCCTTGATCGTCTCCCCGGACCCGTCCGAGAAGTCGAAAACGAAACGGAAATAGAGGTTGTTCGTCGGGGTCGGCGAGATCGCAAACCGCCCGGTCGGAACGACGATCCCGCCGTCCGCGTCCGGGGTGACGAACTCGATTTGTTGCGCCTTGCGGCGACCGACCTCGGCGACCAGCGCCGCCGCGTCGGAGGGCTCCGCCGGGCGGGCGACGTAGAACGAGACGCGGACCGTCGCCTCCGGTGCGATCGAGCCGCTCGGGGAGCGAATGATCCGACCGGCGACCGGCTCGACCGTGTAGTCGGCGCCCGCGCTGTATGTCGTCTCGCCGTCCTCGCTCTTGACGACGACGCTCGAGATATTGCCGAACCCGGTCGCGACCCGCTCGTCGGCGCCGAACGCGGCGACAAGGTTTTGATTCGAGTCCCACCACGAAACGCCGTTCCCCCATCCGAGGAAAATCGGGCGGTCCTTGATCGCCGCCGCGATCGCGGCGCGTCCCGGCCTAGTTAGAACTGCCATGCGAAGCCCCTATGATCTCGCGCGTTGTCGACCAATTGGACGAGGGCCAGCGAGCCGACGTCCAATACTGCCCCTCGAGCTTGCCGTCGGCGGATTGCACTCGCTCGACGCCCATCCCTGCCGAGCTCGACAAAGGCGGAGGCTCGGAGAGGATCGGCCAGTGCCCAATCGCCGACGCGAAAACGACGGTGAGGCGCTCCGCGCCGC
This sequence comes from Azospirillum sp. TSH64, assembly GCF_003116035.1. Lineage (GTDB taxonomy): Bacteria > Pseudomonadota > Alphaproteobacteria > Azospirillales > Azospirillaceae > Azospirillum. Next base: position 19,923 of record NZ_LGQW01000004.1, read on the forward strand.
CGCCCGACATTTCCGCCGGGTCGACGTATTGGGCGCCGTCACCTATGCCGCGCTCGAGCCGCTCCGGAACCGGGACCGCCTCTCGCCCCCAAGAATGCGAGGACGGGGCGCCGCCGCTAGAGAGGTCCAATACGCCGCCGGTTTCGCGCCAGTAGGCGACCGGGAAACAGGCATTCGACGACCCGAGCGGCTCGGAGTCCGATAGGACGATTTGCGCCCGCGAGAATTTCAGCGGAGCCGGGAGCGCGCCGGGGTCGGGGAGGGGCTCGTTATCCGAGATCGCGAAAAGGTGCCCGTGCGCGCTCGCATGATTGGGTTCGTGCCAGCCTGCTCCGAGCTCGTTCGCGTCGAGGAGGAAGCGGTCGCCATACTGCACTGTGAGGGCGACGGAGGGCGCCCGGCTCGGCTCGACGGAGATCGCGCTCGCGTCGATATCCTCGGCGAACGCGCGACCGAACGAGAGGACCGGCCAATCGTCGCGGAGGCGGACGCCTGAGTAATCGGACAGGAGCGAGCCGTCGGACAAGCCGGTATGATCGAGCCGCACGCGGCGGAGGTCGAGCCCGCCATAAACGCGCGAGAGCCGCGAGCGGATCGGCGCCGAAAGGCGAGCGATTTCGACGACGCGCTCGACGAAAGCGAGGTCGGCGGGCGCACGGTCGAGTCCAAGTTGGAACTCCGACCATCGGAGAGTCCCGGCGCCCTCTCCGGCGCCCTCCTCCTCGACGGTCGCGACAAAGTCGATCCAACCGAGCGCGGTCCGGAGCGCCGCCGGAGTGCCGCGGACGCGCTGCCAGAGGACGCCCTCGGCGAGCGCCCGGCGCGGGTCCGTCAGGAACGGGAGGAGCTCCCCGAGCCCATACTCGTAAATCAGCCACGGGACGAACGAGTCCGGAATGTCGATCCGCTTGGCGGTCCGGATCGCCGGGACGCTCGCGCCAAAACGGGCGAGGTAGTCGATCGCGCTCGAGGCGTCGCGCTCGAGGTCGGTCGCGTTGGGCGGGAGGAGGTCGCTCATTACCGGCGCCGCCCGGCGAGGCGAAGGGCGACGGAGCCGATCGCGACGCTCGTCGTCCCGTTCGCGACAATGTCGGCGCCGGGCGAGGCGAGCTCCACCTTATGCACGCCTCCGACGTGGAGTTTCGAGACAAGCCAGGAGCGGGTTAGGTCCCAACCAAGCCCCGCCTCTTTCGCGAAGGCGGCGCGGAGCCCGGCCTCGAGCCCGTCGAAAACCGCTGTGGGCGTGTCGGGGAGGAGCCAGATATCCGCCGAGATTGTCGCCGGAACGACGGTCGCCGGAACGACCGAAACGGTATCCGTCAGGACCCGGACGTCGTCGCGAAGGACAACGGCGCGGACCGCCTCGAGGAGCTCGGCGGTCGCTGCGCCATCGCCCTCGGTCGAGAGGATGGAGATCGTCACGTCGCCAGGACCGAGGCTCTCGACCGCGGCGTCCTTTACGCGCGGATCGGAGCCTCGCGCAAAGCGTCGGTAATGCGCCGCGCCGCCCGCCGCCGAGGAGCCTTGCGTCGCCTCGACGACGCGGGCGCGGAGCGCGACGTCGCTCTCGTCGGGGAGGCGGACGACGCCGTAAAAGGCGGCGAGGTTGTCGAGATCGCCGCCGCCAGCGAAGGCGAGGAGCGTCGCGCGGACAGCGTCGTTAATCCGCTGCCGGAGGAGGAGCTCGCGCGAGGCGGCGACCTCGAGGAGCTTGATCGCCGGATCACTCTCGAGGAGCGCGGCGTAAGCCGGATCGCGGGCGACGAGCTCGCGGATCATGCTCGCGACAATCGCCTCGAACGAGAGCTCCTCGACGACGCCCGGCGCCGGGAGGGAGGAAAGGTCGAGAGCCATTAGACGACGATCCCCTCGAGCTTGATCTCGCGCCCATCGGGCCGATAGACGCCCTCGAGCGAGAGCTCGACGCGACCCGGCGAGGCGGATACGATTTTGATGGTGCGGACCTCGAGGCGCGGCTCCCAACGGTCGAGCGCCGCCGCGGTCGCGGCGTAGAGGTCGACGAGGAGCGCCTCGTTAACCGGGCGATCGACGAGGCGCGGAAGCTCGGAGCCATACTCGCGGCGGTGCTGGCGTGTGCCGATTGGCGTCGTCAGAATGTCGCGGATCGACTGTTGAAGGTGCCGAACGCCGTCGACCTCCCGCCCGCTCTCTCCGCTCATTCCCCGCATGGAATCCCCGCGCCTCAAATCCCGCGGGGAAAACTACGCTGTGCGTTCGAGACTGTCGGGCGGCGTCCGGTAGCCTGTCCATAGAGTGCCGATTTGAGCCGATCTCGACAGGGGCGGAATAGCGGACTTGGTCCACTGGAACGGGTTTAACGAGCGAACTTAACCTACGCCTGCCTTGCCGCCGGGCTGGATCTAGGTGAGCTCGGGCCTTAAAGTGCTGATGACGCTTGGTCTGGCGCACAATGGCTATTAGCCCGATTTGATTCCGGACTGCTTTGGTCGCCACGCCCTAGATGCCGTAGCAAGTTTACTGAGATTGCATTTTAACTACTAAGCAGGGCCTAAAAATGAAGGTTGATGAGGCAAAATACTCGATCGCTGAAATCGTGGATTGGTATAAGAATAAAGAGCTCGTTGCAAATAAAGATTACCAGAGGGGCACGGGAATTTGGCCAAAGACGGCCGAAAGTTATTTCATCGATACTATTCTGAAGGAATTCCCGTTTCCAAAGGTTTATTTTCACGAGCACCTTGATAAAAAAACTCGCAAACCCATGAGAGAAATCGTTGATGGGCAGCAGAGGATTGCAGCAATCGTCAAGTTTGTCGATGGAGGATTTGCGCTTGGTAAAAATGCTAAGGGACATGAGGGCCAGAAATTTGATGATTTGGCCGAAGATATAAAAGAATCATTTTTTTCTTATACAATATCTGTAGATGTTATTCGTAACGCTAATCGTTCTGACATTCTCCAGATGTTTAGGAGAATGAATGCTTATACTTTGCCGCTCAATCCTGCGGAGAAGAGGCAAGGCGAATTTTTTGGAGAATTTAAGGATTGGGTGAATACTATTTTGGACGAGTATGGATCAATACTAGTAAATTGGAAAGTTTTTACAGGTAAGCAAATAATCCGTCTAGCAGACGCTGAGTTCATCGCTGACTTGGCGTTGGCGGTTGATCAAGGCATTGTGAGTACAAGTCCAACAAGCTTGTTTGGTCTGTATAAAAAGTATGATGCTGATTTCAATGAGAGAGGTCGATTTGACGAAAATATCAGGGGGGCGTTTAACGTCCTCTCTGTTGATTTCTCTGAAATTCAATCAACTTATCTCACAAGGCCGCATATTCTTCACTCTCTTCTTTGTGCATTGATCCATAACCGTCACGGGCTCCCCGGCGCGCAGGAAGCGATTGGCGTTGCACCCATCGGCCAATATTACGTTGATCGAGGCTCTGCATTAGAGGCGCTAAAAAGGCTGGCTACTGCGCATGAGGAAAAAGATACTATGACGTATAGAGAATATGTTCAGGCGGCTTCGGAAGGAGGGAATCGCATAAATCAACGAAAGGTTCGGGTGAAGTATCTTTGCCAAGCCTTACTTGGGGAGTTGCCATAAAGCGATGAGCCTTCCTGCATTATTCATGACCCTAGAAAGTGAGCTAGATAATGTTTCATTTCATATCAGGGAGTTTGTCAGAGGAAAGCCTCAAATAACATCATCGACCAATTTTTCGTTTCAAGAAGAGTGTTACCTCGAGGGTTTGATATCGCGTGCTTGGCAGGCTTGGGGCTCTTTTTGTCGGGAGTGCATAATAGAGTCCTGTACGGGAACGGTTAATCTGTCTGGTGTAGCGATTACTGCACTGCCTCTAGCTGGAAGCGCAGGGCATGTATCTTGGGCTGCAATAAAGGCTAAGTCGACGAGTAACGCCCCTCCTTATTGGGGGGGAGTGAATGGACAGTTATGGAAAGAGCCAACTTGGGGTGATGCGGACATCTTGGATAGAATTTTGCTCCGCTTAACACCCCATAATCACGGACAATTTAGGTCGGCGATTTCTGCTTATCACCAGAGTATAAAGTCTATACAGATAATTCGGAATGGATCAGCACATAACAATCATCAAACTATGACTCAAGTAATGTCTCTTGTTTCGAATTACGTTGTATTTCCAATTAGCCATCCGGTGCACGCAATGTTCTGGGCAGAGCCTTTGACTAGAGATTTTCTCGTGACTTTTGCTTTGTACGAAATGAAAGCTGCGGCTCTTGGTGCAATTTCATAAATTGCGCTATATTAAAGGGCGCTGCTTTATTTAGCAGAGTCTAACGGATCGGTGAGGCGCCGCCCGGCTTTGATCTGTGTCCCTAGCCGGGCGGGCCGGTCCTACCGCCACTGTCGCCGATGTGTGTATGCCCCTTGAGGGAAATTCCGTCGGCGGTGACGTCTCCGCCGGTTACATCGAGGCGCCCGTTTAGGGAAAAACTCCCTGTCATGGTCGCTTTCGTCGACCCGCCGCTCGCCGAGATATTGACTGCCGGAGCCGTGACCGAGACGGAGGCGCTCGACTTGATCGCGACCGGACCGGACGCCTCGATCGAGATATTCCCGCTTGCCTTGACCGAGACGTTTTTCTCGACCGTAAGCTCGGCGTCGCCTTTCACGTCCGCCGAGAGCTTGTGCGCCTCGCGGTCGTATTCGACGACCGTCCCATCGTCGTAAATCGTCCGCTGCACCGTCTCCCGGTCGGCGGGCGCCGGGCTCCCCGACGAGAACGTCGCCGGGAGCGCGACGGCGTTCGCGAGCTCGCCGCCGGGCGCTAAGACGAGGACCGTCTCGCCGACCTCCGGAGCGTGCCACGTCCGATCTTTACCGGCACGGGTCGTGAGCCATGGAATCCAGTTGGTGACGATATGCCCGACCGGGTCGCTAGCGTCTCCGACGACGACACGGATTCGCGCCGCCGGATAGTCGGCGGAATGAACCTTGCCCATGCGGAGGAGGTTCGTTAGGCGGCGAAGGACGTCGGTTCCCTCTTGGCTCCCGACGCCGCCGGTCGCCGCGCTCGAGCGCGGAAGATCAAACATTAGCGAACCGCTATCGAGGCGGGGCGGAGCCCGTGCCAGCAATACCGGACGGCGAGCGGGATTTCTCGCGCCGTCGGCTTCGAGGCGTCACGCGCGGCGTACATGCGGACCGCCAGGAGGCGGATTCCCTGCGCGGCGTCCGTCGGGATCGAGCCCTCGAGCGGGCGCCCGGCGTAGTCCTGCGCCGCCTCCCGCGCGTTGCGGACGGCGAGCTCGAGGAGGGGGCGGTCCTCCTCCGGAACGGCGCCGCCGAGGAAGGCGGAGACGTCCTCGAGGTCGGGGATCGCGGAGCTTGTCGGAGCGACGCCCTCGCTCGTGGCGGGTTTCTTGCGAGCCATCAAACGACCCTTTTGTAATCGGTGACGGGCGCCCCGCCGACGGTGATCCGCTCCCAAATCTCGGAGGGCGGGTCGCAAACGGGCGGGACAGTGCGGTATGGAGCGCGGTACTCGACCGCGAACGAGAGGCGGACGGCGCCGATCGGGAGGCGCCCGTCGGTCGAGACGTCGATATCCGTGTCGGTTAGGTGGATCGTCGCCGTCTCGAGCCCCGGAATTTCGAGCCACTCGAGCGCGCCCTCGACCTGTAGCGCGAAGGCGTCGAGGGTGTCGTCGACGTCGTCCAACGCGCGGACGACCGCCTCGACGGCGATCTCGAGGGTCCGCGTCGTCGAGCCATTCTCGCCGGAACGCGGATAGCTGTCGGCGGCGACTTTCTCGCGCCGGGCATAGACGAGGACCGCCGGGAGATCGCGCTCGTCGAGGTTTCTGGCGCGGGAGGCGTAAACGTGCCCCTCCGCCATCGTCCATCGCTCGCCGGGCGAGCCCGGCGCGTCGTCGGAGGGCGGGATCGGGGCGACGCGGTAATCGGCCAGCCGGGCGGCGATAGCGTCGCGGATATGGGCGCGAGGGTGTTTCATAGCTCGAAAATCCGGAGGACGGTTACTCCGGTCCCGTCGTCGTCCCGATCGGCGATCTCGTATCGCTTCCCGGCGACCTCGAGGCGATCGCGCTGTCGCGCGTCTCGCGCGTCGGACGTCCGGAGCGTGAAGGTCGGGCCGCTCGAGCCGACGTCGAGGGTCGTACCGGGCGAGACGCCGACGTCGGAGTTATCGAAAATGCCGAGGACCGGGGAGGGCTCGGCGGTCCCGAGATAGAGGAGCGCCTCCTCGCCGAAATCCTCCGGCGAAAAGAACGCGAGGAGCTCCTCGTCGGTCAGGACCGCGGCCATGATTTAACCCTCGATCTTCGCGAAAGCGGCGTCGCGCTCCGCGGCGGTTGGGCGATAGCCGAGGATTTCGGCGAGAGCCGAAAGCTCGGGCTTGCCGCCCTTGTTGAAGTGCTCGGCGTTGCCCGGCTCGAGGAGCGCGATCGCGTCGGCGATCTCGGCGATCCGGTCGCCCTCCGGCTCGATCTCGGCGATCTCGGGAGGCGCTTCCGGGTCGGCGGCGGGCGCCAGGGTTTCGGGGGTGGGGGCGGGGGCGCCGGATTTACTGGCGCTCCACTCCTCCGGCTCGACGGCGACGGCTGAGGCGATATCCTCCGCGGTTGCCTTGCGCGCGAACCGCCGACCGACGAGAGCGTCCGCCTCGTCCCGGTCGTGGATTTCCACGACCGAGCCGGGCTTTTTGCTCTCGCCGCCGACGACCAGCGTAACGAGCGCGACGACGAACATTAGCGGACCGACGTCCGGGCGGCGGCGTTGACGCGGTACGGCACGACCAGCGGCGCCGACTGCATCAGAACCCAACGGACCGCCGGGTCCTCCTCCACCCACGACTTGAGGAAATAGGGCATGGCCTGATAGCCCGCCTTCTCGTCCTTGATCGCGCCGTAATGGCGGACGCCCTCGAGCCCGCGGCTCGCCATGATGACCGTATGGGGCGGCAGATACGGGACGACCTCGCCCGCCTCGTTCTCGTAATAGTCCTCGTAGATCCAGAGGCGGAGCTTGCCGAGGGTGCCGACCATCTGCGCGCCGTCGGCGCCGATGATGATCGGGCCGAGGGTGACGGAGGCGGCGGCGAGGTTGGCGACCTTGGTGTCGACCGCGTCCTTGTATTCCGGGTCCTTCTTCAAGAGCTCGTAGGCGTCCGCCGTCATGACGACGTCAGTCGGGGCGCGACCCGAGGCGAGGAAAATCTCCTGCGCCCAAGTCTGCAAATCCTTGACCGGGGAGACGCCAGCCTCGCCCCAACGGGCGGTGCCGGTGAGAGCCTTGGTCAATTCGGCCTTGCGACCGAAATCGACGACCTTCGTCGGGTAGCCGTCGCCCTCGACCGTAACGCGACCGTCGAGGAGAGCTTCCGCGGCCATAAGCTCCTGCCGACGGGTCAGCATTTCGATTTGATCCGCCGTCTCGCGGGCCAAATGCGCCTGGATGCGCTGCGCCGGAGTCAGGGAGCCGCCGACCGTCTCGCCGACGGTGCGCTTAAAGCCCTTCGTCGCGTCGAAAACGCGCTTGTCCTTCACATAGGCGGGCTTGAAGGAGTCGACGCGGAAGCCCTGCGAGGCGACGATCTTTCCGGCGACCAGCGGGGAGACGAACGGGGAGATTCGACGGCGCCCATTGACGACGTGAAACTCGATCGTCTCCTCGGTCGAGGAGTCGACCGTCGGGAAAAACATATTCAGCAGGAAGGACGCGGGAGTCGGCGTGTTCTCGACGACGCCGCGCAACACGCGAGGATCGAACATATCCATTCTGAGGGAGCCCCCTATTAAGCCATGACGTCGGCGAGGAAGATTCCGCCGCCGCGAAGTGCGTCGCGGACGGTGGCGGCGGTGTGCCCGGCGCCGTAGGTCAGCGCGCCCGCGTTGAAATCGCCGGAGACGTAGACCAAGCCCTCGGCGTCGCCGCCGGTCGTGTCGACGTCGGAGACGACGATCGCAGTCGGGACCTGGGAGCCGTCGGACGCGGCGGCGGCGGAGATCAAATGCTCGCCGGTCGCCGTGACCTTGCCGACGACGGCGCCGCGCGGCACGACGCCGTTACCGCCGGAGAAAACGACCTTGCGATCGCGGAGGGTGCCCCCAACGATCAGCGTGTCGGGCGAGAAAACGCCCTCGCCCTTCGTAAAACCTGCCTCGAACATTCGGAGCCCCTCCGGTTAAGCCTTGCCCGCCTTGACGATCGAGGCGACCAGCGCCGCGACCTCGTCGCCCTCGCCCTCGGATGCGCCGGGAGCGGGAGCCTCGAGAGCGTCCTCGTCGCCAGCGATCGCGGAAAGCGAGGCGCCCGCCTTGGCCTTTTCAGCCGCGACAATCTCCATCGCGAAAGCCTCCGGCGACGAGCCGGATTCAATCGCCCGAATCTTCGCCTCGTCGTGACCGGCGAGGGCGATCTCCTCGATCTTCGCGATCCGCTGGCGCTCGGCGGTCGCGCCCTCGGCGCGGAAGTGAGCGGCGATCGTCGGGTGATCCTTCGCGATCGTCTCGGCGGTGATCGCCGGGGCGGTCGCGACCGGCGCGGTTTCGGTTTCCATCCTGGTATTTCCTTTGCTTGCGTGAGAGCCGCCGGTCGCGCCGACGACGAGCCCGCCGAACGAGGCGGGCTTTTGCTTTTGGACGCGGGCGGCGAGGTCGGCGAAAACCGCCTCGAACGAGCCGAGGCGATCGGCGAGTCCGGCGGCGATTGCCGCCTCCCCGACCTCGGTTCCGCCCTGTCCGAATTTCGAGAGGACCGTCTCGCGGTCGACGCCGCGGTTACGGGCGACGGCGCCGATAAAGACGTCGGCGAGCGCGTCGATTGTCCGCTGAATCCGCGCCGCGCCCTCGTCGGTCGCCGGGTCGTCGATCTTCGCCGGGCTTTGCGAGCTCGCGAAATTCATCGTCCGGACGCCCGCGCGCTCCTCGGCGGCGCGCGTATCGCGGAGCGCCATCCGGACGCCGATCGAGCCGACGATCGCGGTCGCGTCGACGACGATCTCGTCGGTGGCGGAGGCGATCCAATAGGCGGCGGAGGCGCCGAGTCCGCCCACATAGGCGACAATCGGCTTACGCCCCCGCGCGTCGTAAATCGCCTGGGCGAGCTCGGCGGTCCCGAGCGCCTCGCCGCCGGGCGAGTCGATATGCAGCAGGACCGCGCCGACCTCGGGATCGTCGAGGGCGGCGGCGAAGTCGCGCCGGAGAACCTCGTAAGAGGTCGCGCCGCTCATGGCTTGAAACACATTGGCGCGCTTGAACAGCGGACCGCGGACGTCGAGGATCGCGACGCCGTCACGGACTCGCGCCTGCTCCCCGCGCTCGAGCCATTGCGCCCGGTACGCCTCGAGCGCCTCCGGCGTTACGGCGTTCTCGCGCGCGGCGATCTCGAGGAGCCCGCGGAGCGAGCCCTCCTCCATTGCCCATACCGCCGCGAGTGCGGCCTCGTAAGCCCTCATTCCTCGCCCCCTTCGCTTTTGGTTTCCTTCGCCGGAGACGGGGCGCTCGGAGCGGTCCCGGTCGCGGAGTTGACCGGCGCCGCGGGCGGAGCGTCGAGCCCTGCCGCCCGCCGGAGCTCGACCTCGCGGGAGCGGGTGCGATGCTTCGTCGCCCAATCGCCGCCGGTCTTTTCCGCCGTGATCTCCTCGGAGGTTTTCCAGCCGCGCGCCTCGGCGATCTCGTCCGCCTTGTTCTCGTCGAGCGGGGAGAGGGAAATCCGCGCGTCGCCGATCCACTGAGCGCCCGACCAAGCGGCGCGGCGGATCGGGTCGGTAAAGAAGCCCGGCGCCGAGAGGAGCTCGCGGGCGACCATTTCCGAGAGGAACCATTCGTAGACGGGTTGGCAGAACGACGACGCCAGCCAAGCGCGGCGGGTCCGGAAGTGCTGCCACGCCGTTTCGATCGCGGCACGCGAGGCGGAATAGCTCGAGTTGAACGTCTTTAGGAGGAGCTCGTATGGAATCTCGAGCGCCACGCCGATTTGCTTGACGATCGCCAAGAAAAACGGCTCGAATTGAGCATTGGGACGCGCCGGGTTCGCGAACTCGACTGACTCGTTACCGGCGAGATCGACGACCGCGCCCGGTCCGAGGGCGATATCCCCTCCGAGGTTGCCCGGTCCGCCCTCGAGCTCGCCCAAGCCTTCGCCCGTCTCCGTTTTGACGAACACGGTAAAGAACGACGAGACGACCGCGGCCATAAGCTCCGACTCGGTGAAGCGGTCGAGTTGCTTTAGCGGCTCGATAACCGGCGCCAGGAACGGCACGCCGCGCCGCTGCCCGTCGCGGAGCTTGCGGTAAACGTGCAAGAGTTGGCGCTCGCCGGTTTTGGCGCCATAGAACGGGATCGCCGTATATTCCTCGTCGGCGCCAATGGTCCCGAGCGCGTCGCCGGGATGCTTGTTTCGGACGAACGCACGGACCGCCGCGCCGTCGCCGTCGCGCTCGATACCGGCGGCGACGCGCTCCGTCTCGGGGATGCCCGGCGGGTTGGCGACCCGGTCCGCCTCGATCAGTTGCAGCGCGAGCCCGGCGATCGCGCCTTTCCGCGGGAGGTAGCGCCGGAGCGGAAAGATATCGCCGCTCTCGAGCGCACTCCGGAAAACGATATCCTGTAATCCGGGGAAGTTGGTCGATAGTGTCGCGTCGCAGAAATTCGAGCCGCCCCAAATGCCGAACAGGAGCTCGGCGCGGCGCTCGAACTTGTCCGCCGCCTCCTCGGTAATCCCGAGGAGGTCCGCGTCGACGGTCGACCGGAGCCGGAGCCCGGTTCCGACGACGTTCGTCGTCTCGGTCGCGAGCGCGCCGACGGCGAGCGGGTTATTCCTGCCGAGGTCGCGGGAGCGCGAGCGGAGCGTCGCGAGATCGCCGAGGGTGTCGGAGTCCGCCGATCCCGAGGTCGTGTGCCAATTTTTCATGCTCGCTTTGTCGGAGCGGGCTCCCGAGTAGGAGCCGCCGCCGACGTAAAGCGCCGCCGCCTGCCCGAGCGCCTTCGCCTCGGCGCGGGTAAGCCCAGCGCTCGGGACGTTGCGGGCGGGGATTCGAACGCGAGGCTTGCTCATAGCGGGACGATCCGGCGCATACGGAGCCCCCCGCGCGTCTCGCGCCGGGCGAGGGGCTCGAGGCGCTTGCGCTCGGCGTAAAGGCGATCGAGGTCCGCGCGCCATAGCTCGCGATCCTTGATAACGACTCTCTGCCCGCGTTCCTCGACCGCCTTAATCGCGGCCTCGACACTGGCGAGCTTGTCCGCGTATTGGCCCAAAGCCCCGCCTCCTCTCGCAAATCGAGGCAAAGTTACCGGGCGCCGAACGATCGCGAGAGCGAGGTCGAGTACCTATGCGGCGACGCCGCGGGAGCGCGCCCGGCCTCGCGAAGCGGCAGGCGGGCGGGGCGCGGCGGGCGCGGCGGGAGCGGGATCGGCGGCGCCCGGCTCCGCCCGTCCGCGACCTCGAGGGGTGGGCGCGGGCGCCGGTCGCCCCTTGCCGCCGAGGATTTCGGCTCGGCGATAGAGGTCGACCTTGATCGAGAGCCGGGCAGCGATTGCGTAGACGCGGCAATCGAGAGCCTCGTTCCGCTTGCTGCCCTCCTTTTCCCATACCTTGTAGGGGAAGCCGTTTTTGTATTTAGTAACGGCCTTTTCGGCGGTGAGTTGGTCGAAATAATCCTCGCCGTAACGCTTGGGAAAATGACAGTAACCGGGGCCGGGCTCTCCAATCCCGAGGCGCTTATAGATAAGGTCTTTTGCTGTATCCACGCCGACGATGAAAACGTTAACTTTCTTGGCTACGTTTTTGGTTGCCTTTTCCGGCCAAATTGGGCGCGCTCCGGCCATGCCCTTGATTGCCCAAACCCGGCGCCCGAACCGCGAGCGGCAAAAATCATAGACCGCCTGTGTATGGTGTCCGCCGGAGTCGACGCACGCCGCCTCGACGCCAAGGGTCCGCCCCGACGGATGAAGGAATCGCCGCTGCAACGCCTCGTCGATCGCCTCCCAAAAGGCGGAGGTCGTCGGGTCGCCATAGAGCCGGAGATAGTCGATCGAATACGTCTCCTCCTCGAGCCCGGTCCCGAGGTACTCGATCTCCGCGCGGTCATCCTGAATATCGACGCCAGCGTTTACGAGGAGCACGCCCGGCGGGAGCGGCTCGACGCCGTATTCCTCGCGGCGCTTGAAAAGCCCGCCCGCCTCGAGGCTCTCGCCCTGGTCCTCCCACGTCTCCGCAAGGGTCGTGTTGATCCAGACCTTGAGCGAGTCGGGGAATTTCTTTGCCTCGAGGAATTTCTCGACGATCTTCGGAATCGTCGTCCAAGGGCTCGCGAGCTTGTTGAGGTGGAATCCCGCGTGACCATTGAACGGCGACGGTCGATTGCAGCAAACGCAAAGCGAGCGCCCGTGCTCGTCCCACTTGCTCGGGGTTTGCTTGTCGCCGCAACAAATGAAGTCCGCCGTTTGCCGCCAACGCCCGCGCTTGACGCCGCGGAGCCGTTGGCTCTCCGACCACGCCACGCCGCACGCCTCGCAATAGTACGCGGCGGTTTCTGCCTTCCCCTCCTCCCAACGCACTTGCGACCATTTTAGGTGCTGCGCCGCGTGGCAGTGTGGGCACTCGAGGAAATACCGGCGTTGGTCGGACTCGAGGAAACTCGCCTCGATCCGGCTCGCGCCCTTGATTGTCGGCGTCGAGAAAAGCCCGATCTTCCGGTTCCAAAAGGTCGAGGTTCGCTCGGTAACGAGCGAGACGGGGTCGCCCTCGGTTCCTGCCGAGCGCGGGTAGCGATCGACCTCGTCGCAAAGCACGATCCGGACCGGGCGGGACGCCAGCGACGCGGGCGAATTGGCGCCCGCCATCGTGATATGCCCGCCGGTAAACGTCTTATGCAGGATCGTATTTTCGCTGTCCTTCGCCCGCGCGTCGCCGATTTTGTCGCGGAGGATCGGCGTGTCGCGAATCATGGGCGCGAGGCGGTCTTTCGACCACGCCTCCGCCATCGCGATAGTAGGTTGCAGGACCATCATGGGCGCCGGGTCCTGCGAGACGTGGAACCCGACGAGGTTGTTAAGCGCCTCGGTCTTTAGAACCTGGGTGCAAACCATCGCCGTAACTTTCTCGACCCGAGGATCGGAGAAAGCGTCCATCACGCCGCGCGCGGGCTCGACGCGGGCGGTTTCCCATTTGCCGGGCTCGCTCGACGCCTCCGGCGAGAGGTATCGGTATTCGTCCGCCCATTCCGAGACGGTGCGGCGGGGCGGCGGGGCGCACGCGCGCTTGACGGTCTGCACGACCGCGCGCCGGAGCGCCCGGCGAGACTCCTCGCGCATTTCCTCGAGGACGCCCGCGGCGGCGAGCGCCTCCCCGGCGAGCAAGCCCGCGACGACCCGGTCGGCAGCGGCGCTAATCGGCTTCGCCATCGTCGACGCCCTCCTCGACCTCGCTCTCGTCGACGTGCGAGACGATCTCGGAGAGCCCTTCGTAAATCCCCTTGGTGATCGCGTCGACGATCTCGGTCGACGCCTCGGGGTTCCCGGTCCACTCGTCGACGAGCGGGCGGACCTTGGTCGGGATCGCGAGGAGGCGGGTTTTGCAGCGCGAGAACTCCGCGCCGACGACCTTCGCGACCTCGTCGATCGGGACGACCTCGCGCTTTGCCTTTGCGAGCTCGAGCTCCTCGCGCGCCGCTCGCGCCGTCTCGTACCGCTTGCGGATTTCCTCGAGCGAGAGCCGGGACATATCGCCTTGCGTCGCTGCGATCGCCCGGTCCTCGAGCCATTTCCGGACCTCGCCGGTATCGAAAGCGTACTCGCGCCCTTTCCGGCCTTGCTCGAGGACCGGCATTCCCGCTCGGAGCCAAGCCGAGACGGTCGGGAGCGAGACGTCGAAAATCTCGGCGAGCTCGTTTCGGTTTACTTTCTTGCCCATGCTCGGACTCTCTGGGGAGTGCCGGGCGACGGAAAGCGAGCTCTGGTCGCCCGGCGGGCGGGCTTAGGCGAGCCCGCGGCGGTCGGCGTAAGCCTCGAGGATGCTCTCCGAGAGCTCGGCATGGCGGCGGGCGGCGCGATCGGGTCGGAGGCTGTCGGCGGCGATCTGAACGGCGGAGGGCTTGCGGTTCGCGGCAATGTCGCGGGCGAGCTCGAGGATATCCTCGACCTCCTCCTCGAGCGCTTCGAGCGTCCCGCCATTCCAGAGGATCAAATCCGCCTCGATCCTGTCGACCCGCTCGGAGGGATGGATCGGGAACCGGAACCCGAGCGCCAGGAGGAGGCGCCCGACGATCCCCCAACGGGCGCGGGGCTTCACGCGCGGGTTTTCGATCCGGATGATAACGCCGCCGCGGGCGCGGATCGCAGCCGCTTCATTCGGGAAACGGACGTCCTCGGCGGCGAGGTCGGTTTCGTCGAGACTGTCGACCCGACGCTCCCAAGCGCGGACCCAAAGGTCGGCGCCGATCATCCTCCGCCCCCAAGCGGTCCCGAGCGTCACTTTCGCGTGCCTCGACGTCTTGCCGCAAAGCGCCTCAAGCGGCTCCCCGCTGCCATCGCCCTCGAGCTCCCGGTCGGAGAGCCCAAGCGCGCGGAGCATTGCCTTAAACGGGTCGGCGAACCGCGCCCGCTCGAAACCATGTGCGTCCTGTAGAATGTTGGCGACGGTCGATTTTCCAGACCCGGCGAGTCCGGTGATCCCGATAAGCATTTCTGGCGAGCTCCGATCTAGGTTGGAGCCGCGAGGTTGCCGGGGAGGCGAGGGGGCGGCGAGCGAGGTCCGATCGCCTCAAAGAAATGCGAAACGGTTTCGCTTTTCCGCTTGTCATGCGAAATGGTTTCGCATATTCTCAAAAGCGTCGGGGGGCCGGAATAGTCCGACCCCCCGGCTCTAGCAGAGGAGAGAAGTCCATGATCCGATGGACATTCCGACTCCACTGGAAGGGAAAGACGATCGAGATTGAAATCGAGATCGGCCTAACCTTCTAACGGAGAAGGGGGAGGGAGTTAGCGGCTCCCTCCCCCGCCTCTCTAAAGGAAAGATAAGCGAGCACGCGGCGAACGTGAAGGGGGCTAACGTGGCAACTTCAACCAACGAGCGCAAAAACAGCAGCATGACCGGGGCGGATTTCCTCGCGTGGCGGAAGGCGCAGGGGATGACCCAAGGGGACGCGGGGGATCGCCTCGGAGTGACGCGGCGGACGGTTCAGCTTTACGAGGCGGGGGAGCAACCGATCCCGCGCACCGTCGCGCTTGCCTGCCGCGCCATCGCGGAGGGGTGGGCCGATTTTGCGGAGCGCGCGGAAACGGAGCTCGGCGCGTCGTGAGCTATGCGTTTTTGCTTCGCCGCCGTTAGCTTGGTTGTGCGTTTCCCGCATAGCTCGAGGCGTTTCAGCGGCGGCGAGGCGCCGGGGCAATGGAAACAAAAAACGCGGTTTGGAATTTTGTTGCCTAGCCGATTACCGGGGTCGCGAGGCACCCGTGACGGTGGGGTGTCTAGGAGGACCCATACCGGGGGAGGGGGGGGCCGCCCCCTCGATCCCCCTCGAGGGTTGCTCCTCCCGCCCCGCCACTGCCCGTCTGTTGCACCGTGCGAGGATCGAGGGCTTTCGAGGTAGCCTATTGCCCCCCGCTCCCATCCTGCGGCCTTCTATGGGCGCAGGGGGCGTGCTGCCCTCATATTACTGCCCATTCCCCCATACTCGAATCTTGACGACCCGAGCGAGACGAGCCACAGCAACGATGAGCGGAGCGTTCGGATGGAGGCTCCGTATGCTCTCGAGCATTCAAACGGCCAACGTGGAAAACAAAACGGCCCCGCATTTGCGGGGCCGCGCCTTACATCAGAGCCTAGTTCAAACTAGGCCTAACGTTACGCCCTACGAGCGACCTTACGCTCTTCCTGGGCCTTGTGATCGTACTTGCTCAGGGCAGCCTCGAACGCAGCGTCGTCGCGCCACTTCGCGAACGTCGTTCTGGCACGCTCCTCGGCGTTCTGGCAGAACTCGATCTGGTCTGTCCTGTTCATAGCTCACTCCCCATTGGTTCACATAGCTAGCGCCTATCCGAGGCGGGAATCAAACGATTTCTGAATCCCCGAGCGTGGCTAGCCAAACGCGCTTTCCGTTCCAGTCGTCACATTGCAACACCCTGTACCCGCACCCAACAAAGACACGAGATATCATATAGTGCTTGTCCATAGATTTTTCAGGGGGGTTATGGTCGTGCGTACACCTATCCACCTGTTTAGGGCGCTTTATATTCAAAATCATCTCAGTTAGATAACAAACGACTCCCAAAATCATCCATCGGTCTTGCTTCGTAAACTCATCATGAATGCTTTTGCCAGTCCAGTGCTCAACAGTTTCCCCGGTGAAACTGTTCCTTTCGACGATATAAAAATAGTACTCTGGCCGATCCGGCTGGTAGGGGCCGAGCGCCACCGCGGCGAAGTACGTTGAACCTTTATCCTGGTCTGCTCCGAGATAGCAGAGCGCCATACAATCGTGCTCGCCACGATCAAAAAAATCGTAGTCGGATGGCGGAACGGTAGCCTCAAGGACAAACGGCATAGCAGCACTGTCGAATTTAGAATGGGGCGCGGAGCTTACTCGTCTCGCAAGTTTACGTAAAGCAGTGCCTGCTCGATGCAGCCAAGGTCTTGTATTGCGTTAGTCGCCTAACAACCCTGCCAAACGCTCGCGGTGCGAGACGCGGGACGAGGAGCTTCCCTCCTCTGCCCCTCGCCTCTTTCCTTGGTCCTCATGCGTGTCCTAAGCGGCAATGCTCGAGGCGTGCCTCGTGGGAGGATACTCGGAGTAATGGCGCTCCGCCCGTTCCCAAGCCTTAATCTCGACCTCGCGCACGATGTAGTGGACGGCACGAATAATCGCCGGGTTAGGGTTGAGATTGAGGAAGTTCTCGACCGCGTCGGTAATGTGACCGTGATCGAAGCGCGCCTCTTTCCTCTCCTCGATATCGAATGCGAGGCTGATTAGGCGATCGTCCCAATCTTCGACGATGCCAGAGTTTCCGAGGTTTTCGTTTTCAGCGTTTTCGGTGGCGATGCTCATTGCGCCCTCGTTTCTGTGTGACGTGATTTATCGTCTCACGGATTTGAAAGGACGCAAGCTATGCACCCCCGCATATGCGCAACGTAATTCATTGAGGTTTCTCAATCAGTTGCGCATGTATCCCGTTCGGAATAATTCAATCAGTTTTTCGTCAGCCCCGGCGCTCGACTTTGCGCCGGGGCGCTCATGCCTTTTAGCCATTCGGGATACGAACCCGATCCGCCCCGTAGTACCGCGCCGCCCTCTCCCATGCCCGAACCTCGACGGCATGAGCGAGACGCAATGCGGCAACAATGAGCGGATCGCTCGGGTCTAGGAGGAGGAGACGATCCGCCTCGGCGACCGGGTCGACGCAATCGTTGAGCCCGGCCCCCGCGCTCTCAATCCCCATCGCGAGGCGAACTAAGCGATCGCCCGCGTCCTCGCAGTAATCTCCCTGGTTGTACGGCATATTTCCTCCGGTTCCGATCTAAGGTTGCCATACTAGGAGAACATATCAGGAACTCAACCCTATTTGAGAAATATCGGGGTATGTGTTCCTAACGGGCGGTCGCGAGGGCTTGCTCGTATGCCCATTGGAAATTCTCCGAGAACCGCTCCCTAACAACGAGCTCGGTCGTGTCGAGCAAACCGAGCCGAGGCTTGACCTCGACTCCTGCGTCAAATTGATACATCAGCCGGATGGGCTGTCGCTTTTGCCCGCTGTAGGGTCCGCCTTGGACCCTGCGCTTTCGCCCGAACCGTTGCCAGATAACGAACTCCTCCGATCCGGTTTCGATCGGCGCCAGGAAATAGCCGCGTTTCCGGAGGAGGGCGCTCGGCCACTTTCCGGGGCGAGTAGTGTCGGTGATCTTCCGGCGGGCGCCGATCGGGATCGCGCTGTTTCCTTCGCGCTCGCCGCCGGTTTCCTGCAATTCCATGAACGGGGAAACCGAGCCGACTTGCGCCTCGAGGTTCTTTTTCCCCGCCGGGCGATATCGAATCCCGTTGGGAACGTATTTCCCGCGGATCGTGAAATTCGACGTGAGGCTATCCCTCACGCGACCTTGCGCGTCCTGGGCGGTTTTCGTGAGCGCGCGGGCGATCGCGTATGGCGCTTGGCGCCCGAGGTTGTCGATTTTTCGGAGGTCGCGCGGACCGAGCTTGATCTCGAAACGGAGCATTTGCACCCCTTGGGGAAACGGTTGCACTCCTCCGGCCTTGCGGGCGGGGAAACCGTTGCCCTATGATCGGAGTGCCTCGATCGTTCCCCGTTTCCCGAGAGTAGAAAAGTTGGATCGCCTCGCCCGTATCCTCGCCGCCCTGCGGCAAACCGGGCTCGGCTATAACCTCTCCGCGATGAAACCGGCGGACCTCGAGCTTTGTCTCGAGGCGTGCCGGGCGGAAGCCGAGCCCGACGACGACCTCCGCGGCGCCCTTGCCGATCTCGAGAGAGAGGGGTATCGGCGTTGGGCTTGGGAGGTCGTCCTCGAGTTCGCGCGACGAGCCGGAATGCGAACCGAGGAGGCTCGCGCCGACCTCCGCCAGAACCGCGAGGCGATCGAGGAGGCGTACCGCGCCGGTATGTCGCCCGAGGACGCCGTCGCCCTTTACCTCGACCTTTTCCCAAGGAATCCCCAATGATCGAGAAAATCGACCGAGAGCCCGAGACGACGCGGGAGGAGCGAGGATCGCGCCAGATCGCCGCCGCCCGACGAAAGGCGACGGAGCTCGCCTCGCATTGCCAGTTTTACGGGATACCGCTCGAGACGGTCCTCGATCTCGACGTCCCGACCCTCCCCCCGCCGATCGACCTTGCGGCTTTCGACGCGCCAGCGTTCAACGCTTGGCGAGAGCGCCTCGGGCTCTCCTACGTCCGCGCCGCGGAGGCGCTCGGGATTTCCGATCGCATGGCGAAGTATTACGGGGGCGCGGGAAAGCCCGTCGAAGGGCGGAGCGGGAAGATTCCTCGGACTGTCGCTCTCGCGTGCGAGGCGCTCGAGCTCCGGAAAGCCCTCGGGCGCTGAATTGGTCCCGGCGTGCGACCCGCGCCGGGTTCGCTGTTGATAGGCGCGAAAAAGCCCGGCTCCCCCTCCCGAGAGCCGGGCTTTCCCCCACCAATAAGGCGCGTCGTGTCCCTAGTCGCGAGGCGCCTTATACTCGACCCCGCCGCCAGGGGGAGGCGAGGTCGAGTACCGTCGCTCCCTGACGGGCGCCCGCTTCACCGGAGCCCCCCGCGATCCACGTCTCGACCACGCCGCGCGAGACGGCGCCGGTTTTCATGGCGACCATTTGCCCGCCCTCGAAAAAGGCGAGGGTCGGGAGCCCGCGGACGCCGTACCGGGTCGCAATGCCGGGCGAATTGTCGGCGTTTACCTTGACGATCGAGAGGCGCCCCTCGAGGGCGGTCGAGAGCGCGTCGAGGACCGGAGCGATCGCTTTGCAGGGGCCGCACCAATCGGCGTAGAAATCGACGACGACCGGGATCGGCGAGGCGAGGACGACGGCATCGAAATCCGCGTCGTCGAGCTTGCGGACGGTGCTCATAGCTGGACTCCCGAGAGGAGATACGCCGCTGCGACGATCGCGACGGAGGCGGCGATCGCGCCGCCGTAACGGTGAAGGATCGCCAGGACGCCGCCCGCGAGGGCGGCGGCGAACCCGAATAGAACGGTTCCGACAATGATCGCGGCGGCGACGACAGCCATAGCGACCGCTGCGAGGACCGCGATCGCGGTTTCGAGGAAGTCGGTCAATTGCCTTCGCCTTCCGCCTGGATTTGATCCCAGCAGTCCCCGACGAGCTCGAGGAGCTTTTCCCGCCCCACGCCGCCCGCGGCGGCGAGGGATGCGGCGAGCATGGCGCCGACGGCGACAAGCGCCTCGGTCGGGAGGTCGATCCTCCCGAGGACGGTAAGGACTCGATCAGCGGCGATTCCCATTTTGCGCGCGAGTATTTCCTCGGCATTCATGGCGTTATTCCACCATCCCGAGGGCTTCCTTGTAGAGCTCGAGGACCGCCTCTTGCTCCTGTCGGTCCGCCTTGTCCATCTTTCGGAGGCGGATAACTTGACGCATGATTTTCGTGTCGAACCCGGTTCCCTTCGCCTCGGCGAACACGTCCTTAATGTCCTCTTGGAGTCCTCTTTGCTCCTCGAGGAGACGCTCGATCCGCTCGACGAAGGATTTCAGCCGCTCCGCGGCAATCCCGCCAACGTCACTCATTTTCCGTTTTCTCCGATCTAGGGTTATGCGGCGGTCGACTCTGCGCCCGCCGTGTGCAAGCCCGCGAGCGGGAGGAAATACCCTCGCGCCCCAAGGGCTCGCATGATCGAGGCGGCGCGTTCGTCCGCCTCGGGAAAGGGACCGGCCCCGATGATCCCGCGGAGCCGAGCGATTGCCCGATCCGCCTCGGAGCCGGAATGCAGGACGAGGAAACCGTCCTCGAGGACGAGGTCGATCCATCGGAGGGCAGCGGCGAGGGCGACGTCGGTATCGACCAAGCCGCGCCCGACGCCGTCCTGCACCGCGCCGGATGCCCGCCGGATACGCTCGACGACCTTCCGGGTATCTCGGAGCCCTAGCCCGTCGAGAGGCGCTCTAGCGGCTCCCTGTAGGGCGAGGAGGATATCGGCGTCCTCGGGTTCGGCGGCGGGGTTAGCGATCTCGAACAGGATCGCCGCCGGGAGGGCGAGCTCGACCCGTTGCGTATCAGTGAGCCGGGGCATTACGCCGCCTCCCCAAACTTGCCCGCCATCGCGCCCCAAGCGTGCCAACCGGGGCGGGCGGTCCTCGAGAAAAGCTCGATGTAAGGACCGGGAACGAGCGCCTCGATCCGCTTGTATTGGCAATCGGGTTTGCGGGAATGCTCCCGACGCTCGTCGACGATCAGCCGACGGACCCGGCGAGCCTCGGTCGTGTCGTTCCGCGAAGGGCTCCCGCGCGTGCCGAGGAGGCAAAGCTCGGGGTTTGCGCGGGTCCAATAGCCCATGCCCGAGAAAAATGCCTCGTCGGTCGCCGGGAGCTCGGCGCCGCCCTTCCGGAGCTTCGCCCAATTGAAACCGACCGTTTTGTATGTGAAGCCCCAAGCCCGCATGACCTCGAGCCCAACGGCGAGGAGCGGGTCCGTCACCCATAGGAACAGGACGCAATCCGGCGCCGCGAGCTCCGCGACCGGGAGCGACTTGATCGCAGGAATCGTCATGGTGTCGTAATGGCGCTCGATCTTCTCGCTCGCCCCGCTGTAAGCGTTGAAGCGCCAAGGGGGATCGGCCAGGATCGCGCCCGCCTGTCCGAGCGGGACGTCCTCGAAAACCGCCTCCGCGACGGCGCGATAATCGGTAGCGTCGAGGCTAAGGCTATGCCGCGTCATGCCGCGACCTCCTCGTCGTACTTGCCCGCCAGGACAGCGCCGAGCGACCGGACGTGTCCGCTCGCGCGCTTTTTGGGGTCTGCCGCCTCCTCGCCGCGCCGGATCATGGCGACGGTCTCGTCGAAACGCGCCCTCGCCTCCGGCGGGAGGTCCTGATAACGAATCCGGCTCCGCTCCGCCTCCGCCTCCTCGGCGCGGCGTGCGTGCTCCGCAAGGTGCTGTTGCGCCCGCGTGGCGACGAGTCGGCGCTTTGCGACGAGGCTCCGGAGAACCTCGGCGACGTCGGCGGGCGCGGGCTGGAAGCGGAGGCGCTCGATCAAGTGCTCGACGGCGAGCTCTCCGATCTCCGGCGGGAACTTTGCGAAAATCTTCGCGAGCGACCGGGCATAGATCGAGGGCTCGACCGCGTCGCGCCGGGCAGGAATGGAGCCGACAAGGACGCCGACGAGCCCGACGGCGACGCGCTCGGGCGCGACGACGGCGAGGCTTTGCTCGACCTCGGCGACGACCCGCTCGCACGCGGGCGCCGGGACGAGGCGGGTATAGCTGTCGACCTTGTCGGGGCTGTTTAGCGCCGCCCAATGGCGAGCGGTCGTCGGGAGGGCGGCGGTACTGACGGGAGCCGGGAGGTTTTGCAGCGCGACGGAGAGCGCCGGAAGATTTGCGGTATGGGTTGCGTCGTCCATTGGGGCGATCCGGTGATCTAGGGGGAGGGGAGGGTCGAGGGGGATTAGGCGGCGAGCTCGCGATCCTGGGCCTCGCGATAGAGCTCGCGGACGGCGTCCATTACCGGGGAGGAGCCGAGGCGGGCGGCGCTCGGCGCCGGACGGCGGTCGTCGTATGAGCCCTCGAGGAGCTTGGTAAAGCTCCGCTCTTGGCAGAGGAAATCGAGGTCGGCGCGGAAACCGCGGTCGGTCCGCCCGGTCAGGAACGGCGAGGCGCCGAGCTTTTCGAGAGCGACCTCCCATCCGGGGAGCCCGCCGCAATCGCGGAGCCGGGCGGCGAGGGCTCGGCGGCGCTTGTCGGTGAGCTTTTGCGCCCGCGGGAGTCCGTTCTGCTCGGCGGTCGCGTTGTAGAGATCGACCGCGAGCGAAACCTCCTGCGCCGTCGGACCGGCGGGCGCCGTCGAGCGAACGCGAGACGGGACTCCCTCGTTAGAGGGAGAGTCCTCTCTTTCTTTATCTGTATCTGTATCTAGGGCGGCGTTATGCGTTACGGACGGCGTTACTTCGGCGTTACGCTCCGTTACCTCGGCGCCCCCGACCTCGCGCGCCGCCTTTTGGCGCTCGCGGAAACGACGCTGCCGGTCGGCGTTCGTCTCGTCGGATTCACGCTCCCGTTTCGGTTGACGCTTGTTCCAATTGGAGATTTTGTCGCCGTCGAGGAGTCCACGCTCGCGCATATGGTCGACAATCCGCTCGACGACGTCGTCCTCGAGATCGAGGTCGAGCGCCATTTCCTCGAGGTCGAGCCCTTCGATCGTGCCGCGGTTTTGGTTCTGCGAGGCAAACTCGAGAAGGAAAACCCACGCCGAAATGACGGCGGTTTTGTGCGCCTTTGCCTTTTTAGCGATCAGCGCGAGCTTAGTATCGCGCACGGTGCCGTGATAGAGGCGCAACCAATCCCAAGCCATGCGTTAGCCCTCCACCGTCGCGGCGTTACGCGGCGTTATGGTTGCGTTACGAGTGTCGAGCCATGCGTCCGCGATCCACCCGACAAGGGTCGAGGGCTCGGGTTGCAACCCGACGGGGATTTCGTGTCCGATGGACGCGGCGAGCTCGCGAGGCGAAAGCCCTCCGCCTCCGGCGGCGATCCGCCGGGTCGCCCACTCGAAATGATCGACGGCGACGGCGAGCGCGGCAGTCCCGAAACCGATCGAGCTCATAGCCGATACTCCTCGACGATGATCTCGACGCGCGGCTCGGCGGCGTACCGCTTGCGGGAAATGAGATCGACGACGACCGCGTCGTCTCGGTAGGCGACCCGGTTAAGCGCGTCCTGCACGCCCTTGGAGTAGTTGTCGACGTCGGGGCGCGCGGTCGGGACGACTTCGCCAGCGAGCGCCGCCTCCCGGCGCCGGAGCGGCCAGGACTCCGGAACCGCGACAAACGTCCGGACCTCGAGGACGACCGCCCCGGCGATCGGAGCGGCTCCGCGGAGCGCGGCGCGGGCGCGGATAACGACCTCGTCCTTGAAGAACCGGAGTCGCTCCCGCGTGAAGAAGCGACCGGAGCGCCCATCATGCCCGGCGCGCGACCAAGGGACCGCGGCGCCGGGGATTGTGATCTCGAGGCGGCGCGTCATGCCCGCGCCTCCGTCCGGTAGGCGTGCGCCGGGCGGCGCTTGAAGTAGTAGCCGCGCCGATTGGCGTTGTTCTCCGAGACGGTCGCCCAACGAAGATTTTTCTTACGACAATCGAGCCCTTCGCCGTTCCGGTGATCGACAAGGATATGATCCTCGGTCGGCGGAAGAACGCCGAGGACGTCCAGCATAATGAAGCGATGGAGATAGATTACCGAGCGGACGCCGCCGACGGTAACCCAACGCTTTGCGTAAGCCTTGCCGCGATTGTCCTCGCTGTAGGTCCACACATGCCGGGAAACGATCGGGACGACTTTGGGGTCGACGAACGCAAAGCGATCGCCGCTCCTGCCGAGGAAAATTCGGGAGGGCTCCTCCGCCTCACGCGCCCAATCCCTCGGGTCAAACGGATCGAAGGATTCGGAGAAATCGGCGAGGTCGAGCGGGTCGAAGAAATCGAGGCTCATTTCTGCCCCCGCTTGCTCACGGGAACGAGCCCAAGCTCGCGGCGGCGCTCCGAGCGGCGAATAGCCGCTTTCGTAATGTCGTCGAGCCGCTCGTAATTCGCGCGGAGCTTGGCGTCGAGCTCGGGCGGAACGTGCTCCCGGCAATACCAAAATTCGGACTGTCCGAGGCGCTTGTTCCCGACGCCGAAAGGGGGATTCGGCTTGTCGCAGATCATGCACACGGGCTTTTGCCACGGAACGGGGGCGGGTTTGCTCGACTTGCCGAGAAACGCGGCGAGTTGCTCGACTTGGTCGAGGAGGGACGGGGGGCGCGTGCTCATGCCGCGATCTCCGCGACGCGGTCGAAGCGGGAGCCCTGGTATCCGGACATAAAGCGGCGGATCGCCTCCGCTTTGCGGAACGTCGGGGAGCGCCCGCTCTCGAGGTCGCTAACAAGGTGGGGGTCGTTCGCCGCCAACCGCCCGAACCGCGAAGGCGCGAGCCCGGTTTCAGTCAGGAACGAACGGATTTCGGCGAGGAGGTCGGTCGTCATGCGGACTCTTGTAATCCGCCTTGTGGGAAATTTCCATCAATTTTCCGTCAATGTGACGGATAGTGTCGTGTCGACGCCCGACGAAGCGGCGGATATATGTCTCGGCGTCCTGCGTAAAACCAATTGTGCAAGGGCTCAAATTTGCGTTAGATGGGTATCTGTTTGCGTCACAATGAAGGATTGCCCGCTATGAATGCGGAGCTTGATAACCCGACGGGGGCTCGCGCTCGCTTACTGGCGCGTGCAAGGGATCGTCGCTTTTCTCTCCGAGAGCTAAGTCGCCTTCTCGAAAGAAACCCCTCGTACCTACATCATTTTGTTCATAAAGGGTCGCCGCGGGATTTGCCCGAGAAGGAGCGTATTAAGCTCGCGTCTCTCTTACAAGTTGACGAGAGCGAGCTCCGCGACTCCGACTTTTCCGCGGTTCCTGAGCGACCAAGTACCTCG
Source organism: Azospirillum sp. TSH64 (assembly GCF_003116035.1). Taxonomy (GTDB): domain Bacteria; phylum Pseudomonadota; class Alphaproteobacteria; order Azospirillales; family Azospirillaceae; genus Azospirillum. The sequence goes on from NZ_LGQW01000004.1 coordinate 45,052, forward strand.
CAAAACTTAGATCGCTCAAAGCCTCCGAGCCTTCCGATCCTATCGGCTCGCGATCCAAGCGGCGCCATGATCCGAATAAATCGCGAGGATGCCGTCGAGTTTACAGACGTCTCGATATTCGGATCAGGAATAGCTTTTGCGATACGAATTACAGATCCCTCACTCGCTCCAAAATTTGATCTCGGAGACGTTGCTATAGTTGATCCGGATGCCTTGGCAGGACCCGGCGACTATGCCTGCATAACTTTAAAAGATAAGAGAATAGTCGTTGGTCGACTTGTCGAGAGAAGCGGCGGATTGATTGAGTATCGCCGCCCCGGAATTTCTGAGTTTTACCAACTCTCCGCCTCTGATGTTCACGCGATCGAAAAGATCGTCGGCGTCGTTCTCCGTTAAACTCGCTCCCTAATTTTCGTGCCTGCGAAAGCCCGCCGATTTTCGACGGGCTTTTTCGTTGCCCGCAAAGCGTCGGATCGTTACGCCCTCGTAACAGACGGGCACCCGCCGTGTTATCGGAAAAAAATGCGACTCGCGAGTCGCGATGACGCAAATTTCCGTTGCGACATCGGATTAACCCGAGGTATATACGCTGCATAGCGCCGAACGACGCTAGACCTAGATCGCAGATCCCCGGAAACCCCCCAAATGATGAATCGCCAACACGCGATTATGACGGGAGTCGTATTCCCCCGCCTCGTCGCCTCCGCGGTCGCCAAGCGCGCCGAAAATCCCGCCGCTCCTCTTTCTCACGCTGAAACAATCGCGGTCCTCCTCGACCGGACGCGCAACCGTTGGGGCGATTCCCCGGCGGCTCTCGAGCTTGCCGAGCGTCTCGGAAACCTCTCCGGTCGCGAGCTCGCCCTCCCGCTGCGCCTGTGATGGAGCGGAGAGAATGGCGACCTCTCTTTCCCTCGACGTAACCCTCGACCTCGGCGACCTCGGCGCCGTCGATCTCGTCCTCGAGTGCGCCTATAGCCCGGCAACGCGGGACTATTTCGACAAGCCTCTCAGCGTCTATCTGCCGGGCGACGGGGAGGAGATCGAGGTTTCGCGCATCTTCGTTTGCCGCAACGGAAAGACGGAGCCTGCGCCGGAGATCGAGCTCCTCGTCGAGCGCCTCGGGTTCAATCTCGAGGAGCGTTTCGCCGAGGCGATCCGCGAGGCGCACGTCGCCAGGAACGCCCCGCCGGAGGATCGCGACGAATGATCCCCGCCCGCCAACCTTACAAGGCGAGCGGGCGATATGCCGGAGAGGCGGCGCGGGAGGTCGATAGTCCCCGCGCCGGTTACTTCCGGCTCCGGCTCCGGAAGGGGGCGCCATACGTCCCCGCCCGTATCTGGATTGGACTGCCGCGCGACCCGCTTACCGGGGAGCTCCTCGATCGCTCTTACCGCCCCATCGTCCAAATCGCCAACTTCCCGGCGACGGACGATCCAGAGGAGGTCGCTCGGGTTTGGCACCACGGCGAGACGATCGACCCGGCGACCTTCGCTTACATGCGGTCCCGCGCCGAATGGGCGCGACTGCATGACCCGGAGGCTCCCGCCGCGAACCCCCTTCGCCCGGTCGACCTGTCGACCATGCGCCCGCCGTTCTGAAACCCCCTAGATCGGATCAAGCCCTATGGAAACCCCCGGTATCGGACACAACAATCCGCCGACGGACGAGGAGCTCCTCCTCGACGAACTGGACTCCGCGATGTTCGCCCATCGCCAGCGTGCCGCCGAGCTCGCCGCGTCCTGCGAGCGCGCTCCGGAGGCGGTTTTCGACCTCGAGACGGCGACAAAGTCGATCCTCCTCGCTGCGCAAATCGGCGCCTTTCTGTCCAAGGTCGAGGCGGAGCGCAAGGATCGCAAGGACCCGATCCTAAAGCACGCCGCGACGATCGACGGGTTCTTTAAGGCGCTCGTTGGCGACCTCGAGGCGTCGCGCGACGCCGTCCTCGAGCGGATCGCCGATTATCAAACCGTGATCGCCGAGGGTCCGGACGACAAGGCGCAAATCCGGACCGACGAGGGTCCGCTCGCGACCTCCTCCATAACCCGGACCGTCCGGATCATCGGCCCGGACAAAGTCCCGAGCCACTTCCGGACGATCGACGTCGCCGCGGTTCGCGCCGCCGTCAAGGCTGGCGAGACGGATATCCCCGGCGTCGCGATCGTCGAAACCCGCAAAGCCCTTATCAAGTGAGTCGCCAAATGCACAACCTCCCGACGATTGCCAACTCGGCGCCGGTCCCCTCGACGATCGACATTTTCCTCGACGCCTCGAAATTCAATCAGCTTTGGCGCGTCGCTCAAGCCTTCGCGAGCTCCAACCTCGTCCCGGCGACCTACCGGGGAAAGCCCGAGTCCTGCATGATCGCGTTCGATCTCGCGAACCGGCTCGGCGTGCATCCGTTGATGCTCATGCAGAATACGACCGAGATCGGCGGTCGCCCCGGTTTCTATGTGGAGTTTCTCGCCGCCCTCGCGGCATTCCGCGGCGTGTTTACGGGGCCGATCGACTACATCGTCGAGGGCGCCGCGGACGCGGGCAACCTCAAGGTTACGGCGGTCGCGACCCTCACGCGGGATGGAAAGGAGCGGCGGGAATCCGTCACGTTGAAGGAGGCGAAGGCAGATGGATGGACCCGCAACTCGAAATACCAGTCGATCCCCGAGCAAATGCTCCGCAAGCGCGCCGCCGGGCGCTTGATCGGCCTCTATGCGCCGGAGATCAAATTCGGCTTTCCGACGACGGACGACCTCGAGGACGCCCTCCTCTCGACGACGGCGATCGTCGTCCCTGAGAGCGCCGAGCCCGTCCGCCCCGAGCCGATGAAGCCGGGCAAGGTCGAGGCGATCGACGCGGAGGTCGTCGAGCCGCGCCAAATGGATATCGAGGAGGTCGTCGGTCGCTCGGAGCCCAAGCCCGCCGCTCCCGCGCCTGCCGCCCCGGCTCCCTCCGCCGCGCCCGCCCCGGCTCCGGCTCCGGCGCCCGCCGCCGAGGACAAGGAATTTCCGGGTTTCATGGTCCGCGATCGTTTCGGGGAGGAGATCACCTTTTACGCGAAAGCCGGTGTTCACGCGCAAAAGGCGATCCAAGCCGAAATCGCGAAGTGCGCGACCGTCGACGAGATCGAGGCGGTTCTCGAGCACAACGCCGAAACGGTCGGCGCTATGTCGGCGGGTTGCGTTGCGAACGTGAGGGACGCCGCCGAGGCGCGGCGCGGAGAGCTCGCCCCCGCCGCTCCGGCGCCGGAGGCTACCGAGGAGCTTCCTCCGGTCGAGAAGCCCGCCAGCGAGCCGGAGGGGCTCGAGGATGAGCCCGCCGCCTCGGCGGTCGACGAGAGCCTCCGCGTCCCGGTCCCGATCAAGGGCGATGGCTCGGTCGATTACGCCGCCCTCTTTGCCAAGCTCAAAGGCGGCGTGACGAACGCGGCCTCCGTCGCGGCGCTCGAGGCGTGGAAGGCGGCGAATATGCCGACCCTCGAGGATCTGAAAGCGAACGTCCCGACCTGGGCGAAAGCCCTCTCGGACGCCATGCAGAAGCGCCGCGCCGAGCTCGGCGCCTGAGACGACGGGGAGCCGGTCGCCCCGGCTCCTCCTTCCCCTAGATCGACGGAATCCTCCCCATGAAAAACGCCTCTCTTGACCTCGTCGGCGGTTCTGCCGCCGCCCCGTCCCGCCCGTCCGACCTCGCCGAAATCCGCTTCTCGATCTGCAAAGGCGCGAACCCGCGCGTTTCGATCGGCGTCGCAAAGGAAATCGTCGACGCCATGCCGTCGACGCCGCGCCGAGCCGACCTCGAGGTCGACGGCGAGGGGCTGGTTTGCCTCCGGTTCGATCCGGAGGGCCGGTTCTCTGTGATCTCGAGCGAGGGCTCCAACTTCTACTGGATTCAATTCGGCACCGATGCCGCCCCTTGGCCCTGCACGTCGGAAAAGCGCGGCGCGCACACTGTCGGCGCCGTCGTCCGCGGGCTCGAGGTCGTCTCGACCGCCCCGATCCCCGAGTCCTTTTACGTCGGCGGAAAGCGCCCGGCGCCGATCGCCTCGATCGAGGAAATCCGGGCTCGCGTCCTTTGGCTCAATGAACAGATTTCCGCCCGCCGTTTCCGCGGAATGACGATCGAGCCGGTCGTCCGCGACGGCGAAATCCGTCTCCGCGTCGTCGAGGAGGTCGTCCTCTAATGTCCTCCGTTCGCTATCTGGATTTCCGCGCCGCCTCCGCTCGCCTTGCCGAGATCGGCATTACCCGCCCCGACGGCTCGCCGGTCCCGGCTGATACCGTCCGGACGTGGGCGGACAAGGGCAAGCTCCCGTTTTTCAAGGGACCGGACAATAAGCGCCGGATCGCCGAGCCGGAGCTCCTGTCCGCCTTCGCCAAGCTCCAATCCGAGGCGGCGAAACCGTCTCGCCGGAAGTGAGGGGGGCAGCCATGCGGCACAACCGCCCCTCTCGCGTAACGGTCCCGGCTCGGGCGCACCCGATCGTGCGTTTCATCTTCGCCGAAATGCGGCGCCAGGGAGTGACTTACGTCGAAATGTCCGAGAAATCGGGCCTCGCACGCGAGACGCTTACCGCATGGCGGACCCGGAACAAGCCCGACCTCGAGAGCCTCGAGGCGGCGCTCGGGGTCTTAGGCTTCGATCTCGGTCCGCTCCTGCGAGGAGCTCCGGTCGACCTCGGCGGCGAGATCACAGCCTCCGCCGCCGCCCTCGCCGGATACCGGCTCTCCCCCCGTCTCCCCGATCCGGGCGCGCTTCCCGCTCCCTTTACCTCTCTGACCAAGGACGAGTCCGAAGAATGAACGTATGGACCTTTACCGGGCGCCTCGGCGCCGACGCCGAGCTCCGGACGACGCAATCCGGGGAAAAGGTGCTCGGGTTCCGCGTCGCGAACGACGTCGGTTTCGGCGACCGGAAAACAACCCAATGGGTCGATTGCAGCCTTTGGGGGCGCCGGGGCGAGGCTCTTGAGCCGCACATGAACAAGGGAACGCAAGTCGTGATCTCCGGCGAGGTGACGATCCGCGAGTTTGAGAAGCGCGACGGGACGCGCGGCGCCGGGCTCGCGGTCCGCGTCGCCGAGGTTTCCCTCGTCGGCGGGCGCCAGGACGGCGACGGAGGCGGACGCCGTGAGGAGCGCCGGGACGACCGCGGCGGCTATGGCGGCGGAGGGTATGGAGCCCGTGACCGCGAACCGCCGCGCTCCGAGGGCGCTTACGGCGGAGGGTCGCGCCGCCCGCCGGGCGACCTCGACGACGAAATCCCCTTTGCGCCCTGCATCCACTGAGCGACCGGGAGGGGGCTCCGCCTCCTCCCTCGGCCTCCCTCCTAGATCGGATCACCCTCCCCATGAACACGAACGCCCCGGCGCCGAGCGCCGATCGTATCCCGCGCCATGCCCGCGACCTCCGCCACGCTCTCGCGTCCGAGCTTCCCGAGGTTTGGTCCGGACTAATCGACTCGCGCGTCGACGCCGTCCTCCGTCGGGAGGTCGCGAAGGTCGTCGACACTGAGACGCGACCGCTCCGCCACGATCTCGCGAACGCCACCCAAGTGCGGGTTTTCCTCGAGGGGCGGGTCGCCGAGCTCGAGGGGCGCCCCGAGGTTCCGGCGGCGCTCTCGCCCTGGTTCCCGTTCGTCGCCGAGTGCCTTCGCGATTACGCCCGGCTCCTCGAGGACGGCGCGATCGACCGCGCCGGGCGCTACCTGTCCCACGATATCGAGAAAGCCGCGGAGACGCTCGAGCGTGCGGTCGAGCCCGCGGCGCCGGGCGAGGTCTGTAAGGTCTGCGAGGGAATCGGGGAGCTCGTCGTCGGGCTTTCCCTGGAGTCCTGTCGCGCTATCGAGCTCGTCCCCTGCCATGCGTGCCGAGGCAAGCCGACCGACCCGGCAATCGCCGCCGTCGTCGCCGAGGAGAGGGGCGCGGCCTAATGCCCCGCGTCCTCGCTTTCGACACTGAGACGACGAGCAAGTATCCGAACGAGGCGCACGTCGTCGAGCTCGCTGCCGTCCTGTACGACGCCGACGGGCGCGAGCGGTCGGTCCTCGACCTCATTATCCGCCCCGACGGCTATACGATCCCGGCGGAGACGACGGCGATCCACGGCATTTCGACCGAGCTCGCCCTCGAGGTCGGCGTCCCGCACGCTTTCGCCGCCTCGGTCTTTAACGCGCTTTGCGACCAAGCCGACGTGTTGGTCGCCCACAATCTGCAATACGACCTCCCGGTTATGGAGCGGCTCTATCGGCTCCTCGGCAAGCCCCATCGGATGCCGGGCAAAACCGCGCGGTTCTGCACGAAAGTTTGGTCGACGGACATCGTCCAAGTGCCGCCGACGGAGAAGATGAAGGCGGCGGGGCGCCATCACTGGAAAAGCCCGAGTCTCTCCGAGTGCATGGCGTTCTTTTTCGGCGAGGAGCACGTCGACGCCCATAGCGCCCTACCGGACGCCCGTGGGTGCGGTCGGGTCTATTGGGAGCTCCAACGCCGCAAGCGCGAGCGTGAGGAGGCGGAGGCGGCGGAGAAAGCCCGCCGAGCGGCGGAGCGCGCCGCCAAGCGCCAGCCGGAGGCGATCGTCTAATGCGCCTCCGCCTCGCAATCGTCCGGCTCCTCGAGGAGCTCCGCAACGCCCCGCGGACGCGGGTCGAATATACCAACGGCTCGACCGAGCGTGTCCTCCTCGAGCGCGATCTCGAGGCGCTCCAAGCGCGAGCCGACGAGGTCCGGCAACTCCTCGACCAAGAGCTCCCGGCCAAGCGATAGCCCAACGGGGCGGCGCGCTGCCGCCCCTCTCCCTCTAGATCAAAGGAAACTGGATATGACCGAGCTTGTTCTCACTCCCTACGTTCGCGCCCTCGCCGCCCCGGCGATTGACCTCGAACCGAGGCGGGCGACGCACGCCAGTAACGCCCCATAACGCCAGTGTCGCGGCGGAGCCGGGCGGCTTTCTTTCGATGGATTCGGGGCCACTCGGCTCTATGCCATTTTGTGCCGATTTTGTGGCGCGCGGAGTGACGTAGCGTAACGCCAACTAACGCAAACCTAGGGATTTCAACGGGTTAGTAACGCGGGGATAAAGCCGCTGTTTGCACCATTCCAGCCGCCAAAGTGGGGCTAAGTCCTTGATTTATAAGGAAAAGGAATGGTGCCCAGGGACGGAGTCGAACCGCCGACACGGGGATTTTCAGTCTTATTCGAGCCTCCCGGTTTCCAAGGGCTCT
>NZ_LGQW01000005.1 GCF_003116035.1 Azospirillum sp. TSH64
CCGTCCCTTGCCAACCCCTTCAGCCGCTCGCCCCAGCGCGCAACCAGATCGGGCTCCGCCGACAGGTAGGGAACGCGGGACGGCACGGTCTCCAGCCGGGTGCCGAACAGGGCCGGCAGGCTCATCACCGGGAGCTGGACATCGAAATCGGGCAGCGGCGCCCCGGTCAGCACCACGGTGACGCCGGGCAGGCTGCGCAGCACCGGCAGCAGCGCATGCTGGCATTCCAGGAGGATGGGCCGTTCGCCGTCCTCCCCCCCCTTCTCCGCCCCGACCATTTGCGCCAGCAGCGGCAGGTAGCGCACGCATTGCAGCACGTCGCCGAAGCCCTGTTCCCAATAGACCAGCAGCCGTCGGCCCCGCAGCGGCGATCCGTCCCAGCGCGGCTTGGAGAAGCTGCGCTGCGGCGAGGGCAGCTGGCCATGCTTCCAGCGCCATTCATAACCCCGCCAGCCCCGGACGAAATCGCCCAGCAGAAGCCGGACCAGGGATTCGTTCCAATGGGCGCCGGCGAAATCCGGCTCCAGCGTCGTGGCCCGGCGGAAAGCCAGCAGCGCCGCCCAGAAGCTGCCCCGGTCCTTCACCGTGGACCCCAGGTTGCTGTAGGCGCCGCTGTGCTGCGGGTTCAGCGCGATCGTCCGGCGGAAGCAGCCTGTGGCCTCCTCCAGCCGATGGTCGGTGCGCAGCATGGCGCCGAGGTTGTTGGCATATTCCGCCTCCATCGGGTCCAGCGCCGCCGCGCGGGCGAAGGCCTCGCGTGCCTCGTCCGGGCGTTTCGACCGCTCCAGCAGAAGGCCCAGTTCGTTCAGCACCGCCGGCTGGGCGGGATCGAGCCTTGCGGAGATCCGGTAGGTCCGGACCGCCTCCTCCCGCCGGTCGAGCTGGGTCAGCAGCGATGCCAGATTGTTCCAGCTGTTCAACGATCCCGGAACCAGCGCCAAGGCCCGTCGCAGCAGGGCGACCGCCGTTTCCTTCCGGCCGGCCAAGGCATGCAGCAGCCCCATGTTGTTGACGGCAGGGGCGAAATGCGGATCGCTGGCCGCGATCTGGGCATAGAGCCTCCCGGCCTCGTCGGCACGGCCCGCTTTCTGGAGGCCGACCGCCATCGTGAAGGCTTGCTCGATGTTCATGGGGGCCGCGGCGCTTCGGTTGGGGAACGGCGGGATCAGTAGCATGAAGATGCCGGGGCATGAAGATGCCGGCTTCTGCGAAGGGCGACCCCCGCCATCCTGTCGGCCCCGGTGGTCCCCAGGCTTCCATCCGTCGCGAACCGCTGCTCTCCGCGTGATGGCTGTTGCATCGCACTCCCCGCCCCCGCATCAATGGCGCTCGTCGAACGGGGAGTGTGGCGGACGGCATGGCGCGGCTTCTGCTGATCAATTACGAGTTTCCGCCGCTCGGCGGCGGGGCGGCCAACGCCACCGACAACACCGCCCGCGAACTGGCGGCATTGGGCGAAGAGGTGCTGGTGCTGACCTCCGCCTTCGGCGACCTGCCGCGGGTGGAACGGCGGGCCGACGGGGTCGAGATTCGCCGCATCCCGACCCTGCGCCGCCGCCGCGACCGCAGTTCGGTGGTGGAGATGCTGGCCTTCCTCGCCAGCTCGCTGGTGATGGCGCCGTTGATCGCCGCCCGCTGGCGTGCGGACGCCACCATCGCCTATTTCGGCCTGCCCTGCGGCCCTGCCGCCTGGATGGTGAAGGCGCTGTCCGGCGTGCCCTATGTCGTCAGCCTGCGCGGCGGTGACGTGCCGGGCTTCCAGTATGACGGCATTTCGCTCTACCACCGGCTGGCCGGGCCGGTGATCGGCTGGCTGTGGCGCCGGTCCTCCGCCGTCGTGGCCAACAGCGATGGGCTGGCCGGGCTTGCCCGCCGCTTCGCCCCGGACCAGCCCATCGCCATCATCCCCAACGGTGTCGACGCCACCCGCTTCTCGCCGGCCGATGCCGGGCCGGCCGATCCAAAGACAGTCGATCCGAAGACGGCCGATGGCGGAAATGCCGGTGACCGCCTGTCGCTGCTGTTCGTCGGCCGGGTGGTGCGGCAGAAGGGGCTGGACGTGCTGTTCGAGGCGCTCGCATCCCTGCCCGCCGGGACGCGCAGCCGCATCGGCCTGACCATTGTCGGCGATGGCCCGGCGCGGCCGGAGCTGGAGGCGCAGGCCGCCCGGCTCGCCTTGTCGGAGCGTATCGCCTTCCGCGGCTGGCTCGGGCGCGACGAGCTTCCCGCCGCCTACCGCGCCGCCGATATCTTCGTCTTCCCCTCGCGCGACGAGGGCATGCCCAACGTGGTGCTGGAGGCGATGGCTGCCGGCCTGCCCGTGGTGGCGACCCGCATCGCCGGCAACCGCGATCTGGTGGTGGAGGAGGAGACCGGCCTGATGCTGGACGCCGACGACACGCCGGCGCTTGCCGCGGCACTGGCACGCCTGGCTGAGGATCCGGCCCTGCGCCGCCGCCTGGGTGAGGGCGGCCGCCGCCGGGTGGTCGAGCATTTTTCCTGGCGGGCCGTTGCCGCCGCCTACCGCGATCTGGCGCTCGTCGGCCGCGCCGCGGCGGGACGTGTCCGGTCGGCGCAGGCGGAGTGAGGCGTTCGAGTTCCCGCGCGAAGTGCGGGAAGGCTTTGCAACAGCTCCACGGATGTCACAGATTAAAACACGGATTTCACGGATTTTTCTGATCTTGGCGGCGCCTCTGCCGTCCCGGGGAGCGACTGCCCCGCAACGCCACATCCGTGACGTCCGTGTTCATCTTGGCTCCCGCTCTCCGCCCCTCCAAGGATATGTGCCGCCACGCCCCCCGCTTGACGTGCTGTTGACATCCGATGGCTTTCGGGAGCGTATGGCGGCGCGGCAGAGCGGATCGGACAGCAAGGGATCGGACAGCGTGGCGGAACCGGTGAAGACGGCGGAAGGCAGGGGCGGCACCCCGGCCGGACCATCCGCCCTGGCCTTCGATTTCGGCGAGAACTGGGACCATTACTCGCGCACGGTGCTGGACGAGCCGCGGCTGGTGGCGGCCATCGACAGCCTGAAGGGGCTGGTCGGGACCGACCGGCTGAAGGACGCCAGCTTCTGCGACGTCGGCTCCGGCTCCGGCCTGTTCACCATCGCCGCCGGCAAGCTGGGCGTTTCCCGTGCGCTGGGCTTCGACGTCAACCCCACCGGGGTCGAGGTCGCCCGCCGCAACCTGGGCCGCTTCGCACCGGATCTGGCCGACCGCATCGAGTTCCGCCGCGGGTCTGCGCTGGACAGCAGCTTCGCCGGCTCGCTCGGCCGCTTCGACGTGGTCTATGCCTGGGGCTCGCTGCACCACACCGGCTCCATGTGGCCGGCGATCGAGACGGTGGCGCCGCTGGTGGCGCCGGGCGGTACCTTCGTGCTGGCGCTCTACAACCGCCACTGGACCTCGCCGATCTGGACCCTGATCAAGATCGTCTACAACCTGTCGCCGAGCTTCCTGCGGAAAGTCTGGGATTGGACGCTGGGCTCACTGATGTTCCTGGCGACCTGGGCGATCACCGGAGCCAACCCGCTGCGCAAGGAGCGCGGCATGGAGTTCTGGGTGGACGTCACCGACTGGCTCGGCGGCTACCCCTACGAATATGCCAGTGCCGACGAGGTGCGGGCGCGGATGGACGCGCTCGGCTTCGACATGCTGGAGGTCCGTCCGCCGCGCGTGCCGACGGGTTGCAACGAATTCATCCTGCGCCGGAGGCCCGCATGAGCGACGACGCATTCAAGTCCGCCACTCCCCTCTCCACTCCCTTGCCCGCGGCGGCGGCTGACCATCCCGGTGGCGTCGATTACGACGACAGCTGGGAGCGTCGCTGGAACGACATGCGCAAATACGGCCCGACCGGCCGGCATCTGCGCCGCATCGTCACCGAGATGGTGCGCCCGCTGAATTACGACAGCTTGGCTGACGTCGGCTGCGGCCAGGGCTCGCTGCTCGCCACCCTGATGCCGCTGAAGCCGCAGGCCAGCTACACCGGCCTCGACTTCGCCGCCAAGGCCATCGACGTCGCCCGCCGCAGGGCGCCCAATGCCGAGTTCGGCCTGCTCGACGTCGCCGCCGGCCATCTCGACCGCCGCTTCGACCTGGTGGTCTGCACCGACGTGGTCGAGCATATCGAGGACGATGTCGCGGCACTCCGCAACCTCGCCGCCATGACCGGCCGCTACCTGCTGGTCTCCACCCTGCAGGGCCGGATGCGCGACTTCGAGCGCACGGTCGGCCACCACCGCAACTATGCCCGCGGCGAGCTGCAGGCCAAGATCAAGTCGGTCGGGCTGGAGATCGAACGGGTGGTGGAATGGGGCTTCCCCTTCTTCTCGCCGCTCTACCGCAACGTGCTGGGGGCCGCCAGCGGCCAGGGCACCGAGGGCGATTACGGTCCCGGCCGCCGCTTCCTCGCCGAGGCGCTGTACCACATCTTCCGCCTGAACTCCTGGTCGCACGGCGACTACATCTACGTGCTGGCCCGCCGGCCGGGGTCGTGAGTTTCCTGCCTCCCTTCATGGGCCCGGCGGGTCTTCGCTCCGCCGGGCCCATGAAGGGAGGGTATGGTTTTATTTCATCACATCATGATTTCATGAAAAGGTGTCTTTAGATGCGCCCCCGCCTGAAGGCCCTGGTCAGCGTGCTGCTGGTCGCCCTGTTGCTGTGGCGGGTCGACGTGGCGGAGGTCGTGCGGGTGCTGGCGGTGGCCTCGCCGGGGCTGATGGCGCTCGCCGGCCTGCTGTTCTTCCTGATGCATGTGCTGAACGCGCTGAAGCTGCGGGTGCTGCTGCCGGAACTGCGGGCGGGGCGGCTGCTTGCCTACACGCTGGTGGCGCAGCTCTATGCGCTGGTGCTGCCGGGCCAACTGGCGGGGGAGGCGGTGAAGGCCTACCGCCTCAGCCGCGACGAAGGGCGGGGCGAAGGGCAGGGAGAGATCGGCAGCGGCCGCATCGTCTCGGCGGTGGCCTTCGACAAGGTGACGGGGATCGCCGGGCTGCTGCTGTTGACCGGCAGCGGGCTGGCGGTGCAGTCGGCACGCTTCGGCGACGGGCTGCTTGTGGCGGTGGTGCTGGTGCTGGCCGGGCTGGTCGCGGCGACCGCCTTGCTGGCCTGGGCGCCGGCGCGCACGCTGCTTCTGGGTCTGCTGGGCTGGCGTGCCGGGCCGAAGCGCGAAGCCTGGCTCCTCGGCCCGCTGCGCCGCTTTCTGGAAGCCTGGCGCGACCAGGCACGCCGGCCGGGGCGGGCATTGCTGTCGGTCGCCGTCGGGATCGCGGTGCAGGTGGCGGCGGTCGCTGGCAGCCAGTCGCTCGGCCTGGCGGTGGGCATCGACCAGCCCTTTTCGGTGTGGAGCGCGGTGATCGGGTTGATGTCGGTGATCGTGCTGATGCCGGTCACCGTCGCCGGCATCGGCCTGCGCGAGGCGTCGCTGGTCGGGCTGCTCGATCTGGTCGGGGTGCCGCATGCCCAGTCGCTGGCGCTGGGCTTCGGCATCCTCGCCTTCCAGGCGATGGTCGCGTTGCTGGGCGCCGTCATCGACCTGACGGTCCTGCGCAGCCGGCCTGGGGCCGGGCCGCGCGAGGGCGTCGGAGGGATCGACTGGAACGCACAGCCTCCCACAAGGATTCCGGCGGACGATCGATGATCATCCTGAATGCCATGATCGCGGAAGTGGACATGGCCGCTGTCTTGAGCCATGACGAATCCAGTCAATCAGCGGGGCCAATCGGGAAGGCCCGATCAATAGGGTAGGCAGGATGAAAGTTTCATTGGTTATCCCATGCACGCACAGGGACGTTGCCTGCGTTCCCCGCTTGCTCCAAACCTATGCGTCGGCACCTGTGAAACCCGATCAGGTGATCGTCTCGCTGAGCTTGGCGCCTCTCGCCTCAAAAGCTGCCGTGTCCGAGGTTGGCGCAATCGGGACCGCTTTCGACGATTTCACCCTGATCAAGCATGACGGTCGCATGCGGCATGGGCCAAATCGGCAAGCCGGCTCGATGAGGGCAATTCATGAAGTAATTTCCTACCAGGATGCCGACGATGAGGTGCATCCGCAGCGCATCGCCATAATAAGGGCAATGTTCGAAGCGCAGGACATCGTTCACCTGAACCATACCATGATCATGGATGGAGAAGAATTTCCGCAATATAATCAAGACAGACCAACAAATTTCAATGTTCGTTGGAATCATGATATATTCAATGAGAATTTTTCTGGAGGATGGTTTCTGTCATGTAAGGAAAAACAAAGCACATATGGCCATTTTACGGGATGGAAAGTGGCATCCGGTCTTCCATCCATTAGAAAGTCCGTCCTGGAACGGGTGAGATGGAAGGATTGGAATGAGCTTTATTTAGGTGTTGCCGAAGATTATGAGTTCAACACAGAAACATGTTTCGTGTTCAGGAAGTCGATGATAATCGATGCGGCGTTGATCAAATACACGCCCTTCCAGCGTCGCGAAACAACCGATGAGCTTCTGGGGGTGGTGCCTCCAACTCCGTGATTGAGGCGGCATCCAAATCTGTAGGGGATGCGGCATCGTCGCATGGCATTGTCCTTGATCAGGGAGCCGTGCCAAGTCCGCGCCCCAATTAGCCGTTGCGCTCGCCGGATCCTGCGGCCATACCATGGCCCGGCATCGCACCCACAGATGACAGCAGCCTCCGGACCCGTTCGATGACCCTCCTGCTTGCCCCCGGATCCGCCACCACGGACACCGGCACGGTTTCCGTCTCGGTCCTGATCCCGGTCTATAACGAGGAGGACAACATCGCCCCTCTGTGCGGCCGGCTGATCCCGGCGCTCGACGGGCTGGGGCGCAGCTTCGAGGTCATCTTCGTCAATGACGGCTCCATCGACGGGACGGAGGCGGAGTTGCAGCGGGTGGCGTCCGACAGCCGCATCCGCGTCATCAATTTCCGCCGCAACGTCGGCCAGACCGCGGCGATGATGGCCGGCATCGACCATGCCCGCGGCGACGTCATCGTGCCGATGGACGGCGATCTCCAGAACGACCCGCAGGACATCGCCGGCCTGCTGTCGAAGCTGGACGAGGGCTACGACGTGGTGTCGGGCTGGCGCGCCGACCGGCAGGACGGTTTCCTGCTGCGCACATTGCCGAGCCGGATGGCCAACAAGCTGATCTCCACCATCTCCGGCGTGAAGCTGAACGATTATGGCTGCACGCTGAAGGCCTACCGGCGCCAGATGCTCCAGGGCTACCGGCTCTATGGCGAGATGCACCGCTTCGTGCCGATCTACGCCCGCTGGCAGGGCGCCAAGCTGACCGAGATGCCGGTGCGCCATCACCCGCGCCGCCACGGCCAGTCGAAATACGGGCTGGAGCGCGTGCTGAAGGTCGTGCTCGACCTCGTCGTCGTGAAGTTCCTGACCCAGTACGAGACCAAGCCGATCTACATCTTCGGCTTCGCCGGCCTGATGTTCATGGGGCTGTCGGTGCTGGCCGGCATCTATGCCATCTACCTGAAGCTGGTCGACGGCATCTCCTTCATCCTGACGCCGCTGCCGCTCCTGGTGACGATGGGGCTGGTCACCGGCGTGATGTGCATCCTGATGGGGCTGCTGGCCGAGCTGCTGGTCCGTATCTATTTTGAAAGCCAGGGCAAGAGCCATTATTCGATCAAGACCATGCTGAACTTCGACGAACAGCCTCCGCCGGACCGCAGCCTCCGCGATTGATCGGTCCCGATAAAGAAAAGGCCCCGTACCGTTCCCGGTGCGGGGCCTTTTCGCATCAGGGCATCGTCAGGGCGTCGCCGCCACCCCGCCGGGCGGCGTCAGTTCCTTCAGTTCGCCGTCATGGCCCAGCACGAACAGCCGCACCCGCTGGCCGGCCAGCTCGGGCGGAATGGGCAGGGCGAAGCCGCTGTCGGTCATCCGCCCGTCCTTGAGGACCGTTGCGACGTCGGGCCGCGCACCGCCGGTCGGGGCGGTCGCGACGATGCGGTCGCCCACCCCCAGCAGGACGAAGGCCGCCGGCGCCGGCACCGCCGCATCGACCGCCCAGCCGAGTGCCGCCAGTGAGCCGGAGGGAAGCTGCGTGAAGCGGTCGAGCGAGCCGAGCAGTCCGCCCCCCTGGCCGCCGTCGCGCGGCACTATGTCCAGCCGCAGTTGTGCCGAGGCTTCATCCAGCTTGCCCGCCTGCAACAGAGTGGCCAGCGTTCCCCGCTCCGGCCGGCTCGCAGCATCGGCGAGGATCGTCTGCACGAAATCGGCCTTCAGATCGTAGGCGGCCTGGAGGAACGGCGCGATGTTGCGCGGCGAGGCGGACGGGCAGACCAGCGGCTGGCTCCAGTCCATCCCAGCCGGCTTGCGGATGGCTTGCAGATAGGTGGCGACGCAGCGCTCCGCCGCCCCGTCGCGCTCCGCCACCATGCGGTTGAGGCCGGCGACGCTCCAGTGCCGCCAGAAGGCGTCCGTCCCGGCGCCATGGCCGACGGCGAGCGCCGCCGCCAGCACCAGCCCGGCAAACGCTCCCGCCCCGGCTCCCACCCTCGTGCGGCGGCCGAACAGCAGGGTCCAGCCGGCGACCGCGGCGGGGAAGGCCAGCAGCACCGGATAGGCGTAGCGCGGGATGGTGCCGCAGCGCATGGCGTTGGCGATGCCCTCGCCGCACAGCCCGGCCCGGCCCAGCGCGGTGGTCATGGTGACGATCACCGTCCCGGCGATCAGCCCGGAAATGGCGAGCGCGGCATTGGGCCTCTCCCGCCCGGCGCGGCCCAGCAGCAGGCCCGCCGCCGGGATGAGGCAGAGCGCCAGGGCCGCCGCTCCCGCCGCCAGCGACAGCGGGGCTCCCACCGCCTCCACCGGCAGGCCGGCGGCGGTGGCGAAGGCGCCCAGCAGGAAGGCCCAGAAGCCGCTATGCCAGGGCAGCACCAGCGGCTGGCCGGTGTGGTTGGCGTAGGAGCCGTGGAAGGTCATCCACAGCATCGCCGCGGTCAGCAGCAGACCGCCGCCGACCGCCACCAGCGTCCGGCCATCACGCTCCCCGTCCCGGCGCAGGGCCAGCACCGCCCCCGCTCCGGCCGCCCCCAGGGCATAGCTGGCGCCGAACACACCGGTGGAACCGAAAGCCAGCAGGAACAGCGTCGCCAGCACCAGCCGCCCGCGGGCCAGCGTATGGAGGAACAGGAACAGGCAGGTGAAGAAGATCGGCTGGGCCAGCCCCATGTGCTGGTAATAGAAATACTCGTTGTTCAACGTGCCGGTCAGGAACAGCCCGGCCGCCGCCACCGGCACCCCATCCCAGGCCGAGCGCACGCAGTCCCGCAGCAGCACCAGGGCGTAAGCGGCGAGCATGGCAGCGAAGGCCAGCCAGCCGACCAGCCGGAAGGTGAGGAAATCGACGCCGATGGCCTGCCACAGCCCGTGGGTCAGCAGCTTGAAGAAGGGTGCGACATGGTCGCTGTCCTTGGCGAAGATCGACTGGAAGGTCAGTGGCTGCTGCACGCCCTGGGCGGTGCCGAAGAAATAGCCCCAATCGTCCCAATAGGGCAGGCCGGTGCTGGCATGCATGTTCATGCCGAACTGATAGGCGACGATCAGCGCCCCCACCCCCAGCAGCAGCCCGACCAGGGTGCGGGCGGACGACGACGCGCGGCCGGCGGGGACCTCGGAACGGGCAGCATCGTGCATGTCCGCGCCCCCGCGCGTCCGGGGGAACGAGCGATCCAGACTGTCTAGGCTCATACGGCGTTTTCCATCGGGGTCGGTGCCGGGGTCTGGGCCGGGCGGTCCAGCGCGGTGGCGAGCGCCGTCCAGGCCCACAGCAGGCCGCGGTGGTCGGCCTGCCCGCTGCGGTGTTCGTCCCAGCGCGCCGCCAGCCACTTGCCGTCCACCCCGATGCGCGCCGCAGTTTCCAGCGGCGGCTGGGGCAGGTGGCGCAGCCAGCGGCTCAAGGGGATGCCGAAGCCCTTCTTGGGCCGAGACAGGATCGCCGGCGGCAGCAGTGGAGCCATCGCCTTCTTCAGGATCCATTTTCGCGTGCCGCCCCGAATGCCGTTCGGCTGGAGCTTCACGCCGGCCGGCAGGCGGCTGACGAAGGCGACGAGGTCGCGGTCGAGGAAGGGCGAGCGCGTCTCCAGCGAGCAGAACATGCTGGCGCGGTCGGCCTTGATCAGCAAATTCTCGCCCAGATAGAAGCGGCCGTAGAACTCGATGGAGCGGTCGACGTCGTGCCGGCTGGCGCCCGAGCGCCACAGCGCGTCGGCCTCGTCATACAGCTCGTCGGCGGTCAGCTCGACGCCGAACAGCCGCGAGACCTCCTCCACCGACGCCGGCCCCAGCCAGGCCGGCATCCAGTGCGCCGGCCGGTGCCCCAGCCCGCGCAGCGCCCGGCGCAGCTTGAAGTCGAAGCTCATATTGCGGTCCGACCGCGGCAGCCGGTGGGCCACCGCCTCCGCCAGCCGGTGCAGCGGGCGGGGGACGGCATGGTGGTAGAGCCGCGCCGTGCGTAGCGCGTCGAAGGTGTCATACCCCGCGAACAGCTCGTCGCCACCGTCGCCTGTCAGCGCCACCGTCACCCGTTCACGGGCGAAGCGCGACAGCAGATGCGTCGGCAGGATGGAGGGATCGGCGATCGGATCGTCCAGCCGGCCCAGCAACTCCGGCAGCATTTCCGCCGCGGTGTCGAGATTCAGCGTGCGGCAGGCATGGTCGGTGCCGTAATGGCGCGCGGCGTCGGCCGCATAGCCGCTCTCGTCGAAGCTCGGCTCGTCGAAGCCGATGGTGAAGGTCTTCATGGTGACCGGGTCGCGGTGCCGGGCCGCGAGCGCCACGATGGCGGCGCTGTCGATGCCGCCGGACAGGAAGAAGCCGACCGGCACGTCGCTCAGCATGCGGCGTTCCACCGCGCGGTCCAGCAGCTCGCGCAGTTCCTCGGCCCACTCATCAGGGCTGCCCGGCGGCTGGTCGTCCACCACCATCCGGTATTCCCAATACCGGCTGACCGACAGCCGGCGGCTGGCCAGGTCGTAGACCATGCTGCAGCCGCCCGGCAGCTTGCGCACCGCGGCATGGGCGGTCAGCGGCGCTGGGATGAAGCCGTAGGCGAAATATTTGACCAGGGCCTTGCGGTCCAGCGTGTCCGGCACCGACGGGTGCGACAGCACCGCGGTGGCTTCCGACGCGAAGACCAGCCCGTCCGCCGTCTCGGCATAAAACAGCGGCTTCTTGCCGAAACGGTCGCGGCCGAAGACCAGCCGGCCCCGGCGGCGGTCGTACAGGCAGAAGGCGAACATGCCGTTCAGCCGCTCCAGCATGTCCAGGCCCCATTCCCGGTAGCCGTGCAGCAGCACCTCGGTGTCGGAATGGTCGGTGACGAAGCGGTGGCCGGCCTGCTCCAGCGCGCGGCGCAGCTCCGGCGCATTGTAGATCTCGCCGTTGTAGACGATGACCAGATCGCCTTCCGCCGTGGCCATCGGCTGATGGCCGCCCTCGATGTCGATGATGGCGAGGCGGCGGAATCCCAGATGCACGGCCAAGGCGCCGCCGGTGTCGATATGGACGCCGTCGTCGTCGGGACCGCGGTAACGGATGATTCTGGTCATGACGGCGAGGTCGCGCTCGCCGCCGGGTCCGGCGAAGCCGGCGAAACCGCACATGGGGCTGCTCTCCCGAAGGGACTGCCGAGGGTGGCGACGGGGGCTAGGTGTAGCGCCTCCCCCGGCCGGGTGCCATGGCGAAATGCCGGACCCTGGGTACCGGCGAGGCGGGGACAGCGGGCGCGTGGGCGGAAAGTCGTGGCTTCCGGGTCCTGCTTTGGCTACAGCAGGGGGCGTGGTATGCGGCCAGCTTGGCCGGGTCGGATGGGAGCGGGTGGATGATCGGTGGGCCGGTGGATCTGGAAGGCGGCTTCAACCGCATGCGCCCGTGCCGTCACGGCTTGATGGTCTACAACCGCAATGACCGCTATGTCGGCCGCTCCCTCGATCTCTACGGCGAATATGCCGAGTATGAGGTGGCCCTGTTCCGCTCGGTCGTGCGTCCGGGGGACGTCGTGGTCGAGGTTGGGGCCAACATCGGCGCCCAGACCCTGCCGCTGGCCCGCATCGTCGGGCCATCGGGCACCGTCATCGCCTTCGAGCCGCAGGAGATGCTGTTCAACCTGCTTTCCGCCAATCTGGCCCTGAACGGCGTGACCAGCGTGCGGGCTCGGCGCATGGCGGTGGGAAGCGAGGCCGGCACCATCCGGGTGCCGACGCTCGACCCGAACTGCTCCAACAATTTCGGCGCCCTCGGCCTCGGCGGGTGGGACCATGGCGAGCTGGTTCCGCTGGTGACGCTGGACAGCCTGAACCTGCCGTCCTGCCGCTTGCTGAAGGCCGACGTGGAGGGCATGGAGGAGGCGGTGCTGCGCGGAGCCAGCGGGCTGATCGCGCGCCACCGGCCGGTGCTGTATGTCGAGAACGACCGGCGCGACTGCTCGCCCGCCCTGATCGGGCTGATCCGGTCGATGGGCTACCGGGTCTGGTGGCACACGGCCCGCCTGTTCCATCCCGACAACTTCGCCGGCAACTCCACCGACCTGTTCGGCGGGGTCGGCGCCGTCAACCTCGTCGCCTTGCCGCCGGGCAGCGACATCCATATCCCCGAACCCGAGATCACCGACGATCACGCCTGGTGGCAGTGAGACAACTCTTCACCGTGACCTTTGGAGTCCATGGACGAGCCCGAACGTCGGTGCTTGACCGTTTTTTCATGGGTTGATTAATAGTCTACCAAGGCCCATTTCTGAACTGGAAGAGCTGCAGAAAATGAAAGCTGTAATACTTGCCGGCGGCCTTGGAACGCGGCTTTCCGAAGAAACGGACCTGCGTCCGAAGCCAATGGTGGAAATCGGAGGCAAGCCGATCCTCTGGCATATCATGAAGATTTATTCCTCTCACGGCATCAATGACTTCGTCATCTGTCTGGGTTACAAAGGCTATGCCATCAAGGAATATTTCTCCAGCTATTCTCTTCACAATTCGGACGTGACCATCGACTTGCGAACCAACACGATCGAGGTTCACCGCCGCCTTGCCGAACCCTGGCGCATCACCCTGGTCGAAACCGGAGAATCCACCTTGACCGGGGGCCGCATCAAGCGGGTGCTGCCCTATCTGGAGGGGGAGGAAGCCTTCTGCCTCACCTACGGCGACGGCGTCGGCAACGTGGACATTTCCGCTGCGATCACCTTCCACAAGGCCCATGGCCGCGCCGCCACCATGACTGTAGTGCATCCGCCCGGCCGCTACGGTCTGGTGGAACTGGAGGGCGACCGCATCTCTGCTTTCCAGGAAAAACTGCCCGGCGACGGCGCCCGCATCAACGGCGGCTTCTTCGTGCTGTCGCCGACGGTCGGCCGCTACATCGACGGCGACGACACCATGTGGGAGCAGGAGCCGCTGCGCCGTCTGGTCGAGGACGGCCAACTGCATGCCTGGAAGCATGACGGCTTCTGGCAGTGCATGGACACCATCCGCGACAAGCGCCTGCTGGAGGATCTGTGGATCGCCGGCAACCCGCCTTGGAAGAGCTGGTGACCGCCCCGATGAGCGCGCACATGTCCGCGAGTGCGTCCTTCTGGTCCGGCAAGTCGGTTTTCCTGACCGGCCACACCGGCTTCAAGGGAAGCTGGCTCGGCTTCTGGCTCTCCGCCATGGGAGCCCGCGTCACTGGCTACGCGCTGGAGCCGCCAACCAGCCCCAGCCTGTTCGAGGCGGCGGGCCTGCGCGAGCGTTTGCACCGCAACGAGATCGCCGACATCCGCGACCGCGATCGGCTGGAGGCGGCGCTGTCCGCCGCCCACCCCGACATCATCATCCACATGGCGGCCCAGCCGCTGGTGCTGCGCTCCTACCGCGACCCGGTGGAGACCTACGCCACCAACGTCATGGGCACGGTGCATCTGCTCGATGCGGTGCGCCGGATCGACAGTGTGCGCGTGGTGGTCAACGTCACCAGCGACAAATGCTATGAGAACCGCGAGTGGGTCTGGGGCTATCGCGAGACCGAGCCGATGGGCGGCCGCGACCCGTACAGCAACAGCAAGGGCTGTGCGGAACTGGTGACCGCCGCCTTCCGCCAGTCCTTCTTCCTGCCGGGGGAAAGCCCGGTCGCCCTGGTGTCGGGCCGCGCCGGCAACGTGGTGGGCGGCGGCGACTGGGCGGAGGACCGGCTGGTCCCTGACCTGATCCGCGCCTTCCTGGACGGCCGTCCGGCGGTGGTGCGCAACCGTCATTCAACCCGGCCCTGGCAGCATGTGCTGGACCCGCTGCACGGTTATCTGATGCTGGCCGAAGCTGCCTGGACCGAGCCGGCGACCCATGCCGAGGGCTGGAACTTCGGCCCGGCCGAGGGCAGCGCCCGCCCGGTCCATTGGGTGGCCGACCGGCTTGCCGCGCTGTGGGGCGACGGTGCCGCCTGGATCGACAACAGCGGCCCCGCCGGCCCGCACGAGAATCGCTTCCTGGCGCTCGACTGCGCCAAGGCGCGGCAGCGGCTGGGCTGGGCGCCGCGCTGGAATCTGGCGGAGACGCTGGCCCGCACCGTCGAGTGGTATCGCGCCTATGGCCGCGGCGGGGACATCCCCGCCCTTATGTCGGCCCAGCTTCTTGCGTATAACGAGGCCCGTCCGGTCGCCTGAGGCGGCCGGCGCCCTTCCGCATCACCGTTCCTTCCGTGAGACCGTCATGACCTCCTCTTCCTCCTCGCCGGCCGGCTCCGCGGATCGCCGGGAAGATCTGCGCCGCCGGATCCTCGATCTGGTGGCCGAATATGCGGAGGTCGCCCATGCCGACCGGCCCTTCGACGCCGAACGCTCGCCGGTCCCCGTCAGCGGCAAGGTCTATGGCGGCGAGGAGATGGCGCTGCTGGTGGACTCCGCCCTCGATTTCTGGCTGACCACCGGCCGCTTCAACGATGCCTTCGAAAAGCGGCTGGCCGAGTTCCTCGGAGCCCGTAACGTTCTGACGGTTAATTCCGGCTCGTCGGCCAACCTCTTGGCGCTGACTGCGCTGACCTCGCCGCTGCTGGGCGACCGCGCGCTGAATCCTGGCGACGAGATCATCACCTGCGCCACCGGCTTCCCAACCACGGTGAACCCGATCCTGCAGAACGGGATGGTCCCGGTCTTCCTCGACGTCGACATCCCGACCTACAACATGGACATGCGGCTGCTGGAAGAGGCGGTGGGGCCACGTACCCGCGGCATCATGCTGGCCCACACGCTGGGCAACCCCTTCGACCTCGCCGCCGTCACCCGCGTCGCCGAGAAGCACGGGTTATGGGTGGTGGAGGATTGCTGCGACGCGCTGGGCGCGCGCTATGACGGCAAGCTGGTCGGCAGCTTCGGCGACGTCGGCACCCTCAGCTTCTACCCGGCACATCACATCACGATGGGCGAGGGCGGGGCGGTCTTCACCGGCAACGCCAAGCTGAAGCGCTCGCTGGAATCCTTCCGCGATTGGGGACGCGACTGCTGGTGCCAGCCGGGCCAGGACAACACCTGCAAGCAGCGCTTCAACTGGCAGCTCGGCGATCTGCCGCACGGCTACGACCACAAGTATATTTACTCCCATATCGGCTACAACCTGAAGATTACCGATATGCAGGCCGCCGTTGGGCTGGGCCAGATGGACCGGCTGGAGGGCTTCATCGAGGCGCGCAAGGCGAACTTCGCCCGCCTGAAAGCTGGGATGGCCGAATTGGCCGACATGCTGATCCTGCCGGAGGCGACACCGAACAGCGACCCGTCCTGGTTCGGCTTTCCCATCACGGTGGCGGCCGGCGCGCCCTTCAGCCGCGACGAGCTGACCCGCGAGTTGACCCGCGCCCGCGTCGGCACGCGCCAGCTGTTCGGTGGCAACCTGCTGCGCCAGCCCTACATGAAGGGACGACCGCACCGTGTCGTCGGCGAGCTGACGAACAGCGACATCATCACCGCCCGCACCCTGTGGATCGGCGTTTATCCCGGCCTGACCGCCGCCCACATCGACTATATGCTGGACATCATCCGCGGTTTCGTCCGGGCGCGGACGGCCGGCTGAGGCGGCCGGGCGATGCGCGTCCCAATGCGCGTCCTCGTAACCGGCTCCGGCGGTTTCCTCGGCGCGCATGTCGCCGACCGTTTCGCCCGAGCCGGCTGGACGGTGCTGGCCGCCGGCCGGAAAGGCGGCGGCGACTGGCGCCTCGCCCGTCTCGGCGTGGCGGCGGAGCCGGTTCGGCTCGACCTGACGGCGTCGGGGGAGGAGATCGCGGCGGCGGTGGCCAACGCGCGTCCCGACCTGATCGTCCATTGCGCCGCCTACGGTGTCGATTATCGGTTTCAGGACGTGGCAGCGTCGGTCCGCACCAATCTGGAAGGCACGCTGCATCTGGTACGCGCGGCGGCCCAGGCGAAAGCCGGCCGCGTCATCCATGTCGGCACCTGCTACGAATACGGCCCCTCCGACCGTCCGATCAGCGAGGACGCGCTGCCGGCCCCGCGCAGCCTCTATGGCATCACCAAGGCTGCGGCGACCCTGGCGGCGCTCGGCACCGCCGCGTCGCGCGGGCTGGCGCTCGCCGTTGTCCGGCCCTTCGGCATGTATGGTCCGCTGGAGAACGACACGAAGTTCGTGCCGATGATCCTGCGCGCCTGCCGCGACGGCCGGCGGACCGAACTGACCGCCGGCGGCCAGCTGCGCGACTACGTCTATGTCGGCGACGTGGCCGAGGCCTGCCTGCGTCTGGCTGAGACGGCGGACTTCCCGGCCGGCGAGATCGTCAATCTCGGCTCCGGCGCGCCGATCACCATCCGCGCCTTGGGCGAGGCCGCGGCCGCGGCCGTCGGCCATGGCGGCGACTCCCTGGTCTGGGGCGCCTTGCCCTACCGCCCGGACGAGGCGATGAGCATCGTCGCCGATGCCGCGAAAGCCGCCGCAAGGCTCGGCTGGCGGGCCTCGACCCCGCTGGACGAAGGGATGCGGCGGGTTCTAGCCTTTCTCAATCCGCCCGAAACCCTGCCTGAAAATTTCGGAGTTCTCCCGTGCGCTACCTGATCACCGGAGGCTGCGGCTTCCTGGGCAGCAACCTCGCCGCCGCCGTTCTGGAGCGTGGAGAGGATCTCTGTGTCTTCGACAATCTGTCCCGCCGGGGCAGCACGCTGAACCTCGACTGGCTGCGCGGCCAGGGCGGGTTCGAGTTCCGCCACGGCGACATCCGCAATCCCAACGACGTGCAGCGCGCGGTGGCGGAGCTGCGTCCCGACGTGGTCTTCCATCTGGCGGGACAGGTGGCGATGACCACCTCGCTGGCCGACCCGCGGCTGGATTTCGAGGTCAATGCGCTGGGCAGCTTCAACCTGCTGGACGCGGTGCGACGCTCGGCGCCGGACGCCCTCGTGCTCTACAGCTCCACCAACAAGGTCTATGGCGATCTGGAATGGACGCCCTACGAGGAGACGGAGACCCGCTACGTCGCCCCGGCCTTCCCCAACGGCTTCGACGAGACCGCCCCGCTCGACTTCCATTCGCCCTACGGCACCTCGAAGGGCTCGGCCGACCAGATGATGCTGGACCACCATCGGGTATTCGGGCTGCGCACCGTGGTGTTCCGCCACTCCTCCATGTATGGCGGCCGGCAGTTCGCCACCGCTGACCAGGGCTGGGTCGGCTGGTTTTGCGGTCTGGCGGTCCAGGCCGGGCGCGGCCAGCTGATGGCCCCCTTCACCATCAGCGGCACCGGCAAGCAGGTGCGCGACGTGCTGCATGCCGAGGACATGAAGAGCCTCTATTTCAGCGCGGTGGAGCGGGCCGACGCGGTGGCGGGGCAGGTGTTCAACATCGGCGGCGGCATGGCCAACAGCCTGTCGCTGCTGGAGCTGTTCCGCCTGCTAGAAGAACTGCACGGGGTGGAGATGCCGTTCGAGCGGCTGCCGCCGCGCATCAGCGACCAGCGCATCTTCGTGGCCGACATCGCCAAGGCCCGCCGCCTGCTGGGCTGGGAGCCGAAGGTCGATGCGCGGCGCGGCGTTTCCGACATGCTGGCCTGGATCGCCGGCCAAAGCTGACGACCGGGCCGCTGACGACTGGGTTATTTATGCACTGGGCCGGCAAAGTGCCGCCCATCGAGGCTCGAGGATCGCATGCTGCATTTCTTCTGGACGCCCTACACCTTCTACCGCGACTCCTACGACAAGTACGAGGCGAACAACGCGGAGATCTGCAAGCATGCGCGCCGCATGCTCGGCCGCTTCACCGACGTGCATCTCGACAGCTTCAACGCCTCGCGCGTCACGCGGAACCCGGCGGACATCTTACTGGGCCACACCAGTTTCGATTCCGCCGGCGGGCTTGCCGACGACTGGGTGCGCGACAACGCGCTGGAACCCGGCCAGCCGGCCCATCCCAACACCTACCTGATGCTGCCGCTGCTGCCCGAACCGGTGGAGGAGCACAAGAGCTGGAGTCCCTTCATGGACAGCCAGCTCCGGGCGGCCCGGCTGATCTTCGGCATCTGCGGCGACTACTGGTACGAGCGCATCCAGGCCCTGCCGGCCGACGACATGTTGGGCCGGGTCAAGGACCGCATCGTCCGCATCGACATGGGCTGCGAAGGCCATCGCTTCGCTCCGCCGCGCGGCTATTCCCAGCCCAGCATGCGCGGCCTGCTGCACATGAGCGACCTCGCCCCGCACAAGGGCTTCGACCTACTGCTGAACAGCGTCGCCGGCACCGGTGCTGTCCTGCATGCCGGCAGCAGCGCGCTGCGCCCACACCCCTACCAGCGCGTTCGCCTGAACGGGCACGATTTCGTCTCGCTCGGCTGGGTCGACAACACGTCGGCCCAGCAGGACCGCTTCATCAAGGACAACTGCGCCTTCTACATCCACGCCAGTTCGCGCGACGCCCAGGCCACCGCCATCCTGGAGAACTGCGCCCGCGGCCTAGTGCCGATGGTCACGCCGGAAAGCGGCTTCCGCTCCCCCTACGCCATCGAACTGACCCAGGACGCCGAGGTCAACCGCGCTATCATCGCCCGCGCCCTGGCGATGCCGCAGGAGGAGTATGAGCGGCGCAGTGCCGGCGTCGTCCGGCAGGTGCTAGAGCAGCATTCCTGGGAACGCATCTTCACCGGCATCTGGGAGCGCATCCAGCAGGACATCGCGGCGCGGGCGGCATAAAGCCCGCGTTCAGGCCTCTTCACTCAGGATTCCACCCCATAGGCTCGCAGATAGTCCTCATAGGGGATGACCCGGCGGGCGACGCGCACCTCCTGCCGCCACAGGGCGGCGGCGGCCAGCCGGGCGGGCGGCGGGGCCATCGGCGACTTCATGAACCACATCAGCGCATGATGGTAGCAGGTGAAGAAGCGCCCGCTGGTAATGAGGTCGGATGTGATGCCGCCGCGCCGGAAAGTGACCAGGGGCTCGCCGACATAGGCGACATAGGGATAGCGGCTGGCGGCGATCAGATAGATCAGGCAGTCGGGGCCGGCGCCATGCGCCTCGAAATCGGCGGCCGAACTGCCCGCCGGGCCGGGGCCCAGATCGCTGACGATGCCGTCTCGCAGGTCGGCGGTGCGGAACAGGGCGGCGCAGGGCGACACCGGCAGGCCGCCGAAATTCGACAGGTATTCGAAAACGAAGGTGTCGGACGGAAAGGTGTCGACGAAATACTGGTGGATGGTGCCGTGCGACGCCCCCGCCTCGTCCATCAGCTTCGCCGGAGTGTAGACGAAGGCGACTCGCCCCTGTAGCCGAGGTAGGGTGCGCTCCAAATAGGTCGGCTCCAGCCAGTCGTCGGAGAACAGGATCTTGGCAACGGGCGCCCGCGCCTCGGCGACACAGCGGCGCCAGTTGTTGACCGGGCCGATGTTGGTGTCATTGCGGAACAGGCGCAGCCGCCCATCCTCTGTCGCGAGCCTTTCGCAGATCGCCCAGGTGCCGTCGGTGCTGGCGTTGTCCACCACCACCACCTCGATCTCTCGCACCGTCTGGGAGAGCGCGGAGCGGAGCGTTTCCTCGATCTCGCGCTCCCGGTTGTAGACCGGGATCAGGATGCTGACGAGCAGGGAGGAAATGGTGGTGCTCATGTTTGTGTCGCCCGATGCTGGTTGTGGCGCTGTATGCGAGCGTTGGATGGGTTTGCGGTGATCCAATGAAGACTGACGGCATGCCGGACCCTGCCTGTGCGATCTGCCCTATCAGGAAAGGTGGATGCCATCAAGCCAGCGAGAGCCAGAGGCAACGGCACGCGTGGCATGGTCGAGCGGGCGCGGGCCGGGAAGCGGATGGAACCTTCTCCTCTTGCGTGCTGCTTCATGACATCTTTCCCTGCCATGTCTCTTTCCAGCGGCGGAGCGACGTTATCCCGAAAAAGGCAGGGCGAACCGACTTCACCTGTACTGTTCCAGGTCCTCTCTTCATTCTCGTGCCCGCACCCAGGCCTGATACAGCCCGCCGAAGATCATCGGATGCTCCGTCTCCAGCCGGTCCCAGCGGGCCAGCGAGGTCATCGCCGGATCCTCGGGGAAGCGCTTGCGGTAGAGGGCCGCCACCGCCGGATCGGCCAGCCGGAAGCCCAGGAACTCCAGCTTCAGCGCGGCAAGTGCGTCGGCCAGCCAGGGCAGGGTGACGTGCAGTTCATGCACGTGCATCAGCAGATCTCGGCAGGCGCTGGTGCCGTAGAAATCCGGGGAATGGATGACTGTGCGCGCCGGATGACCCTCCGGCAGGGCCAGAATGTCGCGGCGGACATGGCGGATGCCGTCCAGGGTCGGCGGATGGCCGCGCTCGGTGATGAACTGGCGGGCGGCCAGGATGGGGCGGCGGGCGGCGGCGCTGTAGAAGCCGATCTCCATCACGCCATGCGGGTTCATCATCCCGCGCAGCACGCGCAGGCCCGCCATCGGGTCTTCCATGTGGTGCAGGACGCCAACGCTGTGGATCACGTCGAAGCGGCGGCCCAGTGCCCCCAGCTCCAGCAGGTCGGCCTGGGCGAACTCGATGGTCTTCAGGCCCAGGCGCCGGCTCTGCCGCGTGGCGTAGGCAAGGCTGCGGCGGCTGAGGTCGACAGCCAGCACCCGTGCATTCTTCAGGGTGGAGGCCGCCCACACCGCCTCCCGTCCGGTGCCGCAGCCGGCGACCAGCACCTCCGGCGCCTCCTGGCCCGGCGCGTTCCAGGCGGGGGCGGCTGGCAGGGCGGCATGCGGGAACAGGGCATGCAGGAAGCGGGACAGCGGCATCGGCTCCGGCAGCAGCCCGGTGGTCATCCAGCGCGGATAGGGATTCTCCTCGTACTGGGCGCGCACGCCGACCGACACCGGGTGGTTGATCGGGGTCAGTTCCGGCAGTTCCGCCTGGATCGCCGCCTCGGCCAGCGGTTCGGCGACCTGCCGGTTCAGCAGCCGGGCGATCTCCTCGGGCCAGGACTGAGCCTGCAGGGCCTCCGCCCGCTCCCAGCGGTAGAGCGGCCGGTAGGCGCCGAGCAGGGCGACCAGAACCGCCGGTGGCTGCTCGCCGCTCGACAAAGCCGCCTCCGCTGCGCGCAGCAGCACCGCCAGCACCTGGAATTCGCCGTCGGTCTCGGCGAAGACATATTCGTTGAGGAAGCACTGCTCGGCGATGGCGGCGCACAGGGTGCGCCAGGACGGTCGGTCGGGCAGGCCGGGACCGGTCAGCGCCAGCATCAGCACCCGGCGCAGCCGGGTCAGCGCCCGTTCCAGCCGCGGATCGCAGACCGGGGTAGCGCGCAGGTGGGCCAGCAGCAGCGCATCCTCCGCCAGCCCGGCGAGCGAGCCGTCGGCCAGCAGCGCCAGACTTTTCCCGTCAAGCGTCCGCCCGTCTTCCCCGTCTCCCGCATCCGGAGCGGCGAGGGCCTTGAGGACTGGCGATGCCATCAGGACGCCGGCGATGGCCCGGGACAGGCCGGCGCTTTCCACCTCCGGCCGCCCGAGCGCCGCCAGCAGGTCGGTGCGCAGGCCGTCATCCACCCCCTCGCCGGATGCGGGCGGCCCGGCGTCGCGCAAGGCTTCGACGAAGGCGATCCAGTTGCGCGGCATCTCGGGGGCGAGGCGGATCGCCTTGCGCACATAGGGCAGGGCCTGGTCGCGCCAGCCGCCTTGCAGGAACAGCGCGGCGATGCCGAAGCACAGCTCCGCATCGTCCGGAGCCGTGCGGGCGATGCCGAACGCCTCCGTCTCCGCCTCGGCGGTGCGGCCGGCGGCGATCAGCAGAGACAGCAGCGTTCGGCGCAACGGCAGGGGAAGCGGCCGGCCGGCGGCGGCGCGGCGCAGATCCTCGATGGCGGCGTCGGGGTTGCCGGTCTCCTGGTGCAGGCGGGCGAGGTTGTTGTGGACCTCCGGCAGGTCGGGGGTGAGGCGCAGCGCGGCGCCATAGGCCTCCAGTGCGCCTGCGGCGTCGCCGCCGCTCTGCAGGGCGGTGCCGAGGTTGGCCAGCAGCGCCGTCCTGGTCCTGTCGTCCGGATCGGCGATGAGCGCCAGACCGTCGCGGCAGACAGTGACGGCTTCCGTCCAGTGGCCGGCGACGCGCAGGCTGTCGGCCAGCAGCAGCCGGGCATCGAGATGGCCGGGATCGATTGTCAGCACGCGGTGGAAGGCGGCAATCGCCGATTCAAGCTGGCCGCTGCGATGGTGCAGGGTGCCGATCAGATGCAGCGTTCCCGCCAGCCGCGGGCGCAGCGCCACCGCCTGCTCGGCCTGTTCCAGCGCCTCCTCGTTGCGGCCGAGCCGGGCCAGCAGCGAGGCATGGTTACCCAGGATTTCCGGCAAGACGGGGCGATGGGAGAGCGCGCGGCGGAACAGCGCCTCGGCCTCATCGACGCGGCCTTCCAGCATGCGGACCAGCGCCAGGGTGCCGAGCGCCTCAGCCTGCGCCTGCCGCAACGGCTGGGCCGGCTGCGCCGCGCCGCCGGCAAGGCGCAGGGCCGTGTCGCAGGCCGCCGCCGCTTCGGCCAGATGGCCGCGGCGCAGCCGGGCGAGCGCCTGCGCCCGGTGGGCCTGGACCGCGGCCGCTCCACCCGCCTCCTCATGTCCTGTCCGGCGCAGCGCTTCGGCTGCGGCGGCATAGCCGTCGTCGACACGGCCGGCGGCGATGAAGGCCAGGGCAAGCACGCTCCAGCCCTCCACCCTGTCAGGCTGCCTGCGCACCGCCGCTTCGGCCCAGGCCACGCTGTCGGCCGGCCGGCCCAGGATGCGGGCGGCGTCGGCCAGCGACAGCAGCGCGGCCGGATCCTGCGGCGGGGTGCCGCACAGCGCGTGGTACGGCTCCTCAGCCTCCTCCGGCCGGCCGGACCGGCACAGATCCAGCACCTGCGCCAGACGTTGGCCCGCGGCCTGATGGTCCGGACCGCTTTGGCCGGTCGGAAGGCCGGCGGGCCCGGTTGCGCTGTCGGTGGTCATGGAACTGGACCTTTGGGCTGGAAGGAGGCCAGGGGTGACAGGTGCGGGAGAAGACGGGATCCGCCGGGCCTCAGTAGGCCTGGTACGATTTTTCCTCGACCAGCTCGGAGCCGAGCAGACGGTTCAGGTCGCGCTTCAACGCGGCGCGGCGGTCGTTGGTGTGATAGACCTGCCGGGCCAGCTCGACGAAGCGCGGGCCGAAATCCTTGGCACGCTCGCAGTCGCGAATCTCGTCCTCGACCTCCCACAGGGTGGTGTTGACCGCACGCAGCCCGTCGATCAGCTCGGCGACCTCCGGACGCGCGGTGTCGGCCTTCACCGCCACGGCGAGCAGCGCCTCGCGCTCGCGTCGGACGTTGGCCAGCTTGTCGGCGTCGGCGATGCGTTCCGTCTTGATGTCGAGGATGGTGATCTTGTCCAGCAGTTCGCCCCAGGAGACGGGCGCCAGGATCGGCATGTCGGAAGCTCCATTTTGACGGAGGGGGAGGGAAGCGGCGCGTTCGCACAGTGCGCGCTCCAGCCTGTCGATTGCGTCGTCCCAGTGCTGCGGCCTTTCCTGCCGGAACAGGCGCATTGTCGGATACCAGGGGCTGTCCTCGCGGTCGAGCATCCAGCGCCAATCCGGGGCGAAGGGCACCAGGACCCAGACCGGG
>NZ_LGQW01000007.1 GCF_003116035.1 Azospirillum sp. TSH64
TCGCCGTCCGGGTCGCTCCAGTTGCCTGTTCCCCCGGTCAGGGCGTTGCCCACCGTCGCCGTGCCCGTCACGCCCGGCGCCACGCTGTTCACCGGTGGGCCGTTGGAGGAGGAGCCGCCGCTGACGGTGATCTGGCTGGTCCGCGCGGTGCTGGTTGTTTCGCCGTCGTTGACGGTGATCGTCGCGGTGCGGGTGCCCGCGGTGGCGCTGCCGGCGGTGTTCTTGTACTGGATCAGCTGGATCACCGCCTGATACCCCGCCACGCTGGCGGCGCCCCGCAGGGTGATCGTCGACGAGTCGTTGCCGGTGACGCTGATTCCGTAGGTCTTGGCCGTCGCCACGGATGCCGTAAGCATGCTCAGGACTTCCGCCGCGCCGTCCGACGTGCCGGATAGGGTGATGGTGGCGCCGAGCAGGCGCGTGTCGCTGTCCGTCTGGGTCAGGGCGGCATTGGGAGCGATCAGCACACCGGAGGAGGGCGTGGAGGTGGTGACGGACTCCCCGGTACCGGTGCCCGCCCCGTTCAGGTCGACCGACGGCTCGCCCGCGTTCCAATGCACCTCATAGGCGCCGAGGTCGAGGGCGCCGTCGCGGATGCGGTCGATGCCGCGGATGTCGTAGCTGCCGCCGTAGCGGTTCGTGTTGCTGCTGTCGCCGGCGTTGAGGAAGGTCGTCGCGGTCGAGGCCGGACGATAGTCGCGCAGGCTCTTGGTGGCGTTGGTGGAGTCGACGAAGATCGCGTTGCCGGTTATGGCGCCCTGGTAATTGCTTCCTGTGTTGAGGGTGACCTTGCCGCTGTTGTAAATGATCGCGTTCGGGTCGGAGAAGTTCGTTGTGCCAAGTTTTCCCGAGTTTCCGGCAATGATCGTGTTGTAGACATTGACCGTGGCCGTGCCCGTCGATCCGCCGTAATAGGTGCCGATCGCCGCGGTCTGGATGGCGGCAGCCGCGGTATCGTTGTTGATGTAGCTGTTGTTGGCAATGGTGACGTTCCGGATATTGGCCGTAAAGGCCGACGTGGTGCTTTGCACCATGATGACGCCACCCGGATAAGAGACCGAGGCTGCGCCAGCATTCATCAGGTATGTGTTGTCGACAAAGAGGCTGTTTTCGATCGTGGTCGTTCCTGTCACCAATGATTTTATCGTCGAGAAAGCAGCGGTCCCGACCACAACGCTCGAATTCTCACGGAATACGGAATTTTTGACTGTCAAATCTGTGGCTGTATTTGCTGTAGCGATGATGTTGCTTAAATTATTTTTGAAGGTCACGCCATCAACTACGAGAGACCCGTTCTGCAACATCAGAAGGCCCTGGTTACCAAGCGAGGTGTAAAATCGCTCGAAGACCAAATTCTTGACCGTCAGCGTCTTGCCTGTCGCGTTGAAGGAGATGCCCCGGTAGTCACTCGACGTTGTTGTATTGTCACCATTGTCGCCGGAGATCGTGATATCGGCGATACCGTCGCCATCCACGTCGCCGTTGATCGTGAAGTCCTGAGCCGCCGCCGCCACAAGGGCCGTCGTGTTGCCCAGGGAAACCGTGCCGGACGTCAGCGTCGAGCTGAACTCGATCACGTCCCCGGCGGCCGCGTTCACGATCGCGTTGTTCAGCGTCCCGGCCCCCGTTCCAGTCGCCGTGGTGACGACGACGGTTGTCAGGCGACCGGTGAAGCTGTCCATGGAGGAGCGGGCGAAGGGATTCGTCGCCTCGATGGCTCCGCTCTGCACCTCCAGCGTCCAGTTCTGCCCGGCGGCGTTGCCGGTCTCGTCGTTGGACACCGCCACGTCGGCGCCGGTGAGCCGATGGACCGTCTGAACGAACTTCTGCCCCGCCTGTCCGGCGCCGACGTTGCAGGCATAGAAAAGAATGTCGCCGCCGGGCTTCAGCGCGGCGCCGATCGCCTGGAGATCCTGCCCACGGTTCGCCAAGCCGTCCGCCCAATAGGAGCGGCCGGCGATATAAAGATGGCCTTCGTTGCCGTGACTGACGACCTGGACCGAATCCAGGCCGGACATCCCGGACAGGGCGTCCGCCATCTGGCCCAGCGCTTCCTTCTGGGGATCGAGCAGGACGACCTTGGCATCGGGGGCGATGTCCTTGATCAGCGTCTGGTAGTCGGGCACCGACGTATCGACGAACACCACCGACCGGTAGCTTTGCTCGTTCTGCGGCTGCGCGTCCGAGGGCAAGCCCGGAGCGGGGAAAGACGCCCTGTCGGCCGCCGGCGCATCCGGTGCCTGTGGCGTCGCCGCGGCATCGGGTTGCAAGGCGTCGGTGGCATGCGGCTGGCTGTCAGGCGTCGGTTGGTCAGGCTGGACATGCTGCTCTGCCGCCGTCGCCGCACCGGCGGCGTCGAACATGAAGCGCGGCTCCAGCGCCATGGCAAACGATGGGGTCGGTTTGCGCGCCATGCCGGAACCCTTCTTCCCGCCAACGCCCTTCGCATTCCAAATCCGCATAGTATCCCCCACCGCTAGACCGCCCGGTCCCATGCCGAAATCGATTATCTATGAGTGTGCAAAGTGGGTAAAAATACCCTTTATCTGGCGCATAGCAATAGCTTGAAAATCCAAATTGAAGCTGTCATCCGGACATTTTTTGGATATCTGCACGCATGTTGTGTAAAGTTGTTTCATCAAGAGACAAATGGTTTTAAGTCCTATACATATGACAATTTTGTCATAATCGCGTCGGCCCATCATTGGTCGGGGTCTGGCTCAGGGTCTTTTCCGTGCTGCATCAGGCACTTGCAGTCACAGCGGCAAAACCGGATTTGGATTGGAAATCCCGATTTCCGCCATTCCGGCCGGATGAAAACCGCGTGGAAAAATGATTTGATATCAATGATTTATTCCGAGAGAGGCCCCCAATTGTACGGTAGGGATCGGGACGCCGCATGGGAGAAGCGCCCCGGTCCACCGGACGGAGCCGGGGCGCTCCGTATCAATCACGCGACGGGAAATAGCCCAGCATGAAGATGAAGAAGAACAGCGACTGGTAGGGTTGCAGGTTGTTGAGCGGGACCGGGGTGGACACGACGCCTCCTCCCGGGCTCACCTGCACGGTGGCGCCCGTGGGGCCTCCGCTGACCGTAGCCTGCGTGGAGAGCGCCCCCATCAGCGAGCTTCCAGTGGGTGGCGTCGGCAGGTTGGCGGCGTGGATGTACGGTCCGTCGACGGTCACGTCGGTGCTCGGGTCGATGAACGGTCCGCCCAGCACGGCAGGAATGGAGGACGGGATGTTGCTGGTGCCGACCGCGGGGTTCAGCGGCACGGTGACTGTCGCGTTGAACGGAACGGTGCCGCCCGCGCTGCCGCCCTGGAAGGTGGCGCCGTGGGTGTGCGCCGGCAGGTTGTTTCCGATGATCCCCGTGAACTGCGAGCCGCCCGCATTGCCGGTGTTGATCGTGCTGCTGGTGTAGGGGCTGGTGCCCGGCCCCACCATCACGCGGCCGCGCAGGTCCGGCAGATTGAACGTCGAGTTGTTCGATGCGCTGCCGAAGGCCCCGGCCGTGATCGCCCACAGGGCCTGGAATTGAGCGGAGTTCACCGCCTGCCCCAGGCATTGCTGCGTGTTCACGGGGGCAAAATTGCCGGCGAATGGAAAGACGGATCCTATGTAGAAATCCATGGCGAAATCTCCGGTGGAAACGATGCGCTGGGACGGACGGTGCGCGGTGTCGTGCGAAGGCGCCTGGCTGCCGGGGCTCAGTTCAGGATCAGCTCGAAGCAGCCCCGCTCGGGGTCGCGCGGAATGACGCGCACGATGTAGAATGGCCCCAGCGGTCCCATCGTCGGATGGTCGATCTGGAAATTGCCGTTCCACAGCTGGCTGGGGCCGTAGGTTTCGAACAGAGCCGAAAAGGACGTGCGTTTCGCCCAGCGCGGCGTGCATTCCGGACGAACCGTCAGCTTCGTCAGCTCGACGTCCATGATCACGGACCCGTCTTCCGGGGCCAGGAAGCGGAACGTCTGGCCGAGATGCGGGGCGAACATCTCGTGAGAGATGGTGGCAATGTCGATGGTCATCTCAAAGGTCCGGGCTCAAGTTCTGAAATCACGGCTGTCGTTCCGATCATGCGGAGCCAACGCGCCGCGTCCGTCCATCCGGTGTTCGACGATCGGGGAAGACGTCCGGATCAGTCGCGCATCGGGAAGATGCCGCTGGTGACGATCAGCATGGTCAGTGCCAGATAGGGCTGCATGTTGTTCACCGGAGACGGGTTGGTGACGCCGCCGCCCGCCGCGATGCTGACCGTGCCAGTCAGTCCGCCCATCGTAACGGTGCCGGTGGCCGAACCGACCAGGGCGGAGCCGTTCGGCGCGGTGCCGGAGCTGTAGGGGCCCTCCATGGTGATGCCGGAGCCGTTGGGGTCGTTGATTTGAAAGGCGCCCAGATAGTTGCTGCCGCTCGCCGGGATGTTGCTGCCGCCGACGACGGTGCTCAGCGGGATGGCTGCGGCGGCGGTGACGGTCGCGCTGGTGCTGCTGCCGACCGGAGTGAAGGTCGCGGCGTGTGTGTGCGCCGGCAGGTTCTGCTTGGTGAGCGTGTTGTTCGCGACGCCGCCGAAGTTCCCTGGATTGAGCGTCTGGTTGTTGAGATAGGGGCTGGTGCCCGAGCCGACCATCACGCGGCCGCGCAGGTCCGGAAGGTTGAAGTTGGTCGTGCCGTTGCCGCCATACATCGCGCCGGTGATCGCGAAGAGGGCCTGATTCTGACCGACCTGCATCTGCTGGCCCAAGCACTGCGCCGTGTATTGCGGAGCGTAGGCTCCGGTGAACGGGAAAACCAAACCGAGGTAAACTTCCATGGCGAAACCTCCTGAATATGAAACCCGTTGCGACGAGCTGTGAACGGCACCCCTCCGAGGACGCGTCACCACGTCGAATGCGATAAAAGCATGCAGGCACACTCTCTTATCAGGTTGATTGGGTGGCAATGGCCGATACAAAAAGTTACTTTTCTTCACAAAAATTTTTGATGATCCCGCCCTGATTGCATACTTTGATATGTATAATGGGCCGCGGCGCTTTCCGGTGAGCTATCCGGGGCGTCCCGCTAAGGGGCCCGTCCGTTTGTCTGTCCGGCAGCGCGGGAATCATTGCGCAGAGCGGCCGTTGCCTCTGTCGACCCGCATGACGCGCCGATGGGCCGGGTGGCGATTCTTGCGTTGGATGCGCGTCATCGGCTATGCAGAACCCTCGCATATGCTACCGGGAGGGGTGTGGCCGATGGCCGTTCTGAATGGGTCGCTGCCTCTGCTCGGCGGGCTGACGGTGCGTTTCCCGCGCCCGTCGGACGATGACTTCCTGCTGGGCCTGTTCATGGACGCGCGCCCCTGGCTGGGCAAGGCGCACCACGACCGCGACTTCATCCGGACGCTCTACGAACAGCAGTACAGCGCGCGGCGCATGGGGCAGGAAACCCGCTATCCGGAACATCTCGACTTCGTCATCGAGAAGACGGGACAGCCGGTGGGACGGATCGTCATGGATCTCGGCCGCTACGACTGGCGGGTGTCGGAGGTGGAGATCCATCGTCTGGCGCGCGGCAAGGGCATCGGTACCGATCTGCTGCGCAGCTTTCAGGGAACTGCGGCGCAGATGCGCATTCCGATCACCCTGTCGGTGGCCGAGGTGGATACGCGCGTCCACTGGTTCTACCACCGGCTTGGCTTCGATCTTCTGGCGAAGACGTCTCCGTCGCTGGAACTGATCTGGCTTCCGCCGGGCCATCCCGGTATTCAGCACCTGCCGCCGCAGATCCTGCCCGCCCAGATGCGGCCGGGCGGAGCCTCCTGACCTGACCCCGACGGTCGGCAGTGACGGCCGGGCGGACCGATGTCGCGGAGGTTGAACGCACCCCCTCGCTCCATGGCTCCGCAAGCTGGGTGGAATTGATGAGGTCGACCTGGAACGCCGCTGTGCCCTGGTGGCAGGCGTTCCGCCAAGGACGTCTGCACAAACGGCAGCGCTTGCGCTATGATCGGGGAACAATCCTCGGAAAAGAGAGCCTCCGATGCGTGCCCACATCCGCCCCACCCGTATCGCTGCCGTTGCTGTGCTTGCGCTGTCCACCGCACTGGCCGGCTGCCAGACCGGCTCGATGGGGACCAAGGAGGGGGTCGGCACCGTCGGCGGCGCCGTCGCCGGCGGCCTGATCGGGTCGCGCTTCGGCGGCGGTTCGGGCAAGCTGGTGGCGGTCGGCATCGGCACGCTCTTGGGCGCCTTCGCCGGCCGCGAGATCGGCGCCTCGCTCGACCACGCCGACCAGCAATATGCAGACCGCGCCGCCTATCAGGCCTACAGCGCGCCCATCGGCCAGCGGATCAGCTGGAACAACCCGCAGTCCGGCAACCAGGGCACCGTCGTGCCGGTCCGCGACGGCTATGACGGCTCCGGCTCCTATTGCCGCGAGTTCCAGCAGACCATCGTCGTCGGCGGCCGCACCGAACAGGCCTTCGGCACCGCCTGCCGCCAGCCCGACGGGTCGTGGAAGATCGTGGGGTAGGGGAGCAGGAGGGAGCGACGGCTTTTCTGCGTCCACTTGCCGACCTCCGCTTGACAAAGGAAGATGGGCGGCGCTTCCCGTCGCTCCCTCTGTCTAACGATCCCGGCCAGCTCCTATGAACCTGTCCACCATTCTCGACCGCCAGCCTCTGCTGGTGTCGTTCGACGTCTTCGACACCCTCCTGCTGCGCCGGTTGGAGCAGCCTGGCGACCTGTTCGAGGTGGTGGGAGAGCGGGCGCGCGCCGCAGGGCTGATCGATCCTGGATTGACGCCCGTGCTGTTCCGTCTGGCACGCGAGGAAGCGGAGCGCCGGGCAAGGACAAGGGTCGCAAGCGCAGAGGTGGGGCTCGCGGCCATCCATGCCGAACTTCGCCACCTCCTGTCCGAAACGGTCGATCCGGCGATGCTGGCCGCCCTGGAACTGGAGGTGGAGGCCGAATGGATCTTCGCCAATCCTCTGCTGCTGACCGTGCTGCAAGACCTGTCGGCAGCCGGGGTTCCGGTGGTCCTGCTGTCCGACATGTATCTGGAACCTGCCGATCTGGCGCGGCTGCTGACGGGAGCCGGGATTGGGCCGGAGCTTTATGGCCGCCTTCATGTCTCCGGTGTCGAAGGCTGCTCGAAACGGGATGGCGGCCTGTTCCGGCTGCTGCTGGCCACCCATCCAGGGATCCCTCCCGGACGCATCATCCATATCGGGGACGATCCGTTGGGCGACATCGCCATGGCGCGCGCCGCCGGGGTGGAGGCGATCCATTATGTGCCGGGACCAGGACTGACGCGCCTGCGCGAGCGAGAGCGCAGCGTGATGGGGCTGGTGGGCGAGGCATCCCCCCCGCCCCGGCGGCTGGCCGCACTAGCCGGACAGGAAGACGGGGCAGACGAGGCCTTCCCGCTGGAGTTCGGCGCCCTGGTGTTGGGACCGGCGGTGGCGGAATATTGCCGCTGGGTGGTTGAGGAATGCCGGCGCCAGAACATCCGCCGCATCGCCCCGCTGATGCGCGAGGCTGTGCTGTTCGCCCCGTTGATGCGCGACTGGATCGCCCATCGCGGCTATGACATGGAGGTGGTGGCGCTCCACCTGTCCCGTCAGGCGCTGATGCCGCTGGAGTTGGCAGGGTTGGACGCCGCTGCGGCCCGCCGCATCCTGGGGGAAAGGCCGCATCTGCCCTGGGACAGGCTGCTGGTCCAGGCGGGTGGGACGGTGTCGGCAGCTTTGCTGGACCTCGCCGGACTGACGCTGGAAGAACTTCTGGCCAAGCCGGCGACGGATGGAGGGAGTGCCGTTGACCGGGTGCTGACCCTGTTCGATGATCCGGAGCTGCGTTTCCGCGCCGCACGTCTGGCGGAGGAGGCGCGTGAGCGGCTGCTCGACTATCTGGCGCAGGTCCTGGGGCGGGAAGAGCCGGTGGCGCTGGTCGATCTTGGCGCGCGCGGCAGCACGCCCGCCGCGGTGGCCCGGCTGCTGCCGGAGGGGCGGCGGCGCTGCCGCATCTTCCTGGCCTATGCGGTTGCCGACATCGTCGCCGCCCTTGCCGACGGCATCAGAGTCCAGATTTTTGCCGGACAGGACAGGACGGGGATGGCCCTGGGCCGGGTGCTCTATCGCAGTCCGCAAATCCTGGAACGGGTGCTGACCGGGCTGGACGGCACGACATTGGGTCATCGGCGGGATGCCGATGGACGGGTGGTTCCGCTTTTGGCCCAACCTCCAGCGGCTGGGGAGGAGCGGCAGCTTTTGGCTCTGCTGCAGCAGGGCATTCGCCGCTATGCCGGCCTGATGACCGCCGTCTATCCGGCACGGGGGGAGACGGTGGCGGTGACGGGGGTGCAGGCCCTGCTGCCGTTGGCCGCGACCCTGCTGCGGCCGACCGGACTGGAGGCGGACATCCTGGGCGGCCTTGCCTATGACCAGAATGACGGCACGGACGGAGAGCGCATCCTCTGCGATGCCACGGCTTTGGCAACCGTGCAGCCGCTGATAGAGATGGGGGAGGGGCCGGTCTTGGCCCTGGCTCTGGGATTGCGCCCGGCTCTTGCCCCCTGGCCGCAGGGCGCATTGACCCGCCTGGTTCCCGGGATCTTCCACCAGCCGGCTGATCGGCTGGGGCTGGAAGGCGGGCATGGCCCGGTTTGCCGGGCACTGGTGGAGCGGTTGCGGGGACGGACGGACGGCCGCTTCGGCATCCTGGCCGTGGGCGGCGATGGTGGGATGGGGCCGGACTTCATCCGCTATGCCCGCGAGGCCGAACTGGAGCTTGCGGCCTATGCCGACCTGATGGGGCATCTCGTCCCGCCCCCCTTGTTCCATGGGGTGCCGGTGCGGGACATGGGCGAAATGGCCGGCTTGGAGTTGCCTCTGGTGCTGGTGACGCTGGGCTATGCCGACCGGCTGGCGGTGCTGATGCGCGATCAAGCTGTGGCCGGCGGACTGTCGCCGCCGCGCCTGATCACCCTGGGCCGACCGGACTTGGAGCGGGCCTGATCAGGCATTGGCATCGCAAAAGGGCCTCTTGTTGCGATGCCGATGCTTCCCTTGGCAGCCGTGAGGGCGCATCTATGGGATCATTGAGCCAAAGAGGTTGCGGCAAGCGGTCAGCACCTCGTTTACAGTGACGGCTGCAATGCAATGCGGGCTGTCGACCACACAGCCCTGCGCACAACGGGGATCAGATGGCTGTGCCGGTTGAACAATGACGGTGCGCACTCCCAATGGGCCAAAGCGTTGGGGATCATTGTCGTGCATGGGAGACGCTCCGTGGGGGTGGCACGAGATCTCCACCACGGGGATGCCAGCCGCCGCCGCCAGATGCAACGGGCCTGAGTCGTTTCCAACAAACCCTTGCAGATAGGACAACAGCGCCACCGACTGCCGTAAGGTCGTCCTGCCGCACATGTTGAGAACTTGGCGACGCAAGCCTGCGTCCACACCAGCCACAATGGCTTCGCCAATCGGCCGGTGTTGCGCGGCACCCAACAGAAAAATCCGCGCCCTTGGGTTGGTACAGAGGGTTTGCGCCACAGCGGCGAAGCGGTCCGCTGGCCAGCACCGCCGGCCATTTTGCGCACCAATGCCAAAACCAACCCCCTGGATGGCCTGTCCTCCCGCCTCCCAAAGCAGCGCCATCGCGACGGCTTGGTCGTCTGGTGTCAGGGTCAGGGTGTAGCGCGGTGTTATGGGCGCGCCCCCCAACTGCTCAACCAACAGCCCCATCGCCTGCGCTTCATGGCAGGAGGTGTTCAGGATCAGTCGATCTGACCAACTAGCCTGATAGCCCGTGTTGAACCGTTCAATGTCCTGAACATAGCTAGAGGTAACGGCCATTATGCGGGGGACTTGGGCCAGGACAGCAAAGTGTAGGGCGAAATAATGATCAGCGGCTGGGCGCAGAATGACGGCTGCGGCGACGCCATGCAGAAAGCGGCGCACCACAGGCAACCAGCGTGCAAGATGGGCTGCGCCCTGGGCCGGGTTTTGGAGGCTGCCCCCCCCCTCGATGAACAGAGTGCGATCGACATCAGGGCAGGTTTCAATGAGATTCCGGACCTTGTCGGAACCCAAGTATCGGATCTCGCCCTGCCACGCACGGCGTAATGTCTGCAAGGCCGGTGTTGCCATCACAGCATCGCCGATCTCATCCAGCTTGATCACGGCCAAGGGAGCCGTATGGTCCAGCATAGGCTGTGGGGGAGGCGGCTCTACTGGCGGGAGTCGCTGGCAAAGCTCGGCGGTCAGATCGGATAACGCGGCATCGACTGTGGCCTTGTCAGCCTCCGCCATTTCTCCGTCCCAGACATGCGCGCTGGGAGCAGTGTGCCGCTCCAAAACAGACAGAGCCTGTGTCAACCGTGAGCTCACCGCCATGGTGGAGGACTGAACACTGTCCCGCAACAGAGGCAATGCCAGCGGACGGGATTTGTGGCAATCGCGTCCGCTCCATTGCAAAGGAGCCGGCAAAACCAGCCAGTCTTGGGGCAGGCGCCCTAGGCGCCCACCTGCAGTGAGATGGCGCCAAGCAATGACGTGACCCAACCAGCGGTCCAAAGCAATGGGAGTATTGGCACACAGATGGGCCAATCTCTCACCGCTCAGCAGTGCACCTGCCAGATAATGCTCTGGGCGGCGAAAGGATGGGGGGGCATACGCGCCAGATGGTGGACAGGGGAGGGCTGTTCGGACCAGACACAGGTCGGTGGCGATTGGGAACGATGCTTGTGGACAGACGAGCAGTCCGTCATCGGCCAAGCAGAGAAGTATCGTTTCTTCGGCAATTCCGCAACGGGACAACACCTCAGCGTCCAGTCCCGTCCTGGGGGCTGGCAGGACACGCGTGCGCTGATCAACAAGCTCATCAGCATCACCTCGGCCATCCAATACAACAACTGACCAGTCCGTGGGCAGACCGTCGCGCCAAGCGGCAATGACGGCTGCCGGCCAAGCGCCGGTTCCAATCAGCACATGGGGCATGCGTCGTCTCTGCCAGCCAGCCGGTTCTGCAAACGCTCATTCATAGCATCACGTCGACCATACCTATGGTTTCCACCAAAACGCCATGGTCGGCCGCCTGTGTCGTGATCGCGGCAAAGATGTCGTCCTCAAACTGGTTCGCGGCGATGATGAACCGCCGTGCACCGGCATCCAAGGCTTGGGAGAGGGAAAGGACAGGCACTCCAGTTACGCTTTGCCCCGGTTTGGCATTGGCATCACTGAACATGCCCACCGTCAAACCATGACGGTGGGCATAAGTCAGCACCGCATGTCCAATAACACCTGCTCCGGCGATGCAGACATTCTGCCAACCACGGCTGAGCGCGGCGGCGACCATGCGTCGGGCTGCATCATCATCCCGCCGCAGGCGCTCCTGCTCCCAGTCCGTTTCCAAATGACCAGGAATATAGGTATCAAGCCGCTTGTAAAGCTCATGTGACCAATAATGCTGTATATAGCGGCCTTTTCGACGTTGCAGAAATTGATCTGCTGGAAGATCAATCCGCTGCGCAATATTTTGCTTTTTGGAAATCAAAAATCCTTCAATCGCTAAATAGTCGATATCTGTATACAAGAAACATTCCAAGGCGTCCTGTGGTGTCTCTACAATCGTTTCTCCGTTCACATTAAAAGATGTGTTCATGATTACAGGAATGCCGGTCAAGCCCTGAAAAGCTTTGATAATTGCATACATGCCTGGATTGGCATCTTGTCTGACAGATTGCACGCGAGCCGTACCATCGACGTGAACCACAGCAGGGATACGGTCACGTTTGTCCGGTTTGACCGGACAGATCAGCAACATGAACTCCGACCGATCGGCGACGTCAAAATACTCATTCACAAACTCCGCCAGACAGGCAGGCGCAAAAGGACGGAACATTTCCCGATGCTTGATCCGGGCATTGAGAATGTCCTTCATCTCAGCATGCAGTGGACTTGCCATGATGCTGCGATGCCCCAAGGCACGCGGTCCAAACTCTGAGCGCCCTTCAAACCGGGCCACCACCTTGCCCGCAGCCAAATGTTGCGCCACAGTCCAGGCAATGTCCTCTGGCTCGTCCCACGTTAAGCCCAGCGCGCGCATACTGGCCAGCAGCTCATCAGGGCCATAGTCTGGTCCAAGAAAGACATGCTCCAATCGTCGACCGGGTCTGCACCGTCCTTTTTCGGCAGCGATGTGGAGTGCAGCTCCCAATGCCGTACCATCATCGCCAGAGGCGGGTTGAACAAAGATGTGCTTGAAGCCTGCCTGCTGATAAATCCGTTGATTCATCAGACCGTTCAGCCCAACACCGCCAGAAATGCACAGCGCGTCCACCTCAGAGGGAAGGCGGGCGCGCAGATTTTGGGCGAGCTGCACCCCGATCCCTTCGATAAAGCGTTGAAGGCTGCACGCAATATCGAAATGTCTGGGTTCGAACGGAGTGCCGGGAACGCGCGCGCCACCCA
The DNA here is from genome assembly GCF_003116035.1 of Azospirillum sp. TSH64. GTDB lineage: Bacteria > Pseudomonadota > Alphaproteobacteria > Azospirillales > Azospirillaceae > Azospirillum. The sequence continues at coordinate 12,455 of NZ_LGQW01000007.1, forward strand.
GCAGCCTCTTAAATTTGCGACTGATTCCAGGCCAGAACTCCCCTGGGCAGTAGGGCATTTCTTGGCGGATCAGTAGATCATCAAATGTCAGATGCAGCGCGCCGTTGTGATCGACCGCTCCCAAACCGGCAAACAGGTCAGCGTAGCGGGGAGTGCCGTAGGCCGACATGCCCATGACCTTGTACTCGTCCCCCAGCCAGCCGAAGCCGAGAAATTCGGTGAAGTTGCGATAGAGAAGTCCGAGGCTGTGTGGCCAAACAGTGTTCCCCAAACGCCGAATGCCTTGAGCACTCCCTTCCGCCAAGCTGATGGTCTCAAACTCGCCGTGACCATCGATGGTCAAGATGGCAGCCTGGTCAAAGCCGGAAGGGTAAAAAGCACTAGCGGCATGACAGTCGTGATGGCGCACTCCAATGACTTCAGCATCAGGAAACTGGCTTACCAAATACTTCTCGACGTCAGCAAGTTGGAAGTAACGGTTAAGATTCCAGCGAATACGGCGCAAGGTCTCTTCTTTGACATCCTCATCCATTCCCAAACGATCACAGAGGGCCGCCAAATACGTAAAGGGGTACATCATGGGGCGGCACACCGTGGCGTGCGGTGCCACTTCACAAATGGCTGTCTTCAATACAGTGGCGGCTTCGGCGGGCAAGGCGCTGTCCAACCAGCTGAACAGCTTTTCCTCTAAGATCAAAATTGGCGCGTAGTTGAAGGCAACATAACGCACGCGGCCCCATTGATGCCGGTCTGCCAAAGCCAAGATTTCGCGAATACATGCTGATGGGTACCCACCATCATGCTTGATGTTGGAAAAGCGTTCTTCCGTCATGCAAGCCAGACTGTCGCCCTCAAGCGACACCAGCGCTGCCGATGAGTCGTGGTACAGGCTGAGACCGAGGACAAGATCGCGCATGATGGGCACTCGTATGATGAGCTATCAGAACCCGGTCACGACCAGAACCGGCCTGGACGAGGGCTCGGTACATGGCCTGCCATGCCTTTATACCCTTCTGTTAGGTAATACCGAGCTGGGTGATAGTAGTCAGCGGGATTATTGCTGATCAGAAAGCGTGACGTCAGGCAATCTTTGCGAACAAAGAAGGCGTTTGTGCCATTCAAATTGCACCCCACCATTTGATAACCTTTTTCCTGTCCAAGGTCGAACAATGCAGAGAGACTAGCTCCTTGATAGTCATCCAATTTCCAAGAATGATCAGGATCATAATCAATGGTCCACCGCAATGGTGGTGGGAACTTGCCATTATACTCAATAATTGTTACTAGAGGATTGACAGCAGAAATATTTTCCCAAACGTAGTAGTCATTTCCGTCAATGTCCACACTTAGGACGCCTATTTCACCACTATAAGCATTGGAAATCAGGTCATTGATATTGTCTCTATTAATAAAGCTATTCATGAGTTTTAATTTTCCGTCAGAAATATATGCAGAAAAATTGTTGCGAATTGAAGCGCAGCTAACTGAACTGCCTTCAATCCAGAGCCCCTCCCACCCCTGCTTTAGAAGGAGGAGACTGTTGTTTTCCATTCCATCGCCAACACCAAACTCAACAAAGCGACGCGGGATTGGCCGCTCCAGGCGATTGATGATTTCCGCCAGGATTCCATCCTCGTCATGCTGGGAATAACATTTGTAGCCATGCCTCTCAACCCGTCGCGGGTCGGACAGCCGCGGCTCTGACAAAAGCTTGCGGATTTCAGCCTGACACAACAGGGTATGAATGTGCTCCAGGCGGCGGGTATTGGAAAGCAGATCACCAAGATGCGGAGCTATTTGTGTGGCAGAGGCTTGAGTCTCGGCCATATCGAGCACTTCGATATTGGCAGAAACACAGCCAGGAATGAGCTGAAGAAGAATTTCTTGCCGGAAAGACAAGGAACAAACCAAAACGACGTCAGCTCCGCTTTGGGGCAGAGCATCTGGATGGATAACAGGCAGGCCAAAAACGCCCTCCGAATTACCCTCTGGTGCACGATCAACAACAGCCACAAGATTCAGTCCTGCCAGAAATCCGGAGGTCAGCAATGCCTTTGTCAAGGAACCTGCTGGCGAGAGGCAAACCTGCCGCTGATCTCGAAGAAGATCAGGCAAAATATGAATTAATTTTTCCAAGACAAAATCTGGTATTTTGATCTGGTTATTAAAAGGTGATTTCATCATATTTACGGTCCTGTGTGAGATGTTGAAGGTCAACAAGAAGACATAGAAGAAGACGTGAATTTCCAAAATCTGCTGCAGGGAAATTAATAAGGATGGATTTCCGATATGTTGAATATCACATTTATATTTTCCTAGGCTGCTTTATCTTATTAAATTGTTCTACAAAAGGGGAACGACAGCTTTGGTTACCTGCTCAACAACCTGCTCGGAGGCTGCCCGAATGCAGGTGTGAGGCCAGCCTGGATAATCGAGATGCCAATTTTCTCCATCATCGGGCACCCAAATCACACTGGGCACTCGATATGCGGAGGCAATGTGGGCACTGGCAGAACGCGGCGCCATCACCAGACGCGCATGCCGAACCGCACGGAGCATAGTCATTTCATCCCCCATTCCCAAGGGAATAACCCGTTGTAGCGCGATGCTCTGATCAGGCTTCCCAACCAAAACGACCGGAAGTGGACACTGGTCGATGATTTGTTGCAAGGCACTGTTTGACAGATTGGGACGAGCCCAATTGGCAGCGGTCTGCAACACGGCATACCGGCCCGGCTCCAATCCAGGCAGTGGGGGAACGAGCGGCAGGTCTAGATTGGGTAAGGCGTCGAAGTCTAAGCCTATACCCAAATAATAGCATCCCAGATAATTCCCTGCGGGTGATGTGTCTTTCTGCCTATGAAACAAAGAGGAGTTTTCCGGTATCACCAACCCATTATGCCCATGGATCAGGAGGGTATCGGAGTAAGCTGTTGCTATATCCTTCAAATACCGGAAGTGCACACGGTGCATGGGAAAGCGACGGGAGAATTCGCGAGCTGTGCTCAGCGCGCACAACCGATCGCCCAATCCCCAACCAGCGGGAATGGTGATGGTCAAGTCGCGCGGCAACGCTTGATCTTCGCCGACCCGCTTGGCCAACGTCTGACGGAAATCCAGATGTGCCGCCAACTCACTCCGGTAAGCCCGCTGGTCATAACGGTCACAAAGGGAAACGAGTTCAAATCCCAATCTTTGCGCTTCCGGTGTGAGGGTTCGCAAGATGTCCCCCCCATACCGGGTATGGGCAACCACCACAGCGTCGGGTCGCAGTCGCTCAATGTCATCATACGCAAAGACGTCCAGGTTTCCGATGATCTCACCCCGCTTCGCCACGTTGCGATCCAACGTTCCCAAAATGGTCGTCCCCAGGAACGCACCGCGCAGATACAGCACAGTCACCAGATCACAATGGGGAGCGATCAGAATGCGCGCACCCCGCTCGGAAAGCCGCGCCAAGTGCTGGCAGGCGTCATCAAGAACCACCTGAGGGGGCGGCATAAGCTCATTTTCGACAAAATAGACCATGCGGTCTTATTCCCTATCTCGTGCAGTCCACGTGATGCCGTCAGTCGAGATATCCGCCCAAAACGACCAGCTCCAATCCCTTTTCGCGCCAATGTCTCTGATCGAAGTAAATTTCTGAGCTGTAGGCGGGAGAAAAAACGAACATCAGATCAGGAGCAAAGGCACCAATTTCATCGTAGGAGACAACAGGGATGCCATGACTGGATGTTTTCCCCCTGGGCTCCCGATCAGCCAGGGCCACCACGTTCACGTCTCTCAAGGCGGTATTTTCCAACAGCTTGAGGATCATTGGATTGGTTGGAGCCAGCACCACACGCCGCTTATCGCGAGCCCATTCGCCAGCCCAGGCATTGATGCGCTCCGCGATACCGAACAGAGAATCAGAGACAGGACCAGCGCACCGATCGCACAAGGACAGCTTGCCGTTTACCCCATCTTTCAGTTGCCGTTGCATTTCACGATGGCGATGACCGTGCCAAATCGCACCAATATCCTCGTCAGGAACTTTGCCGATCGGTTGTTCGCCCTTTGCATCCCAACAGCACGGCACACAGGTGCCATCGACCAAAATACAGAGTTCTGTCTTGAGCTTGACGCAATTGCGGCGGTTTTCAACCTCATCTTCCGGCAAGAACAAGGTCAGATCACCCCCATTGGGGTGCTTGTCTGTACGCTTTTCAATAAATTTTACGTTCTGATGGCGGCCAAAATGCTCAGCCATCATTGAGAAATCTTCATCTTGATTGTATGATGTCCGCAAAAATTGGACAACGATTGTGGTATTGCTGCCGCGACGCTCATTCTCCCGAATAAACTTCGAAATGTTGTCCTTTACCTTTTCAAAATGATTGTTATTTCTAATTCTTCTGTAGGCTTCTGGTTGCATACTGTCCAAGCAGCAGAGAACATAGCTGGCATTTTCCAGCAAGAGATCAATTTTTTCATCGTTCAACAGAATAGCGTTGGTCGAGACCCGGCCAGGACCATAGCCATGCTCTTTAAAGTAACTCAATGCCTCGCGTAGGTATGGGTAGGCTAGCGTCTCGCCGAAGTGATGAAACCAATGAATAGGCATCTGATTGACCCAAGATTGGTCCACAATGGTCTTGAAAAGGTCAAGATCCATATGCCCAATGTTTCGATTGAGGCCGGCAGGCCGCGCGCACATCGCACAGTCGATATTGCAGACATTGGTGATCTCGACCTGAAACAGACCTGGAGGTGCAACACGGAAGCTCATAGTTATGTTCTCCTATCAGGCCTGACTTTGGCCGAGGGAAGGCTGACCATGCGATTGGTATAGGGCAAAAAATGCGAGGATGTCACGAGGTCACAATGAGATTTGATTCTACTACGGTATAAATGTCGCTTTTGTTAACAATAGCGGCATTGGTTGAGGCCATGGTGCGCCCCTCCTCCGCGGCAGATGACACGCGCCTGAAGAATGTCGAGTTTGCAACGGCCATACGTTTGCCGCTGCATGCAGCGTTTTCCCCCTCGGCGACGGCAGCGGATGCTGGTGATGATCCTGGTTGAAATCCGTACCCCTCTGCCGAGCACCGCCTTGTGACCGAGCGGGGAAGCTGAATCATGGGGCCTGTCCCTATGGCTATCCCTATGGCAGTCCCTATGACTATCCAACGCGTCGAGGTGATTACGGGTCTGGAGAAGCGGCGGCAGTTCACTGATGAGGAGAAGCTGCGGCTGGTCGAAGAGGCGTTCCGGCCCGGCGTCAAAGCGACCGAGGTTGCCCGACGCCAAGGCGTGGACGTCAGCCTGCTGTATCGCTGGCGCCGCCAGTTCTTCGGTCAGCAACCCCGGCTGCCGGCCTTCATGCCGATCACCGTCGCCACCGATGAGCCGTCGCTAGAGGACGCGCCGGAACCGACCCCAGCCTCCTGCACTCCGCCCGACGGCATCATTGAGGTTGAGTTCGCTGCGGCCCGCCTGCGGATCACCGGCCCGGCCGATCCGGCTCTGGTCGGAACGGTGATCGCCGCGTTGTCGGGGTGGTCAGCATGATCCCGGTGCCGTCAGGCGTGCGGGTCTGGCTGGTCGGCGGGGTCACCGACATGCGTTGTGGAATGAACTCGCTGGCGCTGAAGGTCCAGGAAGGGCTTGGCCGCGACCCTCATGCCGGCGATCTATACGTCTTCCGTGGGCGTCGCGGCGACATGGTGAAGTGCCTGTGGCACGATGGGCTCGGCATGTCGCTGTACGCGAAGAGGCTTGAGCGAGGCCGCTTTATTTGGCCCAGTCCGGCTGACGGAGCCGTGGCCATTTCCGCGTCTCAGCTCGCGTATCTGCTCGACGCAATCGACTGGCGCAATCCCCAGCAAACCTGGAGGCCACGCTCGGCCGGATAGGCTGCGGCACAGTGAATCAGCCCGCCGTGATCCGGCAGGAAGAGCAAGGATCGATGCGGGTTTCAGGGTATAATCCGGCCCTATGGACGCCTTGCCCGACGACATTGCCAGCCTGCGCGCCGCCTTGGCGCAGGCCGAGGCGCGGGCGGACGCGGCCGAAGCCGAAGCGGCGCGGGCCAGGGCGATGGCGTCGAATACCGAGGCGCTGATCGCCGGCCTGAAGCTGGAAATCGAGAAACTCCGGCGCGAACTCTATGGCACGCGCTCCGAGCGTAAGGCGCGCCTGCTGGACCAGTTGGAGTTCCAGCTCGAAGAGCTGGAAGCAACGGCCAGCGAGGACGAGTTGGCGGCCGAGCAGGCCGCTGCCAAAACCACCGCGGTGGCGGCCTTCACCCGCAAGCGGCCGTCGCGCCAGCCCTTTCCCGACCATCTGCCGCGCGAGCGCGTCGTTGTGCCGGCTCCGGTGAGTTGCCCGTGCTGCGGCTCGGACAAGCTGTGCAAGCTGGGCGAGACGATCACCGAGACGCTGGAGGTGATCCCGCGCCAATGGAAGGTGATCCAGACGGTGCGCGAGCGGTTCTCCTGCCGGGCCTGCGAGACGATCAGCCAGCCGCCGGCGCCGTTCCACACCACCCCGCGGGGCTGGGCCGGCCCCCACCTGCTGGCCACCCTCCTGTTCGAGAAGTTCGGCCAGCATCAGCCGCTGAACCGGCAGGCCGAACGCTTCGCGCGGGAGGGCGTGCCGCTCAGCCTGTCCACCCTGGCCGACCAGGTGGGCGCAGCCGCCGCGGTGCTGAAGCCGCTGCACGACCTGATCGCCGCGCATGTGATGGCGGCGGATCGCCTGCATGGCGACGACACGCCGGTGCCGGTGCTGGCCAAGGGCAAGACCGACACCGGGCGGCTGTGGGTGTATGTGCGTGATGACCGGCCGTTTGCCGGCCAAGCCCCACCGGCAGCACTGTTCCACTATTCGCGAGATCGCAAGGGCGAACATCCCGAACGGCACCTGGCCGGCTTCACGGGCTGGCTGCAGGCCGATGCGTTCGCCGGCTACAACCGGCTGTACGAACCCGACCGCAAGCCGGGGCCGATCCGCGACGTGCTGTGCTGGGCGCATGCCCGGCGCGGCTTCTTCAAGCTGGCCGACATCGCCGCGAACACCAAGCGCGGCAAGGACGCCCCGCCGCTCTCACCGCTGGCACTGGAAGCCGTGAAGCGCATCGACGCCCTCTTCGATCTCGAGCGCGCCCTGAACGGCAAGCCGGCGGCCGAGCGGCTGGCGGCCCGCCAGGAGCACGGCATCGCCCTGGTAGCCGCGCTGGAGGACTGGATGCGGACGGAGCGCGCCCGGCTCTCCCGCCATGCCCCCGTGGCCAAGGCGATGGACTACATGCTGATCCGCTGGGGCGGCTTCACCAAGTTCCTCAGCGACGGCCGGCTGTGCCTGACAAACAACGCCGCCGAACGCGGCCTGCGCGGCATCGCTCTGGGCCGGAAAGCGTGGCTGTTCTGCGGCTCCGATCGCGGCGGACAGCGAGCGGCGATCATGTACGGCCTGATCACCACGGCAAAGCTCAACGACGTTGACCCGCCGGTGTGGCTCGCCGACGTGCTGGCCCACATCAACGACATCCCCCAAACCCGCCTGCATGAACTGCTGCCCTGGAACTGGAAAGCAATCCGCGAGCAGACGAAAGCTGCCTGACCGCGGCACTCACCGGATGCTTACTGAAATCCGGGCGGTGCCCGCGGAATGGAGCCGCGGGCGCCACAATCCGCGCGTGGTGAAACGCAAGATGAGCAACTTTCCCACCCGCAGCCGAGCCGCCGCGCCGGACCATCGCCGCTGGAGCTACGAGGACCACATCCACATTCTACCGCCCACTGACCTGCAGTCGCTGGCGCCCCTTCCCGAAACGCCTGAACCAGTGTCCGCGGCCGAACTGCAACCACCACGGCAGATCGCCGTGCCGCAACACCAGACCGCCAACATGTCAAGGCGTGGCGCGCCAGCGGCCTACCGCGAGCCGACTACTGCCGCCGCCACGCCCTCAATCCAAACACCTTCAATCGTTGGGTGGACTGCCAACACCCCAGCGTCAGGCCAAAATACTGCAAGGTTCAAGGCGACGCTTAACAACACGGTATTGCGACTATGATACTAAAGAACCCTCAGGGGCAACACAATAAAGAACCGTTTCCCACGGCCCCCAGTGATGATGACGAATATACATCTCGTAGTCTGGATATATATCCTTGATCAAGATTGGAAGTGTCCAGAGATCGTTCCCCCAATGATAAATGCTAACTGCAAGCGTTGGGCGGTAGCGACGAATGAGCTCCTGGCTACCCAGTAATGCGCCCTCTTCGGCACCTTCCACATCATACTTGATGAAATTAGGAGGCGCATCAGCGAGGATAGCATCTAAGGTCACAACGGGGATAGCCTTTCCACGCCCCTGTTCGCCGGTAAGCTTTGCACATGCCTCTCCATCGTTTGACAAATAGTAGAGGCCGTTTTTGGACCAAGCTCCACATGAATAAGTAAGAAAACTTGTTTCCGGATATTCCGCATAGAGAGCAGACGCGGTTTTCTGTAGCCTTGTAAAGCAGCGGGGATCAGGTTCGAATGACGCAATGTAAGAGACAGGTACTCGACTGTTATTCATTACGTGCATCATAGTATCTCCATCAAACGCGCCAACGTCGGCGAATTTCAAGGAGTCAATTCCCCGATAGATATCAATTGTCATAGGAAAATAATGAGGTATTTGATCTGGCAAATCGATCAATGGTCCTTTGCGAAGATCAGAACGCAGTTTTAGAACTTTTTCAAGTATACTTATGCTTGTCTGGTCGCTTAAAAATGACCTAACCTCAGATATCGCCCGATGGTCTACATGGACATCTTCATATTGCGTCAGGCCAGGGTAAAAGCGTTTCAAAAAGTCCTCATAGTCACAATTTTTCCACGCCATATCCCAAGCAATGCGTAATCCAGGATAAGGCCACATGAACTTATCCCAGGTCAGTATACGGCCAAAGCCCTTTTCTTTTAATTCTTCAATTAGAGTCTTTTCTGGGAATCTTTCTGATTTGTGATCATTCCCAAGCGTAAATAGTAATTCAATGTTTTTGCGTTGCTCAACCTCAGAAATCCTTAGGACAGGCTTGCCTAGGACCTCACGCGCTTCAATGAATTCGTCCACAAAAAATTCGACATCATCCCCCCTAAGGTGCATGTTTTCCAAAACAGTACGTCCGCCGTTACCGGCACCGTAGATCGCCCTCTTCATAGGCAAGCTTCCCTCACATGAAAATGCACTGCATGACGAGATAACATTAAAGAAAGAGAGAATAGATTAAAACCCGAGAAAGTGTTTTTCAAAATTTTCCAACATTCCATGATTCTACCAAGCTATCATGGTCAAGGAGTTCGGCCATCCGGCTTTCGCCCTCGCAGATCCGGGTATGCGGGTTTCTTGCAAACGGCTGGTAATCCCCTCATACAGGACATCGCGTCCGTGGGGACGTGATACAAGGCGTTGGCAAGGCGAAGCGAAGCGCCTCAAAGCCTCGAACCTGTCCCCACCTGCCGGCTTTTCTAGTACTACAGCCGGGATTATTTGTCTGGCCGGCTGTTGAAGGGTTCATCCTACCGGAGGGAGGTCGGGATGACGACAGTGACGGAAGCGGCGAGTCGGGCAGGCGATCTGGAAGCCTTGGCCATCCGGATCGGTCCACGATTTTGCCGGCCCGAGGCGCGCGAGCGGCGCGCGAGCGGGCACGGCGCTATCTGGCCGGGCTTCTGGCGCCGCTGGAACGCAAGAATGGTTGGCATCTGGCTGAAGCTGCCGGCGATGCCAGCCCTGACAGCGTGCAGGATTTTCTGGCCCGGATGCGTTGGGACGCCGATGCCGTTCGCGACGACTTGCGGGCTTACGTCGTCGAGCATCTGGGTGCTCCCGACGCCGTGCTGGTGCTGGACGAGACCGGGTTCCTGAAGAAGGGCGAGCGTTCGGTCGGCGTGCAGCGTCAATACTCCGGCACGGCCGGGCGTATCGAGAACTGCCAGATCGGCGTCTTCCTGGGCTACGCCGGCCGGCACGGCTATGCCCTGATCGACCGAACCTTGTATCTGCCGCAGTCCTGGGCCTGTGACGAGGAGCGCCGCCGCACAGCCTGGGTGCCCGAGACGGTCGCGTTCGCCACCAAGCCCAAGCTGGGGCTGACGATGCTGGAGCGGGCGCTGGACGCCGGCGTCCCTTGCGCCTGGGTAGCGGGCGACAGCGTCTACGGCACCGACAGCGCCATCCGGCGAACACTGGAGCGCCGTCGGGTCGGCTACGTGCTGACCGTCACCAGCGGCCAGCGGCTGTGGCCTGGCACGGTGAGCGACTGGGTCGAAGAGGTGCCGGCCGATGGCTGGCATCGGCTCAGCGCGGGCGATGGCGCCAAGGGGCCGCGCTTGTATGATTGGGCCCGCCTGCCGTTCCGCGGTGCGCCCGAGGGCTGGAGCACAAAGCCCTGTTGATCCGGCGCCGCCTAGGGGATGGGGATTTGACCTTCTACCTGACCCTTGCTCCAGAAGGGACCGCTCTGGCCGATCTGGTACGGGTGGCAGGCGCGCGCTGGACCATCGAGAGCAGCTTCGAGATGGCCAAGGACGAGGTCGGGCTCGACCAGTACGAAGTCCGCTCCTGGACCGGATGGCACCGGCACATCACCTTGGCCATGCTGGCATTCGCCTTCCTCACCGTCTTGCGCAAGGCGGCCATCGGGGGGAGAGGACCCGCTCGATCTGGCAGCCGATCTCCTTCCCCTGACCGTGCCGGAAGTCCGTCGGCTCCTCTACCATCTCGTGGCCAGCCCACCACCCAATCAAAGCGCCGTTATCGCTTGGTCACTTTGGCGAAGACGTCACCAGCAACGGGCAAGACGGGCACATTGGAAACGACGCACCCAAGCCCATAATGCCCGGCTGTAGTACTAGAGCGGATTCCGATCATTCTGGTTCATAGCCTGCGGCGGTGAAGTAGGATCGGCAGTCATTGGGGGTGACGGCGTCGATGGCGTCGCGGATGGCTTCCCAGAGATCGGGCAGGGTTCGGGCGGCGGCTTTTCTCAGCCGGGTCTTGATTTTGGAGAAGGCCATCTCGATCGGATTGAAGTCGGGACTGTAGGGCGGCAGGAGCATCACCGTCGCCCCGGCTGTTTCGATGGCGTTTCGAACAGCGGGAAGTTTGTGGGGTGGCAGGTTGTCCATCACGACGATGTCGCCGGGCGTCAGCGTGGGCGCCAGAACGCGTTCGACGTAGGTGAGGAAGGCCGCACCGTTCATGGCGCCGCCCAGCGTCATCGGCGCGGTGACGCCGGACAGCCGTACCCCTCCGCCGAGCACCGCCTTGTGACCGAGCGGGGAAGCTGAATCATGGGGCCTGTCCCTATGGTTATCCCTA
>NZ_LGQW01000008.1 GCF_003116035.1 Azospirillum sp. TSH64
CCGTCCCTTGCCAACCCCTTCAGCCGCTCGCCCCAGCGCGCAACCAGATCGGGCTCCGCCGACAGGTAGGGAACGCGGTGCGGGATGGTGTCCATCTGGGTGCCGAACACCTCGCCCAGGCTCAGCATCGGCAGGTGCAGGTCGAAGTCGTCGGTGCCGAGCTGGCCGCTGACGACCCGTTCCACGCAGGGCAGGCCGGCCAGCACCCGTTTCAGCGGCGCCGGCACCCCCAGGATCACCCGGCCGCCGCGCGCCGCCACAAGGGGAACGTAGCGGCAGAATTGCAGACTGTCGCCCAGCCCCTGCTCGCCGTGCAGCAGGATGCGGCGGCCATCCGGCGGTTCCCCCGTCCAGCGCGGCTTGGGCATGGCGGCCTGGGCGGGCGCATCCTTGCAGCGCAGCCGCCATTCATACTCGCGCCAGCCCTCCTCGAAACGGCCGCCCACCAGCAGGGCCATGCCCAGGTTGCGGCGGGCATCCGGACCGGCGGGGTCGATGGCGACGGCGCGGCGGAAGCCGGTGACCGCCTCGATCAGCCGGTTCTGGTTCAGCCGGGCGTTGCCGTGGTTGGCATAGCCGCCGGCGAAGCCCGGATCGACGGCGACGGCGCGGGCATGGGCGTGCGCCGCGTCCTCCAACCGTCCCAATTCCTGCAAGGCCAGGCCGAGGCTGCTGTAGCCGGCGGCGAAATAGGGATTGAGCGCCACGGCGCGGCGATGCCACGCCGTGGCCGCCTCCGCCCCAGCCCCCGTCTTGTCCAAGGAGCGCAGCGCGATGCCCAGGTTGTTGCAGACGGCCATATTGGTGGGGTCGATGGCGATGGCGCGGGCATAGGAGGCGACGGCATCCTGCAGGTCGTCGCCCTCCTGCAGGACATTGCCCAGCCCCGCATGGCCCTCCGACCCGGCGGGGGAAAGGCGGATCGCCCGGCGATAGGCGTCCCGGGCATCGGCAGGGCGCGACAGCCCGCGCAGCAGGCCGCCCACATTCTCATAGGCGGCGGCGAAGTCGGGGCGCAGTGCGACGGCGTTGCGGTAAGCCGCCTCCGCCCCGGCTGCATGGCCCTGGTCGCGCAGCAGGTTGCCCAGATTCAGACGCGCTTCCGCTATGGCGGGATCGATCCGCAGGGCACGGATCATCAGGCGGAGTGCGGCTCCCCCCTGTCCGGCGCGGCGGGCGACCAGCCCCAGCAGATGCAGCGCGTCGGACTGCTCGGGCGTGATCTCCAGGATACGGCGGTAGAGCCGCGCTGCCGCGGCCAGATTGCCGCTCTGATGATGCCGCACTGCTGCGGCGAGCGCGTCCTGAATGGTCGCCATGCTCGATCGGTCGTCCCTGGCCCTTTGGTGTCTTCGTGTGGCGGCTGTCCGGCGGCGCCTGTTGCCGCAAGGGAATAACGGGTGTTCCCGAATTCTCCAAGCTCATCCTCGCTGCCGCGGCAAACGAAATACAGGCCGTGTTATCAACTTGTAACAACGTGGCCGTCATCGTCGAAGCCAGAGCTTGGCGGCAGATCGGCGGCGAAGTTGTGAAAGTCACGCAAGTCTTCGTCGCTCTACACTCGATTCGAGAACGGCTTCCTCCTGCCCGGGGTCACGTTCCCGCCTGGAAGCCCTTGGGACTGTGGGTACCACCAACTTCGTGCGTGCTGTGGCGATTTCGCCATACCGGGCATTTCGCAAGGCATTGCAAAGACTTGGGGGAACAGCACTCCGCCGTTCAGGATAACGGCTTCACAGAGTGTCACAAGACCGGCCAGTTCGGTCTACCCACTTCGGTAGAAACGGATTGCCATAGGCGCAGTCCTTCGGATAACAAGGGCACGGTGTGTTAGGTCGCGCTAGGACTGAGTCTGTCTGCCTGCATCCAGTGTGGCGCACACCTTAGAATGGTTCATCCGCCGGCGAGCCAAACCTGAAGGGGATTACTAATGGCTGGAACCTACACCGTAGGAGTAACTACGGGTTCAACCCTAACATTGGGGCAGTTCTCTACGATTATCGGTAACGTTGGCACCGATGTCATCACGCTCGGAACCGCCGGTAACACGGTGTCGATTTCGACGCTTGAGACCCTGATCGGCAGCACCGGCACCGATTTCATCACCTTGACTTCCGGTTCCACCCTCCAGGTTTCGCTGTTGGAAACCCTGGTCGGTAGCACCACCACCGACGTGGTCACGATTGGCACGTCCGGCTCCACCATGCTGGTGAACCTGCTTGAGACGATCACCGGCGGTGTTGGGACCGACGTCGTTACGCTGGGCACGTCCGGCAGCACCATCCTGGTTTCCGCGCTGGAGACCCTGACCGGCGGTGCCGGCACCGACATCGTCACGCTGGGAACGGCCGGCAACACCCTGCTGGTGAGCCTGCTTGAGACGATCACCGGCGGTGTTGGCACCGACATCGTCACGCTGGGCACGGCCGGCAACACGGTTCTGGCCGGCGGCATCGAGACGCTGTTCGGTTCGTCGGCCACCGACGTGGTCACGCTGGGCACGGCTGGCAACACCCTCGCGGTCACGGCGGTCGAGACCCTGGCTGGCGGCGTCGGCACCGACGTGATCACGCTGGGCAACCTTGGCAACACCCTGCTGGTCAGCGGCATTGAGGCGATCACCGGCGGCAGCGCCACCGACGTCATCAACCTGGCGGCCGGCGGCAGCACCATCACGGTCGGCGTGATCGAGACGCTGACCGGCACGGTCGCCCTCGACATCGTCACGCTGGGCACGGCTGGCAACACCCTGCTGGTCAACGCGATCGACACGCTGACCGGCGGCGCCGGCACCGACGTGGTCACGCTGGGCACCGGCGGCAACACCGTCACCGTCAGCCTGGTCGAGACCCTGACCGGCACGACCTCCCTCGACGTCGTCACGCTGGGCACGGCCGGCAACACCCTGCTGGTCAACGCGATCGACACGCTGACCGGCGGCGTCGGCACCGACGTGGTCACGCTGGGCACGACTGGCAACACGGTTCTGGTCGGCGGCCTTGAGACCCTGACCGGCGGCGCCGGCACCGACGTCGTCACGCTGGGCACGGCTGGCAACACCCTGCTGGTGAACCTGCTTGAGACGATCACCGGCGGCGTCGGCACCGACGTTGTCACGCTGGGCACGGCTGGCAGCACCCTGCTGGTCAGCGGCATCGAGGCGCTCACCGGCGGTGTCGGCACCGACATCATTACCCTGGTGGCCGGCGGCAGCACCGTTACGGTCGGCGTGATCGAGACCCTGACCGGCACGACCGCCCTCGACGTCGTCACGCTGGGCACGGCCGGCAACACCCTGCTGGTCAACGCGATCGACACGATCACCGGCGGCGTTGGCACCGACGTTGTCACGCTGGGCACCGGCGGCAACACCGTCACGGTCGGCGGCCTTGAGACCCTGACCGGCACGACCGCCCTCGACGTCGTCACGCTGGGCACGGCTGGCAACACCCTGCTGGTGAACCTGATCGACACGCTGACCGGCGGCGTCGGCACCGACGTTGTCACGCTGGGCACGGCTGGCAGCACCCTGCTGGTCAATGTCCTTGAGACCCTGACCGGCGGTGTCGGCACCGATGTCGTGACCCTGGGCTCGGCCGGCAGCACCGTCCTGGTCTCTGGCCTCGAGATCCTGGTCGGCGGCACGGCTTCCGACATTGTCACGCTGGGTACGGCCGGTAATACGGTTCTGCTGCGCGGCATCGAAGTGCTGACCGGCGGTGTCGGCACCGACGTCGTCACCCTGGGCGATACGGCGAACACGCTGACCGTCGGCGGTATCGAGACCCTCACGGGCGGCTCGTCCACCGACGTCGTCACGCTGGGCACCGCGGGCAACACTCTGCTGGTCACCCTGGTCGAGACGCTGACCGGCGGTTCCGGCACCGACGTCGTTACCCTGGGTTCGGCCGGCAACACCGTCCTGACCAACCTGCTGGAGACGATCACCGGCGGCGCCGGTAGCGACCTCGTCTATCTCGGCACCACGGGCAACACCGTCCTGGTTTCGGGCGTTGAGGTTCTGGTCGGCGACACGGCTTCCGACGTCGTCACGCTGGGCACGGCTGGCAACACGGTCCTGCTGCGCGGCATCGACGTGCTGACCGGCGGTGTCGGCACCGACGTCGTCACGCTGGGCAACACCGCCAACACGCTGACCGTCGGCGGCATCGAGACGCTGATCGGTGGCACGGCCTCCGACGTCGTCACGCTGAGCACGGCCGGCAACAGCCTGCTGGTTTCGGGTCTGGAGACCCTGACCGGTGGCGTGGGCACCGATGTCGTT
>NZ_LGQW01000003.1 GCF_003116035.1 Azospirillum sp. TSH64
CGTACCCCTCCGCCGAGCACCGCCTTGTGACCGAGCGGGGAAGCTGAATCATGGGGCCTGTCCCTATGGTTATCCCTATGGCAGTCCCTATGACTATCCAACGCGTCGAGGTGATCACGGGCCAGGAGCGGCGGCGGCAGTTCAGCGACGAGAAGAAACTGCGACTGGTCGAAGAGGCGTTCCAGCCGGGCGTCAAGGCGACCGAAGTCGCCCGGCGCCTGGGCGTGGACGTCAGCCTGCTGTACCGCTGGCGCCGCCAGTTCTTCGGTCAGCAGCCCCGGCTGCCCGCCTTCATGCCGATCACCGTCGCCGCCGACGCTCCGGCACCGGAGGAGGTGGCGGAGCCGACAGCGGCGCCGGCGGCCTCACCAGCCGGTCTCATCGAGGTCGAGTTCGCGACGGCGCGCTTGCGCATCACCGGCGCGGTCGATCCGGCCCTGGTCGGCACGGTGATCGCCGCGTTGTCGGGACGGTCGGCATGATCCCGGTGCCTTCAGGCGTGCGGGTCTGGCTGGCCGGCGGGGTCACCGACATGCGCTGCGGGATGAACTCGCTGGCGCTGAAGGTCCAGGAGGGTCTTGGCCGTGATCCTCATGGCGGCGATCTGTACGTCTTCCGTGGGCGTCGTGGCGACCTGGTGAAGTGCCTGTGGCATGACGGGCTCGGCATGTCGCTTTATGCCAAGAGGCTTGAGCGGGGCCGTTTCATCTGGCCCAGCCCGGCCAGCGGAGCCGTGGCCATTTCCGCGTCCCAGCTCGCGTATCTGCTCGACGCCATCGACTGGCGCAATCCACAGCAGACTTGGAGACCGCGCTCGGCCGGATAGGCTGCGGCACAGTGAATCAACCCGCCGCTCTCCGGCGGGAAGAACGAGGATTGGTGCGGGTTTCCGGGTACAATCCGGCCCCATGGACGCCCTGCCCGACACCATCGACGCCCTGCGCGCCGCGCTTCTCGAAGCGCGGGGCCGAGCTGCGTTGGCCGAGGCGGACGCCGCCCAGGCGCGGGCCGAACGGTCCGGCGACCAGGCGCTGATCGCCACCCTGAAGCTCCAGATCGAGAAGCTCCAGCGCGACCTCTACGGCCGGCGCTCCGAACGGACCTCCCGACTGCTCGACCAGCTCGAATTCCAGTTGGAGGAGGCGGAGGCAAGCGTCGGCGAGGACGATCTGGCGGCGGAACAGGTGGCCGAGGCGACCGGCGCGGCCCGCATCACCCGCAAGGCGCCGTCGCGCAAGCCGTTCCCGGCGCACCTGCCGCGCGAGCGCGTCGTGATCCCGGCGCCGGCGGTGTGCCCATGCTGCGGCTCGACCCGGCTGTGCAAGCTGGGTGAAAGCGTGACCGAGACGGCCGAACGCATTCCCGCGCGGTGGAAGATCATCCAAACGGTGCGTGAGAAATTCTCCTGCCGGGACTGCGAGACGATCAGCCAGCCGCCGGCACCGTTCCACACCACGCCGCGCGGCTGGGCGGGACCGAACCTGCTGGCCACGCTGCTGTTCGAGAAGTTCGGCCAGCATCAGCCGCTGAACCGCCAGTGCGAGCGCTTCGCCAAGGAGGGCATGGAGATCAGCCTGTCCACCGCGGCCGACCAGGTAGGGGCGGCGTGCGGGGTGCTGAAGCCGCTGCTCGACCGGCTCGAAGCGCATGTGCTGGCGGCAGAGCGGTTGCACGGCGACGACACGACCGTGCCGGTTCTGGCCAAGGGCAAGACCGACACCGGCCGCATCTGGGTCTATGTGCGCGATGACCGGCCGTTTGGCGGCGAGGCGGCGCCGGCAGCGCTGTTCCATTACTCCCGCGACCGCGGCGGCGGGCATCCCGAGGCGCATTTGACCGGCTGGACCGGGGTGCTTCAGGCCGACGCCTATGCCGGTTACAACCGCCTCTACGATGCGAGCCGCCAGCCGGAGCCCGTGGCCGAGGCCCTGTGTTGGGCACACGCGCGTCGGAAATTCTTCGAACTGGCCGACATCGCCGCCAACAAGCGGCGCGGCAAGGGAGCGCCGCCGATCTCGCCCTTGGCGCTGGAGGCGGTGCGGCGCATCGACCCGCTGTTCGACATCGAGCGTGAGGCGCTGGGGCGTTCGGCGGCCGACCGTCTGGCGGTGCGCACCGAGCTGTCCAAGCCCCGGATCGAGGAACTGGAAAACTGGATGCGAACGGCCCGGGCCGGGATGTCGAAGCACGCGCCGGTGGCCAAGGCGATGGACTACATGCTGACCCGCTGGGAAGGCTTCACCCGCTTCCTGCGTGACGGACGGGTCTGCCTGACCAACAATGCTGCCGAACGAGCGTTGCGCGGCATCGCACTGGGCAGACGGGCATGGCTATTCTGCGGATCGGATCGAGGCGGGCAGCGCGCCGCCGCCATGTACAGCCTGATCGTGACGGCAAAGATGAACGACATCGATCCCCAGGCGTGGCTGGCCGACGTTCTGGCCCGCATCAACGATCTGCCTCAGACCAAGCTGCACGAACTGCTGCCCTGGGAATGGAAGCGGCTGCACGAGGCGACCACGGCGATCTGAGGAACCATGGCCAGAACCCGCAACCTCGTGACCATGGAGCGCGTCGCCGAGATCCTCGGCGAGGACGTCGAATGGCTGATCGACATTGCCATCGAGCTGGAGCCGGAGGACGGTTGCCTGGCCGTGTTCGGCCCAGGCGAGCAGTGGTTCTATGCCCTGACCGAAGATGGCGTCGAAAGCCTCAAGGAACTCATCCAAATCCACCGAGCAGCACGCTGAACGATTCGATCCGCACCCGCGTCACTCACCGGATGCGTACG
>NZ_LGQW01000013.1:0-245 GCF_003116035.1 Azospirillum sp. TSH64
GTGTTGTGGTTCCTTCCAACGGTCCTCGAAGCTGAGCGGCTCGGCGTCCCTCGACACCATCTTGTGAATGGTGGAGGCGGACGGGATCGAACCGACGACCTCCTGCTTGCAAAGCAGGCGCTCTCCCAACTGAGCTATGCCCCCGATCGGCTCTCCTCACGGAGACGCGCGCGACCGCTAAACATGGTGGGCCAGGGAGGATTTGAACCTCCGACCTCACGCTTATCAAGCGCGCGCTCTAACCA
>NZ_LGQW01000013.1:255-658 GCF_003116035.1 Azospirillum sp. TSH64
GACCCACGAGATCGTGCGGCGCGGCATCGCCCAGTCTCCCGAGGGCCGGCGCATCTTCCCGCGCATGACGGTGCTGGAGAACCTGCAGATGGGCTCCATCGTGGCGCAGCCCGGCAGCTTCGAGCGCGAGCTTGAGCGGGTGCTGACGCTGTTCCCGCGGCTGAAGGAGCGCATCAACCAGCGCGCCGGGACGATGTCGGGCGGCGAGCAGCAGATGCTGGCGATCGGGCGGGCGCTGATGAGCCAGCCGCGCTTGCTGCTGCTGGACGAGCCCAGCTTGGGTCTGGCGCCGCTGATCGTGAAGCAGATCTTCCAGGTGATCCAGGAGATCAACCGGGAACAGAAGATGACGGTGTTCATGGTCGAGCAGAACGCCTTCCACGCGCTGAAGCTGGCGCACCGG
>NZ_LGQW01000013.1:668-882 GCF_003116035.1 Azospirillum sp. TSH64
GCTGGCGTCGCAGCTGGAGACGCTGACCGGCGGGGCCGGGCTGGACATCGTGACGCTCGCCACCGCCGGCTTCGACAGTGCGGCGGACATGAACCGGGTGTCGGGCACCAGCGGCAACACGCTGCTGGTCTCCGGGCTGGAGACGCTGACCGGGTCGAGCGGCAATGACGTGGTCTATCTCGGCTCGGCCGGCAACACGCTGCTGGTGTCGGGG
>NZ_LGQW01000013.1:892-1157 GCF_003116035.1 Azospirillum sp. TSH64
GTCCATCGGCGAGCCGCCGCCCAGCGCCAGGATGACATCGGGCTGGAAGGCGTTCGCCAGAGCGACACCCTTGCGCACCACCGCCAGCGTCGGGTCGGCACTGACCTCGAAGAAGGTCTCGACCTCCAGCCCCAGCGATTTCAGCACGCGGACGCTGTCGTTGACATGGCCGTTCTCGAACAGGAAGCGGTCGGTGACGATCAGGCAGCGCTTCTTCCCGCGCAGCTCCTCAAGCGCGAAGGGCAGGCAGCCGCGGCGGAAATAG
>NZ_LGQW01000013.1:1167-1396 GCF_003116035.1 Azospirillum sp. TSH64
CGCCTTGAGCGCCCGCACCGCGACACCGATCTGCTCGATGATGACCGGAGCCAGACCCTCGGTCGGCTCGTCCAGCAGGATCAGATTGGCGCCGGTGCGCAGGATGCGGGCGATGGCCAGCATCTGCTGCTCGCCGCCCGACAGCCGCGTGCCCTGGGTCGAGCCGCGGCCCTTCAGGTTGGGGAACAGCTCATGGATCTGCGGGACCGTCATCCCGCCCTCCTTGACC
>NZ_LGQW01000013.1:1406-2534 GCF_003116035.1 Azospirillum sp. TSH64
CGCCGGCGCAGACCAGCGCCAGGATCAGCACCGGCAGAGCCATGCCCTGGCGGATCAGCCCGAGCCCGAGCCGGCCGAGGAAGACCAGCAGAAGGGAGGCGATGACTTCTTCCGGCCGGGCTTCGATGCCGAGACCGGTGGGGCGGTCGACGGTGCGCAGGCCGACCAGCGGCACGGTCAGCAGCAGGGCCACGAAGGCGGCGAGGCCGGCGTCCTTGACGGTGGCGGCCCAGTCGACGCCGCGCGCGGCGCCGTGTCCGGCGGAGAGGGTGTTGGAGTGCGTGGTCATGGCGCTTACACCTTCTCGATCTCGGGCCGGCCGAGCAGGCCGGTGGGCCGGAAGATCAGGACGAGGACGAGGATGGAGAAGGTTGCGACGTCCTTCCATTCGGAGCCGACATAGCCCGACCAGAAGGCTTCGATCAGGCCGATGACCACACCGCCGAGCATGGCGCCGGGCAGCGAGCCGACCCCGCCGAGCACGGCGGCGGTGAAGCTTTTCACGCCGGCCAGGAAGCCGATGTAGAAGTCGATGACGCCATAGATCAGCAGCACCATCATGCCGGCGACGGCGGCGAGTGCAGCACCCATGACGAAGGTCAGCGAGATGACGCGGTCGACGTTGACGCCCAATAGGCCGGCCATCTTCTTGTCCTGCTCGCAGGCGCGCTGGGCACGTCCGAGCGAGGTGCGGTTGATCAGCATGGTGAAGCCGACCATGAGGACCAGGGTGATGATGATGGTGGCGAGCCGGACGTAGCTGACGGAGACGGCGCCGTCCATCAGGGTGAGGTTGCCGGGCAGGATGGGCTGCAGCGGCTTGGAGCGGGCGCCTTGGAGGATCTGGATGTAGTTCTGCAGGAAGATCGACATGCCGATGGCGGAGATCAGCGGCGCGAGGCGCGGCGAGGAGCGCAGCGGCCGGTAGGCGATGCGCTCGACCGTCCAGCCATAGACGCTGGTGAACAGCATGGAGGCGAGCAGCATGATCAGCAGCGCCAAGGGCACCCAGGTGATGCCGAGCGCGCCGATGGCCAGGAAGGTGATCAGCGCCACGAAGGAGCCGATCATGTAAATCTCGCCATGGGCGAAGTTGATCATGCCGATGATGCCGTACACCATCGTGTA
>NZ_LGQW01000009.1 GCF_003116035.1 Azospirillum sp. TSH64
TCACCATAAAATCTCTCTTCTCTTGTGAGATGAGGATTGGTGCGGTGTTGGACGCAATCTTTCGGTTGACAGACTGAGAACTCGTGAGACCATGCTTGTTGTGTGCGGTTTTATTGTGAGATCAGCATGGCAGGTCGGCAGGCAAAGGTACTCTCCACAGCCCAGATGAAGGCAGTGCTGGCACACCTGTCCACGACTCGAAACCCAGCCCGTGACGCGGCGATGTTCCTGCTGAGCGTGCGGGCTGGATTGAGAGCCAAGGAGATCGCCGAAGCGACCTGGGGGATGGTTACCAACTCAGACGGCCAAGTTGGGGATTTCCTGCACCTGGAAGATCGCGCCGCAAAGATGGGGTCTGGTCGCACCATCCCTCTCAGCAGGGAGTTGCGTGACGCCCTGGTGCAGCTTCATGCCGAACGCCGTCCGCATCCAGATAGGCACATCATCTATTCGGAACGCGGGCATCGGATGTCGGCGGCATCGGTCACCCGTTGGTTCTTCGACCTCTATCACCGGCTTGGGTTCAACGGGTGCTCTAGCCATTCAGGTCGTCGAACTTTCATCACCAACGCTGCGCGCAAGATTACCCTGGTAGGCGGTTCCCTGCGGGATGTCATGGAACTGGCTGGACACCGATCTCTGGTCGTCA
Source organism: Azospirillum sp. TSH64 (assembly GCF_003116035.1). Taxonomy (GTDB): domain Bacteria; phylum Pseudomonadota; class Alphaproteobacteria; order Azospirillales; family Azospirillaceae; genus Azospirillum. The sequence continues at coordinate 650 of NZ_LGQW01000009.1, forward strand.
CGGCCCGCTACATCGACGGAGATACCGAAGCCAAGCGCAAGGTGGTCAACATCATCTGATGCCAGTGATCATCAGCGTACCGGAAATCAACGGTTTGCCACGGTTTTTCATGGCCGTTCCAACCGCCGTGTAACCAAACGCATCATCGACATGAACCAACTGATCCTGATGACCTTCAGCAGCACCATGGTGGTGCTGCTGGCGGGCTATCGGACGTGCTTCTCGCCCTTCACTTCGTTCAGTGCGGCATCACGTCCGTCAGCCCATTCCTAATCACTGAATGAATGATTCAGATTCACATCCTAGATTTCACGTCACTTTCTCTCCCCCTTGGTCCAGACTCAAAGTCACACGCATGGACGTTTGATTATTCTGAACCAAGGGGAAGAAGATGACATCCTGAGTTTATGTAGTCACTCGATAAGCCACTTGCCATGTCTATAATAGCAGCAGGCGGTTGCCCTGTACCTGCTTAAGCAGCCTTTCTTACTCCCGTTCCACCTGATGGCGAGACTTCGGGGTACTGTAGGCTGGATGTGCATAGCATGCCTTTTTCATCCGCTACACCTTGCATCTCCGGTGAACGTTTGGGAGTCAACGGTTATGGAATTGATAATTCCAAGCTCACGCACTCAGCAATCGAGTAACTGGTGCGTGTGGGTAGTTGTCAAACATGTGAAGACAGAGCCACCCTCATTTTCGTTAAGCCTTCTTGTGGGAACTCAAGTCCCACCGAGCGGTCGCTACTCATCTCACCTGCTGTGGGTTGATGATGTTCGTCTCGTCGGTTGCCCTAACCTCATGGTCGTTTTCTGCTCGCCACGCTTCCACGCGCGAACTCCAACCGTGTGGGGTGGAGGAACCCCTGTACTCTCCTGGGCATTATGAATGAACGCATGCGTTCTCTAAGATTATTTATACCACGAAGGATTATGTCTTGTCGATATTATTCACTGCGCCGATCTCTCCCTGATCAACGCCGCCGCGCCGCCGACACTCCTGTCCTGGTGCGGAAGGAACCCAGCACCAGGAACAGCTTGGCCGACGAACGCGCCCTGTCAACATGACGATGCGTCAGCCGTTGTGTTGGCTGGGTGATGGCCTGCCAGTTCGGGCCGATGAGCACTGCGTTGGCTGGCAACGCCGAATCCGCCCTTGACGCCTATAGCGGGGGATCATTACTCTTCTCCTAGTTGCGGCGCGCCGTTGACCCCATAGGGTCGCGAAAGCCTTGAAATCATGGGGTTTTGGCAGAGTCGCAGTGACGGTTCAGCGACGATGGGGGAGGACGGTTT
>NZ_LGQW01000010.1 GCF_003116035.1 Azospirillum sp. TSH64
CTGCTGTCGTCGGCGCCTGCGGCCTACCGGACGCGGGTGAACGACCTTCTGCTGACGGCGCTGTCGCGGGTGCTGTGCCGGTGGAGCGGCGAAGTGTCGGCGCTGGTGCAGTTGGAGGGGCATGGCCGCGAGGAGCTGGTGGGCGGCCTGGACCTCAGCCACAGCGTCGGCTGGTTCACCACCGCCTATCCGGTGCATCTGCACCCCGGAGGGGAGGAGGGCACTGCGATTGGCGCGGCGATCAAGGCGGTGAAGGAGCAGCTTCGGGCGGTTCCGTCGAACGGGCTGGGCTACGGCGTGCTGCGCCATCTGGGCGATGCAGAGGCGCAGGCAACGCTGCGGGCCCTGCCCGAGGCGCGGGTGACCTTCAACTATCTGGGCCAGTTCGACGGCAGCTTCGACGACACCGCCCGCTTCGTGCCGGCCAACGAGCCGGCGGGTGCCCGTCTCGATGCCGACGCCCCGCTCGGCAACTGGCTGAGCATCGACGGCAGGGTCTATGACGGGGAACTGGTGTTCGACTGGAGCTACAGCCGTGCGGTGCTGGCGCCGCCGGTGGTGGAGGGGCTGGCCTCGGCCTATGGGGAGGAGCTTCGGGCACTGGTTGCGCATTGCGAGTCCTCGGCCGGCGGGCTGACGCCGTCGGACGTTCCGCTGGCCGGGCTGACGCAGGGGCAGCTGGACGCCCTGGCGCTGCCGGCGCGCGAGGTGGAGGACCTCTATCCGCTGAGCCCGATGCAGCAGGGCATGCTGTTCCATGCGCTGGAAGGCGCTGCGGAGGGCGAAAGCCCCTATGTGACGCAGCTCGCCGTCGAGGTGGAGGGGCTTGAGGAGACCCGCTTCGCCGCCGCCTGGGCCTGGGTGACGGCGCGCCATGCCGTGCTGCGCACCAGTTTCCTGTGGGGCAGCCGGCTTGCTGCCCCATTGCAGGCGGTGTGGGAGCGGGTGGGCGATGCGGTGTCGGTGCTGGACTGGCGCGACCGCGGCCTCGCCGGCGCCGACCTGGAGGAGGCTCTGGGTGCCTTGGCGCGGGAGGAGCGTGCCCGTGGCTTCGAGCTTGGCCGTCCGCCGTTGCAGCGGGTTCTGTTGGTGCGGCTGGGGCAGGGGCCACAGGGCCAAGCGCGCCATCGCCTGATCTGGACCAGCCACCACCTTCTGCTGGACGGCTGGAGCAGCGCGCGTCTGGTGGCGGAGGCGCTGGGCCGCTACCGGGGAGCGGAGGTGGACGGCGCGGTCGGTGGCGCGGCGGGCCGCTACCGCGACTACATCGCGTGGCTCGGGCGGCAGGATGCGGCGGCGTCGGAGCGCTTCTGGCGCGGGCGCCTGTCGGGGCTGGAGGCGCCGACGCTGCTGGCGGCGAGCCTGCCCTGCCGGCATCCGCAGGCGGGGCACGGCATTGTGCGGCTGCGGCTGGACGGCGGTGCGACGCGGCGGTTGCAGGCGTTCGCGCAGGCGCAGCGGGTGACGCTGAACACGCTGGTGCAGGGGGCGTGGGCGCTTCTTCTGCAACGCTACAGCGGGCAGGAGACGGTGGCGTTCGGTGCGACGGTGTCGGGCCGTCCGGCGGAGCTTGCCGGCGTCGAGGAGACGCTGGGGCTGTTCATCAACACGCTGCCGGTGGTGGAGCGTCCGCCATCGGATGAGCGGGTGGGGGAGTGGCTGCGCGGGTTGCAGCGGCGGAACCTGGAGATGCGCGAGCACGAGCACACGCCGCTGCACGAGGTGCAGCGCTGGGCCGGCTCCAGCCTCGGCACCAGCGGCGGCGCGCGGGCCCTGTTCGACAGCATCCTCGTCTTCGAGAACTACCCCGTCGACGAGGCCATCAAAAACCA
>NZ_LGQW01000014.1 GCF_003116035.1 Azospirillum sp. TSH64
CCGTGGTGCCGATCGTGATGGCATCGGAGGCGGTGCCGCCGATGATCGTCTCGAACAGCGAAACCGTCGCGGTGTTGGACGTGTTGCCCAGCGTCAGGACGTCGGTGCCCACGCCGCCGGTCAGCGTCTCGATGCCGCGCAGCAGCACCGTGTTGCCGGCCGTGCCCAGCGTGACAACGTCGGTGCCGACGCCGCCGATCAGGATGTCGATGCCCGACACCGAGACCGTCGAACCGCCCGAGCCCAGGAACACCAGTTCCGAACCCGTGCCGCCGGTGATCGTCTCAAGACCGTTGACAAGCAGGGTCGTCCCGGCCGAGCCCAGGGTGACGACGTCGGTGCCGACGCCGCCGGTCAGGGTCTCGAGCAGGCCGACCAGCACCAGGGTGTTGCCGGCCGTGCCCAGGCTGATGACGTCGATGCCGGTGCCGCCGGACAGCGTCTCGACATTCGACATCAGCATGGTGGTGCCGGTGTCGCCGATGGTGACGACATCGGTGCCGGCCCCGCCGATCAGCGTCTCCAGCCCGCGCAGGAGGATGGTGTTGCCGGCGGTACCCAGAGTGACGATGTCGACCAGGGTGTTCGCGGTGTCGATGTTCGATCCGGCGACCAGCGTCTCGATGCCGGACACCAGCAGGGTGCTGCCGGTCAGGCCGATGAACACCAGATCGGTGCCGGCGCCGCCGGTCAGGGTCTCAAGCCCGGTCGCCAGCATCGTGCTGCCGGCCGAACCGAGGGTGACGACGTCGGTGCCGACGCTGCCGGTCAGCGTCTCCAGCGCCGACACCAGGATGGTGTTGCCGGCGGTTCCCAGAGTGACGAAGTCGGTGGCCGTGCTGCCGATAAGCGTTTCGACGGCCGCGACCAGAATGGTGTTGCCGTTCGGGCAAAGGGTGATGACATCGGTGCCGACACCGCCGGTCAGCGACTCCACGGCGCACACCGCCAGCGTGCTGCCGGCCGTGCCGATGTTGATGACGTCCACGCCGGTGCCGCCGCCCACCGTTTCGAACAGCGAAACCGTGACAGTGTTGCCTGTGTTGCCCAGCGTCAGGACGTCGGTGCCGACACCGCCGGTCAGCGTCTCGATGCCGCGCAGCAGCACCGTGTTGCCGGCCGTGCCCAGCGTGACGACATCGGTGCCGACACCACCGATCAGGATGTCGATCCCGGATGCCAGCAGCGTGTTGCCGCCCGAGCCGAGATAGATCAGTTCCGAACCCGTGCCGCCGGTGATCGTCTCAAGACCGTTGACAAGCAGGGTCGTCCCGGCCGAGCCCAGGGTGAC
>NZ_LGQW01000011.1 GCF_003116035.1 Azospirillum sp. TSH64
TCGCGAGCAGGCTTGTTCCTGCGCGTGGCGCAAGCGTTTTCGTTGGAGTTGAGATCAAGCGTCTGAAGGGCATCTGGTGGATGCCTTGGCACTGAGAGGCGATGAAGGACGTAGCACGTTGCGATAAGTCACGGGGAGCCGCGAGCAGGCATTGATCCGTGAATTTCCGAATGGGGAAACCCACCGCTTAACGCGGTATCCCACACTGAATAAATAGGTGTGGGAAGCGAACCCGGCGAACTGAAACATCTAAGTAGCCGGAGGAAAGGACATCAACCGAGACTCCGCTAGTAGTGGCGAGCGAACGCGGACCAGGCCAGTCATTCGATCTACATAACCGGAACCGTCTGGAAAGTCGGGCCATAGCGGGTGATAGCCCCGTACGGATAAACCGGATCGGATGCTCGAGTAGGGCGGGGCACGTGAAACCCTGTCTGAACGTGGGGGGACCACCCTCCAAGCCTAAGTACTCCTCAGTGACCGATAGTGCACCAGTACCGTGAGGGAAAGGTGAAAAGCACCCCGACAAGGGGAGTGAAACAGTTCCTGAAACCGGATGCCTACAAGCAGTCGGAGCCTCTTCATGGGGTGACGGCGTACCTTTTGTATAATGGGTCAGCGACTTAGAGTATGCAGCGAGCTTAAGCCGGTAGGTGGAGGCGCAGCGAAAGCGAGTCTGAATAGGGCGACCGAGTTGCATGCTTTAGACCCGAAACCTGATGATCTAGCCATGGGCAGGTTGAAGGTGCGGTAACACGCACTGGAGGACCGAACTCACGCCTGTTGAAAAAGTCGGAGATGACCTGTGGCTAGGGGTGAAAGGCCAATCAAATCAGGAAATAGCTGGTTCTCCGCGAAAGCTATTTAGGTAGCGCGTCGCGTATTGCCGCGGGGGGTAGAGCACTGGATGGGCTAGGGGGGCGCGAGCCTTACCAAACCTAACCAAACTCCGAATACCCGCGAGCAGAGCGCGGCAGACAGACGGTGGGTGCTAAGGTCCATCGTCGAGAGGGAAACAGCCCAGACCGCCAGCTAAGGTCCCCAAATCACGGCTAAGTGGGAAAGGATGTGGGAAGGCCATGACAACCAGGAGGTTGGCTTAGAAGCAGCCATCCTTTAAAGAAAGCGTAATAGCTCACTGGTCTAGTTAAGCCGGCCTGCGCCGAAAATGTATCGGGGCTCAAGCCGTGTACCGAAGCTGCGGATG